>NZ_PJMU01000002.1 GCF_002846395.1 Pontibacter ramchanderi
GCCGCCCTGCCGGCTAGCCTTGTCCCTCTCCCCCGAACCGTATGTCCGGGTTGGGAGTGCAAAGGTCGCAAAAGTTTTCTTCTCCGCAAGGGGTAACCGACAACTTTCAGCTTCCCCGCCCCCGGGTTCCGCCTAACTGCCTGACCGGCACGCCGAATAGTTTTTAAATTTCTTGCGGGTTTTTGCCTTCATTCCTCGAAAGCTTATTCTAACCTACGAAGTGAAGAGCTAAGTCATATTTTCACCTATAGTATTCTCCGCTTCTACCGTTTTTATAGATGACGGCTTTGGGTTAACATCTTTTATGGTTTCTGAAGTTCCAGCTATTTTTATTTTTATAAACTTTTTTCATACTGATTCTTCTATTCTATTTAAGAGATCAATTTTTTTCATACTCTTTCGTTCTTTTATGCTGCATATTACACTTGTAAAGAAAAAGGCTCCACCTATACTAGATGAAGCCTTTTTAATCAGTTCGAATTTTCGCTAGCTTATTCTTGCTCGCTCTCTTCTTAGGGTGCTTTTTCTATCTGGCCCTACAGATGCGATCGTAATCGGCACTTGCAGGTGTTCTTCCAGGAATGACATATAATTGTTAAAAGCTTCAGGCAAGGCATCCACTGATTCAATTTGATTCAGTTCTACTTTCCATCCTGGCAACTCTTCGTAAATTGGCTCTATATCACCTGTGTCAATTGAATGTGGCAACTGATCCGTAATCTCACCTGAGACTAGCTTGTAGTGTGTACATACTTTAATCGTATCAAATTCAGTCAACACATCCGCTTTCATCATGTTTAGTTGCGTTACTCCATTCAGCATAATAGAGTATTTCAGGCTTGGCAAGTCTACCCAACCACAACGACGTGGTCTTCCTGTTGTAGAACCAAATTCGTTGCCTGCCTTTCTGATTTGATCTCCTACTTCATCCAGCAACTCTGTAGGGAACGGCCCGCTTCCTACGCGTGTGCAGTATGCTTTGAAGATACCGTATACCTCACCAATGTGCCGTGGCGCTACGCCAAGGCCTGTGCAGGCGCCGGCAACCAGTGTAGTAGATGAAGTTACGAAAGGATATGTTCCAAAGTCTACATCTAGTAGAGAACCTTGAGCCCCTTCAGCCAACACACGCTTACCGTTTTTAAGCGCTTCGTTGATCATGTACTCGCTGTCTACTAGTTTAAGGGTGCGAAGATAGTCCACTGCTTCAAAGAAAGCCTGCTCCTGCTCTCCAAGGTCTAGGCTCTGGCCGTAGAACTCCACTGTTTTTCTATGACGCTCTACCAATTTGTTATACCGGTCCTGAAAATCATCAGCCAGAATATCGCCAATTCGCATGCCCACTCTACCAATCTTATCCTGATAGGTTGGCCCTATGCCTTTTAGCGTCGATCCGATTTTACCAGAGCCTAGCGCCTCTTCCGAAACTCTGTCCAGTATTTTATGGGAAGGCAGTATGAGTGATGCCTTCTTAGAAATAAACAGGTTCTGCGTTGCATCCACTCCCCTGTCCTGTAACTTTTGCATTTCGGTACGGAACACAATTGGGTCGAGCACTACGCCGTTGCCAATAACATTCTGAATATGCGCGTGAAAAATACCGGAGGGAATTTGATGAAGGACATGCTTGGTACCTTCGAACTCTAGTGTGTGTCCTGCATTGGGGCCTCCCTGGAAACGGGCCACAATGTCATAGGTAGGAGCCAGTACGTCGACGATTTTGCCTTTGCCTTCGTCGCCCCACTGCAGACCTATTAATATGTCAACTGCCATTTATACGTTAGTAAATTGATTCCTTTAAGAATTGCGCTGCGAAGTTATCATTTTCTGCGATGGTAAAAATGGCATTGAGCTTCGTAACGATTAAAAGTTTGCGGATGTGGTCGGATGGCTTGATCAAAACCAACTCTCCTCCCCTGTTCCGAAACTTTGTGAGCAGCGAAACAAGTACACCCATCCCGCTGCTGTCCATGAACCGGACATTTGAAAGGTCCACAGCGCACAACATGACTTTACTTTCCACGTGCTCTTCAGCAACGGCCATCAGTTTCTGGGTGTCAGGCCCTGCAATCAGGTCTCCCTCCAGCCTGATGAAAAGGACATCATCCTTTAGCTCTGTCTGATACTTCATGCGGTTGTTCGGTTGCTTTTTTGGCGCGGCAATCGCCGCACACCCCGTAAAGATTAAGGGAATGGTGCAAGATATGAAAATTTAAAAGGTCGCCCACCATGGTCTGTATATTATGAATGCGCGGGTCGCAGAACTCCACCACCTTGTGACACTCTGTACAGATTACGTGGTCGTGCTGCCGGTAGCCATACGATTTTTCGTACTGTGCCAGGTTACGGCCAAACTGGTGCTTGCTTACAAGGTCATTCTCTACCAACAGATCAAGGGTATTGTACACCGTGGCCCGGCTCACGCGGTAGTTCTTATTTTTCATGCTGATGTAGAGTGACTCCACATCGAAGTGCCCGGAGCGAGAGTAGATCTCCTCCAGGATCGCATAGCGCTCCGGTGTCTTGCGCAGGCCTTTGCTCTCCAGGTAAGCTGTGAATATCTTTTTTACTTGCTCTATTCTATTCTGCAGGTCTGTTACCATGTCGTTGCTCTCTTATATATAATAGGTATAGACACTTAGTCGAACCGTTCGACGGTGAGTACACCTGTTACCTTGCCCATGCGCTGAATCAACTTGTCCAGGTGGCTGGTATCATTTACAAAAACCATTATGTTCCCCTCAAAGATTCCATCATGCGAATCTATTGTGATGGAGCGCATATTCACACGAAGGCTGTTTGAAATGATGCGCGTTAAATCATTCACCAAACCAACGCGGTCTGTTCCTTTGATGCGTATACCTGCCAGGAAGGCCAGTTCCTTCTGATCTGTCCATTTGGCTTTGATGATGCGGTTGCCATAGTTAGACATCAGTTCCATACCTTTCTTGCAACTGGTACGGTGAATTTCGATCCCGTCTTCCTCCGTTTCAAAGCCAAACACTTCGTCGCCAGGTATAGGATTGCAGCACATGGCTACCTTATAGTTCATGTTTGAGGTGTTCTCCCCGATCACTAGCATGTCCGATGTAACACCACGAATCTTTTGTACTTCCCGATCAAAGGACTTAGGCTCGAGCATGGAGGCACCGCGCTCTGCCTGCGCAGAGAAAATGACTTCCTTGATATTTTTGATATCGATATGGCCCGTTGCGATGCGGTAGTGCAGGTCCTGCACGGTAGGCACGTTGAAAAAGGCCATCAGCTTGTTCAGATTCCCCTGCGTTTCGGGCACTTTCAGGTATAGCAAGCGGCGTTCCAGCATGGCCTTCCCCTGCTCCGACTTATATTTGCGGTCTTCGCGCAAGTACTCTTTAATGCGGGAGCGTGCCTTGGACGTCACCACATAGTCCAGCCACTCTTCGTTCGGTTTCTGCTTCTGCGATGTCAGGATCTCCACCTGGTCGCCGTTGCGTAATCTGAAACTGAGTGGCACCAGTTTTTGGTTCACCTTGGCGCCAAGGCAGTGCAGCCCAATCTCTGAATGTATCTCAAAGGCAAAGTCCAGGGCTGTGGCGCGATCGGGCAGTATGAGCAGTTCGCCTTTGGGCGTAAAAACAAATACCTCTTCCACAAACAAGTTCTTGCGGAACTCATCCATGAACTCCAGTGCGTTGGCGGTGTTATTCTCCAGCATGTCGCGCACTTTGTTTATCCACATCTCCAGGCCAGACTCTCCACCGCTACCGTCGCTCTTATACTTCCAGTGGGCAGCATAACCTCGTTCTGCGATCTCGTCCATCCGCTTGGTCCGTATCTGCACCTCTACCCACTGGCCAGACTTGCTCATGACCGTGGTGTGCAGCGACTCGTAGCCGTTGGCCTTTGGCGTGTTCACCCAGTCGCGCAGGCGGTCGGGATTTGGTTGGTAGAAGTCCGTTATAATAGAGTATACCTGCCAGCAGGCCGCCTTCTCATGCTCCAGTGGCACATCCAGTATAATGCGTATGGCAAACAGGTCGTAGATCTCGTCGAACGTGATGTTCTGCTTCTTGATCTTCTTCAGAATGGAGTAGATCGACTTTGGCCTGCCTTTGATGTTGAACTTAAAGCCATGACGGCGCAGCTCTTCTTCAATCGGAGAAATGAAATCCTTGATGAACTTACCACGAGCACTGCGCGTCTGCCGTATTTTTGTGGAGATATCTTTGTAAGTATCGGTATCGGTATACTTCAGGTATAGGTCCTCCAGCTCCGACTTGATCGCATAAAGCCCCAGGCGGTGCGCCAGTGGCGCGTACAGGTACATGGTTTCGGAAGCGATCTTGAGCTGCTTGTGGCGTGGCATGCTGTCGAGCGTACGCATGTTGTGCAGGCGGTCGGCCAGTTTGATCAAAATTACCCGCACGTCATCGGACAGGGTAAGCAGCATCTTGCGGAAGTTCTCGGCCTGCTGCGATGTACCGTAATCGAACACGCCCGATATTTTGGTCAACCCCTCGATGATCCGGGCGACACTGGTGCCGAACTCACGCTCGATTTCCTCTACCTCCATGGCCGTGTCTTCTACCACATCGTGCAGCAGGGCCGCCACAATAGAGGTAGTCCCCAGCCCGATTTCCTCTACAGCGATCTGCGCCACGGCCAGCGGATGCAGAATATAAGGTTCACCTGATTTGCGACGCATGTCCTTATGCGCCTCGACAGATGTGTTGAAAGCTTTCTTGATAATTTTGGCGTCGTTATCCTTCAAGAAAGGCTTGGCGTGCCGAAGTAACCTGCGGTAGTGTCTAAGGATCTCTTTGCGTTCTGCTTCTGGATCGATCATGTTCATGCTAAAGCTAGAAAGTATTGGGTGCTCAGGTTGGGCGAACCTGTAGCCATACTTATGCTACTATACTATAGGTATAAGTGAGGCAGTGTCGTTTTAAGTTTCAAATATACAGGAATATCCGCTTTCATGCACACAATGCCATGCGAATCGCGCAATATGTTGAGGTTGAACAACTAAGCCCAACGCCGCTGCACTATCTTGTAAAAAGGTGAAAAAATATCGGCTTTTTTTAGGCACACTGCTTGCATTTAAGTTTGGCGTTCGTAAATTTGCACCATCATTACAAACAAGCACACATGCGGATGTGGCGAAATTGGTAGACGCACTAGACTTAGGATCTAGCGCTGCGAGGCATGGGGGTTCGAGTCCCTCCATCCGCACACAAACGAAACCCTCAACAGCCCATGTTGGGGGTTTGTTTTTACTAGATGTATCATCAATAAATTTTTGTAAGCCTTGAATATTACATTAAATCAAACCGACGGCACTAACGCGCAACTGAAGGTAGTCCTGGAAGAGGCGGACTATGCTACTAAAGTTGACCAGCAAGTAAAGGAATTCAGCAAAAAAGCCCAGATCAAAGGCTTCAGACCTGGTAAAGTGCCTGCCGGCCTTATCAAGAAGATGTATGGCAAGAGCATACTCGTTGAGGCGATCAACAAACTTCTTCAGGAGGAAATCTCGAAGTATATCAAGGACAACGACGTGAAACTGCTGGGCGAGCCACTTCCGGAGCCAAGCCAGGAGAACATCGACTGGGACAACCAGAAAGACTTTGAGTTTAACTACGCAGTAGGTCTGCTGCCGGACTTTAACCTTCCGCTGGATAAAAGCGTAGAGGGTTACACTGTAGAGTTGGACCAGACAACAGTAGACGAGGCTTACGAAAACCTCAAGCGCCAGTTTGGCAAAACCACTAACCCGGAGGATTCTGAAGCAGGTGACTTTATTTATGGTGACCTGAAGCAGGTAGAGGGCGAGTTCGAGTCTAAAACGCTAATCCCTACAAACCGTGTAGTAGAAGGCAAAGATCAGTTTGTAGGTGTGAAAGCCGGCGACGTGATCCGTTTCGATATCCGTAAGGCATTTGGCGACGACAACAGTGCGCTGGCCCACGTAACTGGCCTGAGCAAAGAAGTAGTGGCTGACCTGAACGGTGAGTTCGAATTCACGGTAGAGAAAATCAACCGCACGGAGCCTGCTGAGCTGAACCAGGAGCTGTTTGACAAGCTGTTTGGCAAGGACGAGGTGAAGACCGAAGAGGAATTCGACGCCAAGATCCGTGAGACCATCAAAGAAAATTACGACCGTGAGGCAGATAACCTGCTGTACCGCAATATCATTGATACTTTGGTAGACAACGTGGACGTGGAGCTTCCTAACGAGTTCTTCAAGCGTTGGCTGCAAGTGACCAACGAAGGTCGCCTGACGACGGAACAAATCGAAGAGAACTTCGACAAGTACCTGAAGGAGCTGAAGTGGTCCATGATCAAGAACAAAGTGGTAGAAGAAAACGAGCTGAAAGTTACCAACGAAGAGGTAGTGAACAGCACGAAAGAGAAAATGTTGGCGCAATTCAACATGCCAGAAGTACCGGAAGAACTGGTAGAGAGCATGAACAACTATGCTAACCAGTATCTGCAGCAGGACAATGGCCGTAACTACATCAATGAGTACGAGCAACTGCTGGCCGAGAAGGTGCTCGCTAAACTTAAAGAAAAGATGACTGTTGTAGAGAAGACTATCTCTACAGAGGACTTCAAGAACATGTCGTTATAAGAACGATTTATAATTTTTAACCTAAAAAGTCCTTTATTATTTAAAGGACTTTTTTATTTTTGACCAAACCGTAAATCTAAACAAGATGATGTTTAACAAAGACGAGTTCCGGAAATTTGCCGTAAAGGGCCAGGGCATGAGCGGCCTGGGCGTAGATCAATATATTAGCCATGTAGAAGGCAGAGCCATGCATACCATCGAGAGTATGACACGTTCTGTAATTGAGGAACGTCCCACGAACTTCCGTGAGATCGACGTGTTCTCGCGCCTGATCATGGACCGTATTATTTTCCTGGGGACCCAAGTAGATGATTTCATCGCCAACATTATTACAGCACAGCTGCTGTTTCTGGAGTCGGCCGATGCGAAGAAAGACATCCTGCTGTACATCAATAGCCCGGGTGGCTCGGTATACGCAGGCCTCGGCATTTACGACACCATGCAGTATGTAAACCCGGATGTAGCGACGATCTGTACTGGTCTGGCTGCCTCAATGGGTGCCGTGCTGCTGGCCGGTGGTGCCAAGAACAAGCGCTCTGCCCTACCACATGCCCGTATCATGATTCACCAGCCGATGGGGGGTGCACAGGGCCAGGCTTCTGATATTGAGATCACAGCCCGTGAGATCCTGAAGCTGAAGAAAGAGCTGTACGAGATTTTGGCGGAGCACTCTGGCAAGTCGTACCAGGAGGTATACGACAACTCGGACCGTGACTACTGGATGAAAGCCGAGGAGGCGAAAGAGTACGGCCTGATTGACGAAGTACTGCACCGCAAGAAAGACTAATTCCCTTTAGAGCAACATTTGATAGCAAAGCCCATCCTATACCTAGGCATGGGCTTTGCTATTTTATTTAGCAAGAAAGAATTGCACCGTAATGGCACGAGTACCTGAAAGTTAAATTCAGCTTAAAAATTTATCAACAGGGCATTGTGGACAGCCTATCAGTATAACACAATGAATATCAGCAGTTTAATTCAAGATAAAGTAATAGCAATTTTTTAATTTATGGGTACTTTTTATAACCATATCAACATTTTAGAAATTAAAATACTACCTTAGTAAGGTTTCAATTTTGTACCTTTGCTTTTGAATTACACCCGCGAGGGCCAATAAAATCTTCTGAACAAACTTTTTTATGGCTGAAATTACCTGCTCATTTTGTGGCAAGAACAAAAAAGACGTATCTGTGATGATATCTGGTATCAACGCGCACATATGCGACCGTTGTATTGGGCAGGCACAACAGATTCTGAACGAGGAGAATAAGATACGCGCCAACAGCCGCACGCCTAAGTTTAACCTGATGAAGCCAAAGCAGATGAAGGAATACCTTGATCAGTTTGTGGTGGGCCAGGACGAAGCGAAGAAGGTAATGTCAGTAGCGGTATACAACCACTACAAGCGCCTGATGCAGCGCACTAATGAGGATGATGTGGTGATCGAGAAGTCAAACATCATCATGGTAGGTGAAACCGGTACAGGTAAAACCTACCTGGCCCGCATGATGGCAGGCATCCTGCAGGTACCGTTCTGTATAGCTGACGCCACGGTACTGACGGAGGCTGGCTACGTAGGCGAGGACGTAGAGAGCATCCTGACGCGCCTGTTGCAAGCGGCCGATTATAATGTGGAGTCCGCGGAGCGTGGCATTGTATACATCGACGAAATTGACAAGATTGCCCGTAAAAGCGATAACCCATCCATCACTCGCGACGTGAGTGGCGAAGGCGTGCAGCAAGCGCTGCTGAAACTGCTGGAAGGTACTGTTGTAAACGTACCACCACAGGGCGGACGTAAGCATCCGGAGCAGAAGATGATCACGGTGAACACCGAGAACATCCTGTTCATTTGCGGCGGAGCCTTTGTAGGTATAGACCGTCTGATCAAGAACCGCCTGAACACACGCCCGATTGGTTTCTCGAAGTCGAAGCAAGACGAGGCAGAGGAAAAAGAGAACTTCCTGAAATACCTGACAGCCCAAGACCTGAAAAACTTCGGCCTTATACCTGAGCTGATCGGTCGTCTGCCAGTGCTCACGCACCTGAACCCACTTGACAAAGAGACGCTTCGCCAGATCCTGTTGGAGCCGAAAAACTCCATTGTGAAGCAGTACAAGCGCCTGTTCGAGATGGAAAATATTAGCCTGAGCTTTGATGATGATGCGTTGGACTACATTGTAGAGAAAGCGGCTGAGTATAAGCTCGGTGCCCGCGGTCTGCGCTCGATCTGCGAAGGCATCATGACGGATGCCATGTTCGAGTTACCGTCAGAAGAGGGAGCCAAAGAACTGGTGATTACCGGAGAGTATGCCCGCGACAAATTTGACAAATCACCGCTGAAGCAGCTGCGTGTTGCCTAAGGTGTAGCAGGACTTAATAAAAAGAGAGGGCCTCAACTGAAAACAGTTGAGGCCCTCTCTTTTTAGGTACACGCCAGCTATAGCGTACTTTAATCTGTTCCTGCTACTTCTATACCTTCTCTTTCAGGTACCCTACCATCAGCTCAGCGGCTCGCTCTGCGGTACGGTACTCTCCTATTTTTTGCTTTACGAGGGCATATCCCTCCTTTTGCTTCTGTAGCGCATATTTATCAAAGAGTATGTTCTTCAACTCAGCCACGATCTTTTTGGCTGTGAAGTCCTCCTGAATCAATTCTGTTACAACAGGCCTGTCTGCGATTAGGTTGACGAGTGAGATATAAGGTACCTTGATCACCCGCTTACCGATGGCATAGGAAATCGCGCTGGTTTTGTAGCAGACCACCTGCGGTACATCAAATAGCGCCGTCTCGAGGGTAGCTGTACCAGAAGTTACCAGTGCAGCTTTTGCATGCGCCAGCAGATCATACGTCTGGTCATAGATGATCTTGATATTCGGGTCTTTGTTGTACTGCTCGTAATACTCCTTCGAAAAATTCGAGACGCCGGCCACGATAAACTGGTAATCGCGAAACGATGGAAGTACGCTCAGCATCACCTCCAGCATGTTTTCAATTTCCTGCTTGCGGCTGCCAGGCAACAGCGCAATAATGGGTTTGTTGTTATAGATGTGGTTGCGGTTTCTGAAATCGGGTGTAACCACATGATCGTTAACTGAGTCCGACACTGGGTTACCAATGTAGTCTACTTTGTAGTCGAAGCGGGCGTAGAAATCTTCCTCAAAGGGCATGATGACGAACATGCGGTCTACAAGGCGCTTGATCTTGTGCACGCGGCCTTGGTTCCAGGCCCAGATCTTGGGAGAGATATAGTAGAAAACTTTTAATCCGTGTTCTTTCGCGAATTTGGCGATCCGCATGTTGAAGCCGGCATAATCTACCAGGATGATCACATCCGGTTTAAAAGCTGTGATGTCTTCTTTACACTCACGCAAAAACCCCAGTATCTTAAAGAAATTGGCGGCAGCCTCTGCAAAGCCCATAAAAGCCATCTCCTGGTAATGCTTGACCAGGTGCATACCGGCCTCTTGCATCATATCGCCTCCCCATCCTCTTATGTCAGCATCAGGGTCTTGTTTCCGAAGCTGTTTAATTAGGTTAGAAGCGTGCAGATCGCCTGAGCGTTCGCCGGCAATAATGTAATATTTCATGTAATGTGTATGCGTTTGGGACTGCCTGACTAAGGCAGAAACGAAGAAAGCAACCGAACAGGTATAGCAGAAAGGCTATGATTGCTTATTCGCCAAAATACTCCACGTAGTTACGCGGCGTTTCATATAATTTAAGCGAGTGCAGCTTAGCACTGGAAATTTCAGCGATTTTAGGCTCCAGAATTTTCCAGAACTCTACCACCAGGTTCTCGGTGCTAGCCAATTTGTCTTCCATGAAGGCTACATCGAGGTTCAGGTTTTTGTGGTCTACCTTCTCAATGATGTTCTTGCGGATAAGGGAGCTCAGCTTTTTGAGGTCAATCACAAAACCGGTGTCGGGGTCCGGCTTTCCTTTTACGGTCACGATCAGTTCATAATTGTGCCCATGCCAGTTGGTATTCGCACACGGCCCGAACACCTCCTTATTCTTCGCCAACGACCAGTTCGGGTTGTGCAGCTTGTGGGCTGCATTGAAATGCTCTAATCTGCTTACGTAAATCATTTAACTGCTAAACTTATAATTCTTTTGGGACAGCAAATATACGAAGAAAGGAACACCAAAGAACGAAGTAATGATTCCAATTGGCAGTCCGGCAGGAGGATATAAAATACGGGACAGCAGATCGCAGAGGAGCATGAACAAACCGCCCACGAAAGCGCAGAAAAGCAGGTTACTCTTGCCGGTCGCCCCCATCAGTCCGCGGGTGACATGCGGAATGATCAGGCCGACAAAGCCGATGGGTCCGGAGGTAGCCACGGCAAAGCCCGTTACCACTGAAACGGTACCCAAAATAGCCCAGCGGGTTTGCGCCACATTCACCCCAAGTGCCTGCGCCCGGTCAGCGCCGAGCAGCAGGATATTGAGCTGTTTCTGTAGGAACGCAAAGAGCAATAGCGCCAGCAGTAAGGCCGTAGCCGGGTAAGGCAGCAGCGTCCAGCTGGCTCGTTCAAAACTGCCCATCGACCAGAAGATAACCGATTTTAATTTCCCTTCTGAATCGGACAGAAAAGTGAGTAGCCCGACAATAGCCGTTACCAGTGAGCTGATGGCTATACCTGCCAGCAGCAGTTGCGCAGGTATAAGCTGCCGCTTCCGGTAACCGAGCACCACCACAACTAACGTCACGACAAAAGCGCCTACCAGCGCAAATACTGGCGGCATGTAAAAACCTCCGATAGATACTTCTATAAATCCAAAGAACACGATGACCGCACCCAAAGAAGCCCCCGAGGCGGTGCCCAGCAGGTAAGGGTCGGCCAGTCCGTTGTTGACCATGGCCTGCATCAGGTAACCGCAAAAAGCCAACGATGCACCGACTACCAAAGCCAGCAATAGCCTGGGCAGACGCAGGTTCGTGATCGCATAATGCGTGGTGTTATCCGGGTCGTGGTGAAAAAAAGCGTTCCAAATGGTAGGCAGATCCACCTCGAATGTACCGACCTGCAGGCCCAGCGCCAGTGCCACCACGATCAGCAGGATAGCACCTATAAAGTAGAAGGCGCTTCTCATGGGTATAGGAAGCTTTCAAGTTCGCGGATCGACTCTACCACTCGCGGACTGGGCCGCTCAATGAGATTGCCGGTGGGTTGATAGATGCGCTTATTCTGGTAAGCGGCGATTTTGCGCAGCTCCGGGTATAGACTAAAAAACTCCCGCTCCAATCGCTCGATGCTCCCGCCGAGCAGCACATCCGGGTTCATTTTGAGGATATACTCACGGGTGAGCGCCGGGTAAGGCTGGTCAAATACTTCCTGCACCGCATTTTGTGCGCCGAGTATACGTAACTGATCTGTCAGGATGGTGTTCTGGCCATACACGTAAATCGGGTCGCTCCAGGTAATGGCCAGCACCCGCTGCCGCTGTGCCTGCTTGCTATACCTGCGCTCGATCGTTTGCACTTCCTGACGAAGCGAGTCGGTCAGGTAATTGGCTTGCTGTTCACGGCCCATAATACGGCCAATGTCCTCTATACCTTTCAGGATGTCTTCGACGCTTCGGTATTTCTGGTAGTACACGGGTATACCTAGCT
This sequence comes from Pontibacter ramchanderi, assembly GCF_002846395.1. GTDB lineage: Bacteria > Bacteroidota > Bacteroidia > Cytophagales > Hymenobacteraceae > Pontibacter > Pontibacter ramchanderi. The sequence goes on from NZ_PJMU01000002.1 coordinate 12,235, forward strand.
CCTCTAGTCGGGCCGCCATGTCCAGTGGTGTTATACCTTCTACTGTAAAAATCAGGTCAGGCTTCAGAGCCAGCACCTGTTCCAGATCGACAGGGTAATTGTTCACGACCGGTTTGCTGTATACGGCATCCGGGTAGTCGCACTGTGGTGAGCGTCCGACAATGGAGGCCGTGTCGCAAACGGCAAAGAGCATTTCGGTCATGGAAGAGGCGAAGGCCATCACCCGCTCCGGCTGACGCTTCAGTCTTATCTCCCGCCCCAGGTCGTCCTGTAATACCAGCTCCTCCCCTTCCGACTCCTTTTGTCCGGAGCCACAGGCCCAGCAAATGAGCAGGAGAAAAGCCATCAAAAACTTGTTCAGGTATGGATACAAGGTATAGATCGGTTTCTGATTGAAGGAGTGAAAGCGGGTTGTACGCCTCGGCTCCGTTTATTTTCGTAAATTTAACGCAATATTACTTTACAGCCTATAAAACTGAATTATGATCGTTGTAACTGGTGCTGCCGGCTTTATTGCAAGCTGTCTTGTGAGCAGGCTCAATGCGGCTAACTTTAATGATATCGTGGTGGTGGACAACTTTTCTGTCGCCAAAAAAGAAGGGAACCTGAAAGGGAAAAAAATAAAGGAGTATGTAGACCGCGATGGTTTCTTTAAATGGCTGGACGATAACTACGAAGAAGTTGAGTTTATCTTCCACCTGGGCGCGCGCACCGATACTACCGAGTTTAACAAAGATGTATTCGACCTGCTTAACCTGAACTACTCCAAGCAGGTATGGAATGCCTGCTGCGAGTACCAGATCCCGCTGGTATACGCTTCATCGGCTGCTACCTACGGCTCAGGCACCCTTGGTTACGACGATGAAGAAGCTACTATACCTTTGCTGAAGCCGCTCAACCCATACGGCGACTCTAAAAACGACTTCGATAAGTGGGCACTGGAGCAAACGGCAAAGCCCTTCTTCTGGGCAGGACTGAAATTTTTTAACGTGTACGGCCCTAACGAGTACCACAAAGGCAAAATGGCCTCGGTTATTTTTCATGCCTATAACCAGATCAAGGAAAAAGGCAGTATGAAACTGTTCCGCTCCCACCACCCCGACTTTGCCGACGGTGAGCAAATGCGTGACTTCGTGTATGTGAAGGATGTGGTAGAGGTATGCATGTTCCTGATGCAGCACCGCAAAAACTCGGGCATCTACAATCTGGGATCTGGCAAGGCCCGTACCTTTATGGCACTGGCCATCAACACATTCGATGCCATGGGTATAGCGCCTAACATCGACTTTATGGATACGCCGGAGAACTTGCGCGACAACTACCAGTATTTCACAGAAGCGAACATGAGCAAACTGCGCTCCATTGGTTACGACCGAGAGTTCTATACCTTAGAAGAAGGTGTGAAGGATTATGTGCAGAACTACCTGATGGAGGGAAAGTATTATTAATGAGTAATGATTTAGCTGAATGATGGTTCGGCAGGTATAGCAAGGCCCCGCTTAGATAAGTAAGCGGGGCCTTGCTATTTTCTGGTAAATTTAATTATTCTTAATTCGCTTCTTTTTGCATTGGTGAGGGGGTCTAGTTTCTCTATTAGGACTAGGCTACTTTTTTTGATTTCTAATTACATAAGTAGTTATCCCTGATGTCCTTTCCGCAGGCATGAGGGCATCGCCTACTCTCCTAAGAATTATTTTTGATGTTGCTTCACGATAATAACGCTCGGTATTTTCGCTTACAGTACTTACTATTAGGTCTATACCTACGAGCCCTCCCGCACTACTAATTGAAAGTCGGTAGACGATTTTACCTCCATCAGAAGTTTGGTCTCCGATTAGACACTTAACTTCGTAACCCCCTCACTTTGATGTAATGGTTTCAAGCTATCAGGTATAGCAATAGTTCATTGCCCAGAAGTAGTGCCTATGGAAAGGACCTAAAGCAGTATGCTAAAACAGAGTATCGCAAATTTTATCTCATTAATTTTAATTGGATACAAATATTCCGAATAGCAACACTTTTAGCAAACCACATTAAAACAACACCGACACCTGCGTGCGCCCGGTGTGTACTGCCCCCACACTATTGGCTTTGCGGCCATCATAGTTGAGCGAGATGTTAAGCCCGTTACTCAGGCGCTGCTGCACATTAAAAGACCAGGTCAGGTTATTGCCGGGGCGAAGGGCATTCAGGATCTCATACCCTACATAGGAGTTCATGTCGCCGTTAAATTCAATATTCACCCAACGTACCAAGCCTGAAACCGTGCGTTTGCTCACTTGGCTCAGCTTTGTTTCCAGTCCCAGTTCATGGAAGGTAGCTTGTTGCTCGGCATCGGCGGGCGAGAGTTTGTCTTCGCGCAGGGCCAGTTGGTAGGTTCCTGTAAAACGCAGCTTCGCATTCGGCTGATAAGCCAGTTCCGGCGTCAACTCATTCGACACAATGCTGAAGTTCTTCGAGCTCAGGAAATTAGAACGATTGTCTCGCACGTTTTGGGCCAGGCTAAGCTTCGAGCTTAACACCTCGTTCAGGTTCAGTCGGGCGATCAACTGGTGGTTACCCACACTGCGGGTCTCAGTGCCGTTTGCCAAAAGCGATTTCTGCTGATTCTGCTGCACCGTATATTCCAGGCCATACTTCGGGTTGCTCCGGTTAAAGTATAAGGTATTGCGCAGCGACTTCACCAGCGAGATCAGGAACTCGTCCTCAAAATCCTCACTGAAAGGATTGAAACGGTTCATTACCTCATCGTCCGTCGTTTTTTTGTCGATGCTCACAAAACTCAGGGCCGAAAACTTGGCCATGAACCCCTTGAACCCCTCCGCACTGCGCCAACTGCGGGGTACGTTGCTGTTCAGGCGGTAGGTAAAGCGGTTAGTGTAGGCGTTGATGTACTCATCTGTGGGCAAAAATACTTTGATGAAACGGCGTTGGTCCACAGTCTGGGCCTCCAGGTAATCGTTCAGGTCGTTGGGGTTGCCGCCATCACGGAGGTAATGCGTGCCCTGCCCCGGCATGGTTTCCCTGAAAACAAAGATGCGCTTTAGCTCACGGCCTGTCCCCACCGAGTAACTCATCTCCGAGCGGAAGCTGCCATCCAGGAAAGAGGTATTCCAATCGATGCGCGACTGCACGGTTTCTTCGTCCTGTCCCTGCTCCAGTTTCAGATTACGGTAAGTGGCCTGCAAGGCAATGTCGCTGTCGCGGCCATACCTGCGCTGGAGCATGGCATTGTAAGTCTGTCCCACTTCCGGCGCCCCCATTTCTCCCAGTGCGGTTGGCCGCAAGTCGGTGCGGTAACTGTAATCGACACGGAAACGGGTTTTGGCGGTATCAGGACTTTCCACAAAAAACAGGTGCTCGTCAAAATACATGGCTGAGCCCGTTACAGAGTCACTACCAATGGCGGTAAGTTTGTTTTTATCGAAGCTATACCTGTAGCCGGGCTCAATTTTGCCGAGCCTATACCTGGCGCCTACATCGCCCCTATACCACTCCGACTCGCGTGTAGCCTGATTGCTGTGTAGCATAAAGAAGCTGTTGCGCAGTTCCAGTTTGCCAAACTCGCGGTGCAGGTCCAATTGGTGCTGTGTACCATCCACCTGCTGGTGTCGGTAGCGGCGGCTGATGCGGTAGTTGGCCATATTCTTGGGGCCCAGTACCGCTCCTACCGAGAAGTTGAAAATGTGGTCTTCGGCTTTCTGGTTGGGGTTGTCCAAGCTCCAGTCGCGGTCAAATTCGATGGGGCGGTAACGGTCGATCGGCTCAAAGTTCACATCGGTGTATTCGTAGTTGAGCGTACTGTTGAGGCGGTACTTACCCAGGAAAGACAGTTGCCGGTCCTGCAACGCATACCCTACCCGCATAGCCGCTCCGTTGTCATCCATGGCATCGAGACGGGAAAAGCGGTTGAGGTCGTTCTGCGAAGCGGCACCTTCCAGGAAGAAGTTCACGCCTTTTTGCAACTCGTAGTTTCCTCCCAGCGTGATCAGCTGCTTTTTGCGGGGAGTGGGCAGTATGCGTACCGGCGCATAGTTGCCCTGCGGCACCCCATTCACCGGTGCCACCCAGCGGTATACCCTGCCATTCACGGCATTGCTGGCCGCCACGTAGTTGCCCCGGTTGGCTCCAACTTCCGAGAACCGCACATTATAGATCGCCGAATCCGGATTACTGGAGAATACATATACTTGTTCAGGTATACCATTTACCAGTGTGTCGCGAAAAGCATAGAGTACCTGCGCCGGATCAAAGGGCACCTGCGTTGCTCCCGGAACTACAGCTTGGTCCAGGCTATCGCCTATACCTGCCAGCAAGCGTTTGTCTTCGTCGCGCAGGTCGAGGTGCAGCAGGTTATTAGGATTGTCGGACTCGTTGTAATAGTTAGCGTATACCTGCACTTTGCCCAATTGCTGGTAGTGGCTGGCGTGGTAAATACTGCGGCTGTAGTTGAGGTCAGAGTACTCGAAATCCACCCTAATACGGGAGTTCTTAGTGATGACGTGCCGTGTGGTAAAGGTAATCTCGGCCTGGTTATAGTCGATCACATAATCGAAATCGAAGCCACGGGTCAGCAGGCGGCCGTCCAGAAATACACGCTCCGAGTTAGCCAGCACAATAATGAAGCGCTCATTATTCGGACCTCTCAACCGGTAGGGCCCCTGCACTCCCTCCAATGCCTCCACAGCCTGCGAGGCAAACTTGCCTTTCGACACCGAAGCCGCTACCGTCGTCGTGCCCAGTTTATCAGGCGACTTCCCGAAAGTAGTCTCGAAAGCGCCTCCCTGCACGTTTTTGTAAAACTGCATGAAGTACGAGGGTTTGCTGCGCAGCACCACATCGCCTGCCGAGAGTTGCCATTGCTTGTGCTTGAGCGTAATGTATACCCGGTCGAACTCGTTCAGCTGTTGCGTATTCCCCTCCGGCTGAAAAGGGATGTTCTGATCGGTAATGGCCGCTGTGATGTCGATGTCGTCGGTCAACTTTCCATCGAGCTGCAGGTTCAGGGCAGAGTTCACAAACACATTCTGGGTGTTGCCAAAAGAGATGCCACGTGAAATGCTACCCGTTTTGTTCAGGCCGGGTGTTTTAAAAATCTCTTCCCGCTGGGCAAAATCCTCTTTGTACAACTCGGTTGGCGCACCGCTACGGTCCAGTTTCATGATGTCGCGGCGGTAGGCAGGCTTGGCGAGACTGAGCGGCAGCGTTCTATAGCATACCAGCACCGAGTCAGGCATAGGTACTACCGTTCCGAGTGTGTCGATAATCTGGTAAGTGGGAGCCGGGAACTCCGTCAGTCTGAACTCGTGGGTATAGTAATTGTAGTCAAATTTAAATTGGTCTTTGCGAGGGCCCACAAAAGTAATGGTGTTGACATCGATGGTCAGCGTATCGAGCTGCTGTGGGTAATCGGTCAGGTATAGCCACTTGCAATGGCGGTTGTTCACAGGTGCCTGAGCCAGTACGGAAAAACTCAGCAGCAACAGCCATACTCCGATGACAACACTCCGGATCATGTAGTGGCCAGCGGTAAAGAAATGTAAAACGTCGTCCCCTCTCCCTCTTCTGTCACAAACCAAATGCGACCACCCGCGTTTTCAATTCCTTTTTTGGCAACAGCCAAGCCTATACCTGAGCCCGTATACTTGGTGCTGAAGTTAGGTATAAATACTTTATGCTGAATCTCAGCAGGTATACCGCTGCCATTATCAGCAATAGCGACAAGCGCTGTGTTATCTGCTTCAATTTTAAGATCAATCTTGATTAACGGCTTCCGGTCGGCAGGAACCGCCTGTATTGCATTTAGCAGCAAATTGTTGAAAGTCCGTACCATCAGCGCCTCATCAGCCATCACCATCACGGGCTCTTCAGGTACACGCAGCTCCGTTTTCACAGAAGCCGGATTGGTGTGCAGGTCGGCGGCTTTATGCAGGGCTGCCCCCAGGTCCATCAACTCGGCCTTCGGCTCAGGCATGGAAGTAAAGTTGGAGAACGAAGTAGCAATATCGCTGAGGATGTTGATCTGGGTGATCAAGGTATGCGAGATCTTGTTGATCATCTGCTCCGTGTTCGGGTTCTTTTCTGCAATGGCCTTCTGGAGGTACTGCAGCGAAAGTTTCATCGGCGTGAGCGGGTTCTTGATCTCGTGCGCTACCTGCCGTGCCATCTCCCGCCAGGCTGCTTCCTTCTCCCGCATGGCCAGTTCTACCTTGTTCTGCTCCAGCGTCAGCAGCATGCGGTTATACTCATTTACCAGCATCCCGATCTCATCAGCTCCTTCGTAGGCCAGCATTTCGTTTTTACCTGTCAGAGAGGTATGTTTCAACTTGTCGGCGAGCATACGCAGCGGCACCGTGAGGGCTCGGGAGGCGAAAAAGGTGAGGATGATGAACACGATGAACATGACTGTGAAGATGTTCATCGTGGTTGTGATCAGTTCGATCAGCTTCAGGTCCAGCTGGCGCTCCGAGTCAAAGAAAGGTATACCGATAAAGCCGATCAGCTTTTCCGGGTCGTTGTCGGGGCGAAGTGGCAGGTATAGCGCATTAAAACTAAGGTTTCCGGCGTGCTCATCGGCCAGTACCCGCAACGCCTGCCGCTCCGATATGGCAGCAAAAGCATGTGGGTTCACAAGCTTGGAGAGTAGACCCGATTCAAATATCAACGGCTGGCTGGTAACCAGCAAGCGACCGGTACGATCATAAAGGCTCACATCGGCTTCTGACAAAGCGGCGATGGAGGCAACACGGCGTAGCAAACGGTTTCGGTCAGGAAGCACTTCGAGTGTAGTCGGTCTGCTGAGATGGTCCTGTATGGCCTCTCCCTTTTTCTCGTAAGACGACAACAGGTCTTTCTTATAAGAGCCCGTCACTAAACTCGCTGTCACGATGCTCACCAACATCAGGGGAAGCAGAATACCGAAATTCAGGAAAAGCTGGATCTTGGTACTGAAGTTAGGTTGGAAATCGCGCAGTCTCTCTCTGTTCAGCAAAATATAAAGCACCGCCACTATGATCAGGCAGCCGGTGAAGAACAAAAACAGAAACGAAAAATTAGAAAGCACCTCGCGGGCACCGTATTTACTCGTCGTGATGATCACAGTCGGACCTGAGTCCGTCTTCACGCCTAAATGGTGAAAGCCATCTTCCGTTGCTCCCTGCTTGTATAGTTCACTTTTCTCTAACTGGCTCCGATCGAAATTAGTGGCGTAGTCAAACTCCCCTTCGCTGTAAGTCAGCCTGCCCTTTTCATAGATCCCGTAACTTAGAATATCAGCCCGAAAAGGTTGCTGATGCTGCTGCCCGGCCAGGAGTTCTGGCACCAGGCTGTTTGGCAGCAACTCCTTTAGGCTCAACTGCAACACAATAGTACCGTACTGCTGCGTCCCCAGTGGCACTTCAATCAGTTTCAGGTAAAAACGGGTATGCGGCCGGGCCGGATCGTTGACCAGGTATAGATTCGTATATTCAGTTCGGTTAGAGGTGGTCGCATACTTTTGCCTTAGCTCGTCCAAAGTGGCTGCGGTGGTATCGGCACTTTCCAGCGTTCGTCCCTGGCTGTCGAACAAGAGTATGTTCGCCTCATACTTGTCAAAATAGTCTGGCAGAAACTGGCGGGATATCTTTCGCTTGATGAAGAAAGCATCCACATAAGGGCCTTTCATCTTGGATTGAATTAATACATCCTCCGACACACGCACTGCTACGTCTTCTTCCAGCAGGTACTCCGCCAGCACATCGTTACCCTGCATCAGGTCAAACGCAAACTTCTGCTTGTAAGCCAGCAACTCACTTTGGAAGTGCGTGTAGAGCGAGGCAGCACCCGTCAGGCTACTCACGACGATGATCAGAAAAAAGAAAAGGTAGGTACGGTAAGGCAAACTGATTGCCTGCCGATGCTGCGCTGCTAACAAGATGATGCTCCAGAAAACTGTTCCAATCAGAATAACTGGTACCCAAGGCACGTCCAATAGCACTGCCAGTGCAACAAGCGTAACTGCAATGATTAACAACACTTTGTATGGCCGCCATGCGTCTGATTTCCGCAGCAGCACATTCACAACCGAAGCCAGCATATAGGCAAACAGGCTGAGCGCTACGGTATGCAAAAACATCAGGCTATACATCACCAACTTGTAGCGCTCCAAAGCAATGGATTGGTTGATATCGAGTGCTAGCGGGGAGTTGTGATAGATGCCGTAGTAAAAGCGAAATAAAATGGCCAGCAACACAAAGAAAGCAAGTATGGCTGCCCCCAGCAATAAGTTGCTTTTTTGTGGGGAGTACGCTTTCACAGCTGCTAACACTTCGTTCTTATGAAACAGATAGTAAGCTGCCCAGGCAACTGCAACGAGCAGCAACACATTCAAGGCCAGGTCGCCAACAGAAGGAGACCAGAAAGAAGCAGCGTATAGACGCGGATCAAATAATTCTGTCTCAACGATGAGAAAAGGTAGGTTGAGGAACAAAAGCGCAAAGCGAAAACCCACCAGCAGCCCCAGCAATAGCACAATGCCCTGCGTATAGCGTTGGCGCCTCAAAAACAACCGGCACACGGAGATACTGAACCAAACAAACAGGATGGTTCCAAAAATAAGTAACACTAACTGCAGGTTATCAAATCCAGCATCAACTCTTCCCGAGCCATGATCAATTGCGAAAAGAAAGTCACCCTGGTCGGTCGTTACCTGCGGCAGTCGTCCCGGATTATCAAGTACCAGCCGCACATCGGCTGTGCCGAAAATACTCTTTTGTAATCCTGAGGCCAGGTAATCGTTGGTAATGCCGTAATCAACCTGCAGGGGTATGTAGGTAAAAATATGATAGCCATGGGCACGGTGTGGCATGACTACGAACGTACCGTAACTGTTCCTAACTGTCGTGATGGAACGTATGGTGGGTGGTAAATCGAGGTCGGGAATAACGGTATGGTCTGACCAGTAAACCAAGCGTCCATTCTTATAAACAAATGTGGGATAATGCGTCTTGGAGAGGAGTTTTGTAAAGTTGATCTTATCCTTTTGAAGCAATTTACCCAATTGGGCAGATTCCTGTTGCGCATCCGACAACAGCGCCAGTACCCGCGCTGTTATATGTTGCTGAGTTTGCTCTCTGTCTGCTTGAAGCCAGGAAGCCGGGACCCTATAATGCAAAAAGGCTGTAGCCGCAAAGCACAGCACCGCCAGAATAAATAAAATAAAAGGGGTATAATTCCGGTTCAAAGCAACATGGATTATCCACGAATTTAAGCAATTCGTGCTGTAAGTGCATGACGTAAAAGTGGCTAAAATGTAAGCAACAGCCTGAAGTTAGGTTTAATTCCGGAAACTGCTGCAAATCCGCAACCACAACGGATCAAATTTCACTCCAGAAAAGCACTCCTTTAAAACAAATAACCACACACAGCTTGAAAACCTGCGTGTGGTTATTTATAAACAGATAAAACCTAACGGTTAAATTACCTACGAAAGAAGGCTTGGACTATTTACCTCAGCTTAAGCCATTCTGGCTTTCTTCTTCTGATTGCTTTTGTACCAGAGGAAACCGACAGTACCAACCAGCACATAGGGGATCAACATAAGGTAAAGGATTCCTGTATTCAGGCCTGCTCCAACCTGTGAGTCAGAGTCAGTGCTGCCAGTACCTACATTTGATTCCACGGTAGCGCGACACATAGCGCATTGGCTATATGCCTCCGTAGAAATTAAATTCATGGCAAGCACCATGATACCAGCAATAAATATTTTAAGAAATTGGCGTTTCATAATCATTAAACAAGGGTTTGAGGTTCCTGGTTCTAACTATAATACGGAGAAATCAGCACATAGACAAGTACACCGGTCACAGCTACGTATAGCCAGATAGGGAAAGTCCATTTTGATATGCGGCGGTGGCGTGCAAACTGCTCTGATAAGGCAAAGTACATCGACAGCAACACCAACGGCACGATCACAACGGCTAAGACAATGTGCGTTAAGAGTATAAAGTAGTAAAACAACTTCAGAAAACCGTCGCCTCCATACATGGTGCGTTCGCCCAGGAAGTGATAGGTCACATACGACACCAGAAAGATTGCAGAAAGGCCAAAGGCCGTAGCCATGGCATTGCGATGCGCCTTTTGATTGCCTTTGCGGATGTTATAATAACCGATAACCAATGCACAAGCCGTCAAAGAATTTAGGATGGCATGCAGCGTTGGTAGAAAAGAAACATCAACTGTACCAGAGCCCTCCTTCGGCATAAAGAAAAGCATGGCTACCACAACCGGAATTGTTACCGACAAGATAGCAATCAGTACTAAGAACTTTTTGTCGTTGCCAGTTACGGGACTATTTTGATTTGCTGTATTCATCTAAAAGCACTTTAATTTCCAGTATCAGACGGTCAACATCCTCCTTATCTGTACCATCATAAATTCCTCTCACATACCTGTTTTTATCCACGAGCATAAACTTTTCGCTGTGTATAAAATCCTGCTGACCTTCTACCTTCATAACAGGCAAATAGAAACCTTTCTGAGCTAAGGTGTATATTTTTTCACGGTCACCTGTCAGGAAATACCATTTCTTGGGATCTGCTCCGTAGCGCTCACCATATTCATTCAGAACTTCCGGGGTATCGTGCTCAGGGTTTACTGTAAAGGAGACTAATTTTACCTGTTCTTCGTCCTGAAAGGCTTCCTGTACCCTCACCATTTGGGAAGACATAGCCTTGCAAATATCAGGGCAGGTCGCAAAAAAGAAATCTGTTACATAGATATAACCATCCAGATCTTCCTGCGAAATGGGAAGTCCTTGTTGAGAGGTGAATGTAAAAGGCGGTACCTGATTAAAAAGCGTATCCCCCTGGGCATCCCGGACGACGTCACCCGTAGCGGTTACTTGCGGGAAATATTTACGGAGCGTGAAATGGTGTTCACCGAAACTACCGATAAATATAAAAATAAGAAGAGGCACTAATAATAGGATACCTAATATTAGTGCCTTTGAGTTACTCATGTTCAGTGTACTTAGTTAAAGTAATTTACTATCGAATCAAAGTAATAGCTTCCTTCAGCGATCAGGGCTACCATTAGCCAGATAACAAGGGCCAGAGGAATTAATATAGACCAGATGAGTGCCTTTACCTCATGCTTTAAGTGCATGAACTCAGCTACGATATAGAATGCCTTGAAAATCGTCAAAATAATGAAGATCGCATTTCGAAGTGTGCTCGCATCCATGGTGAAGGCGAAAAGGAATTCGATTGCCGTAAGACCAACCAGAATAAAAAAGGTTTTCCAGATTACTTTAGTCTGCGCCTTTGGAATATCGCCGGTCTGATGAAAGTCGTGAGAATGATCTGTATGAGCTGCCATAATTGGTTTATATTTTGATTGTCGCCTCGCCTTTCAACGCAGGCTACAGTTGTTTTACAGTATACCTTAAGATTTAGATCAGATAGAAGAAAGTAAATACAAATACCCAAACAAGGTCTACAAAGTGCCAGTAAAGACCAACTTTCTCTACCATTTCATAGTGTCCGCGTTTTTGATATACTCCGTTAACCGTGTTAATAAACACCATGATCAACATGACAACACCTGAAAATACGTGCGTTCCGTGGAAGCCTGTGATAAAGAAGAACAAGTTTGCAAACAATGGAGGACCATACTGGTTCATGGTCATGTTAGCACCATAAATACGGCTTCCGTCAGCCAGCAACATACCTTCGTCTGTACCTACGATAAAGTGCGTCCACTCCCATGCCTGACAACCAAGGAATATGCTACCGAACAGGATAGTCCACAATAACCACTTCTGAACATCATTCTTGTCCATGCGATGGCCTGCCTCTACTGCCAGTACCATGGTAACGGAACTTAAAATGAGGATCATGGTCATTAACGCCACAAACGCCAGTGGTAGATCCACTCCATGAAAACCAGGGAAAGCATTGAATACTTTTTCTGGTATAGGCCACCACTCAGTGGAGAAGGTGAAATCTTCCGGACGTCCGGTATACGGAACGTGCGTGTGACGAGAAAGACCGTAAACAATTAGGAAGGCACTGAATGTAAACGCATCAGAAAGCAGGAAAAACCACATCATGAGTTTTCCATAGCTCGCTTTAAGTGGTTCGTTACCACCATCCCATGTACCTGTTTTAGGTTCTTCCAGCGTAGTTGATGTAGACATAGTTTAATATTGAAAAAAACGTGTTTAGTGATTTAGTCTCAAAAATATATACAAGTATAGCCACAGGCCACCCAGGAAGTGCCAATAAATGGTGCATAGCTGAATACGCAGCATGCTCTTCGAGTGAACTCTATAACGTAAACTTGACAATATCACGGCGCCTAAATAGATAAGGCCTGTGATCAGGTGAAAACCATGCACACCTGTTAATACATACATAAATGAACCAGAAGGGTTACTGGACTCTCCTCCGAAGTATACATTGTTGTTTACTAGTTCAGCCCAGCCGTTCCACTGGCCAACAAGAAAAGCAACACCTAACCCGAAAGTCAAATAGAGCATTAAACGCAATCTGGCAATATTGTCCTGCGCAGCTGCATTATGAGCAAGTTGCATCGTCACGCTGCTCAGGGCAATGATCACAGTGTTAATCAGAAGGATGTTTGGCAGGTCGAACTCCAACCAGTTGCCCTCCGCACGACGCACCAAATATGCGCTCGTAAAGGCTGCAAACATCATAATTATACTAATAATAAGCAACCACAGCGCAAATTTTAATGGATGTATTCCGCCTGTGTTGTTCTCCTCCCCAAATGATTTGGCAACCATATCCATATCCTAAATTTTATCTAAAACAAAAGCTATCTGCACAATAGGTAAATACAAAAATGACCCAAACATGATGTTCATTGCCGCTTTGTTAGTACAAGTGCGCATTAAATGAAACGTCTGAGCCAGAAATAATACGCCACAGATGACAGCGATCAAAGCAGAGGTAGTTCCTGTCATACCAAACTGCAGGGGCAGCAAACTAAGCGGAATCAGCACTAGGGTATAGATCATGATTTGAAAAGCTGTTTTCAAGTTTTTTCCGCCCTCCATTGGGAGCATCTTGAAACCGGCTTTTTTGTAATCCTCGTCCAACACCCAAGCGATTGCCCAAAAGTGTGGAAACTGCCAGATAAACTGTATTCCGAAAAGAATCCAGGCCTCTACACTTACAACGCCTGTGGCAGTCACCCAACCGATCAGGGGAGGTAAGGCACCAGGTATAGCACCGACAAAGACATTTATCGGGCTGATACGCTTCAACGGTGTGTAAATGAAACCGTAAAGAACGAGTGACAACAGAGCAATAGCTGCTGTTAGGGTATTGAAGAAACTGCCCAGAATCCATAACCCTCCTACTCCGATAAGTGCACCGAAAACAGCGGCTTCTGTAACACTAAGCGTACTGGTAGGAAGCGGCCTGTTAGCAGTGCGCTTCATTAGTTTATCAAGATCCTTCTCCAGAATCTGATTCACTATATTGGCTGCACCCGTTACCATTAAGCCACCCAGCATTACTAACGCAATCTGAATCCAACTCCCTCCCGGATGCCCCAGGATGTAACCAATTGCACTTGAGAAAGCTACTGTAAAACTTAATCTAAACTTCAGGAGTTTAAAGTACGCTGATGCCTTTTGTGCCATACCGGCCAGAGACAGTACCGATTCTGATCTATCTGTAATCATTAGTTAAGAACCACTACCGGTTTTTGAACCTCTTTCCTAGAGGCGTAGTAATAAAAAATCAATATTAAGAACTGAACACCGAACAGCAAGGTAGCTATCGTTAGGTGCAGCGGCTGCAAAAACGCAGGTATAGCAAAATAAGCCATTATAATCCCAAAAGCTATTTCTGCTACAAGCAGCACCATCATCCAATTCGTCATCATATTCAACTGACGGTCTTTTAGCTTATAGATCAAATAAGCCATGTAAAGGTGCATCGCCAGTAACAGGATAGAAAAAGAACGGTGGATATAGAAACTCAACCCAAGCTGGTCTACCCATAGGTCTCTGTTGCTACCGTTCATCTCAAAAGCCACAACATCAACTTCCTCACGCACTTGCGTTCCAATCAGAATCTGGGCAAACGTAGCTAATGCCACAAGCACTATGATGAATAAAAGTTGCTTCGAAGCTTTGAATCGTGGAGCTATAAAAGCAGCCTGCGATCTTATAACCGCATACTGCAGTAGGGCTACAATTACCAAAGCCAGCGCCATATGTATTGTTATGGTAACAGGCAAAAGATTCGTAGAAACTACTATTGAACCTAGCCAACCCTGGAAGCCAACCAGCACAAAGCTGAGTAGCGATAGGTAAAACACAGACTTATCTGTTTTAAGATAAGGTATAGCGTACACTACTGTCAGGAAAATAAGTATCCCGATCACTACCCCTACCAATCGATTGATGTACTCAATCCAAGTCTTGGTTACATTGAAGTCTGTTTCAATGTGCTGAAGCGGATGATCGCGTAATTCACCGGCTACCTCATCAAAACCTATCTTGTCCAGAAACCCGGCTAGTTTCTGATTTTTGTCTACACGTTGTTCCTTGTAGACCTCCAGATAGTTATCTGGTAATTGGCTAACATCAGTTGGAGGAACCCAACTGCCAAAGCACTTAGGCCAGTCCGGACATCCCATGCCTGAGCCCGTGCTTCGCACGATTCCTCCAACCAATATTAGAAAGTATACAGCTACTACTGTAAGTACTCCAATATTTCTAAACCTTTTGTATGGAAAAGATTTATTTATCATTTAAGCTATTCTAAATCTCTCTCGTAAGGCAGGTTCGAAGACTGCGTCTGAGAGAAAGGTACGTGCTGTGGAATATAATCTTCTGCAGCACCTGGTTTACTGTAATCGTAAGGCCATCTGTAAACAGTTGGAATCTCACCTGGCCAGTTACCGTGACCTGGATTAACCGGCGTTGTCCACTCCAGTGTATTGGAATGCCATGGGTTAGCAGTGGCACGACGACCTTTGAAAATACTGTAGATAAAGTTGAACAGGAAGATCAGTTGAGCAGTAAAGCCCAGGATGGCTGCAATACTGATGAAGCTGTTCAAATCCGTGAAGGTGTTGAACGCGTCGAAGCCTGTCCATGAGTAGTATCTTCTTGGGAAACCAGCTATACCGATGTAGTGCATTGGCATAAATACCAGGTAAGCAGACAGGAATGTTAACCAGAAGTGAACGAATCCAAGTTTTTCGTCCATCATACGGCCAAACATCTTCGGGAACCAGTGGTAAATACCGCAGAACATACCAAAGAACGCAGCAGCACCCATTACAAGGTGGAAGTGAGCAATAACGAAATACGTATCGTGCAGCTGAATATCAAGCGCTGAGTTACCAAGGATAATACCTGTCAAACCACCAGATATGAAGAGAGATACGAAAGCAATTGCGAACATCATGGCCGTCGTGAAACGGATATTACCTCTCCAAAGCGTAGCAAGCCAGTTAAACACCTTCACGGCTGATGGTACCGCAATAATCAGTGTCAGGAACATGAAAACTGATCCCAGGAATGGGTTCATACCTGTTACGAACATGTGGTGCGCCCAAACTACGAACGAAAGCAAGGAAATACCCAGCATAGAACCGATCATAGCTCTGTAACCAAAGATTGGCTTACGAGAGTTTGTTGCAATTACCTCTGATACGATACCGAAGGTTGGAAGAATAACGATGTATACCTCAGGGTGACCCAGGAACCAGAACAAGTGCTGGAACAGGATAGCGCTACCACCAGTATTTGCCAGCGCCTCACCAGCGATATAGATATCAGATAGGAAGAAGCTTGTACCAAAGCTACGGTCAAAAATCAATAGAAGCGCAGCAGAGAAAAGAACCGGAAATGAAAGAAGACCCAGGATAGCAGTCAGGAAGAATGCCCAGATAGTAAGTGGCAACTTCGTCATAGACATACCTTTTGTTCTCAGGTTAATAACAGTAGTGATGTAGTTTACACCACCCAGCAATTGAGAAACGATGAACAGAGCCATACTGATCAACCACAGTGTCATACCCAAACCAGAACCTGAGATAGCCTGTGGAAGCGCACTCAATGGCGGATAAACTGTCCAACCACCGCCTGCAGGGCCTGTTTCGATGAACAGTGACATAAACATAATCACACTCGCCAGGAAGAAAACCCAGAAAGAGAGCATGTTCATGAAGCCTGACGCCATATCTCGTGCGCCAATCTGCAACGGAATAAGGAAGTTACTGAACGTACCTGATAAACCCGCTGTCAATACGAAGAATACCATGATGGTACCGTGCATTGTAACAAGGGCCAGGTAGAATTCCGGATCAAGCTTACCATTTACGATCCATCCGCCAAGGATAGGCTCCAGGAAAGTAAATGTTGCCTCTGGCCAACCAAGTTGCAGACGGAAGATGATAGAAAGGAAGCCACCTATAAAGCCCCAGAATATACCTGCAAAAAGAAACTGCTTTGCAATTACCTTGTGATCCTGGCTGAAGATGTACTTCTCAAAGAAGTTTTGGTCGTGATGATGATCATGCTCATCGTGAGCGTGATGCACATCCTTATTTAGAGAGATATCTGTACTCGACATTGTTGATTTTATTTAATGCTACAACTCTGTTTTTACTTCTTCTGCACTCTTCTCAAGAACCACCTGATCTTTGGTATCCTGTGTGAACTTTGTAAGAAGCTGTGGATTTTGCTCGATAAAAGGCGTCTGCGAAGCTACCCACTCCTCATATTCCTCAGGCTCGTCAACTACTAAGATAAAGCGCATTGCAAAGTGACCGCGACCGCAGATCTCAGTACAGGCTAATTCGTAATTAAATTCAGAGTTACCAGTTTCGGAACGCATTTCAGCTGTTGTCTTGGTTGGCACAAACCAGAATTTGGTCGGCATACCTGGAACAGCATCCATCTTTACACGGAAGTGTGGTAAGAACACACTATGGATCACGTCACGAGAACGTATCTTCAACAGAACAGGCTTCCCTTTTGGCACATGGATCTCTCGCGGCATGAAATCATCCATTGAGTTTGGATCGCTAAAGTCTACTCCTATCTCGTTCGTAGCGTCGATCAGGTGTACATTGGCCTCCCCTAATTTTCCATCTGCACCCGGATAGCGCACGAGCCAGCTAAACTGCTTACCCATTACTTCTATCACAACAGCATCGGCAGGCGCTGCACTTGTAATATTTGCCCAGGTTTTCCAACCAGCAAATACTAAGATTGCCATTACAACAGCTGGAATCATCGTCCACACAATTTCCAGTTTGTTGTTGTGTGGGTAGTAGTAAGCACGTTTCTGGTCCTTGTGCTGGTATTTGTATGAATACCAGAAAAGAAGAATCTGCGTGATCACAAACACGATGCCTATTACGATCATCGTGGTCCAGAAAAGGCTATCAGTCCATCCGCCGTGAACAGAAGCTAATGGCTGGTTCATCTCATCCCATGCATCAGCAAAGGACCAGGCGAATGCTGCTCCTCCACCTATTAGGAAGAGTAGCATCAGCAGGCTATTTACTTTATTACTTGTTTTGGTGGTCCCGACAGCGCGCTGCGACGATCCTCTAAAAATGGAGGCTAGCGTACCTATCCTGAATAGCAGGAAAAGGATTACTAATAACAGAACGATGGATAAACCTATGGCTAACGTAATCATTGTATAATGCTTTTAGTATGACTAAACATGATGGTGAACACTCTCCTCCAGGAACGGATGGTTTACTGGCACAAGCGAAGCCTTTGTTAAGCCTTTTGTGAACGTAATCAGGAATATTCCCAGGAAAATCAATGTAGTTCCTATCTCAATAAATCCGATACCTGCATCTGTACGCATTGTACCCGGCATCATCATCAGGTAGAAGTCCAACCAGTGGCCAATGAGGATCGCAATTGTAACGATTTTCAACATAATCATCTGACGTTTTGCATCTCTTGTCATCAAAACAAGGAAAGGGAATGCAAAGTTTATCAAAAGATTAGTGAAGAATATCCATTTGAAATGGCCACCGTTTCCACCAAGTCGTTCGATGAAATAGATTGACTCTTCCGGGATGTTTGCATACCAGATCAGCATGAACTGAGAGAACCAGATGTAAGTCCAGAAGATAGAGAACGCAAATACAAACTTGCCTAAGTCATGAATATGGTTTGCATTAACCAGTTTCAGGTAACCATTCTGCTTCAGTATGATTACAGTAAGTGCAATCACTGAAAGACCAGATACCCACCAGCTTGCAAAAACATACCAGCCAAACATAGTTGAGAACCAGTGCGTGTCAATAGAGAGAACCCAGTCCCAAGCAGAAGTTGAAGAAGTTACACCGAACACAACCAGGAACATGGCTGAGATTCTGATGCTCTTATGATAGTAGTTTGTACCTCCGTGTAGATCTTCACCAATTGAGTTTCTTCTCAACCAGTTGAAAAACAGGATCCATAATACGAAGTAAGCTATCATTCTGATTAGGAAAAACCAGAAGTTCAGGTATGGGGCTTTACCAGCGATAATAGGATCGTACTGTGGATTTGGTGTTACTCCGTCTTCCAGGAACTGGTTGTAGAGATAATCATGTGTCCAGTGAAAAATATCGTGTCCACCCAATAGGAATGTTACCAGCATTACAGCACCACCTATTGGTAGGTAGTAGCCCATAGCCTCTGGTATGCGTTTGATCAGTACCGACCAGCCTGCATACGCCACATACTGAACCGCTACAAAGAACACACCCACAAGTGCTATACCTGTAAAGTAAACGTTATTCAGCCAAAGATTCATGTAGAGTCTTTTGGACCAGTGTGCTGCTTCATGTCCTGCAGCGGCTGCTTCGCCATGCCCTTCGGCGTGATGGCCTCCGCTCATCGCAGCTATAATTATACCAGCTATAAGCAATACAACACCTATAGCTATCATCAAGAAAAACTTGTTGTTCGTTTTTCTGGAAATGATGAGTCTTTCTTCTGTCATTATCCTTTTGATATTATGCCTTAGACTTAGTTAGTAGGTGTAGTACCTGTTGCTGTAGTGTCTGCTGCTGCAGGGGCTGGCGCTTCGCCACCCTGTAGTTGCTGCACGTACATTACAATTTTCCAACGCTCTGTCGGGTTTACCTGCGAACCGTGCGGCAGCATACGACCACGACCGTTTGTGATTACATGGTAAATATGTCCTGCTGGCAGGGATGCCACACGTCCAGCGGAGTATGAAGGCACACCTTTGAACTTCTGCCCAACCAGACCTTGTCCATCTCCTTGATCACCATGACATGGTGAACAGAAACGGGTATACAATACCTGCCCTTCGGCCAGATGCTGGTCGTTATATTCCAGCGGGTTTTTCAATTCCACACCAGCTACTTCAGCCTCATCTTTCGACAAGTACATGTTGTAGCCCATTTTGCCACGTGCCACGGTACCTTGCGCTGGTTCACGCATGTTCATGCCACCTGGGTTGTATAGGTTCTCCTTTACTTGCGAGTAAGGATCCAGCGGAACAGAGTGATACATGTCCGGAGCATACTCCAAACCAGGATCTTTCTCATTGCTGCAGGCTACCAACACGGCGCCTGAGAATAATACTGCAGAGGCTTTAATACCTAAATTTAGTAGACCTTTCATTATTTGATTACCTCCTTCTCGTTAACCTCGATTGCACCATTTGAGCGAAGCAGATCGTTTAGAGCAGGCATGTCAGTTACACCTTCTTTTACTTCGATCGCCATGACAAACTTATCGTCTGTGGAACGTTTGTCGAAAACATTCACCTTGAACGATGGCTTCAGCTTTGTGACAATGAAGAAAGTGATCACCATACCGAATGCTGCGCATAAAACGGTAAGTTCGAAAGTTACAGGGATAAATGCTGGCAAGGCGATGTGCGGCTTACCACCAATGATCATAGGCCAGTCGAAACCCAGCATCCAGATCTGCATCCAGAGTGCGAAAGAAGTTCCGAACAAACCGCAGAAGAATGCTACGATTGGAAGTCTTGAACGCTTGATACCTAATACATCATCGATTCCGTGGATAGGGTACGGCGAAAAAACTTCGTAAATATTAGTACCGGCAGCCCGGACGTTCTCGATGGCCTGCAGCAGGACATCCTCATCATCGTAGATACCTAGAACGAATTTTTTAGTCATTGCTATGGATGTGTATTAGTGTGCGAATCCTTATCAGTACCGTGCATAGTGCCATGCGGGTGGTGCTTCACCTCTGAAGATGACTTCAGAATAGCCTTTACCTCTGCCATGTTTATTACAGGGAAAAACTTAGCAAACAGAAGGAACAGTGTAAAGAATAGACCGATTGTTCCTACATAGATACCAATGTCGATGATGGTTGGGGAGAACATGGCCCAGGAAGAAGGCAGGAAGTCTCTGTGCAGCGACGTTACGATAATTACGAAACGTTCGAACCACATACCAATGTTCACGAAGATGGTGATGATGAATGTAGCTGTCAGGCTTCTTCTGATGCTTCTGAACCAGAAGAGCTGTGGTGTGATTACGTTACACGTCATCATAGCCCAGTAAGCCCACCAGTAAGGACCGGTTGCACGGTTGATAAACGCATACTGCTCGTATTCAACACCTGAGTACCAGGCAATGAAGAACTCAGTAATGTAAGCCACACCCACGATTGAACCTGTCAGGATAATTACCTTGTTCATCGATTCAACGTGCTCCAATGTTATGTAATCTTCCAGCTTGAACACCTTACGCGTGATGATCATCAGGGTCAGTACCATCGCAAAACCAGAGAAGATCGCACCTGCCACGAAGTATGGAGGGAAGATAGTCGTGTGCCAGCCTGGGATAACTGATGTTGCAAAGTCCATGGATACGATCGTGTGTACTGAAAGTACCAGTGGTGTTGCAAGACCTGCCAGGATAAGGGAAACAGTCTCGTAACGAGACCAGGCTTTGGCTGAACCAGTCCAGCCAAAAGAAAGGAATGAGTAAGCTCTACGGGCGATTGGGCCGGTTGCTCTGTCGCGGATGGTAGCAAAGTCAGGAATTAGACCGATATACCAGAAAACAAGCGAAACAGAGAAGTAAGTCGAGATCGCGAATACGTCCCAAAGGAGCGGTGAGTTGAAGTTAACCCAAAGCGAACCGAAAGTGTTTGGTAGAGGAAGTACCCAGTAAGCCAACCAAGGACGGCCCATGTGCAGTACCGGGAACATCGCGGCGCAAATTACGGCGAAGATCGTCATCGCCTCGGCTGCGCGGTTAATGGAGGTTCTCCACTTCTGACGGAACAGGAGCAAGATGGCGGAGATCAGCGTACCGGCGTGACCGATACCTACCCACCACACGAAGTTGGTAATGTCCCATGCCCAACCTACTGTTTTGTTAAGTCCCCACTCACCTATACCATACCACAGGGTACGATAGGTTGAGTAGATGAAAATAGCCAAGCCTACTAGAGCTACAGCAAGGGCAGCTGCCCAACGTACGTTGGGCTTGGCCTCCACCTGTCTGCAGACATCTTCAGTGATATCGTGGTATGTTTTCCCCCCCGTTACCAGAGGCTCTCTTATCGGAGATACGTGCTGCATAGCGCTATCTAATTTATAAAATTAAGCTAAGTTTCTAATTTTTGTCAGGTAAGTCACGTTTGGCTGTACGTTCAATTCTTCCAGTACGTGGAAGGCACGCTCGCCTTTTTCACGGGCAAGTGTCTTTGATATACGGCTTTCCGGATCCAGCATGTCACCAAAGATGATGGCATCAGTAGGGCATGACTGCGCGCAGGCACTCACGATCTCTCCATCAACTGGTCTTCTGCTCTCTCGCTTGGCTTCCAATTTGCCCAGCTGAATACGCTGTACGCAGAAAGAGCATTTCTCCATCACACCGCGTGAACGAACTGTTACGTCAGGGTTCAGTACCATCTTACCCAGATCGTTGTTCATATTGAAGTCGAACTTATCGTTGTTTGAATAAGCAAACCAGTTGAAACGACGAACTTTGTAAGGACAGTTGTTTGCGCAGTAACGCGTACCAACGCAACGGTTATAGGCCATTTGGTTCAAACCTTCTGAGCTGTGCATGGTTGCTGCAACCGGGCATACCGTTTCGCACGGAGCGTGGTTACAGTGCTGGCACATCATTGGCTGGAAGATTACACTTGGATTCTCCGCCGGATCTTCCATTGTTTTGTAATCTTTCGCCTCGTGCTCTACCGCGCTGTAGTAACGGTCAATTCGCATCCAGTGCATCTCACGACGCATCAGAACCTCTTCCTTACCTACTACAGGAATATTATTCTCTGCCTGACAGCTTACTGTACAAGCACCACAACCTATACAAGAGTTCAGGTCGATCACCATACCCCAGTGGTGGTTCTTGTACTCGTAATCATCCCAAAGAGAGATGGCAGCTGGTTTGGCAGGGCCTTCGTGCGTTGCGATGCGCACATACTGCGTTACCTCTTTCGGGTTGGATTTGTAATTTGCCAGTGTGTTCTCCTGTACCACAATACGATCCATGATCGTATGGTGCGTTTGGGTTTGAGCTATCTCAACAGTAGAACCAGTTTTTTCAAGTTGAACAGCACCTGTGAACAGGATACCATTGTCTGCTACAGTGGCAATTGGGAAGGCATTCGCACCGCGACCTTTGGCAGTTGGCATAGAGTCCAGCTCACGGCCATAGCCCATGGCTATACCTACTGTACCCTGTGCCTGACCTGGCTGAATCAGTGCAGGAAGCTCCAATGTCTTACCGTTAGCATAAGTTACTTTCAGCACGTTTCCTTGTGATACGCCCATCTCCTCAGCCATTTTGCGTGGCATGGTGATGTAGTTATCCCAGGTCGCTTTCGTGATCGGATCGGCCATTTCCTGCAACCATGGGTTGTTGGACTCTGCACCTGTACCGATACCTACTTTTTCATAAACGACAGCTTCAATGCTTCCACCGGCTACAGCTCTTGGGGCTCTACCGGCAGCGTCCGCTGCTGTTAGTGTACTGGCGGTTGCAGGGCTTAGGGCCAGCATGCTGGTTCCGTTCTCCAATACACCGTCGTGGACTGCTTTCTCCCACTGTGCATCAGTTCCTGCTGCACCTTTTCTCCAGTTGTTGCGGATATAGTCGTAGAAAGTTGTCTTGCTTCCACTCCAGGCCAGTAAGCTGTCCTGTGCCTGACGCGTCATAAAGATCGGGCTGATCACCGGCTGGGCCAGGCTCAGGAAGCCTCTCTTCGGCTCGTAGTCGTTCCATGACTCCAGGTAGTGGTTGTCCGGAGCTACATAGTCTGCCAAAGCGGCCGTTTCCTCTACTCTGTCAGCAAAAGAAACTTTCAGGGCTACTTTCGCCAGACCTGTTTTCACGCGGTCAGCAAGTGGGTGATCATAAACAGGGTTCGCGTTGTAGAAGAACACCGCTCCTACGCTTCCATTGTTCATTTCGTCGATCAGACGCAGCATTTGGGCATCGTTACCCTGCTTCACCAGGTATGGAGAGGCAGTATCGATAGTAGCACCTTCTGCGCCAATTGTTTTGTTGATCGCTGTTACAAGCGTTTGTACAGCCGGATCGTTAGAGCCGGACACTACCAGAGCGCGACCGTTGTTGGCACGTAGATCTTTGATAGCATTTTCCAGCGCTTTCTTGTCAACATTGGCTGGAGCGTTTACACCCTGACCTGAGAGGCCATTGTAAATCGCCGTTGCGATAGCCAATTCTTCTGACGGCTTGATTGGAACACGCACGTCGGCGTTTGCACCTGTAAGCGACATAATCGTCTCAAACTGGTAGTGACGCGACATGTTCGAGTTCTCAGCTGTGATTTTTCTATTCTGGATGTACTGCTTCGCGAATGGGATCGGAGCAACCCACGTACCCAGGAAGTCGGCGCTGATGCTTACAATGATATTGGCTTTGCTGAAATCATAGCCAGGTATAACACCCCCGTTTGCGCCAATCAGAGCAGAAGCTGAGTTTGGATCATAGGTTACGTGCTCAAAGTTACCCAGGCCAGCACCGAACTCGTTGATAAGCTGTTTTGTGGATGGGCTGATTACAGTAGAAGAAACTAAAGCTACTTTGCCGTTCACTCTGGCTAATGCCGAGCGGATTTCGCTGTCTACTTGCTCCCACTTCGCTTCTTTGCCCTTGATAAGCGGTGTGCGCAATCTGTTATTGTCGTACAGACTCAGCACAGAAGCTTGCGCCTTAGGGCTTGTACCCATTGGCGTCAGTGTAGAGCTAGGGTTTGGCTCAACCTTGATCGGACGACCTTCGCGTGTCTTTACAAGGATGCTGTTAAAGTCACCGTTGTTGAAGTATGTAGAAGCGTACCAGTTTGCTACGCCTGGCTCTACGTCTACAGGTTTGTTCAGGTATGGGATAGCCTTTCTTACTGGCGCCTCGCAAGAGGCCAATGTAGCGGCAGCCAGACCGAAGCCCAACAGTTTCAGGAAGTCTCTGCGGGGAGCAGTCAAGCCTGTTGACTCACCCTCGCCTCTGGCTTCGTTTATCGGCAGGAATTCTGGAAACTCATTATGAGCGTGTTTCGCGAATTCAGGAGTATTCTCAAGCTCCTCTATTCCTTTCCAGTATTTTATTCTGTCTTGCATATTATATCTAGAAAACTCGAATCCTTAATTGTTACTGATTAGTAGTGGCACTTAGAACATTCTGCACCACCATTTGATGACACTGTGAAGGCACTCTTCGTAGTTGATTCGTGCAGTTTCACCAGGTTGTCATAATATGCATTTCCTTCTGTGTTAAGAGGAGTTTCGCGGTGACAGTCGATACACCAGCCCATTGTGAGCGGTGAGTACTGGTACACTACTTCCATTTCCTGAATAGGTCCGTGACAGGTCTGGCACTCTACGCCACCCACTTGTGTGTGCTGTGCGTGGTTGAAATAAGCCAGGTCAGGCAGGTTGTGGATACGCACCCACTCGATTGGCTTGTTGCGCTCAATTGCTTTGTAGATTTTCTGAATCTCTGGTGATTCAGCCTTAATCTGGCTATGGCAGTTCATACAGATGTTAGCGGAAGGAATGCTGGCGCTCTTGCTCTCGTATACTGTTGTGTGGCAGTAGTTACAATCGATCTGGTGCTCACCAGCGTGCAGTTTATGCGAGAAAGCGATTGGCTG
The DNA here is from genome assembly GCF_002846395.1 of Pontibacter ramchanderi. Lineage (GTDB taxonomy): Bacteria > Bacteroidota > Bacteroidia > Cytophagales > Hymenobacteraceae > Pontibacter > Pontibacter ramchanderi. Next base: position 37,370 of record NZ_PJMU01000002.1, read on the forward strand.
CGTTGGCGCATAACCCTGCTGTATACCAACACCCATTGCCTTGTCAAGCGTCAAGTCGATCAGCACGATCACAAAGATCAGAACAACCAGAGTGCGTACGGCCTTAGACTTATATATTTTAGAGAAGTCGAAGCGTTGGTTTACGATTTCAGCATCGTACTCATCGAGCTGCTTGTTTTTATTCAGGTAGTTTTTCAGTACCGATGTGATCAAAAGGAGTGTCACAACCAGCACGATCAACACTACAATTAGCACTACCAGCACAATGTCCAGGTAACCACCAATTGCACCAACGGCATCCGTACCAACATTTTCACCAGGAGCAGCAGCCGTAGCCTCGCCAGCGGCAGGCGCCTCGGCAGCAGCAGACTCTGCAGACTTGATATAGGTTAGTATCGAGATGATTTCATCGTCAGAGAACGCAAAAGAAGGCATTGCCTGCTTATTGAACTGGTTGTAAATAGCAACCGCATCCTTATCACCTGAAGCGATAAGCGCCTGTGAGTTTTTGATCCAGCTAAGCAGCCATGTCTGCGATCTACGCTCGTTCACGCCTTTCATACCAGGACCAACCACTACATCGCTTCCCACAGAGTGGCAAACCACGCAGTTGTTCTTATACAGGGACTCGCCTGCACTTACAATACCTGCATCATCTACAGGCAGACTTGCGCCTTGCGCATACCCTGTAGTCGACACTCCAAAAGAGGCCGCCAAGGCAAACAAGAAGGCAATCAAGAATTTGGTTTTTGCTCTTTGTATACAGCTAATCATAGCCAGGACGCTTGTGTTTAGTATAATGGTGAATTTACTTTACGGGCACAAATCTACTACCTGAAACCCATTAATCAAATATTATATGTTTATTTTTACCCCTATACACAATATCCCATTAAGTACAATCACTTAAGGGCTATTTTCTGCATTCTTTTAACTGAATCAACTTTTTTATTTAAAATTATTCTAAATAAGCCCAGTTAATCAGGCCAATCTCCACATTGATTTATCCTGTTTTATCTTGTTTTATACCCTATTTTAACCGCACCAACCTTTGAACTTATAAAACGCTGATTTTGTTGTCGTTAGCCATTATTTGATTGCTTATACTTTTTTACACTCCTCCATCCTCCTTTTCCGCTGACTGTAAACCTATATTATAATATATAGCAAAAGCCCTGGCTTTGTAATACTGCTGGTGTCCCGTGTTATAAGCAAGGAGGAGTATGGGCAGCAGATCTGCGAATTACTTAGCAGCATTGGCTGATATGCATTTTATTTTAAGGCAAGTTTTTGTATTACAGAATCATTGCCGTATATTTGCACCTTAAAACAAAAAAATTCTCATAACCAAATGGAATTAAAAAATTACGAAACGGTCTTCATTCTGACGCCTCTGTTGAACGAGACGCAGATGCAGGAAACGGTCGAGAAGTTCAGACAGGTGCTTAAGGAAAATAGCGCCGACATTATCCACGAAGAGAACTGGGGTCTGCGTAAGCTTGCTTACCCAATCCAGAAGAAATCTACTGGTTTCTACCACCTCATCGAGTTTAAGGCTCCATCTACTGTAATTGATGTGCTTGAGCTGGCTTATCGCCGCGACGAAAAAGTTGTTCGCTTCCTGACTACAGCACTTGATAAGCACGCAGTTGCTTACAACGAGCGCAGAAGAAAAGGTGAGTTCAAATCACAGGCTAAAAAAGAGGAGGTTAAAGCATAATGAGCCTAGTTAACGAAAGAGTACACAAGCAAGAAAATCGTCAGAAATACTGCCGCTTCAAGAAGAGCGGTATCAAGTATATCGACTATAAGGATGGCAACTTCCTGCTTAAGTTTGTAAACGAGCAGGGCAAGATTCTTCCAAGAAGATTAACAGGCACTAGCCTGAAGTTCCAGCGTAAAGTGGCCCAGGCTGTTGCCCGCGCACGTCACCTGGCTATCTTACCTTATGTAACTGATTCTTTAAAATAAGGAGGTAACGAACATGGAAGTAATACTTAAAGATGACGTTAAGAACCTTGGTTACAAGAACGATATCGTTACTGTAAAGCCAGGATATGGCCGTAACTACCTGATCCCACAGGGTCTGGCAGTGCTGGCTGACAAAACCAACAAGAAGATCGTAGCTGAGAACATCCGTCAGGCTGCCCACAAACTGGAGAAAATCCAGAACGATGCGCAGGAACTGGCTAACAAGATCGGTGACATCACACTGGAAATCCCTGCTAAAGTAGGTGAGACTGGTAAGATATTCGGTTCTGTTACGACTAACCAGATTTCTGAAGCCCTTAAGGCGAAAGGTCACGATGTAGACCGCAAGCGCATTTCTTTCGATCAGGACGTGAAAACAGCCGGCGAGTACACTGCCACGCTGAACCTGCACAAAGAAGTGAAGCACCAGATCCGCTTTAACGTAGTAGCTGAGTAATTTCAGCCGCTGCCAAGCATACAGAGCGCCCTGCCCGAAAAGCAGGGCGCTTTTTTTATTCCCTGCCTCAGGTTAATTTGCGCTATACCTATATCTATACCTATACCTATGTTTCGGACTGAGCTTCATATACCTGTCAGTGACCTTGCGCTGAATCTAACGAGCGGAATTGTTACGATGGGCTCCTGCTTTGCAGAGGTTATTGGCAATAGGCTGCAGCAGAACAAGGCGCAGGTATTGGTAAACCCCTTCGGCACGATCTTCAACCCGTTTTCGGTAAATAAACTGCTACGGGCCACTATAGGCGAAGCCCATACCCTAGCCGATCATCTGGTGCAGCACAACGGCATTTGGTATGCTTATGACCTGCACTCCTCTCTCTCCTCCCCTTCACGCGATACTTTACTAAAGAACATCGAGGAACGCCTGGCCCTTACACGCCATAGCCTGCAGCAAGCCAGACTTCTGATCATCACGCTTGGCACGTCCGTGGGTTATCGCTCGAAGAGCACAGGAGAGGTGGTCGCGAACTGCCACAAAATACCCGCCAGGGAATTCAATCGAGAGCTTCTCCCTCTCAACACGCTCCTAGACGATACCAACCAGGCATTGGAGGAACTATGGCAATTTAACCCTTCGCTGCAGGTACTCTACACCGTAAGCCCGGTACGCCATATCAAAGAAACGATTGAGGTCAACAGCGTCAGCAAATCCATTTTGCGCCTCCTTTGTCACGAACTTAGCACTGCCCACACGCAGGCCCACTACTTCCCTGCCTTCGAGATTATGATGGATGACTTGCGCGATTATCGTTTCTATGGCCGCGATATGGTGCACCCAACGGAAGTAGCCGAAGATTATATCTGGGAAAAGTTTGTGCATGCATACCTGAGCGAGGATTTCAGGGAATTTTTAAAAGCATGGGAAAAGATGCGCCGGGCCATTGCCCACAGGCCTTTCCACCCTGACTCTGAAGCGCACCAAAATTTTGTCAAAACCACGCTGCTTCAGCTACAAGAGCTCTCAACCAGGTATAAGCTGGATACCTCAGCCGAGGAAAAAGGGCTGCGGCAACAGCTTATTTCGTAGCCGCTTGGTTTACGGCCTCTCCCCTGCCATTTCGCGCCTCGCTGTAGCTATAGCATACTTTTGCCTGCTTAACCCGTAGGTATAGAATGCCAAAAGCTGCAAAACAATAACAATGGCCAAAAAAAAGAACTCACCGAACAAACTGATTAACGAAAGCAGCCCCTACCTGCTGCAGCACGCATACAACCCGGTAGACTGGTACCCTTGGGGCGAAGAGGCACTCCAGAAAGCCAAAATGGAGGACAAACCGATCTTAGTGAGCATCGGCTATGCCGCCTGCCACTGGTGCCACGTCATGGAGCACCAGTCTTTTGAAGACGAGAAAATTGCCGAGGTGATGAACAAGCACTTCGTGTGCATCAAAGTAGACCGGGAAGAGCGGCCGGATGTAGACGCTTTGCACATGGACGCCTTACAGGCGATGGGGCTTCAGGGAGGCTGGCCACTCAATGTCTTCCTGAATTCAGAAGCAAAGCCTTTTTATGGCGGCACATACTTCACACCCGAACAATGGGTCAACTTGCTGCTCAATATCGCCGAGGCCTATTCAAAGAACCGCCCGGAGCTGAACAAATCGGCGGAGCAGTTTGCGCAGCATCTCAACCTGAGTGAACTGAGCAGGTATGGCATCAGAAAAAGTAAGACTGCAGTAAACGAAGAAGAGTTTGAGGAACTGTACAAAAATCTAGCCCGGCACTTCGATAAAAAACACGGTGGCTTTGGCACGGCTCCCAAGTTTCCGATGCCCGCCAACCTGCTGTTCATGCTCCGCTATTATCATCACACCGGTCAGGATGCAGCGCTCAAGCAGCTCAACCTTACGTTGCATGAAATGGCCTATGGCGGTATTTACGACCAGATTGGAGGTGGTTTTGCCCGCTACGCTGTGGACCAGAAATGGCTGGTGCCGCACTTTGAGAAGATGCTGTACGACAATGGCCAACTGATTAGCCTGTATGCCGAGGCCTACCAACTTACGAAGGAGCCACTCTACAAAGCAGTTGTGTACGAGACCATTGCTTTTACAGAGCGTGAGCTGCTGAGCGAAGAAGGCGGATTCTACTCGTCGCTCGACGCAGACAGCGAAGGTGTGGAGGGCAAGTTCTATGTGTTTACGCGCAAAGAGCTGCAGGACCTGATCGGAGCAGAAGAGCCTATCCTGTCGAAATACTACCACGTGACCACGACCGGCAATTTTGAGCACGGCCAGAACATCCTCCATCGGCGCATCAGCGATGAGCACTTTGCCAAAGAGAACGAACTGGAGCTGGAGGTGCTGGAGGAAATGGTGAAGACCTGGAAGGAGAAGCTGCTGGAAGTGAGGTCCGAACGTATTCGTCCGGGACTGGACGACAAGATTCTCTGCTCTTGGAACGCCATTATGCTCAAGGGCTTAGCAGATGCCTACTATACCTTCGGTAACAAACACTTTTTGCACCTGGCTGTGCGCAATGCCGATTTTATATTGCAGCATTTAAAACGAGGCGATCGGCTATATCATAACTACAAAAAAGGCAACACCACCATCGATGGTTTCCTCGAGGACTACGCGCTGCTAATACGGGCATTGATCAGGGTATACGAAATCACCTTCGAGGAAAAATACCTGCAGGAAGCGAAAAAGCTCACGGCCTATACCCTGGCCAACTTCTTCGACGAGCAGGAGCAGCTGTTCTTCTTCACCGACCGAAACGCAGAGAAACTGGTGGCCCGCAAGAAAGAGCTGCTTGATAATGTCATTCCGTCATCTAACTCCGTGATGGCGACCAACCTATACCTGCTCGGGCTATACTTTGATGATGAGCGCTACCAGCAGCTTTCCGACACCATGCTGGCGCAGGTAAAAGAACTGGTCATAAAAGAGCCAAGCCACATGGGTAACTGGGCCAGCCTGTACTATCATAAATTGCAGCCCACAGCCGAAGTGGCCATTGTAGGACACCAGGCGCCGGAAATGCGCTCAGAGCTGAGTTCCTTCTACATCCCGAATATGCTGCTGGCTGGTACCGAAAACCATAGTGCGCTTCCGCTGCTGAAGGATCGCAGTGACATAGGTGGGCAAACAACAGTTTATGTGTGCTATAACAAGACCTGTCAGTTGCCGGTGCATACGGCTGCTGAGGCGCTTGAGCAGCTACAGAAGGGCAGTGGCGAAAACCCTAAGTTTCCGTCGCTGTAGGTATAGAATTATCTTTGCATGATTGGAATTGCAGGTATGGCTTATTATGCGGGCATGCAACAGGGATCGCCATACCTTCCGGAAAGCCTTCGGGAATTCCATGCTTTTTTGCGACATTTGCATCTATAACCTATACCTGCACCCTTGTCTGAGTTACTCAATTTCAATTACCCGCCGGAGCCAGCCGTGGACCGCGTCACGCTTTTTGCTGACGTGATTCTGCCGCTGCCGCTGCCAAAGCTCTATACTTACCGCATCCCTTTCGAGATGAACGACGAGGTGTTGGTGGGCGCACGGGTGATTGTGCAGTTTGGGGCTAAGCGGGTGCTGAGCTGCATCGTAGCCGACATCCACGAAAACGCCCCTGCCGACTATCAGGCCAAGTATATCTTGGATGTACTCGACGACAAGCCGATCGTGACGGCGCCACAGCTCAAGCTTTTCCGCTGGATCGCCGACTACTACATGTGCACCATCGGTGAGGTGATCAATGCGGCCCTGCCTTCGGCACTCAAGCTCAGCAGCGAATCGCGCATACAGCTGCACCCGCATTTTAACCCGGAAGAGGACGATATTCCGCTGGCGGCGCAGGAGGCCAAGATCATTTATGCACTGGAGCAAAACCCGGCCCTGACCTTTACCGAAGTAGGCAATCTGCTGCAGGTAAAAAGTTACCACAAGTACATCAAATCGCTGATCCAGAAGGAGGCGATCATCATATTTGAGCAGGTAAGCGACCGCTTCTCCCCGAAAGTGGTGAAGAAGATCCGGCTGACAGAGCATTTTGTGCAGGAAGAAGGCATGCTGGAAGAACTCTTCAACCAGCTGGCCGCCAAACCCAAACAACTTGACATCCTGCTCAACTACCTGCAGAAGGTGCCGGTACACCAGAACATCCACCTCAATGTGGCAGGCATAGAAAAGAGTGTGCTGGCCAATAACCCGCACCTTTCCAAGTCCTCCATTGACTCGCTCATTAAAAAAGGCGTGCTGGAGCAGTTCGACCAGATCATTTCGCGCTTCCCGGTGGATAACACCGTGCCACTGCAGCCCATGAAGCTGTCGGAGGACCAGGAGCGGGCGAAAGACGAAATTCTGGGCCTCTTTAAAGAGAAAGACACGGTGCTGCTACATGGTGTGACGGGTAGCGGCAAAACCGAGCTATACATCGACCTGATCAAGCATGCGCTGGAGGCTGGCGGTCAGGTGCTATACCTGCTCCCTGAGATTGCACTCACGGCCCAGATCGTGACCCGCCTGATGAAAGTATTCGGCGATAAACTGGGCATCTACCACTCAAAGTTCTCCGATAACGAGCGGGCCGAGGTATGGCAGGGCGTGCTGTCGGGTCGTTTCCAGATGGTGGTGGGTGTGCGCTCGGCGGTGTTCCTGCCATTCCATAACCTGTCGCTGATCATCGTGGATGAAGAGCACGAGCCCAGCTACAAGCAGTATGATCCGGCTCCCCGGTATAATGCCCGTGAAACAGCCTTGATGATGGCGCACCTGCAAGGAGCCAAAACGCTACTTGGATCTGCTACGCCCTCCATCGAAACCTACTATAACTGCAAAACCGGCCGCTGGGGACTGGTTAACATGCATAAGCGCTTCGGTGAGGCACAACTTCCGACCATTGAGCTGATCAACGTGCGGGAAGAGCAGCACCGCAAGAACATGCACAGTCACTTTTCGGGCAAGCTGATCACGGCCATTGAAGAGCGACTGGCACGGCACGAGCAAGTGATCCTGTTCCAGAACCGCCGCGGTTACGCCCCATTTGTCAGCTGCGACGAGTGTTCCTGGATACCTAAGTGCCGCCATTGTGCCGTGAGTCTCTCCTATCACAAGTACAACAACGAGCTCCGCTGCCACTACTGCGGTTACCACGAGCGCATGCCGCACGATTGTCCGGCTTGTGGCGCCACAACACTCAAGAGCATGGGCTTTGGCACCGAGAAAGTAGAAGACGACCTGAAGCTGATGCTACCAAACGCAGAGGTGCAGCGCATGGACCTGGACACGACCAAAAAGAAGAACAGCTACCAGCAGATCATCGCTGACTTCGAGAGCGGCAAAACTAATGTGCTGATCGGCACCCAAATGGTCACCAAAGGCCTGGACTTCGAGAACGTGAGCCTGGTAGGCATCCTCAACGCCGACAGCATCATCCACTTTCCTGATTTTAGAGCGCACGAGCGGGCTTACCAACTGTTTGTGCAGGTAAGCGGCCGGGCCGGTCGCAAAGGCAAGCCCGGCACGGTACTCATCCAGACACGCGACCCGCTACAGCCGATCTTTCGCAAAATACATAGCAACGACTATACTTCACTCTACGAGCACGAGATTGAGGAACGCATGCGTTTCGGCTACCCTCCCTTTACCCGCATGATCCGGATTACGGTAAAGCACGCCGACGAGAAAACCTCCGAAAATGCAGCCATTGTACTGGCCAAGGATCTGACGGACCAGCTAGGTTCGCAATTAGTGCTAGGACCGGAAGTGCCGTACATCTTCAAGATCCGGAATCTATTCCTTAACGAAATCCATGTGAAACTCCCGCGTGAGAATACGAATCTGCGAGCCGCCAAACAGGCGATTGCCAAAGTGATACAGCAGTTGTACCTGTTGCCTGATTTTAAGGGGGTGAGGGTTGTGGCGGATGTGGATCCGGCTTAGATTGCTTTTCTATTGAAGTTAAGGCAAGGTATGGCTTATAGGTTGAGCATCTGCGCTCATGTCTATTTCAGTGGGGCCTCTGGCACAAGTGTCAGGTAAATCCATAGGTTTGTCTATACCTAGCTTAGCTTTTGCTTTCCTATACCTGAGACTTTCTTGTTTTATAGCTTCGCCTGTGCGGCGGGCACCTTCTTTTTGTCTTGCTATACCTGCTAGTGGTCATGGTCTACAGTGCTTATACCTGTTGATTTGCAGTTAAAGAAAATTCCCCTTAGGGGTAGGGGTCCTTTATAAAAGACAAGGAGGGGCAGAGGTGGTTCGACCCGGTATAGCAAAGCAGTAACTACGAAGCTATAAACAGTGACTTGTAGTAGCAGAAGTCCCCCTTTGAAGGGGGCAGTGGGATGTTAATCGTGCACCGGTATACAGTAACTACAGCACTTATACCTGAGCAGCAGCAGAAGCTCCTCTGAATAGGGGCCTTCGACAAACAATGGGGGTAAGATATCTTAGAATTAGCTAAAAGAGCCACAACCACTTATAAGCTTACTCATTGAGTTAGGGCTCTCAATAAAAGGCGTGATCAACCAGAAACGAGAAATGCCCATGCAACGAACGTCGCAGAAAAATATTTCATTTTTCAATAGCAGCTGTAACCTTCGGCATGATTAAGAGCGTATAAGGAGTACCTTTGGCTAAAAGTTGAAAGCCTGAAAGTTGGGAATGTCTACCAAGATATTTTTTAACTTTCAGGTTTTTCTCTTTTTACCCCCTCCCTACTCCTGCGGTTTGTTCTTGCTGAGCAGCACCACGTACATGATCCCGAAGCCCAGGAACGCGATCAGGAAAAAGATATCCATCCACTCGTACTCTCCCTGTAAGATCTGCCAGCCTTTAACACCCGCAAACACGAAGCAGGCAACAGCAAGCAGTATTCTGAACATTCTCTGGTTAGGCATAAAATTGTATTTAGGTATAAAGAAGAAGGTATAAATTTAGCGGGACATATAGAAAATAACCCAGGCTGTGATGATGACTGAACTGACGAGATTGAGAAACAACCCGGTCCGCACCATGGTGCCGATGGGCACCTGTCTGCTTCCGTATACAATGGCGTTTGGCGGTGTTGCCACAGGCAGCATAAAGGCCATGCTGCAGGCTATCACTACCCCTAGTACAGGGTAAAGCTCAGGCAGTTGCAATTGGTTGAGGATTCCGATAATGATCGGCACAAATGTAATAGCAATCGCTGTATTGGAGCTTACTTCGGTTAGAAGCACCACACCTGCTACCAGCACGAAAACCAGCAGTACTAACTGCGCCGGGTCCACAAAAGCAATTATGCCTGCGCCAATGATGTCGGCCAGGCCCGAACTGACCACCAACTGCCCCAGTGCCATACCCCCTCCGAACAAAAGGATCGTGTCCCAGTCAATGCGCACCAGATCAGAGGCAGTGAGGGTGCCCTCTCCCCCATTCTCCTGCCCAGGCGGAATCAGAAATAGCAGCAGTGCAGCCAGAATCGCCACCGTGCTTTCGGCAAAATAAGTGCTCATAAAGGTATAGGCTTCTTCCAAACCCAGCAGGTTAAACACTCCCGGACTCAGCCATAGTACCACTGCCAGCACAAACACGCCCATTGTAATCAGTTCGCCCTTCGAAACGGGATGCTGCTCACGGCTCTGCGCTTCTACATAAGCCTGTATACCCGCAGAACTGAACTTGAAGGTTTTGAGGCACCAGCGCACATACAGCAACATCAGCGCATAAATACAAAGCGAAATGGGCAGCGTCATGATCATCCACTGCAAAAAATCGATGCTGATGCCTTCCTTAGCCAGATAGTTCACCCCGATCAGGTTAGGAGGCGAACCAATGATCGTGCTGATGCCCCCAATCGAAGCACTATACGCAATGCCAAGCAGGAAATAAGGCGCCGGCCCCTTGCGCGAAGCTGGATCCTGAATAAGTTGCAGTACCCCAATGGTAAGCGGCAGCAGCATGGCTACCGTAACCGAGTTGCTCACCCACATCGACAGCACATACGACACCAGCGAGAAGCCCAGGAACATGCTGAACAGGCTTTTCTGAAAAACCTTGCGAGATAGAATAAAGAGGGCGATCCGTTTGTCGAGGCCGTGGCGGGTCATGGAACGGGCCAGCAAAAAGCTGCCTATAAAAAGCAGAATGATCGGGTGACCCAGGTTCTGGAAAGCGGTATTGATGTTGGCTATACCAGTCAGGATGGCCATCACCACACCCAGGAAAGCCGTCATGGAAAGCGGAATCACTTCGGTCATCCAGAAGACCAGGCAAAAGACCATGATCGTGGCCACTTTGCGGGCCTGGGGCTCCAGTCCGTCTGTGAGCCACCACATCGTAAGAGCCAGCAGAGGCGCCAGCAGCAAGCCTATATTTCTTCGGGTGAGCGTCATGGATATAAATATAGCGATAAGCCAGCATAACTTACTGGATTATCGCTATGAAGAAAAATAACTGCTATACCTGCGCAAGGTATAGCAGTGTTGGCTAGACTAAGTAACGCTGCCTAATGATGTTGAGGTGATGGATCTCGTGCCCCAGAATGGCAAAACCCAGCGCCCGCACCGACACCTTACGCCCACTAGCTATACCTGTATGGCTCAGCATCTCGTCATCAAAGGCTTTAAACTGCTCGATCGTGGATTGGCGGGCAGCGGCATACTCAGCCAGTATGGACGTGATCGCGCGTGCATCGGCTTTGCTGTGCTCTGCGTAGGCGTTCTCGTCGAAACCGGGCAGTTCGGTTTTATCGTTTCGGGCAAAGCAGAGGGCCCGGTAAGCGAAAATGCGCTCGGTATCGGCCATGTGCACCAGCATCTCCTTGATCGACCACTTGCCGGGCTGGTAACGGTGATGCAACTGTTGTTCTTTAAGGGAAAGCATGAAATTGACGATGTACTCCTCGCTTGCCGCCAGCGCCGACAACAGATCATCGGTGTTGGCATTGGTGATATAACTGTTGAAAAACTCGTCGTACTCAGCCGGATTGGGCGCACTGATCATTCTATCCATAGTTTAGGAGATTTGGTAGTAGGATTATAGGTATACGTGAAGGTACAAATTATACACGTATACTGTTTCTGTTTATAGATAAAAACAAAGACCTGACTCATATGAGCCAGGCCCTTGCTGCGATTGGTTCTATACCTGCTGCTCGGAGAGAGTAACACGGGAAATGGCTATTGCCCTACCAGGAACACCGCGTTACCGAAGAGTAATTTGCCATTGTGCCAGAAACCGCGGAACAGCGGGTTGTCGGCCAGGTATACGACCTGCCCTCTGCCCATGGGCTGTGTTCCTAAGATCAGCGCGTCTTTGAGTCGCTCTTTTGCCTTGGTTCCTACAAAGCCTGTAGCGTAGTTGTCTTTCTTGAGTACACCCACATTCCAGCCATCTTTCATGAAGCTGAAGGTATCGGAAGTGCGCACCAGGGCATAATAGGTGTCGCCGTAGCCAAAGGCCAGCGGATGGGTTTTATCGAGGTTCACGCGGAACACGCTGCCCTGCACGTCTTCTGAAATCGCATCGCGCTCCCGGTCGCCGTAAGCACGCAGGAGTCGATAAGGGTCTTCCTTGGTCTCTTTGGCTTTTTCTTTCTCAGAAGCTTCTTCCCCATTCTTTTTCTGTAAGTTGAAATCTTTTTTGCCAGCCAGGAAACCTGCGGCACTCTCGAGCACGATTAGCTTGCCACCGCCACGCACCCAGTTCTTTACCTGTTCCAGCGTTTGCTCGTTCAGCACGCGGCCGTAAGAACCTGCTGGAAGAATGAGCACATCGAACTCATGCAGCGGCACGTTGGCGAAGTAGTTGGTGCCCAGCACCGTTACCGGGTAGCCGATCTGCTGCTCAAAGTAGTGCCAAATTTCGCCAAAGGCATAAGGTGACACACCCTCCCCTGACATCACAGCCACTTTTGGCATTTTGAGGAAACGAACACTGCCTGAACCAAAGTCGGCACCGCTGCTCACAAAGCCTGTCGTGGATGCCTGCAGCAGCACGCCATGTTTTTCGGCAGTAGCGCGTACCACAACATCCAGCTTGTCGCCCATGCCTTCGTTGCCGGTGCGGGTGATGATCAGGGTACCGGCGTCGTATTGCTTGCCCTCCATCTCAAATGGCTTCTCCGACATGCGCACTTTCACTTTCTGCGCCATCAGCTCGGTCAGGAATTTCACATCCTGCAGGCTGTTCCAGCGGGCCAGGTACGCAAACGGGCGCTCTACTTTTATAGCAGTTGCTGTTTTGGCTGGCTTCTGGCTACCTGCCTCCAGACGGCTCTTCAGGGCATAGGCCTGCACTCCAAAGGCATAAGGCATGGCCCAGGAAGTGATGTCGTAAGTGAGGGAATCCTCGAGGTTAGAGTTTGGTTCGAACAGCACTTTCACCAGCGTGGACTTGGGCTGGTACATGCTCACCACCAGGTCGTTCTGGCTTACCTTCACATTCTCTTCTTTGCCGGTAGCATAGTTATAGCCTTTTGCTGAGCTGTTCTTTCCTGCATAGCCATACTGAATCTGCTGCTGGTCGAGGTAATCAGTAAGTGCTTTCAGGTTACCGGCGCTGCGGGCATCGGCCTTGAAAACAAAGGTTTTGTAGTCGCCACCCGGCTTCTTCAAGTTGTTGTCGTAGTACTTGCGGAATTCCTGCGTGAGCTGATCAGCTTTCTCGGCCGTGGCCTGCAAAGTTGCGAGGCTGGCGATGTGGTGGTGGGCGATGCGGTCTGTGAGGGTGAGTGTGTCGCCGTCCTGCTTTTTGTAAGCCAGACCAGCCCGACCAGAGCCGCCCTGTTCGTAAGTCATGCCAATGGCGCCGTTAAAGGTAGGCCAGGTGTCGCCGTAGCTTGGGTAGAACAGGTCAAAATTCTCGCGGGTGAAGTAGAGCCAGTTGTTCTGGTCGAAATACTTGCGGTTGTAGTCGCCAATGGTGTACTGGAAATCGCGCTGCCACGGGGTGATGCTCTCGTGCAGCGGCTTGGCGGCTGGCGAGAAATAGTAAGGCTGCTCCGGTCCCATTTCGTGGAAATCGGCGTGCACCTGCGGCAGCCACTGGTTGTACTGCGCCATGCGTTGCTTCGACTCGATCTGTGTTTGCCAGGCCCAGTCGCGGTTCAGATCGAAGTAATAGTGGTTTGGTCTGCCGCCCGGCCAGGGCTCGTAGTGCTCCCAGGCATAAGGCGATGCGTTCCCCCCCCGGTTCTGCGTCTGCTTATACCACTGCACATAGCGTTCGCGCCCGTCCGGGTTCACGCACGGGTCCAGAATCACGACGGTGTTCTCCAGCCACTTTTTAGTTTGCTGGTTGTTGGGGTCTACCAGGTCGTAGAGCACCTGCAGCACGGCCTCGCTGCTTACCGATTCGTTGCCGTGAATGTTGTAGCTCATCCAGAGTATAGCCGGCTGTTTGCCCTCCACCTGGCCGCTGGCTATACCTGCCTGACGCAGGTTGTTTTCGCGGATCTGCTCGAGGCGCGGCAGGTTCTCGTCGCTGGCCACGTAAGCAAGCAGCAGCGGGCGCCCTTCGTAAGTTTTGCCGTACTCCTGTACCTTGATGCGGTTCGGGGCCTGCTGCGCCAGGTATAGTACATAGTCTGTGATACGGGCGTGGGTCGTAAACTCCTGGCCCAGGGTATAGCCCAGGAATTGCGCCGGTGTCTGCAGGGCCTGCTGCTGTGCCAGGGCCGTTTGCAAACTCAGCAACACGAGGGCAAAAGCGAACAATCGCTTCATGATGTTTTGCATGATGTAACTCTTTAGAGAGGGTATGTAAATGGTGTAGAAAATAAAGTCACAATCTGCGCAAAAAAGCTGAAATTGACAATTTTGCGCCTTCAAGGTTCCAGCTATACCTTGTCGAACAAACAAGCACAGGATCTTTGTGGAATTTTAGCAGGCAGGCTTCCGTTTACTTTCTATACCTGGCATCAGACTTTTTATGTGTGTACCTCTGGCAATGTATCTGTTCTGGCGAAATACAGGCAAGGGCCTTCTGGCATTTTTATCAGGACTGGCCCTGATGACGGTGCTATACCTGCTAACCGGCCTCATACTGGGCAGTATACCTGTAAACAGCAGCTATGCGCAAACCACAGAAGGTATAGAGATCTTTGTGACAGACAACGGCGTGCACACCGACCTGGTATTGCCCGTGAAAACAGACATCATTGACTGGCGCGACAAGCTATACCTGCAGGATTATGCCGGCGCCGACAGCTCTTTTACACACGTCGGTTTCGGTTGGGGCGACCGGCGGTTTTACATGGAGACGCCTGAGTGGAGAGACCTCACTCTGACCACCGCCCTCACATCCCTCTTCTGGCCCACCCGCACCGCCATGCATGTAGAGTACATTGCCAAACCGCTCCGGCAGAACAAATACCAACAGCCCGTACTGCTAAGTCAAGAGCAGTATCAGGCGCTGGTGCAATATATTCTGGACAGCTTTCAGCAACAGCCCAATGGCGAATTCCAATTAATTGAAGGCCGTGGTTACCACTCCCGCGATAATTTCTACGAAGCTAACGGTAAGTTTCACCTCTTTAAGACCTGCAATGGCTGGGTAAACGGTGGCTTAAAAGCTATGGGCCACCGGGCCGCTCTCTGGGCTCCATTTTCCTTCTCCGTGATGCGCCAGCTTCGGGACTGATCAGGTATAAAAATAAAAGCCCCGGGTAAAATACCCGGGGTTTTCTTATTAAACCCTAATAGTCTATTGTTTGAGTAATTTGAAATGACTGTTAAAATCGCCCATTCGGGTCGAGATAATGTATACCCCGCGTGGCAGGTCCGGATCGAGCGTGAGCTTCTCGATGTTAGTGCCCCTTGCCACCTGCACACTGCGTTGCAGCAACTGCTGCCCTGTAGCTGTGGTCACAGTGATCTGCAGTTCACCGTCCAGTTCCGCATCGATGCTCAGCTCCACTTCAGAGTGGAATGGGTTCGGGTAAGCCTTCACCTTGTTCATCGACACTTCATCGAAGTGCACCGCTTTGATGTTAAAGATCTCAAACTTGCCATCCAGGTCCACCTGCTTGAGTCGGTAGTAGCGGACGCCTTGCTTGCCTTTTTCCTTGTCTACAAAGCTATATACCTGTTTCAAGCTCGTTGTATTGACTTTGGACTCTACAAAACTCAATGCCCGGAAGTTCTTCGCATCACTTGACACCTGCACCTCAAAACCCTTGTTGTCGAGTTCCGAAGCTGTCGCCCAGTCCAGCACAACATCGCTTCCACGCTTAGTGGCGTTGAAGTAGAGGAGTTCGACTGGGAGTGGGATGATAGGTTGCTCTGTAAAGGCTACTATTGGTATATAGCAAGCAGATCCAACAGTCAATACTTCAGCCTTTACGTCAAAAGGTTCAGTAGTTGTAGGTGTCATCTCGAATTTGTTACTCGAGCTTGTTTGTTTGACAGCCCAGATATCTGAAGCAAGGCTACCTACTGACCATCTATACCCTATGATATCAGCCTGATTTACATTTGGCAGCATTGATACTGTAAAAGTAACTGGTTCGTTAATACCAATTGGGTTCGTCGGTTCTTCTATTGGTCCATTTGCATTCTCTGCAGTGATCTTCGCGACAGTGGTTTTCATAGGGGTCACCGTTACTGTGCCAACCACGGGCTCACTTGTGCAGGATTCATTATCTGTTACAAGAACCGTATATTGGCCTTCTACCTTAGTGGCGAATGATGCAACGTTTCCAGGATTGACAACTCCGTTTGGTACTGTCCAGGCATAGCTGTAATTACCTGATCCATTGCTAGCTACCGCCTCAATAGTTGTAGGGTCATCATTCGCACACATTGTAACACTATTCACTGTTACTGTCGGCAGCTCTTTCACTACTACTGTGGTGCTGACAGGCGCACTCATGGCGCAGGACTTAGCGTCTGTCACCGTAACTGTATAAGTGCCCGGAACCATGGTCGTGAAGCTTGAAGTGTTTCCAGGATTTGTTGCTCCTGCTGGAACGGTCCAGGTATAGTTGAACGGAGCTGTGCCAACAATTGGTGTAGCGGCGACTTCTACTGGGGTACCTGCACATGTAGACGGACTGTTTACAGCAACCGTAGGTATAGGATTGATAATAATCGTGGCCTTACCCATTGGCAGCGGACAAGCAGCTACCGTTCCATCCTGTGCTACTGTAGTGGCTAATACGCTGTACTCACCGGCAACCGTCTGATTTGGGAACACAATGGGCTGGCCAGTGCCCATAACTTCTTCTCCTACATTTGCAGTTGAGCCATTCACAGTTCGCTGCAGCTGGTATCTTACATCGCTTTGCGAGCCGCCAAGTGTAATGGCTACACCGTTGCCACCAGCACAATATTCGCCATTGTTTGCTGCTGTGAGCGTATGCGCAACAGGCTGCGGCGTGACGTAGACGTTAACTGGCCCGAATGTGAGACAAGATGCTACAGCAGTGTTAGCTAATGCCTCTACTGTGTAGGCACCGGCTACGGTCTGGTTACCAAAACTCAGGGCGCTGCCTGTACCTGCCACCGGACTACCTACTGGCTGGCCATCTCGCTTGAGCTGGTAGAACACGTTTTGCTGTGAACCGGCCAGGCTAACAGGAACGCCTACTCCACCCTGGCAGAAAGCACCTCCGCCGTTTACCGTCTGCGCACCGACTACTGTAATCGGAACAACGTTCGTAATAAAGCCTCTGGCACATTTATTTGCATTGTTATATTGGTCGAGGGCAGAGCTGAACTCTATAAAAACTTTGTCTCCATCAAGGAAACCACCCGCTGGCCCTGGTGTAGGAAACTGTATGTTGTCACCGCTCTTGTACTCTGTTTGACCTAATTGTGATACTACTCCTCCACGGTCCAGCATCCAGTAAAGCGTCAGGCTAATATCCCCCCAGAATGAGAATGCATCATTTAGATCAGCGGTCATCGTGATTCCCTCTCCCTGGCAGATAACAGCTTTATCTGTCTTCAAAGCAACTTCATAATTTACAGTGGCAGAGGTATACATTCTGTTCGTCATCTTGGATGTGATAGGCTGAGCGCAATTACTGTTTTTGCTTGTCACTTCCACTGCATAGTAATCCAGAGATGACAGACCTGCATTTTGGATAGTAGGAGCGTTAGCCCCAAAGAAGTTAGTCCTGTTCTTAGTCCATTGGTAATTAAAGTTCGATGCAGGCATCAATGTACCTCCTTCTACTTTCGGTTGGAAATAGCGCCAGGCGTTATCATATAGAATTTTTGGCATGCTTTCCTTATTAGGGAAAGGATAGTCCGGATTTGTAATTGGCAAAGTCTGGTCACCTAGCTTATTGCCATTTAAATCTACTGCAATGCCATTTGCATCGGCCAGGTACGGGTATATTATCCGTGTCACGTCTTTATACACGTAAGCTGTGTACTCCGTAACCTGGCCGCGGCAAGTTGGGTAAGGGTCTGCCAGGACAATAACCGTGTAGTTAGAACGTCGGAGCGTATAAGTAATATCCTCAAAATTGCTACAGGCATTGCCTCCAGAACCCTGGGAAACCGTGTAACGGATAGTCACCTGCCTGGAAGTTTCCTCACCTAGTGCAGTACATGGGTTCAACGTAGCAGTAGAACCACTCGTAGTGAAGCCAGACAAACCAGCTGGAGAAACAACTGAGAACGCACCTCCTGTTGCTCCTGTTGGAGTGAAGGTTACATTGCCGCCATCGGAATATATGGTTGAGCCAGCGTCTGCAGTACCTATCTTAGCTGCGAAAGTAGCTACTGGCTTTGGATTCACCTGTACAACAACATCTTCCGTAAGACCTGTACAACCATTCGCGCTACTGGTTATTCTGAAAGTAACATTAATAAAGTTTGATGTGTTATTGGTCAATGTCTGGTTGATTGGACCAGAGCCTGAAACCGCACCATCACTGGTTATACCTGTAGCTGGCAGTCGCTCCCATGTGAATGTGGTTCCGGTGGTGGCACTTGCCGGAGTATAGCTTAATGGTGTTCCACTACAAACGCTAGTGGCAAGCAAGCTGCTCAGTTTTGGTGAGGGGTTTACAACTACTTTTACCTCTTGCACAGTACCTGCACATGAACTACCATTCGATGCATAAGTAGTGGTATAACGGTAAGTTACGGTAACCGGAGCCGTTCCAGTATTCACCAAGTTTTCATTTACAGCGCCTGCGACCGGCGTAGTTACAGCTGGATTGCTGATGTTTGTAACAGCCGCTCTAGTCCAGGAGAATGTGGCACCCTCAGTAGCACTTGCAGGTTCGTAGCTAAACGATGTTCCACTACAGATAGCGGCAGGTATGAGCGTGCTGCTCAGCTGTGGTCTTGGGTTAACAGTTACCACTAGATTCTGAGTTGAATTCCCGGCGCAGCCATTAGCAGTTGTAGTATAAACGTAGATTACGTCAATCGGATTTGCCGTGGTGTTCACCAGCGTTTCGTTTACGGAGCCGGTTCCATTCGTTACTGCCGCGTTCGATATACCTGGCACAGCTGCTCTTGTCCAGGTATAAGTAGCTCCGGTTGTAGCGCTTGCAGGAGTGTAGGTAAATGCTGAACCACTACATACGGTTTGTGTGAGTGCACTACTTAAGACTGGACGTGGATTAACAGTTACAACCAACTGCTGTGGTTCGCCGCTGCAGCCATTGGCCCGTGTCGTGATTTCGTAAGTTACTGTAATCGGCGCTGTGGTCGAGTTGGTGAGCACTTCATCAATATTACCTGCTCCGCTGGAGGCTGTATTTCCACCCGAAGCTGCCCTGGTCCAGGAGAAAGTGGCACCCGGGGTCGCACTGGCTGGTTCGTAGCTGAAGGTGCTACCACTACATACACTGCCTGTGAGCAGTGTGCTTAATTTCGGACTTGGATTCACTGTTACCACAACACTTTCTGTAGTGCCAGCGCAGCCATTGGCGCTTGTCGTAACACGGTAAGTCACATTGATTGGGTTGACTGTAGTGTTCACTAACGCCTGACTGATATTTCCTGTACCACTGGTTGGATCAGCGCTGGTAATGCCTGTTGCTGCGACCCTGGTCCAGGAGAAGGTGGTACCATCTGTCTCGCTGGCTGGTGTATAGCTGAAAGTGGCCCCGCTGCATATGGCTGGAGGTGTAAGTGTACTGCTCAACTGAGGGCGTGGGTTCACTGTTACTATCACATCCTGGGTATTGGAGCAACCGTTAGCTGTCAGGGTATAGGTATAGGTTACATCAATTGGATCTGCAGTTGTGTTTGTCAACACGTGTTCTACCCTGGCGCCATTGCCACTTTCAGGAGCCGCTGTGGTTATACCTGCTGCTGGCTTGCGTACCCAAGTGTAAGTTGTACCTGCTGTAGCACTGTTTGCTATGTATTCAAACTCAGTTCCTCCACAGATGGCAGGAGGCGTGAGTAAGCTGCTCAATACAGGAGTTGGATTGACGCGCACAACCAGGTTCTGTGCGGGCCCAGTACATCCTTCATCATCACTCGTGGTATATACATAGGTTACGTTGACAGGCGCAGTTAACGTGTTAACCAAAGTTTCATTGATACCGCCTGTGCCACTAGCGGCATCATTGCTAATACCTTGTACTGCGGCACGCGTCCAGCTAATCGTCTTGCTTCCTTCGCTGCCTTCAGGGGTGAAGGTATAAGCTGTGTTGTTACAAATGGCAGGTGTTGTACCTGGCAGATTTGTGACACGCAACAAAGGCTTAACGGTCACTTTTATGGGCGAGCTTGTGATAGAGCAACCTGAGCCTACACGGGCAATTCTGCGGTACCAACGGTCAGCAGTTAATGCAGTGTTTAAATTCAGGTTTTGAACGTTTGAGTTGTTTATTTTGGAGAAGTTAGTTCCATCGACACTTACCTGCCACTCATATGTAACAATTCCCAAATCAGACTTTGACTCTTCGCCTTGCAATGTAGAAGGCACCGTGTTGTAGCAGATTGTTTGCGCACCAGATATGATGTTGGTGTACATAATGGTCGACTTAACCTGAGTTGGAGCAGAAGTGGATGTACAACCATTCTCCCCCCTCACAACCACATAATATGAGCCCTCTACGTTAGTCGTATAGGTATTCTGATCCGTCCCAACCTGCACATCACTGCCTTCTTCTGCAACTCTGAACCAAGTATAGCTGTAATCTGGGTCTTCTTCTGCAGTTAAGGTAGACAAGGCTGGTGGACAGAAATAATCATTCGGTCCATCCAATATCTTAGCAATTGGCATCGCCACAATTCTGACACTCACAGGCTCGCTAAAGCTGGTGCAGTTACCGGAAATTACCTTGCGTCTGTAGTAAGTCGTTTTGGAGGTGGTTAACACTTCTGCTTCCGGTGTATAGTTAAGTGCGCTGCTGGCACCTGGCGCATTTTCCCAACCGGTGGTGCCATTCGCACTCTGCTCCCATTGGTAGCTTACCTCACCCGGTTTGCCTCCCGTAACGGTTCCTATAATCTGAGCTATCGTTTCGCCGGAGCACACTACCTGATTGTCTGATGTAATGGTGTTTGTTATGGATGGGGTAACTGTCACCGCCACCGGTGATCCATAGCTGGTACAACTACCTGACTCTACCACCCTTCTATAATAAACGGTTCCTGCAGTAGCTACAGAAGGCGTATAGCTTGGGGCATTGTTTGTACCAAGTGCGTCTTCCCATGGTCCGTCAGCACTTGCGCTTTGCTCCCAACGGTATGACTTAGCTGTAACGCCACCACTCACCGTGCTGGTTAATGCTGTACCAGTGCCACCAGCTGTCTGGCAGTACTGTGTGTTGCCAGTGACAGTCCCTTGCGTAAGTGCAGGCGTAACTGTTATAGTGATTGGCTGGGGAGCAGACTGGCAGCCATTTGTTACCCCAATCACAGTATAAGTGGTTGTGGCAGTGGGTGTAACTGTAACTTTAGGACCAGTTGACGCTGCAGGTATACCTGTACCCGACCAAATATAGCTATCGGCACCAGATGCAGTTAGCTCGACAGCTTCACCCTGGCAAATTGCGTTTGCATCTGCGCTAACCTCAATGGTTGGGTTAGATTTTACAACCACTTCAAAGTTTGATGTTGTCAAAGCGCATTCTCCGGCAGACACAGTTCTTCGGTAAAAAGTTGAACCCACCACATTAGTCAATGGTGTATAGCTCTCTGTTGTTGCTACTTGTGTCCAGGTGCCTTCATTGCCAGTAGCACTTTGTTCCCACTTATAGGATTTAGTAGTACTGCCACCTCCAGAAGTTACTACGGTTAGGGCAGTGGCTTGCGCATTATGACAGTATTCAGCTGTACCTGCTATATCTTGTTGTGTTAGAGCAGGTGTTACTTCAATTGTGATTGACTTTGGTGCAGAGGGACAGTTATCTGTGGTACCTATAACGGTATAGGTAGTAGTGACTGAAGGTGTTACAGTCAGTGTGCTACCTGTTGTGCCAGCCGCTATATCTGTACCAGACCAAACGTAAGAGTTTGCCCCAGCAGCTGTTAAAACAACAGATTCTCCCTGGCATACAGCAGTATTATCATTCTGCGCAGACACCGTAATAACAGGTGTTGGCTTGATTGTGATAGTGTGAGTTGTGGCAGGGCCTGATTTGCCACACGTGTTGAAAGCTACTACTGATACTTGCACAGTGCCGGCAGTATTGCCAAAGTTTATATGTGCAGTTCTGGTATTGCCTCCAGAAGCAATGGTCGCATCACCTGACACAACTGTCCATTGGTAAGAAGTAACGTCACTGTTTGTAGGCACCGAAAATTCAATATCTGATTCGCCTGGACAAACTTCATCTACACCAGAAATAGTACCTGCAGGCTGCAATGCGATAACAGCCTTGCTGAACGCCTCTGACTCGCCATTGTCTTGAGCTGGAGCAGGATTCTTAACTATAATAGACAAATTTATTGCAGAAGCTAACTCGGCAGCAGTTAAAGAGGTTGTAAGGGTTGTAGAATTTGAGACTGTGGCTGCTCTTGACTGCCCATCTACTAACACAGTAGCCCCCACCACGAAGTTAGTACCAGTTATTGTTACTATAGTGGCAGGGTCACCAGCTGACAAACACCCGCTCACGCTAATAATAGCAGGTTTCTTATTGTTGACTGTAAAAGTGTTGCTTGTGACACTAGGGGCCCCTGCACTAGAGGCAGAAAGTGTATAGCCATTTCCTACTCTATTGATGCTATAGCCTGAGAAGGTAACTATACCATTTGTAATAGAGGAAGTGCCTCCTGAAAGATTGCCGCCACTTGGATTGGATCCAAGCGCTAGGGAGATACTAGGAGTTAGCACTATATTACCAAACTGATCTCTAGCCTGAACTTGTACTGCAGGAGTTATGGGTTCACCCAGCAGCACATCAGATGGCTGCGTGATGAAAGAAAGCTGTTTTACTGAACCTGCTTTTTGGGAGATAGAATGAGATAAAGTAGTAGGTAAACCTGAAATTACAGCACCATTCGCTACCTCTACTCTTATGCTTCCAGTACCTGGCATATTACTTCCATCTACGGCCTGAACTTGAACACCTGAGATAATAATCTGCTCACGCTTGTTTACTCCACTCACTACCAATGGGATAGTGATGGTTGATCCATCCGCACTATAAGTGGCCGATCCAACAGAGATAGAAGAATTTCCAGTATCATTAAATAAAGATACAGCAGGCGTAACACCTGAACCCCTAAATCGCCACCCTACAGGTGCTCTCAACACAATATTACCACTTGATGCAAAATCGCCACTAACTTCTTCTTGAATGGCAATTGTTCCTACTGTTGTATAACCCGGAGTTGTGAGTGTTGCATTCGCAGCTAAATCAGCAGAGACGGGAAAGGCCCCACCTCCCGTTAAGGTCACACCCACAGCCGCCATTAAATACATAGAACCAGCCAGAATCATCAGGCTGGTGAGGGCGATTACAAAGCTTTTGGTGCGGGATACATTACTAATCAATTGTGTAAAATTCTTTCTCATATACTCAAGGGTTAAGGTGAGATGCGAGCACACTATTAGGGTTTTGGTGCTTGTTTTCTGATACAAAGGGCAAAAGGGATCATGCGAAGGCTCTTTAGGAGCTTCGGAGGGAGGCGCAGGGCTCTTTTGAGGAGCTATTCCGTAAGGATCAGGCTTTTACTGGCCCAGCAGGCACAGTTAGCCGGGTTTCATCATTGTGGCGGGGGAAAAAGAAGCATTGATGAGCCAGATAATGCTGGCTGGCATGGACGACCCGCTTTGAACAGGTACATTCCTGGCAAACTTTCGGCTAAATTACTCACAGGTTTTACTATTAAGGGTAGCGTAATTAGCTTATGATACCTTTATTAAATATAAAAGTTTCATACTTAAGGTATAATTATAAGGAATTTACATAAATAAATTCTAAAAATTTAAAATAATAATCTAATAAATTGCACTGCAGTTTACCTGGTGTTAAATACTTATTTTTTTGCAGATTGACGCAATAAGGCCCTCCTTGTTATTCAAACGTAAATATGAATACTTATATATATTGGATTACAGGTATAAAAATTGCACTAAAATTGATGTGTAATTTTTAAAAAACCACTTAAAAAATTCGCCTCTAAAAGCAGCGTTTCAGCAAAAGCTTACTTCAATGGCACCGTAATTTGCATTTGCAGAAAGTAATTTGATCCTGTATATTGATAGCTGTAACTAAAGGCTTTATGAAAAGAAGAACCCATCTCCGCATCCGCAAAACACACCGCTACCTGGGCCTGATCACAGGTATACAGTTCGTAATGTGGACCATCGGCGGCATCTATTTTAGCTTTAGCGATATAGATGAAATTCACGGAGATCTGCAGCGAAAGCCAGGCGGTATGGCTCTTCCACACAACACAGAACTGGTATCGCCTGCGATGGTAATGGCACAGTTGCCAACCAATGCCCTGGTCACGTCCGTCAAAGTGATCGACATCCTGGGGAAACCCCATTACCAGATCGCTTACCATGAAAACACTGACCATACCTCCGCTGCCAGCAGCGAAACAGGCCACAATCATGGCCAGGTGAGGGCTCGTACGCAGCTTGCCGAGGCGGCAACCGGCAAGCTGCGTCCTGCACTGACCGAGCAGGAGGCCATTGAACTTGCCCGTCAAAATTTTGTGGATGTGGCGGCAGTAGCTAAAACAGAATATGTTACAGATGAGAATATAAACGGACACCATGAGTACCGGGGTAGCTCCCTGCCTGCCTGGGCTGTTACCATGGAGCACCCTACCAAAACCACCGTGTATGTCGCAGCCGAACAGGGCGTGGTCACCAAGTTCCGAAACGACAAATGGCGTGTGTTCGACTTCCTCTGGATGCTGCACACTATGGACTACCAGGGGCGCGATAATTTTGGCAATCTGCTGCTTCGTGTGTTCTCCATCGCCGGTATCGTCACAATTCTGTCGGGTTTCGCGCTTTATTTTGCGAGCAGTGGTGCACGTCGCCATACTACGCAGCGGCAACAAGAGCACAGGCGCCCTATCATGCGTTAAACTGCACCGGCATGCGGTATGTACCCTGCTTTAAGCCCTGCCCCGCCGGCAGGGCTTTTATTTTTGGAAAAGGCGAGGCAAAAGGGGAAATTGCATAGCTAACCTATTATCACGATCACCCTTAAAACAACCGTACCCATGAAGAAAATCTATGCGCTCGCCACGGCGGCACTGCTCTTTCTGAGCCAGTGGACCATGGCGCAGGCAGACCTCTCCTACTACCTCCCGCAGGACGTAAGCTACAACAAAGAATTTCCCACTCCTAAGGATATACTGGGCTACAACGTAGGCGAGTGGCATGTGAGCCATGACCAACTGGCCATGTACATGCGGCAAATGGCGGAACTCTCCGACCGTATTACCATTGAGGAGTATGCGCGCACCCACGAGAACCGCCCGCTATACCTGCTTACCATCACCTCACCGGAGAACCACAAAAACATTCAGCGCATAAAAGAGCAGCATCGCCAGCTGACCGACCCGAACGCATCGGGCAAACTCGATATCAAAAACATGCCGGGCGTGGTGTGGATGGGCTACAGCGTGCATGGCAACGAGCCGAGTGGTAGCAATGCCTCTTTGCTGGCTGTGTACCACCTGGCTGCTGCTCAGGGGCCTGAGATTGAGAAGCTACTCAACGAAACCGTTATCCTGATTGATCCCTCCATTAACCCGGACGGGCTGAACCGATTTGCCAGTTGGGTGAACACGCACCGCGGCAAAAACCTGGTGACAGACCCAAACAGCGAGGAGTTTGCCGAGGCCTGGCCACGCGGCCGCACCAACCACTACTGGTTCGACCTGAACCGTGACTGGCTGCCCCTGCAGCACCCAGAGTCGAGAGGCAGACTGGCTAAGTTCCATGAGTGGAAGCCAAACGTGCTCACCGACCACCACGAAATGGGTACCAACTCCACTTTCTTTTTTCAGCCAGGTATACCGAGCCGCAACCACCCGCTCACACCAGCCAAAAACTACGAACTAACCAAGAAAATCGCCGGCTTCCATGCCAAGGCATTAGATAAAATCGGGTCGTTCTACTACACAGAGGAGAGTTTCGATGACTTTTATTACGGTAAAGGCTCCACTTACCCTGATGTGAATGGTGCCATCGGTATTTTGTTTGAACAGGCCAGTTCCAGAGGCCATGCGCAGGAAAGCGTTAACGGGGTGTTGTCCTTCCCTTTCACCATCCGCAACCAGTTTACCACTACCCTCTCTACCTTAGAGGCAATGCAGAACATGCGCGAGGAGCTGCTGGCCCATCAGCGTGATTTTTACCGCGATGCCCTGAAAGCCTCTGCCAAGGCTCCGTTCGGTGCCTATGTGTTCAGTGCCGAGAAAGATCCAGCCCGTGCCTACCACCTGGCGGAGATCATCCACCAGCACCAGATCGACATCTACCGTCCACAGGAAAAATTCACGATCAATAACGTAACCTATACGCCAGAGAATAGCTACATCGTGCCAACCAACCAGCCACAGTACAAGCTGATCGAAGGAATGTTCGAGCGTCGCACTTCATTCCAGGACAGCCTCTTTTACGACGTGTCGGCCTGGACGCTGCCGCTTGCCTTTAACCTGGAACACGCCAACCTCAAATCCGGCCAGTTCAAGCGCGGCATGCTTGGCCAGAAGCTCACCTCCGTTGACTTCCCGACCGGGCAAGTAGTAGGTGGCAACAGCGCTTACGCTTATGCCTTTGAATGGCACGGCTACTATGCCCCAAGAGCGCTGAACACACTCTTCAACCACGGTTTGCAGGCCCGAGTAGCCACTGACAAGTTTACAGGCGCCAATGGGAAGCAATTCGACTACGGTACGATCCTGATACCTGTGACAGGTCAGCCGCACAGTGCCGAGCGCATACACGAACTGATGACGCAGATCGCAAAAGATAACGGAATCATGGTACACGCCATCAGCACAGGATTTACCGAAGGCATTAACCTGGGCAGCCCGGGCATCTATACCTTGCAGCAGCCCAAAGTAGCCATGCTGATCGGGGATGGTGTCAACAGCAACGACGCCGGCGAAGCCTGGCACCTGCTCGACCACCGCTTCGACATCAACACCAGCCTGGTTAATGCTGAGTCTGTAAACCGCATTGACCTGAGCCGCTACAATGTGATCGTGATGGCCGATGGCTCTTACGGCAGCATATCGGAGATCGGCAAAACGAAACTGCGCACCTGGGTGCAGCAGGGCGGTACGCTGATCGGTATGGGCAATGCCACCCGTTGGCTGGCGGATAACAAGATCGGTAACTTCAGCTTTAAGCAGGGCGAAGCCTCCGGCAACACCTCCCGCCTGCCCTACGCCAGCATGAGCAACACAACTGGTGCGCAGGTGATCGGTGGTGCCATTTTCGAAACGAACCTCGACCTGACGCACCCGCTGGGCTACGGCTACTACAACAGCAAACTGCCTATCTTCCGCGACAACCGTCTGTTCATGGAACCGAGTAAGAGCCCTTATGCTAACCCGGTAGTATACACAGCCAACCCCTTGCTGAGCGGCTACATTTCGAGACCGAATCTGAAGCAATTGGGTAACAGCGCAGCTATTACGGTATCGGCATTGGGGAGCGGCAAGGTGATCGGTATGACGGACAACCCGAACTTCCGGGCATTCTGGTTCGGCACCAATAAGTTGTTCCTCAACAGCATTTTCTTCGGACAGATCATCAGCGGAGGTTCCGCCCGTGCCGACGAAGAAGCCCATTAATCAGGTATAAACCTCTTGTTTGAAAAAGGCCGGTGCATGCGCATCGGCCTTTTTTATTGGGGAGGGCTTTAGTAGCACTGGCTGCATTTGTTCGTAAGAGAGGGTATTTCTGTTGTTTTTAGGTATAGCATGGTGCCCCAGTACTCACTGTTTCGAGAGAGCCTTGCACGATTAACATCCCCCTGCCCCCTTCAAAGGGGGACTTTCTACTGTTGCCGTTTTACAGGTATAAGCGCTGTAGGTATAGCTCTTCTATACCGGGTCCAACCACCCCTTACCCCCAGAGCTACACTCGCTACCTTCGAACTCACGTTCTCAGTAGTCCAAGGAGGGGAGCTTCTGCTACTACCAATTCGTTATTATAAGCTGCGTTGTACGCACCACTGTCAGGTTTAGCAAAGGTAACTTGCACGGAACCTATGTAATAAACAGCGGTGCCAGGTGCACTTTATGGCGCTCCACTGTTGGGGGTGAAGGGGTCCCCCTGTCAAGAGCGTTCAGCGAGTGGGGGTAGGGGCCCTCGATTTTTTGTCAAGAAAAAAAGTAGGTGCCCGCCGCACAGGCGAAGCTATACAACAAAACGGGTGGCTATACCTGCAAAATGTTCTGCTTCAAAAGGCAAGCATTATGGCCATAAACTATTTCACAAACCAAAAGGGCCAGCGCAAATGCGCTGGCCCTTTTGGTTTGTGAAAGATGGACTTAGATCTTATTTGAAGCGATAGCCTAGTACAATCTCGTGAGAACCTGCACTTTGGTGGCGCATGCGCGACACGGTGATGTCGTAGGTATAGCTCAACTGAAACTGTTCCTGAAACTGCACACCCACCAAGCCTACAATCGCGTCCTGGGTGCGGTACGAAATACCTGCCCATACCTGGTCGTCATAGACCGTTTTCTGACGGCGCTTGCTCAGGTGGTAGGCAGCTTTCATGTTGAAGTCGGCCTGGGCCGGTGCACCCTGCACATACTTCAGCAAAGCAGAAGGCATCAGGCGGATCTTATCGTGCACATCAAAGTTATACCCACCCGACACAAACCAATGGCGCGACAGGCGGCTCACTTCATCTCCCCCATCTACCTCGTGTATCTTGTTGCCAAGCACCTGAAAGAGGGAAATACCGAAGTAAAAGTCTTCGGAGTGCATAAAAGTTCCGAGGGTCAGGTCGGGCATAAAGGCATCTACACGACCGTGGTTGGTCACAGGGTCACGCTCGTTGGAGCCATCTGCCAGGCGCACTTTGGCCGGATCGAAGCGAAACTGCTGGAAACCGGCAGAAAACCCCGACGACAGGTAGATGCTTCGGTTCAGCGGCACATGGTAGGCATACGATGCCAGTGCTCCCGTGCGGGTAGTGGGACCGGTTTGATCGGTATAGACCATACCGCCTGCGCCATGGAAGCCCTGCGCCTTGCGGCTACGCTTCAGGTGCTGGTTAAACAAGGCGCCTTCTCCGCTCACATAAAAAGTTTTGGGAGCGCCTTCAAAGCCGACCCACTGGTTGCGGTAGCCCATTTTAATATTTACATCCTTCTCGAACCCGGCTACTGCCGGGTTGAGAATGAAGTAATTGGTCATGTACTGTGAGTAAAGGGCTTTCTGCTGGGCTGACGCGGTAAAGGCGATCAGCAGGAAGCAGAGTATTAAGATATTATTTTTCATAACGGTCTCTTTCTAAAATGGCGAAACTTAACGCATGATGGTCACTGATGTCTTGACAGCCGGCGTATCGTCGCCGAACTCGATGATGGCGTAGTAAGTACCGTCCGGCAGACGTTTACCGTTATGCGTACCATCCCACTCTTTGCCGTATCCTTTCGATTCGAATACCGGGCTACCCCAACGGTTGTAAACTGTTACTCGGCAGTTAGGGAAAGTCTCCGGCAGGTTGCGAATCACCCAGGTGTCGTTGATGCCGTCGCCGTTCGGGGTGAAGCCGTTCGGTATGTCCAGCTCGCCGAGGCTTATCACCTCAAACTCAACCTCCGTGATACAGCCATTGGCATCGCGCACTTTCAGGTAGTGCTTGCCACCGCGCAGGTTCAGGAACTCCGACTCGTTTACAAACTCACCGCCATTCAGGGAGTAGACGTAAGGTGCCGTGCCTCCACTGATCGCGCTTACTTTGGCGCTGCCTGAGTTTGGCTGGCTTGGTTTCCCGTCCGTCACGGCCATTTCCACTTGCAGGGCAGCCGGCTCTTTGATCTCCACGGCACCCAGTGTAATGGTGCAGGTAGAAGAGAAGCGCGTTACGACCTGATAAGTGCCTTTGGCCAGTCCCGTGAACTCTGGGCTCTTCTGGAAGGTCTTACCATTGTCGATACTGTATTCTGTGTTTGCATCGCCGCCGGTCGCCTCGATCAGGATCACCCCGTTCTTCTCGCCGAAGCAGCTGATGTGGCTTACGTTCGCTACTTTGCTCGACATGCCAGCTACTGTTACCGGCACTGAGAAGGTACAGCCTTTCGCGTCTTTCACGATCAGGGTATAGCTACCCGCCGCTACATTTTCCAATGTGGCCGAAGCAGAGAAGTTAGTACCGTCAAGCGAGTAGGTATAAGGAGCCGTACCGCCTGTTACTTCGGTCACAGTTACCTCACCAGCTTTATCGCCACAAGTGGCAGCCGATACGGTAAACTTCGCATTGGTCAGCATCGGGCTGTTCTGGAGTGTTACCGTTTCTGTCAGCAGACAGCCGCTGGCGTCCTTCACGTATACTGTGTATTCGCCCTCGGCCAGACCTGTGAAAGTAGCATCCGTTACAAAGTTGGTACCGTCGAGGCTGTAGGTATAAGGTGCGTTGCCACCCACAATTTCGCTGATGGCGATGCGGCCGTTACGCTCTCCGCAGCTGGCATCGGTGCCGGTAGCCGTGAAGCTTTCTACACCGCCGTTGTTCGAAACTGCCTGCTCTACCGTGATAGTACAGCCTTCGGCGTCTTTAATAGTGATGGTGTATGCACCTGCTGCCAGGTTGGCGAAAGTAGCCGCAGACTGGAAGCTGCCACCGTTCAGGCTGTAGGTATAGGGGGCTGTGCCTCCGTCTACTGCTGTCACTGTGATCGATCCGTTTGACACGCCGCAGGCAGCTTTGTTGGCTGTCACAGTCGCTTCTTTTGGACCTTTCTGACCAACGGTTACTGTCGTCAGGGTGCTGCAGCCGTTCGCGTCTTTCACTGTCACTTCGTATTCACCCGGCGCCAGCGCCGCAAAGGCAGCGGAAGCCTGGAAAGCAGAGCCGTTGATGGAGTAGGTATAAGGAGCTGCGCCACCTGTTACCTGTGCTACCGTAATGGTACCGTCGTTGGCGTTGCAGGAGGCTGCCGTGGTGTTGGCAGTCAGGGCAGATGGACCCGCTACGTTCTCCACAACCACTTTCTTCTCGATGGTACAGCCGTTGGCGTCGCGCACCGTAATGGTATGCTCACCTGGCGCAACTGCCGCAAAGGCTGCATCGCTTTGGAAAGCACCGCCGTTCAGGCTGTAGGTATACGGCGCCGTGCCACCTTTCACGCCGCTTGCTGTAATGCTACCGTTGGCTTCGCCGCAGGTTGCTGTTGTGGCAGTCAGGGCAAATTCAGTAGGACCGGCAATGTTCTCGATGATGATCGCTTTGCCGAACACGCAACCGTTCGCGTCTTTGATGTACACGGTGTGGTTTCCTGCTGCCATACCTGTCAGTTCGGCTGAGGTCTGGAAGTTCGTGCCATCCTTGCTGTAGGTATAAGGAGCACGTCCTCCGGTTACGGCACCTATTGTTACACTGCCATTGCTGGCGCCGCAAGTAGAGGCTTTGGTCGTCGTGGCGAACCCTGAAGGGCCGTCGGTGTTGGTTACCGTCACCGCCTTGGCGAAGGTACAGCCATTGGCATCTTTTACGGTTACCAGGTACTCGCCAGCCGCCAGACTTGTAAAGTTGGCTGATGACTGGAAGTTGGTGCCGTTGATGCTGTAGGTATACGGAGCCGTACCGCCCGCCACGTTGCTCACGCTGATCTGTCCGTTGCTGTTGCCGCAGGTTGTGTTCTGGGCAGAAGCAGTTAGGTCAGATGGACCGGCTACGTTGGTAATGGTGATGGTCTCGGTGTGGGTACAGTTGTTGGCGTCTTTTACAGTGATGGTGTAAGTTCCTGCCACAAGTCCCGAGAAGCTGGCGCCGCTTTGGAAAGCACCGCCGTTCAGGCTGTAGGTATAAGGTGCTACACCGCCGTTAACCGAAGTAACCCGGATGCTGCCATTGTCGCTGCCGCAAGTTGAGTTGTTGGTTGCCGCAACAAAGCTACCCGGACCGTCTTTGTCAACTTTCACAGTCGTAGTGGTTTCGCAACCGTTGGCGTCACGAACGGTCAGGGTATACTCTCCGGAAGCCAGTGCCGTGAAAGCTGTGCTGGTCTGGAAGGCACCGCCATTCAGGCTGTACTGGTAAGGAGCCGTACCGCCCGTTACCGCGCCAGCCGTGATGCGGCCGTCGTTGTCAGCGCAGGTGGCAGCCTGGGCACTCACCGCTACTGCCGATGGACCGGCAATATCCGTTACCGAGAAGGCTTTGGCAAACGTACAACCGTTAGCGTCCTTCACCGTGATGGTGTGGTTTCCGGCCAGCAGACCTGTAAAGGTAGCCGAAGCCTGGAAGTTCACGCCGTCGATAGAGTAGCTGTAAGGTGCCGTTCCACCTGAAACGTTTGTCAGGGTGAGTTCACCGTTTGCAGCGCCACAAGTAGAGGATTTCGCAGTAGCTACCAGGTCAGCAGGTCCGGCGATGTTGGTCACCACGATTTCCTTACTGAAGGTACAGCCGTTGGCGTCACGCACTGTCACGGTATAAGTACCGGCAAGCACCGATGCAAAGGCAGTACCTGACTGGAAGTCGCTACCATTGATGCTATAGGTATAGCCGGCTGTTCCACCCGTAACGCCTGGCACGGAGATGGTGCCGTTGGCGCTGCCGCAGGTAGAAGACGTGCTGGCCAGGGTCATATCGCTTGGACCAGGCACATCTTCGATGCGCACTACTTTGGCCACTGTACAGCCGTTGGCATCTTTTACCGTGATGGTATGCTCACCAGCCAGCAATCCGGTCAGGGTAGCCGAGGTCTGGAAGTTCACACCGTCTTTGCTGTAGGTATAAGGAGCAGTGCCTAGTTCGATACCGCTTACCGTTACGCTGCCATTCGCACGACCGCAGCTCGAAGACTGGGCCGTGGCCACAAAGGCAACCGGTCCCGGGATGTTCTCTAGCGTTACCGCCTGGGTATAAGTACAGCCGTTGGCGTCTTTTACTGTTACATTATAGGTACCGGTAGCCAAAGCAGCAAAAGAAGATGCGCTCTGGAAGTTCGTGCCGTCAATGCTGTAGGTATAAGGCGCCGTGCCACCCGTTACACCCGTAATGTTGAACGAAGCATTCGGGTCGCCGCAGGTGCTGGCTTTTAGTGTAATCGCCAACTCAGACGGGCCTGGTATATCGCTCACCTGCACCTGCATGGCGTAGGTACAGCCTTTGGCGTCCTTCACCGTGATGGTGTGCGTACCTGCCACAAAACCAGTCAGCGTAGCCGAAGCCTGGAAGTTGGTTCCGTCCTTGCTGTAGGTATACGGAGCGAAACCACCGGTTACATCACCCACCGTAATCGTGCCGTTGTTGCTGCCGCAAGTTGTAGCGGTAGTGGTTGTGGCGAAGTTCGTCGGGATGTTCTTGTTGATGGTCACGGCTCTGGTTACGATACAGCCGTTGGCATCGCGCACCGTTAAGGTATAGCTTCCGGAGGCAAGGCCTGTGAATGCCGTTCCGCTCTGGAAGGTAGTGCCGTTAATGCTGTACTGATAAGGAGCAACACCACCTGTCACCGTGCCGGCTGTGATGGTACCGTCGTTGTCGGCGCAGCTGGCCGCGCCAGACGTAGCGGCTACTGCCGTCGGGCCACCTACATTCGTGATTTCAAAAGCCTTCTCGAAAGTACAGCCGTTGGCGTCTTTTACTGTGATGGTGTGCGTGCCTGCTGCAAAACCCGTCAGGGTCAGCTCCGACTGGAAGTTCACACCATCTTTGCTGTAGGTATAAGGCGCTGTGCCACCCGTTGTTCCTGTAATCGTCAGTTCACCGTTGCTGGCACCGCAAGTAGTGGCTTTGGCGGTAGCTGCCAGGTCAGATGGTCCGGCAATATCCGTCACTGTGATTTCTCTGCTCAAAGTACAACCGTTGGCATCCTTAACCGTTACGGTGTGCTTACCAGCCAGCACCGACTCAAAGCGGGTGCTTGTCTGGAAGGCGCCGCCGTTGATTGAGTAGGTATAGCCAGCAGTACCGCCGGTCACGCCACTCACCGTGATCACCCCATTGGCGCTACCACAGGTAGAAGAAGTGCTACTCAGTATAAGCTCGCTTGGTCCAGGTATATCGGTTACTTCGATGGTCTTGGCAATGAAACAACCGTTGGCGTCTTTCACCGTGATGGTGTACTCGCCAGCCGCCAGCGAACCGAAATTGGCCGAAGTCTGGAAGTTCGTACCATCTTTGCTATAGGTATACGGAGCCGTACCGCCCACTACATCGCTAATTTGGATGCTCGCGTTTCTATTACCGCAAGTCGAGGACGCGCCAGCTAGTGTGAAATCAGATGGGCCGGCGATGTCTTGTACTTGCACCGTTACCGTACCGATACAGCCGTTGGCATCCTTCACCGAAACCGCATACTCCCCTGCCTTTATATTGGCAAAAGTTGTCGTGCTCTGGAAGCTGGAGCCGTCGATGCTGTAGGTATAAGGTGCTACGCCACCCGTTACGGCTCCTATTGAAATGCTGCCGTTGTTATTGCCGCAGGTAGTGTTTGTGGTAGCGGCGCTGAACTGCGGACCCTCCACGTTCTCCAGCGTAACCGACTTCGTGAATACACAGCCTTTGGCATCGCGCACTGTGATGCGGTGAGCGCCTGCGGCTAATCCGGTGAAGGTAGTACCAGACTGGAAGCCGCCGTTGTTGATGCTGTAGGTATAGGTACCGGTACCGCCTGTCACAGCACCCACTGTGATGCTACCATCGCTGCGACCGCAGGTAGATGGTACCGTTGTGTGGGCAAAGTTAGTTGGTACGTTGGTGTCTACGTTTACAGTTCTTGTAACAATACAGCCACTGGCATCTTTCGCCGTTAAGGTATAGCTACCTGCCGCAAGGCCCGTAAAGCTGGTACCTGTCTGGAAAGTGGTTCCATCGATAGAGTAGGTATAGGGCGCTGTGCCGCCTGTTACTGCACCGGCTGTAATGGTACCGTCGTTGTCGTTACAGCTGGCCGGTGTGGCAGAAACCGCTACTGCTGTCGGTCCGCCGATGTTGGTTACTTCAACCGACTTCGTGAAGGTACAGCCGTTGGCATCTTTCACCGTGATGGCATGTGTGCCCGCTGCAAAACCTGTCAGTGTGGTTTCTGTCTGGAAGTTCACCCCGTCCTTGCTATAGGTATAGCCCGACTCACCGCCTGTTACATTGGTTACCGTAATGGTACCGTTGCTGGCGCCGCAAGTGGATGCTACCATGGTGGCCGTCAGATCAGATGGTCCCGCAACATCGGTTACAACAATCTCTTTGGTGAAAGTACAGTTGTTGGCGTCGCGCACTGTGATGCGGTGCGTGCCGGCCAGCACATTGCTGATGGTCACACTGCCCTGGAAAGTACCACCGTTGAGGCTGTACTGATAAGGGGCTGTGCCCCCTGCCACGTTAGTAACCGTTACTGAACCGTTGGCGCTGCCGCAGGTAGATGCTTTGGAGGATAGTGTCAGGTCAGATGGTCCGGCGATGTCTGTTACTTCAATCTCCTGCGTGGCTGTACAACCATTGGCATCTTTCACGGCAATGGTATAAGTACCAGCAGCCAGATTTGTGAAGCCGGTGCCTGTTTGGAAAGTACCGCCGTTGAGGCTGTAAGAGAACGGAGCAGTACCACCATTTACGTTGCTAACGGCTATGCTACCATTGCTGGCGCCGCACTTAGATGATTGCGCATTTGCCGTGAATACAGGGCCTGCTACATCCGTTACTGTAAATGACTTGGTAAAGGTACAGCCGTTGGCGTCTTTCACGGTAATGGTATGCGTGCCAGCCATCAGCCCCGTGAAGGTAGCCTCACTCTGGAAAGCAGTTCCGTCTATACTATAGGTATAGCCTTCTTTCCCGCCGGTCACACTTGTTACAGTCAGGGTGCCATTCGGATTACCGCAGCTCGATGAAACAGCTGAAGCAGCAATGTCAGATGGACCGGCTACATTGCTCACAGCCACCTGGCGCGATACCACGCAACCTTTGCTGTCGCGCACCCAAACGGTATGCGTTGTAGCTGAGAATCCGGTAAGGGTAGCGCTGTTGCTGAAGCTCTGACCGTCTTTGCTGTACTGGTATGGAGCCGTACCACCAGTCACTGTACCTACCGTAATCGTACCGTTACTGTTGCCGCAGGTAGATGGATTGGTGGTGAAGGCGAAAGATGTCGGCACGTTTGTACCCACTGTCACCGGTCTGGTCACGGTACAGCCATTGGCGTCCTTCGCCGTCACGGTATAAGTTCCTGCCGCCAGACCGGAGAACACCTTGCCAGCCTGGAACGTGGTACCGTTGATGGAGTAAGACATGGTACCGGTGCCGCCTGTCACAGTGCCCACAGTAATGGTACCGTCGTTGTTCTGGCAGCTGGCAGCCTGTGCGGTAGCCGTCACTGCTGACGGGCCAGCCACATTGGTCAGGGTGAAAGATTTGGCGAATGTACAGCCTTTGGCATCTTTCACGGTAACGGTGTGCGCACCCACGGCCAGACCAGTAAAGGTAGCCGAAGCCTGAAAATTCACGCCATCGCGGCTATAGGTATAGCTACCTGTTCCGCCCGTCACGCCCGTTACGGTGATTTGGCCGTTCGCAGCGCCACAAGTGGTATTCTCCACAGTGGCGGCAAAGTTGCTCGGACCAGCCACGTCACCTACTGTCACCTCTTTTGTAATAGTACAGTTGTTGGCATCTTTCACCGCAATGGTATAGGTGCCAGCCAGCAGACCTGTGAAAACATTGGAGCTCTGGAAGCTGCCTCCGTTGAGGGCATAGGTCTTGGTGCCGGTGCCGCCTGTTACAGCTCCTACCGTGATGGACCCGTTCGCACCACCGCAACTAGAGGAAGCAGTCGTGTAGGCAAAGTCTGATGGACCTGGCACATTGCTGATATTCACAGATTTTGAGATCGTACAACCACGGGCATCCTGTACTGTGATGGTATAAGTTCCTTCGGCCAAACCAGTCAGTGTCGCATTGTCCTGGAAGGTAGTGCCGTTGCTGCTATACTTATAAGGTGCCACCCCGCCTACAACATTACTCACTACAACAGAACCGTTCGGGTTTCCGCAGGTCGCCGCAGCTGGTGTAACTGTAAAATCGGTCGGCATTACCTGCTCTACACGCACACTGGCCGTAGTGGTACAACCGTTGGCATCTTTTGCCGTCAGGGTATAGTTGCCGGAGGCCAGGCCTGTAAAGGTTGTGCCAGCCTGGAACGTGGTGCCGTTGATAGAGTAAGACATGGTGCCGGTGCCGCCCGTTACGGTGCCTGCCGTAATGGTACCGTCGTTGTTGCGGCAGCTGGCAGGTTGGGCTGTAACAGCTACTGCTGTAGGTCCGGCCACATTTGTTACCGCTACAGACTTAGAGAATGTACAGCCATTGGCATCTCGTACTGCGATGGTGTAAGTACCCGCCGCCAGACCCGTAAAGGTAGCTGAGGACTGGAAAGCGCCGCCGTTAATGGAGTAAGAGAAGGTTCTGTTCCCGCTCGAAACAACATTGCTCACCACGATCTGCCCGTTGCTGTTGCCACAGGTAGAGGCAGTTGGTGTGGCCGTGAAGTTGGTTGGTCCAGGTATGTTGGATATGACCACTGACTTGCTGAACACGCAACCTTTTGAGTCGCGCACCCACACAGTATGTGTGCCAGCCAGGAAACCAGTCAACGTAGAAGAGGCCTGGTAAGTCTGTCCGTCTTTGCTATACGCCAGCGTGCCGACACCACCTACTACATCCGAGATAGCCACAGAACCGTTTGCGCTACCGCAGGTTGACGCGGTTGGCGTTACCGTAAAGTTGGTGATGGTAGCCTGCGCCACTGTAACCGTCGTCGTGATAATACAGCCGTTGGCATCCTTTGCAGTTACAGTATAAGTTCCTGCGGCCACGCCGGAGAATTCCTTGCTAGCTTGGAAGGTGGTACCGTTGATGGAGTAAGACATGGTACCGGTGCCGCCTGTTACGGTGCCTGCCGTAATGGTACCGTCGTTGTTCTGGCAGCTGGCAGGAGTTGAAGAGGCCGTAACCGCACTTGGGCCAGGCACATTGGTCAGTGTGAAAGACTTGGCAAACGTACAACCGTTGGCGTCTTTTACGGTGATGGTGTGATTGCCCGGCGCAAGATTGCTGAAAGTATTGGAAGACTGGAAGTTCGTGCCGTCTTTGCTATAGGTATAGGTACCTGTTCCGGCAGTCACTCCCGTCACGACGATGCGGCCATTGCTGGCGCCACAGGTGGGGTTGGTAGGCGTGGCCGCAAAATCTGATGGGCCCGTCACCTCTGTTATGGTAAGCGACTGCGATATGGCACAGCCTTTTTCATCTGCTACGGTTACAGTGTAGCTACCGGCAGACAATCCATTGATCGAAGCTGTAGTAGCCCCATTGCTCCACAGGTAGCGCACGGCACCCTGGGCGCCTGTTACATTCGCTGTGATCGTGCCTTTCGTACCGTTACAGATTACGGGCGTACCCTCCAGGGCCACTGTCATATTATAAAAGGTGATCAGCACCTCATCGCGCACCGGCGAGCAGTTTCCGTTGCCAGTCGATGTGAGGGTGAGCCGTACGGAACCTCTGCTGATGTCAGCTGCTGAAGGGGTATAAATGGCATTGAGGTCATCGGCGTTGGAGAAAGAACCAGTTCCGCTCGTACTCCAGCGGCCACCAAGCGCTGCTGTGATCGTACCTGCCAGTTGTACTGTGCCAGAGGAACAGGCCAGTTGATCAGGTCCTGCATTAGCTGTCAGGTTGGTCACTACCTCCACGGAGGCCGAGAATTCACGGCAATTCGGATAGTTGCGGTTGCGCACTTCCAGCTTGTAGGTACCAATAGTAGTCGCAGCGTAACTTTGGCTGTTACCGACCTGGTTTCCGCTGGGGTCATACCAGATGTAGTCAAAAACGCCGTCTCCCCCGGTTACATTACCCGTTAAAAGAACACTTCCTCCGCCAGGGCAAATAATGGCTGGTTGAGGCCCTATGGTAATAACAGGAGGCGGGTAGAACCAAACGCGCACCACATCGCAGTAAGGCAATGAGGAGCAGGGCGAAGCCACCGAGCGGCCACACACTTCATAGTCAACGAAGGCTGGAGCATTTTCATCAGGTGTCACTGTCACCTCAGAAACACCACTGGTAGCACTCAGGTATTTGTTATAGATGCCGCCGCCCGTAATATCTCTCCATACGATGGAGGCTTCTTCGAAAGCAATTGGGGCTTTCAGTATGGCACTACAGCCAGCTGTAACAGAAATATCATTTTGGGGCTCGAAGGCGGCAATGGATTTGATTCTGAATGAGCCCTTCGCATTACCCGGCATACACAGCGTAAGAATGTGGGGACCTGTACCGTCCACGCAAATTGGCTGGCCTACGGGGACCTGAGGGCCACAATCGATCTGGTATCCCATAGATCCGGAAGGAACTGGTCCATCGGTAATCTCGAACTCCAGGCCAGCCGCGTTCCTGTCCAGAATGATATTGAACTGGACGCAGTTCTCGTTGCTTTCTGCCCCGCAAAGCTGTCCCCTTCTATTTACTGACCCTGAATCCCAAACTCCGTTGGGTTTACCAGTCAAGTCTACCGTGAAGGTAGGCACCTGGTTATTCCCTTGCGCAAACACATTTGGGGAGGCTAGCAGCTGTAGCATCCCTAAAAGTAAAATCGCAAGAAGATGGGTAAATTTTCGAGTAGAGTTTATTTCCATACAGGCGGGTTTAGTGTTTCAATTGCTTCAAAGGTCTTCATAAGCTGATAAAATAGGTTTGACTGCATAAAGTAACACATCTGGCGAAGGCTAAACCTAAAACCAAAATATAACTTTACTTACAAGCATTTTTAATGAAATTAAACTAATTAAACTATGTTAAGAATTTATAAAATATAATTTATTCAAAAATTATTTTATGCTTTAGTGTTGTAATTGCTTGAATAAAGCGCCTGTAAAAGCCTATGATACTT
This sequence comes from Pontibacter ramchanderi, assembly GCF_002846395.1. Taxonomy (GTDB): domain Bacteria; phylum Bacteroidota; class Bacteroidia; order Cytophagales; family Hymenobacteraceae; genus Pontibacter; species Pontibacter ramchanderi. The sequence continues at coordinate 77,268 of NZ_PJMU01000002.1, forward strand.
ATACTACACAGGTTTACATTAAAGCCAGACTCGATTTCACATTATTAGCAAGTCAAATCTATGCAAAATTTATTTAATAGAAAGGAATAAATAATCAAAAGGTAACTATACTTTTTCGAAGTTTACTCTTAAATATACATATCTTTTGATATATGCATGAATTCTGTGAATTTTCACAGTTCACTAAATGTTATGAACTATTCTATCAGGGGATGTTTTTAGTAAAACCTCTCGCAATCCATTACCTTTGCAAATCACTTACCTAAGATAAATGCTGATATGAGCGCCAAAAGCTTCGAGCTATTACTCCAGACTGCCTACGCACCAGAAACTCCACAAGTATTCGAGGAGTCAGCACTTGCTGTATACCAGAAATTAGAGCAGGCCCTGAAACAGTCCCGCATGGGCAGAGGAGAGAAAGTAGCCGAAGAGGTGGGGTACCGGTTTGAGCGCCTGCGATTGGGTGTAGCGATCGCTCTCATTAAGGCCTATGCCCGCTTGGCTGACAATGAAGGCGCCAAAGATGTGCTGGCTTTGCTGCTAGAAGCCGTTAAGGCAAAAAACACCCGCGAAATTGACAAGATCATTCAGAAGAAGATTGCGCTTTTCGACAACCTCTACCACGAGATTTTTGTGAACGAGCAGCGGGAACACCTGCTTGCCCTGTTTGAGCAAACCCTGGATGCCACCTCGAAGGAGGAGCTGGACGAGCTGATACTGGAAGGGTTGGAAGCGCTGCAGGATATCGATTTTGACGCTCCACAGGCAGATGACGACGATGACGAGCTGCTTGACGAGGACTTCCTGAAAAGCATCCAGTAATTACGTAACGCCATTGGGTCTATGGAAATCACACTGACTACTCCTGCCCTGCTTTTTCCGGCCATTTCGCTGTTGCTGCTGGCTTATACCAACCGCTTTATGGCTCTTGCCAATTTGATCCGCAGCCTGAAAACCAGGTACGCCACCACACAAAGCCGGCTGGTGTACGGACAGATTGAAAATCTGCGAACCCGATTGGTGCTCATCCGCAACATGCAGGGCTTCGGTATTGCCAGCATGTTCGGCTGCGTGTTTTGCATGTTCATTCTCTTTGCGGGCTACAACACGGTTGGCAAGTATACCTTCGGCCTCAGCCTTTTGCTGCTCATGATCTCACTGGCACTTGCCCTGCGCGAAATCCAGATATCTGTAAAGGCCCTGGAGCTGGAGTTGAACGACCTGGAAGAGAGTGCTACGTAGCATAAACAGCATACCATGCTTGTTCTACTGCTATACTCTTCTCCACTAACCTTGCCAATACCTCTCGATGGTCCCCAACATAAGAAGCTAAAATAACTTTACCATCATTGCGTAACTTTGCGCTGTATTAAGTTAAAAGTTATGAGTTAAGAATGAGAAATCTATTCACAGACTCATATCTCTATATTCTTACTTACCTCAATTTCATGCATACCAACCCGAAGAATCTGGCCATAAAGGATTTTGTGTACGAGCTGCCGGATGAGCGCATAGCCAAGTTTCCCCTGCCGGAGCGTGACCAGTCCAAGCTACTCTATTACCAGCACCACACCATAAGCGACCACACCTTTACGGAGCTGCCTGAGTTGTTGCCTACCGGTAGTCTGCTGGTATTCAACAACACAAAGGTGGTGCAGGCAAGGCTCATTTTTCATAAGCCAACCGGAGGTGCGGTCGAGATTTTCTGTCTGGAGCCCGTGGCCCCGCACCGCGAAGTGCAACTGGCCATGCAGCAGACCGGGAGTTGCACGTGGAAATGCCTGGTGGGTAATAACAAGCGCTGGAAAGAAGGTCCCTTGAGCCTACACTTTGAAGGCGGAACGGTGACAGCCGAGCGGGAAACCCAACAGGACGGGCATTTCCTGATTCGCTTTGCCTGGACACCCGCTCAACTGACTTTTGCCGAAGTGCTGGAGCGCTGTGGCCGCTTACCGCTGCCCCCTTACCTCAACCGCGAGCTTACCCCTGAGGACCGCACCCGTTACCAGACCATTTATGCCCGTAACGAAGGCGCGGTGGCTGCCCCTACCGCCGGCCTTCATTTCACAGACAACGTGATGGCTGACCTGCAAGCCAAAGGTATAGACAGCACCTACCTGACCTTGCACGTGGGAGCCGGCACCTTCAAACCCGTGAAAGCCGATACCATGGAAGCCCATGAAATGCACGCCGAGCAGCTGATGGTGTCGAGGCATGTGGTGGACCAGTTGCTAAGTCACCTTGGCAGGCCGCTTATACCTGTGGGCACCACTTCCATGCGTAGTCTCGAGAGCCTGTATTGGCTAGGCACTTTGCTCCTGCAACAGCCTGAGCTGAAACCCGAAGAACTGCACGTAACACAATGGCTGCCCTACGAAACCAGTACGCCACCTGCCACGAAGGACGCACTGCACGCGTTGCTCGACTACATGGCCCGCCACCAGACCGAACACTTGCATGCCAGCACCCAGATCATCATCGCGCCAGGCTATAGCTTTAAAGTATGCAACGGATTGGTTACCAACTTTCACCAGCCAGAGAGTACGCTATTATTGCTGGTTGCCGCTCTCATCGGCGAAGACTGGAAACAGGTATACCGGCACGCGCTGGACAACGGTTATCGTTTCCTGAGCTACGGCGACAGCTCGCTGTTGCTGCCATAATACCCTAAGGTCCCGTGTGTGTCGAACGAACCACTTTATTTGAGGCTTATCAGTTGCAAAGCAAGGTATAGAAAGTCGGAGTCAGGTAATAATGAACACGGGAAATGCCATCGCTCAGGCATACAACAAGGTATAGCCCAGCTATCGGTATAGACGCTCATAGGCCTTTTATATGCTGTGAGGTCATTTAAAGAGCTTCTACAAAAAAGCCAGTTCTGTTAGAGTACAGAACTGGCTTTTTGTTAATGATTTAAGCTGACTTCTTCCAGACCGTGGAAGAGGCCTAATGCTGTTTATGCTATTAAATTACTGAAAGTCTTCAGTCAAATATCTTGCTGCTTGTGCCTTATTTCCCAGCCTTAGCGCTACCACCGTTCAGGCCATGCTCTGAGATCAGGTAGACCAGGGCAGCCATACCTGCGGAGCCAAGTTGCATCTCGCGGCGGCTAACGGTTTCGAAGGTGTCGATCTCGGTGTGGTGATAGTCGAAGTAGCGCTGGGAGTCAGGGCGCAGGCCGATGAGTACCACGTTGTTCTGCCCTTTCAGCGGGCCGATGTCGGCACCACCGCCTCCACGGTTCATCTCGTGCAATCCGTAAGGTGCCAGCAAGTCTTTCCAACCCATTATTTTGGCAAACTGCTCGTCGTTGGCATCGAAGCCGAAACCGCGAGGTGTGAATCCACCTGCATCCGACTCGATGGCGGCTACGTGCTTCTCGTTTTTCGCTTTGGCCTCCTCGGCATACTTGCGACCGCCACGCAGCCCGTTCTCTTCGTTCATGAACATCACGGCGCGCACGGTGCGCTTCGGACGTATACCCTGCTCCTTAAGCAAGCGCAGTACCTCGATCGACTGCACACAACCGGTGCCGTCGTCATGGGCACCTTCACCTACGTCCCAGGAGTCCAGGTGACCGCCTACCACGATGATCTCGTCTGGTTTCTCAAAGCCTTTGATCTCGCCGATGACATTATAGGAAAGCACATCCGGTCGGGTTTCGCAGGTCATGCGCATGTAGAATTTCAGCTCCGGATCGCTTTTGAGCATCGCACTCAACTCGTCGGCACCACGCGTGCTGATGGCGGCAGCTGGTATCTTTTCCACATCGTCGGCATAGCGAGTGTTGCCGGTGTGGGCCACATCCTGAATGTCGTTGGCCATGGAGCGTACGAGCACACCCACGGCACCCAATTTGGCAGCTGCCACCGGGCCGCCGCCACGCTGGTCTACGGCACCACCGTAAGCGGCCATGGTATGCACATGTTTGTTATCAAACGGACGGTTGAAGAACACGATCTTGCCCTTCACTTTCTTCTTGCCCAGCTTCTCGAGCTCCTCAAAGTTCTGCACTTCGATCACCTGCGCGCTCAGGCCTTGTGCACCGGTTCCTACCGAGCTGCCCAACGCCAGAATATTTACCTCCTGACTGCCGTTACGCCCGCTCAGAATGCGGCCAACTTCCTTGTCGCCACGTACCCAATGCGGTACCATTACCTCCTGCAGGTATACGCGGTCGAGACCCATCTTTTCCATTACCTGGCGGCTCCACTCCACGGCGGCGGCGGCTTGCGGCGATCCGCTCAGGCGGGCACCAATGTTCTTGGTGAGGTAGCGCAGGTTCTCGTAGCTCTCATAGCTTGTGAGGGCGTCGTCGTAAAATTTGCGGATAACGGTAGAATCGGACTTGTAGGTGTTTTGCTGCGCTACAGCAGGTATAGCGGCCAGCATGGCAGCCCCTGCCACAAAGGCGCGAAGTTTGTGTTTAAGTAACATCATCAGGTGAATAATACTTGAAAGGTTAGTGTAGATTAGTTTGTGGGGTTAAGTTAGGAAATCATTTCGAAGTATAAACAACATTCGATATAATTCCGGCTATACCTATTTCACCTGCAGCACCTTCTGCAAATTTTGCGGACTTAATGTAAGCAACCCCACTTCGGGCAGGCGCTCGGTCAGTTCTTTCCAGTTCTTGTCTTTCTTGTATACCTCTTTCAGGAGTTTAGTTGCCCCGTTGATGTCGCCGTTGTTTGCCAGCGTGATGGCGTGCCAATACTTCATTTCAAGGTTATTTGGGAACATGGTTTCTGCCTTGCCATATTCTTCCATAGCCTTGTCCATCTGCCCTTTCTCTACGGCCAGGTCGCCGTTGTTCATGTGCTCGTAGGCGCGGTATACCTTGAGCAGGCGCTCCAGTTCATCAAGCGGCTTCTCGTGATCGTCTACCCGCAGATCAATGGTCTTATCGTCCCAGGGCTGGTCCGTGGCCTTGCCGCGTACTACTACCAGCACAGCAGACTGCTTGCCCCGGATGTCGCCCCCCTCCCGCTCGGCTGCCTGCATGGCCAGCAGCACCCGTTCGGCCAGCGGCTTGCCCGCACTCGTCTCAAAAGCCTTCGCCATGGCTGGCCACACCTTATCGGTGAGCATCATGTTGGCCTGCACCGAAAAGTTCGTGCCGATGGTGTGTCCCGCATAGCGGATGCACTGCTTGCCGGTGTGCGTCGCCACGCGGCCCTGCGCGTCGAGAATCGATACCTGCCGTACTTCGCGCCCTTCGTCATCGGCCAGCAGAATATCCAGCGCCTTCTGCGGCGTTTTACCTTCTTTCAGCAAAGCAAGCCCACGCATACCAAACGACTTGTTGGTGAAAGACTGCGTGGCAACCACGCCCACCCCCGCCTCTACCCAGGGCACGGCCGTGCCCACCGAAAACCAGTGGCTTTGCACGCCAACGGCCATCTCGCCGGTTTTTGCGTCGCGGGCTACAATCGAATAGGTATGGGCCAGGGGCTCTTCGCTTTTAAACACCTGCGCCTGTGCGGAAAAATGTGTCACGGTGAGAATGAGGGTTAGTATGGAGAAAAGGTTTTTCATGGTGGGTACTGGGGTTAAGTGGGTTGGGTTATGAACGAGGCTATTATTTTAGCTAGATTGTATTAAGAATATCCTCCAGAGACAGTTCTTTTTCCTTAAAGAGGCGCTCTTTGTAGGGCACTTGTAGCTTGTCGAGGATTCTTGCCATATTAAAACCCGTAGCGTAAAAATAGACGCCCGATTGGGCTGTCAGGTATAGCCATTCATCATTTTCCAGTTTGTGGTTCTTAAACGAGTGGTAGCCTTGATAGGCTGTATCTGCCCGTTGTAGCTTCCTGTCAGGTTGTTTTTGCGAAAACTTTTCATAGAGCTTCTGTTCTACATACCTTGCCGTACCCTCCATCGTTTCGTGCATCTTTTCCGCCGCTTCAATATCCGTGTTGAACCTTCGCTTTGTTTCATTTCTACGGTTTTCCCTCTCCTGCCTAAAGGCGGCCAGCAGTGTCCTGATCTCATCACGGCTATCGGTTTCTAAAGCCTCTAGCAAGAGGCCATTTTCTTTGTCTACCTGCTCTTTAAACCACGCATTATCCTTGTAAAGTCCCTTTAGGGTACCCTTTTGAAAAGTGCCCAGGCTATCGGCAAAATGCTGCAGAAAATCTTTGTGCCTGAACTGGAATCCATGGAAATACTCATGTACTACCATCGTTACCCACGTCTCTGTTGTCACTACATCGGTTACGACTTTGCCTGTCTCCTCCAGACTACTGCAGTGCATAAAGGGCGATAGATCATCGTAGACACTTGTATCTCCGATTGTGAAGTTTACAGCCATGTGAAAGGGCGTGCTGTCAAGGCGCGCAGTAGTTTTGTATACCTTTAGATCGCTGGTCCGAAATACCAATGCAGGATTATACATCCGAAGAAACCTGCTTGTTGGATTGGCTATAAAAGAAGAAGAATCGGTATAGTACACTAAAGGGACATCGTACTGCTTCGCATCAAAGCCTTGCCAAATGTCAGATGCTATGGTTGGTTTGAGAGCGTATACATAAGCGATCCTGTCAAATACCAATTGCTCTGAGCTTGCTAACTGCTTGGTGCAGGAGAGTGAAAGGACTGCCAGCAAAAGTAGAATGAGTCGGTGCATTGGTTTCCGGCTTTTTAATGTGAGCAAGGTTTCGGCTCTTTCTAAAGAAACCCAAATATTGGAATCACCACAAATGAGTTAAATCAGGTTGCCCTAACTGCCTGAGTCAAAAAGTATTTAACCCCACCCCAATATAATCATTCTCTCCTTATATAGTAAATTCCCTACCTTTATACAACTCATCTCCATTTCCAAAGTATAACCTACCTAACATAGCACTGGCACCAATTGTCTGGAGCAACCAATTTATGAGCAAACCCTTCAACGAGAAAAAACAACAACGCATGGCCATGCTGATTGATGGCGACAACGCGCAACCTACCCTTATCGTCAAAATACTGGCTGAGGCTGGCAAATACGGGCAAACCACTATCCGCCGCATTTACGGCGACTGGACCACCCCGCAGATGAACGGCTGGAAAGATTGCCTGAACAACCACGCCATCCAGCCCATCCAGCAGTTCCGCTACACCGTGGGCAAAAACGCCACCGACAGTGCTCTGATCATCGACGCGATGGACCTGCTCCACAGTCACCTGGTAGACGGTTTCTGCATCGTGTCGTCTGACAGCGACTATACCCGACTGGCGACACGCATCCGGGAGGCGGGTATTTTTGTGATGGGCATCGGGCAGCGCAAAACGCCCAAGCCGTTCGTGAATGCCTGTAACATCTTTATCTATACCGAAAACCTGACCGACGATATTGACGATAAGCAAATAGCTGAAGCCGACAAGTCCACGCCAAACGGGAAGGAAAACCCAAGGCCCAACCCAGTTCCGATGTTGAAAGAGGCTTTTCAGATGGCGGTGGGCGAAGACGGCTGGGCGCACCTGGGCGGTATAGGCACCAGCCTGCGCACCCTGGACCCCGCTTTTGACCCGCGCACCTTTGGTTACGGCCAACTGATTCAGTTGATCAAGGCACACAAGGACTTGTTCACAATCCGCAAAGAAGACGATAAAGGCTCGTCGGCGGTATACGTGAAGCGCCGCAGCCCTGACAAGCGCCGCAAATCCACCAAAGCAAAAGAAATAGCGCCCGCCAAAGAAGAGCGCAACGAGCGTAGTTAAGCCACTGGCTATACCGTTAAACCTAAAGCCTGAAAGAGATTATAGCAGCTCCTTCAGGCTTTTGGGTTTTTAGTCAGGTTTTGTCTTTATGGCTATACCTGGCATAATCTAATAGATATAAACATTTTATCTATTCAACTGAGACTTGCTTCAGCTCCAGACTTATACCCAGTTCCTCCCGTTTTTGTAAATATTCTTCCTCTGTAAAAGGGCCATACCTGCTATCCTTAATCTTGTCAACGATCCAGTAATGGCGTAAGGTGCTTTGATCGAAGATTTTCTCCTCTTTAAGGTACGTTATGTCAGAATTAAGATATACATCTTTTAAAATGACATGCCTCGGTTTTTGTTCGACGACTATGAACACAGAGTCAAAATTATAGGCTGTCACATGCCCATCAACAGCATAAACGTTTTCGTCTGGACCAAAAATAGCGTCGTCGCTGCTTATCACCGGGTCGTAGTCGAATCTATATCCATTCCCTAAATCCACAGCGCTGCCCTCCGAACACGCATTCGTTACGAGAATAATTAAGAGCAGGAGGCTGTAAAAAGTTAACTTCATGTGGGTGGACCTAATTCAAATGGCTCAAACGAAATGCACGCTCAAGATAGTGAACATGTAGCAGAGATTTGCTTTATAATAATCCGTGCCAGAAACCTCTTCCCTCTATTGGAGCTGATCTTTGACACGGATTAAGCGTGACCTCTGGCAATTAAATACTAAAACCCACCGTCAGCGAGAAATTCCTGAACTTCCCATCAGCACCGCTGTCATTGAACACCGTGGTGAGCCCATGGGTGTACATCAGGTCGAGTTCGATGAGACGGAGCAGTTTGATGCCCACACCGCCGTGCAGCGCAAACTGGGCATTGCGGACGTTGCGTCGGCGCACATCTAGATTATTGTCGCTCACCCCTATGTTGTAAGCAAAGGACGGACCCACCATAATTCTGAAAGGCATGGAGCCGCCGCTGCGTTTTTTATAGTCACTTTCCCAGCCTAGCAGCACCGGTGCCCGGAAGTAGCGGAAGCGCACTTCATCGCTCTCACCGGAACGGGGCTGCACCGTGCGCTGTATGGTCACTTTGTTGTTCACAAAATCGACCCCCGGCTGCACATAAAAGCGGTTTCCGATGCGGGCAAACACCCCGAATTCTGTTCCCACCTCAGCCGACTCCTCTACCAAGTTAGGATCTTTGCTGATGTTGGAGATGTTGAGGCCAAACTTAGCGCCCAGGTCAATGTTGGTGTCTTGCGCAGCAGTTGTGAAGGCAAAACCTAAAAAAAGCAAAAGTAGTAGCGTGTTTTTCATAGTATTGTGTAAAGTTTATGCGTTTGTTAAAATAGCAGTGCTAACTCTACCTTATTTAACTGATTTTAAGGCACCTATGTTTAGCATACGCATTCCGGGCATCATATAAACCTCGCCAACACATGAAAACTGCAGCAGCTCCAAAGCAACTAACCGTAGCACCCGACATCAACCTGCACGAGGCACAGGTAAGCGATGCTGCGGCTCTCTACCAGCTCATCGACAGCGGTCGGCTATACCTGCGGGAGTGGTTGCCTTTTATCGATTTCAGCCAATCTGCCTCCGACACCGAGCTATACCTGCGCAGCGTTACCGCACCCGGCAACCTGCAGGACAAGGTATACATCATCCGCTATCAGGAGCAGGTGGCCGGCATTATCGGGTATAAGACCATTGACAGGGTGAACTGCAAGCTGGAAATAGGTTATTGGCTAGGTGAGTCTTTTCAGGGAAAAGCCATTATGGTGCGCAGTTGCCAGGCACTGATCAAGCATGCGTTTGAGTACATGCGCATGAACCGCATCCAGATAAAAGTTGGCGTGGGCAATACCAAAAGCAGCCGCATACCGCAGCGACTGGGTTTTCAGCTGGAAGGTATAGAGCGGGCTGGCGAGTGGTTACGAGGCCAGTTCATCGACCTGGAGGTATACAGTTTGCTGAAACAGGAGTGGCTCGAGCAAAAACCTACTTCTGGCCCCGGCGGAAACGACCGAGCTTGATTCCGGGTTTCGGTTCGGCAGGCGCCTTCCCCGACCCAAGCAGCAGCGACACCGGCCGCAGTTCCTCATGTTTGTCGGCAATCAGTTTCAGAATGGCCACAAAAGGCACGAACAGGATCATGCCGGAGGCTCCCCACAGGATGCCACCCGCCACTATGGCCAGCAACGTAAAGAGCATGTTCACCTGCAGCCTGTAGCTCACCGCCAGCGGGAAAATCAGGTTTGCCTCCAGGTACTGCACCACCGTGAACACCATCACCACCCCAATCGGGTACCAGATAGAGTCGTAGGTGATCCAGGCCACGGCCATTGGCAGGATAGCGCCAATCGAAATGCCCACATAAGGTATAAACGTGAGGATAGACGCCACAATACCAAAGAAAACAGCATGTGGTATACCTAGCAGCAAGAGTCCGACGCTGTTGAGAAAGCCCACCACTGCATACACAATGATCATCCCTTTGATGAAGTTATAATAGGTGGTAATGGTTTCGTGGAGAATGCTGCGGATCTTGCTGTGCTCGGAGCGCGGGAACATCGAAAAAAGCGCTGCCGCCAACTGCTCGCGGTTGTACAGGATAAGGGCAGCGTAGAGCGGAATCAGCAGGAAAAGCACGACTGTGGTGACCGAGGCATAGAGTACGCTCCGCACAACATTCAGCACCGCTGAGGAAGCGTCTTTGATCATCCCCTCGACCCAGTTGCTGCGCTGCACATCGTCCACGCCAAACTGCCGCTCCAGGTATAGCCCGAACTGCTGCCAGGCCTGCAACAGCTTTTCCTGCAGCGTAGGCCACTCCTGCCCGAAGCTCACCATTTGCCGTACCAGCAGCCAGCTCAGTGCCCCTACCACCAGAACCAAGGTTAGCAGGCAGCATAAAATGGCGGTCCAGCGGCCCCAGCCGTGGTCTTCCATCCATTTGACTACCGGGTATAAGATAAAGCTGATAAGCAGGGAAAAGCTAAGCGGGACGAAAAGCGTGCGCCCGAAGTAAAGCAAAGCCGATACCAGCAAGATGTATTGCAGTAACTTTAGCCAGTTTACGTTGGAGCTCTTTTCCATAATTTGCTATATTGGGTGCTCTTTGCGCTGATCCGCAGTGGGGCAGTGATTGCCCTGACAATATTCCCAAAAATATATCAAAATCCTAATCGTATACACCGCTATACCTATGACACGCCAAAAGCTATTCGTTACTGCTTTTACCCTGCTGCTCGGCACATCACTCTCGGCACAGGACCTCTCCGTGATTAACCAGCAGGAGGCTACCCGCATGCTGCAAACCCTCAGCCACGACAACATGCAGGGCCGCGCCGCCTTCTCGGCAGGTATAGAGAAAGCCGCTGATTTTATCTCATCTGAGTTCCAGGCGGCGGGCCTTTTGCCACTCAACTCTAATGGATCCAGCCAGGGGGCTTCTTACCGCCAAACCTTCCATGTGCATCGCCTCACACCCAGCCAGACCGAGGTAACGCTGGGCAAAAAGAAAATTGCGCCGGAGCACTTGTTTGTGAACACGGCACACGAGGGCATTAACTGGAAGCATAAAAACAAGATCAACATCATCTCTATACCTGCGGGCGAGAACTTCAGGGCCGCCTTTGGTAAGGCAAACGCTGAAGAGCGCGACGCGATCGTGCTGGTGCACCCGAGCCATGCCGAAGCTTTTGCCAACTACAGAGGATATTTTGCCAGAGGCGGCGTGAAGAAAGAGATCGGTAAGGGCAGCAGCAAAGTGTTTGTGCTCACCGACCAGCCGTCTCCCAAGAAATATGAAGTAAAGTTTGCGAATAAGGTAGAGAAGTTGCCGCTTTCTAACGTGATAGGCATGATCGAAGGCAAGCGCAAAGATGAGTTTGTGGTGTTCTCCGGTCATTACGACCACATCGGCTTCCACCACACCATCGACGGCGACAGCATTGCCAACGGCGCCGACGACGATGCCTCGGGCACCACAGCCATGATGATGCTGGCCCGTTACTACAAACAGCAGCCACAACCGGAGCGCACCCTAATCTTCGCCGCTTTCACAGCCGAAGAGATTGGCGGTCACGGCTCACGCTACTTCTCCGAGCAGCTCAACCCTGACCAGATTGTGGCCATGTTTAACATCGAAATGGTAGGCAAACCCTCCAAGTTCGGCCCAAACAGCGCCTACCTGACGGGCTACGAGAAGTCTGACCTGGGCAAAATGATGCAGAAACGCCTGGAAGGCACCACCTATAACATCCACCCCGACCCATACCCAGAGCAAAACCTTTTCTACCGTTCTGATAACGCTACGTTGGCCCGTCTGGGTGTACCAGCCCACACAATCTCATCGGTGCAGATCGACCAGGATAAGACTTACCACACTGTGAAGGATGAGTTCGAGCTGTTAGATATGCCACATTTCACCAGCATGATCCGCGCCATCGCGCTAGCCGCACAAGGGGTTGTGTCGGGAGAGGACACACCGTTGCGAGTGGATAAGGCGTTGGTGAGGTAATTGGGTTTAACCACCTCCAATCCCCCTCCTGACATCAGGAGGGGGATATTTTAAGTCTGAATCAGGATTTTGGGATTAACAGGATTCATGTGCACTATTGACATCCCCCTGCCCCCTTCGAAGGGGGACTTTTCAGCTACTACTTAATGTACAGGTATGAGCTTCGTAGTTGCAGTTTAGCTATACCGGGTCCAACCACCCCCGCCCCTCCTTATCCAAGGAGGGGAGCCTGTGACTACTACTCCAAGGTATAAGCATTGTAGGTTACTCCACCTCATAATCCACTGGCAGGTATAGCAAAACTAACTTGCACCTGAGCAATGAAACAGACATCTGTGCCGTGTGCTCAAACGACGATTTTGTGTTTGAGCGGTCAGCGAGTGGGGGTAGGGGCCCTCGATTCAAAATCGTCTTGATTTTTTTGCTTACTGGGGGTAGGGGCCCTCTTTCTTTTCATCAAGGAAAAAAGTAAGGCCCGCCCGGCCAGGGCAAAAGCCAGCTATGAAACACATTAGGTGGCTATACCTGCAACAGCCGCTGCTACAAAGCAAAACAGGTCCCGCCTATACCTAGACGGGACCTGTTCTGTTATACCTAATAGCTATACGCTATACCTTAATTCCTCACCGCAATCATCAACCCCAGCTCCTTATACCGCATCCCAAACTTCTTGGCGATCTGCGAATTCGTCAGGCTGCCCTTGTAGATATACACGCCGCTGCGATAGTGCTCGTTCATGAACAGCACCTCGTTGATGCCCCCGAACTTGGAAATCTCCGTGAAGATCGGGGTGAAAATATTGCTGAGCGCTGTAGAGGCAGTGCGGGGCACACGCGAAGCAATATTCGGCACACAGTAGTGGATGATGTCGTATTTTCGGAAGATCGGACGGCTATGCGAGGTCAGCTCGGAAGTTTCGAAGCAGCCTCCCTGGTCGATGCACACATCGATGATGATGGAACCTGGGTTCATCTGGGCGACCACCTCCTCCTCGACCATGCAGGCCATGCGTCCTTCTTCGGCCACCAGCGCGCCAATCACCACATCGGCGTTTTTGAGTTCGTGGTGCAAAATGGTTTTGTCCAGCGTAGAGGTAAAGATAGGCTGGCCAATGTTATGCTTCAGGCGGCGCAGCTTGTAGATGTGGTTGTCAAACACCTTCACTTCTGCTCCCAGTCCGAGGGCGGCGCGGGCGGCGTATTCGGCCACTGTACCGGCACCCATGATCACGACTTTGGACGGGGCCACACCGGTTATACCTCCCAGAATAATTCCCTTACCATCGTTGCTGCTGCTCAGGTACTCCGCTGCGATCAGCATGGCCGAACTGCCGGCTATCTCGCTCATGGCACGCACCACGGGCTTCGATTCCGACTTGTCGCGGATCAACTCAAAAGAGATGGCATTTATCTTTTTTCGGAGCAGGGCATTGATGTAGTCGGAGGTCAGGTTGCCGAAGTGCAGGGCAGAGATCAGCGTCTGGCCGGGGCGCAAGTACTCGATCTCATCGTAAGTGGGCGGTGCAATTTTGAGGATGATGCCGGCTTCGTATACCTCTTTGCAGGAGTACACAATGCGGGCTCCGGCCTCGGAATAATCGTTGTCAGAGTACTTGGACGGGCCGCCCGCGCCGGTCTCGACCCAGATCTCATGCCCTTGGTCAGTCAGCTGCTTTACAGCATTTGGAGTAAGACCAATGCGGTTTTCCTGAAACGACGACTCTTTCGGCAGCCCGATAAACAGGCTCTTGTAGCGCTCCTCCACGGCCAGCATCGACTCTTTGGGGTAAAGGGCCTGGCTGGCGGCCAGCTTTCCTAGTTCAACGGCGAATCTCTCCGTCATGCTTATACACGGTTTATGGTCATGGTGCGCTCCTCGCCTTCGGTGGCGGTTTGCAGCTTTACCAGCAGGTAATGCTCCGGCAACAGGTTCGGGATCATGGACGGCCACTCGATCAGGCAGGTATGGCCGGAATCGAAATACTCCAGCGCCCCGATATTGAGTGCCTCACGCTCCTCATTAATCCTATAAAAGTCAAAATGATAGATTAGGTTCCCTTTGGTTGTTTCGTACTCGTTCACCAGGGCAAAAGTCGGGCTGCTCACGTTCTCCTGCACGCCCATTTGCCGGCAAAGCTCTTTGATGAGCGTGGTCTTACCTGCTCCCATGGGGCCTTCAAACAAAACGATAGGCTCCTCGCGGGCCTCCTCCAAAAGCACAGAAGCCGCCGCCGGCAGGTCAGCCAACGACGACATCTTCATACTTCTCTTCTCAACTCCTGTGTTATACATTCTTAGGCGTCAGTGTCACAAACGGTATAATGCACTCCTCCAGCGACACCCCGCCATGCTGGAAGGTGTCCTTGTAGTAGTTCACGTAGTAGTTATAGTTATTTGGGTATGCGAAGAAGTAGTCCTCGATCGCGAATACAAACGTAGTGGAAACGTTGGCCTTTGGCAAGAAAAATCGCTCCGGCTTGCGCACCGTAAACACATCTTTGTCGGTGTAACCGAGGTTCTTACCGTGCTTATACCTTAAGTTGGTGTTCGTCTGGCGGTCGCCGATGATCTTGAACGGGCGCTTCACCCGAATCGTGCCGTGGTCGGTCGTGATGATCAATCGGGCCTTTCGATCGGCAATGAGCTTCAGCATCTCGAACAAAGGCGAGTGGATGAACCATGAGCGCGTGATGGAACGGTAAGCTGACTCGTCCGGCGCCAGTTCGCGCACCATGTTGCTGTCCGTGCGGGCATGCGAGAGCATATCCACGAAGTTGTACACGATCACGTTCAGCTTGTTGTTGTCTAGGTTGTTGAACTTGCTGTTCAGGTCTTTGCCAGCCGCCGGGTTCGTAATTTTATGGTAGCTGTGCTTTTCAGAAATGCGATTCTGCTGCAGCTGTATCTCCAAAAAATCGGGCTCGTTCAGGTTCTTACCTTCCTCCTCGTCATCGCTCACCCACAGGTTCGGGTACTTTTTCATGATCTCCGTCGGCATCATCCCCGAAAAGATCGCATTACGGGCGTAAGCGGTGGTGGTAGGCAGAATGGAGTAGAACATCTCCTCTGAGTCCACCGTGAAGTACTCGGAAATGAGCGGCTCCAGCACCTTCCACTGATCGTAGCGCAGGTTATCGATCAGCACAAAATACACCGGCTTGTCCGACTCCTTCATCATCGGGAAAACCCGCTCGCGGAACAACTGGTGCGACATCATCGGCGCGTCGTCCGATTCTTTGTTGATCCAGTCTTCGTAGTTGTCCATGATAAACTTGGCGAAGTTGGAGTTGGCTTCGTCTTTCTGCATGTTGATCACGTCGGCCATGCTCTTGTTCTCGGTCTCGTCGATCTCGAGCTCCCAGTATACTAGCTTTTTGTAGATGTCGGCCCACTCGTTCGGGCTCAGGCGCTCACCAAAGGCCATACCCAACTGGCGGAAGTCGCGCTGGTAGCTCATATTCGTCTTTTCAGACACCAGGCGCTTGTTTTCCAGCGTCTTTTTAACAGAAAGCAGAATCTGGCTTGGGTTGAGCGGCTTGATCAGGTAATCAGAAATCTTGGAGCCAATGGCCTCCTCCATGATGTGCTCCTCCTCGCTCTTGGTGATCATGATCACGGGCATGGCCGGACGAATGGTCTTGATCTCGTTCAGCGTCTCCAAACCGCTGATACCGGGCATGTTCTCATCGAGGAACACCACGTCGTAAGCTTGTTCCTGCACTTTCTCGATAGCGTCGGTTCCGCTGTTTACCGGGGTAATGTCGTAGCCCCTTTCTTCAAGGAAAAGAATGTGTGGCTTGAGCAGGTCGATTTCGTCATCGGCCCATAAAATCGTATATCTTTGCATAGTTTTATTTGTTGCGCGCTGTTAATAAGTAGCTTTATTTTAATTGGTTACACCACAGCTAAATCAAAACAGGTATAAATTGTTTACTATACCTGCCCCTGAAAGTTTCCGGTTACCTGAACGCAAACATAAGCGCACAGATTGCGGTTGATGCTTAAAGCTGACTGGCCCCGTAGGAGCAACCAATTAACGATTAGCAATTTAACAATTAAAAACCTCGGTTTTTGTGAATAAGAAAAAAATATTAAACGACCCTGTATACGGTTTCATCACGGTGCCGTCTGAATTACTGTTCGACATCATCGACCACCCTTACTTTCAGCGCCTGCGCCGGATCAAGCAGCTTGGCCTGACCGAAATGGTATACCCGGGCGCTTTGCATACCCGTTTTCACCATGCTTTGGGGGCGATGCACCTGATGAACCTGGCTCTGAACACACTGCGCGGCAAAAACAACGAGATATCCGACGCCGAGTTTGAGGCCTCTCTTATCGCCATTCTTTTGCACGACGTGGGCCACGGGCCTTTTTCGCATGCCCTGGAGACGGCCATTTTTCAGGAAGTGCACCACGAGCACCTCTCACTGCACATCATGCACTTGCTTAACGAAGAGTTCGGTGGCAGATTGAGCCTGGCCATCAAAATCTTTACTGATACCTACGAGCGCCGCTTTTTTCACCAACTCGTATCAAGCCAGCTCGACGTGGATCGCCTCGACTACCTGAACCGCGATAGCTTCTATACTGGTGTATACGAAGGAAAGATCGGTGCCGACCGTCTGATCAAGATGCTCGACGTGGCCAACGACAAACTGGTGGTGGAGGAAAAGGCCATTTACAGCATTGAGAACTTTTTGGTGAGCCGCCGTCTGATGTACTGGCAGGTATACCTGCACAAAACCGTGATCAGTGCCGAGCACATGGTGTTGCGCACCGTGCAGCGCGCCCGCGAACTTCTGCAGCAAGGTGTAGACGTTCCGGCCAGCTCCTGCCTCAAGTTTTTCCTGTCGTCCAACCTCACCATGGAAGATTTCCTGAACGACAGCAGTATACTGGCCCGCTTCGTTTCGCTCGACGACCACGACGTATGGAGCGGCATCAAGGAATGGGCCAATCACCCCGACCCTGTTATTTCCTACCTTTCCAAAAGCATTCTCAGCCGCCGCTTGTTTAAGGTTTACATCTCCAGCAAGCCGATTGATGAGGAGATGATGTTGGGTATAAGCGAGTTGGTGCAGGAGCGCTTTCAGGTGCACCCAGAGGACGTGAAATACCTGATGATCTCGGGCCGCATCAGCAACAACGCCTACCAGGCCGAAGGACAGTCGATTGATGTGCTAACCAAAACCGGCTATGTGGTGAATGCGGCGGATGCCTCGGACCTACCTAATATACAGGCGTTAAGCAATAAAGTGGAGAAATACTTTGTCTGTTACCCGAAAGAAGTGGCCGCCCTGTAAAACGAAGTAATTGGACTTGCACAGGATTTGCTTGTGCTCTCCGTAATCTGCTGCAGAATATGGCGGTGCAGCGTAAAGTTTTTAGTAAGTTTGCGCCCCCAATGGGTAGCACATTTTATTTTTTGCTCTAATTTTACAAGATGGAATTCACTATTCAACAGATTGCGGACCTTTTGAAGGGAGAAGTTGAAGGAGACAATACAGTAAAGGTCAGCACATTAGCCAAAATTGAGGAGGCCCAACAAGGAGCTCTCGCGTTTTTGTCTAACCTAAAATATGAACCCTATCTTTATACTACCGGAGCAAGTGCGGTGATCGTGTCGGACAAACTGGAGCTCAAAAAGCCCGTTTCCGCCTCCCTTATCCGTGTAGCCGATCCATATTCCAGTTTTTCAACCTTGCTGGCCTATTACCAACAGGCTGTGCTCGCCTCTAAAGTGGGCGTAGAAGAGCCTTGCTTTATGGGCGTTGGCAGCGAAATTGGCGAAGGCCACTACCGCGGCGCCTTTTCTTACATTGGCAACAACTGCAAGATCGGCCAGAATGTACGCATCTATCCACAGGCGTACATCGGCGATAATTGCACCATAGGCGACAACACCACCATTTTTGCAGGCGCCAAGTTATACGCCAATACCGTAGTGGGCGCTAACTGTACCCTGCACGCCGGCGTGGTGCTGGGCAGCGACGGCTTCGGCTTCGCCCCTCAACCTGACGGAACTTACAAAAACGTACCCCAGATCGGCAATGTAGTACTGGAAGACGACGTGAACATCGGCGCCAACACCACTATCGATTGCGCCACCATGGGCTCTACCATTATCCGCAAAGGCACTAAGATCGATAACCTTGTGCAGGTTGCCCATAACGTGGAAGTTGGCCAGCACACCGTTATCGCCTCGCAGACAGGCATTTCCGGTTCCACCAAAATAGGCAGCAACTGCGTTATTGCCGGGCAGGTAGGCATCGTAGGCCATATCAGCATTGCCGACAAAACCACCATCGGAGCGCAGTCAGGCGTTTCCAAGTCCGTGAAAGAGTCAGGCACCGTCATTCAGGGTTCCCCTGCCTTCGACTACAAACAAAACCTCAAAGCCATTACCGTGTTCCGCAAGCTGCCGGAATTACAGCGTGTTTTAGACGAATTGAAAGAGAAGAATTAAGATTTCAGGTACTTGCTGTGCTCTGCCAATAATTAAAATTGGCAGGCAGTATATAAAATCTTAAGTTTGCACTCGCAATACGCTCTACGCTGTAAGTCTGCTCATACTCTGTGCCCTACAGTTGCGAAGGTATCGCTACAAGTTAACAACGAAACATTAAATGAATTATAAACAGCACACTATCAAGGGTCCGGTTACTGTATCGGGCATTGGATTGCATACGGGCGTTGTGTCGAACATGACGTTTAAGCCTGCTCCTGCAAACCATGGCTACAAGTTTCAGCGCATCGACCTCGAGGGCCAGCCCATCGTGAACGTGGACGTGGACAATGTGGTGGACCTTTCGCGTGGCACAACCATCGAGCAGAACGGTGCCCGTGTAAATACCGTGGAGCACACGCTGGCTGCACTGGTAGGCCTGCAGATCGACAATGTGCTGATTGAGCTCGACGGACCGGAACCTCCGATCATGGACGGCTCATCCATTGAGTTTGTGAAAGCGCTCATCTCGGTTGGCGTACAGGAGCAGAACGCCCTGCGCAACTACTTCGAGATAACGGAAGGCGTGAGCTACAAAGATGAAAAGCGTGGTGTTGAAATTGCCGCTCTACCCCTCGACGACTACCGCCTGACGGTAATGGTGGACTACAATTCGCCCGTATTGGGCAGCCAGCATGCCTCTATCACCGACATGAACCAGTTCGAGGATGAGATCGCCCCTTGCCGCACCTTCTGCTTCCTGCACGAGCTGGAAGCGCTTTATAAGCAAAACCTGATCAAAGGCGGCGACCTGGACAATGCCATCGTGATCGTGGACCGCGTGGTAGAGGACGGAGAACTGTCGTACCTGGCCGATTTGCTGGGCAAGAAAAAGGTGAGCGTGGAGGAAGAGGGCATTCTGAACAACACAGAGCTCCGCTTCAAAAACGAGATGGCCCGCCACAAGCTGCTCGACCTGATGGGCGACCTGGCCCTTATCGGCCGCCCGATCAAAGGACAGATCCTGGCCGCAAGACCCGGACATGCCGCCAACATCGCTTTCGCGCGCCGTGTAAAGAAATTGATACAGGAGGCTTCCATCAAGACTGTACCTACTTACGATCCGAAAAAGCCGGCGGTGATGGATATCAACCAGATCGCGGCCACTTTGCCGCACCGTTACCCCTTCCTGCTGATAGACAAAATCATCCATCTGGACGAAACCACTGTAACGGGCGTTAAGAACGTGACCATGAACGAGCCTTTCTTCCAAGGGCACTTCCCTGGCAACCCAGTGCTGCCCGGCGTGATCCAGATCGAGGCAATGGCCCAGACGGGTGGTATCCTGGTGCTGAACACGGTGGAGAATCCGGAAGACTACTGGACTTATTTCCTGGGTATAGACCGTTGCCGCTTTAAGCGCAAAGTTATACCTGGTGATACCATAATATTTAAATGTGAATTGCTTGCCCCTGTGAAACGGGGTATTGCCAAGATGAGTGGTCAGGCCTTTGTGGGTGGCCAACTGGTAATGGAGGCAGAGATGTCGGCAAGTATAGTAAAGAAAGACGCATGAATCAGCCATTAGCATACATCCACCCAGAGGCTAAAATTGCCCAAAATGTGGTCGTAGAGCCTTTTTCCACTATTTACAAGAATGTAGAGATAGGAGAAGGCACCTGGATCGGTCCGAACGTGACCATCATGGAAGGCGCACGCATTGGCAAGAACTGCAAGATATACCCCGGTGCCGTTATTTCTTCTGTGCCGCAGGACCTGAAGTTCGCCGGTGAAGAGACAACCGCCATTATTGGTGACAATACCGTGATCAGAGAATGTGTGACCATCAGCCGCGGCACCATCGACAAGATGAAGACCGTAGTGGGCAGCAATTGCCTGATCATGTCTTACGCACATATTGCACACGACTGTATTGTGGGAAACAACTGCATCGTGGTAAACGCTGTGCAGATGGCCGGCCACGTGGAGATGGGCGACTACGCCATCATTGGAGGGTCTAGCGCCGTGCACCAGTTTGTAAAGATCGGTGCCCACGCCATGATATCGGGTGGCTCCCTGGTGCGTAAAGATGTGCCTCCTTTCGTGAAGGCAGCACGCGAGCCGCTTACTTATGCCGGCATCAACTCCATCGGCCTGCGCCGCAGAGGCTTCAACAGTGAGCAAATCAACGAGGTGCAGCAGATCTACCGCATCCTGTTCATGAGCGGCAACAACACCACCGAGGCACTGGACAAGATTGAACTGGAGATGGCGCCAAGCCGTGAGCGTGACGAGATCATCAATTTTGTGCGCAACTCCGGACGTGGTATCATCAAGAGCTATTTCTCTAAAGATGCAAATTAACCTAAGCAATTTAGGTAAACGCTACAATTACGAGTGGATTTTCCGGAACCTGACCTATACCTTAGAGTCAGGCACCTCTTATGCCATACTGGGGCATAATGGGTCCGGTAAATCCACTCTTCTTACTGTTATAGCCGGTCATAACCTGCACTCCGAGGGCGAGATCACGTATCTGCTAAGCGGTAAACCTGTTGCGCCGGACAAAGCCTATCGCGAACTCTCGCTCACGGCACCTTATCTTGAACTGGTAGAGGAATTTACGCTGCTGGAGATGATCGACTTCCATACCCGCTTCAAACCGCTGCGCAATAACCTTTCGCACGAACAGCTGGTAGAGCGGATGGGGCTGCAGAAGTCACGCAACAAGTATGTGAAGGACTTCTCGTCAGGTATGAAACAGCGTCTGAAACTTGGCCTGGCCATTTACTCCGACACCAAGCTGCTGGTGCTTGATGAGCCTACCACCAATCTCGACCAGGAGGGCGTGAGCTGGTACCAGGAGCACGTTGCTGCCAACAAGGCAGGCCGCTTGATTATAGTAGGGTCTAACATTGTGCACGAATACAGTTTCTGCGACCAGCACCTCTACATCACGGATTATCACGCGCAGGCCAGGCAAGCTCGTTGATCGTTAATTGTTGATCGAGTTGCTTTAAATTGTAGTCTATTTTCGAATAACTGCCCCATCTTAGGGTGGTCTTTTCTGAAAGTGTTTCGGTTATCCATCCCGGATATCCAACAGGAAATCACAAGCAACGATAAAGGCATAACGAATAACGAAAAAGTTACCAATTTACAGTTAAGGTGCCTAAATTTGTAAGATATAATACTTAACCAGATACCATGGGAAGAGCATTTGAATTTAGAAAAGCCCGTAAGTTTAAGCGTTGGGACAAGATGTCGAAGGCCTTTACCCGCCTCGGCAAAGAGATCGTGATGGCGGTGAAGGAAGCCGGCCCAAACCCGGAAACCAACTCCCGACTGCGCACGGCTATCCAGAACGCCAAAGGCGTGAACATGCCGAAGGACCGCGTGGAAGCGGCCATTAAGCGTGCCTCCTCCAAAGAAGAGAAAGATTACGAAGAAGTAGTATACGAGGGCTACGGTCCGCACGGCATTGCCATTCTGGTAGAAACCGCTACTGACAACCTGAACCGCACGATTGCCAACATGCGCGTTTATTTCTCGCGTGCAGGTGGTGCGGTAGGCAAAACCGGCTCTCTGGATTTCATTTTCACCCGCAAAGGTATTTTTAAAATCGCTGCTGAAGGCTTAGACATTGAAGAACTGGAGCTGGAACTGATCGACGCCGGAGCCGAGGACATTTACGAGCACGAAGGTGAGATCATTGTGGAGACGGCCTTCACCGATTTCGGTGCTATGCAGAAAGCACTGGAAGAGAAAGGCTTGAACGTGATCAGTGCCGAGTTGCAGCGCGTACCGAATACCCGCACAGAATTGACAGACGAGCAGGCCGAGGAGATCGAAAACCTCATCGAGAAGATTGAAGAGGATGACGACGTGCAGGCGGTTTACCACAACATGGCATAACCCCTCGCTTCGCTTTAAAGTATAGTGGAAGGCTGTCTGGCGATGTTTAGACGGCCTTTCTTTTTTGTGAAACCCTACTACCTATGCTGTTATACATACTGTTTATACTAGGTTTCGTACTTCTGATAAAAGGCGCCGATATGCTCGTGTCAGGCGCTTCGTCTATTGCCAAGCGCTTCAACATTTCCGATATGGTGGTCGGCCTGACGATCGTTTCGTTTGGCACTTCCCTACCTGAATTGATCATCAACATTATGTCGAGTGTGCAGGGGCAGTCGGAGTTGGCAATAGGCAATGTGTTTGGTAGCAACGTGGCAAACCTGCTTTTGATCATAGGTATAGCAGCAATCATCTGTCCGCTTCCTATCAAGCGCAACACCATCCTGACTGAAATTCCTTTTTCGCTTATTGCCACGCTGCTGGTAGGTTTCCTGGCCAATGCGGTCTTGTTTGGTGATAAAACGTCGCTGTACATAAGCCGTATCGATGGGGCTATTCTGCTGTTCTTCTTTGTGCTTTTTATGGCCTATATCTGGAATATCGCCAAAACAAACAAAGATGAGGCGATTGAAGAAGAAGACACTCCTATGATGACCATACCCAAATCGGCGCTTTACATTGTGCTGGGGGGCGTAGGCCTATTCCTGGGCGGTAAGTGGGTAGTAGACGGAGCTGTGAGCATTGCGCAGTCATTCGGCTTGAGCGAGTCATTCATCGGCCTCACAATTGTGGCGATTGGTACCTCGCTGCCAGAGCTTGTTACTTCGGCAATGGCCGCTTACCGCAAAAACATCGACATTGCGATCGGCAATGTCGTGGGCTCAAACATCTTCAACCTGCTTTGGATACTAGGTATAAGCGCCCTTATCAATCCACTGCCTTTTAATGTGGTGAGCAACTCCGACATCATCATGATGATCTTTGCCAGCACCCTGTTGATCATCGTTATACCTATCGGCAAGAAGAATACAATTGACCGCTGGAACGGTATTCTGTTTCTGGCAATCTATGTGGCCTACATCGTGTTTCTGGTGCAGAGAGGATAAGGAGGTTTGATAATTTAATAATTCCAAGGATACAGCTCCGGCTCCCTGCCACCCCGAACTTTCATGTGCAGTGGGTGCACCGCTTCAGTTTCTTCGAAGTACAGAAACGCGTCGTAACGATCCGGTATGATGGTGGGTACGTAGTTGCCGAGATGCTCCGTTTTGGGGTCGTACACCACTCCAATGGCGCGATGTGGAACGTGCTGTTGCAGTTCAGGTATAGCTTCTAGGTCCTTGGACAGGATGATCTTATCATCGGTGCTCAATTCGTGCAACATGTGCTCCCAGCTGCCCTGCCGGGCGGGCGGCATATCCATCTTCTGCATAGGCGCTCCCCAGGAACTGCTCGCAATCACGTTGCCCTGGTAACTGCCAAACCCTACCAGCTTTACCTGCTCACGACCGTATCTCTCCCGGGCCAGCTGCCCGATGTTATACATCCCATCGTCAGCCATGTCGGTATACTTTGCATCGCCGATGTGCGTGTTGTGTTCCCAGACAATCGCTTTGGCATTGGGGCCATGTAGTTCCAGCAGACGGTCCAGGGTTTCCATCATGTGGGTGTCGCGCACGTTCCATGAGCCTGCCCCTCCCCTGATCATGGCCCTGTAATATTTCTCGGCATTCACTGCCACCAGTGCATTCTGGGTCGTGCTGAAGTCGTGCTCGGGATCGTCGGGGTATACGGGGCGGCGCGAAACCTGCTCCAGCATCTGCACTACTTCGTCCTGGCAATCGGTGGGCACAAAGGCGGTCGCTTGTGCGTAGTGTTGCGGATCGCGGTGATAGGGTTCGAAGCAACGTACTGCCGCGCGTGCTGCCTCTGCCGCCTTGCCGTCGCGCTGCTCCATAAACTTGAGCACCTGCTCCAGCGACTCCCACAAGCTGTACACGTCCAGCCCATAAAAGCCGACCTTATCGTGTACCTGCCTCAGGTGGTTGAAATCCCGCATCCATTCAATGAGCGCGGCTACCTCCCAGTTGGCCCACATCCAGGTTGGCCATCGGCGGTATACCTCCAGCACCTCGGCAATTTTGCGACCCGAGTTTTGATACCCCTTTATAAAGCGGTTCACAGCGTAGCATTCCGGCCAGTCGCCCTCCACGGCTATAAAGCAAAAGCCCTTGTCCTCTACCAAGCGCTTCGAAATGGCTGTGCGCCAGGTATAGTACTCCGATGTTCCGTGCGAGGCCTCGCCCAGCATCACAACCCGGGCATCGCCGATTTCATCGATCAACACATCCAGGTCCTTCTCTTTCTTGATCGGGCTGAATTTTATGCGTTTGTTTTCCATAGGTAGCAAGAGGCGGTAAAAGTGTATCTAACTCACTCTTAAAATTTTGTGTATTTTACTTCCAATCCGGATTTAATGTTTTGCAAAAAAGAAAGCCCGCCGTACCATCAGGTGCGGCGGGCTTCCCGGAGCCGTAAAGCAGGTATAGCCTACGACTGGTTCTGGTTGGCAAAAACCCTGCGCAGCAGCTCCGTGGTACGGGCGATCGGGTTCTCGCGTATGTTGGCCTCCTCTTGTGCAATGAGCTGAAAGAGGCCGTCCATGGCTTTTTGTGTCGCGTATTCGTCCAGGTTCGGGTTTACTTTCTGCACCATCGGGATCTGGTTGTAGCGGGTTACCAGGTCGGTGTAGTAGCGGGTGGCATTTGTCTTCTCCAGCGACTGGCGTATGACAGGCATGAAGGCCGCCTGCAGTTGCGTGGACGTGGTGCGCTTCAGATATTGGGTGGCTGCGTCTTTGTCGCCTTTCAAAATACCCCAGGCATCCTGAATCGTCATTTGTTTGATGGCGCTCACAAAAATAGGCGCGGCACTCTTGGCAGCATCTTCAGCACCACGGTTCAGGGTCATCACAAAACGGTCCACCTCCTTGCCCAGGCCAACCTGGCGCAGGGTGTTCTCCACACGCTGAACATCAGGCGGGAAAGGGATGCGGATAAGTGAGTTTTTGTAATAGCCGTCGGTTTGCGATGCCTGGCTGGAGCCTTTGTTGATACCAACTTCGAGGGCCTGCTTGAGGCCAGAGGCAACTTCTTCGCGGGTTACGGCCCCGCCTGTGCCGGCCACCACGCCGTCAACGGTACGCTGAATGTCGGCCACGGTGCAGGCTGAGGCGCCTAGGGTGAGGGCTACGAGTGAGGAGTACAGTAATTTTTTCATAAGCTGTTTAATTTTTGGTCAGGCTATACCTGCGCATCGGGGTAAATTACGGAAAATAAAATTTGCCTTGCGCCAGTTCGCCCGAACATCTTTAACTTGAATGAGTTTTAGAGCATGTTTACTTATCATGTTTGCAAGCGCAAAAGTTGAGCAGGAAACATCTTCTTCATCGGCAACGCACAAATCAGACCAAAAATAATTTTATGAAAGCGGTATACGCAGAAATAATAACCATAGGCGACGAAATACTCTACGGCCAGATAGTGGACACCAACTCGGCCTGGATGGGAACGGAGCTAACCAAGATAGGGATACGGGTGAAGCAAATCACCTCCGTGTCGGACGAGGCCAGCCATATTGTGGAGGCGCTCGACAATGCCAAGACCCGCGCCGACATTATCCTGTTGACAGGCGGGCTCGGCCCTACCAAAGACGACCTCACCAAAGATGTGCTGGCCGATTACTTCCACACCGAACTCAAACTCGACGAGCAATCGCTGGCCGATATTACGGAGCTTTTCAAAAATCGTGGCTATGGCCTGACCGAGCTGAACAGGCAACAGGCCTTTCTGCCAGCCTCCTGCAAGCCTGTGCGCAACGTGCTGGGTACGGCGCCAGGTATGTGGTTTGAGGACGGGGGCAAGGTATACGTGTCGATGCCAGGGGTGCCGTTTGAGATGAAGCGCATGATGACCGACATTGTGCTGCCGCAGCTCAAGGCGTTCTTCAAAACCCCGCACATCATCCACAAAGTCATACAGACGGTAGGTATACCCGAGTCGATGCTCGCCGATACGCTGGACGAATGGGAGACTAACCTGCCGCAGCATTTGAAACTGGCCTACCTCCCCCACCTCGGCGGTGTGCGGCTGCGCCTGACGGGCACAGGTATAGATGCTGCTAAGCTGGAGCGTGAACTGGAGGCTGAAGTAAGCAAGCTCGACCAGTTGATACCGAAGTATATTTTTGCCCACGGCGAAGTAGTACTGGAAGAAGCCCTGGGGCAGCTCTTAAAGGAACGCGGCCTCACCATCGCCGCTGCCGAAAGCTGCACGGGCGGCTACCTGGCGCACCGCATCACGAGCGTGCCTGGCAGCTCGGCCTACTTTATGGGTGGTGTGGTGGCTTACGACAACAAGGTGAAAATGCAGCTACTGGGCGTGAAGCCTGAAACC
Source organism: Pontibacter ramchanderi (assembly GCF_002846395.1). Lineage (GTDB taxonomy): Bacteria > Bacteroidota > Bacteroidia > Cytophagales > Hymenobacteraceae > Pontibacter > Pontibacter ramchanderi. Next base: position 104,249 of record NZ_PJMU01000002.1, read on the forward strand.
CTGCAACAGCATGGCGCCGTGAGCGAAGCCACCGTGCTGGAAATGGCCCAGAACGTGCGGCAAAAGCTGGGGACCGATATCGGGGTGGCCACCAGCGGCATCGCAGGCCCCGACGGCGGCACGCCCGATAAGCCCGTTGGCACCATCTGGATTGCCTACGCCGACCAGCACGGGGCCAAGGCAAAACTTTTGCAGTACAACAAAAACCGACAGCTCAATATCGAGTATACTGCCTTGGCCGTGCTCAACCTCGTGCGCCAAAGTTTGAATATAGCGGTTGATGAATAGGCTAAAATCCTTAACTTTGTTTGCAAATTCGGGTTGTTGGGTATAGCATGGCGTTGCTGTTCTGTGTCTTAACGACCTATTAAACTGTCCCTTATTAGAACAACGAATAAATAAAATATGGCACTTGTAGAAATGGTTATGCCCAAAATGGGCGAGAGTATCATGGAAGGTACCGTTCTGAAATGGCTCAAAAACGTGGGTGACACCATTGAGCAGGACGAATCGGTGCTGGAAGTAGCTACAGACAAAGTGGACACGGAAGTACCTGCCATTCAGGGTGGTGTGCTGAAGGAGATACTGGTACAGGAAGGCGACGTGGTAGCCGTGGGCGCCCCGATTGCCATTATCTCTACCAACGGCGAAGACACTGCCGCTCCTGCCCCTGCCGCTACAGAAGCTCCTGCCGCCGCAGCACCAGCCCCACAGGCCGCCGCGCAGCCTGCAGCCGCTTCTTCTGACGGTGCCGTAACCAAACTCGACCAGCCAGCGTCTGGCCGTTTCTACTCGCCGCTCGTGCTCAACATTGCCCGCGAAGAAGGTATTTCGATGCAGGAACTGGAGTACGTACCAGGCACAGGCAAAGAAGGTCGCGTGTCGAAGAAAGACATCCTGACGTACGTGGAGAGCCGCAAAAATGCGCCGCAGCAAGCTGCCGCTCCGCAGGCCCAACCACAGGCACAAGCTCCTGCCGCAGCGCCTCAGGCCGCTCCAGCGCCAGCTGCACAGCCACAAACGCAGGCTGCCCCTGCCGCTTCCAAACCAGCTTCTTCTTATAGCGGAAACGTGGAAATCATCGAGATGGACCGCATGCGCAAGATGATTGCCGACCGCATGGTGGACAGCAAGCGCGTATCGCCGCACGTAACTTCTTTCGTAGAGGCTGACGTGACCAACATCGTGAACTGGAGAAACAAGTGGAAAGACGTGTACAAGAAGCGCGAAGGCGAGAACCTGACGTTCACACCAATCTTCATTGATGCGATTGCCAAGGCGATTAAAGACTTCCCGATGATTAACGTGTCCGTGGACGGGGGCAACATCATCCGTCACAAAGACATTAACATCGGTATGGCCGTGGCCCTGCCAAGCGGAAACCTGATTGTGCCGAACATCAAGAACGCCGACCAGCTCAACCTGAACGGCCTGACCAAAAAAGTAAACGACCTCGCCAACCGTGGCCGTATCAACAAACTGACGCCAGACGACCTCGCAGGCGGTACGTACACCGTATCGAACGTAGGTTCTTTTGGCAACGTGATGGGCACCCCAATCATCATGCAGCCTCAGGTGGCGATTATGGCCGTGGGCGCTATCAAGAAAAAGCCTGCCGTTATCGAGACGCCAGAGGGTGACCTAATTGGTATCCGCCACTTCATGTTCCTGTCGCACTCCTACGACCACCGCGTAGTGGACGGCTCGCTGGGTGGCATGTTCGTGCGCCGTGTGGCTGATTACCTTGAGAACTGGGATGTAAACCAGTCGATTTAAGTTTTGACAAAGGAGTTTTTTGACGAAAGACAAAGGACTTCCGACATAAACAGAAAGCCTGCCTCCAGAAATTGGGGCAGGCTTTTTTGTAGGTGTTAGGTAAGGCTGTTAAAAGTTAGATGATGATATTCGTGATTACACCCTTTGCGTCATACTCAAAAAGTATTGCATCATCTGTTGCTGTCCCACTGCTTGTTTTGAAATTTACAAATAGCTGGCCGTCTTCTTTCAGATGATAGGAGTTTGGGAAAATATCTTGGAGGCTACTGATATTATCCCCTACCCTAATATGATTTTGACCGTTAAAACTCATGATAACAGAGCCTGAGTTTATATTAATACTGACTAACTTGTCAACATCAAAATAAAAACTTCCATGCTTGTAGGTATACAAGTAATAGCTCTTATTATCTTGCTCAGAACGTACATTGTCAATACTTTTAGGTTTTCCTAAAACTGAGGTTAGAGCTGTAGGGGTATCATTCAATTTAAATATGGAGCTTGTCTCCATGTTAATTTTAATAGCCACTGCTGATGGATCTATTAAATCTGGCAATCTAGAATTCGTTTGGCTTTGAGCATCACAGCCGTAAATACCTATACAAATGATTACCAGAATTGAGACAACTATTTTTTTCATAACTATGATTAAATAAGTTTGCAGTGCTGTACACAATAATATAGATATTTATATAAAAAAAAATATTCTTAAGTATTTCTACCGTCTTTATTCTTTATAGAAATCAAAAGCTAAGTTCACCTTCATCACCAAAACTATGAGAGTTGCCATCGCCTGGATAGTAGCCGCCGTTTTTCTTTTCGCAGCCGTTTATTTCTACTGGAAAAAGAATGATGCGGAAAGCCGCTTGCGCATCGCCGACAACAAACTGGCTGAAACGGGTCAGCAACTGGAGCAGGAAGAAGCCGAAACGGATTCACTAGAGGACATGATGCTGCCGCCGGACACGATGAGTGTAGCTCCTCCAGGTGGTGTGGAGTTTGTGGACGAAATGGGCAGCCTTAGCGAGAGCGACATACAGAAACTGCGAAAAAAAGGCCTGCGCAACCCCGAAGTGGACCTGATGAACGACCTGAGCCGCAAGCAAGGCCAGCTTATACCTAAAGAGGGCGTAGTAGGTGGCACGATGACCATCCGCGACAGCCGCATCCTGAACGACCGCTATGCCATGGCCTATTATGAAGACGGCCATATCGGCGGTTACATGATCTTGCGCTACGAAGTGAACAACGGCAATATTACCTGGAGAGTAGTGGATAGCTCTGGTTTGTAGCTTTCTGCACGGTATTTGAGTATAGGGAAACAGGTATAAACCCAAAGCACTATGACGTCACTTGCCCTCCTGTTTCCTGTACTCTTTTCTATGCTGTTTAGTCAGCAGACGAATCTTCAACTTGCTGATGATATCAGAAAAGATGCCCAACTGCTTGCCAACACGTCGGTTTTCATAAGTGATAATGCTACGTTAAGCCCTTCCCTGCAGACAGTGGACAGCGACATGCAGTTGTTCCTGGTAACAGCTAGCATTGACCTTTCGCTAAGCAGGTATAGCGCGAAGCAATTGGGCAAACACCACGTGCAGACGTGGCGTTTCAATGAAGGTAACATCACAGCCATTCACCAGATCGAAACCAGCATCGACCTGGATACAGTTGTCACGCAGCGATACCTTGAAAACAGGGCTCCCACGCAACAGCGCATCCAAAACAACTTCCAATTTCGCACCTACGCCGTTTCAACTGCAGATGCACCGATCAAGCTCTACTACCTTACCGAAGCCGAGCAAGGCTTGCTGGAGTATAAGATAGACGATCGCCACGTGGAACTTGTGTATTCTAAAAAGAAACAAGGCTTAAGCGACCTGATGCCCAAAGTGAAGGACGAACTGGATCAGTTGGTGGTGATGTTGAGTAAGGAGTAAACCAACAGCGGCCGTTCTCGTGAGGGAACGGCCGCTGCCTTATTTATCAAAGCTTATACCTTAAAGCGATGCCAGACTCTGCTCAATGGCGTGAATCTTGGCTTCGGCATCGGCTTGCTTCTTGCGCTCGTTGGCAATTACTGCCTCAGGGGCACCACTTACAAAGCGTTCGTTGCTAAGCTTTTTCACAACTGAGTTCAGAAATCCTCTGGTGTACTCCAGCTCTTTTTGCAGACGTTCACGCTCTGCGTCTACGTCGATGTTGCCCTCCATCGGAATAAAGAACTCGTCGCCAGCCTCTACGAAGCTAATAGCACCCTCCACACTCTCCTGTACCAGGGTTATTTCGTTGATGTTGGCCAGCTTGCGGATGATGCTGATAAAGTCCTCGTAACCATCCTGGTTCATCACTTTAATGGCCAGATCAAGCGGTTTGTTCGGCGATATATTCTTGGAGTTTCGGATGTTGCGGATGGCGGCTACGATTTTGAGAACGCTCTCCATTTTCTCGTTCAGCTCCTTGTCGAACTTGTCCTGTTTCGGCCAGGCTGCTACTATGAGGAACTCCTTCTCTTTGCGCTCTTTCAGGTCCTGCCAGATCTCCTCGGTGATGAATGGCATGAACGGATGCAGCACTTTGAGCACTTTCTCCAGGTATACGATCGTCGTATCAAGCGTCTGCTTATCGATCGGCTGCTGGTAGGCCGGTTTGATCATTTCGAGGTAGCTCGAGCAGAAATCGTCCCATACCAGTTTATACACCGCCAGTAGGGCATCCGAAATACGGAACTTCGTAAAGTGATCCTCGATCTGCACAAAAGCCTCGTTGAAGCGGGAGTCGAACCAAGCCATGGCCGTTTCGTTCGGGCAAGGCAAGCTCTCGTCCACTTGCCAACCTTTGATCAGGCGGTAAGCGTTCCAGATCTTGTTGCTGAAGTTACGGCCCTGCTCTACCAGTTTCTCATCGAACAACAGGTCGTTACCAGCTGGTGAACTGAACAGCATACCTGCCCGCACACCATCGGCTCCGTACTGATCGATCAGGTCGAGCGGGTCTGGTGAGTTGCCCAGCTGCTTCGACATCTTACGGCCCTGCGTATCGCGCACAATACCGGTAAGGTATACGTTGCGGAACGGCGGCTCATTGCGGAACTCAAAACCAGCCATGATCATACGCGCTACCCAGAAGAACAAGATCTCCGGAGCCGTTACCAGATCATTGGTTGGGTAGTAATATAGGATGTCTTTGTTATCCGGGTCCTTGAAACCATCAAAAACTGAGATCGGCCATAGCCACGACGAGAACCAAGTATCCAGCACGTCTTCGTCCTGACGCAGATCTTCGATCTGCAGGTTGTCGTTGCCGCTCTGCTTGCGGGCCAGTTCCAGCGCCTCTTCAGCTGAAGTGGCCACTACAAACGAACCATCCGGCAGGTAGTAAGCAGGTATCTGCTGTCCCCACCACAGCTGGCGCGAAATACACCAGTCGTGTACATTCTCCATCCATGAGCGGTACATGTTCTTGAACTTAGGCGGGTGCAGCCGAATTTCGTCGTTCATCACGGCCTCAAGGGCAGGTTTGGCCATTTTGTCCATCTTGCACCACCACTGCATCGACAGGCGCGGCTCGATAACAGCACCCGTGCGTTCCGAGGTCTGCAGCACGCTTGCGTACTCTTCTATCTTCACTAGCAAACCAGCTTCCTGCAGGTCTTTCACGATGTTGCGACGTGCTGCGAAACGGTCCTGGCCCACATAAAGCTGTGCTTTTTCATTCAGCGTACCGTCATCGTTCAAAATATCGATGGTCGGCAGTTTGTGTTTCTGACCCAGTTCATAGTCGTTTAGGTCGTGGGCAGGCGTTACTTTCAGGGCACCTGTACCGAACTCAATCGACACATACTCATCCAGGATCACCGGAATTTCCTTGCCCAGCAAAGGGATACGCACAGACTTGCCGTGCAGGTGGGTATAGCGCTCGTCCGTTGGATTTACCGCCACGGCTACGTCGGCCATGATGGTTTCCGGACGGGAAGTCGCAACGGTGATATAGGTTGGTTCTGCAGCACCCACTACTTCGTAGTTCAGGTGGTACATTTTGGCCATGGTGTCTTTCGGTACTACTTCTTCGTCAGAAAGAGCCGTTTTGCCCTGCGGATCCCAGTTTACCATGCGCACACCGCGGTAGATCTGGCCTTTGCGGTACAGGTCCACAAACACCTCGATTACGGCAGCCGAAAGCTCGTCTTCCATCGTGAAGCGGGTTCGGTCCCAGTCGCAGGAGGCGCCCAGTTTCTTGAGCTGCTCCAGAATGATGCCGCCGTACTTCTCTTTCCACTCCCAGGCATACTTCAGGAATTCCTCGCGTGTCAGGTCGCTCTTGTTGATGCCTCTCTCCTTGAGCATGGCCACCACTTTCGCCTCTGTGGCAATGGAAGCGTGGTCAGTTCCCGGTACCCAGCACGCCTCCTTGCCTTTCATGCGGGCACGACGGATAAGCACATCCTGAATCGTGTTGTTGAGCATGTGGCCCATGTGCAGCACGCCCGTTACGTTTGGCGGCGGAATCACAATGGTGTAAGGTTCTTTTTTCGGGTTAGGCGTAGAACGGAAGAGGCCGCGCTGCATCCAGCTGCTGTACCACTTCTCCTCTACTTCTCTGGGATTATATTTCGTTGAAATCGACATCGTAAACTGATTTTATCTGCTAATTGCGCTAATTGGCAAAATTAGGAATTTTGATTTAATTGTTGATTGCTAATCGCTGATAGTTCATCCTCAGGTATAATAAAACTCCTGCAGGGTTTGTTGAACAGACAGGTATAGCTATAGACCATCAGGTACACCTATACCTGTCAGACGACTCGGATATCATACCTGGTCAGTAAACCTGCCAGTCCATCCTGCGAGAACTTCGCCTTTTTGATCGTATTCAGTTCTGGGTCGATGCTATAGTTGTAGGCCGTGGAGAAATCCGCTTCCGTCAGAGTAGTATGCTCGAAAACTGCCCCGGCCAGATCTGTATTGTCGAACCTCGCTTTTGTTAAAACAGCCTGCTCAAACACCACGTTTTTGAGGGAGCAATCGACAAAGGTGGTTTTCGGCATTTTCCGCCTGAGGAAAGAGGTATAATCCATCTGACAACTCTCAAAGCTTACCGTGAACAGAAACTCCTCGCACTCGCTGAAGTTGATGCCTGTAAGTTTACACTCTTTGAACGTGACATTGTTCAGCGTCGACCCGAGCAGCTTGAGCATAGCCAGGTTGCAGCCCACAAACGTGCAGTCAGCGAAGCGGTTGTGAGAGAAATGGGTGTTGGAGAAGTCGCAGTTACGGAACACGCAGTCCTCGAACTCCCTGCCTCTGATGACTTTGTTCGGGTAGCTGATTTTCTCAAATGTCTTGTCCTGGTGCAGTTGCTCTTCCATGGGTATAGATACTTTAGACAAAAGAATTTTTGACAAAGGATAAAAGACGCGTGACTAGTGAACGGTCGCCTATAAGTCAAGTACACTTAGCTTATTACTTAATAAATTCTGGTCCTTTCTTCAATTTGATGTCGCTAAAAATAAAAAAACCTGCCGCAAGAGACAGGTTTTTTGTGCTTTGGTATTGGCTATACCTTAGCTGGCCTGGTGCAGCCAGTCTTTCTTCGCCAAGAGCTCTTCTTCTGTCTCGCGGTAGTCTGGGTCGTCGACGCAGCAATCCACCGGGCAGACAGCGGCACACTGAGGTTCCTCGTGGAAGCCCATGCACTCGGTACACTTATCTGATACAATGTAATAGAACTCGTCTGAAATAGGAGGCTGCGGTGCATCGCCGGGGATGATTTCACCGCCGTCGATCTCTACTTCTTTGAGCTCCGTGCCGCCGCCCCAGGTCCATTCCGCACCGCCTTCGTATATGGCAGTATTCGGACACTCTGGTTCGCAGGCGCCACAGTTAATACATTCATCAGTGATCATTATCGCCATAATCGTATCTCCTGTATATTTTTAGTACTTTTGTATCGCTTTACTTATCGAACAAAATTAGGAACAATACCTATCCCTATCAAATAAATTTTAACACAGCGGTTTGCCATGACATTAGAGAACAGAATCGAAGCTTTCGTGAAGTTGGGGAAGCAACTGCAGGACATGACGCCTGAGGATCGCCAGGCCCTCGCCTTTGTGGCAAAGGCCAAGAACCCATGGTTCGACGAGGCCAACGTTTCGGCTGCCCTGCAGGGCATCATCACCCTGCTCGATGAACAGTATCTCCGTGAATGGCTTTACCCCTACCACCTCAAACAGGTTACACCTAAAAAGGTTGGCGTGGTGATGGCGGGCAATATTCCGATGGTCGGTTTCCACGATTTTCTGTCGGTTTTGCTGAGCGGGCACTTCCTGCTGGCCAAACTGAGTTCCGATGACGATGTGCTCATGCGCCGCCTGGCCAGTATGCTGGTAGCTATAGAGCCAGCCTTTGCCAACCAGTTCGAGTTTGTGGACATGCTCAAAGAGGCCGACGCCATTATCGCGACAGGCTCTGACAACACGGCCCGCTATTTTGAGTACTACTTCGCCAAGCGCCCGCATATCATCCGGAAGAACCGCACCAGCATTGGCGTGCTCACGGGTCACGAAGAGGAAGAAGACCTGCGTGCCCTGGGCAATGACATTTTTCAGTACTACGGCCTGGGCTGCCGCAACGTGTCCAAGGTATACGTACCCGAGGGCTATACCTTCGACGAGCTGTTTGAGGCAAACGCGCAACACCACAACATACTCGATCACCACAAATACCAGAACAACTACGACTACAATAAGTCGATTTTGCTGGTAAACCGCGTGCCCCACTTCGACAACGGTTTCCTGCTAGTACAGGAAAGCGAGCAACTGGTATCGCCTATCTCGGTGCTGTTTTACGAAACTTTCACCTCGCTACCTGACCTGCGCCACAAACTGGCTGCGGTAAAAGACAAGACGCAATGCGTGGTGTCAGCCCACGGCTGGTTAGAGGGCAGCATCGCCTTTGGTGAGGCCCAGTGCCCGATGCCGTGGGATTATGCCGATGGCGTGGATACAATGGCGTTTTTGCAGCGTTTGTAAGGTATAGCCAGGGCTTCAAAATCAGCTTCTTCTTAGAACCAAAATAACAGTGTGGCATGTTTTGTGGTTATATACCTGCCAACACTAAATTTTGATAACTATGAAGAGGACCGAGAAGAGAGCCAGTCTGATCGAAAAAGAGCGCATTCCGATGCTCCATTTTAGCACTGAGGATGTGCTGAAAGACCCTACTGCCCGCAGTATACGCTCATACGAGGCAAACCGCGCTACCATTCTGGGCAATGCCTACCGCAACAAAGCGATTATCACTTTTTGCACCGACGATGGTGATGTCAAGAAAGTAGAAACCACTGTCTGGTGCTACGACGATAAGTTCGTGCTGCTAAAGTCAGGTACGTTCTTGCCGCTGAAATCCATCCTTAAAATCGAAAACAGCTAATGGCGCAACAAATTGCTCACCTCAAAGATCGCTATACCTGCCAACGAAACGTAGCAAAAACATAACAGCCCGCACAAGAAGATAAGACTTCTCTGCGGGCTGTTTTGGTTATGCAGCGTTGTATACTTCCAGTAGGTAAACCTGAAAAAAGGGAATACTCGTGCACGATTCGGACAAGTCACAACCTGTCCCTACGAGATAAACTTTCTCCCTTTTTAACTTCCCAACTTTCTAACTCCTTATATTCTCTCAAGCACCTTCACGATCAGGCTGTCGATCACCTCTTCCGCATTTGTCGCGAACTCCTGAGAAATACGATTCGCTACAATGGCGTTAAGCGATAGCATTTCGTGGCCCAGCAGACGGCCCATAGCGTAGTAGCCAGCCGTTTCCATCTCGAAGTTAGTGAAACGGAAGTCGCATACCTTGAAGTCCTGGTATACCTTGAGCAGATCCGGATTACGCAGGCCTCCGCGCAGCACACGGCCCTGTGGAGCGTAGAAGCCCGGGCAGGTAAGGGTGTTTCCCGGTATCATATCAAAAGCAATCTTGTCGATCAGCATCTTTGAGCCGTTGACTACATACGGACGGAAGCCAACACCCAATTGCTCCTGAAGTGCTTTGGAGATGCTCTGTTCGTTTTCGTCCTGCTCCAGCGGATAGAACTCCATGAGCGAATCCAGGCCGATGCCGTAGTGCGATGCCAGGTGACTGCCCAGCGGAATATCCGACTGCAGCGAGCCCGAGGTACCGATACGCACAATCTTGAGCGAGATATTCTCCTCATTTGGCTCCCGCGACTGAAAATCGATGTTCACCAACGCGTCCAGCTCGTTCATCAGAATATCGATATTATCGGTTCCCATTCCTGTTGAGATGACCGTGATGCGTTTGCCTTTATAGTAGCCGGTATGCGTCACGAACTCTCGCTTGGTGATCTGCACCTCTATTTCATCGAAATACTTACTCACCATCGGCACGCGATCCGGGTCTCCTACTGTAATGATCGTATCCGAAATATGCTCCGGCTGCAGGTTGAGGTGGTAGATCGTGCCGTTTTTATTGATGATCAGTTCTGATTCTGGAATTGCCATAGATTGGTTATGTTAGAAACAAAGAAAAGCGTGGCTGGTGGGCGCACGCTTTTCCTAGCTTTAGAGAATACTTATTTAGATACGGTAGAAGTCTTGCGACGGTTGAATCCTTTCAGCGGATTGTAGCCATTCAGGTTCTTCTGGTAGTAACCAGTGCCGTCGTAGGCGCGTTTTTCAGGGTGCTCTTTGCACTCGGTAGAGCAGGCGCCTTCCAGTTCCCAGCCGCATTTCTCGCAGATGGGCACGTGCAGGTTGCACACCGGGTTGGCGCAGTTTACCATGCGGTCTTCCACAGTGCCACAAACGTAGCATTTGGAAATTACTGTAGGATTCACAGAGTTCACATCCACCGCCACACGGTTATCGAATACGTAGCATTTGCCCTCGAAGTCTTCGCCGCCTGCCTCCTTGCCATACTTGATGATGCCACCATGCAGCTGGTATACATCTTCGAAGCCCTGCTCCAACAGGAAGGCACTTGCTTTTTCGCATTTGATACCGCCGGTGCAGTAGGTCAGGATCTTCTTGCCTTTCAGCTCTTCTTTCAGCGCATCAATCTTCTCCGGAAACTCCCGGAAGTTCTCGATGTCCAGCGTTACGGCATTTTTGAAACGGCCCACGCTGTACTCGTAATCCGAGCGCATGTCCATGATCACCACGTCTTCGCGATCCTTCATCTCCTTGAACTCCTTCGGCTCCAGGTGTATACCGGTACGCACGTTCGGGTCTATGTGTAACAGGCCGGAATGCACGATCTCGGCTTTGGTACGCACGTGCAGCTTGGCGAAGGCGTGCTTATCAGATTCGTCTACCTTAAAGTCGACTTTGGCGAAGCGCGGGTCGGCTTTCACGATCTCCATGTACCTGTCGCAGTCGGCCTTCAGACCCGACACAGTGCCGTTAAGGCCCTCTTTGGAAATGATGATGCGGCCGAGCAGATTCAGCTCCAGGCAAAGTAGGTGGTGCTCCTCCCGGAACGCCTCAGGGTCTGCTATTGGTGTGTAGCAGTAGTACAGTAGTATGCTGTAGGGTTTGTTCATAACTGCTTAGGTTCAACTAAGTGTTAAAATTAATTGTTGATTGTTTGCCCCTTTGGGGCTATTGTTAAATTGTTGGTGGTTAAATTGTTGTTAGTGCACGATTGGGCAGATCGCGATCTGGCCGTACGAACGGGCCTGGTTTTATACCTGCCCACCATGACGTTACGGTGTAACGTAGCTACTTTTCAACTATCTAACTACCGGCAAATTTCTTGCTTTTCTCTTTAACCAAAAATGACTTTGGTCAGTTCGGTTTTCAAAAGCAGGACAGGTATAAAATTACTTAACCGGTGCAGCCGGGTTGCCGAATACAGTGGCTTTGGCAGGCACGTTCGCAACTACCACAGAGCCAGCGCCTACACGGGCGTTCTTACCAATTTTCACACCCGACACGATCACAGCACCTGAACCAATAAAGGCACCGTCTTCCACTACCACTTCAGAGTTAACAATGGCGCCTGCACCGATCTGTACGTTATCGCCGATCTCGGCTTTGGTGTCTACCAGCGCACGCGATTCGATGATGTTGTTGTCTCCGATCTTTGCGTTGTTATTCACGATGGCACCCGCTGCGATCATGTTCCCATGACCCAGCCAGGCGTGTTCTGACACTGCACTGAATTTATGGATCGCATTCACAGGCACCACCTTGTACTCGTCTTTGAGCATCTTGATCAAACCCTTGCGGGCGGCTGAGTCCTCTACAGCCACAAATACATCGCACTTCTTGCCGATCAGTTTCAGGAATTCGCTGTCTTCAGTGCCGCTCATCACCGACACATTGTTCAGTTCCTGCTGCTGCAGGTCCTTGCTGTCGTCGAGGAAGCAGTACACCACCACGTTGTTGCTGTTAAATATATCGAGAGCTGCCGTACCCAGTTTCTGGGCACCAAGTATAATTACCGGATTTTGCATAGCCTATGTCAAATAAGGTGCAAAGGTACGAAGATTAGCGCTAATCTGCAGCGATTTGTGCAGGCTCGTCTTCTTCGAGCTGCGGCTGACAGTTAAGCAGCAAGTACCGCAGCAGTTCGCTGTTGGTCTTACAAAGCAGCAGCAGGTATACCACAAAAGGCAGCACAACTACCCTATACCTGTTGAGCGTGCCCAGGTTCGGCATACTGTAAGCCAGCAGAACGCCCATCACAAAGATGTATACCAGCAATGCCGTGAGTAGATAGCCATAGCGCCACTTCACACGTCCGGCCTCAAACAAGTCGCGCACAAAGCCAAATGCCAGCGCCAATAGCAGTGTATTTTCAAGGGCAGCTACAAAGGTGCGCACATTGTATACCTCCCAGATGAAAGGCCGGAACAGCATCCCGATAAAGGCTAATTGTGAGTGCAGCGCAAAGCTCAGGTAGGTCGGCTCCAGAAAAGGAAAGTCGATGCGGGGTTTGTCCTGCGAGGCCAGCAGGCTAACCTGGTAATTGCCATACACCACATCCGGCAGGGCCTCGAGGTTCAGATTAGGGTTGAGTTGCGTACCTAGCCAGGCTATACCTGAAAACAGCACCAGCAGTGCCAGCCCTTTTAGCAGCCAGTGAATGTGCGCCAATTTCGGGCTGTAAAAGATCACTTTCAGGAGCAGCGCCAAAGCTAAAGTTAGTGCCAGGGCCACGGCTACAAAGTATTTCACGAGCCAGATCAGGTATAGGCCCAGCACGGCCAGCAGCAGGTATAGCACGGGCCTGCGCTTCAGCTTCCCGTACAGCAGGTATAAGCTACTGCCCAGCAGCAAACCCATCCCTCCCATCAGCACGCTCTCTTTGAGCACACCCGATGACCAGAAGACCACCGAGGGGAATGCCAGAAAGGCCACCACAGCAGGTATAGCCGTTGTTGGAAAATACCGGGCCAGCGCATTGACGAAGAACCAGAGCCCGGCAAAGCTGAACAGCGACAGGTAGAGTGAACTGAGGTAGTAGTTGCCGTTTGTCAGCAGCAGGGGCACGCTCAACAGACGCGGCATGTTCCAGGCGCTTTCATAAAATGGCTTTTGCAGCCCTTGAAAGGGTGTTCCTGTAGGGTCGTTAGAGAAAAGATACTGCAAGTAGGCACCTATACCTTGCTCGTGAGCCAGGTCGGTCATCAGGAGGGCGCGCTGGTAATAGAGCTGCGTATCGCCTTTGTCGTACACATGAAAGCTCAGCACCCCGATCAGGAGCCCGCAGGCCAGTTTGAGCAGTAGCGTCGGGAAGAAGAAAGGCCGCAATTTGGGGTTCCAGTCCTGTTTCCAGAGCCACCAGATTAGCCCAGCCAGCACCAGCAGGTTCAGGCCGTAGATCAGTACACTCACGTAGTTGGTAGATTTTGCTTCATAATCTTGTTGCCAATGGCACAGCGCAGGCAGTTTACCGGCTGGCAGTAGCGTTTGTAGAGTCCGAGGGCAGCCTGGTTATCAGCCGCAGAGGCGGCTTTCCAGCCCAGTTCCTCATACTGCCGCGTAATGCGGTTACTGGCTTCTTTCACCTTTTCGAGCAGCTCAACCGCCTTGTCCAGGTGCTCCAGCTGCTGCGTGTGCACGGCGTAAGCCGCCAGCAAGGGCGCTGCCACATTGATGGTCAGGTTCTGCGCACTCGACTTGCCCAGTTGCACCTGCACCGCCTTCGACTCCGCCCCAAAGGTATAATGTTTTTGCCAATAAGCCGACACCGGTGCCAGCCACAGCGCATCGTAGTTTTTGACGCCCTCGGTTTGGATGATGGTGGAAAACAAGCTTTTGTGCTTGTGAAGCAAGGCCGCCAGTTGCGCCAGCCGTACCGTCGGAAAGTTAGCAGGACGCATGCGCAGGAAGTTCCAGTGGTGGCGTTGCATAGCTTGCTCCTGTAGCTTGTACTTTTGGCTCAGGTAGGCATGCTCTTTGGCCAGCGAGGCGCTGTACTCGTCTACATGCTCAGCCAGAAAACCTGCCTGCCCAAACAGCAGAGCCTCCAGCTGAAACAAATCGTGCTGATGCTTGCGCACCACCTGCATCGGCAGCGCACGGGACAGTCGCTCGAAATGCTCCTGGTTGATCTTGAAGCCGAAGCCTTTGCTCAGCACCTGAAAAGCGGTGGCTTCCCAATCATTACCAAGCTGGCGGTATACCTGCAACACCTCATCGCCTTTCAGCTCCAGCCTTTCGGTGAGGGCACGGCCCAGCATCATGGTTTTGGTGATATCAGGCACGTGGGGCCAGAAGCCGGCGCAAGGTATAGCATAGGGAGCCCGCCGCAGTTGCTCGTAGGTTTGCAGCATCGCCAGGTTTACCCTGTTTTTCAGTTCCAGTGTAGGTATAAAGGTACCATCGGTACGGCGCACAGCCTCGTCGGCTTCCCACACCACGTGCAGCACCACCTGGTTGTACTTAAAATCGAGTTGGTGCTGGTGTCGCCGCCAATCCGAGCCGCGCAGGTGTATCTCCACGCTACCCGACCACTCCACCTCCCCTACCCGGATGATCGCCTCCTTGAAATCCGGTCCGGCGTCGGTGTTATACATTCCCACCCGCAGCACCTGCACCAGTTCCCCTTCTACTGTGTACAAATCCGTTTTGTCGAAATACTGATGCTGCCAGATGTAGTGCAGGAACTCTTCCTTCATGGGCGGTAGTTGTGGGTTGGGAAAGAATACGAGTTTAGAAGTTTGGGAGTTTGAGAGTTTAGGAGTTTGAGAATTATGAATGAAGATTTAAGAATTGAGATTATGGAAAGGGTTAGCAATTTTGCATTTGGGGAAAGCCTGAAACAGTGGACAAAGGAATTTGCACTGCGGTGTATCCGTCTGTTCAGGGCACTACCTAAACAAGCGGATGCTTACATTTTTGGGAAACAGTTATTAAGGTCAGCTATATCGGTTGCTGCTAATTACCGCGCTGCTTGCCGGGCACGCTCCAACGCTGAGTTCGTAGCAAAGATAGGTATAGCCCTTGAAGAAGCTGACGAATCGCTTTTCTGGATTGAGCGCTGGAAGAATCCGAAATAGTAACAGCAAGCCGTCTAGCCGCTCTGAAGCAAGAAGCCAATGAACTAACCGCCATATTAGTGACAATCAGAAAATCATCCTATAAACGCATCAACTCCTAAACTCCCAAACCCTTAAACTCCCAAACTTTTGTATCTTTGCAGCCTTAAAATTAAACGTTTATGATTTCAGTTGACGCGGTGAGCGTGGAGTTCAATGGGGCGGCCCTTTTCAGCAATGTTTCCTTTAACATCAACGAGAACGACCGCATTGCCCTGATGGGGAAAAACGGAGCGGGTAAGTCTACTTTGCTCAAAATTATAGCAGGCGCCAGCAAGCCTACCCGTGGCAAGGTGTCGGCTCCGAAAGATGCCGTGATCGCTTACCTGCCGCAGCACCTGCTCACCGAAGACAACTGCACCGTGTTCGAGGAGGCCTCCAAGGCTTTTGCCAAAGTGCTCGACATGAAAAAGCAGATGGATGCCCTCAACGCTGAGCTTGAAACCCGCACCGACTACGACTCTGATGAATACTACAAGATCATCGAGCAGGTATCGGAGCTGGGTGAGAAGTACTACTCCATCGAGGAGATCAACTTCGACGCGGAGGTAGAGCAAACCCTCAAAGGCCTGGGCTTCTCCCGCGAAGACTTCACCCGTTCCACCACCGAGTTCAGCGGCGGCTGGCGTATGCGCATCGAGCTGGCCAAGATCCTGCTACAAAAGCCGGACCTGATCCTGCTCGACGAACCGACCAACCACCTCGACATCGAGTCCATCCAGTGGCTGGAGGATTTCCTGGTAAACAATGCTAAGGCTGTGATCGTGATCTCGCACGACAAGACCTTTGTGGATAACATCACCAACCGCACCATCGAGGTAACGATGGGCCGCATTTACGACTATAAGGTAAACTATACCCAATACTTGCAACTGCGCAAAGAGCGCCGTGAGCAGCAGCAGAAACAGTTCGACGACCAGCAGAAGGAGATCGCCGACATTCAAGCGTTTATTGACCGCTTCAAGGGCACTTACTCGAAGACCCTGCAGGTGCAGTCGCGGGTGAAGATGCTCGAGAAGATGGAAATTGTGGAGGTGGACGAAGTGGACACCTCGGCTCTGAATGTCAAGTTCCCCCCAGCGCCACGCTCGGGCAACTACCCTGTTATCGTGGAGGAGCTGACCAAAAAGTACGGTGACTACACGGTGTTCAAAGATGCTTCCATGACCATCAACCGGGGTGAGAAAGTAGCTTTTGTAGGCAAGAACGGTGAGGGTAAGTCGACGATGGTAAAAGCCATTATGGGCGAGATCGACTTTGAGGGCAAGCTGCAACTGGGCCATAACTGCCTGATCGGCTACTTTGCCCAAAACCAGGCCGCCCTGCTCGACGGCGAACTGACCGTTTTCCAGACCATCGACGAGATTGCCGTGGGCGATGCCCGCACTCGCGTGAAGGATCTGTTAGGCGCCTTCATGTTCAGCGGCGACACCATCGAGAAGAAAGTGAAAGTGCTATCCGGTGGTGAGAAGACCCGACTGGCCATGATCAAGCTATTGCTGCAACCGGTGAACCTGCTCATCCTGGACGAACCGACCAACCACCTCGACATCAAGACTAAGGACATCCTGAAAGATGCGCTGAAGGCTTTCGATGGCACGATCATCCTGGTGTCGCATGACCGCGACTTCCTCGACGGGCTGGCTGACAAAGTGTTTGAGTTCGGCAACAAACGGGTGCGCGAGCATTTCGAGGATATCAACGGCTTCCTCCGAAACAAGAAAATGGAAAACCTGCGGGAGATTGAACGCAGCGCAGCCAAGTAACAAACGAAAGCCCTGGTTCTGCGCCGGGGCTTTTTGCTTTAAATTGTGAATTGCCTGAACCGTAACTCCTTTTCCGTATACCTTAAAAACACTGAAAAACCTGAGATACTTCGTTACAGTGCCATCACCAGCTTAAGCGCCTCAATTTATGAGTAACAATAGCGGGACCAACATTGCCCAAGAACTAAAGTTTTACCTATTCGAACTAAAGCAATCGGAGCGACTCTGGCACATTCCGGTGCTGGCTTCTTTGTGCGTAGGTATACCCCTGTTCGTTGGCTATTATTTTGGCCGGCTGGATTACAGCATACTGGCTTCAACCGGCGGCCTGGTTATTTTATACCTGCCCTCCACGTCCCTGGCCAACCGCATGCTCACATTGCTGGTCTGCTCGTTTGGGTTTGTGATTTCATTCGCCGTGGGCATCAGCTTTAGCTTTAACCCGATCATGTCTTCTGTTGTACTGGGCCTGTATACCTTGTTTGTGCACTGGGTAGCTAAATATTTTGCCATGAAACCGCCGGGCAACTTCTTCTTTGTTATGCTGGCGTGCATTGCCAGTGCCTCCCCCTTCGACCTGGCAAGTATACCCACCAGAATAGGCTTAATCGCAATGGGCACTATCTTCTCCTGCGTGCTGGCATTCTTTTACAGCCTTCTGATGATCAAGAAACACCGGTCTGGCTCGGCCTTGCTCTATATTAAGAAAAATGCCTTTACCAACCTTGTGGAGTCAGCTGTGGTAGGTATGTTCATTGGCGGCTCTTTTCTGATCGGGCACCTGTTGGAGTTGGAGAACCCGTACTGGGTGCCTATCTCCTGCCTGGCTGTAATGCAGGGCGTGAATACCCGCCATATCTGGCAGCGTAGCCTGCACCGGATTCTGGGCACTTTCGTGGGGCTGGGTTTAACCTGGCTGCTGATCTCCCAAAATCTGACTGCGCTGGGTATTTGCGTAAGCATATTGGTGCTCCAGTTTATTATTGAGATGCTCGTGGTGCGGCATTATGGCTTAGCAGTTGTTTTTATCACGCCCATGACCATTTTTCTGGCAGAAGCCAGCAGCGCCATGACTGCCGACCCGAACGCGCTGGTATACTCCCGGTTCCAGGATATATTGGTGGGTAGTCTGATTGGTGCGGTGGGTGGCTGGGTGCTGTACCACCAGAAACTGCGTTACAATGCAGTGCGGCAGCTTCGTAAAACACGTGTGGCTATCTTGCGCCGGCAACCCAACCGCTCCGTCTAGCTTATACAACTTTTCTTAAGCTAAAAAGCTGTGTCAAGAGATGGCTGGTTTGTTTAAAGTTCTATACTTCAGGTATAGGCACTGGGTAACAGCCATTATGCTTTCAGGTATAAGCGGCTTGTTTGGAGGGTGCTTTACTACTTAAGGTATAAAAACTCCATGGTATAATCGGTGTATTCCGGCTGGGTTATGCCGATCGCGTAGGGAAGGTTTTCGGGCGTGGTATACCTTTTTCGGTAAGCCTGATCGATTTGCCTATTCAGCGAAGGGTCTTTACAAGGTATCCCTATAACATTCACTACCCTTTCACCAAACTTGATCTGCCCCTCTTTTTCTTCGAGAAGTGTGGTAAACCAGCTACGTTCGCTCTTTCCCCAACTTCTAGCAAAGATCCGTCCTTCCACATTTACCATCCAGATATTCAGGAACGTCGATCTGGCTTTGCCTGCTTTAATGCCGGTTAGGGTGTTTTCCTCCAAGTGTCGGTAGAATTCTACAGGAAATTCAGATGGTGGCATAGCTGATAGCATGGTTTGCGCTCCTACAAATGCATTACATACTGCTCCAGGTACTGCTCCATCTCTTTCTGTACTTCCAAAGCAGCTTCACGGGCTTTTTCGGCGAAGTCGCGGCCAGACGAGGCGTAAATGATGGCGCGGGAAGAGTTGACCAAAAGGCCGCACTGCTGGTTCATACCCAGGCGGGAAATCTCTTCCAGGCTGCCGCCCTGGGCACCCACGCCCGGTACCAGCAGGAAGTGGTTCGGTACGATGGCCCGCACCCGCTCAATATACTCGCCCTGCGTAGCACCTACTACATACATCATTTGCCCTACGCTGGCCCAATTGGCGCTCTCGCGTAGCACTTGCTCAAACAGGTACTCTTCGTTACCATCCGACAGCTTCAGCATCTGGAAGTCTTTACTGCCTGGGTTAGAAGTAAGCGCCAGCAGAATCACCCAACGGCCCGGCTGCACCAGAAAAGGCTTCACTGAGTCCGCGCCCATGTAGGGGGCCACGGTAATCGAGTTAAAGTTCATGGTCTCGAAGAAAGCGCGGGCATAAAGCTCCGAGGTATTGCCGATGTCGCCGCGCTTGGCATCGGCTATGGTAAAGATTTCCTCTGGTATGATCTCCAGCGTTTTCTCCAGACTCACCCATCCCTTTGGCCCCTGCGCTTCATAGAAAGCAATGTTCGGTTTGTAAGCCACGCACAGGTCGGCGGTGGCCTCCACGATCTGGCGGTTGAACTCAAATACCGGGTCCTCGTGGTCGAGCAGGTGCTCGGGCAAGCGCTTTGGGTCGGTGTCGAGGCCAATGCACAGGTAGGACTTTTTCTGGAGGATTTGCTCAAACAGCTTTTCTCTGGTCATGACAGGTATGGGGGCTTAGGTTCAAGGTAGAGCAAAGCTAGTTTATTTAGAGGCAGCTACAAACTTTTTATACCTGCAGAGCCCACTAATTATAGTATCCGACCAAATCTTATAAGACTTGCAACCCTTCCACCATAAAAAGGATCGACATAGTAACCAGCAACTTAAATCCAAAGTCCATGAATCGACTTGTTTGCCTCTTTGCTATTATGCTCTTCTCTGTAACGGGCTGTTCTAAAGAAGACGCTGAGCCGCCGGCACAGGAGCGCCCCGCTCCTATTGTGCGTGTGGAAGCGCCGGCAACTGCCCAGGCAGGTGAAGCGGTGGCGATGGATATTTACTTTCAGGTGAACGGAGGTTGCGGCCAGTTCGGGTCTTTTGACATAAGCACTTCCGGCAAGGAAACAGTTATCCGGGTCGTAGCAAAGTATAGAGGGAAGATCTGTACCGATGATCTGCCTATCCGAATGGCTGCCTATACCTTCCGCCCGACCGAGGCCGGTACTTATACTTTTCGGTTCCGGTCCACAACGCAGGTAGGTTTTATTTCTAAAATCATCGAAGTCAAGGCACCCTAAGCACCTTATTATAGCAACAAAAAGAGCTGCCCCAAACAGAGCAGCTCTTTCCTTTTATCATAAATTGGTTGGTTTATCGCAAATCTACCACCTGCACGCCTTTGTATTTGGCCTTATTGAAGCTAAAGGCGTCAGAAGCCAGCTCAGGGTTTGCCTGGAAGTTTTTGATGGTATAGGTATAGCGGTTGCCGTTATTGCGGAACATCTGCCAGCTCTTCAGCGATTTATCTTTTTGGTTGATGTGCAGACGCACCTTAAAGATTGGGTTACTGCGGTCTACCGGCGCCAATTCGATCACGTCGTAAGTGTCAGCGCCCTGTTTTTCGGTGCCGGCATAGGCGTACTTGTAGCCTTTCTTATACATGTCGAATATCTTGCTTGGGGCCATGGCCTCTGCTTCGGCGTCGGACTCCGTGATGGTCACTTCGTTTACTTCTTTCAGGTAAGTCCACATCAATTTGCCGTCGCTGATAATCTCCTGTCCGCTCACAGCCAGTCTATACTTGGGGCCACTCACCAAAATGTCGCCCTCCATAGTTTCTTTTACCTTGGCCGACGGATTCTCCAGTGTTTGTGCAAAAGTCGCTTTAAAAGCTTTCATACTTCTGTACTTCTGGCTCATCTGGTCCAGTATTTTGCCTGCTTTCGGGTCCTGCTGCGCATGGGCCAGGTTCACAAACATAAATACGGCCAGCAATAGGGATAATACTCGTTTCATTTTAGTAGGTGTCTTGTTTCGTTCTTTCTACAGCGTATTCAATAACTGTTCCAAACTGTACTCGTCCGGAATTAAAACCTCACGGGCCTTGCTACCCTCAAACGGCCCCACGATGCCTGCCGACTCCAGCTGGTCGATCAGGCGGCCGGCGCGGTTGTAGCCCAGCTTGAGACGGCGCTGCAAAAGCGAGGTACTGCCCTGCTGGTGCTGCACAATAATGCGGGCCGCTTCCTCAAACATCGGGTCTTTGGAGCTCGGGTCGAAGTCGGCTTTCTCGTTGCCGCTCTCGTCGCCCACAAACTCTGGCAGCAGGTAGGCGTCGCTGTAGCCCTGCTGCTCACCAATGAAGTCGCAAATGCGGTCTACTTCAGGTGTATCCACGAAAGCGCACTGGATGCGAATCATGTCCGAACCGATAGAGAAGAGCATATCACCCTGGCCAATCAGCTGGTCGGCGCCACCGGCATCCAGAATGGTGCGCGAGTCGATTTTGGAGGTTACTTTAAAGGAGATACGTGCCGGGAAGTTCGCTTTAATGATACCTGTGATCACGTTCACCGACGGTCGCTGTGTGGCTACCACCAGGTGTATACCGATGGCACGGGCCAGCTGGGCCAGACGGGCAATCGGCGTCTCCACCTCTTTGCCGGCTGTCATCATCAGGTCGGCGAGCTCATCTATCACCAACACAATGTAAGGCATAAACTTGTGTCCCTTTTTCGGGTTCAGCTTACGCTCCACAAACTTCTTGTTGTACTCTTTCAGGTTACGGCAGCCGGCATCCTTCAAGAGGTCGTAGCGCATGTCCATCTCCATACAGAGCGAGTTGAGCGTGTTCACCACCTTCTTAGTGTCGGTGATGATGGCCTCCTCTGTATCCGGTAGTTTGGCCAGGAAGTGGCGCTCAATCTTGTTGAACAGCGAGAGCTCTACCTTTTTCGGGTCGACGAGCACGAACTTAAGCTGCGAAGGGTGACGCTTATAGAGCAGCGAGGTCAGGATGGCGTTGAGACCAACCGACTTACCCTGCCCCGTGGCACCTGCCATCAGCAAGTGGGGCATTTTGGCCAGGTCGGTGATGAACACTTCGTTGGTGATGGTCTTACCGAAAGCAATTGGGAGGTCCATCTCGCTCTTCATGAACTTCTCCGTCGACAGGATCGACTTAATCGACACCATCTCCTTTTTGGTGTTCGGCACCTCTATACCGATTGTACCCTTTCCGGGTATAGGCGCGATGATGCGTATACCCAAGGCAGCTAAGCTCAGGGCGATGTCGTCTTCCAGGTTTTTGATCTTGGAGATACGCACACCGGCATCCGGCACGATTTCGTACAGCGTCACTGTCGGGCCAATAGTGGCTTTGATGCTGGCGATGCCGATGTTGTAGTGGCCCAGCGTGTCCACGATTTTATCTTTGTTGGCCTCAAGCTCCTCCTTGGTCACCGATACTTTGGTGGTACCGTAGTCGTTGAGCAGGTCAATGGTCGGGTACTGGTAACGGGCCAGGTCCAGGGTTGGATCGTAGTTTTCGGTTGCCAATACATCGGCAACTTCCTCTTCCGGCGTCTTCTCAACTTTCAGGTCCAGCAGGTCGTCGCCGTCAGCCGTGTCAAATTCATCCTCAGCCAGTTCTTCCTCTAATTCAGTTTCAATGTCGAGCTCCAGGGTAGGTGCCGATGTAGGTATAGCAGGCTTAGACGGTTCTGGTTTGATGGCGCTCAGCTCCATTTCGAGAGCACGGTTAATGGCCTCTTCCTCTTCTTCAGCCAGGTATAGGTCATCTTCCTCTTCTTCGGCATCCAACGAAGCGGTCGGGTCGGCGTTGTGGTTGATGTTGCGGGCCGAACCATGCACCACATCGCGCAGCGAGGATGCGCTACCGCGCTCAATTTCCACATCACCGGTCTCCTCAGCGGCAGGCTTGCTCCAGCTCATGCTGGTGATATTGAAGAAAAAAACCAGGAAAATAAGCAACAGGAAGCCCAGCAGCAGGCCACTCCCCCAACCGATCAGGCTGCTCAGCCAGATGGCTGTTTCGATGCCAATACCACCTCCCAGGAAACCCAATTCGCTTACTGTATTGGTGGTCAGCACGACGTAGCCCAACGTCAGGCTCAGCCACAGCGTCGAGAAAGTGCAGAGGCCCAGCACATACGACATGGAGATAGATTTCCAGCGGAATACGATGCGACTGCCCGCGAAGAATGCGATCGGGATCAGGAAGAAAGCTCCTATACCTAGCAGATTATAAATAAAATAATGCGAAACCCAGGCCCCAAACAGCCCTAGCCAGTTCTCCGCCTCCTGCCCCGACTCCTTCAGCCCCGTGCCCTGCACCGACTCCACCACGCTTTGGTCTGCCTGCCCTGTAAAGAGGTAGGACACGAACGCGATGGTCATGAAAAATGAGATAAGCAGAAAAGAGAAGCCGATGAACAGTTTAAAGCGGCGGTCCGTCAGGAAAGCGGGCGCTTTGATACTGAACCGGAAAGACGGCAGCTTGAAAAAAGGCTTTTTCTGTTTCTTTTGTTTCGTTTTTTCGCTGGCAGGGGCAGTACCACGTGGTTCATTACGGCCACGCACTTCATTCCTCGCCCTTCCCGTGCTTACTGCATCGTTTCTGTAAGTGTTCTTCGCCATACCCTTCGACTAATTAAGATTTCAAATTTACATTTTTTCAACACACGCCGCTCAGCAAATCTGAAGGCATTTGTGGAAATGTGCTAAAAAAATGAACCTCCCCCCGGCCCCCTCCTTTTGTCGATGGCCCCTACTCCTAAAACAGGAGGGGGAGCTCAAAAGGGATACTCTAATATTGAATTGGAACGTCTTCATCAGGAACTGTTGTTGGTCACCAAAAATATAGTTCAAGTGTGAAAGGACCAGTTTAGTTTGCCGCATCTGTAACAGATTAGAAGCAGGCTTAGAGATGAAAATACGCCAGCAGAGGAGTTCCTATGATCAATGCTACGGGGCAAAAAGCTTGAGAGAAGAAAATTCAGACGGCAACCCAGCATTGAAAATTATGAGGTAGACTTCTACTGTGGCTCTGAAAAACTAGTCATCGAAGTTGACGGATCTGTTCACGACTCGCCCGAGGCAATTGAAAACGATAGTCTTCGGGATGAGACATTGACAATTGGGGATTTAATAGTAATGAAGAGATCTTCAATCAAATGCAGACCGTGCTACAGAAAATAAAAGCTTCATTTTAAATCTCCCCCTCCTGTTTTAAGGGTAGGAGCCCTCGACAAAAGGGGGGGGGCCGAGGGAGGTTACTTCAACAACCGTTTATTAATACCCGCAATCAGCGCAGGTCCTTCGTAAATAAACCCGGTATACAGCTGTACCAGATCAGCTCCAGCCTCTAACTTCTCTACAGCATCCTCCGCCGTCATGATACCGCCCACGCCGATGATCTTGATGTGCTGTGGCAGGTGCTGGCGCAGGTAGCGGATGATCTCGGTGGCATGTTTGGTGAGTGGCTTTCCGCTCAGGCCGCCGGCACCAATCTCTGAAACGCGGCTAACTGAAGTGTGTAGACCTTCGCGGCTGATGGTGGTGTTGGTGGCAATAATACCACTGAGCTTGGCGCCAATGGCTATTTCAATTATATCATTTAATTGGGCCTCGTTCAGATCCGGAGCAATTTTAAGCAGCAGGGGTTTGGCCTTGGGCATGGAATTGTTCAGCTCCTGGAGCGCCATCAGCAATTGCTGGAGTGGCTCTTTTTCCTGCAGGGCGCGCAGGTCGGGCGTGTTGGGTGAGCTCACGTTTACCACAAAGTAATCGACTACATCATACAGTGCCTTGAAGCAGTAAATATAGTCGTTCAGTGCCTCCTCGTTAGGCGTTACCTTGTTCTTGCCGATGTTGCCGCCGACAATGATGTTGCTTTTGCGGTTGCGCAGTCGCATTACTGCCGCATCCACTCCCTCGTTGTTGAAACCCATGCGGTTGATAATGGCCTGGTCTGCCGGGAGCCGGAAAAGGCGTGGCTTCGGGTTGCCCTCCTGCGGTTTGGGTGTGAGCGTACCGATCTCGATAAAACCAAAGCCTAGTTCTCCCAACTCATCCACCAGTTTGGCATCTTTGTCGAAACCTGCTGCCAGACCTACCGGGTTGGGGAATTTCAAGCCGAACAACTCCCGCTCCAGCCGCTTGTCTTCAACCCGGAACATACTTCGGCTGATGCCTTTTGTGAACGGCAGACTGAAGGCCGTGCGTAGGGCATCGGTGGTGAGGTAGTGTACTTTCTCGGGGTCTAGTTTGAAAAGCAGCGGACGAAGGAGGCTCTTATACACGGCAGCGGATTTGGTTGTGGTTAGCTGCCCGCAAAGATAGAAAGAGAAACCATACAGCGCTTGAGAATTCTGGTATGGATGATACGCATCCTGCGGCGCATTCGGACCTGCGAGTGTCTGACACGAAGGTAGCAGCCAAACCCTGTTACGAGGCTCTTCCGTCGAGCCCTAAACACTCCCGGGAGCTGCGCAGACCGCTAGGTCTTTGCGCTATACCTTGTTTAGTGTTTAGCGCTTCAACTGCTTCCAGTATCGCTCTAATTCCGGATTCTCTTTAATCGACTGCTTCTTCTCCCCTATCAGATCGTTCAGCACCTTGATGCGGTCGCCTGTGTTGGGGTGTGTGCTCACAAAGGCGAGCATCTCCGATTCGCTGCCCGATTGCAGGCGCTCCATCAGCAGAATGACACCTTGTTCGTTCAACTCGTTTCGTCGCAGCAGTTCCAACCCTTCCCGGTCTGCTTCGAGTTCGAGGCTGCGGCTATATTCCAGGTTGCGCAAGGCTGAGGCATTGTCGACCAGCACGGCGGCGACTCCGCTTACATCACCGAAAAGCACCGAGGCCAACATGTAGTAAGACAAACTGCGCGCCATGGCACGCAGCGAATGCCGGTTTTGGATGTGCGCCAGTTCGTGCCCCATCAAGGCGGCCAGTTCTTCGTGGTGCTCCATTTTATCGAGAATCCCTTCGTACACCACCACATAGCCTCCAGGCACGGCAAAGGCGTTTACATCATCGCTCTTTACCACGGCAGCCGTAATCGGATAGTCTAAATTCGTATCCAGCTCATTGAGATAGGCATTCAGTGCAGCCGTCTTTTCATCATTCACCTGGTAGCCCTGCAGCATTTTTGTGTAAAGCTGCTCGCCCAGCTGGCGCTCGTAGCTCTCCGGGAAATGCATGGCCACCCGGTCGGCCAGGGCGGGTATACCCCAAACAACAAAGGCCACCAGCAAGCCGAGCAGACCCAGGGCCAGCGCGCCTATACCTGCGCAGCCCATACCCAACACGCTGCTGTAGCCAGACTTCAGGAAGGCTGCGCCACGGTACTGTTGCTGCAGCGCTTCCCTGAATCCTGGATCTACGACTGAAATACTCTGTTGTGGGAATTTTCCATAGCGCAGCAGCGTGGTTACATCGTTGAACTCCGACTGGTGTATGCCTGCCACTTCCCAATGCACCGAACCATATGCCTCGCCAGCCCAATAGTCTATTTGCAGCCCGTGTGGCAGCAAGGCGATCTGCGCCGGCATGCCTTTGGAGCTCTGCCCGTTGTAGTATTTCCCTTCAAATGTCATGTTAGATTACACCGATGTCCATCATGTCTGTCATGCTTTCGTAGGTGGCCGAATCGTAAGCGGCTTCGGTCTGCACCAGTGCGTCGGCATCAAAGTGTCCGCTCATCACGGTGTTGTTCATAATCAGCGCCATCGTGCGTGTGGTGGTAAATGGCACACCCAGCCCGAGTGTGAACACCACGATCAGGAGGTTGCCCACTGTCAGTTTGAGCACATCCCAACCCGAAACATGACACTGCAGGCGGCTATACGTACCGTCTTCCTGCAGCACCACAATGTTGTTTACATAAAAATGCAGCAGGTTCTTGGTGTACCAGAAGAAGTAAACCCCCAGTGTAAAAATGGAAAACAAGTAGCCCTTTATGTTAATCAGGAAAAGATCGGCTCCATCGCCTACGTAACGCAGACGCACATTACCAAAACGCACGTTATCGATCATTTGCTTGCGCAGCTTCACGATAAACCACGAACTATAAATACCAAGTGTGAGGATGGTTAGAAAAAAGCCGATCAGGTAGGTGGAGTACATGTCGGAAAGCGTGCCCCGGTAACCCATGTGAATGCCACGCCAGCTGGTGCGGGACGTGCGGTAGCGCATCATACCGTGCAGTGCTAAAGGCACCAGCGCCAGAAAGCCCAGCAGAAACACAGCGTAGGCCAGCAGCATCATGCCTATGTTTTCTGTTACCACCGCGTAAATCATAAATGCATACAGCGATGCAAGTATGACCACGCCCTTAATAAAACCGATAAACATCTCTTTGCCGGTGCCATGGAAAATGAAGGGTGTGCCGGCCAGCTCGGTTTTGCGGTACAGGTACTGCAGCGGCTTGGCCTTTGCCCACGGGTAATAGAGACCCAGCGTCAGCACAGTGAGCAGGATGTTCACGATCTCAATGGCGAAGTACTCAGAGCCTTAGCCGGTGAAAGAGAAATGGGTAGTCTGTTTTTCTTTTTCGAGTAAAGTTGTTGTCATAAAAAGCTTGGAAATGGGTTGAAAAAAATAACACAGGCCATGCATGAAACACAGCCTGTGTTATTACAGCTTTTAAATATAGTAATTATCAATTACCAACTCTATATATCGCTGCTTTTCAGTCCATTTTTACGTATTATTTCCCCATCATCCATTGCTCAAAGTGCGGGAAGTACTTTGCTCCCCAGAAGGTATAGCGCGGAATGATGGCAGTGTTGATCCTATGCTTGAAATCAGTGAAATTCTTCTTCTCGGCTGGTGACCACAGCACTTCGCTCAGCGCCGTCATACGCGGGAACACCATGTACTCCACTTTGGCCGTACTACCAATATACTCTGTCCACAAATTAGCCTGCGCCCCGATGATGTAGTGGCCCAGTTTCTGTTCGCGCAATGCAGCAGGTATAGGCTCAAAATTATACACAGCGTCCAGCGGGTTGTAACCGTGTATGGCCAGGCTGTCGTTCGGGTCTTTGGACTGGTAGTGGTCAAAGTACAGCGGGTGGCCTGGCGCCATGATCACCTGGTGACCACGGGTAGCGGCTGCTATACCTTCCTTCTCTCCTCCCCAGTTCATGATCAGTGTCGAAGTGCTCAGGTCGCCTTCCAGGATCTCGTGCCACCCGATCACTTTCTTGCCCTTAGCAGCCAGGTATCCGGCCACTTGCTCTACAAAATAGGTCTGCAGTCCTTTCTCGTCCTTCAGGTTATGGTCTCTGATGAAAGCTTGCGAAACCGAGTCTTCTTTCCACCATTTCTTGCTTGTTTCGTCGCCACCCAGGTGGAAGTACTCATATGGAAACAGGTCGGCTACCTCCTGAAAAACAGTCTCCAGAAACTGGAAAGTAGCCGGATTAGGCTGCAACACGTTGTTCTGGCGGTTATACATACCCCAAGTAGTGGCTACGTTCCAGGTAGTGTCGGGTCGGGTGCTCAGCTCAGGGTAAGCGGCAATAGTGGCGCGACTGTGGCCCGGAATATCGATCTCAGGTATGATGTTGATGCCGCGAACAGAAGCATAGTTGATCACATCGAGTATTTCGTCCTTGGTATAATAACCGCCATAGCGGGTACCGTCATACCTTGCCGGCTGGTCTTTGAAGTGGCCGATGAGCGTTTCCTTTCGCCATGAGCCCACCGAGTTCAGCTTTGGGTAGGACTCTATTTCGATGCGCCAGCCCTGGTCGTCGGTCAGGTGCCAGTGGAAGGTGTTGAACTTGTGAAAGGACAGGTAGTCGATGTACTTCTTGATAAACTCCACGGGGAACATGTGCCGCACTACGTCCAGGTGCATGCCGCGGTAAGCGAAGCGTGGGTAGTCTTTGATCTTCACATCCGGAATTTTCGCCTCGCGCACCTGCTTGATAGGGAATAGCTGCAAAAGGGTCTGTATACCATAGACCATGCCGCCAGTATCTTTGGCCCGAATCGTTACGTCCTTGCCCGATACGGTCAAGGTATACATCTCGGCTTTGTCGATGGTTTTGGTGTCGAAAACAAGACGGATGTGGTGACTGGCTTTGGGTTTAGTTGCCGCATTGGAGTATAACTGTAAGTTCAATCCCGTTTGGGCTGCCAGCATTTCCTGCAGAAACTCCGCCTGGGACCCGAACTGCTTATCGAACACGATTTGTGTCTTGCTGTTGATGCTCACATGCCCCCGACCCTCTTTAATCACTTCAACAGGTATAGGCATGATGTCGTCCGCGGACTGGGCGGTGGCCAGGAAAGGTATAGAAAGGGCTAGTAGTGTGGTGGTGATTAACCGGCAAAAAGTAGATCGCATGTCGTGTTTTAGGTTTGTGCAGTCTATGGACTAGTGTTGGAACGCTTGGTTTAATGGGATTGGTGTGGAATTGGTCTTCATGGAAGTTCGTGTATAGGTATATAAATTAATTCATAGCGTGAGCGTCTTTGCTCGTGCTGGGTATAGAGGGGCCTCTGGCCCATTTGTGTATACTTGCATGAGCAGCTTGCTGGGCCAGAGGCCCCACGATAGTAAATCACGAGCGAGGACGCTCGCGCTATAGCCATCACGATTGATCATGCACGATTTGGGTAGGCCCCGACCTGGCCCTACAGTGTAGTAGCAATGCTGCGTAGCACCCCGACGTTACGCTGTAACGTCGCTACATCTTAATTCCTAAACTCTCTATCTCCTAAACTCTCCAACTCCCAAACTTAACTCAGCTTCTCGGGTGGTAATCCCTGATCACCTGCTTCAGATAATCCCGGTCGAGGTGGGTGTAGATTTCGGTGGTGGTGATGGACTCGTGGCCCAGCATCTCTTGCACGGCACGCAGGTCGGCACCTCCCTCAATCAGGTGTGTGGCGAAGGAGTGGCGGAAAGTATGGGGACTCACCGTTTTCTGTATACCTGCCTTGGCGGCCAGGTCTTTGATGATCGTGAAGACCATCACCCGTGTCAGTTTAGCACCGCGACGGTTCAGAAACACAAAGTCTTCGTGGCCTTTTTTGATGGTGAGGTGGCAGCGCACGCCCTCGCGGTAAAGTTGAATGTGCTTGAGCGCATCGCGCCCGATCGGCACCAGTCGCTCCTTGTCGCCTTTGCCGGCCACTTTCAGAAAGCCCATGTCTTCATAGAGGTTACTCAGTTTCAGCTCCAGTAATTCTGACACACGCAGGCCCGAACTGTAGAGCGTTTCGAGCATGGCGCGGTTGCGCGTGCCCTCCGGCGTCGACATATCGATGGCAGCCAGCAGTTGCTCTATCTCGTGAAAGTGCAGCGTGTCAGGTAGTTTGCGGCTCAGTTTCGGGGCTTCTATCGTTTCGGTGGGGTCAGCGGTGAGCATGTCCTCCATGATCAGGAACTTGTAGAAAGCCCGTATACCTGACAGCGTGCGTGCCTGCGAGTGCGGCGTCATGCCCAGTTCGGCCACCCACTCCAGGAACTCGCGCAAAACAGGAGGAGTTACCTGCTCCGGCTGCACGGCTATACCTTTTATGTCCAGAAAATCAGTCAGCTTGCGGATATCGCGCAGGTAGGCCTCCACGGAGTTACCGGACAGCGACTTTTCCAGGCGCAGGTACTGTTCAAACTGGGTAATGCAGATGGACCACTTCATAGGTATAGCACAAAACTTTCTTTTGTCAAAAAATCAAAGCAAAGATAGTTAATCCTTAAATTGCAGACGCTGATTTCAGCTGAAAACGCATTTATACCTTAAAACTATGAAAATCCTGATCCTGAACGGCCCCAACCTCAATCTTTTAGGTGTTCGCGAAAAATCTGTCTATGGCTCGGAGTCTTTTGAGTCCTATTTCGAGGAGCTCAAGGAAGCTTTCCCGGCCATGGAGTTATCCTATTTCCAGTCCAACACCGAGGGTGTGCTCATAGACAAACTGCACGAAGTGGGCTTCAGCTACAAGGGCATCGTGTTCAATGGCGGCGCCTACACCCATACCTCCGTGGCCCTCTCCGACGCCATTAAAGCCATTGAAGCGCCGGTAATTGAGGTGCACATCTCCAACGTATACGCCCGCGACGCTTTCCGGCACAAGAGCATGCTGGCGCCGTTTTGCAAAGGCGTAATCACCGGTTTCGGGCTGGAGAGTTACCGGATGGCCCTGCAATATTTCGAGCGTATGAAGCCGAAGCAGATCGGTTTTGGCTCGAAAAAATAACAGTACAACACTAAATTTCCGTTCACTAAATATCGTATGACGTATATAGTAGCAATACTATAATTGTTTTATATTTCCCGCATGCTGAATTTCTTCCCTGGTCCGTCAAAACTATACCCTGAGGTGCGCACCTATCTGACAGATGCGTACGACGAAGGAATTATGGATGCTCCGCATCGCGGAGAACAGTTTGTGCAGCTCTCCCGCGCCGTGGTGGGCTCGCTCAAGCGTCGCCTCAATATTCCACAGGATTACTCTATTTACTTCACCTCTTCCGCCACCGAGTGCTGGGAGATCCTGATCCAGAGCCTCACCAAAAAGAAGAGCTTCCACATCTACAATGGCTCATTTGGCGAGAAATGGTACGAGTACGCCAAAAAAATGCGCCCTGAAGCAGAAGGTCACCGGTTCGATATAAACGAAGTGATGCCCGTGGAGTCGCTCGACATCAGCACCGACACGGAACTGATCTGCATCACCCAAAACGAAACCTCCAATGGCACCCAGGTAACAGCCACCTCTATCCTCAACCTGCACAACCGCTTCCGCGACACGCTCACGGCCGTGGATGCCACTTCGTCTATGGCGGGCCTTAACCTGAAGTATATCAAGGCGGATATCTGGTTTGCATCGGTGCAGAAATGCTTTGGGCTGCCGCCTGGGCTGGGTATACTGGTATGCTCCCCGCGTGCCATTTTCCGGGCCAAGCAAATGAACGAGCGCAACCACTACAACAGCCTGGTGTCGCTTTACGAAAAGATGCTGAATTACCAGACAGTACATACGCCCAACACGCTCAACATTTACCTGCTCAAGCGCATGCTCGAAGACCGGCCTTTCATCAAGCAGATCGACATCGACCTGATCGACCGCGCCAATGAGCTTTATGAATTCTTTGGGCAGTTCATCGACTTTAAACTCCTGATCGAGAACGAGGAAGTACGCTCCAAAACGGTGCTGGTGCTGGAGGCGAACGAGCGCCTGGTGGAGGACATCAAGAAGCGGGCCCTGCACCACAACATCCGGTTGGGCAACGGCTACGGCCCCTGGCAGCGCAATACCTTCCGGGTCGCCAATTTCCCGGCCATCGATAACGAGGAGTATGAAGAGCTAAAACGCTTTTTCCTGCATTATTACGCCTAAGAATCCTACCTTTGCGGCTTGTTAAATGGTTGCGTATCGCAATCTACTGTATACCTGCATCTTATAGTTTGCTGGAGTTACGATTTAACAATTAACCACCAACACTTAAAAGCATGTTCAGTTTCAAGGAAATTGCGTCAGTCACGCTCATTCTGTTTGCGGTAATCGATATCCTCGGCTCTATCCCTATCATCATCGATCTGCGCAAGCGCGAAGGCAAGATCGAATCTGAGAAAGCCACGATCATTTCGGGTATTTTGATGATCGTGTTCCTGTTTGTGGGCGACGGCATTCTGAAACTATTCGGCATCGATTTCGAGTCTTTTGCCATGGCCGGCGCCATTATCATTTTCCTGATCGGTCTGGAGATGATCCTGGGCAAAGACCTTTTCCACTCTGACCCTGAGGTAAAAAGCGGCTCCATCGTACCGCTGGCGTTCCCGCTCATTGTAGGGGCCGGCACCATGACCACCCTGCTCTCCCTACGTGCTGCTTACTCACTGCCCAACGTGCTGGTGGGCATTGTCCTGAACCTGATGTTTGTCTACATCGTTCTAAAAGCTTCGCCATGGCTGGAGCGCAAACTCGGCAAAGCCGGTGCCAACGTACTCCGCAAAGTGTTCGGCGTTATCCTGCTGGCCATCGCCATTAAATTATTCAAAACGAATCTACCGATTTAGATTTAGTGATTGAGTGATTTAGCGAATGAGTGGATTATTATTTTTCTCACAATCACTCATTCACTAACTCACTCAATCGCTAAATCAAAAGGTACTCACTCATTCACTCAATTTAAAATATGATCGAGCTTTTTACAGACGGTGCTTCACGAGGGAATCCGGGTCCGGGAGGGTATGGCACCATCCTGCGCTGGAAAAACCACGAGAAAGAACTGACTGCCGGTTTTCGCAAGACTACCAACAACCGCATGGAGTTGCTCGCCGTAATTGTGGGGCTCGAGGCGATCACCAAACCCGGTATTCCTGTCACGGTCTACTCCGACTCTAAGTATGTGGTGGATGCCGTGGAGAAGCGCTGGGTTTTTGGCTGGCAGAAGAAAGGCTTCGCTGGCAAAGCCAACGGCGACCTTTGGGCCCGGTTCCTACGGGTATATGCCAAGCACAACGTCAAGTTCGTCTGGATAAGAGGCCACGCCGGTCACCCTGAAAACGAGCGTTGCGACGAACTGGCAGTTGCCAGCGCGCTGGCGCCTAATCTGTTGATTGACGAGGGGTTTGAGTCGGGGATGTATAACTCGAAGTGATGATGAGCGAATGGATAATTATAGATGAGTAAAGAATAATTAAACAACATGATTGCACTGGATGGCTTGGTGGCGGTAGTATATGTAGCAATCTTATTGCTGCTGTCAGCGCTTGTTGTTTTTCTGGCTGTTGGTGTGGTCGTGGTTTTAAGAAGACCGAACCGTATCGTAGCCGTCTATTTCACAGCAACTCCAGTGCTATTTCTTGTTGGCTATCTATTGACACACGCTTTCAACAACCCTGATTTTATACTTATCACCGCAGCTGTTATGTTACTTTTCAATAGCGCATTCCTTCCCTACACAAAAAAGCACCTAAAAAGAGCATAAGCCATTACTCATTAGTCATTAAATAACCTTGCCTAACACTTACTTCCAATTCAAGCAGTTCCGTATCAATCAGGACCAGTGCGCCATGAAGGTATGCACCGATTCCTGTGTGTTTGGCGCTTATGTGGAGGCGAGCAAGGCGAAGCAGGTGCTGGATATGGGGACGGGGACGGGTTTGCTGGCGCTGATGGTGGCGCAACGGTCGGAGGCTGTAGTGGAGGCAGTGGAGATTAACCCGGAGGCGCAGGCGCAGGCAGCACAAAATTTCGAAGAAAGCCCTTGGGCGGAACGATTGAAACTCCACCCCATGCCTCTGCAGGAATTTGCCAGGACCTGCACGCAGCAATACGACGTTATCCTGTCGAACCCGCCGTTTTTTCTGGCTTCGCTCAAGTCTGATGATGCCGCCAAAAATACCGCCAAGCACACCGGCGACCTGCTCTTTGAAGATATTCTGACTTTTGCGCAGGAGCGTCTGGCTTCGCACGGAAAACTATACCTGCTCCTGCCACCGGCCGAGGCGCAGCACTTTGCCGAACTTGCCAGATCGTACCGGCTATACCTGAACGAGACGCTGGAAGTATACACCCGCACCGGCGGCAAGTGCATCCGCCATATCCAGACCTATACCTTCGCACCGACGGAAACGGCCATCACTAACAAGCTCGACATACGCCAGGATGATGGCACAACCTACACGGCTCCCTTCGCTGAGTTGCTGCGCGCATATTACCTGATTTTCTGAAACACGCCGGCAGCGATACCTGCTAATGTGCCGCTTTTACCGTTTCTACTTCCACAAAGTCGACCCCGTATCCTTTCAACTCTTCGAGCACCGGCTCGTATAGATCGGGATAAATAGGGATCACTACGCCGCGACGATCAATTTTGCCCTGTAGCAGAAGCTTTGCCAGTATACCTACCGGCAGGCCCACAGTTTTGGCCATGGCCGTTTGTACTTCGTCGTCGCCTAGCACTACCAGCGAGGAAGTGAGTTCATGCTGCTCGCCGTTCAGTTCGAACTCAAACAGGTGCTGCATCACAATCATGTCTTTGTCACCAGGCTCCAGCTTCCATTTGCCGACCAATATCTTTTCGAGTACCTGCGCCGGTGTGGCCACCGTCATCCCCAGTGGAGTTTCTTCAAACAGACCGAGCCAGTTCAATTTTTCCAGTACCTCCCCTTCTGGTGCTATACCTACATAGCGGCATAGGCGCTGCTGAGGGGTTTCGTCCGGAGAGGCTGCCGGTGGTAGGAAGGCGTCGAGGTAGCTGCGGTTTGTCATGCTCTCCACCCCTTCCAGGTCGTAGGTATCGTCGGTGAGGCCAAGTTGCACAAACACGTCCCAGGCAGCGCAGTAGCCAATGCGGCGCAGTGTGCCGCGCAGCATGGTAGGGATATCCTGCAACCCGTAGTGCGCCCGGTAGCTGAGCGAATCGCGGTTGGCATAGCCGTCGAAGTGGCCATAGCCTTCTACGTACAACTCGTCGGTGCGCTTGAACAGCTGGTGGTATGGAATGTACTTGTACTCGCCGTTTTTGATGTACTTGGCCGTTCCCTGCCCTGCCAGCACCACATTGCGCGGGTTCCAGCTAAACTTGTAGTTCCAGGGGTTGTTGTCCGACTCCGGTGCTACCAATCCGCCCGTGTAAGACTTGAAAGAGGTGATTTTACCGCCCATACCCTGCACGCGCTGAATAACGGCCATGGCCGACATGTGGTCTATCCCCGGGTCAAGACCCGATTCCATCAGGATAGTCAGGTTCTTGCTTTTCGCCTCCTCGTGCAGCTCCCTGAACTCCGGTGAAACGTAGGAGGCCGTGATCAAATGCTTCTCCTGCTGAAGGCACTCCCGCGCTACTTCTATATGGAAGATGGCCGGCAACAGCGAGATTACCAGATCGGCCCTGTTTACCTCAGCTGCCCGCTGGGCCTCATCGTGCACATTAAACACGATGGCTTCGGCAAAGTCCAAAGGTGCGATCTTGCTTTGCAGGTGGCCCACGTGGATGTCTCCAATGGTGATGTGCCAATTCTCGGCAGGAGCGTGTTGTAAGAGGTACTGGATCAGCGAAGAGGCGGAGCGACCGGCTCCAAGCACGAGTATTTTCTTCATAGCATTTGTATCGTTGCGTTTGAATTTAGCAATTAGCCCCTGCAAGGCCAACCTTTTGCATTGTTTTATCAGAATATTCCGTTAAATTTATAGCCCTTTTCTAATTTTTATACCTAAAAGGTCTTAAATGGCAAGTGAGCTGAATATTCATATCTGCATCGACGTACTCGACTCGACAAACGAACTTACCCAACAGGAACGCGACGCGATGTCGCTCGCGCAGGAGGCAGCAAACGATGCCTACGCTCCTTACTCCAACTTTCTGGTAGGCGCTGCTCTTGTGCTGGAAGATGGTACCCTGTTTAAAGGCAGCAACCAGGAGAATGCGGCTTACCCATCTGGTATGTGCGCCGAGCGGACGGCCCTGTTTGCCACAAGCGCCCATTATCCGAACAAAAAAATAAAGCTGATCGCCGTAACCGCCCGACGCAGAAGCGAGCAGCACTTTTTGCCAGCTATGCCCTGCGGTGCCTGCCGCCAGGTAATGGCCGAGTATGAGCACAAACAGGGCGAAGCTATACCTGTGCTTCTGCAAGGCCCCGATGGCAAATTCTACCGCCTGCGCAGCGTCAGCGATCTGTTGCCTTTCCAGTTCAACAAAGAACACCTTTAATTGAATGAGTGATTGAGTGATTGAGTGATTGAGTGATTTTTGAATAAGTGGTTGAGTGAATTGTCAGTTTGTTGATGGCTAAATTGTTTAATTGTGATTAGAAAAATCAAATTCACTAAATAAATCATTTACTCATTCACTCAATCACTCAATCAAAAATGAACTCGCACAAACTGACAGTGCCTCGCACGGCGCGCTACTATACCTTGGGCACCTCCTCCGAGCACACCCGCGATGTTTGGGTGGTTTGCCATGGGTATGGACAGTTGGCTCGCTACTTTTTAAGGCACTTTGCGGTGCTGGACGATGGCGCTACCCTGGTGGTGGCGCCAGAGGCACTGTCACGATTTTACCTCGATGGGTTTTCGGGTAGGGTGGG
This sequence comes from Pontibacter ramchanderi, assembly GCF_002846395.1. Lineage (GTDB taxonomy): Bacteria > Bacteroidota > Bacteroidia > Cytophagales > Hymenobacteraceae > Pontibacter > Pontibacter ramchanderi. The sequence goes on from NZ_PJMU01000002.1 coordinate 141,353, forward strand.
CGCTACCTGGATGACCAGGGAAGACCGGCTTTCGGAAATTGAGGACCAGGCTGCTTACCTGAACTTACTGTTGCAGGAGGTTTTGCTGCAGGTGCCGGCAGATGTGCGGGTACATGTGCTGGGCTTTTCGCAAGGCGGTGCCACAGTCTGCCGCTGGCTTTCCACGAACCAGGTGCCTTGCCGGCATTTGGTGCTCTGGGCAGCCTCTTTTCCCGAAGATATTGAGTTTGAAACAGGTAAAACAGCATTTGCAGGTAAAGCAGTAGATGTGGTATACGGCACGCAAGATGAATTTATTACGCCAGACAAGCTGCAGCACCAGCAGCAAATCATGAACCGTCTCGGAATTTTACCTCAAATCCACACCTTCGAGGGAGGGCATACCATAACCCCGGATCTGCTGCTTAAACTGAAAGCTTAATCTTTCACCTATCTTTCTTGAGACAAAACCTGGCTTTAACGCCGGAGTTATTGTTATAACATATGATACACTTTTATTAAGTATAGCACCCCGGAAATACCCATTTCTAGGTATTTTAGTTAATGTACAAATAGATATATACAAATTTAAAGAAAAGTTATTTAAATTTGTGGTGATCTAACTGTAACAAACCCATTTCCATTTCATATCTACTTTATTTAATTCCTATGAGGAGAAATCTCTACTTATCCTTTATTTTCTTTTTACTCGCGTTTTCTGCCCTTGCACAGGGCAAGATTAACGTCGCTTCGAATTTCCCGGATGCCAAGTTCTTTTTACTCAATGATGCGGACAACAGCACCGTGAGCGAACTCGGTGTCGGAAGCATAGAGCTGAAGCTGAACAAAGACTCCCGCAACCGCATAGCTGTGGTGAAAGAAGGTTATGAGCCTGTGATCCGGGAGTTTCCGCGCACCATGAAGTGGGACAAAGACCAGAAAGTTGAGCTGGCCAACCGCCTCATCGACATCAGCGTAGAGCCTTATGATGCGGAGATCTACATTGACGGCCGTCTGGCTGGCACCAAACGCATTAACCTGATCGTGGAGAAGGACAAGTTCCTGAATGTAGAGGTAAAAAAGCCGGGCTTCGCACCGCAAACCAAGGTATACTACAACCAGAAGGACCGCGAGGCGCCTCCCGTAAAAGACTTTTTTGAACTAAAAGACCGCCAGGTGCGACTGGAAGTGATTCCGGCCGACGCCTCCGTGGCGCTGAACGGGGTAGTGACCGGCCGCGGCAACACCGATGTGAGCGTTCCGTTTGGCACCTGCGTAACCGTGACCGTTACGAAAGACGGCTTCGCTGAGGTGGTGCAAGTGTTCTGCAACAAACCTGCCACAGACCCGCTTCCTCCGCTGCGCAGCCGCGCCCTGCTCGAGGACCGTCTGGTAAAAATGACTACATCCCCAGCTGATGCCAACATTGAAGTGGCTGGCAAAGTGGTTGGGGTGGGTAAATACGACCTGAAAGTACCCAAGAACGGCTGCGTGGAAGTACGCGTGATGAAAGACGGTTTCCTGCGCTACATCAAAAACTACTGCAACCAGGAAAACATGCAGGCACCGGAGCCGACTGAGTTCGTAGAACTAGCTGTGGATGAGGCCTATACCTCTTCTATCTCTTCCGACATGGCCAATGTGCGCATCACCATACCTGTGAACAAAGGAGTAGACCCGGCCGACGCCTGGAGAATCCTGAGCTCAATCATCACCAAGCGTTTCGACGTGCTGGAGACAGTGGACTACAACACCGGTTACCTGACCAGTGCCTGGCAGGTGCAGAACTTCAACGGCGCCAACATGATCCGCACCCGCGTGATCGTGAGCAGCGGCGGTAACTCCAACGACCTGACCTATGTGGTGAAGATCGTAAGCCAACGCCACGAGCGGGAAAACAACACGGCACGCAACATTAGTGTGAAAGATGACGAGGACTTTAAAGACTGGGGTCGCCTACTGAAGCGCTACGACGGTCTGATCGAGGAGATTCAGGCACGATTACAGTAAGTTTTTATACCTCAGGATCATAACAAAGCTCCGGCCAAATCGCCGGGGCTTTTCTTTTTAATGGCTTCTCATACCATACAAGTACAGAATCCTGCAGCTTATTGCAGCGTAAGTCTAAATTAAGTCTTAGCTTTAATACACGAATTGCCCGTTGTCGGTTATACCTGCCCATGTCACAAACAGAGCCTTTCTTCAGATTCGACTGGTTTGCTGCCATTCTGTTGGTAGGCGTGGTGCAGGGCTTCTTTATGAGCCTGCTGTTCCTGGCCAGGCGCCCGCACAGGCAACCCTACCACCACCTGCTCTTGGCGGCGCTGGCCTTCACCTTCGCCTGCATGGTGCTGGAGGTTTTTCTGTGCTACAGCGGCCTGATGTTCCGCACCTTGCACCTGGTTGATTTCTCGGAGCCGGCAAATTTTGCTGTTGGTCCGCTCACGTATCTGCTTTTCCGGAGCCTAAGCGGTTACAAGTGGACGAAGCGGCAGTGGCTGCATTTCATTCCTTTTGCGGTGTACTTCCTCTACCACATCCTTTTTTACATTCAGCCGGAGGAAGTCAAATACAACGCTTACATCAGTGCCTACTTTCCGGAGATGGCGCGTTTGCCGGTCACCATCGAGCTTTTCTGGGACCCGCTGCACTGGACTTGGTATGTGAACGAGCTGACCATACTGCACATTCTCGTCTACATTATCATGTGCTTTCTGCTTTTAAGGAAAAAGAACACAACGGAATCCCCAATCCCCTACTTCTATACCTGGGCCAGGTTTCTGCTCTACTTCTTTGTTGCCACGCTGGTGCTGATCGTGGTCGTGAAGCTAAGTTACGAACGCGACCTGGGCGATCATTTTCTGGCCATTTTCCTGGTGCTGCAGCTCTTTTTTGCGAGTTACAAGATCATCACCGATTCTGCTTTCTTCCAGCCCGTGGTGCAGGTGAAGTATGAGAAGTCTGCCCTGAGCGAGGAGGCCAAGCAAGACCTGATCCACAAGCTCAAAGCGGCCGAGCAGGAAAAATTCTATACCCTGCCATCTGCTTCCCTCCCTACCCTGGCCAAACAGCTGCATACCTCGCCCCACTACCTGTCGCAGAGCCTGAACGAGCGCCTGGGCAAGAGCTTTTTTGAATACCTGGCAGAGCTGCGCATACAAGAGGCCAAAGCCATCCTGGCAGACCCTGCTCAACAGCACCTGAAAGTAGAGGAAGTGGCCGAGCAGGTAGGCTATATGTCGAAGTCCGCCTTTAGCAGCGTGTTTAAAAAATACACCGGCCAGACGCCGGGGCAATTCCGCAAATCAGCCGTTTCCGGCTCCGTTTAAGTACTTCCCTATAAATTAGCACCCCGCCCTTATCGGCAGATTCTTCTGATGAGGTCTGCTTTAGCGATGTTTGTATCAAACTAAAACGCTATGGAAAATCAGATCAAAATCAGACGCTACGAGTTCGACTGGCTGCGGGTGCTGGCCTTTTCGCTCCTCATATTTTACCACACCGGCATGTACTTCGTCAGCTGGGACTGGCACGTCAAAAACCCGGTTCTCAGCGAAACGCTGCAGGTGCCCATGATCTTCATGAGCCAGTGGCGCATGTCGCTCATTTTTCTGGTGTCGGGCGTGGGCGTATACTTTGCAATGGGATTCCGGAGTGCGGGTACTTTCGCCAGAGACAGGCTCAAGCGCATTTTGCTGCCCTTGGTCATCGGGATGCTGCTGGTCGTGCCGCCACAGGTATACTTTGAGCGGGCAGCGCAGGGTACGGCCACCGATTACTGGAGTTTCTATTCTTCTATTTTTGAATTTGAGCCCTACCCGGAAGGCAACTTTAGCTGGCACCACCTCTGGTACCTGGCTTACATCTTTTGCTACAGTCTGCTGCTTCTGCCGCTGCTGGCATATCTGCGCCGGGCCAGCGTGCATACGGCAGGTATACGGGGCTGGGTGCTACTGACAGCGCCAGCGCTGTGGCTAAGTATAGGCGGTGTGCTTCTCAACGAACGCTTTCCGGCCACTAACGCCCTGATCGATGACTGGGCCAACCATTTCCTGTATATCACGGTCTTTCTGATCGGCTTTCTGTTGATGAAAATCCCTCAGCTGCAGGATCAGGTGCGGGAGATACGCTGGCACAGTCTCGCCTTGGCAGGTATAACGCTAGCCCTCCTGTATACCTTTTACTGGTTTAAGGACAGAGACCTGAGCGGGATGGAGTTGAACTTCTACTATGTATTAAAACAAAGTAATCGCTGGTTTTGGCTGATGGTAATACTCGGGTTCGCCATGCAGCACCTCAACCTGAAAAACAAATACCTGGCGCAGGCCAACGAGATGGTATACCCATTTTACATCCTGCACCAGACCGTGATCGTGGCATTGGGCTATTACCTGCTGCAGGTAGACTGGAGCATCGGCTTTAAGTTTGCATTTATGAGCCTGAGCACCTTCGTTATCTGCTTCCTGCTGATCAGATACCTGATCATGCCATTCAATTGGCTCCGTATACTTTTCGGCATGAAATCCGTCCAGAGAATAGAAACGCTGCGACTTACGGGACTAAATATCGAGAAGAGAAAGGAAAGTGAGCCCGTTGTGAGCAGTTGGGAGGTTCGGCAATGATGTCCGGGAAGAAGAGTCAGCAAGAGAGCTGTCGCTAACTCTTCTCCCACATGCCTTCCATCACCACCTCCAGTAAGTGCTGGTCCGGATCCCGGAAGTAGAACGACAGGAAGCCGCGGCCCCAATCGTACTCCTGCTCTACGGCTATACCTGCCTCCTCTACTGTGCGCTTCCAACCATCGTAGTCATCCCGGCTTACCTCAAAAGCCAGGTGTAGCTGGCCCGAGCCGTAGTGCGGTGGCAGGGTCCCTCCTTTTTTGGAGGCCTCGGGCAGGAAGCACAGCAGTACCGACTCTCCAGCCCTGAAAAAGATGTGCCGGTCCTTCACCTCCCCGATCACAGGCAAACCTAACTTGCCATTATAAAACCGGCGGCTGCGCTCCAGATCCGTCACATACAGGCAAGTTTCTTTTATTTTTTTTATCTCCATCGCTACACATTGAAAACATTCATCCGGCAAAAAAACAGGTATTTCCAGTTTGTACGCAACCACAGGGCTTTTGCTTTCCGTTATACCTAGGCGCACCTACTTCTATTAAATAACGCTATGAAGCTTATGTTGAAAATACTCGCCTTTTTCATACCTGTCCTGGTAGTCCTCTTTTACTTTTTAGGGCGCCCCTTCGATACCAACACAAGCGCATCCCCAGCAGCCGGGAAACTAGTCAGACTGGCGAAATTACCCTCTCAGGTGAGCGAAAGCTCAGGCGTTGAGTTTATACCTGAGCGCGACGCCTACATCACCCACAACGATGCTGGCAATAAACCATACCTCTACCTGGTGGACCGCAAAGGAAAATTGCTTGAGACCATTAAACTTAGCCTCCCTAATGTAGATTGGGAGGACCTGGCGCGCGACAGCGATGGCAACATCTACATAGCAGACACGGGCAATAACAACAACAAGCGCAAGGAGTTGGCCATCTACAAACTCCAACTCGACAAGCCGGATCAAATAGAGGCCATTCGGTTTACCTACGAAGATCAGAAGAAGTATCCGCCCGCTGAAAAAGACATGAACTTTGATGTGGAGGCCATCTTCTGGCAAGGCGGCAAGCTATACCTGGTATCGAAGGACAGGGGCAAAAAAGTAACGGCCAAGGTATACGAGCTCCCCGACAGCGGCGGGCAATACAAGGCCAAACTGCTGGGCAGTCATAAACTGGGCGTACCGGTAACTGGCGCAGCCAGCAATGCCGATGGCAGTGCTGTGGCGCTTGTGAGCGAGGGTGCCCTACATGTTTTCAGCAACGTGGACAACCCAGGCTCCTTTTACAAAGGCGATTACCAGAAAATGGGTATTAAAAAAGCTGGGCAGACAGAGGCTGTGGCCTTTGAAAATGAAAACACGCTGGTGATCACGAGCGAAGACGGCGGCTTGTTCAGGTTTAGCCTGAACTAAGGGCGTATACTTCCCCAAAACCAAACGGCCAGCATTACTGCTGGCCGTTACTATTTCTGTGTCGTTTCTCTATTTCCGGGCAACCTGCCGTGACGACTTCCCTCCTGGCAAGGCTGGCTTTGGGTTCTGCCATACTCTGAAAAGGATGATCAAACCGGCAATGATCAGCGGGATGCTCAACTGCTGCCCAATGTTTAGCGCCATCGTCGCCTCTTTTTCTACCTGCACTTCTTTCAGGAACTCTACCAGGAAGCGGAACGTGAACAGGGCCGTCACGAAAATACCGAACAGCAAACCTTTAGGCAGTGCCTCTTTGTATTTTTTCCAAAGCCAGTACAGCAGCACAAACAGCACAAACACACTGAACGACTCATACAACTGCGTAGGATGGCGCGGCACGTGCGAGTACTCGCTCTGGCGCACGAAAATAAAGCCCCACGGCAGGTCAGTCGGTCGCCCGAATATCTCAGAGTTCATCAGGTTGCCCAGTCGGATGAGCGCGCCACCGAGGGCCACCACGATTACGATCCGGTCCAGCACCCACATGTAGTCGAAGTTGTGATTGCGGCTGAACAGCCATAGCGCCAGCAGAATGCCAATGGTAGCACCATGACTGGCCAGTCCGCCTTCCCAGATCTTCAGTATTTCGATCGGGTTGCTCAGGTAATACTCGGGCTGGTAGAACAAGGTATGGCCCAGGCGCGCGCCTACCACCGTGCCCACGATCATGTACAGGGTGATGATGTCCACATCGCCTTCGGTGCGGCCCTCTGCCACGTAGATTTTGGTCAGGATGCGTTGGCCAAACACGAACGCCAGCGCGAACAGGAGTCCGTACCAGCGCACCTCGAAGGCCCCAATGGAGAAGATGGAAGGACTTACGTCCCAGGTAATATAGTTCAGGATGCTCATATACAGCAGTATGGTTCCGCCAAAGTTACAATATTTAGCAACTCCAAAAAACCAGCACCTGTCAGGTGTAGGTATATTTATCCACAGGTAGAGCCACCTAAGCAAAAGGCACCAGCCTACCTTGCGCTCGCAGGTATAGGCTGGTGCCTTTTACAGGTAAAGGCTGCCTCCTGTTATTTCAGCTTGCTCAGCTCCTCCCGGAAACCACCGCTCAGGATCGGGTAACGGAGCCAGCTGCGCGGATCCAGGTTATAGTCATCGAGGTGGAAGCCCGGGGCGTAGCGCTCGCGTTTCCATTGGTTGCGCGACCACAAGGTATAGAACTTGTGCACATACGCTTTCAGGGAGTCAACCGGCGCTACGTTCTCTTTCTCTAACTGATCCACCACCTGCTGCGGCGATAGGCGGTCGTGCCAGGCCAGTCGCTCGATCATGTTGAGGATTTCGTAGGGCATCAGGTCCTTTTCGTCCGTCTGGTTCTCGGAAGAAGGGCGCAGCTCGGCGGTAGGCTGCAGGTTGTTTACGTAATCCAGCCCCAGGTAGCCCAGCTCCTCCTGCATCCAGATAAGGAACTGGCGGATGAAGGATTTGTCTATACCTGCTATCGGGGAGATGCTGCCGGCCGTGTCGCCATCCATGGTAGCATAACCCACCGCTGCCTCACTTCGGTTGGAGGTTGCCAGCAGCAGGGCATTATTGATATTGGCTAGCATCCAGATAGCGGGGGCGCGCACACGGGCCTGAATATTCTGCAAGGTCACATCGTCGTGCTCCCAGGTCAGCTCACGCGAGAGCGCTTTTTCTATTTTGGAGGTATAGCCCTGCACTTCGTCGTCGATGGTCCAATCATAGAACACGGCCCCAATCGACTCGGCCAACTCTTTGGCAGAGGTATAGGTAGCGTCAGAAGAGTTAACGGTACCCTGATAGGCACAGGTTAGGATGCGGCCTACAAGTTCCTTTACCACACGTTCCTGCGGCAGCTCCTCGAAGCACTCAGCGTCCTCCAGCGAGAACATGCGGGCTTTCGTCACAAATCCGGTCACGCCCAGGCTATCGACACCGCGGCGCACCATTTCGGCCACCGCCACCGCACAGCACGACGAGTCGGCACCCCCGCTCAGCGACAGCACAAAGCCTCGGCTGCGGCTCTTGCGCATGTAGTCGAACAGGGCCAGGCTCAGAGCGGCGATCAGCTCGGCATTCTCATCGATGGGCGGCAGGTACTCAATTGTCTCGGCAATTTCGGGGTTGGGACCAAAGCTCACCTCTGCACATTCCAGGTCCACGTCTTTGAAACACAGCAGCTCGTTACGTCGAATCAATTTGCCGTTCTGGGCGATCAGTACTTCCCCGTCAAAGATCACACGGCCTGACTCATTTCCAAGCAGGTTCGCATACAGGTAAGCGCATTGATATTTTTTGGAAGCCTCTACTACGAGGCGGTGGCGAAGGTCGGTTTTGCTTAGGGCAAAGTGGCTGGCACTCGGATTCAGGATCAACTGCACGCCCTTCTGCATGTGGCGCTCAGCAGGGCGGTTCGGTCGCCAGGCGTCTTCGCATATCTCAAAGGCATACTTCACGCCTTTCTCTTCATACACCAGGTCGCCGATCGGGTAGCGCTTTCCCTTCATTTCAAACTCGTCCACCACATCGGCAGGCCACGGTGTGAACCAACGCGGTTCGTAGTGTATGCCGTCGCGGGCAAGGAACTGTTTGGCGGTAAAGCCTACGATCTCTTTATTTTTGATGACACAGGCCGTATTGAATACCTCCTGCCCAATGATCACATGTACACCCAGGCACACTGTCATGTTATCGCACCACTCCTTTACCTGAAGCAGCTTGTCGAACGTCTCTTCAGCAAACCAGGGGTGCAGAAACATGTCTTCGCAGCCGTAGCCTGTAATGCAAAGCTCAGGCAGCAGCAGGATGTCCACGTTTCGGGTGCTTGCCTCGATGATGGCAGATCGGATATTGAGCAGGTTGGCTTCCCAGTCAAGCGGGGTCTGATTCAGGGCGGCCCCGGCCAGTATCAGTCTTGTTTCTTCCATAGTGTGTTCTCTAACGCAACAATACGGAAGCAAGTTAAGCTTTGGCAGCCAAATAACGAACGCTTAAGCCTAAACAGGTATAGCCTGATGCTCAAACAGCCCAATAAGTAATAAAAGGAGGTAAAAGGAAGGGTTGGGTCGGATGCGCGTAGAATCAGGTCAAAAGTGTTTCGCCCTTAGCTGATATTCAGCACATCCAATGCCTTTTCGGCGGCAGCCTGGTCGGCCTTTTTCTTGGAGAGGCCCACGCCCACGGCCACTGGCTTATCGTTCAGGTAGATCTCGCAGGTAAACTCGGTGGTATTGCCCTGGTTCTTACGGTTCACGATCTCAAAGCGGATCTCGGCATTCTGGCTTTGCGCCCACTCAATGAGCTTACTTTTGAAGTTGGAGGTTGTGTTGACCAGTTTGTGCAGGTCTATGTGCGGCTTGATGAGCTTGCCCAGGATAAACTGCCGGGTTGTGGTATAGCCTTTGTCCAAATATATTGCGCCCACCAGCGCCTCCAGTGCGTTGCCGTGCACTGATTTGTGACGTGTGCCCTGTCCCCCGGAAGTATCGACTTTAACGAGCAGGTTCAGGCCTATTTTGATGGCAATATGATTGAGTGACTCACGGTTCACGATCCGTGAGCGCATCTCTGTCATAAAGCCCTCGTCTTCGTAAGGAAATTTCTTGAAAAGCAATTCCGCGACCACCGTACCTAACACCGCATCGCCCAAAAACTCCAGTCGCTCGTTGGTATCGTGCTTGCTGGCCAGGTTTTGACGCGCAAAGGACGTGTGTGTGAGCGCCAGTTTGTACAGGCGTATGTTGTCGGGTGTGCTGCCAATAATTCCGGAAATGGCGCGCACTAACTCTCTATCCTTGGTAAATAGGCTGTGATAGAAGCGCCGTACTGGTTTTATTGGACCAAACACTTAGTCGATAAATTGACGGAATAAAACGGAAGTATTGTGTCCACCGAAACCGAAGGTGTTGCTCAACGCCACTTTCACTTCGCGCTCCTGCGCTTTGTTGAATGTAAAGTTAAGACCTGGGTCAAAACTCTCATCATCTGTAAAGTGGTTGATCGTAGGCGGCACCAGGTTGTTTTGGATCGACATGATCGCGGCGATCGCCTCGATCGCACCTGCCGCACCCAACAAGTGACCTGTCATTGACTTGGTCGAGCTGATGTTGAGTTTATAGGCGTGGTCACCAAAAACTGTTTGGATGGCTTTCACCTCGCTGATATCTCCGAGTGGCGTAGAAGTACCGTGCACGTTGATGTAATCTACCTCCTCTGGTTTGATGTTGGCATCGCGCAGCACGTTTTTCATCACGTTCAGGGCACCCATTCCATCCGGATGCGGCGCTGTGATGTGATACGCGTCTGCGGACATACCGCCACCGATCACCTCGGCGTAGATTTTGGCGCCACGTGCTTTGGCATGCTCGTACTCTTCCAGGATAAGGGCACCTGCACCTTCACCCAGCACAAAACCATCGCGGTCTTTGTCGAATGGACGGGAGGCTGTTTCCGGAGAGTCGTTGCGCTCTGAAAGGGCTTTCAAGGCATTGAAGCCTCCTATACCTGCTTCGGTTACAGCCGCCTCTGAGCCACCGGTTACCACCACATCGGCCATACCCAGACGGATATAGTTAAACGAGTCGATGATAGCGTTGGTAGCAGATGCACAGGCAGAAACCGTTACGAAGTTAGGTCCACGGAAGCCGTACTTAATTGAAATGTGTCCGGCGCTGATGTCCGCGATCATCTTCGGGATGAAGAAAGGATTGAATCGCGGCGTACCGTCACCGTTGGCAAAGTTCACGCACTCCTCCTGAAAAGTACGCAGACCGCCAATGCCAGAGCCCCAGATCACGCCTACGCGGTCGGGGTTGACGTTCCCCTCGATCAGGTTCGCGTCCTGAACCGCCTCGTCAGCCACCACCATGGCGAACTGCGAGAACAGGTCCATTTTACGCGCTTCCTTACGGTCGAAGTAATTTTCAGGATCGTATCCCTTTACTTCACAGGCAAACTGGGTCTTAAACTTACTCGCATCAAAGCGTGTAATAGGCGCAGCTCCACTCACACCATTGGCAAGCCCGTTCCAGTACGCTGCAACGTTGTTTCCAAGTGGGGTGAGTGCGCCAAGCCCTGTAACTACAACTCTCTTAAGCTCCATAAGCTGTTAGTAGAGGATAGATAGTAAAAATTACTTAATACAATAAGGTAATCGGGGTTATATTACTTTGCGTGCTCTTCCAGGTAGCTGATCGCCTGACCTACAGTGGCAATGTTCTCAGCCTGGTCATCTGGAATAGATACGTTGAATTCTTTCTCGAATTCCATGATAAGCTCTACTGTATCCAGTGAATCTGCGCCAAGGTCATTTGTGAAGCTAGCCTCTGGAGTAACTTCTGACTCTTCAACACCAAGCTTATCGATGATGATAGCCTTTACTTTTTCTGCGATTTCTGACATTTTTTCTTATAGTTTATTAAAACACTGTGCAAAGAAATGTAATTAGGCAGACAATGTCAAAAAAAATTGCTGTATTCGGTAAGTGATAAAAGTTTTTGACTTAAAGGTCGTTTTCCGATGCCATGTTTATAAATTTGCAATTACGCTGTTTAGTAGCCCATGAAAACACTGCACCTGGACATTGAGTATGATTTCGGCTTCGCCCTTTTTGGCGTGGTGGCTTCATGCCGCGATTACAAGATGGCCTGGTCGCTCAACCGCCTGCTGAGCCTAAACCTTACCCGCCAGCAGGACCTGTGCTACGAAACGACAGACCGGCAAAAGATGTACATCTCGCATTTTGAGCACCACGACTTCCATAGCACTGTGCGGCTGTTCCGCAACAGAGCGCTGGGTATACTGGCTTCCAAAAAGCCCTTTATGCTGCCCGATGTAAAGGAGTACGATTATATTCTGCAGATTACAGGGGCGCTGCAGCATTACCTTCATCCGCAGGAACTCCTAAGGAGGCTTCAAACCCTGCCCATGATTCAATACACGAAACAATTCGACCCACTTACACTTAAGAACAAGGAACACTTATTATTCTGATATATGAAGATAGTCTTCAACAAGACCAAAGTACTGGCCACTGTTGGCCCTGCCAGCAATACCTTTGACCGTCTGCTAGCACTGGTGCAGGAAGGCGTAGATGCATTCCGCCTGAATTTTTCGCATGGAGAACACGAAGAACACCTGCAGGTAATAGAGCACATCCGCGAATTAAACCGTCGCTTCAACACCAACGTCTGCATTGTGCAGGATTTGCAGGGTCCGAAGATCCGCATTGGCGAAGTGGAGAATGGCGGCGTAGAAATAAAAGAAGGGCAGCGCATCTTGCTGCGTTGCGACGGTTCCGTTAGCAACCACGAGCACCTGGGCACCAGCTATACCGCCCTGGCCAAAGACGTAAACCCAGGCGACACCATCTTGCTCGATGATGGCAAGCTGGAACTGAAAGTAGTCTCTACTGATAAGGAATGCCTTGTAGAGGCCGATGTGAAATACGGCGGCGTTGTAAAACCCCGCAAGGGCATTAACCTGCCCGACTCTTCGGTATCGGCCCCTTCCATGACCGAGAAAGACATCCGTGACCTGCACTTCGGGCTGGACCATGACATTGAGTGGGTCGCCCTGTCTTTTGTTCGTAAGGTAGAGGACGTAATGGAGATCAAGCGCATCATCAAAGAGCGTGGCAAAGACACCCGTGTGATCGCCAAAATTGAGAAGCCAGAGGCTATCCGCAACATCGACGCCATCATTGCCGCTGCCGATGCCCTGATGGTGGCCCGCGGCGACCTGGGCGTTGAGACAGGTATGGAGCGCGTGCCGATGCTGCAGAAAATGATTGTGGAGAAGTGCAACAAGGCCGCCAAACCGGTAATCATTGCGACCCAGATGATGGAGAGCATGATCGTGAATCCAAAGCCGACCCGCGCCGAAACCAATGACGTGGCCAATGCCGTGATCGACGGTGCCGACACGCTGATGCTAAGCGCCGAAACAGCAGTAGGTGCTTACCCGGTTGAAACGATCCGTTCTATGAACTTAACCATTAGCGAAGTAGAGCGTCAGGCCGAGATCTTCAACAAAACATACATCCTGAACCCGCACTCACAGACGTTCTACAATGACAGCCTGGTAGCAAACGCCTGTAACCTAGCCCGCGATACTAACGCCCGCGCCGTGATCGGCATGACCAAATCAGGGTATACCGCTTTCCAGCTGGCGAAGTACCGCACGAAGGCCGACATCTTTATTTTCACAGAGAACGAACGCTTGCTCAACACACTTAACCTGGTATGGGGGGTTCGCGGCTTTTATTACGACAAGTTTGAGTCTACTGACGCCACTATTGAGGATATCAAGCAGATGCTCCTGAAGGCAGGTTACCTGAACAAGGGCGATGTGTTCATCAATACGGCGAGCATGCCGATCTATGAGCAGAAGCGCACGAACATGATTAAACTGAGTATCGCCTAGTTTTAGGCTAATACCTTTTCAAAATCCTGCGGTTGACGTATCAGCCGCAGGATTTTTTTATTTAAAGGGGATTTTCAATTGGAGTTCTGTGATACCTGGAGGTATAGCGTAGTTTGCTTCTCTGTTGTGATGCCTTAAGTAGCTGCATCGTGTTCATGGCGCGAGCGTCTACATATCCCTGTTTAGCGGGGCCCTCGATCACCAAGATCCTTACAGGATGACAAAACGGAAGTATGAAAAGTCCTCCTTGGGGGTAGGGGCCCTCGACAAAGAGGGGGGCAGGGGGATGACGGTATTGTTAAACTATACAGCAGCTACAGCGACTATAGCTGAGAAGTGGCAGCTAAAGGTTCCATCCCTTAGACAAGGAGGGGTTAGGGGGTGGTTCGGCCCGGCCTAGCGTTGGATGGCATTTATTTACAAGTATGCAATCACTAAACTCAACGATCCATACCTGCATGATTGAACAATCAAAAGGGATGCCCGGAGGTGAATCCCAACTTTTGAACGTTCCTGACTGAAAACACAAAAAGCCTTACACGCATGTGTAAGGCTTCGGAAAGGTATTCCAGCAAAAAACTAGGCTGCAGCCAGGCCGTTAACGAACTTAGCCAGTTTCGACTTGTTGTTAGCAGCTTTGTTTTTGTGGATGATGTTTTTCTTTGCCAGACGGTCAAGCATAGAAGAAACTGTCTTGTACAGTTCTTGCGCCTCGGCCTGGTCAGTAGTGCCTTTCAGCCTTTTGATGAAAGTACGAGTAGTTTTCGCCTGATATCTGTTACGAAGACGTTTCGCGTCGTTAGATCTGATTCTCTTTAATGCCGACTTGTGATTAGCCATGTTATTTTATACTAATTAAAATTTCGTTGCGTATCCTAAATGAGTTTGCAAAGATATATTCTTTGAAATTAAATTCCAAAGCCTCTCCACTATAAAAAAAGCCCGGTCAGGTATTTATCCGTGTGCTGGAATCAATCCGGCCTAAATACTTAATCTTAGCTGGCCCAAAATTACACTTAATTAGCCCGAATACCATAGCACAGTTGACTTTCTTTCTGCCGTTTGCTATTAATTGTCAGCTCCGGCGTTTGTCTAATGCTTCAACCCGTAAAGCTCACAGTAAACAGAAAAGCCTGAGTCCACAGCTTTCGCCGCAGCCCCAGGCTTGCTCTTCAACTAAAGGCTAGCTTAGTTGTTTCTTCTTTCTACGTCGACATCCACATCGATATCACCGATGCGCTTCTGTACCTTGTCTTCTGTGCGCTTCCAGCTGTCTTTCACTTCCTGCCACTCGCGCTTGGCTTCATCATCCCAGGTATCGCTTTTAGCGTCCAACTCAGCTTCTCGGCGGTTGTATTCCGCTTTCATTTCACGCCACTCTTCTTCGGTGGCTGTCTCGGCGCGAGAAGACTGTTCATCTACCCATACCGCAAATTCATCGTATTCGCGCTCGGCTTCTGCACCGGTTTCGTTCATTTCTACCTGCGCTTCGTCAATTTCGCTGTTCGTTTCGGTGCGGGTTTCGGAATTACAGGCAAAGGTAAATGCACTAACTGTTAGCGCCATACCTAGTACTTTCAGATTTGATTTTATATTCATCTTGTAATTAGCATTGGTTATAATGCCTTATACGACACTGTTAGCATTTGGAATATAAATATTCAAAGTAAAGCATATAAATGTATAGCATTCTGCTATATAGTGTTGTATGGGATTCTATTGCCCACCTTCTTCCGGCTCCACTTCAAACTCCGGTTCTTCATCAGTGGCCCTGAACCTGGTATTGGCCCGACCGACTGTCTCCTGCCACTGGGTGCGCACTTTTTCCCACTCCGCTTTGGTCTGGTCGTCCCAGTCGGCGCTGCGTTTCTCTATTTCGGTGGCTTTGTAGTTGTACTCCGCCTCCATCTCATTCCATTCCTCTTCAGTGGCTGTCTCGGCCCGTTTGCTGTTCTCGTCTACCCAAGCCGAAAATTCCTCTACCTCCCGATTGGCACTATGCCGTGTTTCGGAAGTACAGGCCATTACCAGGCACGCCAGCAGGCAGGCCAGCGCGCACGATTTTATATGTTTCATAAACTTCATCTTCTTCTGTTCTGTTAGTGTTCTATAGAGAGTACGACAAAAGCGGCCCACAGATAGGGCAGTAAATATAGAAAGACTGTAATTTTGAATTTTTCGTATTAATTACAAATACCCTTACGCTCCATGCCGATCCTACCATCCCTGCACAAACCTCCCTTTTACCTGTTCAACGGGCATATCCAAACCATTGTGCCTAGTTTGTTCCGGCAGGTGGAGGGCGTGTACTATCATCGCGAGCGGCTGACCACCCCCGACGACGACTTTATCGATGTGGACTGGTCGCGCGTAGAATCCCGGTCGCTGGCCATCCTTTCGCACGGGTTGGAGGGCGACTCGCACCGGCCTTACATCATGGGCATGGTGAAGGCTCTGAACGAGCGCGGTGTAGATGCGCTGGCCTGGAACTACCGTAGTTGCAGCGGCGAGCCCAACAAACTCCTCCGCTCCTACCACCTGGGTGCCTCCGACGACCTCGACTTTGTAGTGCGCCACGCCCTCGGCAAAGGAAATTACGACACCGTATACCTGATCGGCTTCAGTGCAGGCGGCAACATCAGTCTGAAATACCTCGGCGAAAACTCGGGGCAAGTGCCTGCGGAAGTGAAGCGGGCAACTGTTTTCTCGGTGCCGATCGATCTCAAAAGCTCTGCCAGTCGCATCTCCAAGATCTATACCCAGCGCTTCTTAAAAACGCTGGGCCAGAAGCTGGAGCAGAAAAAAGAAATGTACCCGGATGCGCTCGATCTCAGTAAGTATAGTTTGTTCTGGTCGTTTCCGGAGTTCGATAACAAATACACGGCCCCGCTTCATGGCTTTGAAAATGCAGACGACTACTACAAACGCTCCAGTAGCAAACAGTTTCTGGAAAGCATACAAGTGCCAACCCTGCTAGTGAACGCTAAAAATGACCCTTTCCTGACAACCTCATGCTTTCCGTTCGAAGAGGCCAGGAAAAACCCATACCTATACCTGGAAACACCCGAAGGAGGCGGCCATGTAGGCTTTGCCGAAGATTTCAGGAACAACATTTACTACTCAGAGGCCAGGGCCGTGCAGTTTTTGCTGGAGGGAGTGTAATGAAATGTTAAATTGTTGATGGTTGAATTATTGCTTTTTATTGTCAATATCTAGCCCATTATAAAAGGGTAATCTATACCTATTAAACTCAATCGCTTGAGACAAAACAATCAGCAACTAACAATCAACAATTTTTAAGGCATCGGTACTACTACAACCTTCTTCGTCTCGAAGAACTCTTCTGAGAAGTAGTCTTTCAGGTCGTAAACCTTCGTGATCAGGCCAGACTCGGCTATTTCTTCGTCCAAATCGCCCCCTTTGAGGTAGTAGATACCTTTATTAGGTATAGCCTCTTTCTTGAAGCTGTTCATCACCCATGGGTAGAAATTGGCCAGCCGGGTGACGGCGCGGCTCACCACGAAGTCAAACTTTTCGCGTACCTGCTCGGCACGGGTATGGGTGGCGGTTACGTTATGCAGGTGCAATTCACGGGCAATCTCCTGCACTACGTGTATCTTTTTGCCAATAGAGTCTACCAAATGGAATTTAACTTCCGGAAACATAACCGCCAGTGGTAGTCCCGGTAGTCCGCCGCCGGTGCCTACATCGAGCACATGCGCCTGCGCCGGAAACTGGATCACCTTGGCTATACCTAGCGAGTGCAGGATGTGGTGCTCCCCGATATGCTCCATGTCCTTGCGCGAAATCACATTGATCTTCTCGTTCCACTCGCGGTACAGCTCGGCCATACGCTCATATTTTTCCAACTGGTCCTCGGTAAGCTCCGGAAAATAACCTGACAAAAGTGTGCGGATGGAGATGGACATGGTTTCAGTTTAGAAGTTAGAAAGTTTAGAAGTTAGAGAGTTGAATGGTTTGAAAGTTGAGAAGTATAAAGCAAAATCAATTAACTTTTCACTTTTCTAACTTTTTACCTTTCTAACTCAAAACAAGGTATAGTATACCTGCCACAACAGCTACCACCACTACTACAGCCAGGGCCATGAACATATCGAAGAGCAAAACCAGGCCGGCGTTGCGGTACTGACCTTGGTACTTGCGGTGCAGTTCTTGCTCAGCCTCTGCCCGCTTTCTATGGCGCAGGTGTAGGTGCAGCTTCCCCATTCCTACCAGTATGGCTTCGCGCAGGTTTCGCATAGACTGTGTTTGCAAGGTATAGGTGTTTTGCTGGTGGTGCCCCATTACAGGTATAGGTATTGCAAAAATATGAAATAAGTACGGAAATCAGCTAAAATATAAAGCCCCTGCCGCACAAAGCAACAGGGGCTCTAAAAACGTAATCAATATTTTTGTGATTGTTAATTGATAATTGTTGATTGTTTTCCGGATTAATCGTGTTGTGATCCAACAATTAACAATCAGCAATCAACAATTAAATAAGGTGCTTCTTATTCTTCACCATGTCATAGAGCAGCTCGCGGGCGCGGTGAAGCTGGGCTTTTACGGTGCCGAGCGGGGCGTTTAGTTCTGTGGCGATCTCTTCGTAGGACAGTTCGTTGAAGTAGCGGAGCGTTACCAGTCGCTGGTACTTTTCTGGCAGCTTGGCCACCACGTACTGCATGATTTCGATCTTCTGGTTTTTGATCGCCTCTTCCTGCGGGTTCAGGTTCTTGTCCTTAAAGTCAATCGTGATCTCGTCTCCATTGTCAATCTTAATGGCCGAGTCGATGCTCATCGTCTTGATGCGGTTCTTGCGGATAAAGTCGATACAGTTGTTGGTGGCAATGCGGAATAGCCAGGTACTGAAGGCATACTCCGGGTTGAATTTATGCAGGTTGCGGAAAGCCTTGGCAAAAGCCTCTATGGTCAGGTCCTCGGCATCGTCGGCGTTGCGCACCATTTTGAGAACCACGTGGTATACCGGCTTCTTGTAGATGCTCATCAACTCAGCATAAGCTTTCTCGTCGTTTTCCTCAACAGCCGCCTGTATCAGCTTGAAATCGTGCTTTGCTTTTGCGGAGAATTGTTTGTTTACTTCCATCTGATTCGTTTGTTCAATACTACGGATACCCCAAGGAGCAGGTAACTAAAAAAATAGGCAATATCGAGCAGCGGTAACAACGGCAAAGAAACCCCTTCGTCTAATCTGCGCGCCACACTTAAATAGACCGGAAACACCACCAGGTAGCGAACTCCGATCAGTGCAGCCAATATAGTCAAATGGCTATTTAGAACAAGAAGAATAATTACTAGCGTGTAAAAAAGAATGTTGGATGAAATAAAAGTCCCTATCCTTCCTCTGTCTGCCGCATTGTACTGCCTGCCGGCGGCCATGTGCCTCCTTTTTTGTATCAGCCACTCCCGAAACGTCCTTTTGGGAATGCTGACTGTTTGCCCTTCCTTGCTGATAACAATGCTTGCTTTACTATTGTTGACGGCATCTCTGACAAAAAGATCATCGTCGCCGCCAGTAGTCTTGATATGAGATGCAAACCCCTTGTTCCTAAAGAAACATGACTTAGTATACGATAAGTTTCGGCCAACGCCCATGTAAGCGTGTCCTTTGTTTGCATGAGACAGATACTGAATTGCGGTCAGTAAGGTTTCATACCGGATCAGATGATTGAGGAAACCGCCCAGCTTTTTGTAAGGCGAGTAACCGATAACTAGGTCAGCACCAGCAGAATAGCCGCTCTGCATTTTTTCGATCCATCGGTCGCTGCAAGGGCGGCAGTCCGCGTCCGTGAACAGCATGTGTTCGTAACGGGCCGCGCGTATACCTAAAGCTAACGCGTATTTCTTCGAATTGAGATATTCCGGTGTCTTTTTAATCGTCACCACCCGGAAATTCGGGAACTGGCGCTCGAGCTCATACACGTAAAATTCTGTGTCATCGGTTGAGCGATCGTTTACCAGGATCACCTCGAACTCGGGGTACTGCTGGTCCAGCAGCATGGGCAGAAGTTCAAATAAGTTATCCTGCTCATTGTGCGCCGCCACAATCACCGACACTGGCCGAAGGGTGTCCGGCTCCGGGTCTTTATACCTGCTCAGGGGCAGGAAATAATACAAAGCATAAAAGAGCTGCACCAGCACGCAGAAAGCCAGCACTGCCAGGAGTATAAGTGGAATCAAATCTTGTTAATGGTTGAATTGTTAACTGTTAAATTGTTGAAGGCACTACATCTTAAATCGCACATACTGCTACAACTTATCTAACAACCAAAAATAGGTATAATTAGGCCATTTACGAACATCTTGTCGATTTAATAATCTTTTATGTTTTGTGGCATTGCGCTTTGTATCTTTGCAGATTATTCCGATAACCATTTAGCAAAAAACAGGGGCCTTTGCGCCGCTTCAGCTTTGGCTTGCTGCTTATAGCATAGCGCGCTGACAATCACAGACCATGCAGTTTTCATTAGTAGCAAAAGATATACAGTCGAAGGCTCGCGCCGGGGTGGTGCAGACCGCACACGGCGCCATCGAAACCCCAATCTTCATGCCCGTAGGTACAGCTGGCACCGTGAAAGCGGTTCACCAGCGCGAACTCAAGGAAGATATCAAAGCTGAGATCATTCTGGGCAACACCTACCATCTCTACCTGCGCCCGGGCCTGAACATACTCGAGCAGGCCGGTGGCTTACACAAGTTTAACGGTTGGGACCGCCCGATACTAACCGACAGCGGCGGCTACCAGGTGTTCTCGCTGGCCGGCACGCGCAAAATCAAAGAAGAAGGCGTCAAGTTCAAATCGCACATCGATGGCTCTACGCTCAACTTTACGCCGGAGAATGTGATGGACACGCAGCGCACCATCGGGGCCGACATCATCATGGCGTTTGACGAGTGCACCCCCTACCCGTGCGACTATACCTATGCCAAGAACTCAATGGAGCGCACCCACCGCTGGCTGCAGCGCTGCGTCGACCGTTTCGACAGCACCGAACCTAAGTATGGCTATGACCAGACACTCTTCCCGATCGTGCAGGGCAGTACTTACAAAGATCTGCGGGTGCAATCAGCGGAGACGATTGCCAGCTTTGGCCGCGAAGGCAACGCCATTGGCGGCCTATCTGTGGGCGAACCAGCCGAAATGATGTACGAGATGACCGAGATCGTGTGCGACATACTGCCAGCTGACAAGCCGCGTTACCTGATGGGTGTGGGCACGCCGGCCAACATTTTGGAAAACATCGCCCTGGGTGTGGATATGTTCGACTGCGTGCTGCCGACCCGCAATGCCCGCAACGGCATGCTGTTTACCACGCAGGGCGTCATCAACATACGCAACCAGAAGTGGGCCACCGACCACAGCCCGATCGATGCGGAACTAGGCGGCTATGTGAGCACGTTCTACAGCAAGGCCTATCTTCGCCACCTGATACACAGCGGCGAATACCTGGCCGGGCAGATCGCCAGCGTGCACAACCTGACGTTCTACCTATGGCTGGTAAAACAGGCCCGCCAGCACATTATTGCCGGCACTTTCCGCGACTGGAAAGACGTGATGGTGAAGAAACTGATGGTAAGGCTTTAAGTTAGAAAGTTGGGAAGTCAGAAAGTTAAAAAGTTGTTTTCTGTTGAGAACTTATAACTTTCGATCTTTAATTTCATTTACTTTTTAACTTTTTAACTTTTTAACCTTCTAACTTAAGACAACGGCTTGAAGCTAATTGACAAATACATCCTGAAGAAGTTCCTGACCACGTATGTGTTCACGGTGCTGATCATGGTCGCGGTGATCCTGGTGATTGACTTCACCGAGAAAAACGACGACTTCATCAAGCACAGTGTGCCCATCTCCGAGATCATCTTCGACTACTACATCCACCTGATTCCGTTCTACGCCAACATGTTGAGCCCGATCACCGTGTTTATTGCCACGGTGTTCGTGACCTCTAAAATGGCTTCGCATACCGAAATTGTGGCTATTCTGAGCGGTGGCGTTAGCTTCAAGCGTTTTCTGGTGCCCTACCTGATCGGAGCGACTATCATTGGCGCTTTGATCTTTGCGCTCATCGGCTGGGTTATCCCGAACTCGAACAAGGAGAGTGTGGCTTTTCAGGTGAAGTACGTGAAGAGCCCCTTTACCTACGACAGCCGCAACATCCACCTCAAAATAGCGCCTGACACCTACGTGTACATGGAGAGCTACAACAACACGGCGCACGTGGGGTATAACTTTGCCATGGAAGAGATAAAAGGCACCAACCTGAGCAAAAAGCTAACTGCTAACAGCATACAGTGGAACCCGGAGCGGCAAAAGTGGAGTGTAGACCGCTATACCCTGCGCACCTTCGACGGCGAAAATGAGAGCATCTACCACGGCGGCGCGCTGGACACAACGCTCAATATGCTTCCCAAAGATTTTGAGAGTACTTACAAGCTGGAGCAAACTATGACGCTGCCGGAGCTCAACCGCTTTATCCAGGAAAAAGTCAACCGGGGCGCTGACGACATCGAAACCTACCTGATCGAGAAATACGAACGCTACAGCTATCCTTTCGCCATTATTATCCTCACGGTAATTGGTGTGATCGTGAGTGCCCGTAAGGCACGGGGTGGTGTAGGGATGCAGATTGCGCTGGGCTTCTTCCTGGCCTTCGTGTTCATTATCTTCGTGATCACGAGTCGCAGCCTGGCCCAGGTAGGCGACCTTAATCCAATGTATGCGGCCTGGGTGCCGAGTATTATTTTCACAGGTATAGGATTCCTTCTTTACCGTTATATTCCACGCTAATGCCGCGTCTCAAGGATTTTATCGAGCTCCATTTCATTGTCTTGCTATGGGGTTTCACCGCCATATTAGGCAAACTGATTACCATACCTGCGGTTGAGTTGGTTTTCCTGCGCACGCTTATCGCGGCACTGGCATTGGGTGCCATCATTTACCGGCGCAAGACGCCCTTCTGGCTTGGCCGCAACAACATGTTCATCATCATGGGGGTCGGGTTGATGATCTCGGCGCACTGGATCCTGTTTTTCGCATCGGCCCGCATCTCGTCGGTTTCGCTGTGCCTGGTAGGTATGGCAACCTGCAGTTTGTGGACGGCCTTGCTCGAGCCCGCCTTCACCAGCAAAAAGCTTAAAGTTCACGAAATCCTGCTGGGGCTGCTAATCCTGTTGGGGCTTTATATCATTTTTCAGGCTGAAACGGAGTTTGACAACATGCTGGGAATCGGCATGGCCGTGGGTTCTGCGCTGCTCGGCGCCATCTTTACGATCATCAACGCGCGTCTGGCTAAGAAACACCCATCCACCACCATTACCGCTTATGAAATGGCGGGCGCCTGCCTTGGCACCGCGCTGTTTTTTCCTGTTTATGCCGACCTGTTCACAGAGACGGGGTCGCTGAGCTTTGCCATGAATGGCATGGACTGGGTATACCTGCTGGTATTGTCGTTGGTGTGTACGGTGTACGCCTATACGGCTTCTGTCAGGCTGATGCAGAAAATCTCGGCCTATACCATGAACCTGACCGTGAACATGGAGCCGATCTATGGTATTCTACTGGCCTGGCTCATTTTCAACGAGAACGAGCAGATGACCTCCAACTTCTACATAGGGGCGCTGGTTATCCTGATCAGTGTGTTCATCCACCCGGTGCTGGACACCTACAGCGAGCGTCGCAAGAAGTTAAAGCAGACCTTTCCAGAGCAGGTAGTGGCCGGGAAAGAATAGGTCTGTGGGTTCTTCCTTAAACAAGCCATATATGGCCGAGCCTGATCCGGTCATGGAAGCATAGTCGGCACCTGCGCCGTACAGCTGTGCTTTTATACCTGCCAGCTCCGGGTAGCGCGGGAAGAGCGCTTCTTCAAAGTCATTGTGGAGCATCTCTTTCCATACCCTTACATCCTGCTTCAGGTACATCTCGATGCCACAGCTTGGCCTTTTGGGCGTAATGTTGCCATACGCTTCGGCGGTTGTGATATGGATGCCGGGGTATACGATTACACAGGTATAGCCGCTCAGGTCAAGCTCAACCGGCTGAAACACATCCCCCTTTTCAACTGCGATCACCGGTTTATTCCGGATAAAGAAAGCACAGTCGCTGCCGAGCTGGCGGGCATAGTTTTCGAGCTGGTCTTCGTTCAGGTTTAGGTCAAACAAGCCATTGAGCTGTTTCAAGGCAAAAGCTGCATCGGCCGAGCCTCCTCCCAGCCCCGCTCCCATCGGGATAACCTTGTGCAGGTGCAGGTGCACAGGTGGTAACTTAAAGTCCTGCTGCAGCAGGCGATAGGCTTTCAGGCACAGGTTGGTGTCCGGGTTGCCGGGCACGGGCAGGCCGCTCATCGTAAACGTCTCCTTTTCGGCTGGCACGATCTCCAGCGCATCGCACCACCGCACCGGGTAGAAACACGACTCCAGGTTATGAAATCCGTCCGGGCGCTTCTCCGTCACGAGCAGTCCCAGGTTTATCTTAGCATTCGGAAAATCCAGCATAGGTATGATTGTTTATCTGCCTTGGAGACCTCCATATGGAAGTTCTTTTGACAAAAGACTTTTAGACAAAGGACGAAAGACTTGATCGTATCATCACATCAATTCAGCAAACGAATACCCTTACTCACCCAGGCATAGCCCCCATCCTTCTATAACTCACTAAATCACTAAACTTTATCCAGCGCCTGCGCCAGATCAGCCAGCAGGTCTACGGTTTCCTCTATACCTACCGACAGCCGGATCACTCCCAGCGTGATGCCCAGTTTCTGCTGTTGCTCCGCGCTAAGGCTGCGGTGCGAGGTGCGGAGCGGGTGCGATATAGAACTGCTCACGCCCGCCAGTGATGGGGCGAACGGAATATGCTTCAATGCTCTCATAAAGGTGTTCACCGTGTCCAGGTCGTCTTCGATCCGGAAAGAGAGCATGCCCCCAAACATGCCCGAGCCTTGTCCCTTGGCCAGCTTGTGTTGTGGATGTTGCGCCAGGCCGGGGTACCATACCTGCTCCACTTTTGGGTGGCTGTACAAATACTCGGCTACTGCCAACGCATTAAAACAGTGTTGTTTCATCCGCACGTTCAGGGTCTTGAGGCCACGGGCCGCCAACCAGCTTTCAAAAGGGCTCAGGTTGAGGCCGTATACCCGCATGATCTGTTTGCTGCGCTCTATGTCTTCTGCTTTGGCTGCCACTACAGCGCCTGCCGTCACGTCGCTGTGGCCAGAGAGGTATTTGGTTACACTATGGATCACCATGTCCACCCCCAGGTGCAGCGGTTTGGTTATTACGGGTGTGGCAAAGGTGTTGTCGATGAGCAATTTTATACCTGCGCGTTTGGTTTCGGAGGCGAGCCGCTGGAGGTCTACCACCTGCAGGAGCGGGTTGCTCATGGTTTCGGCCAGCAGCAGCTTCGTGTTCGGCTGCACATACTCCGCTAAGGAATAAAGTTTTTCGCCAGGTACATAGCTCACGGCCACGCCCATGCGGGTCAGCTCCTGCGACAGCAAAGCCGCCGAGCCACCGTATATTTCTTCGGCACACAACAGATGATCCCCTGACTGGCAATAGGTAAGCACCGCCGTCAGGATGGCCGACATACCCGACGAAGTGGCCACAGCCCCGGCGCCTCCTTCCAGACTGTTCACCTCGTCGGCCAGCTCGTCGGAATTGGGGTTGCCGTAGCGGGTGTACATGTACTTGTGGTCCGGCTGGTCGAAGTACAGCTCCAGGTCATTCAGGTCTTCGAAGGTGAAGACGGAAGTCTGGTAAATGGGCGTGGTTTTCGGGTGGATCTGTGCCATGGTCAGGTATAGCGTATTTCTTCGTTAAAGATAGGCAGGATTTGGAAATAGACCGGCAAACCTGCTTATTTTTGAGACAGGGCCTGGCTTAAACTTTTACTCCCGGCTGCCTGACCCACATAGCTAATAAGTTTCGTAAACAAAGACATGACGCACCCAATACCTGCCGAGAACCAACATTACCGCAGCCTGACCATCCGTCATATACAGGAGGAGGTACCTGGCGTGAAAACTTTTACACTGCAACCCGAAGATGGCCAGCCACTAACTTACAAAGCCGGCCAGTACCTGACACTGGTGCACCCTAGCACGCATGGCGAAGTGCGCCGTTCCTATTCCATCACCTCTGCTCCCGTTTTGCAGGAGCCACTCACCATCGGGGTCAAGCGCATCGAGAACGGCCTTTTCTCGCGCATGCTCATCGACAATGCCCGTGTGGGAGACAAGCTGATCACTACCGGGGCAGCCGGTTTGTTTACCTTGCCGGAAGAAGGAAGCGCTTACAAGCAAATTTTCTTTCTGGCTGCCGGCAGTGGCATCACACCAATCTACGCGCTGCTCAAAGAGTTGCTGCACGCCCGCCCGGACTTGTCGGCTGTGCTGCTTTATAGCAACAGCTACGAAGAAAAGAGTATGTTCCTGCCCCCTCTCCGGCAATTGGCAACCCGGTTCCCGGAGAGGCTGCATACCGAGTTCCTTTTCAGCAACTCCCCTGACCTGAGCCGGGCACGATTGCACAAAGACCTGCTCCAGCGCTTCGTCAGTTCGCTTGCCAGGGCGCCGCACCACGAACTGCTCTTCTACCTTTGCGGCCCTGACAACTACATGCGCCTGATGTCGTTTGCCCTGCGCCAGTTTGGTATACCTGAAAGCAATATCCGCAAAGAGATCTTCAACACCGATATCCGCAAGCCCGCCAAGCTCATGCCCCCCGACACGGCCGCGCACCGTGTTACGCTACACATCGGCGGCAGTACGCACCAGATCGTATCGCGCTACCCAAACAACATCCTGCAGAGTGCCCGCCAGGCAGGTATACCGATGCCCTACAGCTGCGAAACGGGCAAGTGCGGCAGCTGCCTGGCCCGGGTGCTGCACGGTAAGGTATGGATGTCGTACAACGAGGTGCTCACAGAGCGGGATATGGAGAAAGGTATGACACTAACCTGTGTCGGTTTTCCGGTGGATGGGGATGTGGAACTGGAGATCTTGTAAAGACTACGCCCGGCCGCCATACTACAATACATCCTAAAAAGTGCAGTTAGTGTTCAAAATCTTATTAAGATTTCACTATATTTAAGAAGCGTTATTTAATTGGCAGCTGCCATACCTGCTTACACCCAGGTGAGTTCTGACTGATCAAGTCAATAGCGGGGAGCAGGCTGATGAGATAACGCCCCTACATCTTTACTGCACAGTACATGAAAACACTCACCGCTATTGCCTGCCTAGTGCTGGTATGCCTTGCAGCACAGGCACAAGACCTGGACCGACCACAGCTGCGGTTAAAGCCGTCTCACAAAAAACTCGATCTGCGATACAATGGCAGATACTCCTCATCAGGTATACTGAGTCCACTCCAAAAGCCAGGCAGCAGGTATAGCCTGCTGCCAAAATCTGCCCATAAAAAACCTGGCAAAGCAGAAAACACGCAACTACGGGGCCAGATGCCCATTCTAAAGCCCGATTCAGCTGTACATTTCCCCATTCTGGCTTTAAAGCCTGACACTGCGATAGCCTTCCCGATGCCGGTTATCAAACCTTAAGCCCTACTTAAAAGCTTACGAAACACTGTACGCCGGCCCGTCTCCTTTTAGCTCTTATCTTTCTGCTGAGCAGCCTTTCGTTCGCTCAGGCGCAAACCATTACCTCCCCCCGAAACTGACCAGCTGGTGGAACGGACGATGGCTACTTTTCAGGTGCCAGGTATAGCCATGGCTGTGCTGAAGGACGGGAGAGTAGTGCAAATGAAAGGCTTACATCAACACTCTACCTCAAGCTCCCTGACTTCTACTCGCTGGACCAGGCTTACGTGGACAGCCTGCTGAAATTGCATCATGCCAACATCATGAAAGCCAATTTTATGATCGTGGATGTCCGGGGAAACAGCGGCGGAAATGATGCTAATTACTTTCTGGTGATGCCCTACCAATACCCTCAGGCGGTTTTTGGCTTAATAAATAAACATTCAGTAGCTGATGGATTATAAAACAGGAAAGCCCGGTAAAAAAATTGAAGCGTATAACGAAAAGGAAATCTACGAGCTCCCGCTGACGAATAAAGGAATAGCCTACTTCGATTATCCAGAGCCTTTTTTTCCTACAAACCGGACACGCTATACCATGGTCCGAAATAAATCGCGATTCTGACAGACAAAGAAACGGCGAGCTCCGGCGAGACTTTTGTATTTCGCGCCAACCAAAGTGACCGTGTAGTAGTGTACGGCCAGAACACTGCAGGTGTAGTAGATGGCTTCAATGGTCTCTCGAAGAACATTGGCTGTTTCGAGGTCGTGTTTCCTTCGTCCTATCGGGCAAGAGATCTTGATAAAAACCCAATCGACCCTTATGGTATAGCACCGGATGTTTTTGTGAATGAGAAGGTGGATGTGCTGCACTAAGCCATAGATCACATGCGACAGCTAATCAGAAATGGAAGTACTCAGGAATAGCTGCTTAGCTAGGTAATATGGTTATATTTCTTTCATCGCACCTAACATTAATCTTAAAGAAAGCAGAAAGCCCCTTCTACTCTTTCGAACAGAAGGGGCTTCTTTATTCTTTAGCTAATGCTGTACTATTCGCTTACTGACTCAGCCAGTACGATGATCTTGTTGTTCAGCACTTCTACCACACCACCATCCACATTGTAGAACGTCTGTCCTTGCTTGGTAGTGATACGGATTCTGCCATTTTCGAGGGTGCTGATAAGGGGAGCGTGCGAGTTCAGGACTTCAAACGAGCCGTTTGTACCCGGAAACTGAGCCGCCTCAACCTCACCGGCAAAAACCTTCTTATCAGGTGTGATTATCTCTAAATACATCTGTTTCAGTTAACAGTTAACAGTTATCAGTGACCAGAATTTGTTTCCTGATCACTGATGTCTGTTTAATGAATTTATTTTGCTTCGGCCATCATCTTCTCACCTTTGGCTACGGCGTCTTCAATGGTACCAACCAGGTTGAAGGCTGCCTCAGGCAGGTGATCGTACTTACCGTCCATGATCTCGTTGAAGCCACGGATGGTGTCTTTGATGTCAACAAGCACACCTTTCAGGCCAGTGAACTGCTCTGCTACGTGGAATGGCTGTGACAGGAAACGCTGCACACGGCGCGCTCTGTGTACTACCAGCTTATCTTCCTCAGAAAGTTCGTCCATACCCAGGATGGCGATGATGTCCTGAAGTTCTTTGTAACGCTGCAGGATCTCCTTAACACGCTGTGCTGTACCGTAGTGCTCGTCACCAAGAACATCGGCAGACAGGATGCGCGAAGTAGAGTCGAGTGGGTCCACCGCAGGGTAGATACCCAACTCTGCAATCTTACGGGAAAGTACGGTTGTAGCGTCCAGGTGAGCGAACGTTGTCGCTGGAGCCGGGTCAGTCAAGTCGTCCGCAGGTACGTAAACGGCCTGTACGGAAGTAATGGAACCACGCTTGGTTGACGTGATACGCTCTTGCATGGCACCCATCTCAGTGGCCAGCGTTGGCTGGTAACCTACCGCTGATGGCATACGACCAAGAAGGGCCGATACCTCAGAACCCGCCTGCGTGAAGCGGAAGATGTTATCGATGAAGAACAGGATGTCACGACCAGCGCCAGTGCCGTCACCGTCACGGAAGTTTTCCGCAACCGTAAGACCAGACAGGGCCACACGTGCACGCGCCCCAGGAGGCTCGTTCATCTGACCGAACACGAGCGTCGCCTGAGACTTCGCCAGTTCGTCCATATCTACTTTAGAGAGGTCCCAACCACCTTCTTCCATCGAGTGCTTGAACTCCTCACCATATTTAATTACACCAGACTCGATCATCTCACGCAGCAAGTCGTTACCCTCACGCGTACGCTCACCCACACCGGCAAATACAGAAAGACCTGCGTAAGCCTTTGCGATGTTGTTGATCAATTCCATGATCAATACGGTCTTGCCTACACCGGCACCACCGAACAGACCAATTTTACCACCCTTCACATAAGGCTCGAGCAGGTCAATTACCTTGATACCTGTGTAAAGAACTTCAGAAGAAGTAGCCAGGTCCTCGAAACGAGGAGCACCACGGTGGATCGGAAGACCACCAGCGCTTACTGGCTGCTGAATACCGTCAATGGCTTCGCCGATAACGTTGAAAAGACGGCCTTTGATGCCTTCGCCTGTCGGCATGGTAATAGGACCACCCAAGTCAACTACTTCAGCGCCACGGGTAAGACCTTCGGTAGAGTCCATCGCAATGGTACGTACACGGTCCTCGCCAAGGTGCTGCTGACACTCCAGGATGATTACCTGGCCATTGTCTTTCGTCACTTGAAGGGCATCCAAGATGTTTGGAAGTTTTGCGTTTTCACCCGCAAAGCTAACGTCCACAACCGGACCGATAACCTGGGTAATTCTGCCAATATTCGCCATTTGACTTTTTATATTGATTAACTTGTATAACGGAGTTATTTCAAGGCGCAAAACTAAGGTATATTAGGGACAATTCCACACAACACTCTAAAAAGTTTTAACTTACTCAATATCAAAGTATAGCCGCCGGCCCAAACATTTACAGCCCTTTGGCGGCTGCAGGTATACAAAAGGGCAAAGCGTACCCTAATCCCGGGGCATGGCCTCTCCCGAAGCAACTGGCAAAAAAGGGGATACGCCGGAACAGGTTACAGTAAACCTTCAACCTAAAGGCGCTCTAACACGAGCTGTACCTCTTTCGTTACACGTTTCTGGTCACTATGCTTTGGCAGCGGTGTCACGTCCAGTAGCCTTACTTTGTAAGGTATAGCACCTATGGGTACTACGGCTTCATCCACCCACTGACCGCCCTTGCCACAATCGCCCAGACACATGGTAATGTTCCTGTAGCTGCTATCCATTGTCCCCAGGCTCAGCTTAACCTCCACGCTGCCATAGGTGATACAGACCACATCGCTCGGACATCGGCTATCCCTTACCTCCTCAACTTTTAATTTTATAGCGGGGGCGCCCTCGCTACCATTACTATTATAGAGTGCGGATTGCCCTTCTTTGAGCTTAATTTCCTGGCCCAAATAGGCACTCACAGTACCCAGATCTTCTTTGGAGCAGGCAAGAAGCAGACATAAGAAGGCGGAGATGAGTATAACGTTTTTCATGGAATGGCGCTGTTTTTAACTATTTGACCCTAAATTGCAACAAAGCGTTGCATCTTTGGTGTTGCTAAGGGCCAGCAGTAACCACCAGGCTCTTTGCTACTCCAATATGGCAGCTAGCAGCTATCGCTATTTTAGTATAACACTTTTTAAACTATCACACTCTTTCATAGTCTATACCTACCGAGCGGCTTATACCTGTTCACCTGATCTATTCAACCAAACTAACCTTTTCATGAAGAAAATTTACCTTCTCGCTATGCTGCTGCTAGTGGGGATTGGTGTACAGGCACAGCAGCCTGCCACTCCGACAAAGGGAAACTACCAGCTGGCTTCCCGCTTCTCACCCAAAAAGCTGGAGAAACTTATTTTCACCACCAACCTCGACCCGCACTGGCTCAAAAACTCCGACCGCTTCTGGTACGAGTACGAGACGAGCAATGGCAAGAACTGGTACATTGTTGACCCGGCCACTAAGTCAAAAAAGCTGCTGTTCGATAATGCCAGGGTAGCCTCTGCTGTGACCATGGTCGTGCAGGATCCTTTTGATGCACAGAACCTGCCTATCCAGAACCTGAAATTCACCGAAGACGAGAAGAGCGTGCAGTTCGAGATCAAGAGCTCAATCGACCAGGTGAAGAAAGACCGCCTCGACAAGAAAGCAGCCGACTCGCTCGAGAAGAAAACATTCTATTTCCGTTACAATCTGTCTACCGGGCAAGTAGTGGAGCTGAAGGATTTCGAAAAGCCGAAGTCCAAGCCACGCTGGGCCTCGATCTCGCCTGACCAGCAGGTGGTGATTTTCGCAAAGGAGCACAACCTCTACTGGATGGACCGCGCCAACTACGAAAAGGCCCTCAAGAACGAGAAAGACACGACCATAGTCGAACACAAGCTCACCACCGACGGCGTAGAGTACTATACCTATGGCGACTCCCGCGGCGAGACCAACGTGGAACGTGAGAAAAACAAGAAGAACCGCAAGCCGGCCTTCGTTCTGTGGTCACCGGACTCGAAGCAGTTTGCCATGATCCGTACGGACGAGCGCAAGGTGAAAGACCTGTGGGTGCTGCACCACACCGCCCAGGGCAGACCAGCGCTGGAAACCTATAAGTACCAGATGCCAGGCGAGAAGGAAGCCCCGAAAAGAGAGCTGCTGATCTTTGACTTCGCCAACAAAACGCAAAAGCGCATCAACACGGCCGCTTTCAAAGACCAGGAACTTTCGCTGTGGTCTGCGCCGGCCTTGCAGAAGCAGCGCGACGACGAGCACCGCCCGATTACGTGGCATGGCACCAAAGACAAGCTGTACTTCACCCGCACCAGCCGTGACCTGAAAAAGATCGACGTGTGCGAACTGGATATCGCCTCTGGCAAAGTAACACCTGTGATTGAAGAGCGCTTCAACACCTACATCGACATGAACCGCATTGGCCTGGTAGGCGGCGGCAAGGAGATCATCCACTGGTCGGAGCGCGACGGCTGGGGCCACTTTTACCTGTACGACGGCAAAGGCAATCTGAAAAACCGCATTACCAGCGGTTCTTTCCACACCGAGGATCTGGTAGGTATAGATGAGAAGAACCGCGTGCTTTACTTCACAGCCAATGGCCGCGAAAATGGCGAAGACCCGTACCTGATGCACCTGTACCGCGTGAACTTCGACGGCAGCGGCCTGACCTTGCTCAACAAAGGAAACTTTGACAATAGCATCAGCCTGAACGACAACAACACCTACTTTGTGAACACGGCATCGCGCGTGAACACAGTGCCGGTATCGGTGCTGTACGACACAAAAGGACGCAAAGTGATGGACCTGGAGAAAGCCGATCTGGGCCGCCTGATGACAACGGGTTATAAATTCCCGGAGCCGTTCACTGTAAAGGCTGACGATGGCATTACCGACCTGTATGGTGTAATGTACAAGCCTTTTGACTTCGACTCGACCAAGACATATCCGGTCATCGCCTATGTATACCCTGGCCCGCAGACCGAAGCTGTAAACAAATCATTCGGCCGCAGCATGGACCGCATCGACCGTCTTTCGCAGTTGGGTTTTGTGGTGATAACGGTAGGTAACCGCGGCGGCCACCCGGCACGCTCGAAGTGGTACCATACCTATGGCTACGGCAACCTCCGCGACTACGGCCTGGCCGACAAGAAAGCCGCTATTGAGCAGTTGGCCGATCGCCACCGCTTCATCGACATCGACCGTGTAGGTATAACGGGGCACTCTGGTGGTGGCTTTATGTCCACGGCAGCCATGCTCGTATACCCTGATTTCTTTAAAGTAGCCGTATCTGGCGCCGGTAACCACGAGAACAACATCTACAACCGTTGGTGGAGCGAGAAGCACCATGGCGTGAAGGAAGTGATCTCGCCAAAAGGAGACACCTCTTTTGTGTATGCCATTGAGAAAAATCCGGACCTGGCCCGTAACCTGAAAGGGCACCTGCTACTGGCCACCGGCGACGTAGACAACAATGTGCACCCAGCCGGCACCATCCGCATGGCCCAGGCGCTCATCAAAGCCAACAAGCGCTTCGATTTTGTGATGCTGCCTGGCCAGCGCCACGCCTTCGGCGACATGACCGAGTATTTCTTCTGGACGATGGGCGATTATTTTGTGAAGCACCTGTTAGGCGATTTCTCCCAGCCAGTAGATATTAAAGAAATGAACCGGGAGGTTGAAAACGTGGGCAACAAGCGTCGCAGTGGCGCAGTTACAGCCCCCGAAGAAGACTAGGTATAAACCATCCTGAAACACACAGAACATCCGCAGTGAGACGCCTCTCGCTGCGGCCGTTCTGTTTATGGGCTATACCATGCTCCAGGCAGAGCTACACCTAAGATAACAGATCGATGCGGGGCACAAGGCTAAAAACAATCTCCGCCATGCGCAGCTTGCTAACAAACGGTGCACGGCGGAGACAGCCCTTTATTTTGAAGTGGTTATTTAGATTAGAGAATCTGAGCCCAGATGGCCCGGAATAAGCGGAAGGCTAAAAATTTGAACATAATTGTAAGCGTAATCTTAAATTATAATGTACTTCTTAGAACCCTGTATTCGAGACGAAGGCTATAAATGTTTCAGCATTTCGATCTGCTCGTCGTTGAGCAGGATGTAGCGGTTATTAAAAGGATTGGCATAGAACTTCTCTGCAATCACATATTCCCCGGTGTCCATTTTGTGGATGTTGTAACTAAAAAGGCTGTTGGAACGCTCAATAACCAGTTCCGTTCGGCTTAGATCAAGCTCGCGACCACAGGTCGTCGTAATGATGTCAGTGTTGGCCGTCATGGCAGATGCATACATAATTGGAAGATTTAGCAAAGTTCTTTACGCAGTACTTGCCAGATAGTGACACAGATAAGCCATAAAAATCAGTTAAACTTTTCCACATTATCCCCCAAAGCCTTGAGCTATACCTCAGCCCCGGTTAAAAGCACATTCTAAATAAAGATGATCAGGCACACACCCAAGGCCTAGAGCTGCGTGAACACCAAAATCCACTGCTATTTTTTTGTTTAGGCGGGCCTCCTGCCCTATTCTTTTTCAGATTAACACAGAGCATCCTTCTTTTTTTCATCCAGCTGCAATCTTTTTCTCGCATTCGGTCGCATTATAAAAAGTGGCCTTGTTCCGAAAAACAGGTTCAGAATAAGGCGATGAATTTCACTCGGTTATACTCAAAAACACCCTGCTTCCTTGCCCAGTTTGGCCACCTTTTGCATCATCAAAAAGCACGAGGGAATGGCCCTAAAGCAGATTTTGGACGAATATTTTCAAAAAAATTTGAGGCAAATGTTTGCAGTTTAAAATAGCCTCCCTATCTTTGCATCACTGAACGACGAAGGGGCTTCCACTCTGAAATCTAGTAGGTAGCTTGTCCGATGGTGTAACTGGCAACACGTCTGATTTTGGTTCAGAAGAGTCCAGGTTCGAAACCTGGTCGGACAACGTAAAAAGGCAACCCACAGCAATGCGGGTTGCCTTTTTTGCTTTTCACCCTCCTCCCTAACTAATTAAAAATCAGAAATATCAGGTAGCATATTTGCGGAATTTCGTAGCTTTGCAGGCATAATAACCTAAACCAAACCCTACTAACATTTAGCATTATTATGCCACAGGTAAAAATTTTCGCTGGCTCCGCCTCCAAGTACTTAGCCGAAAAGATAGCCGCCGCATACGGCACGCAACTCGGCGACCTTGAGCTTCTACGTTTTAGCGACGGGGAGATGGCACCACACTTCAACGAGTCAGTTCGCGGCGCAGAGGTATTTCTGGTGCAGTCCACGTTTCCGCCAGCCGACAACCTGATGGAACTGATGCTGATGGTAGACGCTGCCAAGCGTGCCTCAGCCCACAAAGTAATTGTAGTGATGCCTTACTACGGTTATGCCCGCCAGGACAGAAAAGACAAGCCACGTGTTTCCATCGGCTCTAAAGTGGTAGCCAATGCCATCCAGTCGGTAGGCGCTGACCGCCTCATGACCTGCGACCTGCATGCCGGCCAGATTCAGGGCTTCTTCGACATTCCAGTGGATCATCTGGATGGTTCGGCCATATTTGTACCCTACCTGCGCAGCCTCAACCTAGGCAACGACCTCATCTTCGCATCACCTGACGTGGGGGGCGTGGTACGTACAAGAGCCTTCGCCAAAAACTTCGGTGCTGAAATGGTTGTCTGCGACAAACACCGCAAACGTGCTAATGAGATTGCCTCGATGCAGGTGATCGGTGACGTGGAGGGTATGGACGTGGTACTGGTGGACGACATGGTAGACACAGCCGGTACAATCACACAGGCTGCCAAACTTTTGAAAGACAAAGGTGCCAAGACAGTAAGAGCCATCGCAACGCACCCTGTGTTGTCGGGCCCGGCCTACGAGCGCATCGAGAACTCCGTGCTGGAAGAACTGGTAGTATCTGACACCATTCCATTGCGCCAGGAGTGCTCCAAAATCAAGGTGCTTTCCTTCTCCGAGCTGTTTGCCCGCGCCATTAACAACGTGGTAACGCACGAGTCAATCAGCTCGCTGTTTATATAATTGATGGTTAATTGATGGTTGTTAATTGTTGTTCGCAGTAATTAACAACCAGCAATTCGCTATAACAAAAAGAAAGACCTAGGAGGTAGTTGAGAGGTTGATTTTTGAATTGGTTGTATAATACAAGAAAAAAACAATCAACAATTTAACAATCAACAATTAAATACATACCTTTGTGCCTTCAAAAATTTAACAAATTCATTTTTATGAAAACTTTAGAGATTATAGGGTTTAAAAGAGCAAATCTCGGTAAAGCACAGACGAAAGAGCTGCGCAATGAGTCTTATGTACCAGGAGTACTTTATGGCGGCGCTGAGCAGGTTCACTTCTACGCTCCAGCCATCCTGTTCAGAGACTTAGTTTATTCTCCAGAAGTATACGAAGTTGATCTGAATATCGAAGGTACGCACTACAGAGCGATCCTTCAGGACGTACAGTTCCACCCAGTAAACGAAATGCTGTTGCACGTTGACTTCCTGGAGCTGCAGGAAGACAAAGAAGTGAAGATCGAGGTTCCTGTTAAGTTTGTAGGTAACTCACCTGGTGTAATGGTAGGTGGTAAGCTTGTGACAAAACTGCGTAAGCTGAAGATCAAAGCCCTTCCAGCTAACCTGCCAGACTACATCGAGGTAAACATATCTGATCTGGAACTTGGTAAGTCAATCAAAGTAAGCAAGATTGCGAAAGGTGACTACGAGATCCTGACCAACCCGCTTGCTCCGGTTGCAACCGTTACTATTCCACGTGCTCTTAAGAGTGCGCAGGCTGAAGAAGCTCGCGGCGGTAAGAAATAATTATCGTTGCTTTCATAGCATCCAAGATCCTGTCCTGCTCCGAGCGGGGCAGGATTTTTTGTTTCCACTTGAAGGTTAAATTGATTAATGGTTAAATTGATACATTGTTGAATTGTTATACAATTATCAAAAATGATTTTCCGGATTTGCAATTGATCCATTCAACAATTTAACCACCTATCAGACCACCATTGAGCAATTCAATAATAGATAAGCTAAAACACTGGCTGGGGTTTATACCTGAAACTTCGGCTATACCTGAAGATACGAGCATGAAATACCTGATCGTGGGCCTTGGCAACATTGGCCCGGAGTACGCAGAGACGCGTCATAATATTGGTTTTATGGTGCTGGACTACCTGGCCCAGAAGTTTGACGCGAAGTTTGACACAGGCCGACATTCCTTTGTGACCGAGATCAAAAGCAAAGGGCGCACCTATGTGCTGGTAAAACCCACCACCTACATGAACCTGAGCGGCAAGGCCGTGAGCCACTGGCTGGGCAGCCTGAAGCTGACACCGGACCAGATGATGGTGATCACCGATGATATCGCCCTGCCCTTCGGGAAGCTGCGCATCCGGGCCAAGGGCAGCGCCGGCGGGCACAATGGCCTCAAGCACATCGAGCAGACGTTGGGCCACAACAACTACCCTCGCCTGCGCTTCGGTGTCGGCGACTCTTTCCACAAAGGCAAGCAGGTGGACTACGTGCTGAGCACGTTTAGCGACGACGAGAAAATAGACCTGCCCGGCATTATTGAAAAGGCAGCTGACTCTGTGATCGCCTTTGGCAGCATTGGTTTGGAGCGCACCATGAACCAGTACAATACCAAATAAGCCCACCACATGGTCGACTTCCTGCTCAGCCGCAAAACTGACTTTTACTTCTGGACAGGTATAGCCATGGGCCTGGCTGTGACAGGAAATTTCGGGCTGGGGTATGCAGCGATATGGTATACGGAATCGTTTTTCCCGTTTAGCACCGTTCTGCTGTTGCTGCTCACCGGACTTCTGGCTTTTGGCTACTTCCAGAGCCAAAGCAAGGCCGAGAGTAAACTGGAGGCTGGCTGCTTTGGTGGAATCACTTCCATGATTGTCCTCTTCAATGCCGGGTATAGCTTTATCCTGGTTCTTTTACTTTTAATGGCTTAGGCCCGGCTTCTTTGCCAGAGCTTCTCTAGCGACTAATTAGCTTCATAACTTATCAAATTAACTCCGTGAAATGAAACGCCTGTTCCTGCTATACCGCAACGCTTTTGGAGGGCTCTCCCGCCCTGCCTGGATGCTTTCGCTGGTGATGTTCATCAACCGAAGCGGCGCTATGGTGATCCCATTTTTGGGCGTGTACCTGACAGAGGCGCTTGGGTTTAGCTTGAAAGAAGCAGGTATCATTCTGAGCATTTACGGGCTTGGTGCCGTGTGCGGCGGCTTTTTGGGCGGTTGGCTTACGGATAAGATCGGGCATTTCAAGGTACAGTCGTTTAGCCTGACGGTGGGCGGCAGTCTATACCTGATGTTCCTGTTTTTGGAGAAGTTTGAGCACATCGCGGTTGGTGTGTTTATATTGAGTCTGGTCAACGACATGCTGCGCCCTGCCAACTCAGCTTCCATCGCGCATTATGCCAAACCCGAAAACGTGACCAGAGCCTTCTCACTCAACCGCATGGCGCTGAACCTGGGCTTCTCGATCGGTCCGGCGCTGGGCGGTATGGTAGCGGCTATTTCCTATAAATTCCTGTTTATAGGCGATGCGCTGGGCTGTACGATGGCCGGTGTGTTCTTCTACATTTACTTCCGGAAAAAGCAAGGGCACCGACCAAAGCAGAAAGCCAAGGCAGAGGCAATCTCGCCTGAAGCCAAAATTGAAACAACCGAGAAAGTCCGCTCCCCCTATACCGATAAGCTATACCTGCTGTTTGTGGTGCTGAACGCGGGTTTTGCCATGCTGTTCTTCCAGCTCCTCTCCACCTTGCCGCTGTATTACCGACAGGTATATGCGCTGCCGGAGCAGGGCATTGGTGGACTATTGGCACTGAACGGCCTTATTGTGTTTATGATCGAGATGATCTTTGTATACCTGATCGGGGATAAAGTGAAGAAATCGTGGCTGATACCGACGGGTATTCTGATACTGGGCTTTTCCTTTGTGATCCTGAACCTGGGGCACCACCTTTTCCTGCTCTACATTGCGATGACACTGCTGAGTTTCTCGGAGATCCTGGTGATGCCTTTTATGGCCACAATTTCGGTGGAGCGCTCCAACAACAGCAACCGAGGCTCTTACATGGGCTTGTATACTATTTCGTATGCCGCTGCCCATGTGGTAGCGCCCTATATGGGCACCACCATTGCCGCCCGCCATGGCTTTGACACCCTGTGGTGGGTACTCGGCGCTTTTGCTGTTGTGGTAAGTATCGGGCTATACTTTGTGGTAAAGAAAATAGACGTTGCTGCGCCCAAAATGTCTGTAGCAGCAGGAGAGGCCAAAGGTATAGCTGCGGGCTAAGCTGCAGAATAACCCGGGCAACCGGACTCCTACTTATACCTGTCTCAGAAGCCACCGTCTAACAAAAAGCCCTTGCCTATCGAAACAGGCAAGGGCTTTTTATATAGTTGGCAGGTATAGCTTATCGTACACCTCCGCCGTTCTTGATCGGCTTGCTCGGTTGCACGAAGGCCAGTGATCCATCCGGATTCTCCGCCATCAGAATCATGCCCTGGCTGGTGATGCCTTTGATCTCACGTGGCGCCAGGTTCACCAGAATGCTCACCTGCTGCCCGATTATCTCCTCTGGGTTGAAGAACTCGGCGATGCCGCTCACCACGGTGCGCTGGTCTATACCTGTGTCGATCTTCAGCTTCAGGAGCTTCTTGGTCTTGGCCACTTTTTCGGCTTCTATGATGGTACCAATGCGGATGTCCATTTTAGAGAAGTCCTCAAAAGAGATGTTCTCCTTGGCTGGCTCTACCACAGCATTGGCCGCTTCATTTGCTTTCTTAGTGTCAAGCAGTTTTTGTACCTGCGCTTCTACGGCAGCGTCTTCAACCTTCTCAAACATGAGCTCTGGCGTACCGATCACATGGCCTACTGGCAGCAAGTCCGCGGCACCGGCCTCTGCCCAGGTACCTACTGACTTGTTGAGCATAGCGGCCAATTTTTGGGCAGAAGTCGGCAGGAACGGCTCCATCAGGATGCTTAGACTAGCTGATATCTGCAGCGCAATATTCATGATGGTTTTCACACGCTCCTCGTCCGTCTTGATCAGTTTCCAGGGCTCAGTATCGGCCAGGTACTTGTTCCCCAGTCGGGCCAGGTTCATGAGTTCGCTCAGGGCATCGCGGAAACGGTAGCGCTCAATGTAAGTGGCGATCACCATTGGCATACCTTCCAGCACACCCAGTACCTCCTTATCGTAGTCCTGCAGCTCGCCACGGGCCGGCACTTCGCCGTTGTAGTACTTCTGGGTGAGCACCACCGCACGGTTTATGAAGTTACCCAGAATGGCCAGCAACTCGTTGTTATTGCGGGCCTGGTAGTCTTTCCACGTGAAATCGTTATCCTTGCTCTCCGGTGCGTTGGCGCACAAGGTATAGCGCAGCACATCGCCTTTGCCCGGGAACTCCTCGAGGTACTCGTGCAGCCACACCGCCCAGTTGCGGGAAGTTGAGATCTTGTCGCCCTCCAGGTTCAGGAACTCGTTGGCCGGCACATTGTCTGGAAGCACGTAATCGCCGTGCGCCTTGAGCATGCTCGGGAAAATAATGCAGTGGAAAACGATGTTGTCTTTGCCGATGAAGTGCACCAGCTTCGACTCCGGATCTTTCCAGTAGGTTTCCCAGTCCGGCGTGAGGTCTTTGGTGGCGGAGATATAGCCGATCGGCGCATCAAACCACACATAGAGCACCTTGCCTTCTGCGCCTTCTACCGGCACTGGCACGCCCCAGTCGAGGTCGCGGGTAACGGCACGCGGCTGCAGCCCCTGGTCGATCCAGCTCTTGCACTGGCCGTACACGTTGGGCTTCCAGTCGCCTTTGTGCCCTTCCACAATCCACTCGCGCAGCCATGCCTCGTACTCGTTCAGCGGCAGGTACCAGTGCTTGGTCTCACGCATTACCGGCACGGCGCCGCTCAGCGTGCTTTTCGGGTTGATCAGGTCGGTTGCATTTAGGGAAGTACCGCAGCTCTCGCACTGGTCGCCGTAAGCGTTCTCGTTGCCGCACTTGGGGCAGGTGCCCACGATGTAGCGGTCGGCCAGGAATTGCTGGGCCTTCTCGTCGTAGTACTGCTGCGTGGTCTGCTCAATAAACTTACCGTCGTTGTAGAGTTTCAGGAAGAAGTCAGAAGCCGTTTCGTGGTGCGTTTGTGACGAGGTGCGCGAATAAATGTCAAAGGACACGTTGAAGTCCTCGAACGACTTCTTGATCAGTTCGTGGTACTTGTCCACGGCCTGCTGCGGTGTGATGCCCTCTTTCTTGGCGCGGATGGTGATCGGCACGCCGTGCTCGTCGGAGCCACAGATAAATTTCACGTCCCTGCCCTGTGAGCGCAGGTAGCGCACGTAAATATCGGCAGGCAGGTATACGCCCGCTAGGTGCCCAATGTGCACGGGTCCGTTGGCGTAAGGCAATGCCGCCGTTACAGTATATCGTTTATAGTTTTCAGCCATAGTTCTCGTAAAAACGCAAATATACGAATAGCCGTTGGATTGAGCGTCTATACGTTTCCCATTCAGAAAAAATGGCAGGTATAAGCTGACCTGGCCGCAGCTTTTCCGTAAACGGTAGACCGGTTATGCAGCTAAGGCAAAGGCAGCAGAGTATCAGTTTGACTAAACGATAGGTATAGCAAAGATTGAAAACCTCCCTGGTATAGCTAATCTGTGGCCTGCGTATACCTGAAACCAAGGTATGCTATACCTGAATCATCAAGAACCCAATCATCTGACAATATGAAGCAAAAAGATAATTTCCACGAGAAGAAGAGCGAGAGCGGCCACTTGGGTAAAGAAGGCGAAAAGAAAAAAATCAGTGACAAGCCTTCGCCCAAAAGCGCCGACCGCGAATCGGATACCACCCCACCCGACCATGAAGTGTATGTAGACCTCGAGCCGGATGAACTGCACATCGGCGACGAAGAGATCGAAATTGAAGACGTAAGCGACTTGCGCGAAAAGGACGAAACGAAAAACAAGAAGAAAAAATAAAAGAGAAGCGCTACCTGAAAGGGTAGCGCTTCTCTTTTATGCCTTAATTGTTCCCAACTGGTGGTTTGGTGGGAAGTATACGCAACACGCGGTGCCTTGTAGAGTCTACCGGAGCGTTGGGCAGCTGTTGTGGCCGCACTTCGGGTGGCAGGTTAACGGGCGCATTGCGGTCATACTCCTCAATGTTGCGCTTGCGGTTTATGTCGCTTGCCTGCTCATACATACGGTTGCGCACCTGGTTGCCATCTCTATAC
The DNA here is from genome assembly GCF_002846395.1 of Pontibacter ramchanderi. Classification (GTDB taxonomy): domain Bacteria; phylum Bacteroidota; class Bacteroidia; order Cytophagales; family Hymenobacteraceae; genus Pontibacter; species Pontibacter ramchanderi. Next base: position 183,265 of record NZ_PJMU01000002.1, read on the forward strand.
CTGACTCGCTGCGTATGATCCGGGTTGGGTGGCAATGTACCTCCTCCGCCCTCGGACAGCGAGGTGCAACCCAACATCCCCAGCAGCAGCAGTCCCCCCATCCGGTTTATATACCTTTTCATCTTGCTTCATCTTAAAATAGTAAAATCAAGGCCCTGAATAAGATGCCTTATACCATGTATACGGATGAAAAAGTATAAAAGCACATGTTCTAGTCCTCGGTCTTCATGTTTTCTTGCCCTACCTGCGTCAGCATCAGGCCTTCCGGCGCTGGGGTCACCCAAGCTAACTTGGCCAAGTGATGCTCCGCCTCTTTCTGCACATCCTTATACTTCGGGTAGCGCTCCTGCAGGTAAGGGTATAGCTCCTGATAGGCTAACACCTCCCCTGCCTGTAAATTGTTCTCCTTAAAGGCACCCATGATGCACTGCGCCACATTTTCTATATTCTCTGCTTCGGAGTGTAGTTCGTTCATGTCTGTTTTCTCGTTAGTGTTGGATAGGAAATACGGGGATAGAAGTTTGGGAGTTTAGGAGTTGGGGAGTTTAAGAGTTGAGGAATGGTTAAATGGTTAAATGGTTAAATGGTTAATATGTTTGGAATATGAAAAAGAAATTCAAGGTATAGGTCGGGCCCCATCCGACACGTGTACCCAGCATCTGTCCAATCGTGGACGAGCAACAATTTAACAATTCAACCATCAGCAGTTTAAAGGCTACTCCCTTTTCTTAAACCCAAGCGCTACGGAGTTAAGGCAATAGCGCAGGCCGGTCGGTTTAGGTCCGTCATCGAAAACGTGGCCCAGGTGACCGCCGCAGCGTCCGCACACAACTTCAGTACGCACCATACCCATGCTTCGGTCGGTCAGTTCTCTCACCTGCTTGCTGGAAATGGGCTTGAAGTAGCTGGGCCAGCCGGTGCCCGAGTCAAACTTGGTGTCGGAAGCGAACAGTTCGTTGCCACATGCGGCACAGGTATAGACGCCCTTCTCTTTATGATCATTGTACTTGCCGCTAAAGGCAGGTTCGGTTCCTTTCTGGCGCAGCACATAGTACTGCTCTGGTGTGAGCTGCCTTTTCCACTCAGCATCCGTCTTGGTGATCTCGTAGGATTGCTTTGATTTATTGGTATTGCCGTTCTGGGTGGCTTCTACCCCGGCCGAGGTCAACATTGTGCCGTCGGCTTCGGTGGTGGGCTGGTCCTGCTGGCCGCAGGCGGGCAAACTCAGCAACACCAGCAAGGTATAGACATAAAACATTTTCATACAGTTGTTTACGAAATTATAGAACAAAAAACAGGCCTCCTTTGATTATTTTATACCTCATTGAACAAAGGACGGCTGTATAATGTTTGCCACATAACCTGAGCCATTGTGCTGAGAGAGAAGAATTAATCATTACCTAACCTGTTTATTTCGAGCGGACTACTAAAAATACGAAGGCTTTTTCTTACCTTTGCACCTCGAAAAATCTATTCAATGCAAAATATTCGAAATATCGCGATTATCGCACACGTAGACCACGGCAAAACAACGCTCGTGGACAAGATCATCCACGCTTCAAAGCTATTCGCTGATCACCAGCAGTTTGACGACCTTATTCTCGACAACAACGACCTGGAACGCGAGCGCGGTATCACGATCGTTTCCAAGAACGTATCGGTTCGTTACAAAGGCGTTAAAATTAACGTGATCGACACCCCTGGTCACGCCGACTTCGGTGGTGAGGTAGAGCGTGTACTGAAAATGGCCGACGGTGTACTCCTGCTGGTGGATGCCTTCGAAGGTGCCATGCCACAGACCCGTTTCGTACTGGGCAAAGCGATTCAGCTGGGCCTGAAACCGATCGTAGTAGTAAACAAAGTAGACAAAGAAAACTGCCGTCCGGATGAGGTACACGAGCAGGTGTTCGACCTGATGTTCAACCTCGAGGCCACTGAAGACCAGCTGGACTTCACCACGCTTTACGGTTCTTCTAAGCAAGGTTGGATGAGCACCGACTGGACGCAGCCAACGACAGATATTACCCCACTTTTAGACGCCATCATTGATGTGATCCCTGCTGCTCCGTTCCGTGAAGGTACACCGCAAATGCAGATCACGTCGCTTGACTATTCTTCTTTCGTGGGTCGTATCGCCATCGGTCGTGTGCACCGTGGTACCCTCAAAGAAGGTATGCCAATCAGCTTGATGAAAGCCGACGGTTCTGTAAAGAAAGGTCGCATCAAGGAGCTTCAGGTATTCGAAGGCCTTGGCAAGAAAACGGTACAGGAAGTATCTGCCGGCGAAATCTGCGCTGTGACCGGTATTGAAGGCTTCGACATCGGCGATACGATTGCCGACGCGGAGAACCCGGAGGCAATGGAGCGTATCTCTATCGACGAGCCAACCATGAACATGCTCTTCACGATCAACAACTCTCCTTTCTTCGGCAAAGAGGGCAAGTTCGTGACGTCACGTCACCTGCGTGACCGCCTGTTCAAAGAAACTGAGAAAAACCTGGCCCTGCGCGTACAGGAGACCGACCGTGAAGATACTTTCCTGGTATTCGGTCGTGGTATCCTGCACTTGTCAGTTCTGATCGAGACGATGCGTCGCGAAGGTTACGAACTGCAGGTAGGTCAGCCACAGGTAATCTATAAAGAAATCGACGGCCAGCGCCATGAGCCAATCGAGCACCTGGTAGTGGACGTGCCGGAAGAGACTGCCGGTAAGGTTATCGAGCTGGTATCGATGCGTAAAGGCGAACTGACGATCATGGAGCCGAAAGGCGACCTGCAGCACCTGGAGTTCAACATCCCAGCCCGCGGTCTGATCGGTCTGCGTAACAACGTACTGACTGCCACTGCCGGTGAGGCGATCATGAACCACCGCTTCCTGGCCTACGAGCCATACAAAGGCGCTATACCTGGCCGTAACAACGGTTCTATCATTTCGATGGAAACAGGTCCGGGCACAGCTTACTCGATTGACAAGCTGCAGGATCGTGGCGTGTTCTTCGTTGATCCGGGTGTAGATGTGTATATGGGTCAGGTAATCGGTGAGCACAACCGCCAGAACGATATCACGGTGAACATCCAGAAGGGCAAGAAGCTGACGAACATGCGTGCTTCCGGTTCTGATGACAACACTAAGATCGCACCGGCCAAGAACTTCTCGCTGGAAGAAGCCATGGAATACATCCAGAAGGATGAATACCTGGAAGTGACGCCAAAGAGCCTGCGTATGCGCAAGATCTACCTCGACGAGAACGAGCGTAACCGCATGAGCAAGAAAGAAGAAGTAGCGTAAGCTATACCTCTATAAAGTAAAAATCCCTGGCTGGTGAAAACTGGCCGGGGATTTTTGTTTATGGAAGTTGGCTAGGCACATCTTTTCACACCTCCCATTTTCTCAGAAGAAACTCAAATTATTTTCGGGAGGCTCGTGTGGAATTTAGGGGTTAGCTGTATCTATAAATTGCCATAAGGCTCGGCTTTAATGATTCGCCATGTCCCGAAAAACTTTCTTACAAGACGGTTTGCTTCCAGCCGTTTGCCACGTTTATAAACTGGCAACAGGAGAAACCCAATCCCCCCTGCCAGTCATTGCCCTTATTATTGCATTCTCATTGCTATTTACTATTTCCGGTTGTCAGTCCCGAAATAGGGGCGCTGAATACGAAGCGGCTGAATTGATGATGGCACCACCGCCACCTGATGCGCCGGCCATAGAACCGCAGCGCAAGCTGATCAAAGAAGGCAGGGTGGAATACGAGACGGCCCGGATTGAAGAAACCCGTCAGAAAGTATTTGCTGCAGTAGAAAAGCACAAAGGGTATATATCTTCTGACGAGGAGTATACTGCACCAGGAAGGACCAGCAACACACTTATCATCAGGGTGCCTGCCGACAACTTCGATAACTTGCTGCGGGAAGCCACTACAGGCGTGAAAAAGTTTGACGCCCGGGAAATTAACGTGAAGGATGTCACAGAGGAGTTTCTTGACGTGAAAGCTCGCCTGAAGACTAAAAAGGAGCTTGAAGCCCGGTTTCTGCAGCTATTGAAACAGGCAAAAAATGTAACAGAGGTACTGGAAATCGAAAAACAGCTTGCCACGCTGCGTTACGACATTGAATCAGTTGAAGGACGCCTGAAATACCTGGAAAGCCAAGTGGCACTTTCTATCCTGACCATGACATTTTACGAGACCACACCCGTTTACACCGGGTTCTCTGGTGAATTTAAAAACGGCTTCCAAAACGGCTGGGACAACCTGATCCGGTTTTTTGTGCTACTTACGAACATCTGGCCATTCCTCCTTTTTGGTCTTCTGCTTGTAGTCGGACTAAGCAGGTATAGGAGGCGAAAAATTAAATAATGCCTTATTGCTAGTTCAATAAAATCTGAGAACTATTTAATATCATAATGCTGCTCAGTCAAAGAGCAAAGTCAACTGAGACAGCGTGCCGATAACCTAAACACTACTCTTGGTAGCATCTAAAGATGATATTGATTGAAGCATGGCAGAACCCAAATACAACGGAATTGTACCGGATGTATAAATCAGCTTGTCTTCTGAACATTTCAAGACCAGCAAAGACATTGCGTTACAGCGGGCCATTAAGACCGTCGAAAAGTAAACCGGCGCTTTAGGTATAGCAAAATAGCTGATGTTCACCCTTTTAGATAGCATGTTTACCCACAACTAAAATACCTTTGTCAAAAATATAACTATACGCATTTAAAATATAATTATTAACTATACCTTTCTTATAGTACCAAACTAATTGTATTATGAGAACACGCGCTTTCTTTACCGGACTTCTTGCACTGGTTCTGTTGAGTTTTACACCAGTTGCTGCACAGATCAACGTGGGTAAAAACCTTAGGAATAAGATTAACAGCAAGATAAACCAGAAAGTAGACCAACAGGTTGACAAGTCGATTGACGAAACGCTGGAGGGCAAAAAAGAGGCTTCGGCTGATAATAGCGACTCCAAACGCAGCAATGCCAAGGCGAGCAGTACAGGATCTGAGGAAGTAAAAATGAAAGCCTGGAGCAAGTACGATTTCGTGCCAGGGGACAAAGTACTGTTTTCAGATAATCTTGCCGGTGAAGAGAACGGCGAATTTCCATCGCGCTGGGACCTGAACAAGGGGAACGCCGAAGTAGCCGATTTTGGTGGCGAACCTGTCATCAACCTGGTGGCTTCCGGCACGAGCATCAAGCCGCTGATGAAACGGGAAAACTGGCTGCCCGAAACATTCACCATCGAAATGGACCTGTACTTTGACAGTGATAACGGGAATGTTGCCTATGACATATTCCTGGTGGACGACATAAAGGATTACAAGGAGGCGGTTAACGGCCATTTCTGGGACCCCATCGATGTACGGGCCAATGGTGTGAGGTTCAAGACCTATGGTTCGGAGTCGCAGGAACTGAAGGAGAAGGGCGTAAACAATCAGTGGCGCCACCTCTCCATCGCCTTCAACAAACGCAGCATGAAGGTATACCTGGACGAAGAGCGCCTGATCAACATCCCGAATGTAACCGGTACGCCAACCGGCCTGCGCATAGAGGTTGACAAGCGCATTGATGCCAACACCATGGTGAAAAATGTGCTGATAGCCGAAGGCGGCAAGAAACTGTACGATCAGATAACGGCCGACGGCAAAATAGTAACCTACGGCATCAAGTTCGATGTAAACAAAGCCGATATCCGTCCTGAGTCGGCAGGTACGCTGCAAAGTATTGCCAAACTTATGCAAGAGCAGCCAAACCTCAGGTTCACTGTAGAAGGCCACACCGACAGCGACGGTGACGAAAATGTCAACCTGAAACTCAGTCAGCAACGGGCCGAATCTGTAAGAACATACCTGGTGGGACAGGGAATTGCGGCCGATCGCCTGGAGCCCAAGGGCTGGGGGGAATCCAAACCGATAGACAAGAACCCCACCGCCCAGGCCAAGTCCAACAACCGGCGGGTAGAATTTGTGAAAAGATAATAAAGGAGATATACCTGCCTGCCATGAAAGGGCGGCCGTAACACACGGCCGCCCTTTTTCATTAAAACCCAAACCCACAGTATAGGTATAGCCCCCTCCGCTCCACGCTACACTTAAACTGCCTGCTGTGTACTGCCAAGCTGTGCCTTTAGGACCGAAAATACAATAGACCAAAGCTCCCTTGTAAACATTAACGCTGATTTACGTTAGATAGGCAGATAAAATTGATAACACACTTTGCATGAAAAGCTACCACCTGCACGTCCTATCACTCGCGTGCGTCCTGCTATTTTCTTCGGGTTGCGCCCGCAAGAATTTCTACTCCAAAACCCCCGTAGTTGACCAATCACGCTATCAGCAGCTAAAAACCGCCTCACCTGCCGAGGTAGACAGTGTTACCGTAATGGCTGGCCAGCATTATAAACGTACCGGTTTCCATAACCTCTTCTGGGGAAAGCATTACCGCGATATATGGGCCACAGCCGTTACAGTTGGCGTATTTGACATGAAAACGGCAAAGGGCGGACTGTCGGTCGAGAAGCTGGGGGGAGGTATGCAGACCACTAGCCTCACCCTGATCGACGGGAACGGCTTTACCTACGCGCTGCGATCCATTGACAAAGACCCGGCCGGTATACTGCCCAAATTCTGGCGCAACACCTTTGTGGCCGATGTGCTCCGCGACCAGACCTCGGCCATCAACCCATACGGTGCTTTCGTGCTGCCCCCCATGGCCGCAGCAGCAGGTATACCACACTCAAAACCCGAGCTGGTATATGTGCTTCCTTCAGACACCACCTTCGGGGAGTATAGCGACAGGTTTCAGGACCGTGTATTCATGATCGAGGAGAAATACAACGACGACCGTACCCTCACCCCCATGCTGGGCAATGCCGTGGATATCGCCAGCTCCAAGAAAATGCTCAAGAAACGCTTTGGAGACGATGACCACTTCATCGACCAGCGCGAGTTCGCCCGCGCCCGCCTCTTCGACCTCTTCATAAATGACTGGGACCGCCACGAGGGCCAGTGGGAATGGGCTGTGTATGACGACGGCGAAAACAAGCTCTACCGGGCTATACCCAAAGACCGCGACAACGTCTTCTATAAGTTCGATGATGGCCTTATCCCTTGGCTCTTCAGCCGCAAATGGGCCATCCGGAAATTCGAGACCTTCGGCCCCAGGTATAAGGATGTGTACGCCCTGATGATGAACGCCAGCTTTATTGACCAGCGCGCGCTCACAGAACTCACCGCCCAGGACTACCAGCAACTGGCCAAGGAACTGCAGGCGGCGCTGACTGATGATGTCATCGAACAGGCTATCCGGCAGTTTCCGCCTAAGGTATATGACCAGCTGGGTGAGCAGACCATCCGTTTACTGAAAAGCCGTCGCGATCTGTTGCCGCAGGCCGCACAGGAGTTTTACCTGCACCTGGCCAAAAACCCGCTGGTGATAGGCACTGATCTGGAGGAACGATTTGAGGTAGAGCGCCTGAACGATGAGGAAACTGCTGTGAAAGTGATCCGACTGTCTGACAACAAACAGGTATACCACCGGGTGTTCAAACGCAGCGAAACCAAGCAGATTACCCTACACGGCCTGGCCGAAGACGATGAATTTGAGATTAGCGGGGAAGTGGGTAAAGGTATACGCGTTGTGATTGTAGGCGGGCGTGGCGAGGACGAGATCAAAGACAGCTCAAAAGTGAAAGGCTGGCGCCGTAAAACCGTGGTATACGACACGAAGCGTGGTACCGAAATTAAGGCCGGCCCCGAAACCATTGACAAGACGTCCCATAACGTAAAAGTACACGCTTTCGACAGGGAGGGCTACTAGCTAGCTTCCACATAAAAACACCAACCAACACCACCATACCATGTTCCGCACCCACTCCTGCCTAAGCTCCCTTGTCCTTTTGCTGATTTTATTCCTGACAGGGTGCATCGGCAACAAATACACGCATAGCCTGCAACAGGTGTCAACGCCACCTCAGTCTGCCCTCGCTAATGCTTCCTACAGCGACAGCACCATCACAGTAGCCGTTGGCGAGCACTACGGACGTAGCAGGCTGCACACGTTCTTCTATGGCAAACACTACCGCACCGCCTGGACCACACCCGTTGCGTTCAGGGTGCTCGATCTGGGCACACAAAAAGGAGGCCTGAAGCCAACCCAGCAGGGCGGCAGCCGTCAGACGATGAACCTGCGTCTGGAAGATGCCGAAGGCAAGGAATACGTGCTGCGCTCGGTTGACAAAGATCCCGCCACGGCATTGCCTGAGAAATGGCAACAAAGCTATGCAGCCAACATCATACGCGATGCAACATCAGCCACACACCCATATGCAGCCCTGGTACTGCCTACTATGGCCGAAGCCATTGGCGTTCACCACACCAAACCAGAGCTTGTTTACATTCCCCACGACCCGCGCCTGGGAAACTACCTGGCGGATTTTGGAGGCATGGTTGCCCTGCTGGAGATCAGGCCAAACGATGACCTGTCCGATGAGCCCGGCATGGGCAGCTCTGAGAACATCAAAAGCACCCGCGCCATGCTCAAGGACAGGTTCTTCGAAAACGACAGTCACATAGATGCCCGCTACTACTTGCGCGCCCGCTTGTTCGATATGCTGATTGGTGACTGGAGCCGGCACGAAGACAACTGGCGCTGGGCGCAGTACAAGCAGAACAGCGTGAAGGTATATCAGGCTGTGCCGCGTGACCGTGACAATGTTTTCTACAAACTCAACGATGCCATCATTCCCTGGCTCTTCATGCGCACCGGACTAAAGAAGCACTTCCAGACCTACAGCGACAACCTATCGAACCTGGAGGACCTGAACAGAAGCGGCCGCAACCTGGACGAAACCATACTTGTCGGCCTAACCTTTCAGGATTGGACCGAAGTAGCGGACAGTGTCAGCAAAGCCCTCACCAATGACGTGATCGAACAGTCTTTCCGCCAAATGCCTGACAATATTTACCAACTCACAGCCTCCCCTATTATGAACCAGCTGAAGTCCCGGCGTGACAAACTGGGCAGATCCATTCAAAAATACTATAAGAATCTAATGCGGGAAGCGGTCGTGGTAGGATCAGAAAAGCACGAGCGATTTGAAGTTGAAGTGCTGTCGGCAAACGAGGTGCGGGTGCAGGTATACAAGATCAATAAGGACGGTGAAGAGAGAAGACAGCTTTTTGACCGGGTATTCCAGGCGGCCGATACAAAGGAGATTCACCTCTATGGCCTGAACGGAGGCGATGAGTTTGTAGTGAAGGGAGAAGACCGGCCAAAGATCCGCATCAGGATATGGGGCGGGGCAGGCGAAGACAGCTATACTGTAAAAGGACCTAAGCCAATGGCCCGGCGCATCCGGATAGAAGACACCGAATACCGTAACACGTATGACCTGAGTAAGGGTACCCGCCAAAAAACCGAACAGAGCCCAAAGGCCAACCAGTTTGACGCAGAGGGCTGGTTGTTGCACTACTACCTGGATTAGGTAACTTAATTACATAAAAAAGAGAGAGCCGGCTACTGTAGTCAACTCTCTCTTTTTTATGTAGGTATACAGACTATTTGTTTTTGCCCTGATCATTGGAGTCTTTTGCTCTCCAGGAGCCTTGTCCTTGCTGTTGGCTGGCGGTTGCTTTTGTCCCCTCTGTGCCTAGGTCTGTAGCACCTTTGTGATTTGCCTCATTTGAGTAGTTCTCAGGCATGGGCTGTGAGTTTGCGCCCTTCTCAGGTTTTTGTCTGTTCTTGTTCTCTTCTGAATTTTGCTTGTTAGTAGCCATATCGTTGATTTTTTAGATCGTCCCAGGTCCGCAATTGTTACGGACGTTCCCCCTTAGGTACGGCCAGCCCAAAGGGTGGGTTGTCAGCAAAGACTGGCTATACCTGCTTGTTCACTACAGTTGACGAAGCTTGCGCGGCCGGCAGAATCATCACTTCCGCAATGTTAACGTGGGCAGGACGCGTCACCATAAAGGCAATCAGATCCGCTATGTCTTCTGCCCGCAACGGCTCATAGCCCTTGTAAACAGTAGCGGCGCGTTCCTTGTCGCCCTTAAAGCGCACTTCCGAGAATTCTGTCTCCACCAGGCCCGGGTTCACTTCCGACACTTTTATACCTTCCTGCACCAGGTCGATGCGCATACCTTTGGAGAGGGCGTCCACTGCAAACTTGGAGGCGCAGTACACGTTGCCATTGGCGTATACCTCTTTGCCAGCAATGGAGCCAATGTTGATGATGTGGCCCTTCTTGCGGCGGAGCATCAGCGGGAGCACGGCATGTGTCACGTACAGTAACCCTTTCACATTGATGTCCAGCATAGCATCCCAGTCGTTCAGGTTGCCGCTTTGCACCGGCGCCAGGCCATGGGCGTTTCCCGCGTTATTCACCAGCACGTCTATACCTTGCCACTCCTCAGGCAGGCTGCTGATGGCTGCCTGCACGGCTTCCCGGTCACGCACATCAAAAGCCAGCGTATGCACCGGCACTTCTGTTATCTGCTGCTGCAATTCCTGCAGGCGCTCCAACCTGCGCCCGGTAGCAATGATCTGATAACCTGCTTTGGCCAGGGCAAATGCCGTGGCGCGGCCTATCCCTGAAGTGGCTCCTGTTACAAGTGCAATGCGTGCCATATTATTCAAAATGGAAGATTAACGATAGGTTGCGGGTAGTCATTCTGTCGATCAGCGGGCTGTACTCGCCTCCGGAATGGCTTTTCTGGTTCGTCAGCCCGTGTGAGAAGCGTAGCTCCGGCGCAAACTTGAAGTACGGGTAAAAGATGTCCAGCCCGACGCCGTACTCTATCGACAAGTCGTTGCGATTAATGCGCAGCAGGTCGCGGTTTTGCGTGTGGGTCGTGTTACCCAGCACCCGGCTTGCCTTCACACCGCCTACCATGTACATCCTGAAGTTGCCACGGCGCTTTGCTCTGTACTTTAGCAGCACAGGCAATTCAATCACCGGGGAAGCAAAGGTCGTGTTGTCAAAGCTTCCGCCTTCCCCTTCAGGCGTATCATTTCTTTCAAAGTCGATGCTTCGTCCATAAAAGCCCACGCCAGGCACAAAGCGGGCATCCAGGTATTCCAGCAGACGCACGTTCAATACCAGACCCGGGTAAAAGCCCAGCTCGTTCATGGTGTTCACCTGTGTACCAGTGGCTGCCTGGTCTGCATAGGCCTGAGAGTGCTCAATGTGGTACTTGGAGTACGACATACCCAGGTAGAAGCCGTAGTGAATGCGCTTTTCGTCGTAGCCTGGTTTATTCTCGGCTTTAACTTTCTGCGTCTGGGCCTGTACCTGCACGGCGCTTGCCAGAAAAATCAGGAAAAATACCGCAAAGCCTATTTTTTGCCGGTGTAGATAGAGCTGATGCCAAATGTGAGTGAATGCCATTTTGTTTGTTTAAAGCCAACTTCTTCAAAGATGTTCAGGAAGTCCCTGCCGTCCGGGAACGCCTGCACCGACTCGGGCAGGTAGGTATAGGCAGCACGGTCCTTTGAAACGAATTTACCTACCATCGGTAGTATATTCTTAAAATAAAATTGATACAGCTGCTTCATCGGGAAGCTCTGCGGTTTGGAGAACTCCAGTACCACGGCTGTGCCGCCCGGCTTAAGTACACGGCGCATTTCGGATAGGCCCTGCTTCAGGTTCTCGAAGTTGCGCACCCCGAAAGCCACTGTAATGGCGTCAAAGCTATTGTCCTCAAAAGGCAGTTTCTCCGAATCGCCATACCTGAGCTCAATCTTATGGCTCAGCCCTTTGCGCTTCAGCTTTTCACGACCCACTGCCAGCATCCCTTCCGAAATGTCAACGCCCGTGATCTTATCGGGGTTGAGACTTAGGGCCTCGATGGCAAAGTCTGCGGTGCCGGTGGCTATGTCGAGCATTTGCTTTGGCTTTTCGGCTTTGAGCAGGCTTACCGCCTTCTTGCGCCAAATGATGTCAATACCGGCGCTCAGGAAGTGGTTGAGAAAGTCGTATTTGCCTGCAATGTTGTCGAACATCTGCGCAACCTGCGATTTCTTATCGTTATTCTGGTCTTTGTAGGGTACTACCGCCATGGGTTATGCTTTTGTAATAAAAGAACAAAAATACTCTACCTGTAACTATTATGCACAGTATATGTTCCATTATTATAAAAAAACAGGCTGAGCGAATGCCCAGCCTGTTTTTATTTATACAATGTGGTCAGGCGACTTATTTTACAGGTACTTCCTGCTGCGTGTCCTGACGCTGAATAATCTTAAACTCTGTTCTTCTGTTCAACTGCATGTTAGCAGCGGAGTTGTTCGTAGCAACCGGACGACGCTCGCCGTAGCTTACAGTTACCAGTCTGCGTGGAGAGATGCCCTGCTGCACCAGATAGTCGTAGGCAGCATTAGCGCGGTTCTCACCCAGTGTCATGTTGTACTGCTCGCTGGCGCGTGAGTCGGTGTGGCCTTCGATGCTCACGTTCACGTTCGGGTTGGCTTTCATGTAAGCAGCCACAGCATCCAGCTCACGGATCGACTCAGCACGTAGCTCGTACTTGTCGGTATCGTAGTAGATGTTTTTGAACTCCATGGTGGCTGCACCCTTGTCTCTAGGCTTACCGTCAGCAGCCAGCACTGGCGCGGTAGTTACGCGGGTTGGGTCATCACCGAAGTCGATGTAGAAGTTCTGCTCTACAGTGGTCGTGTCGTTGAGAACCATAGGCATCTCGAAAGACTCCGTCGTCAACACCTGACCGTCTTTTGTGATCTCCACCTGGTAAGTACGGCCAGACAGGATGCGCAGGTCATACAGACCGTCTTCCTGCTTGGTCACGTCACGGTAAGAGATCGGGCGCTTGTCAGCTTGCTGACCGTTGAAAACCAACTCCAGGCCAGGTATAGCCAGGCTATCGTTTGTTGCAAACACACGACCCATTACACGGGCTGCGCGGATGTAGTTGATCGTGTAGATATCTTTCTCGCCGTAGCCACCGATGCGGTAAGAAGACAGGTAAGCGTAGCTTCCGTCCGGGCTCAGGCGGTAGTATGTGTCGTCGTCTGGCGTGTTAACCGGGTAGCCCAGGTTTTCAGGACGGGCGAAACGCTTAGCCACTGAATCGTATCTGGCCACGAAAATGTCGTAACCACCCATCGTGTTGTGACCGCGTGAGGCAAAGTACAGCGAACCGTCAGCCGCCATGTATGGGCTATCGTCGTCAAACTTGGTGTTGATAGCGGCACCTACGCTGCGAGGCTTACCCCACTCACCGTTACGCTGACGCTGCGATACGTAAATATCCAGGTCGCCGTCTTCGGAGTAGTGGCTGGTAGAGAAATACAGGCGCTGGTTGTCTGGGGTAATAAAGGCATCAGACTCGAAATCGGCTGTGTTAATGTTTGAACCAATGCTCTTGGCATCGCCCCACGAACCGTCGGCCTGACGCTCAGAGTACATGATGTCACCGTTGTTCACAGAGCGGTACAACAGCATCTTGGTATCGTTGTCGAACAGCTGGATAGAGGCGTCGTGGCCAGAGCTCTTCAGGTTACCGGCAATAGAGCGCGGCTGCTCCCACTCGTCGCCCTGGATGCGGCGTGTCTCGTAGATATCTTCGAAATACTCACCGTCAGCGGCTTTAGAGCTGTTTTGGTTGTTACCGGCACTGCGCGAAGTAAATAGCAGGTAATTATCGTCAGACGAAATTACCGGGCTGTGCTCCGAATACTCCGTGTTTACCACGCCACCCAGGTTCTTCACGAAAATATCTTTCGGGTTGGCTACTTCCTTCTGGGCGTTGCGGCTATGCTGGATCAGCATGGCTACCTCCTCACGGCGCCAGTCGTCACGCTTGCGCACATTTGGAATATACGCCTGGTAGTGCTTGATAGCGTCATCGAAGCGGTAGTTGATGTGATTGATACGGCCCAGCCAGTATTCGATATCACGGTCTACGTTAGGCTTTACAGACTGTGCTTTGTTGATGTACTCTGCTGCTTTCTCTTTATCAAAAGTCATGTAGCTGATACCCGCAAAGTAGAGGGCTTCAGCGTTGTTTGGGTCATTGGCCAGCACCTGCTCGTAGTAAGGCAGGGCAGCGCGGTAGTTTTCACGGTCAAAAAATTTGTTTCCAGTCCGTACCAGCTTTCTGTTGCTCTGCGCGTCTGCTGTGTAGGCACTCACACAGGTAACCGCCAGCGCTAAGGAAAGCCGTGAAAATAATTTGGCTAAATTATTCATGCTGTAAAGGGTTTGTTATACTTATTGTTTGTATGGAAATATGTGTTAATTCTTTTTGAAGAGTTCTATCCGCCTATCGACAAGGTATACTGTCACCCGACGTCTCACTCCTGCTGTTATGCACTAGTCCTTCCCTACTTCCAACAACATCCCCCTTACGTTTACAAGGCAGCAATAGATACACAAATACCTATTTTTATATACTACTGTTGCAACCCAACTTCAGCTCAGAAAGCAAATATATTAAAATATACATATAAACTATATAGGATTATGGATTATTTAGTAAAACATTTTTGATATTTCAAAATAGAATCACCTTCAGCCCAACTTGCCCTCCCTGTAGTTTAATCAAACCATGTTTGCTAAAATAATAGTAATTTTGACAAATCGGCTGCAAGCTCCTGTCTTAGGGCGCAGCACATACCGTAAATATTAAAATACCACACCAACACAGGCTGCCGGCCTGGTGGTTTAAGCTAGCGACAGCACATGGTGATCAAAGAAGCAAAATTCTTAGTAAGTAACACCCGGGTAGACCTGTGCCCGGAACCGAACAAACCAGAGTATGCCTTCATCGGCCGCTCCAACGTGGGCAAGTCCTCGCTCATCAACATGCTTACCGAGCAGAAAGGCCTGGCCAAGACCTCACAGTCTCCGGGCAAGACACAGCTTATCAACCATTTCCTGATAAACGACCAATGGTATCTGGTTGACTTGCCGGGCTACGGCTACGCAAAGGTGAGCAAGGAGTCGCGGGAGCAGTGGCGCAAGATGATTAACTACTACATGCAGAAACGTGAGAACCTGACCTGTGTGTTTGTCCTCATCGACTCACGGCACGAGCCCATGAAGGTGGATCTCGACTTTATACACTATCTGGGCAATCTGGGCGTTCCATTTGTGATCGTGTTCACCAAAACCGACAAGCAGTCGGCCGCCAAGACCGACTCAACCATAGCCGCCTACTCCCGTAAGATGCAGGAAACCTGGGACGAACTACCCCGCATGTTCAAAACCTCCGCTGTAGACAGAGCCGGGCGCGACGAGATCCTCCGATTTATAGACGAGGTAAACGCACAGGCGCAGTACTAACAGGCACAGGGTTTGCGGTTTAGGTGGTAGAGGTACCAGGTGTGCACCAACATAAACTTAAATTGTTTACCCTTATGAAAAGTAAAATCTCGTTTTTGTTTCTTTTATTTGCCTTTGTGAGCTTTGTCGCCACTGCTCAGTCAGCTGATACGGCTAAGGAGAAAGAGGTATGGATGCCGTCGAAGTCTATTGCGGTAGCGGAGTACTACAAAGGTGGCCAGGAGGCCATGTACCAGTTTATCGACAAACAGATTAAGTATCCGGCGCTGGCTCGCCGCAACCGGGTACAGGGCGAGTGCATCGTCAGCTTCACGCTGAACGAGGACGGCTCTACCTCGGGCTTCAAAGTACTCAAAAACGCAGGGGCGGGTACCGGAGAGGAGGCCTTGCGAATTGCCAAGTTACTGAAATTCAAAGCACCCGGGCCTGGCTTCGGCATGGTGGCCAGCGTGCCAATAATGTTCAAACTATAACCAACAGTTTTTATACCTGATTATGCCTATTGATTTAAGACAAGTTTCAGCCATTGCCGGCATGAGCGGACTTTACCGCATTGTAAAGCCTACACGCAATGGCGTGATCGTAGAGAGCCTTTCGGACAAACCTACCCGTATGGTAGCCCAGGCGCGCCACCGCATGTCGCTGCTGGACGAGATCTCGATCTACACCACCGACGAGGAAGCAACCGTGCCACTGGCCGACGTAATGGACCGCATTCACCAAAAATACAACGGTGAGCTGCCTTTCGGCGAGAAGCCTTCTGATGAAGAGCTCAAAAGCTTTATGGCGGATGTGCTGCCTGACTACGACGAGGACCGCGTGTATGTATCGGACATGCGCAAACTGGCCAGCTGGTACAGCATCGTGAACAAGCACGTTGGCTTCACAGCAGGCGAAGAGGCTGCCCCGGAAGAGAAAGTGGAAGAAGGCTCCGAAGAAAAGGCCGAATCAAAGGCAAAGAAAGCCAAGAAATAAGAAACTGCCCTATAGAAAAGCCCTCCGGACAGGAGGGCTTTTTTTATCGCTATACCTTACGCTTATACCTATGACTTACTCCCCTGCCCTTCTGTCCAGCGTTGCGCGGCAGCTCCAGCGGGTTTTTGAGGCCGACCATCAGCTACCCTCTGATCAGGAGGAACTGATAAGGCAGGTGGCACGCATGGTCCTATACCTGCTACGGCACAACATGAATCAGTTCCTGCATATCCTCTACCGCATCGATGTGGAGGAGCACAAAGTAAAACGGGCCATGCTTGCGGCCTCCGAAGAAGAGGTGGCCGACAACATAGCCCGTTTGATTGTGGAGCGGGAACTGCTTAAAGCGCAGATCCGCTTCCGGTATAGTCAGAATTAGTTGGCTGCAACCGCCGCCGCTTCTTTCACTTCAGCTTTCATAAACTCCTCTACCTTGTCCACCATTTCGGCGGAACCGATGATGAGCGGGGAGCGCTGGTGCAGTTCAGTAGGCTCCATTTCCATGATGCGGCCTTTTCCGTTAGAGGCCTTACCACCAGCCTGCTCCGCAATAAAGGCCAGCGCGTTGCACTCATACAGCAGGCGCAGCTTGCCATTTGGCGCTTTGGCCGTAGCCGGGTAGATGTATACCCCGCCTTTGATCAGGTTACGGTGGAAATCAGATACCAGCGAACCGATGTAGCGGCCTGAGTAGCCATTCTCTTTGCAATAGCTCAGATAATCTTTGATACCCTGCGGGAAGCTGTTGTAGCCACCTTCGTTGCAAGAGTAGATCGTGCCTGTTTTTGGGGTACACATGTTTGGGTGAGAAAGGAAAAACTCGCCCAGCGATGGTTCATACGTAAAGCCGTTCACACCGTGGCCCGTGGTATACACAAGCATGGTCGAAGAGCCGTACACCACATAGCCGGCTGCGATCTGGTGCGTGCCGTTCTGCATGCAGTCCTCCAGCGTACCTTCAGTGCCTGCCTCAGACACGCGGCGGTAAATCGAGAAAATAGTGCCGATCGATACGTTCACATCAATGTTGGAAGAACCGTCGAGGGGGTCGATGGCCACAATGTATTTGCCTTTCAGGTTGCCTGTCTGGATAATCTCGTCTTCTTCCTCTGAGATGATGGCACACACCTCGCCTCCGTTACGAAGGGCGCGTATGAAGCGGATGTTGGCGATCACGTCGAGTTTCTGTTGTTCTTCTCCCTGCACGTTCTGCTGACCGTAGGCTCCGGTCACATCAATCAGGCCGGCACGGTTGATTTCGCGGTTCACGATCTTGGCTGCCAGGGCGATATCACGCAGCAACTGCGATAGTTCTCCGGTTGCAAAGGGGAAGTCCTCCTGCTTTCTCATGATAAACCTGTCAAGCGTAGTACCGACAGGAAGCGCTAGTTTGTCATTCATTATGGTGAAATTTAAATATATAGCTACAAAAATATGACATTTTGAAACATAACCGAAGGATACTTACATTTACGCAGCAATAGCCTTAATTGATGAAAGTATTTAAGTTTGGCGGCGCCTCCGTGAAGGACGCCAGCGCACTGCAGAATCTGTCGCAAATCGTTTCCGCGCAAGGCGGCAATAAAGAATTGCTCCTGGTGGTATCGGCCATGGGCAAAACGACCAATGCCCTCGAACAGGTATACGACCTGGCTACCGCCGGGCAAGATTTCAGCGAAGCCCTGCAGCAGAGCCGCCAGTATCATTTAGCTATTGTTCATGAGCTTTTCCCGAACCGGGAACACCCTGTATACGAACGCCTCGAACATCTGTTCGCCCAATTACAGCAAGTGTTACAAACCTCTAAAAGTCAGTTAATTACTAATCACGATAGAGGCTACGACCAGGTCGTAAGCTTTGGCGAGCTGCTGTCTTCTGTTATTGTGCACTATTTTCTGCAGGAGCAAGGTATAGCCAATGCATGGGTCGATAGCCGCAAGTACATCCAAACCGATACTACCTGGCGCGAGGCCCGCGTAGACTGGGCCTGGACCGAGCGGGTGATTAAACGCGACCTGCCTGCCTTACTGGAAAACCAGCTAATTGTAACGCAAGGCTTCCTGGGCGGCACCAACAATGGCCTCACCACCACGCTGGGCCGCGAGGGCTCCGACTTCAGTGCGGCCATCTTCGCCTACTGCCTCGATGCCAAGGGGCTTTATATCTGGAAAGACGTAGCCGGCCTGCTCAACGCAGACCCGAAGCGCTTTGCCCACACCGTGCGCTACCGCGAGTTGGATTACCAGGAAACGGTAGAGATGGCCTACTACGGCGCCTCCGTGATTCACCCGAAGACGATCAAGCCACTAGCCAATAAATCGATTCCGCTTTATGTAAAGTCGTTTCTGGACCCAACCGCCGAGGGCACCAAGATCTGCGACTGCCGCTTCGAGAAACTGAGTCCGGCCTATATCGTGAAGGATAACCAGTGCCTGGTGTCGTTCAGCGCCAAGGACTTTACTTTCATCAGCGAGAAGAACCTGGGCACCATCTTCAATGCCTTGTCGGAGCTGCGGCTCAAGATCAACCTGATGCAGAATTCGGCCATCTCCTTTTCGATCTGTACTGACTATAATGAAGAACGCCTTCAGAAGCTGCTTGATACTTTGAAGGATCAGTTTACGATCCACTACAACACCGCTTTGCAGCTTTTCACGATCAAGAACTACGACAACGAAAGTATACAGGAGATTACCAAAGGCAAAGAATTATTGCTGGAGCAGCGGACCAGAACGACCTTTCAGGTAGTGTGCCGTTGACCTTCCTCCTGCCTTTTTCCCAATTCCTGCAAAAGCCGTAACTTAGTCCGAAACTAATTCGACTAAACTATGGAATTTATACTCGTTACCCCACAGGCCCGTCCGCACGTGGCCCTGATCCAACTTAACCGCCCGAAAGAACTCAACGCCCTGAACCTGCAGCTGATGGGCGAACTGCGCGACGCCCTGAAAGAGCTAGACGAGAATGACGAGGTGCGGGCCATCATCATCACGGGCAACGAACGTGCCTTTGCCGCGGGTGCCGACATCAAGCAAATGGCTGGCAAAACAGCCATCGACATGCTTAACATCGACCAGTTTTCCACTTGGGACCAGATCCGAAAGACCAAGAAGCCAATCATAGCAGCCGTATCAGGTTTTGCACTGGGCGGCGGCTGCGAACTGGCCATGACCTGCGACATGATCGTGGCTTCGGAGACAGCACAGTTCGGTCAGCCGGAAATTAAGATTGGGGTGATGCCGGGTGCGGGTGGTACGCAGCGCCTCACCAAAGCCATTGGCAAAGCCAAAGCTATGGAAATGGTGCTGACCGGCAAATTCATGAGCGCCGACGAAGCTGAGAAACATGGCTTAATCAACCGTGTGGTGCCGGTGGAGCTATACCTGGAAGAAGCCTTTAAACTGGCCGGCGATGTGGCTCAAATGTCGCCAGTAGCTGCCAAGTTGGCTAAAGAATCTGTGAACCGCTCTTTTGAGACCAACCTGGATGAGGGTCTGCACTTCGAGCGCAAAAACTTCTACCTCTGCTTCGCCTCCGAAGATCAAACAGAAGGTATGAACGCCTTTGTAGAGAAGCGTAAGCCGGAGTTTAAAGGGCGGTAGAGTTAAGTTTAGGAGTTTAGGAGTTTGAAAGTTTAGGATCGAAACTCCACTTGTCATTTCGAACGCAGTAAGAAATCTGATAAAGCATCGACACACTTCAGATTTCTCTGAGCTACGCTTGCCCCCTTCGACTCACGTTTCGGGCGTGTTCGAAATGACAATTTCATTGCTCTCACTCTCATCCTGGAAGCATGCGTGATTTGGTGAGGTGCCAGTGGTACGAACACCAGCAGCCAGTCTCAGATCCTGAACGCTTTCGGAAAGTTCGCCCTATAGCTCACACTCGCGAGACGCGAGCGAGGAACAGGTATAGCCTGTGCACGATTCGGACAGGTCGCGACCTGTCCCTACCATCATACCTCCCAAACTCTTTAACTCCTCAACTCTCTAACTTCCTCCACCCCCAAAGTTCCCCCATTCACGCACAACTTTTATTGCTTCACTTTTTATTCTTAGCAAGAAGCTTTACCTTTGCGGAACTATTCCTAGTTAAGAATCATTCTTATCTGAAGTATGCAATACCTGACCCGAGACGAGATACGACAAAGCCTGACGGAGTGCGGCCTGAAAGCCACGCACCAGCGCATTGTGGTGCTCGAAGCGGTGGCGGAGTTGCATGGCTCGCACCCCACGGCAGAGGATGTTTTTCAGCGCTTAAAACCTGCTAATCCAACCATTTCACTCGGCACGGTTTACAAGACCCTCGATACCTTTACCGAAACAGGTATGCTGCGGCGGGTGGTGTCGGAAGGAGGCAGCAAGCGTTACGACGCCAATACCATGACGCACAGCCACATCTACTGCAGCAAAACGAAGGAGATCGTTGATTTTGAGGATAAGGAGCTGGAGCAGTTGCTGCTCAATTTCTTTAGCAAGCGAAAGCTGGAAAACTTCGAGATCAAAGGCTTCTCGATACAGCTGACTGGTTGTAAAGTGGAGCCCGATAAAAAAATAAGCATTACAAGAGTTTCTAAATAGATTATTTCAAAACCCAATAAAACAAAACAAAATGGCAGTATTAGTAGGTAAAAAAGCACCTTCTTTCAAAGCTACAGCTGTAGTAAACGGCGAATTCGTAGAGAACTTCTCTCTTGACCAGTACATCGGCAAGAAGCACGTGATTTTCTATTTCTACCCAATGGACTTCACTTTCGTTTGCCCTACCGAGATCATCGCGTTCCAGGACAGAATGGAAGAGTTTGACCGTAAGAACGTAGCCGTAGTTGGTTGCTCTACCGACACGCATTTTTCTCACTTTGCCTGGTTGAACACACCACGCAACCAGGGCGGTATCGAGGGTGTTGAGTACCCGCTGGTAGCTGACGCTGCCAAGACAATCGCGCAGAACTTCGACGTGCTGGCTGGTCACTACGACTACAACGAAGAAGGCGAAGCGATCTTCGTAGGTGAGCCGGTTGCTTACCGCGGTCTGTTCCTGATCGACAAAGAAGGCGTGGTTCGTCACCAGGTGGTAAACGATCTTCCGCTTGGCCGCTCTATCGACGAGGCCCTGCGCATGGTAGACGCCCTGCAGTATTTCGAGCAGAAAGGTGAAGTTTGCCCAGCCAACTGGTCTGAAGGCAAAGAAGCCATGAGCGCTACAAAAGAAGGCGTATCGAACTACCTGGCAAAGCACTAAGCTACACCTAGCTTAAAGCATAGAAAAAGCCCCGGCATATGCCGGGGCTTTTTGTTTTTTATGAAATGGGCTATCCACTTAAAAACTCTTCCAAAGGGGACCGTTCTTGGAAGCATAATTTCCGATCTTGCCCTGCGCCTGCAGTTGCTGCAGGTGGGCTTCGGCCTCAGTGGTTTTCATACCTGAAAGCACCGCGAACTCTTTTGTAGTCAGTGTGCTATACTTACCGAAAAGCGAGGTATAGCTAGTATCATACTGCTGCTTAGCGGCTTCAGGGTGCAGTTGGAGCAGTGCCTGCTCGTACTGCGCATATGGGCGGGAGCCGTAAACCAGGATGCGGTTATCTTTTTCGTCTGTCACAAAGATAGTCGGGAAGCCGCGCACGCCCAGTTGCCGCCCCAGCGTCAGGTCCTGCTGGAACAACTCGACGGCTTTGCCTTCGAAGTCGGCCTTGAGCTGGGCCACATCCAGGCCTGTCTGCTCAGCAGCCAGCGCCAGGTTATCCCAGCGGGCAATGTTTTTCTTCTCCAGGAAGATCATCTCCTTTATCCTTCTCAGGAAGGCTCCAGCCTTCTCCTCGCCCTGCAGCTGGGCTGCCTTAAAGGCAATGGACGGAGGGTAAGAGGATGGCAGCGGGTCTTCCAGCCACAGGTCGCCGTCGATCGGCATCTCGTAGTGGGCGCCGGCCTCTTCCCAGTGCTGGGCCACGCTGGCAGGTCCGTTCACGTCGCGGCCGCCGTAGGCTTCCCAGCTTGGCAGCAGGCCGCCCATGCGGTACTCTACTTCAAAGTAGGGCCCGTACTCCAGCGCCAGTTTCTTCAGTTGCGGATCGATGCCCCAGCACGACGAGCAGATCGGGTCGGTGAAATAGAGCAGCTTGATTGGTTTCTGGGCTGCGGCAATGTTCGTATCTTCTGTCGTGGCCTGCGCTCCCGGAATTTCGCACATACCGGTCTCAATATCGCAAAGCATCGTTGGTTTCGTCTCCATAATCTTTTATCTTGTATTAAACTTTATAAAATCAACTTGTTAACCAGTAATCAGCAGGCTTTGCTGAACTACTGATACAAAGGTCGGACTAAACCTTTGGAGAGTCAATTAGTCAAAAAAACATGACTACCAACAATTTACCACAAGAGGAAGCGAGCTGCCCTGCCGAAAGTATATTGAAGCAGTTGTCCGGAAAATGGAAGCCGCAGATTTTCCGGCTGGCCCTGGACGGACCAGTGCGTTTTAACGGTCTGCTGCGTCAGCTGCCGGGCTCCAACAAGCAGTCGGTGGCAACGGCGCTCAAAGAGATGGAGGAGGCGGAGATCTTGGTGAAGACTGTGGTACAGGAAAAGCCCCTGCACATAGAGTATACCTTATCAGAGAAAGGCCAGGCGATGGTATCAGTTTTCAGAAGTATGGAAGGCTTCCTGAGCTAAACCATAACAAAAAAGTCCTGGTTACCGCCAGGACTTTTTTGTATCTCCGCTTTCATGGTATAGACTACACCAGCTTCGCGAGCCAGAAACCAAGAAAGGTGGCCAATAAGCCCAGCAGCACGCTTGCCAGCACATAAGCCATGGCACTGCTCATTTGCCCGTTTTGCAGCATATGCACTGTTTCGTAGGAGAAAGCTGAAAACGTGGTGAATCCGCCTAGTATACCTGTTGCCAGGAATAAACGCCACTCCGGGGTTATTCCACCTTTAGCGCCGAGGCCAAACACTAGCCCGATCAGCAGGCAACCGATAATATTTATGGTCAGCGTAGCAAAAGGAAACGGAATAGTCGACCTTGCCTGGATAAACTGTGACAACAGATACCTGCAAGTACCGCCAATAAAACTGCCAGCTCCTATTGCTAAAAGTATCTTCATGTACCAGAATTCAGAATAATATTAGTGCTTCTGCTCGTAGTCGTAGTTCACCATCCACTGGATGCCAAACTTATCGGTGAACATGCCAAACAGCGCCCCCCCAGAAAGTTTTGTTCAGCGGCATGGTTACCTTACCGCCTTCCGACAAGCCATCGAACAGGCGCTTGGCTTCGTCTTCATTCTCGGCGTTGATGGAGATGGAAAAGTTATTGCCCATCACCGTCGCGTGACCAAAGGCCTCCGAAGAGTCGCTGCCCATCAGGGTCGTTTCCTTGCTGATTGGCAGGGATATGTGCATGATCTTATTTCTTTCTGATTCCGGAAGCGGGTTTTCGGAGGGCATGTCTTTAAAACGGCCCACGTACGGGAAATCGCCGCCGAAAACAGATCTGTAAAAGTTGAACGCTTCTTCGCAGTTGCCTGCGAAAGTGAGGTAAGGGCTAATGGATGCCATTTCTGCTAATTTTTGATGGATGCCAGATAAATTCCCTCTAATATAGTATAAAGAGCATATAAGTCGGGTATCGATGCTTAAAGTTTACAGGCTTTGTTACTGGCATACCTGGCTTAGTTTTCGTATGGCACCAACTTACCGCTGTCCTTTACCAGCCAGGCCCTTTCAGCATGGTCCAGTATGTCTTCTTTTGCGTCCGAAAAAGCTTCAACAATCTTGTAGGACTTGCCTTTGAAATGCTTGTCGAGCCGCTTTATCTTTTCTTCGTCTTTGCAGGCCTTGCCTTCCACGATGTAGGTCGTGCCGTTATACCTGGCCTGTGTGCCGAAAACCGTATCGATCGGGTATAGCTCGAACAAGGGTTTCACATATACCTCCAGCGCGCCTGTGGCGCAGATCACCTGCACGCCCTCCTGCCTGTACCTGTCCAGCTTGGCCTTAACCGCTTCGTTAAACTGCTCCGGGAACTCCTCTTTCCAGAACGCACGGGCATATTTTTCTACTTGTTCGGGCGGTATATTGTCGAGGTAGTTGAAGAAGTTCTCCTTGAACTCGGTCATCCGGATCTGGTTCATTTTGAGGAGCGCCTTGTAGTAGAGCATCTGGAAATAATAACCCAGCTTATGCGGTTTCTTTTTGCTGATGAACTTGAAAAACTCCTCTTTAGAGCTCTTGGTATAGAACGTTCCATTCAGGTCGAACACGACAACTTTTATTTCCTCTTGTTTATTTTCCGTCATACGTTGGTGCTTTATACCTGCCGTGGCAGGTATGGAGTTTACGGAAAACGGGTGGGTTGCGCTGATTAAAACAAGAGAGAAATACGCCAAGCCTTCACACCCTTCTGATTCTTTCAGGAAGCTATTATCAGCGCCGTCTACTTTTCAGAGTTAGTACTCACTAAGGCTATATCTTCTGCAAGAGCAAGGTCAGGATGCGCGGTATACCTGACTTCTCGGGGTCATCAAAAAATTCGTTCAGGTCGACGAGCTTCAGGCCATATTGTTTGGCCGTCTGCACAAACTCGGACACATGATGGGTATAGCACTCTACCTCCTGCCTGCCTTCTTCGGTGTCGAAGCGGGCTTTGGTACCCGTGTACTGCTTGAAAGGATGCAGCTCGCCGATGTAGACGTAGCCTCCCGTTTTGAGAGCGGCTGCGGCCTGTTCAAAGATGAAGTCCAGTTGTTGAATATGCTCCAGCACCAGGCTGAAGGTAACGAGGTCGTATCCTTGTGTTGTAAATTGCCAGGGCTGGGTGATATCGGCCTGCAGGAAGGCAGCCTTGTTCGAGCTCACTTTCTTGCGGGCCCGCTCCAGCATCTCCCCTGACAAATCCACAGCGGTCACGTGCATGGCTTTGCGCACAAGCCACTCGGTGTTCTTGCCCGTGCCACAGCCAATTTCCAGACACGTCTCGAAAGGCACATCGGCTAGTGTGGTGCGCAAGGCTGTGGCTTCCTGGTCGCGGGTTCGGTTCTTGTTGGTGTCGTATTGCGCGGCCCAACTGTTATAGGCTTCTTCTACGGTCATAGGTCTTTCAGCATCCAGATGTTGCAGGCGTAGTGGCCTGAGTTTCCCAGCGCATGCGGTATGGGCCTGAAGCCTGCTTTCTCATACATCGATACGGCTTTGGCCAGTTCGGGGAACGACTCCAGGTATAGCTGGGTATAGCCGAACTCTCGGGCTGCCGCTATACTCTGCTGCATCAGTTGGTTGCCAATTCCCATGCCTCTGGCTTCGGCGGCCAGGTAGAATTTCACTAGCTCCGCGCAGCCTTCGGGCAGGCCTTCGGTTGGGTATACGCCGCAGCCACCCAGGATGGTACCATTTTCCTCTGCCACAAAGTAGGCGCTGCGCGGCTGACGGAAGAGTTCGTACAAGGCGTCGGTTGTCGGGTCGGTATACACGGTGCCGGGCTTGTCGATCTTGAACTCCCGGAAAACCTTTCGGATTAAAGTCGCCAGTGGCTCGGTATCGGAAGGTTGGATGGGGCGGATGGTGAGGGGCATAGGCTAATTTGTTGTACTCATATTAAACGTACATAATTTACTACTCTTAAGGCTTACTAGGTAAAGCGAATCTCCTTTGCTCAGCTTTTTAAAAAGTGGCTTTGGCTGACAATATCAGCTTATAGCAAGGATATTATTGTGCATGAGGAGCTACTGTATCTTTCTTTTTAGAAAACAGGTGGTTTTTGACCAAAATAACCACTAGTACGAGCAAGAACACATAGTACAAGGAAGTGGCTGCACTTTTAATCACCGAAAAACCAGAGGCTATGCTAACGCTATTTGCTATGATGGCAGGATATGACTTTAGGAAGTAAATGATAAAGAGATTCTCCACATAGTCCGCTGCTCCCGCAAGGAGAGGCAGGTAAGAAACATAAAAGTACTTCGTATCGAGTTTATTGATTTTTTTGAGCAAGTAAGCGAAGAGTAAAGAATAGGTAATGGCAAAGAAAGCCGGGTATAAAAAATCAAGTGGTAGCTGCCTTGTCAGGTAGTAATCCCGGCCACTCACACCAAGCTTGCTTAAAAGCGCGATGACGTATTCCGGGTTATAGCCCAGAGGCAACATGTCCAGGGGTTTATACCCATCTGCCAGAAAAACTAGGTGCTCTATTGTAAAGAAGAGCATAGTTATGTAGATGGCAGAAGCCAGGATAAAAAATATAGCTATTTTTTTACCAGACAGATTATTGATAATCAGCTTCTTTACTGTCATTTTTCTTATCAGAAGAATTTTAAATGTAGTTACTGTTCACCCTTTCCCAATCAACAACCAAATATACCAGATCGGCACAACCACACAAGCAATTCTCTTACCTTTCACAAAGTAAGGCCCCTTTACCACTATCCCTTCAGAATACCCTATATTTGCAGCTTGAAACCAATGCCATGATACTCATAGGTATAAAATACAGTGAGGTCATTGTCAGCACTACAGATTTTGAAACTACTCTACGATATCGGACTGAAAGCTTACCAGGCGGCAATTGCGGTAACGGCGCCTTTTCACCAGAAGGCGAAGCTGATGCAGACTGGCCGTGAAAGGCAGTTCGAGCGGATGGCGCAGCAGCTGCAGGGCAACACAGCGCCAGTGGTGTGGTTTCATTGCGCCTCGCTGGGGGAGTTTGAACAAGGGCGACCGGTTATCGAAGCTTTCAAACAGGTGTTTCCAGGGTATAAGGTGGTGCTGACCTTCTTCTCCCCTTCGGGCTACGAGGTGCGCAAAAACTATACGGGTGCCGATTACATTTTCTACCTGCCACTCGACAGCCACAGCAATGCCAACCGCTTTCTGGACATCGTACAGCCTAAGCTGGCGGTGTTTGTGAAGTACGAGTTCTGGCACTACTACCTGCAGGCACTGCAGGAACGGGCTATACCTGTGCTCTCCATCTCTGCCATCTTCCGCCCCGACCAGGTGTTCTTCAAACCCTACGGCGGCTTCAACCGGAGCATGCTGCAGCGCTTCACGCATATCTATACCCAAAACGAGGCTTCCCTAAAGCTCCTGCAAGGTATAGGCATCACCAAAGCCAGCATTGCCGGCGACACCCGCTTCGACCGTGTGTTACAGACAGCTGCCAGCGTGAAGGCTATACCTGTGGTGGAGGCCTTTGCGCTGGGCAAGGAGGTGTTTATGGTCGGCAGCAGCTGGCCCGCGGATATCGAGGTGCTATTGCCGCTGATTCAGAAGCACCGCCAATGTATACCCTTCATCATCGCCCCGCACGAAATACACGAAAGCGGCATCAGCCAACTCATGCAACAGCTGGGCGAGGGCGCGGTACGGTTCTCGCAGGTAAGCGAGGCGGAGGCAGGCAGGTATAACGTGCTGGTGATCGACAACATTGGCATGCTTTCGTCGCTCTACAGCTATGGCACTTATGCTTACATCGGAGGGGCTTTCGGCAAGGGGCTGCACAACACATTAGAGGCAGCGGTGTTTGGGCTGCCGCTGTTCTTCGGGCCGAAGTTTGAGAAGTTTCAGGAAGCGAAGGATCTGGTACAGCTGGGTTGCGCCTTCCCGATAAACAATGCAGAGGAGCTGATGCAGGCATTTGAGCGGGTGCATACCACGCCCGGACTGCGCCAGGGTATAACCGACAAAGAAAAAACTTACGTACACGAACAGGCAGGTGCCACAGCCAAGATCATGGCCGATGTGCGCCAACTGTTGAAATAAAGCGAATGAAAGGAGTTGTAGTAAAATCGACGGGGTCGTGGTACCTGGTGCGCGACGGGGAAGGCAAGTTGCACCGGGCCCGTCTGCGTGGCAAGTTCAAGCTCAAGGGCATGAAGGTAAGCAACCCGCTTGCCGTGGGCGACCGTGTAGAGTTCGATGTGGAAACGACCGGCGAAGACACGGCCGTGATTCACAAGATCGAAGACCGCGAAAACTACATCATCCGGAAATCCACACACAAGGCCGAGCACGCCCACATCATCGCCGCCAACCTCGACCAGGCATTGCTCATTGCTACGCTGGTATCGCCCCGCACCTCTTTCGGCTTTATCGACCGCTTCCTTGTAACGGCCGAGGCCTACGGTATACCTACCGTTATCGTGTACAACAAAACGGACCTCTACGACGAGGATATGCAGGAATACCAGCGGCAGATCGCTTACCTGTATGAGCGCATCGGCTACAAAGTGTTGGGCGTTTCGGCACACGCCAACGAAGGTATAGACACGCTGAAAGAATTGCTGCACGGTAAAACCACTCTATTCTCAGGTCATTCAGGCGTAGGCAAATCTACGCTTATCAACCTCATCGTGCCCGATCTCGACCTAAAAACCTCCGAAATCTCTGATTTCTCTGACAAAGGCGTGCACACCACCACTTTCGCCGAGATGTTCGAGATCGATCCCGAGACCTTCATCATCGACACGCCCGGCATCAAAGAGCTCGGCATCGTCGATATCCCGAAACAAGAGCTCGGCCACTTCTTCCCCGAAATGCGCGAGCGCCTCAACCAGTGCCGCTTCAACAATTGCTCCCACTTCAATGAACCCGGCTGCGCCGTAGTAGACGCCGTACGCAAGAACGAAATCGCCCTGACCCGGTACGAGAGCTACCTGAGCATGCTGCAGGGGGAGGATAACAGGAAATGAGTGAGTTAGTGAATGGTGAGGTTTGTAGTGAAAGGTCGTGACCTGTTCGAATCGTGCACCTATATAACCTGTCTGAATCAGGATTTAATGATTTACAGGATTCTCTTGCACGATTAACATCCCCCTGCCCCCTTCGAAGGGGGACTTTTCTGCTACTGCTACTTTACAGGTATAGCTTCTTAGTTGCGGCAGTACCTTTGCAGGCCCGAATCCAACTACCCCTAACCCCTCCTTATCCAAGGCGGGGAGACTGTAATTGCCATTCCAAGGTACAAGCGTTGTGGCACACATTCCTGGCAGGTATAGCAAGACTTACTTGCACGTGAACTACAAAGCAAATTTCCTCTGCCAGGTGCACTTTTCGGCGCTCCACTGTTGGGGGTGAAGGGGTCCCCCTGTCAAGAGCGTTCAGCGAGTGGGGGTAGGGGCCCTCGATTTGTGTCAAGACAAAAAGTGAGTGCCCGCCGCACAGGCGAAAAGCCAACTATGAAATAGCAAAACCGCTATACCTGTAACAGCCGTAGCTATATCTATACCTGGGCCAGATGCACCACCATAGCAATCACGATCGAGGACGCTCGCGCCATTAAACTATACCTGCAAACCAGCCCCGCCGGCCAGGCGAAAAGCCAGAAGCAACCTCAACTACAAGCTCCCCCACCCCGTTATGAAAGAATGAACCTCACCACGACCACTATGAAAATTGAAAACGCAAACATTCTGATCACAGGCGGCACACTTGGCATCGGGTACGCCACCGCCAGAATACTCATAGAGCACGGCGCTAACGTAGCCATAACAGGCCGCGACGAGAAACGGACACACAAAGCGGCAAGAGAACTGGGCGCCCTGCCCATTACGGCAGACGTGGCCAACCCGGAGGACGTGAAGCGCACCTTTCAGCTATTCATGGAAGAATATGGCCGGCTTGATGCGCTGATCAATAATGCAGGAATAGGATTCTCAAAAAAACTGGAGGAGGTGAAGCTAGAGGATTTTCAGCAGATCTACAGTGTAAATGTGTTTGGGGCAGCGCTAATGGGAAAGCGGGCAGCAGAAATTTTCAAAAAGCAGAACTACGGCAACATCATCAACATCGGCTCCACAGCGGCGACTAAAGGCTATGAAGGCGGAACGGTATACGCTTCGTCAAAGTTTGCTTTGCGCGGCATGACGCAGTGCTGGCAGGCCGAACTCCGGAAGTACAATGTGCGGGTGATGTTGCTCAACCCAAGTGAAGTGACCACCGCCTTTGGCCGCGAAGAAAGAGAAGAACGCGACAGCCAGCCAAACAAACTGCGTGGCCGCGAAATTGCGCGGGCAATAAAAGGCGCACTGGAGCTGGATGACCGGGGTTTTATACCTGAGATGGCCGTATGGGCAACTAACCCGTTTTAAATTAAAGCGCCGTTTCCTTTACAGGAACCAACACCCTGTTCACAACATGCAGCACGCCGTTGCCGCACATTACATCGGGGTCCTCTATCAGAGCATTCCCGATCTGTACCTTGTCGTTGTGCTTTGCCACCTTCAGCTGGTGTCCGGCCACTGTCTTCAGGATAGCTCCGTCCTGCAGGTCGCTTGTGGTTAATTTGCCTGCAATGATGTGGTTGTTGAGCAGTTGCTGCAGCAGATCACGGTTCTCAGCACTCTCAAGATGATCGCGCAGGCTGTCGGGCAATGCCTGGAAAGCGGCCTGCGAGGGGGCCAGCACAGTATAGGGCCCGGTGCCGCGCAGATTTTTAGCAATGCCCGCTTTTTTTAGCATTTCATTGAACGTACTCAGATCGTCGTTGCTGGCTATATTCTCCAGCAGGCTACGGGAGGAGACACTGGCTGCGTCGGCACTGCCCGAAAGCTGGCGTTCGGTGCTGGCTTGTGGCGCAACACTGCCATTTGTCTGTAAGGCATTCACCCCCTCCTGCAGTGCAGCCTCGTTGCTGGTTTGGGTAGTTTCAGGCTGGTCGCAGGCAGTGAGCAGCAGGGTAGTAAGTCCAACCAAAGTCAGGTAGTAGGGCAGCGTTTTCATAGTGGCTCAGATTTATTCTGTTTCGAGTGTCGTGCTATAATACAATTACTGTTTTGGAGCGCCACAAGTTTTGGCAAATACCGGGCCAGTTGCCGGCTCCATCAAATCGCGGTGCCGGTGCCTGGCTGTCAATTAATATTTTGCGTACTTTTGTACTTGTTCGTATTACGTTATACCAAACAATTAAAATTATGAGAACCGCAGAAATCCATACCGGAAAAGGCGTCATGAAAGTAGAGTTCTATGAAAAAGACGCGCCAAAGACGGTAGAAAATTTTATAAAGCTTGCCAAAGAGGGCTTTTACGATGGCCTGACCTTCCACCGCGTTATTCCTGACTTCGTAATTCAGGGCGGGTGCCCGAACACCCGCGAGGGCGCCAAGGGCGTGCCAGGCACTGGCGGACCAGGCTACAAAATCGACTGCGAGCTGACCGGTGAAAACCAGTACCATGACCGCGGTGTGCTGAGCATGGCGCATGCCGGCCGTAACACAGGTGGGTCACAGTTCTTTATCGTGCACAATCGTAAAAACACTGCCCACCTCGACCGTAACCATACCTGCTTCGGCAAAGTGGTAGAAGGGGTAGATGTGATCGACCAGATCAGGGCCAACGACAGAATCGAGAAAATTGTGGTGAACGAGGAATAAACTCTCCATACCCAGCATGTTGGAAAGACCGCACCTGTTGCGGTCTTTTTGCTTTATACCCTGCCTCAACAGGGTTCATAGCGCTTTTCATAGCAGAATTAGGATATCCTCCTTTATTCTAAAGGATTTTGTTTAATTTTACCTGACGCGGGCATGCTTTCCGGACTCATTGGCAGCGCCATACCTGGTTCTTTGCCTGCACCTCGTAAATCTAAACCTTACACCAAACACCGGCGGCCGATGCGTTGCGCCCGCCACACACCTGTTTATGAAGAAATTAGCTCTGCACTGGCAGATCCTGATCGGTCTGACCCTTGGGGTAGTCTGGGGATTTGTAGCCAGCTCTTACGGTCTGATCGAATTCACCACCGATTGGATCAAACCATTCGGCACCATCTTTATCAACCTGCTCAAACTGATCGCGGTGCCGCTGGTGTTCGTATCGCTTATAACAGGTGTGGCCAGTCTGAGTGATGTAAGCAAACTCTCCCGCATTGGCACCAAAACCATCGGCTTATACCTGATGACCACCGTGCTGGCTGTGGTATTGGGCTTGGTGATCGTAAATGTGGTGGAGCCGGGCAAGGCCTTTTCCCCAGAGAAGCGTGAGGAATTCAAATCGCAGTTTGCAGCCACCACCGAGCAGCGGTCATCGGCCGCAGCCGCCGTTGATCAGCAGGGCCCGCTACAGGCGCTCATCGATATTGTGCCGGACAACATCTTCGGAGCCATGACCAGCAACAGCAGTATGCTGCAGGTCATTTTCTTTGCGCTGTTATTCGGCATTGCCCTGATCATGATTCCGAAAGACAAATCCTCCCCGGTCAATGCCTTTTTTGAGGGCGTCAACCTTGTTGTGCTCAAAATGGTGGACATCATCATGATGGCGGCTCCATATGGTGTGTTCGCCCTGCTGGCCGGCCTGGTAGTTGACTTTGCCGGCGACGACCCGGCCGCGGCCGTGGAACTACTCCTGGTGCTGGGCTACTATGGCATTGTCGTGACGGCAGGCCTGGCCATTATGATGCTGGTTGTTTACCCAATCCTCGTGACCACTATCGGCAAGACCAAATACACCGACTTCTTCAAAGGTATATTTCCGGCGCAGATGCTGGCGCTTTCCACCTCTTCGAGTGCGGCCACACTGCCTGTTACCATGGAGCGCTGCGAAGAGCGACTGGGCATCAACCGCGAGATCACCAGTTTTGTGCTGCCGCTGGGCGCCACCATCAACATGGACGGCACCAGCCTGTACCAGTCCGTGGCTGCCGTATTTATTGCGCAAGCCTACGGCATGGACCTGGACCTGATGACGCAGCTCGGGATTGTGATGACAGCAACACTGGCCTCCATCGGGGCAGCTGCCGTGCCGGGTGCCGGCGTGGTAATGCTTGTAATCGTGCTGCAGCAGGCAGGTATACCGATCGAAGGCATCGCCCTCATCCTGGCGCCTGACCGTATTCTGGATATGTTCCGCACCGTGGTGAACGTAACCGGCGATGCGACCGTGGCCATGGTGGTAGCCCAAACCGAAGGGCAACTGCACCCACCTGTGCTGGAAGACGTCGGTTTGCA
Organism: Pontibacter ramchanderi; assembly: GCF_002846395.1. Classification (GTDB taxonomy): domain Bacteria; phylum Bacteroidota; class Bacteroidia; order Cytophagales; family Hymenobacteraceae; genus Pontibacter; species Pontibacter ramchanderi. Next base: position 216,490 of record NZ_PJMU01000002.1, read on the forward strand.
CGACTAATTAATTCTGATAATTCAAGCAAAACACAAGGCTGCTTCCCTGCGGTCTTGTGTTTTTTTATGTACCTTGGTTAACTATACCTGCTACCCACAGGTATACAGAGTCACACTAGTCAGCGCAGGTATGAAGCAAAAAGACATGCAGCTATTCCGGCTATACCCACTCGGCGACAGCGCCATTACGGTGCAGTTCGGCGACAGCATCGACAAAGCGACCCATACAAAAGTGCGCGCCTTCAGTGCCTACCTCGACCGCCATCCATTCACCGGATTCGTAGAGCAGGTGCCTGCCTTCAATTCTGTAACCGTCTATTACGACCCCTGGCAGGCAAGTGAGCAAGGCTTCTACAACCCCTATACCCACGTAACTGAGCAGCTGCAGTATATGCTCAAAGTGGCCCGCGAGAACGACAAAGCCGCTGCTCCCCGCATAGTGGAGATTCCGGTTTGTTACAACGGCTCTTTTGGGCCCGACCTGGAGTATGTGGCCCGGCATACCAAACTCAGTCCGCAGGAGGTTATAGCCAGTCACACGCGCGGCAAGTACCAGGTATACATGATCGGTTTTGCGCCCGGCTTCCCCTACCTGGGTGGCATGGCCAAGAAGCTGGCTACCCCCCGCAAGCAAAACCCAAGGCCTGCTATACCTGCCGGCTCGGTAGGTATAGCAGGCAACCAGACAGGCATCTACCCCATTGAGACGCCTGGTGGCTGGCAATTGATCGGCCGTACGCCGCTTCGCCTTTTTGACCCAAACCGGGAGCAGCCCAGCCTGTTACAGGCCGGCGACCAGATCAGGTTCGTGGCTATTTCAGAAAAGGAATACTGGAAGTTAAAGGACAAGGCGCATGGGGCTTGAGATCGTAAAACCGGGCCTGCTGACCACCTTGCAGGACAGGGGCAGGTATGGCCATCAGAAAGAAGGCATCATCACCAGCGGCGCCATGGATGCTTTTGCCTACCGCGTAGCCAACATGCTGGCAGGAAATAATGAAGAGGAAGCCGCCCTGGAAATAACCCTGATCGGACCCACTATCCATTTTACCGAAGATCAGCTAATCGCCCTGACCGGAGCTGATCTGTCAGCGGAGCTTAACGGAGAGAAAGTCCGGCTATGGCGGCCCGTTTTTGTGAAGAGCGGAAGTACATTAACCTTTGGAGCTCCTATATCAGGCTGCCGTGCTTACCTGGCAGTATCAGGAGGCTTTGCGATACCGCAGGTGATGGGTAGTTACGCCACTTACCTGCAGGCAGGTATAGGTGGGTACCAGGGCAGGGCGTTGCAGGCCGGCGACTTTATACCTTGCCCTGGTCCATCGGATACAGGTATAGCGCTGTTCGCACAGGCATCAGCCAACACCGAGGGCCACGACTACACTGTCGCCAGTTGGACTCCCGACCCGCAGTATTTTCCCACCTATGCCCCCAATCCGATCCTTCGGGCTATCAAAGGCCCTGAGTTCGAACTCTTTTCGGAAACCAGCAGAGAGCAGGTATGGACAGAGCGCTTTCAGGTATCGGCACAGTCGGACCGTATGGGCTACCGGCTGCAGGGCGTTTCGCTGTACCTGAGTGAGCCGACCGAGCTTATCTCGACTGCCGTTACGTTTGGCACCGTGCAGGTACCACCCGAAGGCAAGCCGATCGTGCTGATGGCCGACCACCAGACCACCGGCGGCTATCCGCGCATGCTGCAGGTTGTTAGCGTCGATTTGCCTATCTTGGCGCAGGTCGTGCCGGGCCAGACGATCTCGTTTGAGGAAGTGTCGCTGGAAGAAGCGCAACAGCTCTACATCCGGCAGGAGCAAAATCTGTCGCAGCTGGCACATGCCATTCACCTAAAACACACCCAATGAAAAAACCCCTTTCTGTTGACCTGAACTGCGATCTGGGCGAGAGTTTTGGCGCCTATCGTATGGGAAACGACGAGCAGATCCTCCCTTTTGTCACCTCGGCCAACATTGCCTGCGGGTTTCATGCCGGCGACCCGGGCGTGATGCGCAGGACCGTACAGCTTTGCCTGCAGCACCACGTGGCCATCGGCGCTCACCCCGGCCTGCCCGATCTAGTGGGCTTTGGCCGGCGCAACATGGCTGTTTCGGCGGAGGAGGTATGCGACATGGTGGTGTATCAAATTGGCGCACTGCAGGCTTTCGTGCAGGCTGAGGGCAGCACGCTGCACCACGTGAAACCGCATGGGGCGCTCTACAACATGGCCGCTACCGATACCAATCTGGCCGAAGCCATCGCTGAGGCAATTTATAAGGTAAACCCTGAAGCGCTGCTGTACGGCCTGGCTGGAAGTGAGCTGATCAAAGCTGCCAACCGGCTTCAACTAGGAGCTGCTCACGAAGTGTTTGCGGACCGCACCTACCAGCATGATGGCACGCTCACCTCCCGCCGCCAACCTGATGCGCTCATTCCTGACCCGGACAAAGCGGCTAGCCAGGTGCTGCGCATGGTGCGCGAAGGCAAGGTGCAGTCGCAGCAGGGAGTTGAGGTAGGTATAGAGGCTGATACGGTTTGCATACACGGCGATGGCCCGCATGCCCTGGAATTTGCCCGCCACATCAACGAAACTCTGCAACGGGAAGGTATAGCACTCGCCCCACCAAACAAGCTCCGCACATGAAGCAGAAACGCAACTGGAGCGTGCTGCTCGGGGCCGCCTTTCTGATGGCAACTTCGGCCGTCGGCCCGGGCTTCCTTACCCAAACTACTGTCTTCACGCAATCGTTGGCGGCGAGCTTTGGCTTTGTCATTCTGGCCTCCATCATCCTCGACATTGGCGTGCAGCTGAATGTGTGGCGGGTGATTGCCGTGTCGGAGAAGCGGGCGCAGGACATTGCCAACCTGGTGCTGCCCGGCCTAGGCCTGTTTGTGGCGGTACTGATCGTGCTCGGCGGTTTTGCCTTTAACATCGGCAATGTGGGTGGCGCCGGACTCGGCTTTAATGTGCTTTTCGGGATTACGCCAGAACTAGGGGCCATTATAGCAGCGGCCGTTGCCATAGGCATTTTCCTGGTGCGGGAGGCCAAGAAAGTGATGGACCGCTTCGCCCAGTTCATGGGGCTGCTCATGATTTTGCTGATCGTTTATGTAGCCATCACCTCCTCTCCTCCCCTGGCTGAGGCAGCGGTCAAAACCTTCGTGCCAGATCAGATCGATCTCATTGCCATCATCACCCTGGTGGGTGGCACCGTGGGCGGCTACATTACCTTTGCGGGCGGCCACCGGCTACTCGATGCTGGCGTGAAAGGGGAAGCAGCTCTACCAGAAGTGAACGCCAGCGCGGTGTCAGGTATAACCGTGGCTTCCATTATCCGCATTTTCCTTTTTCTGGCGGCGCTGGGTGTGGTTAGCAAGGGATTGATTCTGGACGAAAGCAATCCGCCTGCCTCCGTGTTCCAACTGGCGGCCGGAAATATCGGGTATAAGCTGTTTGGCATTGTAATGGTGTCGGCAGCCATTACCTCGGTGATCGGCTCGGCCTATACCTCGGTTTCCTTTATCAAATCGTTTCACAAGAGCATCGAGCAACACGAGAACTGGTTCATCATCGGTTTTATCGCCATCTCCACAGTCATTTTTGTAACCATCGGCCGACCGGTGCACCTGCTCATCCTGGCGGGCGCCCTCAACGGACTCATCCTCCCGATCACACTTGGCACCATCCTGATTGCTGCCCATAAAACAAAGATCATCGGCAGGTATAAGCACCCGCTGTGGCTGACGATTTTTGGCATACTGGTGGTGCTGGTGATGGCGTGGATGGGTGGCTATACCTTGGTGAAGCAGTTGCCGGTTTTGTTTGGGTAAGTTGCTTTTAAAAAACTAAACGCTTTAGCTAAGCAAATGAAAATACAAAACCCGAGTGTCAACCTCTATGCATACCTCCTGGTACTTACATTAACTTTATCCTATGCGCTTTATCTCATTGAGGTAAGTGACATTTTGCTATTATATGAAATATTTATTTCCATACCCATTGCTATTACACTGATCTGGAGCATTGGCCTGGTCGTTTTAATCGTAATCAAAATAAAGGAGACCGGGCAACAGCCTAGCTGGTTGCCTGTGCTTTTGTCTGTGACTGTTTTACTTGCTTACTCGCTGCACTTTGGCTCCCGAAATGGCCTTTTCGATGGCGAGAAAGTTTTAGATGGCGCTTTCCTTGACGATAGGAGCAGAATGGATTTAACTCTGTACAGCAATGGGAAGTATACAATTTACTCGAACTGGCTGTTTGGAGAAGAGAGGTTAGAAGGACAGTACGAGCTGAAGGGAGACACCATCCTTTTTAAAAACTATCCTGTAGTTGGGACTGACTTTATAGCCCAGAAGATTATCATTAACAAAGAGGAAGGCAGAATATACTTCCGGAAATTATCTGATGGGACCTATGATAAGGATTTCTATTTTTCTCGGATTGGTTTTTAAGTTCAACACAGTCACTTGATTCACAACTGATAACAAACGCTAAACTGGTTGAACCCATGAACCTCCCCACCTTCAAAGCCAGTCTCGCAGTTGATGCACCTCCACCAAAGGCGTCGGTATACCTGCAGGCGCTGTGGCACGAAGCGAAAGGCGACTGGGACAAGGCGCATGTGCTCATACAGGACCTGCCGGATAAAACCGCTGCCTGGATTCACGCCTACTTGCACCGCCAGGAAGGCGACAACTGGAACGCAGACTACTGGTATAGCCGGGCCGGTAAAAAGCGGCCTAATACATCGCTTGAGGATGAGTGGGAAAGCCTCGTCACTACCTTGCTTCAGGTATAGCTTATCCTAAAGTCCATATCCTTCCTTCTTCCAAGAAAACAAAAAGCCAGAAGCGATATATGCACCGCTTCTGGCTTTTTCACTTTCTACCTTCTCAACTTTCTAACTCCTAAAAATCGTCTTCGTCCTCTTCCTCACCAAAACTTGGCATGGTAAACATACCGCTGAGGAGGTCTTTGAACTGCAGGCCGGTGCTGAGTCGGTTTTTGCTGAGCTGACTGTGCTCGGCCAAACCATGCAGGGCAAATTCCATCAAGAAAAGCTTCTCCTCTCCTTTCGCATCAGAACGGAATTTCTCGACCAGCTCGCTCAGGCCAGGTATAGCCTGCAGGGCTTTTTTGTATTCCGAAGCGGTGGCGTCATTCAGAATATCCACCGTGTTGCCGTCTCCGAACCAGTCGGTTACTTTCTTATAAGGGTTGCCTTCTTTCGACTTTTTGGCTTTGTCGGGGTCAGGGAAATACTTGAGGAACTGGGCACGGATGGCCTTGCCCATGAGCACCTGTGCCACGTGCCCGGCTCCTTCCTGCTCGCCCTCGTACACCAGTTCTACTTTGCCCGTCACGGCAGGTATGGTGTTCAGAAAATCCGATACCCGCACGTAGGTTTTGTTCTCGCCATTCAGCAAAGCCCGACGTTCGGCGGCACTCAGCAGGTTCTCAAAAGCCGAAATAGTCAGGCGGGCCGATACGCCGCTCTTTGCATCCACATACTCACTCTCCCGCGCCTCAAACGCTACTTGCTCAATCAGGTCGCTGATGATGTCGTTGGTCGTTACGAGCTGCTCCTGCTCGTCTTTGACGTGCGCCTCCTGCTGCGTGATCTTCTTGCCAATCTCGATGGACTTCGGATAGTGCGTGATGATCTGGGAGTCGATGCGGTCTTTGAGCGGCGTTACAATAGAGCCTCGGTTGGTATAATCCTCAGGGTTGGCCGTGAACACAAACTGAATGTCGAGTGGCAAGCGCACCTTAAAACCCCGGATCTGGATGTCGCCTTCCTGCAGAATGTTGAACAGCGCCACCTGGATGCGTGCCTGCAAATCGGGTAATTCGTTTATGACAAAAATGCCACGATGAGAACGCGGAATCAGACCGAAGTGAATCACCCGCTCATCTGAGTAAGGCAGTTTCAGCGTTGCGGCTTTGATCGGGTCGGCATCACCTATGAGATCAGCTACCGACACGTCGGGTGTGGCCAGCTTCTCGGTATACCTATCGGACCGGTGCAGCCAGCTGATGGGCGTGTCGTCGCCGTTCTCGTGCACCAGGTCTTTGGCGTAGCGTGAAAGCGGCTGCAGCGGATCATCGTTCAGCTCGGAGCCCTGCACCATCGGTATGTACTCGTCCAGCAGGTCCACCATCAGGCGGGCAATCCGTGTCTTGGCCTGTCCGCGCAAACCGAGCAGGTTAATATGATGCATGGAAAGGATGGCACGCTGCAGGTCCGGCACCACCGTTTCTTCGTAGCCCCATATACCTGGAAACACCTGCTCTTTGCTCTGTAGCTTCCGGATCAGGTTCCGGCGCAGTTCCTGCTTTACAGTCTGCGGCTCGTACCCGGCCGCACGCAACTGGCCCAGGGTTTTTATCTTCAGTAAGTTCTCTGCTTTAATGTCTTCGTATTGCATTCTATTTCGGTTGAATGACTGTTAAACGGTTAAATTTTCGGAGATCATTTCGAAAAAAGTATCTTGGTTTTACAAGAAAGATCCCGCTCTATAAACAATTGGAAATCATTGGCCTATTTCTGTTTTGGTCGCCTTCGTTTCCAGCATATATTTTGAACTGAGCACTACCTACTACTATACTGCCTTGGGAGCCTTGCTCCTTTTGTTTCTGTATGTTTGTTCATTTAAAAAAACAGTCGTAAGTGATTTCAACTGGTGCCAATTTCGGCTGGTATGTCTTTATCGTTCATTCCTGCTAGATCGAATTCTAACTGAAATATTTACAGTGTGATTTGTTTTTCTTTGTTAAAACTATATATTTAGTTCATGAAAAAACCAACACTGTATACCTTGCTTTTAATTTTTTCGCTGCTTATTGCTGTCGGAACATTTATCTTAAGAATTTCCCATGTAATCAGTTCGCACCTAGCCTATCTGCTATTTGCCCTGGTGATCATTCTGCACTTTGTAGCAAACAGATCTAAGGCCCGGCAGAAGAACTGAAATGCTAAAACGGATGCTCTATCGCCTTTAATTCTTTTACAACGCAAGTTCTTTCGGTGCACGATTCGGACAGGTCGCGACCTGTTCCTACAATGAAACGATCATGCTGCATAGTACCCCGACATTACAACTTTCTACCTTTCTACTTTCCAAACTTTCCAACTTAAAAGCTTTTCTTCCGGTTGCGGCCGTAGTCGCGGAACACCAGGTGCCCTAAGCCTTTCAGCGAGCTGTAGTAGGCCTGGCCATTGTTCACTTTGGTAAACTCGTCTACGAATTGCTGCAGGTATGGGTCGGATGCGATCATAAAGGTGGTAATCGGAATTTTAAGGCGTCGGCACGCAGCAGCCAGGTTCAGGGTTTTGTTGACTACTTTGCGATCCAGCCCGAAGCTGTTCTTGTAGTAGTGAACCCCTTCTTTCAGGCAGGTTGGTTTGCCATCGGTGATCATGAAAATCTGCTTGTTCGGCGTCTTGCGCTTCCGCAGGATGTCCATCGCCAACTCCAACCCGGCCACCGTGTTGGTGTGGTACGGCCCCACCTCTAGGTAGGGCAAATCCTTTATTTCGATCTGCCAGGCGTCGTTTCCAAACACGATCACATCCAGTGTATCTTTCGGGTATTTCTGCTTTACTAACTCGGCCAGCGCCATCGCTACTTTTTTGGCCGGCGTAATGCGGTCTTCGCCGTACAGGATCATGGAGTGCGAAATGTCGATCATCAGCACGGTGGAAGACTGCGTTTTGTGCTCCGTTTCCGTGATCTCGAGGTCCTGCTCGGTCAGGCGGAAGTCGGAAAGACCGTGGTTGATCTGGGCATTGCGGATGGAGTCGGTCATGGAGATCTGCTCCAGCGCATCACCGAAACGGTATTCGCGGCGATCGGTGCTGGTTTCGTCTCCTATACCTGTCTGGGGTGTGGCATGGCTACCTTTGCCGCCTTTCTTCAGCTTGCCAAATATCTCCTCGAGCGCGCTCTTCCGAATGTTCTGTTCACTTTTGGCAGTGAGTTTCAGAACGCCCTCTTCCTGCGGATTTTCGTCGATGTAGCCCTTCTTTTTAAGGTCTTCAATAAAATCGCCGATGCCATAATCATCGCCCGTGAGACCATACTGCTTATCAAGCGAACTCAACCAAGACAAGGCTTCTGCCACATCACCGGACGTGATCATAACCAACTGCAAAAAGATCTTCAGCAAGGATTCGAATCCCTGCTTGTCGTCCTGCGGCGGTATGTACTCTGCAAATCTATACCCTATACTCATATCTCTCTCCTGATTTATAACCTAACAACGCAGCGCAGCCGTTTGTTCTTGCACAACGGTTCTTATACGGGTTTAATAGCTGGTAGCTTCAAAATGCAGAGTACCGCTATACCCACCCTATCGATACCAGCCAAACAAAAAGGGCAGGCTGCTTTCGCAACCTGCCCCCTATTCTATAAAAATAGCTTCTGCTACTTAGTCAATCCAACGGAACTTATACTCCAGTTGTGGTGCTCTCATACGCTCCGCTACTCTCTTCAAACGATCTGGCAAGGCTACCAGGTAGTCGCGGGCACGCTCGCCGGCATCGTTCAAACCAGAAACAGTTTCGAGCTTCCACTCTTTTACCAGATCGCGCAAGATGTCGGTATAATCGAGGGCGGTGTATACGTTGATGCGTTGGGCAGCATCGGTGAAATGGCCGAAGGTTTTGCCCATATCCACACCCAGTTCACGCATGTAGTGCGCCGGCATCACGATCTTCTTGCGCATCATGTCCTCAAAGGCCAGCATCATCTCGTTCGGATCAGCTTCGAATATTTTGCCCACAAAGGCCTTATACGCTTTGGCGTGTCGTGCCTCGTCAGAAGCCACGTAGCCACACAGTTTTGCCAGCATGCCATCGCCTTGTTTCTTGGCGATCTGGGCTACGCGGCGGTGCGACAGGTTAGTAGCGGTTTCCTGGAATGAGGTATACACGAAAGCGCGGTACGGGTCGTTATCGGTCTGAAGGTCAAAGCCATCGGCAATCAGGTATTGCGTGGACGCCTCCATTTCACGCATGTTGATACGGCCAGTCAGGTATAGGTACTTGTTCAGCAGGTCGCCGTGGCGGTTTTCTTCCGCTGTCCAGGCACGGTTCCACTTCATCCAAGGGCTGTCCTCGTTGCTTGGCACGTCCTTGATCGACATCAGCCAACTTTCATAAGTCGGGAGTGCTTCTTCGGTAATGGTATCTCCTACCAGCACGGCCAGCAGGTCATAACTCAGGTCGCGGGCACGTTCCTGCAGGTTTTTAATTTCTTCAAAGAAATTCTCCATGCGGGCATCTGGCAGCAGGTCAGCTGGCTGCCAACTGTCTTCCACAGATTTCAAAAACTCTGTCATCTTTTCCTGGACAAAGCTTTCCATCCATTTCATGACTTCTACACGGGAGGCAATGGCTGTAATCATGGTGTTGTTTTAGGCGATTGAACTTCAAATATAGGTAATTATGCTCTAATAGTCATTGGCAGCTTAACATTAAGTTAACTAACTGCTAAAAAAGGAGTTCGAATTCAGGAGTGCACTCCAACTTTGTACTGCCACTCAGCAAGCACGAAACCGTTAAAACACGCCTGGGATAACCTATTCTTACGCAGAAATATAAAACAGTTTACATGTTTGGTTACAATCTATAGCAAGTCCATGACAGAGTGCAATTTCAGCGATTTAAAATGCTGTGATACAGCACTCTAAGGAACCGCAAATCTACTTTAAGCTTGTTGAGAAGGTGGAGGGTGCGGTATACGGGGCCTAGCCCGGCATGCTGCCGCAGCAGGCTCAGAAATTGCTCGGCCTGCTGGTAATGGCCCGTCAGGAAGGCATGGCGGGCTTCATACTTTAACCGACGGGTCAGGGCGTCTCTCTCTTCCGGATTTTGCACCAGCTGCAGTGCTTTCTCACAAACCAACACCGTCGAAGCCAACTGCTTGTCGCCGGGCTTGTACAATTGTTGCGAAAGTGAGCTGCCGTGCAGGCGGCGTTTGGTGGTAAGTGCATCCAGAAAAAAGTACTTATAGCTGCGCGCGGAGCGCACCCAGAAGTCGAAGTCCTCATAGGCCAGCGCTTCGTCGTAGCCACCCAAGTCCTGCAACACTTGCCGCTTCATCATCATAGTGGGCGGGCAAATGAAGTAGCGCCCCAGCAGGTGGTGAAAAATGTTGCCGGAAGGAGCAAATGAAATAACTTCGCCTGCCTGGTTGCGCTGGCAATGAAAGCGCACATGCCTGCCGTTATCGTCGATGTATTCGGCATCTGAGTAAACGACACCGTATGTTTTGTCCAGCTGCTGGAAGGCTGCAACCTGTTGCGCTACCTGCTCGGGAAGCAACACATCGTCGGTAGCAAAATCGATGATGTATTCGCCTTTGGAGGCTCGCCAGGCCAAGTTGAAGGCCTTTGTGTTGCCCTGGTTGGTGCCTGTGCTCAGGAAGGTGAGCTGCGGGTATTTCAGGCAATATTCTTTTATAATGGCCACACTGTTATCGGTACTGCAGTCATCCATGATGATGATTTCCAGATGGGGATAAGTCTGGGCCAGCACCGAATCCAATGCCTCCGCAATGAAACGCCCGTGGTTATAGCACAGGCAGATAACCGACACCAACGGCAATGAGGCTGTCTCAACCATGGCGCTCAAAATATGTGTGAATGGCAGTGATAACCGCCTCCTGCTCAGCTTCGGTCATACCCGGGTAAAGCGGCAGACTCAGGCTTGTTTCAGCCAGTTCTTCTGTCACCGGCAGACTGCCTCTTTCATACTTCAGCCAGGTATAAGCTTCCTGCAAATGCACCGGCACCGGATAGTGAATAGCCGTTTGTATGCCTTGCTCCGACAGGTATAGCTGCAGCCTGTCACGCTGCGCTGTGCGGATATTGAAGATGTGGTATACATGGGTGCAGTCCGGGGATGTGACGGGCAGTTTGATATCGCCTATACCTGGCAGGGCGCTCAGGTATACCTGTGCCAGGCGTTGCCGCTCGCTATTGAGTTCGTCGAGGTGTTGCAGTTTGATGCGCAACACGGCAGCCTGTAGGGTGTCGAGGCGGGAGTTAATGCCTACGATCTGGTTATGGTATTTCTGCCGCTGCCCATAGTTGCAGTACATGCGGGCATAAGCCGCCAATGCAGGGTCGGAAGTAACGACAGCTCCCCCATCGCCGAGGGCGCCCAGGTTTTTGGTCGGGTAAAAACTGGTGGCGCTTACGCGACCGAAACTCCCGACCGGGCGACCTCTGTAGCGGGCTCCTTGTGCCTGGGCAAAATCTTCTACGATAGTCAGTTGACACTGCGCGGCCAGTTGCATAAACCCGTCCATCTCACAAGCCTGACCATATAGATGCACCGGTATAATGGCTTTGGTACGGGTTGTAATGTGCCGCGCTGCTACAGCGGCCGTTAGGTTACAGGTATACGGATCGGGCTCGGCCAGCACAGGTATAGCCCCCACGGCAACCACCGCATTTACTGTCGCAATGAAGGTATTGGCGGGCACGATCACTTCATCACCGGGGCCTATACCCAGGATTTTCAGGGCCACCACCAGTGCGTCGTAGCCATTGCCTACTCCGATGGCCGCACCCGCTTGCAGGTAGTTGGCAAATTCGCCTTCGAAAGCTTCTACCTCCTGGCCCAGAATATACTGCTGCCCGCGCAGCGCACGCAATAGTGCCAGCTCTACCTGCTGGTCTATACCTGCCGGAAAATGTCGGAAAGCAAAATAAGGGACTGGCGTGGTGAGCATAGGTCTAAGCAGTTTACAAGGCCAGATGCGCAGCCATTCTTTGAAAGGTGGCGTAGTCGCGGATGTAGTCGGACTCCTCGAAATCGGTGGATGTGAGGCAGACGGCGACCGTGCCCGAAGCGAAGTGCAGATCGGTCCAGCACATGGCGGGTAGGTATAGCCCCTCCGACGGATCATTTAGCTCGAAAGTTTGCTTGCTTTTCCCGTTGTCGGTCTCTACCCGGATGCTGCCAGTTACAGCTACCAGCACCTCTTCTGTGGCTTTATTGGCATGCTGCCCGCGTAGCACACCGGCCGGGGTGCCGTAGGTCCAGAACACCCGCTTGATGGCAAAAGGTATGTTCTGAGCCAGTTGCGTAGAGGCGATAAAGCCTATGGCGGGGCTACCGGTTTCGGTAAAGCGGATCAGGTATGGCGTGGCAGACAAAAGGTAAAATTTAGTGCAGCCACAAATTAAAACAATTTCAGTTAATGTGCCTATAAAAGGGGCTTGCTTGGCGCTTGCCCAGGCTTGTGTTACCTTTGCAAGACAGCATCCGGGCCTGTGCTGGCTGTGTTGGCGCCAGCCCTGCACTTGCGCCATGAGAAGTTGCCACGCCCCCTTACGTTTATGGAAGATACCTACCGCACCATCGAAGCCCCCTCCGAAGGCCTCTACAAAGAAAAAGGCAGTAAGTTTATTGCACTGGCCTACCCGGTGTACTCAGAAGATGAAGTGAAGGAGGTCCTCACCGATCTTCGCAAGCAATATTACGACGCCCGTCACCATTGCTACGCCTACAGCCTGGGGGCCGACAAGAGCCGTTACCGCGCTAACGACGACGGTGAGCCCAACCACTCCGCCGGCGACCCCATTCTGGGCCAAATCCGTTCCTTCGACCTAAGCAATGTGCTGGTGGTAGTAGTGCGCTACTTTGGCGGCACCAAACTCGGCGTCAGCGGCCTGATCAACGCCTACAAAACATCCACTGCCGAAGCCCTGAGCAACGCCACCATCATCGAAAGACACGAAACCTCGCTGCTGCAGGTACACTTCGCTTACCCACAGATGAATGATGTGATGAGTTTGATAAAAGAGTACGAACTCGGCGTAAAAAACCAGCAGTTCGAGCTCGACTGTCGCCTGACTTTGGAGGTGCGCAAGAAGCTGCAGCAGGAAGTAACAGGGAAGCTGGAAGGTATAGACGGAGTTGCTGTAGAGGTTGTGTGAGTCTTTTCATGGGGCCCTATCCCAAATTTCGTGCACGATTAACATCCCCCTGCTCCTTCTTTGTCGAGGGCCCCTACACCCAAGGGGGACTTTATGTAGCTGTCATTCTAAGGAAAAAGCGCTGTAGCACATGCCCCCTGGCAGGTATAACAAGACTAACTATCAGCTAGTTATGAAACAATTAGCTGTCTCAGATGCGCCTTTGACGATTAAAAGCCAGCTACGCAGTAGCATTGTTGCTATACCTGCAAAGCAGCCGCTACGCCAGTTACAAACTTACCCCTTATGCAACGACAAGTTGCGCTGACGCTAAACTTGCGGTAATACCTATACCTGGGCCAGCCTGTCCCGAGCACAGTCTCGGGGAGGTACAACGATACCAGTCTCGAGCGCGGACGCTCGCGCCATACCTGCAACTGCACTCCCACCAGCTACAAACTTACCCAAAGGCAAAACCTAATTTTTATTACCTTGTACAACAGCAGCACACCCAAGCACCCTTATGGCCAAAAAGAAACGACACCGCTCCCGACATAAAATCCTGGACCGCAAACTCGGCATTAGCCCGGGCTCCCTTTTTATACCTGCAGAGGCACATGCCCCACGCTACCTCCTGATGTCGTTTAACGAGCAGTTTTTCAAAGAGCAGGAGCTGGTATCGTATGCCGAACTTGTGCAGCAGGTAAAAGCCCGGCCCGACGCAACACACTGGATCGACATTCGGGGCTACGCCGACCTCACCATGCTGGAGCTGCTCAAACAGGACTTCGGCATCCACTCGCTGCAAATGGAAGACGTGATCAACGATTACCAACGCCCTAAGGTAGACGAGCTTGATGACCGCCTCTTCATCATCACCCGCATGCTGCGCTGGCACGCAGAGCACCACACGCTCGAAGATGTGCAGCTCTCTGTTTTCTCAGGGCCTAATTATGTCCTTACACTGCAGAGCGATTACGAAGACTGCCTTGACCCGCTTCGCGAGCGCATCCGCGTTGGCAAGGGCATCATCCGGCAACGCCCACCCATGTACCTTGTCTATGCCATTCTGGATGTGGTGCTCGACTATTATTTCCCGGTGATGGGTGCCATTGGTGTTTACATCGAGGAGTTGGAGCAGAAGATTCTGGACAAACCCTCGAAGCAGACCCTGCGGGAAATCCTGGATCTGAAAAACGAGCTGATAAAGCTGCGGCGCATCGCCTGGCCGGAGCGTGACAAAATGAACGAGCTGCTACGCATGGACGCCGACATAATACCCGACAACCTCAAAGTATACTTCCGCGACGCCTACGACCACACCATCCAGCTCATCGACCTCATTGACAGCCACAAGGAAATGTCGACGAGCTTGGTGGAGTTGTACATGTCTACGGTGAGCAACCGCATGAACGAGATCATGAAAGTGCTTACCATCATCTCGAGTATCTTCATCCCGCTCAGCTTCATTGCAGGGGTTTACGGCATGAACTTCTCGCGCGAAGACCCGGAAACAGGTGAGGTTTTCCATCTGAGCATGCCCGAGCTATACCTGCCCTACAGCTACCCGATCCTGATCATCCTGATGACCACGCTGGTGGTAGTGCAGCTATACCTGTTTTACAAGAAAGGTTGGTTCAAGAGTTTTTAATTCGGTAGCTTAAAATTCAACTTCTGAAGCTCATTGCGGAACACTTTGTAGACCGAGTAGTTGTTGCCCACCTCGTTATAGTGAATGCTCACAGCCTGGTTGCTTTCCAGGGATCGTCCGCCAATCAGGCGGGCATCAGGGCCGTATAGGTAGGTTTTTTGCGGGCCGGTCTCTGTAATGGCGTATACCTGATTGCCCCCTCCGAAGTTAAAGTACTGCACGGTCTTGGGTGCTGAGGTTACATAGCGTTTCTCAAACAGCTCTTTCAGGTCCTGGTCGAAAGCCGTAACCTTGCCCTGGTCCTGGCGCACAATAATGAAGGAACGGCCACTGGCATCGGGCAACAGATCGAACATGGCGCTTTTGCTCGGGCGCGGCAGTTGCTCCCGCTTTACCACCTGGCCCTGCAGGTTAAACTCTACCACCTCGCCGTAGCGCGTCACGACCGTCACCACAGAGCGGCGCAGGTCGGCACCTGCCCGTATCACCCCCTCCGAGGTTATCGGAACGCGCAAGCTGAACGGAAAGCCCGGGTAGGTGTCTCCTTTTGTGTTGAGAGCGTAGATGTAGCCGTTTTCGAGCAGCACTAAAATCACATCGCGGCCACCTACGCGCACGTGCTGCGGCGTGGCAGCCAGGCGGTAGTCCATGCGGCGGGGCTGCCAGCCAGGTATAGCGTTGCCGCGTGTGTCGAACATGTAGAGATTGCCCAAGGCATCATCCACCAAAAATCGGTAGTCGCGGTTCTTCTGGAAGTCGAACACAGCCAGGCGTTGAAGGCGCAGCGTGTCGCCCACGTTAAACGGAAAATGCTCCAGGTTGCGGCCCAGGTTGTCGATGGCCTGTATGCGGGTGGCGGTGGCAAAAACGTAGCGCAAACGTTTGTCGCTACCGAGCTCTACCTGCTGCAGGCCACCCCGCACCTGGGTCTGGAGTGTGTCGGTCCAGCCTCGGCTGCCGGTAGCGGTAATGTTGTGCAGCACTTGCATCGAGTCCTGCACCGCCACTTCACGGCTGCGGTCTATGGCGTTCTGGATCGGATAGGGCGGAGAAATAAGGCGGCTCGCAAACGGAATGGTCAGCTCTTCTTCAAAGCCCTCCTGGCCACCCTCGGTGTGGCGCTCTTGTCTCCGGAACAGTACACTTGTATAGTACTGGTTCTCGGCGCGGGCAAATTGCACGCTCACCTGGTTAAACCGCCGGATCAGGCTGGAGTGCTGCAGCAAGTCCTCGCGGTTTTCTTCCTGCACATAGCGGTTGAGGATGTACCAGGCATTCACGGTGTTCATGTATAGGCTAAAATTCCCCTCCTGCAGCGTTTCCTCCAGAAAGGATTTCTGAGCCACAGAGCGCCCCCATACCTCGCCGGCATTGATGTCATCGATGAGGGCGCGCAGGCTGGCAATCTCCGGCGAGAAGATCATGTAGTTATCGAGCTGCAGGACGTAGCTTTGCTCAAAACCGGCGAACAGACTGCCGAACAAACGACCGGGCAGGTTCTCCATATCCAGCAGTTGCAAGGTATAGTTGCCGTACTTTTCGGTATAGATCTTTTCGTTCCGGGCCTTGCTGAGTTGCTCTGCCAGGGCTTGTAGCCGGGCACCGGTTCTGCCACTGCTCTCCATGCGGGCAATCACCAGCTTGTCGGGGCTCGTGTTCATGTTGTACGACTCCATGTAGGCCAGTGCAATCTCCTGGCTGAAGGAGCCTGCCAGGCTGTCGATGGAGGGGCTGAAGGCGTCGGTCTCCGCCTTGCCGTCGCGCAGGCGGGCCACCTCCCCTACCCCGAAGTGCATGAGCACCGCCGTACGGGTTGGCAGCAGCAGTTTGATGTCGAGCGGACGCGGTTTGGCGGGCTGCAATTGCGTCTGGAAAGAGCCCTCTAAGGTTTCCGGGTTAGAGAAGCCGTTCAGGAAAATCTTGTTCTGGTCAAGCTTGAGCTCCAGCATGGCGTTGCGGCAAAAGCTGCTCAGGTAGCGTACCTGTGGCATCAGGTCATCCTGCACGAAAAGGCCAAACAGGTCAGGCAGGGCGCGGTAATTCACAAACACGTTGGCGTACACATCAGCCTGGCTCAGGTAGTTCACCTTGGCATAGTCTGCGGCTATGGAGCTGAGCTTGCCCCGGTTGATACGGCGCACGATCTCCTCCACCAGCACAGGAGAGGCGCTCAGGATGAGGTTGTTGTGATAAGAGAAAAAGGTAAAGCTGTTGCCCAGTTGGGTATTGGTGACATCGGTGAGCAGCATGCCCTGGTACTCACGCGTGTTCTCCTTGAACATGGGGTTCTTCACGATGTTCTCGGTGAGCGTGCGCAGAAAACGGTGCTCGCCAACGGATACCACCGGAATGTAGTACACGAACTCCACGTCGGTTTTACCAAGCACATGCACCGACGTCAGGATATGCTTCTTGTCCAGAAAACGGTCGAGGCGTTGGTTACCGGGCGCCACGCTGTCGAGCATGGCCATGTTCTCCTGAAAGCGCTGCACCACGGGCAGACCCGAAAGGCTTTCCCACAGCGAGGTCTCCTCCAGGTGTTTCTTCAGGTCGTTGTGGTTGTTGGTCTCTACCACAAAAGCCGCCGTTTCGGGCACCAGTGTCCAGAGGTCCACCTTCTGCTGTGCATCCTGCCACCTGCTGAAGCCATAGTAGACCAGGGAGGCCAGTGTTACGAATGCGATGAAGAAAAAGACAATGCGTTTCGGCATAGCGGGGTGTATGAGGCTACAAATTAACCGAAAAAATTAGAAACCACCCGAACCTGTCTGCTTCTGTCCCATTTCATACAGAAAATATCCTGATGCTATACCTGTTTGGCGGCTCTGGCTTATACCTGGCAGGGCTATGTACGTATATATGGGCCAACCCATAACTCCCAAACATGTTTCGGATACTCACTCCCGTCGATTTTTCGGAAGGCTCCACCAAGGCCAGCCATTACGCGCTACAACTGGCGGCAAAGGTGCCCGGAGCCAAGTTGCTGCTGCTCCACTGCTTTCAGGATTACCTGGCCGATGCCGACCCGGTGCCTGCCAGCGCCGCTCACCTGAACCCCTCGGAGCAACTGGCTGAGCGCGTGCTGCACCGAAACGAGACGGAGGCACTCGAGCAACTGGAGGCGCTCTACGAGGAGTTGCAGCACAAAGCCCGAAGCATGGGCAGCAGCCTTTACATCGAGCGGACTTTTATTCACGGTTTGCCCGAAGAGGAAATACCTGAGCAGGCAGAGCGCTTCCGTCCGGCTCTGGTGGTTATGAGCACAAAGGGCGAGGCTAGCTTCGGGCGGGCTGTGTTTGGCACGGTGTCTACAAAGGTGATCGAAGAGGCACGCGTGCCTGTGCTGACAGTGCCGAATCAATTCAATGGTGCTATACCTGGCCGCATTCTGTACGCCACCGATTTCGGGAAGACCGACGTGGCCGACATAGACCGTATCCGGCAGCTGTTTGGCCACCTGCAGCCCATGATCTACTGCGTGCACATTTCCGACGACCCGGAGGAAGACCGCGAAAAACTGCTGGAGTTGCAGCAGAACCTTCAGCACGGCGCCCCTGAAAACGACATCCGCTACGCCCTGCTGGAGGGCAGCGACGTAGCCGAAGCCTTGCAGGACTTTGCCCGCAGCGAAGCCATCGACCTGCTGGCCCTCACCACCCAGGAGCGTAGCACCTTCGACTCACTTTTCAACCCAAGTCTGGCCAAGAAAATGGTACTGCACGCGCCGCTGCCTGTACTCGTTTTTAAGGGCAAGGTTTAAGCTATACCTTCTCTGCCAGCTGTCCTGCCAACGACAGGAAAGCTTCATGGTAGCGTTCCAAAGCCCCTTCGCTGGTGCTCAGGAACAGGAAGGGCTCGATCAGTTCAAGTTCCATCAGCACCAGGTCGCCATCGAGCTCCACGCCATCAACGCGGGCGTAGAGGCAGTCCTGGGCAAACTGCTCCACAATAGCGGTAGCAGTTTGCAGCAGGCGGGCAGGCGGCGCCGGCGTATGCACGCTCCCACCAAAAAAGTGCTGCACCCGGAAATCGCCTGACTTGGCTTTTTTGAGCACGGCATGGCTATACCTGCCACCAAAGAAAATAAAAGACCATTCGCCCTGCGTTTTGATCTCCTCCAGAAACGGCTGTGCCAAAAAGGGCTCGTCCTGCAGCAAGCCATTGATGCGGGCTGTGAAACTGCCGGCCTCGGCTCTGCTGATGGCCAGGGTGTTCTTGGCGCCTCCGCTAACACGGGGCTTCACAATGACCTTCTCCCGCCCGATCGCCTCAAACACACTGTCTGGATCGAACGTGGCGCCCTGTTCCAGCCACACGGTGGGCACAATCTTAACACCTTGCGTTTGCATGTCCTTGAAGTATATCTTGTCGGCGTTCCAGCGCAGTGTTTTCACCGGGTTGAGCACCCGGCAACCCAGGGCCTCCAGTTTGTCGAGCCAGGTATAGAAGGCCTCTATTTTGTCGAAGTAATCCCAGGGTGACTTGATGATGATGGCGTCGAAAGCAGTCCAGTCCACCTGCTCATCATCCCATACCTGAAAAGAAATTTGATGGCCTTTTTCGGCCAAAAAACGGTACAGGCGCTCGTCTTCGCTATCAGCGTTGGCGGTGTAGTTGCCCAGGCTCTGGCAAGTGACCAAAGCTATTTGTTGTAATGACATAAATGTGGATATTTGCCGCAAAATTATACTTTATACCCCGCAGAATCTACAGAATAAATTTCCAAATAAACAAAACTTTAAGAACGTCTGTTCTCGTATGAAAAGTATAATTTGCTTTCCCGCTTTTTAACCTACACCATGTTACATCTTCTCAGCTTCAGCTTACGACACAGGTACAGCCTTTCTGTACGCCTGTTGGTCCTGCTATTGCTGATCAGTACCACGGCGGCCGCCTGCCGGCCAGAGGACACGCTCGAGGAGCAAAAAGAAGAACCGCGGGAACGCAACCAGCACACCGAACCAGACACCCTGCTGGCCCGGCGCCAGCCAGCGGGTCCGGCGGCCACTATCGATTTTCTGGGCAATCCCTTCCTGTCGGATTACCGACAGAGCAAAAAGCTGGACGCTTACTTTGCCCGCATCAACACAGACTTCACCCTTGATGCCGACCCCGTGGAGAACATGCACCGCCCCGCCGTTACGGACACGATCTATACCATCCGCTTCGGTGAGTCGGTGATTGAGCTATACGCTCCTTCCCAAACCGGCGACTTGCTGCTGCAGGTGGCCGACATCCGCAATGGGGGCATCGCCCTGCGCAACAACATGAAGGTAGGCATGGGACAGCCCGAGCTGATGACCAAGCTCAAAAACTTCGATGTGCGCATTCTGCAGACCAACTCCGAAATTGTGGCCACCACTGTGGAGGGTGCTCCTATCTCGCTGCGCTTTTTCCTGAAAAACGGCAAAGTAAACCGCATCCGGTATGAGGGTTATGTGGACTAAGCGCCCCTCAGCCCAGGTATAAATACACCAGAAACCCTACCTTTGCAGCTGAACCAAAGGTATACCTCATGCGCATCGTTATCCAACGCGTCACCCAGGCATCTGTCACCATCAACCACCAGGTAAAAGGCGAGATCGGCCTTGGCTTGCTGTTACTCGCCGGCTTTACGACAGACGACACAGAAGAAGATTTGAGATGGATGGCCAACAAAGTGGTGCAGCTTCGCATCTTCAGCGATGCTGATGACAAAATGAACCTGAGTGTGCAGGATGTGCAGGGTGATCTGCTGGTGATCAGTCAGTTTACGCTCTATGCCCTTACCAAAAAAGGTAACCGGCCTTCTTACATCCAGGCGGCTCCGCCTGCTGTGGCCATACCTCTATATGAGCGTTTTGTCGCGCTTCTGGCGGAGGCGCTGGGCAAGCAGGTACAGACCGGCGAATTTGGGGCCGACATGAAAGTAGCGCTTCTTAACGACGGGCCCGTCACCATCACCATCGACTCTAAAAACAGGGAATAAACCGCCTCGAAATTTTGAGACGCACTTGAAAAATAAAAGGATTAATTTATATATTTTTACGTATATAAGTTATACCTTATCGGACGGGTTTTATGAAAGCCATATCTAATCAGGCAGTACGTCTGCCTCAACTCCTCGCCCGGCTGATGCTGTGCGCCCTATTTTTAACAGGTATAGCTTTTGGCGCTCGGGCCCAGACCGACACTACGCTCACCAAGAGCGTAATTGGCAAGCGCTGGATCGTGGAAACACGCGACGGCTCTGTCATCCAGGGTATCTATCTAGGACAGACCGAGGGCGGCATACGGCTCCAAACCGATAGCGCCGGAGAGGTCTTGATTCCCCATACCCAGATCAAAAGCACCAAAATCATAGAAGACAGCCGGATACGCGACGGTGCCTACTGGTTCGAAAACCCCAATGCCACCCGCTACCTGTTCTCTCCCTCGGCATTTAGCCTCAAGAAAGGCGAAGCCTATTTCCAAAACACCTACCTGGTGCTCAACTCGTTTCATTTCGGCATTACCGATAACTTTACGATGGGCGGTGGCTTCGAGCTGATCTCCACTTTTTCGGGCACCCCGGCTTTTTACATCGCGCCCAAAGCCAGCTTCGAGATAAATGACAAATGGCGGGCAGGCGGTGGTTTGCTTTACATGAATGTGGTTGGAGTGGAGGAAGACTTCTCCGGACTAGGCATTGGCTACGGCATCGCAACGTACGGCAACACCGACGACAACGTAACCCTGGGCTTGGGTTATGGCTTTGTGGACAGCGAGTTCTCTCAAAAGCCATTTATCAACCTAAGCGGCATGAAACGCATCAGTCGGAGGGTAGGCTTGGTGTCGGAGAACTGGCTGGTGCCCAGCGACGGTTATTATGGCCTGATCTCGTACGGCCTGCGGTTTATGAGCGAGCGTATAACTGTTGATCTGGCCTTTATCAACAATGGCGATATTGCAGCAACGGTCCCGATCGGGGTGCCTTACGTGGATTTTGTGATTAAATTTGGCAAATAACCAAAAGCCTTATACCAATGACCATTGCCGAAGCCCAAAGCATTGTAGATTCTTGGATCAAAGAAAACGGTGTTCGTTACTTCAACGAGCTCACCAACATGGCCATCCTGACGGAAGAGGTGGGTGAAGTGGCCCGCATCATGGCACGGCAGTATGGTGAGCAGTCGTTCAAGAAAAGCGATGAGGGCAAACAACTTTCCGACGAACTGGCCGACGTGCTTTTCGTGCTCATCTGCATCGCCAACCAAACAGGTATAGACCTGACCGAAGCCCTCCGCAAAAACCTCGACAAAAAAACCTCCCGCGACAGCGAAAGGCATAAGCAGAACGAGAAACTGAAGTAAGTTAAAGAGTTGGGGAGTTTAAGAGTGATAAAGGAAAGAGTTAAAATAAAAACAGAGCAGGGACCCCATTAAGATGGTCCCTGCTCTGTTTTTATAGATTTTAATTTTCCGGATAGAGTACTTCTTTTAAGAGAGTACTTCTGATTTCTTAAACTCTCTAACTCCTAAACTCCTAAACTTTTAAATTCCCTCAGGTTTACCAACCTATCTCCTTTCCAAACAGGCAGCACGCTGTATGTGTCGTGCTGGAGGCAGAACTCGATGTCTTTGTGGATCTCCAGGTTTTCGAGGCGGCGCACGTGGGAGGACTGGCGGAGGAAGGTAACCATGTCGCTTTTGGCGGCGTGGTACAGGTATAGCGAGGCCAGGGTGGCGTCGTTCTCGAATGCAAACTCCCCGTGTAGCCGCTCAGCCAGGGCCCCGGCAAAGAGCGTGTCTTCGAGGTTAAACTTACCTTTCCAGCCGGCGCATACTACCAGTACATCCAGTTGCAGATCGCGCAGGTGCTGCGCCACAGCCTCCAGGTTCAGGAAAGCACCCACCACAATCTCGGCCGCGGCTTCGGATAGACGGATGGCCCGGGTGCCGTTGGTAGTCGTAATGGCCACCGTGCGGCCCTGTACCTGCCCGTTCATGTAGGCAAAGGGCGAGTTACCCAGATCGAAGCCTTCAGCCTTAATGCCATTGCGCTCCGCCGCCGTCAGACAGCCCTGCTCGGCGTAACTGCGGCACTCCTCGAGTTGCATAACAGGTATAATATCAGTGGCTCCGTGCGCAAAGGCTGTCACCATAGTAGAGGTCGCCCGCAGAATATCCACAGCCACCACCGCCTTTCCCTCCAGTTCGTACAGGTGCAGCAGCTCGGGGCTGTAGCACACATCTATGCTTGGCATGTATTAATTGTTGATAGTTATATTGTTGATTGTTGATCATTAAAAATGTCCGGTCCTGCGAACAACAATTAACAATCAACAATCAAGCTATTTTTTCACAAACGGCAGCTTCACTACCTGGCCTTTCATGTCTTTGTTGCGCACGCGTACGAACACTTCGGTACCCGGCTTGCTGTGTTCTGTTTGCACGTAGCCCATGCCGATGCCTTTGCCCAAAGATGGCGACATAGTGCCTGACGTCACCTCGCCTATCTTCTCGCCCTCGGCGTTCACGATCTCGTAGTGCGATCTAGGTATAGCTTTCTCCAGCATCTCAAAACCAACCAGCTTTTTGGTTACGCCAGCCGCCTTCTGCTCTTTCAGGCTCTCGGCGTTCACAAAGTCCTTGTCGAACTTGGTGATCCAGCCCAGGCCGGCCTCCAGTGGCGAAGTGCTATCGTCGATGTCGTTGCCGTAGAGGCAGAAGCCCATCTCCAGACGCAGCGTGTCGCGGGCACCCAAACCGATTGGCTTAATGCCCTGCTCCTTGCCGGCTTCCATGATGGCATGGAATACCTTCTCAGCATCCTCGTTCTTCACATAAATCTCGAATCCACCGGAACCGGTATAGCCTGTGGCAGAGAGTATAACATCAGGCACACCGGCAAACTCACCTTTCTCGAAGGTATAGTACACCATGCTGGCCAGGTCTACGGAAGTGAGTGACTGTAGCGCTTCCACCGTCTTAGGTCCCTGCACGGCAAACAGCGACATTTCATCCGAAATGTTTTGCAGCTCCGCACCTTTGGTGTTGTACTTGTTCACCCAGGCCCAGTCTTTGTCGATGTTTGAGGCGTTCACCACCAGCATGTACTCGTTTTCGGCCATGCAGTAAACCAGCAGATCGTCCACAATGCCGCCCTCCTCGTTGGGGAAGCAGGAGTACTGAATTTTGCCGGGGGTCAGCTTAGAGGCATCGTTCGTAGTGATGCGCTGGATCAGGTCTAGCGCCTCAGGGCCTTTCACCAGGAATTCGCCCATGTGCGACACGTCAAATATACCTACCGCATTGCGCACGGTGTTGTGCTCCTCCAGATCAGATGAGTAGCGCACCGGCATGTTATACCCTGCAAAAGGCACCATCTTCGCTCCCAGCGACTCGTGCACATCATTCAAAGCTATTTTCTTCAGTTCCATATCAGATTTGATTGCTAATAAAGTAGATGCCCAAAATTAAGTAAAATAAAACCGCTTCCTAAATTTATGTCAGAACAAGATTGGCGTTGGCGCCCCATGTTTTACCGGCAGGTTTTACAGGTGCTGACCAGCGTCAGATTTTTATCCACACTCTGGTGTGCATAACCTTGCAGAGGCCGGTGCGTAAACCAACCCGTCACTTTTTTAGCCAAAAGGATCCCATGCCATTTTTCACTTTTAACTGCTTCGCGCACCAAAATCGTGTGCCTGCCTATTGTTTGCCCAAGTCGCCGGGTACCACGTCTTTTGTCCTGGAATTTACTGGGCTTCGCGGCATTTTTACTATCTTAGCAGGATATCGTCTGCCATTTCAAAAACTCTCTTCGGCGCGCACCAGATAATATTCCATGAAGCTATCAACCAAGCTTTTTATCGGGTTTGTCCTGATTTCCCTGCTTTTTACCACGGTCGCTATTGTCAACTTCAGGCTGTCGGAGGACGTGATCGAGAACATGCGCTGGGTAAGCCGCTCTCAGATCGTTGTTCGAAACTCGGCCTCGCTGCAGCGTAACATCATCGACATGGAGTCGGGTTTGCGCGGCTACCTGCTGAATGGAAACGAAGTGTTTCTGGAGCCCTACCATGAGGCCAAACGCATCCTCCCCAGGCTGCGCGACGACGTGAGGAGCTATACCGCCTCAGAAAGCCAGCAGCAGAAACTCGATAAGATCATCAGTACGCACGATTACTGGATAGAGCAGTACGCCGAGCCACTCATTCAGATGAAGAGAAGCGACACCCTCGACTACTCCTCCCGCGCCTTCGACATGAAACTCGACACCCTGGTACTGGGCGAAAAAGTGTTGATGGACACCATCCGAACAGACTTCCGGGTGTTTAACGCGCACGAGTATACCTTGCGCGGAGAAAGAAATGATCGCCTCAACACCAGTATCAATACTACAAGGCAGGTGTCCACCGTTCTTACCATACTGTCGGTGCTGCTGGGGCTTGGCTGGGCCTTATACATTACCCGTATCATCTCCAACCGCATCATGAAAATGGTGACGCTGGCCGATAAGATATCAAAAGGCGAGTACCAGACGCAGATCGTCGATACCTCCAAAGACGAACTGAGCCAGCTGTCGTACTCCCTGAACCGCATGTCGGCCACCATTGACGAGACGTTTACGGAGCTGGACCGCAAGAACAAAGAGCTCGACCAGTTTGCCTATGTGGTGTCCCATGACCTGAAGGCGCCGCTGAGAGGTATAGAAGTGGCATCGCGCTGGGTGAAGGAAGACATGGGCCAGAACCTGCCCGACAACATAAAAGAGTATCTGATGATGATGCGCGTGCGCGTGCATCGGATGGAGAACCTGATAAACGGTATACTGGCCTTGGCCCGCGTGGACCGCAACAGCTACGTACAGGAAATGGTGGATGTGCACCAACTGCTGACCGAGGTGACGGACATGGCCTCGCCGCCAGAGGGCTTTACCATTACCATCGGCGCAGGCATGCCCCAGATCTATACCGAACGTGTGCATTTACACCAGGTATTCCTGAACCTGATCTCAAATGCCATTAAGTACCACAACCGCAAGGATGGCCGCATCGACATCACCTGCCAGGAGGCTGAGAACTTCTATACCTTCTCGGTGTCAGATGATGGGCCAGGTATAGAACCAGAGTACCACGAGCGCATTTTCGTGATTTTCCAGACGCTACAGGAGCGCGATGCCGTGGAGAGTACAGGCGTGGGACTAGCCATCGTGAAAAAGATTGTGGAGCACCATGGCGGCAACATTTGGGTAGCCTCCAGCCCTGGCCAAGGGGCAACATTCAGTTTTACTTGGCCTAAAAATCAGGCATAATTGAAATAATTATACTAATTTTGATTATCGACTTTCAAGAAGTGCTATGATAAATAAAGACGTTAATATCCTTTTAGTAGAAGATGACTATCTGGATATTATGAATGTAGAACGCGAACTTAAGAAAATAGGCATTACACACCCGACACACGTAGCCCGCAACGGCCGTGAGGCGCTTGACATGCTGCGCGGAAGCGGCGTGCCTAAAATATCCCCTGCTCCCAGTGTCATCCTGCTTGATATCAACATGCCGCGCATGAACGGGCTGGAGTTTTTGGCCGAACTGCGCCACGAGCCGGAATTCAGCCACATCCCGGTTTTTATCATGACCACCTCCAACGAAGAGACAGACCGGATGGCTGCTCAGAAACTGAACGTAGCGGGCTACATCGTGAAGCCTATGAGCTTTGATAACTTCGAAGCCAGTCCGTCTTCCCTCGACAACTTCACGCTTTTCCTGGACCTCATCAAACTGAAATAGGCTTCCCTATTTATTTTTTTCAGGAAACAACGACAACTGCTCCTCTGACAGCAGCCTGAACGACAGGCGGTGGTGTTGCGTGGTTCCGTACTGCGCAATGCTGTTGCGGTGCTCCTTGGTGGGGTACCCTGCGTTTCGCTCCCAGCCGTAAGCACTGTGTTCTCTGGCCAGCGCACACATCAGTTCATCGCGGTGGGTTTTAGCCAGTACCGAGGCTGCCGCTATTGACAGGTACTTCCCATCCCCCTTCACGATACAGGTATGGCCTAGCTCTCCGTATCCCTTAAAACGGTTACCATCTACGATCAGGTACTCCGGTACCACACCAAGGCCGGCTATGGCACGGTGCATGGCCAGGTAAGTCGCCTGCAAAATGTTGATCTGATCAATTTCAGCAGGGCTTGCCTCTCCTATGGCCCAGGCAACAGCATCACGCACTATGTCTACCCGCAATTGCAGTCTTTGCTTGTGGTTTAGCTGCTTAGAGTCGTTCAGTAAAGTATGGCTATAGTCTGGCGGCAGTATAACGGCTGCGGCCACAACGGGGCCTGCCAGGCAGCCGCGGCCCGCCTCGTCTATACCTGCTTCCAGGGTATAGCCGCTGTAGTTGGGGAGTAGGTTCATGATATGAAGCGAAGTTCAGCGCATCAAAAGTAAAACAAAAAGCCCTGCCAGCATTAGCTGGCAGGGCTTTTTTAATCTATACTAGCCGCTGGGCTTAATATCCAGGGTTCTGCTGTGCAGCTAACACAGGGTTAGAAGCAACCTCAGAAACCGGAATTGGCCAGATGAAGCGGAAGTCGTCGTAAGGAATGAAAGGTATAGTAGCAGCCGGGAACGTACCGCTTGCCGCATTGTACTGCGGAATGTGGTTAGACGTAGAGGCTACCTTAGCAGGTATACCAGCCGGGCCAAACTTACCTTCTTTTGCCAGACGGTGGATGTCTTTCCAACGCATACCTTCGCCCAGGAACTCAATACGGCGCTCGTTTACGATGGCCTGAGTTAAAGCGTCGCCAGAAAGGCCACTGTAGGTTTGGTCAGTAGAACGGCCACGAACTGCATTAAGCAGGTCCAGCGCTCTGCCGCTGTTGCCTAGTCTTGACTCAGCCTCCGCTACGTTCAGCAACACCTCAGCATAACGAATGATTGGTGACCAGTCCGTCTGCGTTTGAGGGTCTCTGTACTTTCTGGTGAAGATCGCACGTGAAGTAGTGGTGATGATCTGACGGCGGGCGTCGTTTGCTGGCCAGAAAGCTGCGTTCCAGATAAGCGGGCTGATAGCTACCAGACCACGACCACCTGTACCTGCAAAATACATCTGTCCTAAAGAGCCGTTCACACTGGCGTTGTCGTTAGCCGTGTTCATGAACGAGAAGATAGACTCAGAGTTGCTGGAGTTGCTGGCCCAAGGAGCATCCGGAGAAGCTGTAAGAGCGTAGCCACCGATTGGACTTGTGAAAGTCGTAGTACCAGTGATCAGCTTGTTGCCTTCTGTCACTACGCCTTGCCAGTCACGCATGTGCAATTTCACGCGCGACTTAAGCGCAATAGCAGCACCTTTTGTAGCTCTGGAAATTTTAGCACCAGCTGCACGGGTCTCCGGCAGGTTAGTCTCAGCATAATCCAGGTCAGCCAGGATGGCATCATATCCTTCTTTCACTGTATTTCTACCTTGCTGTCTTGCCTCTTCTACACGAGCCGGAGTGTTTACCGGAATCGTTCTGATCGGAACACCAGGGTGAGAAGCGTCGGCAGTGTGATTGTAAGGTCGCGCAAAGTGCACCAACAACTCGTGGTTAGAAAGGGCACGCAGCATACGAACTTCACCCAGGTAAGCATTGCCTACTTCAGGCGTAATCAATCCGTCCGCCACGGCTTTCTCCACACCCTCAATTACAATGTTTGCCTTGTTGATAACTGAGTAAAGTGTTTCGAAGTGGTACACGTTGTTGGCAGATGCCGCGTTGTAAGTAGAACCGTACGTGATAGCGTAGAACGCCTCCAGGTTCAGCATGTCCTCACCACGGTTATCGCCTTGCTCTACGTGCGCAGCGCCAAACGGATAACCACGCACAGCACCACCAGCATAAAAGCCAGATTGGGCAGCATCGTACACACCGGCTACAGCCAGTTCTACACGCTCAGGAGTTGTAAAAGCACTTGCTTCAGTCAGACGGTCAAATGGATCCAGCTCCACTACGTCTTTCTCGCACGAAGTCAGCATCAGGGAGAAGCACACCGCAGGGGCGAGCAACGCTAACTTCAGTTTATTTTTGATGAATGATCTATTTTTCATTTTAAGGGAATTAAGAAATTAGAAGCCAAGGTTTAAACCAACTGTGAATACACGCTGCTGCGGCTGTCCGTTGAAGTCAACACCCAGGTTGTTGTTGTTCAGGTTAGTGTAAGTTTCTGGATCAAGACCTGAGTAATCAGTGATCACGAATGCGTTCTGTACCTGAGCGTAAATTCTCAGACGGTCAACGCTAATGCGGTCAGACAGTGTCTTAGGCAGTGTGTAACCAAGTGACAGGTTGCTCACCTTCAGGAAGTTACCGCTCTCAACGAAACGTGAAGAAGCTTCACCGTTTGTGTTCATGAAGTTACCATAGTTGGCACCAGCAGCCAGTTTTGGCGTCTGGCCATCACCAGGGTTCTCAGGAGACTGCCATCTGCCCAGAATCTCGCGGCCGTTGTTTTCGAACGCCATTGTCAAAAGGTCCTGACGCGTACGGTTCATGATCTTGTTGCCGCCAGAGAAACGAACAAACACGTTAGCGTCGAAGTTACCCAGCTTGAAGGTGTTGTCGAAACCACCGAACCACTTAGGAAGTGTAGTACCCAGGATCACTTTGTCAGCAGATGACAGAGAAGACTGAGCACCCAGTGCGTTCGGGTTAGCTGGATCATAACCGTAGTATACGTTAGCAGAACCACCGTTACCAGAGATGTTACCTTGTACCAGTGAGCCATCGGCTTTGCGGTAGATTGGGTTACCGTTTGCTCTGTTTACGCCTTCGAACTGGTAGCCATAGATTGAGTTGATAGACTCACCTTCACGGTGGATCGTGTATTCAAATACGATGTCCTGACCGTCCACCAGTCCTTTTACTTCGTTGTTCTGCGTAGAGAAGTTGAAGTTAGAGTTCCAGCTGAAGTTAGACTTGTCGATTACTGTACCAGAGATACCAATCTCGATACCGTCGTTGTCAACGCGACCGATGTTACGTGTGATGAAGTTGTTAGGCACACCCAGTGATGGAGGAGTTGGAGCCTGCAACACGATGTCAGAGTTGTTCTTCTTCCAGTAAGCCAGTTCTACGTTCAGGCGACCGTCGAACAAGCCCAGGTCAATACCAAAGTCAGTGATTTTCTGAGCTTCCCAACGCAGATCAGGGTTACCTGTGTTGTTGAAGGCGATACCGTTGAATGTACCGTACTGAGCAGCACCGAATGAACCCAGGTATGGATAGTTGCCAGGGATACCGATGTTACCTACCTCAGCCCAGCTACCACGCAGTCTCAGGTCAGAAATTACGCTAAGAGCAGATGAGTTCTTGAAGAATTCTTCTTCAGAGATTCTCCAGGCGGCAGACACGCCAGGGAAGTAACCCCAGCGGTTGTCTTCAGACAGCTTAGAAAGACCGTCAGCACGCATAGAAGCACCAATGTAGTACTTGCCAGCATAGTTATAGTTGAAACGACCCAGGTAAGAGGCAAGACCGTTTTCACTGATACCACCGAAAGCAAACTGGTTAGCGAAAGCACCTGACACCAGGTTTTCGTTGAAGAAACGGTCAGAAAGACCTGTACCCTGTGCCTGGAAGAAGCTTGATCTTGTCTTGTTGTATTCCTGTACAGCAGTCACGTCCAGGTTATGCACCTCGTTGAATGACTTGTTGTAGCTCAGGATGTTCTGCCAGTTCCATGCTTTGATTGGAGAGTAAGCCTGTGAAACGATACCATTAGAACCCTGGCCGTCACCATGACGTGGATCGTTGAACAGGAAGTCATCTACCAATGTCAAGTCAGCACCCAACTGAGTTCTGAAACGCAGGTTGTCAACCAGTTTGAAATCCAGGAACACGTTACCCAGACCACGGTAAGTAGTTGCCTTACGTACGTTGTTATCCAACACGAAACGGATGTTTGGAATACCGTTGGCAATTGTACCTAAGTTTGGACCACGGCCAAGTGATCTTGGGTTGTCATTGTCGATGTTATAACCTGTTGGGTCGTTTGGATCAAGAGCAGGCACGTTAGGGTGCATACGGATCACACCGAAGATGTTACCAGACAGGTTGTTAGAACCAGTAAGCGGACCAGAGTTGATCTGGTTTGTTAAACCGGCCTGCAAACCGAAATCAAGGAAGCTGGTTACTTTTGTCTGCAGGTTTGTGCGAACTGAGTAACGCTCCAGGCTGTTGGCACGGCCAATACCTTCCTGGTTTGAATAACCAAGAGAGAAGTAGTAGTTCGTCTTGTCGGTACCACCGCTGGCAGAGAAAGCGTGGCTGTGCTGGAAAGCAGTACGGAATACTTCTTTGTTCCAGTCAGTGTCTACATCACCCAAAACAGCCGGAGAAGACTGGCCCAGGTTTGCATACTTTTCGTTTGTGATGTCAACGAACTCACGTGCGTTCAGCAGGTCGTGCAGCTCAATCGCTTTTGCAGAACCGGCCCAGCCGTCGTAAGAGAACTTAGCCTGGCCTGATTTACCACGCTTGGTTGTGATCAGGATAACACCGTTAGAGGCACGTGAACCGTAAACCGCTGTAGCAGCACCGTCCTTCAGGATCTCGAATGACTCGATATCGTTCGGGTTGATGTCAGCAAGGGCGTTAGAAGGCGTAAAGCCACCCAGGTTACCTGAGGTAGCAGGCACACCGTCGATTACGATAAGTGGCTGCGTGTTAGAAGAAATAGAGTTTACACCGCGGATGTTGATCTTTGGAGGCGCACCCAGGATACCGGATGGCTGCGTGATCTGAACACCAGAAGCACGACCGGCCAGCTGCTGGTCAAAAGATGGCGTTGCCAAATTGGCAATAGTCTCACCCTTTACCTGTGCAATAGAGCTGGTCACGTCTTTTTTCTGCTGTGTACCATAACCAACCACCACAACTTCGTCAAGTTGTCTCTGGTCGATCTCCAGTGTTACGTTAATAGTAGCTGCCGTACCGATAGCACGCTCAGTCGTTCTGTAACCCAGGAAGCGGAATACAAGTGTGTTGCCATCAGCCGGTACATTAATAGAATAGGTACCGTCTGCACCGGTAGCCGTACCGGTGCTAGTGCCCTTTACAAGCACTGCAACACCAGGAAGGCCTTGGCCAGTCGACTGGTCTGTCACAGTACCCGTAACAGTTCTGCCCTGCGCCAATGCCTGTTGAAGCACGACGAATACCAGCGCAAAACTCAATAGTAGTAGTTTTTTCATTGGTCTGTTAATTGAGGTGAAAGATAAATAGTAGTTAAGATTTAGGTTTAAGGTTTATAAAAAGCAAAGTCTAAAAGCTAGTATAAACACAAAGTCTGTATAGCGGTTCTTAACAGACCGGACACAGTGTCAATACCAACAATCATACATTAATTATATAAGCTTATTTAGTATTTAAATAAACTCTCTGGATAATTTGATTGCTCCAAACTAAGCATAGTTTCTAATATATACAAAACTGCTATTTAAAAATTATCGCCTCTATCCCTTTCTTAATCAAAGCTTTAAACATCCATCTTGTGTTATTGCAAATCTAAACTAAATAACTGGAGGGATTTTCAACTAACAACATCCTGATAATGAATAACAACCCAAAACAACACTCCATATCATCGCATAAATATATTACAAGAACACGATTTAAATACAACATTTCATGTTTTGTAACTAACTCTAATTCAGTGTTATAACATATACCAAATAAAGTACCGTCACAGTCCCTTAGCAGCAGTTTAGCTGCTTTAAGGGCTGCTTGTTGCAGCAATGCTCCCGGCAAATAAAATGGCCCTTGCCACCATTTGAGAAATAGGTAGCAGATGCTGTTTTAAGCATTTGAATTCTATGCCGCGCCAAGTAGTTTTCAGGAAAAAAAGGTACTCCTATTGCTTAAAATACATGTGTCAACTTAGCTCCAGCACCTCCAACCGACCTGCTACCCCTTCTGGTACAAACAGCCATTCATACCTCAAATAATATAAATATATAAATAGTTTGCATTAAGCATAATACTAGTTTTTTTTAGTTAAAATACTATAAATCAGACTCCAATCAATTTTTAAGACGTATAATGTTATTGTTGTTTAATTGAACTATAACATTAAACAATATATAGGTCACTATATTAGGTGTTTAAACATTAACTATAAATACTATTGTAGCAAACCAGCTACCAGAGTATACTTTGCTTCGCTTGTGAGTGCCCCCTCGTGGCACTTTTAAAACTGATCTTCACTAGCTCACCATCAATCTGAAACCTTTTGGGACCATGAAAAGACTACTACTAAGTTTTATTCTGGCGCTCGTCTTTCTGCAACAAGGCATGGCACAGACTAGAACAGTTACAGGTACGGTAACAGACCAGGAAACCGGGCAGGGACTGCCTGGTGTTGCGGTACTTGTGCAGGGCACCACGGTCGGCACTGCTACTGGGGCAAGCGGCGAATACACGATCAATGTGCCGGAAGGCTCTAACACGCTCGTCTTCCGCTTCATAGGCTACACCACCGTTACGCGAAATATCGGCAACGAAACAACCATCAATGTGACCATGAGCGTAGATACCCGGCAACTGCAGGAGGTGGTGGTAACGGCCGTAGGTATAGAGCGAACCGAGCGCTCATTGGGTTATGCTGTGCAGAATGTGGGCGGAGAGCAGTTAGCGCAGCGCTCTGAGCCAAACGTGGTGAATGCCTTGCAGGGCAAGGTGGCCGGTGTGGAGATCATCTCCTCGAGCGGTTTGCCAGGTGCCGGTACACAGGTGTTCATCAGGGGTATCTCGTCTGCCACCGGTAACAACCAGCCGCTTTTTGTGGTGGACGGCATACCGATCGATAACTCTACCAATTTCACCTCCGCGCCAACGGTGGGTGGCGCCGCCTATTCTAACCGCGGCCTCGACATCAACCCGAACGACATCGAATCGATGACGGTACTGAAAGGCCCGGCTGCGGCGGCGCTTTACGGATCCAGGGCGGCGAACGGTGCCATCATCATCACAACAAAAAAAGGGCAGGCGGGTGATGCGAACAAAAAATTTGAGGTGACCGTGACCTCATCCTTCAACCTACAGAACGTGTATGGCCTGCCTGAGTACCAGAATGATTACGGGGCGGGAACAAACTTCCGCTACAGCCCGAACGTGACCGATAGCTGGGGCCCCAGGTTTGGCACACCAGGCATAACCACCGTGCCCAACGTACCCGGCAACCCGCAGGAAACACTGGAGTACAGAGCCTACCCCGACAATGTGAAAGACTTTTTTGAGACAGGCACGATCTTCGACAATGGTTTGCAACTGGCAGGCGCAGGTGCTAACACCAGGTATATCTTTAGCGCCAACAGCACAAACCAGTCCGGTATCATCCCGAACAGCGGGCTCGACCGATTCTCGCTCCGGGCTGCCGGCACAGCGGAGCTCTCCTATGGCATTTCGGTCGACGCCTCTATTATTTATGCCAACACCGAGCAAGAGGGCTCTTTGCAGGGTAACTCCGGTACCAGCCCCTGGTTCACGCTTCCTTTTATACCCAGGAGCTTCGACGTGAACAATGTACCCTACAAGATAGGCCCCGGCCAACAGGCACCTACCCTGTTCACACAACTTGCCCGCGATAACCCGCGGTGGAGCGTCAACGAAAACTTCTACGAAAGCGAGGTTAACAGAACCATTACAAGTGCCACCCTCAACTGGAAACCCCAGTTTTTTCAGGACCTGAGCTTTACCTACCGCGTAGGTCTGGACCAGTACTCGGACAGACGACGCGAAGCAATCGCTTTCGGCTCGATCAACTCGAACGGTAACACAGCACTCAACCGCCGGGGCTCCCAGATTTACGACGACATTTTCTACCGTCAGTTCAACCAGGATGTGTTCGGTGTCTATACTAAGGACCTGAATGAGGATATCAGCCTGCGATTCCTGCTCGGAAACCAGATCAACACGATCAACACAGATAACCGAAACATCAGAGCAGAGGACCTGATCACGCCGGAGTTCTACAACCTGATCAACCACACGAATACCAATATCTTCCCAACGAACACTGAAACGCGTCGTAGATTGGTGGGGCTCTACTCGCAGCTCGGCCTTTCTTACAGAAACTGGCTGTTTCTGGAGTTGCAGGGGCGAAATGACTGGTCGTCTACCCTGGCGCTCGACAACAACAGCTACTTCTACCCTGCTGCCAGCCTTGGCTTTGTGTTTACGGATGCCTTCGACATCGCCAACCCCATCCTCAGCTACGGTAAGCTAAGAGGCAGCTACGCCCGTGTAGGTAACGACGCCGGCGTATACCTGACCAACACCGTGTTTGTGAACCAGGGCTTTGGTAACAACGTGGCTGGTATTTCTTTCCCTTTCAATGGCACGGTGGCGGCGGTAACGCGCAGCAACAGACGGGGCAACCTGGATCTGAACCCCGAGTTCACCACCTCATACGAAGCAGGTGTTGAGTTGGGCCTGTTCGATGGAAGAACCTCGCTCGATGTGAACTACTTCTTCAACAAAACCACTGACCAGATCTTCAACGTGGACGTACCGGGCTCTACTGGCTTCACTACCTTTACCCAAAACGCGGGTGAGATCCAGAACAAAGGCTGGGAGATCTCGGCAACCGGTTCGCCCTTCACCTCTGAGGACGGCTTCCGCTGGGATGTTAACGTGAACTTTACGGACATAAAGTCTAAGGTGGTGTCGCTGGCACCCGGCCTGAACCAGTTTACTTTGCTGACCGGTGCCGGTACCGGCGCCTTCACAGGTCTCAGTCCGGTGCTTATACCTGGCCAACCCTTCGGCGTGATCCAGTCGTCTGCTTTCCTTCGCGACGACCAGGGCCGCTTCATCATCAACCCCAACACGGGTGTGCCGGTGGTGGACCAGAACCCACAGATTATTGCCGACCCGAACGCCGACTGGTGGGGAAGCCTGGGCAACAACTTCAGCTACAAAGGATTTAACCTGAACGTGCTGCTACAATACGTGCATGGAGGGGATTTCTACTCCCGCCAAACCCAGATTGCCCGATTGCGCGGTGTGCTCGAAGAGCAGACAGACCGCGAGCGCCCTTACATGTTTGAGGGTGTGATCCTCAATGCAGACGGAACTTCCCGACCAAACACGACCCAAATATCGGCGCAGGAGTACTGGGTTGCATTGAATGCCGCGAACGAATTTGCTGTGTTCGATGCATCAGTGTTCCGATTGCGGGAGGTAACACTCGGTTATGAGTTGCCTGCCTCGATTCTGGAGCGCACGCCTTTCGGGGCGGCCAGCATCTCCATAACCGGCCGCAACCTGTTCTTCTATGCACCAAATCTGCCACACGCCGACCCAGAGTCGAACCAGCTTGGCGGTAATACCAGGGGCTTTGAGTTCAACTCTCCCCCAGCTGTCAGAAACTACGGTGTAAACCTCCGTTTCACTTTCTAATTCTAGACACCAAAGCATATGAAAAAGATAACAAATATAATAGGTGTGGTGCTGACGGTTGTGTTGGCAATCGCCAGCTCCTGTGACGATTACCTGGATGTGAACGTGAGCCCAAACAACCTGCCCAACGCCTCGGTGCAAAGCTTGCTGCCGGGCGCACAGATAGGCACGGGCTTTTTCGTGGGGAACACCGCTCAGATCATCAGCTCGCTCTGGATGCAGCAGATGGCCGGCACCGGTACGCAAACAGACCCCTACGACAGGTATAATGTTTCTCCGGAAAACAACGAGTGGAATGCCATCTACGCCACCCTGCTGGATGACCTGGAGCAGATCGTGCAGCAAGGCCGGGAAGAAGGAAATTTCCACTACGCCGGTATGGCCCGCATTCAACAGGCTTATGTATACCTGGTCGCGACGGACCTTTGGGGCGATATTCCCTTCTCGCAGGCATTGAACTATGAGGAGTTCCCCAGACCAGTCTACGATCCGCAGGAACAGGTATACGCCGGGGTGGTGCAGTTGCTGGATGAGGGTCTGGCCGACCTCGACAGGACCACAGTCATTGCAGCATCAGTCGGGGACCAGATTTACCAGGGCGATCTGGCCAAGTGGCGTAAGGCCGCCAACTCGATCAAGCTGAAGCTATACCTGCAAAGCCGCAAGGCAAACCCAAACTCGGCAAGCGCCATTACACAGCTGGTTACGGAAGGCAACCTGATCTCTTCTAACGCAGAAAACTTCAACGTCAACTTCTTCCCCTCATCCGGGTCGTTCAACCCTATTTACATGTACCAGCACCAGACCCGTATCAACGACATGATCCTGAGCCAGCGCTTCTACGATTCGCTCTCGGCGCTCAACGACCCCAGGTTGCCCGTGTTCTTCACCCGAACCAACGGCAGCTATGTCACATACGACAACGGGGTGTTCACGGCAGTTCCATTCACAAGTCCGAACAGATCGCGCTGGGGCGTTTACGTGGTAGGCAACGGCACTCAGAATGCGAATGGCACTATTACGAATGGTGGAGGCGCGCCGATCCGCCTTATTACGCTCACCATGGTGAACTTCTGGCTTGCTGAGGCCGCTCTTACCCTGGGCACGCCCGGCGACCCGGCTGAGTACTTCAGGCAAGCGCTCCGGGCCCAATTTGACGACATCGCCGCCTTTGTAGGGGCTGGCAACCTGCCGGCCAACTTCCAGACAGATGCTACCGCTTACATCGATAGGCGAGTGGCAGCTTTTCAGGCGGCCAGTTCTACCGAGGGCAAACTGAACATCCTGATCCGGGACAAGTGGGCCTCTTCGGTGGGCAATGCCTACGAAGCCTACAACGATTACAGGCGCACAGGATACCCCAGGCTTGAACTGACCCAGAACCCACAGGTGGGTGTTACCAGGATCCCTACCCGCTGGCCATACGCATTGGGAGAAATTCAAGGTAACTCGCAAAATGTGCCGCTGCAGGACTACCCGTCGGGCTTGCTGGTGCCGGTTTGGTGGATGAGCGAATAGTGTATTTGACTTTAAAGCGATTTAAAAATGAAGATCCAGAATTTAATAGTTAAGTACACAGCCATTGCTATGTTGTGCTTAACACTGATCAGCTGTGAAAAGGATGATTTTGATGGCCTGCTCAATACCGATCCGGTGCCCGAAGCGGCAATTACATTTCCACAGTCTGTTGGTCCAAATGGCATTCCACTGCTAGACGAAAGTGCTTTTATCGTTTATCAGGATGCCATTGCGAATGGTAATATAAGTGTTGACGTGAGGGTGCCTGAAGGCAAGCAGATCACTGCGATCTCGGTAGCTGCCCAGCGGTTTAGGAATGGCGCCGCCACGCAGCCCAACCTCAGCCCTACCCTGCCAACAGGTACAACAAACGTGGACCGCGTAAAGCGGGCTCCATCAGTTGTCATCACCAGAAACACAGCTCCAAACGTTGCCGTTAACCAGGCCGTTACCCCAGGCAGCACCGTTACCTTTACGATACCTGCCAATGCTATACCTGATGTGCTATCCAACACCACCATCGTGCAGCCCGATGGCACCCTGGCCCCAGGCCCGCCGCTTGGCCCGCTTCAGGTAAATGATGTGATCCGCATGTTCTTCCGGGTGAGGATAGACGGTATTGAGCACCGTGCCATGGAGGTACGCGTCATCGTGACAGGCTAAGCTTCCAGGCATCTCCTCAAACAAAAAAAGGCTTCCTTTTCAGGAAGCCTTTTTTTGTTGCCTATATCTTACTTAGCTCTTATGCCTGCATCAGGTATGCTTTGATGTATTCGTCCAGGTCGCCATCCAGCACATTCTGCACATCTGACCGCTCTACGCCTGTCCGGATGTCCTTTACCAGCTTATAAGGGTGCAGCACGTAGTTGCGGATCTGGGAGCCAAAGTCGATGCGCTTTTTGGTGCTCTCGATGCGGTCACGCTCCTCGTTGCGCTTCTCCATCTCGATCTGGTAGAGGCGTGAGCGCAGCATGCGCAGGGCATGTTCCTTGTTCATGAGCTGCGAACGTTCGATCTGGCACTCGATCACGATGCCGGTTGGCTTGTGTTTCAGACGCACCGCTGTCTCTACCTTGTTCACGTTCTGGCCACCAGCGCCGCCAGAGCGGAAGGTATCCCACTCAATGTCGCCGGGGTTTACTTCGATGTTGATCGTATCGTCAACCACCGGATAAGCGAAAACAGAGGCAAATGAGGTATGGCGGCGGCCGCCCGAGTCGAATGGCGAAATGCGCACGAGACGGTGCACCCCGATCTCAGACTTGAGGTAGCCATAGGCAAAATCGCCGGTGATCTCCAGTGTGGCCGATTTTATACCTGCGCCCTCCCCCGGATTGTAATTGACCTGCTTTACGCCAAAGTCGTGCGACTCAGCCCACATGATGTACATGCGCATCAGCATTTCGGCCCAGTCCTGGCTCTCGGTGCCTCCCGCCCCTGGGTTGATCTCCAGTATGGCGCTTAACTGGTCTTCCTCGCCGCTGAGCATGCGCTTGAACTCCAGTCCCTCGATGGCCTCCTCCGCCTTATTGGCTTCCGCCTTGATGTCTTCTTCCGACACATCGCCCTCCTTGTAAAAATCAAAGAGCACCTCCAGGTCCGACAGCGTCTTTTCCACTTCTTCGTAGTGGTCTGTCCATACCTTCAGCGATTTCACCTCTTTGAGTATTTTCTCGGCTTCCTTCGGGTCGTCCCAAAAATCAGGCGCAAGGGTCTGCTGCTCGGTTTCGGCTATCTGTTCTTTTTTGGCATCGTAGTCAAAGATACCTCCTCAAGGCTTCAACGCGAGCCTTTAATTCCTTCATCTGTTCTGAAGTCATGCTTTCTGTTTTGTTTATGAAATGCTAAAGTGCTGGGCCGCAAGCAACATACGCTTCCAACCCAGCACTTACCAATACTTTTTGCTTATAGGCTGATCTTATAAATCCAGTTGTGCAGGTCAGTTGCCTGGCCGGTTTTAATGCGGTCCAGCTCCGCCGCAATGCTGTTGGATATCTCGCGGCCTTCCAGCGCCGGAAGGTCCAGGTCTTCGCCGTTGCAATGGATGGTGGCGATCTGAGCAATGGTGGCCGCTGTACCTGTGCCAAAGGCTTCCCGCAGCTTGCCTGCCTTATGCGCTTCCACTATCTCGCTCACGGCCACTTTGCGCTCCTCCACCGGTATACCTTTGTCGCGAGCTATCTGCAACACACTGGCGCGGGTAATGCCTGAGAGAATCGTTGTGCTCACGGCCGGTGTTACCAGCTTGCCGTCGATCACAAACATCACGTTCATGGTACCGGATTCTTCTATGTACTTGTGCTCACGGGCGTCGGTCCAGATCAACTGATGGTAACCCCGCTCCTGCATTTTGCGGGCAGGGTAAAGCGCTGCGCCGTAGTTACCGGCTGCCTTGGCATAGCCCGCTCCACCTTCGGCTGAGCGCACATAATTTGGCTCAATGGCAACACGCAGTGGCTGACCATAATAGGCGCCTACCGGGCAGCTAAACACCACAAAACGGTAGTTGGAAGATGGACGAACGCCAATAAAATCGTCGGTGGCGAAGATGAATGGACGGATGTACAGGGCACAGCCCGCTGTTGGCGGCACCCAGGCCGCGTCGAGGCGCAGCAGTTGCTCCAGCCCCTGCATAAAGATCTCTTCCGGCAGCTCGGGTATGCACATGCGGTCTGCGGAGATGTTGAGTCGCTTTAAGTTATCGAGTGGCCTGAAGAGCAGGATGTCGCCCTCGGCGCTTTTGTAGGCTTTCATGCCTTCAAAAATGGCCTGCCCGTAGTGCAGGGCCGAGGTAGCCGGGCTGAGCGACATGTTGCCGTAGGGCATGATTTCGGGGATCTGCCAGGCGCCGTCTTTGTAGTCGGCTACCAACATGTGGTCGGCGAAAATCTTCCCGAACTCAATATTATTGAAGTCCAGCTCAGCAATGCGGCTCTGCGAAACCGTCTGAGTAGGTATAGTTAGGGTATCAACTGACATAAATAAAGGGGATTATAAGTTGAACAATGCAATCAGACGCGTGGCTTCCAGGCGATTTCCTCAGCCTGTAACTCATACGTCATTTTACGGCAAAGAGCGAACAGATAATCAGACAGGCGGTTGAGGTATACAATCACCAGATCGTCGACAGGCGACTCTTCCTGCAGGCGGATGGCCAGGCGCTCGGCGCGGCGGCACACGCAGCGGGCCAGGTGCCCAAACGAAACCGATTGATGACCGCCCGGAAGCACAAATGAGCGCAGTGGAGGCACTTCGGCCGTCATCTTATCGATTTCCTGCTCCAGCAGGGTTACATCCTCCGGGTGGAGGTCGGGGGTCACCATTTTGGTGTTCTTGTCGGGGTCGGTGGCCAGTGTAGAGCCAATGGTGAAGAGGCGGTCCTGTATCTCTTTCAGGATGTCGGCGCGGCTCTTGTTCACTTCCTGGTCGCGTACCAGTCCGATGTATGAGTTAAGTTCGTCTACGGTACCGTAGGCTTCAATGCGAAGGTGCGACTTGGCTACGCGGGTACCACCTATCAGGGAGGTAGTGCCTTTATCGCCGGTCTTGGTGTATATTTTCATGCGTTAGTGCTGCGCAGCGTTTATACCTGCGTGCGAAGTAACATCGTGGTTCATCTCGTCTGATTCTACTAGTCCGTCGCGGAGGCGCACAATGCGGTGGGCATACTTGGCGATGTCTTCTTCGTGTGTCACCATGATGATGGTATTGCCTTTGGCGTGCAGGTTCTCAAACAGCTCCATGATCTCGTAAGAGGTTTTGGTGTCGAGGTTACCGGTCGGTTCGTCTGCCAGGATGATGCTGGGGTCGTTGATGAGGGCACGGGCAATGGCCACACGCTGGCGCTGACCGCCTGACAGTTCGTTTGGCTTGTGCTTGCCGCGGTTGCCCAGGCCCACACTCTCCAGCGCTTTCTGTGCCTTCTCCTCGCGCGCCGATTTGTTATACCCGGCGTAGATCAGCGGCAGGGCCACATTTTCGAGCGAGGTTTGGCGCGGCAGCAGGTTAAAGGTCTGGAATACGAAACCGATCTCCTTGTTGCGCACCTCTGCCAGCTCGTTGTCGGTCATGTTGCTCACATCCTGGCCATTTAGGATGTACTGCCCTCCTGTTGGTGTATCGAGACAGCCGATAATGTTCATGAGCGTTGACTTACCGGAACCTGACGGCCCCATAAACGCCACATACTCCCCACGCTCTATCCGGATAGACACAGACTTGAGTGCATGTATCGTTTCGCTGCCCATGCGGTATACCTTCGAAATATCGTTTGTCTCGATGATGGTGCTCATAGAACCTGTTTTAGAGTTGCCATTGGTCCGCCTCTGCCTCCTTAGCTTGGCGCTGTTTATCAAATTTCTCTTTAAAAGTACTATATTCCAAAGCAGGAAGCAAGCTGCGCAGCGAAACAAGCGCCTGATCTGCGTAACTGCTCAAACCCCTGTTTACACTCTCCAGCGCGTAGGCTTTGTAGAGTCTGGCAGAGTATGGGTTGTAGGTAATTCCGTCCAGCAGAATGTCGTAGGACTGCATTCCGGTCGGGCTATACCTGGCGAAGAACGCAGCGGCATCCTCTACCACCTGTTCATCAAACAGGAGCATCTTCAGTGCCTGGCTATAGCGTTCGGCTGCTTCGCGGTCACGGCCCTTTATCTCTGCTATTTTCGCCCGGAAGTATAGCTTGTGCCGTTTGTCCTTCGGTGTCAGGTATAGGTTGTCCATGCGCTTCACCAGCACATCCTGGTTTTTCGTGTTCAGCCACAGGCGCATTTGCTGCAGGTTGAGCCTGGAACGCAACTCACCTTCCGGCTGCAGCTCAGCGGCGGCCTCTTTGATGGCTTCGTTTGCCAGTTTCCACTGGCGTTTGCCCATGTAGTAGTCTACCTTAGCTACCAGCGCCTCGCGGCGCAGGTCTTTCTCCTGCACACTCTTCACGATGCGGTCGATGTCCGCCGGCAACAAGTCCGGTAAGTAGGCGAT
The DNA here is from genome assembly GCF_002846395.1 of Pontibacter ramchanderi. GTDB lineage: Bacteria > Bacteroidota > Bacteroidia > Cytophagales > Hymenobacteraceae > Pontibacter > Pontibacter ramchanderi. The sequence goes on from NZ_PJMU01000002.1 coordinate 258,972, forward strand.
CAGGTACTGCACCTTGTCGCGGTCGGGGGCATTGGTAATGATAGTGGATGGCGGCTGCTCCAACACCTGCTCCAGGGCCTGCGCCACGGCCACTGCCGACTCAATTTCAGTAAAGGCTACATCGCGCAGGGCCACCACAGCTTCATCGGACTGGTGATTAAGCGCCAGCGCATAGGCATGCGACAGGAAAGCCTGCGTAAAGCCTCTGTCTTTTGCCTCCTTGAAATAATGAGCGGCGGCACCGTAGTTCTCTTCTTCCATCATCCAGTGTCCGAGTGCGTTATAATAATAGCCACTGCGTTCGCCTGCGGCCAGCGCCAGGTTCTCTACCACGCTGCGCGCCTCTTTCGGTCGGCCATCGTAGTGGTGCACCAGCCCTTTCAGGTATAGCAGGTCCTCCATAAAGAGCCTGTTCTCCTGCGAGGCCAGGTAGCGGTTGATGGGTTTTAACAGCGATGTGTCGCCTTTGTTTACGCTGGCAATGGTTTTGTTGTAGAACAATGTCAGGTCTTCCACCTGCTCCAGCGAATCCGCCACAAAATCGTCTTCTTTGATATCGGAGGTTCGGCCAAGCAATTGGTTCAGCGCGGCCATGTTGCTGCGCAGCGGTTTGTATTTGGTGGAGCGTATTTCGGTGATCAGTTCTTTAGCCTCTTCGGGCATGGCCTGGCGGGTATAGTAGGCCATCCGGTTGCTGCGCACCACGTCTTTGTTCTCGGCGTGTTGCTGGGCCAGATCGAAGTAGTAGGTCACGCTGTCGCGCACGCTGGTCTGGGCATAGAGCAGGGCCAGGTTGTTGTAGATCTCACCGTTCTCCGGGAAGGCCTCGGCCCCTTGCTGCAGCACATACAGCTTCTCGAAGAAGTACTGCTTGCGGTCGTAGAGATTGGCCAGACGGATGTAGAGCTTCGGATTCGGACGGCGCTCCAAGGCTTCCTGCAGCGTCAGTATCTCTTTGTTGCGCTCGTTCTGCGCCCGGTACATGGCCGATAAACTGTAGCTGGCCTTCGTGTTGTGGTTATCAAACAGATCGCTCTCTTTGTAGAAACGCTCCGCCAGGATAGCGTTATCCGTACCCTGGTACAGATCGCCCAGGTAACTGTAGTAGCCGGCGTAGGCATTGAAGTAGACCCTGAACTGCGTGCGCATCACCAGGATGACCAGCAGAATGGCGCCCATGGTATAGATGGTATACACCGGCAGCTTTTTGGGTTGGTACACGACCTTGTGAACAGCCAGTCGCTGGCTGATCAGCTCTCCAAAGTTCACCAGCACATACACAAAAAAGAAGGCCCCAAAGGCCAGATGCGTGTACACGATCAGGTTGTGAAAGACTGCAATGGCGGAGTCGTTGGCGGTGGCGTAGGCAAAGCCAATGCTCAGGAACGTGATCGTGGCAAAAACAAGGTATACGATGGCGCCGGTGGGCCTGAAAGGAAAAAGCCTGCCATACAGTACCTCGCGCTGGCGCATGCCCCAAAAGCCCGCAATAGCCGAAAACAGCAGGATAACGAAGGCATTGATGTAGAAAAAGTCTCCTTTGAGGTAACCGACATGGCGCAGGTATAGCAACACCAGGTTCACCAGGTATAGCACGCTCACCAGCACAAACTGCCAGACACTGAAGCGGCGTTCCGGCCTGGCCGCCTGCGTATTCACCCAAAGCAGGGCATTGATGTTCTCATAGCCCACCCAGATCATAAACAGAAGCGAAGCCACCATCAGCGCCAGCGAACTGTAACTGGCCAGGTGCAGCGTGGTCATCAGCGGCGTGAAATCGGACTCCATGTAAATGAAGGAGCCCAACAAGCTTATCAGGGCTACCATAACCATGATCCGCACACTGAAGGGAACCTGCTGGTAGAAAGCCTGAAAGGCATAGGTCGCCAAAGCAAAAAACACGATTGACACCAGGAGCGTGGTTTGCCCGGTGTTGTTTCCGATCACGCCCAGCAGATCGAGGTTAAAAGAGGCGAGCAGCATCATGAGCAGCAGCATACCCGCAAAGTAAGGGATGCGCTTCATGGTGGTGATCGCCGCTGCATAGAAAGCCAGGCAAAGCGCCAGTAGTAGCATCAGTGCGACTGCGGCAAATTTATTGAGGGCAGGCACCGCCACATCATACTGCTCCGTGATCAGGTAGCCATCAACATTCAAGGTAAATGTCTCCAGCAGCCGCGAAAATTCATGCACGGGCACCTGCACCACCTGCAGCTCAGGCAGCTTGTCCCAGGCCAGGAAGTTGCTCTCGCCGGTAAAGTAGTGGTACACGCCCAGCATGAGCGCCAGCACTGCCACGATCAGCAAAAACAGAAAGGGATACCTGGTGTCGGCATCCCAACTGTTCCAAAACTTGATTTTGTTCATAGACAACCTTTCGGACTATTCGAGCACTTTCGGCACCCTGAAATAATCGGAGTCTTTTCTTGGGGCGTTTTTCAGGGCTTCGTCGTGCGATACGGTGTTCTGTGCATGGTCCTCGCGCATCACGTTCACTTCCTCTGACATGTGGATGAGGGGCTCTACACTTTCGGTATCGAGTTCGCGGAGCTGGTCTACCCAGTTCAGGATCTTGTTCAGGTCCTGCAGCATTTCCTGCTCTTTCTCTTCGTTAAACTCCAGCCTTGCCAGGTGCGCGATCTTTCTAATGGTTTGTATATCGGTTGACATCTATTGAATTGTGTTTCTTGAGTTCTTCTTGTATGATCGTAAATACTTTCTCTTTCAGGGCGGGCAAGTCCTGCAGCGTCATGCCCTTGGTTTCGATCGGCTCGTGTATAATGATCTTGAGCGGATGCCAGCGCACTTTCAGTTTACCGTCCAGGTCGGGCAGAAACTTGTGGTTGTAGGGCATGGTAACCGGCACCACGGGCAATTGCTTCTCAATGGCCAGTCGGAAAGGCCCGTCTTTAAAGGCCAGCAGCTCCTCCCCGGCTGTGGGTGGAATAGTACCCTCCGGAAAGATGACCAGATTGCGCCCCTGCTCTAGCGTACGCACCGACTGAATGTAGCTCTTGGCACTGCTGATGGCGCTTTTGCGGTCTACGGGTATGTACAGCTTTTCGTATACCTTGCCCCACAGCGGCACTTTGGTAAGCGAGCTTTTGCCTACAAAGTTAAGAAAACCCGGAATGGCATGCAGCAATAGCGGGATATCGAGGTATGAGCTGTGGTTTGGGGTAAAAATATACTGCTTGCTGCGGTCGAAGCGCATGCGCCACTCAACCTGCAGCGGTGCCAGAAACATGCGCAGGGCCGATGAGGACCAGAAACGGTTGATGTTATGCACTCGCGGGTACCAGCGCTGCCTGCGAATAAGCACTGCCTGAAACGGATACGTGACCACAAACGGCATCACAAACCAGGTAACGCACCAGGTTGTATAGATTCGATGGGACAGGTATTTAAGCGCTTTCATGCCTTCAAATGTAAGAATAATCCACCAGTTATCAATCGGAGCCCTCGGGCTGGTCTGCGGCAAAAATTCTTTACTGGTTCTGCTGCAGCAGGATGGCCGCTTTGAGTATACCTGCCACGCTGATAGCGTCGGTGATCTCGTTGTCCATGACCATACGCACGGCCTCCTCAAAGTGCACGCGCCGGATGTGGAGCTCCTCTGTCTCTTCAAAAGCGGTTTCGCCGGCCTTTAGTTCCTGCGCCAGAAAAACGAAGCCCTCCTCGTCCGTGACTGAGTTAGAGGTATGCAGGCGGGCAATGTTGGTCCATTTTTCGGCCGTAAAGCCGGTCTCCTCCTGTAGCTCCCGCTTCGCTGACTCCAGGATGTCGTTCTCAATCAGGCCACCGCCCATCGGTATCTCCCAGCTGTACTCGTTGAGCGCGTAGCGGTACTGCCCCACCAGGTAGGTATAGCCCTCATCATCGACCGGTATAATACCGATCGCTTTGTTCTTGAAACTCACCACGCCGTAAATGCCCTCACCTCCTTTGGGGTTAAGCACCTGGTCCTCGCGCACTTTTATCCAGGGGTTTTGGTATATCTCTCTGCTGGAAAGGGTAGTCCAGGGGTTATGCTTCTCGTCAATCATGTTTTCAGTTCTTGGGAATTATACAGTTAGCTGCCATATCGGTTGCCGTGCGGCAGAAGGCACAGGTATAGCAGCGGCATTGGCCAGTGTACCCTGTTGCCAGGTATGGCCCGGGCTGTGGGGCAAAGATACAAAAACGGTATTCCCTTGCGATAAATGACACAGCAACCCACAAAAAAAGCCTGCCGCAGGTATACATCCCCAAGGGTTATACCTGCGGCAGGCTTGCTGTTGCCATCCTTAATTCTGAACTCCTATCTTCGCTCTTCCTGCCTTTACCCGCTCCTCCAGCACGCGCACAGCGGTCTCGGCACGCTCTATGGCGGCTCGGCGCTCGTCCAGTTCAGCGTCGGACAATTTTTTGTCCCTGCGGTTTTTCTCCAGTTCGTCTTTGGCTTTGGCGATGCGCTCTCTGGCCTCACGCACTTTTTCGTCGCCGGCCTCTACTGTGTTAGCCAGCTCGGCTCTGCGCTGCTCACCTGTCATGCGGGCTTCAGCAGCTCTGTTCTGGCCAAACTCGCGGCCACTCATACCTTCCTTGTCCCGACCATAGGCATTGCCTTTGTCCGGGTTGGCGGTTTGGGGGGCGTTCTGCTTTGCCTGCTGCTGTGCGCGGTCGCGCTGCTCCCGTTCCTGTTTATCTTTGGCTCGGTTTTCTTTCTGGTTGTCCTTGTTGTCTCGGGCATTATGATTTCTCTCGCGGGCCTCCTGCTCTTCCCTGGCCTCTGTAGCCTGCTTGTTTGCGTTGCCTTTGCCTTGTTGGGCCACTACCGATTCAGTAACGGTTACTGACAGACCGAGCGCCATGCTCAGCCCGATGGTTCTGATAAGATGCTTCTTCATGCGTTGCTTGCTTATAGTTCGTTTAGCGATGAGTCCACTTCAGCAGCAGCCTCTTCAATTTCCACCCTGGTATTGTCCATCTCCACGCCAGCCGTGTCGGCAGGTGCCGTTTCCGGATCGATTTCAGTTACTGTGGTTTCTTCGGTATCGGGCGTGCTGTTACAGCTGGCCATTAAAAATGCGCTCAGGGCAAAGAGTAAAAGGTGTTTTTTCATAAGATCAGGGTTATAGGTTTAAGTTGATTTAATCTTCTGGGAACTGTCATTAAGCAATATACACAATGGGCGCTCTAAGCGAGTCAGGAAAGCGGTATTTTTAGTGCATCCATACCTCCTTGGTCGTGAAGTCGATCGTGAACCTGGCCTGGCTGATGAGACTGTAATTAAGCACTCCGTCGTAGAGGATGCTTTCAGCGGCTGCCCGGCTTACCAACTTCCGGTTGCCTAGCTGAATGGCAATGGGGTTAAGTGCGATGCGCTGCGAAGTTGTGTCGTTCTGCAGTCCCCACTCTGCTGCCGTGTGGTGCGACAGGAGCAATTCGCTGATGTTGCCTGTATCGAACAAAAACCAGTATGAGCGCCCTTGCCGCAACACTTCCAGAAATACCGAGAGCTCGTTTCCGTCGAGCCCGCTGGCAAAGCGGCTTTTCAGAGGAGTGAGTTTGTTGCGCTGCCTTCTGAGCGAGGTAGACGTCTCCAGTTTCAGCTGATTATTAGCCAGGTCGATGGTGAGCATTTTGCCCTGAAAAGACTTGAGGGAAAGCACACCGTCTACTTTGGGGAGCTCGCCCGGCAAAACACGCATCACATCCCATACTCCCACTGTGGTTTGAGGAAAAGAAACCTTGCCCACGGTAAGACGGACTGAATCCATTTTCTGATAGCTGAACCGCTCCCCGCTCATGCGGTACGCCACACCGCGGCCATAAGGGGTATAGCCAAGCTCTCGCGCCACTTCAGGCGAAATAAAGGTTTCGCCTCCGCCTGTGTCGAACAGGAAATTATACGTTTGCCCCTGTATGGTCACTTCCACCTGTTTTAAGTCCCGAAAATATTCTTTCAGCGGGATCGTCTCCTGAGCATGGGTCCCGAAAACAAAAGTGCAACTTAGAAACAGGCAAAGGAGGAGTGCTTTCATACTGATTAGGCTTCGTGCTGACACATCAATCATTCTTGCATCAACGTCATTTAGTGCACCTCTGTTTAGAATTGACTTCTTGGTAGGGCATCAAGCCTAATCGAATTAATTGTGAATAGGAAACTCATGGATTTTCTCCACCCTACCGTGGCGCTGGTACCAATCGTTGTGCACCAATTCCAGATCCTCGACCTGACTGGTGCCGAAGTCATGTTCTCTGTACCTGTCCAGCACCTCTACAAAGGCTTTCGTATTGATCAGTGGCTCACGAAAGCGTACCACTGTGCAGTGCGCGGTTTGCAGTGTATACCGTGTATCGATACTTTGCGCTAGCCCCGATGCCCTGAAGCTCTGGCGCAGCGCTTCTCGGGTTTGCTTCAGAAAAGGGCCTTTTGGAAAGCCCTGCACCATTATACCCGCAGGTGAAGCACTAATGCCTCGAAAGCTTAGTTCAAAGTCTCGCTGGGCTGGCATATTTTTTGGGATCAGCTCCACATATGCCGGCAGCGAAATGGTTTTTAAATCGAAATTCTGGTAGCAAGAGATGATTGATAGCACCGTAACATGGATATCGGTGCCCGGGTAATAGTACTGCTTTGGATCGATGGTTTTCAACTCCTCCAAAACCCGTGTATTTGGGTCTTCAGCGATTCGCTTGGGCGAAACAACAAGGTAAGGCCAAGGCGCCTATCCGTGGGGTCATCGATACACTTATCTAAGGTATAGGCATTTGTGAGCAGGAGTTGCCTGGCGTTCTGATACAGTTCATCATAGTGCCCTTGCAAAGCAGGTAGTTCATCTTTTTCCATGTCCGGGGATTTATTTTATCAACTCCCCCACTGTCGCAACACCCCGTTTTTTAGCCAGCGACAACAACTTGAGCAACAGCAAAGCTGTTGCAAAGGCATCGCCTGAGGCGGTGTGGCGGTCGTCGGTGGGTAGGTTATACCTGTCGCAGAGGGCGTCGAGGCTGTATTCGGCTGTTTTTAAGGTATGGCTGTCGGCGTGGCGGCGCTCCAGCCGGATGGCCAGATGGGCGGTATCGACGGAGCGGTTGCGGAGCTTGCCCCGTATACCTTGCCGCTGCAGCATTTGGTTGACCATGGCGATATCGAAGGCCACGTGCTGCCCAACCAGGATGGCGTTGCCGATAAACTCTACAAAGCCCTCTACCGCCTCCCCCTCAGGTATACCTTGCTCCAGCTGTTTGGATAGCAGGCCATGCACCTCGGCGCTTTTGGTGGCCGCAGCGCCCTCCTGCTGCACCAGGCATTCGAAGGTATCCGACACCAGCACCTGCAGCCCACGCACTTTTATCGCCCCAATGGAAAGCACTTTGTCCTGTCGCTGGTCCAGGCCCGTGGTTTCGGTGTCGAACACCACAAACTCGGCCTCGGCCAGGGGAGTATCTTTCGGGAGCTGCTCTTTCAAGGCGGCGCTATACCTTTGCCAGAACGCCGGGGCATCCTGATCAGCTGGTTTGAGCTGGTGCATCAGTTCTTTCAGCCACTCCATCAGCCGAGGTAATTAAGTTGGAAGCGCACCTGCAGGAGCTCCTGAATGTCACTGATGGGTTTGAAGGTGCTGCGCAGCGTCTGCCGCTCCAGCTTGTTAAGCTGATTGGGGTTGAGGTAGCGGCCGGAGTTTTTGTTGCGCAGTCCGTTGAGCGCCCTAAAGCGCATCATGATCTCGTAGGCCATAGCCGCCTCCCGGTAAAGCTCGGCATTCTGCGGCTCCAGCTCCGCCAGCTTCTCAAAACGCTTAAAGGTATTGTTCTCGCCCGCTATGCGGTTATCCAGGGTGAGCACCCGGGCGGCATCCACGAGCGGCGTCATAGCCCGTAGTTTGATATCGAACTGGTCTTTGTGCTCCCCACCCCGCTCCACAATAAAGTTGCGGAAAAAGCTCAGCGGCGGCGGACTCTGTAGGGCATGTTTGGCCAGGAAAGGCAGAAAAATACGCTCCTGCTGGATGTTCTCGTAGATGTAGTCGGTTAGCTGCCGGCTCAAACTGAGGTCGCCGTATACAGGGCGATAATCGTAGAAGATGGAGGTATGCATGAGCGCCTCCTCGGTGGGTTCGTGTATCCAGTTGTAGAAGTACTGTTTCCAGGTATGGAGCGGCTGGCACCATTTGGGGTTGCTGGCCATCATGTCGGCAGGGCACTTTTCGAAACCACATTGTAACAGAATATCCCGTACGATGGCACCAAGTTTCAGGAAATAGGCCTGATGCTCTTTCTCCAGCGCCGCATTTTTGTCTTCAAACACCAGGGCATTGTCCTGGTCGGTGCGCAGGAGCTGCTCTTCGCGCCCTTCGCTGCCCAGCGACAGCCAACAGTAGCGCACAGGCGGCTCGCCCAGCTCCTTCTCGGCATGCTGCAGCGCCCGCACAATAATGGCATCATTGATCTCGGTGATGATGTTGGCGATGAAGGAAATGCTTACCTCCTGCTCCAGGTACTTCAGCAAAAGCTCCTCGGCACGGTCGCGTATACCTGGCAGTGAGGCAATGTCGCGGGTCTGGCGGATTTCGGAGATAAGCACGGCGGGGTTGTTGCCCTGCGCCAGCAAGAGATCATGCTCGGTGAGTACGCCCAGCGCCCGTGAATTAACAGTGCCATCGGTGGTTACGCACAGGTGCTTCACCTTGTGCCGGATCATGTGGATCAGCGCATCAGCCATGGGCGGGTTGGGCACGGTTGTGATCACCGGTGCTGACATGATCACCTCCACTGGGTCGTCGATAGCGACATGCCCTGCCACTACCTGCCGGCGCAGGTCGGTGTCGGTGAGGATACCCAATGGCCTTTGCCCGCTGTCGACTACCATCATAAAGCTGGAGTCTTTGTCGCTCATCATCTGGGCAGCCAGTCTAATGGAAGTATCAGGCGGACAGGCGACCAGATTCTTGGCTGTGTCAATTTTCAGGGCATCTTCAAGGTGCAGCGGTATGGATGTGGGAGCGATGGTGCTCAGCCCAACCCGAGCCCGCTGGGCATCGCGCAAAGTTGGGTTTCGCACGGGCTGCCCCGCCGCAAAACCGGCCGCGAAGTAGAGCGCCACCTGCGGGTTTTCGGTGAGAATGGGCTCGAAGGCCACGATAGGTATAGCGTATACCAGCGACTCTTCGGCGGAGGTTGCAGTGGAAGAGTAGTTTTTCTTCGCGATCAGTGCCCGCACCCCGAATACGTCTCCCTCATCGCAAACGTCGAGTAGTTTCGGGTTACCACCTTCTGTTGCTTGCTCCAGCCGCACCGAGCCCTGCCTAACCACATAAAAGTGCTCATGTGCGGTATCGCCCTGCGCAAAAAGCACCTGCTCTGGCTCCAGGTATAAAACCCGCACCTGCCGCGCCAAAGCCCGCAGTTTCTCCGGGTCGATCAGGTTGAAGGGCGGATAGGTGTTCAGAAACTCGTGTACGCGTTCCTGTATGACGTTGGAGGGTTTCATAGCTTAGGGTTATACCTGTTGAAGATACGGGTTTGGGGAGAGGTTTGCAATAACCTGTAACGCAAAAGTCCTGCAACAAACGCTGCAGGACTTTACGCATTCAACTAAACTTATCAAACTAAAAAAATTATAAAGCCCCTGCTTTAATTTCATCCACTACATCCGGATCGAGCAAGGTAGAAGTATCGCCTAAATTAGACGTATCACCCTCGGCTACTTTGCGCAGAATGCGGCGCATGATCTTACCTGAGCGGGTCTTTGGCAGGCCGCTCACGATCTGTATCTTGTCCGGCTTGGCGATCTTACCGATTTTCTCCACCACCGTCTCAATGATCTCGGCACGCAGCCACTCTTCACGCTCTGGCACGTCTTTGCAGATCACGAAGGCATAGATGCCCTGCCCTTTCACGTCGTGCGGATAGCCCACCACAGCCGATTCCACGACATGGGAGTTGTGGTTGATAGCTTCTTCGATCTCGGCTGTTCCGAAGCGGTGACCTGATACGTTGATCACGTCGTCGACACGGCCGATGATGCGGTACAGACCGTCTTTGTCGCGCTTGGCACCGTCGCCCGTGAAGTAGAGGCCTTTGTAGGTGGAGAAGTAACTTAGGCGGCAACGCTCGTGATCGCCATAAGTGGTGCGGATGATGCTTGGCCATGGGAACTTCATGCAGAGATATCCTTCCACTTCGTTGTTGGTGATCTCTTTGCCTTCTGCGTCTACCAAGATCGGTTGTATACCTGGCAGCGGCAGTGCGGCGTGGCTTGGCTTCATGGGGGTAACACCAGCAATGGTCGAGATCATGATACCGCCCGTCTCGGTTTGCCACCAGGTATCTACCAGCGGGCAGCGCTCCTTGCCGACGTGGGTGTGGTACCAATGCCATGCCTCTTCGTTAATTGGCTCGCCCACCGATCCCAGCACTTTGAGTGAATCAAGGCTGTAGGACAGTACATCATCGATGTCACCGCCCATCAGCGAACGAATGGCTGTCGGCGCGGTATAGAAGATGTTCACGCCAAATTTATCGACTACCTGCCAGAAACGGCCCATGTCCGGGAAGGTCGGTACACCTTCGAACATCAGCGATGTAGCACCCGATAAGAGTGGCCCGTAGAGCAAATAGGTATGGCCGGTGATCCAGCCGATATCGGCGGTACACCAGTAGATATCGTTTTCTTGAACTTGAAACACATTTTCAAAGCTGTACTGGGCGTAAACCATGTAGCCACCACAGGTATGCACCACGCCTTTTGGCTTGCCCGTGGAGCCAGAGGTATAGAGAATGAAGAGCATGTCTTCCGCGTCCATTATTTCGGCAGGGCAGTCTTTGCTCACGCCTTGCACTTCATCGTGGTACCACACGTCGCGGCCTTCCACCATGTTCACGGCCCAGCCCAGACGCTCCACCACAATCACTTTCTGCACCGAATCGCAGCGCTCCAACGCCTCGTCTACCACACGTTTCACTGGGATCTGCTTGGCACCACGGTTCAGACCATCCGAGGTGAGCACCACGCTCGCCTGCGCGTCGTTAATACGGTCAGCCATGGCCACAGCCGAGAAACCCGCGAAAATAACCGAATGGATGGCACCAATGCGGGCGCAGGCCAGTGTGGCAAAGGCCAGCTCCGGGATCATCGGCATGTAAATGCACACGCGGTCGCCTTTCTTCACGCCGTTCTTTTTAAGCACATTCGCAAACTGGCATACCTTCTCGTGGAGTTCGCGGTAGGTATAGCGCACAAATCGTTCTTTCGGATCGTTGGGCTCCCAGATCAAAGCCAGCTTATTGCCACGGGTTTTAAGGTGACGGTCGAGGCAGTTTTCGGTGATATTGAGCTTACCGCCCTTGAACCACTTCACATTCGGCTCCTCGAAATTCCATTCCAAAGTGGTGTTCCATTTCTTTTGCCAGGTAAAGGTGCTCGCTATATCGGACCAGAATCCTTCCGGGTCTTCCACGCTGCGCTTGTAAGCTTGCTCGTATTCCTGATAAGTTTTGATTTGAATGTTGGACATGGTTTCAGATTAGTTATGGTGTTCTAAGGTTTCGTTCAGTTGTTAAGGGTGCACGATTCGGACAGGTTGCGACCTGTTCTTGCTAGAGTTTACACAAACGCATTCCCAATCTTTCGCTCTTTCAGGTCGTCATGAATCTCCGTCAGAATAGCAGGATCGTCTATGGTGGAAGGTATGGCGTAATGTACCCCATCGGCGATGTTGCGGAGGATCTTGCGGAGAATCTTACCGGAGCGGGTCTTGGGCAGACGCTTCACGATCATAGCGTTGCGGAAGTAAGCCACGGCGCCGATCTTCTCCCGAATCAGGGCGATCAGCTCTTGCTCCAGTTGTGCTTCGCTGATGGTCTGGCCGTCTTTGAGCACCACCAGCCCGATGGGGCGCTGGCCGCGCAGGTCGTCGGCTATACCTACCACGGCACACTCGGCTACTGCTGGGTGTGAGGCAACCATCTCCTCCATCTCGCCGGTTGAGAGGCGGTGGCCGGACACGTTGATCACATCGTCTATGCGACCCATGATATAAATATAGCCATCTTCATCCATATAGCCCCCATCTCCGGTCATATAATAGCCCGGGAAGCGGTCGAGATAGGACTTGTAGAAGCGTTCATTGTCTTCCCACAAGGTGGGCAGGCAACCGGGAGGCAGCGGCAGCTTCACGGCCACGTAACCCTCCTGCGCAGGTATAAGCTCCTGCCCTTCCTCGCCCAAGATTTCTACTTTATACCCACACACCGGCAAACCTGCAGAACCCGGTTTGGCTGGCTTCAAACCATAGCCCACCATATTCGCCACCATCGGCCAGCCCGATTCGGTCTGCCACCAGTGATCCACCACAGGTATGCGCAGCAAATCTTTGGCCCAGTAGTAAGTGGCAGGGTCGCAGCGCTCGCCCGCTAAAAACAGGTACTTGAGCGAGGGCAAGTCGTACTTAATCTTCTCGATCCCGTCGGGATCTTCTTTTTTGATGGCGCGGATGGCGGTTGGGGCCGTAAAGAGCACTTTTACGTCGTGCTGCATGATGACGCGCCAAAACGTTCCGGCATCGGGCGTGCGCACGGGTTTGCCTTCGAACAGCACCGTGGTGCAACCGTGAATCAGCGGGGCGTATACCAGGTAGGAGTGCCCCACGGCCCAGCCCACATCGGAGGCAGCCCAGAACACATCGCCCGGGTCCACGCCATACACGGCTTTCATGCTGAACTTGAGCGCCACGGCATGACCTCCATTATCGCGCACGATGCCTTTAGGTTTGCCCGTAGTGCCGGAGGTATAGAGGATGTACAGCGGGTCGTGCGCGTCTACTGGTACGCAGTCGGCTGGCTGGGCTTTCTGTAGCACATCCATGTAATCCAGGTCGCGGCCCGGTTGCATGTCGGCCTCCACGTAAGGGCGCTGCAGGATGATGGTATGATCTGGCTTGTGCTTGCTGTCGTTCAGGGCTTTGTCGAGCAACGGTTTATAGGGAATGTACTTATCGAACTCAATCCCGCAGGAAGCGGAAATGACCACTTTCGGGCGGGCATCGTCGATGCGCACTGTGAGTTCGTGCGGCGCAAAGCCCCCGAAAACCACTGAGTGGATGGCGCCTAATCTAGCACAAGCCAGCATGGCAACTACGGCCTCCGGTATAACGGGCATGTAAATGACCACGGTATCGCCTTTGCCTACACCCAAACCTCTCAGCGCACCAGCAAAACGGGCCACCATGTCGCGGAACTCGTGGTAGCTGTACTTGCGGATGGTGTTGGTTACCGGTGAGTCGTAGATCAGGGCAGTCTGGTCGGCACGGCCGTTCTCCACGTGGTAGTCCAGCGCCAGATAGGCCGTGTTAAGCTTGCCACCGGCAAACCAGCGGTAGAAGCCGTTCTCGTCAGTAGTCAGGACTTGCTTTGGCTCCTCGAACCAGGCAATCTGCCGTGCCTGTTCGCCCCAGAAGCCCTCGGGGTCCCGTATACTTTTTTCGTAGGCCTCGGCGTACGAGCTGTAAGTTTGAGTTACTGTTTTCATATCTCCAGTTCTTTTTTACCAGCTATCATTATTTGCTTGCTACACTAAACCACGTTCATCTCACAACTTCAAAACAAAGGCTATACAAGCCCTAAAAGTCTATTGTTCTTTGCCAAACTTTCTACAATCCGAGTCTCAACTCTGCGTCAGCTCTTTGATTTTCTCTATCAGGAATCTTGTTGAAAAGGGCTTCGGGATGTACAGGTCGGCCCCTACATCGTAGCCTTTCTTGATGTCGGCGTCTTTGGTCTTGGCGCTCATGAAGATGACCTTGGCCCCATTCATCGCCTCACTCTCCCGAATGTGGCGGCACACCTCGTAACCGTCCACGTCGGGCATCATGATATCGAGCAACACCACGTTGGGCTGCTCTTTGTCCACACTCTCCATGGCCTCGGTGCCGTTGCGGGCAATGTATACCTGATAGCCGTTCTTGCGCATCAAAAACTCCAGCGGCATCAGTATGCTGGGTTCATCATCTACGACCAACACCTTCAATTTCTCTTTCCCTTTCATAGTCTTATACGTTTGCGGGCACATTTACTCTCACGGGCAGCACGAACGAAAACCTGGCACCTTTGCCCAATTCGCTCTCCACCCAAATGCGCCCCTGGTGCGATTCAATTATCTTTTTGCTGATAGGCAGCCCCAGCCCGCTGCCCTCTGGTTTGCGGATGTTTTGGTTCTGCGCCTGGTAAAACTTATCGAAGATCTGCTTGTGGAACTCTGGGTCTATACCTTTGCCGTTGTCCACCACATTTACTTTAATATCGCCGTCGATGTAGTAACCCGACACGATAATACGGCCGTGCTCAGGGTTACAGAACTTGATGGCGTTAGACACGAGGTTGACCAGCACCTGCATCAGGCGGTCTCTGTCGCCTTGAATAGTAGGCAGGTTGTGCTGCACGTCCACCACCAGGTCGATGTTCTTTTCCTGTACCAGTTGCTCAAGCGTCTGCACCGATTCGCGCACCACTTCCTCTATCTGCACTGGCCCGAGGTTAAGCTTTTGCTTTCCCGACTCAAAGCGCTCCAGATCCAGCACGTGTGTAATCAATCGCGTCAGTCGTTCCGATTCCTTTACAATAGTCTGCAGGAAATGCTCCTGGTCCTCACGCTCCATCTCGGGGTTGTCGTACAGGATCTCAGAGAGCGCCCGAATCGAAGTCAGCGGCGTGCGTAACTCGTGCGTCACCGTCGAAAGGAACTCGTCTTTGAGCTCATCGAGTTGCTTGAGGCGTTCGTTGGCGCTGCGAAGTTGCTCCGTAGCGCGGCGAAGCTCCATGGACTTCCGGCGCAGTTCGTTGTTGATCGAGATCAGTTGCTGGGACTCTTTCAGAATGTTGAGCACCTCATCAATGCTGATTTCCTCTTCTTTCACCACCGACGACACCATGATGCGGGCCGACGAAGAGCCAATCACACCAGCCAGTAATTTCTCGGCATAGGTTACCAGTTTCGGGTCCGCCTTACCTGATTCGTCTTCAGGCTCGGGATATTTGCGCTTGTAGGCTTTCATGGCCACCTCCGCTTTTTTCTCCCCCAGGAAGTTGACGAGCAAGGACTTGATGTCCGGTATATAAGCCGTGCCTTTCCAGACGATGGAGCTTTCAAACACCGTGGAGTATTTGAAGATATCCACGAACACCTCCGCCTGGTTGCGCTCCTGTGAGGTTTGTTTGCTTAAAAGCGACACCCCAATGTAAAGCCCCACATTCAGGAACATGCTCCAGAACATGGCGTGGGAGATATAGTCCATGCCTTGCAGACCGAACAATTCAAAGGGTTTGAGCAAGGCCATACCCAACGGACCGTTCTCCAGAATCGAATTCGGCAGCATGCCCACCCCCACCATCGACGGCACCACCAAGGTATAGAACCAGACGATGGAGCCGACCACGATACCTGCCAGCGCCCCGTTTTTGGTGCCCTCTTTCCAGAAAATGCCTCCGATAATGGCCGGTGCAAACTGCGCCACGGCTGCAAACGACACCAGCCCGACTTCCACCAGCGAGTAGTATTCAGCCACACCCTTGTAATACAGGTAAGCCAGTAAGAGGATCACCAGAATGCCCAGTCGGCGGCTGAAGAGCAGGATTTTGGTCAGTTGGTTCTGGTAGTTGTTTTTGACCGCAGGTATAGCCACCAGTAGTGGCATCACAATGTTGTTGCTCACCATCACGCTTAGGGCAATAGTCGCCACAATGACCATACTCGTTGCCGCCGAGTAACCGCCCAGGTATACCAGCAAAGCCAGTATCGATTTTCCCTCGCTCAAAGGTATAGCGAGCACAAACATGTCGGCGTCCACGTTGGCGCCATTAAATATCAGGTCGCCGCCAAAAGCAATGGGCAGCACGAAGATGTTGATGGCGAACAGGTAGAGCGGGAACAACCACATGGCCTTGTTCAGGTGCTGTTCGTTCACGTTCTCCACCACGGCCACCTGGAACTGGCGTGGTAGAAACAGAATGGCCAGCATGGAGAGCACCACCATCCAGAACCACTGCGAAAAACCGCTCTCGTTGTCAAAGGTCATCAGCCGCTCAAAGTCGGGCAGCTGCGTGGCCTTTTGCATGATGTCGCCGAAGCCGTTGAACACGCCATAGGTCACGAAAACACCCGCCACAATGAAGATGACCAGCTTGAAAAGCGACTCAAAGGCAATAGCCGTCACCATGCCCTCGTGGCGCTCGGTGGCCTCCACGTGCCGCGTGCCATATACGATGGTAAACAGACCAAGACCCAGCGCGATGAAGAAAGACGTGTCCCCGAAAAGCGGACTGCGGCCCACTTCGTTCACACCGGTGAGAATATCCAGACTACTGGCAATGGCCTTGAGCTGGATGGAGATATACGGTATAATGCCGAGCACGCAGACAATAGTGACAATGCTGCCCAGCGTGATGTTCTTGCCGTAACGCGACGAGATAAAATCGGCAATAGTAGTAATGCGCTGCACCTTGCAGATGCGAATGATCTTGCGCAGTACCACCCACCAGAGCGGCGCCATCAGCGTCGGACCGATGTAAATCGCCAGATAGCCTAAACCAGTTGTGGCAGCTCTTCCCACCGAACCGTAATAGGTCCAGGCAGTGCAGTACACGGCCATGGAAAGGGCATAGATGTAGGGATTGCCCACGAAACTCCTGCCCGCAGCCGAACGCCTCTCTGCCCACGAAGCCAGCCCGAAGAGCAAAGCCAGGTAGCAAAACGACACACCGATGACAAGCCAGTAGTTCATGGGTTATTTCTTCTGTTTCCGTGGGTCCTGTCGGTTAATGAAAAACGCAATCGCCACAATACACACGAGCCACACCACCGTCAGGTACAGGTATAGCACCGGCACGCCGCTCACCGTTGCCCCCGAGTTGAAGATCGAGAGCACCGGAAAATTCAACAGCACCATGAACAGGGCACTGATGAAAAAGAGTCGTCTGCCTTTCGCTATGTCACGCATGTTTTAAGTTAGAAAGTTTGGAAGTTAAAAGGTTAGAAAGTTGGGGTAATGCCGAATGGCTGACTGGCGAAAAGCACCAGATCAACCTCCAACAATTTAACCATCCGTCCCCTCAAGCAATCAACAATTAACAGTCAACAATTCCCACTAATGCGCCACGGCCTCGTCAGCACCTCTCGGGATACGGATATCCTCGATCAACTCCTGAATGTGGGCTGGTGGGGCTGGGGTGAAACGGGACACGATGAATGATACAACGAAGTTAAGTACCATACCTACCGTACCGATGCCTTCCGGAGAGATCTCCATAAACCAGTTTTCTGGCAGGTTGGCAGCCGGATTGATGAACTTAAAGTAGGAGATGTAGCTGATCGTAAACACCAGACCTGTGATCATCCCCCAGATAGCACCCTGCTTGTTCATGCGCTTCGAGAAGATACCCATGATGATAATAGGGAAGAATGAAGCAGCTGCCAGACCGAAGGCGAAAGCCACTACCTCGGCCACAAATCCTGGAGGGTTTATGCCGAAATAACCAGCCACCACTACTGCAAAGGTCGCTGCAATGCGGGCCGAAATCAGCTCCTGCTTCTCGGATATACCTGGCATCACCGATTTCTTGAGCAAGTCGTGGGCAATGGAGGTAGAGATAACCAGCAAGAGACCAGCCGCTGTAGAAAGGGCCGCCGCCAGACCACCTGCCGCTACCAGGGCAATCACCCAGTTAGGCAGCTGTGCAATTTCCGGGTTCGCCAGCACCATAATGTCTTTGTCGATCTTGAGTTCGTTCACTGCTGGGTCTTTCACATACTGAATGCGACCGTCGCCATTCTTGTCATCCACGCCGATCAGACCAGTTTTCTCCCAGTTGTTCACCCATTGCGGCATGGCTGCTATTTCCTGGTTACTGGTGGTCTGTAGCATGTTGTACATACCGAAAGCACCCACCGCAGGAGCAGCTGTATACAGGATGGCAATGAACACCAAGGCATAACCTGCTGACTTACGGGCGTCTTTTACTTTTGGCACCGTGAAGAAGCGTACAATCACGTGCGGCAAACCGGCTGTACCTACCATCAGAGCCGCCGTGATAAAGAACACGTCAATTGTTGCTTTGCTGCCATCGGTATAGGCCGTGAAACCAAGCTCCGGAAGCAAGCCATCAAGCTTATCTAACAGGTAGGTACCATCGGCCAATGTGCCACCTAAACCAAGCTGTGGAATCGGGTTGCCAGTCAGCATCAGCGATATAAAGATGGCTGGCACCATGTAAGCGAAGATCAGCACGCAGTACTGGGCCACCTGGGTATAAGTGATGCCTTTCATACCGCCGAGCACAGCATAGAACAGCACGATGATCATACCGATGATCACACCTGTTTCAATCTGTACTTCCAGGAAGCGGGAGAACACGATACCCACACCACGCATCTGGCCGGCCACGTAGGTGAACGACACGAAGATGGCGCAGACTACGGCCACCAATCGGGCAGTTTTGGAGTAGTAGCGGTCGCCCACGAAATCAGGCACGGTGAACTTACCAAACTTGCGCAGGTATGGGGCGAGCAACAGGGCCAAAAGCACATAGCCGCCGGTCCAGCCCATCAGGTATACCGAGCCGTCGTAGCCCATAAACGAGATCAGGCCCGCCATGGAAATGAACGAGGCAGCCGACATCCAGTCAGCGGCCGTTGCCATGCCATTGGCCAGCGGCGACACGCCACCGCCCGCCACGTAGAATTCTTTCGTAGAGCCTGCCCGCGACCAGATCGCGATGCCGATGTAGAGGGCGAACGTGAGGCCCACGATGATGTATGTCCAGGTTAAGATATCCATTGTCTTAAGTGTTTTGTGGTGAGTGATTAATCTTCGTGCACGTCAAATTCGCGGTCGAGCTTGTTCATCAGCCACACATAGATGAAGATGATGATCACAAACACATAAATGGAGCCTTGCTGCGCAAACCAGAAGCCCAGTTTGAAGCCACCCAGCCGGAACTGGTTCAGTTCGTCGACCAGCAAAATGCCGAAGACATAGGACACGGCGAACCAAAGGCCCAATAGCGTCAGGAGGATGCGCACGTTGCGCTGCCAGTACTCCTGCATTCTGTTCTTGTTATTTTCCATGGGTATAGCGATTAGTTTTTTAAGGTTCTGTTATAAGTAAATCATGGCCTGCAGCGTGATTTCCGGGCGGTACTTCAGGTTATCCGGATTCGTGAAATCAGGTCGGTTACGGTAATTGAGCGTGAGTTTGGAGTGATGGCCCTCCAGCAAGAGGTTGGCTCCCAGGTCGAGCACTTTCACAGGCACTTTGCTACCGTTGCTGTTCTGCGCACCATCCAAACTTCCGTAGCTGTAGGCCGCGTATGGCTGGAACCGGGCCTTCTCGGTCAACAGGTCTTTTGGCAGTAGGTAGCCTACCTGCCCGTACAAAATATCGCCCGTACCAATGGTTGGGAAGGCATTGCCGCGGAGTGCGCCACCACCCTGCGCTGGATTCATGATCCCGATGTTGCGCACATTATCTTTACCGAAATCGTAATTGTAGTAGGCTCCGTAGGCAGTCAGGGCTGCGTTGGTTTCAGTGTCTAGGGGAAGGTCCAGGAAGGCATCTACTCCGAACAGATTGATGTTTTCTTTCACGGTCTGCGTGCCGGCCACAGTGTTCTCTTCACGCCACATGCCGTCTTTGTTGTGCAGGAAACCCGCCCCGATGTTGAACACTCTTTTAGTGCCAAGGTAGGTGCCTACCATGAATGGCAATAGGTTCGACTCCTGGTCCAGGAACTGCCAGTTGAAATAGCCTTGGTATACCTTGTTGTTGTTTAGCGGATTGTAATTGGCTGCCGGACCGATGGCCTGTGCGGTGTTGGTCAGAAAGGGATCGTTCACGGCCATGCGGTAGTCGAGTTTGCCGAGCTTGCCTTTGGCGTACACGCCGAGCATACGGGCGAACTGGTCGGCGGCGTCGATGGTGGCCCAGTTAAAGATCGGCGCATCGATGGTCATGAAGTTGAGCGTACTGGCGTTCGACATGCGTGAAATGCCGTTCCAGTAGTGCAGTCCCGCCCCTATCGAGAGCGCCTTGTCAAACACCTTATACTCCGTCCAGGCATCGTGAATGAAGATCTGTGGTTTCTTGCCGTCCAATCCTGGGTTTACGCCACCGCTCACAGCGTTCTGGTTGTTGATACCAAAGTGCAGGAGCACCAAAAAGCGCGGTGAGATCTGGGAGTAAGTTAGGAAACGGGAACGGCGAAGGCCGAAGTCCAGGGTGTTGTCCACGGGCTCGCCGTTGCGAATGGTACCGGAGTTATGCTCGTTGTAGCGCACCCATACCTGGTGCCAGGTAATGAAGCGGATGTACTTGGTGCCATCTTCGTTGATGGGCAGTTTGATGCCTGCGCCATACTCCGTAGAGCCTTGAGCGGACGCACTCCCTCCTGTGCAGCAAAGCAATAGCCCTGCCGCTACATATAGTAACAGTTTTTTCATGATGAAATACTAAATGTTAAGGTGAAGAGAGGTCAGCTGTTTCCCCGAATTCTTTAATCTATTTTAAGGAAGATTTTCGAGAAAGGGTAAAGGGGTGTATATTTTTGGTAAGTTGGTATACATCAATCCTTAAATCGCTTCCATTTGATCATCATGTACTTGTCGCCGAGTTCGGTGATCATCATGCCGGCCCCTTTCAGGTTGGCTCCATTTTTCATGTGCTCTACCAGTTCGGCGTGGTTCAGGATTTTGTAGGTTGGATGGTACTCGGTCTGTTCAGGCGCTTTGATCTTGTATTTGCGTACCCAGTTCATGATGGAGACGTGGCTTACGCCCAAAATGCGCTCGATCTCACGATAGCTGATGCCCTCGATGTAGAGTTGCAGCGCTTTGGTCACGTAATAACTGTCAATACCCTTCCCGAGCTTGTTTACCGTGAAGTAGTAACCGCACGTTTTACAACGGTAGCGCTGTCTGTCGTTAATAATGCCACTTTTCACGACTTCCATGGCACTGCATTTCGGGCAGATGGGGTTCTTCATATCTTACACAGGTATAGGGAGATTCGATCAGGTATAGTAATTTAGCATAACTATAACAAATTAGCAACAAACCTGAAAAAACTATTTACACTAAGTCTCAGCGGCTTATAATGTGCAAACTTTAATAACCTGCATTAATTTGATATAGAAAAGCCCTGCTGCGTAAGCAAGGCTTTTCTATACCAAAGTTGTGAACAACAGACCTAAGTTACATATCGCGTACCGATACCAGTACCTCGCTAAAGTTATCCGTGTTGTTCAGGAACCAGACGATCTTGCGTCCCACTTCTTCCGGTGAAGCAAGCTCTCCCTGGGCTTTGTAATCTCTGAAGCGCTGCACGTTGCTGAATTTCTCCTCATCACACTCGCGTATATGCTCCTGCATGGCCGTGTCCACCACACCTGGCGACAGCGCGAAAACCCGAACGCCCGAACCCCGCACGTCCTGTTCCTGCTGTATCGTCTGCGAAAGCATATCAATAGCAGCCTTGGAAGCGCAATAGCTGGCCCAACCATCCACTGGGTACTTACCGGCACCGGAGCTGATGTTCACGATCACTTTCGGCACCTGCAGCGGCTGGTATACCTGCAGAAAAGAGTTCATCAGCATGGCCGGTACGATCACGTTCACGTCGAACACAAACTCGAAGCGCTCGTTCGGCATACCCTCCCCCACATAGCCAATATCACCCAGCACCCCCGCGTTGTTGATCAGCACCAGGCGCTCGGCATCTTTGTAAGGAACAAACACCTTGTGCAGGTTGTGCTCCACAGCAGGTATATCCGAAAAATCAAGGGGCTGGTGTCGGTAGTTCTTGTGCTGGATGGTGCTGTTGCGGCACACGCCGATCACAAAATTGTTAGCGTCCTGCAGCAGTTCCTCCGCAATGGCCTTGCCTATACCTTTGCTGGTTCCGGTGATGAAGTAGTAGTTCATGGAAGTTTAGGAGTTTGAGAATTTAGGAGTTTAAGCGTGATCTTTGCTAACCTAAAGTACGAATGAGTTTTAAGATTTGGTTATACCTATACCTGAACGCAGAGGTTTCCATGAACAAGAAAGCCGGTGCCTCTGCCTTCACAGATACACCGGCTTTTCCATTTCGCGAGTCACAGACTCGCTTTTAAATAAGGCCACAGAAATGAATCCAGTGCCAGTTAATTCTGCTACCTGCCAAGAGTAAAGCTATACCTGAGTGAAAGCTCCAATAACTTTCTAACTCTTAAATTCCCCAACTCCTAAACTTCTAAACTTACAGAATGTACTGACTCAGATCCCGGTTCTTCACCATGTCCGACAGTCTTTCGAGCACCATTTCGCGGGTAATGACGATGCGGGCGTTGGCACCGATCTTATCCGGCACGTCGAATAGGATGTCGTTAAGCAAGCGGCTCATGATAGTCTGCAGACGACGGGCACCGATGTTCTCGACTTCGGCATTTACCTCATAAGCCAGGCTGGCGATCTCGTCAAGGGCTTCGTCGGCAAAACTCAACTCTACGTTTTCAGCTCTCAGCAAGGCTTCGTACTGCTTGGTCAGGGCGTTTTTTGGGAACTTCAGGATTTGGTAAAAATCTTCCTTAGTCAGGCTCTGCAGCTCTACACGAATTGGGAAGCGGCCCTGCAACTCCGGTATAAGGTCCGATGGTTTGGCTACGTGGAAGGCTCCCGCAGCGATGAACAGGATGTGATCGGTGTTGATCACGCCGTATTTCGTGTTCACGGTTGAGCCTTCTACGATCGGTAGCAAGTCGCGCTGCACGCCTTCGCGGCTCACGTCGGGGCCGCTGCCTTTGCTGCTCGAGCTGGCTACTTTGTCGATCTCGTCAATAAAAATCACACCCGAGTTCTCTGCCTTAAAAATCGCCTCTTCCTTCACCTCGTCCATGTCGATCAGCTTGGCAGCTTCTTCGTCCAGCAAGATCTTGCGGGCTTCGGCTATGGTTACTTTGCGCTTCTTGGTCTTTTTGGGCATCATGCCGCTGATCATCTCCTGGATGTTCATCATGGAAGCCTCGTCCATACCTGGTCCCATAGCCCCTATACCTGGCATAGCACTCTGCTGTACCCGAATCTCAATCTTTCGGTCTTCCAGCTCGCCGTTGCGAATCTTGTCTCTGAATTTCTCGCGCGTGCGCTCGTTCAGTTCGTAGTCGTTGTCGGGCATTACGCCTGGTTCTGTGGTGCTATAGCCCGGTGTGCTGCGGCCACCCTGTATCGGCGGAATCAGTGCATCAAGGATGATGTCTTCTACGGCCTCAGCGGCTTTCTGATTCACCTCTTCTTTTTTCTTCGTTTTCACCATGTTCACAGCCTGCTCCACCAGGTCGCGCACCATGCTCTCCACGTCGCGGCCCACGTAGCCCACCTCCGTAAATTTAGAAGCCTCCACCTTCGTGAAAGGCGCATCGGCGATCTTGGCCAGGCGGCGGGCGATTTCGGTTTTACCCACGCCGGTTGCCCCGATCATCAAAATGTTGTTGGGCACGATCTCGCGACGGATGCTCTCGTCGGCGTTCATGCGGCGCCAGCGGTTGCGCAGCGCGATGGCCACGTTGCGTTTGGCGTCTTTCTGCCCGATGATATATTTATCCAGCTCCTCTACAATCTGGGCCGGCGTTAAATGCTCTATTGATTCTAACATCTTCTCTGCTTAAAATTTTAAAAAGTCTGCTGACCAAAGTTTACCAGCAACCGTTACTCCTCACTTTTCCCATTCTCAGTCACCACCAACTTAAGCGGGTGCTTCACCTTTTGCTTGAGCAGCGCGATCTGCACTACCTCGTCCACTCTGTCTACGTAGTGAATCTGTAGACCTTTGATGTACTGCTCCGGTATTTCAGTGATGTCTTTACGGTTTTTCTGGCAAAGAATCACATCGGTTATACCTGCCCGCTTGGCCGCCAGAATTTTCTCCTTTATACCTCCTACCGGCAACACTTTACCACGCAGCGTGATCTCACCGGTCATGGCCAGGCGCGACTTTACTTTGCGCTGCGTAAACACCGAGGCGATGGATGTAAAGATGGCTATACCTGCCGATGGTCCGTCTTTCGGCACGGCACCCTCCGGGAAGTGGATGTGCAGGTCGTACTGGTCGAACAGGCGGTAGTCGATGTCGAGCAGTTCGGCATGGGCTTTCAGGTATGAGATGGCCGTCATGGCAGACTCCTTCATTACATCACCTAACTGACCTGATAGCGTGAGCTTTCCTTTGCCTTTGCTCAGGATAGACTCGATAAACAGGATATCGCCGCCCACTGAGGTCCAGGCCAGGCCTGTCACCACACCGGCTGTGTCGATGTCCTGGTAAATCTCTTTGTCGAAGGTCTCCGGACCGAGGATCTTCACCACGTCCTCCGGTTTGATGGACGGGGTATACTTCTCCTCCATCGCCTTTTGCTTGGCCGTGTTGCGCACTACCTGCCCGATCTTGCGCTCCAGGCTTCGCACACCCGACTCACGGGTATAGTCATCAATGATCTTCTGAATCGTAGCTCGCGACATTTTCACGTCTACCTCCTCCAGGCCATGCTCACTTACCTGCTTCGGCACGAGGTGGCGCTTCGCAATTTCGGTCTTCTCCTCCAGGGTATAGCCCGTCAGCTCGATGATCTCCATACGGTCGCGCAGCGCAGGTTGAATAGTGTCAAGCGAGTTGGCCGTGGCGATGAAAAGCACCTTGGAAAGGTCGTACTCCACATCCAGGTAGTTATCCATGAAAGTATGGTTCTGCTCCGGGTCCAACACCTCCAGCAAAGCCGAAGACGGGTCGCCGCGGAAATCAGAGGCCAGTTTATCGATCTCGTCAAGGATGATGACCGGGTTAGAGGAGCCCACTTTTTTGATCTGGCTGATGATCTTGCCCGGCATGGCGCCCACGTAGGTACGGCGGTGGCCGCGGATCTCCGCTTCGTCGCGCACGCCCCCCAGTGACATTCTGACATATTTGCGACCCAAAGCCGTAGCAATCGAACGGCCTAGTGAGGTCTTACCCACACCCGGAGGTCCATAAAGGCACAGGATCGGCGCCTTCATGTCGTTTTTCAATTTGAGCACGGCCAGGTATTCAATGATGCGCTCCTTCACCTTCTCCAGCCCATAGTGGTCAGCGTCGAGTATCTTCTTGGTGCGCTTCAGGTTGAAGTTATCCTTGGTGGTTTCGTTCCAGGGCAGATCGAGCAAGAACTCCAGGTAATTAACCGCTACCGGGTACTCGGCTGCCTGCGGGTTCAGTCGGGCCAGTCGCTCGATCTCTTTGTTGAAATGCTTGGCTACCTGCTCCGGCCATTTCTTTTTGAGGGCACGCTCGCGGAAGCGCTCAATTTCCTGATCAGGCCCCTCTTGCCCCAGCTCGTCCTGCAGCACTTTGATCTGCTGGCGCAGAAAATAGTCGCGCTGCTGCTGGTCGATGTCGGTGTGTACCTTGGTGTGGATTTCCTGCTTCAGTTCCAGCAACTGAATCTCGCGGAGCATGATCTCGAGTAGTTGCGTGCCGCGCTCTACGCCGTCGTTCACTTCGAGCAGTTTCTGCTTCTGGGCCACATCCACGTTCAGGTTGCTCGACAGGAAGTGCGTCAGGAAACTTGGGCTGTCAATATTATCGAGGGCCACCTGGGCCTCCTGTGGTATCTCGGGGTTAAGCTTCAGCATTTTGGCAGCCGCGTCTTTCAGCGAGTGCACCAGTGCTTTTACTTCTTTGCTCTTTTTGTTCGGGAAGGTGTCTTTGCAATAGCTCACCTTGGCCGACAGGTAAGGGTCTTCCTGGGTTACTTCGTCTATTTGGAAACGGCTCTGTCCCTGTATGATGATGGTGGTGTTGCCATCCGGCAGTACCAGCATTTTCAGGATCTTGGCCATGGTGCCGATGCTGTACAGATCCTCGGCAGACGGATCGTCGCTGTTGGTGTTGCGCTGCGCCACCACCCCGATGATCTTGTCGCCTTTGTGGGCCTTGCGCACCAGCCGCACCGATTTTTTACGGCTTACGGTAATAGGCAATACCACACCCGGAAACAACACTGTGTTGCGCACCGCCAGCAGAGGCAGTTCGTCCGGCATGTCCTCCGGCAGCATTTCTTCGTCAGGGTCTGTGGTGATTACCGGAATCAGATCGTCGCTATCATCTACCGACATGTTTCCGATTAAAAGTTGGTTAAGGAAGTTCTTCAGTGTATAGTTCATAGGTTGTATCAGTGCCATATTGACATAAAGATAACGGAAATTCCGCTTTATGCCTGTGGCGTGTAGTAGTGTCAAGAGCTGTGCCAAGTGCAGCCGTGTGTTTAAATTGTCGCATTAATAGCCGTGTTGGCACTTCCCTCCAAAATATAAGGGAATATTAATAAATCGTTTCAGAACATAGGCTAAAAAATAATATCTTTGGTTTCAGGTATCATGCCCTGTGCCGATGAAACGACTTAAGACCCCTTTTTTCTTCTTGCTGCTATTGCTGGCTCCGCTCCTGGGTATGGCTCAGCTGAAGCACGCGCCCCTGCAGGACGGACCTGATGTGAAGGTAAAGAAAAAGGCCCCGAACCAGGAGATGCACCTGGACTTCCCCAACATCAACCGGATCGCCCATTACAAGGATTCCAGGAAGCTCTCTGAAATACAACGCCTGGAGAGACGCAAGCAATATGGGCAGGCTCTTAAACTACTCGAGGCCTACGTGCGCAACTTTGGCATCCAGAACTTCTACAAAGACACCAACCTGCTTTGGCGCCTGGGCCAGCTCTATGAGCGCCAGGGCATGATGAACCAGGCCATGGAGGTATACCGCCTCGTGCTCAAGCACCACCGCAGCGATGTGCGCCAGGTGCAGTCTTACTACGACTCGCTGGAGCAGAATACCAAAGACTACTATGTGCCGCTGAGCTACTACTACGAGCTGGTGGAGTATCGTAAGTCCATCTCCACGTACCAACCGCCGCGTGGGGTATACCTGAACATGGGCAACACCATCAACTCCATTTACGAAGACTACGGCCCTACCCTCAGTGCGGATAACAACACGCTTATCTTTACCTCCAAGCGCACTTTTCAGGGTATACGGAGCAAGCCAAACGAGGACCTGTACTATTCCCATAACAGCAACGGCTACTGGAGCGAGGCGCAGTCGTTTGGCAAGCCCATCAACAGCATTTACAACGAAGGCTCCGCCACGCTCACCCGCGACGGAAAAACGCTCTACTTTGCCCGCTGCGAGTCGCCGGACGGGTTTGGCAACTGCGACCTGTACAAAGCAAGTCTGCAACCCGACGGTAGCTGGCACGAGATCGAGAACCTGGGGCCTAATGTGAATAGCCCGTCCTGGGACTCACAGCCGACGCTATCGCCAAACGAAGACACGCTCTACTTCGCCTCCGACCGCCTGGGTGGCTTTGGCTTGTCTGACATTTATTTCACCTATAAACTGAAAAACGGACAGTGGGCAAAGGCGCAGAACATGGGTCCGATCATCAACACGCGCCAGAGCGAGGTGAGTCCTTTCTACCATCCTAAGTACAAGGTGCTTTACTTCAGTTCGCGTGGGCAGCTGTTCAACTTCGGTGATTTCGACATTTACAAGACTTACCTGGTAGGAGGTAAATGGCAGGAACCGCGCAACATCGGCCCCCTCGTAAATGGCCGTGGCAGCGAGTACTACTTCACCATCGATTCGCAGTCGCAGAACCTCTACTACGCCCGCTCCGAGGAGAGCGACCTCAAGAACCTGGACCTTTTCTCCTTTCCGCTGCCCATGGAGGCCCATCCGCTGGCCGTGACCAAAGTAGAAGGCGTCTTGCGCGACTCGGTGTCTAACAAACCGCTTTCGGGCATCATCTCCATCATTGACTTGGATAACGGCATCGAGATCTCCTCGAAGTACATTCGGCCGGACGGCTCCTTTGCGTTCAATCTGATCGACAACTCCAGGTATATGATGATCATCCAAAGTCCCGATTTCTTTACGATTGAACGGGAATTGGCGCTGCAGCAGGACACTTCGCTGCAGATCATGGCCAAGGTGATCGACCACAATATTCCGATCGTGTTCAAAAACATTGAGTTTGAGCAGAACGAGTCGAATATCACAGCAGAAATGGAGCCCATACTGGATGAAGTGGCCTATTTCCTGGTGGAGAATCCGGGGTTCCGGCTGGAGATAGCAGGCCACACAGACAGCGCCGGCGACCCTGAGTTCAACCAGATCCTGTCGAAAGACCGCGCCGACGCCATTTTGCAGTACATCCAGCATAAAGTGCGGTTGGAGGACGGTCGTATCGATGCCTATGGCTACGGAAGCAGTAAACCCCTGCGCGAAGAACGAACTGAAGAAGACCGCCGCATCAACCGCCGGGTAGAATTCCGTTTGATTAAACCGCTGCCCCAAGGCCGGGGTATAGGTAGGTAGTCAAGCCAGTTTCTGACAGAGTTAAAAGTGTCCGGGACAAAGGAGATTTTGACAAAGGACAAAAGTCTACTCATACCTGCTCCATGCCATTTACAGCCGCCCACCCTGCCGCTATAGTGCCCCTCCTGCGCCCCAACCGCTGGTTTTCGGCCACTGGCTTGGTTACAGGCAGCATAGCTCCGGATTTTCAGTATTTTCTACTTTTCCCTTTTCTCGACCAGAGTGGTCATAGCCTGGCGGGTTTGCTGTACTTCAACCTGCCGGTTGCGCTGGTCATCGCATCGGTCTTTCACCTGCTCGTCCGCCGGCCTGCTGTAGCCCACCTCCCGAATTGGTTTAAAAGTCGAGCCCTGGCTGTGCCCCAACTCAATTGGCTAGCCTACCTGAAAGAGCGTTGGCTAGTTTTTGCCTTTTCGGTCATGCTGGGCGCTTTTACGCACATCTCCTGGGATAGCTTTACCCATGAAACGGGTTTCTTCGTGCAGCAATGGCCTGCGCTGCGAAGCATGGTGCATGTGATGGGATACGAGATCATGTTTTGCCGCATCCTACAGCACAGCAGCACCCTGGTGGGGTTCCAGTTTCTTCTTGTCTATACCTGGCGTCTGCCAAGCGTAGCTATACCTGATTCTATACCCACGCGACAAAAGCTCTTGTTCTGGTTAGGTATAGGTATAGCAGGCATGGCTTTTATGGGTTACGCTTTATACGCAAGCGCCTTCATGCGCTCTCCGATGGGTATCGTGGTTTCGCTCCTGACGGGTTCGATGATAGGTATGATCGCCCTCAGCGCAGCTATAAAGCTGAGCTGGCGCAATAAGAGAGCTTAAAAATCGCTTACTTCTGGGCTTGCGGCAGGTCGGCCAGCACGCGCTGGGCCATGTTGGGCATGTTATCGCTCACGATGCGCTGCACGTCGTTCATGTTGGACTGGTAAGGCACCTTCACTTTGTTGCCCGACACGAGTTCGCCTTTGCTGTCGTAGATGGAGTAGTGCACCAGGAAATCGCGCTCGTAGTTCCAGGTGGCGCGGTCGAGGCAGTTTTCATAATTGGTCTTCACCTCAAACTGATTAATGAACACGTAGTAGTCGATGCCGTACTGCCCGTTGAAGTGCGAGAAGAATTTCGGATCCTTCACTTTCACGCCGAAGTGTTTACTTGCATCCTGCGCCACAGGTACGGTGGCCGGCTGTCCGCCTTTTATATTCACTTTCTCTTTCTGGCGCTTCACCCAATCCAGTGCATTTTCGCGTTCTTTTGCTTTAATGGTAGGCTGGTGGTTGTAGCGCGACTGTTTGTTATCCTGGTAGCCGTAGCTCAGTGATTTGTACAAGGTGCTCAGCTCGCTCACGCTGTCGCGGTAAACGCCGCCCAGCAGGTTGATGGTTTCGTAGCCTTCCGGAGCCAGCAGGGCGTTCAGTCTGCCACGGAACACGTGGCGCACGTTCTGGCGCGGTATTTTAGAATGACGGGCGATCTCGTCGTCGGCGTCAGAGAAGTATAGGTATGGGTCGAACGGCACCACCAGAATACGCTGCTTCACTTTGCTCTCCAAGGTGGGCAGTGTGGAAGCCGAAGCTGAGGTACTGGCCTGTGTACGGGCCGGACCAGTCGGATTGTTTGTGCTGGCTGCTCTAGCTGCTTGTGCCGGTGGAGTAGCGGCCTGCCTGGCAGGCTGATTTTGTGGCGCGCCCTGTGTTGTAGCAGCAGACTGCTTTGCTGGTGTAGCCGGTGTTTTAGCAGCGCTGCCCGGTTGTGTGGCTACTGTCGGCGCCTGTTTTGCTGTGTTGCCCGGTTGGGCAGTGGCTGTTGCTGGCTTGGCGGCAACAGACTTAGCTTTTGTCTTGCGGTTGGTCAGGTATAGCGTCTGGCCCATGTTCAGCTGCTTGCCGTTCCACTTCTGCAGCGAGTCCAGTGGGATGTTAAACCGGCGCGAAAGGCTGTAATAGGTATCGCCTTGCTGCACCAGGTAAGTGGTATCCGTTGCTATGGCGTAGCCAGGTATCGAAAAAGCCGATGCTACTGGTGTAGCACCGGCTTGATTAAATGCAAATAAAACAAAAAGAATAACTAGCGTTAGAGCGCTCTTCACGATGGCTTTCATAAACGAATCTTTGGTTAGAAGATTATCTTGAATACATCGTTAAATATAGCAAAAGCCATTAAGCCCAACAATAAAACCATGCCCACTTTTTGAGCGTTCTCCAAAAAATTATCCGAAGGCTTGCGGCCGCTGATCATTTCGTATGTTAAAAATACAACGTGCCCGCCGTCCAGCGCAGGTATGGGCAGGAAGTTCATGAAAGCCAGTACCATCGACAGCATACCCGTGATCGACCAGAACTTGTACCAGTTAAAGGTATCGCCAAAGATCTGGGCAATGCCGATCGGGCCGCTCAGGGATTTGGATGCCGACACCTCGCCTCTGAATATTTTGCCGAACCCTTTCAGGTTGGCCGTGATTACCCCAAAAGCCTGATTCGTACCCAGTGGGATGGACTCACCCAGGCTATAGTCGCGGGTGGCGTACTCTACGAGTGGTTTTTGATAGAAGCCCAGCGTGCCGTCTTCGTTCACGGTGGTTTTCAGGATCACGGGTTGGCCGTTGCGCTCCACCTCTATTGTGACTGGCTTGCCGGCATATTTTTGCATGGCCGCCTGGAAATCGCTGAAGAACTGGGTGCTTTCGCCGTTCACGGTCTTGATATAGTCTCCAACCTGCAGACCAGCTTCAGAAGCCGTACTGTTGGGCGCTACCTCTCCTACCACAAACGGCACACGCGGCTGCACAAAGAACATACGTTCCTTGTTGTCGGCCATACGGTCCATAAAATCTGCCGGGATCGGGATGTTCACCTGCTCGCCGTTGCGCTCCACGGTGTAGTAAGCGTCGCGGCCAAGGAGCATGTCCATGGAGTATACATCGTCGAACTTCTCCAGCGGCTTGCCGTTCAGGGCCACGATCTTGTCGCCCGTCTGGAAACCAATGTCGCGCCCGATCTCGTTAGGCTGCACGCCATACTTCACTTCGCTGGCTGGCAGGTAGCTCTCGCCGTAGTAGTAGTTCAGAGCGATGAAAATAACGATACCCGTGATCACGTTCACAATAATACCACCCATCATCACGATCAGGCGCTGCCAGGCTGGCTTAGCTCTGAACTCGTAAGGCTCCGGGTCTTTCTGAAGCGCCGCTGTGTCAAGCGACTCGTCCACCATACCTGTTATCTTCACGAAGCCACCCAAGGGTATAGCACCCAGCATATACTCTGTTTCGCCTATTTTCTTGCTAAACACTTTAGGAGGGAAACCAATCGCATACTTCTCCACCCGCATGCCAAACCATTTGGCAGTCAACATGTGTCCCAGCTCGTGCAATCCGACCAGTATTGTCAGGCCCAAAAGGAGCTGGCCCACCATTATTAAAATATCCATTTAATCGAAATAAATTTAGAATCGATGATTTTGACTAAAACAAAACGCCTGGCACTGTCCGTCAGATGCTCAGCTTTCCTGCCACTTCTGCCGCATAAGCGCGTGTCTCTCTGTCTGTTGTAACATAGTCCTCGTAAGAAGGATTCGCAATATACGCAACTTTCGCCATACTGCCCTCGATGATGTCGGACATCTCCAGGAAGCCAACCTCCTCACGCAGAAAGGCCTCTACCGCTATTTCGTTGGCAGCATTGAGGATGCAAGGCATGTTGCCACCACGCTCCATGGCATCAAAAGCCAGCTGCAGGTTGCGGAAAGTCTCCAGGTCCGGCTTCTCAAACGTAAGCTGTGGGTAATCCAGGAAACTGAAGCGTGGGAAGTCATTTTTGAGGCGGTTGGGGTAGCCCAGCGCATACTGGATGGGCAGTTTCATGTCGGGCAGGCCAAGCTGCGCTTTGATGGAGCCGTCTTCGAACTGTACCAGCGAGTGGATGATGGACTGCGGATGCACCACCACCTCAATTTGCTCGTTCTTCAGCCCAAACAGCCATTTCGCCTCAATCACCTCCAGGCCTTTGTTCATGAGGGAAGCGGAGTCGATGGTGATCTTGGCGCCCATCTCCCAGTTCGGGTGCTTGAGCGCCTGCGCCCGGGTCACCTGGCGCAGTTCGTCGGCCTTGCGCCCACGGAAAGGCCCACCGGAGGCTGTGAGAATGATCTTCTCGATCGGGTTATGAAACTCGCCGGCCAGGCATTGAAAAATGGCGCTGTGCTCAGAGTCCACGGGGTAGATGTTCACGCCTTGCTGACGGGCCAGGTCGGTGATCAGTTGCCCGGCCACGACCAAGGTTTCTTTGTTGGCCAGGGCAATCTCCTTACCGGCCTTGATGGCGCGAATGGTCGGTTGCAGACCGGCGTAGCCCACCATGGCGGTCAGCACCATGTCTACCGTTCCCATTTCCACTACCGCGCAAAGGGCGTTGGCACCGGCGTATACCTTGATGTCCTCGTGCTGCAGCGCGTCGCGCACCTGCTCGTAGAGGGCCTCGTTGGCAATGACCACCACATTGGGTTTAAAGGCCAGGGCCTGTGCTATAAGCAGATCCGCGTTGTTGTTGGCGGTGATCACCTCCAGTTCAAAACTCTCAGGATTGGCCCCGATCACCTCCAGGGCCTGTGTGCCGATGGAGCCCGTGGAGCCAAGTATGGCAATTCGTTTCATTAGTTTGTGTTTGTTGTAAGGGCGCCCGCCGACTCAATCAGGCCTTCGGCCAGTTTGCGGTCGTTGCTCAGGCGCGGCACTTTGTTCTGCCCTCCCAGTTTGCCCTGCGACTTCATGTAGTGGCGGAACGTTCCTTGTGGCAGCGCCCTGATCTTCAGGTCGGCCAGAATGTGGCCCGTGATCAGGTCGTCGTAATATGTGTTCAATTTCTGCAGCTGCGCATTCAGCTCCTTTTCAAACGCCTCGGTGTTGGCTGGCGGTATCGAGAACTCCACCAGCCACTCGTGGAAAGAAGCTCCTTTGTCCTGGCTCACATAGGGCGCTACCGTAAACTCCACCAGCTCTACCATCGGATAGCTTTGCATGGTGCGCTGCATGGCTTTCTCCACTTCCTCACCGATCACGTGCTCACCAAAGGCAGAAATGTAGTGCTTAATG
Source organism: Pontibacter ramchanderi (assembly GCF_002846395.1). GTDB lineage: Bacteria > Bacteroidota > Bacteroidia > Cytophagales > Hymenobacteraceae > Pontibacter > Pontibacter ramchanderi. The sequence goes on from NZ_PJMU01000002.1 coordinate 292,478, forward strand.
CGGCCGCTCACGATCAGCTTGTAGGGCTTCACGGAGGTAAACTTCACGGTGTCGCCGATGGAGTACGCCCATAGGCCGGCGTTGCTGCTCACGACCAGGGCATAGTTCACGCCCGGCTCCACCTGGCCAATGGTGAGGCGGGTCGGGTTCTCGTTGAAGTACTCCTCGGTAGGTATAAACTCAAAGAAGATGCCCGCATTCAGCAAGAGCAACAGGCCTTTGTCGTGCTGTTCGTTCTGGTAAGCGAAAAACCCTTCGGAGGCCGGAAATGTTTCGACCGAATCGACTTCGCGGCCGATGGACTCGAACAGCTTTTTGCGGTATGGCTCAAAATTCACGCCACCGTACACAAACAGCGAGAAATTCGGGAAAATATCCTTGATCGGCTTGCCTGTTTGCCGCATCAGTTTATCAAAATACATCTGCACCCAGGGCGGTATACCTGAGATAAGGGTCATGTTCTGATCGATGGTCTCCTCGATGATCTGGTCGAGTTTGGTTTCCCAGTCTTCGATGCAGTTGGTTTCGTAGCTCGGCAGCTGATTGGTGCGCAGGTAGCCTGGCACATGGTGGTTCACAATGCCAGACAAGCGACCGGTATGGATTCCCCCCATTTCGTCCAGCACCGGACTGCCCGACAGAAAGATCATCTTGCCATCCAGAAAACTGGAGTTGCCCGTCTCGTGGATATAGGAAAGCAGCGCGTCTTTCGCCCCGTTGATATGGTTGGGTATAGAGTCTTTGGTGATCGGGATGTACTTGGTGCCGGAAGTGGTGCCGGATGTTTTGGCCAGGTAGAGCGGCTTGCCGGGCCACAGAATGTTCTGCTCGCCTTCTTTTACGCGGTTAAAGTAACTGGCCAACCCCTCGTAATCGCGCACAGGAACTGCTTTAACGAAGTCGGCGTGGGTCTTTATCTCAGAAAAATGGTGTTCGCGGCCAAAGGCGGTGTGCTGCGCTTTCTTGATGATCATCTCGAAAACAGCTTGCTGCGCTTCTACCGGGTTCTGTATCCAGGACTGGTGTTTTTTGTGCACGTAGGCCGCCAGGGGCTTACTGAGCCATGCTTTCACACCCATATGGTTTTTCTTTTTTTAGAGGGGTAAATATAACCAGATAAACGGGCTTTGCCATAGTCGTTCGCCATGTTTTGCCTTATTACGGTGTTTTTAGGGTCAACAAAAAATGGCCTGCTGTAGTTTATGAGTATTGTATCTATCAAAAAACAACGCTAACGGTAAAACCCATGAAAAAAAGCACAGCAAAGGCCCAATGGAACAAAGGCCTGAAAAACGGAAACGGTGAAGTGTCGTCAGGCAGAGGTCATTTTAAGGCAAGCTATACCTACGCCTCCCGCTTCGGAGACGATACCTCGGCCACCAATCCCGAAGAACTGATCGGCGCTGCCAATGCCGGTTGCTTCTCTATGTTTCTGAGTGCATTGCTTGAAAAGGCCAATTATGAGCCCGAGACTGTGAATACAACGGCCACCGTGCACCTGGGCGAAAAGGACGGCGGCCCCCATGTCATGAAGATCGAGCTGGACACAGAAGTGAGTGTAGCAGGTATAGGCGAGGACGAATTCCAGAAATTGGCGCAGGAGGCCAAAGAGAAATGCCCCATCTCGAAGGCACTGGGAGCCGTGCCGGAGATCACGCTGACTGCCCGACTAAAAAAATAAATTTACTATATTGCAGCTTGCACATAAACTGTGCTTGTTTGTTTCACTTTAACATCCCTTTATGCCAACAGCCGGTAATGCAAGATCGTCGCTTTTAGTACAGTTAAGCCCTTCGCGCAATGCTAAGCTCTCGTTCACGGTTCAACTGGTGCTCACCCTGTTCTGGCTGGCCTGGGCCATCATGCTGCTCCTGAGCGATAACCCGACCAACGACCAAAACTACCTGTACTATATTTTCTTTGGTCTGGCGGTTATTTTTCTGGGATACGTGATCCTGCAGAACACCTCGGTGTTCGGCATTCAGTCTTACATCGAAGTGACACCGGAATACATTGTGCAGAAAAACGGCGTGTTTCGTACCAAGCTGATCACGGCTATACCTGATATTGAGGCGGTGCATGTTTCGCCTATGGCTTTGCGCATCACCCAGCGCGACGGCAACAAGGTATACCTCGACCTGAAGCAGATCCGCAAGAAGCGTGACATTGAGAAAGTGAAAAGCAGAATCCGCGAGTTGAGCCGCCTGCATAATTTTGAGGTAACAGAAGCGAACCTGGCCTAAGGTATATGCGCCAGGGGCTATACCTATCCTGGCAATAGATGTGCGCCTTCTGCAAAAGGTCAGAAAATGACAGGCTGCTAAAGAATAATCAGAAAGAAGCGGGCTATACCTGCATAGGTATAGCCCGCTTCTTTTTTTGCAAAACTTAGCCGCTTAACCATATCAAGCTAAAGCATTCTCACTGAGGAGAGCGCAGAGGGGTGTTGCAAGGTAGAAGGGTCAGCCTGACCAACTATTAGCATGCTATTACTAAATTCACCTATCTAGCTGTCCGCAAGGGAATAGTCTCAGTGAAAGAATCGGGCCCATCATGTTAGATTCAGCCCAAACAACAACAGCCGCTACGTAGGTAAAGTAGCGGCTGTTGTTGTTTAAAAGTGCAATGGTCAGGTATAGCTTAGCCCGCCTTCGATTTGAATTTCTTCTGAAGCTCCTGTATGCTCACTTTGAATTTCTTATCGGTATCGATCAGGTCAGAAACCGTCTGAACCGAGTGAATCACGGTACTGTGGTCGCGGCCGCCGAAGTGGTACCCGATGGACTTGAGCGAATGGCTGGTGAACTCCTTGGCGAAGTACATGGCCACCTGACGCGCTGTCACGATTTCTTTCTTACGGGTCTTGGCCTTAAGCGAGTCCAGGCTCACCTGGAAGTATTCGGCCACGGTTTTCTGGATGAAGTCGAGGTTCACCTCGGTTTCCACATCCTCAATGATATGCTTCAGGGCCTGCTTGGCTAGCTCGAGGTCAATTTCTTTGCGGTTGAGCGACGATTGCGCGATCAGGGAGATCAGTACGCCTTCGAGTTCACGCACGTTGGTATCCACGCTGTAGGCCAGGTATTCCACCACGTTGTCCGGGATGTCGATGCCGTCGCCCTGCATCTTTTTCTGGATGATGGCCATACGTGTCTCGAAGTCCGGGCTTTGCAGGTCGGCGGTGAGGCCCCACTTAAAGCGGGACAACAGACGCTCTTCGAGCCCTTTCAGGTCACGTGGCGGACAGTCGGAGGTCATCACAATCTGCTTGCCGGACTGGTGCAGGTGGTTGAAGATGTGGAAGAACATTTCCTGCGTCTTCTCCTTGCCGCTCAGAAACTGCACGTCGTCGATGATCAGGATGTCTACCAGCAAATAGAAGTTGGCAAAGTCCTGCACATTGTTTGTCTTGAGCGACTCGATGAACTGGTTCACGAATTTCTCGGACGACACGTAGAGCACGAACTTATCCGGGTTGCTGTTTTTGATGTGGTTGCCAATGGCTTGCACCAGGTGGGTTTTGCCCAGTCCCACGCCACCGTATACCATCAGCGGGTTAAAAGAGGTCGTGCCAGGTTTGTTGGCCACGGCGTATCCGGCTGAACGGGCAAGGCGGTTACAGTCTCCTTCAATATAGTTCTCGAAGGTATAGGCACTGTTGAGCTGCGAGTTCAGGAAGTTCCGGTCGATGGTCTTCGACTCGAACGGGCTCTTGATAAAGTTCTGCTCCGGCCGGTAAGAATTCACGACGGCCTGCGGTATTTTCTTGGTCGGGATATTGACCGTTTGCGGCTTGTTAGACTCGTTTCCACGGTCCACAATAATTGAGTACTCCAGGCGCCCCTCACTGCCCATTTCCTGGTAAATTACCTTCTTCAGCAAACCTACATAGTGCTCTTCCAGCCACTCATAAAAGAATTGGCTGGGCACCTGTATGGTGAGCACGTTGTCGCGCAGGGACAAAGGCTTGATCGGTTCGAACCAGGTCTTAAAGCTCTGCTCGCCAATATTTTCCTTAATTACCTGTAGACAGTTACTCCATACTGTTGAACAGTCTTTTATCATCCAATTTTCCAAAACACACTAAGATTCGTTTGGTGAAACAAACCTCTCCTTGACGGCGGGGGGTTACAAATTTGACTAATTTATTCTAAACAAAAAATTATTTATTCACGAAGTTAATACAGGGTTATCCACAGCCAAAACAGCCGTCCTTGTATCGGTCCTACGCTTTGATTTTCTGCTGAATGTAACATCTATTCTGCCCAAAAACAAGCCCGACCAGCCTACTTGGTTGATCATCGTTTCGTGGCCGTTTTCGTGGCGCAGCACCTCGGGCTTTTCCATGAAGGTATGGGTGTGCCCGCCCAGTATTAAATCGATGCCGCTGACCTGCGTGGCCAGCTTGCGGTCGTCTATCTTATCGTTGTCGTAGCTATAGCCCAGGTGCGAGAGGCAGATCACGTAATGGCATTTTTCTTTTTCGCGCAAGGCCTGCACCATTTCGCGAGCTTTCTCCACGGGGTCCAGGTATACGGTTTCGCCGTACATGTTCTTGCTCACCAACCCATCGAGCTCTATACCCAGGCCAAATATGCCTACCCGTATACCTTGCTTGTCGAACACCTTGTAAGGCTGAAAACGGTCTTTTAGGATGGTGTTGGAAAAGTCGTAGTTGGCCGTGAGGAACGGAAAACCAGCCAATGGCAGTTGCTTCTGCAGCCCCTCCAGCCCGATATCGAAGTCGTGGTTGCCGAGCGTCGCGGCGTCGTAGCCCATCTGGGTCATGAGTTTGTACTCGAGCTCGCCCTCAAAAAAGTTGAAATAAGGTGTGCCCTGCCAGATGTCGCCGGAGTCAAGCAAAAGCACGTTAGGTTCCTGCTGCCGGATGCTTTTGATCAGCGTGGCACGACGGGCCATCCCCCCCATGCCGCCATACTTGCGCCCGTCGTCCGGGAAAGGGTCGATGCGCGAGTGCTGGTCGTTGGTGTGCAGGATGGTGAGTTTGATGCCATCGCGGGCTGCTGCCTCTGCCGATAGCGGTAACCCCAGCATGCTGATACCTGCCGCGCCTAGGGCGGTGTGCTTTAAAAAGTCTCTTCTCTTCATGGGTCAGGTATAGCTTATTGAATGACAGTCACGCGTTTTTCGGCTGGGGCGGTCACCTGCTTGCCGGCCGCTGTGAGCTGCTGTATGTGCCGATGTATGGCATCGCGCAGCAAAAGGCCCAGTTTCTCGTATTGGATCGGGTTCTTGAGCATGTCAAGTTTATCGCCGCCTCCTGCCAGGTAATCAGACGTGAGCAAGGTATAGGTCTTGTTCGGGTCGAAGGGCTGGCCTTTGATTTTGATATCCTGTGCCTTGCCATTGGCCACGGTATAGGTGGCATTGCCGATGTAGATGATCTTGCGGGCAGCCGCGTTGTTGAAAAGCTGTTGTACCGCCTCGCCGCTCAGGGTCAGCACCACCATCTCGTTCTCGAACGGCATCAGCTCAAAAATATGGCCGGTGGTGATGTTGCCTGCAGGCAGTGGCACACGAAGCCCGCCTTCGGTGGTAACTGACAGGTCGATGGGTTTGCCGTAAACCGGTTCGCTTTGGGCCAGTTGCAGGTCCACCACAAAATTACCGAGCGGCGATTCGTATTCACCCTTGCCCAGCGCCACAGGGGCCGAGCCTACCACTTCTGACATTTTCACGGTCACCTCCTCGCGGTACGGGGCCACGAGCGCCTCCACAGCCTGATCAGCGGAGATAGCCTGGTTAACGGCAAGGTCAGTCTCGGTGAGCGTAGCAGCCGGGTGCAGCGGACGCTGGCAGGCTGCCAAACTCAGGCCTAAGACCAAACCGGAAATGTACTTCAAAAAGGGTCGCTTCATGGGTGCTGCTGTAATTATCCCCAAAGTTATCAACATTGAAGGGGATGGGCAACCTTGCCTGCTGAGAATATTTTTATTTCGTCCGCTTCACAAATATTACACGCTGTCACCCAATTATATGTGCCATTCGCTATGTTATGGCAGCTTGATTTCACTCAAAAAAGTACTTAAGGCATACCTTACGTCTCTTCTAGAGGCATGTGGGAAATTAAATAAAATCAAATTGATCAAATTTTACTACGGATAATACTAAATGAATCTTAAAATTCGTAATATAGTAAACTCCTATACCTATCTAACTGGCTATGAAGAAACTACCTCTACTCCTTTGCCTTTCCGTCTTCCTCTTTGCACCGATCGTGGCGCAGGCGACACACATTTACAGTGGCTATATCAGTTATACAGTAGATCCGCAGAACCCGCTCAAGCTGGATCTTGTGTTCACGCTCTACACAAAAATTTCCTCCACGGCTGATGATCCATTTGTAATGGTCAGTATGGGAGATGGCAATACTGTAAGAGTTGAAAGAGGTAAAATTATCCGCTACTCAGCTTATTATGAAAAGGAAATTTTTACATGGAGCCACACCTATGCTGCACCTGGCAACTATACCGTACATTGGACAGGTGAAAATCGGAATGGTGGCATTTTGAATATACCTGCACCAACTGACCAAGTGAACCTTAAAATACTAACGCGAGTGAAAGTCGGCCCCCCCGTACAAAACCCGCATGGTGCAAAGCTGGCCGGTGCCCCCTTAGCAGCGGTCTATACGGGAGAGGCCTGGACGCACAACCTCCTGGCTTACGACGAAGACGGCGACCAGCTGCATTACGAGCTTGTGACACCCAAGCACAGAACCTCTTCTTTCGAGATTGCCGATATACCTGGTTATTGGTTACCGGAAGGGTTAACCGTGAACGAATTCGGCGAACTCCATTGGCCAGCACCTGGGCAGAAAGGAGAGTATGTAATTGCTGTAAAAATCACAGAAATGCGCAATGGCAGAGAAATAGGCCACACAGTTGTCGACATAAGTTTAATAGTGACAGAACGGACAGATCAGCCCAGCATAAGCCTCCTTAACAAAGACCGCCTGACGGTGAACGACGATGGCTCTATACAGACCTGGCCGGGACAACCGGTGAAGCTGGAATTTTACTTACAGAAGCATCCACAGAGTAACTTACCACTCAGCGCGAGGCAGTATGGAGAGATCGATACGCTAGAGCTAGTGGAGGCTTCGTTTGCTGTCCGGGATACTGCAGCTGGTCTTGCCATTACCTATTCCTTCACTCCCAATGCTGAAATGGAGCGCACAGAACCTTACTTGATTGGTATGCGGGGCAGACCGATCGAAAGCAGCCCGCAACAGCAGCAGACCCTCAGGGTGGAACATGCCTGGGCCTTTGCCTACATCTACGTGGGTGAGCAGCGTCGGCCTCTCTCCTCCGGCGATTATTTTCCACCAGAAAAGCCTAAGCTATACCCGAACCCGGCACGCGGCGAATTCACCTTCGAGGCTCCTGACCTGCCCGGACTTCACCTGCTGGTGCGTGACATCACGGGCAAAGTCGTGGCGAGCTATACCCTGCAGCCGGGGAGAAACGATTTCGCCCGCCCTGCTAAGCTGGCCTCGGGACTCTATACCTATACCCTCACCAGCCAACTATCACCCATCGAAACAGGCAAATTGGTGCTGCAATAGGTATAGAAACAGCAAGCCCTCCCCTACTGCATGATAAGGGAGGACTTTCTATACCTATTTTAAAGATAACTGCTTACTTCTTCCCCTTTCCTTCCATGTAGTTCAAGGTCAGGCTTGTCAGCGTCTTCACACCCAATTTCAGACCACTTTCATCGATAAAGAAATCAGGGGTATGGTGCGGGGCTACTTCCTCTGGTTTCTTGCCTTTCGACATGCCGCCCACGAACAAAAACAAGCCAGGTATTTTCTCCTGGTAAAAAGCAAAATCCTCGGCACCTGTCACAGCCTTAGCCAGCACCACCTTGTCGCGCCCTGCCACGGTGTGCAGGGTAGGCAGCATGCGCTCTGTCAGGGCAGGGTCGTTGTAGGTAACCGGGGTCTGCGGGATGATCACCACTTCTGCCACAGCGCCACTGCTCTCTGCAATTTTGGTGGCCGTGAGGTTGATCTTCTCGTGCAGCTTCTTCTGCATTTCTACATCCAGCGCCCGGATCGTGCCTTCCATCAGCACCTCCTCCGGTATGATGTTGTTGCGCACACCTCCGTGGATGCTGCCTACCGTGATCACAGCGGCGCCTTCCGGCAGTTGCGTCTGGCGGCTGATGATGGTCTGCAGACCGTTGATAATCTGTGCTGACACCACGATTGGGTCTATACCTGACCAAGGGTAAGCGCCGTGAGACTGCTTGCCTTTTACTTTGATCCGGAAGATGTCGGCGCTCGCCATGGTGCCGCCAGGCGTGTACTTGATGGTACCCACCTCGGTCTGTGAGTTGATGTGCAGGCCGAAGATCACCTCCGGTTTTGGTCCTTTGCCGAGCACGCCTTCCTTCACCATCAGGGCGGCACCGCCTTCCTCGCCTATCGGAGACCCCTCCTCAGCGGGCTGGAAGATAAACTTCACGGTTCCTTTCAAGTCGTTTTTCATACCTGCCAGAATCTCGGCAGCTCCCATCAGCATGGCAATGTGGGTATCGTGCCCGCAGGCATGCATCACGCCCACTTCCTGGCCATTGTAGGTACTGCGCTCTTTGGAGGCAAAAGGCAAATCTACCCGCTCTGTTACCGGCAGTCCGTCAATGTCGGCACGCAACGCTACGACCGGTCCGGGTTTGCCACCTTTCAGGATGCCCACCACACCGGTATGCGCCACACCGGTCTGCACTTCCATACCTAGTTTGCGGAGATGAGCGGCAATCTTCTCGGCTGTTTTAGTTTCGCGGTTGCCCAGTTCCGGGTACTGGTGGAAATCGCGGCGCCATTCAATCACTTTCGGCTCCAGTTTATCGGCCATGGTGTTGGCTTTGGCAATCAGTTTGGAGTCCTGCGCAAAGGCAGGTATGGTCACCAGCAGCCCCAGGCAGAGAGGTAGCGACTTTTGGAGGAAGGTATAAGGATGTTTCATTTCCAGGTTTAAAGGTTTACTTCCTCTAAAGCTACATAATTTTTGGGATTGCCGTACAACAATCCATGCTACAGCAATGGAAAGCCACCGTTCGGAAACTGAAAGAGGACATCTATACCTTATACCTTGCCTACCGTGATCCGCGCGTGCCTTTTCATGCCAAGGTGGTGCTCATCATCACAGTCGCCTACGCCTTCAGCCCCATCGACCTGATACCGGACTTTATACCTGTGCTCGGTTACCTCGACGACCTGCTGTTGCTCCCGCTTGGTATCTGGCTATCTATTAAACTTATACCTAATGAAGTGGTGCAGGAATACAGGGAGAAAGCTAAGCAGCAGCTGTTGGAGCGAAAGCCAAACTACATCATGGCGGGCATCATTGTCCTGATCTGGCTCTTAGCAGGCTTTTGGCTATACCTCCGTTTTGTGGTTCACGTAAACTAAAGTCACAGCGATAAAACCACCAGACCTTTTCCCTGCTTTTTATAAGCTGCGGGAGAAAGTATATATTTACAGGAAATAACACGCATACACGATGACTGACGAGCAGAAGCTATTCTCAGAATTCAAGCCGGCCACGGCAAACGATTGGGCAGCACGCGCACAAAAAGACCTGCGCGAAACCCCACTCGAAAGCCTCAACTGGCAAACCTATGAAGGCATCACGATCAAGCCCTACTATACCCGCGAAGACATTCAAAATCTGTCTTTTGTGCAGCAGAAGCCCGGCGACTTCCCCTTTTTGCGCGGCAATGCCGGCAGCGACAACAACTGGCAGAACATCCAGAAGATAAAAGTGGAAGGCAATGGCAAAGCCGCCATCGACAAAGCAGCCGACGCCCTGAGCAGAGGTGCCGACGGCGTACACTTTATCGTGGAAAATCCGCAAAATTTTGATGTGGCCTACCTTGCCGAGAGCATCGACCTGACCTTACAATCAGTTAGCTATACCTTGAGCGGCGATCCTGCGGCGTTTTTGAAAGGCCTCTATACCTTGCTTGCTGAGCAGAACATCTCGCACCGCAACCTGAAGGGTTTCCTTAACTACGACCCGATGACGGGCAAAGGAGCCTTGACCGATTCAGAAAGCAAAGCCATCACCCAGGTGCTCGACCTCACGAAAGACAGTCCCGACTTTTACGGCGTGACGGTCTGCGGCACCAATTTCAGCAGTATCGGGGCTTCGCTCACGCAGGAAGTTGCCTATACCCTGAGTGCGGCCGTGGCCTATACCGACCGCCTCACCACTGCCGGAGAGCCCCTGGAATCGGTGCTGCGTAACATGCAGTTCTGCATGGGAGCCGGCACCAATTACTTTTTTGAGATCGCCAAACTGCGTGCCCTGCGCCTGCTGTGGGCGGTCGTGGTAGAGGCCTACCAGGCTGAGCCGGCACTGGCTGCCAAACTGCGCATCCATAGCGCCACCTCCAGCTGGTACCAAACTACGCTCGACCCTTATGTGAACATGCTCCGTGTAACCACCGAGGCCATGTCGGCGGTCATCTCCGGTGCTGATTCGCTTACGGTACTGCCTTTCGACAGCACCTTTAAGGACTCCGATGAGTTCTCGGAGCGCATCGCCCGCAACGTGTCCATCATCCTGAAAGAGGAATCTTACCTGGACAAAGCCGTAGACCCTGCTGCCGGTTCTTACTACCTGGACTCGCTCACAAACGAACTGGCCTCCAAAGCCTGGGAGCTGTTCAGAGAAGTGGAAGCACAGGGAGGTTTTGAAGCAGCCTATGAAAGCGGTTTAATTCTGGGCTCCATCACCGAAGTGAGTCGCCAGAAGTTCCGTGACATCGCCACAGGCCGCATGGTGCTGGTAGGCACCAACAAATACCCGAACCCGAAAGAGAAGATTGATTTCGACCCGGAAGAGTTGATCCAGCGTGCCGAGTTCGACACGACCCGCGCCGCCTACCCGACCGAGGTGATGCGCATGGCCACCGAGCTGCACCTGCGCAAGCGTAAGCGCCGCCCGCGGGCTGTTATTGCTGTAATCGGGCAGACGGCCAAGCGGCACATCAATGCCTCTTTTGCACAGGAGTTTTTTGCCTGCGCCGGCTTCGAAACCGAAATACAGCAGTACGAGGATGCAGAAGCTGCCGCCGACCGTTTGTTGCATGCCGCCGCCGAGGTAGTGGTTGTTTCTACTTCTGAAGCTACCTATGCCCGCGAGTTCGGTTCTAAAATACGGCAACACGAGTCGAAGCCAACCATGATCATGGCCGACGATCCGCAGCACATGAAAGACGAAATGGTAGCACACGGCTACGATGAGTTCATTTTCGAGGACTGCGATATGTCGACCATCCTGGAACTGGTGCAGAAGCGCCTGGAGCGGGAAGAAGACAACCACGGAAAATAGTAGTGGCATTGGGCTATACCTACAGCCAGGTATAGCCCAATGCTTTTACATTCAGAAACAGCGAACCTACGATCATGAACGACGCAATAACCGAAGTAAAGCAGGCCTTGGACGGACAGGTAGCCGCCTGGAACAAAGGCGAACTGGAAAAGGCCATGGACTTTTACTGGGAGTCACCGGAGATGCTCTGGATCAGCCGCAACGGCACCGAGAAAGGCTGGAAAGAAGTGCTGGAGATGTTTCAGAACGACTTTACCGACCGCAGCAAAATGGGCGAGTATACCTACGAACCGCTGCACATCGAGCAGGTAGGGCCAGAAGTCGTGTACTACGTGTACCGCTGGAAGATCGACCTGCAGGGCAAAAAGCTGATGGGCGGCGTGTCGTCGCAGCTCTGGAAGAAACTAGAAGGTCGCTGGGTCATCACCTCCGAGCACGCGAGCTAAGAAATGACTGAATTAGTGAATGAGTGATTAAGTGAATTTGTCTGAGAAAATTCTCTTAGTGACCCATTCTAAACTATAAAAACAAAAGTGGATTTTGATGAGCGGATGAATTGATGGAAAACCTATGCACTCATTCACTCAATCACTCATTCAAAAATAAACCCATGAAACCTGACTTTTCGAACATAGATATAAACAAGGTAGCCAAGGCGGAGCACGGGCCGAAAGACCCGATTCCGGCGAATGACTGGAAGACTGCCGAGCAGATTCCGCTGAAGAGCTATTATACCTCTGAGGATGTGCTGCGCTTTGAGCACATGGATTTTGCCGCCGGTCTGCCGCCGTACCTGCGCGGGCCCTACAGCACCATGTATGTGCAAAAGCCCTGGACCATCCGTCAGTATGCGGGTTTCTCCACAGCTGAAGAAAGTAATGCCTTCTACCGTCGCAACCTGGCGGGCGGACAAAAGGGCCTTTCCGTTGCTTTTGACCTGGCCACGCACCGCGGCTACGATTCTGATCACCCACGGGTGGTAGGCGACGTAGGTAAGGCTGGTGTAGCGATCGATTCGGTGGAGGACATGAAGATCCTCTTCGACCAGATTCCGCTTGACCAGATGTCGGTATCGATGACCATGAACGGGGCGGTGCTGCCAATCATGGCCTTTTACATTGTGGCCGCCGAAGAGCAGGGCGTGACGCCGGAGCAACTGAGCGGTACGATCCAGAACGACATCCTGAAGGAGTTCATGGTGCGCAACACCTACATCTACCCGCCGGAGCCAAGTATGAAGATCATCGCGGATATCTTTGAGTATACCTCTCAGAACATGCCGCGCTTCAACTCCATCTCCATCTCGGGTTACCACATGCAGGAAGCCGGCGCTACCGCCGACATCGAGCTTGCCTATACCCTGGCCGACGGTCTGGAGTATGTGCGCACCGGTCTGAAGGCAGGTATGGACATCGACGTGTTTGCGCCGCGCCTCTCCTTCTTCTGGGCCATTGGCATGAACCACTTCATGGAAATCGCCAAAATGCGTGCTGCCCGTATGCTGTGGGCGAAGCTGATCCAGCAGTTCAACCCGAAAAACCCGAAATCGCTGGCGCTGCGCACGCACTGCCAGACCTCTGGCTGGAGCCTGACCGAGCAGGATCCGTTCAACAACGTGACCCGTACCTGCGTGGAAGCGCTGGCCGCTGCCTTAGGCGGCACCCAGAGCTTGCACACCAACGCACTTGATGAAGCCATCGCCCTGCCAACCGACTTCTCGGCCCGCATTGCCCGCAACACCCAGATCTATCTACAACAGGAAACCAACATTACCAAAGTGGTGGACCCTTGGGGAGGTTCTTATTACGTGGAGGCCCTCACGCACGAGATCGCGCACAAAGCCTGGGAACTGATTCAGGAAGTGGAAGAGCTCGGAGGTATGGCCAAAGCCATCGAGACGGGTCTGCCGAAAATGCGCATCGAGGAAGCCGCTGCCCGCAAGCAGGCCCGCATCGACTCCGGCAAGGATGTGATCGTGGGTGTGAACCGATATAAACCGGAGCAGGAGCAGGAGATCGAGATCCTTGACATCGACAACACCGTGGTGCGCGAGTCGCAGCTGCGCCGACTGGCACAGGTAAAGGAAAGCCGTGACAACCAGGCAGTGGAAGAAGCACTTCAGGCACTCACCGTGGCTGCCGAATCAAACGAAGGCAACCTGCTGGCGCTGGCCGTGAACGCAGCCCGCCAACGTGCCACGCTGGGTGAGATATCTGACGCACTCGAGAAAATTTACGGAAGACACAAAGCTGTGATACGATCCATATCAGGCATCTATTCTGCCGAGCTCTCCGACGACGAGAACTTTGAGCGGGCGAAGGTGCTGGCCGATCAGTTCGAGGAACTGGAAGGCCGCCGACCACGCATCATGGTCGCTAAAATGGGGCAGGACGGTCACGACCGCGGCTCCAAAGTAATCGCCACCTCCTTCGCCGACCTCGGCTTCGACGTGGACATAGGTCCGCTGTTCCAAACTCCGGCCGAAGTAGCCATGCAAGCCGCCGAAAACGACGTGCACGTAGTAGGGGTTTCTTCGCTGGCAGCCGGCCACAAAACGCTGGTGCCGCAACTGATCGAGGAGCTCCGCAAAATCGGCCGCGAAGACATCATGGTGATCGTGGGCGGAGTTATACCTGCCCAGGATTATGACTTCCTTTTCAAAGCAGGCGCTGTAGGCGTGTTTGGCCCAGGAACGATCATCTCAGTTGCGGCTCAAAATATCCTGGAGCAATTGATCAGGCGAGTGGAAGAATAGAACAGCTCGTTCGGAAATGTGAGCTGCAGCTGACTTTGGTTGGCTGCAGCTTTTTATTTATATGCATAGCAGGTATTTCAGACACTCTGCCGGTTCTGCCAGGTATACGGCGCAGCGTTGTTTTGCTCTCCCGTTTCTTAAGCCGTACCTTTGTGGCTATTAAACTTTTAGATTATGTCATCGAAATCAACGAAATACCTTTTACTCAGCGTTGCTGCTGCCCTGATCATCTACTTCATCTACGACTCTTTTTCATTGCCCAGCGTCGACGATCTGAAAGGCGACTTTAAGGAAGTGGCCTTCTACCGCAACGAAAACAATACCGGGCCGATCGTCAGAATCTATGCCGTTACCGTTGCCGATACGTTGTGGCAGGAGATGGAGCAATATGGCAACTACATGCCCCATACCAAGTATGGCACCACTACGGTTTATTTCTTTCTGAACAACCAGCCTGCCCCTGACCAGGTCCTGCCCGGCCAGCAGCACGTCCCCTCCCAGTTTGAGCCCTATACCCTGGCCCGATACGAAAAAGATGCAATGGGGCAAATATCCTTTGTGCGGCATCCTTTCGGGCGCTAGTTAACCTTTCTGCAGGTATGGCGCTCCCTTCTTATAACGGGGCCCGTTGGTTCTAAATACACAATCGCTAAACTTGCTGTTATCCTGTGAGGATCCTGTTGAAAGAGGCATTATGTAAATAACTGTCATTCAAAGCAGTTTAAAAACATACATAAACGGGAGTCTGTTAAATCAGGCTCCCGTTTATGTTATATGGCAATAGTAGCACTTACAACCAGATCAGACTGTTCAGAAAATTCCAAGATTTTCCTGTAGGTATTCAGGAAGTAAAGCAATTCCTGAATTTATAGCTTGTGTAACAGATTGCATAATAGTATACTTGACCCCTTGCTTTGCTGATTCGTATGAATACAGATTCATATATAATGCGCAAAATCATGGAGCAAGGCAGATCAAAAAAATCATACTTCTTATTTAACCTGGTTCTTTTGCTTTTATCTTATATTTTCGCTCCCTCGCCGGTACAGGCCCAGTACCGACCGGAGATCGACCTGCAAGAGCTTTTTCATGAGGTGCAGCTGCAGCCTGTCTTCCCCGATTCCAAAACCTTTGCTGATTGTGTGCCTCTGCAGGAACCAGCGTATATTCTGCAGGCTTACCGGGAGCAGCGCAAGCAACCTGGCTTCAATTTAAAGGAGTTTGTGCTGGAGCATTTCCTGTTACCCACACAGCCTTCCTCCAATTTCACGACCGATACCAGCCTCTCCGTAACAGCGCATATACGACAGCTTTGGCCTGTGCTCACCTGCATGCCTGACGAAAGCGGTGGTTCGCTGCTTCCCCTCCCCCACGCTTATGTGGTGCCTGGCGGACGCTTCCAGGAAATTTATTACTGGGACAGCTTCTTTACTATGCTGGGGTTACAGGCGAGTGGCGAGAATGCATTGATGCAGCACATGGTCGATAATTTCACGCACCTGATCCACAGGACCGGCCATATACCAAACGGAAACCGAAGCTACTACCTGAGCCGTTCCCAGCCACCCTTTTATGCGCTTATGCTGCACCTGCTCACGCAGGAGATGGGGCGCGATGTGTTGGTAAAATACGCTCCTGCTCTGCGCAAGGAATACGCTTTCTGGATGGATGGTGCCGAGCAGCTCACTCCTGCCTACCCGGCACACCGGCGGGTGGTGCTGTTGCCAGACGGCAGCATCCTCAACCGCTACTGGGACGACCAGCCCGCTCCCCGCCCGGAATCCTACAAAGAGGACCTGCACCTTGCCCGGGAGTCTGGCAGACGGCCGGAAGAGGTATACCGCCACATCCGGGCAGCTGCCGAATCGGGCTGGGACTTTAGCAGCCGCTGGTTTGCCGATAAGCAAAACCTGAGTACCATCCATACCACTGACATCCTGCCGGTAGACCTCAACGCACTGCTCTTCCACATGGAACTGACACTGGCCGAGATGGCTGAGTTGGAACGCGATCCTTCCGGAGCCCGCTTATTTCGCCAGAAAGCCAAGGCCCGCCGCAAGGCAGTGCTACAGCACATGTGGCATGACAACGACAGTTTCTTCTACGATTATGATTTCGTGCAGGGCACCACAACCAACACACCGACCCTGGCTGCAGTTTTCCCGCTTTACTTTTGTATGGCCAAGCGACGCCAGGCAAGTGCTGTAGCTGAACGGCTGGAGCGTGACTTCCTGATGCCAGGCGGTTTGGCAACTACTCTGGCACATACCAATCAGCAGTGGGATGCTCCAAACGGCTGGGCGCCCTTGCAGTGGATGAGCATACAGGCGCTGCGCAACTACAACCACGAGAAACTGGCGCGTAGCATTGCCACCCGCTGGATTTCGCTCGGCACGCAGGTGCACGAAAGCACGGGCAAAATGGTGGAGAAGTACAATGTCGAGAATCTCGATTTGGAGGCAGGCGGTGGAGAGTACCCGAACCAGGATGGCTTCGGCTGGACGAACGGCGTGTTTCTGAAGCTGCTTTCGCTATACCCTGAGTTGCGCCCCATTGCGGAGCAGGAGCCTGTCATGCTGCAAAACCGCTGAGCTATAACTGCCTGACAGCATCATGGTATGGGAAGCGCTTTGTTTACAGAACAGGTATAACTCCTGTCTGCTATACCTGAATAGCACCTTGTTTCGGAAACTGGCACTCCCTTTGCAAAGACTGCGTTATATAGAAAAACAGGTTATGATTCAGTTTAAACATACGCTAACGGTTTTCGCCTTGCTCCTGAGCTCCTACGCTGCCTTTGCGCAGGGCGAAACATCCAACTGGTACTTTGGAAAAGGAGCCGGCCTGATCTTCAGAGGCGATACGGTTACGGCAGTGGTCAACAGCAGACTGCACACCGAAGAAGGGAGCGCCACCATTTCTGACAAGGCAGGCAACCTGCTGTTTTATACCAATGGCATCACCGTCTGGAACAAGCACCACCGCGTGATGCCGAACGGCAATGGCCTGATGGGCATGAAGTCCTCTACACAATCAGCATTGATCGTTCCCAAACCTGCTGCCGATAGTGTCTTTTACATCTTCACAACCGATATACAGGCTCAATCCAACGGTTTGCGCTATAGTATCGTGAACATGAATAAAGACGATGGCAATGGTGCCGTCACAGCACGCAACGTGTTCCTAATCGCTCCGGCCACTGAAAAACTAACCGCTATACGACACAGTAACAACCGCGATTGGTGGGTGATTGCGCACCGCTGGAACAGCAATGCCTACATGGCTTACCTGGTAACCGCTGAGGGTGTGAACACTGAACCTGTCATGAGCAACGTGGGCACCGTGCATGGTGGCGCGCACCGCAAAGCCATTGGCTACCTGGTACCGTCACCTGACGGCACTAGACTGGCAGCAGCTCTCTGGGACAGCGAGAGTAATTTCGAAGTCCTTCGTTTCAACCGCAGCACCGGTGAGGTGTCAGATCCGGTCTTGCTGAAGGGCTATGAAGAGGCTTATGGTGTGTGCTTTTCGCCGGATGGCACTAAGCTGTATGGCACCGCAAACGGCAAAGGAGGCGGTAAAGCACAGATCATTCAGTTCGACCTGCAGGCCGGCGACGAAGCGGCTATCGCTAAATCAGCGGTGGTAGTGGGCATGTCTGGCAGCCCGCGCATCGGGGCGATTCAACTCGGCCCGAATGGCAAAATGTATGTGGCCCGCCAGGATAACATTCATTTGGGCGTGATCAACAACCCGAATGCCTTGGGCAAGGAAAGTGGCTATGTGGATACGGGCTTTCACCTGGGTGGCCGCAAAAGCGACCTGGGCCTGCCAAACTTCCCGCAAGGTATACAGTCGGGTGCGGGCAGGTCTGCCAATGTAAGATAAGGTATAGAATTAAGATGTGAGAGCCGGGCATTAGTGTCCGGCTTTTTTGTTTCGGGTAAATAGCTGGCTCGGTAACGCATTAATTCTAAATTTGTAAGGCAAATAATGTTATACCTAACGCTATACCGCCTTGGCAAAACGTTTCAGTGCTGATAAGTATGTAGAGGGCATTCTGGCAGGCGACCGTGTCATGCTGAGCCGTGCCATTACGCTGGTGGAAAGCCGCCTGGCCTCTGACCTGGAACTGGCACAGGACGTCATCAACCAGGTGCTGCCACATGCTGGCAAATCGGTGCGGATAGGTATAACAGGGGTGCCCGGTGTGGGCAAAAGCACATTTATCGAAGCCTTCGGCAACTACCTGATACAGGCGCAGGGCAAAAAGCTGGCCGTGCTGGCCATCGACCCCACTTCACAACGTACTGGAGGCAGCATACTCGGCGACAAAACGCGCATGGAGTCACTTTCTGTCAACCCACAGGCTTTTATTCGCCCCTCTCCTGCTGGCAAGTCGCTGGGCGGTGTCACCCGCAGCACCCGCGAATCGATCATTCTCTGCGAAGCGGCCGGTTTTGACGCCATCATTGTGGAAACGGTCGGAGTGGGCCAGTCTGAGACAGCGGTACATGCCATGGTCGACTTTTTCCTGCTGCTGATGCTGGCGGGTGCCGGCGACGAACTGCAAGGCATCAAACGCGGCATCATGGAGATGGCCGACGCCATTGCCATTACCAAGGCCGATGGTGAGAATGCCATGAAAGCCAAAGCCGCCCGTGCCGAGTACCAGAATGCGCTGCACTTATACCCTGTAGCCGCCTCGGGCTGGCTCCCAAAAGTCTCCGTCTGCTCCGCCATGGAACAAACCGGCCTCAACACCATCTGGGAAACAATAGCAAACTACCTGGCACTGACACAGCAAAATGGATTCTTTGAGAAAAAGCGCCACGACCAAAACCTGCAGTGGATGTACGAAGCCATACGCCAAGGGCTGGAAGACAATTTCTATGCGCATCAGCAGGTAAAGGAACAATTGGCAGGTATAGCTGAGCAGGTGAAAGCAGGCAGGAAGTCAGCTTTCGCGGCCGCCGCGGAGTTGTTGAAGCTCGTATAAAAAAACAGCCGGCACATGGCTGCACCGGCTGCTCTTCAATCAATAAGTAAACTTATCGGGCCTCTGCTAACGTCACTTTGGCCCACTTGCAGATCCCACCCAGCGGAGGGTTGAACTTATACACATTTATTTTAACGGACTGCACAAACGGAAAGCGGTCATAAATCCGGTCGATGATACGGTGGCCCAGGTGCTCCAGCAGACGGGCGGGGACTTTCATCTCTTCCAGCGCCAGCGCATAAAGCACTTCGTAGTTTACGGTTTCATCCAGGTCGTCGCTTTCGGCGGCACGTCGCAGGTCGGTTTCGATGAACAGGTCGATGCCGTACTTGTTGCCGATTTTCTGTTCCTCATCATAAAACCCATGGAAGGCGAAGAACTCCATGCCCTCCAGTGCAATCTGTCCCATCTGTTTCGAACTAGCCTATCTCGTCGAAGAAAGAACCGGCAGGCTTCTGCTGGCGCTGCGCCCAGTCAGCCAGGCTGTTGCGCGAAGGCTCTGTCATCGGGGGCTGAATCTCTGGCTGATCCGGCTTTACAGGCTGAATTTCAGGTACCGGCTGCTCAATTTCAGGTGCAGGTATAGTACCCGGGTAATCTGGCTTTGGCTGCTCTATTTCCGGCGACGGCACATTTGGCACAGGCGTTACCGGGTTTGGAATTTCCGGATGGGGCTGCGTTACGTCCGGGGCCGGATCGCCAAGCGGCTCGTAGCCATTGCTGGCCATAACAGGTATAGCAGCTGCAGCAGTGGCCGTGGCCTCTGGCAGTTGTATTGTTCGGTTTGTTGTCGTTTCCATATCTTTCATGTTACGCAGCAGCTCGGGCTGTTCTACCCGAAGTTCGGCCGCTCTTGAAAGAATACTGGCAGTACTGGTTTTAGGTTTTGACTTTGTCTTTTCAGCTTTTTCCAGCGCCTCGTTGGCCAGGTTGCGCAAGTCGCGCACCATGCTCTCCAAGTACGACTCCATGCGCTGGTAGTCCTGCTCCAGCGCCTTCACCTCCTGCTGCATCTCGCTCACCATGCGCTCGGCCTGCTTTTGGCTGTCTTCGAGCACCATACGAGCTTGGTTGCGGGCCGTGCTCAACAACTGGTCGGCCTGCAGCTGCGCCTCACGTATCTTCAGCTCCGACGACTTGTTGGCCTGCTCCAGAATAGAGTTACCTGTGTCCTCGGCTGTTTTCAGCGTTTTGTACAATGAAGTTTCCACCTCTCGAAGCTTCTGCGTCTCGCGATGAGCTGCTTCCAGCTTGTTGCGCAGGTCTTTGTTCTCATCGAGCAGCTTTTCCCACTGCTGCGACAAAGTCAGCAAAAAAGCATTTACCTCGTCCTTGTCAAGCCCTCTGAATGCTTTCTCAAATGTTTTTTGTCTGATTTCTAAGGGTGTAATCTTCATAAGCTTAGCTGAAATTAATATCCCACACCGAAATGGTGCGGTCATCGCTACACGAAACTAACTGATTCTGATGAGCCGACCAAAATAATTTATTGACGGAAGTACCATGGCTCGCATTTCGGACTTTATCAATAACCTTGAGCAACTTAAAGGTATGGGCGTCCCACACTTTTATGGACTTATCCATGCTGCAGGTGGCGAAATAGCGCCCTTCGGGGCTGAAAGTGATGTGGTTGACGGTATACATATGTGCGATCACATAGCCGCGCTCCTTGTATTTTTCCTGTACTTGCCATACCCGCAGGTGGGCGTCGCGGCCGGCGGTGAGCAACTGCGTGCCATCTGGTGAGTAAACGACCGTGAACACAGAGTTGGTATGTGCGGGCAGCTCATGCTTCAGTTCCAGGGTGCTGGCATCGAATATGCGCACCAGGTTGTCGCTATACCCGGCGGCCAGCTCGTTGGTGGTCGTGTTGTAGGCCAGGCAGCGCACGCTCTGGTCCGATTTGCGCACCATACTATGCAGTTCAAAGTCCTCCGCCCCGATTACGGCTATGCCGCCATTGCCCAGCGCCACGTATACCTGTGCTGTTTCCGGCACGTAGGCAATGTCGAAGATGGGAACCTTGGGCAGCGCCACTGATTTATGAATGGCTTTGCTTTTCAGGTCGATCACCTGCAGGCCCTCCAGGTTCTGCCCGATCAGGAGTAGGTTGCGCTCCGGTATAAAGCGCAGTGCGTATACAGAGGTAGTGACTTTGGCCACCAGTTCACCGTTTTCAGGATGATGCAGGTCCCAGGCGGCCACCATACCGTCGCTTCCCGCCGAATAAATGGTGGCAGGGTTAGCACCGCCCTCCAGGGTATACACACAATCGCGGTGGCCTGTCAGGGTCGCGACTTTCTGCACTTGAATCTTGCTAGCCATCTCTGCTTGGTCTGTTACGCTTGATTTTTGCTAAATTTACAACAATTGCGGCGAACCCTTTTGTAGCTGCCTAAAAATTACCGCTATGCCCCTGCTCCATACCCGCGAACTTGATGCCCATACCTTACTGGGTGTGTGGCTTCTTGATGAGGAACCGGCGGCGTTGCGTGCCTTGCTGCCGGCCCACCTTATACCTGACGAAAGCCTGCAACTCGCCCACCCCAGACGCCAGCGCGAATGGCTGGCCAGCCGCACCCTGACTTACCAATTGCTGCAACACTTTACCGACAAGCCTTTGCCCCTGTTGCGCGACCCGACAGGCAAACCCATGTTTGATGGGGCGCACTTCCAGCTTTCCATCACCCACTCCCCGCGCATGGCTGCCGTTATCCTTTCCGAAAAATATGAGGTTGGCATAGATATTGAACTGGTAAGCGCGAAGGCGCTGCGGGTGGCCGACAAGTTTCTCACGGATCGGGAAAAAGTGTTTACCGCCGATGATGAACAGCAAACTTGTTTGTACTGGAGCGCCAAAGAAACTTTGTACAAGATGTACAGCCAAAAACGACTTATTTTTAAAGAAAATCTGTTGGTAGAGCCCCCTCAGGGTTCTGAAAACAACTTATTGCTGGGGCACGTTATTACCGATAATTTTTCTAAATTGTATCAGATCCATCACGAAGTGCTTCACAACCACGTACTAACCTACAGTGTTGATCGTTGAAACTACTTACACTCACCTAACCAAACAAACATGAAATATCTGGCTTCTTTTGTCGTCGCATTCCTGGTCACGGCCAGTGTATTTGCGCAGGGCAGCTACAAACTGGGCAGCAAAGTGGCTGACTTTTCGCTCAAAGACGGGCAGGGCAATGCCGTGTCGCTGAGCAATTTTGCCGACAGCAAAACCGTAGTGCTGGTGTTTACTGATAACAAATGCCCGTACGCCAAGCTTTACGAAAACCGCCTGGTTACCCTCTCGAGCACCTATGCGGCCCGGGGTGTGCAGTTCATTTTTATTAACCCGGGTGTTGGCGTAGGCGAAGGCAGCGACACCATGGAGGACCTGGCCAGCAAGAACTACAGCTTCCCTTATCTGGCAGACGAGGGGCAGCGCATCAGTCAGAAATTCGGTGCCACCAAAACGCCCGAAGTGTTTGTGCTCCATAACATGGGTGGCGAATTTGTGCTGAAGTATAAAGGTGCGATCGACGATAGTCCGCAGGTAGAGAGTGGCGTGCGTAACAATTACCTGAAAACCGTGATTGACGATGTGTTGGCGAACAAGAACATCAGTGCAGCCGACAAGCGTGCGACAGGTTGTATGATCAAGCGATACTAACGCTATACCTATACCTGCAAAACGAAAAGACCGGTTCATCTGAGAGCCGGTCTTTTCGTTTTTATACCTGTTTTGTTGTGCTTATACTGCTGGGTCCTCGTCGGTGATTGCGGTCAGCAATTTCGTTACTTCAGTTGCCTTTTCCAGATCATTGGTCTTCTCAAACGAAAATGCCAGGTTACGCAAAGCCCGCTTTATGATCTCAATGTTAGAGCAGGGCTCGTAGAAAATATCCACCGGGTTCAGATTAAGCTGCACGATGTAGTTGTCGATATCGGCCTTTGAGAGCATCAGGCCTTTGTTGTACACGTTGATGTAAAACTGCACCTCACCTAGTTTGTACGTCAGGATAAAGAGATTAGGCAGGTTCACGCCGTATACAGGCATACCCAAGCGCTGCGCAATGGTCATGTAGATCACACAAAGCGTGAGCGGGTTTCCGCGTCTCGTCTCCAGCGCCAGGTGCATCATGGAGTTCGACGGGGAATGGAAGTTCTTGGTGTTGGCCGAAAACTTCTTCTCCCTGAAAAGCGAGTTGTTCAACGACTTCACCTGGTCATAAGGGTGCATGTTCTCCTTCATGTTCGTCCAGGCGTCGAAGTAAAGCTGGTCCAGCGCTTTCGATAGCGTGGCCAGTTCCACGTCCGGGTACAGGTAAGTGTTCACAAGCCACATTCCTTCTACCAGGTCTTTCCCCCCTTGCTCCTTCCAGTTTTTGAGGCGCTTCAACAGTCCGTCAAACTGCAGGTTATGGATCAGGTCTTCTATGCGCTTCTGCAGGTCCGAGTTCAGGGTTTCCTCCCACTCTTCCTCCAGAAACGGAATAATGCTCTCCCCCAGCGATACAATCTTCTGCTCTACATGCGACGCGACCTCGTAATCTATATCATCCAACAGCGAGATCATCGCCTTAATCTCCTTCTTCGTCAAAGCTATGCGTAATGGTTAATAAGTAATAGATATTCAATAGTGTACTCTAAATCCCAGCAATCAGATTCCTAATTGCTGGGATTCTTATGTAAATCTTGAAAAAGCGGGCTTAGGTTTGAATAACGCCTACATTATAAGGTTTCTCAATCGGGGCGTGGTTGGCTGCCTCAATCCCCATCGAGATCACTTTGCGGGTCTCCAGCGGGTCGATGATGCCATCTATCCACAGGCGGGCGGCGGCATAGTAAGGCGATAGCTCTTCGTTATACTTGGCCGTGATACGCTCGAGTAATTCCTTCTCTGCTTCTGGCGTAATTTCCTCTCCTTTTGCTTTCAGGGCTGATACCTGAATCTGCAGCAGCGTGTTGGCCGCCGCCGCGCCGCTCATAACGGCCAGTTGTGCCGTTGGCCAGGCGTAGATCAGGCGTGGGTCGTAGGCTTTGCCACACATGGCGTAGTTGCCGGCACCGTAGCTGTTACCAATGATTACAGTGATTTTCGGCACCACAGAGTTCGCCATGGCGTTCACCATTTTGGCACCGTCCTTTATAATGCCACCGTGCTCGGCTTTGCTGCCCACCATAAAACCCGACACATCGTGCAGGAACACGAGCGGAATTTTCTTCTGGTTGCAGTTCATGATAAAGCGTGCCGCCTTGTCAGCTGAGTCGGAGTAAATTACGCCGCCCATTTGCATTTCGCCCTTTTTGCTCTTCACGATCTTACGCTGGTTGGCCACTATACCTACTGCCCAGCCATCAATGCGGGCAAGGCCACAGATCAGCGACTGGCCGTAGAGGTCTTTGTAAGGCTCAAACTCCGAGTTATCCACCAGACGGCTGATGATGTCCATCATGTCGTAGGGCTTGGTGCGGTCGGCTGGGAGCATGCCGTAAATTTCTTTCTCGTCCAGTTTCGGGGCAAGGGGCTCCACACGGCTGAATCCAGCTTTCGGATTATCTCCCATTTTATCAAAGATGGTGCGGATATGGTCCAGTGCCTCTTTGTCGTCTTTGCACTTATAATCGGTTACGCCGGAAATCTCGCAGTGTGTGGAAGCGCCACCTAAAGTCTCGTTGTCAATGCTCTCGCCGATGGCCGACTTCACCAGGTAAGAGCCACCCAAAAACACAGAGCCCGTCCCCTCCACAATCAAAGCCTCGTCGCTCATGATCGGGAGGTAAGCGCCGCCGGCCACGCAACTGCCCATGATGGCGGCAATCTGCACAATGCCCATCGAACTCATGACGGCATTGTTGCGGAACATGCGGCCAAAGTGCTCTTTGTCCGGGAAAATCTCGTCCTGCATTGGCAGAAACACGCCGGCGCTGTCTACCAGGTATACGATCGGGAGTTTGTTCTCAATAGAGATTTCCTGGGCGCGCAGGTTCTTTTTGGCTGTGATCGGGAACCAGGCACCGGCTTTTACGGTGGCATCATTCGCTACGACCACACACTGACGGCCTTTGATGTAGCCTATACCTGTCACCACGCCGCCGCTTGGGCAGCCGCCAACTTCCTGGTACATGCCTTCGCCGGCAAAGGCGCCTACTTCCAGAAACTCAGAGCCTTCGTCGAGCAGGTAGGCGATGCGCTCGCGGGCGGTCATCTTGCCTTTCTCGTGCTCTTTGGCGATGCGCTTTTCGCCGCCACCCAGGTGTACTTTCTTCAGTTTGCTTTTCAGCTGGAAACTCAGCTGTTTGAGAGAGTCTTCGTTCTTATTGAATTCGATATCCATGAAGGGGTTATTATAAATAAGGGGACTACTTACAATGAAAAATCCGCTTTATGGGCGGATTTCACAAATATACAATTTTTATAAGATGCACTATTGCCTTTTTGTGGTATCGGCAGGCACTACCTTAACAGAGTCGGGCGCCGGACGGCGAAACTCGTCCGGGTTTTCGTCCTGCAGTTCTTTCACCTCCTCCAGCGTAATCACGCGGCCTGTGGCATCTACCTTATACTTGTCTTTGCGACCGATAAGGGAGAACTGCACATAGCGCTTCGGATAGGCCTGTATATCGCGCAACAGCAGGTTGAGCGCCTCTGTAGACCGGTTCATGTTACGGTACAGTTCCTCGTCGTTCATGAGTTTGCCCAGCGAGCCCTGGTTGGAGTTAAGCTTGGAGATGGTGGTTTCCAGCTCGTTCACAGCCGAGTTGGCGTCCCGCACCAGTTTGTTGATCTCTACCTGCTTCAGCGTGTCCGTTATCTCGGCCATATTTAGTGTCAGGCGGTCGATGTTGCGCTGCGTCTGTCTTAGTGCAGCAGTAAGCTGACTGAGATTGCCCGTGATCTGGTTGATGTTGCGCTGGTTTTCGCGCAGGATGGCGTTGACCATTTCGGTCGTTCTGTTTGAGTTGGCCAGAATCGACTGGATGTTGTCTTTCGCCTCACTGTCCAGGAGTCTGTTTACACGAGCCAGTGTGGTGTCCACTTTGTCGATAACGGGAACCGATTTGGAAGACAGCATGTCGCCAATACTGGTCTCCTTGAAAGCGATGAGCTCTTCGCCGCCTTTGTACTGTTTTCTGCTGTTGTTAAGGTGCAACGTAATGGCCTTGCTGCCCAAGAGGTCGGAGTTGCCGAGGCTGGCGATGGTGGAGTCTCCTACCTGCAGGTCTTTCCGAACTTCAATGTCCACACGTACCATGTTGGCGCGGTCGGTGAGCAGTTCCATATCCTTCACGTGGCCTACCTGTATGCCATTCAGAAATACAGGATTTGAAATAGTGAGGCCATCTACGCTGTCGTATACTACATAATAAGTGTTGGATTTGGAGAAGAGCGAGGACCCTTTCAGGAATTCATACCCGAAATACAATATCACAACTGCCGCTATACCTAGCAGGGCAACTTTAATTTCCTTTGATATTTTCACGTAGGTGAGTTTGCGTTTTGCTTTAGTTCATGGCTTCAAGCTCCTGCTTGTATTCCTTGAAGGCACGATATATACCTGATGCCATATACGTCTGGCCGGTTTTATCGTTAAGGAATTTTTCTTCAGCAGGATTGGTCAGGAAGCCAGCCTCAATCAGCACGCTCGGCATGTAAGATTTCCAGAGTACCAGGAAGCCCGCCTGCTTTACGCCGCGGCTGGTACGGCCAACGCGGGTTTTAAACTCATTTTCTACTTTCTGGGCAAAACGCAGGCTATTGTCGATGTAGGCGCTCTGGTGCAGCGCAAACATAATGTGGCTCTGCGGGGAGTTCGGGTCGAAGCCACCGTATTTTTCCTTGTAGTCGTCTTCCTGTAAAATAACGGCGTTCTCGCGCTTGGCTACGGCCAGGTTGTTGTTGGAGGTATGGAGCCCCATGGTATAGGTTTCAGTGCCGTATGCGGCAGGGGGGCCTGAGTTGAGGTGAATGGAGATGAACAGGTCTGCATTGTTCTTGTTGGCTATACCTGCGCGGTCTATCAGCTCCACAAACGTATCGTCTTTGCGGGTGTAAACAACTTTTACGTCGGGCACGTTCTTCTCAATTAACGCACCAACCTGCAGGGCCAGCTTCAGGGCCACATCAGCCTCATGCGAAACTTTGCCGTTACAGCCTATGTCTTTGCCGCCATGACCTGCATCGATTACTACCGTCCGGAGCTTGTACGCCTTGCGGTATTCGAGCTTGCTGGAAGATAGTAAAAGTAAACTTAGGGCCAGAATTGAAATAGTAACAATATTTCTCACAACGCTCGTTAGTTAAAAGCTAAAACAATAACTTTGTACAAAATAAATAAAACTTTAGGGAAGTCTGAAGAAGTTGCGCTACATTTTGATTTTTTTGCTGCTGGTGCAGCTCGCCGTGCTTTCTGCCCAGCCTGTGCTGGGGCAACGGGTGCGCCGTCCTACCACCACTGCTACGCCAAAAGACACTGTCAACATCTCTCCGCCGCAGGATTCGCTCGTGACCACAGTACCCCAGGGCGACATCGAGACCACAATCAATTACTCTGCCAGAGATTCCATCTTGTTTGAGGTGGACCGCAAGGTCGTGCACCTCTATGGCGACGCCAAAATCGATTATGGCACCATGGAGCTTTCGGCAGCCTACATCGAAATCAACTACGACCTAAACACCCTAACCGCTACTACGCTTGCCGACTCAACCGGCAAAGAAACTGGTACTCCGGTGTTTAAGGACGGAGCAGAGAGCTACGCCGCCAAGCGCATTGCTTATAATTACAAAACCAAACGCGGCCGAATCTCTGAAGTAGTAACGCAACAAGGCGAAGGGTACATACATTCCGAGGTGGTGAAAAAAAATGAGCACAACGAGATTTTCGGCCTGCACAACAAATACACCACCTGCAATCTCGAGCACCCGCACTTCTATATCAGCGCCGGGAAAATAAAGGCCATCCCGAACGATAAGATCATGTCGGGTCCCTTTAACCTGGTGATAGCCGACATACCTACGCCGCTCGGTTTCTTGTTTGGCCTCTTCCCCACCCCGAAAAACAAACGCTCGTCCGGTGTCATCATGCCGACCTTTGGCGAGTCGCGGGCACGTGGTTTTTACCTGAGCAACGGGGGCTACTACCTGGCCCTAAACGACTACATCGGCACCCGCATCACGGGCGACATTTACTCACTGGGTGGGTATAAAGTGACTGTTGACAACACCTACATCAAACGTTACTCCTACCGCGGCAACCTGAACATCAGCTACGATTACTTTAAAAACGATGAGGCAGATGTGGCCGATCCGAACCGCTCTACCAACAGCCTGGCCGGTTTGCCGCCTAGTCAGCGCACCGCTTTTGTTACGTGGTCGCACAGTCCGGTGCAGAAACCTGGCCGTGGTCGCTTCACGGCCAATGTGCGCGCAGGTAGCAGCCAGCACAACCGCGTGAATTTTAACAGCCCGAATGCATACCTGGCCCCGACTTTCAACTCGACCATCACCTACCAGAAGAACATACAGAACACGCCATTCAGCTATACAGCTACGCTAAGCCAAGGCCAGAACAACGGAGGCTTCGTGGGAGAGGGCGAGAACCGCAGGCCAGCTCCTACGCGCATGAATTTTACGCTGCCTGACCTTAACTTTGCGATGACGCAGACGAGTCTTTACGAGCTTTTCTCGAAGGACGTGCCGACTGGCAAGTGGTACGAGAACTTTACTTTCGGCTACAACGTGCGGCTCCGCAACGAGGTGTCGAACCAGGTGACGGCCCGCAGGCTAGGCAATATACCTGTGGTGAACGGAACGGAAAGAGACACCACGTTTGCGCTTAACTTTGACAACCTCGACCGCCTTTGGCAAAACGGCCGCAAGAGCGCCGACCACAACTTTAATATCGGCCTGGGTAACTACAAGGTATTCCGCTTCTTCAACCTGACACCGACCGTGACCTACCGCGAATCATGGTTCGACAAAAAGCTAACCTATTCCTACGACGAGGAGCAGAGAGCTGTGCGCATCGACACGGCAGGCTTTGGCAGGGTATACGAATACGGCGCCGGAGCCTCCCTTAACACGACGGTGTACGGTACTGTGCAGTTTCCGAAAAGCAAGCGCGTGGAGGCCATCCGCCATACCATGATTCCAAGCATTAGCTATGGCTACCGTCCTAACTTCGGCGACGAAAACCGTTTCGGCTTTAGCCAGACCACGCAAGTTGCCATCGACACGCTCACGAACCAACCAATCTTCCAGACGCTGCCACGCTTTAACGGGAGCGTGCCTGGGGGAGGCTTGCAGAGCAGCCTGGGTATCCAGATCAATAACCGGGTAGAGATGAAGGTACGCTCGCGCAGCGATTCCACAGAAGCCAAATCGGAAAAGGTGAGCCTGATCGACAACCTGAACATCGGTACTACCTACAACCTGGCTGCCGACTCGCTGCGACTTTCGCCCATCAATATCAGCATGAACACACGCCTGTTCAAGGTGTTTGATGTAAACTTCACCTCCACCCTCGACCCTTACCAGCTCAGTCCGGACGGCAACCGTCGTATTGACCGCTACATGCTGGAGTCGCCTGGCTTTAAGCTGGCCCGACTAACCAATGCCAACCTGAGTGTGCGGGCGAACTTTAACCCAGAAGCGCGGTCTACTAACACACCACCGCCGACCAACCTGCCGGGTATGCTGAACCCGAATGACCAGTTCCTGCCGGACTACGTGGACTTCAACATCCCCTGGACGCTCAACCTGGATTATACCATCTACTATACCGGCGGCACACAACAAAACGAGGGCACCATTACCCAGAACATCGGCATGCAGGGCACACTGAACCTAACCGAAAAGTGGAAGTTTGGCTACATGGCCGGGTATGACTTTACGAACAATAACATCTCCAACGCCAGCGTCGATATTTACCGCGACCTGCACTGCTGGGAGATGAGCATCGGCTGGCGGCCTTTCGGTCTGATGCGCGGCTATAACGTAACCATCAACGCCCGTTCTGCCCTGCTACGCGACCTGCGCCTGACCAGAAACAGATCAGGTATGAACTTCAGATAACCCCGAACAGCCATACCTGAAAATTGGATGGCTGTTTATGTTTTGATTTTTATAATTTTGAATCAAATCCAAACCTGCATCCTATGTCTGTTCATAAAAGCGACGTAAAAAAAGTCACCACCCACCAGCTGCAGAATATGAAAGAGCGCGGCGAGAAGATCTCCATGCTCACGGCCTACGATTACTCGATGGCCACCATTCTGGACGCCGCCGGTGTGGACGTGCTGCTTGTCGGCGACTCTGCCTCTAACGTAATGGCTGGCCACGAAACAACACTACCCATCACGCTAGACCAGATGATCTACCATGCCTCTTCTGTGGTGCGTGGCGTAAACCGTGCTTTTGTGGTAGTCGATTTGCCGTTTGGCTCATACCAGGGCAATTCTTCGGAAGCGCTTCGCTCGACCATTCGCATCATGAAGGAATCGGGCGCGCACGGCATCAAGCTAGAAGGCGGTGCCGAGATAAAGGAATCGATTATCCGCATTCTGAGCGCCGGCGTACCGGTAATGGGTCACCTGGGCCTGACACCGCAGTCGATCTACAAGTTCGGTACCTATACCGTGCGCGCCAAAGAAGAGGCCGAGGCTCAGAAACTGATCGATGACGCTCTGCTGCTGCAGGAGCTGGGCTGCTTCTCGATCGTGCTGGAGAAGATCCCTTCGGAACTGGCCAAGCGCGTGGCCGAGAAGCTGGAAATTCCGATCATAGGTATAGGCGCAGGTCCGCATGTAGACGGGCAAGTGCTGGTAGTGCACGACATGCTGGGCATCAACAAAGAATTCAAACCCCGCTTTCTGCGTCGCTATGCCGATCTGCACACCATCATGACCGATGCGGTGCAGAACTACGTGAAGGACGTAAAGAGCAAAGACTTCCCGAACGAGAAAGAAGCGTATTAATTTTAGAGCGTATTAATTTTAGTTAAGAGTTATGAGTTTAAAGTTAAGCGTGAAAGGTATGCGCAGGTATAGCGAGCACCTTTAGGCTTGGCGCTTATTTCAACTGCAATGCTACCCACTTTTTGATTCTAGATTTTTAACTCTTAACTTTTAACTCTTATCTACATTGCTAGACGTTCTTTTTGAGGATAACCATGTGTTGGTGGTGAATAAGCCAGTCGGTTTGCTCGTGCACGGCGATGAAACCGGCGACGTGTGCCTGGCCGACCTGGCGAAGGCTTATATCAAAGAGAAGTATAACAAGCCTGGCAATGTGTACATTGGTGTGGTGCACCGCCTTGACCGACCTGTGAGCGGTGTGGTGCTGCTTGCCAAAACCTCCAAAGCCCTTACCCGGCTCAACGAATTGTTCCGCAGCAAAAAGACTGTGAAAACCTATTGGGCCGTGGTGCTCAACCGCCCGGCTATACCTGAGCAAACGCTGGTGCACTGGCTCATAAAGGACAGCAGTCGCAACGTGACAAAAGCCTACGCCCGCGAAAACAAAAATGGCCTTCGCTCCGAACTAAGCTACCGCCTGATCGGGCAGCATGACAAGAACTACCTGCTGGAGGTAAACCCCGTTACTGGTCGTCCGCACCAGATTCGGGTGCAGCTGGCCTCCATGCACTGCCCCATTGCAGGCGACCTGAGGTATGGCGCCAGCCAGCCACTCCCGGACAAGAGCATCGCCCTGCACGCCCGCATGCTGCAATTCGAGCACCCAACGCTCAAAACCATGATTACCGTGACCGCTCCGCTGCCTTCCGCTCCTGTTTGGGCACCGTTTAAAAACTGATATTAGTCATCTTTCTGAACTTTTATACCTGAATTTATTCTTTCTATAAAATCAGATTGTAATTTTGCAGAAGGCAACGTGTCTGCCTAAACCAAGCCTATACCTGAACAAGAATTTAAACACTTTACACACGACCCGTTAATGGCCATACTTATTTTCTTCGTACTGCACTGGTACATTTCTTTGTTCGTGCAGACCTTTTTCCTGCACCGCTACGCAGCCCACAAGATGTTCACGATGAACCCATTCTGGGAGAAGGCGTTCTATCTGCTCACCTACATTGCGCAGGGCTCCTCGTTCCTGTCGCCACGTGCTTACGCTATTTTGCACCGCATGCACCACGCTTTCTCTGACACGGAGCGTGACCCGCACTCGCCGCATTACTCCAACAATGCTTTTGCAATGATGTGGAAGACCAAGAACATTTACAACGACGTGCTGAACCACCGTGTGGAGCCGGAGCGCCGTTTTGATGGCGACTACCCTATGTGGCCGGCACTGGAGAAACTAGGTGACAGCTATTACTCACGTATTGGCTGGGGTGTGGCTTATGTATTGTTCTACATTGCTTTCGCCACACAGTGGTGGATGTTCCTGCTATTGCCGATTCACTTCCTGATGGGCCCTGTGCACGGTGCCATCGTAAACTGGAGCGGTCACAAGTACGGCTACCAGAACTTCGACAATAACGACAAGTCGCGCAACTCGCTATTCTTCGACTTCCTGACAGGCGGTGAGCTGTTCCAGAACAACCACCACAAACTGCCTAACCGCGTGAACTTCGGCGTAAAGTGGTGGGAAGTAGACCCAACCTGGCCTGTCATCTGGACGCTGGACAAGCTGAGCATCATCAAGCTGAAACCAGTGAAAGTAAAAGCAGCCAGACCTCCAAGAGCAAAAGCCAACGCTTAACTATACAAAAGCCCTCCCGCACTGGAGGGCTTTTTTTGCGGCTGCAGGTGTAGCGGTACACAAGCTTATTTCAGGTTGCCCAAATTGCCAGCAAATGATAGGCAGGTATAGTCGCTGGTATAGCCTACACTCAAAGGAGCGTTGTCTGCTATGGCGCTAAGCATTATACCTGGTGGCACCTCACGAATCAATTCCCAAAATATCTTGCATTAATTGGCACAAAATCATTACCTTTGCGGTTCTAAAAACTGACGGACGGGTTCCGCCGACTTAACAATTTATATAAAAAATGGCTGTTAAAATCAGACTGGCCCGCAGAGGCCGCAAAAAAGCCGCTATCTACGATATCGTAGTAGCTGACGCTCGAGCACCACGTGATGGTAAATTTATCGAGAAACTGGGTACTTACAACCCAAACACAAACCCTGCTTCTATCGACTTCAGCGAGGAGAAGGCGTTCCAGTGGTTGATGAACGGTGCTCAGCCAACTGACACTGTAAAAGCAATGCTTTCTTACAGAGGTATTCTGTACAAGAAGCACCTGCAAATCGGTGTGGCAAAAGGCGCTATTTCTCAGGAAACAGCTGACGCTCGCTTCGAAGAGTGGAAGAAAGAGAAAGAAGCCAAAATCGAAGGCAAGCGCTCTACATTGGGCTCTGAGAAAGAGGCTAAGCGTAAGGCTGCGTTCGAAGCTGAAACGAAAGTGAAAGAAGCTCGTGCAGAGGCGATCCGTCAGCGTGAGGCTGCTAAGCTTGCTGCTGATGCTCCTGCTGCTGAAACAGAAGAGGCTCCTGAGGCAGCTGCCGAAGGCGAATCTACTGAAGAGCAAGCATAAATTACAGTTGCCATGAAGATTGATGACTGCTTTCTGTTAGGACACATCGTCAAAACCCATGGCATCAAGGGACAAGTAGTCGCGTTTTTCGACGTGGACTACCCCGAAGATTATGATGAATTGGAATCAGTCTTCCTGGAACAACAGGGAAGACTGGTTCCTTTTTTTATTGAAGGCATGGAGCCGCAGGCCAAAGGCCGCTTCATCATCAAGTTCGAGGACATCAGCACCATCGAGCAGGCCGAGAAGCTGCGCAACACCAGCCTATACCTGCCGCTTGACGAGCTGCCTGAGCTGGAAGATGGCCAGTTTTACTTCCATGACGTAATTGGCTACCGTGTGGTCGACCAGAACCACGGCCCGCTGGGTACCGTGAAAGAGTTTTACGACATGCCGCAGCAACAGCTGATGGCCATGGACTACAACAACGAGGAGATGCTTATACCTGTAATGGACGAAGTATTCCTGCGTGCCGACCACGAAACCAAAGAGCTGCACGTAAACCTGCCTGAGGGCCTGCTGGAGGTATACACCCAGCCTGGTTCCCCTGACGACGCCGACGACCGCGACGAGTAGCCCCAATCCCCTTATCATGCGATTCGACATTATCAGTTGCCAGCCCGACCTGTTGGACAGTCCTTTTAGCCATTCCATCGTTAAAAGAGCCCAGCAAAAAGGTTTGGTGGATATCCACATACACGACCTGCGCAAATACGCCATCAACAAGCATGGCCAGATTGACGACTACGCCTTTGGCGGCGGGGCAGGTATGGTGATGATGATTGAGCCCATCGATAAACTACTGACGGAGCTAAAAGCCGAGCGGGACTACGATGCCGTGATTTACATGACGCCTGACGGACAAACGCTGAACCAGCAGGTGGTGAATCAGTTTTCGCTGATGCGCAACGTCATTATTCTGTGCGGGCATTACAAAGGCGTGGACGAGCGTGTGCGGCAGCATTACGTGACCCACGAAATCAGCATCGGCGACTATGTGCTGTCGGGCGGTGAACTGGGAGCGGCTGTGCTGGCCGATGCCATTATACGCATTATACCTGGGGTGCTCAACGACGAGTCCTCCGCCCTGACCGATTCGTTTCAGGACGGACTGCTGGCACCTCCCGTGTATACCCGACCTGCAGATTACAAAGGCATGAAAGTGCCCGACATCCTGCTTTCGGGCGACAACCCCAAGATAGAGCAGTGGCGCTTTGAACAGGCCATTGAGCGGACGAAACAACGTCGGCCAGATCTGCTCGACGAGTAGTTTACAGGTATAGAAACGTGCTCAAAACCGCTGTTTTAGCTGGTTTAAGGTATAAGTTTCAAAAACCTACATTTTTTTTCTGCAAAAATTCTTAAGTAATAAATAATTACATATCTTTGCAGTCCGAATTTTGAAGAAGATATTTAGCTTTAACAACATAGCCATGAGCGAATTACTTAAATTTATCGAGCAGGAATCTACAGATAAGCGCGCCTCTTTCCCTTCTTTCCAGGCTGGCGATACGATCAACATCCACGTGAAAATCCGCGAGGGTAACAAAGAGCGTATCCAGCAGTTTCAGGGCGTTGTAATCCAGCGTAAGAACGTAAACACAAACGGTGAGACATTCACTGTAAGAAAAGTGTCTAACCAGATTGGTCTGGAGCGTATTTTCCCACTGCTTTCTCCATCTATCGAGAAAATCGAGCTTGTAAGAAAAGGCCGTGTTAGAAGAGCTAGACTATACTACTTGAGAGGCCTGCAGGGTAAAGCTGCTCGTATCAAGGAAAGAAGATAATTGAAGAACCTGTTTTCATAAGTTTTCCATAGTTTTAGTAAAAAGGAGCCGTTTCTCAGCAAACGGCTCCTTTTTTTATACCCGCTGCAAAGCCCAGGCTATACCTGCTTTGGCCAGGCTTGCTATATTTGCAGCTATACCTGTCTGTATACCTTCACTCATGAAAACCTTACAACGCTATACCTTCCTGCTGCTGTCGCTGGCGCTGCTGGCCTCCTGCCA
This sequence comes from Pontibacter ramchanderi, assembly GCF_002846395.1. Taxonomy (GTDB): domain Bacteria; phylum Bacteroidota; class Bacteroidia; order Cytophagales; family Hymenobacteraceae; genus Pontibacter; species Pontibacter ramchanderi. The sequence goes on from NZ_PJMU01000002.1 coordinate 328,165, forward strand.
GACCGACTACGCCGCCCTGCCTACTTACAATGGCAAGAAACAGCTGCAGGCTGTGATCGAGGTTCCGGCCGGGAGCTCCACTAAGCTGCATTACAACCGCCAGACCAAGACCTTTGAGGCAGAGCAGCAAGCGGGCCAAGATCGCGTTATCCCTTTCCTGCCCTACCCTGCCAATTTTGGCTTTATACCTTCTACAGAAACCAACGCACAGAAGAAACCGCTTGAAGTGGTGGTGTTGGCCGGGAGTGTTGCCACAGGCACAGTAATGGAGGTGATTCCTGTAGGTGTGCTGCAACTGGAAACAGCCGGCGAACTTGACCACAAGATCGTGGCAGTACCGGCCAGGCCAAGTGAGCGCCCTATCAATGCCTCGGACTACACCAGCCTTACAGCCGACTACCCTGCCGCCAAGGCCATTCTGCAGCAATGGTTCGTGCACCACAACCCAACCGCCAAAAGCAAGTTTGTAGGCTGGCGCAACGAGCAGTTCGCCGAGCAAGAAATACAGCGTTGGATGAAACTGTAAGGTATAGAAACAAAAAAGCCTCCTGATGTGGAGGCTTTTTTGTTTTACTCAGGTATAACGGCTATACCTTATTTGATATCGCGCAGCTTCGCTCTTACATCTTCTACAGCCTGTTCCATGGCCTGCACCTGCTGGCGGCTGGCCTCCTGTTGCTTGATGTTCAGCTCCACATTCTGCTCCAACTGCCGTAGCTCGTCGGCGTTGCGCACCAGTTCGGCCTCCAGCTCCTGTTTGCGCTTCTTGTTACGTTCTATGCTTAGCTGCAGGTCGTTTGCCTGCTTCACTACGCGGTCCTGCTCTTTTTTGGTGCTGCGCAGCACAGCCTCGGCTTCGTTTATCTGCAACAACACGTCTTCCTGGTACAGTTTTTTGCCGAAGCTCTCCATAAATTGCTCTGCAGCATCGTATACCTCTGGCGTCGCGTTCTTATCAAGGTGGGCAGTGCCCATGTCGAGCGACCACCACACGTAGCTGCCCTTGGCATGCGTACCCACCGTGGAGATCACGCGCATAGGTTGTTTACTGATGCTGATCAGCTTCGCCTCCTCTACCGTATAAACGCCTTTGGAGTGCTTCACCTTGCCCGCTTCCTGCGCCAGATGATCTTTCCAGACTTTCTCAACAAACTTGGGATCCAGTTGCACGCTCAACTGCTGGCCGCTGCGCTTGATGCCGTTCACTACCTGCTCGTTTTCCTCCACGCGCATCACCTGCGCACTCGCCATACCTGATACCAGCAACATAGCCGCTACCAAAAAACCTTTTACTCGCATACTCTACTTAGAAATAATGATTAGACAGGAACAATCGTATACCTACGAAAATAGCTAATCTATAGCATATTTCAGATATAGGAAGCAGGATTAATTTAGCGGCTGTTCTGTTTGGGTTTGGGAACCGCGACGCTTACCTTTGTAGGTTTATGACCCGGGCAGCCTGAATAGGAATTTTTCACGTATGCGAACAATAACATAGGTTAGCCTGTTGGAACCGCAATGAAAATAACGATCTGCAGAAAAGAGCATTTTAATGCCGCACACCGCCTGCATAACCCAGCCTGGAGCGACGAACAAAACGCGGAGGTTTTCGGGCTATGCAACAACCCTAATTTCCACGGGCATAACTACGAGCTCATTGTGAAGCTAACGGGCGCCGTGAACGAAGAAACAGGCTACGTGTACGACATGAAAAAACTGAGTACGCTGGTAAAGGAGGAGGTGATCGACCGGTTTGACCACAAAAACCTCAACCTCGACACAGAAGAGTTCAGGCAGCTGAACCCGACAGCCGAGCACATTGCCATGGTGATCTGGAACCGATTGCGGGAAAAAATAAGCCAGGAATACGAACTGGCGGTAACGCTTTATGAAACTGAACGAAACTTTGTTGAATATAATGGATAACCAGGACCTGGGCCACGAAGCGGAAGAGATGGACGACCACATGATGAGCTCGCTGGAAACACCGTTGCGCCCCGACGCATTTGCCCTTTCTGACGCCGAGAAAATCGTGATCATCGAAAGGCACTTCCGCGAGATCATGCACACCATGGGCCTTGACCTGACAGATGACAGCCTGAAAGGAACGCCGCTGCGCGTGGCCAAAATGTATGTGCAGGAGATTTTCAGCGGACTTCATCCTGAGAACAAGCCGGTTATCCGCCGCTTCGAGAACAAGTACAAGTATAATCAGATGCTGGTGGAGCGCGACATTACTGTGTACTCCTCCTGCGAGCATCACTTTGTGCCCATCATCGGCAAAGCCCATGTCGCTTACATGCCAAACGAGCACGTGATTGGCCTTTCCAAGCTGAACCGCATTGTGCAGTACTACGCCCGCCGTCCGCAGGTGCAGGAGCGCATGACCATGCAGATCGCCAACGAACTGAAGCAGGCGCTGCAGACCGAGAATGTGGCCGTGCTGATAGAGGCTGACCACCTTTGTGTGATGAGCCGTGGCGTGAACGACGTGAGTAGCAGTACCATCACGGCGGAGTACTCCGGCCTGTTTGAGCAGGACCAGTACCGCAACGAGTTCCTGAGCCATATCCGCAAAAAATAAGCGCCGGAGCCGCGCAAACCTTTGTGCTGCCAACCGGTTTTGATCGTTGAAAGCAACTTTCAGTTAGTCCTTACCCGTATAGAGATATTTCTATATAATTTATAATGACGATCATAACCAATGGCAGGTAAAATACTCATCACAGGTGGTTCCGGGCTGATCGGGTCGCGTCTTTCCGAAATGCTCATCGATCAGGGTTATGAAGTAGCGCACCTGTCTAGGTCTCCGGACAAGTACTCGCATTACAAAACGTTTCGATGGGATGTGCAGGCAGGGTCTTTGGACGAAAATGCCATCACTTATGCCGACTACATCATTCACCTGGCGGGTGCCGGGCTGGCTGACGAAAAGTGGACCAAGGAACGCAAGCGCGAGATCCTACGCAGCCGTGTTGACAGCTCGCAGCTGTTGTATAAGGGGCTTCAGCAACAGAAGCATCGTGTCAAAGCTTTTATCTCGGCATCTGCCATTGGTATTTACGGTGACTCAGGCGACCAACTGATGTCGGAGGAGAGCACTTATGGTGAGGATTTTATGGCGGAGGTTTGCAAAGCCTGGGAAGCGTCGGTGTGGCCTATTAAGGACCTGGGTATTCGCACTGTGATACTGCGCACCGGTATAGCCCTGAGCGAAAAAGGTGGCGCCCTTCCTCAGATGGCGCGCCCCGTGAAGCTGATGGCTGGCGCACCGTTCGGCAGCGGAAAACAGTACATGTCCTGGATCCACATGGATGACCTGTGCCGTCTTTACATCCGAGCCATTGAAGACACGCAATTTGCCGGCGTATACAATGCCGTGGCGCCCCACCCTGTCACCAACCAGGAGTTTACCGAAGCATTGGCAGAAGTCATGCACAAGCCATTGGTTTTACCCAAGGTACCTTCCTTTGCCCTGAACATGATGCTGGGTGAGATGAGCGCTGTAGTGCTATCAGGGCAGCGGGTGAGCGCCAATAAGGTGCTGCAGACTGGCTTTACCTTCGAGTACAATTACCTGGACGAAGCACTGGAGTCGTTTTACAAAAACCAGCAAAGCTAATGCTCCTAACTACTCTTAAAGCAGAGGCGCCCGCTGATTGATCAGCGGGCGCCTCTGCTTTTTAACATTACTGAAGGAATTCTGACAGGTCCAGTATCTCCAGGTTCAGGTCGAGCTGAGTAGAGTCTGGCTCCGCTTTTGGCAGCACCGTAGTGCAGTTATACTTCTTGCTGATCTTAACGGTCGGACCAGGGAATCGGCCCATAGTATAGCCCAGGTCTTTGTCTTTGTAGAGGCGCTCCATGAAAAGGCCGTATACCGGCAGGGCTGTTTTGGAACCTTCACCCAGGTTAGAGGTACGGAAGTGAATGCTGCGGTCCTCGCCTCCTACCCACACGCCAGTCACCAGGTCTTTGGTCACGCCCATAAACCAGCCATCAGAATGGTTCGAGGTAGTTCCGGTCTTGCCACCGATCTCGTTTCCTTTCCAGAGGTCATATTCCCACAGGGCCTGTGATGTACCGCCTGGCTCCTCTATACCTCCCTTGAGCATATGCATCATCAGGAAGGCCGTTTCTTCGCTCAATACCTTCTTTTGCTCCGGCACAAACTGCTCAATCACGTTGCCCTCACGGTCTTCGATGCGGGTGATAAAGCGAGGGGCGGTATAGAAACCATGGTTTGGGAAGGTACTGTAAGCACCCACCATTTCATAAACCGACACATCACTTGGGCCCAGTCCAATGGAAGGCACCTTGTCCAGCGGACTACTGATGCCCAGTTTATGCGCGTAATCCACAACCGTTTCCCAGCCAATCAGCTCGGTCAGCTGCGCCGTCACAGAGTTCACCGATTTGCCCATGCCGCGGCGCAGCGTCATCGGGGCACCGGTATAAGTCCAGTCGGCATTGGTCGGCGACCAGCTTTTCTTCTGCCCTTTCTCCACATAATTGATGGTGATGCGCGTGTCCACGATCTTGTCGCAGGGTGAGTAGCCGTTGTCGATAGCCGCCACATACACGAAAGGCTTAAAGGTAGAGCCCGGCTGGCGTCGCGCCTGCTTCACGTGGTCGAACTTGAAGTACTTATAATTGATACCGCCCACCCAGGCCTTTATCTCGCCGGAGAAGGGGTCCATGGTCATCATGCCGCCATGCAGGAAACGCTTGTAGTAGCGCAGCGAGTCGAGCGGCGACATGGTCATTTTCTTTTCGCGAGCGGGATTCTCCCAGGTAAAGACCATCATCTCGCGCGGCGTGTTCAGCTCTTTGTTGATGGCAGCGGTATTGTCGCCATGCTTTTTCTTCAGGCGCTTATAATAGTCTGTGCGTTTGATGGTTTCTTCGATGAAGTTCGGGATCTCGCGGTTCTTTTCGTCCACCCACGGGTTCTGGCCCTTCCAGTGGTTGTCAAAACGGCGCTGCAGGGTGCGCATCTGCTGGTCCATGGCAGCCTCAGCATGCGCCTGTATGCGCGAGTCGATGGTGGTGTATACCTTCAGGCCGTCGCGGTACAGGTCGTAGCCATTCTGCTTGCACCATTCCTTCATAAAATCGGCCACAGCGCCCCGAAAATAAGTGGCTGGTCCGTCGTAGTGGTTCTCTACCTTATAGTCCAGCACCAGCGGCAACTGGCTCAGCGAGTCGGCCTGGGCAGAAGTCAGGTAGTTGTACTTGGCCATTTGCGCCAACACGGTGTTGCGGCGGCGGGTGGCGTTCTCCGGGTTAAAACGCGGACTGTAAAACGTCGGGGCTTTCAGCAGACCCACCAGCACGGCGGCTTGTTCGGGCTTCAGGCTGTCGGGTGAGGTGTTGAAGAAGGTTTTGGAGGCCACCTGTATACCGAAGGAGTTACTGCCGAAGTCCACTGTGTTGAGGTACATGGCCAGGATTTCTTCTTTGGTATAGCGCTGCTCGAGTTTGATCGCAGTTAGCCACTCCTTTGTTTTGGAAATCACGATATTCAGGCCAGGGATGTGGCCGAGTACACCTTTGGAATCGTCGGTGCGGGTTTTGTAGAGGTTCTTGGCCAGCTGCTGCGTGATGGTACTACCGCCCCGGCTTTCGCCGCGCAGGTTATCGTACACGGCGCCGAAAATAGCGGTCGGGTCTATACCTGCGTGCTCATAAAAACGGATGTCTTCGGTGGCGATCAGGGCGTTGATGAGCGTCGGCGACATCTGCTTGTAGCTCACTGGGCTGCGGTTCTCGCGGAAGTACTTTCCGATCAGCTGTCCGTCGGCAGTATAGAGCTCGGAGGCCTGGTCGCTGCGCGGGTTTTCCAGCCTGTCCAGACTTGGGGAGGAGCCAAAGAGGTAGAAGATGTTATACTCCACACTCACCAGGTAGCCGACCACCACCATCAACCCCAGCAAAAAGAGTTTCCAGGTATAGCCGATTATACTGCCGTACACGGATCTTCTCTTCTTAACCGGTTGCTTTACTTGTTCTTTTTCTTGCTCTTGCAGCATGTTATAGTATCAGGGCAAATAGCCTGTAATTTCCGGAACGCTTCTTTCTAATCTACTGCAAATATACCTTTTGTGTACAAATACTTTCTCAGAAACGCATAAAACTTAGTCAGCAATATACAGAAGCTGTTATAACTTTGGCGGGCCCTGCCTATCTTTGCGCATAGCATTTCCCTTACCCTATGCAAGAGCAATTACAGGCAGCTTTCGACAAGATCAAGGGCCTGCCGCTGACCAAAACCACCCGCACCGAGCTGGTGCAATACTTCCATTTCGGCAAAACCAGCTATACCACCCCACAGGGCCTCATCCTGGACGTCGGCCTTTATACGCTGGCCGTGAACTGTCCCTGGACCTTTGAGCTGGCTAAGGGCGAAACCATTAAGCACAGCGAGGTATTTATGCGCAAGCGCGAGCCCGGTCTTCCCTCTCCCAAATTCGACTGGAAAGTGCCCGGCGCCAACCTCCGCGACCAGCGCCTGCAGGGCCTGGTGATCAGCAGCCAGGGATTGGCCATCGAGTCGAGCGAGATCAGAGATGCCTATGGTATAGCACTGACTTTCGTGAACGGCGACCGACTAATTTTAGCGCCTGACCTGGGTAAACCGCAGGAAGAATACTGGCAGCTGTTCAGCAATTCCGGCGACGGCTTCCGCATCGGAGCCGGTGCGACTGGAGTTCGCTAAGCGACAGTCACTATAATCAGGATAATCACTTCACTTCCCGAACGATGTACTTCTTTGAGTATATAGGTGCTTTTTTCTATTGGATTTTTCTTGCCTTACTGGATTGGATCAGAGGCAAGGAAATTTACTCCCTATCTGACATCGCTAAAGGGAGAGATCAATATGATCCGGGCGATCAGTTTAATTTTCAGTGCTACATGGTGAAGCTGAAAGTAATAGGATTTGTGGCCCTGGGTGCTGTTTTATTACTTCTAAAAGAAATATAGTCATTACCACCACTTTACAAACCTAGCTTTTTTGGTGTCCTGTAAAGGTGTACCTTGAGCGGACACCGTAACTAAATGCCGTTAAGTATGAAAAAACTGCTTCAAACCACAGGTATAGCCCTGGCACTTGGCCTCTGCTGCACGCTGGGCGCACAAGCGCAATCCAAGTCGAAAGCAACAGCTAAAAAAGCGCCAGCCGCCACAACGCAGGAAGCTCCCAAAAAGTCGGGTGAGATGGACATGAGCCAGATGAAGACCTATTACATGGCGCTGCTCAAAAAAGGTCCTTACCAACCCACCGACACGGCCGAGGTGAACAGCATCCAGCGCGGGCACATGGCGCACATCCGTAAGATGGCTGCTGATGGCAAACTGGTGATGGCTGGTCCGTTTCTGGACAATGGCGAGCTGCGCGGTATCTTCATTTTTGATGTGGCCTCTATGGAAGAAGCAAAAGCCCTGACCGAGGCAGACCCAGCTGTGAAAGCCGGCAAGCTGATCATGGAGTTGCACCCCTGGATGAGCCAGCGCGGCACCAGATTGCCTTAGCAACTTTTACAGGCGAAGGGCAGTATGCGAACAAAACAACCGCTGCTGCCTTTGAACTTCCGCCTGCACCTTTTCGAGTTTGAAGACCAGCCCTGGTTTCCGCACATTTTCCGCCAAGGCATGCTCGACTTCCTCCGTTTCATGATCTCCAAGCTGGGTGCCTACGGCCCGGCTATACCTTTGCTGGAGGATCTGCTTCGTCGCAGCGGCCAACATCATTTCACAGACATTTGCTCCGGTGCCGGCGGCGGCATAGCAGGTATACGCGAAGCTTTAAGCAAGCGCATGGGCGAGCCGGTGCGCGTTACCTTGTCCGACCTATACCCTAACCTGGGCGCTTACGAGTTTTTGCAAGCCGAGTCCGGTGGCCTGATCGACTTTATCGCCTCTCCGGTTGATGCCACCAAAGTGCCGCCACAAATTCAGGGAGTCCGCACCATCTTTTCTTCTTTTCACCATTTCAAACCCGATCAGGCAGTGGCCATTCTGCAGAACGCGGCCGACCAGCGGGCGCCCATCGGCATTTTTGAAGGCAGCGGAAAGTCCTGGCTGGAGCTAATCATTTTCCTGTTCACCTTCCCGATCATCATCCTGGTCGTAACGCCTTTCATTCGGCCATTTAAACTCAGTCGGCTGTTCTTCACATACCTCATACCGATTATTCCGTTGGGCATATTGTGGGATGGACTCGTATCGCTGTTCCGGATCTACAATCCCCGGATGCTGCACGAACTGGTTGCCCGAGTCGAAACACCGCCCGGCTATACCTGGCGCAGCGGCATTGTCGGTAACGGACCCGGCAAGCAGGTCATTTACCTGATGGGTTACCCGTAGAGGTGAATTGTTGGTTGTTGATTGCTGATTGTTAACAGTCGTTGGGAAAAATCAGCAGGAGAAAAAAACCTATGGTCAATTAGATCAAGTCGATTTGAGCTAAATTCTAAGACAGCCATTTAACAACCAACAATTAACAACCAACAATTAACAACCAACAATTAACAACCAACAATTAACAACCAACAATTCTAACTTGAAACCAGTTGCTATACCTTGGATCGGAAAATACAGCAGTGCGCTGACGCTGATGCGGGTGCCGTTTTCGGTATACCTGATGCCGGTGTACTGGTTTGCGCTGAGCGTGGCCGGTGGCTATACCTGGTGGCGGGCGGTGGCTGTGTTCCTGATTCTGCACGTATTCGTATACCCTGCCAGCAACGGTTACAACTCATACCACGACCGCGACGAGGGCAGTATCGGTGGGCTCCGGCAACCACCCAGGGTTACGCAGGAATTGTATCATCTTGTGCTGCTCTTTGATGCGCTGGCTCTGCTTTTCAGCTTTTTCCTATCGCCAATTTTCGCACTGGCGGTCGCGCTATACCTGCTAGTGTCCAAAGCTTACAGTCACCGGGGGGTTCGTCTTAAGAAGTATCCTGTCATCAGCACACTGGTGGTGACGGTCTTTCAGGGAGCCTTTACTTTTCTGATGGTGCAGGTAGGGGTTGATCTGGACATACAACAGATTCTTCAGCCAACTAATAGTTGGTTCGCTCTGGTAAGTACGCTCTTTCTGTGCGGTTCCTATCCGCTCACTCAAATTTACCAGCACCACGAAGATGCCGAACGCGGTGACAAGACACTGAGTTTACTGCTAGGTATACGGGGCACTTTTGTGTTTTCAGGTATAGCGCTTGGCTTGGGAGCAGCACTTCTGATCGGGCTATACCTGATGCTGGGGCAGATTTACAACGTATTGGTTTTTCTGCTCTGCACCGCGCCCATCACTTATTACTTTTTGAACTGGGTACGGCGGTCGTGGCAAGATCCTGGGGAGGTGAACTTTGAAAACACGATGCGCATGAACAAGATCTCGTCGCTCTGCATCAGCCTGGCTTTCTTCCTGATACTTCTGCTGCGCTTCGTACGAATCAACTGATTACCAGCCCTATCGGCACGCTATAACTCCATACCCTGATTCCGTATAACAGCAAAAAGCGTTTCCTTATGAAACTTCTCTACGCTGTAATAGGTGGGCTTGCCGCCACTGCCGCCATGACGGCTTTCCTATACCTGCTATCCTTTGCGACGCACCGTGTTATGAAAGTAATCCGGATACTGGGCACCATGCTCACCAACCGCACCCAACCCGACGGTTCGCTTTCACAGGCAACCAGCACTAAGGTGTACGGCACCGTAGCGCATTACCTGGTCGGGATTATTTTTGCACTCTTCTACATCGCGCTTTGGCATTCCGGTGTCGGGCTCATCAATGCTTCCTGGGGTTTCCTGTTCGGCCTGGCGCATGGCCTGATCGCCATGTTCCTCTGGTACCTGTTTTTCCTGGTGCACCCAAGGCCACCCCTTATAGCACTCCGCACTTACCTCATCACACTCGTTTTTGCCCACATCGTTTACGGCCTGGTGCTCACTTATACTGTGTATCTCTTGGATAAGCCAGATTATCCTTTTTGGAGCTAAAGTTGAGTGAGTGATTGAGCGAATGAGTGATTGAGTGATTTATGATTTTTAAATGAGTGATGGAGTGGGTGAGTGATTTTAATTAATTACTCATAGATTTTCGGGCTTTGGCCATGATGGATAGCACTTCGTTAAACTCCTGCTTAAGGGCTTGAACAGATTCTGCTGATGTCGTACCGGATTCCTCCAGAAGTTCAAGCTAAAACAAGCTTTCGTCAGCTTCTTCTATCACGATGCTAAGCTTCGAATAAAATTCTGCAGATGATCTCGCTCTACACGCTGCTCTATAGGTAGCTGCAACTGAGGTAGCAGAACGAAGCAATTGTCGCTTCATAATAGTAGCTTCCTCCGTTTTCGGTAGTAGTTTACTGAATTTGATCACATCTAAGGCAAGCCGCTTTGTGCGCTGCCTGAAAAGCTCAGCAAATTGCTCTTTTGGTAAACGTTCGTTACTCACAGTATTCTAAATTGATTACCTGTGAAAATCAAAAAATCACTCATCTAGTTCATTTCCAAATCAGAATAATAATTCATTCAAAAAAATCAAAATCACTCACTCATTCATTCGCTAAATCACTCAATCAACTTCGATATAAAAAAAGAGCCCTGTTGCTTTGAAGCAACAGGGCTCTTTTTTTATATCGAAGTTCTACCCGTTCATCGAGATCAGGAACTCTTCGTTGCTCTTGGTTCCCTGCATTCTGTCTTTCAGGAATTCCATGGCTTCCACGGAGTTCATATCGGACATAAACTTGCGCAGAATCCAAATGCGGTTGAGTTCGTCGCGGTCCATGAGCAGGTCTTCGCGGCGTGTACCGGAAGCAGGCACGTCGATAGCCGGGTAGATTCTGCGGTTGGCCAGTTTGCGGTCCAGCTGCAGTTCCATGTTACCGGTACCTTTAAATTCTTCGAAAATCACCTCGTCCATCTTAGAACCAGTGTCGATCAGGGCCGTGGCGATGATAGTAAGCGAGCCACCGTTTTCTACGTTACGGGCCGCACCGAAGAAGCGCTTCGGCTTGTGCAGCGCATTGGCATCCACACCACCCGACAAGATCTTGCCCGATGAAGGCACCACGGTGTTGTAGGCACGCGCCAGACGCGTAATAGAGTCGAGCAGAATCACAACGTCGTGACCGCACTCTACCATACGCTTGGCTTTGTCCAACACAATGCTCGAAACCTTCACATGGCGCTCGGCTGTTTCGTCGAACGTGGAGGCGATCACCTCCGCTTTCACGCTACGGGCCATGTCAGTTACTTCTTCCGGACGCTCGTCAATGAGCAGGATCATCAGGTATACTTCCGGGTGGTTTTCAGAGATGGCGTTGGCGATCTCTTTCAACAACACGGTTTTACCTGTTTTTGGCTGCGCCACGATCATACCACGCTGGCCTTTACCGATCGGGGCAAAGAGGTCCAAAATACGGGTTGAAAGCAGGTTTGGCTTGGTAGTCAGCTTGAGGCGCTCTTCCGGGAAAAGCGGCGTCAGGTGCTGGAAAGGGATACGGTCGCGGATTTCCTCTGTCGTACGTCCGTTCACAGAATCCACCTTCAGCAGGGCGAAGTACTTCTCCCCTTCTTTCGGCGGACGAATCTGCCCTTTTACCGTGTCACCTGTCTTCAGACCGAACAATTTGATCTGCGAAGGAGACACATAAATATCATCTGGCGAAGCCAGGTAGTTGTAGTGCGTCGAGCGTAGGAAGCCGTAGCCGTCCTGCATCAGTTCCAACACACCTTCGTTTAGGATTATTCCGTCAAACTCGCGGAAGTTATTACTACTTGCTGCTGCATTCTGCTGCCTACGCTGGAAGTTGTCGCCGCCACGGTTCTGGTCGTTGCGGTTACCTACCTCAGGGCGCTGCTCGCGTTGCTCAGCACGGTTTCCAACTTCAGCACGCTGCTCACGGTTATCCGGACGATTGTCGTTGCGCTCGTTTCTTTCGCTGCGCTCAGGACGCTGTGAATCAGTTCTTTCAACGCGCTCTGTGCGCTGCTCAGTTCGCTCAGCACGCTCCGGGCGGGAATCTGTGCGCTCTACACGCTGCTCCCGCGGATTAGCTCCTTCATTGCGGTTTTCGCGACGGGCCGGCACGCGCTCGCGCTGCGGGCCATGGTCTTTTGCTGGTGCTGCCTGTGGTACTAAAGTTGGGTTGGGCTGCTCGCGGCGGGCTGCCTCTCGCACTGGTCTTGGCGCAGCTGAAGCTTCGGCTACAGGAGCCTCTTGCACTTCGTTTATAATAATTGTGTTTTCAGTAGCTTCGGTTTCGCTGGCGGCTGTGCTGGAAGAGGATTTTACTTTTTTGGGCAGTTTTTCGGGAGGGGTAATGGCTTGCTGGTCAAGGATTTTGTAGATCAAATCCTGTTTGCTAAGTTTTTTAAAATTCTTAACACCCAGGTCCTCTGCAATTTCCTTGAGTTCTGAAAGAAGCCTATCTTTCAATTCTTCAATTTTGTACATAAATGTGGTATGGTAGTTAAATTAACCTGCTTGGCACCCTTGGGCGAACGCAGCGAGAGCTTTACTTATAATTCGGAAAATGAATGAATGCGATAGAGTTTTGTGAGGCTCAGGAAAGGGCCTGCCATAAATTGCACTGCAATGTTATTGCAATGCTTATTAATTAACAAATATTAGCGGGGAATTTGTCGAAAATGTTTCAGTATTTCTTTAAAAGATTTCGCAAATGCCGCTTACAACCTAAAAAAGTATATTTTTGCAGCTATACAAAGACCAAAACTATGCTACAGCTAAACGTTTTAAGAGAGCAGACAGAGCTGGTGGTAGCTGGACTTACCAAAAAAAACTACAAAAACGCCGCCCAGGAGGTGGAAGCGATTGTAGTCTTGGACCAGCAGCGCCGACAGGTGCAGAGCCAGCACGACGAGCTGCAGGCCCGTGCCAATGCCATCTCAAAAGAGATCGGTATACTGATGAAAAGCGGGGACCGCGAGAAAGCCGAAGCTTACAAAGCAGAGACATCCGAACTGAAGCAGCAGACCAAGTCGCTGAGCGAACAGCTGACTGCCATCGAAGAGCAAATACAGCAAGCACTATATAAGTTGCCAAACCTGCCACACGCCAGTGTTCCGGAAGGCAGATCGGCTGAAGACAATGAAGTGGTGCTGCAGCATGGCGAAATCCCGAAACTGCACGAAGGCGCCCTGCCGCACTGGGAGCTGATTCAGCAATACGACATCATCGATTTTGAGCTGGGCAATAAGATTTCGGGCGCCGGTTTCCCGGTATACAAGAAGCAGGGTGCCCGTCTGCAGCGCGCCCTCATCAACTTCTTCCTCGACGAGGCGATGAAAGCCGGCTACATGGAGGTGCAGCCACCTATTTTGGTGAACGAAGCCTCTGGCTACGGCACCGGCCAGCTGCCTGACAAGGACGGCCAGATGTACCATGCCACCGAAGACAACCTATACCTGATCCCGACGGCCGAGGTGCCGATCACGAACATCTACCGCGATGTGATTGTGCCGGCCGAGCAATTGCCGATCAAGAACGCGGGCCATACGCCGTGCTTCAGAAGAGAGGCCGGATCGTGGGGTGCCGATGTGCGCGGCCTGAACCGCCTGCACCAGTTCGACAAAGTGGAAATTGTCCAGATCACGTTGCCAGAGAAGTCCTACGAAGCGCTGGAGGAAATGAGCAGCTACATCCAGGGCCTGCTGCAGAAACTGGAGCTACCCTACCGTGTGCTGCGTCTTTGTGGCGGCGACATGGGCTTCACCTCTGCTCTTACCTACGACATGGAGGTATACTCTACCGCCCAGAACCGCTGGCTGGAAGTGAGCTCGGCCTCTAACTTTGAGACCTACCAGTCTAACCGCCTGAAGCTGCGTTACAAAACCGAATCTGGCAAAACACAGCTGCTGCATACGCTCAACGGTAGCGCCCTCGCCCTACCGCGCATTGTAGCCGCCATCCTGGAAAACAACCAGACCCCAGACGGTATCAACATGCCAAAGGTGCTGCACCCATACCTGGGTTTTGAAAAAATCTCCTAGATTTTTTCAGATTTGAGAATGGGGGATTTGGAGATGTGGAGATTTGAAAATCTGGAGATGATAAGAAGTCTGTAATTTGACACCCCAATTCACATTTCTGAATCGTCATCAGGAATTGGCTCAGTAATTTATAATAAACAGAAGCGCCGCTGAGTAATTTCAGCGGCGCTTCTGTTTTCAGGTATGGAGACATCTTCACATCCCTCCATTTCCAAATCTTCAAATCTATAAAACTACCCAAACTGCTCCAGGTACTGCTGGTAATGGTTTTTAAGCTTATACTTCTTAAAGATACTGGTTCGCACCTGCTCTATTGCCTCAACCGTGATCTCTTTCTGGTGGAGTAGTTTTTCCAGAGGTCGGGCAGCCGGTTCTCCCACTCCTTCGTCTAGCGTTGCTTTTTCATACTCCTCCAGAAATTCAGGCGACAGGTATAGCTTGTTTTTCTGTATGGTAATACAACCCGTAGCTATCAGTTTCTCCAATCCTGCCGTTACTTCTTCAAGCGAATAAACAGTACCATCCACGGCGTCACCCATCAGCAAAACATCCTGCAGCGTAGCGCCACCCTCACCTCCGGTCGCCAGCAACAATGCATCAAGCAGTTGAGCATCCGATTCCTGCCATGTCAAATTGTATTTCGCCATCTCTTCAATTAGTCAATTGATTAGGCATTTCGCCCAAAAACTATATAATATTATAACTATATTTGATCTCACAAATTTACCTCAAAATCACCTCGGTTTCCTACACCATACCTAATGAACCGCAAAAATAGTTGTATCACTCTGCTTCTCTTTCTTTTGCTGCTTTCGGGATGGTCGTCTTCCTTGGCGCAGTCCAAAGGCTTCATTGTGCAAGGCGACACGGCTTATACAGACGGTTATATTCAGTTTGACCGGCGGAAGCCTTTTCAGATTGAGTTCCAGCAAGCCAAAAAGAGCCCTATTGTAACCTATGCTGCCCATGAGCTAACGGCATTTGGCTACATCGACAGCACCCGGTATACGGCACGCCAAGTTGAGTACTTTGGCGAAAAGCGCATGGTGTTCCTGAAACAACTTACCGCAGGTGAGCTGAACCTGTATGAGGTGCACGGCGAGGGAGGCAAACAGTTCTACCTCGACAAAGACAACCTCAGCCATCTCACAAAGGAGAATCTGCAAACAAGCCTGCAGCAATATGCCGCTTACTCATATTCCTGGCAAAGGCAGCTTCCGCGTGTCAGGTTATCTGAGCAGTCCCTGCTCTACTTTGCCCGTAATATTAACAAAGGTAAAAACCCCAGAATGTCTATGCTCAGTTTTGGTGCCCTTGCCAGTCTCAACCGCTCTACAATGCAGGTAAGATCCAATGCCTTCCCTAAGAATGAGTTTGGAGAGTACAGCATGACATCAGAAAATACAGAGGCGGGGGTATTTGTAGAGGCGCCTGCCTGGCAAGTGAACAACCTGAGCATGATCAACCAACTGACTTATGGCAAAATGGCTTACACCACTACACGCATCAGTTCTTCGTTGGATCAGCACATCCAACTGTCTCTCGATTTCCTGAAACTGTCGGTTATCCCGCGCTATTACCTCAATGCCCATAAAGCCTCCTTTTATGTAGAGGCTGGCCCAGAACTGTTTTATGTAGCAGAGCAGTCCAGCAACATGCTCGAGGCAAAGCACCACAACAACACCACTTCCATACACGAGCATAACGATGTGTTCCAGTTGCAAAGAGCTAGTTTCGGCATGGCAGCTGGCGTGGGCTTGCAATATTTCTATTTACCGAGACACTACATCAATCTTGGTCTTGGCACCGGCCATGTAGTGGGCAAGGGCTACTCCATTAACAACCTTTCTACCTCTATTCGAATCAATCTATGAGGCTGCTGAGATTATTGCCGTTTGTATTTTTGTTGGTGTTACTTTATGGTTGTGCCGAGGAAAAGGATTTCCCTGAGGCACAAAGTTACCCTATCATCAGAACGCTGGAGGCTATACCTGACAGCATCGGAACAATAGTCAGGGGCCAAATTGTAAGACTTGGAAGAGAGCCGGTGACGGAATACGGGTTTGAGTACAGTGCTTTTGGGGATACCAAGAAGGTTACAAAGCAGGTAGTAGGCACTACTGCCAGCACCGGCGAGTACGAGGCTAAGTTAAACAATAATCTTGTTAAGGGCTATACCTATACCCTACGGGCCTATGCGAAGCACGGCCAAAACACCACCTACGGTACTTCCTTATCGTTTAAAAGCCAGAGCACTGCGATACCGGCCATCCATTCCTTCAGCCCAAAGGCAGCCGAAGATAACAGAACTGTCACCATTTATGGGAAGAACTTTGGGGAAGAGAGCTACCTGGTTAAAGTGACCATTGGGGACGCAAAGGCAGATGTTATGTCGGTGCACCGCGACAGTGTCATAATCCGCACCCCGATTGTGCCTTACTCGGGAAGTTTCCCGCTTTCCATGACCGTGCGCGGTGAGCATGTCACAGCAAAAGAGCAGTTTGAGATCATCGGACCACACATTAGCCACCTCTCG
Organism: Pontibacter ramchanderi; assembly: GCF_002846395.1. GTDB lineage: Bacteria > Bacteroidota > Bacteroidia > Cytophagales > Hymenobacteraceae > Pontibacter > Pontibacter ramchanderi. The sequence goes on from NZ_PJMU01000002.1 coordinate 344,735, forward strand.
GCAAGCAGTGGAAGGCCAGGAGATGAGCTGATCATCTATGGTAAAAACTTAAGCTACTCTGGTTTTGGTACCTATGTAACTATCGGAGGGCAAACAGCTAACATCCTTTCTCAGACAAATACTTCGATCAGGGTACGAGTGCCCATGGGCACCCCCAACACCTACGATCGGGCACTGTCAGTATCTGTATACCGGAGCAGCAAGACAGCCGTTCTGCCTTACTCGTATACACTGCAATCTGGTTTTACGGCGGCTTCCAGTCTGCCCACCACTACAGGAGTTTCGTCAACCCGCTTACCCTCTTTTGTGGCCGAGGGCAAAGCCTTCTTTTTCTCCTTTGACCGGGTTATCAGCCATACCATTGCATCCAGTCTATGGAAAAATGAAGGTATGTTTCCGGGCATTCACAAGTACAACAGTATCTTTGAACGGGTAGGAGACAAAGGCTATCTGATAGGCGGCAGAAATGGCAACATGTTTTATGGCGATGTTTGGGAATATGACTACCGTCAGAACACCTGGACCAAGCTAAAAAGTCTTCCTTTCGCTGTACATAGTGCGACAAGCTTTGTGCTGAACGGTAAGATTCATTTCTTTGGCGGACAGAATAGCAGCAGCACCGTAAAGGTATGGCAGTATGACCCGGCCACGGAAACGGTTGTGGCGCTGAATAACTTCCCTGTCAGCACGTCGGGTGGGTACAGCTTTGAGAGCAACGGCACAGTGTATGTGATGCTGGGCATAGTACTGTGGGCCTACAATGCGCAACAAGACAGCTGGTCGCAGAAGGCCTCGCTGCCTGGCCTCAGCAGTTTTACCAACACACAGGCTTATACCTACCAGAACGAAGGCTATGCCATCGCGCTGAGGGATGAATACGCCCTCTACCGGTATGACGCCATCAAAAACGGATGGACGAAAGTAGCCTGGTATCCCGGATGCACCAGTACTGCCACTTTTTACGGCTTTGCTTCTGAAGACAGACTTTACATTGGCACAGTGGGCAGTTGCTCTTACACTTTATACTCTTATGAGGAGCCCTAAGCCTTACTGCCTCAACTGACAACTGACATTATTATTTATTTACAATTTACCAATCAGAATGAACTACAAAAACAAAATTGCCAGCCTTTGCATCCTGCTGGTCGCTCTGCTTTTATCCCCTACCCTGAGCCAGGCACAAAAAGTAAAATCCAAACCAGCCAAAGCGAAGACCACTGCCCAGGCGCCGTCTACGGCTACTACCAAATCTCTCCTCTGGGAAGTTAGCGGCAACGGCCTGAAGCAACCCTCATACCTGTACGGCACCTACCACCTGCTCAACGCCAGCTTCCTGAACACAGTGCCTGAAGTGATGGAGCGCTTTATGGAAAGCCGCGGCCTGGTAGTGGAAACCGTGATCGACTCGGCTAAGATGATGCAGCTGGGTACTCTGATGGTGATGCCGAACAACAAGCTCTCGAACCTGCTGACCAAGGAGGACTATGCCCTGGTAAACCAGGAAGTGAAAGAGCAGTTTGGATTTGAGCTGAGCATGGCCGACCAGATGAAGCCAATGACGCTGCTGCTGATGCTGTCGCTGAAAGAATACCAGCGCGTGGAAGCACTTAAAAACTACACCGGCGAACCGATGGATGGCTACTTTGCCAACTACAACAAGAAGAGCCAAAAGAAAGTGAGCACGCTCGAGACTATGGAGCAGCAGTTCGGCTTCCTTTACAACCACCACCCGCTGGACAAGCAAGCGGAGCAACTCGTGGCTTACATCAAAAATAAGGACGCTGCCATGCAACTATCGAACAAACTGGTGGAGCTGTATCTTCAGAAAGACCTGCCCGGAATATGGGCGCTGACGCAGGAATACAACGAACTGACAGGCGGCGGTGACATGGCCTACATGACTGACGACCGTAACAAGGATTGGATGACAAAACTACCAGCCATCATGAAAGAGCAGTCTACTTTCATTGCGGTTGGGGCAGCACACCTGCCGGGCGAGAACGGGTTACTGCAGTTGCTACAGCGAGCCGGCTATACCGTAAAACCCCTGCAGTAAACTTATTCTTTAGGTATAGCTATACCTGAACCGAACGGCAGATATACCTGCTAAAAAGAGTATCGCCCGCACAAGTCTATACCTGCGCAGGCGATACTCTTTTTATACCTGATTTATTTATCCTTGGCTGCGCTATACCTTATAAGGCTGCTGCTCAATGGCACTGAAATCAATGTCGCGCATGCACTTAAAGTGGCCTTGAGGGCACTTGCTATACCCTATTTTGGAGCAGGGACGGCAAGGCAGCCCGTTTACTTCGAGCACCTTATACCTCGTCCGGAAAGGGTACATGCCGAACTCCGGTATGGTATTGCCCCACACGCTGATGATGTCCTTTTGAAAAGCCGCTGCAATGTGCATCAGTCCTGTATCGTGACTGACCACCTGCTTCGCCTGCCGCACCAGCGAAGCCGAACCGGCCAGGCTATACCTGCCGCAGGCGTTCAGGATAATTGTTGATTGTTGATTGTTGATTGATGCTGGTTCGAAATGAGCGGCGATTTCCTCTCCTACAGCAGCGTCTTCCTTACCACCGAGCAGAATGATGGGTTGCTGCAACTGAGCGCACAGTTCAATGATGCGTTCTGTAGGCAAGCGCTTGGTATAATGCTGCGCTCCGATAGCAAAAGCAGTATATCTGTTCTGGAAACCAACTGGTAACGTATTGATGTCTACTTCGGCATCGGCAGGTATAAAGTAATCCAGCCCTTTACCGTCGTCCTGTATACCGAGTGGTGCGGCTGCGGCCAAGTAACGGTCTACGATGTGCATATCGGGCAGGCGGTTCACTTTCAGGTTCACCATCAGCCACTTTTCGAAATTTAGCTTGTCGAAGCTTTTGGAGGACTTGCCCAAACGGGTTTTGATAATGCGGGTGCGTAGGTTGTTGTGCAGGTCTACCACAAAATCAAAGTTCTCGGCTTTGAGCTGTTGCACGAGTTCGCTCAGACTATCGCCCAGCGTATGCACCTTGTCGATGTAAGGGTTCGGCTCCAGTATACCTCTAAAAGCTTGCTTGGTGCAGTAATGTACCTCCGCATCCGGCACCTGCTGCTTAATGCAGCGCACCACCGGTGTTGTCAGCACAATATCGCCGATAGAGGAAAAACGGAGAATGAGTATTTTAGGCATCCGCTACTTAATCTTCTCCTTCCGCGCCTTAAAATAAGCTTCCACTTCCTCCACCGACTTTGCATTGAAGGCCATTTCTTTGGTCAGTCCGCCCTTGCGGCCGACCAGTACGCCATAGCGCATATCGTCGTAGCCGCTGGTGTGGTGGGCATCCGGGTTTATGCTCAGCATCACGCCTTTCTCCAGCGCATAGTGCACCCAGCGCCAGTCCATGTCGAGGCGCCAGGGGTTAGAATTGATTTCGATGATGACGTTGTTGGCAGCACAGGCATCGATCACCATTTTATGGTTGATCGGGTAACCTTCGCGGCGCAGCAGCAGTCGTCCGGTCGGGTGGCCCAGCATCGTTGTGTAAGGATTCTCGATGGCGGTGATCAGGCGGGCCGTGGCCTTCTGCTCGTCCATGTTGAGGTTGCTGTGGATGCTGGCCACAATGAAGTCAAACGACTTCAGGATATCCTCTTCGTAGTCCAAGGAGCCATCACCCAGAATATCGGACTCTATGCCTTTGAATATCTTGAACGGAGCCAGTTTTTTGTTCAGCTCGTCGATTTCTTTTTGCTGACGCAGCACATCGCCTTCGCGCAGACCACCGGCATAGGCTGCCGTTTTGCTGTGGTCGGAAATGCCGAGGTACTGGTAGCCCATGTCGCGGCAGTAAGTAGCCATCTGCTCCAGGGTAAGGGCGCCGTCAGAGTAGGTACTATGGTTATGCAGAATACCTTTCAGGTCGCCCAGTTCGAGCAGTTTCGGCAGCTTGTTCTCCATGGCCAGCTGCAGCTCATTAGTCCCTTCCCGCAGTTCGGGTGCAATATAGGCCATACCTGCCGAGGCGTAGATATCTTCTTCAGAACTATGACTGCTTTCGCGGGCCACGGTCAGCATGTTTTTGTTGGCAGCAAACACCTGGGACAAGTGCTCTGGCGAAGAAGAGCGTATGAAGCGTTCGTTCTGGAAATTGATCGGGCTGGCAAAGCGGATCTCAGTGGCCAATCCGCTCACGCTGTGCTTGCCGCGCCATACCATCGGGCCGGAAATTAGCTCGTCCTGCTGCAATTCGTTCAGTCTGTTCAGGGCTGCTTCTGCTTCGGTTGGCTTATCTGTACCAATCACCAGCTCCAGCTTCTCCACGATCTCCAGGCATCGTCGCACATCACCGGCCAGGGCTACCTCGGCCCCCGGCAAGGCTTGCTGTACTTGTTCTTGCAAAGTCAAAGCAGCGGGTTCAGCCTCAGCAAAAAGCAATTTGCCGCGGTTCTGCTGCGTGAACAGCAGCGCCTGTTTAATATTCTCCTGGGTCTTGGCACCAAAACCTTTCAGCTTGCTCACTTTATCCTGCTCGCAGGCGTCCAGTAGTTCCTCTACCGTTTCAGCGCCCAGCTCTTTCCAGAGAGTACGCACCTTTTTCGGGCCGATGCCCTTGATGCGCAGCATCTCCACCACACCCGGTGGCGTTACCGAAAGTAGCTGGTCCAGCTCCGTAAAAGACCCCGTTTCATTGATCTCGATCACGCGGGCGGCGATGCTCTTGCCCACGCCGGTGATACCTTCCAGCTCGGCCTGGCTTTTGAATGCCAGCGGTTCTTCCACCAGTTCCAGTGCCGCGGCACCGTTCACGTATGAGCGTACCTTAAACGGATTCTCGTTGTGCAGCTCCATGAGCTCAGCGGCCAGCTTGAACAGCTTTATGATTTTCTTATTTTCCAAGGCAATGTTGTGTATAAGTACAAAGATAGAAAAAGCCGCCATACCTTTGCCATACCTGTTCGGAGGCCTTTTATATTCCAGGGCTTCTATATAAATCAGGAAATACCTATCTTAGCTATCCATTTAGTGCTCTGAGTAAAGAGCCAACAAACTCAAAAATATGAAATACGCTTCGCTGTTATGCGTTTTGTGCCTCGTGCTGCTGGCCAACACCTGCCGCAAAAAGGCTGAGGCCGAACTCCTGGGCCAGACCTGGCTGCACTCATACGAAGAGGACCAGGACGACGTGCTCGTTTACCGCCCCAATACCTACGACTTTCCGCCCTCCAGAGGACGCACCGGCTTTACGCTGGAGCCGGAGGGTGTGGCCAAGCAGTACGCCATAGCTCCCGCCGACGGCCTGGAGGAGCACACTGGCATCTGGGAATACAAAGACAAGAACACGATTCTGGTTCACATCCAGGGAAACGGCCACCCGGAGCAACGCTATACCATGGAGGTGGTGTCGCTAAAAGACAGTGTGCTGAAAGTGAGAATAACGCCTGATGCGCAGGAGTAGTAACTGACAAGTACTTTAAAGGTAGCGCTTTTGCCAGCTTCACAGGTGGCTTTCTGATCGGTCTGCTCGTTGGCGAGCTGGGCATTTACCTGAGGCGCATCGGCCGGCTGTAGCCACAAGCCATTTAAATAGATCTTAAATTTCGATTACCTATACCTTACACATGCAATACTGGTTAGTAAAATCAGAACCGGAGGCCTATTCCTGGGCCAGATTTGTAAAAGAAGGTCGTGTCTGCTGGGACGGCGTTCGCAATTACCAGGCCCGTAACAACCTGCAACTTATGCAACCTGGTAACCTGGTGCTGTTCTACCACAGCGTGTCTGAGAAAGCCATCGTGGGCATCGCCAAAGTGGATAAAGCCGCTTACCCCGACCCCAGCGCCGACGACCCGAAGTGGATGGCCGTGGACCTGGTGCCTGAGCGTGCATTCAAGTCACCTGTAACACTGGACCAGATCAAAAAAGACCCACGCCTCGAGAACATTGCCCTGCTGCGCCAGTCGCGCCTGTCGGTGATGCCGCTCAAAGCCGAGGAGTTTGACGTGCTGCTCGCCCTGGGCAACTAATCCGGGGCGACACACTGCACGCGGGCACAACGTTACTTTACAAAAAAGAGTACAAAGCAATTGACTGCCTTATACCTACTGCCAGCCGGCAGTGCAAGATTGTAACATGCCATACCTGCGCCTTTTGCTGTTCTGCTTTGCGGTGCTGGCACCTGCCCTGCTTTGGGCACAGGAGCCCCGGCAACCTGTGCGCCTCGAGCTGCCTTACGATTACGAAACCAGCCATGTAGAGGTGATGGCCCTGCCCGACAGCAGCCTGCTGGTCTACAGCCGCAAGTCCGACACATGGGCCAAGAGCCCTGATTTTGTTCTCGAGAAGTACGACGCAAAACTGGAGCCGGTCTGGAAGAGCAAACTGGACCTGAAGTCTGAGTACGAGCTGGTACGCCACTACACGGAGGCTCCCTATACCTACCTCATCTTTCAGGCAGCAAAACCTACGCTCTATACCTTCGTGCGACTTCACATGGGCAACGGCAGCATCAGCCAAAGCGAGATTGAGCTCGATAAGGTGGAGTATATCTACGAGTTCAACGTGCTGCGTGGCAACCACTTCCTGATCACGGGCAACAGTTACGACACCAAGCCCAACCTGCTATACCTGAATCCTGCAAAGCCGCAGCCTACGATCCTGCCGGCCCTTTATGGCGAGGAGTCCTCTTTTTCTGACCTGCATACCGACCACGTGCATGGGCGCGTCGATGTGGTGCTGGTCGAGACGAATCGTAGAATCTCCCGCCTGCAGGTGAAAAGCTTTGACCAGAATGGCCAGTTGCAGCACAACTACTTTATTCTGCAGCCACAGGCCCGCAGCCTGCTCAACGCCGAGATCACGCCCGGCGACACGCTCTCCCGCATGCTCATCGGCACTTACGGCGCACGCGATCTGCGCTATGTACAGGGCTTTTTTACGTCGCCGGTGGCTTTTAAAATAGTGGAGGGTGAGTTCTACTCGCTGCTCGATTTGCAGAACTTCTTTAAATACATGAAGCCGCGTCGCGAAGAGCGCACACGCAAGCGGGAGCTTGCCCGCATTGCCGAAGGCCGAGAACCTTTGCAGCGCTACCGCATGCTCCTGCACGACCTCATCGAGACTCGCAACGGCTATGTGCTGGCAGCAGAGATATACTTCCCTCAGTACCGCGGCGGTGGCGCACTCGATAACCGCGTCCGAGGGCTGGACCGGGAGCCCCAGGCCTACAAACGTACACACGCAATCGCCCTGGGCTTCGATACCGATGGCGTACTACTCTGGGACAATGCCTTCCCGCTGCCCGATGTGGTCACCTCCACCCTGGTGCATGCCGTGGAGGTCGCCGCCCTGCCAGACGGGCGTGTGGTGATGGCTTACCCCGACAGGGAAAAAATCTTCTACCGCCAAATGGTGCACAATCAGTTTAACGCGGAGGAAACCTCCATTGAGCTTCTGCCCTACGAAAAAGAAGAAAAGATTCTCAGCACAGAGTTACCCGGGTTGATCCGCTGGTACGGTGCCCACTTTGCCGCCTTCGGCTATCAACGCATACGGGTACCTCATGGTCCCAACCGCACGGTGTTCTACATCAACAAGATTACTTTTTAATTGCTGATTGTTGATTGTTAGGGCTCACTAGCTGAGTTGCGGCAATACCTATTCTTCAGCGTTATGCGTCCTTCGCTATACCTTCTTGAAGTTGTCTTCTATCTGCTTCAGAAAAATACATTCACCAATTCAACCATTTAGCTACTCAACAATAACAACCAACAATTTAGCAATTCAACCACCCAACAATTTAACAATTCAACCGAACATCCTATATTTGCAACCAAGACCCCCAGGCCATGCAGAAAAGACTCATCGTTAACCACCAGTTGCTCGAGATCATGGTGATGCGCCTTTGCCACCAGCTCATCGAGAACCATGGCGACTTTTCTGATTCTGTCATCATTGGTTTGCAGCCCCGTGGCCGCCAGGTGGCACAGCGCATCCAAAGCACACTGAAAGCTATTTTGGGCACCACCGTTCCAACCGGCTACCTCGACACCACCTTCCACCGCGACGATTTCAGGAGAAGGGAAACGCCGCTGGCCGCCAACGCCACACACATCGATTTTTTGATCGAAGGCAAAAAAGTGATCTTAGCAGATGACGTGCTCTATACCGGTCGCTCGGTGAGGGCCGCCATGGATGCCATGATCTCTTTTGGGCGACCGGCTAATGTAGAACTGCTGGTGCTCATAGACCGCCTCTACAGCCGCCATCTGCCTATAGAGCCTACCTATGTGGGACGGCGTGTCAACTCGCTGCAATCGCAGCGCGTGCTGGTGGAGTGGCAAGGATCCGATACTCAAGAAGACAACATCTGGTTAGTGACCAAAATCGAAGAATAAAGCACCCATGCAAGAGCTCAGCGTCCGGCATCTACTCGGCATCAAAGACATTACAGCAGAAGACATTCAACTCATTTTCGAGACCGCTGATAACTTTAAAGATGTTCTGAACCGGCCCATCAAGAAAGTGCCCTCGCTGCGTGACATCACCATTGCCAACGTTTTCTTCGAGAATTCCACCCGTACCCGACTTTCCTTTGAACTGGCCGAGAAAAGGCTTTCTGCCGATGTGATCAATTTCTCTTCCAGCGGCAGCTCCGTGAAGAAAGGCGAAACGCTGCTCGACACGGTGAACAACATCCTGGCCATGAAAGTGGACATGATCGTGATGCGCCACTCCAGCCCGGGAGCCCCCCACTTCCTGAGCCGTCACATCGATGCCAACATCGTAAACGCCGGCGACGGTACGCACGAGCACCCTACCCAAGCCCTTCTAGATTCTTTTTCCATCCGCGAGAAACTTGGTGATGTAGCGGGCAAGAAAGTCGTGATCATTGGGGATATTCTGCACTCCCGTGTGGCGCTATCCAACATTTTCGCACTGCAAAAGCTCGGCGCTGAGGTCATGGTATGCGGCCCTGTTACGCTGCTGCCGAAGTACATCAAAGAGTTGGGTGTGAAAGTGGAGTTGGATGTGCGCAAAGCCCTGGAATGGTGCGATGTAGCCAACGTGCTGCGCATACAGCTCGAGCGCCAGCAAATGAAGTATTTCCCATCCCTTCGCGAGTATACCCTCTACTATGGCATCGACAAGAAGATGCTCGACAGCCTTGACAAGCAGATCGTGCTCATGCACCCCGGCCCGATCAACCGTGGTGTGGAACTAAGCTCCGACGCCGCCGACTCCCATCACTCTATTATCCTCAATCAGGTAGAGAATGGTGTTGCGATTCGTATGGCGGTGCTATACCTGCTCGCTTCGAAGCAGTAAATATTTATCGTTTTGGTAAAGGTTGCAGGTATAGCGGATACGCTAATGCATCGTCAGCTGCTTGCTTATGATAGTCTATGTCTATAGCGCGAGCGCGCGCTCGTGACTAGGTATAGACAAGCCTCTGGCCCGGGCATAGGTATAGATTTAGCGGGCTTTGTAGCAGCCTCTGATGCAGGTATAGCAACAATGCTGCTGCGTAGCTGGCTTTTTGCCCTGGCCGGGCGGGCCTTACTTTTTTACTTGATGAAAAGAAAGAGGGCCCATACCCCCGGGAGGTTAAGCTTATGCTACTCGCTACCAGAATCCTTACAGGATGACAAAAGAGATAGAGTGAATCAGCCTTGTATTTATGACAATCGTGTATGAAAATACTGTCAATATTTAGTTCTTGAAATCATGATTCCGACAAACAAAAAGGCCCCGCAGATTGCTCTGCGGGGCCTTTTAGCATTTAACCTTATCGGTTAGGGAATGTTACTCCAGATTCAGTTGCATATCCGGCGTGTTCATCTCGAATCCGACACGTCGGTTCTGAGCACGGGCTGCAGCAGTTCTGGCTTTAGAAAGTCTTGTATTCACCTGTACAAGTGGCTGCGTCTCGCCGTAACCTCTTGTCACCAAACGGTCAGGGTTTTGAACACCACGCTGGATCAGGTAATCCTTCACAGCTTGTGCTCTTTGCTCAGACAGTGCCTGGTTGTACTCTTCTGAACCAATGTGGTCAGCGTGACCTTTGATCAACAGTACGTGGTCAGGGTATTTCTCAAGAGCTACCACGATGCTGTCAAGCAGCTGACGGTAACCGTCCTGTACGCGAGCCTGGTCAAACTCAAAGCGAACTTTCTCTTCGATCAGTTTCTTCGTACGGGCATCCAGCTCAGGGCAACCTTTTGTTTCGGCAGTACCAGCAGAGTTAGGGCAAAGGTCTTCGTTATCCGGAACACCGTCGCCGTCAGAGTCAACTGGGCAACCATCGGCACCTACTTGTACACCGCGTGGTGTGTCAGGGCACTTGTCGTCTTTGTCAGCTACGCCGTCACCGTCGCTATCTGGGCAACCTTGAGTGGCAGCAGTACCTGGCTCGTCAGGGCACTGGTCGTCTTTGTCAGCTACACCATCACCGTCGCGGTCAGGGCAACCACCCAGGTTCGCTACGCCAGCCTCAGTTGGGCACTCGTCCTGATAATCCGGAACGCCGTCACCGTCTGTGTCGATTGGGCAACCGTCTTTGTCAACCTGCACGCCAGTTGGAGTGTCTGGGCACTTGTCTCTTCTATCCGGAACACCGTCAGCGTCAGTGTCTTTGCCTTTACCCAGGTTAAAGCCAAGGCCGATGTTGTGCTGCAGGAAGCGGTCGTTGATGTTCGACTCGATGTTGTCGTACTTGTCGTTGCTTGTGAAGTGAGCTCTAGACTCAATGAACAGGCTCACGTTGTCAGAGAATCTGAAACGGATACCGGCACCGCCAAACACAGCACCTGCCACAAAGTTTTCGTCATAAGCACCTGTTGGAGAAACACCCTCTGGTCTTACGAAGTGAGCACCGCCACCTACTGACAGGTATGGGCCGATAAAGGCATCCTCTTTCAAGATGTTGCCATACATTTTCAGTCTCAGTCCAACCAGGGCCATGCCGATTTTGGAATCCATAGAGGAACCAAATCTGCTGAACTCAGAGTTGCCGTAGCTCAGGTGCAGGCCAGCGTCGAAAGACGGGCTCAGGTATTGGTTCAGCGATACGCCGCCTCCCCAGCCCATTTTGTCTTTCCACCAGTTATTACCCAAATCACCTTTATATTGGAGCGCACTTCCATAGATCTGGAGGTTTGTCCGTTGGTCAGCGTTTTGCGCAAGCACAGCTGTGTTGGCAGACAGCAGGAATACAAGAGCAAAAGCAGTTGTAAATAATTTAGTCAGAGTTTTTCGCATAATTTTAAAAAGTATATTTTGATATGACAATACGTACATATTTTCACGTAAGTTTTTTTATATTTCTATAAAAAAACAGACAGAACGTATATTTCGATACGTTAGGCGGGTAGTCGTTGCATTGTTGTAGGTTTTATCCATAAGCAAAAGCATTTTGTTAATGTATAATAAAATGGCCTTGACAGCTTAAATCCTAAATCTACTCAGATGCGCCATTTGCACTGCTTTACCTGCTTCTCGCAAATTGGCATCACTATGGTTCAACCCGTTTTACGAATCGTGGGTTGTGTGCTCAACATTATTTAATGCAAAGCATCTGTTTTTTAACGTAAATACAATAAAAAAGGCTGCAAGTAGTTATATGTAAACCCTTGCTATGCACGCGCTTAGCGTTTTTGCATCAGCCTCTCAATATCATCTGCCTCCAGCGGAATATTCTTCATCAGATCTATCGGTCCGCTGCGCGTCACCAGAATATCGTTCTCCAACCGCACGCCTATACCTTCTTCTCTTATATAGATACCCGGCTCGCAGGTAAACACCATTCCTTCCTCAAAAGAGCGGTATTTGCTGCCTACATCGTGCACATCGAGGCCCAAATGGTGCGAGGTGCCGTGCATAAAGTATTTCTTGTATAGCGGGTTGTCCGGGTCCTGGTTGCGTACATCACCTGCGTCGAGCAAGCCAAGTCCGATCAGTTCGTTCTCCATCACGGTGCCCACAAACTTATGGTACTGGTCGAGTGAGTTCCCAGGCACCAGCATCTGCGTAGCGGCTTTCATCACGCGCAGCACCGCCTCGTATACCTCGCGCTGGCGCTTGGTAAACTTGCCATTCACGGGCACGGTGCGGGTCATGTCGGCAGCGTAGTTCGCGTATTCTGCCCCAACATCCAGCAGCAGCAGGTCGCCGTCCTTGCACTCGCGGCTATTGTCGGTGTAGTGCAGAATGCAGGCATTTGCTCCAGAGGCAATGATCGGGCTGTAGGCCGGTCCGCGCGAGCGGTTGCGTATAAATTCGTGGCAAAGCTCCGCCTCCACTTCGTACTCCATCACGCCAGGCTGAATGAATTGCAACAGTCTGCGGAAACCCAACTCGGTGATATCGCACGCTCTGCGAAGAAGCTCTATTTCTTTTTCGGATTTGATGGCACGCAGGTGGTGCATGATGGGCGCACTGCGCTCGTAGCGGTGCAGCGGGTATACCTCCTGGCACCATTTAATGAAGCGGGCATCGCGGGTTTCTACCTCCACCACGGCGCGCAGGTGCTCGTTGGTGTTCAGGTATACGTGCTCGGCCTCAGCCATCAGGCTGTTGAAGACCTGCTTAAAATCTTTCAGCCACAGAACCGTGGCTATACCTGAGGTTTCGCGCGCCTGCTCTTTGGTAAGTTTATACCCTTCCCATACCAGAATATGCTCGTTCGACTCGCGCACAAACAGCACTTCCTTCATGCGCTCGTCGCGTGCGTCCGGGAAAAGCAATAGAATGCTTTCCTCCTGGTCTACTCCTGAAAGATAGAAGAGGTCGCTGTTTTGACGGAACGCCATGGTGCCATCCGCATTGGTTGGCATCACATCATTAGAATGAAAAACAGCAAGAGAACAAGGCTTGAGCTGCCGCACAAAATTGCGCCTGTTATGGCAGAACAGCTCCTTGTCGATGGGCTGGTATTTCATAGTTTTGTAGGTATAGTAGCTAGGTGCAGCGGTCCATCCGATTTTTAGTCTGGCTGAACTTGCACCGCAAAGGTAGTACTTTTATCTTTAGTGCAAACACTTCTATAGAAAAAACCTAATATAACAGGCGCCCCAAACTTATCTTATTCCTTTCCTTACCGGCCCATAACCATCTCCTTAAACCACTTATAATGTGCGGGTAGCGAGCACATCCAGCAGCTGTATCGTTTGTATCTCTTTTGCACATTTAAAATGACCTTCCGGGCATGATTTATACCCGTGCAAGCCACAGGGGCGGCAGTAAAGTGGCTCTGTTCTTTCCACAACGGCAGCGAAGGCAGCCAGCGGTCCGAAGCCAAAACGCGGTACCGTGGAGCAGAAAATGGCGCAAGTGGGCGCGTCGAGCGCGGAGGCCAGGTGCATGGGCCCGGAATCGTTCACGTAGTTTAGCACGGCATCGCGCATCAGGGCCGCCGACTGCAGCAGGTTCAGTTGCCCGCAAAGGTTTTCTACCTGCAGGTTTTTGGTTTTGCCAATGATTTCCTCGCAGTGGGCTTTATCGGCCGGCGCCCCAAGCAGGTATACGGTGTACCTGGCATCCAGCTGATCGAGCAGCTCCACCCATTGCTCTAACGGGTACTGCTTGGTATACCACACCGAGGTAGGCGCCATGCAAATAAAAGGCTGCTGCTTCAGCGGCTGTACTTTGGCAAAATCCTCTGAAGATGGGTATAGCCTGGGTTTGGCGGGCTGCGCATCGGTTAGGCTGGCGATAAGCAAATGGTTTCGCTCCACCTCATGGGTGCCGGAATTCACGTCGTGGGTATAGCGCCGGGTGAAGAAGCGGGAAAACGGGTTTTTGTCGAAGCCAACTGTCTCCCTGGCACCGGAGAGCGCAGTGAGTATACCGGTGCCGCCAAAGCGCTGCAGGTTCACGACCAGGTCGTAGCGCTCCTGCCGTATCTGACGGAGCAGTTGCATCAGACTTTTATACTTACCATCCTGCTTGTTCCAGATCAAAACCTGGCGCAGCAGCGGGTGCCCCTTCAGCAGCGATTCGTTGCCCTTGCGGAGCAAAAAGTCGAGCTGTGCCTCTGGGTAGTGCGCGTGCATTTTCTCCACCAGCCCCGTTGCCAGCACCACATCGCCCAGAAAGGCAGTCTGTATGATCAGGATCTTTTTCATCAGGTATAAGCTGCCGCAAAGCTACGCCAATGCAGCAAGACTTGAAAGTAAACAAGGGGCAGGTATAGGCCGGCTCCCTCTTTCACGGAAAAGAACAAAAAAATTTTTCTTCTTAGCGGCAGGAGCGTTAGTTTAGCACTTCTTTTAGCCACGCATACCTGTATGAAAGCACTATTACACTCTTCTAAAATCCTGACAGCTGCTCTCCTATTCCTTACTACAGGCTGCGTGTCTACTTACATGCCCAACGTACCGAACGTGCCCATGTTCACCGAAAAAGGCGAACTGAGCGCAGGCGGGCATATCACGCCAAAAGGCAACATCACGTTTAACACCGCCTATGCCGTTACCGACAAGATTGGGGTAATGCTGAACGGCTCCATGCTGAACCAGGAACGCAAGAAGCGCGACTTTCGCCATAATTTGATTGAAGCGGGCGCGGGCTATTTCACCACATTCGGCCCAAACCAGAACCGGATATTGGAGATCTATGGCGGCTTTGGGGGTGGCAGCAGTGACCGCACCGAGAAGGAGGAAAAAGAAGGCGTGATGACGTCTACCCGCCGTGAGGCCGGCTTTAGTAAATATTTTACGCAGGTTAACTTCAGCTCCAAAAAGAAGAAATCGCTGCGGCTGCTGGGCAACGAGTTTCCGCTCAATTACGGCACCGCCCTGCGCCTGAGCTACGTGAACATGAACAAGCACCTGCTGAATGGGGTGGAACAACCCAACGAAGACAACATCTTCCTGGAGCCGATCTTCTATACCCGCATGACGCTCAGCCCTTCGGTGCAGCTGCAGTACACCAGTGGCAGCAACTTTGGGCTTCGCAACCGCAAGGCCCTTACAGCGGGCTATTCCGTTTTTTCGCTGGGCTTCGTCATCAATGTGGGCGGCCGCAACCTCGACCGCTAACATTCGGCAGGCAATCGGCCCATTCTGGCACTTTTTGCGTATCTTTGCAGGCTAATTGCGAACTGAATGCTTGATTATCATATTCATACATTGCCGAACGGTATTAGAATCGTTCACAAACAAGTACTACACACCAAAATAGCGCACAGCGGCTTTATCCTGGACCTGGGCAGCCGCGATGAGCAGCCCGACCAACTGGGCCTGGCCCACTTCTGGGAGCACATGGCCTTTAAAGGCACTGCCAAGCGCAAGTCTTTCCATATCCTCAACCGGCTGGAGTCGGTGGGCGGCGAGCTCAACGCTTATACCACCAAAGAAAAGCTTTGCTTTTACAGCTCCGTGCTCGACAAGCACTTTGAGAAATCCTTTGAGTTACTCACTGATATCACGTTCCATTCCATCTTTCCTGAAAGAGAAATCGAGAAAGAGCGCGGCGTGATACTCGAGGAGATGGCCATGTACCTGGATACACCAGAGGAGGCAATAGTGGATGAGTTTGACAACGTGGTATTCGACTCTCACCCGCTGGGCAACAACATTCTGGGCACAAAGGAGAGCGTATCTGGTTTCAAAAAGGACGATTTTCAGCGTTTTATCAAAGACAACCTGAGTACCGAAGCTTTGGTTTTTTGCTCGGTGAGCAACCTGCCTTTTGAGAAAGTGCTGAAACTGGCTGAAAAGTACCTGGCTGACATCCCGACTATCAGCAAACCCCGTCAGCGTGTTGCCTTTGAGACCTACATCCCGAAAACGGTGACTTTTGAGAAGCCGATCTCACAGGCGCACTGCGTCATTGGCTGTCCGGCCTATGCCCTCAACGACGACCGTCGCATTCCTTTCTTCATGCTAGTGAATTTGCTGGGTGGTCCGGGCATGAACTCGCGCCTGAACCTGGCCGTTCGCGAAAAGCACGGCCTGGTGTATACCATCGACGCCAACTACGCCACCTACATCGACACGGGTTTGCTTTCCATTTATTTTGGCACAGAGAAGAAGCAACTAAAGCGCACTACTTCGCTGGTGCTGAAAGAGCTGAAGAAGCTGCGCGAAAAACAATTGGGCTCGTTGCAGTTGCATACCGCCAAGGAGCAGCTGATGGGTCAGCTGGCCATGGCCGAAGAAAGTAACATGGGCCTGATGATGATGATGGGTAAGAGTATCCTCGACCAGGGCCACATCGACACCCTGAACGAGATCTTTGACCAAATCAAAAACACAACTGCCCAGGACCTGATCGATATTGCCAACGATGTGCTAGCCGAAGAAAAGCTAAGTTTTCTGAATTACGTACCTAATTAATTGCTGATTGTTTATCGTTGATTGTTTTGGGGTTCATCAAACAGTCAAACCGCAACATAAGTAGTCAATAATAAACAATTAATAATCATCAATTAACAATTCTTGACATGGAATTCCTGGACGAAGAACTACAGCAATACGCAGAGGACCATACCTCGCCGGAATCGGAGCTGCTGCATAAAGTAAACCGACAGACGCACCTGAACGTGATGAAGCCACGCATGCTGTCAGGTCACCTGCAGGGCCGTCTGCTTTCCATGTTTTCGCACATGATCCGGCCGAAGCAGATTCTGGAAGTGGGCACCTATACCGGCTACTCGGCCCTTTGCCTGGCGGAGGGTCTGCAAGAGGACGGCACGCTGCACACCATCGACATCAACGAGGAACTCGAAGACACGGTGCGGGGCTATATAAAAGAGGCAGGTCTGAGCGAGAGCGTAAAATACTACATTGGCAATGCGCTGGAGATCATCCCTACCATCGACGCTACCTTTGATCTGGTGTTCATCGATGCCGACAAGTATAACTATGCTACTTATTATGACATGGTGATTGACCGGGTGCGCTCGGGCGGCTATATTATTGCCGACAATGTGCTGTGGAGCGGCAAAGTGCTGGCCAAGTACCGCAAAAAACTCGATGAAGACACGGCCGCACTACTGGATTTCAATAAAAAAGTACAGGACGACCCGAGGGTTGAGAACATCTTGCTGCCTGTAAGGGATGGGCTGATGGTTGCCCGAAAAAAATAAAAGAAAAGGTGGTAGCGATACCACCTTTTTTATTTACGCTCAGGTATAGCATCTTCATTCAGGTATAGCGCTACAGCCAAAAGCGCTTCTTATCTGACATTAAGGTAAAGTCAGCAATCATTCGCCGGATCCGCGGCGGGCTTACTTATCCACAGTAAAAAATTTCTATAAAATAACTTCGTTCTAGGTTTTAGAATGCGGGGTAATTTGCGTTATTTTTGCAAGTGTATCCCTATATAGGGAACGTTCTATACCTGAATGAGTTATCCACAGCTGTTTCAACATATACTGTAGCTCTTTTGTGGATAGCTGCGCTTACTTTACCTGTTTACCTTTATGAAGAAACCGTTACCATTCCTGCTGCTACTGCTTCTGCCACTGCTTGCTATGGCACAAACTGTCACTGTGCCCCACAACCTGTATTTCGGTGACATCCACCTGCGCATTTCGCCCAGAGCGCAGGAAGAGATCCAGAAAAAAGTGGATGCCCTGCACCGTAGCCCAAAGTATTTTCAGATGAAGGTAGAACTGGCTGATGCCTATTTCCCGCTGATTGAGCGTACGTTTCAGGAAGAAGGCGTGCCGGATGATTTCAAGTACCTGGCCCTGCAGGAAAGCGGCCTGCGTGGCGATGCCGTGTCTACCTCCAATGCGGTGGGCTACTGGCAATTCAAAAAGGAAGCGGCGCTGGACTTTAACCTGCGCATGGACAACATCGTAGACGAGCGCCGTCACATTGTGGAAGCAAGCCGTGGTGCTGCCCGTTATTTCAAGCGCAGCAATAACTATTACAACAACTGGTTCAATGCGCTGCTATCGTATTACCATGGCTACTCCGGTGCCAAGGCCTATACCAAAGAATCCGACAAGGGCAGCAAGAAAATGGACATCACCGAGAAGTCCGACCCTTACCTGCTGACGTTCCTGGCGCACAAAGTGGC
Organism: Pontibacter ramchanderi; assembly: GCF_002846395.1. Lineage (GTDB taxonomy): Bacteria > Bacteroidota > Bacteroidia > Cytophagales > Hymenobacteraceae > Pontibacter > Pontibacter ramchanderi. The sequence continues at coordinate 362,760 of NZ_PJMU01000002.1, forward strand.
CTACGACAACTTTATCGGAAAGAGCGCACCGCCTGCCGTATCACTGCGTGAGTTGCGTGCCACACCAGGCCAAAGCCTGGCCGATATAGCCCTGGCTTACGAAACCGACCCTTCCGAACTCGAAAAATACAACAAGTGGCTGCTGGGCAGCACCATACCTGCCGATAAGGACTATTATGTAATGCTACCTGTTCGGCACAAAACTGAGCCAGGCGTTGTAGCATCGACAGAGCCGGTTCGCACCACACCTGCCCGCCAAACAGCGGCTTTACCAGCGGCTGGCAGCATCATCAAGCGAAATAACCTGAACGCCATTGTAGCCGGCAAAGGCGACACCAAAGATAAACTCGCCCTGAAGGCCGGCATTACCACGCGCAAACTCCTGCGCTTTAACGACATGCGCGACTTCGACAGGTTCGAGGAAGGCGAGGCCTATTACATCGAGGCAAAACGCCTGAACGCTGACAAAGAATACCACGTGGTACAGCACGGCGAGACCATGCAGGAGATCGCACAGTTGTATGGCATCCGGCTGGACTATCTCCAGTTTAAAAACCGCATGAAACGTGCTGAAGTACCAGTGCCGGGTCGTGTGCTCTGGCTGCAGAAGCGCCGCCCTGCCAAAGTTGCCATCGAGGTGCGCGAGTTGAAACCTGCGCCAGGTACCGAGAAGCCAGCTGCTACAGCGCAGAAAAAAGCTGCTGAAACCACCTCAATAGCAAAATCGACCACAACAGAGCCGACTGCCCAGCAAGACGATTTCCTCGCTCGCTTTAAAAAGAGCTGGAACAAAGTGAAAGGCCAGCCAGCAGAAACCGGGGAAAGAGAAACGAAAACGGTGGCTACAACAAGTCAGGAGGAAGAAACGGCCAGCGCTGCCATACCTGCCAAGGAAGCTGAACAAGGTATAGCCCTGGAAGAAGAGCCGATAAAGGTGGCTGCCACCCCGAAAACCGAGACGCCACCTGCCCCTGTTATGAAGCAGGCGGAGCAAGAGGTAAAAGTCAAAGAACAGAAAGCAGCAAAGCCAGTGGTTACTGAAAAGCAAAAAAGCACGGCTTTATACCCTGGCAAGCAAGTGCAGGATACCACGCAACAAAAAGCGATAGTTGAAGAGGCCGAGGTTGAAGCGACCGAAGAGGAAAATGCCGAATGGGCCGTAGGGCTGAGCGAAGACGTGTTTGTGGGCTTCTCTGGAGGCGAGGAGGAAGAAACAGCTGAGGTGTTTGAAGAGGCGAAAACAGTGGAAACTGTTGCCACAGAGCGCGCTGTCATTAAACCTGCTGTCACTAAGACTGCACCTGCGAAAGCAGCACCTACTAAACCGGCAGCGGCTAAAACACCGCAGGCCAGTACAGTCGCTCAGGAAAACTCGGCTCCAACTGCCAAACCTGCGCGCCACATTGTGAAGCAGGGCGAGTCACTTTGGGGTATCTCCAGGCTGTATGCCGTAACCGTAAACGACATCACGACCTGGAACAACCTCGGGGATGCACCGATCAAGATTGGCCAGGAGCTCATTATTGCAGAGCCACAAACGCTGCCTTCGGAAGCCGACCGCACCTCCGAAACTGCAACACCTGCTTCAGCCGAAAAAACCGAAGTGCACACCGTAGCAGCCGGAGAGTCGCTATACCTACTGTCGCGCAAGTACAACGTGACAGTAAATGAGCTGAAAGCCTGGAATAACCTGCGCAGCACCGCTCTTTCCATTGGTCAGGAGCTGCGTGTAAGTGCGCCGGCCGGTCAGGAAGTGAACAACGAGGACCTGGAGGAAGCTCCTGCTGAAGATTTCAAAGGCACCAGCACCCAGCACACAGTGGTATCGGGTGAGAGTCTCTATCAGATTTCCCGCAAGTATGGCGTTACCATCAAAGACATCATGGAGTGGAACAACAAATCGGACTTCAATGTGAAGCCTGGCGACAAGCTGATGATCCGGAAGAAGTAATATTTACAGGTATGCCCTGACAAAGGATTGTTTGACAAAAGACCATACCTACATTAATAAGAAGTGCCGGCAATTCAAGCCGGCGCTTCTTATTTTATAATATTACAGATTATTATCGCACCAAAACCAATGTTGACACAGAGCGGTTTCCCTACTCCCATCATTCCAGATTAACTCAAATGGCTCTTTATAAAAAAATGACTTAAGAATCTTTTGTCAAACAGTCCTTTGTCAAGCTGCTGTGCTACTTACCTTTTCCCCGGAGGAGCAGTCAGTTTCGTGGCGGTGCGAAGCCCGGTGGCGATTTCGGGAAGAATACCCAGGCGCTCGTAGATGGGCTGCACCATCAGGCGAAGGCGCTTCAGGTTCCAGGCAAACGGAATGACGCTGACGGCACAGAGGAATCCGCAACCCAGTAAGGTATAGGCTACCCCGATCTGCTCGGCCACTGAGCTTGCCAGAATGCTGCCCAGCGGGGCCATACCCATAAAGGCAGTCGCATACAAACTCATCACGCGCCCCCGCTTGTCATCGTCCACCAGCGTTTGCAGCAGCGTGTTGCACGATGCCATCGTCACGATCATGCCAAAGCCGGTGAACAGCATCAGCACCAGTGAGAGCCATAGAATCGTAGAGAAGGAGAAGGCAATCAGGGCCGTGCCAAACAGCGCCATCGTAAACACGATCACCTTGCCAAGACCGAGCACCGACTTTCGCTGGGCCAAAAACAGAGCACCCGACAAAGCCCCCAGTCCGGAGGCACCCATCAGGTAGCCGAGCGTGTTCGCACCGCCATGCAGTATGTCGCGGGCAAACACCGGCAGCATCACGCTAAAGGGCATACCAAATAAGCTGATCAGGCCAACAATTAAAATAAGCGTACGGATGGGTGGAAAGCCGAAAGCATAGGTAAAACCCTGCCTGAGAGAGCTCCACATATTTTCCTGTCGTTTTTCCCGCACAAAGGGATTGAGCCGCAGCGTCAGGAGTGAGGCCAGCACTGCCAGGTAGCTCACCGCATTGATCAGGATGCAGACACCCTCCCCTACCCAGGCAATCAGCACACCCGCCACCGAAGGACCGACCAGACGAGCCATGTTGAACATCGAGGAGTTGAGCGCAATGGCATTACTAACATCCTCACGCTTGTCTACCAATTGCACTACAAAGGCCTGTCGGGTAGCCACATCGAAGGCGTTGATGGTGCCGAGCACCACCATCAGCGTCATCACGTGCCATACCTGCACCGTGCCCGTTAGCACCAGCGTAGCCAGGGTACCTGCCTGCAGCATCGACAGGAATTGTGTAACCAGGAGCACATGGTGGCGATTGAACTTATCGGCCAGCACGCCGGCAAAAGGGCCCAGCAAAAAGGAAGGAATCTGGTTGGCAAACGTAACGGCTCCCAACAGGAACACCGAATCCGTAAGGCGGTAGACCAGCCAGCTGATGGCGATCTGCTGCATCCAGGTACCGATCAGCGAAACACCCTGCCCCATGAAAAATATCCGGTAATTGCGCGAGCGCAACGCCCGGAACATTCCCCCTATCTTTCCTGAATCTTCTGTTTCTGCCATGCTGTTCCTTCTTGCTATACCTGTCTGGGCACAGGCTTTATCTTACGGTGGGGCTTGCTTTTCAGGTTGTAATTATACGCTTTATTTAAGAACGGTCGCAATCAATTTACTGCTTACAAAAGGGATGAATACCTTCTGTTTTTTGTTTTAGCCCGGGGCGGTATTTCTTTTGGGCAGCCGCCCGATTTTCCGTAATTTTAACATCCCGAAAATGCCGCCTGGTATAGGAGATAGCATACCTGCGTGTCATTATTAATTAATCATTCGTCATTACTAATTCAATATAGTTTTGCCAGTTTTCTCTCATTTACACACCCATACCCAGTACTCGCTGCTCGACGGTCAGGCCAGTATCAGTGCGCTCATGAAAAAGGCGCAGGCCGATGGCATGCCCGCCGTTGCCATGACCGACCACGGCAACATGTTCGCCGCCTTCAACTTTGTGAACGAGGCAAACAAGTATAACGTGAAGCCGATCGTGGGCTGTGAGTTTTACCTGGTGGCCGACCGTCATCAGAAAACCTTCAGCAAAGAGCAGAAAGACAACCGCTACCACCAGCTGCTGCTCGCCAAAGACCAGGAAGGCTACCAGAACCTGGCCAAGCTCTGCTCCATGTCCTACATCGAGGGGATGTACAGCAAGTGGCCGCGCATCGACAAAGAGCTGCTGCTCCAGTATAGCAAAGGCCTGATCGCGACTAGCTGCTGCATTGGCGCAGAGGTACCGCAGGCGATCCTGTGGAAAAGCGAAGAAGAAGCCGAAGAGATATTCAAGTGGTGGCTCGATGTGTTCGGTGAAGACTACTACATCGAGATTCAGCGCCACGGCCTCATGAACATTGACGGCACCGGCAAAAGCCAGGAAGATATCAACCAGGTGCTGCTGAAGTGGGCGAAAAAGTATAATGTGAAGGTGATCTGCACCAACGACTCCCACTACGTGGACCAGGAAGACTGGAACGCGCACGACATCCTGCTGTGCGTGAACACCGGCGAAGACCAGAGTACCCCGGTGGGCGATTTTGCCACGAAGTACTACCGCTTCCTGAGCGATGACCAGAAGGTGATCTACGACACGGTGGAGAACGTGCGCAGCAAGTATAGCAACCACATGAACGTGCGCCAGATGCTGCAGCGCATCGACGAAGCTGGTCCGAAGACACGTTTTGGTTTCCCAAACGACCAGTTCTACTTTAAGACGCAGGCCGAAATGAACGAACTGTTCAAGGACGTGCCGGAAGCCGTGGACAATACCAACGAGATTGTTGACAAGATCACGCCACCGAAGCTGAAGCGCGACATCCTGCTACCGAACTTCCCTATACCTCCGGAACATGCCGATGCCGACGATTTACTGCGTCACCTGACCTACGAAGGTGCCAAAAAGCGCTACTCCGAAATTACACCGGAAGTGACTGAGCGCCTCGACTTTGAGCTGCACGTAATCAAGACCATGGGCTTTGCCGGTTACTTTTTGATCGTGCAGGACTTCATTAACCGTGGCCGTGACATGGGTGTGTTCGTGGGGCCGGGCCGTGGTTCAGCTGCCGGATCGGCGGTCGCTTACTGTATCGGTATCACCAATATCGACCCGATCAGGTATAACCTCCTATTCGAACGATTCCTGAACCCGGAACGTGTATCGATGCCCGATATTGACATCGACTTTGATGACGTAAACCGCCAGCGCGTGATCGACTATGTGGTGGACAAGTATGGCAAAACGCAGGTAGCCCAGATTATTACCTTTGGTACCATGGCGGCCAAATCGTCCATCAAAGACGTGGCCCGCGCCACTTCGCTACCGCTTTCCGAAGCCAACGAACTGGCCAAGATGGTACCGGAAACACCAGGTACCACGCTGGCCAAGGCCTTTATGGAAAACCTGGAACTGGCCGCTATACGCGAAGGAGAGGACGCCCGTGCTGCAGTGCTCAAGCTGGCCGAAAAGCTGGAAGGCTCGGTGCGCAACACAGGTATACACGCTGCGGGCGTAATTATTGCTCCGGACGACATCACGAACTACATCCCTGTTTCGACTTCGAAAGACGCGGACCTGCTTGTAACGCAGTTCGATGGCAAGGTGATCGAGAGTGCCGGTATGCTGAAGATGGACTTTCTGGGTCTGAAGACCCTGACCATCATCAAAGACGCGATGGAGCTTATCAAGAAAAACCATGGCGTAGAGATCGACATCGACAACATTCCGATAGACGACGAGAAAACCTACGAACTCTACCAGCGCGGCGACACGATCGGCACGTTCCAGTTCGAGTCGGAAGGTATGCGCATGTACCTCAAGGACCTACAGCCGACCAACATCGAAGACCTGATCGCCATGAACGCCCTTTACCGTCCGGGCCCGATGCAGTTCATTCCGAACTTCATCAACCGCAAGCACGGCAAAGAGGAAGTAGAATACCCGCACGAGCTGCTGGAGCCGATCCTAAATTACTCGTACGGGATCATGGTATACCAGGAGCAGATCATGCAGACGGCCCAGATCCTGGCCGGTTACTCACTCGGTGGCGCCGACTTGCTGCGCCGCGCCATGGGTAAGAAGGACATGAAGAAGATGGCCGAGGAACGAGAGAAGTTCATTGCCGGCGCTGCAGAAATGCACAAGATCCCGGCTAAGAAAGCTTCGGAGGTGTTCGACGTGATGGAGAAGTTCGCCCAGTACGGCTTCAACCGCTCCCACTCCGCCGCTTACTCCGTGGTAGCCTACCAGACTGGTTACCTCAAGGCCCACTACCCTGCCGAGTACATGGCGGCAGTGCTCACCAACAACATGAACGACATCAAAAAGGTGACGTTCTTTATTGAAGAAGCCCGCAAACAAGGTGTGGCTGTGTTGGGTCCGGACGTGAACGAATCGTTGCTCAAGTTCAATGTGAACGAGCAAGGGCAGATCCGTTTCGGTCTGGCCGCTATCAAAGGTACTGGTGAGGCTGCCGTAGACGCAATCATTTCGGAAAGAGAGAAGAACGGCCCTTACCAGGACATTTTCGATTTCGCGAAGCGCATTAACCTGCGCGCCGTGAACAAGAAGACCTTCGAAAGCATGGCTTTGGCCGGAGCCTTCGACTCGTGGGGACTGTACCACCGCGCCCAGCTGATGGAAGTGCCGGAAGGCGAGAACATCAGTTTGCTGGAGAAGGCGGTTCGTTACGGTAACAACTACCAGGCCGAGCAACAGGCGGCACAACAGTCGCTGTTCGGGGGCAGTGCCGCAGTGGCCTCTCCGCTACCGAAGATACCCGAGGTACAGGTATGGACGCAGGCCGAAATGCTGCGCCGTGAGAAAGAAGTGGTAGGTTTCTACATCTCAGGCCACCCGCTCGACCAGTTCAAGATGGAGATCGACTCCTACTGTACCTCCGCCCTGGCCGATATTTCCAACCACAAGAACAAAGACATTAACGTGGCAGGTATGGTATCGGAAGTGGTGATTCGCACGGCCAAGAACGGTAACCCCTTTGCGCTGTTCTCGATCGAAGACTATGACACCACCCTGCAAATGGCGCTGTTCGGGGAGGACTACATGAAGTTCCAGCCCTATCTGCGCCAAGGGCTATACCTGTTCATCCGGGGCAAGGTGCAGCTGCGCTATAAAACCGAAGACCAGTGGGAGCTCAAGCCTACCAATATCCAGCTGCTCGGCGACGTGATGGACAAAATGGCGCAGGGTGTACAGCTGAACGTGAACTTACAATTGCTTACCCCTAATGTAGCTGAAGCCCTGGAAGAGGCCATCATGACCAGCCCGGGCCAGAAGCGGCTGGAGATTACCCTGCATGTGCCAGACGAAAAGCTGGTGCTTCCGACTTACTCCCGCAAGTACCGTGTTGACCCGAAAGTGTTTTTAGGCCAGATCAAGGATTTGGGCTTGGGTGAGTGTAAGCTTCTTTGATTAGCAAATGTGGAGATGGGGAGATTTGAAGATGTATGTTTCTGTCTCTTCAGGTATAGAAAAGGTATACTGCGGAAGTAGTATACCTTTTTTGCTTTAAAAAGCGTAGCCGAGCGACATCCCTAGCCGAAGGTCATAGGGTGAGGGTTTGTGATACTCTATTTCTTCCTTCGTATAATTCGATTTACTGATCAGCCTCTGGTGAAAATGATAACCTATTCCCCAGAACAGATCAATAGTAAATCCTTTAGGCTTCATTTGCTGGTATCCCATTATTGCTCCAGCGCCATAGCCTGCCCATTCCTCATATTCCCGATCGGGTTCGCTGAAAAGCCAGAAACCATTTCCACCTTCTCTTTCATTGTTTATGCGTAAGCGGTACTTCAGGTAGGGCCCTGCATAAAATCCATTGAGAGATTTTCCCTTCGAATAGAATTTAAAATCGGATGTGAGCGCATACGTAGAAGAAAAATCATCTTTCATCAAAGTCAGTCGCCTCGGATAAGTGGTAGCTGTTAATGCCCCTGCAAAATGCGGGGTGATATGCCGCTCATAAGACACATTGAAAGACCCAATAAACAGAGGTATTATATTAAGCTTAAATGCATTGGCCCTTAGAAGTTTACTATCTTCTCCCCCGGTATCCTGAGCGCAGACTGCCGGTGTTATAAAAAAGATCAGAAACAGAGCTAAAGTGCACCTAGTCTTCATCGAATCTTCGGGTTGAAAGCTTTATAAAATCAAAATACCTATAATTCAATAATTGTCATTATAACCTATATTAACTAAAGATAATATATGAAGTTGTTGCAAAGCCCCTTTTATGCTTGATTTTTCTCTCTTTCTTGCGTTTGCAACTTTTACCAGCAACATTTGTTTATACAAATAAATATACCATCGTCTTTCAAATCCGTATGTATAAGTTCTAAATTTGCAGCGGGTTTGCCCGGAGACAGGACAGCTTGTCAGACAAACCTAGTTTGGGCTTATATTTGACAAGCTAGTAAATGTTACTATATTTAAAACACAGAATTTAACCAACAAAACGTTAAAGTTATGGCTAACAAAGCATTAGAAATCACTGACGCTAATTTTGATGAGATCATCAATTCAGATAAACCTGTACTGGTAGACTTTTGGGCAGAGTGGTGCGGCCCTTGCCGCATGGTAGGCCCGATCGTGGAAGAGCTGGCTGGCGAGTACGAAGGCAAAGCCGTGATCGGCAAAGTTGACGTAGATGCCAACCCACAGACTTCTGCCAAGTTCGGTATCCGTAGCATCCCAACACTGCTGGTTTTCAAAAACGGACAAGTAGTAGATAAGCAGGTAGGCGCTGTGCCTAAAAACGTACTGGCTGGTAAGCTGGACGCGCAGATGGCCTAAGCCCCTTTGTCAATTATAAACGCAAAAGCCCCTCCTGTTCAGGAGGGGCTTTTGCGTTTATGCGTCTTTCTTCACGATGCTGATCTCCCCGCTCCGCTCCAGATAAGCTGCCTTCACGTCTTTTACGGTGGTGACGCCGCCATTCCGCAGGGCTTCGTTCAGATCGTTCTCAGTTAGATTATGCTTCTTAAGTTCATCCTCCTGAAGTTTCCCGTCCCTGATCAAACAAACAGGGCTCCCCTTGATGAAAGGCCCTATAAAGCCCTCGGTATTATAAGCTAGAAAAGCCAGAAATCGGTGTAACAGCACCAAGACAAGAGCGGCGGCCAGCGTAGGCCAGAAAGGAGAGTTGCCGGTAATGGCACGGCTCAGGATAGAGCCATAGATAATTCCCAGCACGATATCAAAGGCAGTTTGCTTGCCAAAGATGCGTTTGTTCCCGATCCGCATGATAACCAGGGCGACAATGAACACCAGCACCGCCCGGATAGACATCTGCCACCACGTAAGCGAATCAGAATCTATCCCTAAGAGTGTATTCACAAAGTCAGCCATACAGTCCCAACGGGGAAAATCGTGGGAATGTTATCGGCCTGTTACTGGCACTCGCAGAGCTTCTTGTCTAGTTCGCAAAGTATGGCATAGTGCTGTTCTACTTCCTTCATTAAGCCTGTCAGCTGCTTGTTATAAGCCTGCACCTGTTGCAGGCGCGGGTTCTCGGGTGCATTTTTAGCGAGCGTGTCCAGTTCTTTTATTGTAGCTGCAAACGCGCTGCTTCTCTCACCCAGCTTGGCGTAGTACTGGTCCATGCCATTGTCCGCACTAGCCACGGCAACGGCCTGCAGGTTGTTGTCGAAGCACAGCTGCCAGCGCAGGTGGCGCAGCACTTGCTGCTCGGCGGCGCTTTGCAGTTTGCCCATCTCCTTTGTCTCTTCTTTCAGCCTGGAGTTTTCAAGGCGCTTGTTATACTCGTTCACGGCATCCCGCACCTTGTCGCGGCAGCTCAGGCAGTTGCTTGCGTTGGCCTTGTCCTGCAGGGCATTTCGCATCGACAGGGTCTCATCAGAGGCTTGTGCATCAGTGAGTGTCTTTACTTCCTTCTCAAACACTTCGCGGTACTGCAGGTCTTCCAATCGTTTGGTCAGGCGCACGATGGCCTCCCCTTCTACCGAAGCAGATAGGTAATCGGCACGGGGCAACTCTACCGACGACAGCTTGGCCAGGGCAGCTTCGCGCTTGGCAGGTGTGTCCCAGGCCTTTGGATTGTTCTCAAGTTCCTGCAGCGTGTTCACCAGCACCTTGGCGTTTTTCAGGTTATGGTCGGCATCCAGGTATAGGTCGGCATTGGCCAGTATCGAGGTATACTCCGGGCGGAAGATGTTCTTATAGGTAGAGTTCTTGTCAAACTCCTTCTCCCGTGCCTCGAAGGCCGTTTTGAGTCGCTTGTACTCCTGCATGATGCCGAACAGATTCTTAGCGTTAACCTCCGGGGAATTGTTGCGGTAATTGAGTCGATAGGCGTTCAGGTTCTGCTTCATCTCGGCAAAGATGCGCAGAAACTCCACGTACAGCTTCTCCTGGCGGTAAGTCTCGTCGTTCATCAGCTTCGTGTCGTAGGCCGTCTGGATCTTCTGCTTGCGCTTCTCGATCAGGTCCATGGTCACTTCATCGCCGGTCAGCACATCCACTTTGTAGAGCGACTTGTAGTTGGCCACCACAATGTAGGGGTACTCTTTATACCCAATGGCTTCTTCTATTTGTTTGCGGTCCAGCTTGTTCGAGTTCTTGCTCAGGTAGTCGGCTAGTTTGGCTGGCTTTAGCGTAACAGTTTTCACGCTGCCTGGCACAAACACGTATACCTTCACCGAGTGCAGACGCGTATCGAAATCCTGCCCCTCGTACAGGCGGATGGTCGAGCTGAACTTATACTCTTTCTTTTTGGCGCGTGAGTTCAGCAGATTACCAAACTCCCCCACCAGCGACATCACCGCTACCGACGGGTTCGTCAGGTTTGAAAGGCTCACCAACTGGCTGGCTACCAGGTTAAACACCTGATCACCGTCCTGATTCGTGACTGCCTTGGCATTAATAGACGCGTCGATGCTGTTCTGTGCAGAAGTCAGCGGCATTTTGTCGATGATGCGCACCACTTCCAGGTGGTCGCTTACCTGGGTATGGTACTCCTTTTTATCAGTGTTGATGTGGAAATTGAAGAGTGGGTAAACGATCTGGTCGTTACCGAAGAGCTTCAGGTTTTTGAGCTGTGCCGTGATGAACAGATACTCCAGTTCGTAGGCGTAATTCTTCTTGCTTTTCTTCTTCACCCCCGACTCCAGCTCGTTGAGCACACGGTTAAACTGGCCACCATTATAGAGGTAGATGTCGGTAGTGAGGTACTGCCACTCGTCCGAAAAATTAAATTTATCGTTGTAACTATAGCCTAGCCTCGTTTCGATGTTCTGCTGGGCAAAAGCCTGCTGGCACAGTAACAGTGACAGCGCAAAGAGTGAGAAAATTTTCTTCATAAAGTACGTATAGCCGTTACAGCGGCAGATTTAGGGGTAGCTTATGCTTCTGAACCTAACGTTAAGACTTGAAATTAAGTGCCTTATCAGATTGCAAAATTACTGATCCGGCCAGATTTTTTTTAAAATAAAACCAGTACAAAAACTATGCTTAGAACATTATTCGTGGCGGTTGCCCTCTTGTTGTGCCCGATTATGCTACTACCTGTCGCGGCACAGGATACTTCCGAACGAACGACCACTTCCCCCACCATGTCAGAAGAGCAAAAGGTGCAGCAGCTTATTGAATATGTCCGCACCCTGGAGGGAGCCACTTTTATACGCGACAACAGCGAATTCCCACCGGAGAAGGCCGCCGGCCACCTGGCTTCCAAATGGAAAAAGCACGCTTCCAAGATTAAAACAGCTGAGGAGTTTGTTACTAAACTGGCCTCTGAGTCTTCGTCGGGCACCCCCTATAGCATCAGGTTTGCCGATGGCACCACCAGCACCACCCGCGATGTGCTGCTTCGGCAACTGAGTGCGCTGGCCACTCAATAAAGGCAAATAATGTACAAAAACAGGTATAAGTATAGCCTAAACCGAATACTATACTGGAACGCTGGCACCGTCGTTACGTAATTATGACGACAAACCTGATCCCCATGCTACAATTACTGGAAGAGTCACGAGACGAGTTGGTTGCTTTTCGCCTGGCGGGCAGCATAGACCGCCACGACTACGAGGTAATGCTCCCCATATTGGAAGAGAAAATAAAACAGCACGGCAAGATACGGGTATACGCGGAGATCCAGGAAGCCGAAGAAATATCGCTGAAGGCGCTTTGGGAAGACCTGAAGTTCGATTTCCGCCACGCAGGTGACTTTAAACGCGTGGCACTGGTCGGCAACCGCAGGTGGCTGGACTGGCTCACCGTGATGGCAAGCCCTTTCACGACGGCCAAAATCAAACACTTTGAGGTGATCGACCGCGACAAGGCATTGGATTGGGTGCGCGAGGATGGTGAATGAACAACTCGGCTAAAGCGTACGGCAGTTGTTACGCTGCCTTCTCTACGATGTAACTTAAGCATTAGCCTGCTCCTCTCTACACATTATCTTCCCGTCAAACGGCTTCATATTCTTAACACTTTCGCCTTCCCCCATAGGTTATTTCGCTTCTATCAAAATATTTCCTCCCATCTGCAAAAGAATACATAGCTTTAGCATAATATTTGCTCGGTAGCATGTGTTACAAAGCAGAAAAATGACGAAAGTTATACCTAGGCGCTCCATTTTTCGTTTTGTAGCCTAGTTGTCTTTTAAGAATCAATCATAAAACAACCTAATCAATAAACACCCCAAACACATGAACTCTAATTTCACGAAAGCATCGCTGTCACTGCTGCTGTGTGGCGCCCTGATGTCGTCTTGCGTCTCTTCTAAAAAGTACGATGAGTTGAAAGCCAGCAAAGAGGCTTTGGAACGTGAGCAGGCCGCCAGCCGCGAAAAGGAAAAAGAGCTAAGCAATACGCTGCGTGCGCGTGAGCAAAAACTGACCGAGTTGGAGCGCGCCATGAACGACCAGAAGAAAATCCTCGATAACCTTCGCAACGAGGTGACTGGTGCACTGTCTGGCTTTAACCAAGGCGACCTGAGCGTGAACATCAAAGACGGCAAGGTATACGTGTCGATGTCTGACAAGCTCCTTTTTGCAACAGGCAGCACCAAAGTTAACAACACCGGCAAGCAGGCCCTCGACCAGTTAGTAGACGTACTGAAGAAAAACCAAAGCGTGGGCGTGATGGTAGAAGGCCACACTGATGACGTGGAAGTACGACCAGGCACAAAGGACATTGCCGATAACTGGGACCTGAGTGTGCTGCGTGCCACCGAAATCACTCGCCTGATGGCACAGCGCGGTCTATCTCCTGACCGCATTACGCCGGCTGGCCGCGCCTATTTCCAGCCAGTAGACACAGGCCGCACGCCTGCCGCCAAAGCCAAGAACCGCCGTACCGAGATCATTCTGACTCCGGACTTCACAGAGATTTACAAAATTCTGGGTGTGCAGTCGATGAAGTAGGCGCTATACCTTATAGAATACCAAAATGCCGCTGCTCAAATCGGGCAGCGGCATTTTTTTGGTATACCTGCTAAGCTATTCTGCTATACCTTTGCCCAGTGTTTTAGCCTGAGCTATAGCCTGCAGCAATTCTTTGGGGCGTTGCGAGCCGATCAGGAGCGATTCGCGGGTATAGAAACGTAGCAGCACCCCTTCCCTGCCCGACATGCTGTAGGCCTTGCCATTTGCTCCCCAGCGTATGCCCCAACCACCGTACTCCCGGATCGGATCATAGGTCACTTTCTCGAGATCACGCACTGTGTGCAAGGGTATACGCACCGGTTTCAGGTGAAAAGGGCGTAAACGAATCTGCAGCATACCTGGCGTTACCGTAGTGGTCAGCGTCATCCGATAAAAAAAGAAAGGCAGCCCAAAACCGACCAGCGCCAGCAGGATGCTCAGTTGTATGTCCGGGACAGGCCGGTTGCCTAACACGCCGCCCAGCACCACCTGGTAGATGAAACCGGCCCAGAATACGCTGGCTATACCTAACAAAAGCGCCCACAGCCAGAATTGCTTAAAACGCTGCTTCTCCTGAAACAAGATGTGCTGCTCCTCCATCTATACCTATACCTGCTATACCTTACGGAAATAGCCGCCCCACTTGTGAGCGGAACGGCTATACCTTTCGGTTTTTGTGATGACTACCCGATGGCCTGCTCCAGGTCGGCCAGCAGGTCTTCAATGTCCTCTATACCTACGCTCAGGCGAATGAGCGAATCACTCAGGCCCGCCTTCAGGCGCTCGGCGCTCGGTATGCTGGCGTGCGTCATAGAAGCCGGGTGCCCGCAAAGCGACTCCACACCGCCCAACGACTCGGCCAAAGAAAAGTACCTGAAGCGCTCCAGCGCAGCAATGGCGTCTTCCATTCTATCGCCTTTCAGCACAAACGAAACCATACCACCGTACGAGCGCATCTGCTCCTTGGCTACCCGGTGGCTCGGATGACTTTCCAGACCAGGCCAAAACACTTTCTCTACCTTCTCGTGGTTTTTGAGGTACTGGGCCACGGCGCGGCCGTTTTCGCAATGGCGCTCCATGCGGATGTGTAGCGTTTTGAGGCCACGCAGCACCAGGAAACAGTCTTGTGGGCCTGGCGTGCCGCCGCAGGCATTCTGGATAAAGGCCAGTTTCTCGTGCAACGTGTCATCCTTCACAATCGCGGCGCCCATCACCACATCGGAGTGGCCGGCCATGTACTTGGTAAGCGAGTGCATCACAATGTCAGCCCCCAGATCGAGTGGCGTCTGCAGGAAGGGCGTGGCAAAGGTGTTGTCGGCCACCAGCAGCAGGTTGTGCTTTTTGGCGATGGCGGCGCAGCCTTTTATGTCGATGATGTTGAGCAGCGGGTTGGTGGGCGTTTCTACCCAAACCATGCGTGTGTTCTCATTCACCAGCGCCTCTACCTTGCTCAGGTCGCTCATGTCGGTGAAGTGGAACTTGAGGCCGTAATTCTGAAAGATCTTGGTGAAGATGCGGTAGCTGCCGCCGTACAGGTCGTTGGTGGAAATCACCTCGTCGCCTGGCTTCAGCATTTTGATGATGGCGTCGATGGCGGCCATACCTGAAGCGAAACAAAGACCATGCTTGCCATTCTCCAGCTCGGCCAGCGCATTTTGCAGGGCCGTGCGCGTTGGGTTGTGCGTACGTGAATACTCATACCCCTTGTGGTCGCCCGGTGAGCGCTGTACGTATGTAGAGGTCTGGTAAATGGGCGTCATGATGGCGCCTGTGGTTGGGTCCGGCTCCACGCCGGCATGTATAGCTTTTGTTCCGAATTTCATAGTATCTATTTTAATGGATAAATGGTTTGACACAAGTTAATAAATTTACCCTTCAGGACTTGGGCGACTTAAAAAGGCTTTGCGCTGATAGCACATATCGCAAAGTTTTATTGGCCATACCGTAATCTACGTATACCTTCAGCAATTCCTTGCCCGCAGGGCGCTATCTTTGACCAAAAACGTCTATTATGCTTAAACTGTCCATGCTGCGGACTTTTATACGTGAAAACGCGCCTTCCTTTATTTCCATGCTGCTGCTGGTGATCGTGCCGCTGGTGGTGAGTTCCTCGGCAGCCGTATACCTCTACCAGAACGAAACCCTGCTACAGGACCTGAGCTGGCCACAGATGCTCCTTTACTTTGTCGTGATCTCCTTTACCATGTCACTGGCCCTTACCCCGACTACCTTTGTAGCGCTGGTGAGCGGCTTCTACCTGGGTTGGCCTGGCTTTGCGGGTGTGGTCGTGTCGTACGGCATCGCGTCGCTCATCGGCTATACCCTGGCCCGCCTCATCGACCATGGCAAAATGATGTCCTTCCTGAACCGCTTCGAGAAAACGATGTACCTGATGCAGGAACTGCGCGACCAAAGCTGGAGCCTGATCTTTCTGACGCGCATTTCTCCTGTCTTGCCGTTCGCACTCATGAACTTTGTGCTCTCGTTGCTGCAGGTCGATAAGCTGAAATTCTTTCTGGCCAGCATGGTGGGCATGCTGCCCCGCACGCTTTTCTTCTTTTGGGTAGGCAC
Organism: Pontibacter ramchanderi; assembly: GCF_002846395.1. GTDB lineage: Bacteria > Bacteroidota > Bacteroidia > Cytophagales > Hymenobacteraceae > Pontibacter > Pontibacter ramchanderi. The sequence goes on from NZ_PJMU01000002.1 coordinate 378,744, forward strand.
ACAGGCCAGCGATGTCATAAAATTACTGCAGGACCCTGGTAGCAACAAAGGAAGCCAGCTTCTAATGATCGCCTTGATTATCATATCTATAGGTGGGCTATACTTTATTTTTGACCACGCCCTGAAGCGGGCACTGCGCAAAGCGTCGGCAAAAAATTGAGAAAAATTCACTTTAGGGCTTGCATTGCAAGAAAAAAGGGCGTTACTTTGCATCACCATAACGGAAAAATGGTCACGTAGCTCAACTGGATAGAGCATCTGACTACGAATCAGAAGGTTAGGGGTTCGACTCCCTTCGCGACCACCGAAAAGGCCCTTAGAGCAATCTAAGGGCCTTTTTTATTTCAGGCTATACCTAATAGGTACGCTTCTACTTACTTCTGACAAAAGAATACCCAAATAGCGATTCTTTAGGCCGCTATGCTTTCGGATAAGGGGAAGCTTTGCTTAAATTGCTCCAATGCTTTGAGATCGGCCTCGTTTACTTGATAGCGCAAATGGTCCATCAGGAGTTCATCCCAATGCACAAATATCTGCCATACCTGGTTGCCACTGAAATTCTGGATCTCAGCCTCTGTCATGTCGCGCACAAAAAAGGCGTCCAGTGTTACATCCTCTTCTCGCATGGGTACATGAATATAAGTGCGGTCGCAGTTTAGAATTTGGATCAGCTCAGCGGGACGCTCATCATTGGCAGGCATATAAAAATAAGCTACCTGATGGAGCCTTTTCAAACCGAGAGGATGTGAGTAAGGGTAGGGATGCATAGTCAGATCTTAAACCAAAGTTCACGCCAAATCCCGGATTTTCTTACTTGCTAAATCAAGCCTTACACACAGTTCACCGGAATATGAGATTATACCTGTGATCTACAGCTTCTGTTTTGCTAAAACGCATATTCTCAAAACTATACAAAAAGATATATTTTAAATTCCCTCTTTTTTGTTAAACTCTTAACCTGTAGCCTTTCTGCAGAATTATGATTAATTTTGCGGTATAAATTATCTTTAAATTTTAAAGCTGATAATCATGGGAATGTATCCTGAATATATGGTCGCCCCGATCCGCGAAGACCTGACCTCTGCAGGTTTTGAGCAACTGATGACCGCAGAAGAAGTAGAGCAGGTGTTATCGTCTAAGGAAGGTACTGTGCTGGTAGCTGTGAACTCTGTTTGTGGCTGTGCCGCCTCTAAAGCTCGCCCTGCCCTTAAAATGGCTGTTGCCTCTTCTGAGAAACGCCCTGGCAAAATGATTACTGTTTTTGCAGGTATGGAGCAGGATGCCGTGGCCAAAGCGCGTGAGTACATGTTGCCTTACCCTCCATCGTCTCCTTCCATCGCCCTTTTCAAAGATGGCGAACTGGTGCACATGATCGAGCGCTACCACATCGAGGGCAACGAACTCAACCGCATCGTAGATAACCTGCAAGGTGCTTTTGAGGCATATTGCTAAGTTAAAGCCCACTCAACAAAAAGGCCGGTGTCCCTCAGAACACCGGCCTTTACTTTTTATACAGGTATAGCCTGTTATGCAATCGGCTGCTTTTGCAGGTCAAAGCCGATGTCGCGGCGATAGTAGCGGTCAGTCCATGTTATTGCTTCAGCCGCCTTGTTGGCTTTGGCCAGCGCCACTTGCATGGTATCGCCCAGTCCGGTCACGGCAATCACGCGGCCCCCGTTGTTCACAATTTTGTCGTCCACACGCTTCGTGCCGGCATGGAACACCAGAGTGTCCGCCTCCACTTGCTCCAGGCCTGCAATTTCCTTGCCTTTGTCAAACCCTTCCGGATAGCCACCCGAAACCAAAAATACCGTGGCGGCTGTGCGCGGATCGATCTCCAGCTTAAACTCACCGAGTTTGTGGTCGTGCAGGGCCAGGAACAGTTCAAACAGGTCGGACTTGATGCGCGGCAGGATTGCCTCCGTCTCCGGGTCGCCCAGGCGCACGTTATATTCAATCACGTAAGGATCGCCGTTCACGTTCATCAGGCCAATGAACAGGAAACCAGTATACTCCAGGTTATCGGCCTGCATACCGCGTATGGTAGGCTCAATCACCCGGTCGCGCACCTTTTGCATGAAAGCCTCGTTAACAAACGGCACCGGCGAAATAGCCCCCATACCTCCTGTGTTCAGGCCGGCATCGCCTTCTCCTATGCGCTTGTAGTCCTTCGCCTCCGGCAGCAGCACATACTCTTTGCCATCCGTGAGAATAAACACCGACACCTCTATACCTTGCAAATACTCCTCGATCACCACCTTGCTGCCGGCTTTGCCGAACTTGTGGTTGCGCAGCATGGCCTCCAGGCTGTCGATGGCTTCCTCAAACGTCTGGGCTATGATTACACCTTTGCCGGCGGCCAGTCCATCGGCTTTAAGCACAACCGGGTAGCTATGCGTGCGCAGGTACTCTACGGCATCGCGGTAATTGGCTTCGGTAAAGGTCTCGTAACGTGCCGTCGGTATATTGTGCTTCTGCAGAAAGGCCTTGCAGAAATCCTTGCTTCCTTCCAGCATGGCGCCCAACTTTTTAGGGCCTACCACCAGTACATCGCGCAGAAAATCCTTCTCCTGGAAGTAGTCGTGTATACCTTCCACCAGCGCATTCTCCGGCCCAACTACCACCATCATAATGTTGAAGTCTGTCACGAACTTGGCAACCTCGTCGAAGTTGTGGATATCGATCGCGCAGCTGGTGTGGAACTCGTCTGTGCCCGCGTTTCCAGGGGCTACAAATATCTGCTCGGCGTATGGGCTCTGGCTCAGTTTCCAGGCAAGGGCATGTTCTCTTGCGCCAGATCCTATTATCAGTACGTTCATAGTCTTTTACTAATTGCTGGTTGTTAATCGGTGCTCTCGGCCTTTCCAAAAGCGCCGTTGCGAAGTTATAAATTTATAATGCGCTGTACAGCACAAATCACGGTTTTTACTTTTCCTGTTAGCTGCCGCTTTAAAACAGAAGAGACCATTGCTCTTTTACAACGGTCTCTCAATGCTTATTATTCTTGTTACTGATTATTATCAAACAATCAGCAATTAACGATCAACAATTTAGTTCGCGTACTCCGACAGGAACTTAATGCGCATCAGGCGTACGTCTTCTTCAGTATAGTCGTCTGTGCCAAGCTCCTTCAGGGCTACCGCTATGTTGTCGGTGCTGGCGCTCATGAAGTAGTCGTAAATCTCGTCCTGACGCTCATCGTCCAGTATATTGTCGATGTAATAGTTCAGGTTCAACTTGGTGCCCGAGTAGCAGATGTGCTCAATCTCCTCGATCAATTCCTGCATGGTCAGGTCTTTAGAAGACGCGATCTCCTCTAGGTCCACCTTCTTGTCGATCTGCTGGATGATGTAGATCTTGATCTTCGACTTGTTCACGGTAGTTTTCACCACCACGTCAGCCGCTGTTACAATGTCATTCTCTTCCACATACTTGCCGATCAGGTCCAGGAAGGGTTTACCGAACTTCTGCACCTTGCCCATACCTACGCCGGCTATGTGTGCCAGCTCCTCGCGGGTGGTCGGGTATACGGTGGCCATTTCCTTCAGCGAAGGGTCCTGGAACAGCACGTAGGGCGGCAGGTTCTTTTCCTTCGCCAGCTTTTTACGCAGGTTTTTGAGCAGGTCAAACAGCACTTCGTCGTGGCCGGCAGAGGCTTGTGTCTCCTCTTTCTCCTCGTCGGCTTTTACCTCCTGCTCGTAATCGTGGTCTTTGGTCAGCTGGATTGGGTGTGGGTTAGCGATGAAGTCAAGTCCTTTCTGGGTGAGCTTCACGATGCCAAACTGTTCGATATCCTTCTCCAAGTATTCCGACAACAACACCTGGCGCAGCACGGAGCTCCAGAACTGGGCATCGTGCTCCTTTCCGGCCCCAAACACTTCCAGTTTATCGTGGTCGTAGCTGGTCACGTACTGGTTGCGCAGGCCTGTCAGCACGGCGGTGTTGTGCTCTATGCTGAAGCGCTCCCCTGTCTGCTGAATGGCCTTTAGAGCCAGCAATGCCTCGTTCTGCGCCTCAAAACGCTCTTTCGGGTGCAGGCAGTTGTCGCAGAAGCCACAGTCTTTTTCGTAGGCTTCCCCGAAGTAATGGAGCAGCTGCTTGCGGCGGCACACAGCCGAATCGGCATAAGCGGCCATTTCCTGCAACAGCAACTTAGAGTTGTCGCGCTCGGTTACCGGCTTGTCTTTGTTAAATTTCTCGAGCTTGATGATGTCATCATAGCTATAGAACATAATGCAGTTACCCTCCATGCCATCGCGTCCGGCACGTCCGGTTTCCTGGTAGTATCCTTCAATCGATTTCGGTGTGTCGTAGTGGATGACGAAACGAACATCGGGTTTATCGATGCCCATACCGAAAGCGATGGTCGCCACGATCACGTCCACCTCCTCGTTCAGGAAAGCATCCTGGTTGGCCATGCGCACATTGGCGTCCAGACCGGCGTGATAAGGCAGTGCCTTGATATCGTTCACGCGGAGCAGCTCCGCGATCTCTTCTACTTTTTTGCGGCTCAGGCAATAGATCACACCACTCTTGCCCTTGTGCTTCTTTACATACTGAATAACCTGCTTCTTGGTGTTGTGCTTCGGGCGCACTTCGTAGTACAGGTTGGTACGGTTAAAGGAGGACTTGAACACCGAAGCCTCGTCCATCTGCAGGTTGCGCTGGATATCGAGCTGTACCTTCGGCGTGGCAGTGGCAGTCAGGGCAATGATCGGCAGGTTACCGATCTGGTCGATGATGCCACGGATGCGGCGGTACTCCGGACGGAAGTCATGCCCCCACTCTGAAATACAGTGTGCCTCGTCGATGGCTACAAAGGAGATGTTAGACGCACGCAGGAACTCGATCGTTTCCTCTTTGGTCAGTGACTCGGGCGCTACGTAGAGCAGCTTCACTTCACCGGCAAGTGTTTCCTTCTTTACTTTGTTGATCTCCGACTTAGAAAGTGTGGAGTTGAGGAAGTGGGCGTTCACCCCAAAAGCATTCAGTTGATCCACCTGGTTTTTCATCAGGGCGATCAGCGGCGAAATAACGATGGCAGTTCCCGGCAGCGAGAGAGCAGGCAGTTGGTAGCACAACGACTTGCCAGCACCGGTCGGCATAATCACAAAGGTGTTCTTTCCGTTGATAATGTTGTTTATTATCAACTCCTGATTCCCCCTAAATTGATTATACCCAAAAACTTCCTTTAATTTGTTTTTGAGATTGATCTCCTGTTTGGTAGACATGTAATAAATCAGAAATTTAACTGTACAGCAACGTATCCCCTTAGGATACCTTTAACACAAATTTAAATTGAATCTTCTTAATAATATAGCCCTCACAGCAAAAAAAGTATTGACCGACGAAGCCGAGGCAATCGCCAGACTGGCAGATTTTATCGACGAAAGCTTCGAAAATTGTGTCAAAGCGATCTTGAACATCAAGGGCCGCGTGGTCGTGACAGGTATAGGCAAAAGCGCCAACATCGCCACCAAAATTGTCGCCACCCTTAACTCAACGGGTACGCCGGCGCTCTTTATGCATGCCGCCGACGCCATTCACGGCGACCTGGGTATGATCCAGCCCGACGACTTTGTGATCTGCATCTCCAAGAGCGGAAACACCCCTGAGATAAAGGTACTTGTTCCGCTGCTCAAACGCAAAGGCGCCCAGCTGGCGGCCCTGGTTTCGAGCACCGACTCATACCTGGCCCAGAGCGCTGACTTTGTGCTGAATGCCTCTGTAGAGCGCGAAGCCTGTCCGCATAACCTGGCGCCCACTACCAGCACCACGGCTGCGCTGGCCCTCGGAGATGCCCTGGCCGTCAGCTTGCTGGAGGCACGCGGTTTCAGCAGCGCCGATTTTGCCACCCTGCACCCGGGCGGTTCGCTAGGCAAGCGCCTATACCTGAAAGTGGACGACATCTTCCGCCAGAACATGGCTCCACAGGTTTCAGAAAACGCCGCACTGAAGGATATTATTATCGAAATCTCCTCTAAAAGGCTGGGCGCCACGGCTGTGGTGAAGGAAGGTACAGAAGAATTGGTGGGAATTATAACTGATGGCGATTTACGCCGTATGCTGAACAAATATGACTCAATAGACAGCATACGCGCTTCAGATATCATGACGGCATCTCCCCTCTCCATAGAGCCTGAAACCTATGCGGCTGAAGCACTGGCTATCATGCAGCAAAAAAACATCACGCAACTCATTGTCACGAAAGCAGGTAAATTCGAGGGCTTTGTGCACCTCCACGATTTGCTGAAAGAAGGACTTATATAGACATGAACGAAAACACTTATGTGGTCATTATGGCGGGCGGCATCGGTAGCCGCTTCTGGCCATTCAGCCGTACCGATTTCCCAAAGCAGTTCCATGATGTACTCGGCGTAGGCGAAAGCATGCTCCAGATGACCATGAGCCGCTTCAAGGACATCTGCCCACCTGAAAACGTTTTTGTGGTGACCAACCGCGACTACGAAAACCTGGTGAAAGAGCAGCTGCCGCAGCTCAGCGACAACCAGATCTTGCTCGAGCCGATCGGCCGCAACACTGCCCCGTGCATTGCCTACGCTTCCTGGAAGATTGCCCAGATTAACCCGAACGCCAACCTGATTGTAACGCCTTCGGACCATGTGGTGCTGAAGCAGGATGCCTTTACGCAGGTTATCAAAAAAGCGGTGGAAGCAGCCGACAGCGACGACGTGCTCATCACGCTTGGCATCACGCCCAGCCGCCCTGACACAGGCTACGGCTACATCCAGTACATCGACGACGACTCGCAGACCATCAAGAAGGTGAAGACCTTCACCGAGAAGCCGAATTTGGAGCTCGCCCAAATGTTCCTCAACAGCGGCGATTTTGTCTGGAACTCCGGTATCTTCATCTGGAACGTGCAGAGTATCATGCGCGCCTTCCGCCAGTATCTTCCTGAAATAAGCGAGATTTTTGAAGAGGGCGCCTCCAGCCTGCACTCTCCTGAAGAAACCAACTTTATCGTAAAGGCCTATTCGCACTGCCGCAACATTTCCATCGACTACGGCATCATGGAGAAGGTGGACAACGTGTACGTGGTGCTGGCCGATATCGGTTGGTCCGACCTGGGTACCTGGAACTCGCTCTACACTATCAATCAGAAAGACGAAGCTGGCAACGTAGTAGGCGGCGACGTGATGCTTTACGATACTAAAAACTGCATCATCAAAACCCCTAAAGACCGCTTAGTGGTTGTAGAAGGGCTAGAAGGTTATATTGTGGCCGAGCACGACAATGTGCTGATGATCTGCCGCCTGAGCGAAGAGCAGAAGGTAAAAGAGTTTATGTCGGATGCCAAGTCTAAAAAAGGCGCTGAATACATCTAGAATACCTGCGCTATACCTGCACAGGTATGGTTCTGAAACGAAAAAGGGGAACGCTGCTGTCAGCGTTCCCCTTTTTCGTTTGGTATAGCCTATTTCTTATCTAGGTTCAAAGGTATTCAGGTTGGAATAACCGCTTTCGCGCAGGCGGTGGCTCATAGCCTCGTAAAGGATGATACCGGTGGCAACCGACACATTGAGCGAACCGATTTGGCCAAGCAATGGAATGCGCAACTTCGCATCAGCACGCTTCAGGTACTCCGGCGATATGCCGTCTTCCTCACTGCCCATGATGATGGCAGTCGGGCCGACAAAATCCACCGTGTTGTCCGTCAGGTTGTGCTCTGTCTTCTCGGTACACGCTACGATCTGCACCCCGTAGTCCTTCAGGTAGTCGATCGTGTTCTTCAGGTTGGGCTCGCGGCACACAGGCACCAGGTGAAGCGCTCCCGCCGAGGTCTTGATCGCATCGGCGTTGATTTGGGCACCGCCTCTGCTAGGTATAACAATGGCATCTACGCCCATGCACTCTGCATTACGGGCAATCGAGCCGAAGTTGCGCACGTCGGTAATACGATCCAGTATCAGTAGCAGCGGGCTCTTGCCTTTCTCAAACAGGGAGGTCACAATCTCATCCAGCGGCATGTAAGTGATGGCTGAGATCAGGGCAACAGCTCCCTGGTGGTTCTTGCGGGTCAGGTTGTTGAGCTTCTCGATCGGCACGCTGGCCACCGGCACATCGTGCTTCTTAGCCAGGTCAAGCAGTTCATCCACGTTGGCATTGCGGGCGCCCTTCTGCACAAAGATCTTCTCCAGCACCTTACCGGCCAGCATGGCCTCTATGATCGGTCTGAGGCCGAAGATCATTTCCATTTTATCCTCCTTCGGAGTTCTGGGGCCGCTATAGCGGTTACCGCCTACAAATTTGTTATTCCTGCTCTCCATCTTGCTACAGTGCTGTACCAGTTCTCCTCGTATTCTCGGTTCCGTACCAGCTCAAAGTGATTTTCGGTAAAGTTATTCTCTTTTTTCGAAAATACGAACTTGACGTACGGCGTCGCCTCCGATTCACGGTAGATCCAGGTTTCGGTATTCGGGCTGATGCTCACGTTGTGGGGCTTCCCGTAAATGATGTAAATCATACCCCGGTCGGTAGCCCAGCCCGGTTTGAATGAGGTATAGAGCTTATTGGCAGTCTCGACGCGGGTATAGTAGGTCCGGATTAACTCACGGGCCAGTTTCTTGTCTTTCGCTATTTTGAGCCAGAAGTTGTCTACTGCCGCTTTTTGATCCTGCGTGTTGTAAAGCGCCTCCCGCTCGGCCGAAGTGGTCAGGTAAATAAGTGGGGTGATCATGTCCTGCACGCGGGTGATGAGCGGGAATGTGCCGCCCTGCACCACCAAACCCTGCGTGGCGCCAGATCCGGTGCGCAGCAGGTATAGTCCCTCCTGCTCTAGCCGTAAAGTATCCAGCACGGCCAACTGTAAAGTATCTTTTGTTGCTTGGGGTACTACCGGCAAAGTCTCCTGCCTCGTGGACATGGGAGGCAAAGCGGGCTGCAAGGTATAATCGGCCTTTTGCACGCTGAATGCGCTGCCGGTATCGCTGGGTTGCCACAGGTATAGGCTGTCTGCAGTGGTGGCAAAGCCGCGCAATACTGGGGCGTTGGTGCGCACCTGCAGCAGCATAAAATCTTTCCGTAGCATGCCTGGGTGCAGGGCCAGCCGATGAGAAACGCCCAGACGTTCCTGCCCACCCAGCTTCATCCAAAGGCGCACCTGCATGGTATTGCCACTGGCTGCATATTTGGCAGGTATAACCACCGGCACTTCGAGCGTTCCGTTTGATGCGACTCTGTACTGGGGCAGCACTTGCACCGTGTCGCGCAGCAGCAGCATATCGCGTTCGGTGCTGCCTGATCGGATTGTGAAGTCTACCCGGTCGGCTGCCTGGGTCAGGTCGAGCAACTGGCGTAGCTCGTCGAAGCGAAGGATGAGGTGCAGGCTGTCCGGTGTGCTGTAGTAGCCATGCTGCAGCACGACTTCAGGCTGTTCCGGTTTGGCTGCAACGGGGGCGGTATCGCGGTACATCGGCGCATAGGCGATGTCTGAACTACCGCACGACGAGAGCAGTAGCAGCACGAACAGGCAGGTAAGAAGACTTATCTGTTTCATTAGCTTGAAGATATAGCAGACCACCGAAAATAGCAAAAGCCGAACACAAACGGGTCCGGCTTTTGTACTGTTTAACTCTCTATTTTGTTTAACGGCGCATGCGCTGTAAATATTGCACAAACACATCCTGCAGCTCTTTTGCCTTCTGCTCCTCGCCAATGGCCTGCGCCTCGCCGATAAGTTGCTGCATGATAAACAGGTTGGTCTGTATCTCCATGTCGAACAGGGCGCCTTTTTCGAGGTAGTAGTCCACGGATTCGCGTGAGCTCTTCGCCATATCTTCCCACAGAGCCTTGGCGCGCTCCTCTTCACCGAGGTCGGCAAAGAGCGAGATAAACTGCGGCGTATAGTAGTCGTAAGGCACAGTGCTTGTCGGCAGTTGCTCAAAGCAGTGATCCACGATCTCTTTCGCGCGGGCGTTGTCGCCGCTCATCAGGTACTCAGCAGCCAGCTTTCCGAACTTGTCGCGGGCATTGGCGGCGAAGCGGTAGTAGTTTTCGTCGTAGAAAATGCTCGGGTCGTTGAAATTACGGAAGCTGAAGTTCATCATGTTCTTGTACATCACCTCTTTGTTCAGGAAGCCCGGCATCTCCTCGCTGCTCACTTTAACCGGCACCACGCGGTAAGCAAGTCCCTCGAGCTGGAAGTATTCCGACAGTCCCATAAAGTCGGCGCTGTTCACAGTGGTTGAGAAGTAGATCGGACGATCCCACTCGTTAGTGGCCAGCAAATCCAGTATGATCATGTGCTTCTTCTCGAGCAGCGACTTGTTGATGGTCCACTGCATGCGGTCTGTGATCTGATCTTCATAATCTTTGGCGACAAAGCCTGCCTGGGCTACTTTGTTCTGGTCCACATCGAGGAAGAAGTTTTTGGTCGGGAAGCTGAGCAGGGTGCTGCCGCTGCCCGCCTGCACCTGCAGCGCCGGATGGTTCTGACGGATCAGGTTTACGAACTGCTTCAGGTCTATACCTGCCGCCACCTGCTGGCGCTCTACGTAAGGCAGGTAATCGTTGGTACCCTGGCGGTAGTTCTCGTTCTCCAGTGTAAGTGGCCACGGCTCCGATTTGTAGGCCTGACGCTTCATCTGGTCTATGTACCAGTCGGTGTTCAGGTAGCTGAGTACAGCCACGCGCACATCGGTACGGTAACCCTCCACTTCCTGCGCATACCACAGCGGGAAGGTGTCGTTGTCGCCGTTGGTGAACAGGATGCCGTTAGGCGCTACCGAGTCGAGCAGATTTTTGGCGGAATCCACGGAGTGGTAGCGGTTAGAGCGGTCATGGTCGTCCCAGCCCTCTGCGGCCAATATACCTGGCACGGCCAGACCAATAACGGTGGCAATGGCTCCGCTGGTCGTTACGTTGCGCAAGCCCCGGTTCAGCAGCTCGGCTATACCTAGCACACCCAGACCAATCCAGATGGAGAAGGCGTAGAACGAACCGGCAAAGGTGTAGTCCCGCTCACGTGGCTCGATTGGCGGCTGGTTCAGGTATAGCGCAATGGCTATACCTGTGAAGAAGAAGAGCAGGCCCACAATAAAGGCGTCGCGCTCGTTTTTGCGTATCTGATAGATCAGACCAATGATACCAACAATAAGCGGCAGCAGGTAGAAGGTATTGCGGGCCTTACTGCTCACCACCCGGTCCGGTACGCCGTCGGTGGGCTTGCCAAACCACAGCACGCCTGACTGCTGCACGTCACTCTCGCGGCCCACAAAGTTCCACAGGAAATAGCGCCAGTACATGTGGCCCAACTGGTAGCGGAACAGGAAGCTCAGGTTCTGCCCAAAGGTTGGCGCCTGTCCTTCGCGGAGGTCCACCCATTTCTTATACTCCTGCAGGTGCTGCGGATTGTCGCTGTAAATGCGTGGCAGAATGGTTTTGTCCTTGCTGTCATAAATCGTTTCGAGCTTACGGCCTGCCATCACGTATTTGTCTTTGCCTTTCACGTAGCGTGGCGCGCCTTCTTCCTGCGCAACAGGCTGTGCGTTGTACTGCGGCCCGTAAAGCAGCGGACGGTCGCCGTACTGCTCACGCTTCAGGTATGAGACAAAGCTCAGAATATCGTCCGGCGCGTTCTCATCGATCGTTGGGTTGTAAGATGACCGGATCGGAATGATCATGTAAGACGAGTAGCCGATCAGGATGAAGGTGAAGCACAGAATAGCTGTGTTCAGTACCCGGATGTTATGCTGAATGGAGTAGCGGATACCGTAGATAATAGCCGCTACCAGCAGGATCACAAAGAAGATGATACCGGAGCCGAAAGGCATACCCAGTGTATTCACAAAGAACACCTCTACGTTGCCCGCCAACGAGGGCAGACCAGGTATAATACCCCACAGAATGGCCATTACGATCACGGCACTAATCAGAAACGCTATGAGGCCACCTTTCCAGGTTGGTCTGTACAGTCGGAAATAGTAGATAAAAGCCAGTGCAGGTATAGCCACCAGGTTCAGCAAGTGCGCGCCAATCGACAGACCGATCAGGTAAGCGATCAGGATCAACCACTTGTCTGACAGGGACTCGCCCACCTTGGACTCCCAGCGCAACATGGCCCAGAAAACGATAGCCGTAAAGAAAGACGACATGGCGTATACCTCAGCCTCTACTGCCGAGAACCAGGCTGAATCGGTGAAGGTATAGGCAAGCGCGCCAACGGCACCAGCACCCATGATCAGGATTGTCTGCGCTTTGGTAGGCGCCACACCCTCCTCCTTCACGAGCAGTCGGCGCGACAGAATGGTGATTGACCAGAAGAGGAACAATACGGTAAAGGAGCTGCAAAGCGCAGAAAGTAGGTTTACCCACCAGGCAACCTGCGTTGGATCGCCGGCGAACATAGAAAATATACGACCTACCAACAGGTAGAAAGGCGCCCCCGGAGGGTGCGGCACCAGGAGCTTATAAGAACAGGCGATGAATTCGCCCGCGTCCCAGAAACTGGCAGTAGGTTCCAGCGTCAGTACATACACGGCGGTCGCGATCAAAAACACGAGCCAGCCTACGAGGTTGTTTATCTTGCGATAATCCGTCATAGCAATTTACAAATATTCAGCGTCGAAAATACTAAATAAATTGGTGCCTGCGCACCTTTGGTGAGTCTGCCATAAAAAAAAGCCAGTCTTTCAACTGGCTTTCGCTCTTGTAAGGGGTATAGCCCCCTATTATTTCTGAAGGATCAAGCGCTTCGTTTCCACGGTCTTATCGTTCACGAGCAGACTATAAAAATACACGCCGGCCGGGTAGCCTGTCATATCCAGAATGAACACGTTGGAGTGCGTAACCGGTAACTCGTGGGTCTCCATCACTTTACCGATCGTGTTCGAAATTTTCAGCTTGTAGTTTTCGGCCATGCCTACCTGCGAGAGCGACACGCGGGTGATGCCACGCGAAGGGTTCGGATAAGCATTGATGGAAGGCGTCTGGCGTTCTACCGGCATAAAGGCCATGTACGAATTGATCACAAACTGCGAAGAGCCGGCATAAGCTGTCTCTGTCAGGTACAGGCTTTTGCTTTTGTTGACGGAGTAATTCTTGGCCCATGCGGCAGTTCTGCCGTTCTCGGCACGCACATTCGCTTCGGCTTTCTTTTCAGGCACGGCTTTCCAGGCTGAGTTCCCGCCTGTGTTCACAGGCAGCACGCCGGCTTCTTTCAGGCGGCCATCGGCCATTACACTATATGCCGCCAAATGCGAAACCGCAAAGGCAGCCACTAATATCATTTTTGTAAAAGTTCTCATATATCACACCTCGCTTTTCTAAAGGTCCCGGCCACTTGCTGGCAGGATGTCAAAGATATACCAAAATATAGTAAATAGAAAAAATCTAATTAAAAATACAGGATACTATAGAAATAGCTATACCTGTTTTTCTTACTGTTTTGGTCTTGCTAAGACATCATCAAGAACCATGCCTTTCAACGCCCTTCGCACCACCATGACCCTATACCTGCGCCTAGGGTTGCACCGCTCCCAGTTAAAAAATCGCCTGCACACCTCATGTTACGACGCCCTAAATTGGACTCAGGTTAAAGCATGCCTATACTACATATCGATCTAAATATTAATATCATTCTATACTATACTTCCCGCGAACTCTTCTCTGCTGCGTGGCGATTTGACATACAACCGCTTTATATAAACCCAAAACAAGCACAAACCCCATTTGTGGACAATTAAAAGAATCTGATTGAACAATAGCGCCTTCTATACAAAATGTGCAACTCGGCCTCTAACACACCGTTACACCTAAAAGAAGCAAAGCATTGGACTATTCCTTTCGCAAAGCCAAGAAGAAACTAGGGTGGCGTGTTCCGAAAAAAATAATTTCAGATACCACAATTCAGGAGAAAGCACAGGCATTGTGCCTATACCTGAAAGGGTAAATACAAAATAGAAAAAAGGCAAAGAAGTGAGATGGCGAAATTTTGTCAAGTAACTGGTTATTTTTAGTGAACACGCTTAACCATCTCCGCTCAAATTAGTTAAATAAACAGAAGGAAAGCTTAACCGATGAGAAGGCGAGGCAAGTATGAAAAAGCTAGTCCTAATTGTATGCAGCCTTTACTGGCTAACTCCACTGGCGCAAGCCCAGACAGGCACTTATAAAGGCATCGGCACCATCGTATTTGAAGCCGGTGCACCGCTTAGCCTGATCAAAGGCACCTCCGAGGCTGCCAACGGACTGATAGACCTGGAGACGGGCAAATTCCGATTCGATGTCCCCATTAATTCCTTCCAATTCCTTAACTCGCTCATGCACGAGCGCTTCAACGACAAGTACATGCAGAGCAGTCGTTTCCAAAAGGCAACTTTTGTAGGCAGAATCACCGAAAAAGGACCAGTTTCAGCTAAAGGAGAGGCCAAAGTAACTGCTGCGGGCATTCTGACCATTCACGGCGTTGCACAAAAAAGAACCATTTCAGGCACTCTCGTGCAGAAAGGAAATACGTGGCAACTTGTAACAGACTTTCCGGTTAAGCTAGCTGACCATCACATACAGGCACCCAGGTTAAGCTCGGGCTATGGCGCCAGCACCATGAACGTTTCGCTTAAAATGCCGCTTGAGCCCGCCGAACCGGAGCCGCAGCAGATCATAGCCATCAAAAAGTTTAGCTTCAGATAAGGTAGGCGATTTCCTTGAAACCGAAATAACGCAATTCACCGGCCACCTCCAGGGCCAGCCGACCGTCCTCGTCCACTCCCATAATACGCCCCTGAACCTGCTCCGGACCAATCTGGTAGCCATGCTCTTCCTGGTAGCGGAACAGCGCCTGCAGGTACTCGTACTTCAGTTTATCGATTTTGCCGCTCCGCAACTCCAGGTAGCGTTTTTCGAGGAGTTCGAGCAAGCGGTTCACCAATCTTTTCACGTCGAGTTGCGTACCTACCTCAGCTGCCAGCGAAGTGGCCGTGCTGATTCCGAAGTGAAGCTGGTTGACGTTTAAACCAATCCCCACGATACTGTGTTGTATGAATTGACTGGTAACTGTGTTTTCTATCAGAATCCCGCCAAGCTTCCTGTCCTCGAAATAAAGGTCGTTGGGCCACTTAACGCGCGCCTGCCCCAGTCCCTGCTCGCGCAACAGGTCGAGCACCGCCAGCGAAACCGCCATGTTGAGGTAAAACTGGTGCCTGACAGCCAGAAAAACAGGTGACAGAATTACAGAAAGCGTGATGTTTTTGCCGGGAGCGGCCTCCCAGGAATTACCCCGCTGACCGCGTCCGTGCGTTTGCTCGTCGGTAAGGACCACACACCCCTCTGTGGCTTCATTTTTGAGGAGTAGCTGCTGGGCCTCTGAGTTGGTAGACTCACAAACCGGCAGAAAAAACAGCTGCTGGCCCATAAAGAGCGTATTAGGCACCATAGATTAAACAGAATTTAGTACTTTTGTAAATCAAATTTAAGTAGTACAAATGAAAGAAACCAAGGCTGAGGCCAATTCAGACATATTGGCAGAGCTTGTAGTAAAAGGCATGCAGGAAAAGAAAGCGCATGATATTGTCGTTCTTAACCTGAAATCACTTAAAAATGCCGTATCTGATTACTTTGTGATCGCATCTGCATCATCCGATTCACAGCTGGACGCGATTGCGTCGTCTATCGAAGAAGAGATATTCAAAGCCACCCGCCAGAACCCCTGGCAAAGCGAAGGCCGCACCAACAAAGAGTGGGTGCTGCTTGACTACGTGGATGTGGTAGCGCATGTATTTTTGAAAGACAAACGCGAGTTTTACGCGCTGGAAGAGTTGTGGGGCGACGCGGGCATCCGTCGCATTGAAGATGCCTAAACTTAACAGAAACGCCCTAAAACAAAACGAGGCGGCTCTCTGTATTTCATTTATCCTGAAACAACATATTCATGGCTGAAAAAAATAATAAAGGGAATAGCAAAAAGAAAAAGCCGATGATACCTCCTACGCCCCCACGGCCAACAATGCAGCTGTGGATGCTGGCGGTACTCATCCTTCTTATTTTCGGACTCACTTGGCTGAACAAGAGCAGCGCCTCTGTAGAAACCACTCAACAGCGCTTTGAAGAGATGCTGGTGAGCAACGATGTCAAAAAGCTGACCATCGTGAACGGCAAAGTAGTGGAGGTATACCTGAAAGACGATGCCCTGCAGAACGAGAAGTATAGCCGCGAGCTATCCGGCCGCAGCACACTCGGCTCATCTGACCCGGGTCCGCACTACCATTTCACCATCATCACGGCAGAGTCTTTTAAAGAAGATTACGAAAAGCTGCAGGAGAATATCCCGCGCGAGAACCGGGTGCCTTACACCATTGAGACACGCACCGGTTTCGCTGATTTCTTCTTCCAGTGGGGCTTCCTGATCCTGCTGCTGTTTGGTTTCTGGTTCCTGATGCGCCGCGTAACAGCGGGTGGCGCGGGTGGCCAGATCTTCAACATCGGTAAGTCTAAGGCTGCCCTGTTCGATGCCGAGAACAAGGTAAAAATCACGTTCAAGGACGTTGCCGGCTTGGAAGAGGCGAAAGAAGAAATTCAGGAGATTGTAGAGTTCCTCAAGAACCCAAGCAAATTCACGATCCTGGGCGGTAAGATCCCGAAAGGCGCCCTGCTGGTAGGCCCTCCGGGTACCGGTAAGACCTTGCTTGCGAAAGCAGTTGCCGGTGAAGCCGACGTGCCGTTCTTCTCGCTATCAGGTTCTGACTTCGTGGAGATGTTCGTTGGTGTGGGCGCAGCCCGTGTGCGTGACCTGTTTAAGCAGGCCAAAGCCAAGGCGCCTTGTATCATCTTCATCGACGAGATTGACGCCATTGGCCGTCACCGTAGCCGTGGCGCAACGCCAGGCGGTAACGACGAACGTGAGAACACCCTGAACTCCCTGCTGGTAGAAATGGACGGTTTTGCCACGGACTCCGGTGTGATCATTCTGGCAGCGACCAACCGCCCTGATACGCTGGACTCTGCCCTGCTTCGTCCGGGCCGTTTCGACCGCCAGATCAGCATCGACAAACCAGACATCAATGGCCGTACCGAGATCTTCTCGGTGCACCTGAAGCCGCTGACGCTGGCGCCGGATGTGGATGCCCGTAAGCTGGCTGCACAAACCCCAGGTTTTGCCGGTGCCGAGATTGCCAACGTGTGTAACGAAGCTGCCCTGATCGCCGCCCGCCGTAACAAGAAGGCAGTGGATCAGCAGGATTTCAACGACGCCGTTGACCGTGTGATCGGTGGTTTGGAGAAAAAGAACAAGATCATCTCTCCTGAGGAGAAGAAAATTGTAGCCTACCACGAAGCCGGTCATGCCATTGCGGGCTGGTTCCTGGAGCACGCCGACCCCTTGGTGAAAGTGAGTATTGTTCCACGTGGGGTGGCTGCACTGGGCTATGCGCAGTATCTGCCGAAAGAGCAGTTCCTGTACACCACCGAGCAGCTGATCGACGAAATGTGCATGGCCCTGGGCGGACGTGCCGCCGAAGAGCTGGTGTTTGGCAAGATCTCTACAGGCGCTTTGAGTGACTTGGAGCGCATCACCAAAATGGCCTACAGCATCGTGACGATGTATGGCATGAACCCGAAAATTGGCAACGTATCGTTCTATGATTCGAAGCAGACGGATATGGCCTTTAACAAACCGTATTCTGAAGCAACGGCCGAAACAATAGACGAGGAAGTTCGCACCCTCATCAGTGCTGCTTACGAACGCACCAAAGCTTTGCTGACTGATAAGGCCAGAGAGTTGGAAATTGTGGCACAGGAGCTTCTGCAGAAAGAGATTCTGTTCCAGAGCGACCTGGAGCGCTTGGTAGGCAAACGTCCTTTTGATGCCCTGACGACTTACCAGGCACACACAGCCGGTACAGACCGCAGCAAAACCAAAAGCGAGGTGGAGCAGGAGCAGCATCCGATCGAAATCGGTCAAACAAGGCATCCCGAACAGAATGGACAGGGCAGTGTGCCCAGCACGCCAATTCAAAATGATGCGCCGGCCGATCCGAACGATACCATTAATACCAGAACAGCTTGATAACACCAGGCATGTACGAAGCAAAATCGAAAGAAATTGTATTGAGAAGAGTTAGAGAGGCGCTGGCTAAGTCAGCGCCTTTTCTGCCTCCCACCCCCGACTTCAGCTCCCCGATTCATTTACCACTGGCTGAAGATCAATCCATTGCCTTTGCGCAGGCTTTTATCGCCAACAGCGGCCTGTTTGTATACTGCGAAGACGAGGAGGATTTTTTTGACCAGCTATTCAATCTGAAACGGGAGCAGCAGATCGAATACCTCCATGTTTGGGAGCCGAACCTGCAAAACATCCTTTACCAGGCAGGTATAGACTTTACTTCCACGGAAGAAGAATTCATTCCCAAGGCCCAGGCCAGCCTCACCACTTGCGAAGCATTGATCACGCGCACGGGCAGCATTCTGGTGAGTTCGGGCAATGCCGGCGGCAGACGCCTGAGCATTTACCCGGAGACGCACATGGTGGTGGCCAAAGCAAGCCAGTTGGTGCCCGACATCAAAGACGGTCTGCAGCGGGTGCGCGACAAGTATAAGGAGAACTTCCCCTCCATGGTATCGCTGGTGAGTGGCCCGAGCCGCACGGCCGATATTGAAAAAACATTGGTAATGGGCGCTCACGGCCCAAAACAGCTCGTACTTTTCCTGATAGATGACCTTCCGCATTGACCAGCTGGCTCCCGGCCAGAAAGTGTATTTCGCCTCTGACTTTCACCTGGGTGTGCCCGACGCCGAGAGCAGCCGTGCCCGTGAGAAAAAGATCGTGCGCTGGCTCGACAGCGTAAAGCACGACGCGGCGGCTATTCTGCTGCTGGGCGACATATTCGATTTCTGGTTCGAGTACCGGCATGCCATACCCAAGGGATTCATCCGACTGCAGGGCAAGCTGGCCGAACTGACCGACGCAGGTATACCGGTGCTTTTTTTCACGGGGAACCACGACATGTGGATGTTCGACTACTTTCCGGAAGAACTCCAGATTCCCATCATCCGGGAGCCTATCTCCACCAATTTCGGTGGGCACAAATTCTACATCGGGCACGGCGACGGCCTTGGCCCGGGCGACCATACCTACAAAGTGCTCAAAAAGGTGTTTAACAACAAGGCCTGTCAATGGCTGTTTGGCTGGCTGCACCCTAACGCAGGTATAGGCATCGCCAATATGTGGTCGCGCAAGAGCCGCATCAGCAATACAAAAGACGACGAGAAGTTTTTCGGGGAAGAGGAATGGCTGGTGCAATACTGCAAAGAAGTGGAAAACGAGCAGCATCACGATTTCTATGTGTTCGGACATCGCCACCTGCCACTCGACATGCCCATCAATGGCGACAGCAGGTATGTAAACCTCGGAGAATGGGTCAATTTTTGCTCTTACGGCGTATACGATGGCAAAGACCTTAAACTCGAATATTTTGAGCAGTAAGCTATACCTGAGCACGGCCCTATACCTGTTGCTGACTCTGCTGGCTTTACCTGCCGCCGCGCAGCAACCTGACTCGTCGGTTACGCTTACCTACAACCATAGCTTGCCTATCTCCTCTCCTGCTGCGGTTTCTGTTGCCCGGAACGGCAACGTATACCTGATGGACCCAAGCCAGAACCTGTTTGTACTCGATACAACCGGAAAGCCTGTCAACACATTTTCTCCACCCAGCCGCGGACGCATCTCGGCAGTGGAAGCCTGGAACCCGATGAAGGTGTTTCTTTTCTACGAAGACCGCCAGGAACTTACCTTACTCGACCGCTTTATGCGCCCCATCGCCAATACGCGACTGACGGACCTGGGCTACATGGGCAACGTGCAAGCCGCTACCCTCACCTCCGACGATAGCTTCTGGCTCTTCAACGAATCCGACTTTACGCTCAGCAAACTGGACCTCCGCTACCAGAAACCCATCATCGAAACACCGCTCAACCTCATCCTGGACAAGGCCCGTTTTGATGTGCGCTTTATCCGGGAGTACCAGAACATGGTATACCTGCTGGATTACAACAGCGGGGTGTACGTATTCGACAACCTGGGCAATTACAAAAAGAAGCTGCCCTTTACAGGCGTATCTTATATTGCTTTTGGAGGGAACGAGCTATACTTTGTGAAGAACAATGTCCTGCACTTTTTTGACCTGTACAAGCTGCAGGAACGCTCCCTCCCGCTACCATCTGATAAAACATACCTCTCCGCGCTGATCAGCAACAACCTACTATACCTACTCTCCAAGGAGCAGGCCGATGTGTACCGCTTGAGCCGCTAGTTGCTTTCGGCAAAAAATTTCAAACCGACCACGCCTGCCACGATCATCAGCAGGCACAAGATCCGCATCAGGTCTTTGGGCTCGTTCAGGAAAAACATACCCAGTATAGCGGTCCCGGCTGCTCCTATACCTGTCCAGATGGCGTAGGCAGTGCCCAGCGGCAGCGTTTTCATGGCCTGCGACAACAGCACAAAGCTCAGGATCATCACAATAACCGTCACGACACTCACCAGGGGTTTTGTGAAGCCTTCGCTGTACTTGAGCCCAAAGGCCCAGCCTATTTCGCATATACCTGCCAATATCAGGTAAAACCAAGCAGTGTTCATATCATCCAGTTTGAGAGAGCTACTTAGCTCCGGTAAATAAAAATCGGCTGCAAATTAGGCAGATTAAAGAGGAACGCCATACCTAGAGCAAAGGCAGAAGCATTTCGTGCTGCGCCAGAAAGCGCTTGAGGTGGATCCGCTCCAGGAAAGTGGCCACCGTGGTGTTCGACTGATCGACGTTAAGCAGTAGAAGGGCTCGCGCCTTGCTTTGCCTCACGGCTTCGCCCAGCAAAGCCGTGGCTATACCTTGGTTACGGTAGTCTGGGTGCACGCCCAGTTGGGCCACAGCGCCCGTGCGCGGAAAGAGCGCCACATAGCCGACCAAAAGCTCTTCTGCGTAAGCTTCCAGTACCAGTTTCTGATCAGGGTTTCTTTTGAAAGCGGCATCTGTGTTCTGCCAGCTCGGCCTTATGTCGCAGAAAGCACGGCAGGCTTTCCAATTGGGTTTGGCAGCCTCACGGATACCCAAAGATAGCTCTGCTTCTTTACCTGAAAGCAGCAATTCCCCCACCGGGCTCCGGTAACAGTCGAGGGTGCGGGTTGTTGAAAAGCCGAGCGAGCGGTATACCTTGACTGCGGCCACGTTCCCGTCGATCACCTCCAGCAGGCATTGCTCCACCCCACTCTCGCGCAGCTTGGGTATCAGAAAAGTATAGAGCCGTTTGGTTAGCTGTTGCCCCCTATGCTCCGGCAACACACCCGTACCCGCATTGTAGGCGGTAGGTATACCTTGCCACTCTCCCAGCCCTGTCAGTATAAAACCCACCAACTGCCCGCCATAATATGCTCCAGCACAAAAACTGGGCACTACACCTTCTCGCTTAAACTTCATGGCAAACTCCTCTCTGCTCACTTTAATCGGGATGATGTAATCGGCAAAAGCCGCCACAAAGGTGTCGTAAATAGCAGGAACATCGTGCTCGCGCAAAAATGAAAAAGTATAAGATGCCTGAGTTTGCATGCCGTATGAATTTGAAACACAAAAATGAAGCACCGGCAACGCCAGGATCAATTACACGATTCCCGAAATAACCCGCTTTCCTTGCTTGCCGTTAAACTGAAGTACTGAAAAATACAAAAGCTTACAGAAGCTAATACGAAAACCTAAAAAATAAACTATGAAAGCAGCAGTATTCCACAAAATGAAAGACATACAGGTGGAGACGATCGATGACCCCAGAATAGAAGATGCGCGCGACTGTATTCTCCGGGTGACCTCTACGGCCATTTGCGGCTCCGACCTGCACATTTACAACGGCATGGTGCCCCAGGCCCGCGACATGGTGATGGGACACGAGTTTATGGGCATTGTGGAGGAAGTAGGCGCCGGTGTGAAAAACCTGAAGAAGGGCGACCGCGTGGTGGTGCCATTCCCTATTTCCTGCGGTACCTGCCACTTTTGCAACATGCAGCTCCCCACGCACTGCGAGAACTCCAACCCCGATCACTATGGCCCTGAAGGAGAGATCGTGATGGCAAAAGGCGCAGGCGCGGCCCTGTTTGGCTACACAGACATATACGGCGGCTATAACGGCGGGCAGGCGGAGTACGTACGCGTGCCTTACGCCGATTATGGCCCACGCAAAGTGCCCGATAACCTTACCGACGAGCAGGTACTTTTCCTGACCGATATCTTCCCGACCGGCTGGGCCTCCATTGACTGGGCGCAGCTTAAAGGCGGCGAGACAGTGGCCGTGTGGGGTTGCGGTCCCGTGGGTATCATGGCCATGAAATCGGCCTGGCTGCAGGGCGCCAAACGCGTGATAGGTATAGACATACAGCCTTACCGCCTCGAAAAAGCCCGCACCACTGCAAACGCCGAAGTGATTAACGCGTCTGAAGTAGATGCCGTGCAGGTGATTCGGGATATGACCGGCGGCTACGGCGCTGATGTGTGCGTGGATGCTGTAGGTATGGAAGCCGACCGCACGATGCTCGAAAAGGCCTTGAATGTGGTGCAGATGGAGAAAGGCACGATGAAAGTGCTCGAGAAATGCATGGACGCCGTACGACGTTCGGGTACTGTGACTGTAGTAGGGGTTTACGGCTCGCCTTACGACAACTTCCCGCTCTACAAATGGTTCGACAAGGGGTTGACTCTGCGAGGCGGCCAGGCCTGGGTGCACCGCTACATCGACCACCTCATTTCGCTGGTGCAGGAAGGCAAAGTGAAGCTCGACGACATCATTACCCATACCGTGCCGTTGGCAGAGGCTTCCCGCATGTACGACATCTTCAACAAAAAAGAAGACAACTGCCTGAAGGTAGTACTGAAACCATAAAATGGAGACCACTTCAGCAGAAGGCCAGCCAAAGCATCGCGTCTTAGGCTGGCTTTCTGTTTTTCCAGAAGGCCGCTATACCTGCGCTCAGGCTCACCAGCGAAATCAGGGTTTTCTGCCAAACCGATACTTCACGCAGCTGGTATGCCACCACCAGCAGCGTAACAGTGGCCAGCAACCACCAGATAGCATAGTAGCGCACCAGGGTCAGTTCTTGATAGCTCCGCAGCAGAAAGCCTGCATAGCCCATGTAGATCAGCGCGGCAAAAGTGGTATAGGCAGCCATTTGAAAGCCATAGAGCGGTATCAGAATCAGGTTGAGGAGGATGTTGCCTATACCTGCTACGGTGGAAATGCGCCAGAGCTGATTTGTTTTTTCATGAAACGTGAGCAGGTTCGTTACCGCCATGAACATCGGCCTGAAGTTATACCCCATCAGAATAATGATGGCCAGTGGGTAAGCCTGCTGCAGCTCTTTGTTCCGGATAAGCAGATCAAAAATTTCCTTCATCCAGAGGCTGGCCACAAAAGTGCCGGCGAAAAAGAGAATCTGCAGCACGAAGGTCATTCTACGGGCCTGCAGGGCGGCTTCCATGCTTTTTGTCTGGGCATAGAGTTTCATGTAGAGTGGTGAGGCCGCCTGCACCACGGCAAGACTGGCCGACGAAAAATACATACCGAAGTTCGACGCCACGTTATAGAGACCGATCCGCCCGACAGGTATACCAAGCACATCCAGCACCAGGCGATCCGAGGTATCGAGCATAAAAAAAGAGAAACCATGGGGCACTGCCGGGAGCGAAACACGGAGACTCTGCCGGATGCGGTACCATTTAAAGTTGAAGATGGGCCAGAGTTTCCATGTCGCCACAACATAAACGCTCACCACAGTGCCTACCGCCGCCGAAATTGTGCTGGCATAGAACCAGCCCATATACCCTAACTTGAGCTCAGCAATGAAATAAATGGTCAGCAGGACGTTTGTTCCGCCCATCAGGAACGATCGGACCGCAATGGGCACAGGTCGCTGTGTGTGCAGGCAGTAAAAGCCCCCAAACAGATCAGTGACGACAAAAAAGAGCGTAGGGGTGCAAACCAGCAGCGAAATGAGCAGTCGATTCTCGTGTGCATCGGCAGGAACCGCCAGGTATATGATCCCCATACAGAGCAGGCCATACACAAGCGACCAGCTCGTCAGGAAACCATAAAGCTGGCGCCAGATCCACTGGAAACGGCGGGGATGCCGGGCAAAGCTGTTTTCCATCACCACGGTAAAACCCAGCGACTGCAGCATAACCAGAGCACTGTAGTAGGCTGTCACCACACCGGCCACGCCGTAATCTTCCGGTGTCAGGTGCTGCGTGATAAGGGGCAGGGCCAGCACACCCGCCAGGCGGGGTATCTGAGCAGACAAGCCATAGATCGCAGCATGTGACAGGAGTTTCCGAAGCATTCTCTAAAATTAGGGGATAATCCCTTCACGGCCATACCTGCTGGATTGCATTTTGCTAAATAGCTTTGGCACACACTGTTTAAAACTCCCGTAAAAGCACTAATTTATGCGTCGGACTGTTAAAGACCGCAGGCACGAAAGCCGGTATTTGAGCATAAGCTCAAAAAATTAGTATATTTGTTAATTCAGACAATAAGAAAACAAGAAGCCTCACGGCTATATAGGAGATATAAACAGTGGGATGTAGTTCATGTTCTAGTGGCGGATGCAGCACCGGCGATAAACCGGGAGGCTGCAAAAGCAACGGCGGCTGTAGCACAGGAGGCTGCAATCGTTTAAACGTGTTCGACTGGCTCAGCGATATGGAAATACCAACCGCGTTTGAGGAGTTCGACATCGTAGAAATAAGATTCAAGGGAGGGCGCAAAGACTTCTTCCGCAACATAAACAGACTCGACCTGACCACCGGCGACCCGGTGGTAGTAGACGTGCCCAATGGGCATCACATCGGCACCGTGTCGCTGAAAGGCGAACTGGTGCGCCTGCAGATGCTCAAGAAAAAGGTAGACAACAACGAGGAGATCCGCACCATTTACCGCATCGCCAACGAGCGCGATCTGGAAAAGCTGCGTGAGGTGCAGGAGCAGGAGGCGGCCACTATGTACCGCTCCCGTGAGATCATCCAACAGACGGGCCTCAAAATGAAGCTGTCTGATGTAGAGTTTCAGGCAGACCGCTCCAAAGCCACCTTCTATTATTCTGCCGACGACCGCGTCGACTTCCGCGACCTGATCAAGAAACTGGCCGAGGAGTTTAAGGTGCGCATCGAGATGCGTCAGATCAGCCTGCGCCACGAGGCCGGCCGATTGGGAGGTATAGGTTCCTGCGGCCGCGAACTGTGCTGCTCTACCTGGCTCACCGATTTCAAGAGCGTATCTACCACGGCGGCCCGTTACCAGAACCTGTCACTCAACCCGAGCAAGCTGTCGGGCCAGTGCGGGCGCCTGAAGTGCTGCCTCAACTACGAGCTCGAAACCTACATGGAGGCGCTCAAGGATATACCAACCGTGTCGCGGCCGTTGCAAACCAAGCAGGGTGATGCCATGCTGCAGAAAACCGACATCTTTAAAAAGATGATGTGGTTCGGCTACCGTGGCGACAACAACTGGTACCCCGTGCCAGTGGAGCGAGTGCACGAAATCCTGAAAATGAACAGCCAGGGCATTGTGCCTGAAACGCTGGTAGAGGAACCTGTGAACGAGCCGAAGCAGAACGAATTTGTGGCGCAAGTGGAGGGTAGCCTCGAGCGACTCGACGACAAGTTCAAGAGTAAGAAAAAGAAGAAAAAGAAGAAAAAATCAGGTGCTCCCGAAGGAGCCGAGCAAAAGCAGGACGGTCGTCAGCAAGGCGAAGCACGCGAACCGCGCAGCCAACGCAACGAGCAGAAGCAGCGCGAACCACGCGAAGGCAGGGAGCAACGTGAACCGAGAGAACCACGTGAGCCAAGAGACCAGCGTGAGGGCAGAGAACAGCGTGAGCCGCGTGAGGGTCGTGGGCAACGTGACAATCGGGGCCGCAACCGTGGACCGCGCGATGGCAAATCACCTGAGCAAGGTATGCCAGCCAAAGCAAGTGTGGGGGGAGCCAGCCCGGAGGCGCAGGGAGCTGAACAGGCGCAACGCCCTAAAAAGCAGCGCCCACCGCGCAATCGGGGTAACCGCGAAGGCCGTGAGAACCAGGAAGAACGTGGACCACGCAACGAGGAAAGAGCCGCGCGCGGCGAAGCCAGACCAGCCCGCGAAGGTGAGGCTCCACGCCTACCACGTGGCGAGGGCAAACCAACTGAGCAACCGCCGCAAGGCGATGGCGCACCGCAGCAGCGGCGTCAGAAGTCACGTAGACCGAACCGTGGACCAAAACCAAACCAACCTAAAACACCTTCGTCTGATGCGTAACCTGATGCTGACGCTGGCAGTAGCGGGCACCTTGCTACTGTCGGCCTGCGACCCATCGCGGGTATATGAGCAAAACATAGAGCTGCCCGACAAGAACTGGACAGTAGACAATGCGCCTGTATTTGAGTTTGCCATTACGGATACTACCAAGCGGTATAACGTGTACTTCAATGTGCGCTACTCCTTGGCATACGACTACTATAACCTGTACCTGCAGCATCGCCTCACGGCACCAGATAGCAGCCAGGTATCGTCGGCGCTGCACGAAATCCATTTGATGGATGCAAAAACAGGAAAGCCAGAAGGAAAGGGCTCTAGCGACATTTACGATATACAGTCGCTGGTGCTGAAGGACGTCGCTCTTCCACAGGCGGGCACGTACCGCCTGCAGCTGACGCAGTACATGCGCCGCGATCCGCTTCCCAACGTTCTGGCAGTGGGCGTGCGTGTAGAGGAAGCAGGCAAGTAGCACATAACAGATTCTTTAGAAAACGGCCGGGGCTTATTCATAGCTTCGGCCATTTTTTTTATATACCTGCATACGCTATACTTTATGCCGAACGCTTTAGATCCTGACAAGAAACCGCAGGCGCTTACAACAAAAAATTAGTGTTGAAAGTATGCAGTATATCTTACTGTCCTATACCTGTTTGCTTGCAACAATATGAAGCTCACCCTCCAGATAGCCGGATTCGTTCTGACGCTATTTTCATTTCTACCGCTCATCAAATCCCCTTTATGGTGGATCAGGGTACTCGACTTTCCGCGCTTGCATGTGGCTATACTGCTAACGGGCGTGCTGGTGGCCTATGTAGCGTTGTTCGGTTTTGCAGGCGATGCAGCAGAGATCGCCATGCTCGTGCTGTGGGTGCTAGCAATTGCGAACGAAATGCGTTATGTGTACTTCTTCACACCGGTCGCACCGGTCGAAGCCCTGCGCACAGAAGTAGCGAAACCGGCCAACTGTATCACGCTGATGATCTCGAACGTGCGCATGACCAACAAAAAGTATGAGAAATTCCTACAGCTCGTTCTGCGTGCCGACCCTGACATTGTGCTTATCAACGAACCCGACAGCGCCTGGCACCAACACCTGCAACCTGAGCTGAGCAAGCGTTTCCCATACGCCATCGAAAAGCCGCTGGAGAACACCTACGGCATGCTGCTCTACAGCAAGTTCAAGCTGCTCGACAGCGAGATACGCTTTATGGTAGAAGATGACATTCCCTCGTTTTTTACGACTGTAGAACTGCCAAGCGGACTTTTGTTTGATTTGTACACCGTGCACCCGCAGCCTCCGCGCCTCTTGCAGAACACTGAAACCCGTGAGGCGGAACTCCTGATCGCGGCCAAGGCTGTCAAGAAATCACCGCATCCTTCCATTGTGGCCGGCGACCTGAACGATGTGGCCTGGTCCAGCACCACCAAGCTGTTCAAGCAGATAAGCGGTATGCTGGACCCACGCGTCGGCCGTGGCTTCTACAACACCTACAATGCCTACATACCGCTCTTCCGCTACCCCCTCGATCACGTTTTTTACGATCCTTCGTTCCGGCTGGTGCACATGGAGCGTCTGCCCAAGTTCGGGTCCGACCACTTCCCGATCCTGATCACGCTGAACTATGAGCCGAAGCTCCAAAACGAGCAGCAGCCTCCCAAAGCCGATGCCGAAGATCACGAAGAGGCGAATGAACTGATACAGGAAGGGCTGGAAAAAGGCGAGGAGCGCAACGAGGAAAAAGAAGCCGAGAACGGAAGAAAATAAAAAACCCGCTCAGAGAACTGAGCGGGTCAAAATAGATGAATGCCCTGCCTAAAGGGCTATATGTTCGTTAACTTAGATACGCTCTACGTTAATTGCATTCAATCCTTTTTTGCCATCTTTCACTTCGAAAGAAACACGGTCGTTCTCACGGATTTCGTGAACAAGACCTGTCTGATGAACGAAGATGTCTTGGTTTGTGTCGTCAGCCACGATGAATCCGAAGCCCTTAGACACGTTGAAGAATTTTACTTTACCTGTTTGCATGATAAATAATTGTTAATAATAGAAGCAAAGGTAAAAAATAAGTTCTTATAAATAACCAAATTCCTAAAAATATAATGTGACCTCTTCCATCAGAAAAAGGTCATCTAAATCAGAAACATAGCTTTCTTTTCTCAACTTCTTGGTGCACCTGCACGCAAGTGTTTCGGGTTGTCTCACGGGCCCTCCCGCCCTATACCTGTCTCATAACCCTCCTACGTAAGGTCCGTATAGCTAAAACGTTCAGTTACACTAACTAAATCGGTATAATGACCATTTTTTGGTGTGCCCTGAACAAGGCCTTACCACTGCTTTGCCATTTTGTGCTGCGCAGTGGCGATGCCCCAGGAAATTGATCCTTTACTATACCTTTTAATCTATAACTATAAACTGAGGAGATCAGAACTATGAAAGAAAACGAAAAAAATCAGTCGTCCAGCCAGTCTGGCAGCATGTCGAGCGGCATGTCTTCGGGCACTTCCAACCAAAGCGGATCCAGTTCAAGCGGATCTGGCATGGACTCCATGAACCAGGGAAGCTCTAGCATGGGTTCTTCCTCTTCCAGCTCTAGTCCTGCATCAAAGAGCAGCAGCAAAACGACTTCTTCTGACACGAAGTCGACAGGTATAAAAGCAAAAGCAGGCTCTAAAACCACTGCCAAAACTTCCGATTCCAAAACAGCAAAATCTTCCTCATCTTCTTCTAAGTCCGGCAAGGGCATAGAGTCTACCAGCAGCAGTTCTATGAGCGGCAGCTCGATGGGCAGCAGCGACCAGAACTACGGCAGCCAGAGCGGCTCTCAGCAGGGCTATGGCAACCAGCAGCAAGGTGGCCAGAACTACGGTGACAGCCAGCAGGGCTACGGCTCACAAGGCGGCTATGGATATGGCTCACAGAACAGCAACTACGGTGGCCAGGGTGGCTATGGCTATCAGGGCGATTACGGCTCTTCGCAGCAGGGTGGCAGCATGCAGCGCGGTTACGGCGACAGCAGCGGCTACAGCTCTTCATCGCAGGGCAACTATGGCGGCTCGCAGGGTGGCTATAACTATGGCAACCAAGGTGGCATGGAAGGCAACCGCACCCGCTACCAGGATCAGGACTACGGTGCCTCGAGAGGTGGTATGCAGGGCGGCTACCAGGACAGAGAAGGCGACAACATGGGTGGCCAAAGCTACGGTGGCTCACAGGGCTCTTTCGGTATGCAGGGCAGCGGCTCTAACCAGGGCGGCTATGGCAGCTACAGCAGTGGCCGCGGCGGATACGAGCAAGGCGGCAGCTACCGCAGCAGTAACCAGGGCAACTATGGTGGTTCGTCTCAGGGTGGCTATGGCGGCAGCAGCAGAAGTGGCCAGGAAGGCTACGGTTCAAGCATGACAGGTTCAGGCTCGTCCAGATCAAATATGCACGGCGGCTATGGCAGCCAGGGCAGCTATCAGCAGAGCTACGGACAGGGCGACTACGGCCAGCGTGGCTCACAAGGTGGCTACGGTTCATCGCAGGGCATGCAGCGTGGCTACGGCGACAGCAGCGGCTACAGCTCTTCATCACAGGGCGATTACGGCTCTATGAGCAGCCGCGGCGGCTCAGGCAACTACGGTTCGTCTTCACAAGGCAACTACGGCGATCGTGACCGTTACGGCTCCATGGGTTATGGTTCATCCAGAGGTATGAGCGAGTACGACCGCGACGACTATGGCTCACAGAGAGGCTACAGCTCGCAGAGCTCTATGCAGGGCGGCTATGGTTCGCAGGGTGGCTACGGCTCACGCGGCGGCTCATATAACGACGAGTACCGCTCTTCTCAGGACCGCAACCGCGGCGGAAGCTCTTATGATGATAACTACGGCTCGCAAAGCAGCTACGGCGGATCTTCGCGTCAGGGCTCGCAGGGAGGCTACGGTTCATCTTCACAAAGCGACTATGGCTCGATGAGCAGTCGTGGTGGTTACGGTTCTTCCTCTCAGGGCGGTTACGGCTCGATGGGCGGCAGATTGCAGGGTGGCTACGGCTCTATGAGTAGCGGCGGCTACGGCGGATCTGAAAGAAGCGGCGGCATGAGCGGCTATGGCCAAAGCGGTTACCGTGAAGGTGGCTATGGCCAGGGCGGACGAGGAGGCGACCAGAGCCGCTATGGCTCTATGGACAGCAACACCTCTTACTACAGCGATAACCAAGGCTCATCTTCCCGCGAAAACTATCGCAGTGGCATGGGCGGCCAGGACTACTCGCAGCGCGGACGCTCCAACTACGATGATGACAGCAGCTTTGAGACAAGAAGAAGCGACCGCTACCGTGACCTGGACTAATTTGAAATGATGTAAAATAGAAAGGCCTTCCCTATGTTAGGGAAGGCCTTTTTTGTGCATCCATACCTGACACTTTAAAAGCACCCGCTATAGTCGCTGGCGAACTGCCGGAAGTTATGGGGAGCACGACCTGTTATTTCCTTTACAGAATCTGTTACAAGGGAAGACTTTCCGGTTTTGTACACTGCATACAGCTCCAGAAGAGCATCGGCTATTGGTGCGGGTGTGTGATGGGTGAGCATGGCCTGGCGAGCTGCCTCTTCCGGCACATCCACAAAGTCTATTTGCTTGCCTGTTGCATTGCCCAGCACCTCGGCTATTTCCTGGTGCGAAAGTGCCTCCGGCCCGGTCAGTTCGTATACCTTCCCTGAGTGCTCGCCCGACAGCAGCACCTCTACCGCCACAGACGCAATGTCGCGGGTGTCGATGTAGCTGACCTTGCCCTCTCCTACCGGCATATAGAACTTCCCTTCCTGCTTAATGGATTCAGCGCTGAAAGTCACCAGGTTCTGCATAAACCCCGCAGGCCGCAGGATGGTAAAAGGGATGCCGCTCTCCTCTACATACCTTTCCATTTCCCGGTGCCAACGCCCCAATTGTATACCAGGCTCCGCCCCCGCCCCCAGCGCCGACAGTCTTACAATATATTTAACTTCTTGCTTCACGGCTTCTGATACCAGATTGCGGGCCATCTCCAGTTGATGTTCCGAGAGCGGTGTAATAAGCATAAGGCGGTCTATGTTTGTGAAGGCGGCATGCAGCGAGTCTGGGTCATTGAAATCGATCTCCACGATCTCCACACCAGGCAGTCTTTTCAGGTTTTCGCCTTTGATGAGCGAGTGTACGCCCGCCCGGACATTGACATCCTGCATGGAAAGTTGTTTTATGATCTCGCGGCCTACAGTACCTGTAGCACCAGTCACCAATATCGTTTGTTGCATCGTTTTTCAGTTATGGGGTATGCTAGCTATACGTGTACAACCCGGAGGCCGTCACATTCAACAGCAATACATCAAACTTCCCACACCAGAGATAGGTAAATACCGACTACCGCTTCAACTCAAAACGCACCAGGTATAGCTTTCCACTTTCGTTGCTGATGAGCAGTTCTGTTGGCGACAGGTATAGCAGCGCCTCCGCCTGACCTGTTCGGGCCAGTGGCAGACAGTAGCGCTTGCCGGCAAACTGCACCTGCTCGTTTTCGGGTTCAAACAGGTATAGCCGCCCATACCCGAGCAAGGCGAAGTCTTTTCTGTTGGGAGCGCTGTCGGCGGCTGTGATAGCGGAGCTCACGCGCAATTGCTCCTGGGGCTGCAAGGTATAGGAACCGGCTGCGGCAGGCAAGGTATAGCGGCGGGTGAGGCCCTTGCGTGCACGGCTTTTGGTAAACAGGTGCAGGCTGTCAGCACGGTAAAAGAACGCCTCCAGGTCGAAGTGTTTGGCGGACGCGGGAGGTGGAAATTCCTGCTGGTCCGCGAAGAGGAAGCGTATAGTATCCTGCACGGTCCTACCTTCCTCCTGTACCTTGAGAACGCGCAGGTCGCGGCGGGTGTTGGCATTGTTGCCGAAGTCGCCGATGTAAAGGTTGCCTTGGTTGTCCTGAGCTAGTTCTTCCCAGTCCCGGTTGGGTATAGGCAAGGGCACCGTTTGCAGCAGTTCGCCTTTCAGGTTAAACAGGTATAGCTCAGCAGGCTGGCCGCCATCCGGGTGTGTCCAGAAGGTGCTGTCGGTGGCATGGGCCAGTCCGGAGCTCTCCCGGATGCGGGCATCCAGGCGTCCGATGCGCTCCACTTTCACCTTGTACTCCTTCCGTAGCCGCTCAAAGTCGCTGTTGCGCAGGTCGGGTCCGCAGCCGCACAAAGCCGTTTGCAGGTATACATACAGGGTGAAAAGTTTGATGAGCATTTACTCGGGGGTGGTTAAATTGTTGATTGCTGATTGTTGATTGTTGATTGAATTTTGCACGATTACAAAAGTTTGTGCTGTGATTGCCGCTAACTCAAATAAGAGTGCCGTTATACAGGTAGTTTGAGCCTTTGGCTCGCGGATTACAAATCCGCTTTTGCAATACTTTCGGATTGCAAATCCGAAAAAAATGAGTCAGAAAGAACAGAATGGGAAACTGTCATCTCGAATGAAATGAGAGATCTGGACCATTCTCCCGAATCGGTCATAGTTTAAATTTCTCTAGGAGCTTTTCCTTACCGCTCTTTCGGATTTGCAATCCGAAAGTTTTATTGAGGGCTCCTCCCCCCACTGTTGGGCATGTCCACATCCCCGTATGTCATGTGCGCAGAACAGGAAACCCGCGGCAGTTGCAGGGAGCTTATTTTCGTTTCGTTTATTAACGACTGATGGCCAAAAAAATCGCTCACAAAAGGTGTACGCAAATGATACGACGTTACGGTGTAACGTCGCTACTATTTCCAAACTCCTCAACTCTCAAACTCCGAAATTCTTAAACTTCTTAACTCCTCAACTCTTAATCTCTTCTACCCTCTTTAACTTTTTCACCAGCGCCTCTTTATTGTCCCAGTACTGCCGGCTGTATACCTTCTGGAAGGGCCAGTTGCGTTGACGGAGCAGTACCGGAATGTCGGCGTGGGCGTGACGGACAGAGAGGTTGTTGTAGTACAGGTCGTCATCAGTGAGCACTACGCTGTTGTAGTTCCCCTCTTCCATCAGGGTGAGGTCGGCGAAAGGCACGGCGGCTTGCAGGGCAGGTATAGCCTGGGCGAGCCGCTCTTTCAGCAAGGGTACGTGTGCGGGCATAGGCAGTACCTGCGGCTCGTACTTGAAATAACGGCGACTGACTTGCTGGGCGTAGTGCAGGTAATCGCGCAGCAGTTTGGGACCGGCATGCTGGGCATTATCCACTTGCAATTGTTCGCTCCGGATGCTGCTCACCACCATCACCAGCTGCCGGGCGCGGGTAATGGCCACGTTCAGGCGATTCTCGCCACCAGCCTGATTCAGGCTGCCGAACTGCATTACCATCTTGCCTTTCGCATCCGGTGCATAGCCCACCGATAAGATCACCACCTCCTTCTCATCTCCCTGCATGTTCTCGATGTTCTTCACCGTGACAGTCGGCGGCAAGGCTATACCTTGCACCTGGGCTTTTTCCTCCAGCAGGTCCTGTACCAGCATCTGCTGGTTGTAGTTGAACGTGATGACGCCCACATCTTCTACTCCGCTCTGCACGAGTTGCCATACATGCTCCACTACCTTTTCGGCTTCGGGGAGGTTGCTGTTCTGCTGCCATAGGCCCTGCACTTTCACAAATTGGATGGCGGGCTGCCGGGCGTTCACGTCCTGCAACTCAGGTATAAGCTCCAAACGGTTGCGGTAGAAATGGCGGTTCGAGAAATCAATCAGTTCCGGAAAGCGGCTGCGGTAGTGCTGCGTGAGCATGGTCTGCGGCAGGTATAGCCCACAGAGTTGCAGCAGCGACTCGGCGGTCAGCTCCTCAGCTTCCTCGTCGCCGTTGCCACCCCAGCGGGAACGGTACAGGTCCGAAGGGCGAAGCTGCTGTTCGTCGCCGGCCACCACCACCTGGCGCCCGCGCAGCATGGCCGGTATACCCGTCTCAGCGAAGCACTGGCTGGCCTCGTCGAAAATCACCAGATCGAAGCAGCGCTCCAGCGGAAAAACCGCCGACACCGTTTCCGGAGAAGCCAGCCAGCATGGCGTCAGGTTCAGGATTTCATCACCGAACAGTTCAAAGAGTTTTCGGATGGGGTATAGGCTGCGCTTCTTGCTCACCTGCGCATGCAGCCGGCGATAGGTCACGGCATTGCCGAGCCGGTTGTACTCCATGTTCCGGTAAGTCTGCTCCCGCAGCCGCGACAGTACAATCTCCTGGCTCAGGTCCTGCTTTTGTTGTAGCAGGTTTTGTAGGTCGGTTTCTAAACGGTCCAGCTCTCCGCTGTCGGGCATGCGCAGTTCGGGCCATTGGCTTTCGAGTTCGTGCAGCCAGGCCAAGTATAGACTGTTCAGAAAAAGCTCCTCGCCGACTTGCGCGTCGGCTATACCTTCGCGCAGCACCTGCCGGCAGATTTCCTGTTCCGCCACGGTAAGGGTGCTGCGGAGCTCGTCGTACGCCACCAGTTGCTCGAAATTTTGACGGAGGCTCTTCAGTAGCAAGTCGCTGTAACTCTCCTGTTCTGTTAATTTTTCGATGTGCGTTTTTGGGAGCCATTGTTCCCACTCGCCATAGCGCTGCTCAAACACCTGCAGCGCCTGGGCCAGTGCCTGCAGGTGGCCGGATAGATTTGCTTCCAGCCACATCTTTTCATGCAGCACCCGATCGCGGTGCAGTTGTTTGAGCAGTTGGTGCGCTGCCAGGGCCTGTTCCACCACCTCCAGTTTTTGCAGCATCGGAGTCGGGTTGTCTTCAAGGCGCAAGGTATAGCTGATGCTTTTGTTGATGGCTTTGATCAATTCCTGCGCCTGCTCGCGCAGCTCGAGGCGCCGCTGCAGTTCACCCACGCCGCCGGGGCTCAGGTCAAGCTTGTACTTATCCAGTGCCTGTTGCAGCACTTTCTTATCCTGAGAGAAATACCAGCCCAGTCCTTTCAAAAAATCCTTCTGCTTTGCCTCAAAAACCGTAATCGCTGATTTTACCAGCGTCAGTTGCTCCACAGGTATAGCGGCGTCCGGAGCGGGGCACACCAGGTATAGCCCTTTGAGCTGGCGCACCAGTTTCTTCAACTCCGATGCCTTGGCTTGTTTGCGCAGCAGCGGTTGTATAACGCCGGCTACGCCTTCCAGCTCGAGCAGATGCTGCAGCTCATCCAGGGTGTCGTAAGCCGCACGGAAACGGTCCAGGCTGCTCAACTCAAAATCGGAGCCGCTCAGTTGGCTGATGCCCTGCTGCATGGCGCGGTACTGCTCGGGCAGCGCCTCGATGGTGCGCTCCATTTCCTGCCGCTGCGGCCAGCCGAAACCCCGCATGCTGTGCCGCTCCTTCCAGGCAAAGTCCGGCTGCTCCAACGCGATGCCCTGTTGCAGACAAGCACGCAGGCGGGGCAGAAAGTCCGTAACTGTGTCGGCGGTGAATTGCTTGAATACCTCCGACAGACGCACATGGGGCTGCTGCAGGCTGCTGCGCAGGTATAGCTCTTTAGGCGACCAACCACACCGGCTGCTGTCGAACAGGGCAGTGCGGAAACGCTCGAGCTTTTGGAGGCTTTGGTTGATGCCGCGGCTCACCTCCAGAAACGTGCGGTCGGTGAAAATGCTGTTGAGGGCGTGGTTTTGCTTCTTGTATTCCTCGACCTGGTCAATCTGCAGGAGCAGTTGCTGGTAAATGCTTTTGCGGTCGGCGTTTATGTCGTGCACCAGGGCGGCGAACGGGCCGAGCCCGGCGGACGATAGGCGCTGGTGCACCACGTCGAGGGCGGCGCGTTTCTGGCTCACCACGAGCACCCGCTTGCCGCGCGCCGTGAAGTCTGACACCAGGTTACAGATGAGTTGTGACTTGCCCGTACCCGGAGGGCCCTGCACCACGAGCGAACGCCCCTGCTTCACCTGCTGCAGTGCCGCCTCCTGTGAGGCATCCATAGCAAAGGCGGTAAAGGTTTGTTGCGCCTGCGTGGCGGCCTGGCTTATACCTGCGTCCGGGCCAGTAAACAGGTCCTCCATCTCCTCCAAGCCGTCGCGTTGCAGTAGTTCGTCGTAGTCGTTTAGCAAAAACGAAGCGGCCTGCGGGTATAGCCCCAGCACGGCTTCCTGCTCCAGGTATAGCTGACCGGGTTTGAGGTCAGCCTCGTAGTCGGCTTTACGGAAATCGCGGAAAGGCTTGAGCTTGTCCGTGAAAAACTCGCGGCCCGCGTGTATCGTCAGTTGGTTCTCTTTCAGGAGCTCATATACCTGTGTGCGAAACTCCAGCGGGTGTGTGGGCAAGGTGCTCAGGTCAAGCTCCAGCAGGGGTTCGGCCAGCGGCGTGCCCATGTAGTGCGCGTAGGCCAGCACAAAACTCTGGTTGAACTGCGCCGGTTGCGAAGTGTCAGGTAGAAGCTCCCACTCCTGCTTGCCGTTCACCTGCAGCTGCACCGGGAAAAACAGTAAGGGGCAGCGTACGGTGGTGCCATCCGAGAACTGGCCATGCACAAAGGGCCAGCCCAGGTACAACTCCCGACTTCCGCGTTCCTCCAGAATCATGTCGGCTTTGCGCCGGATGTAGCGCAGCCGCTGGCTAACGGGCGTGACCGGGGCATAGCGACTGTCGGCAAAAGGAGCCAGCACGGCAGTCTTGCCACCGATCACTTTCTCCAGGGTGTGGAATGCAGGTTTGTTGTTGATGAAATCCAGCTCGTTCACATCCAGGTGCAGCTCGCGCGAAAGCCGCAACAGCAACAGGGCTCTGTTGCCGGCGCTCAGGTTAAGCAGACGATGGCGGTAGTTTTTGAGGATGGATTTCATAATTGCGTTGCTCCGAAAACGGATGAACATGCAGAATAGTCTGTAGCTATACGGCAAGTCGGTGGCTAAACGGCAAGTTAGCAGGAAAATAGTGGACTTGGAAGCGATAAGATGGGCACCGTTCTGGTTTTGTATCCGTAAAATCAATCATCAAGGGCCTCCAACGCTACGCCTATACCTACGCCTGAAGCCTAAACCATGAATCCGATCAAAAGATTAAAAACGGCCGGTTTGTTCTTCCCTGCTCCCGGGGGCAGACTTGGCTCTATGGCTTCAAGCAAAACCACGCTGCTGGCTACGGGGCTCTATACCTTTACCGCGCTGCATGTGCTGGCCGCGATTGCGTTTTATGCCCAGGACATAAGCCTCTTCTACAGCTATACCACCGAAGACGGATATATCGAGTACTTCACGTCTTTTTTTCTGCTGGCCACTTCTGTTTTCTGCTACATAAAAGCGCGAAAAATGGAAAGCAAATGGGCAGTGGCGTTTTATTACCTGGCAGCGGCCGTGTTCTTTTTTGGCTTTGGCGAGGAGATTTCCTGGGGGCAGCGCATTCTGGGTTTAGGGGTGCCTGAAAAGCTGGAAAAGATCAACCATCAAAGTGAGTTTAACTTGCACAACATTCACCTCAACGGGGTGAACCTGAACAAGCTCATCTTTGGCAAGCTGCTATACCTGGCCGTGTTCGTTTATTTTCTGGCCTTTCCGGTGCTTTACCGGCGCTGGCAGTGGTTCCGGCACCTGGTCGATAAGATCAGCTTCCCGTTGCCAACATTTATGCAAGCACTGCTTTACCTGCTGCTCTTTTGCTGCCTGATGCTCATAAACGACGGAAAAATGTGGGAAGTGCAGGAGTTTTTGCTCGTCAGCTTCATTTTCTATGTATTCCTGATGCCCTTAAACCGCTATGACTCAAGACAGGTATAGGTATAGCTTGTTTGGACGTAGCACCCATAATTTAGCGCAAGCGGCGTAGTTCAACGTATGGCAAAGAAATTTGCTGGCCAGTTGTTTTGTGCTTTGGCTTTGCTCACAACATTTTCCACTGCACAGCAGTTGTAGTATCACGCATACACTGTAGCTTGCAACTTGTTCGCACTGTTTTTGACTATGAAAAAACCGATCAACCTCTTCCTATACCTCGGGCTTGTCCTGTCGCTGCTCTCCTCCTGCCGCAAAGAACGCATGGAGAAAGACGTGGCCCGCATGGATGAGTACACCACTTCCAAAAAGTACCCCTCTAAGTTCGCCGACGAAAGCATCACCAAATGGAAAGAGCAGGTGCCCGAGATTCAGGAGATCAGGATCAAATCCACTTTAGACGGCACCCAGCAACCCGCACTTTTCTATACCTCCAACACTACCGGGCCACGCCCTTTGCTCGTGATGCTGCACAGCTGGAGCAGTGAGTATTTGCAGGAAGTGAGCATCCCCTACGCCCTCTGGAGCAAGGAGTACGACTGGGCTTTCATTCACCCCAACTACCGCGGCAAATTTGATAAACCCGAAGCCATGGCCTCCGACCTCGCCATACAGGACCTGGTGGATGCCGTGAACTATGCCAAA
Source organism: Pontibacter ramchanderi (assembly GCF_002846395.1). Lineage (GTDB taxonomy): Bacteria > Bacteroidota > Bacteroidia > Cytophagales > Hymenobacteraceae > Pontibacter > Pontibacter ramchanderi. The sequence continues at coordinate 417,357 of NZ_PJMU01000002.1, forward strand.
GCAAACGCCGAAATAGACGAGTCGCGCATTTACATCCTGGGCTCATCGGGCGGTGCTATGACGGCTCTGGTGGCTGCAGGCCGCCACCCCGAGATCTGGGCCGGTGTTGTGGCCTGGGTGCCGGTGTTCGACCTGGTGGACTGGTATGCCTTCAGCCAGAATTACCCGCACCGCGATTACAACCGGCATATTGTGGCTGCCTGCGGCGGAGAACCTATACCGGGCACACCGGCCGCCGAAGAGGCCAAGCGCCGCAGCCCGAGCACTTACATCCACAACGCCAAAGAGGTCCCTATTTTCCTGGCCCACGGCACCGTGGATGTGCTCGTGCCGCCTGACCACTCCATCCGGGCCTACAACATACTGGCCAGCCCCGCCGACACGATCGCGCAGCAGGAAATAGACTACATCCTGAAAGAGCAGGCACTGCCCGAAGGAATGGAAGGCGCCACCACCCGCGACAAGTATTTCGGGGTGAAAGACCCCAAGGTGGTATTTATGCGGGAGTCGGCTAACGTGCGGCTGGTACTGTTTGAAGGGGTGCACGACATGGCCTACAATCCTGGTTTGCTGTGGCTCAACGAACAGCAAAAGAAAATAGCTCCTGCTGCCCCCGTTGCCGGGCATTGACCCACCTCCGGAACCTGTTGCTATACCTGAGAAATGGCGATGAAAGAAGAAACTCCCAGACCGGCTATACCTACGCTCGAGCAGGTTTCGTCTGGTGGCGTGGTCTTTCACCGAGGGGCTTCAGGTATAGAAGTAGCGCTGATCTCGGTGGGTGAGCCCGCACGCTGGCAATTGCCCAAAGGTATAGTTGACCCCGGCGAAGCACCTGAGACAACCGCCCTGCGCGAGGTGCGCGAAGAAACCGGCGTGACAGCTCGGCTAATAGAAAAGATAGATACGATAGAATACTGGTATGTGGGCACCAGATCCGGTCAACGCGTGCGCTTCCACAAGTTTGTGCACTTCTTTCTGCTTGCTTACCAGTCCGGCGACATAGGCCAGCACGACTGGGAGGTGAACGAAGCCCGTTGGGTGGATCTGCAGGCAGCCAAAGCTTTGCTGTCCTTCAAAAGCGAGCGGCAGGCACTGGAGAAGGCGGAGCGGTTGATCAGAGCCATTGAAAGGTAAAACGCTATACCTATAGCTCCAGATAAGGGCTGATCTTGTCGAACAGCTCGGCCGTCACAATCTTGATCTGCCGGATATCCTCCACCCGCTTAAACTCGCCGTGCTGCTCGCGGTAGGCCACGATGGCACGCGCCACATTAGAACTGATGTAGGGATGGGCCTTCAGTTCATCTGCCTGTGCTTGGTTAAGTGACAATCGCTGTAGGGTATTGTTTTTTGGCACAAAAGTGTACTTGTGCAGGCTATCGACCACGGCTGGCGGCAGTCCGTATACCTCCTGGACCTGGGCCATGCTGTGGAAACCACCCAAGCCGCTGCGGTACTTCACGATCCGGGCCGATAGCTTGCTACCGATGCCCCTGATCTGCTTTAAGGCGGTGGTATCGGCGGTGTTGATGTTGAATGGGGCCAGGATAAATCGCTCCCGTGGGCGGGCATTGTTAGCCCAGTTCGGGTTGGGCACCGTGCGTGCGTTGGCGGCTATACCTTGGTTGCGCTTATACCTGTCAGGTTTGGTTTCGGGGAGCTGGATGTAGGGGTACAGTTGCTGAAAAACAGAATCGGGCAGGCCATAAATGGTGCCGAGCTGTGCCTTGTAAGTGAAGTCACCGACTTTGTTGCGGTAGTTGAGAATGCGCTGCGCCATGTATTTGGGCATACCCAGTTCCTGCCATTGCGCTTCGGTCAGGTGGTTGGGGTTAAAGGGCTGCAGGGCCAAGGGCAGTTTGTATACCTGCCTCCTATTGGTCGGTTCGGGCTGCCTGGCCTCGAGCTGCGCCACCAGGCTGTCGAGCAGTTGCCTGTCCGCGGTGCTGCCAAAGGTGTCTGCTTCAGGTTCAGAAATCCTTTTAAACAGCCATGGTGCTGCCGTTAGCAGCACCATGGCTCCTATCAGTACCAGAAATCCGTTTACCTCGCGCTGCGAAAAGCCAAAGTTGCGTCTGATCCAGTACCTCAGTTTTTTCATAAATCGATCAAGCCCGCGGTGCCTGCCGCTCTATCTCGTCGTCGTTGTCGAGAAAAGAGTCGGGCTCCGGTTTGGGAGGTGTGTTCAGCACCCTGTAAAAAAAGTATAACGTTACGCCAGTTACTAACAGCATAGTACCGAGCATCACAACAAGTGCAGATGTATTCATAGTTTCCTAAATTCTTCCTTCTCTAACTCTTTTTTTATACGCCATGTACACCAGCACCGCAATGCTCAGGAACATGGCCACCAGCAGTATGCGCGAGGCATTTACAAAGAACAAGGTGTCCTGCAACTGCTCAATCACGGCCGGATCGGTGGCTTCGGCCAGTTGGCGCTTCAGGCTCGTGTTCTTAATCTTGCTGATGATCGAGCCGTCGTCGAGTACCCAGCCATTGCGGAAGGCACCTGCCCAGTCGCCGCCCTTTGGTGTAATAAGCGAGCCGATGAACACCCACAGCAACAGCAGCGGAGTGATGAACTTGATAATGAACTTGTAAATGCCCGGCACTTTGATATCGGCACCGGAGGTAATCTCTCTCCAGCCCTTGTTCATGCCAAATACCCAGGCAAACAGGATAGACTCAAACAAGGCAAACACCACCAGTGACACGGTGCCCGCCCAGTAGTCGTACTCGTCGAACACCCCATACTCAAAGAATAATACGGTCGGCATACCGAGCAAGAGCACGATCAGGCCAAAAGACCAGGCGGCTGGTCTGCGGCGCCAGTTAAACTCGTCCTGCAGGAAGCCCATCCAGGGCGTACCCATGGCCAGCGACGAGGTGATACCGGCAAAGAACAACAGGCCAAACCACATCACACCGGCAACGGCACCCAGCACATCGCCCCACTGGTAGAACAGGTATGGCAAAGTACGGAAGCCCAGACCCAGGCCGCCCTGGCTATTTACCAGGTTCACCACGCCATCTATACCCAGGTAGCCGATCGAGATCGGGATCAGGATAGAGGCACCCAGCACCACTTCCACAAACTCGTTCATCCAACCGGCTGACATGGCGTTGAGGGCAATGTCGTCTTTGGAGCGCACATAGGAAGCATAGCAATGGATGGTACCCATACCTACCGACAGGGTAAAGAAAATCTGACCGGCGGCAGCCAGCCATACTGTAGGCGACCAAAGCTCATCGAAATTGGGCGTCCAGAGGAAGTTAAGGCCAACCGAGCTGTCGTTAATGGCGCCGTTTTCGCCGGCTGTAATGGTGAAGCCTTTGTAAGCCAAGAACATACCGAAGAGAATCAAAAGCGGCATACCGATTTTGGCCACACGCTCCACCCCTTTGGCCAGGCCTTGCGACAGGATCCAGGTGTTGAGCAGCAAACAGATGACGAAGAAGAGGATAGGCTCGTAAGGAATCCCGAAAGTAGAGTCTCCCAGGCTTACATACTCGTCAAAAAAAGCAGATACCCCGTTTTGGTCAAGCCCGGAGAAGGTGCCCGCCAGCGAGTGGAAAACGTAGGAAAGCGTCCAGGACTCGAGGTAGCAGTAGTAAGAGGCTACCGCAATGTTGGTCCAGATGCCAAACACACCGATGTACTTCCAGAGGCGGTTGCGGTGCATGGTGTCCACGATAAAGGGCGTGGAGTGGTGCCCGAACTTGCCACCGAAGCGCCCCATGGACCACTCGATCCAGAGGAGCGGAATACCCATCACCAGAAAGCAGACCAGGTAGGGGATAATGAAGGCGCCACCGCCGTTCTGCACCGCCTGCACCGGGAAACGGAGGAAGTTTCCCAGGCCCACCGCGTTGCCGGCCATGGCCAGAATGAGACCCACCCGGGAGCCCCAAGATTCTTTGTTAGCACTCATAAAAAGGGTAAAGGTTGGTTAGTTTAGATTAGTTGGTTTAGTGTAAAGGCACGGATAATCAGGATTTAAAGCTTACAATTTAAACAATGGTTCTGATTGCACCATAGTAAATTCAATATTTTTAATACATATCAGCCTGTTCTGCCACCATGGCAATGCCCTCCTCAAAGGTGTGGGGTTTGTAGCCAAGTTTCTTTTCAGCTTTGGTGATGATAAAGCCAGTGCGCGGTGGGCGTTTGGCCGGTTGTGAAAAGGTGCTGGCATCGGCCTTGTCGATAAGCGATTTGTCGAGTTGGAAGTAGTCGGCTACAAGCATGGCCATGTCGTAAGGCGTGTACATTTCCTTCCCCGAGATGTTGTAAATACCTTCAGCATCGTGCTGCACAGCCAGCCAGCAGCCCATGGCCAGGTCTTCGGCCAGCGTGGGTGTACGGAACTGGTCAGTTACCACCTTGATCACCTTGCCTGCCCGCAAACTGTCGCGCACCCACAGCACAATGTTCGTACGGCCATAGTCGTGCACCACGCCGTATACCAGCACCGTGCGCAGAATGGCCCATTTGCACTTCGCCTGCTTCACAATTTCTTCGGCCATCAACTTCGTTTCACCATAAAAACTGATCGGGTTGCCTGTTGCCTCTTCGTCATAGGGGCCGTCTTCTCCGTCGAAAATAAAGTCGGTGGAGAGGTGAACGAGGTGCACATCATGCTTTTCGCAGGCTTCCACCACATAGGCCACGGCATCGCGGTTGAGTTTCAGGGCGCCTTCGCGGTCTGTCTCACACTGGTCCACGTTGGTCATGGCAGCGGTATGGATCAGGTGGGTGGGTTTAAAATCGGCCACTACACGCTCTACTTGCGAGCGGTTAGTCACGTCCATGGAGGCAAAGGCCAGTGTCGGGAAGATCTCGGCTAGTTTGTTTTCGCCACGGCTGGTCGCCAGCAATTCTACATCGGTGCGGGGTAGCAGCAAAGCGACCAATTTCTGGCCCAGCAGGCCATTAGAGCCTGTTATTAATATTTTTTTCATTTCTATTCTCGGGGTGTAATCAATATGCTTCAAAATACTTCCTGCCCTGTATAAAGCAGAGCGGTGATCTTCTTTCAGTTGTAAGTGCGTGGTCACTTCTCCAAAGTGCACTGCTCAGGTATAGCAGTCAATCAGAGGCGCAATGTTGTCGGTTTGATAAGCGTTACTCGGCCTGCGGGTAGGTATAGCGGTACTTCTTTGCTATCTTTTTCTTCTTCATCTCCTCTACCTGCACCGTCATCTTCACATCCGACAGGGGGCGGTTGCGGCCGTCCACAGCCTGGCTGGCTATTTTATCGATCACATCCAGGCCGTCGATCACCTGCCCGAACACGGTGTAGGCTTCGTCTAGCTGGGGGGTGCCCTGGTGGTTTTCCACGATGTAGAACTGTGAGCCGCTAGACTCCTTCTTCGGGTTTACCTGGTCGCTCATGCGGGCAGCAGCCAATGCGCCGCGCACGTGCTTGTATTTTGGCTTTATCTCGGCCGGAATGGTATAGCCGGGGTTGCCTGAGCCGTCGTTGCGCGGGTCGTCATCCCTGGAGTTCGGGTCACCGCCCTGTATCATAAAACCGTCGATTACCCGGTGGAATGTAGTCCCGTTGTAGAATCCTTCACGCGTCAGTTTCAGGAAGTTTTCTTTGTGCAGCGGCGTGTCGTCGTAGAGCACCAGTTTCATGTCGCCGTGTGGGGTGGAGATGGTTACAAGCTGATCTTTTCCTTTGGGTGCCTTTTGTGCCACCGTGGCCATGGGGCAAAGCACCAACAGCATCACAAAAGTGGCCATTACTTTAAGCAGGTTCATGTTCAAGCGAAAGGTTATCGGTTTAAAATTGTGTATGGGTATCAAATTTAAGCCTTTATAGTTCCTATTCATGCTTTGGTGTCATTTTCTCCGGACTCATGCAAATTCTCCTATTTTGCTGGATACGTATAGAGAAGAGGCGCTACAAGTAAAGCCCGCTTTTGCAGAAGTAACAATTTGCACTTTAGGAATTTTGCGCTGTACCTGCAGAAGCAATTTAAATGTAAATTTCCTATTTCCGTCTAATAAAATTATATTAAAGCTGACCGACTAAACTTACCTACCCCTATTTGATGAAAAAAGTACTACTTACAGCAAGCCTTGGCCTACCTGTTCTGGGCAGTGTACAGGCCCAGGACCTGCAACCTACCATCGACGAAAAAATTGAGGCGGCCGTTGCGCCCACTGCGCAGTTCATCTCCGATATCATTTTTTATGAAGTGCCCATAGCAGGAGCAGGTATACCGCTTATCCTGGTCTGGCTGCTGGCAGGGGCGCTTTTCTTTACCGTATACCTGGGCTTCATCAACATCAGGGGCTTTAAATATGCGCTTGATATTGTGCGCGGCAAGTATAACCAACCTGGCGCGCCGGGCGAGCTTTCGCATTTTCAGGCACTAACGGCGGCTGTGTCGGGCACGGTGGGTCTCGGCAACATTGCGGGTGTGGCCATTGCCATCTCGCTGGGCGGACCGGGGGCTACGTTCTGGATGATCATGGCTGGCCTGCTGGGCATGTCGACCAAGTTTGTGTCGTGCACCTTGGGGGTGAAGTACCGCGATGTGCACGCCGACGGCACGGTGTCAGGTGGGCCAATGCACTACCTTAAAAAAGGACTGGCTGAACGGGGCGCAAAAGGCCTGGGCAAGTTTCTGGCTGCGTTCTTTGCGGTGATGTGCATAGGCGGGGCTCTCGGAGCCGGTAACATGTTCCAGATCAACCAGGCCACACAGCAGTTCATTACCGTTACAGGCGGCGCGGAGGCTTCTTTTTTCGGAGGTGGCAACGCCTGGCTTTTCGGCCTGATCATGGCTGTGCTGGTGGGCCTGGTTATTTTAGGAGGCGTGAAGAGCATTGCCCGGGTTACCGAAAAAGTAGTGCCCCTGATGTGCGGCATTTACATCGCGGCGGGCATCCTGGTTTTGACGGTTAACTTTTCGCAGATACCGGCCGCCTTTGGGGCAATAATAGAGGGAGCCTTTAGCACAACGGCCCTTGGCGGCGGTTTGGTTGGCGTGATGATTCAGGGCTTGCGCCGTGGCATTTTCTCGAATGAAGCCGGTATAGGCTCTGCCTCCATTGCCCACTCTGCCGTGAAGACCAACATGCCCGTAACCGAAGGCTTCGTGGCCTCCCTGGAACCCTTCATCGATACGGTGATCGTCTGCACCATGACAGCTCTCGTTATTGTCGTGACAGGCGCTTATACCCAGGACACAGGAGATGGCATTGCGCTTACTTCTTCTGCTTTTGCCACCGTCATCAACTGGTTCCCGCTGGTGCTGGCCGCTGCCGTCATCCTGTTTGCCTTCTCCACCATGATCACCTGGTCTTACTACGGCCTCAAGTCCTGGACCTACCTGTTTGGCAACTCCCAATCATCTAAAATTTCATTCAAAGTTCTTTTCTGCGCTTTTGTTGTGCTGGGCGCTCCGGTTCAGCTGATCAGTGTGGTTGCCTTTTCTGATGCCATGCTGTTTGCCATGAGTATACCGAACCTGATCGGTCTGTTTATGCTGGCTCCGGTGGTTAAAAGCGAGATGCAGGCTTTTCTGGCCTATGCACGCTCCGGGGCAAAGCAACCGCTCACACCGAAGCCTGTAGACAGCACCCACCTCGAAGCCGAGGTATAGGTATAAGTGCAGATAAAATAGAAAAGGGGCTGTCCGCTTTGCGCAGATGGCCCCTTTTCGATTGTCTGGTATCTTTTTGTGTTTAATGCTTATTCTCCGCGTTCCGATCTGATTTCACGGAGTATCTGGTCGCCTCCCTGGCGCAGGATCGTTTCGGCCAGCTTCACACCCAAGGCTTCTGCCTCGTCTCTATTGCCCTCAAAGATTTCTGAAAGGTGCTGCTGTCCGTCGAGGCTCACAATGCCGCCTTGAATGCGCACGTTTCCTTCGGCTGTCAGTTTAGCCAGCGCAAACGATGGGATGCTGCAGCCGCCCTCCATGGTGCGCAGGAAGGCACGCTCTGCTACCAGGCACACATGGGTGTCGGCATGGTCAATCGCATCTTTGAGCAACTGCTTCAGCTCCGGGTCCAGGTTACGGGCGCACTCCACGGCCACGCTACCCTGACCGGCGGCAGGTATAAACTCGTCATCCGGAAAGGTATGCACGATCAAATCGTCGTAGCCCATTCGCACTACACCGGCGTAGGCCAGTATTAGCGCTTCGAAAGGACCTTCTTTCAGTTTCTGCAGGCGGGTCTGCAGGTTGCCGCGCGACTCGGCGGTGATTACGTTCGGGTAGTATTTGCGGAGCAGCGCCTTGCGACGGGTTGATGAGGTGCCCACCATCGCGCGGCTGTCGCGCTCAAGTTTAAAGTCCGGGTTAAAAGACAGCACGACGTCATTCACCACTTCGCGCTCCATAAAGGCTACCAGTTCCAGATCCTCAGGTATAGACGACTGCACATCTTTGGCGCTGTGCACGGCAATTTCGATGTCGCCTTCGCGCAGGCCAATTTCTAACTCCTCGGTAAACACGCCTTTCGAGCCCAGTTTGTCGAGCGAGCGGTCCAGTATCTGATCGCCTTTGGTGCTGATGATCACAATTTCGGTACCGAGGCCGGCGGCCTGCAGTTTGTCGGCCACGGCGTTTGCCTGCCAAAGGGCCAGCTTACTGCCTCGTGTACCAATTCGGATGGTTTTTACTATTGTATTATTTTCCATGATATTTTCTTCTTAACTGGCATTGCGCAGGTACTGGGCAATCTGGATTGAGCTGTCCACGAACACCATTTTTGGATTGGCATTTCGCTCTATGTGGTAGTGTGCCTCGTTCAGTTCCTGCGTTAGTTTATCGGCGTTGTTTTCTGTGATCAGCTTGGAGAACTTCTGCACGAAGTCAAGCTCATTGGGGGGCAGGTAAGCTATCAGCGCCTGGTCCACACCGTACAATATGACTTTACGGAACAGGTTGAGCGCGTAGAGCAAAAAGTTCTTCTGGTTCTCGCGGCCCAGCTTCTGGAAGTCCTCACTGGCATCTACCACCTTGTCGAACTTGAAGCTGTAGCAATTGCGCATCCAGTCGGTAAAAAAGGTAAAGTAATCGCTGCTGACCTCGCTGGTGAGCTTAGTGGCGGCATTTAAACTGCCTTCTGCCAATTGCGCCACCTGGTAAGCGGCGGTATCGTCCAGCCCGTGCTTTTCCTGCAGATAAGCGATCACCTCATGTTCAGTAAAGGCCCGCACCTGCACAATCTGGGTACGCGAGGTAATGGTGGCCAGCAGCTTTTCAGCGGATTGCGAAACGAGCAAAAAGAGCGTTTTAGCCGGTGGCTCTTCCAGCAACTTGAGCAGAGCGTTTGCCGCGAAGGGGTGCATCAGTTCCGGCAGCCAGATCAGCACGATCTTGTAATCGCCCTCAAACGCCTTCAGGGAAACCAGCTTTACGAGTTGCCGGCTTTCTTCTTTCGAGATATTGCCCTGCTTGTTCTCGGCTCCGATGTGCTGCATCCACTCGTTCAGCCCCTGGTATGGGTTGGCCAGCACAAACTCGCGCCACTCGCTCAGGAACTTCTGGCTCAGTACATCCTTGGTCACCGACTTGGTACTCGTCACCGGCATCACAAAATTGAAGTCGGGGTGCACCAGTTTGTTCATTTTCACGCAGCTGTTGCACGTTCCACATGAATCATCAGGCCTACGGTCCTCGCAGTTGATGTAGGTCGCATAGGCTAGTGCCAGCGCCAGATTGGCACTCCCCTCCTGCCCCAGAAACAGCTGCGCATGCGCCACATGATTCTGCCGCACCGAGTTAATGAGCAGGTTCTTCGTTTCCTGATGCCCTATGATTTGAGAGAAATGCAAATTTCGAATTGTTAAATGTTAATTGCTAATAGTTGATTGTTAATTGATTACTAATGATTTGCTTTTTGCTGAAATGTTCGGCTGTTGATATTTATCCTGACGACAATTCCCAATCACCCACGCAACAATCAGCAATTAACAACCAACAATTAAGCTTTCCTATCCCACACACGGTATTGTTGGGTTTGCTCGAAAATGACTGCCATGATGGCACGCTCTATTTCGTTGTAAGGTATGCTGCGGCGGTCCATCACTTTTTCGGCTACTTCATCGGCTTTGCGCAACTGAAACGTCTCGAAACCAGAGGCTCCGCCCCAGGCAAACGAAGGAATGAAATTGCGTGGGTAGCCGGCCCCAAAAATATTGGCGCTCACGCCTACCACTGTGCCCGTGTTGAACATGGTATTGATGCCGCTTTTGCTGTGGTCGCCCATGATGAGGCCACAGAACTGTTGGCCGGTGCTCCTGAAACCGCCTTTGGCATAGTTCCAGATCTTCACTTCTGCGTAGTTGTTCTTCAGGTTCGAAGTATTGGTGTCGGCGCCCAGGTTGCACCACTCGCCCAGCACGGAGTTGCCCAGGTATCCTTCGTGGCCTTTGTTGGTATAGCCAAAGATAACGGAAGCAGCCACCTCGCCGCCCACTTTGCAGAAGGGCCCGATGGTTACGTCGCCGCGCATTTTGCCGCCCACGTTCACATTGCTTCCTTCGCAGATGGCAAACGGCCCTTTAATGATGGCGCCTTCGTGTATCTGTGCATTCTTACCAATGTAGATAGGGCCATTTTCTGCATTCAGGATAGCCGCCCGTATCTTCACTCCTTCTTCGATAAAGATATTCTCTTCGGCATACACCATGGTATACCTGTCGCCGATGGGTTGGCTTTTACGGCCTTCCGTCAGCACCTTGAAGTCGCTGCGGATCTGGTTGCCGTTCTGCACGAAGATCTCCCATACCTCCCGGATAATGTTCTGGGGCATGCACTCAATCCGCTTAGAGGAGGAATGCATCACCAGATCCGCCGCATCGTGCAGGTCCAGGTTGTCGGCGTTCAGGGCGATCAGCAGACCCTCGCAGTACAGCCCCTCCCCTACTTTAAGGGATTTCACCTGCTCCACCAGTCTTTCATCAGGGCAAACGGCGCCATTCACAAACACATTATGCGTGTCGTAGTTGGCCGGGTACTTGTGCTGCAGATAAGTTTGGGTGAGGTACGACACGGTTGCGCCCGCGTAGGTCTGCCACTTTTCGGCAATCGTCATAATACCTACCCGTATACAGGCCACCGGCCTGGTGAAAGTCAGCGGCAACAGCGACTGTCGAATTACCGGTTCATCGAAGAGAATGATGTTCATAGCTACAAAAATAAAAAGTCTTCCTGAAATAGTTCAGGAACATGGGGTTTATTGGGTATAATCTTTTTGCTAATAAATGATGAGCTCCACCTGCTTTTCCTGCTGCCCGGCAGGGAAGGTCTGGTTCTTCCCAAAGGAGCTCTGCCTGTAGGTATAGCCCGTGCCGATATGCACTTCTTCTTTTGAATCGAGCACCGCAGGTATGGTTTTACGGATGTATAGCCTGTTTGCCCGCACAGGTATATCCTTCAGGGCCATCGTGAAGGTACTGTCGAATACCACTTGCACGGCGGCATCAGCCACGTCTTTGTTCATGCGGCTGATCACCAGCTCAACCGTGACTTTCTCCTCGCCAAACTGGCTGTAAGAGAAATCCTGCTGACCGTATACCTGAAACACCACTGTTTTGTCGAGCGGCTCAGGCGCAGGTATAACTTCCTCGGGATGGCTGCATGAGGGCAGGAAGAGGCTGAATCCTATAATAGCTGGCAGGAAGAAGGTATTCGTTTTTTTCATAGTGGCAGGTGTTTCTATTTGCTTTTGGCGTTAATAAACCAAGTTGGCCATCAGGTTGTGTCCTTTGAAGATGGCAACTGACCTATTGACTAGCTTTGCGGCTGTATGCTGTTGCTCCGGATTCTTTCTCTCAATCGCCATGCACTATACATAGGGAAGCGAGGCTAAACCAGTTGAGACCGAGCACGTCCTCAGGGGGATAAAAATAGAAAAGTCTTCCCGATTTCTCGGGAAGACTTTTCAAACGTTTTAACCAGATAATATACCTGACTATTTTTTCTTGTAACGTGTGTTGAAACGCTCCACACGACCCGCAGTATCCACGAAGATGTTTTTGCCAGTGTAGAAAGGGTGCGACGCAGAAGAAACTTCCACTTTGATTACTGGATATTCTTTGCCGTCTTCCATTGTGATTGTCTCGCTAGAGTTCATCGTAGAACGGGTGATGAATTTGAAATCACTCGTCATATCCTGGAAAACCACCTCTCTGTATTCTGGGTGAATGCCTTTTTTCATTATTATAAACGTTAATTAACCTTAATTTCTGAATCGGACTGCAAATTTAGCAAGTATTTTTGAAATTAAAACGCTACTAACCAAATTATTTTAACATTTACCGCGGGGTGCTGCAGCTTGCGATAATTCTTTAAATTTGTCTCAGCCACAGCGCTATACCTTATACCGACACCTACATGACACACCCACAGCAAAACCTGATACTCGACCAGAACCAGATACAACAGAAGATTACCCGCATGGCTTACGAGGTATACGAGCAGAACTTTGAGGAACAGACACTTGTGCTGGCAGGTATCCACCGAAACGGCTATACCCTGGCCGGTATGCTGGCCGCTGAACTGGAGAAAATTTCACCCATCAAGGTAACGCTCCTGCAGGTTAGCCTGGACAAAACTGCCCCGCTTCAAACGCCGGTCGCCATCACGCCCGAAAATGCACCGCTTGAAAACACCGTGGTCATTATCGTGGATGATGTCCTGAACACGGGCAAAACGCTGGCCTATACCTTGAACGCCCTGCTGCCGCAGAACCCCAAGAAAGTGGAGATCGCCACGCTGGTGAACCGCCACCATACCTTGTTCCCGGTATCGGCTACTTACACAGGCTACTCGCTGGCCACTACCCTGCGCGAGCGCGTGGATGTGGTACTGCAGGCAAACGAAGTGGCGGCTTACCTGCACTAAAAACGTTTGAGCGCTTTTTGAATAAGAAAGCCTATACCTTAAACTTACCCTATGCGGTTAAACAAAGCAGAGACACGATTCATCGGAAACTGGGCCAAAACAAAAGAGCGCGGCCAGTGGCGCTACATTCTTACGCGCGGCTTGCTGTGGGGCGGGCTAGTAGGCTTCCTGTCAAAGCTATTCCAGGTATGGGACGCGCTCAAAGCCTGGGACACCGGCTCCCTTGCCAACACATTTGCCTCCTCTGACTTTGTGGTTCGACTGCTTATTTACAGCGTAATAGGTATAGGCATACATGCCTACCACTGGAACACCAACACCCAAAGGTATAACCAGCTAAAGAACATCGAACGAAAAACGCAGGCCGCGGCTAATGCACCAGGCTGATCCTATACCTGAAGTCGTCCGGGCACGTATCCCCGAGGGACGGTACATCGCTCATTATTCTCCGGAATCGTGCTAATTTCAAAACCATACTCAGCTGGGGTTCAAGTCCTCAATTTAATACCATGAAAGAACTCTGTTTCGCCACGAACAACCGCAATAAAGTAGCCGAGGTAAGCCGCATGCTCGAAGGCAAGTATAAACTCCTCACCCTCGAGGACATTGGCTGCCACGAAGAACTGGCTGAGGACCAGGACACACTCGAGGGCAACTCACGCCAGAAGGCACAATACGTGTGGGAGAACTACCAGGTCAACTGCTTTGCCGACGACACGGGGCTGGAAGTAGACGCGCTTTGCGGCGAACCGGGCGTGTACTCGGCCCGCTATGCCGGCCCGCAGCGCAGCGACGCCGACAACATTCGCCACTTGCTTCAGAACCTGGAGGGCCACGACGTGCGCCGCGCCCGCTTCCGCACCTCCATCACGCTATATCTCGACGGAGTGGAGCACCAGTTTGAGGGAACCGTGAATGGGCAGATTACCACCGAATGGAAAGGCGACAAGGGCTTCGGCTACGACCCGGTATTCGTGCCGGAGGGTTACGACCGCACTTTTGCCGAAATGAGTCCGGAGGAGAAAAACGCCATCAGTCACCGCGGGGAGGCCGTGCGCAAGCTCGTGGAATTTTTGAAGGCGCAATAGCGTTTGGGTGGTAAAATAATTAGCGCAGGCTGTAGCCACATTGGCCTTAAAAGACTAATTTTGTAGCCTGAAACTATAATCTCCAATGCAAAAGCCATTTATCGTCGGAATTACAGGAGGTAGTGCTTCAGGGAAAACCACTTTTTTGAATAGACTACTTGCGTCCTTTTCACCTGAGAACATCTGCCTGATCTCTCAGGACAACTATTACAAAGACCGCGAGCACCAGACCCGCGACCTCAACGGGGTTGTCAACTTCGACCTCCCTTCCTGCATCGACGACGAGGCATACGCACAGGACATCCTGAAGCTGAGCCAAGGCGAGACCGTTTACCGCAAAGAGTATACCTTCAACAACCCCAACGTAGTGCCAAAGCAGCTGGAGTTCAAGCCGGCGCCCATCGTGGTAGTAGAAGGTATTTTTGTTTTCTACTTCGAGGAGATCGCCAAGCTGCTCGACCTGAAGGTATACATCGACGCCAAGGAGTACATAAAACTGCAGCGCCGCATCGTGCGCGACAAAGTGGAGCGCGGCTACGACCTTGACGACGTGCTATACCGCTACACGCACCATGTGGCGCCTACGTATGAGAAATACATCAAGCCCTACAAAAACGACGCGGACATCATCATCCCGAACAACGAGAAGTTTGACCGCGGATTAGAGGTACTGACCACTTTCCTTAACTCCAAGATAAAATAATGCGACACAAGTTCGTAGTAATCGGCCTCGGTATTTTTGGCAACTCCATTGCCCGCACACTTGCCGAGCGCGGCGCAGAAGTGCTCGCCATCGACAACGATGAAGACCACGTGGATGCCATCAAAGACGAGGTGGCCTATGCTGTTTCGCTGGACGCGACCGACATTCGCGCCCTCGAGGCGCAAAATGTGCAGGACATGGATGCGGCCATTGTGGCTATTGGCGAAGACTTTGAGGCCCTGCTGATTGCCACGGCCAACCTGCAGGAGCTCGGCATCAAACGGGTTATTACGCGCGCATCAAACAAGCAGCAGCGTCGCATTCTGGAGAAAATGGGCGTACAGGAAATCCTGTCGCCGGAGGGGGAGGTTGGCAAAACAGTGGCCGAGCGCCTGCTGCAGCCCAACATCCGCACCTTCCTGCCGCTTCCCGACAACTACGAAATCGTGGAGATCAACACACCGCGCGGCATCGCCAACAAAAGCCTGGCAAAAATATCGCTGCGCGAGAAGTACAACCTCAACATGATCACGATTAAGCGCTTTTTTGAGGAGATACAGGACGGCAAACCCACACAGGTAGAGCACATCATCGGCGTACCGAAGGCCGACACTATTATCTATCCGTCTGACATTCTGATCCTTATCGGCAAGAAGCACGACATTAAACGTTTTATTGATATAAACCGCTAACAGGTTTTAATTTTTCATAGAAAGCCTTACATTTGCTTTCTAGTATGCCAAATACCACTAACATATTGCCACACTTTCGTCATCTTCTGATGACTGTTACCCTGCTTTGGGCACTGATGCTCAATGGGCAGGAGGTAGTGGCGTATACCTACACGGTACCAGGCGCTCCTGCCAAATCGGCCTCGCAGTTGGCCACAGTGCCACAGGAGAAAACGGTTGTGAAGCAAAAGGTGACGCTGGAGGCCACTACCTCCTTTGTGGTGCTCAATCTGGAGCAGAACGCGCTGGAGCCCACGCCTATACCTGCCTTTGCCATACCTGCCGACGAAGCGCTTCCTGCCTATGCGGCCAGGGCACCCGGAGCTGGTTTTGTGGCCCGCTTCTTCCCTATTTCCATACAACCCAACGCTCCCTAAGCGAACCCTTTCCCTGCAGGCCCATCCTTGGTCCTGACCCGTTGCGCATACCCAAAACAGTAGGTATAGCGGAACAGCAGCACAGCTTTTCTTGGTTAACAGATCGTTTCACAGCTGTGATTTTCAGAGTATTACCATTCTTTCAACTATACTTTTTTTATCCATCAACTCATGCGGAATAAGAATTTCATCATCATTATGACCGTGATAGTATCGGCGCTCTGCCTGTACTACCTGTCATTCTCGTTCGTTGCCCGCAGTGTGCAGAAAGACGCTGAGGCCTATGCCACAGACGCACAAGGCAACGTAGACCACGCCAAACAGCAGTCGTACCTCGACTCGGTGTGGAGAGAGCCAGTTTACAACTTCCTCGGTGCTGAGTATACCTACCAGGAAGTAAAAGAAAACGAATTGGGCCTTGGCCTGGACCTTCGCGGCGGTATGCACGTGGTGTTGGAGGTGTCTCCAATCGAGATCGTGAAGTCGCTTTCCGGCAACAGCAAAGACCCCAACTTCCTGAAGGCCCTTGCCCGTGCCCAGGAAATGCAGCGCAACAGCCAGGAGCGTTTCCCGAACCTGTTTGCTGAAGCTTACCGCGAGATAGAGCCAGACGGCCGCCTGAGCCGTATTTTCTCCAACACGGTTACCCGTGGCAAAATCAGCTACGAGTCCAGCAACGCGGAGGTAGTAGACGTAATAAACCAGGAGGTAGAAGAGGCCATTGAGCGTTCGTTCAACATCCTGCGTACCCGTGTCGATAAATTCGGTGTGAACCAGCCGAACATCCAGCGCCTGGGCCGCAGCGGTCGTATCCAGATCGAGTTGCCAGGTGTAGACAACCCTGACCGTGTGCGTAAGCTCCTGCAGGGTATGGCCAACCTGGAGTTCTGGGAGGTATGGACACCAGAGGAGATTTCTCCTTACTTCACACAGCTGAGCACGCATCTTGATGCAGAAGAGAAAGCCGGTCGCCTGAACATCGGCCGTGCTGCCGCACAAACTGCTCCAGCAGCTGCCGGCACAACGCCAGCTGCCGTACAGGATGCCGCCGCTGACGATGTACTCGCCCAGGCCGCCGCTACTTCTGGCGACACTGCCGCTTCTGCTGCAAACGACACCACTGCACTTGCCTCTACTGCCCAAACCGACTCTGCCGATGCGCTTCAGTCGTTGCAGAATGAGCAAATGGGTGTAATGGGTCGCCTGTTCACGATGATGCCGGGCGGTATCGGTGCCAACGTGCGCGACACTGCCAAGATCAACGAGATCTTCGCTAGACCTGATGTTCGTTCTATCTTCCCTCCGAACATGAAGTTCCTGTGGGGCGTGAAGCCTCTTGTAGGTGATAACCGCCAGGAGTTTGTGGAGTTCTACGCTGTGAAGAAAGGCCGTGACGGCAAAGCACCCATGACTGGTGATGCCGTGAACGACGCTCGTCAGGACTTCGATCAGAATGGTCGCCCTGAGATCAACATGACCATGACGCCAACCGGTGCCAAGCGCTGGGCAAACCTGACAGGCAACAACGTAGGCCGCCAGGTAGCCATTGTGCTTGACAACTACGTGTACTCTGCGCCAGTGGTGCAGGGCGAGATTACGGGTGGTAACTCCTCTATCACCGGTAACTTCACTATCGAAGAAGCAAAAGACCTTGCCAACATCCTGAAAGCCGGTAAAATGCCAGCTCCTACCCGCATCGTGGAAGAAGCCATCGTTGGCCCTTCACTGGGGCAGGAAGCCATCAACCAGGGTCTGATCTCTACAGTAGCTGGTCTGGTGCTGGTTATCCTCTTCATGATTGCCTACTACGCGCGCGGCGGCTTTATCGCTGACCTTGCCCTGTTGTTCAACGTGTTCTTTATTCTGGGCGTGTTGGCGCAGTTCGGTGCAGCCCTCACCCTTCCTGGTATCGCCGGTATCGTGCTGACGCTGGGTATGGCCGTGGATGCGAACGTACTGATATTTGAGCGTATGCGCGAGGAAGCCTCAAAAGGCCTTAACATCCGGGAAGTGATCAACAAAGGTTACGAAAAGGCGTTCAGCTCTATTTTGGATGCGAACGTGACTACTTTCCTGGTAGGTTTCATTCTGTACTTCTTCGGCTCTGGCCCGGTAAAAGGCTTTGCCATTACCCTGATGATCGGTATTGTTACTTCGTTCTTCACATCAGTGTTCATCTCCAGAATCCTGGTTGAGCGTAGCTTTAGAAGAAGTGGCAAGCTTTCTTTCTCGACTTCGATTGCAGACAAGATGTTCCGCAACGTGAAGTTCGATGTGATGAAAATCAAGAAGCCTGCTTACATTTTTTCACTGAGCGTGATCGTACTTGGCTTTGTTGCCATGTTTATCAACGGTGGCCCTAACCTGGGCGTTGACTTTAAGGGTGGGCGCTCTTATGTAGTGGAATTCGACCAGGCTATACCTGCGCCGGACCTGCGCTCTGCCCTGCTGGACAACTTTGAGTCTGCCGGCACGGAAGTGAAGACATTCGGTGCGTCTAACCGCGTGAAGGTGACAACAAGCTGGCTGGCGGAAGACGAAAGCACGCAGGCCGATGAGCGCGTACTGAGTGCCCTGATGCAGGGACTTGAACAGTACAGCAACCAGAACCCTGAAGTGCTGAGCTCGTCGAAAGTGGGCGCTACCATGGCTGACGACATTCAGAAAACAGCCCTGTTGGCCGTATTGCTTTCACTGGCGGGTATCTTTATTTACGTGATGGTTCGCTTTAGCAAGTGGCAGTTCTCGCTGGGTGGTGTTATTGCCTTGCTGCACGATGCACTCATGATCATTGCGGTGTTCTCTATTCTGGAGCTCATTGGTATTTCTTATGAAATAGACCAAGTGTTTGTTGCCGCGGTACTGACCATCATCGGTTTCTCCATTAACGACACCGTAGTAATCTTTGACCGTGTGCGTGAGTACATGCACGACAACCCGAACAAGCACATCAAAGACCTGGTGAACCCTGCTTTGATTAGCACCTTCAGCCGTACCATGATCACGTCACTCACCTTGCTGGTAGTGGTAGTGGTACTGTTCATCTTCGGTGGCGAAGTGCTGCGCGGTTTCTCACTTGCCATGATCATTGGTGTACTGGCTGGTAGCTACTCTTCCCTGTTCATTGCGACGCCAATCGTACTGGACACCATGAGAGAGAAGAAGACTCCGGTAGCCTCTGCTAAAATGGCGTAAGCCACGCTTAACCATAATAAAAAACTCCCACCTCTGAAAAGGGGTGGGAGTTTTTTGTTCAATAAGGTATAGACTTTCCTATACCCTGAAACAAAAAGGGGCGGCTCCGATCGGAGCCGCCCCTTTTTGCTAATACATGTTAATGGCTTAGATAGTTACTCCGTCCGCCACAACTTCTTTTACTTCAGGAACCATACGCTTCAGCAGGTTTTCGATACCAGCCTTCAGTGTTACGGTAGCAGATGGGCAGCCGCTGCAGGAACCTTGCAGGTGCACGGTTACCACGCCGTCTTTATAAGACTTAAATGAGATATTACCACCGTCCTGCTCTACAGCCGGGCGCACGTAGTTCTCCAGCAGGTCCGTTACTTTCTTCGAGATAGCTGCATCTTCTTCAGTCGCTTCTACCCCTGCTTCGCCGTTTGCGGCTGGCTTATTAGCCTGGAAGCCTTCCACGAAGATAGGGCCGCCTGCCTCCACATACGACTTCAGGAAAGTACGCAACTCAGGTATAAGCTTTACCCACTCGATGTTAGCGGATTTGGTAACAGTTACGAAGTTGCTGGCAATGAATACACGCGACACATAGTCAAAGTTGAAGAGCTCCTGCGCCAGTGGCGAATCAGCTGCACTCTCCAAGTTTGGGTAGTCCACACTCTGACCATCGGGCAGCAGGCCTACGTTCATCACAAACTTCATTGACTCGGGGTTGGGGTTGGCCTCAGCGTATACCGAAACCGTTTTTTCTCTATTTTCTAACATGGATATCAGTGTTTTAAATTAAAACCTAGGCCTTTGCCTTAAAGTTTCCAAAATTACTCAATTATTCTGACAACTGATAGTGCCTTGCCGACTGCGCTCGCCTTCACATGTGCGCCACACCTCTTGCATTTGGAGTAGATTTATAATGAAAAGTCGCCGATTAGCAGTGTCTATACAACAATTAGGTTAGCTATTTAGCCCAGAAAATGTAACTTTGTAACGCAGTTAAATTTTTGTCCTGACTCTAATCCCGCACATTTAACATGCTTTACAACTACATTTTGCTGGCGCAAGCTCAGCAGGCCATTCCTGGCTTTTTGATTATTCCATTCCTGCTTCTTATCGGACTTATTGCCAGTGGCCCCATTTTCTTCGGGCACTTCTGGGAGCATAATTATAAGAAAATAGCAGTTATACTTGGTCTCACCGTACTGGCTTACTATCTGTTTGTATTGGGCGATGTGCACATGCCTGCCCACACCCTTGCAGAGTACTTTACCTTTGCCGTTCTGCTCAGTTCGCTCTACATAGCGGCGGGCGGTATCTACCTAAACGTAAATGCTAAAGCTACCCCGCTCATAAACGTTGCTTTGGTGGCTGTTGGCGCTGTTTTGGCTAACTTTATCGGTACCACAGGCGCTTCCCTGCTTCTGATTCGTCCGTTCATGCGCCTGAACGCGCACCGTTTGCAGCCTTACCAGATCATATTCTTCATCTTTATTGTGAGTAACGCAGGTGGCCTGCTGACACCGCTCGGCGATCCGCCGCTGTTCATCGGTTTCATCAAAGGAGTACCGTTCTTCTGGACGCTGCAGCACCTCTTCATTCCATGGCTATTGTCAATTGCGCTCCTGTGCCTACTCTTCTTCTTTGTAGACAGCCGCAACAAAGGCAATGAAATTGTAGCTGAGCTTGAGCCGGCACAGCCAAGCACGGGCAAAACAGAGTTCAGTTTTAGTGGCCGCCGCAACCTGTTCTGGCTGGCGATCATCATCGGTGCCGTGTTCCTCGACCCGAACGTGATTGATGCACTGCCACACATTTACTACGATGGAAACAAGTTCTCTTATATCCGCGAGATCATTCAGCTGAGTGCCGCTTTTATGTGCTACCGCTTTTCGAGCAAAGAAGCCCTGGCAGGTAACCAGTTCAACTTCCACCCGATTCTGGAAGTAGTGTTCCTGTTCTTCGGTATATTCTTCACCATGATGCCAGCCCTGCAGCTGTCTGCCGAAATCGCCTCTTCTCCTGCATACGCTAACTACATCACGCCAAACTTCCTGTACTGGGCTACAGGTTCGCTTTCCGGCTTCCTGGACAATGCACCAACTTATGCTAACTTCCTGTCGCTGGCCATGGCCAAGTTTGACCTGGCGCAAAGCAATGTGGAGGATGTGAGACAATTCGCTGCCGGAACTTCGGCCGCAGGTATGGAGACCCTGATACAACTCGAAGCCATCTCACTGGCAGCTGTATTGTTTGGTGCCTTTACTTACATCGGTAACGGACCGAACTTTATGGTGAAGGCGATCGCCGAGAGTGCCGGTGTAAGAATGCCTTCTTTCTTTGGTTACATTCTGCGTTACTCTATCCCGTTCCTGTTGCCGATCTTCCTGTTGATCTGGTTCCTGGTCGTGCACCTGAGATTATTCTAATCCGAGTATATGCTATTCATAAAAGAGCCGCCCTTTACTGCAAGGAGCGGCTCTTTTTGTTTATCAACTATACTACAACTTTCCTTATAAATGACCCAACCCTCAGTCACAACATAAAGAATTCAGCTGTCAAAATACTCCGAAAAGCATTTTAGCGACCACTAAAAGCGGCTTTTTCGTTATATTTGTTTAGTCCCAAAATCAGGTAGCTTACTCTTGCCTGCTTAATTACCGATAACCCAAGCGTATGGAGAATATAAATGTCGAACTGATATTATTTGCTATTGCCATCCTGTTTTTCCTGAGTATTATGGCTGGGAAGGCGGGGCACAAGTTTGGAGTACCAGCCTTATTGCTGTTCCTGTCAGTAGGTATGCTCTCGGGTAGCGATGGCCTGGGCATTCAGTTCGAGAATATCCAGCTTGCACAAATCATCGGCACGGTAGCCCTGTGTATCATTCTGTTCTCGGGCGGTATGGACACCAAAATTGCCGATATACGACCGGTAATGGCGCAAGGGGTGGTTTTGGCAACCATAGGCGTGTTTCTCACCGCCGTGCTGACGGGTTTCGCTATCTGGTGGATCCTGGGCATGACAATGGCATCTGCAGGTATAGGCCTCACCACTTCACTGCTACTGGCGGCCACCATGTCCTCCACCGACTCTGCCTCCGTTTTCTCCATCCTCCGCTCCAAGAGCCTGAATCTCAAAAACAATCTACGCCCCATGCTGGAGCTGGAAAGCGGCAGTAACGACCCCATGGCCTATATCCTGACCATCACGCTCATTGAGATTGTTCTGATAGAAAGCGGCGTGAATTACTGGGCTGCAGCCGGTATGTTAGTGGTGCAGCTTGTGGTTGGCGGGGTGGCTGGCTATGTAATGGGGCGCCTGGCCGTGCGCTTGATTAACAACGTTGACATTGATAACAGCTCGCTATACCCTATCTTGGTTTTCACTGTCTGCATCTTCATCTTCTCAGCCACTTATTTCATCAAAGGCAACGGCTTTTTGGCAGTATACATCGGGGGCCTGGTTATCGGTAACTCCAAATTTGTGCACAAGCGCTCTTCGCTCAACTTTTTTGATGGCATGGCCTGGATGAGCCAACTGCTCATGTTTCTTACGCTAGGTCTGCTGGTGAACCCGCACGAACTGGTGCCCATTATCATACCTGGCCTCATCATTAGTTTCCTGATGATCTTCATAACCCGCCCGATCAGTGTTTTCCTGTGCCTGCTGCCCTTTCGCAACATGGGCATGAAAGACAAAACGTTTATATCATGGGTGGGCCTGCGGGGAGCAGTGCCGATTATCTTTGCCATCCTGCCACTGGCCGCAGATGTACCGCATGCACGCCTGATGTTCAACATCGTGTTCTTCTGTACGCTGGTTTCGCTGGTGGTGCAGGGCACCTCGCTCTCGCAGGTGGCTGTTTGGCTGGGCTTGGCCGAGAAGCCGCGCGAGCTTCAGAAACTGAAAGATTTCGATATCGAGTTTTCTGACGAGATCAAGTCTATCACCACAGAAATCAACATTACGGAACAGATGCTGATAAACGGCAATCACCTGATGGATTTGCCCCTGCCAGACAAAACCCTAGCTGTAATGGTAAAGCGCGACGAGAAGTACTTTGTACCGAAAGGCAAAACCGTGCTGCAGGAAGACGATAAACTACTCATCATCACAGATGACCTGGAGGCCCTGATGCAGAACATGCAAAACCTGGGCAGCGCTACCAAGGCGCAATAGCAAAGTAATGCGTAGTGCTCCTGCACCACTCCGTTTCCCGTTATGCATACTGCAATAGCTCGTTCACTTCAAAGACAGCTGTCGCCGGCACAGGCGCACTGATGGCGAGTTCGGCCGCGATGGAGCGTGGAGCCAAGCCGTTGGCAGCATCCAGCAAGTTATCCAGCATCAGCTTGGCCAGGTCGTATACCTGCGCCTCTGCTGCATCCGCAATACGCACACTGCAGGTAATTAGCACCGGAACGCCCAACCGTTTAAGGAGCGGGAAATACTTATAGCGCTTATTAGCCAAAGCAGCACGCAAGGCGCGGCCACCGTAGAACTCCAACAGATCCTGGCTATCGTATTGCTGCGTCTGCAGCTCCGTCAGGTATACCCATACCAGCCCGCGCTGGTTTTCAAAGGCTTCGCTCCTCACAAATTGATTTAACTCTTTCTGTGCCTCCTTGCCGCTATCAGATGATGGCAGTGCGGCGACAACTTCTGAAAGAGCTGTCGCCAGGGTTTGGTCGCTCAGTGGTAACAGCCCTGTCCGAAGAACTATCTCAGGCATTGGTAGCTTTGTGGCATGATACGCTTTGATGGAATAACGTCGCAGTATGGTTGCCAAGTGCTGCTGGGTCTGCACATAGATCGAGTCAGGTATAGTAGAAAGCCAACTCTTGCCCTCCAGGTTTTTTGCCAGCTCCAATTCCCGCTCCTGGCTAATGCGGGCCATGTCGGGGGCCACAAAATCCATTACTTCCTGCGGCCAGGTAGATTTATCTTCTAATATGATCAAGGTTGAATCGTTACTCATTTTAACAAGAAAATTAAGAACTGTAATAAGGTAGTTGTCTGGCTACCGAACAGTAGGCAGACCAGCAGGTATTGCAGCATAGAACAATTGTATTCACTTCTGCCTGTAGCCAAATCTTATTGCTCGTACCTGTTGCGACTGCGGCCATCGCCCGGTTCAGGGATGCCATCAGTTGCCAAAGGGAACAATATGCTGGTAAGGCTCAGCAGTAGTCTGGGTTCCCTATGACTTCCTGGAGACAGAAAGCCAGGCGAACACGAACGAGCCCTAAGCAGACCCGCAGGACTTGAAGAGAATAATCCGGTAAAATTGATGGTTTGTGAAAGCCGCACGGGCAGCATCTGCTAAGGCTGCAGCTTACCTGCAGAGACTGTGCCCAGAAGGTTGAACAGTTTCCTCTTCGATTAGCAAACGCGTATGCTGTGCACGAACTATGGGAGAACCTGCTAAGGGGCCTGAGGTTGAATGGAGCGGTAAAAATACTTGATGAAGCAGCCTCTGCCGGAAGCTCTCCCCGCGTAAGGTGGAATGACCTCGTCGCTGGGAACAAGGAATGTAAAATGCTTTAGGGTTGTTCCGGCTTTCTGAAGTCCGTAGAAAAGGCCGGAGGGCGGGGTTGCATCCTGAGAAAGGCGCTGTTTCCCCTGCGTAAGGATATGCCCCACCTCGTCTGGCAATACAGTGGCAGATTCGGATGTGAGGGAGGTATTGTAAACAGCACCACAGGCCGCCGCCGCATGCCCCTGACCCGCCAAAGCTACGAGCAACACGAAGGCCAACAGCAAAGGCCTGATATGACTGGATATGTTTACGCCACTTAGTATCACTATGAACAAATATACACAATTCAGGCTAAAGAGGCATCATTTGTTTCAGAATACCAGTCTATTAGCGCGTTGCCGTAGCAGAAAATCGGCCAGCACGAGCGCAGCCATGGCATCTACAATGGGCACGGCCCGAGGCAACACGCAAGGGTCATGACGGCCCTTGCCTTGCAGGGTAATCTCATCGCCGGCGTCGTTGATGGTCTGTTGGGGCTTCAGGATGGTCGCGACAGGCTTGAAAGCGACATTGAAGTAGATATCCTGCCCGTTGCTGATGCCGCCCTGTATACCGCCGGAGTGGTTAGTGCGGGTGCGCACATTTCCGTTTTCATCGGTATAGAACTGGTCGTTGTGCTCCGAGCCGCGCAGCTTCACACCCTCAAAGCCGCTGCCATACTCAAAGCCCTTCACGGCATTGATGCTCAGCATCGCCTTGCCCAGCTCAGCGTGCAGTTTGTCAAACACCGGCTCTCCCAAGCCTACCGGCACGCCTTGCACGACACAGCTCACCACACCGCCAATGGTATCGAGGCTATCGCGGGCGTCTTCTATCAGGCCGATCATACGGGCGGCAGTTTTACCATCGGGGCAGCGCACTTTGTTGGCATCAATCTGAGTCAGGTTGAGGCGGGTGTAGGGCTTGCGCACCTTGATACTTCCCACCTGCGAAACGTAAGAGCGCACTGTGATGCCGTAGTGCTGCAAGAGTTTGGCCGCCAGAGCACCTGCCGCTACACGGGCAACTGTTTCGCGGGCTGAGCTACGGCCACCGCCCCGGTGGTCGCGCAGGCCGTACTTGGAAGTATAGGTATAGTCGGCATGCGACGGACGGAAAGCCTGCGCCACATGCGAGTAGTCGTGGCTTGCCTGGTCTTTGTTGCCCACTACCATGGCAATGGGCGTACCGGTGGTTCTGCCCTCAAACACACCCGATAGGATGGTCACTTTGTCTTCTTCCTTGCGGGGCGTGGTGATGTCGGACTGGCCGGGGCGGCGACGATCAAGCGCAGCCTGTATCTCTTCGGTGGTGATCTCCAGACCTGCCGGACAGCCATCCACAATTACGCCCACAGCCGGACCATGCGATTCGCCGAAGGTGCTTATTTTGAAAATCTTACCGTATGTGTTGCTCATTTGATTTTGCGGTTTTTTAAGAATATAAACCCTGACAAAGCCAGAAGTACCAGCAGGATGATATTGGTATAGCGCTTAATGGCTTCGTTCTGGTAAATACTCACCAAGGTATGGTCTTCGTTTTCCATGATCTTATAAAAAGGTCCCAGGTCGCGGGCCAGCACCATGTTGTCGGCATCGGCTATACCTGTTACCGTCACGCTCAGATTGGATTTCAGGGTATCGTAAGTGGCCGTCACCGGGTTGAAATAAATCCACTGAAAATCGTTGGCCAGGATATAAGTGCCCGGTACGCGGCCCAGCACCGAATAGGTAAAGCGCTTTATGCCCTGCACGTGGCCGGCACGCAGCGTGATGTCCTGTTGCAGATCGGGCGGGTAAAAGTCGAGCGTGCCGGTTGTGGTCGGGCTCGGAGGCATGATGGCCGCCAGGTTGCCCTCTCCTTCCAGCTCAAACACGTAGCTAAAGCTTTTGTTCAGCGGCACCGATTTGCTGGAAAGCCCCTCCCGCAAGGTATACTCCCCAACCGGCACCACGTCGCGCAGGGGATGTGGCGGCAGCTCTTTGACAGGTATGATGCGCTCACGGGCAAAGAAAGTTTTGTAGCCCTCCAGCCGATCTTCGAGCAGCGTTGGATTAACGGCCACTTTGTATTTAAGCATGCGCAGCGAGAGTTTCGGGAAGCGTAAGGGCTCCGTGGTAAGCGGGTAAAGCACGGCTTCGTACAACCTGAAACGCAGGTATGGCTTGCCCTGCACCTCCACCTGCTCCGGAGTCACTTCATCAATTTCAAAGACCTCCTCCCAGGCATTGGGCTGCTTGAGCTGGCGTAGTATACCTGTTATCTGGTTTCCAAAATCATGAAAATCGAGCAGGCGCTGATCCTCTTCAGCCAGGTAAAAGTATAGCACGATGTTCAGCCCTTCGCCTACGTATACCTCCTTTTTGTCGGTGTAAAGTGTCAGAAAGGCGTTATCTTCCTGGTCCACGTACTCCTGCGGCTGCTCTTCGCTCTGTTCGGGTTGCTGCGGTATCACCAGGTCAGGGCCTTGCGGGCTCACGGCAGCCATCGGGCCCACTCTTATTTTCATGCCAGCCGACTGCAGGATCTGCCCGTTCACGGTCATGCTGAAGGGCTTTACCTCGTAGTCTCCTTCTGCCAGGGCCGCATAATTCTGCGTGATGGTCAGCACAGTGGTGGTTTTACCGCCGGCTATCACCGTTTTGGTAGAGGAAAAGCGATTACTCTTTTTGAATCCTTCGATCTCCGGGAAAGGAGAATAGTCTTTGAGTTGCTGGTCCTGCAACCTGATCGACACAGTGAAGTAGGTGTTGATCGGAAGCGGGCTTTTGCCTAACTCAATACGCGCCTGCTGCCCAAAAGCGGGCACCAATACCAACAGGTATAACAGGGCAAGTAGGAAACTCAGTCGCATAATCGAGGGCATAATAGCAAATTTACAAATTCTTGTCGCTATACCCCGGAATATTATAGTCCAATTGCTGCGAAATAACTGAATTTCTTTCCGCCGCTTTATTCGTGTTTTCTGCAAAATAGAGGGCTGTTTCTGCCGTTCTCCTATTAACTGACATCCTCAAAACAGGCAAACATTGTCATTCAGAATCAACTGATTAACTAAAAATCTTACAAATCAATCAAAACTGAATCAACTTTTTAAACTGGTTTCGTATATCAGACTATATTACCGAAATACCTTAAAATAAAATGTTGGAGTACGTTAAAATGATCTTGTTGAAGGTAAGCTTCGACAAAAAGCTGTTTGAAAAAGAACTGCGAAAAGCCTTTAAAGTGCTGATCCCGGAAGAGCTCAAACAACTGAAACAATGGTGCTATGAAAAATTTTCGGAGATATACCTTTATGTGCTAAATAAGGTCTTCTCCAGAGCTCAGGTTTGAGTGTCGGGGCTTTGCTCAACAAAACGGATATTGCGCAGTAGACCATTGTAGCCTGTTCGTTTCACAGCTGATTTCTTGAACAGCTGCGCAAAGACCTCTTGTGTAATTTCCTCCCAATCGTTTTTTTTCATTTCTTTCAATTGAGGGTGCGGCGCAAAGGCTGGCTCCTGGTGTGGCTTGCTGAAACGGTTCCAGGGGCATACATCCTGGCAGATGTCGCAGCCGAAGATCCAATTGCCAAACCTCCCGTTCATCTCCTGCGGCAGCTGGTCCTTCAGCTCAATGGTGAAGTATGAGATGCACTTGCTGCCATCCACAACGTAGGGCGCCACAATGGCATCCGTTGGGCAGGCATCCAGGCAACGGGTACAGGAACCGCAGTAGTCTTTGATCGGTCCGTCATATTCCAGGTCCAGGTCGATGATCAGCTCGGCGATGAAGTAAAAACTACCGACCTGCGGCGTGATGAGGTTGGAGTTTTTGCCGACCCAGCCCAATCCGCCCTTTTTGGCCCAGGCCTTGTCGAGTACTGGGGCAGAGTCTACGAAGCAGCGGCCGCCTACCTCCCCTACCTCCCCGTTGATATAATTGAGCAGCGTCTTCAGCTTGTCTTTGATCACAAAATGGTAGTCGGTGCCGTAAGCGTATTTCGATACTTTGTACGTTCCTGCTTCTGGCTGCTGGGCTTCCTTCTCGGGGTAATAGTTGAGCAGCAGCGACACCACCGATTTGGCGCCCTCCACCAGCAGACGCGGGTCCAGGCGCTTGTCGAAATGGTTTTCCATGTAGTGCATTTGCCCGTGCATGTTCTGCTTCAGCCAGTTCTCCAGGCGCGGAGCCTCCTCTTCCAGAAAATCAGCCTTGGAAATGCCGCAATACATGAAGCCCAGTTCCTGCGCTTTCTGCTTGATCAGGTATGTGTAATGTGCTTTGTTCAAAATAAAGGTGCTGCTCAGGTATAGCTATACCTTGGAGAGAACAAATTTACATAGAAATAAATCCGATTCGCACCTTTGTTTCCCAAGGCAGCGCGCCGCTACCCTATCCGTATACCTTGGATCGTTCAGTTCCGGACACAGTTGTCCTATTTTAGAGCATGTTACAGCGCCTGTTATACCTTTAATCGGCTTCATATCCTGAATGGGGGCACTTCGCAGATTTGGCACATTTATAGGTATAGCTATACTTGATCTTAACTTATCAACTATGAAAAATATCTTACTTCTATTGATTGCCGCAGGCATTGGCTTTGCTTGCAATGCGCAGGCACAAGGGCAAAAACTGCAGAACGGGAAAGTCTTTCACCTGCATCCCAAGGGGGAACAAGAGTGGAACTATGCCCAGGCTTACCGGAGTAGCAACCTGCTATACCTGTCGGGCACGGTGGGCAAGGGCACCATGGACAACGCAATGGAGCGAGTTTACAAAACCATCGAGCTGACCCTGAAGCAGTACGGCCTTGACCTCACGCATGTGGTCAAAGAGAACCTGTACGCCACCGATATAGAGGCCGCCAAGAAAAGCCAGCCCATCCGCCGCAAGTACTATGGCACGCATACCCCGGCGGCCACCTGGGTGCAGGTGGCAAGGCTCTTTGAGGAAGACACCATTCTGGAGGTGGAGGTGATCGTGGAGATAGAGAAAACGGAGTAGCGTTAGGTATAGCTTTTTACTTCTGACACAAAACAAAACGGCAGGCCTTGGGCCTGCCGTTTTTAAATTATCACAAACAGTTTTTATTCAGATTGATCAAAAAGCCCACCGGCTACCACCTGTTGTGGCGGAATTTTGCCCAGATGACGGTAAGCTGCCTCTGTGGCTTCGCGGCCGCGGGAGGTACGCTTGATATAACCTTCCTGGATCAGGAACGGCTCGTATACCTCTTCGATCGTCTCAGACTCTTCGCCGCAGGCCGTCGCGATCGTCGACAAACCAACCGGGCCGCCTTTAAACTTCTCGATGATGGTGGTCAGGATGCGGTTGTCCATGTCGTCCAAACCATTGTGGTCCACATCCAGCGCATTCAGGGCGAAACGAGCGATCTCCACGTCGATGGTGCCGTTGCTTTTCACCTGCGCAAAGTCGCGGGTACGACGCAGCAGGTTGTTGGCGATACGCGGTGTACCACGGCTACGGCGGGCAATTTCGAAAGCAGCATCCTCGTGTATAGGCGCTCCCAACAAAGCTGACGAGCGCTTTACAATAGAAGTCAGAAGTTCAGCATCATAGTACTCCAAGCGTGAGTTGATGCTGAAACGGGCACGCAGTGGCGAAGTCAGCAAACCAGAACGGGTCGTGGCACCAATCAGCGTGAAGGGATTCAGACTGATCTGCACCGAGCGGGCATTCGGACCCGAGTCGAGCATGATGTCGATCTTGTAGTCCTCCATAGCCGAGTACAGGTACTCCTCCACAATCGGGTTGAGGCGGTGAATCTCGTCGATGAACAGTACATCGTTCGCATCGAGGTTCGTGAGCAAACCCGCCAGGTCGCTTGGCTTGTCGAGCACAGGGCCCGAGGTCATTTTAATGCCTGCGTCCAGTTCCGACGCAATGATGTGCGACAGCGTGGTTTTACCCAGGCCGGGAGGTCCGTGCAGGAGCACGTGGTCCAGGGCTTCGCCACGGCGCTTGGCTGCCTGCACAAATATTTTCAGGTTCTCCACCACTTTGGCCTGCCCCGTAAAGTCGGCAAAGCTTAGCGGACGAAGTGCCTTGTCAATGTCTTTTTCAACTGGCGACATGTAGTCGTTACTGCCAGTCAGATAATCTTCTCTCATAAAAATGCTCTCTTAAAAAGCCCTTTTCGCTATACCTAAAGGTAACAGTTTCGGTAATGCTTTCGCTCCATTTCTGCTGACGAATTTACTCATTTTTGCTAATTATTTTATAGTAATTTGCCAAAAATCTAATATGATTAGCAAAAAGGCAGCCACTCACGTGGCTGCCTTTCCATTTCTTTACCGTTATCCGATAAAAAGGCAACGGGAAACTATTACTTAAACGCTGGTATACCTGTGATATCAGCCCCGGTGATGAGCAGGTGGATGTCGTGCGTGCCTTCGTAGGTGATCACTGACTCCAGGTTCATCATGTGGCGCATGATCGGGTACTCGCCCGTGATGCCCATACCGCCATGTATCTGGCGTGCTTCGCGGGCGATATGCAAGGCCATGTCCACGTTATTGCGCTTCGCCATCGAGATTTGCTGCGTAGTGGCTTTGCCTTCATTCTTCAAGGTGCCCAGTCGCCAGGCCAATAGCTGTGCTTTGGTTATCTCGGTCAACATTTCGGCCAGCTTCTTTTGTGTGAGCTGGAACGCCCCGATCGGTTTGTCGAACTGGATGCGCTCCATGGCATACTTGCGGGCCGACTCATAGCAATCGATGGCTACACCGATGGCACCCCAGGCAATGCCATAACGGGCCGAGTCGAGGCAACCCAACGGACCGCGCAGACCTTCTACGTTTGGCAGTAGGTTTTCTTTTGGCACTTTTACGTTATCGAACACGAGTTCGCCGGTGCAGCTGGCACGCAGGCTCCATTTGTTGTGGATCTCCGGTGTGGAGAAGCCTTCCATGCCGCGCTCCACAATCAGACCTTTAATGCGACCCTGTTCGTTCTTGGCCCATACCACCGCCACCTGGCACTCCGGTGAGTTCGATATCCACATCTTGGCACCGTTAAGCAGGTAGTGGTCGCCCATGTCTTTGATGTTGGTCGTCATGCCGCCCGGGTTAGAGCCATGATCCGGTTCTGTCAGGCCAAAGCAACCCAGCCACTCACCGCTCGCCAGCTTCGGCAGGTATTTTTTGCGCTGCTCCTCCGAACCATAGGCATAAATCGGGTACATCACCAGCGAGCCCTGCACCGAGGCCGTAGAGCGCATGCCAGAATCACCGCGCTCGATCTCCTGCATGATGATGCCGTAGCTAATGTAGTCGAGGCCGCCGCCGCCATACTCGGTAGGTATAGTCGGACCAAAAGCACCCACATCGCCGAATTTCTTCACGATTTCAGACGGGAAGTGTGCATCCTGCGCCCATTGCTCAATGTTAGGAGAGATTTCCTTCTTTACAAAGTCGCGGATTGACTGGCGGATAAGTAGGTGCTCTTCGGTGAGCAGGTCGTCGATGTTATAGTAATCAGGGGCTCCTGATGATTCGTAGGCCATAGTTTTGTTTGTTTTAAGGAAAGGGTAATACGCAAA
Source organism: Pontibacter ramchanderi (assembly GCF_002846395.1). Classification (GTDB taxonomy): domain Bacteria; phylum Bacteroidota; class Bacteroidia; order Cytophagales; family Hymenobacteraceae; genus Pontibacter; species Pontibacter ramchanderi. The sequence continues at coordinate 449,385 of NZ_PJMU01000002.1, forward strand.
TATAACAAGTTTTCTGAATCAGGGTTTGTTGGGTAGTTAATTTGCTACATGCTTGCATGGTTAGGCGGGTAAATGCCTTGTTTCATCCCTTCATCACAAAAAAAGCCCCACCGAATGGTAGGGCCTTTCCAAAAAAATCTCAATCTATGTTAAAATCTTAAACCCACCGAGGCCAGGAAGTTGCGGGTGGCCTGCGGGTAGTAGAAGTTTTCGGTTGTCACGTCCCCTCCCGCTTTGTAGCTGTAGGTATAGCCATTGGCGGCATAGCGTTCGTTGAAAAGGTTGTTAACCAGCAAGCCCAGCTCCAGGCCTTTCAGCACGCCTGTAAAACCAGTGGTATAGCGCAAGCGAAGGTCGCCCACCTGGTAGGCAGGTATAATGCGGCTCTCGTTCTGGGTATTGTCGAGGTACTGTTTGCTCACGGTTTTATAGACAAAGGCAGCCTTCAAACCTTTCAGCACTTCTACCTCCAGTTGCGTGGCCGACACAAAATCAGGCGAGAAAGCGATTGTGGATTCGGCGTAGGTGTTCATTACCTGGCCGCCTTCATCATAGTCGTCGATGTACTCCTCGAAGTTGCGCACTTTGTTCTGGCTGTAGCTCAGGTTGCTGCTCAGGCTGGCGAAACTACCCAGACGCAACGCTCCGGCCAATTCTATACCCTGGCGGTAGCTGCGGTCGATGTTGGTGCGGGTATAGGCGCCTACGTCGTTGATCTCGCCGGTGAGCACCAGCTGGTTTTTGTAGTTCATGTAAAAGTAGTTCGCCTCCAGGCTAGCACCCAGTTCACGCCCTGCCAGTTCGCCCAGGGCCAGCTGACTACGGTAGCCTGCCTCTATGTTGCGAAGCGTCTCAGGTTTTGGACGGCTATTAACGGTAGACTCTGTAAAGTCGCTCCGTACGGGTTCGCGGTTGCCGATGGCGTACGATGCGTATACCTGGTGCCCCGGCTTCACCTCGTAGCTTATACCTGCCTTGGGGTTGTAGAAAGTATAATCCACCTCCTGCTCCAGGTTCTCGAAGTTGTTGTCTATTCCTTCAAAGGTGTAGTTCACCGTCCGCACCTGCATGTCGCCAAACAGGCTTAGCTGGTCCGTCAGGCTGTAGGTCAACTTTCCGAAGATATTAAAGTCCGTTTTCACGGCGTTGTTGTCGTAGTAGCGGTCGCGGATATTGGAGGTGGAAGCGTAGCGTGCCCAGATCACCTCCCCGAAATGGTCGCCGTCATACCTGTTCCAGGCACCGCCTATGGTGGCGTTTAAACGTGACGACGGATTGTACTGCAGGGCGTAGGTGGCGCCGTAAAATCCGTTGTCGAGCCAGCGGCGGCGTATCAGGTCAGTTCGGCTGATCACCTGACTGCCAATCTCTACATTCGGTAAGCCGTAGTTCGACAGTCGGTCGTTGTTGCGGAACTGCTCGTAGTAGCCACGTCCGTAGGTATAGTGCAGTGCTCCAGAGAAGGTAAGCTCTGGCGAGAAGTCGTGCGAGAGGTGCAACTGGTAGTGGTCCTGCTGGTAATTGTCGGTTTCGTTGTCGTAGGTATAGTAGTTATACATGCGGCCGGCAGTACGCAGGTTCTCCAGGTCGCTACCCGTTATGCCGTTGCGGTCGATATAGGCCTGCAGGTCGGCGGCATTGCCGTACACCAGCGCTTCCGGTGTGCCGTACCAAGCCTGGTAAGTCTGTTCCTGACCCGAGAAGGTCACGAATTTCACGGTGGTTTTATCGCCGTAGTAGCCACCCGAGAAGTACATCGATTTCAGATCAGAGAAGGCACGGTCGATGTAGCCATCCGACTTGATACGCGACAGGCGTCCGTCGAAAGCAAACCTTCCATTGATCAGCCCGGTACCGAAGCGTACGTTGTTTTTCCAGGTGTTGAAAGAGCCGTAGCTGTTGTCGGTCTCAGCATAGGCCTCGCGGCGCACCTTTTGGGTCTGGATGTTGATGCTGGCCCCGAAGGCGCCTGCTCCGTTGGTGGACGTGCCCACCCCGCGCTGCACTTGCATGTCTTCCACGGAGGAGGCAAAGTCCGGCATGTTCACAAAGAAGGTACCGTGGCTTTCGGAGTCGTTTATCGGAATGCCGTTCACGGTTACGTTGATGCGTGTGATGTCGGAGCCACGAATGCGGATGCCGGTATAGCCCACGCCCGCACCGGCATCAGAGTTCACCACCACCGAAGGCGTCTGCTCCAGCAGGTAGGGCAGGTCCTGCCCAAAATTGCGCTCGGCTATTTCTTCGCGCGTTACATTGGTAAAGGTGGTGCCGGTGCGCTCGTTGGCACGCGTAGACGAAACCAGCACTTCGCCGGTGCTCACGCTGGCTGGCTGCAGTTCCAGGCGCACCTCTGTGTCGGCAGCTAGCTGTATTTGTCTGCTCAGCTGGGTATAGCCCAGGTAGCTAACCTGCAAGGTATAGCCGCCTGCTGGCAGGTCCTGAAATTGGAAACGGCCATCGGGGCCGGAGACGGTAACATGGCCGCTGCTGGTCAGGACGACGGTGGCTCCCGCCAGCGCCTCGTTTTTGGCAGCATCGGTAACGTAGCCGCTCAGCGTGTACTGAGCAAGCAACTGCAATGGCAATAGCACGACTGCCATCACAATCAGTAATTTTTTCATTGGTGTGTAAGAAAAGAATAAGATGAAACATACAGACCTGCCTGGGGCCGGCAGCCTGCTACATTGTTTCCCCGCGTTTTTCCCTTCGCCGGCATTACCCGGAATCAGGTTCAATGGGTATGATCTCAGCCCGTTGTTATAAGGCACCCCTAAACTGATGCAAAGGTATACCTGATTTTCTGTGAAAACAAAACCGGCCTATGTGAAATATGGCCAACCCACTGTATCAAGTAGTTAAGTACAATTTTATTTTAACAAAAGCCGATAACCACATGCGGGCAAACTACGTTGAAAACTATACAAGGCACATTTTCAAGCACCCGCTCACATCAAGTAGGAATTGCCAGGAAAATAGGCCGGCTGAACCAATTTTAGAGTTTAAGAAGAAATGTGATGATGATCAGCTTACTGTATACTTTAGCACTGCTAACGATACTGGCATATTACGCTTTCGCGCCACGCAAAAAGTTCAGGGGATCTTCCTCTACTGATAACGACGATGATGGAGGCGAGCCACTTGGCGACGATCTGCCAGATCTGGACCTGCCACCCGGCATATCATTGCCCATCAATGATTATGAACCGCAATATGACTTGAGACGCATCAAGGTTCCCAAGTTCCCAGAGCCTTCTCTGCAATGAAACACTGTGAAACCAAAAAGTCCCCTGCTCGACCATTCGGCAGGGGACTTTTTGGTTTAGAGGGGTTGCTCAAACTATAATATCTCCATCGTGAAGGTTCGCTCAAACACATGCTTGGGGCTCAACAGGTTGATACCCTCCTTTTTATCGATTTCGCCAGACTCTCCGTCGCGCCCCGCTATACCGCACCAGGGCTCGATACACACATAAGGCGATGGCCCCGGCTTTGCCCAAATGCCCAGGTATGGAAAGCCCTCGAAGGTCATTTCGATGCGGCGCTGGTTAGTGCGGCTGCCCAGTGAGAGTTTGTCTGAGTTCAGGCTTTTGAACACCAGCGCGTCTTTCTCAAAATAGCTGTGCTTGAGGGGCAGCACCCGCTCGTGCTCCAGCACTTTTTCGGTGTCGCCACTCTGCAGACCTCCATCGGTGAGCAGGTAACGGTGCAGGGTTTCTTCCTTTTCAAACTCAATAAAGTAGTCCTCGTAGCGCTCGCCGCCATAAAATGGCACATTAAAGCCCGGATGTCCTCCAATAGAAAAGTACATTCCTTTCTTATCTCGGTTGAGCACCTGGTTGGTGACCGAAAGCTTGTTGTTCTCGAGCTTGTAGGCGATCAGAAGCCTGAATTTGAATGGGTATACCTGTAAGGTCTCCTCGTCGTCTTCCAGCTCAAACACCAGCTTGTCTTCTTCCTCCTCTATCAGTTTAAACTCCTTGTGCCGGGCAAAACCATGGCGCTTCAAGGCAAAAATCTCGTCTTCGTAGGTATAGGTTCCTTCGGGCAACTCGCCCACGATCGGGAAAAGGTTGGGCGCGTGACTCCCCCAGATTTCCGGGTCGGCCTGCCAAATAAACTCCAGCCCCTCGTCGAGCTTAACAAAGTGCTGCAACTCGGCGCCTTTGCTCTCAACGCCCACTTTAAAGTTATAATTCTGCAAATAATATAGCATGGCCAGGTATAGGTTTAGGTGTGTTGTCGGAGCAACGCATCGACACGCCCGATCGCTTTTTCGAGCCGCGCTTCGTGCTGTCCGCTGATCTCCAGAAAAGGCACCCCGAGCGCCTCCAGTTCCCGCTTATACCAATCATAAAAAAACTGGCGCAAGTGCGGATGCTCCCGTTGCGGATCAGGCTCCCACGGCAAATCAACGCCCATGAGCAGGTAAAGGTTGTAGTCCTGCTGCTTTAGTTTTTGCAGCACCCAGTCGGGGCACATCCCGAAAGCGTGCTCGCTCCAGATCTTGATCACCAGCAGGTCGGTGTCGGAGAACAGAATGCGGTTTGCCTCTTGCTCAATTTGCTCCTCCAAGTCTAGTTGTCCCCGTGCGATTGTCTCCAAATCCTGCAAGGTATAGGGCCTGGCCAAGTCTTCGATGTAAGTGCGGGCGTACTCTGGCACCCACACTGTGTTGTAGTGCGCGGCCAACTGCTGCGACAGCGTGGATTTACCCGTGGACTCAGGCCCTGTAATGGCGACTTTCAGCATACAACAAAGGTATAGCAATTATGCTGAAAGTCACGACCGGAAGGTATACCACAAAAACAGCCACCCACAGGAAACCCCGCGGGTGGCTGTTTAGCTTGTCAGCTCAGGCTGCTGGTTTTATTCTTCGCAGTGGTTTTCGTCGATCCAGTCGCCAATGGTGCTCGCAGCCGTCTGCAGATCGCAGATGGATGACCCATCCGTGTAATAAGCTGCGATACAGGTATAAGCATTGCGCACCGACTCAGGAAGCATGGTGAAATAATCGGCCCAGGCAATGCCCTGCTCCATCGCACTCAGTACCAGGGCGCCTGCCTGGAATAGTGCTTTCGCTTCGGCTGTGGTGGCTGGCAATGTGTGCTTTCCTTTCTCTAACTTCTTGTTGCCAACGTAAATACACTCCACGCCGGCTGGCCAGTTTTTACCCATGTTGCCTTTGTTGAAGTAGCGTCCTTGCGAGAATGAGCACACCTCCACCGGGTTGCAATAGTCTTCGCAGGTTCCGATGGCGCCCCTGTTGCATTGTATCTCTCTTGGTCCACCGGTTTTTACCAGCACATTGGCTCCACTCAACAGGGTACCGTCGGTTAGTTTGAATGAGAAGGACGCTTTGTTGGCTTTCAGAATGTCATCGAGTTCGCCTTTCATCTCGAACTTCACAATACCGGTTTCCACAACGCCGGGTGCCGTGCAACTACCGTCAGAGTAACCCAGCACAAAGCCGTTGCCATACGCGTCAAGCTGCCCTGCCACATAGGTTTCACCAGCCACCGTAATTGTTGCATGGGTAATGCTGCCCTCAGCAAGGCATACAGGTTTCTCCTCGCAGTCCAGCAACTCCAGATTCAGATGGCTTAAACCATACGGGGCGCTACCGCCCTTTACTGTAAAGGACCAGGCATCGCCGTCATAGCTTAAGCAGCTCAAACCGAAGCCGCCCAGGGTTGCCTGGTATTCATTCAAGGATGTGCTGCTAAGCGAGGATGTGGGGTTTACATCATCGCTCTCCTTCCTACAAGCAACTGCCACGAAAGCAAACAGGAAAAACAGGAACGAGTACTTCAATAGTTTTTTCATACGATTTTAAGGGTTATAATTAATTATGGATTTTTCTCAGAGTAGGCAGCAGAAGCAACAGGATGTCCTGTTTAAGGAATTGACTTTGATCTTGCCTTATCTTTAAGTCACTTGCAGGTAGTTGTACGGAGGGGATATACTTATATATAATATATTAAATATTATTTTGTATTATATATAAATACAAGGGTGAATATTTACAATTCGGGGGTGAATGGATTTTAGTGGAGAGTTTAGGAATGTTGTGACTGAAGGACAACAATTATTTTGCATCATTCCCATATATAAAAATACTTCCACCTGTAGGTGCAATAAAAAAGGATGCATTATACCTAATGCATCCTTTTCAATACTGCCTGCCAGTTAAGACAGGTATCTCCTAATTCTCTGTGAAGCTATAATCGTAAAAATTATACACTTCTACCTCTTTGGGGTGCTTATCGCCGTGCTGGCGCAGCAACAGGCGCTTGGGGCTTTCGTCCGGAGACTCGTAGCCCCACTTCATACGGTTCTCGTACTTGAGTTCGTCTGGCAATTCAATCTTGCGGTTCATCATACATAGTGTCGTTGTAGCGTGGAACATAGGTACTCGCATACTTTGGCGCACTAAAATTCAACTATTGCCTCAGCTACACTCATGTACGGCACATATTGTGCCATGACTGAACACTATAGAAACATAAAACAGGATATTTTTGATAATTACTTTGTAACAGGAGCTAGAGCTTCCTTTTCCATATCCCGCTTCCAATCGAAATACCCTATGGTTGCCAGAATAAGGAAGATGAAGTATAAGAGCGCCGTCAGGTATAACTCTTTGTAGGTGAACACGCCTATGTAAACCACGTCCACGGCTAGCCATACCAGCCAGTTCTCCAGGCGCTTCTTGGCCATCATCCAGTAAGCCATCAAACTCACAGCGGTTGTGCCCGAATCGGTATACGACAGGTCGGCATCGGTATAATTGTCAAGGAAATAGCCCAAGCTGGCCGTGAAGGCCAACACCAGAGCAATCATGATCCAGAACTCCCGCTGCCCCACCCGGGTAACTTTGCGCTCGGTGTGTCCTTTGCCGCCATACAGCCATTCGTACCAACCATAAAAACTCGTGATGATATAGAAGGCATTCAACCCCATGTCGGCATAGAGGCGGGCATCGTAGAACACAAATACGTAAGCCGTTACGCTTACCACACTCACTGGCCAGGTCCAGATATTCTGGCGGGCCGCCAGCCAGACCCCGGCTATACCTGTGATCACCCCTATCACCTCGACCAGGCTCATGGCCTGCAGTGCCCCTGTTATGCTGTTGTAAAAATCTGTCATCTATACCTGTGCAAACCCATGGATTGGGCTATTTTGTTGCTAAGTTTGCAAATCGAAACCAAAACGCCAAAGTTAAAGGTATAGCACAAGCAGGAGAGCTTAAGATGGACGAGATCACAGCACAGGAATTGAAAGAACGACTTGGCCGCAGCGCTGCACTGCAGATCGTGGACGTGCGGGAGCCCTCTGAGTTTGAGATCTGCAACCTGGGAGGCGAACTTATACCCTTGGGGGAGTTACCAAAACAGGTCAACCGCATCCGCCGCGATATACCAGTGGTAATGGTCTGCCACCATGGGTTTCGCAGCGCACAGGCCATTAACTACCTCACCCAACGCCTCGGCTACGACAACCTGCTCAACCTCAAAGGCGGCATCCATGCCTGGGCCACGCAGGTAGACCCTACCATGCAGGTATACTAGGTATAGACTACTTATTTCTCTTAATTTTAGGAACGACTATACCTTTTCATATGCTTTTCTATACCTGAATTTCAGCGGTGTTTTCCCTCAAACTATACCGCAGGCAGGAATTTTATAGCATGTCGCGAATAATTTTCTCGTACCTCTTGCTAAATTATCCGGATTAATTTATGTAATTTTACGCGGCAAATAAGGACCCCTAAATTATTTGCCATGATCGCTGATCAATCCAAAATTGTTTTTGAGGCACTCACCTACGACGACGTGCTTCTGCTCCCGGCCTACTCCGAGGTGCTTCCCCACAACACTGATACTTCCTCACAGCTTACACGCAATATACGCATTAACATTCCGCTGCTTTCGGCCGCTATGGACACCGTGACCGAGGCTGAGCTGGCTATTGCCATGGCCCAGGAAGGCGGCATCGGCATCATCCACAAAAACATGTCGATCAAGAAGCAGGCCGAGCAGGTGCGCAAGGTGAAGCGCTCTGAGAGCGGCATGATTCTGGACCCGATCACGCTGCAGGAAGATGCCACGCTCGGCGATGCGGTGCGCATTATGTCTGAAAACAAAATCGGCGGTATACCTATTACAAACGGCCACGGCAAGCTGACAGGCATTCTGACGAACCGCGACCTGCGCTTCGAAAAAGACCTGACCCAACCTGTCAGGGCGGTGATGACAACCGAAAATCTGATCACAGCCGAAAAGGGCACGGACCTGGCCAAGGCCGAAGATATCCTGCAGCAGTACAAGATCGAGAAACTGCCTGTGGTAGATGGCGGGGGCAACCTGGTAGGCCTGATCACTTACAAAGACATCCTGAAAAAGAAAGACCGCCCGAACGCCTGCAAAGACGAGTACGGCCGTCTGCGCGTAGGTGCCGCCGTAGGCGTGACGCCTGACGTGATGGACCGCATCAAGGCACTGGTAGAAGCCGGTGTGGATGTGATCAGCGTGGACACGGCGCACGGCCACTCCAAAGGCGTGCTCGACGTGGTGCGTAAGATAAAAGAAAACTTCCCGACCCTGGAGGTGATTGCCGGTAACGTGGCCACTGCCGAGGGCGCCAAGGCCCTGGCCGATGCCGGTGCCGATGCCGTGAAAGTGGGCGTTGGCCCGGGCAGTATCTGCACCACCCGCGTGATTGCAGGTATAGGCGTTCCGCAGCTGTCGGCTGTGATGGAAGCGGCAAGAGGCCTGGAGGGTACTGGGGTGCCTGTGATTGCCGACGGTGGCATTAAGTTCTCGGGTGATATCGTGAAGGCACTGGCTGGTGGTGCGAGCACCGTGATGGTGGGCTCGCTGCTGGCAGGCACTGAAGAAGCACCGGGCGAGATGATCATCTACGAAGGACGTAAGTTTAAAACCTACCGTGGCATGGGTTCTATCGAGGCGATGGAAGACGGCTCGAAGGACCGCTACTTCCAGGGCAACGAAAAAGACAGCAAAAAACTGGTACCGGAAGGCATTGTGGGCCGTGTGGCTTACAAAGGCATGGTGGCAGAGGTGATCTACCAACTGGTGGGCGGCATCCGCGCAGGTATGGGTTACTGCGGCACCCCAACCATCACCGACCTGCAGGCTGCTAAAATGGTGAAAATAACAGGAGCTGGTCTGCGCGAGAGTCATCCGCACGATGTACAGATCATGCGGGAGGCTCCGAATTACAGCCGCTAATTATTTTGGTGCTATAAGGAAAGAAGAAGTAGGTTGGCTTTTGTTAACCTACTTCTTCTTTTTTACGTTATGCAAGTTGTTCTTTCAAAACTCACCTTGACAACTTGGCCAAAGAGCAAAAAATTTTCTTACCTTACAAACTAATAAAGTCTCGGGCAAGCCATTTTCTGTCGCCAATAAAACTAAGCACGGTTTTCCGTTTTATGCTTTATAGAACCAACGCAAAATCTCTGTTTATTACCTCCGCCCTGATCAGCTGGTCACTCCTGCTGGCCAATGTGCTGTTGGCGGCAGAGAGCATGCACCGGGGCAGCTCCAATGCGCTGAATCTGCCTTTTGTCAACAACTTCCTGATCGTTGTCTTCATTATTTCCGTTTTTGGTTTCCAACGCCTGAGCGCCGACAACCTGAAGGGAATCGATTTTATTGGCTACCTCTGGAACATTTTCGCCAAAGGAGGTATAGCAGCCTATCTAAGCATTGCCCTCTACATGGTATATCGGGTGGTCACCAACTACTCCAGCATGCAGTCGCCGTTGCTGCTGCATATGGTCTACCAGGTTAACTTCGGCTTGCTGGTGCTGTTCCTGGCAAAGGCCTTCTATGTGTGGCGGCAGCTGATCCTCTACCACAAGAACAAGTTTATCCAGATCGCCTGGGACTGGTACGAGATTTTGCTTTTCGCCACGCTGGTACTCACGTTACTCAACTTCAATTACAGCAGCCTGATCTTCCTGCCTTTGCTAGGACTGATCGGCCTGTATACCTTGTTCCTGTGCACCAACCTGAAGTGGGTCGCCTACCTTACTTTCAATAAAAAGGGCCGGTCACTCATCCTGTTGGTGGCTATCCTGTTGGCCTGCTATATTTTCGCCGACTTCTTCCATGGCTTTGCCGACAGTCCGCTGCTCGTTATCGACTACTCAGACGTGGGCTTTTTGCTCTTGGCCATGTTCTTTGTGGCACTCTATACCTTTGCGGCTTTCCTGGTAGCGCTTTTCAGCCTCCCCACTTCCAGCGTGTTTGAACAGAAGAGCGAAGACCTGCTCAACTTCCAACGCCTGAGCCAGTCGATACAGCAGGGCCAGAGTGAGAAGCAGGTATACGACATGCTCTTCGAGAGTACCGTGAAGGCCGCCGACGCCAGCGCAGCCTGGCTGGAGGTGTTTAAAGGAGAGAAAAAGGAGGAGGTAGAGCTCTGCCACCAGCTTACCATAGAAGAAGAGCAGATCAAGCGTATACGCCACCTGTTGCTGGCTTATAACATCCAGCACATCGACTACATCAACAACAACCTCGACCGTAACCCCGGCTTCCGGGACCTCACGCTGCCCTGGAAGTCGCTTATCATCCTGCCTATCAAGTCGAAGAAGCACCTGTTCGGGGTGCTATACCTGCTGAAGGATATTGAGCAGGGTTTCGACAGGGAGACCGTGAACGTACTGCGCACTTTCACCAACCAGACCATCCTCACGATTGAGAACCTGCGCCTGGTGCACGAGTCGCTGCAAAACGAGCGCTACAAAGAGGAGCTTAAAATTGCTTCGGTGGTGCAGGACAGCCTCATACCTAAAAAATTCCCGAGCGACAGCTGGTTCGAGATCTCTACCTACGCCAAAGCCGCCAAAGAAGTGGGGGGCGACTTTTACGACTTCCTGCAACTGAGTGAGTCGCGCATTGCCATCATTATCGGCGACGTGTCGGGCAAGGGTATTTCGGCGGCCTTCCACATGGCCCAGATGAAGGGCATTTTCCATGGCCTGATGCAGCAGGATATGCCGCCAAGCGAGTTCATGAAACAGGCCAACAGCGCCCTGAGCCGCTGCCTCGAGAAAACTTCTTTTATCACTTCTGCGCTATACATCATTGATTATCGCATGAAGGGCTTTATGTTTGCCCGCGCGGGCCACTGCCATACCTTGTATTACAACTCCATGATGGACGACACCTTCTATTTTCAGACGGATGGACTGGGACTTGGCATCATTCGTGATAAAAGTTATAACAATCACGTCCGGGAAATGTATTATGATTACAACCCGACCGATGTGATGGTGATTTACACGGATGGCATTGTAGAGGCCCGCAGCCCGACCAACGAGGAGTACGGAGAGGACAGGCTGCGCTATATGCTCACCCAGACCTACCACCTGGAGGCCGAGGATATAAAGTACGCCATTATAAACGATCTGCAGGATTTTACAGGTCCCACAGAAAACCTATACGATGACCAGACACTGCTCGTCATCAAGTTTAAGCCGACTCAACCTAGTGAATAATTACACGTAAAGGATGCCGATGAAAATTACTAACCAAATCAAAGACACAACGATCATCATCACCCTGGATGGTGAACTGGACGCAAGCTCATCTGTCATGCTCGATGAAGCGCTTTCCGACCCCGAGATCATGACCTACAGCAAGATCCTGGTAGACTGCAAAGACCTGAACTACATCTCGTCTGCCGGCCTCGGGGTATTCATTTCGCACCTGCAGCGTTTTGAAGATGCACAGATCAAACTCATTTTTTACAACATGCAGGACAAAGTGCGCAACGTGTTCGAAATCCTGGGCCTCGACCTGCTCATGACCATCGTTTCGGATTACGAGGAAGCCATGACCATTGCTGATGAATAATAAAATCACAGTAAGCTGTACTAAAAAAAATCTGAAGCAAATACGGGACTTCGTCACGGAGTATCTGGCAGCATACAGGCTGACAGATATCCTGATGAACCAGATCGTATTGGCTGTGGATGAGATATGCGCCAACCTCATCATCCATGCCAACCAGGAAGACCCGTCCAAAAACATTTCCCTCTCCATCACGGAGAAGGCAGGCATGCTCAAGTTCGAGATCGTCGACAACGGAGTGGCCTTCCGCCGCTCCGAGTACAAGGAGCCCAACATCGAAGAGCACATCCGGGTCGGCAAAAAAGGGGGCGTGGGCATCGCGCTGGTCAACCGGATCATGGATCGTGTGGAGTTTGAGTCGAACGCCAGGCAAAACACCTGCTTCCTGTACAAAAAAATTAAATAGGGCTGAACTGCACACTTTTAGCGCCCCTGCTCCGTTATCCGGAACGAAATCGCATGCAATAGGATTATAGTGGTACTTTTTGGCTAATCTGTCAGAAAAATTAACTAAAATTGCATGATCTGACCTCGTCAGGGCAAAACCAAGCGTTAGTTTATCATCTATTTATGCGCAGCAATCAACTACTTGTTGCGGCAGCAGCCCTCGTAATGGCTGGCTGTACCGCAACCAAGAAGAATGACAAGCAGGAACCTATCATTGCGACCATTGGCTCCCAACCCATTTACACATCCGAGTTTCAGTATGTGTATGAGAAGAACAACGGGGGCAACGAAGACGCCTATACCCGCCAGAGTGTAAGCGAGTACCTCGATCTCTATACCCGATTCAAGCTGAAAGTGATGGAAGGCGAGAGTCGTGGTCTGGATACCACTGCTGCTTTTAAACGGGAACTGGATGGCTACAGAGAGCAACTCGCACAACCCTATCTCACCGAAAAGAGCGTAACAGACCAGCTGGTGCGGGAGGCTTATGAGCGCCTGAAACAGGAGGTAAACGCATCGCACATCCTCCTCGGCCTGCCCAACGACCCAAGCCCGCAGGACACGCTGGCTGCTTACAACCAAGCCCTGGAACTACGCAAGCGATTGGAGGCCGGCGAGGCGTTTGATAAACTGGCGCGTGAGTTTTCGCAAGACCCATCGGCAGCCGAAAACGGGGGCAACCTGGGCTACTTCACAGCCATGCAGATGGTGTACCGCTTCGAGGACGCCGCCTACAAAACACCGGTTGGTCAGATCTCGATGCCGGTTCGCACCCGCTTTGGCTATCACTTGATAAAGGTAAACGACAAGCGTGCCGCGCAAGGCGAGGTAAAGGTAGCCCACATTATGGTGCGTGCCACCCCAGGTATGCCAAAGGCAGACTCACTGGCCGCCAAACAGCGCGTGGATGCCATTTACAAACGTGTGCAGCGCAATGAGAACTGGGACCGACTGGCTGCTGAATTTTCGGAGGATGCCAACTCAGCCGCCAACGGAGGGGAACTGCCCTGGTTCGGCACGGGCCGCATGATTCCGTCGTTTGAGGAAGTAGCTTTTGGCCTGAAGAAGGAAGGCGAAGTAGCTCCTCCTGTGCTGACGCCTTACGGCTGGCACATCATAAAACTGATCGGTAAACAAACGCTTCCGTCGTTTGAGGACATGGAGCAGAACTTGCGCAACAAAATTGCAAAAGACTCACGCTCCGAGCTGAACAAAGCGGCTTTCCTGAAGCGCATCAAATCAGAAAACAACTTTAGTGAAGACGGCATTGTCAAAGCCGCTGCTTTGGGTAAGACTACAGACGAACTCGTGCAGGGCAAGTGGGACTACGATGCGACCGACAAGGCACTGAAGAATACACTGTTCACCATACAAGGCAAGCCTTATACCGTAGCCGACTTCTATACCTTCGTGAAGGCAGAGCAGCGTCCGCGCATAGCAGGCGACCCGCAACATCACATGAACTCGCTTTACGACAGCTTCGTGCAGAAAAGTCTGCTGGCGTATGAGCGTGCCAACCTGGAGAACAAGTACCCTGATTACCGCATGCTCGTTCGTGAGTACCACGATGGTATTCTGCTGTTCCAGCTGATGGACGAAAAGGTATGGTCGAAGGCGGTAGAAGACTCGGTTGGCCTGAAGGCTTTCTTTGACCAAAACCGCGATAAGTACCAGTGGAAAGAGCGTGCGCACGCTACCGTAATCAGCGCTGCCGATAAAGACCTGCTCACCAAGGCCCAGCAGCAACTGAGCCAGCGCCGCTATGAGGTACGCACCGGAAAACCTGCCGATATTACCTTCGAGACAAATAGCGCCACACCGGACCAGGCAAACATAGCCCGTCTGAACGAATTGGCCGATCGCCTGAGCAACAACCCGAACCTGATGCTGGAAGTGAATGGCCACGCCGACTCACGCGAAGCGGCAGGCAAACGCGACCTCTCTGCAGAGCGTGCCAAAGCCATTGCAGCCTACCTGACAGCACATGGTGTAGCAGCCAATCAGATCACGACCAAAGCACTGGGAAAAACCAAGCAGGCTGCCTCCGACAACACCGAAACCGGGCGCCGCCGCAACAGACGCGTATCGTTTACTCTTTACTCACCTGAACTCAGTGTGCTGGCCGAAAACCTGAATGCCGGCAACCCGCTGGGTGTACAAATCGCAGAGAAGAAATTCCAGAAAGGCGAGAACAAGGCAGTAGATGCTGTGAAATGGGAAAAAGGCACTTATAACACCGAACTGAACGGACGCCAGTACCTGGTGATCGTGCACGATGTGCTGGCCCCTGCGCCAAAGCAGCTTTCCGAAGTAAGAGGCCAGGTAACGGCCGACTACCAGAACTACCTGGATGAGCAGTGGGTGAAGCAGCTGCAGGAGAAGAATCCGGTCAGTGTTAACCAGACAGAGGTCGATAAAATCATCAGAAAATAACGCGGGTCCGAAACGAGAGAACCGACACAAGCCAACATGCATAACACACTAGATAAAACGAAAACCCTGGCCCTGCTACTGCTCAGCCTGATCACGGCCTTTACAGCTACAGCCCAACCTACGCAGAAGAAACTGGATGGCATCATCGCGAAGGTAGACAACCACGTGATCCTGCGCTCGGAGCTTGAGTTCAGTTACCTGCAGTACCTGGCGCAGAGCAAGCAGCAACCAAGCGCCCAGACCGAGCCATTGAAGTGCGAGATCCTCAAGTCGATGGTGCAGGAGAAACTTTTGCTGGCGCGCGCTGAGATTGACTCTGTGGTAGTGGAAGAAACGGCCGTAACGGGCGAACTGAACCGCAGAATTGACTATCTCGCCTCACAGGTAGGTGGCACCGAACGTCTGGAGCAATACTATAATAAGAGCGTAAAGCAACTGCGTGATGAGCTGCGCCGTTCGGTTCGCAACCAGATGGTGTCTGAGAAGATGCAGCG
This sequence comes from Pontibacter ramchanderi, assembly GCF_002846395.1. Taxonomy (GTDB): domain Bacteria; phylum Bacteroidota; class Bacteroidia; order Cytophagales; family Hymenobacteraceae; genus Pontibacter; species Pontibacter ramchanderi. The sequence continues at coordinate 464,650 of NZ_PJMU01000002.1, forward strand.
TGAGATCACCGAGAAAGTAACCGTAACCCCGAAAGAGGTGCGTCGCTACTTCAACCAGATACCTGCCGACAGCTTGCCTTACTTCTCCAGCGAAGTGCAATTGAGCCACATCGTGAAATATGCGCAGGTAAGCCGTCAGCAGAAGCAGGCAGCCCGCCAGAAACTAGAGGCACTGCGTGAGCGCATTGTGGCCGGAGAGGACTTTGCCACCCTGGCCCGTGAATTTTCAGAAGACCCGGGCTCAGCAGCAGATGGCGGCGAGCTGGGTTTCATGAAAAAGAAAGAGCTTGTACCAGAGTACGAGGCGGCGGCCCTGCGCCTCGAGCCGGGCCAGATGTCGAACGTCATTGAGTCGATGTTTGGCTTTCACCTGATCCAGATGATCGAGCGCAAAGGCCAGGAGTTCAACACCCGTCACATCCTGATCAAGCCTGCCACTGAGCGCGTGGATGTACAGGACGCAATCGCTGCCCTGGATAGCGTGCGCACTCTCATCGTGAACGACAGCATCAGCTTTGCGAAGGCTGCTAAAGATTTTTCGGATGATAAGAACACAAAAGACAACGGTGGTACTATCATCAGCCGTATGACCGGTAACTCGTACATCCCGATGGATGAAGTGGAACCAGGTATATTTTTCGTGATCGACACCATGAAAGTAGGTGATGTGTCGAAACCGGTGACCTTTACTACGCCGGATGGCAGGGAAGCAGCCCGTATCATTATGCTTCGTTACAAATCGGCTCCACACCTGGCCAACCTGCGCGACGACTACCAGAAGATAGCCGCCGCCGCCCTGGCCCAGAAAAGAGACAAAGCCGTGGACGAGTGGTTCCGAAAAAACATCGACACCGTATTCATTGAGATCGATCCGGAGTACGACCAGTGCAAAGTGCTTGAACTAACGCAATAGAGACCAAATGAAGCAGTATACCTCTGACAAAGAAGCAGCCGATGCTTTGCACCGCGCCTATCAGGACCTCACTTCCGAAATATCCAAGGTTATTGTAGGACAGGAGGAGGTCGTGCGACTGGTGCTCACAGCCGTTTTTTGTCAGGGGCACTGCCTCTTAGTAGGTGTTCCGGGGCTTGCTAAAACCCTGCTGATTCAGACCATCGCCTCTTCGCTGGATATGTCATTTAGCCGCGTGCAGTTCACCCCGGATTTGATGCCGAGCGATATTGTAGGAGCTGAGACGCTGGATAAGGACCGCAATTTCAATTTTGTGACCGGTCCTATCTTCGCCAACATCATTCTGGCGGATGAGATAAACCGTACACCTCCCAAAACCCAAGCAGCGCTGCTGGAAGCCATGCAGGAGTATGCCGTGACAGTTGCCGGCAAGCGCTACGAGTTGCCGCGCCCTTTCTTCGTACTCGCCACCCAAAACCCGATTGAGCAGGAAGGCACCTACCCGCTGCCTGAGGCCCAGCTCGACCGCTTCATGTTCAACATTACCTTAGGCTACCCAAGCTACGAATCAGAGCTGCAGATTGTGAAGAACACCACCGGCGCCGCCCGTGTGGCGCTCGACAAGATCCTGCACGCCGATGACATCATGGCGTTTCAGCAACTGGTGCGCCGCGTACCGGTGGTAGACAATGTAGTAGAATATGCCGTAAAACTGGTGCACAAGACCCGCCCGAACACAGCGATGGGATCTGAGCGGGCCAGTCAATACCTGGAGTGGGGTGCGGGTCCACGTGCCTCCCAGCACCTGATCATCGGGGCGAAATGCAACGCCTTGCTCAATGGCAAGTACTCACCTGATATTGAAGATGTGCAGGCAGTCGCTTTACCAATTCTGCGTCACCGCATTGTGCGCAACTTCAAAGCCGAGGCAGAAGGTATAACGGTAGAGCAGTTGATTCAGGAGTTGCTTTAATTGTTGATTGCTGATTGTTAATTGTTTAGAAATTACGCAGGTATAGCTACAGACTAAAGTCAGAACTATATCTTCCATTCTTCGCACACATAGCGTGCTAACAATTCAGCAATTGAACAATTTAACCATCCAAGAGGCAACAATTAACAATCAGCAATCAACAATTCACCAAACAATTTAGCAATCTACGCTTATTGGTGTAATTTTGCGGCTGTACTGATTTTTTTGACACATTACCCTGAAACTTATGGAGGCGGCAGCGCTATACGTTCGCTTTAAAGAAAACCTGGCCACAATTATTGGAGCCCTGAACAGCAAACTCGAGGTTCGCTCCATGCCCTATAATGTATCCTTACCGCTGGAAGTTGACCTGCTTGCTGACATTCTGCGCCTGCACGGTCTTGAGTTTAAATCTGAGACTGCGGGGGCTGCCCGCCTGGAGGATTTCACCCGTTGGTTTGAGCAGAATGAGAACACGGTGATGGATACCCTGCAACGCGTGATGGAAGACAAGCGCGCTTACATGAAAACAGCAGGTGGCGTGGTGCTGCAAAAAGAAATGCTGATACGCAGGCTGGAGTATTTCAATGAAACGGCTCATACCCTGCAGGTGATGATGCGCCAGCAGCAGCTTAACAGCCCGAAACACTTCAAATACCCTTTCCTACTGAATCAATAGCCAAAGGCTATACCTAGTAAACGAGCAGCGCCCGCAGTCTTATACCTGCGGGCGCTGCTCGTTTATACCTGAGAATGCTTACTTGTTCCGGATAGTGGTATGCCCCTCTTTGGAATGCTCCAGGTCCAGCTCGCCTTTCGGTTCTTTCTTCATACTCGAGTCGGCCTCTTCTCCTACGGGCCCCTTAGCTACCGTAATACCGCCATCTACCATATAAAGTGCACCCGTTACATAAGAGGCTTCGTCTGAGGCCAGGAAGCAGTACACGTTTGCCACCTCTTCCGGGCTCCCTCTGCGGCCCATGGGTGTGGCTGCCTTCATAGTCTTCACCATCTTGCCATCCATCGGGCCGGTGCTTGCGTGGGTCCAGGCGGTGTCAATTGGCCCCGGCCCTACTATATTGACCCGTACGCCAAACTGCGCCTGCTCAACGGCCAGGCCTTTCATAAAGGCATGAATAAACCCTTTGGTACCACCATAAGGCGTATTCTGCGCTATACCGATCACACCGGCCTCCGACCCAGCCGACACAATGTTGCCTTTTGTTTTGTGTAGTTCGGGCAGGGCGGCCTTGCTCATAGCAAAAGCCGACTTAATGTTGTTCTTGATCATGTAATCCAGTGCCTCCTCGGTGTAGTCTTGCAGCAGGTTCACCTCCGGAAACACACCGGCGTTATTGATCAGGATGTCGAGCTGTCCATATTCTTTCACGGCCTGTTGCACGCATTCCTTTGCGTTGGCTTCCGTGGAAATGTCGCCAGTGTAAGCCAGTGCTTCACCTCCCTCCTGCTGTATTTCCTTCACCACTTCTTCCACCGGATCCTCGGGGAAGCCTGCGACCACCACACGTGCCCCTTCCTGTGCAAATTTTTTGCATATAGCCTCTCCTATACCTGTGCCACCGCCTGTTACGATAGCTACTTTGCCTTCTAGTCTCTTTTTCATAGCTGATTGTTTAATGTAAAAAGCATACGTACTGCATAAAGTTGTAACGATAGCAACAGCTAGCCGGTTAGCGCGAAACCGGGTTATAAAGATTATTTCCACATTTTCGGCTAATCAGCGTATGACAGACAATACAACTAAGGCAATGGCAATGACCTGGCTGTTCCATTAAAACAAGAATACACCGATGAGCTACTTATACAACACCTTGCCAGAGGAGTTTGATGAACAACTGGAGACCGAGCACCTTGTACTCAGGCCCTACGCAGAGGGAGATGAGCAGGAATTTATGCAGCTGATACACGAGGATACTTCTGCCCTGAGCCCTGCCTTTACCGGAAGAGTGGCGCGTGTGCGTGTTTTGGAAGATGCACGTATACAGTTGGCCCAAATGCGCACCGACTGGGACAACCGCAAGCAGTTTGACTTTGGCGTATGGCTCCGGGAAAGCAATACCTATATCGGCGATATCACGCTTAAAAACATCGACAGGTCCATACCAAAGGCAGAGGCCGCACTATACTTCTCCAGCTGGTCTGAGATGCTGAACCTGGCAGAGGAGGCTTTCAAGGCGGTACTGCATTTTGCCTTCGAAGACATGAAGCTTAACAAGGTATACCTGCGCTGCACCCACTACAATAATGCATGCGCTCAGTTGGCCGAGAGCTGTGGCTTTGTAAAAGAGGGCGTACTGCGCAGCGACTTCAAAGGGGCTGATTCGGAGGAACTGCTCGACCTGAGCTACTATGGCATGACCCGCGACGATTACGAAAAAACGAACCAACTCAAAGAGCGCGACTCACAGGCAGCCGTGTAACCTGTGCTATTTGCGGGGCCTGGCAACAAAAAAATCCGTATCGAAGGTCAGGTAGATGGCGTTTGAAAACTCCAGTTTGGGGTTGTCGAGGTCTACCACGGGCTCCAGGCGAAGCGTCAGGTTCACGTCATCTACGATCTCTATGTCTTTCATCAATCGCAGGATCAGCAGGTGACGGTCTTCCTGTATAAAGTCAGGGTCTTTATAAGTCGTGGAGGCCGACTGAAAGAGCTTACCGCCCAGTTCCGTAATATACCCGTCGCCTCGCCAGTAACTCAGCATCACGTCCTGGTACTTGGTGTCTATACCTGCGTTCAGGTATACGGCGGCGCCTTTGGTGAAGGGAAGTTGAAAGGTGTTAGAAAAGTCGTTAAAACCTAACAGGTAGTTTTTGGTATAGAGCCGGTGCAGAATACGGTGTGGCAGCTGCCGCTCTAACTCAAACCCCACGGCGGCATTAAAAACGGTAAGCAAAGGCAAGGGCGAACTGTCGATCTGTCCGCCTTTGTGCTGCGCCGTGAACTGCACAGGTATAGCCAGCCGTAACGTATCGCCTGCCATGGCTCCGGGCTTGTTAAGCAAGTGCAAAGCGGAGCTGATTCCGCCTGCCACCTCCTCGCGCACCGGGTCAGCCGGGTAGATCATTTTGCTCCAGTCAATCCAGGCATCCAACTTAACGCGGTGCGTGTTCAGCAAAAACTGCAATCCGTTTTCAAGCCGGTCGTTGATTACCCGCTCAAAATCATAGAGCGGCTCTACATACCCGTGGCTGACATTGCCTTCTAATGTACCGAACACAAAAGCCCAATTCTCCTGCTGCCACTTTACCGTGAAGGTAGGCTGAAAGTCCTGGTAGCCAGAACTGCCGAAGTCTTTCCAAAGAAAGGCTCCTGCATCTATTCGCACAGCAGCAGACGGATAATAGCTCACGCGCGGCATCAGATGGTAGCCGAACAGCGTATAGCCATCAGCTATCTTGTTGAAGTACTCGTTGTTTTTGGAGAAGCCAAAGGCGTGCAGTCCAATTCTAATCTGGTTAGCATTTTCAGACTTAACAGGTATAGCCTGCTTCAGTGCGTTGTTGTTCAGTTGGCCATGAGCTAAAGAGCTGTATAGCACCGCAAACACACAAAATAAAAGCCTGAAATAGATCATAAATAATTGCGTAAGATGGCACAAAAGTGCATTCGTATATGTTGTAACAAGACGGCCCTGATCAACTAAAATATTTAGCAAAATACCTGCTACTTTTTTTGCAAATTGATTTTGAACGTCGTAATTTCACATCAATATAAAGCTATTTAATTAAACACACATGAGCGTAAGCAACGAAAAACTAAAAGCCCTGCAGCTGACCATTGACAAGCTTGACAAGACTTACGGCAAAGGTACTGTAATGAAGTTGAGCGATAACAAGGTGGAAGACATTCCGGCTATCTCAACCGGCTCGCTAGGACTTGACATTGCTTTAGGAATTGGCGGTTTGCCGCGTGGCCGTGTCATTGAGATCTACGGTCCTGAATCGTCTGGTAAAACTACGCTTACTATGCATGCTATTGCCGAGGCACAGCGCAATGGTGGCCTGGCCGCCTTTATCGACGCAGAGCACGCATTTGACAAGGTATATGCCGAGAAACTCGGAATCGATACAGAAAACCTCCTGATCTCGCAGCCTGACAACGGTGAGCAGGCATTGGAGATCGCCGATCACCTGATCCGCTCCGGCGCGATCGACATCATCGTAATTGACTCTGTGGCTGCCCTGGTACCGAAAGGCGAACTGGAAGGCGACATGGGTGACAGTAAAATGGGCCTTCAGGCTCGTTTGATGTCGCAGGCCCTGCGTAAGCTGACCGGTACGATCAACAAAACCGGCTGCTGCTGTATCTTCATCAACCAGCTTCGTGAGAAGATCGGTGTGATGTTCGGTAACCCGGAAACTACTACAGGTGGTAACGCCCTTAAGTTCTACGCCTCTGTGCGTCTCGATATCCGCCGTATCGGCCAGATCAAAGAATCTGCCGACAACATTACAGGTAACCGTACCCGTGTGAAGGTGGTGAAGAACAAAGTAGCGCCTCCGTTCAAAGTAGTGGAGTTCGACATCATGTATGGCGAAGGCATTTCTAAAGTAGGCGAGATTCTGGACCTGGGCGTTGAGCTCGGCGTGGTGCAGAAATCCGGTTCGTGGTTCTCTTACAACGGCGACAAGCTGGGTCAGGGCCGCGACGGCGTGAAGCAGATCCTGCTTGACAATCCGGAACTGCAGGAAGAGATCGAAGCCAAGATCAGAGCGATTGTGAAAGGCGAGCCAGAAAAGGTGGCTGCCGCTCTGGAAGATGCCAGCGGTGAGGAGTGAACATTATTCTCATCAAACAAGTAATCAAAAAGGTGCTATGCTACATAGCACCTTTTTGCGTTTTATGTTGTTGGTAGTGTGAAGATAAGATATTACCTTAGTGCAAGGGCCTGTTTTGGTATAATAGTTGGATATACATTGAAAACGATACAAGCCTTACCTTACAACGTATGAAAAGGATATTACCAGTTTTTCTTTTGCTAATCGTGGTGCTCTCTGGCTTTGCAGCCAAAGAGTCGCTTCGCACTATACCGAACGAAAGCTTTAGCGCGGGCGAGCTGCTAAAGTATAAAGTACACTATGGCCCCATTACAGCGGCCGAAGCAGTCATTGACATCGCACCAAACCTGCATCGCATTAACGACAGGCCAACCTACAAAGCGACCGTGTATGGCAAGACCAGCAATTCGTTCGACCTCTTTATCAGAATCCGTGATACCTGGCAGTCGTACATCGACACTGCTGCCATCTTGCCGCAGCGCTCTTTCCGCAACATTGAGGAGGGCAGCTACCGCAAGCGCGAAACAGTGGACTTTAACCATTTCACCAACACCGCGCAGGTGGAGTCAAAAAGAAAGAACCGGGATAAAAGACAAAGCAGCCATAAGATCCCATCCGGCGCCCAGGACATCGTGAGCGGTTTTTACTATCTGCGCACCCTGGACTACGACCGCTACAAGCCGGGCGATAAGTTCACGATCAAGGGTTTCTTTGATGAAGAGACATTTGACATGGTGGTGACCTACCAGGGCCGCGAAACAATTGAAACCAAGGCCGGCTCGTTCAGAGCGATTAAATTGGTGCCCCGTATGCCAAAGAACAAACTCTTCAAGGGAGAAGACGCGATTACGGTATACCTGTCAGATGACAAAAACAAAATACCTGTACTGATATCAGCCAACATGTTTGTGGGAGCCGTGAAAGTGGACTTATATGAGCACAAGAATCTGAAGCATAAACCAGCCCTTGTGGCACAGAAATAAACAGAAAAGCCAGCCTTTACAGCTGGCTTTTTCATTGCCCAAAAACGAATGTTAAGAAAATATTATGATTTGGCTTCCCGCTCCTTCTATACCTTCCGAAATGATATCTTTGTCTTGAAATGGAAGCCATGAAACGACTTCCGGCAATAGTTATACCTGCTTGCTCGTAGCGGGCAGGAAAACCTAATCAAAAAGACGTGCAGACACCGAACCAAGCCCAATATAAAATACTGGTAGTTGATGACGATCCGGATATTGTGGAGCTGCTCCAGTACAACCTGATCCGCGAGGGCTACGAAGTAGCGCAGGCCGAAAACGGCAAAAAGGCAATAGAGGTCGCGCATACCTTTAAACCAAACGTGATCCTGATGGACGTGATGATGCCGGTAATGGATGGTATAGCCGCCTGCCGCCAGCTGCGCGAAGAGCAGGATTTCCGCCATACACACATCATCTTCCTGACTGCCCGATCGGAGGAGTTCTCCGAAGTAGCCGCTTTCGATGCCGGCGCCGACGATTTTATAACCAAGCCCATTAAGCCACGTGCCCTGCTTAGCCGATTGGCAGCCTACGCGCGCCGCGATGCGCAGCAAGAGGAGCAGGAGCAAGTAATAGAGATCGGCGGATTGCGGATTGACCGCACCAGCTTTGCCGTGTACAAAGGTGAAGAACGGATTACGCTGCCAAAGAAGGAGTTTGAACTGCTGGCTTTCCTGGCCGCCACCCCGAACAAGGTATTTACGCGCGAAGAGCTGCTCAACAACGTGTGGGGGAGTGATGTTTATGTCATTGCCCGTACCGTGGATGTGCACATCCGGAAAGTACGCGAGAAGGTAGGCGAAAACCAGATCAGGACAATCAAGGGGGTTGGCTATAAGTTTAACACCGATTAAGAAATGAACCTTAACTCCCGTACGCTTGCGCTTTTGCTATCGCTGGCAGTGGCCCTTGTGCTCACTGCCTTTTTGGCTTTAGCCAGTTACTTTTCCTCACAGGGATTAATGGCGGCGCTTGTACTGGTGTTTATCTGCTGCTTCCTCCTGATCTATTTTTCTTATGAGGCGCTCGTGTTCCGCGAGATCAAGAACGTGTACTCCAGCCTGGAGAAAATAAAGAAACAGGAGTACCGCAAAGCAGAGGGACGCTCTTTGTTCACGGCCGACCCACTCCGAAAGATAAAAGACGATATTTTCCAGATAGCCGAACGAAAGCAGCAGGAGATTGACGAGCTCAGACACCTGCAAGTGATGCGACGCGAGTTCCTGGCCGACGTTTCGCACGAACTCAAAACCCCGATCTTCGCAGCGCAAGGCTTCATCCACACCTTGCTTGATGGCGCCATGGACGACCCCGCCGTGCGCGACAAATTTTTGCAGAAAGCAGCCAACAGCCTCGACGGCCTCGACACGTTGGTACAGGACCTGATCAGCATCTCGCAGTTTGAGAAAGGGGTCGTAAAAATGGAAAAGCAGGACTTTGACGCCGCGCAACTGGTACGGGAGGTGTTTGAGCAGCTGGAGCAGAAAGCAACAAACAGCCAGACAAAACTGCACTTACTGGATGTAGAGCCTGGCGAGAAAGTCATGATTCACGCTGATCCTAACCGTATCCGCCAGGTATTCATCAACCTGGTTGACAATGCCATTAAGTACGGACACGTTGGTGGCAATATCTGGGTGTCCTTTACAGAAGGCCGCAAGCGCTACACCATTACCGTGAAAGACGACGGCCCAGGTATAGCGCAGGAGCACATCAACCGCATCTTCGAGCGTTTCTACCGCATCGACAAAAGCCGCTCACGCGACAAAGGCGGCTCCGGCCTGGGCCTTGCCATTTCCAAGCACATCATCGAAGCCCACCGCTCCTTCATTGCTGTAAAAAGCGAGCTCGACAAAGGGACCGTCCTGCGGTTCAAACTGCTGAAGGCGAAGGGGTGATTCATTTAATTGTTATGATCCCAAAATAATTAGGGTTTAACTTTAGATAATGTATTTAATAGAATAGAAAAGCGGAGGCTATACCTTCTTTACCTCAAAACAAACAGCAATTGACAATTAAAAAATTTAGCCATTTAACAATTCAACCATTTAGAATTCCAACAATTAATACCCCCATCAAATTTGCGTATCTTTGCAGGCTACGTAGCTAAGGTATAGCTGCGCCCGTTTACGATACTGTTTAACATGAAATACCCGGTTTTTAAAGACCTGATCATATTCGAGAACGAGGACTTTTTGGTGGTGAATAAGCCGCCGTTTCTGGCCACCCTCGAAGACCGTACCCCAAACACCACCAACCTGCTTAAGCTGGCCAAGCAGCACAACCCCAACCTGCAGGCCTGCCACCGCCTCGACAAGGACACGTCGGGCTGCCTCGTGTTTGCCAAGAACCCAGAGGCCTACCGCCATTTGTCGATGCAGTTTGAGCACCGCGAGGTATACAAGGTATACCATGCCGTGGCCTGGGGGGTGCATAAATTCGAAGACCGGTTGGTGAACCGCTCCATCCTAGCAGGCGCCAAAGGTGTGGCGAAACTCACGCCACAGGGCAAGCCAGCCGAGACCTATTTTACCACCCTGGAAAGCTACAGTCGCCATACCTTACTGGAGTGTATGCCCGTGACGGGCCGCCTGCACCAGATTCGTGTGCACCTGGCTTTTTTGGGAGCACCTATCGTAGGTGATGAATTGTATGGCGGAGAGCCCCTCTACCTGAGCAGCCTGAAGCGCAAGTTTAACCTGAAGCAGCAAACCGAGGAGCAACCACTCATCAAACGCTTTGCGCTGCACTCGCACACCATTGGCTTTAGGCTGATGAACGAGGAGCCAATCAAAATAGAGGCACCCTACCCGAAAGACATGGCCGTGCTCATCAAGCAACTTCGGCAGTACAGCTAGACTTTTTGATAAAAGACTATGTGACAAAGGACAAAAGACGCTGGGCGAACCTGCATCTTTTGTCCTTTGTTGTTTGGGCTCACCGAACTGCCCGCCTATACCTATACCTATACCTATACCTATACCTATACCTATACCTTATTAAGCACGCAGAATTGCCTTCGAGCAACCTTTTACCAATCGGCCTCAACGAAAAAGTCCTTTGTCTTTTGTCAAATCGTCTTTTGTCAAGTCAATTGACCCGCAGCACGATCTTCCCGATGTTCTTGTTGGCCTCCATGTAGCCGTGCGCCTCGGTAGCGTCGGCCCAATCGAACACCGAGTCAACAACAGGTTTAATGGTCCCATTCTCGAACAGCGGCATGGCAAAAGCTGCCATGTCCTGCGTGAGTTTGATCTGGTAGTCGCGGGTGCGGGAACGGAGGGTAGAGCCGATCACTTGCAGGCGTTTTACCAGAATCTGGCGCAGATCGAAGTCCTCTACCTTGCCGCCTCCCAGGCTTGCCAGCAGCACCAGTCGCCCGTCGAGGCGCAGGCATTCGATGTTCTGCTTGAAATAGGGACCGGCAATGAAGTCCACGATCACGTCCACCCCCTCTGAGTTGGTATGGGCCAGCACCTCATCTTCAAAAGGCACTTCGTTGTAGTTGATCGCTTTGTGGGCGCCCAGGTCCAGACAGGCTTTTACTTTGTTTTCAGATGCCGTTACCAGCACCTGAGCTTGGAGGGCACGGGCCAGCTGTATACCTGCCGTGCCTACCCCACTGGCGCCTGCGTGTATCAGTATACGTTCCCCAGCCTGCAGCTTGCCCAGCCAGGAGATCGCCTGCCAGGCCGTCAGGAACACCTCAGGTATGGCAGCGGCTTCTTCCATGCTCAGGTTATCAGGTATAGTCATGGCCATTTCTTCGTGTATCACGGCATACTCGGCATAGCCCCCGCCGGGCAGCAGGCCCATCACTTTGTCGCCTTTCTTGAACCGGGTACAGTTTATACCTGCCTCCACCACCTCACCGGCCATTTCGAGCCCCAGCAGCGGACTTTCCCCTTTGGGCGGTGGGTATTTGCCTTGTCGCTGCAAGGTGTCGGCACGGTTGAGCGCAGTGGCCTGCACACGCACCAGCAATTCGTAGGGTTTGGGCAGTGGCTGTTCGTATTCGCCCAGCACCAGTTGCTCTGGTCCGCCTGGTTGCTTCACTAGGATGGCTTTCATATCAGGTTACGGTTTGTTATTGGCTATACCTAAAGACGCCTCCTAAAAGTAGATGTTTCCTAGGGAAATGCAAAAGTGCGTTTGCGGGCCGCATGAACGCATTTATACCCGATCCAAAAAATATTTTATAAAAATCAACCCCTAACACTTGACCTTATTACGAAACTTTCGTAACTATACGAAAACATCGTAGAACTATGGAAAAGCTCACGCAACAAGAAGAGGAAGCCATGCAGGCGATTTGGTCGCTGGATGGTGGTTTTATAAAGGAGTTTCTGGAAAAGCTGGAAGAACCAAAGCCACCTTATACCACGTTGGCCTCTACGGTGAAGAATCTGGAAAAGAAAGGCTTTTTGCTAAGTGAGAAGTTCGGCAACACCTACCGCTATACCCCCATCATCAGAGAAGAGGACTACAAAAAGCGCTTCATGAAAGGCTTTGTGGGCGACTACTTCAAAAACTCCTACAAAGAGCTGGTGGCTTTTTTTGCGAAGGAAAAGCAGATCAGTGCCGAGGAGTTGAAGGAGATTATTGATATGATCGAGAACAAAAAGACAGATTGATATGCCGACCCTGCTCCTATACCTGCTGAAAGCGAACGTGGCCCTGGTGCTCTTTTACCTGGCCTACCACCTGGTGCTGCGCAAGCTCACCTTTTACCACCTCAATCGGCTTTTCCTGTTGTTTGGCATTGTGTTCTCGGCCGTATACCCGCTGGTGGACCTCACCGAGCTGTTTAGCCGCCACGAAGAACTCGCTGTGGTGCAGAGCTATGCCGTGGTGATCCCTGTCTGGACGTCCACCGCTATACCTGAGCAAGCTCCTGCATTCGACTACTGGTTGATACCTGTCGGGCTGTTCTGGATAGGCTGCGGACTGATGCTATTGCGGCTGATGGTGCAGTTTGTATCGCTTTACAAAATACACCGCGCCTCGGTGCCTGCTACTTACCAAGGGGTTGAATTCCGCAAGGTACAAGGTATAAGCGAGGCTTTCTCGTTCTGGAAAACCATTTACCTGAACCCCGCGCAGCACCAGTCACCCGAACTGGAATCGATCCTGCGGCACGAGCAGATACACGTGAATGGCTGGCATACCCTGGATGTGCTGCTGGCTGAGCTGAGCACCGTGTTTTACTGGTTTAACCCAGGGGTATGGCTCATGAAAAAGGCCATGAAAGAAAACCTAGAATTTATAGCCGACCAGCATGTTGTAGATGCTGGCGTCGATAGAGTAGCATACCAATACCTCTTACTGAAAGTTGTGGGCGCCACACAACCTCAGCTTGCCAATCAGTTTAATTTCCCATCACTTAAACGAAGAATTGCCATGATGAACAAAATGCCCACAAATAAGACCAACCGACTCAGACTGCTGGTTGTGCTTCCCCTCGTCACCGTGCTGCTGGTTGCTTTTAGGAGCGCCTCACCGGATGATATCACGAACTTGACGGAAGCCATACTTCCAACAGAGGAAACAGCTCAACAGGAAGCAAACCACACTGATGAATATGCAGCCTTCTATGCTCGCAACCCAGAGGTAAATAAAATCTCCTGGCGATCGAATGGAAAAATAGTAGTAGCGCTGAAGTCCGGTGCTGAGGAGGTCTATACTTTTGGAGACAAGCAAAGTATGGCGGCGGCCGAGCAGAAGTACGGCGAATTACCTAACACACCGCCTGTTGCCAGAAGAGATAGCCAAGACCAGGAGGCGAGGGCTAAAAAATTAGCCGAAGAACACAAGGCTTTTTATGCCCGCAACCCGCAGGTGAGGAAAATAGAATGGGTATCCAGAAATGAAATTAGAGTGCGTCTTGAGTCTACGGAAGAGATTTACAACATGGCCGACACAAAGAGTCGTGCGGCGGCTGAAAAGAAGTATGGTCAGTTCCCCTCAAGCCCTGGTCCAGCACAAGTTGTCACGAGAGCCGAGTTTGAATCTCAAAGAGATGACGCAGTACAGCAACAGAACAGTGAGCGCATTTTCTCACCGACGGACATTGGCTACTATCAGGACAGAAACAATCTTCCTGTGGACTACACCAACTTCTTAAAGAGGAACCCAACAATTGATAAGGTTGGCTGGAAGATTCATCCAGAGAAAGGCCCGAAAGCAGTAGTGCTGTTCCTAAGATCGGGGTCAACTGAGATCTATAACCTGAATGACAAGGAGAGCATGGCTAAGGCAAAAAGCAAGTATGGCGAATTCCCTGGTATGCTACCGCCACCACCGCCTGTAATGATAAAAGATAAATTGCCACCGCCGCCACCGCCAGCCCCAGCTGCTCCAGATGCGCCACCAGCACCTGACAAAGAGGAGCTGATAGTAGGTATGCCAGAAGCAGCCCTATATTATATTGACGGAGTAGAAGCTAGCCGTGAAGCCGTACAAAAACTCGACCCAAAGACCATCCACAGTATAAATGTAGTCAAAGGGAACACCGCAGCAGAAGTATTTGGTAACAAAGCCTCAAAGGGTATTATCTCTATCGTAACTGAAAAGAACAAAGACTCTCATAAAGTACAGGAGTTAAACAAGAAAATGAAGAATCTGGTGCCACCACCGCCAGCGGCACCAGATGCACTTCCGGCACCACCGGCTCCGCCAGCACCAGGCGTTCTAGACCTACCAGAGAATGTGCTGTATTATATAGATGGTATGGAAGCTACAAAGGAAGCAGTTGAAAAACTTACCCCAAAGCAGATTTACAACATGAACGTTGTAAAGGCGGAGAGCGCTCAAAAAGCACTCGGCAACAAAGCAGCCAATGGCGTTATTTCCATAACGACGGAGGCAAACAAGAACTCAGAAAAGGTAAGGGAGTTCAACAGGAAGCTATTAGGAAGAGCAGAAGCCCGAGAACCTGGACATGAAAAACATAAAATTATTATATCAGAGTCTACTAATAAACAATAATCCAAAGCTATACCGGCTAGGATCACATTATTCTCGTTTCGAGGAAACAAAAAGTCAAGTGAGATAACTATACTTGTAAAAAGGCAGAAAACAGACTTAGATAATAGATTAGCTCTCAGGCAGTGGCGCAGCTTTGTGTCGCTGCCTGCTTTTTTACACTATTCCTCTGTGTCACAGCATATTTCTACATCAAGTATTGCATATCAAATAAAGACTTTCTATCTTTGTGACCATTTTTCAAGAACCCTCGAGAAAAAATTAATTGTTAAATAAATCGCTTACAACCACCAAAAATGGATCATTTAAGTTATAAGACCCTTACTGTCAATAAGAAGACAGCCAACAAAGGCTGGGTGATTATTGATGCAGGGCAAGGAAGCTTGGGTCGCGTGGCGTCTGAAATCGCCAAGATCCTGAAAGGCAAGAACAAGCCTTCGTACACGCCAAATGCTGACTGCGGTGACAACGTGATCGTTATCAATGCTGATGACACGCGCTTCACTGGCCGCAAGTGGGACCAGAAGTATTACCTGACACACACGGGTTACCCAGGTGGTCAGAAGAAAACTTCTCCACGTGAGCTGAAGGCTAAATCATCAACGCTGCTCGTTGAGCGTGCGGTTCGTGGCATGTTGCCTAAAGGCCCACTAGGTCGCGAGCTTTTCCGTAATCTTCATGTTTTTGCAGGAAGCGAGCATCCATTTGCAGCTCAGCAGCCTAAAGAATTAACCCTCAACATCTAATAATTAATGGAAGTTATCAATACATCTGGTAGAAGAAAAACCTCGGTGGCTCGTATCTACATGACGGCCGGGCAAGGGAATATCACTATTAACGGTAAAGATATCAAGGCATACTTCCCTGACGAAGTACTGCAAACTATTGTGAATCAGCCGTTTCAAACCTTAGAAGCTATTGGCAAGTACGATGTTACTGCTAATCTAAAAGGTGGTGGTGTAAGCGGCCAGGCTGAAGCACTTAGACTTGCTATCGCAAAAGCACTGGTAGTAGAAAACGCCGAGTCAAAATCTGCACTTCGCAAAGAAGGGTTCGTAACCAGAGACCCTCGTATGGTGGAGCGTAAGAAGTTCGGTAAGCGCAAAGCGCGTCGTTCATTCCAGTTCAGTAAACGTTAATATTAAAGGTGTATCAACAACATGGCAAGTACTAATTATAAAGAATTACTTGAGGCAGGTGTTCACTTCGGTCACCTTACCCGCAAGTGGGATCCGAAAATGGCTCCGTACATCTTCATGGAGAAGAACGGAATCCACATTATTGACCTGAACAAGACGCTGGTTGCCCTTGACGAAGCTACTTCAGCTATCAAGAACATCGCCAAGTCTGGTCGCAAAATCCTTTTCGTAGCTACCAAAAAGCAGGCCCAGGACATCGTTGCTGAAGAAGCAAAGCGCCTTAAAATGCCTTATGTAACTGACCGTTGGTTAGGTGGTATGCTGACGAACTTCGCCACTGTGCGCAAGTCGCTTAAGAAAATGTCGACTATCGACAAGATGGTAAAAGACAACACAGCTTATGCAGCTATTGCAAAGCGTGAGCGTCTGATGCTGTCTCGTGAGCGTGAGAAACTGGAGCGTGTATTGGGCGGTATCGCCGACCTATCTCGCCTGCCAGCTGCTCTGTTCATCGTTGACGTGAAGCGCGAGCACATTGCCGTGAAGGAAGCACAGAAGTTGAACCTGCCTGTATTCGCAGTTTGCGATACGAACTCTAACCCAGAGACGGTTGACTTCCCAATCCCAGCAAACGACGACGCCTCTAAGTCTATCGCCCTGATCGTTTCGATCATTGGTAAGGCTATTGAAGAGGGTCTGTCTGAGCGTAAAGTAGACAAAGAAGAGACTGAGCGTAAGCGTTCTGAAGAAGAAGGCATCAAAGCCAAGCAGGAAGCTGACGAGCAATAATCTCTAATGCATAGTGCATTGTAAATAAACTGAACATTGGGCTTTGCTGCTTCAATGTTCAGTTTGTTTTAGGGCATAGGAGAGACAAAGGAAAATTTGACAAAGGACAAAAGACTGTAAATAGCAGCCAACCGTTCTGTTCTTTTCTGGAGAATCCCTTAAAAAGACTCTTAATTATTAATTCATAATTCTTAATTATAACAAGATGGCTATTACAGCACAAGACGTTAACAGACTTCGCCAGGAAACTGGTGCAGGTATGATGGATTGCAAAAAAGCACTTACAGAAGCCAACGGCGACTTCGAAGCTGCTAAAGATATTCTGCGTAAGCAAGGCCAGAAGATTGCCAGCAAGCGTGCTGACAACGCTACTTCTGAAGGTATTGTATTGACTCAGGTAAGCGACAACGGCGCTACTGGCGTAGTAGTAGCACTTGCTTGCGAAACTGAGCCGGTATCAAAAGTAGAAGACTTCAGAAACCTGGCGCAGTCCGTTCTGGACGCTGCTGTTTCTACTGGTGCTTCTTCTAAAGAAGAACTGTTGGCAACGCCACAGGCTGACGGCCGCTCGCTGCAGGACCACATCACAGACCTGATGGGTAAAATCGGTGAGAAGATCGACGTGGTTTCTTACGAGACTGTGAAGGCTGAGAAAGTGGTAGCTTACAACCACTCGAACGGTAAACTAGGTGTACTGGTAGGTATGAGCAATACTAACGGCACAGACGTAACTGAAGTTGGTAAAGACATCGCGATGCAGATCGCTGCCATGAAGCCGATCGCGCTTGACAAAGACGGTGTTGACTCTGCTACTATCGAGCGTGAGATCGAGATCGGCAAAGAGCAGGCCCGTGCTGAAGGCAAGCCAGAGAACATGCTGGAGAAGATTGCGCAAGGTAAACTGAACAAGTTCTACAAAGAGAGCACGCTGTTGAACCAGGAGTTCGTAAAAGACTCTTCGCTGACTATCTCTCAACTGCTTGAGAAAACCAGCAAAGGTTTGACAGTAACGGAGTTCAAGCGTGTAGCTATCGGCTAATTCGCTTTGCAACCATATTAAAAAAGGCGCTGAGAGATCAGCGCCTTTTTCATTGGCCATAGTCTATACCTTAATTATTCCGTCTCACCGTACTCACAAAAGCATCACGCATGTCCTGAAAACGATTCACAACAGCTTCGATGAACTCTTCATCCAACAGGGCCTTGGCGCCTTCGTCTCCCATCACTTCGGTTTCCTCTATCTTATAAATCTGCTCCAGGTTGGCTTTCTCCAGCTTTAGGATATACTTGCCGTTGTATGAATGCAGCGTAATTTTCACGTGCGGGTTAGGTATGTCGGCTACTACTCTCATAGGTTTATTTCTGGTTGTTTATATATGTTGCTATGCTAACGTAAATTCGGCCCTTAGGTGAACGCTCTTACCCGGCTGCATCGGTGCGTTCCATCTCAATGCCCATGAGCTGCATCAGTTTACTGGCATTGAAGCTGCGGCAGATGCCCCTTTGCAAGGTATAGTCGAAGAGAATTTTATCGCCCTCGATGGTGCTGTTGAAGCTGAAGTTCTCGACGCTGCCCGGAAGTTCCTGCTCCATCGCCCCAAGCTCCAGATCGTGTGTGGAGATAAGGCCAGAGGCGTTGCGGCGGTGCAGCTGCCGGATCAGGGCCATAGCCCCGGCGTGGCGGTCACGGGAGTTGGTGCCTTTGAGTATCTCGTCCAGCAGGTAGAACACCGGCTCCTCCCCTTCTGTCATGTTGAGCAAAATACGGAGGCGCTTAAGCTCAGCGTAGAAAGATGAAGTATTCTCAGCGAGGTTATCGGCAGTGCGCATGGCCGTGTATACCTGCGCCGGAGCTACTTTCAGGCGGCGCGCGCATACGGCAGCTCCCATGAAGGCCAGCACCATGTTAATGCCCACCGTGCGCAGAAACGTCGTCTTGCCGGACATATTGGAGCCTGTGACCACAATCGTCTTGCCAGCACCTTTCATCTGAAAATCGTTGGCGATGCGCTCCACTGAAAATATTAGCGGATGCGCCAGCTTTTCAGCATCCAACTCAAAAGGTATAGCGCTCAACTCAGGTATAGCAAAATGGGGCTGCGCATACTGAAACGCAGCCATACTAGCCAACGCCTCAAATTCCGCCAATAAATCAAGCGAGGACTCTACTTGGTCCAGGTGGGCTGCTTTCCAGGCTTCCAGCCGATAGATCCACACAAAATCCCACATCAGGATCGTGTTCAGGAAAAAGCTCATCAGCGTGCTCAACCGCCACGAAAAATAGTCGATGATAGTGGCTACTTTGCCGATGGCGACGGAAGCGGGTGTGCTGCCTTTGTAAAGCTTCGTCCGGATCTCCTCTAACAGCGAAGCGTTGAAGGTATGGGGCTCAAGATGGCGCAGTTGATCTGTATAGCTTTGCATGGCCTCGTACATACCGATACTCTTTTCGTAATAATCGTCGCGTTGCTGTTGGAACTTAAGCCCCAGCAGATACTGAATAGCCAGAAAACCAACTGCAATGTACCCGGAGTAGCCATAAAACCAGGCCGCAATGGACGCCAAAGTCAATACGGGCAGCACAAATACCAGCAACTTTAACCAAGGGTATGTTTTATACAAACTCTGCTCGCGCAGCCAGTCAAAAAATTCCTGTGTATTTTCGTTGAGGTGCTTGTAATGCATCGGTTTCACGATAGCCTGCTGCAGCCACTCCTGCTGGTCGGGTTGCGTCAGTTCAGCCGCCGCCTCCTGCCTGCGCAGCACTTCCGTAGCAGGGGCCGCCTGCCGGAACCACTGGGCCAGCCGCAGCTTGCCAATGCTGGTGACAGCGCGGTTCATCAGCTGAAAGAGCGAGTCCGGACCAAATATGTCCAGATCGGAGGTATAGGGGTGCTGGTCGTCTTTAAAGGCGATGCCGTCGTCAAACTTATGGAGCTTGCCCTGCAGCCGGTCGATCTCCTGCAAGTTGAGCTGGCCGAGCAACTGCAGCTGCTTATACCTGTAGTCGAGGCGGCTGTGCCAGCGCATGACCAATATAAAGAGGACGTAAAACCCGACAATGCTGATGATGCCCGAGCTGGTGTTGCCGCTCCTGAAAAAGAGCCAGGCCGTGACAGCGCCCGCCAGGAATACCACTACCCGCAACCACGACACTGACTTCGATTTACTGCCTGCTTTTTGTTCTTGCTCCTCATAGGCCGCAGCCCGTTGTCTGAATTCGTTTTCTCTGTTGTTCACGTATCGTTAATTCGTTTGCGGCTAGTCAATTGTAGCAATGCACTTCAACTCAATGGCAATGGGGGTCGGCAGTTTGTTTATCTCCACAGTAGTACGGCAAGGCTGGTTGTCTTTGAAATACTCGGCGTAGATGCGGTTATAGGTCGCAAAGTCGTCCTTCATGTTTGTCAGGTATACGGTCACGTCCACAAGGTTCGCCCAGCTCGAGCCGGCATCTTCCAATATGTAGCGCACATTCTGAAACACCGAGCGGCACTGCACTTCTATATCATACGATGTAATGTTGCCAGCTTCGTCCAGCTCCACCCCTGGTATCTTTTTAGTACCACGCTCCCGTGGCCCAACGCCGGACAGGAACAAAAGATTGCCTACACGGCGGGCATGCGGGTATAGCCCCACCGGCTCCGGGGCTTTCGATGAATTGAGAAGCTCTTTGTCGTTTGTCATACTCAAATATAAAACATTCTGGCCAGCATTGTGCTGTGGCACCGCCATCCTGCAGGCCAATAATAGAAAAGCCGGCCTATTTCGCAGGCCGGCTTCTCTCACCTTAAACAAACTCTATTATTCAACCCCTTCACGTGTAATATGTTTCAAATCAGGGAGTTATTTTGTAAACTTTACATCGTTGTACTTAGATGTGATGTTGATCGAGCCCTTGGGAGCAGCGCTTCCATACTTGCCTTTGTACTCAGCAGAGGTATGGCCTTTTTCCATCGTCGTGAATTTTACCAGGTTACGGTCTACCTTAAAATCAGCGTACTGAACATTAACATTAAAGTCGAAGGCAGAGTCATCTTCAAAGTGCAGTTGGATAGGCGTAAACCCTCCATTTACCGAGATGTTCTTGAAGTTTTTCTTCACATTATCAACCTTGAAGGAGCTGTACTTCACATCCATTTCCAAGGCTTCGGATAGATTGCCAATCTTTAGATCGCTGTACTTAACCAGGCCGTTAACGCCATTCGTATTGCCCAGATTAAGGGTTGAGTATGCCAGATCCACATTACCTTTGTTTAGGTAGCCAATGGTGTTTGGAGTACTCTGGCAAAACGAGGCTTTAATCGAGTTAGAGGCATTGGCCAGATTGCCCGCTTTAAAGGCGCCGTAACGCACATGCAGGTCTACTTTGCCTTTCATGTCGGGCAGGTATACGTTGCCGAAGCTGTTCTTCACCATCAGGTTGTTATCGGCAGGCATGTTCACTGTGTAGTTGATCTCGAAGCTCTGATGGCCGCTCTTGGAGTTCATAGACCCCATTTCGGTCTTCACAGCAATGGTATTGCCGCTTCTGTTATCGACTACATTGATCTTATTCAGCATTTCCTGGGCTGTTTGCTCAGAGTTGGCCCGGCTAATGATGTCAACCTTCACCTGTATTTCGTTGCGGTTCCAGGTGTTCACGTGCACGTTGCCGAACTTATTGTCGATGCTCAGTACATCCGACTTGTTAACCTTGTAGGTCTTATCGAAAGTCTTGCGCCTCTCCGACTTATAGGTATAGACTTCAGCCTCTTGTCTGCCCGGCTGATGCGGCGGCATTACAACAGGGGGCACCGGCGGAACTGGCGGTGCGGGTGGCAGTGTCTGCTGCGCATTAAGGGTGGGTGGCGCAGGCGGCGTTTGGCTTGGGCAAGGCTCTGGTGCATAAGGCTGCGCCGTGGCCAGGGCAGGTAGTATTACCAAAAGCGTGGCTATGTGGTAGCGCAATGATTTAAATAGTGGTAGTTTCATTGTTCTTTGGTTCAGTAGTATCCTGTTCTTTTATAGCTTCTATTTTCTTGAGCACCTCCAACTGATGGTTCAGCACTTCGATCCGGATCTGCAGGTTCTGGATCATGGCCGCCATCACCTGGTCGGTGTTCGGCGTAGTTTGTAATTGATTCTTGAGTCGGGTATAGCTGCTGTCGAGGCGGGCCAGTTCGTTGTCAATTTGCCGGGTTTCGTCCAGGCCAAGCACTTTCAGGTCGTATTCGCTCAGCTCTTCACGCTTACTGTTGATCTGGCTGGTATAGTAGACCTCTACTTCGGCAAGCTCCGGTGCTACCTGGTAGACGGATGGCTGCCCAGCAGTTTCGGTGGCAACGGCCAGGGAATTTGTGGGTGTCGGGGCGTTCTGCTTCACCATCCAGAGCGTAATGCCACAGGCCAGCAAAAGCACAATGGTGGCGGCTACGCGCATGAACATGAAATCGGCGGTGAAGTTGAGGCGCTCCCCAAAGTTAATGCTGATCACCTTCGCTTCCTTGCGAGGCTTCTCCTCCAGCGCCTTCTGCACTTTTAGCTCAGTACAGATCTCCTGCCACAGTTCCGGTCTGGGCTCGAACATGTCGAAGTCCTCCCGGTTCTCGTTCACAAATTCCTTTAATCTATCTTTCATCTCTCTTCTCTTTATAGTCAACCACGGCTAGGCCATGGAATGTGTGTCTTTCATAATTTCCAGGAGCTTTTTGCGGGCCCTGCTGTACTGCGATTTCGAGGTAGACTCGCTTATACCCAGCACATCTCCTATTTCGGCATGGTCAAGTCCCTCCAACAGGTATAGGCTGAGCACCACCCTGTAACCGTCGGGCAGGCGCTGTATAGCGCGTCGAACCTGCTCTACCTGCCACTCTGCATCGTCGTCGTACTCCTCGTCGGGTATGTCCCCGGCAATGCGGTCCTCGAGTGGCACCAGTTCCGAGCGGCGCTTGCGCACGGCGTTTACCGAGGCATTGATCACGATCCGCTTTAGCCAGCTCCCGAATGAAGCTTCTGCTTTGTAAGAATGAAGGTTTTTGAAGGCGCTGATAAAGGCTTCCTGCAACACGTCCTCGGACTCGGCATAATCGTTGGTGATGCGCATGCTCACGTTAAACATGGCTTTGGAGTATAACTTGTACAGCTCGTACTGGGCACGGTTGTCCCCTTCCCTGCAGCGCTGCACGACCTTTGCGTTAACATCCTGAAAAGTGCCTTTTTCCAAAATCGCCTTGTTTATCGTTCTATTTTCTCTGTTTGTCGACCTTACGCCTTATTTCATCTTAATTTTTGCCCTCCCTTCATTCTATCTGCACTAAAGACACAACCAATTGCGTTGGGTTGCATCAAGTTGCAAAATAATTTTAAAGAATTTTTCGTTGCTCGCCCATGTATGCTGTTGCTCTACTTATTACAGAGGTAGAGCCACAAAAAAAGCCAGCCCCAAATGGAGCTGGCTATACTTTTCAGGGTATACCTTCAGCTGTATACTTGCCTGGCTTACAGAGTTAAAAGGCGATGCCTTTGCAGCGGCCGGGCTACCCAATATCGAACTTAATCCCTTGCGCCAGCGGTAGCTCACGGCTGTAGTTGATGGTGTTGGTCTGGCGGCGCATGTAGATTCTCCAGGCGTCAGATCCGGACTCGCGGCCACCGCCTGTGTCTTTCTCACCGCCAAAGGCACCGCCAATCTCCGCACCGGACGTGCCAATGTTCACGTTGGCTATACCACAGTCAGAACCCCAGTGACTCAGGAACGCTTCAGTCTCCAGCATGTTGGTCGAGAAGATAGACGAAGAAAGTCCCTGCTTCACACCGTTCTGAATGTCAATGGCATTTTCAACGTCACCGCTATACCGGATCAGGTATAGGATCGGCGCAAAGGTCTCTTCCTGCACCATATGGTAATGGTTCTCAGCCTCCACAATGGCCGGCGTCACGTAGGTGCCGGTTGCGTACTGCTCGCCTTCCAGCACTTCGCCCCCGATCAACAGCTTGCCGCCCTCTTTCTGCACCTCTTGTAGCGCATTCTGGAAAGCCTTCACGGCATCTTTATCAATCAGAGGCCCTACCAGTGTGGTGTCGCTCAGCGGGTGACCAATCGGCAAGTTCGGGTAGATTTTGAGCAAGCGGTCGCGCACCTGGTCAAATACATTCTCGTGGATGATCAAACGACGGGTGGACGTGCAACGCTGTCCGCAGGTACCCACGGCACCGAACACCACGGCACGAAGCGCCATTTCGATGTCAGCATTTTCGGTGATGATGATGGCGTTGTTTCCGCCCAGTTCCAGCAGCGACTTACCCAGGCGGGCTCCAACGGCCTCGCCCACCTTTTTGCCCATGCGGGTAGAGCCTGTAGCCGAAACGAGCGGTACGCGGGTGTCGTGCGCCATCAGGCTGCCGATCTCGGCATCCCCGATGATCACGCTGAAAATGCCTTCCGGCAACTCGTTATCGGCCAGCACGTCGCGGATGATGTGCTGACAGGCGATGGCCGTAAGCGGAGTCTTTTCGGATGGCTTCCAGATGGTTACGTCGCCGCAAACGGCGGCCAGCATGGCGTTCCAGCTCCACACCGCTACCGGGAAGTTGAAGGCCGAGATAACACCCACTATACCCAGCGGGTGGTACTGCTCATACATACGATGCTGCGGACGCTCGGAGTGCATGGTATAGCCGTGCAACTGGCGCGACAGGCCAACGGCAAAGTCGCAGATGTCGATCATCTCCTGCACCTCGCCAAGCCCCTCCTGCAGGATCTTGCCCATTTCGTAGCTCACCAGTTTACCCAGTGCCTCCTTGTGCTCACGCAGCTTGTTGCCGATTTGGCGCACAATCTCGCCACGTTTCGGGGCCGGCACCGTGCGCCATACCTTAAAAGCAGCCTGCGCCGTTTTTACTACCTGCTCGTAATCATCGGCTGTGGCCATGTTTACCCCAGCGATCAGGTTTCCGTCAGCAGGTGAGTAGATGTCGCGGGTTGTTTTGTTGTTTTCGCCGCCCCAGTTCAGACCGGTGCTGTAGGCGGGGTTCAGTTCTTTGATGCCCAGTTGCTGCAATACATCGGCAATCGCCTTTGTCATCGGCATTTCATCTATGGCTTGCTTCATAATTCTATCCGTATTATCAGGTTTTAGGTGTTTAAACATCTTGTAGAGCGACTTGCCTTGCTATAGGAACTCTACAGCATGAAGATAGGCCTTTTTTCCGGGCTAAGAAAACAAAAAAGCTCCCGCCGTGTGGCAGGAGCTTTTTTAATATCTCACTAATACTTAGCGCTTCCCGATCGGGTAATAAGCTTTCAGACCGTCAGGGTACACACCCTCTATGTAAACGATGCCGGTCTCGAAGTTCTTCAGGTGGCGCTCCACATCGGCTGGCACGTTCACTGCATACTTATCTATACGCGTAATGATGAAGCCGTCTTTCATACCAGTCTCACGGAACTTGCTCTTCTCCACATTGGAGATCTTGGCACCGCCGTCTATACCTAGTTTGTTCATTTCGGGCTTGCTCACTGCTTCAAAGGTAGCGCCGTCGAACGTGACAGAGTTTGCATTGCTGCGCTTCGATATCTCAGTGCTGTTGTTCAGGTTCTTGAGCGTTACGTTGGCAGAGCGTGTCTTGCCGTCGCGCAGGTATTCCACCTTCACCTTATCGCCAGGACGGTAGCGGGCCACCTGCTCCAGCAATTGCGAAGTACGGGCTACTTTCACATCGTTGATCGACGTGATCACGTCACCGGCGCGAAGACCCGCCTCCTTGGCACCGCCCTCTTCCACCGTATTCAGGTATACGCCGTTCAATGTGTTCAGGCCTTTCTCCTTGGCCAGCGCAGCGTCAATCTCCTGGATGGTGGCACCCAGCAAGGCGCGCTGCACCTCACCATACTTCAGCAGGTCATCCACTACTTTGCTCACAATGGCAGATGGCACTGCAAACGAATAACCAGCAAAGGAACCGGTTTGAGAGGCAATGGCCGTGTTGATGCCTACCAGATCACCGTTCAGGTTCACCAAAGCGCCCCCGCTGTTGCCTGGGTTCACGGCTGCATCCGTCTGAATGAACGACTCGATGCTCAGGTCACGGTTCTGGCTGGTGCGCAGGATGTTGATGTTACGTCCTTTGGCACTTACAATACCGGCTGTTACGGTAGAGGTCAGATTCATGGGGTTGCCCACGGCCAGTACCCACTCGCCTACCTGCAGATCGTCGGAGTTACCGTAGCGAACAACAGGTAGCTTGTCGGCGTTGATTTTCAGCAGGGCCAGATCGGTGGTAGGGTCTGTGCCTACCAGCGTGGCTTCAAACTTGCGCTTGTCGTCCAGTGTTACTTCTATTTTGTCGGCGCGGTCAATTACGTGGTTGTTGGTAACGATATAGCCGTTAGAGGCAATGATCACACCAGAGCCGGAGCCCATCTGCGGACCACGCGGCACACGCTCCCCAAATCCATCGCCGAAGAACTCGCGCAGAAACGGGTCCATGGGTGTGTTGCTTCGCTGTGCAGTGCGGGCGCTGTATTCGGTCATCACGTGCACCACGGCAGGAGTTGATACCTGCGCTGCTTTAATAAAGTTAAGTCCCTCCGGTACAATTACGTTGCTGCTGCGCATATCGCTTGTGTAGCGAACGGTTGGATACTCCTGTTGTGCCTGTACGCCCTGCGGGCTGTTATCTTCCAGCAACTTATAGCTGCCTACTGCCACACCGCCGCCCATTAGCGCCGATAGTGTGAGGCCAACAATAAACTGTTTCGTCTTCATGTATTGAATTCCTCCTTATTGGTGTTTATCAAATATTAAGGTTAATCTATATTATAACCTTGTAACGCTAATATACTATACGGCAGTATAAAAGGTCAAGGCGATTGGCATTCTTTAACATTTCTATAACAAAAAAGAGGCCAGTTTAGGTGGCCTCTTTTTTGTTATGGGTTCTCTTATTTTTCTCTTCCGTTCTCAGCGGCTGAGGCTGCCACACGCTTCTGCTTAGCGGCTTGTTTGGCCTCTTCTTCACCGCCCGATATCGTGATCTGGCGCTTCATAGTCTTCTGCTCATCCTTCGGCACGGTAACCAACAGCACACCGTCCTGCAGCTGCGCTGAGATCTTATCCGGATTCACGTTGTCAGGCAGGTAGAAAGAGCGGGTGAAAGTACCGTACTGGGTTTCCAGCATCTGGTAACGACGACCTTCCTCTTTCTTCTCAAAGCGGCGCTCACCCGAAATGGTCAGCTTGCCTTCCTGAAAATCGATGGAAATGTCCTCTTTGCGTATACCTGGCAGGGCTACCTCAATCTCGTACCCGTTGTCGGTTTCGCAGGCATCCACATGCGGCGTAAAACCAGTGAAGCCTCTGGAGTTTACAGACTCGTTGAAGAATCTGTCTAACATCGAGCTGAAAGTCTGCGGCATCTCATTCTGCATGCCGTTGTATTTTCTGAGTACCATAGCTACCTCCTTTTTTAAGTTTTCGTTTTCACTTTCAAACAAGGTATAGCTAAAAGTTTGCCAGTCGTTTTATTTTATCGAATCATGAAATAATGTCATTTGCACCACTACACTTTACCTGTCATCTCTGTCAAATTTTCAGAAATCAGTAGGTATAGCTGCCAGTGGAAGTCGCTCTGTTAAAGGCATATTTAAGCTCTAGGCCAAATACAGGCGAAATGCGGTTTCGCTTCGTGGTATAACCCTGCTCCACCAGCATCCCGTCTTCGTCATATTTAGGCCCTACCTCCACAAAGTAGTAATCTGTCTGCCGCAGGAAGTAGGGTGTAACGCGAAGCTTGTCGCTGATCTCGTACGTGGCGTCTACTCGGAGGCGGGTCCGATCGATGGTGCGCACCAGCAATTCGTTTGTCTCATCCCCAAAATCCTTTACCACCAGCATCTCATAAGACAAAGACGGTGTCAGGAAACGCGCACCAACAGGTATACGCTTGCCCAGTTCCACCATCAGCCTGAAGCGTGCAAAAGGGTCTCTGCGCTCCTGGTTTACATAGTCCAGTGTAAGTTGTTTGTTGAAATACAGGCCTTTGATATTACCGGCATGGCGCAGAAAAGCAGATGTAAAGTTACTCGATGGCATGTCTTCTTTAGCGTAGCGGAACATGGCGCCCGCCAGCCAGTGATCGGTAAAGGCGTGTTCGTAGCCCAGCGTAAACTCAATACGCTCAAAATTGCCTACGCCGTTGTAGCGCCCGTCGGTATTAATGCGGTATTGGTTCTGTAGAAACAGTAGTCCGTTCTCACCCAGGCCGTAGCTCAGTTGCAGTTCGGGCCAGATGGCGGTAGGCGCGCTTATCTTGCTTTGCGCTGTGCTCAAAAGCGGCAATACAAGCAGCGAGAGGAAGAAGTAGAATTTTTTCATGGTCGGTCGTTATGCTGTTTTAGCCTCCAGTTCCTGCACCGCAATCCAGGCCATCAGACCTATACCTGTTTCCAGCGCGGCTTCGTCTATATCAAACGTAGGGGTGTGAACACCTGAGGTGATGCCTCGCTCATCGTTGCGGGTGCCCAGGCGGTAGAAACACGCGGCTACCTCCTGCGAGTAATAAGCAAAGTCTTCGGCGCCCATCCACAGGTCCAGATCCACTACGCTTTCCGCCCCAAGGTATAGCGCCGCCGCCTCGCGGGCTCGGCCAGTCAGGTCGGGGTCGTTTTTCAGGAAAGGGTAACCAAACTTGATGTCGATGTCGCAGCTGCCGCCCATGCTTTCGCACAGCCCTTCGGCTAGTAGGCGTATACGGCGGTGCGCCTCTTTGCGCCATACCTCATCCATGGTCCGGAAAGTGCCTTCTACCTTCACTTCGTTCGGGATCACATTGGTGGCACCCAAGGCTTCCACTTTGCCGAAAGAGAGCACGGTGGGTACTTTGGGGCTGGCATGGCGGCTCACAACTTGTTGCAACGCCACGATCAGGTGTGAGGTGATGAGCACCGGGTCGACGTTTAGCTCCGGCAGGGCCGCATGACCGCCCTTTCCTTTCACGGTGATGTAAATTTCGTCGGCACTGGCCATGTACATACCTGAGCGGAAACC
Source organism: Pontibacter ramchanderi (assembly GCF_002846395.1). Lineage (GTDB taxonomy): Bacteria > Bacteroidota > Bacteroidia > Cytophagales > Hymenobacteraceae > Pontibacter > Pontibacter ramchanderi. The sequence continues at coordinate 493,299 of NZ_PJMU01000002.1, forward strand.
AACCTTACCGGCTGGCAGCATCGGGAACACGTGTTGGCCTATGATGCCTGCCGGTGCCGGTTGCTGCAGCACCCCTTCTTTTATCATCACCGAAGCACCTCCGGGAAATTTCTCCTCTCCTGGTTGGAACACCAGCTTCACGGTACCTTCAAACTCATGGTGCAGGTCCTGCAAAATACGAGCAGCGCCCAGCAAAGAGGCTGTGTGCACATCGTGCCCGCAGGCATGCATCACACCTTCATTCTTCGACTTGTAGTCTACGGAGTTTTGCTCTGTGATCGGCAGGGCGTCCAGATCGGCGCGCAGGGCGATGGTTTTACTTTCCGGATTTCGGCCTTTTATCAGGGCCACCACGCCAGTAGCTGCCATACGGGTTGTTTCAAGTCCGTAGCTTTGCAGTACCTGCTCCACATAGGCAGCTGTGTTGTGCTCTTCAAAAGAAAGCTCCGGATGGGCGTGTATGTGCCGGCGTATACCTACCGTGTCGTGCGTGTAGGCCCTGGCAAGTTCTTTTATTTTTTGCGCTAGTTGGTTCATGTAAGTAATGCAGCGGGAAGGCGCTCCCTGCCTTGGTACAATTGGTTAAAGATAAAAAGAAAAACGTTGCAGCCGCCTGAGCAACTGCAACGTGTATACCTGCGGCAGGTCGCTATACCTTAGTTTTTGGGTATGTTGATCTGTTCCTGCACAATATGGGCGTTGGGTATCAGATCGCTGATCCGGTTAAGCACCTGCTGTGCTTCCATGCGGGTAAAATAATCGCCTATCTTCAGCCTGAAGTTCGGCTGTTGGTAGGTCAGGTAGTCTTTTTCTTCTGGCATGCGGGCGATGATCGCTTTGCGCAGGTCCATCACGGTCTGGCGCTCCGAGCCGTTGTAGGCCAGAATACGATAACCCTGTGCATACTTTATACCTTTGTTTACACTGGCCACGGAGTCCATCAGCACAGCTACTTTGGCATTGGCGTGATTGGTTGGCTCCACCCGCGCAGCCGCCGGCGCGTTAGCCCCTTCAGCAGGGTAAGTCGGGCGGTAAACGCTGATATCGTCTACTACACGTGCACTGGCTTTGTCTGGAGAACTGGTACGGGCCTCTGAGGCGGGCTTGCAGGCCGATGACACTAGCAGGGCCATTATAAATAAGAAACTAAGCGCTCTGTTCATGCTTTACAATTTGGATACTGGCCGAGCAACCCAATCGGTCTGCTCCCGCCTCAATTAACGCAAGGGCATCGGCGTATGTTTTAATGCCGCCCGACGCTTTTATTTTGATGTGATTTGGCAATACACGGCGCATCAACTGCACATCCTCCACCCGGGCGCCACCCGAGGCGAAGCCAGTCGAAGTCTTTACAAAGTCTACTCCGGCAGCTGCGCAGATCTCACAGGCTTTGGCAATCTCGTCGTGCGACAGCAAAGCCGTTTCGATAATCACTTTCAGCTCCGCCTCCTTCAGGTGACAGAAGTTGGCCAGGTCACTGAGTTCATTTTGTATCTCGCTATACCTGCCCGACTTGAAAAACGACACGTTCATCACAACATCGATCTCATTGGCACCGTCGGCAATGGCCTGATGGGTTTCCAGAAACTTTACTTTGGAATGGCTATACCCTAGCGGGAACCCCACTACAGTGGCTACTTTCACGAGCGAGCCCGGGCCAAGGCGCTCCGTGGCCAGTTGCACGTAGCACGGCGGTACGCAAACGGCCGCAAAATTGTAGTTGCGTGCTTCATCACAAAGCTGCAACACCTGCTCCTGCGTGGCGTCTGGCCGCAGGATGGTATGGTCTATATAGGTAGCAAGTTCTTCTCCTGACATGGTTCTTGACAAAAGATGGTTGGGGTAAAAGATAAAGGACATAAGAAGAAAACCAGTTCTACCTACATCCTTTAGCTGATTTTTGCACAAAGATAAAACAGCCACCAGTTTATACCTGATGGCTGTTGTTTAAATTTAGATTAATCTTCGATCAGTACGCAGCGGTTGTGGAGCAAGTCCTCTTCCACTGTCTTGAACTTCACGTCTTTGAGCACGCGGCCGTCGTTGTACTGTACGCTGACACGGTCGTTGCGGCCTGCCACTTTCTGCGAATGCGCCGGCATGATCTTCTCAGGTTCCGGGGCATGCATCGGGCTGCTGTTATGCTCCAGCGACGAGTGCACTTCCTCTTTCTGCTCATGCAATACCGGCGGCTTTGGCATTTGTGGTACACGCGGCTCCTGCACTTGCTCCGGCGCCTGCACCGGTATAAAGGCATGGAACAGGAACGAAACCGTCTCTTCATTCACCTTGCCGATCATGCGCTTAAACAGCTCAAACGACTCGAACTTGTAGATCAACAGCGGGTCTTTCTGCTCGTACACCGCGTTCTGCACTACCTGCTTTAGGTCGTCCATCTGGCGCAGGTGGTCGGTCCAGGCCTGGTCAATCGTGCCCAGCGTAATGATCTTCTCCATGGCACGGATCAGCTCCAGGCCTCTGGTTTCGTAGGTCTTCGTCAGGTTGGCTACAGCAGCCAGCTGGCGTTTACCGTCTGTGAACGGCACAGCCACGTTCTCGATCATCGGCCCACGGTTCAAGTGGATGTTCTCGATAATTGGGAAAGCCTGCTCGGCTATCTGCTTGTTCTTGGTCAGGTAGTGGTTCAGGGCCTCGTTGTATAGGCGCTCCACCAGTGCATTGGCCTGTCCAGACTTAAACTCATCTTCTGTGATGCCCGTGTTGATGCCGAACACACGGATGATGTTAAGCTGGAAGTTCTCGAAGTCGGCTGTGTTCTTATAGTTCACTACCATGTCTTCGCTGATATCGTAGATCATGTTCCATATATCGAGTTCCAGACGCTCGCCATACAGGGCGTTGCGGCGGCGCTTGTACACCACTTCCCGCTGGGCGTTCATCACGTCGTCGTACTCGAGCAGGCGCTTACGCTGTCCAAAGTTGTTTTCCTCCACTTTCTTCTGCGCACGCTCAATCGAGTTCGTGATCATCGAGTGCTGGATCACCTCACCCTCTTCCAGACCCATGCGGTCCATCAGGCGGGCGATACGGTCAGAACCGAACAGACGCATCAGGTTATCCTCCAGCGACACGAAGAACTGCGATGAACCTGGGTCACCCTGGCGACCGGCACGACCACGCAGCTGGCGGTCAACGCGGCGGGACTCGTGGCGCTCTGTACCGATGATGGCCAGACCACCTGAGGCTTTCGACTCCGGTGTTAGCTTAATATCGGTACCACGACCGGCCATGTTCGTCGCGATGGTTACTGTACCTGGTTTACCGGCTTCAGCCACAATTTCGGCTTCTTTCTGGTGCATCTTGGCGTTAAGTACCTGATGCTTGATCTTGCGCAGCGTCAGCATACGGCTCAGGAGCTCCGAGATCTCTACCGAAGTAGTACCTACCAGCACCGGACGGCCTTTTTGTGTCAACTCCACAATTTCGTCGGCTACGGCGTTGTATTTCTCACGCGTGGTTTTGTATACCTTGTCGTGCTCGTCTTTTCGGGCGATTGGCTTGTTGGTCGGTATCACCACCACATCCAGTTTGTAGATATCCCAGAATTCGCCTGCTTCCGTCTCGGCCGTACCTGTCATACCTGACAGTTTGTGGTACATACGGAAGTAGTTCTGCAGCGTAACGGTGGCGTAAGTCTGTGTGGCGTCTTCTACCTTTACATTTTCCTTCGCCTCGATGGCCTGGTGCAGACCGTCAGAATAACGGCGACCTTCCATCACACGGCCGGTCTGCTCGTCTACGATCTTCACCTTGTTGTCCGGCGTAACGATATACTCGGTGTCCTTTTCGAATAAGGTATAGGCCTTGAGCAACTGGTTGATAGTATGCACACGCTTGGTCTTCTCCTGGAAATCAGCGATCAGCTTTTCTTTGGCGTGCAATACCTCTTCTTCGTTGAGCGACTTGTTATTTTCGATGTTGGCGATCTCGGTGCCGATATCCGGCAGGATGAAGAGCTGTGGATCCTCGCCCTGGCCTGTGATCAGGTCAATGCCGTTTTCAGTCAGTTCGATCTGGTTATGCTTTTCGTCGATGGTGAAGTAAAGCGGCTCATCGGCCTCCGGCATCATACGGGAGTTGTCCTGCAGGTAATAGTTCTCCACCTTTTGCATGATGGCACGGTTACCAGTCTCGCTCAGGAATTTGATCAATGGCTTGCTCTTCGGCAGACCACGGTAGGCGCGGAACAAGGCCAGACCACCATCCTGTGTATTTCCTTCTTTGATCAGGCGCTTGGCCTCCGTCAGGAAGTTCATCACCACTTTGCGCTGGGCTTCTACCAAGGTAGCAATACGTGGTTTCAGCTGGTAGAACTCGTGCTCGTCGCCACGCGGCACCGGGCCAGAGATGATCAATGGTGTACGGGCGTCGTCGATCAACACAGAGTCCACTTCATCGACCATGGCGTAGTGGTGCTTGCGCTGTACTAAATCCTTGGTCTCGCGTGACATGTTATCGCGCAGGTAGTCGAAGCCGAACTCGTTGTTAGTACCGTAGGTGATGTCGGCGCGGTAAGCGTTGCGACGGCCTTCGGAGTTAGGCTGGTGTTTATCGATGCAGTCGATCGTAATACCATGGAACTCGAACAAAGGCGCCATCCACTCAGAGTCACGACGGGCCAGGTAGTCGTTTACGGTCACTACGTGCACCCCGCGCTTCGAGAGGGCATTCAGGAAGGCCGGCAGCGTTGCCACTAGGGTCTTACCCTCACCTGTGGCCATCTCGGCGATCTTACCCTGGTGCAGCACAATACCACCGATCAACTGCACATCGTAGTGCAGCATTTCCCAGGTGATCTCATTGCCGGCAGCTACCCACTTGTTCGCCCAGATGGCTTTGTCGCCGTCGATCTGCACGTTTGGCTTGCGGGCTGCCAGTTGGCGGTCCATGTCGTTGGCGGTTACCACCAGCTGGCCGTTCTCTTTCCAGCGGCGGGCAGTTTCCTTTACAATCGCAAAAGCAACAGGCAGTACTTCCATCAGTACTACCTCGAGTTCTTTATTGCGCTCCTTTTCCAGCTCATCGATCTCAGAGAAAATATTTTCCTTCTGCACAATGTTCAGTTCCGGCTCATCGGCCACGCGCTTGTGCAGGGCGGCTATTTTCTCATCGGTAGGCTTTAGTCGTTCATCAATGATACCTTTTATCTCTACCGTTTTCTGACGGAGCTGATCGTCGGTAAGGTTGGTGAGCTTAGCGTATTCCGCATTTATTTTAGATACGTAAGGCACTACCTCCTTTATATCTCTGTCGGACTTTGTTCCGAATATTTTCGCAACGGTTTTACCGAAAAAATCAAACATCTGTATTGGTTGTTCTTAAATGAAATTCTGCGTTCGCAATATCGTCAAAAATAGCTGTTTTTCTGATATATCTAAAGTTCTACACCAAAACAATACCAGAATGAAAGCTGTATAGTCGATCTGCCATATTTGCCGATAGGCTCTACTTTCTCTTCCAACAAAGCTTAGGGTATGTAAATTCCTGTGTCAGAAAAGGAAAAAGGAAGGCGTGCGTTGTGGCATTGTGACAGGATGGGGTAGTTTTCGCTTTGCCAGCGAGGCCATTAGCGCGGGCGTCCTCACCCGTGTCTGCTATTGTGGGGCCTCCGGCCCAGGTATAGGTGCTGCTGTAGGTATAGCAACCTTTATTGTTTTATAGCTTCGCCTGTGCGGCGGGCACTTACTTTTTTCCTTGATGAAAAGAAAGAGGGCCCATACCCCCACTCGCTGACCGCTCTTGACAGGGGACCCCTTCGCCCCCAATAGTGGAGCATCGTTTGGTGCACCTGGCTAAGTCTGTTTCTTTCATAGCTAAAGGGGCAAGTTACTCTTGCTATACCTGCCAGTGGTCTGTTATGAGTACAACGAAGCTTATACCTACGGAAAGGCATTAACAGAAAATGCCCCTTTCGGGAGCAGGAGCGTTTCATTCTGCTTTTTTGTCATCCTGTAAGGATCTTGGTAGCGAGTAGCATAAGCTAAATTTCCATTTAACCAAGTTTCTTAACAGAATGACAGGAGGTTTTTGGTCTGTCATCCTAGAATGCAACGCCCCTGCTCTCGAGATGGCTAGGGGGATGCTAATAGTGCGCGAAAATCCTGTAAATCCAAAAATCCTGTAAATCCTTGGGGTAGGGGCCCTATATAAAGATTCAGACAGGAAACACCCGCTGCATTTCCATAACATCATCCCAATCGCCGTCAGACTTGCGCAGCCACTCCCGTCGTATACCTACTTCCTCGAAACTGGCATTTTTGAAAAGTTTGATGCTAGTGTGGTTGCTGGCGGTAACGGAGCAGTATACCTGGTGCAATTGCAGCGTATGCTGGCAGTAGTGCAGCAGCAGGTTCAGCGCCTCAGTTGCATGACCTTGGCCGCGGTAGGGGGCCAACACTACGATGCCTATACCTGCGCGGCGGTGCAATGGGTCGAAGTCAAACAGGTCGATGGCGCCAATGGCCTCCTGCTCCTGGTTGCAGATGACCAGGCGGAGTTGTTTGATTGTATAAATGTCGAGGGCGGCATTTTCGAGGTACTGCTCTAATACAAACCTGGAGTAAGGCGTGAGCGTGTTGCCGACATGCCAGACCGAGGTGTCGTTCTCCAGGGTATAGAGGAAGTCCAGGTCGGCTGGTTCCAGGGCACGCAGGGAGATATGGTCGCCTTGCAGGAACATGGCTATACCTTTTCGAGCAATGGGACTGTGCCTGTAAACACCAGCTTGGCCGGGCCGATCAGGTAGATGTAGCGGAAGCCCATTCCATCCTGCTCAAAAGCTACTTTCAAGTTGCCACCAGGTGTCTTCACTGAGACAGGGCTTTGCATACCTGTCAAGCCGGCTACAAGCGCACAGGCTGTCACGCCGGTGCCGCAAGAGAGGGTTTCGTCTTCCACGCCACGTTCGTACGTACGTACATAGATGCTATTATCTGACAGGCGCTGCACAAAGTTCACGTTGGTGCCTACTGCATTGAAGCGGGGGCTATACCTGACAAGGCGTCCTTCGGCGTATACATCCAGGTTATCGACATTCTCCACGAAACGCACATAATGCGGCGATCCGGTATTGAGGTAAAAATCATCTTCGATGCGCTCTACTCCTACTACGTCCGCCATCTTCAGCTGAATTTCTTCCCGCTCGATCGTGGCCTGGTGCTCACCGTCGGCAGCCAGGAAATAGGCTACATCTTCGATCACACCCAACTGCTTGGCGAAACGAACCGTGCAGCGGGCACCGTTTCCACACATAGATCCCAGACGACCGTCGGCGTTGAAGTACACCATCTCGAAATCGTAGTCGTCGTGGTTTTGCAACAGAATCAGTCCGTCTGCTCCAATGCCGGTGCGGCGGTTGCACAAGTTCCGGATCAGTTGTTCATCGTCAGCCGGGAAGGTAAGTTTCCGGTTGTCGATCATCACAAAGTCGTTGCCAGTACCCTGGTATTTATAGAAGCTAAGTGCCATACAGTAGAAACAATTAAACCAGCTCTTGCGTGCAATTTTCAGGCACGGCATATAATTCGTAATTTGCCAACCTTCAGGGTATGTTCAAAACCGTCCTTTGTACTATGGAGACGAAGTTTAAACATGCGCTTTACACAACCGGATATAAACAGCAAATATATGTATTCCTTTTTAACAACCGAAAACTGGGCTGACTACGAACTCGTTGACTCGGGCAATTTTGAAAAGCTGGAGCGCTTTGGCCAGTACTACGTAGCCCGCCCCGAGCCGCAAGCCATCTGGGACAAACACCTGCCCGAATCGGAGTGGCAGCGCATGGCCAATGCCGTGTTCACCCGCGACAAAGGCAGCCAGGAGAAAGGCCAGTGGAAACTCCAAAAAGGAATGCCCGAGCAGTGGTACATCAATTACCAGTACAATGACCTGAAGCTGCGCTTCCGCCTGGGCCTGTCTTCGTTCAAGCACGTGGGCCTTTTCCCGGAGCAGGACAGCAACTGGAAATTCATCTACAACAAGACCCGCTCGCTGAAGGCTAAAACGCCGAAGGTGCTCAACATGTTTGCCTACACCGGTGCCGCCACCCTCGCCGCCAAAGCCGCCGGCGCCGATGTAACGCACCTCGACTCGGTGAAACAGGTCAACTTCTGGGCCCGCGATAACATGGAGGCCAGCGGCCTCGACAATGTGCGCTGGATCGTGGAAGACGCCATGAAGTACGCCCGCCGTGAAGTGAAGCGCGGCAACACTTACAACGGCATCATCCTGGATCCTCCCGCTTATGGCCGTGGCCCGAACGGCGAAAAGTGGCAACTGGAGAACGAGCTGAACGAACTCATTAAACTCTGCCACCAGATGCTCGACAAAACCGACTACTTCCTGGTGATCAACCTCTATTCGTTAGGTTTCTCAGCCTTGATTCTGGATAACCTGATGCGTCTGACCTTTGGGGAGCAGATCAAGAACGAAGAACTGGGTGAGATCTACCTGCACGACCGTGGGGAGCGGAAGCTTCCGTTGGGGACTTTCTTTCGGTTTAGTTCGGAGGGGAAGTAAAATCTACAAATATGATTCTACTGAAAGGCGGATTATCACTCGACATGCTATTTGCGCTTTTAGGGGCATTCATAGGCGCATTGTCTGTTTTCATTGGGTCGCACAAGTATGCCACCAGAACCCCATTTTACAACCTGAGCTATAGCAATTACTCAGCGATACAAAAAGTACTCGTATACCTGCCCTTTCTGCTGTTTACCCTTATTTCTGCTGTAGTAGCATTTTATATTCTCTTTTTTTCAATTGGAATAATTTTCGCCTCGTTATCTGATTTATAATAACCCTCCCTCTATGACAAAACGCCTCGCACTCATCGACATGGGCACCAACACCTTTCACCTCCTCATCACCGAGGTGGCTGCCAACGGCAACCGCACCGACTTCGTGAAAACCAAGCTACCGGTACGGCTCGGGCAGGGTGGCATCAGCAAGGGTACTATTGCGCCGGAGGCTTACGAGCGGGCACTGAAAACGCTGAAGGATTTCAGGAAGCAGATCGACGAATACAATGTAGAGACGGTGCGGGCAATGGCGACGAGCATGGTGCGCAACGCCAGCAATGGCGAAGACTTTATCAAAGACATTTACAAACAGACCGACATACAGGTAGAGGTGATTGACGGTGCCCGTGAAGCAGAACTGATCTACTACGGCGTGCGCTCGGCTGGTGTGCTCGATGAGCAGACCTCCCTGATCATGGACATTGGCGGCGGTAGCGTAGAGTTCATACTTTGCAACAACCATGAGATCTCCTGGAAGCAAAGCTTTGAAGTGGGTGCCCAGCGGCTGATGGACAATTTCTTCACCGCTGATCCTATACCTGATGCGCAGGTAGCCGCTGAGAAACAGTTTCTGGCAGAGCAATTGCAGCCGCTCACCGAGGCTGTTGCCAGGTATAAGCCTGCCCGACTGGTAGGCGCGTCTGGCACATTCGACACCCTCTGCGACATCGACGCCCTGAGCCGCGGCGACAATACCCGGCAACTTTCCCAGCCCGCCGCCTCTGCCCTGGAGGTTGCTGACTATTACAAAATACACCAGCAACTGCTGCACAAAACCCACGAAGAGCGACTGGCTATACCGGGTATGCTGGAGATGCGGGTGGATATGATCGTGCTAGCCAGTATCTTAGTCGACTTCGTACTGGAAACTTACCAACTGCAGGAGATACGGGTGTCGGCTTACGCGCTGAAAGAGGGCGTGCTGGCGCAGGCGCTTCAAACAATGTAACAGGCGCTATACCTATACCTACGAAACGGAACGAGCTTGCTGAAGACAGCAGGCTCGTTCCGTTTTAAGCAGGCTATACCTTTGTCTATCCTTTTGCCAGTTTCTTACGCTCTTTCTCGTAGGCTTTGCCCAAGTGCTTTAGTTTTTTGTCACCGTGGGTATAGTTGGCTGCCATTACTTTGGGAGCCTCCGCCTGGCCACTGGTTACATCTTTAATAGCCAGTTGTATACCTAGCTGCTGCTGCACCTTTTTGGTTTTGCCTTTTGCATAGCCTTTGTCGAGTAGGTTAGTGAGTAGTTGCAGGGCCGCTTTCTCTTGTCGGATGTTAGTAAAATGGTCTACCACCGTCGCAGTAAACGCCAGCTTGCTTTGCTCCCGTGCAAAGTTGTAGAGCGAAGTATGGTCCAGCCCGAATCGTGCAATCGACTTGCTGAGGTAATGCTGCTCAGCTTCGTTATACCTTTGGATAGCATCGGTATAGCGACCAGTCGATACCATCCGGTTTGCCTCCTCGAGCAGGCGTTGGTAAGCAGCGGCATCGGCAATGGTAGCCTGACCGTCTTCTGCCGTGAAAGTAGCAATGGTGCAAGTCGCTTTTGATGCCGCGGCATTGAGGGCAGCATGGTAGGCCTGGTCGGCAGCGATGAATTTCTTCTCTTTTATGAGCGACTGCGCAGCGGCATAATGACGGTCGTAGTCGGCCTGCACGTTCAGACACTCCTGCGTAAAGATGCGGTCGCGCAACTCTACATACTTGGCCTGCACTTCAGTGTCGCGCTCCAAGGCATAGCGGCTGCGCATGTTCTCGGCGGCAGTGGCTGTGGCTCTGGCATCGGCCAACCGGTTGTTCATAGCCAGGGTATAGCCTTCTGCAAGCTGACTCAGCAGCACCGGTTTGGCGGCCTGCAGTAGCAGACCACTGAGTTCCCGAACCGGCTGGAAGGTATAACTCTGCTCCAGCGCAAGGGCAGACTCAAACTGCTCCAGCGCATAACGGTAATCTTTCGCCTTCATGGCCTGGCGGCCTTTGTCGATGTGCTGCACATAATACTGGTACTTTACCTGCCCCTGCAGTTCGGCAGCCTCCGGAGCGTCGTGTAGCAGGTAGTCGTACTGGCGCTGAAAGGTATAGGCTTCGTCGGCCAGCCGGTCGGCTTGCACTAAGTCGCCTTTACTCAGGAAGCGCTTACCCTCCTCCACCATGCTGCGATAGAGACCAAACACGGCGCGGCCTTCGCCGTCGTTCAGCGCAGGCATGTTGCAACGCAATCCGCCCAGCGTGCTGCACAAAGCACGGGCATCGGCATAGGCCGCAACAGCACTACGATAATCACCTCGGCCATTGTGGGCGTGCCCTTCTGCCATGAACGAACTGTAGATGTCGTGTGCCAGGCCCAGAGCCATTTGCGCAGTTTCAGGATCAACGCGCATTTGAGTCAGGATGTCGCGGGTGCGGCCGGCTGCCTCCCGCACATTGCCATTCATAAAGTCCAGGCGAGCCAGTTGCAGGTGCGCAGGCGCAAAGCGTGGGTTCACCTCCAGCGACTTCACAAAATACGTGCTGGCAGCCGCCAGATTGTTGCGGGCCATCAGACTGATGCCTCTGTTATAGAACTGCTGGTCGAGTGTAGCCAAGGTATGGTTCACCGCTTTGCGACGCTCCTTCAGCAGCTGGTTCAACTGGTTCGATTTGGCGGTATAGCGCTGCGGGTCATACTGGTTCAGGCTCAGCTTCTCAGAGAAACGCTTGTCCTGCAGCTTCTGCAGCATCTCCTCCATGTCGCGCAGGCGCTGGTCCTGCTGCTTAATGCGATCGATATCGTCATGCTTGATCAGGGCCACATCCTGCTGCATGTTATTCAGGGTGGCATCAGCGGCGTAGTAGTCTTTGATCAGATCTATCCGCTCCTTTACCTCCTGCACATCGGCCTGGGTATAGGTCAGCGTCAGGTTCTCTACTTTCAAGGTATAGCCTTGGCTGCCAGCCGTATCGGGTACAGTAGTTTCCAGCGCCACAATGCCGTTAGGTTTCAGACTCAGGGCAGGCAGACTAAAGCGCTTCACTTCTTTCTGCTGGCTGTTGAGCAAGCGCACGGTCATACTGACCTGTTCCGGCAAAAGCACGCTGCCCAGGTCAAAGCCACGGTAATGCACATCACCGCTCACGCCTATTTGCTGCAACTGCACTTTGATCTGCAATTGATCGCCGGCCTTGGCGATGCGGGCCTGTTGCTCCAGCCGCACCACAAACTCAGGCTTGCGGTTAGGCCGCCCGCCGGATTGGTTGGCCGTTGTGCCGCTTTCAGTAAGCAGTTGAACGATCTTGTTGCTGTTCGTTTGGCTGCTGTTGCCTGCTGCCTCCTGTTTGATCAGGAAAGAAACAGGTATAGCCTCGTTAAACACAAGGCGGCTCTGTGCTTGTACCGCAACAACCGCTGTGAGTATCCAGATCAGAAGTAGAGCTCTTTTCATTTCGTATCGTTTTAGCCTGACTTGGCCAAGTCAAATTCTATTCCACATTTTTACCAAACTCCGAAAGTATAGAAAAAAGGGTATATAAATGATGCTCAAAGGCATAATTTCCGTCAAGAATAATCGCTTGAGGAATTGCGCGGCATTGGGCTGATAATTTTTTAATTTGCGGCATTAACTCATCTGCTATGTACCCATACCGACACCTCTTTGACTTCACCCGCGAGATATTCCTGAACATCGGCTGCTCTCTGGAAGACGCCCAGTTGGCTACCCAGGTATTGCTGGAAGCTGACCTGCGCGGCGTAGACTCTCACGGCGTGGCCCGACTGAGCGGCTACATTCGCCTTTGGGAAGCTGGGCGTATTAACCCGAAGCCTACCATTTCCATCGTGCACGAAACGCCCAGCACTGCCACAGTAGACGGCGGCGGCGGACTTGGCCTGGTGGTAGCACCACGGGCGATGGAGATCGCCATGAAGAAAGCCGAGAATGTAGGCTCAGGCTGGGTGTCGGTGCGCAACTCGAACCACTTCGGTATAGCAGGCTACCACGCCATGCAGGCCCTGCAGCGCGATATGATCGGGATGGCCATGACCAACGCCAGTCCGCTGGTGGCACCTACTAACTCTACACAGCGTATGCTCGGCACCAACCCGATCGCCGTAGCCGTGCCTGCCAATGAGCAGCCACCTTTCGTAGCCGACCTGGCCACTACTACGGCCGCCAACGGCAAACTGGAGATACTGCAGCGCAAGCAAAAGAAAACCCCGAGCGGCTGGGTGCAGACGGCTACAGGCCTAGGCTCTACCAATGCTTTTGAGGTACAATCTGGGGGAGCATTGCTCCCGTTGGGCAGCACCAAGAACCGCGGTAGTCACAAAGGCTATGCACTCGGCTCTATCGTCGATATTTTTTCGGGTGTGCTCTCAGGTGCCAACTATGGCCCGTGGGTGCCGCCTTTTGTGAGCTTCCTGGCTCCTCCTGCCGACCCGGTAGGCCAAGGTATAGGTCACTTTTTCGGCGCCATGCGCATCGACGCCTTCCGCCCTGCCGACGAGTTCAAGCAGCACATGGACAACTGGATCAACGCCTTTAGAAACGCCCATGTGAAACGTGGCGAAAAAGCCGTCCTTATACCTGGCGACCCCGAGCGCATCATGACAGCCAAGCGCCTGCAGAAAGGTATACCACTGTTACCGCCCGTAGAAAAAGACCTGGCAGAGGTGGGCAAGAAGTTCGGTGTAAAATTCTAAGCCATGGCAACGAATAAAGGTATAGCCGTGTTCCGGGCACTCGGCTTGGGCTCCACCCGGCGCAGTATCCTGATGTTGGTGCTGGCCTGGATTCTGAATGTAGCCTGGCTCGGCTTCAACTTTTTCTGGAGTCTCGTTCCGGAGTCGGTGCTGGTGGCTATACCAGTGCTCCTGCTGCTTTACGGTCTTCTTGCCTTGATTGCCTACATATATTGGGGCGTAAAAGGCGTGCGCGAGCAGGATGAACCATACGCTAACATCATGGTTGGTGTGATTGTAGCCATTACGCTGCTATACCTGAACTATACCTTGCTCGACGCACTGCTTGCGCTTAGTCGCTAATAAAAACAAGAAGAGCTGGCCATTACGGTCAGCTCTTCTTGTTTTAAGTATAAGCAATAAGGTATAACTTACTCGATCTTCTTGCCAGCCATGGCTTGTTTAATGGAAATCTGCATCACACGCTCTGCAAACGGGCTGGTCTGTTCTTCCAGGTTGTCCACCGCTTTCAGAATCTGGTCCTTGTCGCCGCTTGGCAGCACGTCGCGTAGCTTCTGCAAATTCTCACGCGTCAGGTTGATTTCCTCTTGCTTCAGGTGCTGGCCATTCTTCTCCAGGAAACGCTCCACCTGATACAGCATCTGCTCAGCGGTGGTGCGGGCTTCGATCACCATACGGGCCGACACGTCGTCGCGGGCATGGGTGATGGAGTCCATCAGCATCTGCTCCACTTGCTCGTCGGTCAGGCCATACTGTGGCTTTACCTCCACTTCCTGGCGCACACCCGAGCGCAATTCAATCGCCTCCACTTTCAGGATGCCGTCGGCGTTCAGAATGAAGTTCACATCTACTTTCGGGAAACCTGCTGGCATGGCCGGTATACCTTTCAGGTCGAACTCAGCCAGTTTGCGGTTCTCTTTTACCAGGTCTCGCTCTCCTTGGTACACCGAGATCTTCATGTTCACCTGCCCATCGATGGAAGTCGTGTACTGGCGGCCGGCTTTGGTTGGTATCTTGGAATTGCGGGGAATGATGGAGTCCATGAGGCCACCCATGGTTTCTATACCTAGGGTAAGCGGCGTTACGTCCAGCAGCAAAATGTCTTTGCGGTTTCCCGCCAAAATATCAGCTTGAATAGCGGCACCCAGCGCCACTACTTCGTCTGGGTTAAGGGAGTTGTTGGCTTGCTTCCCGAAGAACTCCGATACGGCTTCGTATACCAGCGGCACACGGGTAGAGCCTCCCACCATGATTACTGCATCGATCTGCTCCGGCGTTCGCTTCGCATCACCCATTGCTTGTCGGCAGCTCTCAATGGTCTTGGCCACGATCGGCGCGATCAGCTCTTCAAATTTATGCCGCGTAATGCCGCATTCAATCGTACCATTTACCTTACTAGTGTAGATCTGCTGCTGACTTAAGGCTTTCTTAGCCTCTTCAGCCTTCAATCGCAACTCCTGCTGCAGGTTCTTGTCCTGGTTCAGGGTATCAGCTACCAGTTGGTTTTCTTCGATCCAGTAGTTGATGATCGCCCTGTCCATGTCGTCGCCACCCAGGTAGGTGTCGCCGTGCGTGGAAAGCACCTCGAATATACCTTGGTGCAAACTCAGGATAGAGATATCAAAGGTGCCACCGCCTAGGTCGTATACCGCAATCGTCTTCTCTTCAGAAGGATCAATCCCTATACCGTAGGCAAGAGAGGCTGCAGTCGGTTCATTTACGATTCGCAGCACTTCCAGTCCGGCCAATTTGCCGGCATCGCGGGTTGCCTGTCGCTGGGAGTCGTTGAAGTAAGCCGGCACTGTGATCACGGCTCTGTTCACCGGCGTTTTCAGCGCGTGCTCGGCCCTTGCCCGCAGCTCCTTCAGTATCTCCGCCGATAGCTCAATAGGTGAGTAAAATTTATCTCCTAGCCTGATCTTCACAAGTCCTTCGCTGTCATCGTCGATGATCTTATAGCCAAAGTAGTCTTTATGCTCGCCCAGGTCTTTGTAAGACTTACCCAGCAGGCGCTTTACGGAGTAAATAGTATTGGCCGGATCGGTGGTGAGGTAGTCTTTCGCCTCGTTGCCCACAATTGTTTCGCCGTTTTGAGTGAAGTGCACCACAGAAGGTACAATGGTGCCGCGCCCGAGGTCGTTTATCGCTACCGGCTTTTTGGTTTCGGGATGTATGTAGGCTACCAGGCTGTTGGTAGTCCCAAGGTCTATACCTACAATCACCTCTTCCTGCTGAAGGGCTCCTGTAGAAAGGTTTATCGCAACTTTTGCCATGTTTGTATACGTTAGTGAGGCCACCGCTCCAGGGCAGCAGCGCATATATGCAAAGTTACGAAAAATTTAAGGGAGGTATGGGAATGGCAAGGTTTATACCTAGCGTTCTGCCTTTGGAACTTCATAAGAGAAAACACTTGGCTTATAAATGCAGAAAGCTGTTCTTCTAAACAGCTTTCTTAAGATTCACCTAAGGGATCTTTACCTTATTTTTCTTTCTTCGGCACCACGATAAATACATCCTCTCCCGGACGCTTCATCAGGTATTTCTCACGGGCAAACTTTTCAAGCAGCTCCGGATTCCCCATCAGCTCCTCCCGGTCCTGCTGCACTTCCTCCATTTTTTCCAAGTAGTGCTCCTTGTCCTGCTCCAGTATGCTGAGCTGACGGCTCATGCGATACTGCGTGATAAAGTCGTTGGAGTCGAAAAATAGCATCCATACCAAGAACAGCATACCTGTTATGAAATAGAAACTGCGGAAAAACTTAGGTATACGTTGAAGCATATATAGAAAACTATAGATATTATCCTGAGGGCTTTACACAAAAATAAGGCTGTGAGTCATAAACCCACAGCCTTATGCCTAAAATATTTTCAGGATGTTCGTTAGAACTTCTTTCCAGGATAATAAGCCACTTCTCCCAGCTCCTCCTCAATGCGAAGCAGCTGGTTGTACTTGGCCATACGGTCAGAGCGGGAAGCCGAACCTGTCTTGATCTGGCCTGTGTTAAGGGCCACCGCCAAGTCAGCGATCGTGTTGTCCTCTGTCTCGCCGGAGCGGTGCGACATCACACTCTTATACCCGTGGCGCAGGCCCAGGTTAATAGCATTAATTGTCTCCGTCAGCGTACCGATCTGGTTCACTTTGATCAAAATGGAGTTGGCTACACCCTGGTCTATACCTTGCTGCAGACGGTTTACGTTCGTTACGAACAAGTCATCGCCCACCAGCTGTACCTTGTTGCCAATCGTCTCAGTCAGTTCCTTCCAGCCTTTCCAGTCGTCTTCGTCCATACCGTCTTCAATCGAAGCGATTGGGTATTTCTCTGTCCACTCTTTCCAGTAACTTACCATTTCAGAGGAGGTCAGCTTATCGCCAGTAGATTTCTTGAAGGTATAAAGGCCTGTAGATTTGTCATAGAACTCAGAGCTGGCCGCGTCCATGGCGATCATCATATCGTCGCCTGGCTTGTAACCTGCTGCCTCGATAGCCTGCAGTACCACTTCGATCGCCTCTACGTTAGAAGCAATGTTCGGCGCAAAGCCACCTTCGTCACCTACGTTGGTAGAAAGACCTTTTTTCTTCAGCACGTTCTTCAGGTGATGGAATACCTCAGATCCCATACGCAGCGCTTCAGAGAAAGAAGGAGCACCTACTGGCATGATCATGAACTCCTGGAAGTCGATGGCATTGTCTGCGTGGCTGCCACCGTTCAGGATGTTCATCATTGGCACAGGCAGTGTATTAGCGTTAACACCACCTACGTAGCGGTAAAGTGGCATGCCCAGTTCCTGCGCTGCAGCACGGGCAATCGCCAGCGACACACCAAGTATAGCATTTGCACCGAGGTTGCCCTTATTCTCCGAGCCATCCAGCTCGATCATGATCTTGTCGAGCAGGTTCTGCTCAAACACCGGAAAACCAACAAGCTCTTCAGCTATTTTCTCGTTTACATTGTTTACGGCCTGCAGCACACCTTTGCCCATGTACTTTCCTTTGTCGCCGTCACGGAGTTCTACCGCCTCGTGCACACCCGTAGAGGCGCCTGATGGTACAGCAGCACGGCCCAATACACCGCTCTCAGTAAACACATCCACTTCTACTGTTGGGTTGCCTCTCGAATCAAAGATCTGGCGGGCTTTAATATCTGTAATTAAGCTCATTGGTTTGTTTTTATATAGTTTTACTTGTTTTGCTCTAGCAGGGCAATGAAATCATCAAACAGGTAAGTAGAATCGTGCGGGCCTGGAGAAGACTCCGGGTGATACTGCACCGAAAAAGCCGGCTTCGTCTTCATGCGTATACCTTCTACTGTGTTATCGTTGAGGTTGATATGCGTCACTTCTACGTCTGGGTGGTTCTTCAGTTGCTCCGAATCTACCACAAATCCATGGTTCTGGGAAGTGATTTCACTTAGACCTGTAATTAGGTTTTTCACCGGATGATTCAAACCTCTGTGACCATTGTGCATCTTATAAGTAGCGATACCATTTGCCTGCGCCAGCATCTGATGCCCCATGCAGATACCAAACATAGGTCGGTTCTTATCGAGAATCTGCTTTACGCTGTCGATAGCAATGGTAGTTGCAGCAGGATCACCAGGACCGTTTGAAATGAAGTAACCGTCCGGATTCCATTTCTCCATCTCTTCAAATGGCGTGTTGTAAGGGAACACTTTCACTTCACAGCCACGCGCCACCAGGTTATTGAGGCTATTGCGTTTCACACCAAGATCCAGCACTGCCACCTTATACTTTACTTCAGCAGGCTTCATTTCGTATACGGCAGGCGTACTTACGTGCGAAGACAGCTCCAGCCCAGCCATGGATGGGACTTCTGCCAGCCTCTTCTTAAGCTCAGCTACATCAGCAGTTTCAGAAGAAATGATACCGTTCATCGCACCTTTGTCGCGAATATGGCGAACCAATGCGCGAGTATCAATCTCGCAAATGCCGACTATACCTGCATTTTCGAAATATTCCTGCAAAGAACCTTCGGCCGTTTTACGTGAGAAGAAGTGGGAAAACTCCTTACATACCAGACCATTGATCTGTACCTTGTCTGATTCAACCTCTTCAGATTGTACACCATAGTTCCCTATGTGTGAAAATGTAGTGACAACTAGCTGGCCATAATAAGAAGGATCGGTGAAGATTTCCTGATAGCCCGTCATACCTGTATTAAAGCATAACTCGCCACCTGTTGTACCTATTCGCCCCAGGCTTTTGCCCGTGAACACGGTACCATCTTGCAATAAAAGAATAGCTTCGGAAGTTGTGTGTTTCTTCATTTTTAAAATTTGGTACAAAAATAAAAAAGGGACACGACTTACGTCATGTCCCTTTGCAATATTTCACAAATGAAGCTTATTCAGCATCTTTTGTTTCATCTTTAGTGCCCTCTGCTTCTGGAGTTGCTGGAGCAGAAGCCTCAGTAGACTCAGCACCTTTTTTCTTAGAAGAAGAACGACGACGAGTTTTCTTAGCACCACCGGCAGCACCAGTTGTAGTCAGCATATCCTCGTTGTAGTCAACAAGCTCGATCACACACATTTCTGCGTTGTCACCTAGTCTGTAACCAGTTTTCAGGATACGAGTGTAACCACCTGGTCTGTTAGCAATCTTTACAGATACTTCGTCGAACAACTCTTTCACAGACTCTTTGTCCTGCAGGTAAGCAAAAACAGTTCTTCTGGAGTGAGTTGTATCGTTTTTAGATTTTGTTAGTAGAGGCTCAACATACTTGCGTAGTGCTTTCGCTTTTGCTACTGTAGTAGAAAGACGCTTGTGCAGGATAAGAGATGCTGCCATATTAGACAACATTGCTTTGCGATGCGAAGCGGTTCTTCCTAAGTGATTGATTTTTTTACCGTGTCTCATTAATTTGAATTGTGCACGTGCATACCGTCGATCAACCCACCCGGGGATCGGGAATTATGCCGTAGATTGATTAATCTTCTTCTAATTTATACTTAGAAAGGTCCATGCCAAAAGTCAGGCCTTTCTCTTGCACTAGGTTCTCAAGCTCTGTGAGTGACTTCTTACCAAAGTTACGGAACTTCATCATGTCAGAGATATCAAGCTGAACCAGGTCACCGAGTGTTTTAATATCGGCAGCCTTCAGGCAGTTGTACGCTCTTACAGAAAGATCCATGTCCTGAAGCGAAGTCTTCAGTACTTTACGCATGTGCAGCAGTTCCTCGTCTACAGCTTCCTCCTCTTCAGGCTTGGCTGTCTCGAATGTCATCGTGTTGTCAGAGAAGAGCATGAAGTGCTGGATCAAAATATTGGCAGCACCTTTAAGCGCATCCTCAGGATGAATAGAACCGTCAGTCTGTATGTCAAGCACTAGCTTTTCATAGTCAGTCTTCTGCTCAACGCGTGTATTTTCAACACTGAACTTTACATTCTTAATTGGCGTGAAGATCGCATCGATTGGAATGAGACCAAACACTTGATCTGCTGGCTTATTTTCTTCAGCAGGAACGTAACCACGTCCCTTCTGAATAGTAAGCTCAACCTCCAGCGTCATGTTCTTATCCAGGTTGCAAATTACCAGCTCTGGGTTTAATACCTCAAAGCTTGTAGAAAACTTGCTGATATCGCCAGCTAAAAACTTATCCTGACCTGAAATGGAAACGGTGATTTTATCATCGATCACTTCGCTTATTTTCTTAAAGCGAACCATTTTCAGGTTGAGGATAATATCAGATACATCCTCTACAACGCCTTCAACAGACGAGAACTCGTGCAGTACACCAGGTATGCGAACGCTAGTTATTGCATATCCTTCCAGAGAAGAGAGCAAAATTCTTCGCAAAGCATTACCGATGGTTACTCCGTAACCTTTTTCAAGCGGCTTGAATTCAAATAAACCATGAAAGTCGTCGGCTTTTTCCATTACAACTTTCTCTGGCATTTGAAATGCTAATATTGACATACTTGCAGTGTTAAAGGTTAAAAATTGATTACGCGGCTTACTTAGAGTAAAACTCAACGATTAGCTGCTCCTGAATCTTCTCAGGGATCTGGTCACGCTGTGGCGCAGACACAAATTTACCAACCATCTCAGCTGCATCCCACTCTAACCAGCTAAATGCACGTGCATTACGTACGCTCAGACTAGTTGTAATTGCTTCAAGAGATTTTGACTTCTCTCTTACAGCTACCGAATCACCAACTTTTAAGCTATAGGAAGGTATGTTTACAATCTCACCGTTAACAGTGATGTGCTTGTGCAATACAAGCTGACGAGCCGCTCTTCTTGTAGGGGCAATACCCAATCTGTAAACAGTGTTATCAAGTCTTGACTCAAGCAGAGTCAGGAACTGCTCACCAGTTACACCGCCTTTTCTGGCAGCTTTTTCAAACAGGTTTGCGAATTGCTTCTCAAGCATGCCATAAATAAACTTAGCTTTTTGCTTTTCAGAAAGCTGAAGCGCATATTCTGACTGCTTCTTACGGCGACCACGTCCGTGCTGTCCCGGAGGATAGCTTTTCTTTTTTAATGCTTTGCTTGGGCCAAAAATCTCCTCGTTAAACTTTCTGGAGATTTTGCTTTTAGGACCAGTATATCTTGCCATTGTATTTAATCTGAATTACTAATTAAACTCTTCTGCGTTTAGGAGGACGACATCCGTTGTGAGGAAGTGGCGTAACATCTTTGATTGTTGTTACTTCGATGCCCGTGTTCTGTACAGTACGGATGGCGGACTCTCTACCTGCACCAGGACCTTTAACAAAAACTTCAGCTTTGCGCATACCTAAGTCGTAAGCAACTTTGGCGCAATCTGAAGCTGCCATTTGTGCAGCGTAAGGAGTGTTCTTTTTAGAACCTTTAAAACCCATTTTACCAGCAGAAGCCCAAGAGATAACTTGTCCTGCATTATTGGTTACTGAGATAATAATATTGTTGAAAGAAGCTTTGATGTGTACCTGGCCTGTTGATTCAACAACTACAACACGCTTCTTAGCTTTGTCTTTTCTTTTCTGAGCCATGATCAAAAATTATTTAGAAGCTTTCTTCTTGTTTGCTACTGTCTTACGCTTACCCTTTCTTGTGCGCGAGTTATTCTTCGTGCGCTGACCACGTACAGGTAGACCTTTACGGTGTCTCAAACCACGGTAACAGCCAATATCAAGAAGACGCTTAATATGCAATTGCACTTCTGATCTCAGAACACCTTCTGTTTTGATCTCAGCTGCAATGATATTTCTGATCTCATTAGCCTCATCTTCGGTCCAGTCTTTCACCTTTTTGTCAAGATCCACCCCGGCTTTGTTTAGGATTTGCACAGAGAGATTACGACCTATACCAAAAATGTAAGTCAAAGAGATCTCTCCTCTTTTGTTGTCCGGAATATCAACTCCTGCTATTCTTGCCATAATTAATAATTATCCTTGTCTTTGTTTATATCTTGGATTCTTTTTGTTGATAACGTAAAGCTTACCCTTGCGACGGATAATCTTACAGTCAACACTTCTCTTTTTTACTGATGCTTTGACTTTCATTGTAGTTATTTATAACGATAAACAATTCTTCCTTTAGTTAA
Source organism: Pontibacter ramchanderi (assembly GCF_002846395.1). Classification (GTDB taxonomy): domain Bacteria; phylum Bacteroidota; class Bacteroidia; order Cytophagales; family Hymenobacteraceae; genus Pontibacter; species Pontibacter ramchanderi. The sequence continues at coordinate 515,345 of NZ_PJMU01000002.1, forward strand.
ATCATAGGGAGACATCTCCAACTTTACGCGGTCACCTGGCAGAATTTTAATGTAGTTCATTCTCATTTTACCTGAGATATGCGCAACCACCTGATGACCATTTTCTAACTCTACCCGGAACATTGCATTTGATAATGCTTCGATGATAGTACCGTCTTGCTCGATAGAGGACTGCTTCGCCATTTATTGTTGTTTAGCTTTATCTATGTAATCAAAAGTTGTTAATACTTCTGCTTTGTCTTTTCTTATAACCACTGTATGCTCGAAATGCGCCGATGGTTTATTGTCTCGGGTACAGATTGTCCAACCGTCCTCTTCCTGTACAATATAGCGTGTACCCAGATTCACCATAGGCTCGATCGCTAAAACTAAGCCATTCTGAAGCTTTAGTCCCTGACCACGTTTACCATAGTTAGGTACTTCAGGAGATTCATGTAAATTCCGGCCAATACCATGACCTACTAATTCACGTACAACTCCATACTTAGAAGTCTCAGCATGTGTTTGAATAGCATGACTGATGTCACCAAGCCTATTACCAACCACAGCCTTTTCGATCCCTTTGTAAAGTGACTCCTTTGTTACTTCCAAGAGTTGAAGTACTTCTTCTGATATATTGCCTACTCCATGGGTATAAGCACAGTCACTATGAAACCCTTTGTAATAGACACCACAGTCAACAGAAATTATGTCCTGATCGTTCAAAACATAATTACTTGGCATTCCGTGCACTACGGTAGAGTTTACCGAGATACAAAGGCTAAAAGGAAATCCATTGTAATTTTTAAAAGATGGGACAGCGCCATGATCTCGGATGAACTCTTCAGCTCTTTTATCCAGTGATAGAGTGGATACCCCCTCTTTTATAAGAAGAGCTATTTCGCCATGTGCTTTACTTAAGATTAAAGCACTCTGGCGAATTAGCTCAATTTCTTCTTCAGTCTTGTAAAAAACCATTTATTAAGATACCATGGCAATGTTTTCTGTTCTGCCTCTAAGCTTTCCAGACTTCATCATGCCATCATAGTGACGCATTAGTAAATAACTTTCAATTTGCTTCAAGGTATCAAGCACAACCCCTACCATGATGATGAGTGATGTGCCACCATAGAACTGAGCAAACTCTCTTGTAACTCCGAATAACATAGCGATGGCCGGGAAAATAGCTACAAGTGCTAAGTAAATAGCGCCAGGGAGGGTGATTTTGGTGAGAATATTATCGATATACTCTGAAGTAGCACGCCCTGGTTTCACACCTGGTACAAACCCACCGCTTCGCTTCAAGTCATCAGCTATTTGGTTAGGGTTAACTGTAATCGCAGTGTAAAAGTAAGTGAAGATTAAGATCATCAAGCCAAATACCACATTGTACTGCCAGGAAGTAAAATCAGAAAATGTAGCTCCAATGTAGCTGGCCGTTTCATTTGAATCTGCCCAGATTGAAGCAATCATAGAAGGCAAAAACATAAGTGATTGGGCAAAGATGATTGGCATTACACCAGCCGCATTCACCTTTAATGGTATAAATTGACGCTGTCCACTATAAAGTGAGCTTCCACCAACTTGTTTAGCATACTGAACAGGTATGCGTCTTACAGCCTGAGTCAGCATTACAACAGACATGACAACGAAGAACAGAACGATTAACTCGAAAATAAACAATAAAGCACCATTCAATTCTTTTGATAAAGCTTCAGCGACAATAGCCCCAGGGAATCGGGAAATAATGCCTATCATGATAAGCATTGATATACCATTGCCTATACCTTTATCAGTAATTCTCTCACCTAGCCACATACAGAAAATAGTTCCTGATGTCAATACAATCATAGAACTGATTGTAAACAAGGTTGTATTCACCACAATCGCTTCACTATTGATGGTGGCTACAAAGCCCACGGCTTGAGCAAGTGTAATAATAATGGTAAGAACTCGGGTGATTTGGTTGATTTTCTTTCGACCAGACTCACCCTCCTTCTGCATTTTTTGAAAATAAGGAACTGCTATGGTAAGTAGCTGTAATACGATAGAAGCCGAAATGTATGGCATAATTCCTAACGCAAAGATGGAAGCATTGCTGAATGCTCCACCTAAGAATGTATCTAACAGACCAAATATGCCTTCAGTGTTAGAGGTTAATTGGTTAGGATCTATACCAGGTAAAACAACATAAGAACCTAATCTAAATATAGCTATAAAACCTAGGGTATTGAGTATACGTACCCTTAGATCATCAATAGCAAAAATGTTCTTAATTGTTGTTATAAACTTCTTCATAAAAATTAAAGGGCTACTGTTTTACCGCCTGCTTTTTCGATAGATGAAATGGCAGTCTGAGAAAAAGCATGAGCGTGAATTTCAACCGCCTTAGTAATCTCTCCTCTACCTAAGATTTTCACTTTGTCATTCTTGGACACTAAACCGTGTGCCTTGAAGAAATCAAAGTTAAAAACTTTTTCATTAGTATCTGTAGCCAAAGACTCCAGAACATCTAAATTTATTCCTTTATACTCTACTCTGTTGAAGTTTTTGAAACCAAACTTAGGAACTCGTCTCTGGAGTGGCATTTGTCCACCTTCAAAACCAGACTTCTGAGAGTAGCCTGAACGAGACTTAGCACCTTTATGACCTCTAGTAGAAGTTCCACCTCTACCTGAGCCAGTTCCTCTGCCTATTCTCTTTCTAGTCTTAACAGACCCTTCTGCAGGTTTTAATGAATTCAAATACATATTAAATGTCCTTTACTTCTACTAAATTGTGAACCTTGTTGATCATACCAGCAATCTGAGGCGTTTTCTCAACAGTTACTGATTTATTGATTTTACCAAGACCAAGCGCTTTAATCGTAAGCTTTTGGTTCTTTGGTCTGTCAATAATGCTTTTAACTTGTGTGATTGTTACTTTAGCCATCTCAATTAACCGTTAAATACTTTCTGCAAATTAACACCACGCTGCTGAGCTACGGCCAAAGGATCACGCATCTTAGACAAAGCATCAAAAGTTGCTTTTACCACGTTGTGTGGGTTAGAAGATCCTTTTGACTTGCAAAGTACATCTTTGATTCCAGCACTTTCAAGCACGGCACGCATGGCACCACCAGCAATTACGCCAGTACCAGGTGCAGCAGGCTTTACAAGCACAAATCCACCTGAGTATTTGCCTTCCATCGCGTGAGGAACAGTGTGATGATACAGTGGAACTTTAACTAAGTTCTTCTTTGCATCATCTATACCTTTTGCAATAGCGTCAGTTACTTCATTGGCTTTGCCAAGACCATAGCCAACAACACCATTACCATCGCCAACTACTACAATGGCAGCAAAGCTGAATCTTCTACCACCTTTAACAACTTTGGCTACACGGTTGATCGCTACTACTCTTTCTTTGAGTTCGATCTCGCTAGCCTTCACACTACGAATATTATTTTTCAACATAATTCTTAGAATTTAAGGCCTGCTTCGCGAGCGCCTTCAGCCAATGATTTTACGTTACCATGGTAAAGATATCCAGAACGGTCAAACACCACCTGAGAGATACCTAACTCGAGAGCTTTAGCCCCTATTTCTTTTCCAACCTGATTGGACACTGAAATATTAGCGTTGGTTACACCGTCGAGCTTCGCAGAAGAGGCAGCCGCCAAAGTTTTTCCTGTAGTGTCATCGATTAACTGTGCATAGATAGCTTTGTTGCTTCTAAAAACAGATAATCTAGGTCTGGCAGAAGTACCAGAAATCTTGTTTCTGATACTTCTCTTAATTCTAAGTCTTCTTGATACTTTATTAACAGACATGATGATGATTATTTAGACGCTGTCTTACCAGCTTTTCTTCTTACAACTTCACCTACAAAGCGGATACCTTTACCTTTGTATGGCTCTACTTTGCGCAGTGATCTGATTTTGGCAGCTACCTGACCGATTAATTGCTTGTCATTGCTCTCAAGCGTAATAACCGGAGCCTTACCTTTTTCAGTAACTGCAGTTGCTGTTACTTCTGATGGCATGGCCAAAAAGATATTGTGTGAGTATCCCAATGCAAGCTCGAGTACGTTTCCTTGTACAGTTGCTTTGTAACCTACACCTACAAGTTCTAGCTGCTCCTTATAACCTTCACTCACACCAACAACCATGTTATTGATCAGTGAACGATAAAGACCATGCATAGCTTTGTGACGTTTTTGCTCAGTAGGACGCTCTACCAGTATCTGGTTATCCTCCTGCTTCACAATAATGTCTTTATCTACCGGAGTAGTAAGCGAACCTTTAGGACCTTTTACTGTCACAACGTTGTCTTTTGCAATTGCAATTTCAACATTGCTTGGCAGAGTGATTGGCAATTTTCCTATACGTGACATTGTCTATCCTCCTTATTAGTAAACGTAACACAATACCTCGCCACCAACGTTGAGTGACTTAGCTTCTTTTTCAGTCATCACACCTTTGGAAGTTGACAATATTGCAATGCCCAGACCGTTAAGTACGCGTGGCAGGTTGTCATTTCCGGTATACTTACGAAGCCCTGGCTTACTAATCCTCTCAAGTTTCACAATAGCAGACTGCTTAGTGGTAGGATTGTATTTCAGAGCGATTTTGATAGTACCCTGTACTGAAGAATCATCAAACTTATAGCTTTGAATGTATCCTTTGTCGTACAATACTTTTGTAATCTCTTTCTTGATATTGCTAGATGGTATTTCAACTACTCTGTGGTTCGCTTTGATGGCGTTACGCACTCTAGTTAAATAATCTGCTATTGGATCTGAGTTCATTATGAATCACTTAAATCTTGAACGCTTTTTCTAAGCGAGCGGCAAAGATAAGAATATCTTTTCTTCTTTCTTAATATGTTAAGAAAAAATTACCAGCTCGATTTTGTTACACCAGGAATTTTACCCATAACAGCCAGTTCTCTGAACACTACACGTGATATACCGAATTTTCTCATGTAACCACGTGGTCTGCCAGAAAGCTTGCAACGGTTATGTAACCTTACTGGAGATGAATTCTTAGGAAGTTTGTCAAGTCCTTCGTAATCTCCTTTAGCTTTCAGTTCAGCACGCTTCGCAGCGTACTTAGCTACTAACTTCTGTCTTTTAAGCTCTCTCGCTTTTACTGCTTCTTTAGCCATTTTTCTTATTTCTTAATATTAGTGAAAGGCATACCAAACGCTTTAAGCAATTCGTAACTCTCCTCATCTGTCTGAGCAGTTGTTACAAAGGTAATATCCATACCACTAATGGCTTTAATTTTATCAATGCTGATCTCAGGGAAAATGATCTGCTCTTTTATACCCAGGGTATAGTTGCCACGACCATCAAAACCTTTATCACTTACACCTCTAAAGTCACGTACACGCGGGAGAGCAATTGTCAAAAGACGATCCATGAACTCGTACATGCGCTCACCTCTAAGGGTTACGCGCGCACCAATTGGCATACCCTCACGCAACTTGAAGTTAGAAACTGACTTCTTCGCGATAGTAGCGACAGCTTTCTGACCAGAGATAGTTGTAAGCTCCTCTACACCGATATCAACAAGTTTCTTATCTGCAACTGCAGCACCGATACCTTTGTTGATGGAGATCTTTGTGATCTTTGGCACCTGCATTACGTTCTTGTACTGGAACTTCTCTTTCAGGGCAGGCACAACCTCCTTCTGATATTTTTCTTTAAATCTTGCAGTTGCCATATTAGATTACTTCTCCTGATTTTTTAGAATAACGCTCTGTTTTACCTTCGCTGTTTTTTCTTCTGCCAGCCTTAGCAGTTTCACCTGACTTAGGGTCTACTAAAGCTACGTTGCTGGCATGAATAGGAGCTTCCATTTTAGAGATACCACCTTGAGGATTCTTGGCGCTCGGCTTTGCGTGCTTAGTCACCATATTGATTCCCTCAACAGTTACTCTTTGCTTCTCAATATTAACAGCTGTAATGCGGCCTGTTTTTCCGCGGTCATCACCGGCAATCACTTTAACCGTATCGCCAGTTTTTACATGAAGTTTTTTCTTATTCATCTTGATGTCTGAATTAATGATTAAAGAACTTCAGGTGCCAACGAAACAATTTTCATGAATTGCTTTTCACGAAGCTCTCTTGCAACCGGACCGAAAATACGCGTACCACGAGGCTCGTTGTTAGCGTTCAGAAGTACAGCGGCATTATCGTCAAAACGGATATAAGAACCGTCTTTCCTTCTGATCTCTTTCTTTGTTCTTACAATAACTGCTTTAGAAACAGTTCCCTTTTTAACGTTACCAGAAGAAAGGGCTGATTTTACAGTTACAACGATTCTATCTCCTATAGAAGCGTATTTCTTGCCTGTACCACCTAAAACACGGATGCAAAGCACTTCTTTAGCACCACTGTTATCGGCTACGTTCAATCTTGATTCCTGCTGTATCATCTTATTTAGCCCTTTCTATAATTTCTACTAAACGCCAGTTCTTATTCTTGCTTAAAGGACGCGTTTCCTGAATGCGCACGATATCACCGATGTTGCACTCGTTTTTCTCGTCGTGAGCCATGAATTTGTTGGACTTGCTAACGAACTTACCGTAAATCGGGTGTTTCATTCTGCTTTCCACCAGTACAGTGATAGATTTGTCCATCTTGTTGCTAACAACCTTACCACTTCTTTCTTTTCTAAGATTTCTCTCTTCCATGATTTCTATTAAGTATTAAGAGTTAGCTTCAATTTCACGGCGACGAATTTCTGTATTCAGACGAGCAATAGATTTTTTCGTCTCACGGATTTTCATCGGATTTTCCAACGGAGAGATAGCATGTGCAAAACGCAGGTTTTGCATGGTTGTTTGCTCCGTATTAAGCTTCTCTTTCAGCTCTTCTAAAGACAAAGCTTTAATCTCTGAATTTTTCATATACTATTTCTCAACGTAATCTCTACGTACTACAAACTTTGTTTTAACTGGTAGCTTCTGAGCGGCAAGTCTTAAAGACTCCTGAGCTACTTCCAGAGGTACTCCGTCAGATTCAAACATGATGGTACCTGGCTTCACAACGGCTACCCAATACTCAGGCGAACCTTTACCCTTACCCATACGAACCTCTGCAGGCTTCTTCGTAACTGGTTTATCAGGGAAAATACGGATCCAAACCTGACCCTCACGTTTCATTGCTCTTGTCATGGCTATACGAGCTGCCTCAATCTGACGGCTTGTGATCCAAGATGCTTCAAGAGATTTGATGGCAAAAGAACCAAATGAAATAGTACTGCCTCTATGAGCCAGACCTTTCACGCGGCCTTTTTGCATTTTTCTATATTTAGTCCTTTTAGGCTGTAACATTTTCTAAAACTTAATAATGTTATCAATCAATTATTGACGACGCTTACGTGGCTTGGCAGCTCCGTCCGTTTTCTTACGGTCGCCACGCTCACCACCACGGCTTCTTCTGTCACCACTTCCACCTTGTGCTCCAGGTCCTCCTTTAGTTTCTAGGCCAGCATTTGGAGTAAGATCTTTCTTACCATAAACCTCACCTTTGAAGATCCAAACTTTGATACCTAGCTTACCATAAACTGTCTGAGCTTCAGACAAGGCATAGTCAATATCGGCACGAAGAGTATGAAGTGGAGTTCTACCCTCTTTGTAGTGCTCAGTACGGGCCATTTCAGCACCGCCCAAACGACCTGAAACCTGCACCTTTATACCTTCAGCACCTACACGCAGCGCAGAAGCAATAGCTTGCTTCATAGCACGACGGAAAGAGATACGGGCCTGCAACTGCTGGGCGATAGATTCGCCAACCAATTTAGCATCAAGCTCAGGGCGCTTAATTTCAAAAATGTTGATCTGAACATCTTTGTTAGTAAGCTTCTTGAGCTCTTCCTTGATCTTATCTACTTCCTGACCACCTTTGCCAATTACTACGCCTGGGCGAGCTGTATTAACAGTGATGGTTATGCGCTTAAGGGTTCTCTCAATAATGATTTTAGAAATGCCACCTTTAGGGATACGCGCTAAAATATACTTTCTGATTTTCTCGTCTTCAACCAGCTTCTCAGCGAAATCTTTGCCACCATACCAGTTAGAATCCCAACCTTTGATAACTCCTAGGCGAAAACCGATCGGATTTACTTTCTGTCCCATATTCTTACTTATTGGCTTTTTTAGATTTCTTAGTTTGCTGTTGCTCGAGTTGCTCTTCAGTCATGCTGTCAATCACGAGTGTCACGTGATTTGATCTTTTTCTGATGCGGTAACCACGTCCCTGAGGAGCAGGGCGAAGACGCTTCAGCATCTTACCTTCATCTACAAAGATCTCTTTGATGTAAAGATTTGCATCTTCAATGCGTGAATCCTCGTTCTTCTGTTGCCAATTTGATAGGGCTGATAAAAGAAGTTTCTCGATTCTGGCAGCGCCTGAATTTGCTTCGAATTTTAATAGGCCAAGAGCCTTGTTTACGCTCTTACCACGTACCAAACCCGCAACTAATCGCATTTTGCGAGGAGAAGTAGGTACGTTTCTTAGTCTTGCTACTGCTTCCATTTTATCGCTTGCCTTTATCTTTTTTAGCAATATGACCTCTAAAGTTTCTGGTTGGTGCAAACTCACCGAGCTTGTGTCCTACCATGTTCTCAGTCACATATACTGGTATGAATTTGTTACCATTGTGAACTGCGAATGTGTGTCCAACGAAATCCGGAGAAATCATGGATCTGCGTGACCAAGTCTTGATAACAGTCTTCTTACCAGACTCGTTCATCACGTCTACTTTCTTCTCGAGCCTATAGTCAATATAAGGCCCTTTTTTTAATGATCTAGCCATTTACTATTTCTTTCCTCTATTAACTATAAGTTTCTCAGAATGCTTCTTCTTGCTGCGAGTCTTAAGACCTTTAGCCAGTAAGCCTTTGCGTGAACGTGGGTGACCGCCTGATGACTTACCTTCACCACCACCCATAGGGTGATCAACTGGGTTCATCGCTACACCACGAACTCTTGGACGCTTACCTAACCATCTGTTACGACCGGCTTTACCGATCTTCACATTCATATGGTCTGAATTAGAAACTGTACCTACTGTTGCGTAGCAGTTTACCAATACCATTCTAAGTTCACCTGAAGGCAATTTAATAGTTGCATAACGACCTTCTCTTGCTACCAGCTGGGCATAAGAACCTGCGCTTCTAGCAAGTGTTGCGCCTTGACCTGGCTGCAACTCGATGTTATGGATGATAGTACCAAGAGGAATATCAGATAAAGGAAGGCAATTGCCTACTTCAGGAGCTACTCCAGGGCCAGAAACGATCTCTGTTCCAACCTGCATGCCAGATGGAGCAATGATATAGCTTTTCTCACCATCTGCATAGTAAAGCAGGGCGATGCGTGCTGTTCTGTTTGGATCGTACTCAATAGTCTTTACCGTGGCTGGTACTCCATGCTTTGAACGCTTAAAGTCTATTACTCTGTACTTTTGCTTATGACCACCGCCCATATAGCGCATCGTCATTCTGCCTGAGTTATTGCGTCCACCAGATTTTTTACTCGGTGCCAACAAAGATTTCTCTGGAGTAGCGGTGGTGATCTCATCGAACGCCGGCGCTACACGGAATCTTTGACCTGGTGTTGTTGGTCTTAACTTCTTTAAAGCCATTGTTATTTAATTAAATGCTGCTGTAAAAGTCTATTACTTCGCCCTCTTTCAAGGTAACGATTGCTTTCTTTTTGGAAGACGTACGGCCAGTTACAGCACCAGACTTAGTGTATTTGCTTTTAACTTTGCCTTGTGTTTTCATGGTAGCTACTTTCTCAACAGTAACTCCATAAAGTTTCTCAACTGCCTTCTTGATTTCTACTTTGTTGGCTTTGATGTTCACCTCAAAAGCATACTTTCCAACCTCATTCATGGCAGCGAATTTTTCCGTCAGAAGTGGTTTCTTCAGTATCATAATGTTATGCGCTTAAGAGGTTTTCAATAATGTTAACTGAATCTTCAACCAGCAGTACACGGTCTGTATTCAACAAATCGTATGTATTTAAATCGCTAGCTGTAGAAATCTTTACCTTGTTAAGGTTGCGGCCAGAAAGTACAACGTTCTTATCAACTGCAGGTATAACCAGCAAAGTTTTGCCTTCTACCTTTAGATTGCCCAAGATGCTTTTGAATTCTTTCGTCTTTGGAGTCTCAAATGTGAAAGACTCTAGTAAAGAAACCTTATTATCTTTTGCGAGTAATGAAAGCGCAGAAATACGTGCTACTTCTTTCAGCTTTTTGTTTAGCTTAAAGCTGTAGTTCCTTGGTCTCGGACCAAATACTCTACCACCACCAACAAAAAGAGGGGCTTTCAAGCTACCTGCACGAGCACCACCAGTTCCCTTTTGCTTTTTGATCTTCTTAGTAGATCCAGCAACTTCGTTTCTTTCTTTGGACTTGTGCGTACCCTGTCTCTGATTAGCCAGGTACTGCTTTACGTCAAGATACATCGCATGCTCGTTTGGCGTAGCACCAAACACAGCATCAGAAAGTGTTACCTTTCTACCTGTATCCTCACCTTTAATATTCAATACAGAAAGCTCCATTTTATTTCTCAATTAACACGTAAGAATTTTTGGCACCTGGAACAGAGCCACTAACTACTAACAGATTTCTATCTGCGATTACACGTACCACCGTCAGGTTTTGAATCTTCACACGGTTACCGCCCATACGACCGGCCATACGCATACCTTTAAATACTCTTGATGGCCAAGAGCATGCACCGATTGAACCAGGGTGTCTAGCTCTGTTGTGCTGCCCGTGCGTCTGCCCGCCAACACCGGCAAAGTTATGGCGCTTTACAACACCTTGGAAACCTTTACCTTTTGACGTACCTACTACGTCAATGAACTCTCCTTCTTCGAACAGATTCACATCAACTGTATCTCCCAGATTCAGTGATACTCCTTCTGTATCGAATTCAGCAACTTTTTTCTTAGCTGACGTATTAGCTTTCTTGTAGTGACCAGCTTCCGCTTTCGTTACTCTCTTCAGCTTTTTGTCGCCATAGCCAAGCTGCACAGCTGCGTAGCCATCAGTCTCAACCGTCTTCACCTGAGTAACTACACATGGGCCAGCTTGAATAAGCGTAACTGGTGTGTATTTACCATCTGCTGTGAAGAGGCTTGTCATTCCGATTTTTTTACCGATAATTCCAGGCATTCAACTTGTTTTTTAAAAGATGGATATAATGATTTTACCCTTCAGCTTTTGCTAAGGGAGTGCAAAGTTAATGAATTTTAAAATTCTATAACAACATTTGTCTAAAATATTATTAATCAGCGCATAAAAAAAGAGAACCCGAAGGTTCTCTTTTTCATATCCGATCAGTTTTTATCAAACTTTAATTTCAACATCCACACCACTAGGAAGTTCTAGCTTCATCAGGGCGTCTACTGTTTTAGAGCTGGTTGAGTAAATATCAACCAGTCGCTTATAAGTGCAAAGTTGAAACTGCTCTCTTGATTTCTTGTTCACGTGTGGTGAACGAAGCACAGTGAATTTGTCTTTCTCTGTTGGAAGAGGAATAGGTCCGCTTACGATAGCACCTGTTGCCTTTACAGCTTTTACAATCTTCTCTGAAGACTTGTCTACCAGGTTATGGTCGTAAGACTTAAGCTTAATTCTAATTTTCTGATTCATTATCTTTTACTACTATTTAGCTGCAGTTCCTTTTAATTTAGCAATGATGCCATCAGCCAGGTTTTGTGGTACTTGCTCGTAGTGAGAGAAAGTAAGAGATGCTGTGGCTCTACCTGATGTGATCGTACGAAGATCAGTTACATAACCGAACAGTTCTGAAAGTGGAACATCAGCCTTAACTACTGTTGATGTACCTTTCGTATCCATACCTTTCATGATACCTCTTCTTCTGTTCAAGTCACCTGTTACAGGACCTGTATACTCATCTGGAGTCACTACATCAACTGCCATAATTGGCTCGAGTAGTTTCGGAGCACACTGCTTACCTGCTTCTTTGAAGCCCTGACGTGCAGCCAGTTCAAATGAAAGTGAGTCAGAGTCAACGTCGTGGAATGAACCGTGGAATAGACGAACTTTCATCGAGTCGATTGGGAAGCCAGCCAGAATACCATTCTTCATTGCTTCTTCGAAACCTTTCTGAATAGCTGGAATGAATTCTCTTGGAATCACACCACCCACAATCGCGTTTTCGAACTCTAGTCCCTGCTTGCCATCCTCACGTGGCCCCATTGTGAACACGATATCGGCAAATTTACCACGACCACCAGACTGCTTCTTGAACACTTCTCTGTGCTCTACAGACTTTGTGATAGTCTCTTTGTAAGCTACCTGAGGAGCACCTTGGTTCAACTCAACCTTGAACTCACGCTTCATACGGTCGATGATGATCTCCAAGTGAAGTTCACCCATACCTCTTAGGATTGTCTGACCAGTCTCCTCGTCTGTGTTTACCTGAAGCGTTGGATCTTCTTCAACAAGTTTGGCAATTGCCATACCCATCTTATCAGAGTCAGCCTGTGTTTTTGGCTCAATCGCGTAACCAATTACTGGCTCAGGGAATTCCATTGACTCCAGAACGATTTTAGCTTCCTGAGCACAAAGTGTATCACCTGTTTTGATGTCCTTGAAACCTACTACAGCGGCGATGTCACCAGCCTGCAGTTTGTCAATCTGGATCTGCTTATTAGCGTGCATCTGGAAAATACGAGAGATACGTTCTTTATTTCCTGAACGCGAGTTATACACGTAAGAACCAGAATCAAGTACGCCAGAGTATGCACGTACGAAGCACAAGCGACCTACATAAGGGTCAGTAGCGATCTTGAAAGCAAGACCCGCAAATGGATCGGCTTCTGATGGCTTTCTTGCAACCTCTGCACCTGTGTCTGGGTTTGTACCAATAATGCTTTCTTTATCAACAGGTGATGGAAGCAGTGCCATCACATAGTCAAGCATTGTCTGTACACCTTTATTTTTGAAAGAAGAACCGCAAAGCATTGGAACAATTGCCATGTCGATAGTAGCAGCACGAAGTGCAGCTAAAATCTCAGCTTCTGTAATTGAGTTAGGATCATCAAAGTATTTCTCCATCAATGATTCATCATACTCTGCCACAGCTTCCAGAAGCTTCTCTCTGTATTCTTCAGCTTCTTCCAACATATCGTCTGGAATAGGAACTTCTGTAAAAGTCATGCCTTTATCTTGCTCATTCCAAACGATGCCTCTGAAGTTTACCAGGTCAACCACACCTTTGAAGTTATCTTCAGAACCGATTGGCAACTGAAGTGCTACGGCATTGCTACCCAACATTTCTTTTACCTGGCGGCATACATTCAGGAAGTCAGCACCTGAACGGTCCATTTTGTTAACGAAACCGATACGGGCAACTTTGTAGTTATCAGCAAGTCTCCAGTTAGTTTCAGACTGTGGTTCTACACCATCTACTGCACTGAAAAGGAAAACAAGACCATCCAATACGCGAAGAGAACGGTTTACTTCTACTGTAAAGTCAACGTGACCAGGTGTATCAATAATATTGATATGGTAATCGTTGCCTCTGTATGGCCAGTTCACAGTTACAGCAGCTGAAGTAATGGTAATACCACGCTCCTGCTCCTGCTCCATCCAGTCGGTAGTAGCACCGCCCTCGTGTACCTCACCTAGTTTGTGAGATTTACCTGTATAATAAAGTATACGCTCTGTTGTCGTTGTTTTACCAGCGTCGATGTGAGCGGCAATACCAATGTTTCTAGTGTATTTTAAGTCTCTAGCCATTGATTAGAATCTGAAGTGTGAAAATGCTTTGTTTGCCTCGGCCATTCTGTGCGTGTCGTCTTTCTTCTTCACGGCAGCACCTTCACCTTTTGCAGCTGCGATGATCTCGCCAGCCAATTTGTCTTTCATTGTCTTCTCACCTCTCTTGCGAGCGTAAGAAATCATCCACTTGATACCAAGAGATACTCTGCGGTCCGGACGAACCTCAGTCGGCACTTGGAAAGTAGCACCACCGACACGGCGGCTTTTTACCTCTACGCTTGGCATCACATTGTTCAATGCTTTTTTCCAAGTTTCAAGGCCGTTCTCTTTCGTTCTTTGCTCTACTAATTCTACAGCATCATAGAAGATACCATAAGCAATACTTTTCTTACCATCTTCCATCAGATAGTTTACGAAACGTGTTACCAGGGTCTCTTTGAACTTTGGATCTGGAAGGAGAACTCTACTTTTAGGCTTTGCTTTTCTCATTATATTATTACGCTATCAATTATTTTTTCTTTCCACCCTTACCTGCGGCAGCAGCTGGCTGTCCTGGCTTAGGTCTTTTCGCTCCATACTTAGAACGAGACTGCAGACGACCGTTAACACCGGCAGTATCCAATGCGCCACGAACGATGTGATAACGAACGCCTGGAAGGTCTTTTACTCTACCTCCTCTGATCAGCACAATAGAGTGCTCCTGAAGGTTGTGACCTTCACCAGGGATATAAGCATTCACTTCTTTACCGTTTGTAAGTCTAACCCTAGCTACTTTACGCATAGCTGAGTTTGGCTTCTTAGGAGTGGTTGTGTACACTCTTGTGCATACGCCACGACGTTGTGGGCATGAATCTAAGGCTGGAGATTTTGAGTTATAAGTCAACTTCTCTCTTCCTTTTCTTACTAATTGCTGTATAGTAGGCATTTATAATTTGTTAATTATAAGATATTTTTCACTCTAAAATTTGGTCTGCAAAGGTAGGAAAATCACTTTGCAAATTCAAAATTTTAATCCATTAATTATTAGCACCTTAGGCTTCACCTATCGTTCCACCGAAGTTCATCGGGAAAGACGGTGCCTCCTTTGCCGGCTTAATTTCCCCAAAGCTGTTTTCAAATTTCTGAATGTTATCAGCCAGAGCTGCCAACAATCTTTTGGCATGCTCTGGCGTAATAACGATTCTCGATTTCACTTTCGCTTTAGGCAAACCTGGCATCAGTCTAATAAAATCAATTACAAATTCACCACTGGAATGAGCGATCATGGCCAGATTGGCGTACTCTCCCTCTGCTATCTCTTCAGATAGCTCAATGTTAATTTGATTCTGATTTTTTAGTTCCTCTGCCATACCTGCTTATCTGTTATTCTGTAGCTCCTGCTGTCTGGCGCGGCTTCCTACTCCAGACTTTTTAGATTCTACTAATGAATCATACTCTTCCTGGCTGCCAACAATTAGGTTCTGATATTCGCGCAGACCTGTACCAGCCGGAATCAAGTGACCTACGATCACATTTTCTTTCAGTCCAAGTAATTCGTCCGCCTTACCTTTGATAGCTGCTTCGCTCAGTACTTTTGTAGTTTCCTGGAACGAGGCTGCAGAGATAAAGCTTTGCGTACCTAATGAAGCCTGCGTTATACCTTGTAGTGTCGGACGAGACACAGCTGGTGATGCATCACGTACAGTCACCAGCTTCAAGTCACGACGCTTCAGGCTGGAGTTCTCGTCACGCAGTCTTCTGGCCGTCACGATCTGACCTGGCTTCAGGTTGGTAGAGTCACCTGCATCCTCAACAACTTTCATGTCGATGATGCGGTCGTTCTCCTCCATGAAGTTCACCTTGTCCACAACTTGATGCTCTAGGAAGCTGGTGTCACCAGCGTCGATGATCACTACTTTCTGCATCATCTGGCGTACTACCACCTCGATGTGCTTGTCGTTGATCTTCACACCCTGCAGACGGTATACCTCCTGGATTTCATTTACCAGGTACTCTTGCACTGCACCCGGACCCTGAATGTTCAGGATATCAGTTGGCGTAATCGCACCGTCTGACAGCGGCATACCTGCACGAACAAAGTCATTGTCCTGTACCAGGATGTGCTTAGAAAGTGGAACCATATACTTTTTCTTCACACCGTCTTTCGACTCAATGAAGATTTCACGGTTACCACGCTTCACGCTACCATAGGTTACTACACCATCGATCTCTGAAACAACCGCTGGGTTAGATGGGTTACGTGCCTCGAATAATTCTGTCACGCGTGGAAGACCACCTGTAATGTCGCGTGTTTTACCAATGGCTCGTGGAATCTTCACCAGGATTTGACCGGCTTTGATCTTCTCACCATTTTCTACTGTCAAGTGAGCTCCTACTGGAATGTTGTAGCCTTTCGACTCGCCACTCTTCGGATTCACGATGATAGCAGGGTTCTGTGTCTTATCTTTTGTATCGATAATTACTTTCTCACGGTAACCTGTCTGCTCATCTGACTCCTCACGGTAAGTGATACCCTCGATGATCGATTCGTAAGCAATTTCTCCGTCGAACTCAGAAAGAATAACCGCGTTATATGGATCCCATACACACAGTTGATCATTCTTTTCAACTTGCTGGCCTTCATTTACTGTAATGAATGAACCGTAAGGCACGTGGTTGCTGATAAGTAACTTACCTGTAGCAGGGTCAACAATCTTCACCTCACCTGAACGTCCCATTACTACTTTCACTGGCTCACCTTCGTTGTTGATAGTGTCGATCGTACGAACATCTTCGAACTCGATCTTACCCGCGAACTTAGCTCTGATCATCGCATCTACTGCAATGTTAGAAGCAGTACCACCCACGTGGAATGTACGGAGTGTCAACTGTGTACCAGGCTCACCGATGGACTGCGCAGCGATTACACCAACAGCCTCACCTTTCTGCACCATAAAGCCTGTCGCCAGGTTACGGCCGTAGCACTTTGCACATATACCACGTTTTGACTCGCAGGTCAGTACCGAGCGAATCTCCACTGTTTCGATAGCAGTATTTTCGATAGCGCGTGCAATCTCCTCTGTCACTTCTGAACCTGATTCTACGATCAGTTCATTGGTGATTGGATCATATACATCGTGTACAGTCACACGGCCCAAGATACGCTCAGAAAGCGACTCCACGATATCTTCGTTGTCTTTCAGTGCACTTACTTCCAGACCTCTCAGTGTACCGCAGTCCTCCTCGTTCACGATCACGTCCTGTGATACGTCTACTAGTCGACGCGTTAGGTAACCAGCATCCGCAGTTTTAAGGGCCGTATCGGCAAGACCTTTACGAGCACCGTGTGTAGAGATGAAGTACTCGATTACATCCAGACCTTCCTTAAAGTTAGAAAGGATTGGGTTCTCGATAATCTCACCTACTGAGCCCTGCAATGATTTCTGAGGCTTAGCCATCAGACCACGCATACCTCCGAGCTGACGAATCTGCTCTCTCGAACCACGGGCACCAGAGTGCATCATCATGAAGATCGAGTTGAAGCCTTGATCATCATTCTCCAGACGGCGCATCAACGTTTCCGTGATCTGGTTGTTGATACGAGTCCAGATATCAATTACCTGGTTGTAACGCTCGTTGTCTGTGATCAGACCCATCGAGTAGTTCTGCCATACAGCATCTACATCTTTCTTGGCCTGAGCCACCAGGATGTCTTTCTCTGCTGGAATCTGGATATCACCCAGACCCATTGACAGACCACCTTTGTAGGCAGACTGGAATCCTAGTGTTTTGATATCGTCCAGGAAGTGAGCGGTACGTGCCATACCTGTCTCTTTGAAGACTCTGGAAATGATCTGCTGAAGTTTCTTCTTCGTTAGCAGTTCATCGATGTAGCCCACTTCTTCCGGAACAAACTGGTTGAAAATCACGCGGCCAGCTACTGTCTCGATCAGTTTTGTCTCGAGTTCGCCTTTGTCGTTTTTAACCTTGGTTCTTACCTTAATGTAAGCCTGCTTAGACAAACGACCTTCATTGATAGCGATGATTACTTCCTCTGCTGAGTAGAAGCTCATGCCTTCACCAGGTATAGTTTCGTTTTCTGTGCTACGCTTTCCTTTTGATACATAGTATAGACCAAGTACCATGTCCTGAGAAGGTACCGCAATTGGCGCACCGTTCGCAGGGTTCAGGATGTTGTGCGAAGCTAACATCAGCATAGAAGCTTCCAGAACAGCAGCAGGTCCCAGTGGAACGTGCACGGCCATCTGGTCACCGTCAAAGTCGGCGTTGAATGCCGTACAAACCAGTGGGTGCAGCTGGATCGCCTTACCTTCGATCAGTTTCGGCTGGAATGCCTGAATACCTAATCTGTGGAGCGTAGGAGCACGGTTAAGGAGCACTGGGTGGCCTTTCAGCACGTTCTCCAGGATATCCCAAACAACAGGGTCCTTACGGTCTACAATTTTCTTGGCTGACTTTACAGTCTTTACAATGCCTCTTTCAATCAGCTTGCGGATGATGAACGGCTTGAAGAGCTCAGCTGCCATGTTCTTAGGCAGACCGCACTCGTGCAGCTTCAGTTCAGGACCAACCACAATTACCGAACGGCCAGAGTAGTCAACACGCTTACCAAGCAAGTTCTGACGGAAACGCCCCTGCTTACCTTTCAGCATGTCAGAAAGTGACTTCAGCGCACGGTTACCTTCTGCACGAACAGCGTTCACTTTACGTGAGTTGTCGAACAGGGAGTCAACCGCTTCCTGGAGCATACGCTTCTCGTTACGAAGAATTACTTCAGGAGCTTTGATCTCGATCAGACGCTTCAGACGGTTGTTACGAATGATCACACGACGGTAAAGGTCGTTCAAGTCAGACGTAGCGAAACGACCACCGTCCAATGGAACAAGCGGACGAAGTTCTGGTGGAATAACAGGTACCATGCGAATGATCATCCACTCTGGTCTGTTTTCGATTCTGGTTGCGGCGTCACGGAATGCCTCTACTACGCGCAGGCGCTTCAACGCATCAGCTTTACGCTGCTGCGAAGTCTCGTGTGCAGCAGCGTGACGAAGCTCGTAAGACAGGTCGTCCAGATTCGTACGCTCCAATAGCATCTGCAATGCCTCAGCACCCATCTTCGCGATGAACTTGTTTGGATCATTGTTGTCCAACATCTGGTTCTCACGAGGGAGCTTGTCAATCATATCCAGGTACTCGTCTTCGGTCAGGAAGTCCAGTGTGTTCACACCATCTTCTGCCAAAATACCTGGCTGGATTACTACATATCTTTCATAGTAGATGATCTGGTCAAGCTTCTTGGTCGGTAAGCCTAACAGATAACCGATTTTATTCGGAAGAGATTTGAAGTACCAGATATGTGCCACTGGAACTACCAGTTCGATGTGGCCCATGCGTTCGCGACGCACTTTCTTCTCAGTAACCTCTACACCGCAACGGTCGCAGATGATACCTTTATATCTGATTCTCTTATACTTTCCGCAGTGGCATTCCCAGTCCTTTACAGGTCCGAATATTCTTTCGCAGAATAGACCACCCATCTCAGGCTTATAGGTTCTATAGTTGATTGTCTCAGGCTTTGTAACCTCGCCATTTGATCTCTCCAGAATCGACTCTGGAGAAGCCAAGCTGATCGTTACTTTGGAGAAGTCCTGAGTTAGCTTTTTGTTTTTTGCAAATGCCATATTATTACAATAATGTCGATACAATGAATTGCCTTACAGCTAATCTGTATAAAGTGCGCTAAGCGCCCTGACTTATGCCAGGACGCTCAGCTTATACTTTATTACTCTAGTGTGATCTCGAGTGCCAAACCTCTCAACTCGTGAATCAATACGTTGAATGATTCAGGGATATTTGGCTTTGGCAACACGTCGCCTTTCACAATTGCCTCGTAGGCTTTTGCACGGCCGATCACGTCGTCAGATTTCACTGTAAGAATTTCCTGCAGTACGTTAGAAGCGCCGAATGCCTCAAGAGCCCACACCTCCATCTCACCAAAACGCTGACCACCGAACTGGGCTTTACCACCCAATGGCTGCTGTGTGATGAGTGAGTATGGTCCAATTGAACGGGCGTGCATCTTATCGTCAACCAAGTGACCCAGTTTCAGCATGTAGATTACACCTACCGTAACCGGCTGATCAAAGCGATCCCCAGACAGACCATCGTACAGGTATGTACGGCCAAAGCTTGGCAAGCCAGCTTCTTTTAATTCTGCCTGAACCTGATCTTCAGTGGCACCATCGAAAATTGGGGTAGCATATGTTCTACCCAATTTCTTACCCGCCCATCCAAGTACAGTCTCGTAGATCTGACCGATGTTCATCCTTGAAGGTACACCCAGTGGGTTCAGCACGATATCCATTGGTTCACCTGTCTCCAGGAATGGCATATCCTCCTCACGCACGATACGGGCAACTACACCCTTGTTACCGTGACGACCGGCCATCTTGTCACCCACTTTCAGCTTACGCTTCTTCGCGATGTATACCTTGGCTAACTGCACGATACCTGCTGGCAACTCATCTCCTACCTCCAGTGTGAAACGCTCACGTTTGAAGTGCGCAGAAGTGATGTTGCGGCGCTTGTTGTAGTTCTTCACAAGCTCAACCAGCATGCTGTTGGTTTTCTCGTCGGCAGTCCAGTTCTCCAAAATCAGGTCTTTGAACATGTTCACCTCTTCCGGAACCGCATAATTACTTTCGTCTTTGTATGGGTTCTTCTCAGGGAACAAGGCTTCAATGATGTTCTTTCTAGAGAACTTAACACCTTTTGTCAGGATCTCGTCACCGAACTTGTGCTTGACGCCCTGTGAAGTTTTGCCTTCCAGCAATGCCACCAGTTTATCAACCATTACATTCTTAATGGCGTTAAGATCCTTCGAGTATTTCACTTTAAGCTCTTCAACCTCTTTCTTAGACTTAGCACGCAGGTTTTTGTCTTTTTTAGGTCTGGAGAAAAGTTTTGTCTCAATTACTACACCGTTCAGTGATGGCGGCGCCTTAAGCGATGCATCCTTCACATCGCCGGCTTTGTCACCGAAGATCGCACGCAAAAGTTTTTCTTCCGGAGTCGGGTCTGTCTCACCTTTTGGTGTAATCTTACCGATCAGGATGTCACCTTCACGAACCTCAGCACCGATACGGATGATACCGTTCTCGTCCAGGTTCTTCACGGCTTCCTCGCTCACGTTCGGAATCTCAGAGGTAAGTTCTTCTTCACCACGCTTCGTCTCACGAACTTCAAGTTCGAATTCCTCAATGTGGATAGAAGTGAAGATGTCATCTCTTACTACTTTCTCAGAGATAACAATAGCATCCTCAAAGTTGTAACCTTGCCATGGCATGAACGCCACCTGCATGTTACGACCGATGGCCAGTTCGCCATTGTTCGTAGCGTAGCCCTCGCAAAGCGGCTGTCCTTTTGTTACACGCTGACCTGTGTAAACGATCGGCGTCAGGTTAATGCAGGTATCCTGGTTCGTTCTTCTGAACTTGATCAGGTTATAAGTCACATACTCCGCATCAAAGGCAACCAACTTCTCTTCTTCTGTCAGATCGTATTTTACGACGATCTTATTCGCGTCTACAAAGTCAATCACACCGTCACCTTCAGCGATAACAAGTGCTCTTGAGTCGATAGCTGCTCTCCTTTCCAGACCTGTACCTACAATTGGAGCCTCTGGCTTCAACAGTGGAACGGCCTGGCGTTGCATGTTCGAACCCATCAGGGCACGGTTGGCGTCATCGTGCTCCAGGAATGGAATCAACGAAGCCGCTACCGATACGATCTGGTTCGGAGCAACGTCCATGTAGGTATAAGTCTTAGGTTCTTCTACAGGGAAGTCACCCTCGAAACGACCTTTTACTCTATCATTAACGAAGTTACCATTCTCATCAATGATGGCATTTGCCTGTGCAATGTGATGGGTATCTTCTTCTTCAGCTGTCAGGTATTCAACGGTCCCATCCATCTCTACTACTCCCTCATTCACTTTGCGGTAAGGAGTTTCGATGAAGCCCATGTGGTTAACGCGAGCATGTACACATAATGAGGATATCAGACCGATGTTCGGACCTTCCGGTGTTTCAATAGTACACAGACGACCGTAGTGCGTGTAGTGAACGTCACGAACCTCGAAACCGGCACGCTCTCTTGAGAGACCACCTGGTCCGAGTGCAGATACACGACGCTTGTGCGTCACTTCTGCCAGCGGGTTAGTCTGGTCCATGAATTGAGAAAGCTGGTTCGTACCGAAGAACGAGTTGATTACTGAAGACAGCGTACGCGCGTTAATCAAATCAACAGGTTTGAAGTCTTCGTTATCGCGCACATTCATACGCTCTTTGATCGTTCTTGCCATACGGGCAAGGCCTACACCAAACTGCGCATAAAGCTGCTCCCCTACTGTTCTTACACGACGGTTGCTCAGGTGGTCAATATCATCCACAACAGCTCTTGAGTTGATCAAACCGATCAGGTATTTTACGATCAGGACTATGTCCTCATTCGTTAATACTTTAGCATCCCAGTTTGTATCAAGACCCAGCTTTTTATTGATCCTATAACGACCAACTTCTCCTAAGTCATAACGCTTATCTGAGAAAAACAACTTCTGGATAATATCACGAGCAGTTTCCTCATCTGGAGCCTCAGTATTACGAAGCTGACGATAGATCTGCTCTACCGCTTCCTTCTCCGAGTTTGAGTTGTCCTTCTGTAGCGTGTTATAGATAATGGCGTAATCCGCAATGTTTACATTCTCACGGTGTAGAATGATAGACTTGGTACCCGAATCTACTATAACATCGATGTCGTCTTGAGTGATTTCTGAGTCACGCTCTAAAAGCACTTCATTACGATCAATCGAAACTACTTCACCAGTATCTTCATCAACGAAGTCTTCTGTCCAGGTGCGAAGTACGCGAGCAGCTAATCTTCTGCCTATTGCATTCTTCAAATTAGACTTCGTAGCAGGTAATTCTTCAGAAAGACCGAATAGATCAAGGATATCTTTATCTGTTCCGTAGCCAATGGCACGCAAAAGGGTTGTTACAGGGAACTTCTTCTTACGGTCGATGTAGGCATACATAACGTTGTTAACGTCTGTCGCAAACTCAACCCAAGAACCTTTAAAAGGAATAATTCTGGCAGAATAAAGCTTAGTTCCGTTTGTATGTTTGCTTTGCGCAAAGAATACACCCGGTGATCTATGAAGTTGAGATACAATAACACGTTCAGCACCATTGATCACAAAAGAGCCTTTCTCAGTCATGTATGGGATGTTACCCAAGAACACTTCCTGCTCTATTGTTTCAAAGTCCTCATTGTCTTCGTCGTTACATATCAGACGAAGCTTTGCCTTAAGTGGAACCGAATAAGTGAGCCCTCTGTCAATACACTCGTCTACGGAGTATTTTGGAGGATCTATGTGATAGTCGATAAATTCGAGAACAAAGTTTTCTCGAGAATCAGAAATAGGGAAGTTCTCGGCAAACACCTTGAACAAGCCTTCCTGTGCCCTGTTTTCTGCTGGTGTTTCCAGCTGAAAGAAATCCTGAAAAGACTGCAGCTGAACATCTAAGAAGTCAGGGTAGTCAATTACTGGATTTATTGAGGCAAAATTGATTCGCTCTGTCGTTTTATTCTTAGCCAAAGCCATGGAATTTTAACGTTTACAATATGATTCCAGCACATAACCGTTGAGTTGGTTACGGGCAAAAAAAGGATTCAAATTTGAATCCGTATACAAACAGGAAAAGACCTGACGAATCTGCCAGGTCTACCTGTTGTCGGTATGTTGGTAAGTGAGATTATTTAACCTCTACTTCAGCACCAGCTTCTTCCAAAGATTTCTTCAGTGATTCAGCTTCGTTCTTGTCCACACCTTCTTTCAAAGGCTTAGGAGCGCCGTCTACCAGTTCTTTAGCTTCTTTCAGGCCAAGACCAGTCAATTCTTTTACAAGCTTAACAACTGCAAGCTTAGATGCACCAGCTGACTTAAGGATTACGTCAAAAGAAGTTTTCTCTTCTGCAGCAGCTCCTCCTTCAGCAGCACCACCACCAGCCATCATAACTGGAGCAGCAGCAGCTGGCTCGATACCATACTCATCCTTAAGAATTGTAGCTAGTTCATTAACCTCTTTCACAGTTAAGTTTACTAACTGCTCAGCGAATGCTTTCAAATCTGCCATTTTATTGAAATTAAAAGTTACTTATTGATTACGTTTTTAAAATTATTCTTTTTCAGATAGGGTTTTCAGGATGCCGGCTAATTTGCCGCCGCTGCTCTGAAGAGCAGAAACAACATTCTTAGCTGGAGACTGAAGCAAGCCGATGATATCACCGATAAGCTCGTTCTTAGACTTGATGCTAGCCAGTGTATCCAGCTGGTTTTCGCCGATGTAGATACCGCCATCAATGTAAGCACCCTTCAACAGTGGAAGTGTGTTACCTTTCTTTCTGAAGTCTTTCAGAAGCTTACCAGGAGCATTACCTGATTCAGCAGAAAACAAGATACCAGATGATCCTTTCAGGATTGCTTCCAGATTAGAAGTGTCTGCTTCTAAGGTATCAAGTGCTTTCTTAATGAAAGTGTTTTTGTAAACTTTGTACTCCAAGCCTCTATCAAAGGCCAATCTCCTGAACTGGTTAATGCTGGCTACGCTCATGGTAGAAGCATCTGTGATATAGAAATAGTTAGTGTTCGCTAACTTCTCGCTCAGGTCTTTTACAATTATCTCTTTTTCTTCCCTGGTCATGTTCTTAGATAGTTGCGTTCTTGTCAACGATTACGGCCGGGCTCATTGTACTAGACAATGTTATGCTCTTAATGTAAGTACCCTTTGCTGAAGATGGCTTCAGGCGGTTCAGTGTAGCAATTACTTCAGCAGCGTTTGCAGCTAGTTGCTCAGGCGAGAAAGAAACTTTGCCAACACTTGTATGGATGATACCATACTTGTCAACTTTAAAGTCAATCTTACCAGCTTTTACTTCTTTCACTGCTTTAGCAACGTCCTGAGTAACTGTACCAGACTTAGGGTTTGGCATCAGGTTACGAGGACCTAGAATTCTACCTAAACGACCTACTTTAGCCATTACAGCAGGCATCGTGATAATCACGTCTACATCTGTCCAGCCTTTTTCAATCTTTTGGATATAGTCATCCAGACCTACGAAGTCAGCGCCTGCATCTTTTGCTTCCTGCTCTTTGTCAGGTGTAACAAGTGCCAGAACTTTTACGTCTTTACCGGTGCCATGCGGAAGGGTAACAATACCACGAACCATCTGGTCGGCTTTGCGAGGGTCAACGCCTAAGCGTACATCAATATCAACAGAGGCATCGAACTTGGTAAAAGTGATCTCTTTTACAACTGAAGCCGCATCTGTTAAAGAATACTCTTTTGTCAGGTCAGCCTTTTCAAGGGCTGCTTTCCTGTTCTTTGAAATCTTCGCCATTATCCTTTAACTGTTATTATTCGTTCCATGGAGCGTTTCCAGACACTGTAATACCCATGCTTCTGGCTGTACCTGCTACCATTTTCATGGCAGACTCCAGTTTGAAAGCATTTAAGTCAGGCATTTTCAGCTCTGCAATCTCTCTTACCTGATCCCAAGTAACTGAACCTACTTTGTTACGGTTAGGCTCTTTTGAACCTCCCTTAATTTTAGCAGCATCCATTAACAATACTGGAGCAGGTGGCGTTTTAATAACGAAGTCAAAAGACTTATCTGCGTATATTGTAATCAACACTGGTAACACTTGTCCTGGCTTATCCTGGGTTCTGGCATTGAATTGCTTACAGAATTCCATGATGTTAAGACCTTTAGAACCAAGTGCAGGTCCAATCGGTGGCGATGGGTTCGCGGCACCTCCCTTTACCTGAAGTTTCAGGTAACCTTTTATTTCCTTTGCCATTATTTGTATTTACTACGATTCTTTTTCTACCTGCATGTAATTCAACTCAACTGGTGTGTTACGGCCAAATATTTTCACCATAACATTGAGCTTCTTACGTTCTTCGAACACTTCTTCTACAGTACCTGAGAATCCACTGAAAGGACCGTCCATCACTTTCACCATTTCTCCGACTAAGAACGGAGTATCCAATACTTCTGCTTGCTCTTCCGCTTCGTCTACAGTACCCAATATTCTGTTTACCTCTGACTGGCGTAAAGGAACCGGCTTTTTATTTTGGCCTCCCTCGTTTGATCCAAGGAAACCAATTACACCCGGCGTGCTGATAATAATGTGTTCAGCTTCACCATGTGAAAGATCAGCTTGTACCAGTACATAGCCTGGAAAGAAATTCCGCTCTCTGATTTTCTTTTTTCCTCCTCGCATTTCGTATACCTTTTCAGCCGGTATAAGAACCTGAGGAACGTACTCTCCAAGATTTTGTCTTATTACTTCGTTCTCTAAGTAAGCCTTCGCCTTTTTTTCCTGTCCGCTCACAGCGCGAACCACGTACCATTTTAAATCAGCCATAGACTTAAATTAAAATTGGTTGTAAAACCAAGACAGCGAAGAGTCGAAAACAAAATCCATAGCTCCAACAACTAGAGCAAAAATCAAAGACCCAATCAAAACCAATACAGAGCTATTCTGCAATTCAGAATATGCAGGCCATGAAACTTTGTTTTTCATTTCCTCCACTGTCTCGTCTATGTAGCCTTTTACTTTGCTCATTGCCTTCGCTTTAATAGATTAAAATTGCACGGGTGGAGAGACTCGAACTCCCAGCCAATGGTTTTGGAGACCACTACTCTACCAATTGAGCTACACCCGTAAAAAAATGCACACCAATTTTAATTGGAGTGCAAATTTATTTAAAAGAATATTAAAAACAAACCCGTTCCTGAAAAAGATTCCAGAAACGGGCTAGTTTTATATCTTATTAGCTAAGGATCTCAGTTACCTGACCGGCACCTACGGTTCTACCACCCTCACGGATAGCGAAACGAAGACCTTTCTCCATTGCTACAGCGTTGATCAGGTTTACCTCGATGGTGATGTTATCACCAGGCATAACCATTTCTACACCTTCTGGCAGCATGATCTCACCAGTAACGTCTGTTGTTCTGAAGTAGAACTGTGGACGGTACTTGTTGAAGAATGGCGTGTGACGACCACCTTCTTCTTTAGAAAGAACGTAAACCTCAGCTTTGAATTTCGTGTGAGGCTTCACAGATCCTGGCTTACAGATAACCATACCACGACGGATATCAGTTTTCTCAATACCACGCAGCAGAAGACCTACGTTGTCACCAGCTTCACCACGGTCAAGGATCTTACGGAACATCTCAACACCAGTAACAACTGACTTAAGGTTCTCAGCACCCATACCAAGGATTTCAACTGGCTCACCAGAGTTGATTACACCACGCTCGATACGGCCTGTAGCTACAGTACCACGACCAGTGATAGAGAACACGTCCTCTACTGGCATCAAGAATGGAAGGTCAGTCAGACGGGCAGGGATTGGAATCCAGCTATCTACTGCAGCCATCAGCTCCTCGATAGTCTTCACCCATTTCTCGTCGCCGTTCAAGCCACCAAGAGCAGAACCCTGGATAACTGGAATGTTGTCGCCGTCGAAATCGTAGAAAGAAAGAAGCTCACGGATTTCCATCTCAACAAGCTCAAGAAGCTCTGGATCGTCCACCATGTCAACTTTGTTCATGAATACTACCAGCTGAGGTACACCTACCTGACGAGCAAGAAGGATGTGCTCACGCGTCTGTGGCATTGGACCATCAGTTGCAGCAACCACAAGGATAGCACCGTCCATCTGGGCAGCACCAGTAACCATGTTCTTCACGTAGTCAGCGTGACCTGGGCAGTCAACGTGAGCGTAGTGACGGTTCTCAGTTGCGTATTCTACGTGAGAAGTATTGATTGTAATACCTCTTTCTTTTTCTTCTGGAGCGTTATCAATAGAAGAGAAGTCGCGAAGTGCAGCAAGACCTTTCTTAGCCAAAACTGTAGTAATGGCAGCAGTCAAAGTTGTTTTGCCGTGGTCAACGTGACCGATAGTACCGATGTTTACGTGCGGTTTGGAACGGTCAAATGTTTCTTTAGCCATTGTATGATAATTAAATTAAGGTTAAAACGTTTAAGTATGTTGCGTTAATTATACACGTAACGGACTTTGAGCCAACGATGGGAATTGAACCCACGACCCCTTCCTTACCAAGGAAGTACTCTACCCCTGAGCTACGTCGGCTTTTGCCATCACTTATCTTAAAAATGAGTTTATACTAAAAAGGAAATCCATCTGCATGAAATTCCTTACAAAGCAACCCATATTTGATAAGCAGCACGCTGTTTGCTTATTGAGCGGGAGACGAGGGTCGAACTCGCGGCCTATAGCTTGGAAGGCTATCGCTCTACCAACTGAGCTACTCCCGCTTTTAATGCAGCAAACCATTAAAATGCGTGGTCTTAATTGTGGGGAGAGCAGGATTCGAACCTGCGAAGTATCACTACAACGGAGTTACAGTCCGTCCCATTTGGCCGCTCTGGAATCTCCCCTAATATTCAACCTGACTGACTTATTCAGCCCTCCTTTAGGACTTCAAATTTGCTTTTCAGCTCGCTGTTCGTTCTAAGGAGATGCAAAATTAAGCGCTTTTTCTTTCCAGTCAAATATTCTCTAAAAAATTATTCACTTTTTTTTCCTGATGCTTTACAAGGAAACCTGATTATAGAGTTCCAGCAGCCTTTTATCCTGCTCATTTGCTCGTATCTCCTTCAGCAGTTCTATGATCTCGGGCCGCTCTGAATGCACCATAAGTGTCTGAAAAGCAGCCATGCGCACATAGTATATCTGGTGGTGCTGGGCCAGTTCAGAGAGCATGGCAATAGCCTCTGGTTTATAAGCCTCCGGATTTACAGCCATAAAGGCCCCGTAGCTTTGCAGCAGGTAGTACAAGCCAGTTCCTTTGGCGTTTTTCATCTGTTTCATGAACCAATCATACTTACCCGGTCCTCCTTTCACGGCATAATACGACGCTAATGCCAGCACAATCTCTTCGTTTGACTCCTTCTCAAATGTGGCCAGTCTTTGATTGATATCTGGAGCTCCCGTCATGGCATAGCTGAGAATGCCCGCTGCGGCTACTTTGTATGAGCTATCCTGCATAGCAGTTTTGTAAAGGGCTGTATACGCATCATCCCCCCATTCTGACAGTAACAAAATGGCCCCTGCCCTTACATCACCTTTCTTATCACTCATAGCCATTTTCTTGACAATCGGCTCTAGCGACTCGGCCTGCTTAGCTGGCAGGCGCCCTGCCATGTCTAAGGCCAGATTCCGAACACCCCAGAACTCATCTTTCAAGGCGCCTTGCAGCAACACCAACATTCGCTGCTGATCCAACTCCTCTCCTAGTGCCTCCAGCGCTTCTAATTTTGAGGCTAATGTTTTTGCGTTGTTAAATTGAAACTCCAGCTCTTCTGTCGTTTTTGCGTGCTCTACTGTGCCTAGCAGTTGCTGTTCGCTGTCAAACAGCACCAACTGGGGTTCAGCAGTGGCTGGCAATTTAAAAACCTGATTGGCTTTCGTGATGTCGATACGATGCTCCGTTTTCTGACCATTTTCCCAAACAGCCACGTTCAGCGGCAATCTGTATACCGGCTGATACAGCGTGTCCTGTTGCTGCCATACCTGTAGCTTCAGCAAACTGTTTTGGTAAGTATGGCTTACTTTGAGTTCCGGATGACCGGCACGCATAAACCACTGATCAAAGAACCACATCAGGTCTTCCCCGGTAGTGTCTTCAAAGGCCATGCGCAGTTCAGCTATTTCTACATCAGAGAACTTATTTTTTGTGAGGTAACGATTGAGCGATGCAAAGAAAGCCTCATCACCAACATACTTGCGGAGCATGTGAAGCACCCGGCCACCTTTGGCATATGAGTGGCTGTCAAACATGTCTTCGCGGTCGGCATAGCGATAGCGAATCAGCGGTTCCCGTTTCGTTTCAGCCTCGTCGAGGTACTGGCTCAGTTCATCCAGATGGTGCATGGCTGCTTCGTCAGCGCCATACTTGTGCTCTGTCCACATGTACTCGGAGTAGTTGGCAAATGCTTCGTTGAGCGGCAGATTAGCCCACGATTCGGTAGTGACATAATTACCGAACCATTGGTGGAAGAGTTCATGGGCGATAATGCCGTCCCAGTGTTTGTCCAGCAACTCGCGCTCATTCAACTGCAGATCTTCCATGAAAGTTGAGGCCGAGGTATTTTCCATGGCTCCTGACACAAAATCGCGAACCACCACCTGGGAGTACTTAGACCAAGGATAGTCAACACCCAGTTTTTTGGAAAAGAACTCCAGCATTTCTGGTGTGTTGCCAAATATCTTCTTGGCAGTTTTTTCATAAGCTGGCTCTACATAGTAGTTCACCTCCAGGTTCCGCCACTTATCTTTTACCACAGCGTACTTCCCGATGGCCATCATGGTCAGGTATGGCGCATGTGGCTGCTCCATTTTCCAGTAGTCGGTTTTAGTGCCGTTTGCGTTTTTGCGCGAGTACACAAAGGTACCGTTCGAGAGTGTCGTATACTTGGGGTCCACGGTAATGTAGAGCTCCTGTGTCATGCGCTCGTTCGGAGAGTCGATAGTCGGAAACCAGGCAGAACTCGCTTCGGTCTCCCCCTGTGTCCAGATCTGGCGCGGCTTATTTGGCTCCTCTCCTTTCGGGTTGATAAAGTATAGGCCCTTGTCCTGTGTGATGGCGTCGCTGCCGCCAACTGCCAGCTCGTTAGGTTTCGCCGTATAGTCTATTTCGATGGTATACTTGTCGTTTCGGGTATAGGGCTTCCCCAGGTCGATGGTCAGCTTCATGCCGTCGTAGGTATACTGAAGCACTTTGGCGTCTAAGCCGTTCATCAGGTTCACACTGTGAATGTCAAAGCCTTTGGCATCGAGCACGAGTTGGTGCTGAGGATAGAAATAAGGCTGAAGCGTCAGCTCGGCGAGGCCATGCAGGTACTGTTTCTCCCAATCAAAGCTCACCCGTAACTTCGTATGCAGCAGATCGTGCAACCTGGTTTTGGAAGGATTAAAGGCATGGTTTTTAGGCGCCCACACAGGTGGCTCAGTCACTGCAGGCGCAGGCGTGGCTGTAACTGGCTCAACTACAGGAGTTGCTTTCGTTTGTTTGTTCACACTGCAACCGCCTGTAAAAGCCATAGTGGCAGCCAGGCCAACCAGGCTCAAAAACCTATGATTCATGATGGAATGTTTTAATTTTGAGCTCAATTTCTAAAAATACTCTGATAAATCAATTATCTTTAAGCCTCTAAAACCTGATTTCATAAAGATGCTCCAGATAAAAACAGCTAACGACAAGACATGGCAGGTTGATACTCAAAAAGACGCTATTCTCCTTAATGGATCACCTTTCAACTGGGACATTTCCCCCCTTGGCCCCAACAGGTACCACATCATAAAAGACGATAAGTCGTATACCGCAGAACTGGTAGAGGCTGATTATCAGGCCAAAACATTCACATTCAAGATTAATGGTGCGAAGCATACCGTAAGTGTAAAAGACCGCTTCGATCTGCTGCTCGACAAGCTAGGCATGAGCAATGCCAATGCCCAGAAAGTAAACGATGTGAAGGCGCCGATGCCAGGTTTGATCCTCGAGATAAAAGTGCAGCCCGGACAGGAAGTAAAGAAAGGCGACCCGATCATGATACTTGAAGCGATGAAGATGGAGAATATCCTCAAATCGCCTGGTGACGGTGTTGTGAGGGAAATTAAGGTAGCCGTGAAGCAGAACGTGGAGAAGAACCAGATCTTGATTCTATTTTAATTTTTGTGTTGCCAACTGGGCAGCACGTACTGCCCGGCCGCAGCATGAGCACCATAAACGTTAACATTACAATAAAACGACCGTGAAGTATAAAAGAATATTGCTGAAGTTAAGCGGCGAAGCGCTGATGGGAGAACAGCAGTACGGCATTGACTCAGACAGGCTGATGCAGTACTCGCAGGAGATTAAGGAGGTAGCCGCACTTGGCGTAGAGGTAGCAGTTGTAATCGGTGGAGGAAACATCTTCAGAGGTGTTCAGGCTGAGCAAGTAGGCCTTGACCGCGTACAGGGCGACTACATGGGCATGCTGGCCACTGTTATCAACAGCATGGCGCTTCAGAGTGCGCTCGAAAAACTGGGTGTCTATACCCGTTTGCTGTCCGGTTTAAACATACAGCAGGTATGTGAGCCGTACATCCGTCGTCGCGCCGTACGCCACCTCGAAAAAGGACGTGTCGTAATCTTTGGAGCAGGCACTGGCAACCCATACTTCACAACAGACTCAGCGGCCAGCCTTCGCGCCATCGAGATCGAAGCGGATGTTGTGCTGAAGGGAACCCGTGTAGACGGCATCTACTCAGCTGATCCGGAGAAAGACCCGAACGCCATTTTCTATTCCAACATTTCTTTTAAGGATGTTTTTGAAAAAGGGTTGAACGTAATGGACATGACTGCGTTTACGCTCTGTAAGGAAAACGGCCTGCCGATCATTGTGTTTGACATGAACACAGCTGGTAACCTGAAGCGCCTGGTGCAAGGTGAGAAAATAGGCACTCTTGTAACCATGGAAGACCTGGCAGACACCATACAGGATGCTGTAAATGAGGTAGAGGCTTCGGAAGGTGGAAGAACATCCGACAAAAATTAATATTTTTGCAGCATAACTTAAGTATACTTAAACGGAAGAACCTTATTAAGATAAAATTGATATGACGGAAGAAATTCAGTTTTACCTCAGCGAAGCCGAGGAGTCGATGCAGAAAGCGTTGCAGCACACAAACTCTGAACTGCTAAAAATCAGAGCAGGTAAAGCCTCTCCTGCCATGGTAGAGGACCTGCGTGTAGACTACTACGGTACTCCTACGCCCATCTCTCAGGTAGCAAACATCACCATCCCGGACGCTCGCACGCTCATGATCAAGCCATGGGAAAAAAATATGATTGGCGAAGTTGGAAAAGCAATCAAGAACAGCGACCTGAACCTGAACCCACTGGTGGAAGCCGATGGTGTTCGCCTGAACATCCCCGCTCTGACTGAGGAGCGCCGCCGCGAACTGGTAAAGCAGGTAAAGAACGAAACTGAGTCTGGCAAAATCGCTATCCGCAACATCCGAAAAGATGTAAACGACTCGCTGCGTAAGCTGCAGAAAGAAGGCACTTCTGAAGATGCCGTGCGCGATGCTGAAGCAAAGGTGCAGAAACTGACGGATGCCTACATCGTGAAGATCGATGAGCTGCTGACTAAGAAGGAAGCTGAGATCATGACGATTTAAGTGAGCAACCATACTATTACAAAAGAAGCCCGCTGAGTCATCAGCGGGCTTCTTTATTTTTATACTGCAGTTATACCTACAGGTATAGCTTATGCACTTTTATATACGCAGCCACCTCGTCGGGTACCATGTACTTGATAGACTTCTCCTCTTTTATGCACTGCCGGATGAACGTAGCCGAGATATCCAGCACAGGTGCTTTTACAAAGGTCACATTCGGCATGGCCGGAAGCTCAGTTGTGGTAGAGCCGGAGCGAGGGTATACGTATACCCGATGATACTCCAGGATACGCTCGTAATTTTTCCACTTCGGAAAGAGCGGCAGATTGTCTTCCCCCATGATCAGCACAAACTCATAGCTGGGGTACTTCTCCTGCAGGTAGGTAAGTGTGTCAATGGTATAGCTCGGCTTGGGCATGTTAAACTCGATGTTCGATACTCCCAGGCTCGGATTGTCGGCCACAGCCAACGACACCATGTGCAAACGGTCGAACTCGTGCAGCAGCGTATTGCTTGGTTTAAAAGGATTCTGCGGCGAAACGACCAGCCAGACTGTATCCAGATCCGTGTTGTTAGCCATGAAATTGGCCAGGATCAAGTGCCCGATGTGGATGGGGTTAAAGGAGCCGAACAGCAACCCTACCTTCATACGATAGCCGGTTCAGCGTTCAGAAACTCGTTCACCAGCTTTTCTGCCTTAGCGCAGGCTTCTTCGAGGTTATCGTTCACGATTACCTTGTCAAACTGGTCCTCGAACTTGATCTCGAACTCAGCTTTGAACACGCGGCTCGAGATGCTGGAGGCAGAGTCTGTGTTGCGGGCTTGCAGGCGCTTGGCCAGTTCTTCAATGGAAGGCGGTTTTACAAATACCGCCAGCGCTCTCTCTTTGTAAAAATGCTTTATGCTTAGTCCTCCTTTAACATCTACGTCCAGTATCACGTGCTTGCCACTTTTCCAGATGCGCTCTATTTCCGATTTTAAAGTGCCGTAGAAGGCACCTTCGTATACCTCCTCCCACTCAACAAACTCGTCTCTTGCAATCTTCTGCTTGAATTCTTCTGGTGTTATGAAGTAGTAGTCTTTTCCGTTTTCCTCGGTGCGGCCGCGCTTGTCGCGTGTGCAGGCCGAAATAGAGAAGGCAAGTGACGGGTTTACCTGTAAGAGGTGCTTTACAATAGTGGTTTTGCCGGCACCGGAGGGAGCCGAAAAAATGATAATCTTTCCTTGCATCAGAGGTTATACAGTTTCTTGAATTCTGGCTTTAATGGACAAAGCTAAGCTTTCCGGCACAATTACGCGCTTAAGATGACCACTTACAAGCCCTTTGAGGAGTTTTTGCTTTTGATGGCTTTCGAAGCAAGGTACGCACTCTTCGATGTGGGTATTAAAATAGGCCTGTTCTTCAGTGGAGGCTTCCCCATCAATCATCAGGTCCAACAAATGAGCAATCTTGTCACACTCCGATTCATGCCCGTCTTCGGAAAGTTTCTGGTGCGTTTCTGTAAATCTTGATTCCATCTTAACTCAAACTCTTTAGGTTATTCTAACTGTTATATCCCATGCTCTTCGCATATTTCTCCAACTTCTCTTTCAAAGAGTTACGGGCCCGATGCAGCCTGGAGCGCACGGTACCGATCGGTATATCCAGAATTTTAGCCATTTCCTCGTAGGTGAAGCCCTCGAGGTCGCAAAGTATGATCACGGTTCTGAAGTCGACCGGCAACGCGTTCAGGGCACTGGCCACCTCGTCGCCAATCAGGTCCTGTACGCTCTCGGTGCGCATGTCGGTGGTGGAAGCTACGCCCCCCTCACCCTCAACGTCGTCCGAATTGTAATATCCTTCGACCTCGCTATAGTCTACCTTAGCAGGCTGTTTGCTCTTTTTCCGGAACTCATTGATGAAAGAGTTCTTCAGGATTCGGAACAGCCAGGCTTTTGCATTAGTTCCTTGCTCAAAGTAATCGAAAAAGCGATAAGCCTTCAGGTATGTCTCCTGCACCAGGTCATTGGCATCATCTTCATCGAGGGTGAGCCTGTAGGCAAAATTGTACAGAGGATCCAGGACAGGCAGCAACTCCGCCTCGAAACGGGCGTCTTTTTCCTCTTTACTCAACTGTTTACCTGTTTGCTCGCTCATTTGACTTGATTTTGTAATTTATAAAGTCGTAATCGCGTAATTATACGCAAATATAGAAATTTTAATTACATACCTCCCTTGCCGCTTTTGGGTTGCATCGTTCTGTAGAGGCATGTACGGATCGGCCCGCTTTTAGGCGCCCTCATCCATTTCTTTACTAGCAACATACGGATTTTCAGAACTTTCAGCAGTTCCTGCGCTTTTTTTAATTGAATTAAGTGTTAAAACTTAATTTTGCATTTCCAACCACTCAGGTTGCTTTGAAGCATGAGCCAAGCCATATCCGTTACCATTCTGACTAAAAACAGCCAGCAGTACCTCGCTGACTGCTTGCAGGCATTGCACCGCTTTGCCGAGATAATTGTACTGGACAATGGCTCTGCAGACGAAACACTGGCCATTGCCGCCCGCTTTCCGAATGTACGTATCGTGGAGCACCCCTTCATCGGATTTGGACCGATGAAGAACCTGGCCGCGCAGCATGCCACCCACGCTTGGGTGCTATCTGTCGATAGTGATGAAGTGCTTTCGCCGCAATTGGCTGACGAGCTTCTTGCACTGAACCTGGGCGACACACGCCAGGTATACAGTTTTCTGCGCCACAACTTTTATGGCAAAAAACACATCAAGGCCTGTGGTTGGGACAACGATTATGTGTTGCGCCTGTACCATAAAGGCACTACCCGCTTCGCCGACCTGCCCGTGCACGAGCATATCCTGACAGAAGGTATGCAGGTACAACGCCTGCAAGGCACCATGGATCACTTCTCTTTCAACAGCATTTCGCAATTGATCGGGAAGATGGACCAGTACACAACCCTTTTTGCCCGGGAGAAACGATTCCGGAAAAATTCCTCCCCTGCCAAAAGTTGTTTTAAATGGGCTTTCTCGCTCTTCAGGAACTATGTGATGCAGCGCGGTTTTTTGTATGGGTACGAAGGGATGGCCATTTCTTTCTCAAACGCCAACGGCACTTTTTACAAATACATGAAACTGCACGAAGAAAACCAACGCCTCGGCATCAGCCTGGTTATTACCACCTACAACTGGAAAGAGGCCTTGGGCACCGTGTTGCAAAGTGCTTTTAACCAAAGCGAGCTACCGCGCGAGATCATTGTTGCCGATGATGGATCAAGAGACGACACGCGTGCGCTTGTGGAGCGCCTGGCGAAGGAGTCTCCGGTGCCGTTGCTGCACAGTTGGCAGGAGGACCTTGGCTTCAGGGCGGCCGAAAGCCGGAACAAGGCGATCGCAATGGCAACGGGTGAGTATGTTGTGATAATTGACGGCGATATGGTGCTGCACCCTGACTTTTTGAAAGGTCATCGTCGGGCTGCCCGCAAGGGTTATTTCACGCAGGGGAAGCGGGTGCTCCTGAGCCCTTCGTTAAGCCAGGACCTGATTCAACGGGGACCAAAGGTTATCTCTCCTATTTCGTCAGGTATAAAGAACAGGCTCAACGCGACAAACGCTCCTTTTCTGTCGAGCCTATTCAGTAAAGAAAAGACGGGCATCGCTTCCATCAAGAGCTGCAACATGGGCTTTTGGATGGAGGATATCATTCGGGTGAACGGTTTTAATGAGGACTTCGTGGGTTGGGGCCGCGAAGACAGTGAGTTTGCCATCCGATTGCTTAACAGTGGCACCAAACGGCAAAACCTTGCCTTCGGAGGTATAGCCTATCACCTGCATCACCAGGAGAACTCCCGCCAAAGCCTGGCTGCCAATGACATCCTGCTAGAGCGAGCCATCTCCGAAAAAAGCACCTTCTGCCCCAACGGCATTGACAAACACCTCACAACAGCGTAGCATTCCTTCTGTTTCCCCTATCCCTATACCTGCTGCATGTACAATAATGCAGCAGGTATAGGCCTTCCTTTTTATGCGACTACTTTCTATACCTGGAACAATGGCATAACATCGGGTAAAGGTATAAGCAACAAAAGTGCAGCTTTACAGTAATATAAACATTATGTTATTTTTTATTACAAAATATATTAACTTTATATATTACTCGCACTAACGCACTAACCCCAGATGCGCCTTACTGGTCTTATACTTCTGTTGGTAATTTCGCTCCACCTTCAGGCGCAGCAGTTCAATTTTCGTAACTGGTCGCTTGAGCAGGGCTTGCCGCAGTCGCAGGTAAATGATGTGATACAGGACCATAAAGGGCAGCTCTGGGTTGCAACTTACGGGGGGCTAAGCCGCTTTGATGGGTCCACTTTCCATACCTACACAAAACGGGACGGCATGAGCAGTAACAGCATCAGCTGCCTCCTGCTCGATAGTAGGCACCGCCTTTGGATCGGCACTACCGACAAGGGGCTCATGCTGCATACCAGTGATGGCTTTTACGGATACGACCTGCAGGCGGGGCTGCCACCCGGTGGGGTATACAGTATAGCAGAAGACAGCCAGGGCACTATTTGGGTAGCTACGGGCAGTGGCATCTACTCTTTGACCAAGAATAAGTTTGTAAGGCACCCGATCTTACCTCCTACCCACTTCAACGACATTCTCTTCACGGCCACTAACGAGCTTTGGGCAGCTAGCGACTCCCAGGGCGTTTACAGGGTGAATGCAAAAGGCCTCATTCACTATACTACTGCCAATAGCGCCCTGCCGCATGATGCCGTCAATGTGTTGAACCAGTCACCTGACGGTACCATCTGGATAGGCACGGCAAATGGGGCGGCGACTTTTAAGCTGAACAATCTGGAAGAATTTGATCTGCCGGCAGGTATACAGAACCCCAACATCCGCGACTTTACTACTGATAACTATGGACATCAGTGGCTGAGTGTGCACCTCAATGGCATTCTCAAATTCGATGGGAAGGAATTCCAGCACCTCACCCGCTACAGTGGCTTGCGCACCGACAAAGTCAACTGCATCACAACAGACCGCGAAGGGAATATCTGGATCGGAACGACCGGCCATGGCCTGATGCAGTATCGTAATCCCTGGTTTGTCCATTACTTCGATATGGGGCAGGTGAAGGAGCCCGTGGTAACGGCACTGGCACAGGATACCAAGGGCAGGGTATGGCTCGGCACCGATGACGGTTACGCAGCTTTTATGGAAAGCGGCATCCTGAACTGGCTGGAGACCGATATCTGGCCGAAAGGAACAACCCTGCACAGTATGTGGGTAGCGAACGAAAAAGATGTATGGGTGTGCACCAGCAACGGACTTTACCGGTTAGGCCCGGCTAATATATCCCACTACGGTACCGCCCAAGGCTTGCCCGCAGCGGAGGTATACCAAGCCTTGCCGATGGGGAACGGCGACCTTTTGCTCGCAACTGCAGCCGGCTTAGCTGTTTTGCCCCCGAACCGGCTCCAAATCAACCCCTTACAAAAACCACAGCTCACCGGCAAGGTATACGCCCTGCACCGCGACAGCAATGGCAGAATATGGGTGGGTGCAGAGAAAGGTGTGTTCAACTACGAAGCGGGCAGTGTGCAGTCATCAGCCGGGCTGGGCGATACAGGGTTTGGGGAGATACGCACGATAGCCGAAGACGCATCAGGCACGCTGTATTTTGGCGGTTTCAATTATGGCATTATGGCCTGGCACGACAAATGGAAAGCGCCCAAGGTGTTCAACTCCCGCAACGGGCTCCCCAATGAAGGTATAAAGAGCCTGTTCGTTGACAACACAAATCACCTGTGGGTGGGCACCAGCCGTGGGGTGCTGAAGGTGCAGCTTGACCAGTTGCATGACTTGGGGCGCCTCACCATCCGGTCCTACGCAAACCAGGAGGGTTTCAGGGGGCTCGAAGTCAGCAACAAGGGAATTACGCAAACACCGGACGGCACGGTATGGTTTGCCACAGCCAAGGGCCTGACCATGTACCTGCCCGAAATGGACCGGCGCAACCAGGTATACCCGCATACCATGCTCACCAGCATCATGCTCTTCCAGAAGCCCACCGACTGGGAGAGCATGGGCTACAAGGTCGACTCCACATCCGGATTACCCCTTGACCTGCGGCTACCGCACAACCGTAACCACCTCACGTTCGACTTTCAGGGTATATCGCTCACAGCCCCCGACCGGGTACGCTACCGCTATCGCCTCAAAGGGCACGACGATCAGTGGTCAGCGGTTTCGGATTACTCCTTTGCCACCTATGCCAGCCTCGACCCGGGCACCTATACCTTTCAGTTGCTGGCCGCCAACAGCGACGGTTACTGGACCCCAAGCCCGCTCTCCTATACCTTTACCATCGTGCCCCCGGTATGGCGCCGGGAGTGGTTCATTGTGCTGCTGGTGCTGTTGGGCACGGCTGCCACCATCAGTGTAGTCAGGTTGCGTGAAAGGAGCCTAGTGAAACTAAATACAATGCTAGAGCAAAAGGTGCAGCACCGCACCCAACTTCTGGAAGAGAAAAACCGCGAGAAGGAGATTCTGCTGAAAGAGATTCACCATCGCGTGAAGAATAACCTGCAGATCATCATGAGTATGCTCAACCTGCAGACCCGGCGCGTGCAGGATCCCAAAGCACTGGAGGTGATGCAGTCGGTGCGGGGGCGGGTCAGGTCGATGGCTGTTTTGCATGAGCGCCTTTACCAGCACGAGGACCTGGCTTCCATTGACCTGAGCGCCTATATAGCTGACATCTGCGAAGGTCTTGCCGCCACCTACGGCACAAAGGAGCGTCACATTAAGATAAAACTCGACATACCGCCAATCATGGTAGAGGCTGACACAGCTCTTTCGCTTGGTTTGATTGTGAATGAGCTTGTGTCCAATTCTGTTAAGTATGCCTTTCCAAATCAGTATGGCCAAATCGCCATTTACCTCATGCCCCTGCATAACGATACCTATACCTTGGTGGTGCATGACGACGGTATTGGGTTGCCATCCGACTTTGAGGAGCGGCGAAAGAAATCATTTGGCCTGCAACTGGTCCTGTCACTTGCCAGAAAACTGGGGGGTAGCATCGAGTTTCAAAACAATAATGGTACAAAATCAATATTACATTTTGTTTTGGCATCGTAACTGATTACTTTTACGTATGGGATTAATACTATGACAAAACCAAAAATTCTTATTTCGGAAGACGAAATTATAATCGCAGAAGACCTGGCTGCCTGTCTGGATGAGCTAGGTTACCAGACGTGTGCCATCGACTCCGGTGAGAACACGCTTGACATGATCCGGACCATGCAGCCAGACCTGGTTTTGCTTGATGTAAACCTGAAAGGAGACATTGACGGCATTGAGATCGGCTCCAAAATTCGGGAGGAGTTCGACATCCCCTTCATATACCTGACAGCCTATGCCGACAAGGCCACCCTGGACAGGGCAAAGAAAACAGAGCCCGACGGTTTTCTGGCCAAACCCTTCGACGAAAAAAACCTCCGCTCTGCCATAGAGCTTGCCCTTTACAAACACGATTCCGGCCAAAAGTCAGGTGAAAACGGCGCAGGCAAGGCGCCAAAGGAAGCTGAGTCGCAACCCGACTACATTTTTGTAAAGGTAAAGCACCGCATCATCAAGGTGCAGTACAGCGATATTTTGTGGGTGGAGGCCTACGATAACTATTCATTCATCGTCACTGCGGATCAGAAATACCTGGTCAGCTCTACCCTGAAGGACATGGAGCATAAGCTGCCCTCCAATAACTTTGTGCGGGTGCACCGCTCTTACATTGCCAACCTGGACAAGGTAGAGGCGCTGGAGGAGAATGCAGTGGTGTTCTCCAGGGGCGATGTTCCGATTGGCAAGTCATATAAAAAGGCTTTGATGTCCCGCTTCAACATCATTTGAACGAACTAGTAAGCACCCCATACGTCAACATCATGCAAATGCCCTGATCCTGAAATATACACAGCGTCAGGGCATTTCGTTTATACCTAAAGCACTACCGCTGTTCTCTCTATTTGCTTCTTTACCGAAGAGAAGCAGGTATACCAGAGGATTAGGTATAGGAATATTTTTGCTCTGAACCCAAGCCTAAAGCACATAAGCAACTACAAACTAATGGGCTCATTCAAAGAGTAGAGCCTTGGCCAACTCGGGTGCGAACTACCCGTCTTCTTTAGCGACATGAGGTATAAGCCACAGTAACAAAAAAGGCCGGAGCTTATGCCCCGGCCTTTCTGTATCAATAGTTTCCTACAATTAGTATCTGTAGTATTCTGGCTTGTATGGCCCTTCAACTTCCACACCAATGTAAGCAGCCTGGTCCGGACGAAGCTCATCCAGTTCCACACCGATCTTGCTCAGGTGCAAACGGGCTACTTTCTCATCGAGGTGTTTCGGCAAGGTATACACTTTGTTTTCGTACGCCTCTGCGTTTGTCCAAAGCTCCAGCTGCGCCAGTGTTTGGTTCGAGAAAGAGTTAGACATTACAAAAGATGGGTGACCAGTAGCACAACCCAGGTTCACCAGGCGGCCTTCAGCCAGCACGATAATGTCTTTTCCTTCGATGTTGTAGAGGTCAACCTGTGGCTTAATGGTATCTTTCGTGTTGCCGTAAGCGCCGTTTAGCCAAGCCATGTCGATTTCGTTGTCGAAGTGGCCGATGTTACAAACAATCGCCTTGTCTTTCATGCTACGGAAGTGCTCCTCTGTAATGATGTCTTTGTTACCAGTGGCGGTTACCACAATATCAGCTTCTTTCACGGCATCGGCCATTTTCTTCACCGCAAAGCCGTCCATAGCAGCCTGCAGCGCGCAGATCGGGTCGATTTCGGTTACAATAACACGGGCACCGGCACCACGAAGCGAAGCGGCAGAACCTTTTCCTACGTCGCCGTAACCAGCTACAACCGCTACCTTACCGGCCATCATCACGTCTGTAGCGCGACGGATCGCATCTACCAACGACTCTTTACAGCCATACTTGTTATCGAACTTCGATTTGGTCACAGAGTCGTTCACGTTGATAGCAGGCATAGTCAGGGTGCCATTTTTCACGCGCTCATAGAGGCGGTGCACACCAGTAGTCGTCTCTTCAGAAAGACCTTTGATGCCTGGGGCCAGCTCAGGGTACTTATCCAGCACCATGTTGGTCAGGTCACCACCGTCGTCCAGGATCATGTTTAGCGGCTTGCTTTCATCACCGAAAAACAGCGTCTGCTCGATGCACCAGTCAAACTCCTCGGCCGTCATACCTTTCCAGGCATAAACCGAAATACCCGCAGCAGCAATGGCCGCAGCGGCATGGTCTTGCGTGGAGAAAATGTTACACGAAGACCAGGTTACTTCAGCACCCAGTTCCACCAGCGTCTCAATCAGCACAGCAGTCTGGATGGTCATGTGAAGGCAACCGGCTATGCGGGCACCCGCCAGTGGCTTGCTTGGGCCATACTCCTCGCGGATAGCCATCAGGCCAGGCATTTCAGCCTCAGCCAGCCTTATTTCTTTGCGGCCCCACTCGGCCAGCGAAATGTCTTTTACTTTGTACTTGAGCGTTGTATCAATCATATTCTACTTTTTTCTTAAGGAAGCACAAAATTACAAAATATATCCCTCATCTTCAACCCAGGAGCACTATTCAACTGAAAATCAAATGGTTTAGTTTCCTACTAAATGCAGAAGCCCGTGCCAATGGCACAGGCCTCTTATAGGTATAGTCT
Source organism: Pontibacter ramchanderi (assembly GCF_002846395.1). GTDB lineage: Bacteria > Bacteroidota > Bacteroidia > Cytophagales > Hymenobacteraceae > Pontibacter > Pontibacter ramchanderi. The sequence goes on from NZ_PJMU01000002.1 coordinate 558,131, forward strand.
TCTTCTGGGTTATCGGTTGGTAATGATCTCGGCTCCAAGGGCATTGTTGTTACCACTAGGTGGTGACACAAAACCTCTGGCAAATATGGTGTAGATGCGGCCATTGGCCAATTGCACGTTCGGAACCGTTAACACCACAGTTTGTGTGCCGGCCAGGCGCACCTCCAGGTTATAAGAGGCAGCGTCTACAGGCGTAAACTCTGTAGCGCTTTTGAAAGCACGGTTACCAAAAAGCACAGGACCACCTGTTACAGCCACATCCACAGCAGGGGCATCAGGCGACAGGTGCACGAAACGCACGTGGGCCTTACCGGAGGCAGGGGCATCCAGATCATCCTCCAATACCAGCGGCTCGATGGCGCTCAGGGTGTTGATTGCAAACACAGTATAGCTGTCGTTTCTATCGAGGTCGAGGTTGGCGTTGATAACAGTTGTGCTGGTGCCAGCGGCGTTCACTTTTATATTGCGGCGGCCGGATGGCACCTCAAGGTAACCGGTGTTGTTCGGGAAAGTAAGGGCAGCTGAGTTTACCTTTGCATCGTCTACCAGCAGGTCAACACCCGGCGCGTCAGGCGAAGCGTGCACCACCATCACATTGGAGTTCTCGATCACAGTGTCATCGTCGTCGTCATCGCAGCTTGTAAGCACCAGCGCCGGCAATACGGCCAGCATCATGATTTTCATCCATTTCTTCATAGTAGTCTGATAAATTATTTTTTAAAAATTTCTTTTAGCTGAGAATACAACCAGCAGGTATAAGGATTGTTTGCGGAAGGATAATTTTTAACAGAAAATGAGGCTGAATTAAATGCTTACCTTTGCAGCGCACCATGAAACACTATACTCCGGAAGAGAAGGAATTCATACAACAGCACCAGCACCGCAACCCCGCCGAGCTCATGCTGCAGGCAGGCCGCTACCCGCAGTTGCCGGTTGCCGAGCTGGTAAAGCAGATACAGGCTCGGCACAAGGCCGCAGACAAACTGCCTACCTGGGCGGCAAATCCGGACGTGGTGTTTCCAACGGCAGTATCGGTAGAGCAAACCTCCTCGGAGGCGACGGCGGCCTACAAAGCCTCGCTTGTAAAGGGAAAGTTGCTCATAGACCTGACGGGCGGTTTTGGGGTGGACAGCTTCTTTTTCGCAAAGCGGTTTGAGCAAGTGGTGCATGTGGAGCAGAACAGCGAGCTTTCCGAAATAGCTGGCTACAACTTTAAACTGCTAGGCGCCTACAACATTAAGACGGTGAACTCCACTGCCGAGGATTTCCTGCAAGCCTTTACGGGCCGCGCCGATGTGCTATACCTGGACCCGGCTCGGCGGGGCGACAGGCTGGAGAAGGTACACCTGCTGCAGGACTGTGAGCCAGACATATTGCAGCTGCTGCCGGTACTGTTCGAGAAGGCTGATGCTGTATTGCTCAAGACCTCTCCTATGCTCGATATAGAACTGGCAGTTGAGCAGTTGCGCTCCGTTAGCCAGGTATGGGTAATGGCACTGCACAACGAGTGCAAGGAGGTGCTATACCTGTTGCAGCCCCGCGTGGGTAACAACCCGGAGCGCCATGCAGTCAACCTGTTACCAGACGGCACTGTGCATCTACTCAGCTTCCAAAAGGAGCAGGAAGAAAGCGCTTCCGTCAGTTACTCTGACCCAAAGGCATACCTCTACGAGCCTAATTCCGCCATCCTTAAATCTGGTGCCTACCGTAGCGTGGCCAGTCAGTTTGGCCTTTACAAGCTTCACCCCAACAGCCACCTGTATACCGCTGACCAGCTTATACCTGATTTTCCGGGACGAGCCTTTTTCTGCGAAGGCATAGGGCGCTATCAAAAGAAAGAGCTCCTTTCAAGGCTGCCACAGCGCAAAGCCAACATCACAGTGCGTAACTTTCCGGAGTCCGTGGCCGATATTCGCAAAAAGACAGGTATAAAAGAAGGCGGAGCGGATTACCTCTTCTTTACGACCGACATGCACCAGAAGCCGATCGTGGTCTATTGCCGAAAAGTGGTAGCAGCTTCAAATTAATTTTTTTAAATTTATTTTGCAGACTTTCAGTATTGCCTCTCCTTCTAAAGTCCAACTCACCAAGTAGCTAGAGCCTCCTTTTAAGCTGTTCAAATCGTTCAGTCACAAACACATACATCCATTGTTATACTTGCGTAGCGCTATATACCCATACTCGGTTTAGTCTGTTTTATTGCTATACCCGCCATGGCCAACAGAGCTCTAAACAACTAACTGTTAATAGTTTAAGCCGTAAAACAGAGAGTCCCGTTTGGAACGGGTACAACATGTTTAATTTAAATTACCAGAAAGCTATGAAACGTAATAATGAAGAGAATCAGGGTATGAACCGTAATCGTAACAACGAAGACAACCTGAATCAGAACCAGAATAGAAATCAGAATCAGCCAAGAAACGAATCGGGCGAGTTTACAAGCTCCTCCGGTTCTCAGAATAACCCATCAGGCCAAAGCAACCGAGGCTCTCAGGCCAGAAGCAGCAACCAGGGCCAGGGCTGGCACGGCGACTCACAAGGCCATGCTGAGGCCGGCAGACAGAGCCATAAAAACGACAGCTCATCTTCTGGTAGCAGAAGCTCGTCTCAGAGTGGCCAGACCCAAGCCAGAGGCGGTAATCAGACACAGGCCAGAAGTAGCAGTGGCAACCAAGGAAAAGGCTGGCACGGCGACTCCGAGGGGCACGCAGAGGCAGGACGCCAGAGTAACAAAAACAACAATAACTCAGGCTCCAGCAGCAGCAATTCTTAATATAGTTTAGCTGAATATTATATAGAAAAGCCCGTGGCAACTGCTGCGGGCTTCTCTATTGGTGCTAACCGGAGCTGCCGGGCTGCGTAAACTGTGTACCACAACATTTGATTTTAAAGCTATGAAGAACGAGAAAGAAAATAAGAACATGCCAAAGAACCAACAGGCCAGCACAAGCAAGTCTGGCTCTAAAAAGGATATCGGCAACGACCTGCACAAAGATGCGGTAGGCAAAATGGGCTCCAACAACCCAACGCCTCAAGCCCGCACGGACAACGAGCAGCAGAAATAAGGATAACCGGACTATAATAAGATCAAAATTTATAAATTAGGCCAGCCGCAGCAACGATGTACTGTGGCTGGCCTTTTGTTTAGATTTATCAACCCCTGGCAACCGCTCCTATGACCGCTTACGAACAGTACGCTATTGATGAACTCCGGAACTGGCAGCAGGAAATGCGCAGCAGTCCCTCGTTTATGAATAAAATTTCGAAGCGAATGCAGGACAAGCTGAACAGCTACATTCCAGAGAAGGTGCATCAGGCGATTACTGCTACCATCAAGCAAATGGTGCGGGCCGTGCTTTTGGGCTCCGAGTTTACCACCCGCAAGCCCCTCCCCTTTTCGTCGTTGCAGTTCACCGAAAACATGGTGCAGGAGCGCATCAATTTCTACAAGAAGGCTGGCGCAGCAGAGGGAGGAATAACCGGGGCAGGCGGATTTTTGTTAGGTCTGGCTGACTTTCCGCTACTATTAGGCCTCAAGTTGAAGTTACTTTTCGAAATAGCCGCCCTTTATGGCTACTCCGCCGAAGACTACCGGGAACGGGTCTACCTGCTCCACATCTTCCAGTTGGCATTTAGCAGTCAGGAACGCCGCCGGGAGGTATACCTGCTCATGGAGCACTGGCAGCAGCATGCACAGCAATTACCAGAAGACATTCACCAGTTCGACTGGCGCAGCTTTCAGCAGGAGTACCGCGACTACATCGATTTAGCCAAGATGGCACAGCTCATACCGATTGTCGGCGCACCCATCGGGGCTGTTGTAAACTACCGTTTGATCAACAAGCTTGGGACCACCGCCATGCATGCCTACCGGATGCGGTGGTTGGAAGAGAAGCGCAACGTGCAGCAGATAAACTGATTATTTCTTCCGACTTACCCACTTATTCCCTTTCAGCCAGAAACGCCAGGGCAGCAGGGCATCATCGCCAGCGTAATCTATACCGATGCGTGGGCCGATGGCTATACCTTCGGCCGACACTTCCATGCCCTGGTCTTCTACCCAGATGGTGTTGCCGGTCAGGTCTTCGCCATAATGCCTACGATCTATACCTAGGGCGATGCTCATAACCCCCGGGCCGGCCGTCAGGTTGGGCTTCGGGGCGGCCATGTTGCGGCGCAGCAGCATTTCTTCTATCCCTTCTGTGGGTTCGATGGCTCGCACCAGCACGGCATCGGCGCGGCCTTCCACGTTGGTGATGATGTTGAACAGGTTATACATGCCATACACCAGATATACATAGGCCACGCCCCCTTCATGGTACATAATTTCGGTGCGCTGGGTGCGGCGGTTCAGGTGCGCATGGCAGGCTTTGTCGTTCGTGCCGGAATAGGCCTCTGTCTCTACGATGATGCCGCCTGTAAGCATGCCGTTGTGGTTTGTGTAGAGGTATTTGCCCAACAGGTCTTGTGCCACCTGCACCACATCAGGCCGGTTATAAAAGTCTTTCTGCAGCTTCAAAATTTAACAAGTAATGAGTAATGAATAATGACGAACAAGTTATGATGTATTACGTGCCAATCCCGCCAAGGTGGATAATAACACCTGTAGTCAGAGATTGCTAAAATGGGTGAGGTTGTGGCCAGCGTGTACGTCAGTAACTATTCATACTTCAGTATCCACTTAGCAAACCAGTAAGTCTTATCACTCATAGCTCATTCCTCCATCACCCTTACCCATGACAAGCTCTTCATCCGTCATTCATCATGAATCATTCACCATAAGTCATTATTCATTACTAATTATTCATTAAAACAATTACCTTTGCCCACAGATTGGTGGCCTTGTTGTTTCCGCAGCAAAGCCTTAAAAGGGAAATAGGTGTAAGACCTATGCTGTTCCCGCAACTGTGATCTTCTTTAAAAAGGGTAGCCAAAACCACCGCCACTGTGCCGCACAATGCATGGGAAGGCTGGCTGACCTGAAGAGAGCCAGGAGACCTGCCAGTCCGACAACATTTAGTCGTATGCTTTCGGGTAAAAAGCTGCACGGCCTTCGCTATACCTGCGCGCGCTGTTCCTGCCTATACCTGCCTGCATGCTTCGGGATTTAAGCAAGCGTTAACGTGGCAAACTCATCTTACCGTTTTTTAGGGTGTCTGGCCTTGGGGCTAGGCATGACAGCATCGGCTATAGCCCAGCAGGATACCACACTGTACCAGTTGCGCACTGTCGAAATATTTGGCAAGCCCGCCGAGGTGTTTGCCTCCGGCAGCCGTGTGAGCACCCTCGACAGCAGCTTTATCCATACCTATACCGCAGGCACCCTGGCCGACGTGATACAGGCGCGCACGCCGGTGTTCCTGAAAACGAATGGCCCAAGCGGCATCGCTGTGCCCGCCTTCCGTGGCACAAGCCCTACTCATACCGCCGTGCTCTGGAACGGGCTCAACATCAGTCAACCAGCCCTGGGGCAAAGCGACTTCTCGTTGCTACCTGTAAGCAGCATTGGCAACATAGCGGTGCAGCACGGGGCAGCGGGTGCCACCTATGGCAGCGGCGCCATTGGTGGAGCGGTTCTGCTGAGTTCTCAAACACAACCTGATCCAGGCTTTGGTGCGGAACTGATGCAGGAGGTCGGCAGTTTTGGACGCTATTTTTCCAGTGCCAACGCCCGTTACAGTGGCCGCAAGGTGTCTGTCGCTTTAAGTGGCTACCGTGTGGCGGCTGAAAATGATTTCGCCTTCCGCGACTACGGCCGCATCGGGGCGCCCACACGCCGGCAGGACCAGGCACAGGTGGCCCAGCATGGTTTTACGCAGGATGTAAGCTGGCAGCTTTCTTCTAAAACCCGACTGGCCCTGCACGGCTGGTATACCTACGCAAACCGCGAAGTGCCGCCCTCCCTCGGCGCGGCCAACACCAACGCCAGGCAACTCGACCGGAACCTGCGCCTGATGACCGAGCTGAACCACCACAGCAACTGGGGCGAAACGAGTGTGAAGGCCGCCATTTTCAACGACTACCTCCGCTATACCGACAACAACAATAACTCCCTCACCGACATCAACACATACCAGGTGCAGGCTGAGCAAACCTATACCTACGCCCGCCGCTGGAGCCTGCGCGGTGGCCTTAACCTGCAGCACTTTGAGGCCGATGTGCAGGGCTATGGCCGTCAGGTAACAGAAGACCGCGCCTCGGCTTTCCTGCTTTTCCGCTACGACCCCAGCCAGCGCCTCGATCTGAGCCTAAACCTGCGCCAGGCTTTCGTGAAAGGCTACAACCCCACGCCAGCCCCTACGCTGGGTGCAAACTGGCTCATGTTGCAGCAGGGTGGGCACGCACTATACCTGAAAGGCAATGTATCGGGCAGCTACCGGGTGCCGACATTGAATGAGCGCTTCTGGCAGCCAGGCGGCAACCCAGATATTAAGCCAGAGCAGGGCTGGAATTTCGAGACCGGCCTGCGCCACCGCTATACCTTGGGCGCCGTGCTGCTCGAGTCTGAGGCATCGGTTTACCGCATGCTTGTGGACAACTGGATCCAGTGGATGCCTGTTACGTCCAGCTACTGGTCGCCGCGCAACCTGCAGAAAGTACGCTCCCAGGGAGTAGAGCTCAGCAGCCGGGCAAGCACAGCGCTCGGCAACTGGCAACTGGCCGCCACGGTCGCTTACACCTATACCTCATCGGAGCAGGTGAAAGCTTACGAAGGGAGCCAGGAACTGAACCGGCAGCTTGCCCACATACCGCTACACAAGGCGCATTTGGGGACAGACCTCTCCTTCCGAACCTGGACACTGCTCGGCAACCTGACCTATAATGGCCTGCGCTACACCGACAACAGCAACGCCAACAACCTCCCGGCCTATACCTTGCTCAGCCTGGCAGTACACAAAAAATTCGCTTTGGGTCAGTCCCAACTTGTGGCTTCGCTGCGCAGCGATAACGTGACCGACCGCGCCTATACCGTGCTCGAAAATATGCCGATGCCGCCCCGCAGTCTGGCAGCCAGTTTACGCTTTATTATTCCCTAAATCATATACGCTTCATACTCATGAAAAAAATTACACGCTTCCGCAGCTACTTCTTGTCAGCTGCCTGTGCCTTTGCTGCTGTGGCTTTCAGTAGTTGCGACAGTGACAACGACGGCCCCGCCGGAGAATATGCCCGCAACGGCGTGCTGATCTCGAACGAGGGCGCCATGACCAAATCCAATGCCTCGGTGAGTTTCTACAGCCACGACAGCAAATCGGTGGAAAACGAATCGTTCAAGAAAGTGAATGCGCCCCTTGTGCTGGGCGATGTGTTGCAGCACATGACCAAACAGGGCGAAAAGTTATACCTGGTGATGAACAACAGCGGCAAAGTATTGGTAGCCAACGCCCATACCCTGAAGGCCGAAGGCGAGATTGCCGGCCTGGAGGCTCCCCGCTATATCGCCGTACTGGACGACAATAAGGCCTACGTAACCGAGTGGCTGGGTTATGATCCGGCTACCTTCGCGTATGACAACGGCCGTGTGGCGGTGGTCGACCTGAAAACCAACACTGTCACCAAAACCATTACCGTAGGCGTGCAACCAGAGGAACTTCTGATTACGGCGGGTAAGTTGTTTGTGGCAAACAGCGGCGGTCGTTCGGTAACGGTGATCAACACCAACACAGATGCCATCGAAACAACCATTACGGTGAACGACGGCCCCAACAGCCTGGCGCTCGACCGCAACAATATGCTTTGGGTAAGCAGCACGGGGGTAAAAGTTTATGACCCGACTGACTGGTCTGTAAGCGAAGAAAACAGCACGCCCGGCTCTCTTGCCAAGGTCAATCCCATCAGCAATACGGTGATGACAACCCTAACCTTCAGCCAGCACGCTCCTTCTCCGGGCAGGTTAACCTCGGCTCCTAACGGCGACAAACTCTACTATGTCTTTAACAACAAGGTATGGGTGCAGGATGTGAATGCGGTAGCACTGGCCACCAAACCGCTCATCGACCGGGGCACTTATGTTGCATATGGTTTCAACGGGCTGGGAATAGAGCCAGCTTCCGGCCTGATTTACGCAGGCAAAGCATCCGATTATACCTCCAATGGTTGGGTGGTGCGCTACAACTCGCAGAGCGGTGCCGCCATCGATTCGTTCAGGGTAGGTATAGCCCCGAATGGCTTTGTGTTCCAGCAATAGGTAGGATCAACGGCCTGAAAAGCGCAATGCCCGGTTCTCTCGCTTGAGAGCCGGGCATTGCGCTTCTATACCTGTGCCGTTTTACTGATTCGGGTTTGGTTTCAGGTTCTCGTCGTAGCGCTTGTCGCGCTTTCCTTCCTGGTTAAAGGCGCTGTCGCCGATGGCAGTGCCCTCACGGCCTTCATAAATGTCCTCATAGTTTTCAGTGGTATCATTGTCCATGCTGCTGCGGTCCGTCTCTTCGGTTCGCTCGTAATCGCTGCGCTCAGTGTTCGTCTCGCCGGGGTCGGTGCCTGTGTTGCAGGCGGCCATGCCTATACCCAGCAATACGCCCAACACAGCAGCCGTTGTCTTTATCGATTTCATAGTTCTCTCTTTTTAGATTCTCAAAGCGCCATAGCCTTTGCAGGTATAGCTCTCTCATGTACGACCGCCCTACAATTAGAGTTAAGAAAAGCCACACACGCCGCCTTTTGCCGTACTACATAGCATACTAAAAACAGAGAGCCATGATGAACGGAAAAAATAAGTCAGACCAGGAAAAGAGCACAAAAGAGATGTCGTCGGATCAGCAGAAACTGGCAACGGACAAGCAGACGCCCCCTCCGCAGAGCCAGGGAGAGAACAATCCGGGCCACACCAAAGACGATAGTTCGGACGCGGAGGCACAAAAAGGCCACGCCTGATGATGCGCGAACCAGGCTATACCTTAACTTTGCGGCTATACCTGGTCTACCATGAAAAAGAACTTTTTGAACCCAGCGCTTAAACGCAAACTGCTGGTTATCGCGCTGCTGTGCCTGCTCATAGCCTCGGCCCTGCAGCTCTATACCTTCGGGTTTGCCGATAACTTCTTCATGAACTGGCTGCGCCTGTTTGTGGTGCTGTTTGTGCTGGTGGCAGGCACTGTACTGGCCATTGTGCCCGGCGTGCATTACCTGGTTAACAAAACCTCGCAGCTGCTCCGATAGCAACTGTCATACCTGTCTAAACGAAAAGCCCGCGATAGCATCGCGGGCCTTTTGATTTAGGGAACAATTGAAACACTTACACCATCACAAGCCATTGCTTCAGGTTCTCAAATCATGATTTGTTTTCATTCATTCAGACCTTAGCTGTTACGCCTAGAAGCATTCAACTATAGATGATAATAATGCAAATATATACATATTAAAATTGATTTATGTAATTAAATACTGCTTTAATGCATAAATTATTCAATGTTATACCTACCATTCTCTAAGCCTCTCATTTACAATCCATCCGGACTGAACCCTGCTCACCATGTAAGTGTTAAGCAAGCAGCACTTGTTTTAGAAACCGCTACAGAATCAGTAGTTTTGCAGTTCGCGCCCTTTGGGCGTTCTTTATTTTTAGATTCCCGAGACTTTGAAGAAGCCCACCATACTGCTCATTACACCGCCGCTCACGCAGCTTAACACGCCCTACCCAGCCACTGCCTATATCAAGGGTTTTCTGAAAGGCCAAGGCTATACCGTGACACAGGCTGACTTTGGCATCGAACTTGTGCTGCGCATGTTTTCCCGCGCAGGCCTGGGCAGAATATTCGACGCCGTGGAAGCAGGCGACTTTGAACTCTCGGACAATAGCCTGCGCATGCTGCGCCTGAAGCGCGAGTACCTGAACACCATTGAGCCGGTAATCCGTTTCCTGCAGAACAAAGACAATACCCTGGCTCAGCAAATCAGCTACAGCCGCTACCTGCCCGAGGCCTCGCGCTTCGACCAGGTAGAGGACATCGATTGGGCTTTCGGTAGCATGGGCATCACCGACCGCGCCCGCTACCTGGCCACGCTATACCTCGAGGACCTTGGCGACCTGATCAAAGAGACCATTTGCCCCTACTTTGCCTTTAGCCGCTACGCCGAGAAACTAGCCCTGTCGGCCACTTCGTTCGACCCGCTGGAAGAGTCGCTGAAGACGGAGCCAAACCTGGTTGACCAAATGCTGCTGGAGTTGCTGGAAGAACACCTGCAGGAGGTGCAACCGGATGTAGTGGGCTTCTCTATCCCTTTCCCGGGTAACCTGTACGGCGGCCTGCGACTGGCGCAGTATATCAAAGCAAATTATCCGCACATTCACACGATGATGGGTGGCGGCTATCCCAATACAGAGTTGCGTAGTCTGCGCGAACCACGCCTATTCCAGTACATCGACTTTGTAACGCTTGATGATGGCGAGGGCCCTTGGCTGAAACTGCTGGAGTACCTGCAAGGAGAACGCCAAGTGGATTTCCTGCAGCGTACCTTCATGCTGCTTGATGGCAAGGTGGAGTACATTAACGGCTGCCTCGACAAGGACATTCCGCATATAGAAGTGGGTACACCGGACTACAGCGACCTGCCGCTGCAGGATTACCTGTCGGTGATTGACGTCATCAACCCGATGCACCGCCTCTGGAGCGATGGCCGCTGGAACAAGCTCACCGTAGCGCACGGCTGCTACTGGAAGCGCTGCTCTTTCTGCGACATCACCCTCGACTATATTTCCCGCTACGAAACGGCTCCGGCCACTTTGCTAGTGGACCGCATTGAGCAAATTATTGCCCAGACGGGCCAGACCGGCTTTCATTTTGTAGACGAGGCCGCACCGCCCGCTGCTCTGCGCGACCTGGCCATTGAGCTACTGCGCCGCGGTGTGAAAATAACCTGGTGGGGCAATATCCGCTTCGAGAAGACCTTTACACCAGATCTGTGTCGTCTGCTGGCTGCTTCGGGCTGTATCGCCGTTTCGGGTGGTTTGGAAGTGGCCTCCGACCGACTGCTGGATCTGATGAAAAAGGGCGTAAGCATTGCACAGGTAGCCCGCGTGACCGACGGCTTTACCCAAGCCGGCATCATGGTGCACGCCTATCTCATGTATGGCTTCCCAACGCAAACGGCTCAGGAAACAATCGACTCGCTGGAGGTGGTGCGGCAGTTGTTTTTGAACGGCGTGATACAGTCCGGCTACTGGCACCGCTTCAGCATGACGGCGCACAGCCCCGTGGGCAAGCACCCTGAAAAATTCGGCGTCGTGAAAGTGGGTCCACCGGCGGGCGACTTTGCCAACAACGACCTCTGGCACGACGACCCGCAAGGCACCGATCACGAAATGTTCGGCCCGGGTTTGGCCAAAGCCCTTTACAACTATATGCACGGCGTAGCCCTGGAAGAGCCGCTTTCGTTTTGGTTCGATTTCAAAGTACCACGCGTAACGTTGGATCGCAACCTGATTGCCAAAGCCATACAGGAACCCACCAAACCCGATAGTGAGCGCAAGCTGGCCCGTGTGCTCTGGCTGGGCAATGTGCCTGCCATCGACTTTATGATGTATGCGAAGAAGGGCCAGACCGTGGAACGCTGTGTGCTCACCTTCTACGAAAAGGCCGAGGATTTCGAGATTAAGACAACCGCCAACATCGGCCAGTGGCTGCTCGAGCAACTCACTTTGCTAGCCTCGGAAGATGCGCCAACCCTGACGCTGAAGCAACTGGAAGAAACCTACCCATTAGACGCGCACCTGAGTTTCCAGGAGTTTCTGGCCTCACCGGTTTGGTTTGAATTACGTGAGAAAGGGCTGCTGTTGCTGTAGGGCAATCTTATTGGACAAAGGTTTTTTTGACAAAGTACAAAAGACTTTGAAGCAGGAAAGGCGCTGATGAAGCGCCTTTCCTGTTTTTTATACCTGACCAACTTAGCAAATTAGCTGTTAATAGACCAGGGCGTAACTGCCAAGTACTGGTGTGCTTCTAGTCAGGTGGCTTGCAAACTTGCAGGTATCGAACAGCCTCCCTCTACTTTCTCATATACCCATCCCGCACAGCCTTAAATTCCGAACCGACCTTCCACTGTGGCCACTCCGAAGAGCCAGCCAAACGACGGCCTACTTGGTAAAGCAGCTTGAGGTCTTCCACAACACCGTCCATTTTGTAGTCGGCATGTACCTGATCAGCAGCCTTGTGATAGTAGCTGGCGTAATACTCGTCGAGTTTCTGCTTTCCCAGCACTTTACCGCCCTCTACCAGGTCAACACCTGGGCCGATGAACAGGGCCGGTATACCTATTTTAGCAAAGTTGAAGTGGTCGGAACGATAGTAGAGCCCCGCCTCAGGGTTCTCCTCTGGTGCAATATAACGGCCAGCAGCTTCGGCCTCCGCTGTGATGTAGTCCTCCAGCTCCGACTGACCCATACCATACAACACCACGTCTTTGGTCGTGCCATATGGGTTCATCATGTCCATGTTGATGTTCGCCACCGTCTTCTCTTTCGCGAATACCGGGTTCTCAGCATAGTAAGCCGAGCCCCATAGGCCCTGCTCCTCTGCCGTTACGGCCAGGAACACCACGGTTCGCTCCGGCTGCACCGACTGGGCTTTAAAAGCCTTGGCTATTGCCAGCAAGCCCGCTACACCACTGGCATTGTCCACGGCACCGTTGTAAATGCTGTCGCCTGCCGCATCGGCCTTGCCTATACCCAAGTGGTCCCAGTGGCCGGTGTAGATAATTGTTTCATCAGGACGTGTACTGCCCGTAATTTTGGCAATGAAGTTCGAAGTTTTGTCATAGCGTGTCTTCACCTGCATGGAGGTGCTGGCCTGCAAGTTGAGCGGAAAAGGCTTGTTACCTGGCTTCGCTGCCTTGTTCAGAACAGCCTTATAGTCCATACCTGCGGCGGCAAACAGCTTTTCGGCTATTTGGGTCGTAATCCAGCCTTCCATGGCGCACTTGTAGGTCTCGCGGCCACGGTTGTCGAGGTACATCTTGGAGGTATTCCAGTTGTTCTGCACTACCTGGAAGCCATACCCCGCGGGCTCGGTATCGTGCACGATCAGGGCTCCTTTGGCTCCCTGTCGGGCAGCTTCCTCGAATTTGTAGGTCCAGCGGCCATAATAGGTCATGGCTTTGCCTTTGAACACAGCAGGGTCCTGGGTATAGAAGCCAGGGTCGTTCACCAGCATCACCACAATTTTGTCTTTCACATCCACCCCAGCGTAATCGTTCCAGTTATACTCAGGCGCCACAATGCCGAATCCCACAAACACCATATCGGTCGGGTCTATCGTCACTGCCGCGTCCGTGCGTTTGGTCCAGATCACATAGTCGTTGCGGCCTTCCAGTTTCAGTTCCTGCTGCTTGCCCTTGATCGTCATACTTGGGCTAGCGGTGGTGTTCACCTCTACCATCGGCACCTCCTGAAAGTAGCTGCCGTTGTTGCCAGGCTCCACGCCTAGTGCCTTGAATTCCTGCTCCAGGTAGTCGAGCGTTTTCTGCTCGCCTGCGGTGAACGGCTTACGGCCCTCCATTTCATCCGCAGCCAAGGCCGTCAGGTACTTGCTGTAGCTGTCAGTGGATAGGGCTGAAACCGTTTCGGCACCAGCCTCTGCTGTGCCCGTGTCAGGTGATTGACAGGCGGTGAACACGCCGGCCACCAGGGCAGGAAATAAAAATGGTCTGATTCTTTTGATCATCGTGCTATCAGGTTGATTGAATTAGCCGAAGCTAAGGTATAGCATGGCTACAGAAATGTTAAAATACAGAAATCCTGCTAAAGAAAAAAAGCACCCACAGCCCAAGGCCATGCGTGCTTTTAACTTTCTAACTTCTAAACTTTCTAACTTATCAGTCTCGCTTTGTCTTGAGCAGCTGCCGAAGTTCGGCCAGTTCATCTCTATACTTGGCCGCCTGCAAAAAGTCGAGGTCTTTGGCGGCGGCCTCCATTTGCTTCTCAGTTTTCTTGATCAGTTTCTCCAACTCGTCGCGCTTCATCATCTGAATCACAGGTTCTGCCGCTATCGACACCTCCTCCGGACCCGCATAGGCTTTCACCTCTTTCTTCTTTGCATCGGCTACCGATGTCTGTTCAAAGATCTCGTCTTTGGTCTTGAGCACTGTGCGCGGTGTAATGCCGTGCTCCAGGTTATAGGCAATTTGTGTCTCACGGCGACGGTTGGTCTCGTCGATGGCCCGCTGCATGGAGCCCGTAATGCGGTCAGCGTACATGATTACCCTGCCGCGCTCGTTACGGGCGGCACGTCCCATGGTTTGGATCAGGGAACGTTGGTCGCGCAGGAAGCCTTCTTTGTCGGCATCAAGTATGGCCACCAGACTCACTTCTGGCAAGTCAAGGCCCTCACGCAGTAGGTTCACGCCCACGAGCACGTCGATCTCCCCTAGTCGCAGCTCGCGCAGAATCTCCACGCGGTCCAGCGTCTTCACCTCCGAGTGCAGGTACTTTACCTTGATGTTGAGGCGGTCCATGTATTTGGTTAGTTCCTCGGACATGCGCTTGGTCAGGGTTGTCACGAGTACACGCTCTTTGCGTTTGATGCGCTCGTCCACCTCGTCCAACAGGTCATCCACCTGGTTCGCGCTTGGCCTGATCTCAATCTCAGGATCGAGCAGGCCAGTCGGACGGATAATCTGCTCTACGATCACGCCTTCGGATTTTTGAATCTCGTAGTCGCCTGGTGTGGCGCTCACAAACACTACCTGGTGCATCAGGCTCTCAAACTCGTTAAAGGTAAGCGGGCGGTTGTCCATGGCGGCAGGCAGTCGGAAGCCATACTCTACGAGCGCCACTTTGCGGGAGCGGTCGCCGCCCCACATGGCCCGCACTTGGGGCACGGTTACGTGGCTCTCGTCAATCACCATCAGGAAGTCGTCGGGGAAGTAGTCGAGCAGGCAGAACGGGCGGGCACCTGGCGAGCGGCGATCGAAGTAGCGGGAGTAGTTCTCTATACCTGAGCAGTAGCCCAGTTCGCGGATCATCTCCAGGTCGAACTCGGTGCGCTCCTTGATGCGTTTGGCTTCCACGGGGCGGTCCTCTTTCAGGAAGTACTCGTGCTGGGCCACCATGTCGTACTGTATCTCCGAAATGGCCTGCTGCAGGGTGTCCTTACCCGTTACGAAGAGGTTGGCCGGGTATAGCGTAATCGCTTTCTCATCGGCTATCTTCTTGCCTGAAACAGGATCGATGCGGTGGATCTGCTCTAGCTCATCACCGAAGAAATACAGGCGGTAGGCAAAGTCAGCGTAGGCCGGGAAAATGTCTACTGTATCGCCCTTCACGCGGAATGTTCCACGCGTGAACTCGGCCTCGGTGCGGCTATAGAGGATCTGCACGAAGGTATAGAGCAGGTTGTTGCGGCTGTAGCGCTGGCCCGGCGCCAGGTAAATCACGTTCTTGCCAAACTCCTCGGGGTTGCCGATACCGTAGATACACGATACCGACGCCACCACAATCACATCGCGGCGCCCGGAGAGCAAAGCTGAAGTCGTGTGCAGGCGCAGTTTCTCGATCTCTTCATTGATTTGCAGATCCTTCTCGATGAACACATCCGAAGAGGCGATGTAGGCCTCAGGCTGGTAGTAGTCGTAGTAGGAAATGAAGTACTCGACTGCATTATCGGGGAAAAACTGCTTGAACTCACCGTAGAGTTGCGCGGCCAGGGTCTTGTTGTGGCAGAGCACCAGCGTGGGTTTGCCGGTGTTCTTTATCACATTGGCCATCGTAAAGGTTTTGCCCGTTCCAGTGGCACCCAACAGCACCTGAGCTGGTTCGCCGTTCTCTATACCTTTGGTGAGTTGTGCTATGGCCTTTGGCTGATCGCCGGTGGGTTGAAATTCTGATGTTAGCTTAAAATCCATTTGTAGGTTTTAGGACTTGTAAAGATATACTATAACATGAATTCTGCGCTGTAAGTTTAGCTTTTGCAAATATTATCGTGGTGCGGGCCAACTGTCTGTAAAACAAAAAACCTGCTCTGAGAGCAGGCTTTTGCATGTTTAACTATTCCTAACAATTAATATAAATTAGGCACTGTAAAAACTGTTTCATCCGCCTGAACAAACCTGCTTTACCCGCACCGGTGGGAACATCATGTAGATAGCCATGCACCGTGGCCCGTACTCGCTGTTGCGTTCCAGTGCCAGGTAGGCTACTTTTCCGGAGTGCCTCAAGTCTTCGGGCAGATTGTCCGTCGTAACGAAACCACTCTGCAGCTGGCCGATGTACTGGTTGCTGCGCTGCTCGCCGGAGCCATCCGCATCCACGATCTGGAGCACATACCAGCCCTCTGCACAATCAGGCCCTACTACCTCTACCTGCAGGCAGGCTGGCACCGCCACTTCCTGGTCGGCGCAGCTCACAAGCAGCAGCGCCAGCAACAGGTATAGCACAACAAGGGACAGGACGCTTTTCATAGTTTTATGTTGTACTAATGGCCTTAGGTGAACCGGGCTGCCTGACACAGGCATTGCTTGCGGGCAATTTGGGGTAATAGTCTTCTTCCGATCTGTCAGTTTACCCTTTCAGCTGCCTCTATCTGTATAAATAATAAGTATCTGTAAAGATGGCACTTGGGTTAGAGCCGTAATACACGCCCTCCAGCACCAGCATGCGCTGGTCGCGGTGCAGCACATTAAACCGGGCAGACCAGCCAAAGTTGCTCAGCACGAAGGCGCCGGGCTGCGAGTAGTCGGCTTTAAAACTATCGCGGTAAACACTTTTGGCGTTTTGCTGGCTTGCCCGCTGCAGGTAAGCGCTGTCTGCCTTAAACTCAAAGTAATCGTCTGCAGTGCCTGTGTATATTACAGAGGTGCAGTCGCCGCTGCGGCATAGTTTGTTTTGCACGCGCTCAATGCGCCATTTGCCCTGCACAGAATCCCGCAGCCCACTTTCGACTACAACTGGTTGCATGTCTTCATCTGATTTTGCGCAGCCTGTCGCCAGTCCCATCAAGACAATGGCCATGGCTGCGAGCCCCAACATCTTTTTCATAGTAAGGAAAGGCGTTGCTTAGAAGGCGCCTAAAAAGGAGTTGTCCTGTACTGCGCAGCCCGTGAGCAGTACGGAGAGCAGTAAAAGCGCCAGCAATACATACCACCCAGACAAATTTTCACGACCGGCAGCCACCAGGGCCACCAATGTCTGCAGAACGGATCTCATGAACAGCATCATTTGCATAGCGCTTCTAACTAAATCAACCAATCACTCTATACTACCATGATTCCCGTTTGACCCAAAGGGTTGCAAGGCACTACAAAAAAAAAAACAGGAATTATTTTCGGGAGCCACCCAGTTGGTAGTTCAGGCTCATGTTCATCCCGATGGCATAGGGTTTTCCCTGCGGAGCGGCTGCTCTATCAGGGTCGTCGACGAGGGTGCTGAAGTAGTTGCGCACCTCCGGCCCAAGTGCCAGCGTCAGGCCGGGCGTGATACGCTTGCCAACACCGATGGAGGCATTGCCCGAGAACTGTACCTGGCGGAAGGGAGAATCTGTGTCGTTGGCCGTGTAATTAACCGACTGCACCTCCTGGTTAGAGGCTGTCACGCTGGACTCGAGCAAGAAGTTGGCGGCCACACCTGCACCTGCATACACAAACCAGTCTTTGTTGATATCCTGCTCGTACTGCAAGCCGACAGGTACGGTTAGGTGGCGGTACTTATACTCTGTAGAGAATGAATCGCCGGTGCGGGCCACACTCACAGAGTCAGATGAAAAACCATCGTTAAGCGAGGACACAAAGAAAGTGGAAGGGCTTAGCTCGTAGCGCTCGTTGGAGCGGGGCTTCACCCAGAACTGACGCACGATGTAGTTCGACTTGGAGCGTGAACGGCTCTCGCTGTAGCCTATACCTGTCAGCAGCTTCAGTTTCTGCTTCAGCTTAAAGCCTACTTTTGCCTCTACGGCATACGAGTATGCAGGCTCTGTGCTTTCCTTGAACTCTTCTCGGGCAGCTGCTATATTCTGATAAGACTCTTTGGAGGCATTGACACTGGGGCCCGATGCCGCCAGACTGAACATATTTCTGTTAGTGCTTGGCACTGTAAGCGGATCCGGCAGGCCAATGTTCTGCTCAAACACAGCGGGTGCATAAGCCAGGTTCAGGCTCCAGCGACTGCTTGACTTAGTGGCCGCCTCCACCACTTTTGGCTGCTGATTCGCAATTGCCCCCTGCGCCGCGCCAGCTGCTGACTGTTGTGCCTGTTGGCGGCTGGCCTGGTGCGCCTCGCTCATCTCGGCAAAGGATTGCGGCTTGGCTGCCAACGATGGGCTGCCTGCTGCATATTGCTGTTTAGGCGCTATTGTGTTATTCCCGAACGTAATGGTTACGCTTTCCCAGGTAATGATCTGGGTATAGCGGCTGCCGGGATCAAACAGATTGCCCTGCGCAACGCCATTGCCAGGGAAACCACCCGACACATAGCCTCTATTCCGGCCTGACATGGGTGTATAGCCCAGGTACGGGCTGTAACCTGGCGCCACATTAAAATAATCGCCTGCCTGCCGTTCGCTGCCTGGCTCGGATAGCTCGGCTGTAAGAGCGTTTGTGTGCTGGCGTATACCTGCGACACTTGCACTTTTTTGGGTTTGCTGTGATTCTGCGGGGGTATACACGAAAGCCTCAGCCTCCTGTTGCTGATCGGCATAGGCTTTCATGGCCTGCTCCACGGTGATGGGCGCATCAGCCGGCTTGGTTGCCGGCAAAGCCGCTATACCTGGCAGCGCCCCACCCTGGTTCATACTGCCGTTGTAATAATAGGCCAACAGCGCACCGGTCACCGCGAACAGCACAAAGCAGGCGGCTGCCAGCTGGCGGTAGAACAGCACACGCTTCTTATAATCCCTGTTTTCCTGCACGGTCAGGTCGTGGTCGATGCGGGCCCATAGGTCCGGTGCTGGCCTGGCCTCAGCATCGAACAGGCGGCGCTGGAATTCGTCTTCCAGTGAGTTTCGCTTATGGTTATTGGCTGATGACATGCTCTTGATATGTTTTCTCCTGGCGCTCGAGCATACCTTGCAGGATGGCCCGGGCACGTGAATACTGTGACTTTGATGTACCTTCGGAAATGCCGAGCATCTCCCCTATTTCTTTGTGATTGTAACCCTCGATGGCGTAGAGGTTGAACACCATGCGGTAACGCGGCGCAAGGCTTTGGATCATGCCAAGCAGCTCGTCCATGGAGTAGCCCGTCAGATTGACGTCCCCGGAAGCGATGTTGCCGGCTTCTTCCGTTTCATGTGAAACGGTCATGAGCGACTTCTGCCGCAGCTGCTTCAGGGCGGTGTTGATCATGATGCGGCGCACCCAGAACTCCAGCGGACAGTCGCGCTTAAAATTCTGGATGTTGGCAAACACTTTCACAAACCCTTCCTGCATCATATCCTCTGCCTCAAAGCTAGTGGGGGCGTAGCGCATACAAACCGCCATCATTTTGCGGGAGTAAAGATCATAGAGCTGTCGCTGCATGTCCCGCTTGCCGGCCATGCATCCCTCTATAAGTTTATCCTCTTCTGATTTGGGTTTTGTAAAAAGCTTCAAACGCCTCTTCTTTTAGCTTCACTCCTATGATTCCCATAGCGAGGCAATGGTTGCAAGCACAAAAAAATATTTTTACCGCTGACGGGCGCCAGGGGTATACACCCATAACAATTGCACAGTAAATATATTGATATTAATTTTTCTAACAATAAAAAATGGCGTATAAACAACGAAGGCCTCCCCGCAATGGGAAGGCCTTCGTTGTTTGTATTTAAGGTGAGAGTAGTTTTAAAGCACAGTCAGGAACAAAAGCTTGTAGAACATGATGGCGAAAAGGGCTGCGACCAGCATCCAGGTATAGCCAATGATCTGGTAGGCGCTTGTGGCCTCTCCCCCCTCATGGCTCAGCACTTCGTAAGCGTGCAACCGGGCTTGCCCCAATATGTTTTTGGATACCAGCTGATAGGCCGTATGTATACCTAGCGCCACCAGCACTACATCATCCAGGAAACCGAACACCGGCACCAGATCAGGAATCAGGTCGATGGGGGAAATTGCGTAACCGATAGCAACAGCCAGCAGCAGCGGCACATACCATCTTACCTCCGGGTGGCGGGCAGCCAGGTATAGGGCGTAAATCTCTGCATTCATCTCATGCGCTTTCTGGCGAAGGTAGGTCAACTGCATCATGGGTGTCAGGCTAAGGGGGTGATTTTTTTATTCCTTACGCAGTAGCCCTACCAGAAAGTTTCATGATAACATGAAATAAACGCAATATTTTAATACGGCTATTCGTTCGTCCAGATTTTCCAGGCCGCATCAGCCTGAGCATAGAGCATGGGCAGCCCGTTGATGGTATGTGCCCCAGCCAGACGGCCCTTTTGCAGAAACAGGGTTTCTTCCGGGTTATATACCAGGTCGTACAGGTAATGGCCCGCTGTCAGAGCTTCGTAAGGTATAGCCGGAGCGGCTGCTGTGTTGGGAGCCATGCCAAGCGGTGTCGTGTTGATAATGAGGGAATAAGCCTGCAGTACTTCCGTTGTTATGGCCTCGTAGTGCAGCTGATTTTGAGTAGGGTTTCGGGAAACAGAGGTATAAGGGATAGCCAACTCATCCAATGTAGCCCAAACGGCCTTCGCCGCCCCGCCCGTGCCGAGCACCAAGGCCTTAACACCCTCTTCCGGCGGGCAAAACTGCAACAGCGTATCCCGGAAGCCAATATAATCAGTGTTGTAGCCTTTGGTTCTTTCCCCCTCTATCCTGATGGTATTCACAGCACCGATGCGGGCGGCGCTTTCGTCTAATTCGTGCAGGTATGGAATAACGAGTTCTTTGTAGGGCACCGTTACATTCAACCCGACCAGCTCCGGCTCTCTTGCCAGCAGCTTGGGGAATTCGGCAATCTCAGGCAGTTCATAGAGCTCATAGGCGGCATCCGCTATACCTTCCTGCGCAAACTTCTCCGAGAAGTAGCGCTTCGAAAAAGAGTGCCCTAGTTTTTTACCGATCAGTCCGAATCTACGCATAGCCTTTTGAGTTAAGCATCTACACTTTCCCCTCCGGGCGTTCGGCCATACGGTCGAGCAGGTATACCAGCAGGAACCCGAAAAGGGCCAGCACAATGGTATAGAGCAGGTATGAGCTTTCGCCGGTGAGCTCTGCATATTGCCCCGGCAGTATATTTTCCTGCAGCAATGGTTTCACCTCGCCATGGCGGTCGGTGTATGTCTCAAGCGTTTTTTTCCAGGGCCATACCTTGTTCAGGGAGCCGAGCATAAAACCTGTCAGGAGCGCCACGGTTATGTTGTGGTATTTCCTTAGCATCCAGTTGAGTACGTGCGAAAAAGCCAGAAGCCCCGTCACGCAGCCTACCCCAAACACAAGGATGATGTCAATCTTAAGCTCCTTCAGCGCATTCATGATAAACTCGTACTTGGCCATGAGCAGCAACAGGAAACTCCCCGATATGCCAGGCAAAATCATGGCACAAACCGCGATGGCACCCGCTATGAATACAAACCAATGGGCCTCAGGTGTCTGCATGGGCACGGCCACCGTAATGTAGTAGGCCATCACCACCCCAATGATCCCGAACAGGACGGTACCGGGGCGCCAATGGGTTATCTTTTTGGCCACCACCACAACCGATGCCACGATCAAACCAAAGAAGAAGCCCCAGACCATGATTGGATACGTTGCCAGCAGGTATACCACCAGGTTGGAAAGTGTCAGGATGGAAGTGAAAATACCGGCTAGCAGCACGATCAGGAAACTGCCGTTGATGTGGTTCCAGAAGCCTTTGAGATCGAACTTTGAAAGTAGGCGCAGCGCCTCTCCGTTAACAGAACGGATGGAGTTAAGCAGTTCTTCGTAAATACCAGATATGAAGGCGATGGTACCTCCCGAAACGCCTGGCACCACATCGGCCGCGCCCATGCTCATACCTTTTAAATACAGCAGCAGGTGTTCTTTCAATGAACGTCGTTCCATATTTGTCTAATGGGTTATTCTAATGGCGTAAAACAAAAAAATTGCCCGTCGGGACGACCGATGGGCAATTTTCATTTATCTGTCTTGTATTAAGCGTCGATGATTGGCGCTCCGTTGTTGAGGAAGTGCGTGAAAGTATCGCCGCGCAAGCCTAAACGGATCGTCTCGAGCGGAATTACCTCGCTTGGCGCAATATTGCCCAGGTTCACGTTAGCGCCCAGCAGTTTAATGAACCATACCTGCTGTGCTTTCTGAGGGGCTTCCCACAGGATTTTCTCAAACGGAATCTTGGTCAGGATCTCTTCTACCAGGCCGCTACGCACCTCACCGGTAGAGCGGAACAAACCTACGTTACCACCTTCGCGGGCTTCGCCGATCACTTTCCAGGCACCGGCATCCAACTCCGCCTGCATCAGCTTAATCCACATGTAAGGCGGGATGATCTTCTCGGCATCTTTTGAACCAACTTCTGACAGCACGGTCACCTGCTCGGCAAGCGCCTGAATGTAGCCGCATTTCTTTTCGTGGTTCATCTCAATCGAACCATCCGACACCTCCGCAAAGGTCATGTTATATTTGTCGAGCACACGGCGGTAGTCGTCGAACTGGTTGCGGGCGATGAAGGCCTCGAACAAGGTGCCCCCGAAGTAAACAGGTATACCGGCTGCGCGGTAGGCGTCGAGTTTGCGTTGCAGGTTAGGCACTACATACGATGTGGCCCAGCCCAGTTTCACGATGTCTACGTACTCACCTGCCACGTCCAGAAAGTCCTCTACTTCGCGTACGCTCAGGCCTTTGTCCATGGCCATGGTAAAACCACGCTCACGCGGTTTCAACTCGCGCTCTGGCAAGCCGTTCAGAATATAGTTACTGTTCATTATTTGCGATATTGGTCAATTAATCGGGATAATGCGCGCTGAGACTCAAGCTCGGGGAAGAACTCGAACAACAGCTTATGTTTTTCGAAGTCCAAAATTAACGCATTTTCCAGATAATTGTATGCTTCGCGGTATTTTCCTGCCGAAAGCATGTAGGCGCAAGCCCTGTAATACAGCTCTGCTTCGTCAGGCTGCAGCTCTATCGCATTCAGAATTATTTCGGTCGCTTCCTCAAAATTGCCCTGCTCATACAGGATGATCGACCAGTTGAGGTAGATGTCTTTATCCTCCGGCTGAATCTCGGCGGCGCGGGCGTAACTCTCCAGCGCCGACACCACGTGGCCCACATGGTACTCGGCCGAGGCCAGTGCCACCCAGTAGTCTACGCTGTCGTCGTAGAGCGTAACGGCCTTCTTGAAAAAGTGTACCGACTCATACCACTTGCCCTGCGCATCCAGCACCACGCCGATCCCAAACCAGGCTTCGTCCATCTCCGGGTCCAGGTCAATGGCCTTCTGGTAATAGCGGCGCGAGAGGTCCCACTGCTGCATCTTTTCATAGCACTCGCCTATGTTGCAAAACACCTCCGCCGATGGCGAGCCGTGCTCCAGCATGCCGTTAAAAGCGTCGATGGCTTTGGTATACTCTCCTATAAACACATAGGCGTTGGCCATGTTGTTATAGGCCGTGATGAAATCGGGCTTAATGATGGTGGCATAATCGTAGGCGGCGATGGCCTTTTCGTAGGACCCCAGCTTGTTGTACACGTTGCCCAGGTTAAACCAGGCCACATACGAGTAAGGGTCTTTGTCGATAAAGGCCTGAAAAAAAGGTAGCTCCTCGCGCATCGAGCCTGTGATCTCCATGCAATAAATGATTTCCTGCATGGCAGCCTCGTTCTCCACGTTCAGCTCAATGCACTTTTTGTAGTACTTGATGGCCGAGCTGAACTTGCCCCAGCTCTGGTAAGTCAGGCCAATGTTGAAATAGATATCGTCGCGGTCCTCGGCAAAGGCCAGCGCTTTTTTAAAATGGTCCACAGCATCGCGATACTCGCCACGCTGCGTGAAGATAATGCCCCGGGTCAACAGCACGTCGGGGTTCTGTGGCTCCACCTCGGCTACCTGGTCAATGAGCACCATGGCATCATCGAAGTTGCCGGACATGGCCAGCAACTGCGCCTTGTCTATTTGAAGCCCAGTCGAAAAAGGATATTGTGCTATGGCAGAATCACAGGCCAGCAACGCCTTCTTATAGTCAAAGTTAGCGGTATAATGGTCTATGATATATTCAAAATCGGTCAGGTCAAAAAAAACGGTCTCGTTTGTACCCAGCATCTGTTCGAACCGAATGATCAGTTCGGAATCCTCGCTGTGCTCGTCAAAATTCTCTTTCATCTCCTATATCCCACAAGCTGCAAAAGGCAGCTCTTGTCTTCTAACTACATTTATAAACTGCAAATAGTTTAGTTTGCGCGGGTCAGTTCCGGACCTCTCTGATTCTGTGTTGTTTGCATCAAAACATGGCACGTCCAGGCGATGGATTCGGTCAGTGGTCTGAAGGTTATACCTGTCGTTTCCCGCACTTTTCGATTGTCAAACACATGGCTCTTGGCCGACACGCGGGCCGTGTCTTTGGTGATGAGCGGACGGCTACCCGTAAGCCAGGCCCGGGCATGCTCCAGCCGCCAGACCACCTCGGCCAAACCAGGCGACACCTTAATGAACGGTGCCTTTTTACCGAAACTACGGGCGGCTTCTGCAAAGAACTCCTTATAAGTAAGCTGCCCTGCATTCAAGATAAACCTTTCGCCGGAAACATCCGAGAAGGTCAGGCGCAGCATGGCCTCCACCACGTCGCGCACATCCACGAAGTTGGCACTGCCAGGCGTATAGAACGGGCGTTGCTGGTATACATACTTAAAGAGACGGGTACTGCTGCGGTTCCAGTCAGCCGGTCCCAAAACCACCGAGGGGTTGACGATGACGGCCTGCAGCCCTTCGGCTATACCGCGCCATACCTCCACCTCGCCATAGTGCTTCGATTCGGCGTAGGCTGACTGTTTCTCGCCAGCGTCCCATTTGCTGTTCTCGTTTAGCAGCGTGGCTCCCCGGCTGCGCCCAATAGCGGCAATCGAACTGACATGGCACAGCTTAATCTCCTGCTCCGCCTCCAGGCAGGCATCCACTACATTGGCAGTGCCTTCTACGTTTACCTGCTGCAGCAACTCGGCGTCCTGCGGCGCATACGACACCAGCCCGGCACAATGAAACACGTAGGCTATACCTTGGAGGGTATTTCGCAGCAAGGCAATGTCCAGAATATCGCCCTGTACCCACTCCACCTGGTCGGCACTTGCGATAGCGGGCACCTGCCCCCTGTACAGCGCACGCACCTGGTGGCCCTGCGCGACGAGTGCCGGTATAAGATAGCTGCCAATCAGGCCGCTGCCGCCTGTCACAAAAACCGTGGCCATAGGTATAGGAGAAATGATAGGATTATAGTTTACTGTTGAGAAGCGGAAGCTCCAGTGCCTTTACCAGATACTTCGAGCAGAGTACTTTTTGCAGGTTGGCAATGTGTTTCAGGCTATGCGCGTCCGACCCCAGGAAATCAACCAGTCCGGCGTCGATAAGTTTTTCGATGACCATTTTGGCACCCGGTGAGTAGTAGCCCGTAAGTGAGTTAAGGTTTGGCTGTAGCAACACACCCTGCTCCCGCAGTTTTACCAGATCATCAAACTTGCCATAGAAATAGGTATAGCGCTCCGGGTGCGCCAGCACCGGCTTGTAACCCAGTGACTGCATCCGGAAAATGGCTTCGCGCAGGTTGAGCGGCTCGTTCAGGAAAGAGGTCTCGAACAGCAGGTAATTGTCGCCAAAGGTGAGCAGTTCCTCGTTGTCCTCCAGCTTCTGCAGCAGAGCCTCGTCCAGGTAGTGCTCGGCGGCGCAGGCCAGTTCCATCTCTATACCTTCCTCGGTTACGGCATCCTGCAGCACTTTCAGTTGCGTGCGGATGATGTCAGGCGTGTTCCGGTAGAAGTCGCTCATGATGTGGGGCGTCATGATCAACTTGCGGTAGCCTAGTTCCTTCATACCGCGCACGAGTTCCAGCGACTGCTCCACGGTGGCGGCGCCGTCGTCTATACCTGGCAGGATGTGGGAGTGCATGTCCACGGCAATCGCGCTAAGCGACTCTATCTGCACTTCTTCCTTGCCAAACAGATGCTGGAGAAATTTTATCATTTGCTCAGTTCAACCGTATGTACCCGGCACAAAACACAAACGTTGCCAAACACGGCAACGCAACATCAAAATAACGCAATTATTATACGCTATCAAAATAAACGCAGCCTGTTTGGGTTTAATATACAGCTGAAGCAAAACCCAAAGTATACTTGCAGGCGCATGATGCCTTTTACCTGTTCCCGGTTGAACTCCGGTTAATGTTCAGGCATCAGCTAAATCAAACTAAAACTCCGAATTTGCCAATCATGCTTATTTGGTTAGCTTTGTAAACCCTTTATTCATTTGTCAGTTTAATACACGCGACTTAATAACAACTAAACTTAAATGGAATTTAACTACACAGAAAACCAGCGCATGATTGCCGACATGATCCGTGACTTCGGCGCTAAGAACATCAAACCAAAAATGATGGAATGGGACGAGAGTCAGGAGTTTCCGGTGGAAGTGTTCAAGAAGCTGGGCGAGCTGGGCCTGATGGGCGTGCTGGTACCGACTGAGTACGGCGGCTCGGGTTTCGGTTACCTCGAATATGTAACGGCTATTGCGGAGCTTTCAAAGATCGACGGTTCTATTGGCCTCTCCATGGCGGCGCACAACTCCCTTTGCACAGGCCATATCCTGCAATTTGGTAACGAGGCCCAGAAAAAGCAATACCTCCCCAAACTAGCCACCGCCGAGTGGATCGGCGCCTGGGGCCTGACTGAGCCTAATACAGGTTCTGACGCGGGCAATATGCGCACGGTAGCCGTGCAGGATGGCGACTACTATGTGATCAACGGCGCCAAGAACTTCATCACGCACGGCAAAACGGGCAATGTGGCGGTGGTGATCGTGCGTACCGGCGAGGTGGGCGACTCCCATGGCATGACGGCCTTCATTATCGAAAAAGGCACGCCGGGCTTCAGCGCCGGCCGCAAAGAAGACAAACTGGGTATGCGTGCCTCTGAAACAACTGAACTGATATTTGAAGATTGCCGCGTGCACAAGGACCAGATTCTGGGCCAGGTGGGCGAAGGCTTCATCCAGGCCATGAAAGTGCTGGACGGCGGCCGTATCTCGATCGCGGCCCTTTCATTAGGTATAGCGCAGGGTGCTTTTGAGGCGGCATTGGCTTATTCGCAGGAGCGTCAGCAGTTTAATAAGTCCATCTCCAGCTTCCAGGGCATTGCCTTTAAGCTAGCCGATATGGCCACGGAGATTGAGGCGGCGGCACTGCTCACTTACCAGGCGGCCGACATGAAAAACCGCGGCCTGAATGTGAACAAAGAGTCGGCAATGGCGAAACTGTATGCCTCGGAGGTATCGGTGCGCGTGGCGAACGAGGGTGTGCAGATTTTCGGTGGCTATGGCTTCACCAAAGACTACCCAGCCGAGAAGTACTACCGCGATGCCAAGCTGTGCACCATTGGCGAAGGCACGAGCGAGATACAAAAACTGGTTATCTCCAGAGCCATCCTCAAATAAAAGGCTATCTTTGACCAAACAAAACAGTGCCTGCAGGCTATTTTGGCTATGCAGGCACCTTTTTTTCAGTGGGTTAAGTAAATATTTTGCTCAACCTATTGATTTTTAAGTAAAACATTAACTAAATTTGCATCCCTAAATATCAGTAGAAGCGAGGAAAAACATGATTATTGTAAACGTAAAAGATAACGAGTCTGTAGACCGTGCCCTGAAGAGATTCAAGAAGAAATTTGAGAGAACTGGTGTTCTGAAAGAGCTGAGAGCGAGAACGTTCTTCGAAAAGCCATCTGTAGCGAAGAGAAAGCAAAAAGAAAGAGCGAAGTACAAGCAGCAGCTTTTCGCTAACGAAAACTACTAGTCTTTCTTTAAAGATATTTTATTTTTCCATACCTTGTTACAAATGACAGACACATCTGTCATTTGTAACAAGGTATGGAATTATTTTTTAAGTATCTCGAATACGAGAAGCGGTATAGCCCGCATACCCTTACATCTTACCACACCGATCTGGGCCAGTTTGCGCAATACCTGCAGGACACCTACCAGATCACTGATCCCGCCGAGGCAGACCATACCATCATCCGGTCGTGGATCCTGACCCTGGTGCACAAAAACCTGGAGGCACGTTCTGTTAACCGGAAAATTGCCTGCCTCCGCTCCTATTATAAATTCCTGTTAAGCCAGCAGCGCATCAGCGCCAACCCAATGCTGCGCATCAAGGCACCCAAAGTTTCCAAAAAACTTCCGGCCTTTGTGCCCGAGGAGCCATTCAACAACTTCCTGGATAGCTTTACCTTTGAAGACACCTTTGAGGGACAACGCGACCGCCTGATACTGGAATTCCTGTATGGCACCGGTATGCGCCTGGCCGAACTGATCGGTATAGCCCACGAAGACGTAGACTTGCACGCCAAAACGGTACGGGTGCTGGGCAAGGGAAACAAGGTGCGCATCATCCCTTTAAACGATACATTGGTAGCTGCCATCAGGCAGTATCTGGAGCACAAGAAAAGCACCTTTGTCAATAACAATTCGGAAAGGCTGCTCGTTACTAATAAAGAACGAGCCCTCTATCCGAAGTTCGTTTATCGTGTCGCTAAAAAGTACATCAGCTTGGTTACCACTTCTGAACATAACAGCCCGCATGTGCTGCGACACTCCTTCGCCACTCACCTTCTGAACAATGGCGCCGACCTCAATGCCATCAAAGACCTGCTGGGGCATGCCAGCCTGGCCGCAACACAGGTATACACACACAATTCGATAGAAAAGCTTAAATCGATTTTCGAGAAAGCTCATCCAAAAGCATAAGTTTAACCATAAAATGTTACGATTATGAAGCTACAGATGCATTCCATCCACTTCGAGGCTGACAGACAGCTGACCGATTTCATCCAGCAGAAAGTAGACAAACTGGAAACATTCTACGACCGCATTGTAGAAGGCGAGGTGTTTCTTAAACATAACAACAACGACGGAACAGATAACAAGACTGTAGAAATTAAACTATACGTGCCAGGCTCCACCCTCTTCTCGAAAGAAGATGCGCCTTCTTTTGAGGCAGCCGCCGATGCAGCGGTAGAGGCCATGCGTCGCCAACTCAAGAAGTATAAAGAAAAACTTCTGGCTCACCACTAAGCCAGTCTGACATTTGCTATACCTGCAACAGGTATAAAACAAAAGGCCTGCTGATCGCTCAGCAGGCCTTTTCTATGATTAAAAGTGGAATACGGTTACAGACCGAACTCCGCCTTGATCTTATCAACATAGTCAAGTTTTTCCCAAGTAAAAGTCTCGAACTCTTTCACCTCCTTCACTCCGTTTACAGAAACCTCTACCGTCTTTTTGCCTGGCGTTCTACCCATGTGGCCATAAGCGGCAGTTTCAGAGAAAATCGGGTTTTGCAGTCCGAAGCGGTGCACGATCGCATAGGGTCGCATGTCGAACAGCTTGTTTACCTTTTCAGCGATTTCACCGTCGCTCATCACATTCCCGTTCGCATCCTTCACTTTGGTAGAGCCGTAGGTCGTCACGTACAAGCCAACTGGCTTGGCCACACCAATGGCGTAAGCCACCTGCACCAGTGCCTGATCAGCTACACCGGCAGCTACCAGGTTCTTGGCAATATGACGTGCTGCATAGGCAGCCGAGCGGTCAACTTTAGAAGAGTCTTTGCCAGAGAAGGCACCACCACCGTGTGCACCTTTGCCACCATACGTATCTACGATGATCTTACGACCTGTCAGACCAGTGTCGCCGTGCGGGCCACCGATCACGAACTTGCCTGTTGGGTTGATGTGGTAAGTAATTTCATTGTTGAACAGTTTCTGGATACGCTCTGGTAACAGATTCAGTACACGCGGTATCAGAATGCTGTCCACGTCTTCTCTGATCTTCTGCACCATCTGTTTCTCAGCGGCAAGCTTCGCTTCGTTGCTGTCGTTTTCAGGTAGCACAAACTCATCGTGCTGTGTCGAGATCACAATCGTATCGATCTTCTCCGGCACGTGGTTGTCGCTGTATCGGATAGTTACCTGCGACTTGGCGTCCGGACGCAGGTAAGTCATTTCCTTGCCTTCTTTGCGAATGGCAGAAAGCTCCTCCAGCAACAAATGCGAGATGCTCAGTGCCAATGGCATGTAATTATCTGTTTCGTTGGTGGCATAGCCAAACATCATACCCTGGTCACCTGCACCCTGGTCTTCAGGATTAGTACGCTCCACGCCTTGGTTGATGTCCGGAGACTGCTCATGTATAGCCGATATCACGCCACAGGCATCGGCGTCGAACATATATTCTGATTTGGTATAGCCTATACGCTTTATTACATCGCGGGCGATCTTCTGCACATCTACGTATGCTTCGGTTTTCACTTCGCCGCTCAGCACAACAAGCCCTGTCGTAACCAGCGTTTCGCAAGCCACCTTAGACTGTGGGTCCTGCTTTAAAAATGCATCTAAGAGGGCATCAGAAATCTGATCCGCTACTTTATCCGGGTGTCCTTCTGATACGGACTCGGAGGTGAACAAATATGGCATCTTAATGATGGGTTTAGGTACAAAGTATAAACCAACTGCCGGCAATGACAGCGAGTGCAAAGCTACGGCAATTCCGTCACAATAAAAACGATCATGCGCAGAAGGTATACCTGCTCCTGTAATCAAGGTATCCGGTTAAGCTCGGTTTGCCACGAATTGCATCTATCAAATAAAAACTATTTGATCTTTATATCAACCCTGCAGGAGGCAAAAGTTAGCCACAATGCTTACGAACAAAACAAATTCAACACAAAACCTTTTATATATAGCCGCGTTTCAATCATTAAAATTGCACATTTAAGATTCAACCATGAAGAAATATATTCTAATGATATGGTGCCTTGTGCTGACAGCACAGGCCAGCCAGGCACAAAGTGACTCTCCCTATAGAACCAAATTCGCAATAGATGCGCCGATAACGGCTGCAGGTATGGGCCTCAGCTATTACGGACTTACCCGTATGCAGGATAAGGACGGGCTTACCGAAGAGCAGATCGCTAACCTGAACAAGAACCAGGTCAACAGCTTCGACCGTTTCTCTGCCGGCTGGGACTCTGACCAGGCCAAGAAAGTGAGTGACTTCCCGTTCTATGGCTCTTTCGCGCTTCCTTTGGTATTGGTGGCGTTCGACGATGATGTGCGCAGCAATGCCGGGCAAGTGCTCGGGATGTACGTGCAGACCATGGCCATCACAGGCGCTCTATTCACGATGTCGAGTGGTTTTAACCCCAGAACCAGACCGCTGGTATATAGCCCGGATGTTGAAATGGGAGATAAAATGCGAGCCAATGCCCGTAACTCTTTTTATGCCGGGCACACGACGGCTGCGGCTGCGGCTTCTTTCTTCTTTGCGAAGGTGTTTCACGACTTTAATCCGGATTCGCCTGCCCGTCCTTATGTGTGGGTAGGAGCAGCTACTGTTCCGGCCGCCGTGGGTTATCTGCGTTTGCGCGCTGGCAAGCACTTCCTTAGCGATAACCTGCTGGGCTATGCTATAGGCTCGGCTGTTGGTATTCTGGTGCCACAACTGCACAAAAAATCTAACGACAGTGGCTTCTCGCTTAACCCTACCATCATACCGACATTTAACGGCACTGCTTCGCAAGGTGCTAATCTAAGCTATATCTTCTAAGCAGATTTAATAAATGCATCAGCAGCTGTCCTACTGAAATCTCTTGCAAGCCATAAAAACTGGCCAGCATTAGGCATGGGGCACTGATAGCTAAATGGTAAAAGACAGTTATTGGATAAGGCTAGCATTCTCTAAAAACAATAAAAGCGAACGCCCGACAGAAATGCCGGGCGTTCGCTTTTAAAATTACCATTACAGCTTACTTCTTCAGATTCTCTTCAAAGAGTTTGTAGATGCGCTTGTATTCATCCGTCCAGCTGGCTGGCTCTGTAAAGCCATGGTCCTCTACCGGGTAAACCGCCAACTCCCAATTGTCCTTGCCTAGTTCGATCAGGCGCTGCGTCAGGCGCACGACGTCCTGAAAATGCACGTTGGTGTCTACCATACCGTGGCAGATCAGGAGTGCTCCCTTCAGGCCCTCGGCATAGTAAATTGGCGAACTCTTGGCGTATGCCAGGCTATCGAGCTGCGGCACGTTCAGAATGTTGGAGGTATAACCGTGGTTGTAATGAGCCCAGTCTGTTACGGAGCGTAAAGCGGCACCGGCAGCAAACACGTCCGGCTCTGTGAACATGGCCATCAACGTAATGAAGCCGCCGTAAGACCCACCGTAAATACCGATGCGCTTCGGATCGACGTTATACTTGTCTACCAGCAGCTTGGCCCCATCTACGTGGTCGCTCAGATCCTTACCACCCATAAACTGATAGATGCCGGTGCGCACATCTCGGCCATAGCCGGCGCTGCCACGGTAATCAATGTCCAGCACGGTATAGCCATTATCGGCCAGGAAGTTGTGGAACATGTATTCCCTAAAGTAAGAGCTCCACCACTTGTGCGCATTCTGCAGGTAACCGGCACCGTGCACAAAGATTACGGCTGGCCCATTTGCCACAGCTTTCTCCGGGCGGTATAGACGGGCATACACATCCTCCCCATCACTTGCCTTAAAGCTGATCACTTCCGGCTCGCGCCAGTTATAGGATTTAAATTCATCGGTAAGCGATTGTGTCACCTGCCGAGGCTTGGCGCCTTTCTTATTGTCCTGCACGAACAGCTCCCAGGGCTTGTTGCTGTAAGAATAGCGGATGGCCAGTGTTTTTTCGTCCGGAGAAAGGGTTACTTCGTGCGCGCCAGTGCCGGAAGTCAGTTGGGTCATTTCTCCGCCGTTAACCGGCATCCGATAGAAATGCTTCTCGCCTGGGTGCACCTTGTTGGCTGTGAAATACCAGCTCTTCTTATCTTTGGAGATCTGTGGGCCGGAAATCTCAAACTTCCCACTCGTCAGTGCTTTTTTACTGCCATTGTTGAGGTTCACGACATATAAATGCGAATAACCGCTCTCCTCCGACTGGAACCAAACATGTTCATTATCCGGCATAAAGCCAATGTCGCCTGTTCCGAAACCTATACCTGGGCCGTTGATCCAGGCCTCATCACGCTGACGGTCGAGCGTACTCAGCTTGCCAGTGGCAGGGTCGAGTTTCAGAATCCATCGGTCTTTGTTATCGGCTGAGCGGGCTACCATCACGGCGTGCTTGCCATTGTCGGACCACACAGGCCCGAATACGGTTACGGCACGGGCTTCCGTTTTAGCAGGTTTTGTAGCAGGCTCTTTTGCGGTGCTTGCTTTGGTGTCACGGTCGCGCAGGTAAGCTGGCTGTTCGTTTATACCATCTATACCCGCTACCTGCAGCGCATAGGTAGTGTCGCGGCTGATGTCGTACACAAACGACTCAAAGGTCGCCTGGGCATCCCCTACTTTGGTGCGGGTGTTGATGTCTTCGGTATAGCCTGATGAAGTTACGAAATCCGGCACGATGGCCACCTTGGCGTTTCTCGGGCGCGTTACCATGCGGTAGCTGATGTAGCGCTCATCCGGACTTAGCACGATGTTATCAACAGACTTGTCACCGATGTAAATCTCCTTTGGCCTTTTTGGGTTGTCAGCCTTCTGCTGTTTCTGGGCAGCCTCTTTGTCTGCCTCACGCTCCCGCACGATCTGCAGCAGTGTCAGTTGCTGCTCTTTCAGCCAGTCTCGTTGTGGGTTCTTTCCTTCTCCTGCCGGCTGGTTGCCTTTTTTGAAATCAGTTAACTGAGCTAACTGCCCATTGGCGATTGTCCACAGGTATAGGTTTCCGTCCTTCACGAAAGCCACTTTTTTCTCATCATAGCTAAAGGAGGGGCTATTCTCGCGTTCTACCGTATTGGTGATCTGCTGGGTTTTGCCACTCTTGATATCGAGCAGGTATAAGTCTCCGTTCTTTTCGTATACCTTCTGGGTTTTGGCTCTGTTATAGCGCGCGTTCCAGGTTCCAGACAAGGCGCGACGTTCCTGTGCACTCACCTTCTGCAGATTGCCGCCATTTGCTGTTACGCTGTAAAGCGAGTCTTTGCGGTTGGCATCCGGATTCCAGCTGAAGTAAATCTTTTTGCCGTCTTCCGACCAGAATATGTTGCTGGGTGAAGTGCCGATCCAGGTCGGGTCGCGCATGATCTTCTCCACACTTAGCTTGCTGCTGTTTTCCTGCGCCTGCACGGCAGCACTGCCGGCCAGCACAAGCCATGACATCAGGAGAATAGCTCTCTTCTTAAGAAGCATAATAGATGTTGTGTTTAGATTAGGTTGTAGTGAAAGACTAAAAATAAGCTATAATACTCAAACATGCCAAGCCGCTCTCCTCTTCTTATTTCCTAGAGTCGGTTGTGCCCGGCTAACGGCTACTCAGTGCCATTGGTGGTCGCTGCTCGTCGTGGTTTGTCAAGTCCTGGTATAGCTTGGCCAGGGCAAGCACCTTTGCCTCACCGTAAAGCTGCCCCATAAAGGTGATGGTGGTGGGCATGCCGTTTTTCTGAAAGCCATTCGGCACAACCACACAGGGATGGCCGCTCAGGTTTGTCATCACCAGGTTGCTGCCTGCAAAAGATGGGCTCAGGTATACGTCTATACCTTTGAGTTGCTCGTGCATCTGCTGGATAATCAGTGAGCGCACTCGCTGTGCCTGCAAATACTCTACAGCAGTAACAAAGCGACCTGCTCTAAAGATATTTGGCCAGGCATTCTTGTGCTGTTGCACCATCAGGCTATCGCGACCGCTGCGGGTTAACTCATCGAAAGCAGCGGCTCCTTCTACCGATATGGTCAGGGTCAGGTCACGGGCAGGGAGGTTTGGCAGTTCGATCGGCACCAGTTCTATACCTGCTTTTCGTAGTGCCTCGAGTGTAGCTTTGTCATTTTCTTTAAAAGGATAGTCACGCTCAAAGTCTTTGTGCAGATAGCCTACCCGTAGCTTTTTTGCTTCTATGCTCTTGTTGTAATTGAATGGCGCATTTGCAACTGTCAGGTCTTTCCCATCTGGACCATAGATGGCGTTAAACACAATGGCACAATCTTCGGCAGAACGAGCGATTGGTCCAATTTTATCCATAGACCAACTAAGGGCCATAGCGCCATACCTGCTCACCCGTCCATAAGTGGGGCGCAAGCCTGTGGTTCCACACGCCGTGGATGGCGACACGATAGACCCGAGTGTTTCTGTACCGATAGCAAATGGCAATAAACCAGCTGACACTGCCGAAGCCGATCCGGCTGATGAACCACTTGAGCCTTTCGTCGTGTCCCAGGGTGAGCGGGTCTTACCCCCATACCATACATCACCCATGGCCAGTTCACCCAAGGTGAGTTTAGCCACCAATACTGCGCCGGCCTGCTCCAGTCGCTCCACTACCGTGGCATCCAGATCAATTTGCTGGTCTTTGTAGGGTACAGAGCCCCAGGTTGTTTTATACTTTTTAGTGGCGAGCAAATCTTTTACACCATAAGGTATACCGTGCAACATACCTTTGTACTTACCGGCTTTTATCTCCTGATCCGCACGTCGTGCCTGCTCCAGCGCCAGCTCCTCAGTTAGACTGGTAACGCACTGCAATGTTGGGCCGTGCTGCTTCAATCGATCTAAAAAAAATTTGGTAAGCTCCTCTGAGCTGATCTGCTTTGTTCTTACGAGTTCTGCGAGTTGTGGAACCGAATAGAAAGCAAGCTCCTCCCTGTTGGTAGGCAGCTTTATACCTTTCCGCCTTTCTACTTCGAATTTCTCCCGTTTCTGCTCAAACTCGAACCCAACAGGGATGGGGTTGAACTGTAGTGCAGGCGTTACCTCATTAGCCAGGGGTTGCTTTCTGATGCGCTGGTAGCCTTCCCGAAACTCTGCTACACTGGTTGTTGCCGAGTCTAGCTGCGCATCCGTGAAGTTCAGCCCGATCATTTGCTGTGCGCTACGCAACATATCCACCGTTATCTTGTCATCTGCCAGCTTCATCACGAAAGCACCCGACAAAAAGCAGATTGCGCCAAGAGCGGTATAGGTATAAGATTTCTTCATGAAAGTCATGTGCTTTGTTTTAGAGCTTTAAGTTAATAATTCTCTTCTACTTAAAGCTTTTGCTCAGGCATTATTAGGTATAAAAAAACCGCCCCCTGCATTGCAAGGGGCGGCTCTTATTAGATTCTATTTTTATCAGAATCGATTATGGGTTCTGATCACCAGCCGACAGTGCTTTATTGTTGTTAAGCTCATCCTGAGGAATTCTGAACAGAATCTGTGGATCTGTGATAGAACGCTCTTTTACCAGGATAAGGGCCTCAACGTGTTCACCGTTTGGAGCAGTACCAACAGTTCTCTTAACTGGTCTGTTCAGACGCTTCAGATCCAGGATAGAGAAACCTTCACCCCAAAGCTCGATTCTTCTCTGGATTAGGATCTCTTCGATTAGAGCTGTTCCAGAAGTAGCCAAAGTTACATACAATGGGTCTCTCGCTTTCACTAATGTCTCCAGAACTGTTACAGCCTCTGCGTCTCTACCAAGTCTGGCAAGTGCCTCAGCCTCGATCAAGTACATTTCAGAAGCTCTCATCAGCACGTAGTCAGCAGCCCATGAGCCAGCACCTGGCAGACGGAACTTCAGAGAAGTGTAGTTGTAGTAAGTGCCTTTGTTGTCAACAGAAGGAGCCTGTACGATCTCTCTACGCACGTCAGTAGGTGACATTTTCTCGTAAAGTTCTCTCGTGATCAGCTTCGTGCTACCCAGACCGGCGTAACCACCTGCGGTGTTTGCCATGTGCGAGAAGAAAGAAGCATAGATCGTAGACTGGTCGTTCGGAATCTGAAGACCCCACATCCACTCACCATTAGAAGTACCGAAACCAGCCTTGTAAGTAGCTGCATTCATCAGCGTATAACCCTGACGAGCTTCGTTTGCTTTTATAGCAGCTCTCTCCCAGTTCTCCATCTGCAGAGCTACACGAGCCTGAAGACCTTTTACAGTCTTTTGGTTGATGTGAGAAACGTGGTCTTTCGTTTTACCAGCTAACAGGGCTTCAGCAGCATCCAGGTCAGCAACAATCTGGTTGTAAACCTCTTGCACAGTACCACGGCCTTTACCTTCAGTAGTTGGCTCAGTGTACAATGGCACACCTGGGGCATTCTCGTTGCCTTTGTAAGTATGCTGGAACAGGTTAATCAGATAGAAGTAAGAGTGCGCTCTAAGGAACAGGGCGTTACCTTTGAGATAATCTCTGCGCTCCTGTGTACCAACAGCTTCATCTACGTTTGCGATAATAAGGTTCGCGTTGTTGATGGTTCTGTAGTAGTATCTCCAGGTAGCACCAGAGCGCGATGTTTGGGTAGCAGTACCGTATGCTGAGTGGTTATACTCTGCTACGAACCAACCATAACCACGTACTGGCGTGATTACGTCATTACCCATCATGTCCATCGTCAGGTCGTAAGACTTCTGCCCGAAGTGACCGTGGCTACCATCCATTGATGTCCACATAGAGCGGTAGATACCGTTCAGGGCTACTGTTGCACCTTCTGTCGAAGAAAACACTAAATCATTTGGCACCTGAGACTTAGGAGTTGTCTCCAGGTACTCTTTCTCGCAACCCGTCAGCACTAAAACTGCCAGTGCCAGCGGAGCTAGTTTTTTAACTATATTTTTCATTCTAGTAATATCCCTAATTAAAAGTTAGCGTTTAGACCAAGCGTGAAAGTACGCATCACTGGGTAAGTGAAGTCTGATGTACCGTTAAAGCTACGCTGTGGGTCCATACCTTCGTTCTTTGTGAAGATCTTGGCATTGTCAACAGATACGAATGCACGCATGTTGTTTACACCTACTCTTGAAGTCAACGTGTTTGGCAGAGTATAGCCCAGGTTGATGTTCTTGATGTTCAGGTAAGAAGCGTCGAACAGCCATCTTGTAGAAGCACCATCCTGTGTAGCCAAACCTTGCTGCAGTCTAGGTACATCTGTGTTGGTGTTCTCTGGCGTCCAACGGTTCAGCATATCTTTGCTGAAGTGTGTACCATAAGAACCTCTGTGCATCAAGCTACCGTAGTTGCTATCGTAGAACTTACCACCCACCTGGAATGTCATTAGGACAGAAAGGTCAAATCCTTTGTAACGGAATGAGTTAGTGAAACCACCCATTAGGTCAGGGATAGCAGAACCTTGATAATCATATGTGCCAAAGTTGATGTTGTTTGTTACAGTATCCTGGCCAATGATCTTATAAGCAGCATTGTCTGGCTTGTACTGTGTGTGGTCGGTGCGGTACAGGGCATCACCATTAGATGGGTCTACGCCATAGTACTCACGCAGCCAGAAGTCGTAAATGTTCTGACCTTCAGCATAACGCTTAGTGCCACTGATGATTGGGTCACCGTTAGGCATCTTTGTGATCTTGTTGGTGTAGCTGGTGAGGTTCATGTCCATTCTCCAGTCGAAGTCGCCTGTAGATACCGCATTGTAACCTAACTGCAGTTCCCAACCATTATTCTTCATTGTACCAATATTTTCCCATTTACCTAGGCCACCAGTAGAATAAGGAAGTGGAATTAAGAACAACAGGTTGTCAGAAATACGCTCGAAATATTCAACTGTACCTTCTACTTTATTGAAGAACCTGAAGTCAGCACCAATGTTGAAGTTAGCGTTAGATTCCCACTGTAGATCCATTGCTGGAAGTGAAGTTACCAGTGCACCTGGCGCATTCACGTTGTTCCAACCCAGTGAGTAAAGTCCTTGCCAAGCATAATAGTTCTGCGTTCCATCTGTGTTCAAGGTATTTTCGTTACCCTGCTCACCATAGCTACCTCTCAGTTTCAGTTCATCAACCCACTCAGCATTGAAGAAGTCTTCTTGTGAAATTCTCCAGCCTGCACCGATTGAGAAGAAGTTACCCCAACGTGTATCTTTGTGGAAGCGAGAAGATCCGTCTCTTCTAAAGCTGGCAGAAGCTAGGTATTTGTCAGAAAGGCTATAGTTCAACTGAGTGAAGTAAGACTCGATCTTGTGATCCTCAAAGTCAGAAGTACCGTCAGTCAAAGTTGCGGCTGAAGCAAGTTCAGTAGTACCAGGGAATGCGAAACCAGTCTTAGTAGTAGATACGTTTCTAGACTCCCAATCATAGTTTTCATGACCAGCTAAGGCTCGCAGGCTATGATTCCCGAACTGCTTGTTCCAAGTCAATACCTGGTTAAAGGTATAAGAAATAGTTCTTCTATCAGATTTAGTAGAGCGTCCGCTTACGTTGGCTGCATCACCAAACTGTGAGTTCTGGTAAGTAGTACCGAAACCATTGTAGTAGTTACCACCGAAAGTAGTTTTGAATGTGAAGTCTTCCAGGAATTTCACTTCAGCAAAAGTGTTTACAGTTGCCTCGCTTCTTCTCAAAGATCTTTCGTCCAGAGCCAGCGTACCAAGCAGGTTAGAGTTTGGCGCATATGGTCTGGCACCCATCTGGCTTGCATTACCCCAGTCCAGCGCATTACCACCACGTACAGGATCTGCTACGAAGTTACCTTCGCCATCACGCTGCCATACCGGGTAGATTGGGCCCATGTAGCGAGAGTAGTAGAATGGGTTAGATGTAGCGGTACCAGTTGCATAGTTACCCTGGTTTTCAGACATGTTACCGGCAATATTAACACCTGACTTTAACCAGTCAGTTACTTGCGTATTGATGCTGGCACGTGCATTTACACGGTCATAGCCAGAGAATTTAGCGATACCTTCTTCTTTGATATAACCAACAGACAGGTAGTAGTCGCTCTTCTCAGCACCACCTGACACGTTCATGTTCAGGTCTGTACGGTTAGATTTCTGGAACAATTCCTCAGCCCATGAGTCGCTGTAAAGCAAACGAGCATTTGGGTTCAAACGGCCAGTAGCCGGATCGATCACCTGGTTGCCAGGCACGTTGAATGGGTTGTAAACAAGACCGCTTCCACCTGCAATGTTGTCAGAAGCAAATTTGTTAGCAGCAGTAAGATCTTGGCCAGGCTGAGGTGCGCCACCGAGTTTCGCATTACGCATAGCCTCCCACATCAGTTCGTAGTATTCCTGCTCGTTTACACGGTCGTACTCTTTAATAGCACGATCAGAAACACCTCTTCTCAGGTTAACAGCAATGCTAGGCTTGCCAGTCTTACCTCTCTTAGTTGTAATCATGATCACACCGTTCGCAGCACGAGAGCCATAAAGTGAAGATGCTGCCGCATCTTTCAATACTGTTACAGACGCGATGTCGTCAGTTGAAATAGACTGAAGTGTGCCGCTGAAAGGAACACCGTCCACAACATAAAGAGGTTCGCTGCTTGAGTAGATAGAACCAATACCACGAACACGCACAGAAGCGTTAGAACCAGGAGCACCACCACCGTTGGTAGTTTGGATACCTGGTACCAAGCCCTCAAGTACGCGTGTAACAGATGTTACCTGCTGTCTCTCGATCGCTTTTGTTGTGATGGTTGACTCAGCACCCGTAAAGGCTGTTTTTGCGATAGTACCGTAAGGCACCTGGATTACAACCTCTGACAGCTGCTGGCTATCAATATCCAATGTCACGTTAACTGAAGTATTTGCGCCAATCGCCACCTCTTTTGCCACGTATCCGATGTAACGGAACACCAGGGTGTTCGCATTATCTGGCACGTTTACGCTGAATGAACCGTCTGCATTCGTTGCAGTACCTGTGGTGGTACCTTTCACAACTACAGACACACCTGGTAGAGGTGCTCCGTCCCCTGCCCCTGTAACTTTACCTGTTATTGTCCGACTTTGAGCCGCTACCTGACCCAAAAGCGCAA
The DNA here is from genome assembly GCF_002846395.1 of Pontibacter ramchanderi. GTDB lineage: Bacteria > Bacteroidota > Bacteroidia > Cytophagales > Hymenobacteraceae > Pontibacter > Pontibacter ramchanderi. The sequence goes on from NZ_PJMU01000002.1 coordinate 598,987, forward strand.
ACAAAAACAAGAAGTTAAGTAGTAATACTTTCTTCATAAACTACACTTGTTTTGTTAGGTTGTTGATAAATAGATTAGATAATAGAATAGTTTTATCTCCAAATATAGGCATTAAAAACATTTAACAAAACCTTAACAAAGATTCTTCGTAATATTTTTTTATGCCTTTTTGAGACCCCTAACGACATAAAATGACCTCTGCAACGCACTGAAGGTCACTTCATTCAACTTAACTAACATTTTATTGGAGAAATTTTAAGGCGAAAGCTTGCCCGCCGATGTAAATTTTCAATAAAATTTACATCTTCAATACACAAGGTGTTATGGTAAGTTACATTGCCCTCGTAACAAAAGCTAAACTCAGTAGTTGTTGGTACCACCATAATTCCCTGTCTGCGACATGACAATGGCGTGAGCCTGCTGTGCTTCTTTAATATTGTACTCGAATGCCAGGCGCTTATAATTTATAAGATCGATAATAGTGCCTATAAAACAGAGTCCGGCCGTGAATAAGTAGAGCAACCCCATGCCTATATGCCCCAGCACAAAACGATGCACACCTGCCACCCCAAAGAAACCCAGCGCCGCCGTAATAAGCACTAACATCGGTTCGCGCCGGCGCGCTCTGTAAACCGACGTAAACTGTTGCGCCTCATATTCCGACATAGAATTGAGCAAACCTTGCACATAAGCCATCTCATCAGGCTCGAGCTCAGGCATTAAATTAAATACATTAGCCATAGTTTATAGTTTAGAGTGAAGTAGGTATAATTTCCGGGATTGTGCGGATAGCTTTGCTACCCGCCAACTCAGGAGGAGCAGCGCCGGCAATCCCAGCGGATGCGCTCGCCATGAGGATGTCCACTCTCCCCTGAACAGGTAAGCAATGCTATGGCCAAGCCCACAACCCGGGCACCCATCTGGCCAGATCCAGCTTAAAGGGCACAAACTGAACAGATGGTCGCCGGCAGGTTCCATAACGGCCAGCAACACCAAGCCTAACACCCAGGCTCCTGCTTCGGGTAACACATAGCGGGCGGCATAAAAGGCACTGTCTCTGTTCATCACTTGCATTACCCCTATAAGGTATACTTAATATCCTGATTGTCCAAATTATAATGCAATCAAATTAAAACAACTCTCTATAAATGTCACGTATGACATAAGGAACCTAAAATAAAAAGTATGGAATGTAACGTAGGATTGACGGAGCAGAAATTTCGGGTGCTGGCAGGAATGGCCATGATCGGAGTAGGGGCATTTTATAATATCAAAGCCCTGTCTGTTTTAGGGGCGATACCTATTGTAACAGGCATGTTGCGCTACTGTCCCGTTAACCAGGCAATTGGTTACAATGGCTGTGCCGGAGAACAGCACCGGGTTAAGAGCGCGGTGCTCTAACTCTCTATTATATATTATAGCTTCTCCTATACCTGAGCGCCGGTTTTGCGTACCTATAGCGCTATGAGAAAGATCATCCTATACATTGCAGCGAGCACCGACGGGTTTATAGCCCGACCTGACGGAAATATTGACTGGTTGCACGACAAGAAATATAACATCCCGGACGAGGACTTTGGCTACAGCGCCTTTCTGCAAACCATCGACACTACGCTGATGGGCCACACCACTTATCAGCAGGTGCTGGGTTTCGACATGCCCTTCCCTTACCCCGACCTCAAAAACTATGTCTTTAGCCGGTCCGCACAGCACAACAATGAGTATGTCACGTTTGTAAAAGATGGCGTAACAGACTTTATAGAGCAGTTGAAAGAGCAGCCAGGCAAGGACATCTGGCTGATAGGCGGCGGGCAATTGAATACTGCCGTACTTAATGCAGGCCTCCTCGACGAGATCATCCTGACATACATACCCATTATATTAGGCAAAGGTATACCGCTCTTTTCTGAAGAGGCACAGGAGCACAAACTCAAACTGATCCCAACCGACAACAAACTATACCGCAACGGTTTCCTGCAGGTCAGGTATAGCTGCTAAAAAGCTGCAGTAAAAAGGCAAGAGCCGCTCCATTTACCATAGGCGGCTCTGTGCATCATCAATGTTCATGTTGTTGGGTGCTGGCTGCCAGTCCGGGTAAAGCTAATCCCAGCAAAGCATAGCTTCAGTTTATTGGCAGGATGGCTTCGCTATTTCGTTTCGGTAGTATTATCTGGGCCATTAGCAGGGCTGTCTGTTGGCTCGTTAAGTTTGTGTTCAGCCATTCTGTTGTGTTCTCGCTCCAGTCTTTCTTCCCGAAGCATCTCATCGTTGATTCCGTCTGAGAAACTGCGGCTCACGCCAAGGCTATCGTCCACAGTGGGCAGGTTATAGTTTCCAGTATTAAAAAATAATCCTGAAAGGAAACTTCTTCTGTATCGTCTCATCTCATGCTCCTTTCTTTGATTGATTTGCCGGGGTTTGTCGGCAGGTTTATAAATTGATTTACAATAATATATACGTATATCACTCCAAATCAATCAATATCATGGCACCCTTATAAAGTTGAATTGCACTCAAAGGCAGCACTTTTTAGTGGAATATAAAAAGGCCTGTGCAAACACCATCTCTGCACAGGCCTTTCGTTATCCCTTTTGTACTCTACTTCTTTTTCTTAGCCTTGGCCTTGGCTTTTTTCGATTTGGCAGCTTTCACTTTCGAGTCTAACTCTTCGGCCTCTTTCATCAGGGCTTTCCAGTCGAACTTGGCCTCGGCGCTGAAGTCGATGGTTGTTTCGCGGTCCTCGGGGTCGAGCTGCAGCACTTTGATGTCTTTGGTCAGGTAAGTCTGTATCTCGTCTAGTATCGGCTTCTCCTCGGTACTGCAAAACGACACGGCTATACCTTTGGCCATGCCCCGGCCTGTTCGGCCCACGCGGTGCACGTAGTTTTCAGGCTGGTCGGGCAGGTCATAGTTCACGACGTAGTCCACATTAGGTATGTCGATGCCGCGGGCGCTCACATCGGTCGCGATCAGCAGTTTCACCTCCCCTTTCTTGAACTTCTTCAGGGCCTCGAGCCTGTCTTTCTGCTCTTTGCCGCCATGAATGCTCATCGCCGCGACTTCAACCCGCTCCATGGCTGCCACTACACGCTCGGCCCGCACCTGGGTGCGCACAAAGGCCAGTATCTTTTTATCCGGATTTTCCTTCACCACCCGCTCCAGGAAGAAACGCTTCTCGTCCATCTCCACGTACATCACCGAGTGGTCCACGTTCTTCGAAACCGGATCTTTTGGGGAGATCTGAATACGCACCGGCTTATTGACAAGCGAGTAGGCCAGCTCCTTGATCTTTTCGTTGATGGTGGCCGAGAAGAACAGCGTCTGTCGCTTGCGGGGCAGTTTGGTGATCAGTTGCCGGATGTCGTGGATAAAACCGAGGTCGAGCATGTGATCCGCTTCGTCGAGCACCAGCGTCTCGACGCGCTCCAGCCGGATGTAGCCCTGGCTTACGAGGTCGAACAGGCGGCCCGGCGTAGCCACCAGGATGTCTATACCTGCCTCTAGCTTAGCGATCTGCGGCCCCTGCTCCACCCCCCCGAACACACAGAAGGTCTTTACGCGGGTATGGCGCCCGAGCTGCTCAAACACCTCTGTGATCTGCAAGGCCAGTTCGCGGGTCGGCACCATCACGACACACTTGATACCGTCGGAGCGCCGGCGGTTGATCTGGTATTGCAGCTTATCGAGCACAGGTATAGCAAAGGCAGCCGTTTTGCCGGTGCCCGTTTGGGCGATGGCCAACACGTCCTCCCCTTTCATGATGGGCGGTATGGCTTTGAACTGGATGTCGGTCGGTTTGCGGAAACCAAGCTTGTCCAGGCTCTTCTTGATCTCGTCGGATATGCGGTAATCTTCGAACTTCATGGCAATGCGTTGCTGATTGGCTACTGGTCTTTACGTAAGGCCCTAGCGAATTGCAAAGGTACAGCTTCTTTTTCTGATTCGCGTCAGGTATAGCTCTAGGCTGGCTATACCTATGAGTAAGGCCAAACCTATTCAATTACCGATTTGCGCGGCATAAAACTTGGCCCATGCTATAGAGCGCTATACCTGCCTGATAATCAAATAGGTAAAATCAGGCAAAATATGTTTAGGACAAAAAAGTAAAATAAATCTTTTCGATAGTAAAACTATCATATTAGAAAGTTGTTATAACTTTGCGCTGTAAATCTCGAATAAAAAGCAGCCGGAAGGTATAGCAACCGCTCCTAACTCACCAAGGCCATGAACACAACGAGCATCAAGATAAATTTAAACCACAAAGCCTACTTGCGCGATCCGGAGCTCACCGAGCTTGGCCAGCGCATTATCCGGGAGAGCATCCGCCTTATCGACGAGCTGGGATTTGAGCAGTTCACCTTCCGGAAACTGGCCACTGAGATCAACTCGACCGAAGCGTCTGTGTACCGCTATTTCGAGAACAAGCACAAGCTGCTGGTATACCTGGTGTCGTGGCACTGGGCCTGGCTCGACCACTTTGTGCTGTTTCATACCAACAACGTGGCTGATGCCCGGGAGCGTCTGAGCAGGGCTATCGATGTGATCACCGCATCCGGCACCGACAACCCCGCCACGCTCCACATCAGTGAGAGCGCTCTGCACCGTATTGTGATCAGTGAGGCCTCCAAGGTATACCTGACCAAGGAGGTGGACGATGATAACAAGGACGGCTATTTTTTGGAGTACAAGCGTTTGTGCCACCACCTGGCCGAGATGGTGCTGCGCATCAACCCGGACTACCCTTACCCGCATGCGCTCATCAGCACCATTATGGAGGCGGCCCACCAGCAGGTTTTCTTTGCCGAGCACCTGCCCTCGCTCACCGAGATTAAGGGAACGCAGCGAAGCCCGGAAGAAACGGCTATTTTTTTAAAACATCTTGTTTTTGCGGCAGTTGACCAGAAGAGATAACACAGACACATGAACAAAGCTTATAAACACCGACCTCAATACACTCCCATGCAGCGCTTCTGGCAGCTGCTTGCAGCCGAGAAACGCGAGATCGTATACCTGTACATTTATGCCATTGTGGCCGGCCTTATCAGTTTGTCGCTGCCGCTGGGCATTCAGAGCATTATTGCCTTTGTATCCAGTGGGCAGATCACGGTGTCGGTGGTGGTGCTGATCACCCTTATTGTGCTGGGCTTGCTTATTGTGGGTGGCATGCAGATCATGCAACTGTGGCTGGTGGAGTACATACAGCAGCGCATTTTCGCGCGAACGGCTTTCGACTTTGCCTACCGGGTGCCGCGCCTGCAGTCGGAGGCGCTGCACCGTTACTATCCGCCCGAGCTCATGAACCGCTTCTTCGACACGGTGTCGCTGCAAAAGTCGATGGCCAAGCTGCTAACCGACTTCACCACATCTGCCATCCAGATCGTGTTCGGCCTCATCCTGCTGTCGTTCTACCATCCCTACTTTATTGTGTTCGGTATGATCCTGATGATCGTGCTCATCGGCATCCTATACCTGACGAGCCCCCGCGGGATCGATACCAGCATTACTGAGTCGAAGTACAAGTATAAGCTGGTGGCCTGGTTACAGGAAATGGCCCGCTCCATGAACAGCTTTAAACTGGGTGGCCAGTCTGTGTTGCCCACCGAAAAGACCAACGGCTTTGTTACCAGCTACCTGAAGGCACGCAAGCAGCACTTTCGGGTACTGATGACGCAGTACTTCAGCTTTGTGGGTTTCAAGACCGTAATTACGGGCGGCCTGCTGGTGCTGGGTGCTGTGCTCGTTATTCAGCGGGAAATCAACATTGGGCAGTTTGTGGCTTCCGAGATCGTGATCATTCTCATCATGACAGCCGTGGAGAAGATCATCATCAAACTCGACACTATTTACGACCTGCTCACCAGCCTTGATAAACTTGGCCAGGTAACCGATATGCCGCTGGAGGAAGAACGCGGCCTGACGATGCCCGACAAAGGGCAGGGCCTGTCGATACAGGTGAAGAATCTGCGCTACCAGTACCCCAACGTAGAGGAGTTTGCCATCGACGGCATTTCGTTTGATGTGCTGGCCTCGGAGCGGGTGTGCATTGCGGGCTTTAACCGGTCGGGCAAATCTACGCTCAGCCAGCTGCTGCTCGGCCTGTACGAGAACTACGAAGGCAGCATCGCCTACAACAACCTCTCGATGCGCGACCTGGACAAGAACAGCCTGCGCCGCCTCATTGGCGACAACACATCGAAGGAGCAGGTTTTCAACGGCACCATCCTGGAGAACATCACGCTGGGCAAACCGAACGTACCGATTGACGATGTGGTGTGGGCGACCGATAATGTGGGCCTTACCGACTTCATCCACGAGCTGCCAGACGGGCTGCAGACCGAGCTGACCGGCGGTAGCATTCGCCTGCCGGCCAGTGTGTCGCGCAAGATCATCATGGCCCGCTGCCTGGTGCACCGCCCCAAAATGCTGCTCCTCGACGACTTCTGGGGCGGTATGGAAAAACACGAAAAGCTGCGCCTGATCCAGATGCTCTCGTCGCACGAGTTCAGCTGGACGGTCCTGATCATTTCCAACGACCCGGAAGTGATGGCGATCTGTGACCGCACCCTGCTCCTGAAAGACGGGCAGTTGGTGGCAAACGGGAATTTTGAGGAAATAAGTAACAGCGTCCCCTATCGGCAACTGGCCAACTTGACTGTATAATTATGAAAGAGAAAGATCCTTATACCCCGACGGGGGAGAACAGGGCCATGGAGGCGATGAAAATGGTGCAGACCCCCAGTCTGGGGCGCACCCTAGCCTTCTGGATCTCAGGCATAGTGCTTCTCCTGATCCTGAGTCTGTTTCTGCCCTGGACCCAGAACATCTCGTCGCGTGGCGCGCTCACCGCCCTTAACCCTGCAGACCGTCCGCAGACCGTACAGAGCACCATTGCAGGCCGCATCGACCGCTGGCATGTGCAGGAAGGCGAGCTGGTGCAGAAAGGCGACACGATCGTGAGTTTATCGGAAGTAAAAGAAAAGTTCTTTGACCCGCAGCTGCTGGACCGGCTCGACGAACAGGTGCAGGCCAAGGAAGGAGCTGCCACCGCTACCAAAGCCAAAACCGCGGCCCTGCAGGACCAGATCAGGGCCTTGCGCGAGGGCTTGCAGTTCAGCCTGCAAAAGGGCCGCAACAAAATAGCCCAGACCCGCCTGAAGGTGCAGAGCGACAGCGCAGACCTGGCTGCCCAGCGCGTAGAAGTAGAGATAGCACGCAACCAGTATGCCCGGCAGGAGACACTATACGAACAAGGGCTCAAGTCGCTGACTGAGCTGGAGGCACGCCGCCTGAAGCTGCAGGAAGCCGAGGCCAAGCTGGTGGCCAACGAAAACAAACTCGGCAGCTCGCGGGCAGAGCTGCTCAATGCCTATACCGAACTCAATTCGCTGCAGGCTGAGTACGCCGACAAACTGGCTAAAGCTGAATCGGACCTGAACGCAAACCAGGCCTACCTGTACAGCACGCTTGGGGACGTCTCCAAACTCAGAAGTGAGTATAGTAGTACCCTGGTGCGGAGTAATTTTTACCAGGTGGTGGCACCGCAAACGGGCTACCTCGTGCGCACGCTCCGGGCAGGCATAGGCGAGAACATCAAAGAGGGAGAAGCGATTGCGACGATTATGCCCGAAGACCCGCAACTGGCCGTGGAGCTTTATGTGCAACCCATGGACCTGCCCCTGCTCTACCGCGGCGCTCCGGTGCGCCTGCAATTTGATGGCTGGCCGGCACTCGTGTTCTCTGGCTGGCCAAATCTGGGCTTCGGTACATTCGGTGGCAAAGTAGCCGTAATTGACAACACGGCTACCAATGGCCTCTACCGCATGCTGGTGGTGCAGGACCCGGAGCAGGAAAAATGGCCGGAAGCGATCCGCATCGGATCCGGCGTACAGGGATGGGCGATGTTGAATACCGTGCCGATCTGGTACGAGCTGTGGCGCCAACTGAACGGCTTCCCACCTGATTATACGGGCACACTGCCAGTAGAGGGAGCCAATACGCAAGCCAAAGAAGAGAAATAAGCACATGAGGAGATATCTTTTTTTAGTCTTTTTGCTGTTGCTGCTTTGCCTGACAGGTATAGCCCAACCGGGCGCGGCCCAACCGTCGGACTCGGTACAGGTGCTCACCATGCACGCGCTTTACGAGCAGGTGCTGGCGCACCACCCGCTTTCGGCGCAGGCAGCCTTGCTCGCCCGTCAGGCGGATCAGGAACTGCGTATGGCCCGTGGCGGCTTCGACCCTGTGCTTGACAGCAAGTATGGCGAAAAGCAGTTTTCGGATAAAGAGTACTATACCTATTGGAACAACAGCCTGCGGGTACCGCTCTGGTTTGGCCCTCAGTTGCTGGCAGGCTACGAGCGCAGCAGCGGCCCTTACCTCAACCCCGAAAAATACACCCCCTCTAACGGGCTGAGCTACGCGGGTATAGCCATACCACTGGGACAGGGCTTGTTTATGGACGAGCGCCGTTCCATTGTGCGGCAGGCACAGTTGCTGCCCCAAATGGCCGAGGCCGACCGCCTTAAACTGGTAAACAAACTACTGCTTGATGTAGCCAAGGACTATTGGGACTGGCTCTATTATTACCATGAGGTGCAGGTATACCGGGAGGCGCTGGAACTGGCAGAAGTCCGCACCCGGGCCGTAAACGAGCGGGCCCGCCAGGGCGACCTGGCCGCCATCGATACCGTGGAGGCCCGCACTGAGGCACTCAATCGTCGGGTATTGCTCAGCGCTGCCCTGCAACAGTACAACAACAGCAAGCTTCGGGTAGAAATGCACCTCTGGGATGAAGGCAATCAGCCGCTCGGGCTGACTGCCAACGCCGTGCCCTCAGCTGAAGGCACGGAGCTTGATCCGCTTAGTGCCGGAGATTTGCAGGAACTGGTAGCACTGGCCAAGGTGAACCACCCCGATATCGTGAAGCTCGACCTGAAGGGGCAGCAGCTGGAAGTTGAGCGCCGTTTCGCAGCCGACAAGCTTAAACCAAAGCTGGATGTAGAGTATAACCTGCTGCAAAGCGACTTTTTTATGAATGGCGAAGCGTTTCAGGCACCTTACATGCGCAATAACTACCGGCTGGGCGTGAGTTTTAGCCAACCACTGTTTTTGAGGGAGGAGCGCGGCAAACTGCAGCTCATCAAGATCAAGCAGCAGGAAGTGGGTTTTCAGCAAACTTATACGCTCCGGGCCATTGAGAACGCCGTGCAAATGGTTTACAATGAATGGCTGGCGCTGGAAGAGCAACTTGCGCTGCAGGAGCAGATGGTGACCAACGCCCGCATCCTGCAGGAAGGCGAGGTAGTTAAATTCCAGAGCGGAGAAAGCTCCATCTTCCTGATCAATGCCCGCGAGCAGAAGCTACTGGAGTCGCAGATCAAACTCTATGATTTGCGCAGCAAGTATGCTAAAACCAAAGCACAACTCTACTGGTCGGCCGGCAGTATGCAGCGGGAGTAAACCTGGATTCTAAAGAAAATAGCAAGCCTCTGTGGATAACCTAGACTTATCCACAAAGTTGCTAACAAACTTAGCTACCCTCCAAAAAAGTTAGTTTAAGAAGTTTGAATGGGAATATTTCTAGCAACTTTCTGAAGTTGTTAATTTCCAGGTCTCAATAGTCCTAGATGGCTGAAGTGCTAAATTCACTTGTTGTTCATTAAACAATTTAACCATCAGTTTCCAAACTCCTTAACTTTTACAGCCTCCCTCCTACAACCACCCGCTCCTTGTGCACGCTCTTCTGCCCGTCAAGCCCGAAGAGCTCAATATAGAACAGGTAGTACCCAATAGCAGCTTTGGTGCCGTCCTGTCGGGTGCCATCCCAGCGGAAAAAGCCGTCTGTGGCGAGCAGCTCGTTTCTTACCAGCTTGCGCACCTCCCTGCCCTGGGCGTCAAACACCGTGATAGTAGCCACAAAGCCGGATTGGTCTGTGCTGAAATTGATCGTCGTAAAATCTTCGTAACCGTCACCGTCCGGAGAGAAGACCCGAGGCTCCACCGAAAACATGCGCCGCGCCGCTATACCTGACTGTGATTGTGAATTGAGGTAACCGGGGGTGGCGCCAACCGACGTGGCTGCCGAGTGGAAGTTATCAGGTGCAGTTGCCCCTTCCAGCCGGATGCGCTCCAGCGAAATACCGTTACGGTCATCGATCAGGCTGAAGTGCATGCGCTCGCTGTAGTCGAAACGGTCGGCAATGCGGCCATCGGCCTGCAACACAATGACCGAGCCAGCCGCGTCGGGGTAGGAAGGCATGGAGCTCATCCGCAGAAAAGTCTCGTCGCGGGCAGCCGGGTAATTGCTTTTAAGGTTCTCGGGGTTAGTAGTGAGCACCACATATGCCCCGGGCTCCAGCACATAGCTGCCCGCCGTGATCGTGCGCCGATTGGCAATACTGTCATTACTGGTGTTGGCCAGTTGCCAATTTTGCAGGCTGATATACTTATCGCTGCGGTTGACCAGCTCCACAAAGTCCACGCCGCCGGGCCTTGGGTTGAACAGCACCTCGTTGATGACCACATCGCCGGGCTCCGGCGCGGAGGGCAAGGCAAAAGTAAAGGTGAGCGGCTGTGAATTGAGGTTGCCGGCGCAGTCGCGTATACCTGTGGCGGTTAAGGTATAGCGTTGCCGCTCCTGCAGTGGGCTGGCAAGCTGCAGCACAACTTCTTCAAACAACGGTGAGCTTACTTGCACCCCAGCTATACCTATACCTGCCGGACTCAAGGTATAACGACTCACCTCAGCCACTTGTGCGCTATCCAGGCGGTCGTTAAATCGGAGGAGCAGGCGGTCGGGTGCCAATGCTGTGACACTGAGCAATGCAGGTGGGGTATTGTCAGGTATAGAGGCGGCAATGGAGTTGGGTTGAGCGGGTGTGCCGCCGCGTGGGTCTGTGGAGGCGATCCAATTCTCAGCACCAGCACAGGGATTGGTGACATCAATCATCTCCAGACTCCAGCCCCCGTTACGCTTGGCCGTGTCGCGGTACCAGGTGTCGTTGTAGCTTACGGCGTAGATCAGGCGACCACTAGGCTGGCGCAGTTGCAGGAGCTCGCCAGTGTTGTTGAGGCTCGGGAAATTGCTGATGCCGATCACGCGGCCGTACTGCGTAAAATTGGCTACCTGCGTATTGGGCACCACCACGGCATACTCGCCGGGCTGCAGGAGTACGTTGGGCAGTGTAGTGGTAGAGGTGGCGTCGGAGTAGCGTATACCCTGCAGTGTAAGGACTTTCTCGGTGGGGTTGTGCAGCTCAATATACTCCACGGCGGGTAAGCCAACGGCCGGTGTTTCGCGGGCCATGATCTCAGTGATCAGCAACTCGTTATACCCGGGCAGCACAGGCGGCAGCGCATATTGAAAAGTCAGCTCTACCGGACTAGGCAAAGCATTCCCATACAGGTCGGCTATACCTGCCACCGCAATCGTATTAGCGCCGTTTCGTAGCGATTGCGCAAACGTGAGTAAGACCGTGCTACTTTCGTTAAGCTCAACAGAGATTGGTTTGATGTTTCCGTTCAAGGTATAGCTGACCGGGTTTTGGGCAATGGCAGGGGCGAGCGGTTCATTAAAGCGCAGCTCCAGCGTCTGGGTGCTCAGGGGTTGCGCAGCTTCGAGCACGGGCGGGTTTATATCGCTTATCCGGAAATCATCAAAGAAAAAGCGCTGACTGTTGGCTGAGCTATACCTGACCAGCACGCCAAAATAAGCCGAGCGCTTATGTGTAGCATCTGTTACTGTACCTTGGTTACGATAACTTTGCCCGGTGCCGGTGGCGTCAATCTCCAACTGCCAGGTATAGTCCAGGCTCCTGCTCACCCGCACCCATACCAGGTTGTTCGAGGTCGCCACAGTCTTGTCTTCCCCGTTGATAATGATCACAGGCGTGCGGCCGGCGTCTTTCCGGTAAAGGCTCACTTCGTCGGCGGTGTTGCCGATGCGCACAAAGTAGCCGTTCACATCGGCTGCCTTCAAATCCGCTCTGTCTGAGATAAGGAAAATATCGGTGTAGTTGCTGGCAGAAGTGGCCAGGCGCAGATTGGCCCAAAACTCCCATACCGTGCCCACTGCCGCCTGTGAGGGTGTGGCCAGGTATAGCACGGTGCCTGTTACAGCTGGTCCGTTGCTTTGCAGTTGGTTTTGCGGATTTACGATAAATCCGCTTACATCGCCTGTCCAGGTGGGGTTCTGAGTAAAGTTGCCATCGGAGAAGTCGTCCTGCAGCTGGGCCGTGGCCAGGTAGGGCAGCAAAAGGAGAAAGAGAAAGACTCCTCCCCCCAAAACAGGAGAGGGAATTAGGTAAATAACTGCTTTAAATATTTTGCTAATAGCTTGGTGTAAAGTTTGTTTCATGCGCAGATATTGTGGTGAAAACTTACGAACTTTGCAGCCGCAAAAGGGAAAGCCTGTAAAAGCTGAAAATACTTACAGGTCTGAAAGTCGAAGATCTCGAATATTGTGAGTTCGGAAAACTGGCTACTTTTGTAAGATTTAGAACTTTTACGCGAGCCTAATAAGTTAGTTAATGGAGTTTGGGAGTTGAGGGGTTAAAGAGTTCAAGAATTTAGAAGTCTCGAGTTCTGAATCTAAATCCTGATTCGAATACTAAGTAATACAACAATTTGACCATCCAGCCATTTAAGACTCACTCAATCACTCAATATAAACATACCCTAAACAATGAAAGTAGCAGTAGTAGGCGCCACCGGATTGGTAGGCGGCGAGATTTTGAAAGTACTGGCGGAGCGCGACTTCCCGGTGACAGAATTATTGTTGGTTGCTTCTGAAAGATCTGTTGGTAAACAGATGGAGTTTAAGGGTAAACAGATAAAGGTGATCGGGATGCAGGACGCCATCGCAGCTGCCCCGCAAATCGCCATTTTCTCTGCCGGCGGCAGCACCTCTACCGAGTGGGCCCCGAAGTTTGCCGAAGTAGGCACCGTAGTAGTAGACAATTCATCTGCCTGGCGCATGGACCCAAGCAAAAAGCTGGTGGTGCCCGAAATTAATGCCAAGGAGCTAACCAAAGAAGACAAAATCATCGCCAACCCGAACTGCTCGACCATCCAAATGGTAGTGGCCCTGAACAAGCTGCACGAGGAGTTAAAGGCGAAGCGCATTGTCGTGAGCACCTACCAGTCGGTGACCGGCACGGGCGTGAAGGCGGTGGAGCAATTGATGAACGAGCGCGAAGGCAAAGAGGGCGAGAAGGCTTACCCTTATACCATCGACCTGAACGTACTACCACACATCGACGTGTTCCAGGACAACGGCTATACCAAAGAGGAAATGAAGATGATCCTCGAAACCAAGAAAATCATGGGTGACGACTCGATTCGCGTAACGGCCACAGCAGTGCGCATCCCGGTGATAGGCGGCCACTCGGAGTCTGTGAACGTGGAGTTTGAGAAGGATTTCACCTTGGACGAGGTATACCGCATCCTGAATGAGACAGAAGGTGTGAAAGTGGTAGATGACGTGAAGAACCTGCAGTACCCGATGCCAAAAGACGCCCACGGAAAAGACGAAGTACTCGTAGGCCGCGTACGCCTCGACGAAACCCAGCCACGCACGCTGAACCTATGGATTGTAGCAGATAACCTGCGCAAAGGCGCCGCTACGAATGCCGTGCAGATTGCGGAGTATCTGGTGAAGCAAGGGTTGGTGTAGGCTGAAAGACAAAACCTAGTATACATGAAATGGGGACCTTTGCAGGTTCCCATTTTTTTATAATCCTTTATTTAAGAATAATTATTTATACCTATATTACATAATACAAGTATTACCTGCTATGGCTATCTTAGAAAAAAAGAAATCAAATTCTAAAACGGGGAAAATTAAAAAGCGAGCTGAATTTGTTCGCTGGTTTGGCCCTTTATTAGATGCACTTCGTGAGCTAGGATATTCTGGCAGGCCACAGGAAGTCTCTAATAAAATAGCCGAAGAGCTAAAACTTGAAGATTCCTTTCTAGATGAAACTCTCAAATCGGGCACTAATAGGTTTCACAACCAAGTGGCCTGGGCGCGGCAATACCTTACTTGGGAAGGCTTGCTAGATTCTTCGGTTAGAGGCACATGGAAACTGACAGAAAAAGGCAAAAACACACATTTAACTTATGAGCAGGCACATGAGCTCTTTTTGAAATGGGTAGAAATAAACCACAGAGCAAGAAAGAATAAAAATAAGGCAGATGTAATTTCTGAGCAGGAAGAGCAGTCGCCCGAAGAAGTTGAAATAAGCGCTGATACTAACTTATTAGAAGTATTACAAAATATTTCTCCTTCTGGATTTGAGCGTGTTTGCAAAGAATTACTACGGGAGCATGGATTTGAAAATGTTGAGGTAAAAGGTGGTTCACATGATGGAGGGATAGATGGCCAAGGGGTTTTAGAGATCAATCCATTTGTTAGCTTCAAAGTACTTTTTCAGTGTAAGCGCTTGAAGGGCTCTGTTTCCAGAGCACAAGTTGGCGACTTCCGGAATGCGATGATAGGGAGAGCCGAAAAAGGAATCATTATGACGACTGGTACTTTTACAACTGAAGCTGTTAAAGAAGCAAACAGAAATGGAGCTCCGCAGATTGAGCTAGTCGACGGGCAAAAGCTTATTAAAATGTTTGAGAAAGTCGAGCTTGGGCTTAAGCCTAAAGTGGTGTATGAAGTAGATTTATCTTACTTTAATAAGTTTAAAGATTAAACCCTAATGAAGGTAATTTATAAAATAACTTACCCTAATGGAAAGATCTATATTGGTAAGGATGTCACAAATACCTTAAATTATTTTGGCAGCGCAAACAGTGAATTAATTGCGAAAGACTTCTCAATGTCTGAACAGAAAGACTTTACTATCAGAAAGGAAGTTATCTGGGAATCCGAAATAGCATCAGATCAGGAAGTAAGTCGGAAAGAGGTTGAACTAATACGTAGGTATAGTTCAAATAACCCATCTATTGGATATAATCAGTGGCCTAAATATATCCCAAAAGCAGATATCCAATTAACAAATATCCATACCCGAAGGCTCGTCCTCATCCCTTTCACCCTCGAAGTCGCCCGCGAAATTTACGCCTTCAACACAGGTATACTGACCCAGATTGGCCTGCAGCCTACCCGCACTTGGCCTGATCAGGAAAGCATGGACACACTGCCGCGCATCATCAAGAGGCTGGAACAACTGCCGGAACCAACCGGCTTTGAGTCGTGGATGATCGTACTGCGGCACAATGCCACGGTGATAGGGGATGCCGGTTTTAAGGGCGGCCCGAACATAGAAGGGATTGTGGACATCGGCTACTCCATCATCGAGCAGGAGCAACAAAAGGGCTACGGACTGGAGACGGCGAGGGCACTGGTGGACTGGGCTTTCTGGCACCCTGAGGTGAAAGCTGTTACAGCAAACTGCCTCCTGGAGAACGCCGCCTCCATCCGGCTGTTGGAAAAACTCGGGATGCTGGAAACTGTGCGGGACGATGAGATGATCTACTGGAAGCTAGCCCGATCAGTGGCCGTTACAAGGTGATCTGTAAAGGCTAATGCCAAGCCAATTCAGCCTCTGTGGTCAGTCGTGCTATACCCTAGGGTTGGAAGTACCCAAGCAGGTACATGGCCAGACCAGCCGCTGCACTGACTGCTATCCACGGGATCATCCCTATTTTGAAGCGGTACATGGCCAATATGGAGACAATGATCCAGCCAAGGCTAAAGTAATCTACCCCCGTTATGCCTCCGCCTTCTCTTAGCACCACAGCTTGACCGAAATAAACTGTCAGATTCAGGATAACGCCCACTACGGCAGCGGTTACAAAGCTCAGTACTGCTTTTATACCTGCATTGCTTTGCGTGCGTTCCACAAGAGGCGCACCCACCAGTATGAACAGGAAACAGGGCAGAAAGGTATAGTAAGTAGTGACCAGGAGTCCGAGGCTGCCCATGAGCAGGGAGCCGGCAAAATGGTTATACCCTGCCATAAAGCCCACAAAGGCCAGCACCATGATCAGAGGGCCTGGTGTAGTTTCGCCCAGCGCCAGTCCATCGATCATCTGGTGACTGCTTAGCCAGTTGAGCTTTTCCACCGCCACCTGCGCCACATAAGGCAATACGGCATAAGCGCCACCGAAAGTGACCAGCGCTGCTTTAGTAAAGAACAGCGACAGGTGGTTCCAGAAGCTGCTGTCCTGCAGCAGGAGGTAAAACAGCAGGAAAGGCGCCAGCCAAAGCAAGGCCGCCATAGCCAGTTGCCTACCAACGCGCTTCCAGCTAAACACCGTGTCGGGCAGCACCGTCGAGGTGTTGATATAGTAGCCCGATTCGTCGGCGGCTTTGTACTCTTCATGACCACGTCGCTGCAGGGCGCCTGGAAATACCTTCAGCATGAGAAAAGCCACCACCATGGCACCCAGAATGATGAGCGGAAAGGGAATGTCCAGGAAAAAGATGAAAATAAAACTCAGCAGCGCCAGCACGTAGTGCAGCCAGCTTACCAATGCTTTCTTTCCTATTTTGAGCAGAGCTAAAGCCACGATAGCCACTACGGCAGGTTTGAGACCATAAAACAGCGCCGCCACCCAAGGTATACTGCCGTAGGTGACATACACCACGCTCAAGGCCAGCAGGATAAAAACCGAAGGCAGCACAAACAGGATACCCGCCGTTAATCCTCCTCTCACACCGTGCAGCAGCCATCCAATATAGGTAGCCAATTGCTGCGCCTCAGGCCCCGGCAGCAGCATGCAGTAGTTCAGCGCATGCAGAAACCTCGAGTCCGACACCCACTTCTTCTGATCGACAATAAAGGCATGCATAATGCCAATCTGACCGGCAGGCCCACCAAAACTGATAAAGCCTAGCTTCAGCCAGAAGAAAAAGGCTTCTTTAAAGCTAGGTTTGCTTACAGTGATCGCTGTGCTGGGGGAGTCTGGCTGCATGGCAGATAGGGTTTATATCATGAAGCCTAAATTACAATAAAAAGATTTGCTCAACCTGCGCCTCTGAGATGAAGCCCTCATCATCCGAACCATTTAGCCATGCAGCATTTAAAAGTCCACCCGGTACAGGTCTTCCATCTGCCGCTGGGTAATAAACCGGGGCATGGCACGGAAGAGCGTGTTGCGCAGCTTACCCAGCAAGGGGTTTCGCCAGTGCGCTACTTCGCCCAATGTTCTGGACAGTTGGATTACTTTGGCGGTTCGGGCTTTCCGCCGCTTTTCGTAGCTTTTTAAGGCTTTAGCCAATATAGGTTCCTGCTTCAGGCACTGAGCCAGCACCACGGCATCTTCTATGGCCTGGCAAGCCCCTTGCCCCATGTTAGGCGTGGTGGCATGGGCAGCATCACCAAGCAGCACGACGCGTCCGTACACAAAATGCTTCAGAGGTTTAAGGTCAGCAATGTCGTTCCAAATCAGTTGGTCCTGCGAGGTGCAAGCCAGTATCGCTTCCACAGGCGAATGCACTTCCTCAAAGTGGCGGGCAAGTTTTTCGGGTGTCATTCGCCGCATTTTCTCGTCGCGCTGCGGGGCATTGATGCAGGCATACCAGTAAATCTTGTCGTCTTGCAGGGGTGCTATACCTACCCTGCCCTGAGGCGCCCAGGTCTCCGCCGAAATCATGTTATTGATCTCCACACCTGGATTGTCAACCACCGCACGCCAGCAGGTATAGCCGGCATAGCGCGGTATGCTGTCGGGCACCAGCTGCTGACGCACCACAGAACTGATGCCGTCGGCGGCGACGAGCAGGTCGGCAGTGGCGTGGCTGCCGTCGGCAAACATGATCTGCACCTGCTCCCCGTTCTGTTCTATTTCTTCGCACCGCTTGCCCAGCACCACAGTACCGGGCGCCAGGTGCTTCAACAGTACTTCGTGCAGGTCGGCGCGGTGTATCACAAAGTTGTTGATGCCATACTTATTGCTCAGCCGGCGGGTATCCATGTTGCTGATCTCACGGCCGTGTTCATCAAAGATCACCAGCGCATCGAGCTGCTTTCCTCTGGCTACCACTTCGTCTACCACGCCCAGCCTTTGCAAACCCTGCATGGCGTTGGCAGCCAGACCCACACCGGCTCCCAGCCCCTTAAACTTGGGTGCAGCCTCGTACACGGTGGTTTCTATACCTGCCTGCTGCAGCGCAAGAGCCGCACAAAGCCCTCCTATTCCGCCTCCTACAATGATGGCTTTCATACTCGTGATGTCTATCTATACCTTATACTGTACTCGCCCTGAAAAAGACAAAAGTCTCTATGACAAAAGAAATCAAACAACCCCATTGCCTACTGTCAGCGGGTCCTTTATCAAAAAAGTTACTTGGCTGAGGCATCGTGGTAGCTTACTTCTTCCGCTACCACCGAGGAGCGACCAAACACCTTTGCCACCCACTTAGGCAGGAAGATAGAGCCGAGCACCAGGTAGGGGTAGTAGGTAATCAGGCGATAGAGCACCACCACGATGTTGCTGAAGCGCCCCAGGAACAGGCCAAAGAAGCTCGGGAAGGCCATCTCCACGATTCCGGCACCTCCCGGTGTAATCGCTACGAGCATCACGATCCAGAAAATAAGGTTGCGGGAAATGATGAGCAGGTGCTCGCTCAGCGTGACGTCGGTGAAAGCTGCAATGAGGCAGTTGAGCAGGAAATAACGGGCGCACCACACAAAAACAGTGGAGATGATAACGCGTGCCCAGTAGTTAAAATTCTTGCCGCGCAGCTGCTCCGATGCCCACACAATTTCGTTACCATGCTGAAAGGCATTGATGCGCCACTTGCGAAACAATCGCCAGCTTGTCAGCCTAAGCAAGATCCATTTGAAGGCTCGCGGGCGCACGAACAGCGCATAGATCATAATAAAGGTATACACCGCAATGAGCGAGTAACTGATGTAGAAGGCCATTTTAAGCGCATTGACATCTGACTCCGCAAGACCAAACGTGGGGAATACCTCGCCCTGCACGAACAGTAAGGCCAGCGGTGCGGCTATGATAAAGAACATGTTATCGAGCACGGCCGTGACCATGACGTAAGCCAGCGACTTGCCCAGCGATATCCCCTCTTTGTTGAGCACAATGGTGGCGATGGTCGTACCGCCGACTACCGATGGCGTAATAGCTGAGGCAAATTCCCAGAGCATGATCACGTCCAGGCTGTTGCGCCAGGAAAGGAACTTGTCGGTGAGGCTGCGGATGCGGTACATGTAGCCCAGGTCGCGGATCACGAGCACGAGCAATGCCGCGGCCAGCCACCACCAGTTGGCCTCAGCTATACCTTTCAGCTCGCTCAGCTTATCATCTTTGATGAAAAGCCATGCCGTGGCACCCAAACCCAGCAGCACCGGGATCAGTATTTTGATCGGACTGAAATTCTTAAGTATGGTCTTCTTGTTCTGGTCCATGCAGGCTATCGTAACCAAGTTAGTTGGCGCGCGTGCTTAACAGCTGACGTGCAAAACTACTTAACTATTCGGCAACTCGGGGGAAACGGTTCGGCTTTTTCAGGTATTTCGGCAATTGCTACTCCAGTATTAGCTGTGTTACCTGCGCTGCCTGCCCTTCGGCTTTGGTAATCACGAAGTCGTTAAAACCCTCACCTACCTCAATGCCGATCAGGTTGAGCTGCAACATGTCGAGTATAGCCAGGAAGTTGAAGATCATGCCGATCTTGTCGGGAAAGGCCGAAATGATCTCTGAAAAGGCAATCTGGTTTTTCTCCTCGAGCACGCGGCTGATGTACTCCCGCTGATCCTCTATGGTATAAGGATAGGTGAGCACGGTATGCTTTGGCCGGTTCTGCTCCTCCTCGAAGCGGTGCATCACCTTGTCGAACACCCGCATAAGTTTGTAAAGGCTCAGGTCCTGCAACTCATATTCGAAGTGGTTGGCATTGGCGATCTGCTGCAGCTCTTCATGCACGTTGCCACGGTTTTCCTGCGCCAGGCGGGTATCTTCCATCTGACCCAGGTCGCCGAGCACGGCCTTGTACTTTCTGTATTCCAACAGGTGCTGCACGAGTTCTTGGCGCGGGTCAATCTCGTTGCCTTCCTCGTCTTTTTCGGTGCGTGGCAGCAGCATTTTGGCCTTAATGCGCATGAGCGTGGCCGCCGTGAGAATAAAGTCGCTGGCCACCTCAATGTTCAGCTGCTCGAGCTGGCGCAGGTAGCCCATAAACTCGTTGGTAATCTGAAAGATGGGAATATCGTGGATATCCAGCTCGTCACGCTCAATAAAGAAGAGCAACAGGTCGAACGGCCCCTCAAACAACGGTAATTTTATTTCGAAACTCACTTCTCTGGCCTTTGGTTAATGCGCTGATCGCAGCAGATGGACAAAAATACTAATTTATTCGGATGAAATAGCAGCGCGATGGCTTCGTTATAGACGCTGTACCAACACGATTTCGAACAAAATAAGCTCACAACTGTATAAGTGTAGCATTATCAAGTGGAGTGCAGGCCTTTAAGTTCCGCAACACGCTTCATTCATTGACAATCAAACGCTTACCCCTTTTACACCATACATCGCCGCAGGCCGCCCACACAGGATAGGGAGGAGAAAAAGCAGCTTGTGTTCTGATTTTTGCTAACTTTACGTTTTGTCTGGCATACTGTATTTTGCGTGAAGCAAACTTTTGCCGGAAAAATTTGTTGGAAGTCTATAATAAAGACATTTCTATGATCATCAAACCAGGAGATCTCCTTGCCTCCATCAACTCGCCTGCCGATCTGCGCAAACTTAAGCCAGAGCAGCTGTTGCAGGTAAGCCAGGAGTTAAGGCAATATATTATCGATGTGGTATCGATCCACGGCGGTCATTTTGGGGCCAGCCTTGGGGTGGTGGAATTAACGACGGCACTGCACTATGTTTTTCAGACGCCCTACGATCAACTGGTTTGGGATGTGGGCCACCAGGCTTACGGACACAAGATCCTGACCGGCCGCCGCGATAACTTCCACACGAACCGCAAATACGGTGGACTCTCCGGTTTCCCGAAACGCAAAGAAAGTGAATACGATACCTTTGGCGTAGGCCACTCGAGCACCTCCATTTCGGCGGCGCTGGGTATGGCCGTGGCCTCCCAATATAAAAAAGAAGAGGACCGTCACCACATTGCCGTGATCGGTGATGGCGCCATGACAGGCGGTATGGCCTTTGAGGCTCTCAACCACGGCGGCGCAACCAACGCCAACCTGCTCGTCGTGCTCAACGACAACTGCATGAGCATCGACCCGAACGTGGGTGCTCTGAAAGAATATTTAACCGACATTACCACCTCCCGCACTTACAACAAGCTGCGCGATGAGCTGTGGAACGTGCTTGGCAAGATCAGCAAATTCGGTCCGAACGCACAGCACATTGCTTCTAAAGTAGAGAGCGGTATCAAAGCCACTTTGTCGAAGCAGAGCAACCTGTTCGAAGGCCTCAACTTCCGTTATTTCGGCCCGATTGACGGGCACGACATCAACCACCTGGTGTCGGTGATGGAAGACCTGAAGCGCATACCGGGTCCGAAAATCCTGCACGTGCTTACGACCAAAGGCAAAGGCTTTGCCCTGGCCGAGAAAGACCAGACTAAATGGCACGCGCCAGGCCTGTTCGATAAGATAACCGGGGAGATCTATAAAAAGCACTACGACACACCACAGCCGCCGAAGTACCAGGATGTTTTCGGACATACCATCGTGGAGCTGGCTGAGAAGAACGAGAAGATCATGGGGGTAACACCTGCCATGCCATCTGGCTGCTCGCTCAACATCATGATGAAGGCCATGCCCGACCGTGCCTTTGACGTAGGTATAGCCGAACAGCACGCGGTAACTTTCTCCGCTGGCCTGGCCACGCAGGGTATGGTTCCGTTCTGCAACATCTACAGTACGTTCATGCAGCGCGGCTACGACCAGGTGGTGCACGATGTGTGCCTCCAGAACCTGCACGTGGTGTTCTGCCTCGACCGAGCCGGTTTTGCCGGTGCCGACGGCCCAACCCACCACGGTGCCTACGACATTGCCTACATGCGCTGCATCCCGAACATGGTAGTAGCTGCCCCGATGAACGAGCAGGAACTGCGCAACATGATGTATACTGCCTCGCAGGAAGGCGCCGGACCATTCACGATCCGCTACCCGCGCGGCGAAGGCGTTATGCCGAACTGGCGCACCCCACTCGAGCTGCAGCAGATCGGCAAAGGCCGTACGATTCAGGAAGGTGAAGAAGTAGCCATCCTGACATTCGGCCACATCGGCAACTACGCTGTGGATGTTTGCCAGAAACTGAGCTACGACGGCATCAACCCGGGCCACTACGACATGCGTTATTGCAAGCCGCTGGACGAAGAGTTGCTGCACCACATTTTCAGCAAGTACAGCAAAGTGATTACTGTAGAAGACGGCTGCCTGCAAGGCGGTTTCGGTAGCGCAGTGCTCGAGTTCATGGTCGACAACGGCTATACCTCCCAGGTGAAACGCCTCGGTATACCTGACCAAATCTTCGAGCACGGTTCCCAACTGGAGCTGCACCGCGACGCTGGCTTCGACCCGACTGCCATTGAGAACACCGTAAGAGAGATGATCGGTGTAACGTCGAAAGTTTCGGTTTAAGATTAAGGTAAACCATTTGTAAGAAACATAAAAAAACCTCCGCAGTTCGTGATGAGCTGCGGAGGTTTTTGTTTGTCTGAATCTTTACACAAAGCCCTATGCCATTGATTTGCAGTATTTTAGAATCTACAGGATTAATTTAGGAGAACAATCGGTATTGAGAGCCCTGTAAATCCTGATTCAGACATTTAGCTATCTTTACAAACCAACACCTAAATACTACACAGACTATGACAAAACACACTACTTATACCGACCACGGCGCTGGCGATACACTCGTATTCCTGCACGGCTTCTGCGAAAGCACCGATGTTTGGGCTGAATTTACCAAGCCGTTGCAGCAGAAATTCAGGACCATTGCGCTAGACCTGCCTGGCTTCGGCAACAACACCCAAGGTATAGCCGACTACAGTATGGAAAGTATGGCGGACTATGTGAAGGCAAAGCTGGAAGAACTCAACGTGAAGAAGTGCATCCTGGTGGGCCACTCCATGGGGGGCTATGTGAGCATGGCGTTCGCCGAAAGGTATAGTCACATGCTCAGCGGCCTCTGCCTCTTCCATTCTTCCGCCCTCCCCGACACCGACGAAAAGAAGGACAACCGTAACAAGACCATCGAGTTTGTGGAGAAGCACGGTGTGGAGAAGTTCATGCAATCCTTCATTGAGCCCCTCTTCTACAGCGAGAACCGCGATCGACTACAAAAGCAAATCGCTATGATGAAAGAGATTGGCACCAATACACCTAAGGAAAGCGTAACGGGTGGCCTGGCCGCCATGCGCGACCGACAGGATAGAACCGATGTGCTGACCGCAGCTAAATTCCCTTTGCTGTTCATCTTTGGCAAAGAGGACGGTGCCGTACCACTTGACAAAGCGCTGGAGCAATGCCACCTCCCCGACAACAGCATGGTCTACTTCCTCGGCAAAACCGGCCACATGGGCATGTTCGAGCGCACCTACGAAACGCGGAAGGCGCTGGAGAAATTCGCCGAAACGATTTATGGGTGATTTAACCTTAGCGCCAACAAGATATTTGCTCCCAACTATTGTGTTCTCGCAATTTGCGGGCACGTCGCTTTGGTTTGCCGGCAATGCGGTGCTGCCCGAGCTACAGGCTTCGTTGCAGTTGCAGGATGGGGCGCTGGCTATGCTCACCTCGGCGGTGCAGTTGGGGTTCATAGCGGGCACACTGGTTTTCGCGTTCCTTTCGCTAGCCGATCGGGTGTCGGCTCGTTTACTGTTTATGCTATGTGCTTTGCTGGGTGCTGTAGCCAATGCGTTGGTGGCATTTGCAGCCAAAGATCTGTACGCAGTGCTGCTGTTCCGGGCCCTCACAGGCTTTCTTCTGGCGGGCATCTACCCGGTAGGCATGAAAATAGCCGCTAGCTGGTATAGCACCGGCTTGGGAAAAGCCATTGGCTACCTGGTTGGGGCACTGGTACTGGGTACTGCCTTTCCGCACCTGATCCGGGCATTGGGTGCTACGCTTCCGTGGCAGCACGTGATGTTCGCAGTTAGTGTGCTGGCTGCGGTTGGCGGGGTGCTCCTATACCTGTTGGTGCCCGATGGCCCATACCTGAAAAAGGGCGTTACCTTCAAAATGGGGAATATGCTGCTGGCTTTCCGTGACCTTGGTTTCCGATCGGCCGCTTTTGGCTACTTTGGGCACATGTGGGAACTGTATACCTTATGGGCTTTCACGCCGCTGGTCCTGGCCCTGGCATTGCCTCAACTCACTCCTGGCGAAGTATCGGCTTATAGCTTTGCTGTGATTGCGGCCGGGGCGGTAGGGTGTATCGGGGGCGGCTATTTATCGCAGGTATGGGGAAGCGCACGCGTTGCGTTTGTGCAGCTCCTGCTGTCTGGACTGTGTTGCCTGCTATCGCTCATCGTGTTTCAGGTCAATGCACCACAGCTGCTTATACCTTTCCTGCTTTTCTGGGGCGTGGTAGTAGCTGGTGACTCCCCGCAGTTTTCGGCTTTAACTGCCCAAACAGCCCCTCCGCAACTGGTGGGCACAGCGCTTACTGTGGTGGTAGCCATCGGATTTGCCATTACCGTGGTCAGCATACAACTCACCGGTTTCCTGTTATCGCAGTTTGAGCTACACCATACGTTGGCGCTGCTGGCCATCGGCCCCGCCCTTGGTTTGCTGGCACTGCGCCGTTTGGTGTAATTTCTGTAGCGTTCTGTTCCAGCTATACCTGTTTTTTGAGCATATAGCTGCTAAATTTCAAGGCAACAAAAAAGCCGACCCAAATATAGGTCGGCTTTTTTGGTCAAAACGGCTTAAAGTATGGCCTTTATTCTACCTCCATCTCCATTTTAGAACCGTCGGCTGCCACCAGGTCCATCTCTTTGTCGGTCAGTTTTTCTACCGTAAAGTTTTGCGACTCATTTGCGCCTTCAAATGTAAGCGATAAACGTCTGCCTGCCTGATCGTAAGTCCAGGTGCCTGTCTGTAGTGAGCCACCGCCGCCCATGGCAAACCGACCATCGGAATAGAACTGCATCGTTTCTTTTTTCTCCTCTGAGGTCAGTTTATCCTTATCGCCGGAGGCTGTTGTTTCTTTGGCGGCTTTCCAGGTCTTGCTGCTGCCCCCAGAGATCATGTTGGCATTGCCGGCGTTGTCCTTGTCTCCGCCGCAGCTTGTCATAAAGGCCATCAGCACGAAGGCCATTACAAACGTAAAGTAGGCTTTCGCCTGTTTCAGATTCGTGTTCATTTTATTCATAGTTTAATGGTTATCACTTGCACTTACTTACCAAAAGAGGCGTGCATAGAGTACGGTTAAAACTTTTTTAAAGTTGATAAAAACCATGTAATCCGGCAGGGATAAAGCGCACCACAACTATGCGCCCCGTTTGGCGTATTTATTTAAGCAGCTGCGCTTTTGCGGCTGTGCCAGAAATTATTTACTGACATCAAAAAATTTGAAATATGGGATTGCGTGATTTTTTCAAGAAGGGAGAAAAGGAACCCGTAAAGGCTCCAAACCCAACCAACCGCCAACCAGGCGACAGCACTTTTTTTAACCAGCAGGCACCGCAGCAACCAGCGGCTCAGCCAGCAGCGGGGGGGCAAGACACCTATACCGTGAAGAGCGGCGATTCGCTCTCCAAGATTGCCAAGCACTACTACGGCGATGCCAATGCCTGGAAAAAGATCTATGAAGCCAACAAAGCCACAATCGGAAACAACCCTGACCTGATCAAACCAGGCCAGCAGTTTGTGATTCCGAAGCAGTAGGTTGAATAACACAAAACAGGGAGAGCCGGCTAGTGATAGCCGGCTCTCCCTGTTTTGGAGGTATACGGTCAGGTACGCTTTAAAAGCGTCCTCCCCCAAATTGCCAGTTACCGCCGCCAGGCAAGTTTTCTTCCCGCTCGGCCATAAAGGCACGGCCTTTCATGCGGATAGGCAGTGTCATCACTATATCCACTGGTTTCCCGTTTCGGGTGCCGGGTTGCCAATCAGGCATTTTGTTGAGCATCTTGATCACCGCTTCATCCAGTGCCGGGTCTAAGCTTTTGATAATGGAAGGATTTTTCACTTTGCCCTGTGCGTCCACGGTGTAAATGGCAACTACTACTCCCTGCAGATTCAGATTGGCCAGGTGATTCGGCAACTTCAGGTATGTGTTGAGGTGGCTCTGTAGCCCTTTCTTAAACACGGGTAGCACAAGGGGTATCCCAAACTCCAGCGTATCGATGCCACCAGTTGCGAACGGTTGCATGATTTTATAATAGTGCTTGGCAGTGGCTTTTACTTTTTTATCAAGCTCCACTTTCTCGACTTGGCAGTTGAACACATCGGCTACAACTGGGTAGTTTTTTTCGTAGTAGGCAGGGTCCGGGCGCCACCACGTTGGATTTTGCGCGTGCTCCTTTTCGGGCTCCGGCTCCACCGGCAGTTTGTTCCCGAATGTATATTTCGACTTAACTTTGCCATTGTCGTACACTACACCACCGCGGGGCAATCCCTCCTCACCAAAAAACTGTCGCACAACAGGATCACCGCCCTCAGGCCCATAGGTCCATTCACCAGCTTGATAACCATCCTTATAGGTCCCTGTCTTTACCATGCGCGCACCGCTCTCATCCAGCGTAATGGCAATATAGATGCCGTTACCGTCCCGCACAGTCTGCTCGCCCTCATGGTTCCAGAAGCTCAACACCCGCTTGGAGTAGCCATCATACTCTGCCACCATCAACGGTTTCCCATCCGGCCACCAGAACTCCCATGTTCCTGTCAGCTTGAATCCGTCGTACTTTCCTTTGCAGTCGAGTTGCCCGTTGGGGTAGTAGAAGGTCCAGGTCGCCCACATCTTTCCGTCCTGGTAGTGGCCTTTCGCTTTTACCGTGCCGTCGGCGTAATAGTCGGTTACTGTATAGTTGAAGGGTGGATACTTTAGGTCCCTCAGGTTTCGGAGCGAATCCGGGAAGTAGGCCAGGCGCCTGTATACGGCGGCCTCCGACTTCGTTACCTCCCACTTGGCATTGTAAGGTATAACAATTGGTTGGTAGGTAGCGGGGTCGGTGTTTTGCGCAAAGGAGGCCTGCACAAACGAACAGGCAATGATAAAAAGTAAAAAGTGCTTCATAGAAAGGGAGATGGAATCCTGAAATAAAAAAGCCCACCAAACTCAGGAGTCCGGCGGGCCTTTCTAATCAATAAGTAGTCTTTTAGCGCTTAGAAACGCTCGTCGGCAGCGAAGAAGAAGTCACCTTCGATCTGGGCGTTCTCGTCAGAGTCAGAGCCGTGCACGGCGTTTGCCTCGATAGACTTGGCGTATACCTTACGGATCGTGCCTTCCTCAGCCTGTGCCGGGTTGGTAGCGCCGATCAGTTTGCGGAAATCCTCCACAGCGTTGTCTTTCTCCAGAATCATGGCTACGATCGGGCCAGAAGACATGTATTTTACCAGGTCACCGTAGAAAGGACGCTCTTTGTGCACTTCGTAAAACTTACCGGCACGCTCCTCAGTCAGTCTTGTCTTCTTCATCGCCACGATGCGGAAGCCGCCTTCCTCAATCATTTTAGTAATGCCGCCAATGTGGTTCTCAGCCACTGCATCCGGCTTAATCATGGTAAATGTGATGTTTCCAGCCATGTCTATTCTGTTAATGTGTATATGTTTCGTTTAGAAGCTGCAAAATTAGCGCATTTAGCTTAATTATAGCAGCACTTGCGCCATACTTTCTGCAAATATTTATGCCGGTTCGCTTCTGGCTATACCTGCTACCTATACCTGCACCATCGCTTCAGACCGCCTTGAAGCGTCTTAAAACGCTATTTTATTGCATTAGAAGTTATTTCTTCAGAAATTCGCGCCTTATATCCCTATTAATCAGCGGATTTATAGCAAGCTTTATGCATGACATTAATGCTCTCAAAGAGCTCCTGAGAGAACCTAAAGAGGTGATGATCACCACACATCACAAACCGGACGCCGATGCGTTGGGTTCGTCACTGGGTCTGGCCGGCTACCTCAAAAAGCTTGGGCACCGGGTTACGGTGATCACGCCTTCTGACTACCCGAGCTTTCTGACCTGGATGGAGGGCAATGATGATGTGCTCATTTACTCTGAGAAAAACGACGCCCTCGTACGCCGTATCATCGAAGAGTCGCAGATGATCTTCTGCCTCGACTTCTCCAACCTGTCCCGTATCAACGAGATGGGCGAATACATCCGCAATGCCAAGGGCACCAAGGTGCTGATCGACCACCACCTGCAGCCCGAAGACTTTGCCGACCTCGACTACTCCAACCCGCAGGCCGCCGCAACCGCCGAACTGGTATACGATTTGATCAAGGCCCTCGGCGACGGCGACCTGATTGACACAGGTATAGGCGAGTGCCTCTATGCCGGCATTATGACCGACACCGGTTCTTTCCGCCATCCAAGCACCTCCAAAAATGTGCACCTGATCATTGCCGACCTGCTGCACATTGGTGTGAACACCTCCAACATTCACCGTCTGATCTACGACAGTTCCACGGAATTGCGCCTGCGCTTTCTGGGTTATGCCCTGAAAGACAAACTGGTGGTGCTCCCGGAGTACAGAACAGCTTATATTGCCATTACGGCTGATGAGCTTAAGGCCTACGACTCCAAAACAGGTGATACCGAGGGGCTGGTGAACTTTGCGCTTTCCATTGAGGGCATTGTTTTTGCCGCCGTGATCATCGACCGCGTGCAGGCCGTGAAAATGTCATTCCGCTCGGTGGGTAATTTCTCTGTGAACGAGTTCGCCCGCGCCAACTTTAACGGCGGCGGACACAAAAACGCAGCCGGCGGCATGTCGCTCGACACGCTGGACAATACCGTAGCCAAATTCGAAGGCCTGCTGCCTGCTTACAAAGAGCAGTTACAGGCATCTTGTTAAGTAACAAACACTTTATCCAACCTATAACCCATGCTATTTAAATCAAAGTTCTTATTGCCGGTGCTAGCCGGTGCCATGTTGCTGCAGTCTTGCGGCGATAAAAACAAAAGCGACGAATTTTATACCACGCCAGACGGCCTGGCTTATAAAATATATGAGCAAAAAGATGGTGAGTATGTGAACCGTGGCGAGATCGATGCCAACGACTCCACAGGCGCCCGTCTTGGCCAGGTGATCACGATGCACATGTCATACCGCACCGCCGACGACTCTTTGCTGTTCGACTCGCGCCAGCAGGGCCAGCCGGTGATGCTTCCGGTAATGGAGCCAACCTTCAAAGGCAGTCTTGAGAACGCCCTAACCATGATGCGTGCTGGTGACAGCGGCGTGTTCAAGATCAGTGTAGACTCACTTTTCGCCAACACATTCAACCAGCCGATGCCTCCATTCATCAAGCCGGGTACGCATTTCACGTTCTTCCTGAAAGCCGAAAAGGTGCAGTCTGAGCAGGAAGCCGTAGCTGATCAGCAGAAGATGTTTGAGGAGCAGATGCTGGCCCAGCAGGAGCGCGCCAAAGAGCAGATCAAGATTGATGATGCCAAAATTCAGGAGTATATCAAAGAAAAAGGCCTGAAGAACGTGCAGAAAACCGACGCTGGTGTGTACTATGTGATAACAGAAGCTGGCAAAGGCCCGAAAGCCAAAGCTGGTGATAACGTATCGGTGCATTACAAGCTGTCTTTCCTGGACGGCAAAGAACTGGAGTCTTCTTACGACAATCCGATGAGCGGTGGCCAGCCTTTCTCTTTCCCGCTTGGCCAGGGCCAGGTAATTCAGGGTTGGGACGATGGCATTGCCCAGCTGAACAAAGGCAGCAAGGCGATCCTGCTTATACCTTCTACACTGGCCTACGGCGAGCAGGCACGTGGCGAGCAAATGCCAGCCAACTCGATCCTGCGCTTCGACGTGGAGCTTGTTGACATCAAAAACTAATTTCTAAGTACCCTTTAACCCGATTACCATGCATCTGACAAATCCAAAGCAGAAACTGAGCGCCTGGTTTGTAAAGGCTCTCTTCTTGCTCGTAGTGGTCGCTTCGTTTTCATCCTGCAAGGAGGACAACGAAAACCCTTATTATGTAACACCAGAGCAGGTCGAAGCCCAGAAAAAACTGGATGAGCAGACGATCAGAAAGTACTTCCGGGCTAACAATGTGGACACGACCAAAGTAGTGCGCCTGAACAGCGGCCTTTACATCCTGACCAAAAAAGCCGGAGAAGGCAATGTAATCAAGGCTGGCCAGTATGCTGAGGTAAATTATGTGGGCCGCAACGTGAGCAATGATGTTTTTGACAGCTCTTTCAGAGCCGGAAAACCATTTTCGGTACTGGTAGGTGCCGGTCAGGTGATTAAAGGCTGGGACGAGGGACTTCAGCAGATGCGCAAGGGAGAGGAAGCCAACCTGTATATCCCTTCCTACCTGGGGTACGGCATGTACGGCAGCGGTAACATCCCGCCAAACTCGGTGCTGATCTTCGAAATAGACGTACTGAATGTACGCTAGCAACTAATTGATACAAGCAAAAAAGGCGGTGCACATGCACCGCCTTTTTTGTTTATCAGCTCAGTACTTCTGACAGGATCGCCAGCGATTTTATTTCGCCCAGCCGCTCGACGTGGAGCTGGTAGTAGCGGATCAGGATAGAAAGCATTTCGCGGCGCACCTTGCCATTAGGTACAGCCGCTTGCTCCGGCGTGTGCAGCAGTTGGTCAAAAAGCTGTTCGTAAGCCTGCAAAGCCAGCACGGGCGGAGCATCGGTGAGGGACTGCGCATTGGGCGAGAAAGCGACCTGCTCTACTATTTCCGTTCCGCTGCTCGGCCCGAAGCCCAGATGGTGGCTCAGGTGCAGCAAAAAAACCAGGTGGAAGTTTTCAAAATGGTCCTGTAATTCGTCGAACTCGATGATGGCGTTGAACAGGAAATGAAACAGCGTCGGGTTCTCCTCCTCTTCCTTCACAGTGCGCGACACCATCTCCGAGAGAAACAGAAGGATGCTGCTCTTGCGGATATCGAAAGGGATGGTCGCAAACGGGTAGGCACTTTTATATTCGGAGATACGGGTAAGACCTCCTTTGTGCGAGGTATAGACCACCATATCGAGCAGGGTGAAAGGTTGGAACAGGGCAATGCGGGAGCCGGTGCCTTTTTTACGCACGCTGTTCACAATGTACGACTGCACGCCCAATTGCTCGGTGTATACCTTAGCAATGATCGACGACTCGCGAAACTTGATGTAATTGAGTACGATGCCTCTTGTCTTGACTAACATTTACTCCAGTACGGCTATTTGAGTGATACAGATTTGGCCAGACATGGGGTCTGCCTCGTGCTACAGGTACAGAGATATCGTACAGCCAAAACAACAGCTCCTACAGGTGTAGGCAACCGCATCAGCCAAGGTATAGCTTCCCAATTATTTGTTCTGCTTTCTTAATCCTTCCTGAAAACAGTGGCGGCAGCGGGCTTCGTACGATTCGGTTTCGCCCAGCAGCACCTGTTGCTCAGATGGGGAGTTCCGGAAGGAGTAAGTCGCGATATCGCCGCACTGCACACAGATGGCATGCACTTTGGTAACGTACTCTGCCACGGCCATCAGGGCCGGCATCGGCCCGAAAGGCTTGCCCAGGTAGTCCATGTCAAGGCCGGCGGCGATTACGCGCACACCGCTGTTGGCCAGTTTCACGCATACCTCAGCCAGGCCGTCGTCAAAGAACTGCGCCTCATCTATACCTACCACATCGCAGCTACCGCCCAAGAGTAGCATGTCCTGCGCAAAGTCTATCGGTGTGGATCTTATGGCATTGGCGTTGTGCGACACCACGTCCTCGTCGTGATAGCGTTTGTCGATGGTCGGCTTAAAGATCTCCACCTTCTGCTTGGCAATCTTGGCTCTGTTCAGTCTTCGGATCAGCTCCTCTGTCTTCCCCGAAAACATCGATCCGCAGATCACCTCTATCCACCCTCTTCTTATTGCGTGGTTATCATTCCCAACGCGCGGTTCTATAAACATCTACTATTCTGTAATGGCTGGCTAAATTGTTTAATTGTTGATTGCCAATTGTTGGTTGTTAATTGTTGATTGTTATTTGTCTGAATCAGGATTCACAGGATCAAAGAGGGCCCCTACCCCCACGGATTCACAGGATTACCTTTCCACTATGAGATTACTGATTAAATGAATTCTGAAAATTATAAAATCCTTTAAATCCTTGGGGTAGGGGCCCTATATAAAGATTCAGACAGTATCACTGGTGTACGATTATGACAGGCCGCAACCTGCCCCCACAAGCACACGCCAATGCTGCGTAGCACCACGACGTTACGGTGTAACGTCGCTACATTTCAACTTTCTCCCTTTCTAACTTTCTACCTTTCTTAACTATACTTCATATGCGGGAGCATGGTCTGCCGAGGCACGCGGCCTTGCGCATCTCCGCTCACCAATGTACACTGGCAGGTCAGTCTTTCGTTAGTCTGTAGGCGGCCTCTGCTCCGGTAGCGCTCCTCGCTCTCGGTGAGCGGCCCAAAGTGCTCCAAACCCTCTTGCACGATAATGCGGCAGGTGGTGCAGCGGCCCTTGGCTCCGCAGGCGTGCATCCAGTCTATGCCGGCGGCTTGCAGGGCCTGTAGCAGCGTTTGCCCGGATGCTACTTCTACCTGCCGATCGAACAGATTTTGCACCGTTAAGTTTGGCATATTATTTATTAACTTTACGAAAGAAAGGTATACCAATGGAAGACAAATATAATCAATTAAGGCTTGAACGTTACAGCAAAGAACTGGCAAATGTGCTTTGCGACCGCCACTTTGCTGCACACGACACCATCAACGGACCCCAACTAATTGGCTTCACGCCCATTAAACAGGTTAACCTGTTTGTGATAAAAGAGCTGTTGCTGAAGTGGCATCACGAAATGGCCAACCTGCGCAGCCCTTATTTTGACTATGAGCATGAAGAGGTGAAAGAGGCGCTGCTCAACTTCATGAACGTGCTTTCGCGCAAGATCCTCATCAAGCGCGATGCATTTGAACCGCTGCTCCAGAAGGCCATCCTCGACACATTTCTGCTCAAACTGGCTCCTGTGGCTACGTTCGAGGAGAAGTTTCTGCGCATTCAGGAAGACATAACCCTGCCCAAACTGCAGGAAAATCTTAAGTACATCGAACTGGACAAGCCCCTGTTCGCTGGCTTTGTAGGCACGCTCTCCCCTTCTAACCGCGACCGCGACTACATCCTGAGCAGGTTTAAGCTATACCTGAACGCCAACCGCGAAAACATTGCACCGCTTGCTGAGGTATTAACGGCCTTTAACAGCCTGCTGCCTGTTACCGAGGAAGAAATCAGACAAGAACAGATTTCGCCTTTGGCCGCTTATGCCGCCTCGATCGGTAAACCTACGCCTGCTGCCCCTATTGAGGAGAAGGACGTGGTAGCGCCCATACACATGGCGCAGCGCGAAGCCTCTATACCTGCAGCAGCACCCATTCCGGCCCCGGTAGCAGCTGCCCCAAGGCCAGCCACTATCGCAGAAAACAACCTGAACGAGCGCTTCAAGGCGGAGCGCCCTACCATGAACGAGAAGTTCAGCAAGCCGGCAGCCTCCTCTATTGGCGAATCATTGGGCAACACCAAGATAGAGTCGCTTAAAAACTCTATTTCAATTAACCAGCGCTTCAGCTTCATAAACGAGCTGTTTGACGGCGACAACATGACCTATTACAACACGATTCAGCAGCTGGACCAGTTCAGAACACCGAACGAGGCCACGCACTTTGTGACCAACGACCTGGCCCGCCGGTATGACTGGAGCAAAAAGCAGGACAGCGTGAACAAGCTGCTTCGCCTGATCGAGCGCAAATTCGCCTAGCCGCAGGCCGGCAAGCACAGTAGATAAAAGACCTCTCCCGCGGGAGCAGGTCTTTTTTTTCGCCTATCGGCTTTAGCCTCAAACCACTACCCCGGATCAAATTTTACCAAAGCAAAATAATTCAATACAGGGATGCCTTCAGGCGTTGCAAATACGGATTCGAAACATTATTTATGCATTTTCTTTGGGCAGCAAGCGAGGTGCGGCGTTGCTTTTGACGCTGTTTCCGGGAAAGAAAACTTTAACTTTATGCAACACCCAAAGAACAACCGTGCGTACTAACAATTCAAAATAACCTTATTATCAGCCATGAGAGACGATTTCGATTACGATGACGACTTAGATTACAGCTTCGATGATGAAGAGGAGGATGATGACTTCGGGATGACCTTCGAAGAGGACCTGTACCTGATGATACGGGAGAAGCTCCGCGATACCATACAAGAGTTTAAGGGCGAGCACCCTAGCCTGAAGAAGCTGGAGACGCACGTAAGTAGTTTTAAAGTGAATGCCAAGAACACAGACGACTCAAAGTTCTACCCATTGGCTGCTAAATTGCTGCTCGAACACATAAAACCCCTTACACAAGACTCTGAAGAGATTTTGGAAATTTACGAGAATATGCAGACCGACATCGGCCGCTTCAAAAACCAGCGCGCACATGGCCATGAAGGAGAGTTTTACCTGACTGCCTAAAAATAATTCGGCATCATCTATAAGAAAAAGCCACTCTGTTCGTTCAGGGTGGCTTTTTCTATATATAAATATAAATTATTTATAATATTTATGCCTGTTTCACCAAAAGGGCAAACTTTTTGCAAGCTAATTCACAATCAAATATACTTGATTATCGTAGGTATAGTACCCTTCACCCTGTTTTATAATAATACCGATACAGAGTCGATTGACTTCGTATAAGAATTAATATTTATTTATCTTTGTGCCGGACTTGCATGCAACCTTTTGGTGCTTCCGGGAATCCTGGATATAGTTAACACCAATTATTAGCTGTGATACACTCGCTACGACTCAATACGAAGATAAACAAACTTAATACTCCATCAGGAATGGCAGTAACACGACTTCTTGGTGGTGAAAGGCACCTTATCCAAACAGTGGATAAGAAATTGACCCTTACAACGCACCGCGTTATACTACGTCAGAAAAACTGGCTCATCAAGAGCTACCAGTCTGTGATGCTCGAGGATATCACCTCGTGGCAGATCAAGGCAACGGGCAAACCCCTTTACCTCGCTTTCAGCGTTGTTTCAGCCTTCTTCGTTTATTTCAACGATGTTTTTGCTTTACTCAGCGGCTTTTTCCTGATGCTATACCTGATGACGCGGCAGCACCGCATCCACATCGAGGCGCCCCACACTACCATGATCCTACCGATAGTGGATGTGGAGGAAAACAGACTCAGTAGCATGATAGAGTTGGTGCGGCAGGCCAAGCGCGAACGTATGGAAACGCTGAAGCAAGAAGCAGGCACTTCCCTTGTATTTGAGACAGAACATAAAAAGAGCGCCTAGGCGCTCTTTTCTTTTAAATCCTTTTCGCGGGGCTCAACTGGTGCCAATTAATTGCGCCCGTCTCTCAGAATTGCTATATTTAGGGCCTTTAAATGCCATTGAGCCATGCCAGCAGAAGAATTAGTGTATCAGGAACAGGTGAAAGACCACCAGCAGAAAATCAAACAGGTCTTTCAGGAAGTGGGGAAAGTCGTAGTGGGGCAGTCCTACATGGTCAATCGCCTGCTGATCGGTCTGTTTACGGGTGGCCACATACTGCTGGAAGGCGTACCCGGCCTGGCCAAAACGCTTACCATCAACTCGCTGGCCCGTGCCCTGCGCCTCGACTTCCAGCGCATCCAGTTCACGCCTGATTTACTGCCCGCCGACCTCATTGGCACCATGATCTACAATCAGAATGCGTCCCAGTTTGAGGTAAAGAAAGGACCTATTTTCGCGAATCTCATCCTGGCCGACGAAGTGAACCGCTCCCCCGCCAAAGTGCAGTCGGCGCTGCTGGAGGCCATGCAGGAAAAGCAGGTAACCATCGGCGAGACCACTTATAAGCTCGATCTTCCGTTTCTTGTTTTAGCTACCCAAAACCCGGTGGAGCATGAAGGTACCTACCCACTGCCTGAGGCGCAGGTAGACCGCTTCATGATGAAAGTATATATCGACTATCCGAAGAAAGCCGACGAACTGGAGATTATGCGCCGCATGGCTAACATGGCCTTCAACGACACCGTGAACAAGGTGCTTTCCAAGGAAGACATCTTCGCCATCAGGAGCGAGATCAACCAGGTGCAGATATCGGAGACGCTGGAGAAGTATATTATTGAGTTGGTTTTTGCGACCCGCCGGCCTGCCGAGTATGACCTCAACGAGTTTGCCGACTACATCCAGTTTGGCGTGTCGCCGCGTGCCAGCATCGCCCTGAACCGTGCCGCCAAAGCTATTGCCTATTTCGATGAGCGCGATTATGTGCTACCCGAAGACATCAAAGAAGTAGCGCACGATGTGATGAACCACCGCATCATCCTGAACTACGAAGCTGAGGCAGACGGCATCCGCACCAAAGACTTCATCGAGGCCATTCTGCGTAAGGTGCCGATCAGCTAATATAATCACATGGCACATCGAACGGGCAATGGCGCCGCATTACACCAGATGCGGCGCCATTGCCCGTTTTTATGCCTTATTATAACTACCGCTTTCTTATAGCCGTACCTTAAACTCCCAGAACTACTGGTACAGCCACAGGCTTTTTCTATATCATCATGAAGGTATAAGTTATGTTAAAAGGTTTATTCAGATTTTGGCTGCTGAGCAAATTGTTTGGCGGGAGAGGCAGCGCCGGTGACGGAAGAGGCCGGGGTGGATGTGGCGGCATTGGTTGCCTGGGCATTATTGTGCTGGCCGTGCTGGCTTACTTTCTGTTTCAGTACCTGGGCGGAGACGGCAGTGCTGCGACCGATTTTTAAGGTATAGCTCTTTGAGGACAAAAGATGACTTGACAATGGACAAAAGATGCTGTTGCGCAAGGTTGCCAGAAATAACTAACTGGAGGCAGACCGTACGCTTCTTTCCAACTGACTAGGTCATTCCTGCTTTCTGCTACAATCTTTGGTGCATTCCCATAAAGTCCTTTGTCAACAAACCCTTAGGTATAGGCATAACTAAAAAGACCCGCTCTTACGAGGCGGGTCTTTGTGCGTGATGTGGGAGACTAAGCCACACCACTATTGATTGCTGCAATTGATCTCACCCATAATGCGCAATCAGTTTCTTATGAAGGCAGGATTGATGCAACAAAACTATACACGCTATATTAGCTTTAGATTATTGTAAGGTTACTATATTGTTAAAACTCACGAAAATCCCACAGCACTCGCCGCCATCACCGGGTCCTCGCCATGCCTGCAAACGCCTGACCAACACACAGAAACTTATATTAACTGTATGTCAACAACTTACAGACAAATATTAATCTTTATTAATACAAACTTAACTCCCCATTAATATTGGGGTAATATAACCCTTCTACTTTTGTCGCATCAATCAGACTACAATTACAATGCGACAGAATCTCACCACAGTTCTATTTTTCCTGTTATCCGCTTTCCTTTCCGTGCATGCGCAGACGGGTAGTATACAGGGGGCCATCAAAGACGCTAAAAACGGCGAAGAGCTGATCGGCGCCATCATCAAGGTGCAGGGAACGGGGCTGGGTGCTCCGTCGGATGCATTCGGTAAGTTCCGGATCGACAACGTGAAAGAGGGAACTTATACCTTAGAAGTGAACAGCCTGTCCTACACCCCGAAAACGATTGCCAATGTAACCGTATCGGCAGGCAAAACAACCACCCTGGATGTGGCGCTGGAGCAAAGCACATCTCAGCTGTCGGAGGTGACGATCACAGCAAAGGGAAACAGGGAAACAGAGCAGATCCTACTCCTGGATCAGAAAAAGGCGGTTATCGCCACGCAGGCCATTGGCGCGCAGGAGCTCTCCCGCAAAGGCGTCAGCAATGCCGAGGGTGCCGTAGCCAAGATCTCAGGCGTCTCGAAACGCGACGGCGTGAAGAACGTGTTTGTCCGTGGCCTGGGTGACCGTTACAACACCACTACCCTGAATGGTTTTGCTATACCTTCCGAAGACCCGGAATTCAAGAACATCTCTCTCGACTTCTTCACGAGCGATATCATCCAGTCGGTCGATGTGAACAAGACCTTTTCATCATCCATGAACGGCGATGTAGGGGGGGCGTTGATTAACATCAATTCCAAAGAACTGATGGATGACAATGCCTTTCAAATTGGAATCTCAACCGGCATAAACAGCCAGGTGCCAGGCAGTGATTTTTACCTCCCCGGAGGGCTGAACAGCTTGGGCTATGCCACTTCCTCCAACGGTCCGATAGATCTGAATAGCCGACCAGAGGATGTCTCCCGCTATACCTCTAACCACTCCTTCAACACCTCGCTCAACCCGGTTCAGAAAAACCCGCTGCTCAACGGCGGTCTTTCGATAGCGGGCGGCAGCCAGTTCCTGGGCAAGCATCGCTTTTATGTGATGGGCTCTATGGATAACAAATACCATTACCAGGAGGGCGTCAGCCGATTGATCACGGCCACCAACCCTGAGAACCCTTTCAAAGACTTCGACTACAAACAGTCTACCCGTAGCGCTTCCCACATGCTGGGGGGTAACCTGGAGTTTAACCTCAACAACAGCCAACTGCGCTTTAACTCCCTATACCTGCATACAGCCACGGCTGCCGCCTATAACTTCTATGGCAAAGAAACCGAGCTGTTCCAGAAAGCGGACGAATTTAACTCGGAAGGCCACACCCGTCGCCTGCAGGTCAACGACAACACCGCTTTCATTAACCAGCTAATCTGGAACGGCGACCTGTCGGATAGAATAAAGTTTAACGTGGGTGCTGCCGTAAACCGCGTTATTGGCCAGGAGCCTGACCGCCGCACCATTATGCTTCCTTCAGTGGGAGATGGCAGGGTAGAATTAGGTATAGGAGAAGGAAGAATCCAGCGCTTCAACTATAAAATAACGGAAACCGCCCTCCTTCCCAAAGCCAACCTGCAATACGCGCTCTCGACAGACCCCGACAAACTGTCTTATGTTGAAGTAGGCTACGACGGCAGAATCAGCGGGAAAGACTTCTCGGCTCCCATTTATAACTACATCTGGGATGTTAGCCAAGGCCCTGCTCCTGTTTTCCCGCTGAGCGACATCAACCTGGACCCTTACCTAAACCAGGAAGGGTTGACTAGCGGCCGCTTCTTGCTGGAGCAAAACCTGGACGTTTACGACGTGAAAAGGATGAACCACGGTGCCTATGTAGACATGGTGCACAAGGCCGGAAACAAGCTTACCTTAAATACAGGCCTGAGAGCAGATGATGTGTATATGAAGATAAACTATAACGTGAACCGCGGCGCAAACCAGGGCTCTAACGTGATGGACAAATTCTTCTTATCGCCCAGCTTTAACGCCAAATACGAGCTCGACGACAAAAACCACCTGAGAACAGGCATGAGCCGCACCTATACCCTGCCACAGGACAAGGAGCTATCGCCCTTTATCTACCAGGGCATCTTCGGAAAAGAAAACGGTAACCCGAACCTGAAGCCTTCTACCAACTACAACTTCGACCTGAAGTGGGACTTTTACCCATCCACAGAGGAGCAGATATCGGTGAATGCATTTTACAAGCACATTCAGAATCCGATTGCGCGGGTAGACCAGGGCAACTCAGCAGGCCTGGCCACATACGACAACGTGTCGGACCATGCCGTGGCAGCAGGTGTAGAGGTAGAGGTTAGAAAGTCGCTGATGAACTTTGCAGAGAAACACCGTTTGAACGCCGGCCTGAACGCGTCCTACATTCACACGAGAATAGAAGATCTTCCTAGCTTCTTTGCACAGAACACCTCTTCTACTCTGGAGGGCGCTGCCCCCTACGTACTGAACGCGGACCTGACCTATAACCTGGTAACCAGCAGAAATACAAGCCTGACATCGGCCGTAGTGTTAAACTACCTAAGCGATAAGGTACACACCATCGGTACGCGCGGTTACACTAACCTGATTGAGAAAGGCATCACCACACTGGACTTTATCACAACGCTGGGCCTCAACGACCACCTCAAATTCAACATAAAGGCGAAAAACCTGCTGAACCCGGCCTACAGGCTGACCAGAGAAGGCGCCGGCTCCGACACCAAGGCCCAGAGCGTAACGATCGGCAGCTACAAAAGGGGCGCTCAATTCGACTTCGGGGTAACCTACCAGTTTTAACAATTAGTTAATATTTCGTTCACATTCAGTTGATCTCTCAACCTTAATATTGTATAAACAATCAAAGAAAATGAAAAAGACAATCCTTTACCTATTGATGATCCCATTCGGGTTATTCTCGTGCAAAGACGACGAAACGACAACGCCAAGCCCTACAGTGAGCAGCGAACTGAGCGGTGACATCTCCACTGATGTAACACTTGATCCAAAAATCGAATATAAATTAACCGGCTCGCTGCTGGTAGTGAACGGTGGTAAGCTCAGAATACCGGCTGGCACGGTTATCAAGGCTGAGAAAGGCTTTAACAAGTATATCCTGGTGGAGCAGGGCGGCCAGATCTTCGTGAACGGCACAGCCGACAAACCAGTTCGAATCACATCGGGAGCGGCTACTCCTAGCCAGGGCGACTGGGGCGGTTTGATCATCAACGGCAAGGCTAAACTTTCCGGCCCGGCAGGCAAAGTAACCACCAGCACCACAGAAGTAAACCCGGCCGTTATCTATGGCGGCGACAATAACAACGACAACTCTGGCTCTATCGAATACCTGATACTGGAGTATACCGGCGCGAAATCATCAGCAGACATCGAGCACAATGGCCTGACCCTGAACGGTGTGGGAAGCGGTACCAAGATCGAGAACGTTTACATCCCATACGGTGCTGACGATGCCGTTGAATTCTTCGGCGGCTCTGTAAACGTAAAGAACCTGCTGGTGGTAGACTCGGACGACGATATGTTTGACGTGACGCAGGGCTGGACCGGCACACTGGACAACGCTTACGGTGTTTGGAAGGCCGGCTACACCAGTACGGAGTCAGACCCTAGAGGCGCTGAGTTGGACGGCAACCTGGACGGCAATACTCCAGGCGACGTGAACCAGTCTGACTTCTTCTTCAAGAACATCACCATTGTAAACGAGTCTACTTTCGAAATGCAGGATGCCGTGAAAGTACGCAGAGGCGCTAAGGCCAACATTACAAACCTGCTGGTGAAAGGCGGTTCTGTAACGGACGTGATCGACATGACAGATGGCAAGGGCAATGGCCATGCCGGAACTGTGATTGAGTATAAAAACGACGGCATGGTGGTTAAAGGCCAGGAAGTTAAAAACCCTGACAACGCCAACATCAAATCTAACGCCGCTATCACAGGTGCCAACACCTCCGCATTCGGCTGGACTGGTTATAAGTTCTAATTGACGCTGAACACACAACAATTGAAATACGCAGGGGTGGACTAGACTACCTCTCATAAAAAAGGAGCCCGGGCAGCAAGTCCGGGCTCCTTTTTTGGTGCCATACCTGTCTTTGTTCCCTGGAGCCCCAATAACTAAACAAACAACTTAACATTAACTTAACACTGGCATAACAACCGGGTAATATTAGTACCTGACCTTTGTGGCGTCGAAAATGAAAGCAACACAAAATCAGCTGATTAGTGTCTTTCAGGTCCGACACTGCCCCCTTGAAGCGAGTAGACTCCGCCGAAAGAACAGACTGGGGTAGATAGTAAACCATACTCACCCAAACCATGAAGTTACCAACAGTAATGCGGGCTATCCTGATGGCAGGATTAGTCACTGGCTTTTTGATTCCGGAAGAAGCAAAGGCACAAGTCGCAGACTCCACAGCACAGGCCGCCTCAGTGGTGGTGCAACAGCCCGCCCCTGCCACAGTGCAGGAAGCCCCCAAAAAAAAGGCTTGGTACGATAAGATCTCGCTTCGCGGCTATGCGCAGGTACGTTACAACCGCCTCCTCGAGACAAACCCCAACCTCAAGTGCGACCAGTGCGACAAATCTATTGGAGAGGGTGGTGGTGTATTCCTGCGTCGCGGGCGTCTGATCTTTAGCGGCGATGTAAGCGATCGTCTCTCCATTTACATTCAGCCCGACTTCGCCTCCTCGGCCTCATCCAACGCCTTGCATTTCTTCCAGCTTCGCGATGCCTACTTTGATGTGTCGCTCGACAAGGCCAAGGTATACCGCTTCCGTGTGGGTCAGAGTAAGATCCCGTACGGTTTCGAGAACCTGCAGTCGAGCAGCAACCGCCTGGCGCTGGACCGGAACGACGGCTTAAACAGTGCCATTGCCAACGAGCGCGACCTGGGTATTTTCTTTTACTGGACTCCAGAGGTGATTCAGGAGCGCTTTAAGATGCTGACAGACGCGGGCTT
This sequence comes from Pontibacter ramchanderi, assembly GCF_002846395.1. Lineage (GTDB taxonomy): Bacteria > Bacteroidota > Bacteroidia > Cytophagales > Hymenobacteraceae > Pontibacter > Pontibacter ramchanderi. The sequence continues at coordinate 641,392 of NZ_PJMU01000002.1, forward strand.
GAAGGGAACAGGCAATTATGGTGTATTTGGCATCGGTATTTACAACGGCCAGACGGCCAACAAACCGGAGGCCAACAACACGCAGCACATCGTGACCCGTTTTTCGTACCCTTTGCTAGTGGGAAGCAAGCAAATTATTGAGCCCGGCATACAGGCTTATAAAGGCAGGTATGTGGTTACGCCAGACCAGGTATCGTCGGGGGTAGGTATAGCCGAGAAGTACCTAAAGGAGGGATTTGACGACGAACGCATCGCCGCTTCGTTGGTCGTGTACCCGCAGCCTTTCGGTTTTCAGGCCGAGTACAACGTGGGCCGTGGTCCGGAGTTTAACCCGGAAAATAACGCCATTGAAGTGAAAAACCTGCATGGCGGCTATGCGCAGGCCATGTACCGCAAAGAAGTTGGCTCGCAGGTGCTTATACCTTTTGTGAAGGTGCAGCACTACGAAGGTGGTAAGAAACACGAGCGCGATGCCCCCGGCTACAGCGTATATGAAACCGAAATCGGCGTGGAGTGGCTGGTGCACAAAAGCGTGGAGCTTACAGCTGACTACAGCATCGGCGACCGCACCATCCGAAACGCCCAGAACTTCGACAACCGCCAGCACGGTAGCCGCCTAAGGCTGCAGGCCCAGTTTAATTTTTAAGCAGTGACTATACCTGAAAGAGCCGCTTTCTCATGTGAGATAGCGGCTCTTTCATTTAAATAGGGTAAGGAAGAACCGTCTCACTATACCTTTCCTACCCTCGCTTTCGCATCAAACCTTAATTCTTAACATAACCGTAATATGACCATAACTTTCAGGTAATACTAAAGCGGTTGTTTTGTGGCGAGATTCAAAGCGAGGCAATGGACTGACTACCCAAACCTTTCTAACTGAATCTCTTTAAAGAAAATGCTTGCCATTAGCTTAATTCTCACCTTAACTAATACAGCAAATTGAACCAAAAACTCACCGGCGTATGCCTGGCTTTCCTTTTTGCCTGCCTCTTCGCTTTCAACACACACGCACAAACAACCAACAACACCACTTTCGGCAAAGGACTACGCTTCGTAGCAGCCGACTCCTCTTTCAGCATGCAGCTCGGCACCCGATTTCAGCTACTTTACCAGGGAGGTCATGATCCTAACACCAAGAACTGGGAAGACCGCTTTCTGATTCGCCGTGCCCGCCTTAAATTCGACGGCTTCGCTTTCTCCCCAAGACTGGTGTACAAGATTGAGCTCGGCCTGAGTAACAGCGACATCGGCAGCGACGTACCCGACGTGACCAACAACGCCGACAACATTATTCTCGACGCCGTAGCCAAGTGGGCCCTTACCCCCAACCTGCACCTATGGGTGGGACAGGCCAAACTGCCGGGCAACCGCGAGCGCGTCATCTCTTCGCAGAAGCTCCAGTTTGTGGACCGCAGTCTGCTCAACTCCCGCTTCAACCTCGACCGCGATGCCGGCCTGCAGTTGCACCACGAGCATAAGGTAGGTCAGGTGGTACTCCGGGAAATAGGATCGCTCTCGATGGGTGAAGGCCGCGATATCACGGTAAACAACTCGGGTGGCTACGACTATACGGGTCGCTTCGAGATACTGCCTTTGGGTGACTTTAAGGGCGGTGGTGATTATGTGGGCAGCGACATCGAGCGCGAACAAACGCCTAAGCTGTCGCTCGCCGCCTCTTACGACTTCAATGCCAATGCCGCCCGCGAGCAGGCACAACTCGGCGACTTTCTGAGCGAGACCCGCGACCTGCGCACCTGGTTTGTGGATGCCATGTTCAAGTACCGTGGTTTCTCGGCCATGGGCGAATACGCTAACCGCAAAGCCCCTGATGGCCCAGTAGTGCTGCGCGACGAACGCGGGGGCGTGGAGGAAACCTTTGTGACAGGCAGTGCGCTGAACCTGCAGGCTGGCTACCTCCTCCCAAGCAACTGGGAAGTGGCCGGACGCTATACCGACTACACCCCAACAACCGAAACACGTTTGCGAGCTCAGGACCAGTATACCTTGGGTATTTCAAAATACATTGTGGGGCATTCGCTCAAAGTGCAGAGCGACGTGACGCTGATACAGGAGGCTGGCCGCGACGACCGCACACAGTTCCGCTTGCAAATGGAATTGGCGCTATAAAGCAACTACCTGAATAACAAAACAGTATAGCCGCTTAATAACTCAAACCAAACACACTCATCTTATAAACTCAAACCCAGAATCCTATGCTAAACCTTAGCTTTTCTAAATTTAAACTGAGCGCCGCCCTGCTACTTAGTGCCTCGTTGGCCTTCACGTCATGCGGAGGCAATAGCGGCCAGGAGGCTGGCAGTGACCTATCAGGTGCCATCCAGATAGACGGTTCTTCCACCGTATACCCTGTAACAGAGGCTGTGGCCGAAGAGTACCGTGCCGAGGCTCCCAATGTGAAAGTAACCGTGGGCGTGTCAGGTACAGGCGGTGGCATGAAGAAATTCACCCGTGGCGAAATCGACATCGTGAACGCATCGCGCTCCATGAACGAGGCAGAAGCCCAGACGGCAAGCGAAAATGGTATTTCGTATGTGCAGCTTTCGGTGGCCTACGACGGCCTGACAGTGGTGGTGCACCCTTCAAACGACTGGGCCAAGGACATTACCGTAGCTGAACTGAAAAAGCTGTGGGAGCCCGAAGCGCAAGGCAAAATCATGCGCTGGAACCAGATTCGCCCGGAGTGGCCTGACCAGGAGATACACCTTTACGGTGCAGGCGTAGAGTCCGGCACGTACGACTACTTTACGGAAGCCATTGTGGGCAAGAGCCACTCGAGCCGCGGTGACTACACGGCCAGCGAAGACGACAATGTACTGGTGCAGGGTGTTTCAACAGATCCACTGGCCCTCGGCTTTTTTGGCTACGCCTACTATGAAGAAAACAAAAGCAAGCTTAAGGCTATACCTGTAGACAATGGCTCAGGCGGCGTGCTGCCATCGTTGGAAACCGTGAAAGACGGTTCATACGCTCCGCTTTCGCGCCCATTGTTCCTATACATCAGCTCAAAGGCCATTGCAAAGCCTGAGATCGTGGACTTTGTAAACTTCTACCTCGAAAACGCAGGCGAACTGTCGCAGGAAGTGGGTTACATCGCCCTGCCCGACAATGTGTACAAAGAGCAGCAACAGAAGTTCGACGAGTTTGCCAAAAGTGGCGCAACAGCCAATCAACAGTAATACACTGAAATAACCAGCGCAGGTATGGCCTTTGGGAACAAAAGCTATACCTGCGCTTCAATCCATAACACCTTGAGAGTACAGGAGAAAATAATAGAAGGCTTGCTGTGGCTGTCAGCCGCCATCACCATACTGATCACAGTCAGTATCATTTGGGTGTTGCTGTCGGAGTCGGTCAAGTTTTTTGGCGAAGTGTCTATACTGCGCTTCCTGACAGAGAAGGAATGGACGCCGCTTTTTGCTGACAAGAAGTTTGGCATTCTGCCGCTTGTGGCGGGCACCTTTCTCACCACAGCCATTGCCATCGCGGTGGCGCTGCCAATCGGGCTCACCATCGCCATCTACCTGAACGAGTACGCCCACGCCCGTTTCAAAACCTTTGTTAAACCGCTGCTCGAAGTGCTGGCCACTATCCCTACGGTAGTCTATGGCTTCTTCGCCCTTACGGTGGTCACGCCGTTTCTGCAGTCCTTTATACCTGGGTTGGCGGGTTTCAACGCCCTGTCGGCTGGTATCGTCATGGGCATTATGATCATCCCGATGATCTCGTCGCTGAGCGAAGACGCCATCAGTGCCGTGCCCCGCTCCCTGCGCGAAGCCGCCTACGGCATGGGCTCCACCCGACTGCAGACCGCTTTTGGGGTGATGGTGCCCGCCGCTTCGTCAGGTATACTGGTGTCAGTGATTCTGGCAATATCGAGAGCTGTGGGCGAGACCATGATCGTAGCCATTGCCGCAGGTCAGCAGCCACGCCTCACACTCAACCCGCTGGTACCGATCGAGACGATTACCACTTACATCGTGCAGGTGAGTCTGGGCGATGTGCCGCACGGCTCGCTGGAGTACCGCACCATTTTCGCAGCAGGTATGACGCTGTTCTTGTTCACGTTCCTGCTGAACAACCTCAGCTTCTGGATTAAAAAGAAATATCAGGAAAAGTATGACTAACTCCGAGAAAAACCGCCTTAAAGACAAGGCCTTTCAGGTGTTTGGCGTCTTCTGTACGCTAATTGGCCTGGTGGTGCTGGCCATCTTCCTGATCGACATCGTAATTGAGGGCATTGGCCGCATTGACTGGGACTTCCTCACCAGTCTGCCATCGCGCCGCGCTGCCAGTGCCGGTATACTCACAGCCTGGGCCGGCACCCTCTGGATTTTGGTGCTGTCTGCCGTTATCGCTTTCCCGCTAGGTATAGCCGCTGGCGTATACCTGGAGGAATATGCCAAAAAGACGAAACTCTCGAACTTCCTGGAGATTAACATTGCTAACCTGGCGGGTGTGCCGTCTATTATTTATGGTTTGCTGGGCCTGGAGCTGTTCGTGCGCATGATGAACCTGGGCGGTGTTTTACTGGCTGGTGCCCTGACGCTCTCCCTTTTGATTCTACCCATCGTGATTGTTACCACCCGTGAGTCCATCAAGGCTGTTCCGCGCACCATCCGCGACGGCTCATTTGCGCTGGGTGCTTCCAAGTGGCAAACCGTATGGCACCAGGTGTTGCCTGCCTCTTTTGGCGGCATCCTCACCGGGGTGATTCTGGCACTCTCCAGGGCAGTGGGCGAAGCCGCTCCGCTGATCGTGATCGGGGCGCTGGCCTATGTGCCGTTTGTTCCTAAATCGCCCATGGATGAATTTACGGTGCTGCCGATTCAGATTTTCAATTGGACCTCGCGTCCGCAGGCGGCCTTTTTGACCAATGCGGCGGCGGCCATCATTATCTTGTTACTGATCACCTTCTTGCTCAACGGCATTGCGGTATACCTGCGCCACCGGCAGCAAAAGAAAATAAAATGGTAAGTTTTCACCCATGACTAAAAAACACAGCAAGTTAGAAGCCATTAACCTCGACGCCTACTATGGCGACTTTCATGCACTCAAAGGCATTAACATCGCCATGGAGGAAAAGGCCGTAACCGCCTTTATCGGTCCCTCGGGTTGTGGCAAGTCCACGTTTCTGCGCACGCTTAACCGTATGAACGACTACATTGACGGCTTTAGGATAGAAGGCCAGGTACTGCTGGACGGCCGTGACATTTACGCCGCTGACGTGCGGGTGGACGAACTGCGCAAGGAAGTGGGCATGGTGTTCCAGAAACCCAACCCTTTTCCGAAGAGCATTTTCGAGAATGTGGTGTACGGCCTAAAGATCCAGGGTATAAAAGACAAAAATGTGCTGCAGGAGGCTTGTGAGAAATCGCTGCAGCATGCTGCTCTCTGGAACGAGGTGAAGGACAAGCTCGACAAGTCGGCCCTGGCACTTTCGGGTGGTCAGCAGCAGCGCCTGTGCATTGCCCGTGCCCTGGCCATACAGCCGTCTGTCATTCTGATGGATGAGCCTGCCTCAGCCCTCGACCCCATTTCGACAGCAAAGATTGAGGACTTGATCCACGAACTGAAGAAGGATTACACCATTGTAATAGTGACGCACAACATGCAGCAGGCCGGCCGTGTCAGCGACCACACCGCCTTTTTTTACATGGGCGAACTGGTGGAATATTCCAAAACCAAGACCATGTTCACCAGTCCAAAAGACACCCGCACGCAGAACTACATCACAGGCCGCTTCGGTTAACAGTTGCTTACCGCCGTTTCACGTATAGAAATTTAGTCTCACTCAAAATAACGACTTACGAATGCTACATATTGATGAAGAACTTAACCGGCTGCGGGAAAAACTGCTGGAGATGTGGGACTTGGTGGACCACCAGCTCAACAGCGGACGCGAAGCTGTTATGAACGCTGACCATGAACTGGCTGACCGCATTATCAAGCTCGAGCGCAAGGTTAACAACTACGATATCAAAATCGACCGGATGTGCGAGAATTTCCTCGCCCTGTACACCCCTGTAGCAGTAGACCTGCGGGCTGTACTCGCCCTGCTCAAGATAAACACGAACCTTGAGCGAATTGGCGATACGGCTGAGAGCATGGCCCACTTCGTAAAAAAACTCGACCGCCCTTTTACCCCGGAACTAGTAGAGCTCACCAATATGATGGTGATGTATGACCAGGCGCTGGCCATGTTCCGCGACTGCCGCGTTGCTTTAGTACAAGATGATCCAAAGCTCGCCAAGGAGGTCATTAAGCTCGACAAGGCCCTCAACAAAATTTACCGCAAGTCAGACAGGGTTATCACTAAGTACCTGCAAGCCAACTCTGACCAAATACCTGAAGCATTAGCCATCTTCTCTATCATCAAAAAGCTGGAGCGTGCAGGCGACCAGGTAACCAACATGGCTGAAGAAATTATCTTTTACCGGGAGGCAAAGGTGGTGAAGCACAAAAGAAAGAAGAAAAAGAAGGACGATTAAGTTGCTGATGGCTGAATTACTGGTTTGTTTGGAGTAGACTCAGCAGGTATAGCTATTTCACGGGCGCAGGCACAGAACCCTGCGCTTTTTTTATGCTGTAGCTCTCCAGTTCCGGGTATTAAAACCGGAAGTTGTGGGCAGGCGAAACCCATACCTGCCAGCTGTCCACCAGCAGAGCTCCAGTCATACCTCATTCCGTCTCCTACGCAGCCAGTCAGGCCCTTTACCCGGTTTCAGGATCTGGCATATATCTAAGCCCCGATCGCGGCTGTCGCCACTTTAGCAATTATACAATTTGTGTCGTACCTTTGCGCAAAATTACAAAGGTGCTGTTCAAAGAAGTCATATACCTCATGCAGAAGGATTTTCTGCTGGAGTGGCGGCAGAAGTATGCGTTCAATGGCATGCTGCTCTACGTCAGTAGCACGGTGTTCGTCTGCTACCTCAGCTTCGGGCTCCGCTCGAATGCGCTGCAAGTGCCCGTCTGGAACGCCCTGTTCTGGATCATCCTGCTCTTTACGTCGGTGAACGCGATCGCCAAGAGCTTTATGCAGGAGAACCGCGGCCGGCTGCTTTACTTCTACTCCATCGTGAGTCCGCAGGGGATCATCCTGGCCAAGATTCTCTACAACGCCTGCCTGATGCTGGTGCTGGCCTTGCTGTGCTTTGGCTTTTACGCGTTTGTGCTGGGCAACCCAGTTGAGGATATCCCGATGTTTTTGCTCAGCATTTTGCTCGGGGCCATCGGCTTTTCCACATCGCTCACCATGATTTCAGGTATAGCCTCCAAGGCAGCCAACAGCAGCACGCTGATGGCAGTGCTTAGCTTTCCGGTGATCGTGCCGATGCTGCTGATGCTGATCAAAATGTCGAAAAACGCCATGGACGGACTGGAGCGTTCAGCCAGCCTCGACGAACTACTCACTTTGCTTGCCATAAACATGATCGTTGTCACTGTTTCTTATATTTTGTTCCCGTACCTTTGGCGTTCGTAAGGTATGCCATTAAGAAACAAGGTATAGCCGAAGCGAGACAAGGTATAAGTAACTGAACCAACGAAAATTAAAACAGACCGTTCCAGCGCAGGTTGGTGACAATTTGAGCGGCAGAACTGTTAGAGATAAAAAAGGATAAAGTGGAAAACGGCGCAGGCTGGCTTCCATCATTAAGAAGAGAAGACGGAACAATGAAGAAGAATTGGTGGAAAATACTGACCGTGTTGCTGCTGGTGTTTACTGTGGTGGTGGGTATGTTGTCGGATGTTCCCCGACTGGCCATCCTGAATGAGACGATCCGAAACCTTTACTTTCACGTACCGATGTGGTTTGGCATGATCCTGATCCTACTGGTATCGGTGGTGTACTCGATCAAATACCTGCGCAAACCGAGCATTAAAAATGACATCATTGCGCACGAAGCCGCTAAGGTGGGCATCCTTTTCGGCGTTTTAGGCATTGTGACAGGTATGGAGTGGGCCAAATTTACGTGGGGCGAATACTGGAGTAACGACCCGAAACAGAACGGCGCGGCTATTGGCCTGCTTATCTACTTTGCCTACCTGGTGCTGCGCAGCTCTTTTGCCGAGCAGCAGCAGCGCGCGCGCATCAGCGCCGTGTACAACATCTTCGCCTTTGCGGCCCTAATCCCACTGCTGTTCATCCTGCCCCGCCTCACCGACTCGCTTCACCCGGGCAACGGCGGTAACCCCGGCTTTAACGCCTACGACCTCGACAGCAGCCTACGCATGGTGTTTTACCCGGCCGTGCTGGGCTGGACGCTGTTGGGCGTGTGGATCATAAACGTGAAATCAAGACTCGAATTACTGAGACAACGCATATATGAAAATGTTTAGAATACTGGCCATTTGCCTCTTCATGCTGGGTATGCTGCTCACTTTTGAGCCGGCTATGGCCCAGGATCAGATGGTGGAGTTCTCATCGGCTCCGCAGCAAAACATCGAGATGGCCGACGCACTGCGCCAGGATGGCAAAATCTACGTGGTGGTAGCCGTGCTGCTCACGGTGTTGGCGGGTGTGCTGTTCTACCTCATTGCCATCGATCGAAAGGTAGGCCGACTGGAAAAACAGTTGAAAGACGAATATGTGAACCGCTAAAGGCCACGGGCTCTAGCAGTATTTAAGGCAGCCGGCCTTTTATACCTAACGCGCAACGGCCACTACGGGATTATTTGCGTAGAAATGCTCATTTATTATGTATAAATACTTAAAAGATGAGCATCACCCTTAATCCCCGACTATACGTTTCGCTGAGCCCACTGGACCATGTAAAGCCGCACCCGATAAACGACGGTCGTTTTGACCCTGCCTATGCCTACAAAGTGCTGGGCGTGTACAATGCCAGCGAGACATCGGAGTGTTTCTTTATACTAAGCAACACCCACGGCGAAATGTGGTTTATTTCGCAGCGCCACCTGCGCACCCACAAGCTACTGGACTCCGATGAGTTTTTTGTGGCACTGGAGTCACAGCACAACGGTTTGGCGGATGAAACTAAAGTACTGCCCATTGCAAGCAGCGGCACCCACTGACAGGTATAAGACCGATGGTGTGTGAAGCTCGTTTTAGGGCAAAAAATGATAAATATCCCTATCCGCGATGGATTTATAACTTCCCCGCGCGTGTTAGGCTATCAGAAAAGGAGAATCTATACTTCAGATAAAGATGAAAAAGTCACACATCATCGGCATTATCGTTATTGCACTGGCCATTGGCATCATTATGACCACAGCCGGCGACGCAAGTACCTATGTTTCATTTGGCGACGCCATTGAGCTGGCCAAAGACGGCAACACGACCAAAGTACACGTAGTGGGCCGCCTCAAAAAAGACGATCAGGGTCACATCGTGGGTATGCAGTACGATCCATTGAGAGACCCAAACTACTTTGCCTTTACCTTGGTAGACACCAACCGCTTCGAGCAGCGCGTAGTCTACTTCAATCCCAAGCCACAGGACTTTGAACGTTCCGAACAGGTTGTGATCACGGGCAACATGCAAAATGAAGTATTCGTGGCCGACAAGATTCTTCTTAAGTGTCCGTCCAAGTACACAGAGACCGAAATCCAGACCAACACCGCAGGAATATAAATCCAGTTAGAAGTTAAAAGTGAAGAGTCTTTTATACCTCTTCCACTTTCTAACTTTTGAACTTTCTAACTTTCTAACTTATCAAGATGATTAATACGCTAATTGGAGACTTTGGCCACGCGAGTGTGATTGTGGCTTTTGTAGCGGCCATTGTAGCCTCCTATGCTTATTTTATGGCCTCGCGCCAGCAAACCGAAGAGAGCGGCGATACCAGCTGGCGCAAACTGGCACGCGTTGCCTTTTATGTGCATGCGATTGCAGTAGTGGCCATTATCTTCAGCCTTTTCAACATCATTTACGAGCACCGCTACGAGTATTACTATGCCTGGAGCCACTCGTCTAATCACCTGCCGGTGCACTACATGATCTCCTGTTTCTGGGAAGGTCAGGAAGGCTCGTTCCTGCTGTGGATGTTCTGGCACGTGGCCCTGGGCGTGGTGCTGATGAATGCGGGTAAGAAGAACAAGCAATGGGAAGCGCCTGTGATGGCCATCTTCTCTTTTGTGCAGATCTTCATCTCTTCCATGATTCTGGGCGTGGTGATCGGCGATTTCAAGTTGGGCTCCTCCCCTTTTATCCTCATGCGCGATTTTATGGCCGACGCCCCCGTGTTTGCCATGGATCCGAACTTTAGACCAGCCGACGGCACGGGCCTGAACCCACTGTTGCAGAACTACTGGATGGTGATTCACCCGCCGACCCTTTTCCTGGGTTACGCAGCGGCACTGGTTCCTTTTGCGTTCGCTATTGCCGGTCTCTGGAAGGGCAAATTCAGCGAGTGGATTCGTCCTGCGTTGCCTTGGTCTCACTTCGCGGCCGTAACGCTGGGTATCGGTATTATGATGGGAGCTTACTGGGCCTACGAAACGCTGAACTTCGGTGGTTACTGGAACTGGGACCCGGTAGAGAACGCCGTATACATTCCGTGGCTCGTGCTGGTAGGTGGTATCCATACCATGATCGCCTACCGCCGCAGCAAGCAAGGTCTGCGTGCTACGTTCATCCTGGTTATCACCTCGTTTGTCCTGATTCTGTACGCGACCTTCCTGACCCGAAGCGGTATCCTGGGTAATGCCTCCGTGCACTCTTTCACCGACTTAGGTTTGTCAGGTCAGCTATTCACCTACATGATGGCCTTCACGGTGCTAGCCATCGGTCTGTTGGTTTATAATTGGAAAAAGATCCCGACCACCGAGAAAGAGCTTTCGACTTACAGTGCTGAGTTCTGGGTATTCATTGGGGCTGCCGTGCTTTGCCTGGCTGCGTTCCAGGTACTCGTAACCACTTCTATCCCTGTGTACAATTCTTTCCTAGGCTTCTTTGGGATAGAGTCAAACGCGGCCCTGCCTGCCGATCAGGTGGAGCACTACACGAAGTTCCAATTATGGGCAGGTGTTGCCATCGCTATTCTGACAGGTATAGGCCAGCTGCTATGGTGGAAAAAGGCAAACAAGAAAAGCTTCAAGGATGCCATCACCATGCCACTCATGCTCACACTGCTATTCGCTAGTTTGGTGATCATTCTTTCCAACAAGTTCGATGTCTTCACTTTCCAACTCGACAACCCGGTCTACATCCTGCTGTTTGTGGTATCGCTGTTTGCAGTGTTTGCCAACTTCAGCATTATCCTTGGTTTGCTGCAGAAGAAAGTAACTTTGTCAGGTGGTGCCGTGGCCCACATAGGTATAGCTCTGATGTTGATTGGTATCCTGTTCTCTTCAGGTTACTCCAACATCATTTCGCAAAACAACTCAGGTCTGCTTTACTCACGGGAGTTCCCGGATGAAATTAACCGCGACAACGTGCTACTGTGGCGCAACACTCCAGTGCAGATGGACCGCTTTAAGGTAAGCTACCATGGGCAGTATCAGGAGGTAAAAGGTGTTCCAGGTTATGTAACCAAAGAGCTTCTTTATCAGACTGACGACATGTACAAGGCTATTGCCCGAGGTAAAATTCAGGTGAAGGATAAAGTATATTTCGAGACAGGCGACACGCTGGAACTGGTTTCGCCGGAGAACACCTACTACGAAGTGAGCTACGAGAGTGACAAGGAGAATTTCGTGCTATACCCAAGAGCACAGGTTAACCCAAATATGGGCCTCCTCGCCTCTCCCGACATCAAACACTTCCTTGGAAAAGACCTCTACACACACGTTTCTACAGTGCCAGATCCGAATGAAGAGAAGGATTGGGGCGAACTGCAAGAATACGAACTTTCTGCTGGCGACACCATTGTTATCAACGATTACATTGCAGTGTTCAACGGCATCGAGCAAATTGAGCAGGTTCCTGGTGTGCAGCTGGCCGAAGGCGACGTAGCAGTGCAGGCCGCCATGAAGATCATGGGTGAGCGCAAAAACTACCATGCCCACCCTGTGCTCATGATCAAAGACCAGATGATGGGCCGCGTGCCGGAAGTGATCGAAGACTTAGGTATACGCATTACCTTCCTCAACATCGATACAGAGAACCACCGCTTCAAGATCGGTGTAAACGTGACACAGAAGGATTACATCATCCTGAAAGCTATGGAGAAGCCTTTTGTAAATATCCTTTGGATCGGCACGATCATCATGTCCATCGGCTTTGTGATGGCCATCGTGCGTCGTAACAAAGAAGGTGGTTCTGGCGAAGGGAAAGCTCCGAAGGTGAAGGAGGAAAGAAAGGCGCAGGTAGCGTAAACTGTTGAATTGTATTAGATTTGTAAGGCAGGCCTTTGTAAAGGCCTGCCTTACTTGCTTTTAGTACTCTTAATAGTTGTCGAAAAGTGTATCAATTGGTTACCTTTAAGTGATACCATGGAAAATGGCAATAAACTATACCTTAAACCTGTTGGAGGTCTTTGCAACAGAATGCGTGCTATTGATTCTGCTGTTTTTTTGGCAGATCAATTTGGCAAGCGACTAGTTGTATTCTGGGGAAGGGATAGGTGGCTAAATTGTAGGTATGCTGATCTGTTTAGGCCATCTTACGGTTTTGATGTCATAGAAGAAAGGCAATGGCTAGGCAAGAAGTCACCTTTTCCTTATCTGCCTGGCTCCAAACCAACGAGCTTGGTTAAAAGTAGCCTCTACGCGTTGACTAAAGCCGCACTCCAAATCAACTCAGAGATATGGTATGAAGATATTGAGCATGCTGTGGCACAACTGGATAACGCCATTCAGCCTCAAAATATTAAAAAAATGGCGGATTATGACGCACAGTCGCTAAAGCACATAAAACCACTACTACAAACTCAAGACTCAAAAGGCAGTAGCTTTATATGCTCCGCCTGGAAATTATCTGCAGACCAAAGTTATGCCCAGCATTTTGTCCCTACTAATGCATTACTAAATCAAATAACAAGTCTAAGCAACCACTTTACGAACACAGTTGGCGTTCACATACGTCGCAGCGACCACACAGCCTCTATTAAGTATAGTACTTTAGAGAAATTCATCAAAGCAATGGATTTTGAAGCAAAGGAAAATAATGCGAACTTCTTTTTAGCAACAGATTGCAAAGAAACTGAGAATGAAATTCTTAAGCAGTTTCCAGGTAAAGTGACAACTTATCAGAAAGACAGTTTCAGCAGGAACACTGTTCAAGGTATACAAGGTGCTTTGATTGATTTGTATTGCCTTTCTAAAACAGATAAGATCTTAGGCTCTTATTACAGCTCATTCTCGCAGGTGGCCGCAGAACTTTCAGGTATAGAAGAGATTACAATTCATTAAGAGACACATGGCGTCCACTCTCATCAAATCACTAAAACGTAAACTAAACAGTGCATTCTACGTTTCTCTGCGACTATTTAATTACTACCCTTTTTTCTCTTACCTCCACGGCCGGGGCGAGAAGATCAACTTGACAGAAGAGTACGAATTAGAGTTTACAAAAGACGAAAAAGCATTTCTTAAAGCATGTGCTGCATCCTACAATTATTTTGAGTCAGACTTTGCGCTTGGGCACAGACAAAAAGAACTATCAATCTACAAACTGAAAGACGTCACATTTTTAAGTCATACTGGAGCTATAATGCTTGATCACAAACTAATTGTAGAATCAGCTTCCAGTGTAACCAGACTTACAGCAACGAAGGCATTTCGGGATTTCAGCTTGCTACTTCCTCATTCGTATGCGAAGGGCGCATTCACTACCATTCAGCATAGTCATTGGGCTGACAACAATATTTCTCACTGGCTGATTGACTGCTTGCCACGCGTCTACATCATCACCCACTTAGTCAAAGAACCTGTCACACTTCTAATGTGGAGCGGGTTACATCCCTATCAGAAACAAATGCTGGATTATCTACTTCGTGATTATCCTCATATTAAGGTAAAATACATCAGCAAGCATCACAAAATAAAGATCGCCCGCTTTTACCTGCCATCTTTCGTAGCGGCAACATTTAGTGCATACCTACCTCCACATGTAAGCCACTGGCTTAGAGAAAAACTTTGGGATGGATACAGGATTGATCGGACTAACCCTAAAAAACGAATTTATATCAGTCGATCCAAGGCTAGACTCCGTCGTGTCTTGAATGAACACGAATTGATTGTTCTTCTTGAGCAATTCGGCTTTATTACTGTCTGGGCTGAGAATTTAGATTACAGATCACAAATTCAGTTATTTTATGATGCAGAGGCGGTGGTTTCGTCTCACGGAGCAGGCTTGACTAATATACTTTTTTCCGAAAAATGCCATGTCCTGGAGTTTCATCCTGCAAAAATTATGAAAGCACACTATATGCTTTTAAGTAAGGGGCTTGGTTTTGATTACACCCCAATTATAGGTTCTTCTGGAGATGAATTAGAATCATACACAGTACCTTTGCCAGAAGTATCGCAATGGCTTCACTCAAATTTTAAACCCACCCCATGAAAATCAGCATCATCGGTTCCGGCAACGTGGCCTGGCATTTGGGCAAAGCACTGAAACAGGCGGGGCATGAGATAGTGGCCGTATACAGCCCGACTGTGCCGAACAGGGAAGAGTTGGCGAGGGTGCTGGCTCCCGCAACAGCCATCGCCTCATTGGATATGCGCGCTACCGGGGCAGAACTTGTTGTGATTGCTGTACCGGATGCGGCCATTGCTTCGGTCGTGGCGGCAGTGCAGGTCCCAGCAGGGGCTATTGTAGTTCATACCTCAGGCTCGCAGCCATTGGCGGTTTTACAAGGTATACCCGGTGCTCGGCCGGGTGTGTTTTACCCCTTGCAGACTTTCTCAAAATCGAAAGCCGTAGATTTCAGAGCTATACCAATGCTACTGGAGGCAGAAGATGAGCAAACTCTAAGCGGCTTGCAACAGGTGGCTAAGAGTATTTCTGATGAAGTGTATGTAGTGGATTCCCGGAAAAGAAAACAGCTGCACCTGGCGGCGGTGTTTGCCTGTAACTTTACGAACCATCTGCTAGGTATAAGCTATGAATTGCTTCAACAGGCCGCACTCCCACATACTTTGCTGCACCCCCTTATCCAGGAAACAATTGCCAAGGCACTGCAAAACCATCCTTTTCAGGTGCAGACCGGGCCAGCTGTGCGCCACGACCAGAACGTGATCGAAGAGCACCTGAACCTGCTGCAAGACCAGCCGGATTACCAACAGGTATACCACTTGCTCACACATAGCATTCAGGACCATTCCCCTAAGAAGTAGCAAGTCCCACCGTAACCTATTCACTCCCCTGTTGTTATATTCGGTAAAGGTATAAAGCGCCCGGCTTTGAATCGGAGGGCATGTTTCATAACTTTGCACCTTAAATAGCAAGACTCATGAAAATTGTAAATATAACTTTCAAGTTCGCTGACGGCTCACCCGATCAGGTCCTCCCGGCTGTGGAGGGTGAATCGGTGCTGGACGTGGCGCTTAACAACGACATCAAGCTGCAGCACAACTGTGGCGGGGTGTGTGGTTGCAGTACCTGCCATGTGTACATCGAGTCGGGTATGGACGACCTGCCCGAGATCTCTGACAAGGAGGAGGATTATATAGACCGCGCCATAGACCCGCGCATCAACTCCCGTTTGGGCTGCCAGTGCGTGCTGCAAGGAAACGAGGATATCGTCGTAACAATTCCGCCTCAGGATTTCCTGGGCCATTAATGGCAGGCACTCCGTACCATTTGTACTGAGCCGCTTGCTGATAACTGTTTACTGATAACTGAAAAAGATATGGATAAGAATTATGAACCGCCCATTCACTGGAATGACTATGAAGACATAGCCATGGCCCTGTATGAGAAATTTGGCGATGACTTTAACGAATCGAAAATCTACCGCGTACGCTTTACCGAGCTACTGGACTGGGTGCTTTCACTGCCAAACTTTGTGGGCAAGCGCGAGGAGTCTAACGAAGGGCACCTGGAGCAAATTCAGGCGGCCTGGGTATACGAGTGGCGCGACAACCAGGACTAAGCAGACATTCAGTCCTGAAAAATTCGTAATATTAAATTAAATATATAGTTTTAAAGGTCCTTTCCGGTGGAAGGACCTTTTTCTTTTATCCTATGTCTATCACACAACCTGACCTTACACGCATCAATACCTTTGTGTTTGATGTAGACGGCGTACTGACGGATGGCTCCCTCTACGTGTTTGCCGACGGCGAAAAAGTGCGCGCCTTCAACATCAAAGACGGTTTCGCCATTAAGCACGCCTTGCGACAGGGGTACAATGTAGCCATCATTTCAGCCAAAAATGAGCCCGGAGTACGCGTACGACTCGAAGAACTGGAAATTGAAGATATCTTTCTGGGGGCGGATGACAAGGTGGATACGCTCGAGAATTACCTATACATGCAGGGCGTCCATCCCGCCACAGTAGCCTACATGGGCGACGACATGCCCGACCTGGAAGCAATGCAGCGGTGTGGCCTCAGAGCCTGTCCGGCCGACGCGGCGGATGACATTCGCGAGATTTGCACCTTCATTTCAACCAAAGAAGGAGGCAAGGGTGCTGTGCGTGAGCTGATTGAGAAAATCATGAAAGTGCAGGACACGTGGTAGGCACGTTATACTTTTCTTCAATCAAATAGCAAATTTCTTTTACATAAAAATTTGCATATATATAATTATTTTTTAATCTTACAGACAGTTTATTTAAAATTATTTATTTTCATTTTTATGAAGACAGGAAAAGTAAAGTTCTTTATTGAGTCAAAAGGATTCGGATTCATCACCGAAGACGAAACAAATGAGGATTTCTTCGTGCACGTAACTGGCCTGAACGGCTTGCAAATTCAGCAGCACGACCGCGTAGCTTTCGATACGCAGGAAGGCAAAAAAGGAATCAATGCGGTAAACGTACAGCGTCTCTAACAGCTATACACCGATAAGAAAACCCCTTTCAGCGAGGGGTTTTTTTATGCCCTGTGTTTGAGGTGCCACCTCCCGGTCTTAACTTTACAAGGGCTATACCTGTTTCTTGTCTTGAAAGAATTTCTATCTCTCATCCGTTTCCCAAACCTGCTGCTCATCGTCCTGAGCCAGGCGCTGGTGCAGGCCAGTTTGCTGAGCGCGGGCATAAACTTTTCAGGTATAGTAACGCCTGACTTTTTGGTGCTCACCCTCTCCACCGTATTCATTGCCGCGGCGGGCTACATCATCAACGATTATTACGACGTCAAGATCGACGCCATCAACAAACCTGAGCGGGTGGTGGTGGGCAAAAGCATCCGGCGCAGGCCGGCCATGTTTATACACATGCTGCTTTCGTTTGCAGGCATAGTGCTTGGCTTTTGGCTTTCGCTGCCGGTGGGCCTCATCAATGTGGGTGCGGTTCTGCTCTTGTGGGGCTATTCTGACCGACTGAAAAAACTGCCTTTGGCGGGCAACCTGGTCATTGCGCTTTTGTCTGCTTCTATGTTGCTGGTCGTGGCTGTGTATGCCGGCAAGCTCAACAACATCACCATCAGTTATGCCGTGTTTGCCTTTCTGATTTCGCTAATCCGGGAGATCGTAAAAGACATGGAAGACGTGCGCGGCGACGCCTCCTTCGACTGTCGCACAATCCCGATCGTGCTGGGTATGCGACGCGCCAAATACGTGCTATATCCTATCATCGCGCTTTTTCAGGCCTTCCTGTTGGTGGTCATCTTCCACCCCGTTACAAACACCAGGTTCGACATCTACATGCTGCTGCTGGTGTTGCTGCCCAGCATCTGGATGACGGTAAAACTGGCCCGGGCCGACCGTAAACGCGACTTCACTTACCTGAGTAACTTGGGTAAGCTCATCATGCTGACCGGCATTTTGTCCATGCTGCTGATCAATTAAGCCATACCTGTTCAGCAGCTATACCTATGTGTGGGCATGGCAGGCATAATGTTGAGGCTACCAAGGGGTTAGGGCTTGCGTTTTAAGTGCGCTTTTTGTTATTTACAAAGTTCGATTGCCTGCGCAACGAACAACTGCACCTGAACCTACCTTACCTTATGAACAAACTTCACCAGTTACTCGAGGCCTATGGGCTTCGAAAAACGAAGTGCCGTATAGAGGTGCTTCGATTGTTTCTTGAACATCGCCACGCCCTGGCCCATTCCGCAATTGAGCAGCAGCTTGGTCCGCAGTTCGACCGGGTGACGCTGTACCGCACGCTGCATGCCTTTGAGGAGCATGGCCTGCTACATAGCATCCCCAGCACCGATGGCATTACACGCTATGCCCTGTGCCGGCAAGCCTGCAACAAACATCGCCACCAGCACGACCACATTCACTTTAGCTGCACTGCCTGTGGCCATACCTATTGCCTGAATGAAGTATACGTGCCTACACTGCGCATACCGGCAGGCTATCAGGTAAAGGAATTTCAGTTTTGTGTGCAGGGGGTATGTGACAAGTGCGTGCTTCAGCCTGTTGGGGAGCTGGCGTAGGTGTTTACTTTACCTGATTATCCCCGATCCTGAAGCATACATAACCTGTACATCACTCTTTTTTATGGCCACATCTACTTTAACCACCGCCGACCAGTTTCGCAGCATTGCCTCGTCGCCCAGCAAGCTTCGGCTTTTTATGCTCTCCAGTCTGCCGATGGCATACTTGGCCGGCCTTCGGGTGAAGTCTCTCGCCGAGGAGCGGGCAGTGGTGACCATTTCCTACAAATACCTGAACAAAAACCCGTTCAAATCTATTTACTTCGCCAGTCTGAGCATGGCTGCCGAGCTTTCGACGGGGTTGCTGTGCATGGCGCAGACATACAAGGCAGACCCGGCCGTTTCGATGCTGGTCGTGCATATGGAGGCAGATTTTATGAAGAAGGCGGTGGGCAGGATCACCTTTTCCTGCGAGGACGGGTTGGCTATAAAGGCTGCAGCTGACCAGACGAAAGCCACAGGTGCGGGTGTAACAGTGGTGGCTACCAGCACAGGTATAGACGAGACTGGCGATAAAGTAGCGGAATTCCGTTTCACCTGGTCGATGAAAGCGAAACTCAAAAAATAAGTTAAGTCTTTGATATTAGACAGTTGCTCTAGAAGAAAGCTTGATTGCAAAAGCGAACACACTTGAGCAATGGCGAACTGCATAGGTAGCTTTTATACCTTTTACCTGCGCATGAGGCAAATTTTCCAGACATCAGTATATATAATTTCAGCTTACCACTGATCCTTCTGTCATGAAAACATACATTGTACTGCTACGAGGTGTGATGCCTACCGGGAAGAACAGGGTGCCGATGGCGCAGCTGCGGCAAGTTTTGACTGATGTGGGCTTTCAAAAGGTACGCACCTGGATTCAGAGCGGGAACGTTGTGCTCCAAAGCGATTTGTCCCCTAAAGAATTGGAGATAAAAGTGCACCACTTGATTAAAGAGCATATTGGGCCGGAACTGGCCATTGTGGTAAGAACAAGCGACGAACTCAGGCAAATGCTGGATAACAATCCATTTCAGGGAGAAGCCTACCCAATTGACCGGGTGTTCTTTACATCACTGCAGGAGTTGCCCGACAAGGAGAAAGTAGAAGAACTGCTGGCTCAGA
Source organism: Pontibacter ramchanderi (assembly GCF_002846395.1). Lineage (GTDB taxonomy): Bacteria > Bacteroidota > Bacteroidia > Cytophagales > Hymenobacteraceae > Pontibacter > Pontibacter ramchanderi. The sequence goes on from NZ_PJMU01000002.1 coordinate 660,973, forward strand.
ATTTCTCGCCTGAAGAGCTTCACATCGATAGCACGGCAGGCTATATGTTCATCCCGCAGGCTCACAGCAGCAGCAAGCTCAGCAACAATCTGCTGGAGCGCAAACTCAAAGTGTCCTCCACCTCCCGCAACTTCAACACCATTACCAAAATGATTGCCTGGGCTGAAGAAGAGTAAGTTGAGTGCAGGCAAACCAGATTCAGAAGCGCAAAAGCCACAAAACCAAGATGCAATCCACCGCCCCAACACCCGAGCTATACCTGACCGAACTGCCTGAAGAGCGTCAGCAAATTATGAGCGACCTGAGGAGGGTCATACTCAAGAACCTGCCAGCAGGCTTCGAAGAGGTAATGGGTTATGGTATGATCAGCTACGTGGTTCCCCATACGCTATACCCTGCCGGTTACCACTGCGACCCCAAACAGCCATTGCCTTTTATGGCCATTGCTTCACAAAAGAACCACATCGCCGTTTACCACATGGGGATATATGCCAATGAAAACCTGCTTAACTGGTTTAAAACAGCATATTCCAAACAAAACAAAACCAAGCTCGTCGTGGGCAAAAGCTGCATCCGCTTCCGGAAGCCGGAGCATGTACCATTGCAACTCATTGGTGAATTAGCTTCTAAGCTAACGCCACAGGAGTGGGTCAATACTTATCAGGTTATGATCAAAAAAGCAGTGAAGCCGTAAATTTTAGCAGAATACTGCCCACTGATAACCTTTCTAAAATTATACACAGGCTGTCCCAACCAGGGCAGCTTTTTTTATACTTGCCTCACTATCAAATTGATATTCACCTAATTAGCTACACCTACCTGAGGCTCTCTGTGCTACGGTACTCCAGATTCTATGACGAAGGCCATCTTTATGACTGAGCCACATCATATACAGAGTCTATATATAGCTATAATATTGTTTAACTGAAAGTGAGACACCCAGCGCTTCCATTTGCGGGGGTAGCATTATAGAAACATCGCCCTACGCCTTGCCCTTATCGCAGGCTCTATGAAAACAAGGCAGCAACTGTCTAAAAGCATAGCCACTTAATTTAAAACTTATGGGAACCCCCAGCTTTAACTCCTCCTGAAGCGGCTCCATTGTGGAGCAGCGGGCACTGTCAGGCCCCTACAGCCTGAATAGCAAATTGAAAAAATCCAATTAACCTTTAAAGTATAATCAAATGAAACGCATAAGCATACATTTCTTCCTGACCGCAATGATTCTGATCAGCGGCCTTGTTTATACAGGCTGTACACACGAGGACGACATCGCTCCTTCCGCAGGCAATAAGATTGAGCGTGGCCAGGCCTCCTACACAACAGGTGTAGATAAGTGGAAGCTAGACAAAACGCACTCCAGCGTCCTTTGGGAAACAGCCTACCTGGGCTCCGGCGGCTTGCTCACAGGCCGTTTCAATAACTTCGGGGTCACCAGCCTCAAATTCGAAGAGTCTAACCCAGAGAACATCGCTTTCGAAGGTTGGGTGCGCTTAAACACAGTGAACACTGGCGAGCCCGGCCGTGATGCAGGTTGTCTTCTGGGCACTTTCGGCACAGCTGCCGGTCTGACCGACGAAGCCAACAACCTTGCTACCCTCAAATCTAAGAAGGTGGAATTCAGCAAAACCGACAAGAGCTACATCGTAACCTTCGACATGACCTTTATGGGCCGAACAAAGGAGTATACCGGCAAACTGAACTACGTTCCCAAAGCCACTATTCCTGCATCGGGCACTGCCGCCGAATACCAGATATTTGGCTTACAGATGGAATTCCAGTTCATGGCTAAAACTGACTTCGGAGTTGTCTCTACTAATATAGCCGACAAGGTGGGAGTTACTCTCAATATGAACTTCAATAATAAATAAGCAGCCTTTAAAGGTATTCACGATGAAAAGGATATTCTCACTACTAGCAATAGCCTCCTTGTCTGTTGGCCTGACCAGCTGTTACGAGGACGTGATCAGCCCGGGCTCAGACCCGAACGGCCCGCCACAGGAAGTCAGCCTGAGCGGCGACCTGATCCCGATCTTTGAAAAGAACTGCGCCATGTCGGGCTGCCACAGCGCTGATGCTAAGAAGCCTGCTCTTACTGCCGATAAAGCCTATACCGAGCTGATGTCAGGCGGGTATGTCAACACCATGGTTCCGGATAAGAGCCCAATCTATACTGTAGCAAAGCCAGGGGGTTCTATGCCTACCCTGAATCCGAAGGATCTGCAGAAGCTGCTGGACTGGATACGAAACGGTGCACCTAACAATTAAAAAATCCGGATTTTAAATTCTCATATCATGAAGACAGCAATACTGTTACTCAGCAACTCTTGTCTCCGGAAGGTATACCCGGCACTTATGGCCCTGCTGCTTGTCAGCGGCGTGGCCGTGGCGCAGGATGACTCTACGGTGGTTCAAACAGAAGTACAGCCCAAGGTTGACAAGCCTGTGAAGAACACCTTTGAAAGCGGTTGGATCATTGACAACCAAACGGTGATGGTGCCAATAAAGGGCACGTTCCAGATGGACATTATGCACCGCTTCGGTACCGTGAACAGAGGCTACGACGATTTCTACGGTCTGTTTGCGCCATCCAACATCCGGCTTGGCTTCAACTACACGCCTATCAACAACCTGATGGTGGGTGCCTCACTCACCAAGCAGAACATGACCTGGGAGGGCTACCTCAAATACGCCATCCTGAAGCAGACGCAGTCGGGCGGGATGCCGGTGAGCATCACCTACTTCGGCGATATCGCCTATGACTCACGTGCCAAAGACAATTTCGTCTACAGATCGGATCGGTTCTCTTACTTTAACCAGTTGATCATTGCGCGCAAGGTAACCAATGCCTTCTCAGTGCAGGTAGCTCCAAGCCATACCCACATCAACAGTGTGTACGGCTACTTTGCAGAGCCTGGCGTGGTGAAAGGGGAAATGAAGCATGACCACTTCGCGGTGGCTGTGTCGGGCAGGCTGAAGGTAACAGAGAGCCTGGCGCTAATCGGCAACTACGACCAGCCGCTTACCCAGCACCCGACCAACAACCCGACCCCGAACATCTCATTAGGTATTGAAGCCAGCACCAGTGCGCACGCGTTCCAGATTTTTGCCGGCAACTACGCCAGCATTACGCCGCAGCGCAACAACTACTACAACCGAAATGACTTTACGGAGCGTCAGTTCCTGATCGGCTTCAACATCACAAGATTGTGGAACTGGTAGCCTACCTGTTATAACCGTTATTTTTTTAACCATAGTCAGACTTTCTCATGAAACCTTTAAAATCTTACCTATCGCGCAGGAAATTCACTTTTCTAGGCCTAGGCGTGCTTTCATCTTTCACCGTGTTCAGGTTCTTCGCCCCTGCCAACGACAAGGGCAACAAGAAGATGGTCCGGATGCTGGCCCAGGATGGCACCTTGGTAGAGGTGGATGCGTCCCTGCTCACTGCCAGCAAAAGAAAGGTATCGACTGATGAGGTACAGCACTGGATAAAAAAATAACGGTTTTTTATTTTTTAACACGATCGAGATGAAAGAGAAAGACAACTCCCGGAGACAGTTCCTCACGACGGGCCTGCTGGCGACCCTGGCCATAGGATGCACTTCCGAAGACCCCTTTACCGCGGCCGTTGACGCCTCGGTGGAGCCGAGTGGCGAAAAGGTGAAACTGCTCTCCGTTGACGGTGAGGAGATCGAAGTGGACCGTGCATTCCTGAAGCCGGTGCCGCACATGCCGAGCGTATCGGCTCTTGAGGCCAGGGCGGGTTTTCCAGGCAAAAAGTTTGTGATGGTGATTGACCTGAGTCGGTGCAAGAACCTGAAAAAGTGCCAGTCGGCCTGTAACCACATGCACCAGGTGCACCCCGGCCAGGGTTGGATACAGATCCATGCCATGCAGGACGCAGCCAACACGGCACCTTACTGGCAGCCCTCGCTCTGCATGCACTGCGACGAGCCTCCTTGCGTAAAGGTATGCCCCGTAGACGCCACCTTTAAGCGGCAGGACGGCATTGTGGCCATCGACAGCGACCGCTGCGTTGGCTGCCGCTTCTGTATGGCGGCCTGCCCTTACTCCGCCCGTGTATTTAACTGGGAGAAGCCGCTGATTACGGAGGTGCAGGCTGCTCAGCCCTACTCCTGCGAAACCAGCACCCCGCAAAAAATCGGTACGGTGGGCAAGTGCGACTTCTGCCCGGATATGGTGCGCAAAGGCGAACTGCCACACTGCGTGACGGCCTGCCCGAACGGCGTGTTCATGTTTGGCGACATGAACGAAGACACCGTGACCAATGGTCCGGAAACTTTCCGTTTCAGCGAACTGATCAAGGACAAAGCTGGCTACCGCCTTATGGAAGACCTCGGCACCAAGCCAAACGTGTACTACCTGCCGCCAGTAAACCGCAACTTCCCTTTTGAGGAGGGCTACAACACAGCGGCCGCCCAGAAAGGAGCTTAACCCTAAACCCCTACTCAAGTGGAAAAGGAAATCAAATTATCAGAAGCGCAAATTACGGCCGATCTGTATCCCCGCAAGTTCGGCCTGCCTGGCATGCTGTGGACAAGCCTGCTGATTGCCATCTGCCTGGTGGGCGCCTATGCCTACTACCTGCAGCTGCGCGACGGCCTGGGCGTAACCGCCCTCCGCGACTATGCCTCCTGGGGAATCTACATCTCCAACTTTGTGTTCTTTGTGGCCATCAGCTTGGTGGGATCCCTGATCACTGCAGTGCTGCGGCTGAGCAACGTGCACTGGAGCACACCCCTCACACGCATTGCCGAGATCATAGCCGTGTCGGGCATCGTGTTTGCCGCCATCATCATCATTGTCGACATGGGCCGTCCTGACAGGTTCCTGTACGTGATGATCCATGGTCGTTTGCAGTCGCCCATCATTTGGGACGTGGTCGTGATCAGTACCTACCTCGTTATCAGCCTGCTGCTGCTCTACATCCCGTTGCTGCCCGATCTGAAGATCATGCTGCAGCACAAGGAGAAGAATATCAAATGGTTGAACAAGGTATACCACTTCCTGGGCTCGTTCTGGGTGGGTTCTAAGGAACAGTTCCGGCTCAGCGAAAAAGCGATCAACATCCTGGCCGTTACCATCATTCCGGTGGCTTTCTGTATACACACGGTTACGTCCTGGCTGTTTGCCACCACCTACAGGCCGGGCTGGGACAGCACCAACTTCGGGGCCTACTTCATATCAGGGGCATTCCTGGTGGGAGCCGGTGCCGTGGTGGTGGCCATGTATGTCTTCCGCAAGGCTTACCACCTTGAAAAATACATCACCGATGACCACTTCAACAAGATGGGCAAGATCGTAGTGTTGCTTGCCCTGCTATACCTGTACTTCAACATTAACGAGTACCTGGTACCAGCCTTTAAGATGAAGAAGTTTGAAGTAGAGCACCTGGAGGGTTTGTTTACGGGACACTTCGCTGGCATCTTCTGGTTCGCCATCGCCACCAGTATGGTCCTGCCCATCCTGATCCTGCTGTTTAAATCTGGTCGCAAGCCGCTGCCGATGTTCATTGCGGGTCTGCTCGTGGTAGTGGGTGCCTGGTGCAAGCGTTTCCTCATTGTAACCCCCACCATGCTGCACCCCATGCTGCCTATGACGGACGCACCAGAGGAATTCATGCACTACTTCCCAACCTGGCAGGAGTCCGCCATCACGCTTGGCTCACTGGCTGGGGCATTGCTGATCGTGACGTTCTTCACGCGTATTCTGCCGATCATTCCTGTACAAGAAACTATAGCCGAACAACATGAAACGGATAAAGACAACTAGTGCAGGCCTGTTCTTCCTGCTGCTATTCTTAGCCACCAGCCTGTCTGCGCTGGCCCAGGAGGTCGAAAAAGCCGACTTAAATCTCAACCTGCGGTACTTCCTGAAGAACAACAAGGTCCCCTACCTCACCGTGGAAACCAACACCAAGGTGGAGCGAAGATTTGAGCCAGTGCAAGGCATGGCCGTAGCGGTATACCTGAACGAGGTGGCCCCCGAAAACCTGCTGGCCAACGTCGTGACCAAAGAAGACGGGAAAGCGACTGCGGTAATACCACCGGACAAGCGAGAGGTCTGGAACAGTTCGCACCAGCATACCTTTATCGGGGTGGCAGAGGAGAGCGAGCGCTTCGAGGAGACCACCAGCGAAATAGAGATAACCAAGGCCCGCCTGGCCATCAGCACCGACACCACAGACGGAGCACGCAACGTGATGGTGTTGCTGGAGGCGCTGGACGACGAGGGCAACTGGATTCCGGTAGAGGAGGCTGATGTGAAAATAGGGATACAACGGCTTAATACGGTACTGCCTGTTGGCCCAGACGATGCCTATACCACCGACGAAGAGGGCGTGGCGCTGGCAGAGTTCACACGCGATGGACTGCCTGGCGATGACAATGGCAACCTGATGCTGGTAGCCACAGTGCTGGATAACGACACCTACGGCACCCTGACGTTGGAAGAAGCGGTTGCCTGGGGGGCCATTGTGGCGCATTCAAACGATTTTGACAAGCGCAGCCTTTTCGCCACCCGCGACAAGGCGCCTTATTGGCTGCTGTTCCTGTCTGGTTTTATCTTTTTCACAGTATGGGGCACAATCGCCTATCTGGTATACCTGCTCATGAGGATCAGGAAACTAGGCAAAACCAAACCTGCCACCAAACCCGAACCTGCTCCCGTGGAATTGACACCTGCATGAAATAAGGTATAGAGGCCCATTATAGCTAAGAATCAACATTCACTTTTAAATATTACAATCATGAAAAATTCTATTCTATTGCTCGGACTGGCTACCCTCTTCATCACGCTGGTAGCTTTCGCTCCTGCGCAGAAAAGCAAGCCTTGGCCTGTGCCTGAGAAATTCGAAAAAATGAAAAACCCTGTGGCTGCCGATGAGGCTTCACTAAAGGCGGGCAAATCGCTATACACAAAGCACTGCGAATCTTGCCACGGCAAGAAAGGGAAAGGCGATGGCTCTAAATCAGCCCAGTTGGACACCGATCCAGGCAACTTCCCGAAAGACCTGCCAGGGCAGTCTGACGGTGCGTTGTACTACAAAATTGTAGAGGGTCGTGATGACATGCCGTCCTTTAAGAAGAAGATTCCAGACGCAGAAGATAACTGGCACATTGTAAACTACATGCGTACGTTTAAATAATCCAGTGGGACGTTTATCCCAGATCATCTAACCCAGTTATATCCGACATGTTGAGAGTGGATGTTTAACTCTGGCCGATGTAGCGAACGTAAAGCTGCATCGGCTGGGTTAGATCCCTCTACTTCCCTGACCTAGCAAAAAGACCCAACTTAACGGGTGCTCCTGTCCCTGGGATTAGCAAACCCCCTTTCTTGGTTTAGCCAGGGACCGAACCGCTCGCTCCTGCACTGTGCAGGCCTGGAAAAGGCACACGCTCCTAGCATCGAAGCGCGTGTACCCTGAATGATGCACTATTGAGTTCGCCAATCCTTTAAACGATACTTCATGAATCGTAATAGGGCATGCATCGGTTTACTCTTACTCTTTTTGTTCTTCTCGCCCAATCTCAGTGCCCAGCACCAGAAAGGGGCACATACCCAAAGTCACACTTCCACCGAATCGTCGGACACTCACAAGCTAAGGCATAATCGCCTGAGTGTGCTCCTATACCACAGCTATGTTCGAATCAGGGCACCACAAGGGCCTCACTTGGTCGTGATCCCCTCCATAGGCTTAGACTACGAGTACTGGTTTACCCACCAATTCGGGCTTGGAATCCACAACGACCTGATATTTACACACAAAATCCAGGAAGACCTGCTGTCTGACAACGCATTCCCGTTCCTGAGTTCTCTGGATGCCCTCTGCAGAATACACAAAGGGCTAGTGCTTGTGTTAGGCCCAGGAGTAGAATTCGAGCATAAAGAGCACTTGTTCTTTTTCAGGGGTGGTCTGGAGTATGAGATCAATCTGGGTGGGCACTGGGACGTGTGCCCGACCATATTCTATGACAACCGCAGGCACGCTTACAACACCAGTTCCATTGGCATAGGTATAGGAAAGACCTTTTAGTACTTTACACTAAAAGAAAGTTCACTAGCAAATTGCGACAGCCTTTTTTAGCTTCCTATGCTGGCTTCTATACCCAAACCCGCTATATTTGCAGCTTCATTACAAAGCCTTACTTTGGAACGAGCAGACAAAAAGAACATAGTCATTTTTGCTTCGGGTTCGGGCAGCAACGCACAGCGCCTGATGGAGTACTTCGAGCACCACCCAGACATTCGTGTGGCCGCCCTGTTTGCCAACAACCCAAAAGCGTATGCCCTAAAACGAGCCGAGACATTCCACGTCCCGGCTTTTTTATTTTCCCGCGACGAGTTTTACAACACCACCAAGGTGCTGGAGCAGGTGCAGTCGTTCAAGCCCGACCTGATCGTGCTGGCAGGCTTCCTGTGGCTGGTACCCCAGAACTTCCTGAAGGCCTTCCCCGACCGCATCATCAACATCCACCCGGCCCTGCTGCCGCAGTACGGTGGCAAAGGCATGCACGGGCTCAATGTACACACGGCCGTGGTGTCCGCCGGAGATAAGGAGTCGGGTATAACTATACACCGCGTGAACGAGGAATATGACAAAGGCGAGTTCGTGCTGCAGGAGCGCTGTCCCGTGCACCCCGGCGACACTCCCGAGGACTTAGCCGCCCGCGTATTGGAACTCGAGCACAAGTATCTGCCAGAGGTCGTGGAAAAACTGGTGTTGCAAACAGCCAAGAATTAGAAATTCTGCTGGCAAACACCCATGAAGTGGCTCGAAAATCAAGTATAGCAACCCAAAACGGAATAGCTATACCTGAGACAGGCCCCAAAAAATACATTAGCACACTAAAAATTAACCCATTAGCCCATTAACCACATGCAATCTGTCAAAATCAAATCCGCACTTATCTCGGTTTACTACAAAGACCGCCTTGAGCCACTGGTAGAGCTCCTGAAGCAGCACAATGTCACGATCTACTCCACAGGCGGCACGCAGGCTTTCCTGGAAGAGCAGGGCGCTGAGGTAGTAGCCGTAGAAGACCTGACTGCCTATCCTTCTATTTTCGGAGGCCGCGTAAAGACCCTGCACCCGAAAGTGTTCGGAGGCATTCTGCACCGCCGTGCAAACGAGAGCGACCTGACCGAGCGAGAGCAGTACGAGATCCCTCCTATTGATCTCGTGGTAGTTGACCTATACCCGTTTGAAGAAACAGTGGCATCGGGCGCTTCGGAAGCGGATGTGATCGAGAAGATTGACATCGGGGGCATTTCCCTGATCAGAGCAGCTGCCAAAAACTTCCAGGATGTGCTGATCGTGTCCTCGCGTGAGCAGTACGACGAAGTGGTGGAGATCTTGAAAGAGAAAGATGGTGCTACCGAACTGGCAGATCGCAAGCGTTTCGCCGCTAAGGCTTTTGACATCTCCTCTAACTACGACACGCACATCTTCAACTACCTGAGCAAAGAGCAGGACTTGAACGTGTTCAAGCAGAGTGTGCGTGAGGCAACCCCACTGCGCTACGGCGAGAATCCACATCAGCAGGCAACTTTCTTCGGCAAGTTGGAGGACCTGTTTGAGCAACTGAACGGCAAGCAGCTTTCTTACAACAACCTCGTGGATGTGGACGCTGCCGTAGCACTGGGCGCTGAGTTCGAGGAGCCGGCTGTGGCTATCCTGAAGCACACCAACGCCTGCGGTTGCGCAACGGGCGAAACCATAAAAGAAGCCTACCTGAATGCGCTTTCTACTGATCCCGTTTCGGCTTTCGGTGGCGTGATTATCGCCAACCGTGCTATTGACATGGGCGCTGCTGAGGAGCTGAACAAGTTGTTCTTCGAAGTGCTGATCGCCCCTGATTTCGACGCTAACGCACTTGACTTGCTGCGCACCAAAAAGAACCGCATTCTGCTTAAGCAGAAGCCAGTGGAGTTGCCAACCAAGCAGTTCAAGACGCTTCTGAACGGCGTGATCGAACAGGACAAAGACTTACAGACCGAGACAGAGGCTGACTTCAGAACGGTGACCAAGCGTGAGCCCTCTGCCGAAGAGAAAAAGGCATTAGTATTCGCAGCCAAGGTTTGCAAGCATACCAAGTCCAATACCATCGTGTTTGCCACAGATAAAATGATGATCTCCAGCGGCGTGGGCCAGACTTCCCGTGTAGACGCCCTACGCCAGGCTATTGAAAAAGCCAAGAGCTTTGGCTTTGACCTTAGCAACACTGTGATGGCATCCGACGCGTTCTTCCCCTTCCCGGACTGCGTGGAGATTGCCGATCAGGCAGGTATAAAAGCCGTGGTGCAGCCGGGTGGCTCTATCAAAGACCAGGACTCGATCGACTACTGCGACGCCCACAACATGGCCATGGTGATGACGGGCGTGCGCCATTTCAAGCACTAAGGTATAACCTTCGCAACCTCAAAAGCCTCGCCCAATTGGGTGAGGCTTTTTACTTAGCAGCCCATCCAATTTTATACCTATACCTGCGTTATGTAGGTCATCAAAGAGAATTGTATGGAACGTGGGCAAGAAAAAAATTGAAAACTTTTACCTCTTCCGCCTCAGCATTATTAATTCCGCTGAAAATCACTAATTTTGCGGCTAGTTTTTGATTGGAAATATTGTATATTAAACATATAACAGGCAGCCGCACGCCTTCAACAAATAAGAATGGGACTATTTAACTTTCTTACCAGCGATATAGCCATTGACTTGGGTACCGCCAATACCCTGATCATTCATAACGATAAGATTGTGGTAGACGAGCCGTCTATCATCGCCGTGGACCGGACCACGGGTCGTGTACTTGCCATTGGCCGCAACGCCATGCAGATGCACGAGAAAACCCACGAGAACATCAAGACCATTCGTCCGCTGAAAGACGGTGTGATCGCCGACTTCCACGCCGCCGAGGAAATGATCCGTGGCATGATCAAGATGATCGACACGGGCCGCCGCTTGTTCCAGCCTTCGCACCGCATGGTGATCTGCATACCTTCAGGTATAACCGAGGTGGAGAAACGTGCCGTACGTGACTCAGCCCAGCACGCCGGCGCCAAAGAGGTATGGATGATCCAGGAGCCAATGGCCGCTGCCATAGGTATAGGCATCGACGTGGAGCAGCCGATCGGCTCCATGATCGTGGACATCGGGGGTGGTACAACAGAAATTGCTGTAGTGGCCCTTTCGGGTATCGTGTGCGATCAGTCTATCCGCATCGCCGGCGACGTGTTCACCAAGGACATTCTGGATTACATGCGTCGCCAGCACAACCTGCTTATCGGTGAGCGCTCTGCCGAGAAAATCAAAATAGAAGTAGGCTCTGCGCTTACTGAGCTAGAAAACCCGCCTGCCGATTACGAGATCCGCGGTCGTGACCTGATGACAGGTATACCGAAAGTGATCAAGGTAACTTACCAGGAAATCGCGATTGCGCTTGACAAGTCGGTGTCGAAGATCGAGGAAGCGGTACTGAAGGCGCTCGAGATTGCGCCGCCGGAGCTGTCTGCCGACATTTACGACAACGGTATTCACCTGACGGGCGGTGGCGCCTTGCTGCGTGGCTTCGACAAGCGCCTGGCTGCCAAAACCAAACTGCCGATCCACATTGCCGAAGATCCGCTTAGAGCGGTTGTGCGCGGCACGGGTGCGGCTATCAAAAATCTGGAAGGCTTTAAGAACGTTCTGCTGACCTAAGCACCCCGCATGCGGAATCTATTTGCTTTTATTTACCGGTTCCGTGCATTCCTCATATTTGTGCTGCTGGAGGCACTGTGTATTTTCCTGATTGTGCGCTACAACACATACCAGGGAGCTGCCATGTTCAACTCCGCCAACACTTATGTGGGGCGTGTGTTGGAGTTCCAGAGCGGCATTACCGACTACTTCCGGCTGGCGTCTATTAACAGCACGCTTGCCGATGAAAACGCTGTGCTGCGCCAGCAACTCATGTCGTACAGGCAGGACGCTGAGGCAGACAGCACCGACCGGCTTGACGGCACCTACTTTGCCGCTTCCGACTCCGCCAAGTCAGAGCCCTTTATTCTGCATGCAGGCCGGGTAATCAACAATTCCATCCGGCGCACCAACAATTACCTGACATTGTCGGCAGGGAGCCTGGATGGCGTGAAGCCTGGCATGGGCGTTATCTCGCCAAACGGAGCTGTAGGGCGCGTTAAAACTGTGTCGAAGCACTACGCCACAGTAACCTCCCTGCTGCACTCGCAAATGCTGATCTCGGCCAAAATGAAGAAGGACAATACCTTTGGCACCATCAAGTGGACGGGTGGCGACTACCGCACGGCTCTGCTCGACTACATCCCCTTGCACATCAAGCCAGAGGTGGGCGACACCATTGTGACCAGTGGCTATAACACGGTGTTTCCGGAAGGCATCATGATCGGTACCATCAGCGAAGTGGAGCGTGAGTTAGACAAGAGTTTTTACACGATCCGGGTGAAGCTCTCCGTGGATTTTGCCCAGCTCTCATATGTGTATGTGGTTGAGAACCCACGCCGCCCGGAGCAGGATTCGTTGGAAATTGAAGCAGGAATACTACCCCATGAATAACAGCCTAGGTATACGACACATCGTGCAGTTCGTGCTGTTTGTCACGCTGCAGATCCTGCTGATGGACAACCTGGTGCTCTTCAGCACGGGCTTCAGCTTCATCTACATTGCCTTCCTGCTGTTTCTGCCGCTTCAGATTAACAGGGTGCTGCTGCTGTTCCTGGGCTTTATAGTGGGCTTTGCGGTAGACATCTTCTACGATACCATGGGCATACACGCGGCGGCCAGTGTGCTGCTGGCATATTTAAGACCGATGGTTTTGAACCTTCTCACACCACGCGATGGTTACGATACCAATGATTCGGTGAACATACACATTATGGGCTGGCGCTGGTTCCTGGCTTATGCGCTCACACTGATACTGGCACATCACACAGCGGTCTTCCTGCTTGAGATTTTCAGTCTGGAGGGCTTGTCGGCCGCAGTGCCCAAAATACTGCTGAGCACCTTGTTCACCGGGGTAGTTATGGTTATATTGCAGTTACTGTTCTTCTCCCTTAAGAGAGCGAATAGATGAATTATCTCGAAAACAGAAAATACGTCATCCAAGCCATATTTCTGGTAGTCGGCATCGTCTACGCACTGCGCCTGTTCTACATCCAGGTAATCGACAGCAGTTACAAGCAAGCCGCCGAAACCAACGCGATCAAGACGATCATTCAATATCCTTTCCGGGGCCTGATCTACGACCGCAATGGCGAGCTGCTGGTGCAGAACACTCCCGTGTACGACCTGATGATCGTACCAAAAGAGGCACGCAACATCGACACCCTGCGGCTGGCCAATATGCTCGACATTACCTTGGAAGATGCCCGCGAACGCTTCAAAAAGGCCCGCACCTATTCCTGGGTAAAGCCCTCCATCTTCCAGCAGATGCTAAGCACGGCAGACTTCGCCCATATTCAGGATAACCTCATCGACTTCCCCGGCTTTTATATCAATGCCCGTACGGCCCGTGGCTATCCGCACCAGAGTTTAGGACACGCGCTTGGTTACATTGCCGAGATCAGCCCGAAGCAGTTGGAGGACAGCACCTACAAGGGCTATCGCCCCGGCGACTACATTGGCAAGGCAGGTATAGAGATGGCCTACGAGAAGTACCTGATGGGCCAGCGCGGCGTGAAGTACAAGATGGTGAACGTGCGCGGCATCGACAAAGGCTCGTTTAAGGACGGGGCTTATGACACCCTTTCCATCGCCGGCCAGAACATGGTAAGCACGATTGACTTGGATTTGCAGGCCTACGGCGAATACCTGATGAACGGTGCCAAGGGCAGTATCGTGGCCATTGAACCGAAAACCGGTGAAATCCTGGCCTATGTTTCGGCGCCTTTCTACGACCCCAACCTGTTCACGGGCAAAGACTACGGCAAGAACTACATGCAGCTGCTGCAGGACCCGGACAAGACCATGTTCAACCGCCCGATCATGGCCGATCGTAATCCGCCGGGCTCGATCTTTAAGCTCACGCAGGCCCTTATTGCATTGGAAGATGGCGTTATAAACCCGAATACAACATACGCCTGCAATAAATCCCTTGTGAATTGCCACCCACACCCATCGCCACTCGATTTGCGTGGGGCCGTGCAGCACTCTTGCAACCCCTGGTTCTTCCAGGCTTACAAGGCCCTCATTAACCAGGGCAAGTCCAAAAACACCTTTACCGATACATCGCTGGGCCTCAAAGACTGGCGCGAGCATGTGCTCACCTTTGGATTTGGTAAGAAGCTGGGCATTGACATACCGGGTGAGAAATCGGGCATTATCGCATCTACCGACCTGTACGACCGCGTTTACGGCAAGAACCGCTGGAAATACTCGACCATCTACTCGCTCAGCATCGGGCAAGGCGAACTGGGGGTAACGCCACTGCAGATGGCGAACTTCATGGCAATTGTTGCCAACAAAGGTTATTACGTAACGCCCCACCTGATTCGCTCCATCGGGGAAGACGGAAAACCTCTGGCCGAGAACTACGAACGACACTATACCTCTGTGAAACCGCATCACTTCGACCCGATCATTGAGGGTATGGCAGAAGTGGTTCGTGCCGGTACAGGCCGCAAGGCCAGCCTGGATAAAATAGGTATAACCGTTTGCGGCAAGACCGGTACGGCCCAGAACCCGCAGGGACCTGATCATGCCGTGTTTGTAGCCTTTGCGCCGAAGGAAGATCCTAAGATTGCAATCGCCGTCTACGTAGAGCATGGCAAGTGGGGAGGCCAGTCAGCTGCCCCAATTGCGGGCCTGATGATTGAGAAGTACATGACAGACTCTATCTCTGCCCTCAAAGTCCAGGAGAAGTGGGTGTTGAGCCGTGAGTATTTGAATATTAAATCGAAATAAGTATGCCAACGGGAGGACAGGGATTACTCAAGGAGAGAGTGGTGCAGCCGAGTAGCCGTCGCCAGTCAACCACTGTGTTCGGTAACCTGGACTGGTTCACGGTGCTGATTTACTTTGTGCTGGTATGTCTGGGTTGGATGAACATCTACGCGGTGGTTTACAGCCCCGACAACGTGGTGAACATCTTCAGTTTCGATATCAACTCCGGCAAGCAATTGGTATGGATCGGTACGGGCGTGATTCTGATGATCGTGCTGATCGTCGTCGATTACAAGGTATACGAGCACCTAGCCTACCCTATTTACGGCGGCATCATCCTGCTGCTGCTCTTCACGCTGGCTGTGGCCAATCCGGTGGCAGGTTCCCGCTCCTGGCTTGACCTGGGCGGTGGCGTACGCTTGCAACCCGCCGAGCTGGCCAAGTTTGCAACGGCATTGGCTATCTCTAAATTCCTGAGCCAGGTGAGTTTGCGCCAGCAGAAAATGAAAGACCAGATGATTCTGGCGGCCATCACGTTCCTGCCAGCAGTTATCATTATCCTGCAAAACGAAACCGGTTCGGCTCTTGTGTTCGGTGCTTTTATCCTGGCTTTCTTCCGCGAGGGCATGTCACCGCTCATCCTCATCATCGGAGGTTCTGCGGCAGCTATTTTCATCCTAACGTTACTAGTGCCCAAGCTATACCTGCTTATAGGGGTAGCGGCGCTCATGGGCCTGGCCATGTTCCTGGACTACCGCCTTATGCGCCGCTTCAAGACCATGATTGCACTCTTTGTGCTGGTGGTGGGCATGGTGTTCAGCGTGGATTACTTTGTGAACGACATCCTGCAGCCGCACCAGCAAAACCGTATCAAAGCGCTCATCAACCCCGAGGCCGATCCGCTGGGCTATGGTTGGAACGTGACGCAGTCGAAGATCGCGATCGGTTCGGGTGGTTTCTGGGGCAAGGGCTTTCTGGAGGGTACGCAAACCAAGTTTGATTTTGTGCCGGAGCAGAGCACCGACTTTATCTTTTGTACCATTGGCGAGGAGCACGGTTGGGTGGGCAGCACCATTCTGATCGGCCTTTTTATGCTACTCATGATGCGGATTGTGTACATTGCCGAGCGACAGAAATCTGTCTTTGGCCGGACCTATGGCTACTGCGTCGTGTCGGTCATTTTCTTCCACTTCGTCATCAACGTGGGCATGACCATTGGCCTGGCACCGGTGGTAGGTATACCGCTCCCCTTCTTCAGCTATGGTGGTTCTTCCCTTTGGTCGTTCACCATCCTTTTGTTTATCCTACTGGCCATTGATGCAAACCGGAACAGGGAGCTAGTAAGGCAATAGCATTTTTAGAGAAGGCGATGTAGGGCAATTACATCGCCTTTTTTATATGCACCTTTTCCGCTGAGCGTAGCCTCCGCACTGATTCACACACTTTAAACTATACATATTCCTATACGTAATAATTTAACAACATTTAGTTCACGTTATACCATAGCAGTCTAATCCGCTTTTTGCCCTTTTGAAAAATCCGGGTTGCCATTTCCTCCCCTGTCAGTAGTCTCAGTATTGGGCTACTTGTGTTTTTGATTTATATCCTTCAAAACACTTTAATCAATCAACCCATGCCCAAATTCGTTATTGAAAGAGAGATACCAGATGCCGGCAAACTGACACCAGATCAGCTAAAAGCTATTTCGCAAACCTCCTGCGGCGTGCTCGACAAGATGGGCCCCAAAATTCAGTGGGTCCAGAGTTTTGTAACTGACGATAAAATTTACTGCATTTACAACGCACCAAATGAGGAGATGGTGCGGGAACATGCCAAGCAGGGAGGCTTTCCGGCTAACAAAGTTAGCCGGGTAGGCACTGTGATAGACCCAACTACCGCTGAGTAAACTGGCCCGACACATACTTAAGGTATAGCCCCTGTTACCGGCAAATTAGAATCGGGCCTATACCTTAGCGCTATACCTGATCAGTGAGGTTGTTGTCAGTTTAGAAACGGGCTGACCAGTTTTAGGATTGATGAACCTGACGCGCCCTAGCCGCATCAGCTTTTCAAAGGCTACTTTGTAGTTCTCCAGGGTATAATGCGTGCCGGTACTGTGCTTTTCGTAAATATGTTGGATCGTGCGGTTGTTATAGGCAGCTTGCGAATGTGAAAGTTCCTGCGCCAGGCTAACTATGGAGTATTGGTAGTGCTCGTGAAACAACGCGGTCTGCTGCTGTTGCAGATTAGCACCAAACAGCGGCACACCGTCCTCCTGGTAGTCGCTGTACCCTTCCAGCAGTTCTTTCAACCGTAGGTATACCTGATTTGACTTCGCCGTGAAGACCAGGTAGTGGCTCGTCTGCTTTTTATCGGGTGCATTGATGCGGAAACAGAGGGTTAAGAAACCGTTGCGCCGGAAAATCTCCTCGAAGCAATTTAGTATGTACTCCTCCCTTCTCTCTGTATTTTTGTGTTGCCTATAAAAGGTCTTTACCTGCTCTAACCCCTCGCCAAGGAATTGATGCCATAAACTGTTCGCTTTGGCTTTCCTTATAGCATGTTCCAACAGCTTCGGGTTAAAGAGCATGATCAGGTCTGTTCTGCCTGCCCGCAAGGCACTCAGTAGCAGTTGCTGTGCTATACCTTCCAGACTAGGATCCAAAAAAGCAAGATCAGGTTGTACGCTCTCCAGCAGTTGCGCTGTCAGTGTATCGTCATCGGTTTCAGACAGCAAGATGGGCAGATGTATCAAATCGTGGTAGAAAGGCAGCTGCTCTACCTTGCGCTGCAACGTTACCAGGGCACTTGGGTCGGCATCGTAATAGAGGGTGCTTATGCCTTTGTTCAGGTCGACTCTGGATCCCGTGCTTTTGTATACCTGTCGTAGCAGTTGCAGGGCAGCGGGAGTTGTGTCGTCGCTATCCAGGCCAGTTTGTGCATCCAGAAAGACAAGTGGCACTTCAGGCGATGGGATTTGCTGCAGCACTGTTGTCGCCCATACCTCAAACAGGCGGGGCAGTAGTTCCGCCTTTATCTCTTGGGCTATTCGCTCTGTTTTGAAAAAATCGCTGGGTGCTGCGGGCATGGGTTGTAATGCTGTCTACTATCAGGTTGCTGGTTATACCTGTACGAAAGTGTTGGTTTAGGTATACAAATATAAAGCCTGGCAAAATAAAAAGCTCTAGCACTAGACGTCACAAGATTCCTTTCAGTTATTCAGGACTAGGAACAAGGGTTTTGTAAAGTCTGCACAATATTGATTAACAACTCAATATGAATTGCAAAGTGTTCAAATCAAGGCTTAATCAGGCAATGTAAAGCAACATTTCTACTTATAATTGTATAGACATTAATTTTTAACACAAAATATAAATAATTAAAACTAATATAATCCAACAAAAAGGTTTGTGTTACGTATAATAATCTATATATAGCAAAAGTATGAAGCCTTATAATAATATTACTGTTAAGACAATACTAGTACCATTGTTGGTATTTTTGTTGTTTGCGTCTTGTAAAGATGAAAAAGATCCCGAGCCCGTATCTGAAACAATAATGGACCTTAAGGTGATGAAACAAAAGAAATCATCATCTGGACAAACAATTACAGAGCCTGCTTCAGCAATTATTCACGTTTGGAAGGCTGAAAACCGCGAGTTTGATGTTGCAGCGTCTCCAGACATACACTTCGGTTATGTTTATGACAAGATCAGCCAATCCTATGTGACAATGAACTACGGAGCAATTGGCTCTAAAATGCGCGAAAGGATTGAGCCTGGTAAGTATTTTGTCTTTGTTCTCCTTCCCAAGTCCTCCGATAACACTAGCTTGGCATATTCATATTCATATTTTGAAATCAAGAAGGGAGAGACGTTGAATTTGGTTAGGACTTTCAGCCACAATGTAAGCCCAGGAGCTTATGAGAGCTGGTAAGAAGCAAATAAAACCTTTAACTATACTTCATGTAAAGTCATTCCTATCGTTTCATTTCCTTTAGCATTAAGTTAAAATGTTAGATGAAACGATTATTAAAAGCTATCTTATTAAGTTTAATACAATGTATTTTGTAGAGAGGATAGGTTAAGCGAAAGCAATAAAAAGACAGCCCCACCTAATCTGAGGACTAGGTGGGGCTGTCTTTTTATTGCTTTAATCAGATTATTATAGTACCAGGAGCGGGAATCGAACCCGCACGAGCTTGCGCTCACAAGATTTTAAGTCTTGCGTGTCTACCAGTTCCACCATCCCGGCGCCTTCCGAACGTTATTCGGAGGGGTGACTTTAAAAAACAAAGACGTTGCTTATCACAACGTCTTTATCAATTTGCCTTTTTTGAGCGGGAGACGAGGTTCGAACTCGCGACCTCGACCTTGGCAAGGTCGCGCTCTACCAACTGAGCTACTCCCGCTTTTAGTCATTCCCTAAACCCCCTTAGCGATTTAGTGATACAAAGATATAGACAAAATTTCAGAAGTCAAGAGGCAGCGCTAAAATTTTCTATCACTTTTGCTTTTTGCACTGATTTTCAGCGAGAAAATTTTCTAAAAATCTTTAGCCACCGCCCCGCTATACCTGTTAGCGTACCACTTCGCCTTTATCTTTCAACAATAATTTGAGTTCGTTGAGTTTCAAAAGTGCCTCTACAGGCGTTATGGTGTTAATATCGAGTTGTTCCATCAGCTCTTTCACACGCTGCAGCTGCGGGTCTTGCAGCTCGAACATGCTGAGTTGGTAGTTGTTTTTCGGGGCTGACTTCATGCGCTGCTTCGGTGCCTGCTCCGATACTTTCTCTTTCTCGAGGTGATGCATGATCTCGTCGGCACGCAGCACCACACTGTTCGGCATACCGGCCATCTGGGCCACGTGTATACCAAAGCTGTGCTCACTGCCGCCCTCTACCAATTTGCGCATAAACAGAATCTTGCCACCCGTCTCTTTCACCGACACATTGAAGTTCTTCACGCGGGTCAGGTCCTCAGCCAGTTGGTTGAGTTCGTGGTAGTGCGTGGCGAATAGGGTCTTGGCCCGGAATTTCGGGTGGTTGTGCAGGTGTTCTACAATCGACCAGGCTATCGAAATGCCGTCGTAGGTACTTGTGCCGCGCCCAATCTCGTCCATCAGCACCAGACTGCGGTCCGAAAGGTTGTTCAGAATACTGGCCGTCTCGGTCATCTCCACCATAAAGGTCGATTCGCCTTTCGAGAGGTTATCCGAAGCGCCCACGCGGGTAAATATCTTATCAATGATGCCGATGCTGGCAGCCTCGGCGGGCACAAAGCAACCAATTTGCCCCATCAGCACAATGAGGGCGGTTTGGCGCAACAGGGCGCTTTTACCGGCCATGTTCGGCCCCGTGATGATGATGACCTGCTGCTCCTCGTTGTCGAGGTAGATATCATTCGGCACGTACTCCTCCCCCAACGGCAGTTGCTTCTCGATCACCGGGTGGCGGCCTTTGCGTATGTCGAGCACGTGCCCGTCGTTCACCTCCGGCTTCACGTAGTTGCCAGCCACGGCTATACCTGCAAAGGCGCTCAGGCAGTCGATGACGGCGATGACCTTGGCGTTTTGCTGAATCTGCCCCACGTAGTCCATGGCCTGCAGCACGAGCTCGTTGAACAGCCCGAACTCGATGGTGTAGATGCGCTCCTCGGCATTCAGTATTTTTTCTTCGTAGGTTTTGAGCTCTTCGGTAATGTAACGCTCGGCGTTTACCAGCGTCTGCTTGCGAATCCAGCTGGCAGGCACCTTGTCTTTGTGCGCATGCGTTACCTCAAGGTAGTAGCCAAACACCTTGTTGTAGGCGATTTTAAGCGAGCTGATGCCCGTATTGCGTACTTCCCGCTGTTGCAGTTGGGCCAAATAGTCCTTGCCCGAAAAAGCGATTTTTCGCAGCTCGTCCAGCTCCTCGTTCACCCCATCGTTTATCATGTTGCCCTGATTCGTGAGCATCGGGGCATCCGGCTTGAGCATGTTCTTGATTTCCTCACGCAGTCCGTCGCAGGGCGCCAATTGGTCAGCCAGTTTCACGAGGGCAGGTATACCGCTTGCCGTCAGCATTTTCTTGATCGGATGAATGGCATCCAAGGCCTTGGCCAGCTGCATCAGCTCCCGTGGGTTCACGCGGCGCACGGCCACTTTGGAGATGAGGCGCTCGAGGTCGTTGATTTGCTTGAGGTGCAGGTATAGTTCATCGAGCAACTCGCTGTGGTTGGTGAGCGCCTCCACCGTATCAAGGCGGCGTTTGATTTGCACTACATCCTTGAGCGGCAGCACCACCCACTTTTTGAGTAAGCGGGCACCCATTGGCGTAGTGGTCTGGTCCAGAATCTGAATCAACGGCACGCCATCCTGATTTTGCGGGTATACCAACTCAAGATTACGCACCGTGAAGCGGTCGAGCCATACGTACTTGTCCTCCTCTAATCTAGAGATAGTCGCAATGTGGCTGATTTCGTTGTGGTGCGTTTCGGATAAGTAATGGAGTATAGCGCCCGCAGAAGTAATCCCCTCCTGCATGCCCTCTATACCAAAGCCTTTGAGCGAAGTCGTACTAAAATGCCGCGTCAGGGACTCATAAGCGAAGTCGTAGCTAAACACCCACTCCTCTAGGGCATAGTAGCGAAAGTCAGGGCCATAGCTCTGGAAGAAAGTTTCTTTCTCGCGCTTACAGAATAGTACCTCCGCCGGCGCCAGACTTTGCAGAAGCTTGCCTACATAGTTCTTATCGCCCTGTGCTGTGATGAACTCACCGGTCGAAATATCCAGAAAGGAAACGCCTGCCTCGGTTTTGCCGAAATGCACAGCCGCCAAGTAGTTGTTGCTGCGTTTTTCGAGCACTTGGTCGTTAAAGGACACGCCGGGTGTTACCAGCTCGGTTACACCTCGTTTCACAATGCCTTTCACCGATTTCGGGTCTTCGAGTTGGTCGCAGATAGCGACGCGCTCACCGGCTCTTACCAGTTTGGGCAGATAGGTATCGAGGGAGTGGTGCGGGAAGCCCGCCAGCGCCGTCTCCGAAGTGGAGCCGGCACCGCGCTTGGTCAGCACGATGTCGAGTATCTTACTGGCCTTGATGGCGTCTTCGCCAAAGGTTTCGTAAAAGTCCCCTACCCTGAATAGCAGCAGCGCCCCCGGATGCTTCGCCTTAATGGCGTTGTATTGTTTCATTAGTGGGGTTACTGTTCCGTTGTCTCCTCCTTTCATACCTGTATATCTTTGCTGGGAATGCTCTCCCGGTTAATCTAAAATTATTGTTCTGTTTGGCGCGAGCGTCTTCGCTCAAGACGGCTATCGTGGGGCCTCTGGCCCAATGGATTTATACCGTAAATTTCGCATTAGCACAACTTGCGGTTATTTATGGAGCCAGTTCGTAACTGGGGTAGCCAGAGCTGAAGGTATAGCTACCTGAGTTGTTCTATAGCTTGCCCTGGCCGGGCGGGCCTTACTTTTTTCCTTGATGAAAAAAGTAAGCAAAAAAATCAAGACGATTTTGAACTCGCTGACCGCTCAAACAAAAAATCGTCGTTGGTGCACCCGGCACCGCTATCTGCTGCGTAGGCTCTGTGCGAGTTACCTTATAATGCGTGCCAGTGGTCTGTGTGGTCTGTGCTACAGAGTTTATACTTTAAAAGTGTCAACCACAGATTCCCCGCCTTGGACAAGGAGGGGTTAGGGGTGGTTTGACCTGATATCTGAGATAATCCTGTTAATCCTTAAATCCTGTAAATCCTTAGGGTAGGGGCCCTATGTAAAGTTTCAGACAACCCTATTCGCTATCTTTGTACCCAAAGTATAGCCTACGCTATACCTGTCAACGGAAGTCTTTTGCCTCAACACCCATTACCAATAGCCCAATGCGTAAACTCTCCATGGACGACCTCAACCGCGACTCGGTTGAAGAATTCAAAAATAAGAAAAAAATACCGTTAGTCTTGGTGCTCGACAATGTGCGCAGCCTCAATAATGTGGGCTCGGTTTTTCGCACGGCCGACTCCTTTATGGTGGAGAAGGTATACCTCTGCGGCATTACCGGCACGCCGCCTCACCGCGACATTGAGAAAACCGCCTTGGGCGCCACTGAATCGGTGGAATGGGAGCATGCACCCGACACACTGGAACTAGTGAAGCAGCTGAAAGGTCAAGGTTTTGTAATTGGGTCGGTGGAGCAGGCCGAGAACAGCTTAAAGCTGAACAAGTTTATACCTGAGCCGGAGAAGCATTACGCCTTCGTATTGGGCAACGAGGTATTTGGGGTGGAGCAGGAGGTAATTAACCACTCCGATTTTGTGCTCGAGATACCGCAGTTTGGCACCAAGCACTCGCTTAACATCTCGGTGGCTACCGGCGTGGTGGTGTGGGACTTCCTGAGCAAAATCACCAGCTAAAGATCTGGTGTAGAACACCTTTACAATTTTAGGTCATTTTTTTAATCGCCCTGCTTAAACCATTGCAGCAGTCGCTCGTCATACCTGTGGCTAAAAGTTGAGCCGGGGGAAACCGTCATCCTCGTTAGTGGCATTACGGCGTACCCCGGTCTTTACCCCCTCTCCCGCTCTCGTTTGCTGCCTCTCCACCCTGAGGCCACTAAGCACCTTCTGGCATTACCCGTATAAGAAGACTATGAAAATCTTCACTTTACCATTACTCCTCGTTCTTTTTCTACTGCTTATTTCCGGCACCGCGCTCCCGGCCCAGCAACAGCCACCAGCTACTGCCCAGGGCCGAATTTCCGGCACAGTGCAGGACGAAGAGACCAAAGCGCCGCTCGGCTTTGCCAATGTGGTACTGCTTACTGCCCAGGACTCCAGCCTCGTAACCGGTGCCACTTCGGATATGGAAGGAAAGTTTGAATTGACCCGCGTACCCCAGGGGCACTTCATTTTGCGCATCTCCTCAGTAGGTTATCCTACCAAATTTATACCTAACATCATCGTTTCTGCTACCAACAGCAACCTGCAGTTGGGCGCTATACCTGTGCGGGGCAGCGCTACACAGCTGAAGGAGGTACAGATCGTGACGGAACGGCCCATCGTATCGTTTGAACTGGACAAACGGGTGGTGAATGTGAGTCAGGACCTCAACGCCGAAAGCGGCTCGGTGGCCGAGGTGATGCAGAACCTGCCCTCGGTGACTGTTGATGTGGACGGTAATGTGAGCATGCGCGGGAGCTCCAACGTGACCATTTTGGTGGATGGCAAGCGCTCCGCCCTCTCCAACCTCACCCTCGACCAGATTCCCGCCAACCTGATTGAGAGCATCGAACTGATTACCAACCCCTCGTCGAAGTATAACCCCGAAGGCACATCCGGCATCATCAACCTGGTACTGAAAAAAGAGAAGAAGCCCGGTTTCAATGGCTCTGCTTCCGTTACGGCCGGCACTTACGACAACTACAACACCTCACTCAACCTGAACTACCGCTACTACAAGTGGTCGCTGAACTCGGGCTACGACTTCAGGCAGCGCACCCGGCCGGGATGGAGCAACAGTACCACGACCAACTTCCATTTCAACGAGTTCGGGCAGCAGGACAGCACCAGTTACCGCTTGCAGGAGGGTACCCGCAACAGCAAAGACGTTTCGCACAGTTTCCGCCTGGGTGCCGACTATTTCCTCACGCCCCACCATACCTTGTCAGCCTCCGGCATTTACCGCTTCGGCCGCGACACCGGGTATAACAACATCTTCTACCGCTTCGAAGACGAGAACCGCCAATTGGTAAACACCCGCACCCGCAACACCGAAGAAGAAGAAAACGAGAACGCCGTGGACGTGACGCTGGGCTACCGGCAGACCTTTGAGCGAAAGGGACAGGAACTGACGGCCGACATCGTCTACAACACCAACATCGACGACGAGGTAGCGCTGTTCAACGAAAGGAGCAGCCTGCAAAATGCTTTCCCGGAGATGCAGCAGACGCTGGTAGACGATGCCAACCGCGAGGTTGTTGCCAAAGCCGATTACGTGCATCCTATCTCGGAGAACAGCAAATTCGAGGCAGGCTTCCGCAGCTCCTTTGAACGCCTGGACGAAGACTCCCGTTTCTTCAACCGCAACAACGAGACCGGCGAAATGGTCTACAGCACCGACCAGAGCAACCACTTCGTTTTCGACCAGAACATCTACTCCCTCTATTCCAACTACAGCAACCGGTACAAGTCCATCAGCTACCAGGTGGGGCTGCGCGCCGAGCAGACCGTCACCAAAACCGACCTGCGCACCGAGGATAGAAAGGATAACAACGACTACTTCAGCCTCTTCCCGACCCTCTTCATTACCAAGGATTTCAACCCGGACAACAAACTGCAGTTCAGCTACAGTCGCCGCATCAACCGGCCGCGCAGCCGCTTCCTGAATCCCTTTGTGGACCGCTCAGACCGTTTCAGTGTGCATTACGGCAACCCCGAGCTAAAGCCGGAGTTCGTCAACTCGCTGGAATTGGGCTACCTGAAGTACTGGGGTGAGGCCTCCATTAACGCGACTGTCTTCTACCGCCATACTATGGACGAGATAGAGCGGTTCCGGATGGCAACGCAGGTGATCGTGGGTAACGACACCATACCTGCCACCGAGACCACTTTTCTGAACATCTCCGACAACAAGGCCTATGGCGCAGAGCTGGGTTTCAACTACCCGGCCACAAAATGGTGGCGCATCAACGGCAGCATCTCGGGCTTCCGGACACAGCTCAACACCACCCAGGGCGACACGGAACTGAGCAATGCGCAGTTCAGCTGGAACTCAAAGGTGAACTCCACTTTTACGGTGTGGGAGGACCTCAACATCCAACTGTCCGGCTTCTACCGCTCGCCCATGGCTGACATCCAGGGCCGGATGGAGCAGATGTTCAGCGCTGACCTGGCCATGAAAAAGGACGTCCTCAAGAAGAACGGCACTATTTCCCTGCGCGTATCGGATGTGTTCAACACGCGTCAGTTCAACTTCCTGAGCTTTGGCCCGGAGTTCAGGACCGAGAGCGAGAACCGCCGCCAGAGCCGCATCATCTACCTGGGCTTCACCTTCCGCCTCAACAGTGAGGGCAATAACCGCGAGCGCCGCCGTCCAAATGAGCAAGGTGGAGATGACGAGGGTTTTGAGAATTAAGATTTTGAATTGACTAAAGGAAGCCGGGGGGAAAATCTCCGGCTTTTTTGCTTCTGTGCTGCTCCTCCTGTCATTTACTCTCGCTTCTGCCATTTCGCCGATAGGAGAAATCTGTTACCATACCTACCGCCGGTTCGAGCGCAGCGGGAAACGGTGGTAGGTATGGTATCGCGTATGGATTCGCAGCAAAGTCGCGTTGGCACTGCCGCGCAACTTACGGCCTGTATGGTATCAGATTCTTCCTACCGTCGGAATGACATTAGGAAGAAAAGTCCCCCATTGAAGGAGGGTCATTAAGTTAGAGGATTCTCTCTTAAGGGCAGAATTGTTGCGTCCCAAGGAATTTTCCCCTTGAGGATTACCGAGAACGCGAGCTCGAAGGTAGCGAGCGTAGCTCTCAGAGGGGTGTTTACAACTAAAGGAAATTTGCAAAGTGGCCGTTTACTGGTTTTATAGCCCTGAATTTACACCCCTATTGACCCTTGGTCGCAAGTTTCGACTCTCGTATCACTTGTCCCCAAGGGGATGTCTCCATTGGGTCGTAACTACCCTACTCTTTGAAGTGACAATCGCTCCCCGTTTCTCCACTATAATTCGCACTGCTATACCTGACTAATGTACTTCACATTTCTCCTTTAGTCGAAATGACACGCCTGAGTAACCGAAATGACACACCGCCATACCTTCTGCCCTGCTTCTCCGTATCTTAGACCGAACAAAAAACCAACTCCATGACACCTCCCGCCCGCCTGCCTATCATTGACCTGCACTGCGACCTTTTGGTATACCTGTCCGACGTTCCCGATTCGGCTATTGACAAGGTAGCTGAGATCGGGTGTTCGCTGCCCGCCCTCACGCAGGGCAATGTGCGGCTGCAGACGATGGCCATTTATTGCGCCACCGCGCCGGGAAGCACCAACTATGCCTACCTGCAGGCCGAGATATTCCGCAAGCTGGCCACAGACGAGCGCAGCTGCCTGACGGCGGTGACGGATGTGGCATCTTTACAGACAACGCTGAGCGGCAAAGGTGACATTGGCATGGTGGCTTCTATCGAAAATGCCTCTGGCTTTTGCGAGGAGGACGAACCGCTGGAAGAGGGTTTTAAGAAACTGGAGAAGATCATCGAAGCGGTGGAGCGACTCCTGTACATCAGTTTCACGCACCATATGGGTAACCGCTTCGGGGGCGGCAACATGACGGACCGGGGCATCACCCGAGACGGCAAAATGCTGCTCGACTACCTGCATGGCCGCCGCATCGCCGTGGACTTTTCGCACACCAGCGACGCCCTGGCCTACGACATCCTCGAGCACATCGACCGCGAAAGGCTCGACATACCTGTGATGGCCAGTCACTCCAACTTCCGGCCGGTTTGGGAACACAACCGCAACCTGCCCGACGAGATTGCCCAGGAAATCATTCGCCGGCAGGGGCTGATCGGCATGAACTTTCTGCGGGCCTTTGTGAACAACGATCAGCCAGAGGCCTTGCTGCAGCACATTCTGTATGGCTTTGAGCAGGGAGCCGAAGACAGCATCAGCTTCGGAGCCGACTATTTTTATACCCTCGATTCGCCAGATCTTAGCCGGGTGCCTTACTATTTCAAGGAGCACGAGCACGCAGGCACCAGCTATACCCACCTGCTGGAGCAACTTCAGGGCAAGCTAACACCACTGCAGCTCGAGAAGCTCGCCTACCGAAATGCGCAGCGTTTTATGGAGCGCATCTGGTCCTGATTCAGGCTTTTATCCAATCCCAGGCAGTAGTCGGCCCAGCTATTTTTTGCATGAATTCTTGTGCTGAAAATAATATTTATTATATTTAAAGTGGGCTATATGGAGGTCATTGAATAAAGATCGCTCTTTGTTATAACATACTTCTGTAGCCTGATCAAGGCACCATCTACTAAGCTGTTATGAAATTCATTGGACTGTTTCTTTTACTTGCCGGGCTGGTTTCGCTCATTATTGGTTCCACAGGGGCCAATTTGCTTGTGCTAAACTGGGTAAACCAATGGGGCGAGGGCATTGGCTGGGCAATTCGGGCGGGTGTTGCGGCGCTCGGTGGGGTATTGTACTATATTTACCGACACGAAGATTAAGGCCATTCGCTTATTTTCTATATAGAAACTTTGCCATGTGCAAACAAACTGCGTATACGCAATTACTGTACACCAAAAGCCGAACTCAGCCATGGACTCTCCGCAGTACGCACCATACTACATTCAGATAAATGAGCTCTACATCGATACCGTTGTCATAGACGATACGGAGTTCATCACACTATGGTGCTTCACTGTGCTCGACGATGAGTATAAGTTCATTTACCTGGGCTGCGATTTCACGCAGTTTAACCAGATCCTGATCGGGGCCGGCGACAAAGGCAAGGAGATTGCCCTGCACATGGCCAACGTGCTCAACAGCGAACACGACTCCCCTACCCTGGTACCCATCAAAGAGCAGTTTGACGACTACCTGGAGCTAACCGGCTTCGACCTGATTGTGTATGAGCCGCTGGCTGTGGATGATGAACTGGAGGATGAGTACGAGGATGACGATGACCTGCCCCTGGAACAACTACTGGGCGGTGGTAGCAAGCGCTCCGACAATACCTCCCAAAAATACCTGATTTACCAGCTCGATAAGCTATACCCTTCTAAGATCTTCGAGCCTGAAAAGCTGCAGCGCGAAAGCATGACAGAACAGTTTGAGGACGACTCGCTGGAACTGGCGCAGCTCTACTACGATTACCTGAACGCCTCCGAAAACGGCTACTCCGAGTGCGAAGCCCGCCAGGTGGCAGGCCTCGAAAAGGACCTCTTCTTCCGGATGGCCCGCAAAGCCGCCGACCTCTGGAGCTAAACGATACTTGCTATACCTACCTTGCACTGTCATACTGCGCTGCCAGTTGCAGGCGCGCCCGCAATTGCAGCTGCATTTCATTTACCCAACTCCGGATCTGCTCTTCCTCAGCCTTTAACAGCATTTCGCTGTAATGGTCCAGTTGCGCCTGTTGCGACGCCTGCACAAACTCCCTATAGCGCTCATCAAAAGCCGTCCCGCTCAGTTTCCTGAATTCCGCGATGGTGGCCCTGTCTGCCGACCCCAGCGAGTCGGGCAGGCTGTTATGCAAGCCTTCTGCTTTGGCTACCTGCTGCAGTTGCTTCAGGGCCTGTCGGTAAAAGCCCTGCATTTCGGCACTCAGCGCTTTGATTTGTTCTGATTCAGCTCGTTCGGCGGCTACCTGGGCCAACTCCGCCTGCAGCATGGTGGTGCTGGCGGCATAGTCCAGAAAGGCGGCGCTGCGGCTCATTTCCTTTACTACGGGAGGTGTGGTAGCTTTGGTCTGGTCAGATGCAGGGCCGTCGCCACAGGCGATCATCAGCAAAAGCAGTAGCCCGAAGGCCAGGGTGAGAAGTTTATCGGTGAGCATAGGTATGGTTGTGCAAGGTGCCGTCTACAGCTATACCGTATACCCCGCGCAACAAGTTATACCTTACCTAAAGAAACATCCTAAAGTGCAGCAATGCCTTATTCTTTTGCTAATACCTTAAAACTGATACGCCTTGCGCACCACTGTCAGGTTGCTGTCGCGGCCCTGCTCGGGCAGTATGTGTGCCGGCATGGGTGTGCGCACGAGTTGCGCCGGCAGCCCGATCGTATGGTCAAAAAGCAGCAGGTTGAGTTTAGACCCGACTGGTATCTTTAGTTCGAACTCTACCTGTTTGGTTAGGGGTAAGCCATAAAAGCGCAAGTGGTATACCTGTCCGTTCGCCGTATCGATGGCTTGCAACGGAACGATTTTCCCATTTATAGTCGCCTGAATTGCTGCAGCGGGGTTCTCAGGCTGCAGCACTGCCTCGAGGTGCGCTGCTTGTCGCTGCGAGGCTAATTGCAGGCGCAGCACCCGTGTGTCTGCCACCACCGAGTCGCTCAGCACAGTAGCCACCGGTGCAGCTACAGGTATAGCCGGGGCTGTGTTGAGCAGGTAAGGCCGCTGTGCTTGCGGGTACATGGCGGCCAGAGTACCTTTGTCAGTATCGGGGAAAAACTGTTTGTTCCAGTCGTTGAGCTGCTCGTGAGCCGTTGCCCAAAAAGCTGTGTTCTGGTCGGCGTCGAGGTAGTAGGCTGTGTGACTGTGCAAGGGCGTTGTAGGGGAGGGCTGCTCTTTGCTAACAGCTATACCTAGCACCGCTATACCTGCCAGCAGGCTGATCGCAGGTATAGCCCAGGTATAGCGAACTACATCAACGGCCACCAGTACCGGCAGCAGCAAGTTGAGCAACAGCAGAAAGAGGATAACAGCCGCCACGGGCAGGGCCAGTGAGAACACCACGAACAGCACCTGCACAATGGGCATCAACAGGAAAAGAGCCGGTACCGCTGCCAACACCACCACCAAGCCATATGCCAGTGCACGACCAGGTCTGTAGAGTTCAAAATGCAGCACCACAAGGCAACCCAGCACAGCGAAGAGCAGCGGGAACACCGCCAGGTACGCCGCAGCAGGCACCAGCAGGTATAACACCAGCATGGGCGGCACCTGACCCGCCAGACTTCCCGCCACCAGGCCAAACACCGGCCTGCGGCGTACCGACCGATAAGTTAGCCACAAAAACAGACCCAGTGCTACCAGCAGATAGCCCAGCAGAAAGTAATGGGTATGGTACACACCGTTACCGGTATGGGCATAAGGAAGCAGGCGCAGCACCAGCAGGTTGAGCAGGTATATGCCCCCGCCAATGAACACGAGCCAGAGCAGCGGTAACCCGGAGCCCGCCATCAATTGCTTGCCTGTGGCCAGTCCTTTACGCAGCACCATGCGCAGCAGCACGACCACCAGCACGAGCGTCAGCAGTACCCATACCAGGTTAAGCCACACGGGGTAGTGGATCACCCATTTGCCAATGAAGTTGAAAAAAACAGCATCGGGCGCTTTCACGGCTGACAAATCTGCGGTTCCGAAATGACGCGCCAAGGCCAGCATGTTGTCGCCGTGCTGCTGCAGACTTCCCTGGCTCAGGTTTTCGGGAGAATCGGATAGCTTGTGATAATGCACAAAACCATCGATAAAGGCCGAGTTAAGACCGCTATACCCGGCATTCCGGAAAACGGTGAAGTCAGTATCGTTCGGCATGCGGCGGTATACCTCGTAGGCCACGGAACTGATAAATGGATAGGGTGCCACCTGACTGTACTGCTTAGCCAGCCAGCCGTTCTCGGGACTCAGCTCGAAGGTCATGCTCGGGCCCTGGTTGCCGCGTGCCTCTACATTCAGCACCAGCGCCACGTCTTTGGCCCAGGGATGCTCCAGAAAGCCACGCGCCCCAAAGAGCCCATACTCCTCGCCATCGGTTAGCAGCACGATCACGTCATGTTCCAAAGCTGGCGCCACCTGCAGGGCACGCACAGTCTCTAGTATAGCGGCCACGCCAGCGGCATCGTCGGCGGCCCCACGGGTATTGGGCTGCGAGTCGTAGTGAGCCATCAGCAACAGCGCCTTTCCCGTACTTGCACTTCCTTTGATGCGGCCAAGCAGGTTATACACATGGCCCGCTGTTGTAAATGGTCCCTGCTGCCAGGCAACCGTCGTTTCCTGCACCTGCGGCTGCAGCCCAAGCTCCTCCATCTGACCAAGCAGGTAGCGGCGCACCTCGGCATGGGCGGCTGTTCCCATGGCGTGCGGCTCCCGGGCTATTTTATGCACATGCCCCATGGCCCGCTCTGCCGAAAATACGGCAGCAGGAGAAGAGGCAGGCTCCGGTGCCGGTGGCATCAGCAACCAGACGCTCAGCCAGGCGAGCACTACAACAACCAAAAGCAACAAAAACCTGTGTATCAACTGCATGGGCGGGCTATAGTATAGTTTGAGGCTAATATAGGAATTCTGTAGGTTCGCTGGTGCATACGCATAAAAAAAGCAGCGCCCTTGTGGTAAGGTGCTGCTTTTTACAGGTATAGCATATTCTACCGCGAAGGGTCGCCTTCAGGCAATACCTCGTTCTGGCGCAGGTGTACTGGTTCGGTTTTCTTGCGCAGGCGCAGGTTAAGCATCTCTACCATCAGCGAGAAGAACATCGCAAAGTAGATATAGCCTTTCGGGATGTGCTGGTGCAGCGCCTCTACCACCAGCATAAAGCCAATCAGCAGCAGGAATGAAAGTGCCAGCATTTTCACAGTCGGGTGTTTGTTCACAAAGTCGCTCACATACTTAGCGAAAACCAGCATAATGCCCATGGCAATGATCACGGCCACCACCATCACAACGATTTCCTGGGCCAAACCAACGGCTGTCAGGATGGAGTCGAAAGAGAACACGATGTCTATGAGGATGATCTGTATGAGCACTTTGCCCAGCGTGGTGGTTCCCTTTCCGGCCTCGTGGCCTTCCTGCTCACCTTCCAGCTTATTGTGTATCTCGGTTACGGATTTGGCCAGCAAGAACAGACCACCCGCAAACAGAATGATGTCGCGCCACGAAACCGGAAAGTCCTCGTCCGTAAACGGCAGGTTGATCGAGAAAATCGGATCACTTGCGCTTACGATCCAGGCAATGAACATCAGCAGGATAATGCGGAAGACCAAAGCCAGCGTCAAACCAATATTGCGCCCCCTGGCCTGCTGCTCTTTCGGCAACCGGCTGACGATAATCGAGATGAACACAATGTTGTCGATGCCGAGCACCACCTCCATAAAGGTCAGGGTCAGCAGACTTATCCAGGTATCTGGGTTCGCGAAAATTTCGAGCATAAGGCGAGTGAGGTAAAGGTTAATTTGTTAAATGGCTAAACTGCTTTTTCTGAAGGCAACAATTTAACCCTTAAGCATTACGACTTCATATTAACATATTGAAGTGGCATGCCTATTTCTTCGGCGTTTGTACGCAAAACGGCGATCACTTGCTGCAAGTCGTCGATTTTTTTACCTGTCACCCGGATGGTCTCGTCCATGATGGCGGCCGACACCTTCAGTTTGCTGTCTTTTATCAACTTCATGATCTTTTTGGAAGTTTCCTTGTCGATGCCCGCTTTCACCTTGATGTCCTTCTTCACCATTGCCCCGCTCTGGTAGGCTTCTTTGGAGAAATCGAGGGCAGTGGCGTCGAGGCCCTGCTTCACCATTTTGCCGATGAGCACGTCTTCGGTGTGCTGCAGGCGCATGTCGTTCTCCATGCTGATGTGCACTTCGTTGTTTTTCTTGTCGAACTCCAGCGAGCCTTTGGTGTCGCGGAAGTCGTAGCGGTTCATGATTTCCTTGCGGGCCACGTTCACCGCATTGTCCATGGTCTGCGGGTCTACTTTGCTGATGATATCGAAAGATGCCATAGTTTTTCGGGTTATGTTAAATGATAAGATTTACACGGTTAATAAGCTGCAAAGTTATTTAAATGGCTGAATTGCTAAATGGTTAAATTGTTGGTGGAGGAATTGTTGATTGCTGATTGTTAATTGTTGAAGGTATGGAACGTGCGGCACTACTTTATCTGCATCTTTCTATAGGGCCCCTCCCCCAAGGATTTACAGGATTAGGGATTCTCAGGATTCCGTGCACGTTTATACCCACCCCTGCACCTCCCAAGAGGAGAATCCCGCCGCTGCCATACCTTAGGTATAAACTTCGTTGTTTAAGTTCTAACCCACACATACCCCTGGCAGGTACAGCAAGGCTAACTTGCCCCTTACACTACGAAGCAAATAGCACTAACCAGGTGCACTTAAATGATTACCCACTGTTTGAGAGTTCAGCGAGTGGGGGTAGGGCCCCTCGATTTGGGGAATCTTGACTTTTTTGCCTACTTTGGGGGTAGGGGCCCTCGATTTGTGTCAAGACAAAAAGTAGGGCCCGCTCGGCCAGGGCAAGCTATAAAACAGGATAAGTCAAGATTCAGACAAGCAGCAGCTACTCCAGGTATAGGTATAGCCACACGACTCGCTATACCTAGCGAGAGCAGTCACGAGCGAGGACGATCGCTTCATAAGATGCTCTACCGCATAGAAAATAAATGCATTTCACAATAGAAACCCACTATACCCACCACACCACATTTTATAGTAAACTTGCATCGCAAAATCATATAAGTAAATGAAAGTCATAGAACCCGCTACCCCCGAGCAATACAAACAATACTACCAACTCCGCTACTACACCCTGCGCAAGCCCTGGGACCAGCCAGAGGGCAGCGAACGGGCAGACGACGACGAACAGGCGATTCATGCTATGCTGGTAGACGACAACAACGAGGCGGTGGGCGTTTGCCGGCTGCACCTGAACACACCAGAGGAAGGGCAGTTGCGCTTTATGGGCGTGCGGGGCGACAAGCAGGGCCAGCGCCTCGGCGACCAGTTGATCAGCTACCTCGAAGACCGTGCCCGGCAGCTCGGCGCTACTTTCATGACCTTGCAGGCACGCGAGAATGCCGTAAACTTTTACCGCCGCAATGGGTATGAGGTAGTAGAAAAAACATACCTGTTGTTTGGCTCTATTCAGCACTACAAAATGGCCAAGCAACTGTAAGCACGTTGCAAAAATGGCTTTCGACAATAAGAAGAAACTTTTCCTGGCCGCCGGTGCCGTTGTGGTTGGCGCGGCTATCATCAGTAGTTGCAGTAGTACAAACGCACCGCTCGAAACAGTGCCAAACGTGGACCTGGAACGCTACATGGGCAAGTGGTACGAGATCGCTTCCATTCCGCAGCGCTTTACCAGAGGCTGTAGCTGCACCACGGCCAAATATAGGCTCAATGCAGAAAAAGGCTATGTGGAGGTCTACAACTCCTGTCTGAAAAAAGGCAAGGTAAGCGATGCCACAGCAAAGGCCTTCCCGGTGGAGGGCAGCAACAACAGCCGGCTTAAGGTGCAGTTCTTCTGGCCTTTCAAAGGCGACTATTGGATTCTGGAACTTGACCCGGATTACCGCTACGTGATGGTGGGCGCCCCCGACCGCGAAAGCCTCTGGTTCCTGTCCCGCACTCCTACCCTCGACGAAGCCACTTATGCCAGGCTGGAGGAGTCGGCCAGGGAGAAGGGCTTCCCGGTAGAACAGTTGCATAGGACAGATCAACAGTGCGCTGAGTAGCGTCCCTTTCAATCTCTATACCTGAGAGGAAATCTAATAAGCCCGTCACAAACCAGTGGTGTCGGCGGCCGCATCGGCAGGTATGGGAGAGCGCTGCAGCACGGGGTCGTCTTCCTGGTTGAAACGGTCGGCACTGAACACGAACGACACGACGCCCAGCAGCAGCACAAACACAAAAGGGAACACAAGGTTGCGGTAGAAGAACTTGTGCAGCGGCTCGTGCAGTTTCTGGAAGCGCTTCAGGTATAGAAAGAGCAACACGCCAGCCAGCAGGTACAGCGGCACCACTGCATAAAATAGCACTTGCCAGCCATACCAGTTCTGGTACCGGAAAATAAGCGCCAGCAAGCCCGAAACCAGCGAAAAACTGCTGAACGCACCCAGCAGCGCCAGCCATACGTTAGACACGATGTAGAAAAACGACAAGCCCACCTGCACCAAAAACAGCAGCATAAGCACGGCCATGGCAAACACAAACACAAAACTGCCTCCCGTCAGGCCAAGGAATTTCATGGCAACACCTACCATGGCCATGCCCATGGCAATGTATAGCAGCAGCGTAAACGAGCGGATAAACGAGATCAGCTGATAGCGCACATCAGCTACCAAGGATCGTCTTTCGTGTCGTAAAGGAGGCTGCTCGAAGGTCATGACAGGTGTTTTAGTCTTGTTTACGCATTTCCCGGCGGCGCATCGGCATCTGGTCGATTATTTTGAAGACCTCCTCCAGGGGCACGGCTTTTTGGCTCCGGTATTTCTCCAGGCCATCTTTCCCGAGCAGCAGCAAGGTATAGCTCCCTGCCTCTACCCCAAACTTCCTGAGCAGGTTTTCCCGCATGTTGGCCGCGTTGCCGCCCGGCACCAGCTCCAGCACCTCAAGCTGCCGCTCAGCTATACCTGACTGGCTTTTGCGAATCATCTCCTGCTGACTAACCAACACAGTATTCTCCATGGCGGGCGCGAAGAGCAGCAAAAGGCGCTTCTCCCATTTGTAGATTTCCAGATCCATCTCTCTTTTGTTTTGTGCCTGTGTGGCAAAGGGTATGCTGCACAGGCAGCAGAGCACCGTAATATTTAAAAATAGCTTTCCCATCTCTTTGTCATACGCAGGTATAACAAGCAGGGCGAAACAGGAGTTATGCCGGCAGGTAGCTAGTTTGGGGTGTTAGAGTACGCAGGGGTAGTCGCCTGGTGGCGCGTAGTATCCGGTTGCTTGCCTGCAGGGTACAGGGGCGGCGCTTTTTGGTGATGTGTGAGGGCCTCGGATGCGATCGGATCGCCGGTGTCCCGTTTGAGGGCGCCGTTCAGAATAATAAGCTTGAAGAACAGAATGAACCCAACCACTGCCATTACGTGCACCAGCAGCGCTCCTTTGTTGTACCTGTCGGTTGGTGAGGCGAAAACAGTGATCAGGCGCCTGATGAGTAGCACGGCGCCTATGACCAGCACCAGCAAGGCTACCAGGTGGTAGGCGGCCGGCGCGTGGGCGTACTCCCAGCCAAAAAGCAGGTAGGTAAGCCATACCAGTGCCGTGCCTCCCGCATAGTAAGCAAGCCCACGGGCTATACCTGCAGCAAACTTCTTCTCAATGTGCATGTCTCATTTCACTTCGGTGAGCTCAATTTTGTCCCACAGCAGGCCCTACACGACCGGCTGCAATTACTGCCCTCCCATTCCGCTCTGCAGCGGAGAAGGCCTAGGGTCCGGGTATCATGTTTTGGTCCTCAAGGTAAGGTTTATTTCTGAGATGTCGACTGCCGCTTTGGCACTATCAGGGCCCTGTTTTCATCATAAAGGCCTACCAGCACACTGTTCCCTTCGCCATCCACTTTCA
This sequence comes from Pontibacter ramchanderi, assembly GCF_002846395.1. Classification (GTDB taxonomy): domain Bacteria; phylum Bacteroidota; class Bacteroidia; order Cytophagales; family Hymenobacteraceae; genus Pontibacter; species Pontibacter ramchanderi. Next base: position 697,917 of record NZ_PJMU01000002.1, read on the forward strand.
GCCCGCCGTAAGCAGCTTGTTCAAAGGTTTTCGCCTGGCCTTCCTCAAAAAAGTAAGACTCCGCCCCCAGGTTCAGCGACCACCCGCCTTTGCTATACCTGATCAGGATTTCCCCTTCGTGTAGCGGCTCTTTTTCGGGTTGGTAGCGCACCAGCTGCGCCACATTCTGTGAGTCGAGCTGCACCACGGCGTAGCCCCGGTTGGGGAGCTTTTCCAGTTCCCGCGTCTGGCTGATGGCGTAGCTGAGCACCATGTAGTCGCCCTGCATGAGCGAGCGCGGGTCTACTGGGGCAAGGCTCAGCAGCACCAGTTGACCGTCCTTCAGCAGCTCTTCCTTCTCTACCACCGTCAAGTTGAAAAAGGCCAACACCGCTACCAAGTTCACCAGCACGACAATAGATTTGATGTTACGTTTCATGATTTCGCAGATAACGGTTTAACAGGTATAGGCCACCTAGAAACAGAGCGCCCGTGAGCATCAGCACCCCGGATTTAGCCAGGAGTGTCATGTTGAGGTCGTAGTAATAGAGCACCAGAAAATAGGCCAGCGCCAGCAGCCCGACCCACAGGCCTGTTCTGTGGCCGATATAGAAACTGGATAACACCACCAGCAACGCACCCGGTACCGAAGGCGCCAGCACTGTAGGCAGCAACACCAGTCCGCAACAGGTATAGAAAATAGCCAGTGTCATTTTATCTGTCAGCCCACTTTCGCGCAGCACCCGGTGTAGCAACAGCAGCAGGCAGCCAATCAGAAACAAACCCGATACCCAGAAATATGAAATGTGGGTGGAGAGCAGTTTCTGGTGCACAAACAGCACCAGCGTAAAGATCAGGGAGAAAATGAGCCCGATGCGGACCGGACCGAAAACCAGTGCAAAGCGCCGCGACAGGGCGAGCAGCCTCGCTTCGTATAAGCTCATGAACGCCACCATACCTGCCAGCAACACCACCAGCACATGCGACAGGTTGTATACCTTGTGGATGAAGATCAGGCTCAGCAGACTACCGTTGAGCACCAGCACCGAAAGGAACACACAGATCGCGCTCTCCGAGAAAAGCAGCACCAGCAGCGCAGCTATACCTAAGACCGATGCCACGGCTGTCATGTTTTCGGACATGATTCCGGTACCGATCGCCAGTAGTACGTAGCCGGCAATGTTGAGCGACACGCCAATGGCCTCAGCCGTAAACGTTTTCTCGACACGGATCAGCGCCTCCGCCCCTACCAGGAAACCGGCTCCGAAAAGTAGCATGCCTATACCTGAGTTGTAAAGTCCGGCCGCGAATAAAAAGCCAAGCAGCGTAGACATGGCCAGCAAACCGCCCAGTATAGTGAGCAGCTTCACCGGCCAGCGCTTGAGCAGCGAGGAGGAGTGGTCTATTTCTGCCGCTATCGCCAGCTCGTCGTAACGGAAGTCGGGTTGCTCCTGCGCTATTTGCTGCAGCAGGGCGTTTAGTCGAAGTGTCTCTTTATCGGCCATGCCACTGACGGTTAAGTTTCCCCAGGTACTGCACAAGCAAGGTGATACTGCCCACCACAAAGAGCGTGGCCAGCAAGAGCATAATTTCAGGCACGTTCTCACCAATTCGAACCAAGATGGCTGTTACAACGGCTATGGCACTAAAGGGCAACGCCGTGAGGTAAAAGATGTCATGCACCTTCAGGCCGTAGGCTATACCTGCCCCATACATGGCCGCGCCGAGCAGGTAAGCTAGCCCAAAGTCCTCTCGTATACCTGCAAACAGTGAGGAGATCATGCTGCAGGTGATAAATGTGATCGCAGCCAACCCCACGAGCCTCGGAAACCAGCGGTGCTGTATACCGACACGAGCTTTTGCAGCCAGCACTTCCCATACCATCACTGCTGTTGCGTTGAGGATAAAAAGCACATCCAGCACCACTGCAAAACTCCAATGGGTAGCAACCTGCTGGGTATAGAGCACAAACGTGGTGTTGAGCAGCACCAGAAAGATGAACCACAGCGGCTGAAACCTGGCCACAACCACCCACAGCACCACGCACATCGTCCAGCCCAGAAAGAAGTCGTAGGCATTGGCACCCGTCTGATAGATTTGCCCAAACACGGCAAAAAGCACACCCATCAGCATAGTGCTGGCCGTGAGTAGCACGTTCTTCACGGTACTACTGAGTTTGGTAAACACTGCCCCAAAGGTCACCGCCAGTATCAGCAGCTCGATCAGGCCCAGCTTCACGAACTTGTGCATGTCGGCCCAGTTGTAGGCGAAGAAGAAGATGATGCCCGAGATGAGAAAGCTGCCTCCGAGCGCGAGCAGGAACAGCCGGATGAATTTTACCCAGTCCTGCGGACCAGTATATACCTGCCCTTTGCGGAGCCAATCGGCTATACCTGCCTCGCGCCAGTTGCTGTGCCGGGTAATGCTGTAAATGATGTCGCGGGAGAGTTTCATGGGATCGTTTGAACAGGTGTTGTCATTTTAAAATGGGTAGTGTAAAGTGATTATTAATAATACTGCTCCACTTCCTGCTTCTCAGGCATTTGTCTTGCCAGGCTATCACGGGTGTTTTTCTGCACCGCAATAGCCGCGAAAAGGCTCAGCAAAAACGACATGCCGTAGAAGCCTTTTTCGCTTAGCAGCAGATCGGCATTCCAGAGCCCCACGGTCAGCAGCACGATTGCCAGCAAAGTAGAAAACCAGCTAAGCCCGTAATAAATGTTGGTAACCGGAATACCTTCCAACTGGTCGCGCACGCTTTTTTGGAGTGAGATGGCGGAGAACAGACCGAACATCAGGATGGCAAAATAATAGCCCTTTTCGTTCAGCATCATGTCGGCGTTCCACAGTCCGATAAGGTAAGCGGTTATACCTATGAGTAAAGTAGCCCAGGAGGCTGCTACAAATGCGTTGGATGGTTTCTGATTCATGTTCGTTTTTCGTTAAGTGATGAATCAAAGGTATAGCAGCCCCAAACGTTTTCTTTTGACAATTGTCAAAAAAGGAAACCTCTTAAACCTGGCTCCGGATCCTGCTCAGCGTTTCCTGGCTGATGCCCAGGTAGGAAGCAATTTGCCCGAGCGGGATCCGCTGTAGAATATGCGGTGAGCTTTCCAGCAGTTGTTCATAGCGCTCACGGGCCGTCTTGAACTGCATGGCCATCAACCGCTCTTCCAGCCGGATGTAGTACTGCTCGTTGATAATCCGCACCAGGCGCTCCAGGTCGTGGTGCTGGTCGAACAACTGGTGTAAGACTTCCGCGCTGATCCCCCACAAGGTAGAGTCCTCCAGCACCTGTATATTTTCAATACCTGGCTTCCGGGAAATGAAGCTGTAAAACGAGGTAATGAAATTATGCTCGAAGCCAAACCAATACGTCACTTCTTTCCCATCCAGGTTATAGTATCCGCGCAAACAACCTTGCTCCAGGAAGTACAGCTTGTTGCACACCGTTCCTTCTTTTACCAGAAAGGAGCTTTTGGGAACCTCCACCCGCGTCAGGGCCTTGGAAAGCGCCTCCCACGCAGGTAAAGAAATAGGGTAGTACTGGGAGATGCAATGGTGTAGGGCGTTCATGTTGGGGTGATTTGAGCAGTGTTTAGGTTTATATATTGAAGAGGGAATGGATTTATCTGGCTTATCTAAGGCGCTTTTCCACGCACTGAAGCTTATTTTTCATACCTCTTTTTGTCCCAGGCAATCACCTTAACCCCTGTTGAATAATGGCTCAGATCTGGTGTGCCGCTCAGTAGCTTGCCAAATCTGGGGTAATTGACGTTGATGTGCTCCAATGCTACTTCATATGTCGGCCACTCAACATGGTGAATCTCGAATTCATTTATGGAGGTTTCTGTATCCTGAAACAGCGCATATCTTTCGGTTAGCCATTTGTCCAACTGGGTTTTCTCCGTAAGTGGTGGCCCAATCTTGTAATTTAGCTCAAGCCTGTCTTTGAAAAGGCTATTTTCAGCATAATAGTGATTGTATGTCCTTTTGATTTTTGAGAAGCGGTAAGGTAGCGCTGATAAGGTTTTGGCGATTTGGCAAGATAGTTTCGCGCCGCCTTCAATGCTCAGGAAGTAGACACCCGCTTTGCCTTTATACTTCACGTATGTCCTAATATTGATTTCGTGAAAGTCCGATACAGGGGAGAAAGCAGGCAGGTTTCTTGGCCGTATCTTTTCCATCGTGAAAGCCACCAACGATACCCAAGCCTTGCCCTCCAACAGGTCGATGACCAGGTCGTCAGGGACGAACTGCCTTAGTTCGTTAAGGTCAACCTGCCAGTGCAGAAATACAGCATTATTCCATTCCTGGTAGTACCTCCAATTGCCCGTCGGAAGCACCCAAGGTCTGTGTTCGGTTTGCTGCAGTATCTCTCTAATTCCCATTATGGTTTTTGTAGCGTACGGCTTAGGCTTTGCGGTGGTGCAGCTACCGTAAAGCTCGTGTTGTACGATGTCTTATTTATTTCTTCGTCTATGCCACTCACTCCAAAACTTTTCATAGCCTTTCCTATCAAATTCATCTTCTATTTCCTTTGGTTGGCTGATGAGATAAAAGGCTTCTACCTTGTCTGCAAAAGTGTAGACTGTCTCTTTGTATAAGTCATAGGAAACTATAGCTTCTGCACCTGATTCTGTTGTTAATTTCACTTGATTGTTTGCGTGTCTAACTTCCCAATCAATTCCGCTTGGACAGCACCCTACAAAAACATCATCGTTGTCAGTATCTGCTACGAGGAAGTGTCCACAGCAAGGTATGAGTTGTTCTCCTACAGGCTTCTCTTTAGTATGATTAGATTCTAGTGTGCGTAGTAGGTGCAGAGCTGCGGCGCTTACACACCATTCTGTACCACTGTCTGAAACAATCTCGTCACCGATTCTGACAAATACATATCCATGAGCGCAAATGTCTAATTTTTCAAAATCGTCATCAAGCCATTTGATTCTCCCTAACCTTATTTCAAACTGGTCTCTTTTCATGATTTAGATGACGTACAACTATCTCAAAAGCGTAAACATACGCTTTTCTGCATATTATCAAACATAGCGAAATTCCGTAACTTATCCATCGGATCATCCTACATTTCAAGTACCACCAATTTGACATTAGAGTCAGGCCCCTATACCTTTGACTGTGCATAAACCCAGCGCTATACCCGTGCAAACAACGCAGCAAATAAAAACCCGCATCGCCCCAACCCCCAGCGGCTTTCTGCACCTGGGCAATGCGCTGTCGTTTGCCATTACCTGGGCGCTGGCCCGCAAGCAGCAAGGCATCGTAGCCCTCCGCATCGACGATCTCGACAATGCCCGCTTCCGTCCCGAGTACCTGCAGGATATCTTCGACACGCTCGACTTCATGGGCCTCGACTACGACGAAGGACCGCGCAACCCACAGGATTTTCAGGAGAATTATTCACAACTTTTAAGACTCCCCTCCTATCAACAGCTATTGGATAAACTGGTGCAGCAAGGCATGGTATACGCCTGTCCCTGCTCCCGCAGCCAGATAAACGCCCTGTCGCCGCAGGGGCTCTACCCGCTCACCTGCCGCGACGAACAGCTGCCGCTCGACACACCCAATGCCGCCTGGCGCGTGCGTATACCGGAGGGCACCACCATCAGCTTCGAAGACCAATTGCTGGGCACCTGCACCGTGGCACTGTCCCTCGAAATGCCCGACTTTGTGGTGCGGCGCAAAGATGCTATACCTGCCTACCAGATCGCCTCTATTGTAGATGACCTGGCCATGGGCGTGAACCTGATCGTGCGGGGCGAGGACCTGATGCTCTCTACGGCGGCGCAGCTTTTCCTGGCGCAGCACACGGGGGCTACGGCCTTCACCGAGGCAGCTTTCGTGCACCACCCACTCATCACCGCCGAGGGCAACAAACTCTCCAAATCGCACGACTCGCTCTCGCTTACCGAGATGCGCAAGGCAGGATTCACCCCGTCACAACTCTGGCAAAAACTGACGGAGCTGCTCGGCTGGCAAAGCGCAGGTATAGCCGATGCCCAAAGCTTCCTGCAGCGCTTCGAGCTCCAGGACCTGCCACGGCACATCGCGCAGGTATAGCCGCTGGCAGGCGGGCACAAAAAAGCCCTGCTGCTTTCCAGGCTATACCTGAAACCACAGCAGGGCTTCTCAACTTACGTAGTCCCTTACTTGTCCTTACTTGGCTGCCTGTACTTTTACCGGCACTTCCAGGTTTTCCCAGCGCAGCACAATGCCGTCTTTGGTCACGTCATACTTCAGTTGCTCGCTCATGGAGGCTGCCTTGCGCGGCTTGGCTTTTACGCGCAGCGCGTCCTGCTTCTCGTCGTACTGCGTGCCCCACTGCTTGGCGGTCTTGTTGAAGATCACCGTCCACTCGTCTTCGCCCGGTATAGTATAAAAGCTGTAGGTGCCGGCCGGCAAAGCTTTGCCTTCTACCATCAAGGCTTTGTCGGTGGTGATGGTCGTGGCCTCGTTGGCACCCGAGCGCCATACCTTGCCGTACGGCACCAGTTCCCCCCAAATGGTGCGGCCCTTCACAGACGGGCTGCCGTAGTTGATGGTAACAGTGGCACTGCCGATCTTGCCCGTGGCCGTGGCCGGTGGACTTGCTTTTGGCTTGGCATCCTGTGCCCAGGCGGTGGATGATACCAGTATGCCAACCAGCAGCATGGCGAGCACATTCATGAATTTCAGGTTTTTCATAGTGTTTTATTTTGGTTTTGACTGAAAGATAAGCAATTGGCTAATCCTTTACTACTTCATAACGGGCCATTTAGCTAACGAATAGTGGCTCCTCCGGATTGTGCGGGTAAAGCAGCGTATTTCGAGGTGCGCAAGCCACCTTCTGCAGCACCCTGGCTTTTGTTGCGTATAGAAGGAAAAGCTACAGAAAGAGAAAGCCGCGCCACCTATGCCTGCTTACAATCAAAACAGAAGAACTTCCAAGCGAAATCCACGCATTTCTATACCCGGTGACGGCGCACAACCTACTGGTCAGCCGCAGCGCTATACCGCTGGTGCCACACGCAGAAAACTTCGCACCAAATTCCGAAACAGAAAGCGCACACGCGGCTCAGCTGTGAAAGGAGCCCAGAATCGGCTTCGCAATTTCCGGCAGGCCTCCATTCTGGCCGTGGCCATTACAGGCCTGATGCTGATCATGTTCGCTCCCTCCGAAGCAGGTTTGGCCCAGGACAATTACCCCGACACCGTGGCTGTGGTAGAAGAGGTGGCCGTGCAGGACCTAGTGCCAGGCGACACCGCTGCAGCTGAGGTGGTGGTTGAAAAGAACGGCTCTACCAAAGAGGCGGCAGAAGAGGCGATCGGGGCACTGCAGGGCCTTTGGGAAAGCTTCATCTTCAACTTACCCAAGATCGTGATCGCGCTTGTCACCCTTGTTCTGGCCTGGCTACTGGTGCGTGTGCTGCGGGCTATTCTGCGTCGCTCTATCGGCAAGTGGCAAAGTGCCAGCGCCATCATCTCGCTGGTTTCCATTGCCGTTTGGCTGCTGGCCATTGGCGTGGCGCTGAGCGTGGTGGCCGGCGACATCCGGGCGCTGGTGGGCTCCTTCGGCCTGATCGGCCTGGCCCTGTCGTGGTCGCTGCAGACACCTATCGAGAGCTTCACGGGCTGGCTCATGAACTCATACCAAGGCTACTACCGCGTCGGCGACCGCATCCGGGTGGGCGAGGTGTTCGGAGATGTCTACCGCATCGACTTCCTCACCACTACCGTTTGGGAGATCGGGGCTCCCTACCAGCCCGGCTTTGTGCGGGCCGAGCAGCCCACTGGGCGTATGGTTACTTTTCCCAACAACGAGGTGCTCACGGGCACTGTCATCAACCTGACCGGCGATTTCCCCTACGTGTGGGACGAACTGGATGTGGGTGTGGCCAATGAATCGGATATGCCCCTTGCCATGCAGGTGATCGAAAACATTGCGCTGGAGCTCCTGGGCGACTACATGAGGACACCCGCCGACTTATACTCCCAGCTGCTGCAGCAAGCCGGCCTGGACGATACTGTACCGGACAGGCCCCAGGTGTTCATTTCCATGGACGAGTCGTGGACCAACATCACCGTCCGCTACCTGGTAGGCGCACGCGAGCGGCGCAAATGGAAAAGTGAACTCACCCTGCGCATCACCATGGAGCTGAACAAACCCGAATATATAAATAAAATCATACCCGTATACCCACGCCAGCAGGTGCAATTCATTAACCCGGATGGCACTCCCACACAAGCCAGTCCTCCAGCCGCCGGCACAGCATAAGTCTTAATCATTTTAATATCAATCAGCTCCGAAGTTCAAATTTGCTTCAGAATTGCATCGTTCATTTGCATTACAACATTTTTTAAACTTAAAAATCAGGAGTAATGAAAAAGATATTAGTTGGATTTACCTTCGTTATCGGTTCAGTTATGGCAGTGCAGGCCCAGGATGTGGCCGAGAAGGATGTACCGGAAGCCGTGAAGAGCGCTTTGACGCAAAAATATGCCAACGCTACCGATCTGGAGTGGGAGAAGCATGGCGAAAACTACGAGGCCGACTTTGATGTGGACCGCATTGACCACGCCGTGATGATCGACCCGTCGGGCAAAGTCCTGATGACCAGACACGATCTGATGGAGAAAGACCTGCCGCAGGCTATAAAAACCGCCATCAGCCAGAACTACAAAGGCATGCGTGTGGACGACATAGAGCAGGTAGAGAAAGACGGCAATACATATTACCAGTTAGAGCTCGACCAGAAGGGCAAAGACAAAAAAGTGGTGCTGTCGAAGGATGGAAAAGAGGTGACAGAGCCCGCCTATTGGGACTAAGCACCTTTCTTATACCTACCTGAATTCAAATGCCCGGAGCCCCGCTTCGGGCATTTTTTATACCTGCACCTAAAGACTATACCTGACGCTGGGCTGGGTACTGCCCCAGAACGAAACAGAGCAGGCCGTATACTGACGCGCTATACCTGCGTACGAAGAAACGCTAACTCAACCAGTTTTTTATGCGCGTACTCTGGAACTACCTGCAGCCCCACCGCGGGCTCGTGATTCTCTCGCTTCTGCTGGCCGGCACCAGCCAGGTACTGGCCCTCGTCGACCCGATCATCTTCGGCAAGATTATCGACAATTACGCTACGCCGCCATTTACTATGTCGAGCGAGGAACGCGTAAAGGGAGCGCTCTGGCTGATGTTACTGGCTGTGGTGGTGGCGCTGCTCTCGCGGTTGGCAAAGGCTTTTCAGGAGTATTTCACCAACCTGGTAGTGCAGAAATTCGGAGTGCAGATCTTCAACGACGGCCTCAAGCAAACCCTCCGCCTCTCGTACCAGGAATACGCCGACCAGAACAGCGGCGAAACGCTTTCCATCCTGCAGCGGGTGCGCCGCGACACGGAACGCTTCATCAACTCGTTCATCAACATCCTGTTTTCGTCTTTGGTCGGCGTTGGCTTTTTGGTCTGGTATGCCATCACCAAGCACTGGGCACTGGTACCTATTTTCATCATCGGGATGGTGGTGCTAGGCGGACTTACCAGTTTGCTCAGCGCCAAGATCAAGACCATGCAGCGATCCATCAACCGGGCCACGAACAAGATGTCAGGAGTGATTACGGAGTCGCTGCGCAATATTGAGCTGGTCAAAAGCCTCGGCCTGACCTACCCCGAAATTCGTCGCCTGCGCGAGCATACCGAGCGGATCTTTGCATTGGAGATGGCCAAAGTAAAACGGGTGCGCACGCTTTCGTTTCTGCAGGGCACGGCGCTCAACCTGCTCAAACAGTCCATTTTGTTCACCTTGCTCTGGCTCATCTTCCGGGATGTGCTCAGTACCGGCGAACTAATCTCAATGCAGTTTATTTCGGTGAGCATCTTTGGGCCGCTGCAGGACATGGGCACCATCATCCTTACCTATCGTGAAGCCGAGGCCTCGCTCCACAATTTCGACGAGCTGATGAACAAGCCTGTCGAGACCCGGCCGGAGTCGGCGATAAACGTCGGGCCGCTGCAGCAGCTGCGTTTCGAAAATGTGGTGTTCCGGCACAAAGGCGCTCCGCAAAACTCTGTGGACGGCATCTCTTTTGAGGCCAATACCGGCGATACCATTGCGTTTGTGGGGCCGTCGGGCTCCGGAAAATCTACGCTGGTGAAATTGCTGGTCGGGCTATACCTGCCGGCTAGTGGCGAGATCTACTACAACGGCACCCCTGTGAAGGAAATCTGGCTGAACGAGGCGCGGCGGCAGCTGGGTTTTGTGACGCAGGAAACCAATCTGTTTTCGGGCACTATCAAGGAGAACCTGCAGTATGTGAAGCCGGACGCGACGGACGAAGAGGTGATCGCAGCCATGCAAAAGGCCTCTGCCACCGGACTGCTCGCCCGTTCCGAAAAAGGCATCCATACCCAGATCGGGGAGGGTGGTCTGAAAATGAGCGGTGGCGAGAAACAGCGACTATCCATTGCCCGCGCCCTCATCCGCAACCCGCGCCTCCTCATTTTCGACGAAGCCACCTCGGCCCTCGACTCGCTTACCGAAGAGGAGATCACCGCCACTGTGAAGGAAATATCGGCCCTGCGCGAGCAGATCACCATCCTCATCGCTCACCGCCTCAGCACCATCATGCACGCCGACACCATTTATGTGCTCGAAAAAGGCAAAATCGTGGAGCAGGGCACCCATGCCGAACTCGTGGAGCAAAAAGGCCTCTACTACGCCATGTGGCGTCAGCAGATCGGCGAGCGCAAGGTGGAGCTGATCCGGTAGGCGCCCTGCAACCTTCTGCCAGACAGCACGGTATGCAAAACAACTTATTTAACCTGAATTTTATACCAATGAAAAGATACCTACTTGCCATGGCCGGGCTCTTGGCCCTGGCCTCCTGCGGCTCCGACTCTGCCGACGGCAACTACAACCGGACCGCGGACGATGACCTGATTGAAAGCCAGATAGACTCCGACACCAAAGCCTCGATTGACAGCGTAGCCCGCGCCACGGACGAAGGTGCTATCCTGCATCCGCTACCCGACACGCTCACCACCCTGTTGCAGCAGCGCCAGCCGCAAGCCAAAGTAGCCGTGCTCACCGACCAGGCCATGTCCAACCGCACCCAGCAGGTCGACAACCCGGTATACCTGCGCGGCAACCTCAACGGCAACCGCACCCCAGACTATGCCGTGCAGGTACTGCAAAACGACTCCATCCACATCCTCGCTTTCCTGGATTACGGCACACCGCAGGTCCGTGAAATGAAAGTAGCCGCCTACCCTGCACAGCAGCTCAACGACCGTAGGTATAGCAACCTGCAACTCAAGCTCGCCCCACAGGACTCGCTGGTGCGCAACCCACGCAAGCAGCAGTTCACTAACCTGAAAATGGACGGCGTGTCCGTGCTCGATGGCAACCGCACCACGCTATACCTGCTGCAGAACAACCGCTTCATCCCTTTCGACGCGCAACAGTAAGGTAGGTATAGCGTCGGCTTATCCGTAAATTGCCGGCGCTATACCTATTCCTATACCTGCTCACTGCTTATGCCTTCTTCCAAATCTGACAAACCTGTTCCATCACTCACGCCCCAGATCACTTCGCCGGACCACCGCAGGCTGAGCCAGCTGCAGCAGGAGTTCAACAGAAAAGTAGCCCAGATAGAGCAGCTGAAGCAGGAACTAACCACACGCCGCGACAGCATGGACCTGGCCCAGAAAAGCATCGAAAAAGAACTGCGCCCCATCATCATGCAGCAGGTGGCACAGCGCGTGGCCCTGGTCAAGCTGCTGGACGCGGCTTTTGCCCTGCCGCTGTTCAGTTTTCGGGAGAAAGAGAAGCTTGCGCAACTGATCGTCAGCATGGCGCTTGACCTCATCCGGGACTACGAGCGCGAAGACCTCATCGCCCTGCACGACCGCTATGCCGAAGTGCCCTACGCTGAACGCGCGCTATACCTGACGGAAGATGAAGATGCTACAGAAACAGGTATAGCTGAAGAGGAGGACGCTCTACCTGACAACTGGGATGAGCTCGATGAATTTGAGCGCCTGCAGGCCCAGTTGGACCGCGAAGAGGAAGAGCGGGAACGTGCCCGGCAAAACCGTCAGAAAGGCCGCAAGACCAAAGCACAGCAGGAAAAAGAGGCAAAAGCGAAGGCCGAGCTCAGCAACATCAGCAAGGCCAGCCGCCGCGTGTACACCGACCTCGCCAAGCAGCTGCACCCCGACAAAGAACAGGACGAAACCAAGCGCGCCTGGAAAGAAGAGGCCATGAAGCGCGTCACACAAGCCTACCACCACGACGACTTTTTCGAGCTGCTGCGCCTGCAGATGGAGTTTATGCAGGAACAAGGCCAGGCCCTCGACAAACTACCCGACGAACAACTCGCCTACTACATCAAACTTTTGGATGATCAACTTGGCGAGTTGCAGACTGAACTCAACGGTTTCATTTTTGGCCCCAACGCTACTTTTTACGACCGCTTCTGCGGCTCCCAAAAGCAGATGAACCAGAAGTTTAAGCAGGCAAAGGAAAGCCTGACCTACGAACTGGAGCAGCTCAAGCACAACCTGCGCGTGCTCCAGGACCCGGTGCAGATCAAGGTACTATTGAAGTAGGTATAGCGCAGCGCGACTCAGTTCAAGTAGGCCTCTATCACGGCAATGGTCTCCAGGGGAGCGCTCAGGTTAGGGCAGTGCCCAGTAGCCTCCATTTGCACCAGGGTGGAGTTGCGGATCGCGTGGTGCACGTAGTTACCGACTTCGGTTGGGGCGATAATATCCTCCGCGCACTGCATGATCAGGGTCTTGGTCTCCAGCTTGGGCAGGTCCTGGCGGTTGTCGGATAGAAACGTGACCTGCGCAAAATGCCGGGCAATGTCAGGGTCCGTGTTGCAGAAGCTCTGCGCCAGCTCCTCCCCCAGCGATGGCTTATCCGGGTTCCCCATGATCAGGGGAGCGAAGGTATCGGCCCAGAGCGGGTAGTCGTGCTCCATGTAGGCCAGCATCGACAGCACGTCGGCCCGGTCAAATCCGCCGACATAGTTTTCATCGTTGATGTAACAAGGTGAAGGGCCAATCAGAATCAGTTTGCTGAACAAGGCCGGTTCTCTGATGGCACTGAGCACTCCCATCATGGCGCTTACGGAATGCCCGACAAAGATCACATCCTCCAAGTCCAACTCTACGCACATCTCCAGTATGTCGGAAGCATAGCCCTGGAGGCTGCCATACTTGTTGGTATCATACGCCTTGAGGTCAGAGTTGCCAGCCCCCACGTGGTCGAACAGCACGATCTTATACTGCTGCTGAAAAGCAGGTGTGACAAAGCGCCACATGTTCTGATCGCATCCAAAGCCATGACCGAACATAAGCGCCTGTTCACCTTTTCCGAACATATTGATGTTATTTCGTTTCAGCACATCCATTGCTATTTCCAATAATCTACTTCCCTGTTCTACTCTTAATAGATTAACGAAAAGACATTAATATACTTATACGAATTTAAAATATGATTAAACCCAATAAAATCAAAAGATTAGCGTCACTGATAAATTTGCTCCAGGCTTGGCGCTGTGCTATACCTTTTCCTATCTTGTCACTGCATGGCTTACGCGAATTCACTTCCGCCTATTGTTATCAAGATTTGCAGATGGTTTAATGCTTTCTGCTTACTATTAACTTTTTTAGTTGGTCTGGACGTCTTCTTATTGCCTAAGGTGATTCGAAACGAAAAGATATTGGCTAGAGAAGCAGTATATGTTACGACTCGCTCTCGGTTCACAGGGGAATCAAGTACAAGCCAGCTTGATAACGTGACTCTAATCACAGAGAACTTTTATTACCCCTACAACAAAATTCAGGGGTTTAACCCCACAGAAGCCGATTCAGTTAAACTCGTCACCACTTATCTATTTCGTATAGTGAAGACAGGTTATGTCAAAAGATTTGGCGAGGAGAAAGAGTTAATTCAAAATGCAGGCATTTTTGGCACCCTCTGCTTTCTCCCAATCAGTTTCGGCCTGATTGCAATCTTCGGAGTAGCCATGCGGCACAATAGGGAGCAGCTCTTAAATGCAGCTGTTATGAATCTACTACTGCTACCCATTCATTTGTGGATCATGGGTTATTTCACTGCCTTGTTCACAGACTTAGATTTAAGACACTGGTAGCATAAAACAGTTCCGCTCCCCTGCAACCTTCTCCCCGCTCTCCCAGTTCTGATAAGACGTTAATTTGTAGTATCTTTGTAAGTAAAACCAGCAGAACACGACTATCGAAAAGTCCTGTGTTCTGCCTTTGCTGTTTTGTGATATACCTGCATGAAAGTAACTGACTTTTTAGAGCTATACCGGCTCGATGGCGTGGTGCAGACCATTGCCGAGAGACTTAAAGCTGATAAACCTTACCGCCTGCAACTCAAGGGCATGGCAGGCAGCCTCGATGCTGTGATGGCCTCGGCGGTCTATACCCTGCACCCGCAGCACCAACTCTTTGTGTTGCACGACAAGGAGGAGGCAGCCTATTTCTATACCGACCTCAAAAATCTGCTTGGCGACGAGAAGGAGGTCATGCTTTTCCCGACGTCGTACAAGCGGCCCTACAGTTTCGATGATACCGAGAACGCCAACATCCTGATGCGGGCCGAGGTGCTCAACCGCCTCAACACCAAGTCCGACAAGGGTGAGCTGATCGTAACCTACCCGGAGGCGCTTACCGAGAAAGTGATCAACAAAAAATCGCTGGTGGAGAACACGCTGGGGGCGAAGGTGGGAGAGAAACTCGACGTGAACTTCCTGAGCGAAATGCTGGCTGAGTATGGCTTCGAGCGTACTGAGTTTGTGTACGAGGCGGGGCAGTATGCCGTGCGTGGTGGTATTGTGGATGTGTTTTCGTACGCCAACGACCTGCCCTACCGCATCGAGCTTTTCGGCGACGAGATCGAAAGTATCCGCACCTTCGACCCCGACACGCAGCTGAGCGTCGAGACGAAGAAAAGTATTTCGATTATACCTAATGTCCAGACCAAACTGCTGCAGGAAACCCGTGAGGCGTTCCTCGACTTCCTGCCGAAAAACACCGCTATCTGGTTCAAGGACGTGCGCCAGACACTGGATGTGATCGACGAGTATTTTGATAAGGCATCGCAGGCGTTTGACAAGCTGATGGCAGGCAGCGGCGGCACCCAGATCGTGTCGGACCCCGAGCAGCTGTTCCAGACGCAGAAGCAGTTCAAAAAGCTGCTCGAGAAGTTCAGCATTGTGGAGTTTGGCAAGCGCTTTAATTATAAAGACACCGAGGTGTTGCAACTGCAGTCCAAGCCACAGCCCTCGTTCAACAAGGATTTCAACCGACTGGTAAAGGACCTGCACGAGCAGCAGAGCAAAGGCTTTGTGAACATCATCGCCACCGACTCGCCGCGGCAGATCAACCGCCTCACGACTATCTTCGACGAGCTCGACCACGACATGCGTTTCCAGCATTTGGGCATTTCGCTGCGGGAGGGTTTCATTGACGAGCAGCTCAAAATCACCTGCTACACCGATCACCAGCTCTTCGACCGCTTCTACCAGCACAAAGCCAAAGAGGGCCGCTCCAAAACCAAGGCGATGACCCTGAAAGAGCTGCGCACCCTGCAGCCCGGCGACTACATCACGCACATGGACTACGGCGTGGGACGCTTTGCGGGGCTGGAGAAAGTGGAAGTGGGCGGTCGTTTACAAGAAGCCATCCGTTTAGTCTACCGCGACGACGATTTGCTGTATGTGTCCATTCACTCGCTGCACAAGATCAGCAAGTACAGCGGCAAGGAGGGCGGCCCGCCGACCATGAGCAAACTGGGCTCGCCGGAGTGGGAGAACAAGAAGAAGAAAGTAAAGAGCAAGGTAAAAGACATTGCCGCCGAGCTCATTCAACTCTACGCCAAGCGCAAAGCCGCGCCGGGCTATGCCTACACCCGCGACGGCTTCCTGCAGGCTGAGCTGGAGTCCTCGTTCATCTACGAAGACACCCCGGATCAAGGCAAGGCAACCGAAGACGTGAAAGCCGATATGGAGCAGCCGCACCCCATGGACCGACTCGTGTGTGGCGACGTGGGCTTCGGCAAAACCGAGGTGGCCATCCGTGCTGCGTTTAAAGCCGCATGCGACGGCAAGCAGGTAGCCGTGCTGGTGCCCACCACGGTACTGGCCATGCAGCACTTCAAGACGTTCCGCGACCGACTCGAGCAGTTCCCGGTTACAGTAGACTACATCAACCGCTTCAAAACCACCAAGGATATCAAAAACACCCTCAAGCGCGTGGAAGAAGGTAAAGTAGACATCCTGATCGGCACGCACCGCATCGCCAGCAAAGACGTTAAGTTCAAGGATCTGGGGCTGCTGATCATTGACGAAGAGCAGAAATTTGGTGTGAAGACCAAGGAGAAGCTGAAAGAGATGCGCGTGAACGTGGATACCCTCACCCTCACCGCCACACCTATACCTCGTACGCTGCACTTCTCACTAATGGGTGCCCGCGACCTGAGCGTGATTGCCACGCCACCACCCAACCGCCAGCCCGTGAAAACAGAACTGCACGTGTTCGACGAGATTCTGATCCGCGACGCCGTTGCTGCCGAATTGAAACGTGGCGGCCAAGTGTTCTTTGTGCATAACCGCGTGAAAGACATCGAAGAGATTGCCAACATGATCCTCAAACTCGTGCCCGATGCCCGCATCACCTATGCCCACGGACAGATGGACGGTGAGACCCTGGAAAAACGCATGATGAAGTTTGTGGAGGGTGACTACGATGTGCTGGTATCGACCAACATCATCGAGTCAGGTTTGGACATCCCCAATGCCAACACCATTATCATCAACCGGGCGCACATGTTCGGCCTCTCCGACCTGCACCAGATGCGGGGTCGTGTGGGCCGCTCGAACAAAAAGGCCTATTGCTACCTGCTCACGCCACCCGTTGCTGGCCTGGCCACCGATGCCCGCAAACGCCTGAGCGTGCTCGAAGAATTCTCAGACCTGGGCGAGGGTTTCAAAATCGCCATGCGCGACCTCGACATCCGGGGGGCCGGCAACCTGCTGGGCGGCGAGCAGAGCGGCTTCATCAACGACCTCGGCTTTGAGATGTACCACCAGGTGCTCGACGATGCCATTAAAGAGCTGAAAGAAACCGAGTTCCGCGACCTGTTCCTGAAAGATAACCTGGCGGAGTTCGTGGAGCCGGTGCGCGACTGTAACATCGAAACCGACATGGAGGTGCTCATACCGGATTGGTACGTGGGCAACATCTCGGAGCGCCTCAACCTCTACAGCAAACTCGATAGCACCAAAGACCTGCAGGACCTCGAAAAGCTACAGGCCAGCATCGTCGACCGTTTCGGACCATTGCCGCAGGAGGTGCAGAAGTTGGTGGAGATCGTGAAGCTGCGCTGGCAGGCACAGCAGCTGGGTTTTGAGAAGCTCACTATCAAAAAAGAAGTGATGAAAGGCTACCTGCCGAGCGAGAACAACGATGCTTACTTCCAGTCCGAGACCTTTGGCAATATTCTCAAGTATGTGCAGCAGCATCCGCGTCGCTCCCGACTCAAGGAGGCCAAAGACAAGCTGATCGTGATCGTGGAGGACATCCAGAGCATTGCCGACGCCCGCGAAGTGTTCGACAGCCTTGATGTGAAAGCCACTGTGAAAGGGTAAATGTATAGTGATCTGCTCCTCTGAATAGTGTCAGCTGCACATGCTCTGAGACAACATAGCCTGTGCAGCTGCATATTTTTTCCCAGACTACATGGTTCAGGGCAATTATTAGATTAAATTTTGCTATTTTGGAAACTTCTATGCTACGAAACCGAACTTAATCTAACTTATACCTGTGCACCAAATAACCGCGATATCGCCACCTATGCTGGCACCCATCTTCAGGGCGCTGCCAAGGCTGTATGCTGTCCTGACTCCTGATCTTGTGATTGCTGATGCCACCGATGCCTTGCTGAAGCAACTACACATGACACGCGAGCAAATTGTAGGGCAGCCACTGTTCGCTGTATTCCCAAACAATCCGAATCATCCTGAATCGCAGGAGGCTGTGCTGCAATGCCTGCAGCATGCACTCATGCACAAGGAGCTTTTTCATAACCCCATGCTCCGCTACGACATGCAGTCTGGCGCAGGGTATGAAGAGCGCTACTGGAGCGCAACCAGTGTGCCTGTGCTGAACGACGCCGGAGAGGTGCAGTACCTCATACACGAGGTAAGCGATGTGACCGACAAGATCCTGTTTGAGCGCATGCACCAGCAAAGCCAGGAGCAACTGAACCTGATCAGCAACGCAACCAAAGCCATTGCCTGGGAATACGACATCGTGAACGACCACATGCACTGGGGCGAGGGGCTTCAGGAAATATTCGGCTACACCCCCGAGGAGATGGGACCAAGCGGTGACTCATGGGATTCCCGCGTCCATCCGGACGATTTTGAAGAGGTGCAGCGCAGCATACAGGAGGCGCTGGCCAACAAGCAAAGCACCTGGACAGGCGAGTACCGTTTTCAGAAGGCAGATGGTAGCTACTCCTACATTTTGGACCAGGGTTACACCACGTACAATTCCTTGGGCCAGCCTGTCCGCACCATCGGCTCCATTATCGATATCACCCAGAACAGAGACACACAAAAGGCACTCAAAGAAAGTGATGCCCGTTTCCATCACCTGCTGGAAGTGCTTCCACACATGGCCTGGACGGCCTCACCAAAAGGCAAGGTGCTTTTCTTCAACGAGAACTGGTACAGCTTTACCGGCATGAAACGCGGACAGACCGATGGCTGGATTGGAGTGGTGCATCCCGAAGACTCGGCCATGGTGCTCACCAACTGGCACAACGCGGTGGCCTCGGGTACCACCTATGAGCTAGAGTATCGCATACGCCAGCACATAGACGGCAGCTACCGCTGGTTTCAGGAGCGCGGCCTGCCCATGCGCGACGCCAACGGAAACATCACACTCTGGATCGGCACCTACACAGACATAGACGACCAGAAAAACCAGGTGGAAGAACGCAAAGACGACCGTCTGGAGAGCATGCTGCGCCTTGCGCCGGTGCACCTGTGTATGTTGCAGGGCCCCAACTATGTGTGCCAGTATGTAACGCCAGGTGTGTACAAGCTGTATGGCAACCGCAACTACATTGGCCGGAGCGCCCACGAAATATGGCCGGAGCTTGAGGAAATAGGTTTTTTTGACTTGCTGGACGAGGTATACACCAAGGGGCGCACCGTTTACATCAATGAGTTCCGCGCCAAGATCGACCATAAGCTGAATGGCGACTTACGAGACGCCTATTTTAATTTCAAGTACCAGCCTTTATTCGACAGTACTTCGAACGTAGAGGGCATTATAATATCGGCCATAGAAGTAACTAACCTGGTGATAGCCAGGCAAAAAGCAGAGGCATTGGCCCGGGGCGAATCCTGATATTCCTATTTTTTGGCTTTGTTTAGAACAAAAAAGGCCATAATTTGTAAAAGAATTCAAAATACCAATTATGAAATCAGTAAAGACTATCCTGCTGATAGACGACGACGATACGACCAATTACCTGAACCAGCGCCTGCTCTCCCGTATGGAAGCCGCATCCGATATCAGGGTTGTGACAAACGGTGAAGAAGCCCTCGACTATTTGAACAAAGCCTTTAGCGGGGAGGAAAACTACCCGAAACCGGATCTGATATTTGTTGACATCAAAATGTCGGTGATGGATGGCTTCGAGTTCCTGGATGAGTACCAGCGATTTGAGGATGAGAACAAGATGCGCACCGTGATGCTCATGCTCACTTCTTCAGCCAGCTTTTACGACCTCGAGCGCCTCAAAAAATACCCGGAGGTGCGCAAGCACTACTCCAAGCCGCTGGCGGAAGCGGATGTACGCGAGATCATGGAAACATATTTCTAAAATCACGATAGCCCAATACAGAAGAGGCGCCCTTTTAAAGGGGCGCCTCTTTTTTATACCTGCTCCTTTGCCAACAATAGCCCTGCTGAACCGTAAAAAATAACGCCATCTTAAACTGGCACTAAAACAGGCTACTATTATTAAACAAATAAAATTATGAGAAACGACGCAGAACACCACGACAGACCGGGCGACTACAACCAGCGCATCGGCCGGGAGCTATACAACCAGGACAGAGAACAGCAGCCACAGCCGCAGCAGCGCTATGCCTACAGAGGGCAGGACCAGCGCCAGAGGAAATGGGACGAGGGCAACTACTTCCACACAGGCCCCAGCCCACGAGGCGCGCAGGACCGCGACCGGCAGGCCGAAACAGGACGACACTACATCGGCAACAGGCCAGGCACCTATCAGAGTAACCAGGGCTCGTACCAGAGCGGCCATTACGGTAGTCGCAGCGAAAGCCCCTACCGC
This sequence comes from Pontibacter ramchanderi, assembly GCF_002846395.1. GTDB lineage: Bacteria > Bacteroidota > Bacteroidia > Cytophagales > Hymenobacteraceae > Pontibacter > Pontibacter ramchanderi. Next base: position 718,301 of record NZ_PJMU01000002.1, read on the forward strand.
AACGAGAGCCAGTACCTGAACCACGGCTACCGCGGCCAGGGAAGCGGCAGCCAGCAAGGTTACCGTTCACAAATGGGTGGCGGTTCGCAACCTGGCAACTACAACGAGCCCCCTACCTCGCAGGACAGCCTGTGGCGGGAAGGCCCCGGCACCCGCAGCCGCTACAAAGAGACCGACTACCGCTACGGCAGTGGCTCGCATAACTGGTACAGCGAAGGCCGCTACTCACCTGACGTGGAGCCCGAGAGTCGGGACAAACGCGGCTTCTTCGAGCGTGTGCGCGATACCTGGGACGACATTATGCACTCCGACGATCCGGAGTACAGGCCGCACAACCGCTACGACTCCGAGCGACGGGCCGAGCAATTAAGCAGCCGCCAGCGCTACAGCGGAGAGTCTTTTCGCGACCGCAACTTTGACCAAGGCTACGAAGGCGGGCCGCGCTGGGCCGACGAAACCGACTCAGGCAACGACAGCTATTACAAAGATTCTGACAGAAACCAACGCAACCGTCGCTAATGCGTATAGCAGACAGATTAGGTTACTTTGGTAGTAGATTAGTAAAAAGACAGCCCACCGGAAACGGCGGGCTGTCTTTTTTTATGCCGAATCCATACCCCGACAAACATCAGCCCCCGCTGCCCGTACATAAAATCCGGTGCCGTGCCCTGCCTGATTACGGGCATACTCAGTAGCGGTGCCGATGCTTTGGTTTAAATGTTCAAAGAAATAATACGGAAAGATATGCATCACGAGGAAGAAGAAAGACACCACGAGCGTCGCGAGCGCCGTATGCACCGAGGCCACGACATGGAGCAGCAGAACTTTCGCAGCCGTTGGGATGAGCCACGGCCTTTTGCAGATGACCGGGACAGAAGGCGTTATGAAGAAGAAATGCGCCTGCGTGACGAGCGGGAGCGCCACGCGTACAGACAGCAGCAAAACGAACGGCAGCAGCGCGAAGACATGAACCGACACCAGCATGGTTTTTCAGACGATCACCATGCCCCTCATAGAAGAGACGAGCGGCGTGAGTGGCGCGATGGCAGTGAGCATTACAGCCCCGATAACCAGCACGCCCGCGACAGATGGCAGCAGCATGAGCAGCTCCCTCCGCTGCGCGAACAGCGCCGTCGTAACCAAAGCCGCCGCGACGAAGACTGGGAAGAGCGCGGCTGGTAGCTACGTCCCTCTACTTAAAAACGCTTCCTGAACCCGGCCCCGAACGACACCAGTTCCGGTATGCCGGGCACCAGGTTGAGCGACAGGTCATACTGCCCTTTCAGCTGATAGTTGTACTCAAACTCGCCGCCGTACCAGTAAAACTTGTACTGCCAGTCGCCGCTGCGCTCAAAATAGCCGTCGTCTTCGTAGCCCGGCAGCCGATTCCAGTCGCGGCGGTAGACCAGGGTGGGGCCGAAGCCGCCGTTGAGCGAGTGCCGCCCTGTTTTAAAGATCTGCCCACGCCAGCCCAGGTGTGTAAAGCCAGCCAACGAGGAGGCGCAATCGGAGTACAGCCCCTGCTCTGTCCGCACACTGATGACGTCGCGCACCACAAAGCGGTCGTAGCCCACTATACCTCCAAAATTGAGCACAGCTATACCTTTCTGGTCGAGCCTGTTTTTGAACAGCTCCGGGTAGGGTGTTTGGCGCAGGTGCATCGACAGGCCAAAGAACTTGACGGTAAAGGCATTTTTATAGGCAGGCTGCTCTTGCGCCCGGCCTGTACCGGAAAGCAGGAGTAGGATCATCAACACGAGAAACACTGGTATCCTTTGCCGCATATACCCACTGTATACCGTTAAGAGCACAATTTGTTAGCAGCTTGCTATACCTTTGCACCGAATATGAACCAATCGCTAGACCTTCTGTTGGAACAGGTGCGCGCCTGTCGCCTCTGTGCCGAACACTTGCCGCACGGTCCTCGGCCTGTGCTGCGGGCCTCCCCCTCGGCCAGGCTGCTTGTGGTGGGGCAGGCACCCGGCACCAAGGTACACGCCAGCGGCATCCCCTGGGACGACCAAAGCGGCAAGCGCCTCCGGCAATGGATGGGTATAGCACCCGAGGTGTTTTATGACGAGCAGCAGGTGGCCATCATCCCGATGGGCTTTTGCTACCCCGGAAAAGGCAAAAGCGGCGACCTACCCCCGCGCCCCGAATGCGCCCGGCACTGGCACCAACAGCTTCTGCCGCTGCTCCCCAACATTCAGCTTACCTTGCTGGTCGGCAAGTATGCGCAGGACTACTTTTTGGGTAACGCAGCCAGACCGACCCTAACCGAGACGGTAACGCACTGGGCAGACTACCTGCCCCGGTACATGCCCCTCCCCCACCCTTCGCCGCGCAATGAGTTCTGGCTGCGGCGCAACCCCTGGTTTGAGCAGGAGGCTATACCTGTGCTGCAGCAACTCGTGGCGCAGGCTCTTGGCTAATTTGTACTTGGTTTATCGCCCGCAACTTCTATCTTCGTTCATCAGCATAAAACTCTCTTTATGATCAACTACCCAAGCAGCAAACTACCTGACGTTGGCACCAGTATTTTCGCTGTAATGTCGGCACTGGCCAATGAGCATGGCGCGATCAACCTCTCACAGGGCTTCCCGGATTTTAATTGCCCGGATGAGCTCATTGCGCTGGTGACCAGGTATATGCAGGAAGGCTATAACCAGTACGCCCCAATGCCCGGCATGCCGGCGCTGCGCCATAAGATTAGCGAGAAAACGGAGAAGGTATACAGTTACCGTCCTGATGCCGACCAGGAGGTAACCGTGACTTCCGGCGCGACGGAAGCCTTGTTTGCAGCCATCACGGCTGTGGTAAAGCCCGGCGACGAGGTGGTGGTGCTGGAACCCTGCTACGACAGCTACGCTCCTGCCATCCGGTTGGCGGGCGGCATCCCGATCTACGTGCCTCTGGCTATACCTGAATTCAGTATTGACTGGGATTTGCTAAAGAAAAGCATTTCGCGCCGTACCCGCCTGATCATCATCAACACGCCGCACAACCCAACCGGTGCTGTCATTCCACGTGAGGACCTGGAGAAACTGGCCAGCCTGACCGATGGCACCGACATCCTGATCTTGAGCGACGAGGTATACGAGCACATGGTGTTTGACGGGAAGGAGCATGTGAGCGCTTTGCAGGTGGAGTCGCTGCGCCAGCGGGCCTTTGTGATTTCATCTTTTGGCAAAACGTACCACACCACCGGCTGGAAGATTGGCTACGTGGTAGCGCCACCGGCCCTAACGGCAGAGCTGCGCAAGATGCACCAGTTCATTACCTTTTGCTCCGTTACCCCCCTGCAGCTGGCCATCACCGACTACATGGACAACGAGGCCCACTACCGTTCCCTCCCCGACTTCTACCAGGCCAAGCGTGACCTTTTTTGTGAGCTGGTGAAGCCGTCCCGCTTCGAGCTTATACCTTCAGCGGGTACCTATTTCCAGCTTCTGAAGTACGATGCCATCTCGCAAGAGCATGACCTGGATTTCGCTAAGCGTCTGACCCAGGAAATCGGTGTAGCCTCCGTGCCTGTCTCAGCCTTCTATCACAACAAAACCGACCACCGCTACCTCCGTTTCTGCTTCGCCAAAAGTGAAGAAACGCTGCGGCAGGCGGCGGAGAGGTTGGTGAAACTTTGATGGTTGAATTGTTGATTGTTTTAATCATTAATCACTACTCATTATTCATTACTCTTTCTTCACTATTCATTAAAAATGGACCTCCGCATCACCATCATCCAAACTGCACTGCACTGGCAAGACGCCACCGCTAACCGGCAGATGTTCTCCGAAAAGCTAGCGGCCGTTGCTCCGGCCACAGACCTGATCGTGCTCCCCGAGATGTTCACGACGGGTTTCAGCATGGACGCTACTAGCCTGGCGGAAGAGGCAGAAGGCCCTACCCTGCAATGGATGAAAGAAGAAGCAGCCAGGTATAGCGCCGTGCTGACGGGCAGCGTAATCGTGAAAGCGGGAGAGAACTATTACAACCGGCTCTATTGGGTGCGGCCGGACGGCACTTACGAGCATTACGACAAGCGTCACCTCTTCCGGATGGCAAAAGAGCACCATACCTATACCTCAGGAAAAGAAAAACTGCTGGTAGACTTGAAGGGCTGGAGCATCTGCCCGCTGATTTGCTACGATCTGCGCTTTCCGGTGTGGAGCCGCAACACGGGCAGCCAGTACGATCTGCTGCTTTACGTAGCCAACTGGCCCAAACCCCGCGCCAATGCCTGGAGCGCCTTACTGCAAGCACGCGCCATCGAGAACCTGAGCTATGTGGTGGGCGTGAACCGGGTCGGAACCGATGGCAACGGGCATCCCTACAGCGGCGACTCGGCCATCATCCATCCTAAAGGGTATAAACTCCTCGGGACCACCGAAGCAGAAGGTATACACACCATTGCCCTCAGCAAGCAGGAGCTGACGGACTTTCGGGAGGCTTTCCCGGCGCACCTCGATGCGGATGATTTTACGCTAAATTGATTTGGTCAGGAACTGGCGCAGCGCTTCTTCGTCGGCCAGCAAGGTATAGGCTATACCTGGCCGTGCCTGCAAGAGACGCAATAGGCGCGGGTGCTCACCGATGAGTATGATGTGCCGTTGTGGTTGCGGCCGCAGCAATTCCTCGAGCAGTGGTATCAGCCGGTTTAAGTCTCCTGCCCCACCCTTTACATACACCACCGTTTCCGGATTTTCCTGTAGCAAGCGCACTGCGTAATGCTGCAAGGTGGCATCGGACCCGGCATCCACATCAAAAACAGGTATAGCAGGCGCATGCTGCCGCACCATTTTCAGGATAGGCTTGTCAAAAGCGAGTTCCCCGGAGAGGTCTACTAACAAAAAGGCCTGCATCATTGTACTACCAGTCTGCGGGATTCGTGGCTGCCGCTGCGGGAGGTAGCGCGGAGCAGGTATACACCGGCTTTGAGGTGGCCAAGGCTTACCGTGTGGCGTCGGTTATAGCTTTCGGCTGCATCGTATACCTTGCGACCGACCATATCATACAGCACCAACGCAACTGACTCACTGGCCTGCACCTGCACAGGCTCCTGCGCACCGGCTACGGGGTTAGGGTATACCTTCAGCCCTAGTTTGCCTGCGTTATCATTTGGGTTGCCGTAGTGGCCACCTGTTTGCTCCAACAAGTATAAGCCGCCTCCCTGCGTGCCGACGGTCAGGTATAGCTTATAGGGCCCGCCAAGTTCGGCCACAGCCAGGCCCAGTCCGCGGCCGAAGCGGGTAGCTTGCGCTTCTCCCGTCAGTTCGTTTTGCAGCACCTCGGTTGTCTCCGTAAAGTCGCCATTCAGCTTGTCCAGAAAATCAGGGTAAATGCGCAGCGTCCCGCTGTCGTCCACAGTGAGCAGGTCGAGCTTGGAATTGCCGTCTATGTCCACCACAACGGGTGCCAGGTTGCGACGGAAGAAGTCAAATTTGATGCCCCCGATGCCCTCTTTAACGAGCTCAAAACCGCTGCCGGCAGAGCGGTAATAGTCCAGGGTGCCGCCAGCTCTCCCCACCAGCATTTCCACGCGCTGGCCATCTACCCGGAATAAGTAAGGCGTATCGCCATTGGCCAGGGTATGCAGGTGCATCAGGCGGGTGGTGTTGAAGGCAAAAGGCTGCCCGGCTTTCGCGTTGTTTACAAAGTACTCCAGCTGCGTCGCGCCTCCTGCATGATGGCCTGATCCGGTCTGTATCTTGTAAGTCAGCACCAGATCCAGGGCTCCATCCTGGTTGATGTCGAAAAATGACGGCTTCAGCGAAAGCATTTCCTTGCTGGACAGGTTCAAGTAATCGTCTGTGACAAACGTGAAGGCGGGTTCGGTCAGTGTGCCGGTGTTGCGGTAGAGGCTGAGCGTTGCCACAAAGCGTCCGTTACGGTTTGCCCGCCCATTGCCGACCAGCAGGTCAAGCAGGCCGTCACCGTCGATGTCGGCAAAGGCAGGGTAAGCGTTTTCGCCCAGGTCGATCATCTGGCTTTGCAAAAAGTTATCCTGCGTAAACTCAAAGTTCGGCTGGTTGGCTGTGCCCGTGTTGCGGTAAAGCCAGGATGAGCGCTGCAGTTCCAGGTTGCCTTCGTTCTCGTTGCTGTTCGGAGCCACAAGCAGGTCCGGTATACCATCGAAGGTCACATCTTCGGCGTATGCGGCCGGAAAGAGGTTGAAGCGGGCCGCACGTGTGCCGAACGGGAAAGCAGGTTCAAAGCTGTCCATGCGGGCCAGGGTTTTGGTGCCTTTGTTTTCCATCATCACCAGGTTGTCACAGGCTACCCCGCCTATCAGCAGGTCTTTTACCCCGTTGCCATTCAGGTCCAGGGCCAGCAGTGAGGAACCGTCGTGACCGGAATGAAGCGGCGCAGCCATGCGGCATTGTACGCCAAAGCCATAGGCATTGCAACCTTCGCACTCTGTAATCTGCCCCCACCAGTCGGAGCCGAGTGTAAACTCCAGCGAGCCACAGGGCTTGCCTTCTTCCGCCTGCATGTTCTGGTAATACTCCAGGGTATAGCCTCCCGAAAACTCCGACAGCAGAATATCCAGGTCGCCGTCGCCGTCCATGTCCACTATGGCAGGTATATCGGCGATGTTCATTTGCATGTTGATGCTGTTCACACCGTTGCGGCTTCGGTAAAAGAGGGCATCCTCGGCCAGCACAAAAGTGGGGTATTTGTTGCCTGTGGCCTCCTGCCGGTATACCCGTATACCTAGCGGTGTGCTAGTGAAAATGTCTTTCAGGCCATCGCAGTTGTAGTCGCGCAGCAGCACCCAATTTTCCAGCTCAGCCGGAAACATTACCTCGTATTCGGGCGCATAGGTATAGCGCCACTGGCCTCCCTCCTGCACGGCCAGGTAGGTATAGACCTTGCGCAGCATGCGGTCGAATACGAAAAGGTCGTCGCGGCCATCTTTGTTGAGGTCGATGGTGGAGAATTGCGGTGTGTTCAGGCCGCCGCCCCAGGGGTTACGCAGTTCGGTTGCACCTACGGTGACACGTATGTCCGTTCGCTGTTGAAATCGCAGAGGTTCCTGTGCAGATACATTGGGTAGCAGAAACAGGAAAAGGAGCATGGAGAATAGGTAGCGCATAGACAGTTTGTTAGGCAATGGGGCTGTTGCTTTTGCCGTTTTGAACGTATATTGCCGCGGCGGCTGAGGGTTATACCTAAACTCCGGTAGCTGCCACCAATTTAAGAGACTAAAAATAAGCATTTCATGCCGAACAGCATCGACTTTCTTTATCAAAAATACCTGGAGTGCCGCCACGTGAGCACCGACTCTCGCGCTCTACAGGACCAGAGCCTGTTCTTTGCCCTGAACGGACCCAACTTCAAAGGCGCCAAGTTTGCCCAGGGTGCCCTGGAAAAAGGCGCCAGATATGCGGTGGTAGATGATCCCACCTTGGCATCGGATAATGTGTTTGTGGTGGAAGACACCCTGCAGGCGCTGCAGGACCTGGCCCGTCACCACCGTCGTCAGCTGAGCATACCGGTGATTGGCATTACGGGCAGCAACGGCAAAACCACGACCAAGGAGTTGATCTATGCCGTGCTGAGCCAAAAGTTCAACACCCTCTATACCCAGGGCAACCTCAACAACCACATTGGTGTACCGCTGACTTTGCTTCGCCTCAAGCCCGAGCACGAAATGGCGATCATCGAAATGGGCGCCAACCACATTGGGGAGATCGCCCTGCTCAGTAGCATTGCGATGCCTACACACGGTATGATCACCAACATTGGCAAGGCACATTTAGAGGGCTTTGGCAGTCTGGAGGGCGTGGCCCGCGGCAAGAGCGAGCTCTACGTGCACCTGCTCGAGCATGGCGGCACGGTGTTCGTGAACACCGGCAACGAGCACCTGATGCGCATGAGCCGCCGTATCGAAAGCAAAGTAACCTACCCGGCGCAAGGCGACTTTTACCACAGCGAATTGCTGGAGGCCTCGCCTTACGTGGTGTACAGAGACGAAGAAGGCCACGTGGTGCACACGCAGCTGGTGGGTAGCTACAATTACGAGAACATGGCCGCTGCTGCCTGCATCGGCAAGTTTTTCGGGGTGCCGCTGGAGAAAGCTAATACCGCCATCGCCAACTATAGCCCCGTGAACAACCGCTCGCAGGTGATGCAGAAGGGAAGCAACACCCTGATCCTCGATGCTTACAATGCTAACCCAACGTCTATGGCAGCGGCTATCCGCAACTTTGGCGGTATGAACGCACCGCGCAAGGTCGTGATTGTAGGCGATATGCTGGAAACGGGAACCGAAAGCGCCACGGAGCACAAAGCCATTGGCGAGATCATCGCAGAGCAAAACTTCGACACGGTGCTGCTTTGCGGACCGGAGATGAAGCATGCGGCTGAAACTGACAGCAAATTCCATTACTTCGCTACAAAGCCTGAGCTTCAGAGCTGGTTGCAGGCTAATCCGGTTTCGGAGAGCTATGTGCTGGTGAAGGGCTCCAGAGGTATGGGGCTGGAGACGCTGGTGGAGGTGTTGTAGAGCTAGAGATTACTCTTTAATCAGTACAACAGTTAGCGCCTGGTAGACCCGTTTTACCAGGCGCTTTTATTTATTCTGTTCGTTTTAATTTAAGTCTGCCACTTTGTTACCAATACGACTTAAACCGATATTATTTAAATCAAAAATATATCTTATTACAACATCAACCAACATCAGATACATAAAATAATATTTATTATAAATTAAATATAAGTTACTTTTTATAGATAACATTATACATATAACTTTAAATATATTCGCATATAATTATTACCCATTTACCCCTACCTTTTATGAAAATCAAATACTCTCTAATTTTCCTCCTTCTCTTCGCCTGCCAATTTGCGTCTGCCCAATCGCAGGATTCAATAGCGTTATACCGTCACCATATTGTCATAAACACGCACGTAATACTTGATAGATTAGCTGACCCTGCTAGCCGCATGCCGCTGCATCTTATGTACAAATACCAGTTTTCCCGTAATGGGGCCATTCGGTTTGGAGCAGAGGGGATGTATGCCAAGTCTGACTCTACGCAGTCTTACACAAATCGTCGTGACGAAATTACAGACTTTCTCTTTGGGGGAAGTATTGGCTACGAATGGCAGAGACCGCTCAGCAAACTATTCACACTGTATTACGGAACTGATGGTTTTTATCAGCAGAAAGTGAGGAATATAGAGATGTGGGACGAATTCAGTGAACCGGACCCATATGGTGTAATAGAGAAGCATTCAAAAGATCTTCTTACTACCACCTCTTTCGGAATAAGACCGTTTATTGGCTTCCGCATTAATATTGGCACCAGATTTTATTTATCGACAGAAACAGCATTCCACTTAAGCAAAGTAAAAAGCTCGCAAGATCTCGTACTCTCTCTCAAAACATACTCACCAGAGTACGATAGTTTCGGCAACCCCAAGACCTATATTGACTATACTACCAACAAACTTGTTTTTTCCTACATCCCAATAACGTTTGTCAATCTTAACTGGACTTTCTAAAATTTAAATTAACCTAAAAACAAACTTATGAAGAAGCTCTGCTTCTTACTGCTATTCTTAATAGCCCCATTTTTATTAGCTGCACAAACAGCTTTAACGCCTGATGGCAGAGTTCCCCAATGTCCTGGAAATAGAATTGCTTATACAGCTTTTCCAGCAGGTGGTTCTGCTTCTGCCAATTATGCAGGCTGCTCTTTTAAATGGTCTATTACCAACGGCAAATTTTACATTACTAACAGCAGTGATGATTACACTACATCCAACAGTTCTGTAGAAGTAATCTGGAACGATGTAACAAATAAAGGAGAATTAAAAGTAACAATTACGTCCTGTAACAACAAATCTAATGATGGCACACCAACTACTGGTGGCGTCATAATCAAATCTATAAACGGTGTTAACCCCTCACAAGTTAAGGTAAACAACGTAGCAAAATCAAGCCACAGTATAGACTGGTGCAGCACAGCCCCTATAACGTTAGCTATAGATAGGCTCGCAATTCCTAACACCCCAAGCAGCTCTAACCCATCCTATTCTTCTACTTTATATGTAGACACCTATGAATGGACGCTACCATCCGGTTGGCGCACTAATGACAATAAGACGGGCACCTTTACGACTCCTTCCTACTCCATCTCGGTTATACCTGCAGCAGGGTCCGGAGGCCAGGTAAAAGTGAGAGGCCTGAACCAGGAATGCAGCATAAGCAGTGTACCAAGGGTAAACTTCTATAGCAATTACAGCACACTCACTATTACGCGCGAACCTCAGGTAAGCGCAATCACTGCTTCCAAAACCAATTTGCACTGCGGCGACAGAAACCCTGTTAACCTCTCGGTTCCAGCCATGACGGGAGCCACATCCTATACCTGGTCGCTTCCGCAGGGCTGGACGATTTCGGGATCTGCTTCCGGCAATTCTATCTCCGCCATACCGAGCGGCACGAATGGCGGGCAGGTATCGGTAGCGGCCAACATTACCTGCACCACCCCTAACAAGGCGGTCAACTCAACACCTATCACCATCAACTACAACAGCAGCCTGCCTACACCGACGTTCAACAACGCACCTTACGATATAGGAAATACTGCATCTTCCTTTAGCATAACCTCAGTAGCCGGTGCTACCAGCTATACCTGGGAGGCCAGTAGCAACATCCTCATTAATGGGCAAGTGTCACCGCTGCAAAGCACGTCAACGACCGTAGCGATCTCGCAGCGGCCCGGTTACAGTGGCGGAGGCTGGGTAAAGGTAACGGCCAATAGTGCGCAGTGTGGCAGTAGCACTTTAACCAAAAATGTTTGGGTGGGCCAACCAGAAATTTTATACTTCAGCTATTTTGGCAGTGCCAAACACCCTACCTGCCCCTACGAACAGCACACTTTTGCTCCTGTTTACAGTAACGGATATCAGGGGCAGCCATCGCGCTACCGTTGGGCAGTTGGCAATGTGAGCAGCCACGGCGACTTAACAGGCTCAACACTTACTGTAACGGCAGCAGGGTTTAACTTTAGCTCCCACATGTCAATCGGCTTAGAGGTTGAAACTCCTCTCGGCTGGACACAGCAGTTTGTGATGCTCTACGAGATCCGCGACTGCGACAATGGTGCAGAGCCTATGTTTAGCCCGAATCCAGTCACCGCAGACGAGTTCACCTTAGAACTTTCCGGAAGTTCAGACGAGAGCTACAGCTATACCTTGTATGACTTGCAGGGAAACCAGCGCCTTTCCGGCAAAGCCAAGGGCAAGAAAACCAAAGTTAGCACAAAAGGTATACCTGCTGGCACCTACATGCTCAGAATAGAGCATAAGGGCAAATCCACGACCAGAAGAATGATAATAAAGAAGTAACCACCCTGGTGAATAAACAAGGCCCACGATTGTTTTAATCGTGGGCCTTGTCATTTATAAGCAGGAGACATCATAAATCTAAAAAATCAGACAATTGGCCAATATTTTAAGTTCTTTTGTCCAGGCACTCAAAACGGCGAGACAAAATCCTGTAGCAGCGGCAGTACTTCGTCCTTGGGCGAAACCAGCGGCTGGGCTATACCCCAGTCTATACCCAGGGCTGGGTCGTTCCAGAGGATACCGCCTTCGGATGGCTGATGATACAGGTTGGTGCATTTGTAGAGGAAACTGGTGTTGTCTTCCAGCGCTACAAAGCCGTGGGCAAAGCCTTCCGGAATATAGAGCATGTTATGCTGCTCCGCATCGAGTATGCAGGTGGCGTGCTGTCCGTAAGTGGGGGAGTTTTTGCGGAGGTCGAGCGCCACATCCAGCGCACGGCCCGAAGCAACCCGCACCAGTTTGCCCTGCGCATAAGGCGGCCTCTGAAAATGCAGGCCGCGCAGCACGCCTTTTCTAGAAACAGACTCGTTGTCCTGCACAAAGACCGGGTTGATGCCGAAGGGCGCAAACATGCTGGCATTGTAGGTTTCCATGAACCAGCCACGCTCGTCGCGGAACACGCGTGGTATAAATTCGATCAGGCCTTCAATGTGATAGGTCTTATGCTGCATAGCTGGTGTAAATGGATCTGCTTTGGTTCTTTTAGAAGGGTAGCAAGTTAGGTTTTTTCCCCTTTCTTCTGAAATTTTTCAACTAACTTGCGTCCATCCTGCCTGCTTCCACGGCGCTATACCTGCTAATTTTGACCGGGGCCGGGAACAATTACGTACAATGATTCACGCCGAAAAAAGGCTGACAAACCGCTACGCTTAACATCTGAAAATGGGTAAACAAAAATACTACGAAACCGCCAAGCCGCAGGAAACCGCCGTGCTGGTGGCTGTGCCTGGTTATAAGCAAACCGACGAACAAACTAACGAATACCTCGACGAACTGGCCTTCCTGACCGAAACAGCCGGCGCCGTAACCATGAAGCGCTTTGTGCAGAAACTCGACAAGCCTGACCGTGCCACCTTTGTGGGCAGCGGCAAACTCGAGGAAATCAAAGCCTATGTGAAGGAGCACAACGTGGATATGGTGATCTTCGACGATGACCTCACCCCCTCGCAGGTGCGCAACATCGAGCGCGAACTACAGGTGAAGATCGTGGACAGAAGCTTGCTGATTCTCGACATCTTCGCGCTCCGTGCCAAAACCGCTCAGGCCCATACCCAGGTGGAACTGGCCCAGTACCAGTACCTGCTGCCCCGCCTGACCAACCTGTGGACTCACCTTTCCAAACAAAAAGGTGGTATCGGCATGAAGGGTCCGGGTGAAACCGAGATCGAGACGGACCGCCGTATTGTGCGCGACAAAATCTCGCTCTTGCGCGAACGACTGGAGAAGTTCGAGAAACAGAATTTTGAGCAGCGCAAATCGCGGGCAGGCATGGTGCGCGTAGCCCTGGTAGGGTATACGAACGTGGGCAAATCCACCCTGATGAACCTGCTCTCCAAATCCGACGTGTTTGCCGAAAACAAACTCTTCGCGACAGTAGACGCCACGGTGCGCAAAGTGGTGCTTGACAACATCCCATTCCTGCTCTCCGACACGGTAGGGTTCATCCGCAAGTTGCCGACCAAACTCATCGAGGCCTTTAAGTCCACGCTCGACGAGATCCGCGAGGCTGATCTGCTGGTACACGTGGTGGATGTGTCGCACCCTTCGTTTGAGGACCACATTGCGGTAGTGAACAACACGCTGCTCGACATCAACTCAGCCGACAAGCCGGTACTGCTGGTGTTCAACAAAATAGACCAGTACCTGGAGCAGCGCGAGCAGGAGCTGGCAGAGGAAGCGGGTATCAACGAGGATGGCCACAGCAACGTGCGCCCTTCCATCGACGACCTGAAAGCGACCTACATGGCCAAGGTGCATGCCCCAGCCCTGTTCATTTCAGCCACCAACCGCATCAACATCGACGAACTGCGCGCCGAACTGCAGCGCCGCGTTGCGGAAATTCACTTTGAACGCTACCCGAATAACGTGTAGTTTATACCAGGAAGCATCAGAAAAGGGAACAGTCCGGTAAGGATTGTTCCCTTTTTGCGTTTTCTGCCACGGCCAGACCTCGCAGTGGATTTCAGTCCTGCGAACGTCTGTTTGGGTATAGCTTGTCTGAATCTTTATATAGATATAGGGCCCCTACCCCAAAGGTTTACAGGATTCTTGTGCACGATTAACACACCCCTGCCCCTCTCAAGAGGGGAATTTCTGCCCTGCCCAATTTTCAAGGATCAGCAATGTAGTTACTGTCACACCCCACTGGCAGGTATAGCAAAGGTAACTTGCCCCGGAAGCGATGAAACAGAAAGCCTAAGCCAGGTGCACAAAACGGCGCTCCACTGTTGGGGGTGAAGGGGTCCCCCTGTCAAGAGCGTTCAGCGAGTGGGGTAGGGGCCCTCGATTTGGAGCGTCTTGATTTTTTTGCTTACTGGGGGTAGGGGCCCTCTTTCTTTTCATCAAGGAAAAAAGTAGGTCCCGGCCGGACAGGCCAAGCTATAGAACAACACTGTTTGCTATACCTCCAACAGCAGTAGCTACAAAGCCTCTATACCTGGTCCGAAGACCCCACGCGTGAACGCTCACACCATCACCGCTATAACTGCATAGGCCAGAGCTATACCTACGCGCAACTATTACAAGAGCAGATCTCCCCTAGCTAGCCAAGCCATCACACTCCCCCACCCCGTCACAACTATTTTATACTGCTTTCAGTAAACAGCAGGTATAGCGGGCACGCTATGTAAAAGACACGCCTGCTATACCTTTCTGAAAGAGAATCACCTTATGAAAACCTTGTATATCATGCGTCATGCGAAGTCCAGCTGGAAATTTGAAGAGCTGAGCGACCATGACCGCCCTTTAAATAAACGCGGCCGGACAGATGCGCCTTTGATGGGGCAGGAACTGGCTTCCAACAATGCGAAGCTGCAGCTCATCCTATCGAGCCCGGCGGTAAGAGCCATCACAACGGCCACTTTGGTGGCCCGCGAGCTCGACTACGATGCCGATGACATTGTGGTGGATGACCGCATGTATGGCGCCAGTGCCGAAGAACTGCTGGAGGTAGCCCGCGAGGCACCCGCAGATGTGGATTGCATGCTGATGGTAGGACACAATGAGGCCCTCTCGGAGTTTGCCAACATGCTGTCGCCCAAGCACGTCTCCAGCATACCTACCGCCGGCATTGTGGCCCTCCGCTTCGACTGCGACAGCTGGCGCGATATCGCCCGTAGCAATGCCGGGCTTCTGTTTTACGATGTACCCAAAAACCACAAATAACACAGCACAACGGCCTGGCCAGGCATCCCCCCAGACCTGACCACGCTGCTCATACCTTTATTTCAAACTGCTCCGCACCGGGCAACAAACTAAACCATGGAAACCAATACCGAAGATAAAAAACCAACCCTTACGCCGCTGATCAACCGTGAGCTCAGCTGGCTGGCCTTCAACTACCGTGTGCTCCAGGAGGCGAAAGACCGCACCGTGCCGCTCCTGGAGCGCATCAAGTTCATGGCCATTTTCTCATCGAACCTCGACGAGTACTTTAAAGTACGCGTGGCCACGCTCAAGCGCCTGATCAAACTCAAAAAGAAGACCCGCGAAAAACTGTCTGAAGACCCCGCCGATACTTTTGAGCAGGTGATGCAGGAGGTGAAACGCCAGCAGGAAGAGTTTGGGGAAGTTTTCAGAGAAGGCATCCTGGTCGACCTGCGCCAGCAGGACATCCACCTGCTCACCGAAAACGAACTAAGCGAAGCACAGCAGCAGTGGGTACAGACCTATTTTACCGAGCACGTTCAGCCTCACATCCTGCCGCTCCTGCTCGACGATACCGAGACCCACTTTTTCCTAAAGGACCAGACTGTATACCTGGGCGTGCACCTCTTCGAGCCTAAGAAGCAAAACCTGAAACCGGAGCGTTTCTCCATGCTCGAAATACCCACCAAAAAACACGGCGGTCGTTTTGTGAAGCTCCCGACGGAGGGTGAGCAGCGCTATGTGATGTTTCTGGATGATGTGATCCGTTTCTGCCTGCCGGCCTTGTACCCGGATTACGGCCGCTTCGAGGCGCATGCCGTGAAAGTTTCGCGCGACGCTGAGTTGGATATAGAAGAAGAAGTATCCGGCAGCCTGATGGCCAAGATCCAGAAAAGCCTGAAAAAGCGGGAAACCGGCTACCCTGCCCGCCTGCTGTACGACCCGGTTACGCCACAGGCCATGCTGGACGCCATAATGGCACATACCGGCATTTCGGAAGATGAACTGGTGGAAGGCAGCAAGTACCATAACTTCCGTGATTTTTTTGGTTTCCCGGACTTTAACCTGCCCGACCTCAAGTACTCGCCGCAGCCTACACTGGTGCATCCACTCCTGGAGAAAGAGGAAAGCCTGATCGAGGCCATGAAAAAGCAGGACTACATGGCGCATTATCCTTACCAGTCCTTCGACTACGTGCTGCGCCTCTTCGAGGAAGCCGCCAACGACCCGAAGGTGACTGCCATGAGCGCCACCCTCTACCGGGTGGCCGACGACTCTGCCATTGCCAAATCGCTGGTGAAGGCCGCCAAGAGCGGCAAACTGGTGACGGTGGTGGTGGAGCTCAAAGCCCGTTTCGATGAAGAGTCGAACATCTTTTGGGCAGGCAAGCTGCAGAAGGCCGGCGCAAACGTTATCCTGGGTTTGCCCGACCTCAAAGTGCACACCAAGCTGGGCCTGATCACCCGCAACGAGGACGGCCAACTTGTGAATTACGCCTACCTGAGCACGGGCAACTACAATGAAGACACCTCCAGAATCTATGCTGACCATGCGCTTTTTACCTCCAACAAAGACATTACACAGGATGTGGAGCAGGTCTTCAACTTCTTCATCGACCGCCAGCACGACAAGAAATTCAAGAAACTGCTGATGGCCCCGATCAACATGCGCGACCGCTTTGTGGAGCTGATCAACCGGGAGATAAAAAACGCCACCAAAGGCAAGCCGGCCAAGATGATCCTCAAAATGAATGCCTTGCAGGACGAGCGGATGATCAAAAAGCTGTACGCTGCCAGCCAGGCCGGTGTGAAGATCGAGCTGCTGGTGCGCGGCATTTGCTGCCTGGTGCCGGGCGTGGAGGGACTGAGCGACAACATCCGGGTGCGCAGCATCGTGGACCGTTACCTGGAGCATGCCCGGGTATACATCTTCCACAACGACGGCAAAGAGGAATACTACGTAGCCTCTGCCGACTGGATGACGCGCAACCTGAGCCGACGCGTGGAGGTGGCTTTCCCGCTGCTCCAGAAAGACATCATCGAGCAGGTCCGCACGATCATCGACCTGCAGCTCACCGACGATACCAAGGCCCGCGACATAGATAACAACTATGTAGAACAGGTAAGCCCTACGCACGTCCGGTCGCAGTATGCCATCTATGAGTATCTGCGCAGCCTGGTGCCCGAAGGAATGGACCCAGCCAGAAAATCGGAGTAACTATACCTGACACAAATATTGCAAAGCCCGACGCGCTATACCAGCGAGTCGGGCTTTGTCGTTGCTATACCTTGGCGCGTTAGCGGTTCTGGCTGCGCTCCAGCAATTTGCGGGGTGGCACGGCGTAGAGCTCAATGCCAATGTAGCCTGCCCCGGCTAGTTTGTTAGTGATCAGCTCATCGCGCGAGCCCACATCGTCGAAAGCACGGTGGCGGTAGTACTGCCGGAAACCGCCCTCCACGGCAAACCACAGAAAATCGTAGATCTCCTGCTCCAGGCGCAGCAGGCCTTTGATGTCGGTGCGACGCAGCTCCACGTCGTTGAACTGCGCGAGCGGCGGTTCGTCGGCATAGAGGTTGTAGCTGGCACCCTCAATGCGATAGCCTGTGTAGAGCAGCGTTTTCTCCGACACATTGTAGCGAACGCGCAGGTTGGCCGGAAAGATGGACTCCACGCCCCAGCGGTCGTTGAAGGTGCGGTTGTACATAATGCCCGGGTAGATGCGCTGCCGCCCGAAGGTATAGCCGAGCTGCAGGCCCACGCCCCAGGCAAAGTCTGGACTGCGTTTCCAGCCATAGGCCAGGTCCACGGTGGTTTTCAGGTAGTCCGATACGTTCACGTTGTCGCGGGTATAGTCCCCGTTGAGCTCGCCTTTGGCGCGCACCAGCATAAAACGCACCTCATCGAAGGAGTGCAACAAGGCCAGTTGCAGCCCCAGGCTCTTCAGGTTCTTGTCTTCCAGGTTGCGGTAGAGGCTATAAGAGGCCGGCGATACGTCCTCGAAGTTGAACTCCTCAAATTTATGGTCTATACCCAGGATCAGTTTGGTCTGCGGCTTGTTCATGACAGGGGCCAGCGCCCGCACAAAAAACTTGTTGTGCCGCCGCACACGCGCCCGTCCGTCGCCCACCTCCGGGTTGTCAGACTCCGACTCGATGTCGAACTGCGGCAGGCGCTCGTAGCCGATCACAATGCCCCGGCTTTTGCCCATGCCCCTGACGCCGGGGCTGGCATACTCTATTGTTTGTTTCTGCACATCCGTCAGGTCCTGCTCTGTTTGCTGTGCCAGTGCGTGTTCTCCCAGCATGAGCAAAGGTATAAGGAGTAATCCTGGTAGGTTTAATTTCATAGTTTGGTGTTCTTTACAAGGGTACAAATGCAAAAAGTGCCTTAAATCCGGCACTTTTTGCTATACGTCTTTCGGTGCTTTTAGAATAAAAAGCCGAAGCTTAATGTCCACAGCCTGTCCACATCGCCTTTGGCATAGGTCAGCACGATCACGTTCTTTTGCATGATATCGGCCCATACGCCACCCCCTACACCTGTATGCAGACTGCGGAAGAAGGCTGACTCGCGTTCCCCATCCTGGTACACGCGGCCCACGTCATACAAGCCAAGCACCCCCATCCGGCCCGGCGTCAGGTATAGGTTAAAGTCAAAGAGCGACAGGCGCGCCTCTGCATTGGCAAAGATCGCGCTGCGGCCGGCAAAACGGGTACGGCGGTAGCCGCGCATGTTGTCCATGCCGCCGAGTGTATTGGCCTGGTAAAACCGGAAATCGCCAAAGTTATGCGCCGCCCCCAGGCGACCCGCCCACGTGAGTTGGAACGGGAAGTTCGGTGTCAGGTAGAAGGCAAACTCCGAGCTTACGTGGGTATAGCTCAGCCCTTCGCCGTCGATCTGCTTATTGTAGCTCATGCGGTTGTGCAGGCGCATACCGATGCGTGGGTTCTTCAGGTTGCCCTCACCCAACACATCCATATCGGCAAAGGCCGTCACGCCCACGTAGTGCTGCGATTCGAAGCGATTTTGCTCAAAGTCGTAAGTACCCGGCTCCATCCGGCCGTTAATCGCTTCGTTTACCAGATAGGTGTCCTGCTCAGAGTTCACCACCCGGAAGCGGTCGTAGGTAGGGCCTATCCCTATCTTAAAGAAAGGCGCCAGGTTGTTGTTGAGGCTTGCGCCCACGTTCACCCGCTTAAACCGGACACGGTAAAAGGAGTCATCCTCTCCATCCTGCTGGCGGGTGTCGTTGCCGTAGCCGTAGAAGTTGCGTTGGTATTGCGGTCCTTGTATACCTGCGTTCAAACCGATGTTCCAGTTGCCGAACACCTGCCGCACATCGCCGGTATAGCGCACATTGAATGAGTTGGTGTAAAAGGCATAGTTCCCCTCCAGCAGGTGCTCCGTTGCGTAAGGCGACTTGCGGAACTTATGCGTGCGGGCCAGAATGCCGGCTCCCACAAACAGGCCATCGTCCACGTTATACTCCAGCGACAGTCGCGGCCCCAGGTAAGGCAGTTTGTAGTTGTCGCGGTCGTAGAAGTTCACATCCGGACTGATGCTGGTTTCGTCTTTCGTTTCGGGTCCGAAGTTAAACACATTGCCATCCTTTGTATCATACACAACGGTATGGCGCTTCTGACCGGTCACGCGGGAGTTGTCGGTGATCACATCCTCGTCATTGCCTCCAATGATGCGCACGACGATACCTTTGCCCACGTCGCCGTTCACTTCAAATTTATCTTTCCCGCGCTGCCCGTACAGGCGCAGCTCCTTGGTTTCGGAAGTATAGAAGGTGCGTTTGTAGAGCGTGTCGCGCAGCACGCCTTCTTTGTTGATCTTGTAGACTGTCAGGTGTGTTTCGTCGTCGTTCAGCCGGTCGATCACAAAGTGCTCATGCTTGTCGCTGCCAGCCACGTCCACCATCTCCGAAATATGTTCGTAATAGGCTTCTGCCGCCTGGGGCAGCTTGTCGCGGCGAGAGCGCAGTTTCGCCTTTATATCCTCTCCCGATATAGCTCTTACTTCTTCCGGCCACTGGTTAATGGCTTCCTCGATCACCTGGTCTGTCACACCGGCCTGTATCTCTTTGGCAATGCGGATCCAGTCCTGCCGGGTGATGGCCGAGGTGAAGGTGCGGTCGATGGTGAGTGCACTCAGGTTGAGCCCCACAATGTCGCGGTAGTCGTGGCTGAAGTTCTGGACATTGCGCACTCCCCACTTGCGGGTAGCCAGCCAGGGTATAATCCCGTCAGCTTTGAAAAACACCTGGTCACGGTCTTCGGGCACCGGAATGTATACCTTGCCGCTGTCGGTTTTCTCCTCTTTCCAGCGCCACTGCCCCTCGTGGCGGTCCCAGTCACCCACCAGCATATCGAAGAGTCGGGCGCGCACAAACTCCTGCTGGTTTAATTTGTTGTCGTTGTCCTGTCGCAGTTCTTTCAGCACCTTGTCGGTGCCCACCAGGTTTTCGGCAAAGCCCAGGCTCTCCACGTCCTCATGGTTCTCGTCGGCATCTTCCTCCAGAAAGGCCAGCGTGTTGCTGAATTCGTCCATGTATTGGCGCAGGTATGGGGTCTGGGGTATATACACCAGCTTGGGGTTGGTATGGAACACGCCGGCTCCGTCGGCCAGTTTAGGTATAGCCAGTGCGCCGTAAGGGTGCTGGGCCGATACCTGATCCTGTAGCAGGGCCTTGGCTGCGGTCTGGCGCAGGTACTCCGGCAAGGCCATTGTGGGGTCCTTGTCTACGGTGCGCAGGGTGTACTCGCGGGCATCCGGATTGCGTACTTTCAGAGAGGCCGTTTGTTTGCCGCCCCCCTTCTGGTAAGGCGTTAGTCCGCCCAACTCGTTGCGCATATCCAGCAGCGGCACCTCCACCGGCGTGGCCCACTCGCGGCGGTAGTGATCGCCTAGCATGGTGCGGCGCAAGCCTTTGGCTTTGTAGTTATCGTTGGCGGCTACCACTATGGTACTGTCGGCGTAGTTGGTCTCATCTACAATGGCTGCTCGCTTGCGGCGTGGCTCCTTGGCATAGAGCGGCGTCCGGAAAGTCATGGTGCCCTCCGAACCATCGCCCTCCGGCACCCAGTACTCTACCCAAGCCTCGCCGTTGTCATAATACTGTAGCTTGGCGAAACCCTTGATCTGGTGGGTGTACATGGCGTTGCCGCCTCCTTTCACATGCTGGATCTTACAGCCCGAACCACTGACAATGTGCGTCAGTTTATTGTGCTTGTAGTGCTGCAGCGAGTGCTCGTGCCCGGCGGCGTACACAATGTTATCGTACTTGTCGAATATGTTCAGCAACCCCTCGATGTAGGCATTGTAGCGTGGATGCGGAATATCCTGCAAAATGCCGCCATACTTGCGGGCGAACGGATAAATGGAGCCGATGACAGGCAGCGGCAGGTAAATCCAGTCGCGGAGCATGGTAAGCGGAAAGACGTGGTCAGTAAGCGTGAAGAAACCGCCGTGGTTACCTCTTGTAAACAGTGGGTGGTGCGCCACCACCAAAATGTTCGTGCCCTGGTGTTTTTCAATGATGTCTTCGAGTTTCACCAGAAAGTCGGCTTCCGTAGAGGCCCAGCAGTTGCTGCCTGCACCATACGGGCGCTCCCAGGGGTGCAGCCACCACTCCGAGTCCAGGGCAATCAGTACCAGGTCGTCGCTTATCTTCACTTCATAAGGACCCGGGCAGCCGTCGCCAGGCACGTAAAAATCGCCGCCCACTACAATGCCCTCTTCTGTCAGGTATTCGTTCACGTAGTTCTGCTGGCGCACCACAAACTCCAGCCCGCCGCGGCCGCTGTGGTTCCAGTCGTGGTTGCCGGGTATCATGTATTTTTCACCCTGGTAGCCGCGCAGCACATCCAGTTGGGCATTCAGGCGCTGCTCTGACACCTCGCGGTCGTAGCGGCCGGGTTCGGGCAGGCCGTTGTGGTACACGTTGTCGCCCAGGAAAATGGTCGCGCTCTGGGCACCGGCTTCGTTCATCTGCTTTTTCATGAGCTTGAGCGAAGGTTCCTGCTGCTTCAGGTCGGGCGCGCCCACATCGCCGATCAGGAAAACAGTGTAATTTACTTTGTTGTCGGATTTGGGCTCCGTCTGTTGCCAGTTAAGCACATCGCGGCTGTAGTAAGGTTTTTTGGTGGCACAGGCTTGCACGAGCACTAGGAAGATGCCCACAGCCAGGGAACGCAGGATGAGAGAGGTCAGGTGAATATGGTTTTTCATAAAGTTCTGTGTGTACGGGATGTCCTGTCTAGCGAAAGCATACAGGCCGGTAACGACATAAGGCTTGGTACTGGCCGGCAAGGACCGAAAGCAACGGTTGGGTTTGGTGGTGCATGGTAGTTGTAGCCCATGCGTGCTGTCAGGGTTGGGGCAGGGCTGAGATAAATAACGTAGGGCGGCTGTATTAAGTTTTTGCTTTACTATATAGCGCATTGTGCGCATCACAGCCGCGCTTATCAACAAAAAGCGGTATTCACCGTAACGGCAAAAGAATACTAGCACCACTTTCAACCGCCGCTCACAACTATGCACCAATTGCAGAGCTCCCTGACAATAGCGGCAAGCACCGTTATGGAAGAACAAGATATCGTCAAGCAAGCCAGTGAATACGTTTTCAGGCTTTTTAAGGAACAGCTGTCCAAAAAGCTTGTTTACCACAATTACAAACACACCTTTGAGACCGCTAACGAAGCCCGGCAACTGGGGGAAATGTCGGGCATAAGCCCTGAAGAACTGCAGGACCTGCAACTGGCCGCCTGGTTTCACGACACGGGCTATATTAAGGCCTACGATGGTCACGAAGAGGAAAGCATACGCTACGCCACCGCATGGCTCCAGGATAAGCAGTACCCGCCAGAGCGCATTGCCCGGGTAAATGAGTGCATCCTGGCTACCAAGCACGGCCGGAAGCCTGAGTCGCTGCTGCAGGAGATTATCGTGGATGCCGACATGGCCAACATCGGCAAGGAGACTTTTTTTGCCACCGCCGAACTGCTGCGTGTCGAGTGGGAGATTTTTAAAGACCAGTTTTTCACAGACCAGGAGTGGGCGCAGTTTCAGATGGAGTTCCTGTTGTCCACTTCCTTTTACACGGCAAAAGCCCAGCACAAATATGCCGGTCAGCTCGGCCTGAACATACAGGAGCAGCGCAACCAACTGCAGAAAGAGTCGAAGAAGCTGAAGAAGGAGGAAAAGGAGCAACGCGAGACACTGGCGCAACCCAAGCGCGGCATCGAGACCATGTTTCGCAACACCTACCGCACGCACCTCAACCTGAGCGCCATTGCCGACAACAAGGCCAACATGATGATCAGCCTCAACGCCATCATCATGTCCGTGATCATCACCTACCTAAGCACTAAGACCTCCATTACGGGAGCTGAGTTTGCGCAGCACCGCTCGCTGCTTATACCGGTGGGCATGCTGCTGCTGACCACGCTGGGCTCAGTCATCTTCGCCATTATCTCGGCGCAGCCCGAGGTGACGAGTTTCTCTTTTAAGCGCAACAAGATCAATAGCAAAAAGGTGAACCTGCTTTTCTTCGGCAACTTCACCAACATACCGCTCGAGGATTTTCAGAACGGCATGCACGAGATCATGCGCGACAAGCAGTCGCTCTACACCAACATGATCACCGACATCTATTACCTGGGTGAGGTGCTTAGCCGCAAATACAAGATTCTGCGCATTTCTTACTCCATTTTTATGGCCGGGCTGATACTGACCGTAATCGCGTTCGGCATCTCCATTGCCCTTTACGACGCACCATTAACAGATTCCGTTTTGCAGAACCCAGCCACACCAGAACAGAGTTCGCAGGAGCAGACTCCTTAGCTGCAGGGTATAAAGATTGCTGTTACTACAAAAAGCACCTGAATACTGCTGCTAGGCGCTGTCTTTGATAAGCATCGACAAAAGACAGACAAGGTTATTTTACCAGCCGATGCCATTTACAGCCTAAGACAGCTTTTATGATGTATTCATAAAAGTTATCTTTGCATCATCTGCTATCAACCTTCGCCCTACTACGTTTTACTTCCGAAGGACTGGTAACACAAAGTACAAGGCACTTTTGCAAAGACAGTCAGCGAAGCGCTGCGTCAGTAAAAAAGGTACCCCATCAGCAAGGCCCTGTAGTTCAATGGATAGAATAGGAGTTTCCTAAACTCTAGATTCAGGTTCGATTCCTGACAGGGCCACTTTTAAAAACCATTTTTTGGTGTCTTTGAGGAACTAATCTCCCTTCAGTTCCACTTAATACAAAGAGTCTGAGTTACTTCGCCACGGCACTATATTTCCGATTTCATATTTTATTTTCTATATTGTAGCTGAAGCCACTCTTAAGCACCATGAAAACAACTTTAACTGTATGCCTGCTGGCCCTTTTCGCCAGTCTGGCCGCCTGTAACAGCGAGAAAAGGAGTACAGAGGTGGACGGCTCTGAGGCCACCGTGGCCAGCGAAACAGGGCAACTTCCTGCCGATGTGCTCTACGCAACCAGGCCCCTGATCGGCGGCGAGGTATACAGAACGGCCAGCTTTCAGGCCAGCAGCCTGTTGCACTTCGACACCACCCAGCTTATACAGGTGCTCGACACAACCGATGCCGTGTTTGTGAAAGCCCGCGTGCACCGCGACACCGCTGCCTATACCGGTTTCGTATCCAAGGCCATTTTGCCAGAATAAACTGCCTATACCTGAAACGACAAGGGCCGCGCTGCATGCAGCGCGGCCCTTGTCGTTTCAGGTATATTCCCTTATTTTACTACAACCCTTCTTACAGAACTGTAGCCATCAGCTTCTATCTTCACATAGTACAGCCCTTTGGCGAGACGGGTCAGGTCGATGGTTTTAGTCGTTTGAATGTCCGGGCGGCTGATCACCTCCTGGTGCACCTCGTTTCCGATCACATTCAAAATACGCAACTCCACCTGCCGCGCATCGAGCTGGGCAAACGAAATCGTAAAAACCCCGTTGTTGGGGTTAGGATAAATGGCAACTTCTTTTTCCTGCTGTTCCAGGCTTTTGCTTTTTGGATCGGTCTGCACCGGAGCAGGCTCACGTACCTGGGCCTGCGCCAGTAAAACTGCCACACAGAAAAAGAGTGTAAGTATAATTTGCTTCATATTGAAAATTAAGATCTTGTCCTTCTGAGTATATACAAAAGTTGTTCCATATTGTTAACGTCCGGAGAGATAATTTGTTCTTGCATTTTACGCATCAAATCGGATGCATTCACTAAATAGTGGAAAGTTTTTTTGGACTTAAAAAATATTGTATATCAATGATGCAGATAGCCGTTATCGGAGGAGGCCTCGCCGGACTGACCAGTGCAATTGCAATGGCCGGGCAAGGGCTTTCCGTAACGCTGATCGAAAAAAAGTCCTACCCGCTGCATAAGGTCTGCGGAGAGTATGTTTCCAACGAAGTGCTGCCGTACCTGCGTGCCATCGGAGCCGACCCGGCACCACTCAACCCCGCTCCGATCTCCCGCTTTCAACTTACCTCCCCTAAAGGCGTCGTGCTGGAGTCACCGCTCGATCTGGGAGGCTTTGGCGTTAGCCGCTATACCCTCGATCATTACCTCTACCAGGTCGCCGTGGCTAAAGGGGTGCAGGTACGGCAGCAGACGGCGGTACAGGATATTCAATTCGCAGCTGATCATTTTACACTGAAACTTTCCGACGGCGACACCTTGCAGGCCGAAGTAGTGCTGGGGGCCTACGGCAAGCGGAGCACGCTCGACCGGCAGCTCAGTCGCTCCTTCTTCTCAAAGCGCTCGCCCTACATTGGCGTGAAGTACCACCTGCGCCTTGACATGCCTACCGACCTCATCGCGCTGCATAACTTCCAGGATGGCTATGCCGGCATATCTGCCATCGAAGGCGGCCGTTACTGCTTCTGCTACCTGACCACCCGCGAGAACCTGCGCCGGTATGGGACTATACCTGCCATGGAAAAAGCCATCCTGCACCAGAATCCGCACCTGCGCCGCATTTTTCAGGAGGCTGAGTTTTTGTATGAGCAGCCGGAGGTAATTAACGAGATATCCTTTGCCACCAAAACCTGCGTGGAAAATCACATGCTGATGTGCGGCGATGCGGCTGGCATGATCACGCCGCTTTGTGGCAACGGTATGGCCATGGCCATCCATGCAGGCAAGCTGGCGGCAGAGCAGGTAGTCCATTATTTCGAAAACGGCCGCAACCGACAGGCGCTGGAGAGGGGCTATACCCTAGCCTGGGAAAAGCAGTTTGCGCAGCGGCTCCGGCTAGGGCGTGCCGTGCAGCGCTTGTTTGGCAGCCCGCTGCTATCGGAGGTGGCAGTAGGTACGCTCCGCTATATGCCGGCAGCCGTGCGCCTCATCATGCGCCAAACACACGGCCAGCCTTTCTGATCCTTACATCTTAAAAACGTCCGCTTGCGTACTAATTCCATACCTGCACCTGCGCACCATTTTCAGGCATAGGTAAACTTAAAACACCCCCGCTTGTTGTCGCTATACCTGTCGTGGCTTAGCAAAACGGCAAAAGAACTCGTATGACACACACTCTACTCACCGGCTTATGAAAAGCTATATATGCGGTATCGGCACGGCTAACCCGCCCCACAAAGTCCCACAGATGCAGGTGGCCGACTTTATGGCAGCGGCCCATCAACTCGATGAACAAGGGAGCCGCAAGCTCAAAGCACTCTACCGCGTATCAGGTATAGGGCAGCGCTACAGCGTGCTTCAGGACTTTACCCGACAAAACGGCGACTATACCTTCTTTCCCAACACACACGACCTCGAGCCCTTCCCGACGGTACAGCAGCGCATGGCGGTATACCGCAAACACGCCCTCGACCTATCAGAACAGGCGGTGCGCAACTGCCTGGAGCAATTGAGCAACGCTAAGCTCCAGGACCTGACCCACCTGATCACGGTGAGCTGCACGGGTATGTATGCGCCGGGTCTGGATATTGAGCTGGTGGAGCGGCTTGAGCTGAACCCTTGCGTGCAGCGCACGGCTGTGAACTTCATGGGTTGCTATGCAGCTTTCAATGCGATTAAACTGGCTGATGCCATTTGCAAAGCCGACCCGAATGCCCGTGTCATGCTGGTCTGCACCGAGATCTGCACGATTCACTTCCAGAAAAACTCGGAACAGGACCACTTGGTGTCGAATGCGCTGTTTGGCGATGGGGCGGCGGCCGTGCTCATGCAAGGGCAGCCCTGCCAGGAGGTGAGCCTGGAGCTGCAGTCTTTTCACTGCGACCTGGCCCCGGCCGGTAAGCGTGAAATGGCCTGGCACATCGGCGACACCGGTTTTGAGATGACCCTTTCCTCTTACGTGCCGGACCTGATCAAAAATGGTATCAAGCAGCTGACCGATCGCTTGCTGCAGGGCTTGCGCACTACTGTTTCGGAGATCAAGCTGTTTGCCATTCACCCCGGCGGCCGCCGCATACTGGAGGTGATAGAGCAGGAACTGGGCCTGACCCGCGACGACAACCGCTTTGCCTACCGGGTGCTGCACGAGTTCGGCAACATGTCGTCGGCTACGGTGCTGTTTGTGCTGAAGGAGCTAATGGCCAGCCTGACCACACAAGAAAAAGACGAACCGGTGCTGAGTTTTGCCTTTGGCCCGGGCCTTACCCTGGAATCGATGCTACTGAAAGTGCATTATGCTGAAGCAAAGGTCTAACCAAGCCGAACTAATGGACGACCTCAGCCTGTCGGGGGACGAGCTGCGGCGCAACCTCGAAGAACTGGAGGTGATCAATACCTGGCTGGGCGGGTATAAGGTGGTGCTCGATGCGCTGGAGCAGCTGCTGGCAGGGTATACAGGTCCGCCCTTGCGCCTGGCTGACATCGGCTGCGGAGGAGGCGACACGCTGCGTCACATCGCCAAGTGGGCCCGCCGCAAAAACATAAAACTGCAGCTTACAGGTATAGATGCCAACAGCTTTATGGTGCAGTACGCCCGGCAGCGCTGCGGTGGCTTTCCGGAAATAGAGTTGGAGCAGCACGATGTTTTCTCAGAAAGCTTTCAGCATCAGCGATACGACATTATCGTATGCAGCCTGTTCTGCCATCACTTTACGGATGAACAGCTCGTGCACATGTTTCGGCAGCTGCACCGGCAGGCAGGTATAGCCGTGATCATCAACGACCTGCACCGGCACTGGTTTGCCTACCATTCCATCAAACTGCTCACCCGGCTCTTTTCTGATTCGCATTTGGTGAAGCATGATGCGCCGCTTTCGGTGTGGCGGGCTTTCCAGCGGGACGAACTGGGCCACCTGGTGCAAGCGGCAGGTATAGAACAATATAGCCTGCGCTGGATGTGGGCTTTCCGGTGGCAGCTGCTTTTGAAAAAAGCTTAACAATTCGTATCTTAACAAGGTATACCAAGCAACTCCCTTATGATGCGACGGATCAATGTGCCTTACCTGCTTTCGGTAGTGCTGGCTGCCACGGCGTTTTATTTCGCCTGGTCCCGTGAACTTGTAACCAATGTATGGCTGGCTCTTGCACTGATCGCTACGCTACAACCGGCTGTTTACCTAGTGCTGCGGCACGCCCGCAACAGGTATAGCTAAACCGTTCACTTAATCCTTTTGACATGAACAAAAGCACGCTTAACTTCTGGATTCTCTTCGTAGTGTCCATCATTATTTCAGCCCTGGTTATCTCTCTTTTCGTGAAGGTGCTCAAGGCTGTTTTGTTCATCATCCTGGTGCTGGTACTGGCCCCGATCATTTACATTGCGCTTAAGTTGATACTGCCAGGTGCCCGGGGCAAGAGTGAAGATGACAAGCTGAAGTCCAGGCCTTAGGATCAGAAGAAAAGCTGCTGCGCCAGCCGGAATGTGTTGGCGTGCGCCTCTACAATGTGTGCGATCTGTTTAGAGTAGCCACCTCCCATGCTCACCGCCACAGGTATACGGTTTTGTACGCAGGCCTCCAGCACCATGCGGTCGCGGGCCTTGCAACCGGCGATGCTCATGCTCAGTTTCCCGAGTTTATCGGTAGCCAGCACATCCACCCCCGACTGAAAAAACACAAACTCCGGCTCCTGCTCATCTAGCAGCCGTGGCAGGTGCTCGCCCAGTAGTTTCAGGTATGTCTTATCATCAGTACCCTCTGCCAGTGGCACATCCAGGTCCGACTGCTCTTTGTGGAAAGGGTAATTGTGCCCCCCGTGCATGCTGAAGGTAAATACCCGCGGCTCATCCCGGAAGATTTGTGCCGTGCCGTTGCCTTGGTGCACGTCCAGGTCCACTACCAGCACTTTTTTGATTCCCTTATACCTGAGCAAATGATTGGCGGCAATAGCTATGTCGTTGAGCAAACAGAAGCCTTCTCCCCTATCCGTAAAGGCATGGTGTGTGCCGCCGGCTATGTTCATGCCGATGCCGAACTCCAGCGCAAACAGGGCCGCCTGCACCGTGCCGTTCATGATCACAATCTCCCGCTGCACCAGTTGCTCAGACAATGGAAAGCCCGTCTTTCGAATCTCCGACGGACTTAGCTGCAGGTCGCGCAGGCGCTGCCAGTAGGTGGCGTCGTGGGTGTCGAGGATGTACTGCTCGGCAAGCGGCTCGGGAGCAAACAGGTTATCTTGGGTGATGGTGCCTTCGTAGAGCAGCTGCTCGGGCAACAGGTCGTACTTGGCCATCGGGAAACGGTGGCCTTCGGGTAAGGAATGTGCGAATATCTCGGACCAGGCAATTTTTAGCATTGTGCAAAATTAACACTTATACACGGTGCCTGGTTTATCCACCGTCGCCTTTTTCTGTACGGGCAAGCAGCTGCACCACTCCGCCGCCGCCTATACCTGTGCCAGTTACACTATCTCTAAACGACACGCTTCCAACTGATTTTCAGTACAATTACGATCAGACAACATTATGTAAAGCACCCTATGCACACCGGTGTATAAATTCTTGTAACCCTATATAGTTGCCCACAAATGCACATTCGGCATGTGGAAAAATGTGGATAACTATGTTGATTATGGTGAATTATCCACCGTTTCGTGTTAACTCTATGTTAATTTCAGGTAAATTTTAAGCTCCCGCCTCCTCAACTACCCCCTACACCAGAGGTGACAAGACCTGGAGCAGTCCAATTTAGATCTGCTGCTAATCTGTTGTGGCGCAGCTCAAAATCCATACCTAACACCTAAGCATCCACGCATATGCAACCTTCATTTCTCAAAAACGATATATAGTTATTCATAGATAAAAGACCTATTTTGTCTTAGCACCTAAAAATAGCAACACAAACCACAACCCATGAAAAGCCCCTTACTCTTTATTATCGCCCTCCTGATTTCAATAAACACCTTTGCTCAATCAGAATATGGTCCCTCAGCCGGACAGCAGAACCATAACCTGTTCAGCGGCACCGGCCCTAATTCTGGCTTTGGTATAAAAGGTGGTGTGAGCTTTGCCACTCTCCGTGGCAGCGACAAAGACGTGTTGGGCGACTTCAGCGGCCTTACTACTTTTCACGCCGGTGTGTATACCCAGTTTTCGCTTGGCAACACATTCTCCATACAGCCCGAGGCGCTCTACTCTCGCAAGGGCATCGAGCGCAACGACTCCACTTTCCGCTTCGACTACCTGGAAGTACCTATTCTGGCGGTGTTCAATATCACCGAGACTGTGAGTGTGCACTTTGGCCCGCAGGTTGGCATCCTGATGTCGGCGAAGGAGGAAGACACGGAGGTAAACATTGAGCCGCTCAACACCTTTGCTTATGGCGTCGCGGCAGGGGCGGAGGCGCGTCTGAGCGTTTTCAGGCTGGGAGCCCGCTACAACCTGGGGGTGGAGGACCTTCGCAAAGAAACAAACCAGGGGCAAAAGATAAACCAGGATATAAAACACGGTGTATTTCAGGTATACCTGGGCCTCGGTTTTTAAGGTATAGCGCCACTTCATCCTCTCCAAAACAGGGACCTGACAGCAGGCCCCTGTTTTGTTTCAGGCCCAAGCCTGGTAAGCTCTGATTCAGCCCTTTGTCTCCGTATACCGTATTTTACTAATGCAAGGAAACCACCCCTGTGCCGCCGGGCACAGCGCCTATACCTATATGAACACACACAGCCACCGACTATACCATACCCTGCTGTGGGTTATGCTGGCCATTGCCGGCGTAGCCTGCGACACCACCGTGAAAACAGACGAAGCGGAGATTGGGGCCGCCATCAACTACCTGGCTCCCTTCAACGCGGACCAAACCTTTCAGATCGATACGGCCGGAAGCTCCGTAACCTGGATCGGCGCCAAAGTGACAGGCCGCCACAATGGACTGATCCCCGTAAAACAGGGCACCATTATGCTGCACAATGGCAAATTGCAGGGCGGTAAGGCCCTACTCGACATGACCGGTGTTCGGTCCGAGGATAAATCGATTGACGAGGCAGGCAACCTAAAGCTCACCAAACACCTGCGCTCTGCCGACTTCTTTGACGTGGAGCAGCACCCCGTCGCTTCTTTCGAGATCACATCCGTTGCCCCCTACGACAGCACCGAGCGGCAGGAGGTGCCAGCCTTTGCCGGAAATGCAAGAGAAATGCGCGTTAAGGATCCGAATCACAAAGTAACCGGCAACCTCACGATCAAGGGCATCACCAAGAGCATCAGCTTTCCGGCCCGCATTGAGGTGGAGGACTCCGTGCTGCGCGCCAAAGCCAATTTCAACATCGACCGCACCCACTGGCGGCTCAGCTATGGCTCCGATCAGTCGCTTGGGAACAGGACGATTTACCCGGCCGTAAATATTGGACTGGACATAGTGGCAAACCTACAATAAACTAACCAGCAAACACTTACACGCCTTGTTGCGTTACAGCAATTGTACTGTTCCTACATTTATTCCGCCCCGGTTATGCTAAAGTCACCCGTAATACGTTCCTACACAAACCATTTGTGAACATATTATGAGAAAATACCTTTGCCTGCTGCCTCTTTTGCTACTCAGCCTCACGGCCAACGCCCAGGGCGGTACCATAGCGGCATTTAACTTAAAGCAGGCAGAGACGCTGAAATTCGGGATGCTGGCACTGGGCGCCTGGGCTCTCGTCAATATCCTGATCAGCAGCATAAAACTGACCAAGTCGTCGCGCAACAAGCGCTTCTTTTTCCAGATGAACATTTACTGGAACATCGTGAACATGATCATTGCAGGCGGTTCGCTATATTACATCCTGTCGGCAGACGCCGGTGCGCGCACTCTCCCCCAAACGGTAGACTTCCACTTCTGGAACCTGAGGCTCCTATACCTGAGCATTGGCCTGGACCTGGCATTTCTGATGCTGGCGGCCTATTTGAAGGAGAAATCGCTGAGCTCTCCAAAGGCGGAGCAGTACCTGGGCTATGGGCAGTCGATCACGTTGCAAGCTATGTTTCTGCTGGTGCTGGATGTAACGCTGGTTGTGCTGCTGGAAGGCCCGGGCCAGGAACTACTCCAGCTGGTGCAGGGCTAAGGTATAGCTACAAAAAAGCCGCGCCGTACCCAGCAGGTATAGCGCGGCTTTTTCAGTTTTATACCTGGTCTAGCGCGCCTCGTGGCGGCCTTCGGCAAATTCCTCTACTATTTTTTTGTTGAACGCAGGTATATCGTCGGGCTTGCGGCTTGTTACCAGCCCATTGTCTACTACCACTTCTTCATCTACCCACTCGGCACCGGCGTTTTTCAGATCGGTTTTCAAGGTATGGTAGCTGGTTACTTTCTTGCCTTTCAGCTTGCCCGTCTCGATCAGCGTCCAGGGGCCGTGACAGATGGCGGCCACGGGTTTGCCGCTCTCCATAAACTGGCTCACAAAGCCAACCACCTTTTCGTTGGCGCGCAGTTTGTCGGGGCTCATCACGCCACCCGGCAGCAGCAGGCCATTGTAATCGTCGGCCTTCACGCTGTCTATCGTTCTGTCTACCTTAAATTTATCACCCCAGTCGGTGTGGTTCCAGCCCTTCACTTCGCCGTCTTTCAGGGCGATGATATGGGTCTCGGCACCGGCCTCTTCCAGTGCTTTTTTAGGCTCGGTGAGTTCTACCTGTTCAAATCCATCGGTTACTACAATCGCTATCTTTTTACCTTGCAGATTATTAGCCATTCTAAGTTCGTTTTTATAGTTTAACATTCGTATAGTTTATTCAAAACGATTTAAAGGGCAAATTGTTAAC
Organism: Pontibacter ramchanderi; assembly: GCF_002846395.1. GTDB lineage: Bacteria > Bacteroidota > Bacteroidia > Cytophagales > Hymenobacteraceae > Pontibacter > Pontibacter ramchanderi. The sequence continues at coordinate 751,218 of NZ_PJMU01000002.1, forward strand.
AGGAAAAACACCACAATAGCGCCTTTCCCCATTTCGTTAGCATACTATGGCCGTATACCTGAAACACCTGTTCTTACTGCTCTCGCTCAGCCTGCTTGCCAGCCTGGCGGCGCAGGCGCAGAATGTTACCACCATCAAGTTCGACCAACTGCAGGAGTTGCGGCAGGCACCGCACGACACGCTGTATGTGGTGAACTTCTGGGCTACGTGGTGCAAGCCCTGCATCAAGGAGATGCCCTATTTTGAGGCTGCGCATGCCGAATACAAAGACCAGCCCGTGCGGGTAATCTTGGTGAGTATGGATGCCGTGCAGGACAAGGAGAAGCGGGTGCTGCCTTTTGTGCAGAAGCGCAACCTGCAGTCGCGGCTATACCTGCTCGACGAGCCCGACGGCAACACCTGGATCGACCGCATCGAGCCGAAGTGGTCGGGTGCTATACCTGCCACCATGTTCTTCAACAACAAGCGCGGGCAATACGAGTTTATCGAGCGCGAGATCTCGCAGCAGGAATTACAGGAACTGATCACCAAGTATAAACCATAACGAACTACTATGAAGAATAACCGCATACCGTTTCTGTACATGGCCTGCCTGCTGTTGGTGGGTGTACTAATGGGGGCTATACCTGCCTCCGAAAACTCAGGCTACCAGGTAGGCGACACAGCCCGTGACTTCAAGCTCAAGAATGTGGATGGCAAGATGGTGTCGATGGCCGATTACAAAGATGCCAAGGGCTTTATCGTGACTTTTACCTGCAACACATGCCCTTACTCCGTGGCCTACGAAGACCGCCTGATCGAGCTGCACAACAAGTATGCGCCTAAAGGCTACCCGATCATTGCCATCAACCCGAACGATGTGAAAGTATCGCCGAAGGATTCTTACAAACACATGCAGGTGCGCGCCAAAGAAAAGAACTTCCCGTTCCCGTACGTGTATGACGAGACCCAGGAGATCACCAAAGCCTACGGCGCTACCCGCACGCCGCATTTGTATGTAGTGCAGAAGCAGCAGGACGGCACGTTCAAAGTTGCCTACATTGGCACGATAGACGACAACTCGCGCGAGCCGGAGAAAGTGCAGAAGAAGTACGCCGAGGCCGCTTTGGACGAGTTGGTAGCCGGAAAGCCCGTGAGCCAACCCAACACCAAAGCAATCGGCTGCACCATTAAATGGCGGGAAGCGTAGGCATTAACTTGACAATAGAGTTTGTGGCAAAGGACAAAAGACCACAGTGTTTTTTGTCCTTTGTCTTTTGTCAAGCATTCCTTTGTCAGGTTTCTTTCTTCACATCTACAGGTATAGGCAGCTCGGTCGGATTGATCGAGCTGTCCGCTTTTTGGGCTACGGGCAAATCGATCTCTCCTTTCAGGCCGGCAATGCGGGCCTCTACCTCGTATTTGTTGTTGTAGTAGCCCACCCGCATCGACTCGCGCAAGTATAGCCACAGAAACCGGAAAAAGCCATACTCCTGAAACTGCCGGATATGGCAAAGCTCGTGCGCCAGCCAGCCCTTGTCTTTCAGAAAACCTTCGCGCTTGACGCCGCTCAGGTGTATCGTTTTGCCTAGCACCATGGCCACATTGCTGCTCTTGAGCACCAGGCGGGCGATGCGCGCAAAAGGCGAGTTCTCCACAATTTTATACTTCATTTTTGTATCGCTTATACCTGCCGAACGATCCTTGAAATGTACGTTGCAAGGCACTCTGCCGGATGAACGTGCTACCTTTCTAGGTGAATCCTATACCTGTTACAGGTGAGCATCAACTACTTGCTATATTGCCAGTTTAGAAAATTGTACCTACTTTTGCTACCTTGTTCGCCATTCCGGGTGATTGGCGGGCAGGTTGCAGGATATAGAGCACAATTTACGAACCTATACCATCCTACAACCATACGGTGACAAAGTTTGCTGCCATGGCAGTGCTAAACATGCTAAACCCTATGACAAAAACGATCATACTGAGCGTACTGGCCATTATTTCCATCGCTCTTTCCTTCTTTTACGATGTAAAAAAGCCGGAGCCTACGCCGGCCGGAGCTGAAAAGGCTACCCTCATGCTCTACCCCATCCAGACCGGGGAGGACATAGCCAGGGCACTTGAGCTGCAGCTGCCAATGGACATGAGCGAGCCTGTTGACTCGGCCTTCTACCACCGCTACTCCCGCAAACTCGGCCTGAAGCTTGACTATAGCGAAGACAAGAACCTGCTCGAAACAGTGGCAAAGTGGCTCGGCACCCCCTACAGCTATGGTAGCAGCTCCAAAAGAGGCACCGACTGCTCCGGTTTTGTAACCCGCATTTACAGCGATGTGTACGGCATCGACCTCAGCCGCAGCTCCCGCTCCATGTTCGACGACGTTACCCGCATCCGCAAAGACAGTGTGCGCACCGGCGACCTGGTCTTCTTCCGCCGCAGCCCCAAGCAACCGATCTTTCATGTGGGCATCTATCTCAAAGATAACAAGTTCATTCACTCTGCCACTAACGGCGGCGTCATGATCAGTTCCCTGAAAGAGCCTTATTACCGCAACTACTACTACGCCGCAGGCCGCGTAGATTAGGGCTATACCTTTATAAACAGCATATAAGAACGGGTCGCAGCAAAAGGCGCCCGTTTTTCGTTTACAGGACAGAACAAAATTACTTGTAGCAAGGTATAGGAAGCTTGTTAGGAGTTGAGCAACTTGCGCCCGATTCGAACAGGTCCTGCAAAAGGGGCCGTACAAAATCACAGACACTATATGACAGACCAGAATACGCAGAACCAGCAGCAACAAAGCCCTGACGGAAAGACCATCTCCCAAAGCCCGCTGTTTAAGAGCATTCTCAAAAAGGCCGAGAAATACCTGGAGCACCCCTCGCAGGTGATCAAGCTTTTGAACGACGCCTTTAAGAAAGCCACCGCCAAGAAGAGCCTGGGCACCATCGCCGCCGAGGTATGGGAGAGCTTCCAGGTGCTTTCGCACATGATCAAAGCAGCCGTGAACGGCGAGTACAAAGGTATACCCAACACCACCCTGGTGGGCGGCATAGCCGTGATTCTCTACTTCCTGATGCCGATTGACCTTATACCTGACTTTATACCCGTGATCGGCCTCCTGGACGATGCTACGCTGCTCGCCTGGTTTATGACCAGCATCAAATCTGAGCTTGACAGGTTCAAGGCCTGGGACGAAGAGCGCCAGACGCGCCAGCAGTCTGTGCACGTGATGGAGCCGCACCACGCCGACAGCTCTTTCGGCACACCGAAGTACAGCGACCAGCCTGCCGGCACCACCGAGGTTCGTCATGAGGGTGCTTCGCAGGGCCACAGCTCCGACGAAAAAGGCCACCATGAGCCGATCGTGCGCTCAGCCACAACCGATAGCAGCCGCGTTCCCAAAGACCCCCACGATGACATTCCGGACGGCGGTAACATCCGCTAAACCTGTTAAAAGACGAGTTTTTGAAAAGCTGCCCGTAAAGGCAGCTTTTTTTCATGCCCTTGCCCGCGCACGAGAGGCTATTTTGAGGTGCCAATTAACGCTATAACATAGCGTAAAAAAATACATTACAGCCACACAATATAGTACTATTTAAATACTGAAATTTGAAAAAATTTAGAAAAAAGCCCTTTGGCTATTAGTTTCTTAAGGAATTAATTTTCTATATTTGGACTGATGATTGTGTATTTTTAACTTTTAGCCAAGGTGTCTTCATCATTTCTACGACTAACATCCGTTAATCTTCACATCGACGGAATCGGGAAGGTTCTGATCGAACGAAGCGACAAGGCCAAGCGTCTTAGCATCAGTGTGCGCCCCATCAAGGGTGTTCGTGTAGCGGTGCCTCCCCACATCTCATTCGAAAAGGCCGAGCAGCTTATCTATACCAAGAGCGATTGGATAAAGGAGCACCAGGCCCGCATGAAGCAGCACGAGGCGCGCGTGACCCTGTACGACGGCCACACCGACTTCAGGACCCGCAACCATACCTTGCGCCTGCTCACGCATGCCCAGTATACTATGCGCTGCGTGATTGAGAACGGCTATATTAACGTGTTCTACCCGGCTTACAAGGATGTGCGCGACAACGATGTGCAGAAGTTTATCCGCAAGTCGATTGAGGAGGCGTACCGCAAGGAGGCTAAAGCGTATTTGCCGGAGCGGGTGAAGTTCTTTGCCGATAAGTTTGGCTTCGATTACCAGAATGTGTTCATCAAGAATGCCAAGTCGCGCTGGGGCAGCTGCTCACATACCAACAACATCAACCTGAACCTGCACTTGATGCGCCTGCCCGACTCGCTCTGCGACTACGTGATACTGCACGAACTGGCGCACACCATCGAGAAGAACCACGGCCCGGGCTTCTGGAACCTGCTCGACAAGGTATGCCCGAACTCAAAAGCGCTCGATCAGAAACTTAAGGCTTACCGCATTTCTATCTACTAACCACCTGCCTATCGACAGAACGCTTACTACTATCGAGAACTTAGAGATACGAGGATGCGGTATAGAACATGTTGCTCTTACTGTATGTATCTAAAAAAATAAAGAAGCGGCCGGGGTTTTCACCCCGGCCGCTTCTGCTTATAACGTTTATGACAATTCGATTAGCTGGCCTTCTGCATCGCATGTGATGCCACGAAATCCACAAAGTCGCCCACCGTGTTGATCGGGACCTCATCCGGAATGGTGATTTGGAAATTTTTCTCCAATTCCAGAATTATATCCACTACATCCACCACATCAAATCCGAAATCCTTTTCCAGACGGGCATTTGCCTGCAAACGGGCAGGTCTAATTTCCTTGGTTTTGCTAATGATACGGATTACCTCGCGCTCAATAGTCTTGTCTGTTGTTGCAATCATATATTATAGGGTGTATTCTCTAAAACTTTACCATTTACAGGCACCTCTTCTTTATCCTGAGGCACAATTTTAACGCCGCCTGCGGGCTTTCTTTCTCCTTTAATTTTGGCTCTCAGCTTCTCGTTGAGCAGGTACATCACCGGCACGATCAGGAGCGTGATGATGGTGGCAAATCCCAGGCCAAAAATGATGGTCCAGGCCAGCGGCCCCCAGAAAGCGGCACTGTCGCCGCCCATGAACAGGTTCGCTTTAAACTCCGTGAACAAGGTATAGAAGTTCAGGTTTATACCTAACGCCAAGGGTATCAGGCCTAGTATAGTAGCTGTGGCTGTCAGCAGCACGGGGTTCAGGCGTGTCTTGCCGGCTTCCACAATCGCTTCCTTCAGGTCACGCCCCTCGGCTATCAGCATATCCGTAAATTCCACTATCAGGATGCCGTTTTTCACCACAATGCCTGCCAATGCCACAATACCAACACCTGTCATTACGACCGACACATCCATGCCAAAGATGGAGAAGCCCAGCAACACGCCGATGATGCTGAACAGCACCTCCGAGAGAATGATGAACGGTTTGGAGACGGAGTTGAATTGCGTCACCAGCACCAGGAAGATGATCAGGAAAGCCGCCACCAGGGCAATCATCAGGAAGTTGGCAGTTTCCTCCTGCTCCTCCTGCTGTCCGCCCATGCTGATCTCATAGCCTTCCGGCGTCTGAAAATTCTGCAACGAACTTCCAATGCTCTGCACCACCTCATTGGCATTGTACCCGTCCAGCACGTTCGACTCCAGTGTTACCACCCGCTTCAGGTCCTTGCGCTTGATGCCTCCGTATGAGGTACCGTATTCTATTGTCGCCACCGATGAGAGCGGGATCTGGCGGACCATTCCACTGTTCATGTCGCGGTAGGTGATGCGCATATCGAGCAGCGCATCGATGTTCTTGCGATAAGGCTCTGCGTAGCGTACCTGTATTGGGTACTCCTCTTCGTCGAGCTTGAACTTGGAGGCCTCTTCACCAAAAATGGCTGTGCGCAGCTCCATCCCGATCTGCCCGGTGCTGATGCCTTCGCGGTTGGCGCGCTCCCGGTCGATGTTAATGATGATCTCCGGTTTGCTGTCCTCCAGGTCGCTTCGGAGTTCCTCTATCCCTCCGATCTGCTGCTGCTCGATATAAGCCTGCACCTGTTTTGACAGCGCCACCAATCCTTCAAAGTCCTCGCCCGCAATTTCGATACTGATCGGCTTGCCCACCGGCGGACCGTTCTGCTCCTTGTCCACCGTGATGTTGGTGCCGGGTATTCCGCGCACCGCCTCCCGTATTTCGTTCATGTACTCCTGCGTACTGCGCTCGCCGGCCCGGTATTGATACTCAACAAAGGCTACGGTAACCTTTCCTAAATGAGATTGTGCGGTTACGCTGCGGTCGTTTTGGTCGCCGGCCCCGATCGCCACATTGGAAATGACCGATTCCACGTCAGGGTTTTCTTTCCCGATCACGCGGTAGATGCGGCGCTCCACTTCTTTCGTAACCGAGTCAGTCACAAGCTGATCGGTGCCAACAGGCATGCTAATGTAGGTATACACGAAATTCGGATCCGAATCCGGGAAGAATACTACTTTTGGCGCTCTTATCCCGGTCAGAAAAATTGAGAAAATAAGTAGCCCAAACATGCTCAAAAACATCCACACGGGGCGCCTGCCCAGCAGCATCCAGCGCAGGAGCCGCTCGTAGGCACGCATGAAGCGAGGCAGCGTTGTGTTCTGGAAACCATGAATCATGCGGCGGAACATAAAGCGATTGAGCAGTACCAGCACCACGACCAGCATGATGAGGTTGGCCGTGCCGTACCAGCCGGCCAGATAACCCACAATGGCCACCAACGTGGCGCCACCTATCAGCAGCCAGAAGTTTCGGCGGGCACGCGGTGCAACATCGGCCTCCTGCTCATGCTCTTTCTTCATGAAGGAAACCGCAAACACCGGGTTGATGATGAAGGCCACCAGCAAAGAGGCCATCAGCGTAACAATGAGCGTGATCGGTAGGAAGAACATGAACTTGCCCACCACACCCGGCCAGAAGGCCAGCGGCAGGAAAGGTGCCACTGTAGTAAGTGTACCCGCTAACACGGGCACAAACACCTCGCCAGCCGCCAGTTTCGCCGATTTAACCACTCCCAGATTGGATTGATGCAGAATCCGGTGTGTGTTCTCAATCACCACAATGGCGTCGTCCACCACAATGCCCAGGGCCAGCAGGAACGAGAAAAGCACAATCATGTTGAGCGAAAAGCCCAGCACAGGCATCAGCATAAAGGCAATGAACATGGAGATCGGCACCGAAAGCCCCACAAAAATGGCGTTGGTCGTGCCCATGAAGAACATCAGGATCAGGGTAACCAGCACAAAACCGATGATGATCGTGTTGATCAGGTCATTGAGGGTATGGCGGGTCTGGGTGGACTGGTCGCCGGTGATAGTGACCTTAAGATCGGCTGGCAGCACGCTCGCCTGCATCTCCTCCACCAAGTCGTGGATGTTGTCGGATGCCTCGATCAGGTTCTCGCCACTCCGTTTGATAACGTTGAGTGTGATAACGGGTGCATTATCAAGGCGCGCAAAGCTTTCCTGCTCCTCAAATCCCTCTTTCACCTCTGCTATCTCTTTCAATTGTATGTTGGCGCCCGACAGCGACTGCACCACAATGTCGCCGATCTTGTTCGGGTCGACGTACTGGCCTACCACGCGCACCGAGCGCTTCATTTCGCCCACCGAGATATTGCCACCCGACACGGTTACGTTTTCAGAAGATATGGCCCGGCTGATGTCTGCAAATGTCACCTGCGCGACCTGCATCTTGTACAGGTCCACGTTTACCTGCACCTCCCGGTCAAGGGCGCCCACCATGTCCACGCGCGTGATCTCCGGCTGCGCCTCGATACGGTCCTGGATGTCTTCGGCGTACTTTTTCAGGCGGTCGAGGCTGTAGTTGCCTGACACATTGAGGTACATGATCGGGAACTCGGAGAAGTTCACCTCCTGCACGTCCGGGTCCTGGTCCAGGTCGGTGGGCAGGTCGGTGCGGGCTTTGTCCACGGCATCCTTCACCAGTTGCTTCGCCTCTACCACATCCACATCGGTGTTGAACTCCACCGTGATCATAGAGAAGTCCTGAATAGAATTGGACGTTACCTCTTTCACTCCCGAAATGGCTTTCAGTTGCTTCTCAATGGGCCGGGTTACCAGGTTCTCAATATCGGCTGGCGAGGTGCCCGGGTATACGGTGCCTACAAACACCGTTGGGATCACGATGTCCGGAAAGTTCTCTTTCTGAAGTGTGATGTACGAGAAGATACCCCACACCGAAATGATGAGGGTGATGATGTAAATACTCGTTCTGTTATCAATAGACCAATTAGTCGGCTTGAAATATTTCATAGTCTTCGGCTAAAAAGGTTAGTGCTGCGCGATGCTTTCCTGGCTGAAAACAACTGGCTGCCCCTCGTTCACGCTCTGGTAGCCTGCTGTAATGATGTAGTCCTGTGCTGTGAGGCCATCCAATACTTCGACCTGCCCCTGGTAGTTCACGCCCGTTTCTACCTCGCGTCTTGAGGCCACGTAGCGCTCACCCTGCTTCTGGGCCACGTACACATACTGTGCTTTCTCGTCGCGCTGCACCAGGTTGACAGGTATAACAATGGCGTCTTCCTTGCGGTAGTCCTGAATGCGCACCACGGCCACCAGGTTCGGTCGAAGGGCCACATCCACATTCTTAGGCCGCATCTCAATGGTGAAGGTGCGGCTGCTAGGGTTGATAAAGCTGCTCACCACATCCACCGTGGCGGTTATTTCCCGATTCAGGTCCGGGAAGCGCACCAGCGCCTCGTCACCTTTACTGATCTTGGTCAGGTAAGCCTCCGACACCTCGGCCACGATCTTGGAGCCGCTCGTGTTTACCACCCGGATAATGCCCACGCCCGGTGCCACAGCCTCGCCCGCATTCGGTATCACATCATCTACCACCCCGCTCACGGGTGATTTGACGTTGAACTGATCGCGCTGCTGCTGCAGGGCTGCCAGGTTGCGCTCCAGCGCCTCCTTGTTATTCTTGGCTGTCAGGAACTGCATCTCGGTACCGATCTTCTGGTCCCATAGGTTTTTCTGGCGCTCGTAGGCTACATTGGCCAGTTCCAGACGGGTACGCACCTCTGCTATATTCTGCTCCAGTACCTGTGCATCGATGGTGGCCATGGTCTGGCCTTTGGTCACTTTGTCGCCACGCTTTACCCGTATACCTGTCAGCACACCCGGTACTTTGGCGCTCACCAGCACGTTCTGGTCAAAGTCCACACGACCCTGTACCTCCACGTAGTGGCGGAAAGTATCCTGCTGCACCTGTGCCACGCTTACCGGCACCGTTTTTTTCTCCACCGGCCCTGCCTGGCCTTCTGCCTTCAGCTCTGCCTCCAGTTGTGCGATCTGCTCCTGCAGCTCGGTCTGCTGCTTTTTCAGTTCGGCCAGCTGTGCCTCTTTATCGCCCCCCTGGTTGCAGGCGGTCAGGCTTAAGAACAGCGCAAGCGATGAAACTCCGAATATTCTTTTCATAGTAAGTCGTGTAAGTCTTTAGTAAGGGGATTTATTTTGTGAGAAGGGTGCCGGTGGCTTTATCGAGGTTCACTTTGGCGATGAGAGCATCATACATGGCGGCGTAGTAATTGGTCTGGGCCTGGCGCAGGTCAGTTTCGGCCGTCACCACCTCCAGATTAGAGCCCACGCCCTCCTGAAACTTGATCTTGGACACGCGGGCGATCTCCTCGGCCAGTTCCAGGTTCTCGCGCTGCGATGCCAGCACATCCAGCGAGTTGGTCAGGTCGGTGGAGGCTTGCTCCAGTTCCAGGTCTATACCCTGCTCCAGGCTCTCAAAACCAAGTTTGGCGTTTTCGAGTGTGAGCCGTGACTGCTGCACCTGGTAGTGTTTGCGCAGGCCGTCAAAGATCGGCACTTGCAAGCCCAGGCCCACATAAGCAAAGTCGAACCAATTGCGGCTGCGGGTAATCTCGCTGAAGTCGTTGTTGGCAGCGAGGTAGCCGTAGCGGCCATTCAGGTATAGCTTGGGCAGGTAGCCGGAGCGGATGTTGCGCAAGTTTAGCATGGCCAGGTCGCGCTGCGTCTCCAACACAGAGTACTCGATACGGTTGCTGTAGTTAAAACCATTGCGGTCTGCCTTAGCCATATCCACCTGCACTTCGCTCAGGCTGTCTGTCAAAATCAACTGCTCTTTCTGCGGCATCCCCATTTGGAATTTGAGCAAGTCTTCGCCTAAGGTCAACAAGCGTTCGGTCTTCTGTTTTTCAACTTTCAGGTTGTTGTAGGTCACCCGCAGACGGTCCACATCCAGCTTTTCAGCCACCCCGTTGTTGAACATCACCTGCGTCTGGTTCAGGAGCGTGTCGAGACGGTTGAGGTTCTGGTTGAGGAGCTCCATGCGCTCGCGGCTCACCAATACGCTGTAATAGGCCTTGGTCACCTGCTCTACCACGTCGATCTCGTTCTGCTCGGTAGTTTTGCGGGACAGCTCGGTATAGGTCTTGGCGGCTTTCAAACCGATCAGGTATGAGCCGTCGAACAAAAGCTGGCTGGCCGTGATAGCCGCGTTGCCGGTATACTGCGGCGTGAATACCACGGGCACGAAAGTGCCTGGCTCTGGTGCGTTCGGGTTATCAGGATCCTGAAAGAACTCGGCCGGCAAGAAGCTCTTTTGCTGGATGACGTTCTTGCCCAGGTCAGCAGCGGCATCGATCTGCGGTAAGCCCATTGCCCGGATCTCTCCGACTTTAGCTTTATCAATGTCCTGCTGGTTGCGGGCTATTTTCAGGTTGACGCGGTTCTGAAGCGCATAGTCGATGCTCTGCTGCAAACTAAAGGCCTGCGGCGAACCTTGCGCCAGCACCCCAAGCGGGCTGAGCAAGAAGAACAATGCCAATATCAGATTGCTGTGTTTTTTCATAGTTGGAGGGGCTATTCAGTTATTCTTCTTCAGTGATTTGCTTGTAGTCGTTGATCATCTTGTGCCCTTTGAGTGTGGCGATGCCGAGCATAAAGTGCTCCAGGCTGGCTGTTTGCACATGCAGCAACTCAAATTGGAAACGGGGGAAAATCCTTTCGTCGAAGGGCACTTCGATCTGGGCCAGACGCAGGCGGGCGATCACCTCCACATCCAGGTCTTTGCGGAACAAACCCTCTGTCATGCCCCGCTCCAGGTTACCCTTGATGCGGTTCAGGAAGTGGTGGTTCTTGTATTCCTGCCACTTGCTCCAGGCATCGGCGTGGTATTTCTGCAGATCGTAAAATATACCGGGGTGAATGCTGGCAAAAACCTGTCGGGTCGTTTTCATGATCGCGAAAAGCTCCTCGATGGCATTGGGCATTTCCTGCCTGCACTGCTCGCAGTCTGCGTCTACGGAGGTCAGGTATGAGTTAATGGCCCAAAGCACGATCTCGTCTTTGTTGCTAAACCATTTGTAAATGGTCTTTTTAGACATTGAAAGGTGCTGCGCAATGTCATCAACAGAGGTACCTTTAATGCCTCTTCGGCAGAAGAGCTTAAATGACTCCTCCGCAATCTTATCTTTTACCGATGGCTGTACGGATGTTTCCATTTTCATAATTCCGCCACAAAACTAAGGAAACGTTTTTGATCACCAAAGTTTCCGAAAAGATTAACAGAATTATTTCGCTAATGTTTAGCCTGATCGGGTAAGGAAGGCCCCGCCTCAGGCAAGGCAAAGTTGTCAGGTTTTCAGGAAGAGTAAAAACTATTTAGACGAACAGGGCAAAAGCTGATTCAGACACTGGAATTCTGACTCTGAACAGCTAAAGGCATATTCATAATTAAATAAATGCAACCGAATTGCTGACAAGTTGTAATTAGATTCCCAACACGCTTCGCAGGCGGGTATAGCCACTTTTACTCAAAGGGATGCGCTGCCCGTTGCGCAGCAGGGCCACATGGCTGTCCTTCTCAAACGGCTCGATGCGTGTGAGTTGTGACAGAGCCATGATGTAAGAGCGGTGCACGCGTACGAACTGCGCCGGGTCGAGCGCCTTTTCGTAATAGCCCATCGTCTTTTTTTTCAGGAACACACCGTCGCGGGTATGGATCTTCACATAATCGTCGTAAGCCTCCAGGTATAGCACCTCGGCCACAGGTATGATGCGGATGTTGTTGCCGGCCCGCACTACGATGCGGTGCTGTTCTTCGGGTTGTTTTCCCGCCGCTTCCTCCAGTGCAGCAGTGGCAGGTATAGTTGCCGTTGCCGCCTGGCTTTGCAGCCATTTGCGCAGGGCCGCATCAAAGCGCTCCCGGCTGAAAGGCTTGAGCAAATAATCCACGGCATTGGTCTCAAAAGCTTTGATGGCGTACTCGTCGAAAGCGGTGGTGAAGATCACGCTGGGCGCCTGCTCCACCAGCTCCAGCATTTCGAAGCCGTTGATCTTGGGCATCTGGATGTCGAGAAAGATCAGGTCGGGCTGGTGCTGCATGATGGCCTTTACACCCTCGAAGCCGTCGCCGCACTCCTGCACCACCTCCATTTCGGGATAGGCTTGCAGGTACTCGGCCACAATGCTGCGGGCCAATGGCTCATCATCTATTATCAGGCATTTTTTCATAGTGCTGGGGTATCTTGATGGTAGTCGTGAACTGATGGTCCTGCTGCGTGGTGTGCAATAAATCCTGCCGGGCATAGAGCAGGTATAGCCTGCGCCGGATGGAGTCGAGCCCGAAGCCGGTGCCTTTGCGGGGCTGGCTTGTGGCTGGGTCGTAGGGGTTTTGAGTGGTAATGGTCAGGTAGCCCTCTGCTGCCGTCGCTTTTACCTTGATGGCCGTCTCCCCGACCGTGTCATAAAGGCCGAACTTTATGGCGTTTTCCACCACCGGTTGCAGTAGCAGAGCGGGCAGCTTCATGCCCTGGCACTCTTCGCTGGCCTCCACCTCTACCTGCAACCGGTGCCCGAAACGCACTTTCTCAATCGCCAGGTATAGCTCCAGTTGTTTCAGCTCATCGCACAGCGGCACCAGTTGGTTATTGTCTTGCCGGAGCGTGCCGCGCAAAAAGTCTGACAGCTGCTGCACCATGGTGCGGGCCTGTTCCGGCCGGCTCACGGCCAAAGCGCTGATCGAGTTAAGGCTGTTGAACAAAAAGTGCGGCTGCAACTGCTGGCGCAGGTTGTAGAGTTCGGCTTCGCGGGCCAGTTTCTCGGTGGCGGCTTTGCGCTTTTCGGCTTCCTGCAGCTCGCGGGTATAGAACCAGAGCCAGGTCAGGAGCAGCATTAACAGGAGCATCAGCCAGTTAAAGGCCACCCGTATCGCCAGTGTGCTGTCCACGAAACTTAGGTATAGCGCATTGCCTTCGAACAGGGCATGCGTGCTCCAGTAGAAAACAGTGGCGCTTATACCTGCCAGGCCAAGGCTCCAGCCCAACAGGTAACCCGCCTGCCGCAGACTGGGTTGGTAGTAGCGTAGGCCGGTCCCCATGGCAAAGCCGCCAATGGCCAGTACCAGGTTGGTCAGCAAAGCGTCGGTGACGACAATACGCCAACCAAAGCCCGTCGGCCACAGCACCAGCACCTGCACCGCCGACCAGAGCAAAGCCCAGCCCAGGTAAAGCAGTCCCAGGCGCACCTGCGATGCCACCCCCTCCATTAGTAGCTCTTAATGCTTAGTCCGCCAAAGAGGGTGGTGCCTTTCAGAATGAGCACCTTGTTCGGGTCGTAACCCTGTGGCATGGCCGGGCGCTTGTCGTCGATACCGCCCAGTATGGCCACCATCTCGTCGGATTTTACCTGCCAGTGCGGCGGAATGATCAGGGAAGTACCTCCAAATATCTGGGTGGCCTCCAGCACGATCGGGTGCTGTATATCAGCCTGCATCAGGTTGAGCTCCGTGCCCCCGAACACACTCACCACTTCGCCGCCCTTGAAGTTTTTAGAGACGATGTTTTTTTTTATGCCTCCGAGCACAGCCGTACTGTCGATGTGGTCTTCGGGTCCGCCTGCCACATAGCCGTTAGTGCCTTCGTAGCCTGGTGCCGTGTAGGCCTCATCGCCTGTGTAGTCGGTGTAGCCGCCAGGGTAAGCACCGTTTACCGGATCGGTGTAATAAGCGGGCGTTTCTTCTGGTTTCAGAGCGGTGGCCGAGTTAACGTAATCTTGCCAGTTGTTTCGTTTTTTGGGTTTCAACAGCAGCCAGAGACCCAAACCAATGATCAGAATAGGCCAGAAGTACATCTTCAGGTTGAAATTAAGGAAGAAGTGCTTATCGAGCAGAAACACACCGCCAATCACGATCAGCACCAGCCAGCTTGGCTTCTGGAACGAGTGCTTGAAGCCCAGGTATAGGCCCAGCGCGATCAGGAACATCGGCCAGGAGAACACCCAGCCCGGCAAAAAGAAGATACCCATTTTGGCAGTGAGCAAGAGCACGCCCACCATCAGGAGAAATACGCCAGCCATTTTGCCGGAACCGCCTCTATTGTAATCTTGATTTTTCATGGTTTTATTTCGTTTAGTTTTAAGATCTGTTCCAAAGGTATAGGATGCCTGTGCGCCACTCAATGGCAATTAGGCTACCCTTGGGCAGAAGTCGGTGAACGGCCGGTTGTCGTCGGTAAACCAAGTTAGCATTTGTTTACCGATTGGCAAGGTATAGCAAATCAAGCCATTTTGCCTTTCACATTTCGCAAATTATTATCTTTGCATACTATGGTTGAGAATATACAGAGAGTAGCACAAGAAATAGAAGCCGCGCAGCTTGGGAGCGCTGCCGAGCTGGAGCAATTCAGAATCGCCTACATTGGCCGCAAAGGTGCCATTGCCGCCCTTTTCGACGACTTGAAGTCAGTAGCGCCGGAGCAGCGCCGTCAGGTAGGTCAGGAGCTGAATCAGCTTAAAAACCGCGCACAGGCCCGTTTCGACGAGGCGCAGGAGCAGCTGACCAACGCCTCGGCTGGCGCTGAGGCAGAAAACGCTTTTGACTTCACGCTACCTCCTATACCGAATACCTTAGGTACCCGCCACCCGCTTTCGCTGGTTCGCGCCGAGATCGTGCGCATTTTCGAGCGCATCGGCTTCAACGTGGCCGACGGCCCCGAAATTGAGGACGACTGGCACAACTTCACGGCCCTCAACTTCCCCGAGAACCACCCGGCCCGCGAAATGCAGGACACCTTCTTTTTGAGCGAGGACCGTGACAAGCTGTTGCGTACCCATACCTCCAACGTGCAGGTGCGCCTGATGGAGAACAACCAGCCGCCGCTGCGCAGCATCATGCCGGGTCGCGTATACCGTAACGAGGCCATCTCAGCCCGTGCGCACATGGTGTTCCAGCAAGTGGAAGGTCTGTACGTGAACAAAGGTGTGAGCTTCAAAGACCTGAAAGAAACGCTTTATTACTTTGCCAAGGAGATGTTCGGTCAGGAGACCAAGATCCGTTTCCGTCCGTCGTTTTTCCCGTTCACCGAGCCTAGCGCCGAGATCGATATTTCGTGCCTTATCTGTAAAGGCGAGGGCTGCAACATCTGCAAGCAATCGGGCTGGGTAGAGATTGGCGGCGCCGGCATGGTAGACCCGAACGTGCTCGATAATTGCGGTATTGACTCCACCGTATACACAGGCTTCGCTTTCGGTATGGGCATCGAGCGCATCACCATGCTCCGCTACCAGATCCGCGATCTGCGCCTGTTCACCGAAAACGATGTGCGCTTCCTGCGGCAATTCAAGGGAGTGATTTAGCGATTGAGTGAATGAGTGATTCTTAATTTTTTGATTGGGGAGTTATTCATTGGTTTGATGATCTGGCCTATTAGTCCAAAAGGCTGACACAAGTTGCAATTCGATCACTACCTGAATTACTAAATCAAAATTCACCCAATATACCTAATCACTCATTCACTCAATCACTCATTCAAAAATCAAAAAAACTCGCTAAATCACTCATTCACTAACTCACTCAATCATGACTTTCGAGGCTATCAAGACGATCGGTATAGTAGGTGCTGGCACCATGGGCCAGGGTATAGCGCAGATCTGTGCGCAGGCCGGCTATAAGACCATCCTGTTCGATATCAATGCGCAGGTGCTCAAAAAATCTGAAGCTACTACCGTGAGTAACCTCGACAAAGGGATTGAGCGCGGCAAACTCACCGAAGCTGAGAAACAGGCTACCCTGGCGAACTTAACCTATACCGGCGATACGCTGCAGTTGAGTTGCGACGTTATCATAGAAGCCGTGATAGAACGGCTGGAGGTGAAGCAGAGCATCTTTAAAGACCTGGACGCGGTTAACACGCCCGACACCATATTTGCCTCCAATACTTCGTCTATACCGATTACCCGCATCGCGGCAGGTATACCGCACCCCGAACGCGTTGTAGGCATGCACTTTTTTAACCCGGCCCACATCATGAAGCTGGTCGAGGTGATTTCTGGAGCAGCCACTTCACCGGAAGTAGCCGAGACGATCCGTCAGCTGGCCTTGAAACTGGATAAGAAACCAGTGATGGCGAAGGATGCGCCAGGCTTTATCGTGAACCGGGTGGCGCGCCACTTTTACGTAGAAGGGCTCAAGTTGCTGGAAGAAGGCGTAGCCGATGCCAAGGGGATTGACCGCCTGATGCAGGCCAGTGGCTTTAAGATGGGACCTTTCGAACTGATGGACCTGATCGGCGTAGACACCAATTACTCTGTTACCTCCTCTATGTTTGAGGCTTTCCATTATGACCCGAAATTCAGACCGAGCCGCATACAGCAGCAGAAAGTGGACGCTGGCCACCATGGCCGCAAGTCTGGTAAAGGCTTTTACGACTACCAGTAAACTCCTCAGCCTGCTGGTGCTGTTTCTCCTTGCTTCCTGCGGCAGCGACAGCCAGGGGCCGGGTATACCCAATGTGCCGGTAAGCGAGCAGATTAACGTGAACAGCCAACTGTACACGCGTTTGCGCCAGGATGGTGGTTACGTATACCTCAACTCAGGCTACAAAGGCATTATCGTGATTCGGCAGAACGCTAACCTATACCTGGCTTTCGAGCGGGCCTGCCCTTACGACCCAACCGCTGACGCACCTTGCGGCCAGGTAGAAGCCGACCAGTCCAACTTGTTTATGGTAGACGCTTGCTGCGGCTCGCAGTTCAATTTTCAGGGAGGTGTGATGGCGGGACCCGCCGTGTATGGGCTCAGGCAGTACCGCACAACCCTGAATGGCACTTTGCTCTCCATTTTCAATTAAAATTTTCAGATTGATTTCCAGAAATTTACGCCAAATAGGAAGATTTTTTTTGGACAGGACTTGCATAATCTCAAAAAGAGGCGTAATATTGCATCATAATTCAACGGCATCAGGCCCGCGAAATAACCGAAACACTCTTCCTTAGCTCAGTCGGTTAGAGCATCTGACTGTTAATCAGAGGGTCCCTGGTTCGAGCCCAGGAGGGAGAGCAAAAGCCACTCAATCGAGTGGCTTTTCTGTTTTATACCCTTTCCGGCTAAACTTCCGCTCCCGCGTGTTATCAACTCAAATCCAACCTTTTCCCCAGAAAGCAAGTATCTGAATATATGACGATTTTGTCATATTAGCCACTGCCAGGTGCTTCAAAAAAGCATGTGGAGCGGCTTACAACTTAAACCAAACAAGACTATGAAAAATATAAGATTATACCTGCCCGTGCTGTTTGTACTGCTGGCAGTAACCATGACCAGTTGCGATGTCATTGCCGATATCTTTAAGGCTGGTATGTGGACCGCCCTCATCATCATCGTCCTGATCGTCGCCCTGGTGGGCTGGCTGTTCAGCCGCTTCAGACGATAACCGTTAATACCTAACAAAAGAAAAGGGAGCCAATCGGCTCCCTTTTTGATTTTCTATACCTGCAACTATTTTGAGTTGGTGCGCTTCGGCATAGTGCCCAGTATGTAATCCCAGAGCGGCGACGACACGCCGTAGGCCACGTTAGGGTCTTTGTAGTGGTGAATGCTGTGATGAATCCAGAGTTGCTTCAGGAAGTTTTTTGGTGGCGCGTAGGCATGCACCGCATAGTGCACAAACAGGTATAGCGCATAGCCAAACAGCAAACCAGCCACCACGCCAAACACAAACTGCCCGAAGATGAGCTTAAACACAAAGAAAAAGAACGAGGCGATGAACAAGCTTACGATCGGCGGCATGGCCAGGCGCTCTTTGTCTTTCGGGTACTCGTGGTGGTTGCCGTGGAAGGTATACTGAATGCGCTCCTTCATGGGCGTATCGGTATCCATGTGGAACACAAAACGGTGCGCACAGTACTCGATCAGTGAGAAGATTAGCCAGCCCAGCAGGAAAAAGCTGATCGCCTCCAGCACATTAATGAAGCTGTACGTGATCCCATAATAGATCAGGCCGATGGCAATAACGATGAAAATGGAAATGGGCAGTGCGATGTGTGTGCGCGTCAGTCTTTCCAGCACAGGGTTCTGGAATATCTGGGCTTGTCCTTTGTGATTGGGTTTCATAGTCAGATTTTGCTAAAAACGGATTTCAACTGCAAAATTAGTTAAATATTAGGTATACCGTATGTATTTATCCGCGGCAGTACATACGTGGTAACAAGGAGTTTCAGTTATGGTTTAACTAACGATTCTAACTGTTCAATGTTATACCTTTTTCCCGATACCGTGTACCTGGCCTGCTTGTAGAATGCCAGGCGTGTAGCTAATGTTTTGACTATGAAATCTTTTAGGTCAGCCTCGCTTTTTTGTGCCAGCAGCGGGCGTTGACTCAAATCTGTTAAAAGCAGTCGCTGGACCAGCTCTTCGGCAGGCACGTCCAGAAAAATGCTTGCACCGTGCTGGTTGATGAAATCGATGTTGTCGAAAAAGCAGGGGGTGCCGCCGCCTGTGGCGATTATGGCTTGCTCAAAGTCCTGAACAACGGCTTCCAGCGCCGCACGCTCTGCCCGCCGGAAGCCCTCCTGCCCTGCTGCCTCAAACAGCTCCTGAATGCTACGGCCTTCCCGCTGCTCGATGTACTCGTCGAGGTCCACGAAGGTATAGCCGAGCCGCCCGGCCAACTCACGTCCCAGGGTGGTTTTGCCGGCTCCCATCATACCGATCAGGAAAATGCGTTGTGTGTTCAAAGGAATCGCTTTTGCAGCATTAGGTACAGCAAACGGCTTACAGCAAACTCACCAATTCCGATACTTCGGGCGTGTCGTTGTGGTGCCACATGCCTTTTACGGTACCGTCCTGCAGCAGCATGGTGCCAGGGTTGGAGCGCATCATGGTCTTGAGCACGGTGCCGTCGCCGAAATAATAAGGAGCGCCCAGCCCTACCTCGTGGCGAAAAGCCTCGAACTCCTGGCGTCCGGAGGAAGTAATGACCACTGGCGCTATACCTTGCTGCTCGGCTGCCTGCACCAGCTTGTTGATTTTGTCGATGTTGCTGCGGTTAGCTTTGCCCACGCTGTGTACGATCACGAGCAGTTTGTTGCCGGTCAGGATCTCCTGCGTTAGGTCGCCCTCGTCGTTCCACACGTTAAAGTCCGTGATCTTCGGACCATCCTCCGGGTTCACGGCCACCATCTCTTTAAAGGTATAGCCCTCCTCCATCGGGTATTCCTCAAACTCCTGCTCCTGCCCGTCTTTCACCATCACATACTTGTAGCGCAGCGGTGCCGAGGGTTCCATCAGCGTCGGAATGTTGTTACCTATTTTATAGGCGCGGAAGTCTACATAAGGCAGGTGCTCGTAGGCGTACCAGCCAATGCCCACCGAAATCAGTGCGGTAAGCGCCGTAACGGTCGCGCCCACCTTGGCCTGCACCAGTGGCTGCAGCTGCTTGCGGTAAATAAGCAACCACACGATCATTACCAGCAGCACAATATCTTTTGTGAACGACTCCCATGGCGTAAGTTTAATGGCATCGCCGAAGCAGCCGCAATCGGTCACTTTGTTGAAGTAGGCTGAGTAAAAGGTCAGAAATGTGAAGAAGACGATCATGGCCAGCAGCAGCCAGAGCACTTCTTTCAGCTTCCAGCGCAGCAGCAGTGCTACACCCAGCACGATCTCCGCTGCACTCAGGAAGATAGACAGAAACAGCGCCGCCGGCACCAGCGACAAAAATACAGGCGAAATGTCGTGGGCGAATACCTCGAAGTACTCTTCCAGTTTAATGGCTGTACCAACCGGGTCGTTGATTTTGATCAGGCCCGAGAAGATGAAGAGCACTCCTACAAAAAGCCAGAAAAATTTAGTGATGTAGCGCATGGTTTACCTCCCCCCTGCCCCCTCCTAAAAACAGAAGGGGGTGAGGAATTATGTTTATGTTTTAGTAAAAGTTCGGCTTAGCTAAGGCACGTTTATATGCTTTAGGTCTTGTTGCCGTTTAATGATTCCTATTTCTGAGTGAACCTGATCAGTTCATTTATATACAGATCACCGAAGCTATCCTGGGTCATGGTTATAAAGCCTTCCGTATGATTCCCCCTGTGTCTTAAGGTCTCTCTGTTATTCCGTTGCCGGGCAATCTTAGTGCTTTCTTCTATTGTGGTGAATTTATCTTTCTCCCCTGCTACAATTAGCATGTCGCACTTTATTTTTTTCAGCTTTGAGGTATAACCGTCGGCTCCTGTCGGCAGCACAATATCCCGGTCTTTTAACTCCTTTATTTTTGAAACATAGGCACCAGGTTCATAGACAAACCCCTCTCCTATCAGAAAGTCCACCTTCTCCTGCTGCAAGGCGAGCGTCGCTACGATTGTGCCCATCGAAAATGCCAGCACTCCTGTTTTATTCCCCTTGATGTTCTTTTTTGTCCACCCCAACACAGTCTGCAAATCGATGGCAAACTCATTGTAATAAAGATTAAGGGGGTTAATTTCAAAATCAGAGCTTTCCCCGAAACCCCTGTAGTCGTATGCTACCACAGTAAAGCCATTATCTGTAAGAGCCTTGATGTGGTAGAGCCAATAAGACATGTTACCGCTATCAGCATAAGTCAGTACCAATGTTGTTTTAGTGTCTTTGTCCTCTGCTGGCTTAATAACCCAGGTGTTGATGGCATAACCATCCACGGTATTCAGCACCTGCTGCTTATAACGCATTCCCAGGCTGTCGGGCGTGGCTACATATTCTCTGACTGGTTTTATGGCATAGCAGTCAAAGGAAAACAGAAAGACAAGAACCAATAGTATATTTTTCATTATATGCTTTTCAGTAAAGTCTCTCCTGTTTAAACTGTACCCTTTCAAACTAGCTTCCTCACTTAATTTAGTTTACGAGAGCTCCCCCTCCTGTTTTTAGGAGGGGGCCGGGGGGAGGTTACTCCGCAAAGCCTGACTTAATCAGCGCGAACACCGCATAATTGATCATGTCGCGGTAGTTGGCCTCTACGCCTTCCGAGATCAGGGTCTGGCCTTCGTTGTCTTCGATCTGCTTGGTACGGTAGAGCTTCATCAGGATGATGTCGGTGATGGAGCTCACACGCATGTCGCGCCAGGCCTCGCCGTAGTCGTGGTTTTTGGCGTTGAGCAGCTTGATGTTCTCTTCGATCTGTTGGGTATACATGTGCTCCACCTCCTCTGCCGAAAGCGTCAGTTCGTCACTCTCCTGCAGGCCGAGCTGCATCAGGGCGATCACGCAGTAGTTGATGATGCCCACAAACTCGTCGCGGATGTCATCCTCTACCATTTGCCTGCCTTTCTCCTGAATGGAGCGGATGCGCTGGGCCTTGATGAAGATCTGGTCGGTGATGGACGGCAATCGGAGCACGCGCCAGGCGGTGCCGTAATCTTTGGTCTTCTTGACGAAGGTATCTTTGCAGCGGTTTACTACCTGATTATATTCCTGGAGTGTTTGACTAATCAACTTTTTAGCTTTAATTTTAAACGATTGACAGATACGCCAACATTGGAATCGAAAGATAAGTTTTTTCGAAAGAAAAGCACACTTAACTGCCGCGGAAAAATCCTTTCGCTGGACACGCCGCTCGTTATGGGCATCCTCAACGTCACGCCTGACTCCTTCTTTGCAGACAGCCGACTCAGCTCCATTGATGAAGTTTTGCACCGCACCGAAGCCATGTTGCGCGACGGAGCTGACATGCTTGACCTGGGGGGTTATTCCTCCCGACCAGGTGCTGCAGAGGTTTCTGTGGCAGAGGAACTGGACCGCGTTATACCTGCCGTAGAGGCCATCATGCAGCACTTTCCGGAAACCATCATCTCCGTAGATACCTTTCGGGCCAAGGTGGCTGAGGAAAGTATAGCGGCAGGCGCTTCCATTATTAACGATATAGCGGGCGGCAACCTCGACGAGGCCATGTTCGAGACCGTGGCACGACTGCAGGTACCGTACATTCTCATGCACATGCGCGGCACACCGCAAACCATGAACAGCCTGACCGATTACAACGACCTGGTGCTGGAGGTGATAGACGAGTTGCAGGCCAAAGTGGCACAGCTAAAAAATCTGGGCGTGAACGACATTATCCTGGACCCTGGATTTGGTTTTGCCAAGACCGTAGACCAGAACTTTGAGTTAATGCGCCGCCTTGAGGAACTTCGTATACTCGAGCTGCCGTTACTAGTGGGAGTATCCCGCAAGTCCATGACCTACAAATACCTCGGCATTGACCAATCAGAGGCACTGGCCGGCACAATAGCACTCAACACCATCGCGTTAGGGAAAGGCGCCGACATTTTGCGGGTGCACGACGTAAAAGAAACTAAACAGACTATCCAACTATACACGAAAGTAGCGCATTGATTCCTTTATTTACACTGGGTTTTTTGGAGATTGAGTTGCTGGATGTGCTCGACATCCTGCTCGTTACGGTACTGTTGTACCAGCTCTACAAACTCCTGACCGGTAGCGTAGCCCTCAAAATTTTCCTGGGCCTGCTCTCCATCTACCTGCTATACTTGGTGGTGAGAGCGGCGGGCATGGAGTTGCTCAGCATCATCCTCGGCCAGTTTATGGGTGTGGGTGTGCTCGCAGCCATTATTGTGTTCCAGCCCGAGATCCGCCGTTTCCTGCTGCTCATCGGTAAAACGACCGCCTTCAACAACGACCGCCTGTTCCGGGGCTTCCCGTGGCGCCGCGATCAGGTGGAGAAACTCAGCCTCACCCCTTTTATTGAAGCCGCCAAATCGCTGGCCGCCAAAAACACGGGCGCGCTGATCGTGTTTGCCAAGAGTTCTGAACTGAAGTACTACGCCGAGTCCGGTGACCTGATCGATGCCGTGATCTCAAAGCGCCTGCTGATGTCGATCTTCAACAAGACAAGTCCGCTGCATGACGGTGCCGTGATCATTTCGGGCAATCGCATTAAAGCGGCCCGCTGCATTTTGCCCGTAACAGAAAACAACGATATACCTGCTTCGATGGGTCTGCGCCACCGCGCTGCCATTGGCCTGAGCGAGGTAACGGACAGCGTGGTGCTGGTGGTATCAGAAGAGACGGGGCAGATCGCGCTCGTGCGCAATGCCGAGGTATACCGCAACTTGTCCTCTGCCGACCTGCGTGTGAAGCTAAACCAATTCCTGTTTGACACCGATCAGAAACCAGCCGCTGCTCCGGCTCCCGCTGAAAAATCAGTGAGCGCAGCCTAAGTATAAAGAAATAGAAACAGCGAAGCCAACCTGTCAAATGGGTTGGCTTCGCTGTTCTTAGACGGGTAGCAGGTATAGCAGTTTTGTAGCTGACCCTGTCCGCTCTCACCCCAACCTGGGGAACAGATTCCCCACTTTCATGTTCCCTTCCACAGTTTGTGATAAATCCGCATAAACAACAACCAACTGATTACCAATCGATTGAGCTCAAATACCAGTTCTGGCACGGTTATGCCAATAGGGCAATGCGAAACAAATGTTAATCTAAACTAAACTGACATAACATGAAAAAAGTAACTTTTTTAGCAGCCGCCATCGCCCTTCTTGGATTTACATCAATTGATGCGAACGCACAAGCTACACAGGCTGCTGAGCAAGCCCAGACACAGACACAAAACGACAATAAAGAGAAAGTTACAAAAGATCAGCTTCCTGCGCCTGTAAAGGCTGTTTTGGATCACGAAGCTTACAAAGAGTGGACAGTAGGCGACATCTACAAAGTGAAACCGGCTGAAGGTGCCGCTAACGCAAAAGTTGTTTACGAAATCGCCCTGACGAACAAAGAAGGCCAGACTGGTACTATTACGCTTGATGAGCAAGGCCAGGACGCTTCTAAAGAGCAGGAATAGTCTTAGCTAAAGCATACAAATAGCCAAAGCGCATTTAAAGAAACTATACTTAGAACTATGGAAAGGGCCTCCGCTTAGCGGAGGCTTTTTTGCTTTTACCCCTTAAATTCTACGCTTCCAGAATACCCAGTAAGCCAGCAAGCCAAACACGGGCACCACCCAAAGCACCACCATCCAGAGCAGGCGCTCGGTCAGGGTATAGTTGGTTCGGAAGATCAGGTGCAGGAGCGAGAGCACCACCAGGACGTAGTGGATTACCACCAGCAGCACCATAAGGCTGAAGAAAGGCTCCATTTCAATATAACAGAACAGCATAGCGATGATTCAGTGTCGTGGATGGCTTATCAGAAAATAATCTGACTGACAAACCAGGCCAGGTAGGCCAGTGCAGGTGCGCAGAGTAGCAAAACCATCCCCAGGTTCACGCGCACCCACTGCGGGTTGAGCATCATGCTCAGGTAAGCCTCCGCCGAGAGCAAGATAGAGAAGTAAAAGGTAATCTGCAGTAGCGTGCCTGTCAGGTTCACCTCACCCCGCATATCCGCTGTGGCATAGGCCAGAAACGAAATCACCAGCCAGGCCAGCACGGTACCGAGCAGCAACTGACCAGCTTTTATCTTGACATTGTTCATAGGTATAGCAGGTATAGGTATAAGCAATCATGACAAGGTAACAAAAAAACGGCCGCTTCCCAATGAAAGCGGCCGTTTCTATACCTGGCGGGTTTGTTGTTTTACTTGATCACACCCAATTCACGGCCTACTTCTGTGAAGGCAGCGATACATTTATCCAGGTGCACACGGTCGTGCACGGCGGAGAGCTGCACCCGGATGCGGGCCTGGCCTTTCGGTACTACTGGGTAGTAGAAACCGATTACGTAGATGCCTTTGTCGAGCATGCGGGCCGCGAACTCCTGCGCCAGCGGTGCGTCGTAGAGCATCACCGGCACAATCGGGTGGTCGCCTGGCTTAATGTCGAAACCAGCGGCGGTGATTTGCTCACGGAAGTACTTCGTGTTCCACTCCAGCTTGTCTCGCAGCTCGGTTGTGGAGCTCAGCAGATCGAGCACGGCGATAGACGCACCCACGATAGACGGTGCCAGTGAGTTGGAGAACAGGTATGGACGCGAGCGCTGGCGCAGCATGTCGATGATCTCTTTACGGCCTGAGGTGAAACCACCCATCGCGCCACCCAGGGCTTTGCCGAGTGTACCTGTAATGATGTCAATCTGGCCCATTACGTTGTGGTACTCGTGCGTGCCGCGACCTGTCTTGCCCATAAAGCCGGAGCTGTGGCATTCGTCCACCATAATCAGAGCCTTGTACTTGTCGGCCAGCTCCACAATTTTGTCGAGCTGCGCCACGGTGCCGTCCATTGAGAAAGCGCCGTCGGTGACGATGATGCGGTGCTTGGTGCCGGCATTTACAGCCTCCTGCAGCTTGGCCTCCAGGTCCTCCATGTTATTATGCTCATAACGGAAACGCTGCGCCTTGCACAGACGGATGCCGTCGATGATTGACGCATGGTTAAGGGCATCGGAAATGATCGCCGACTCAGCATCGAACAAGGGCTCGAACACACCGCCGTTGGCGTCGAACGCCGCCGCGTACAAAATGGTGTCTTCTGTGCCGAGGAACTCAGAGATCTTGCGCTCCAGCTCTTTGTGGATGTCCTGGGTGCCGCAGATAAAGCGCACCGAGCTCATACCGTAACCGTGCGTATCGATGGCGTGTTTGGCTGCCTCGATTACCCGTGGATGAGCTGACAGGCCCAGGTAGTTGTTGGCGCAGAAGTTGAGCACATGCGCCTGCTGCGTGGTATCAATATCAGCGCCCTGTGGGGTAGTGATAATGCGTTCCTGCTTATACAAACCAGCTTCCTTGATCTCGGCAAGCTGCTGTTCTAAATCTGGTTTTAAGGTTTCGTACATGGGTTATCTTCGTTAAGCGGTTACTTGTTTTTATGTTGTGGCAGGTATAGTGCCTGCTTGGATTTACTCTTCCGTTTTGGGCGGCGGACGACGCATGATCGGTCTTGGCCGTGGCGGCTTGGGTTGGGGTGCCTCCTCAGGTATAGACGCAGGCGGTACGCTTGACGGTTCGTCTTCCGGCTTCTGCTGTCCTTCTACTTTCGGGTTGGCCGTTTGATCTAACCCCGTTGAAGCTGCTGCCGGTGCCGGACGTTTGATGATTGGACGCGGCCGTGGAGGTTTGGGTGTTCCTTCGCTTGCGAACTGGCTCGGGTTGTCATTAGCTGTTCCTTCTGCTGCAGCTGGTTTCTCTTCTGCCCCGGGACTATCTTCTTCCTGCACAGGTTTCTGCAAAGCCGTCGGACGCCTGATGACCGGCCTCGGGCGTGGAGGCTTCGGAGTCTCTGCAGCGGCATCGCCCGTTGGCGCCATACCTGCAGCCGGAACATCCGGATTTGGGGCTGGCCTATCTACAGTTGCCTCTTCTTGTTCCTGCACTGGCTTTTGCAAAGCGGCCGGCCTTTTGATGACGGGTCTTGGGCGGGCTGGCTTTGCAGGTTCAGCGGATGGGTTTGCCGCAGCGGGCTGCTCAGGTATAGCGTTATCCGCATGTGTTTCGCTTGCTGGTTGCAACGGCGGTTTCGACAGGGCTGCTGGGCGCTTGATCACCGCCCGGGCTCGTGGCGCGACTGGCTCCTGTGGTACAGGCGAATCCGCCTCTGCGGGCTTGTCGATCGTTGGATCGGCAGCTGGCTTCGATATAACAGGACGCTTGATAACGGGCCTGGCCTTGGGAGTAGCAGGAGTTGTTCCTTCCGCTGGCTTTTCCGAGGCTGTCTGGTCGCCGGTTTCTGGGTTTTGCAAAGCGGCAGGGCGGCGCACTACTGGTCTCGGTTTAGGCACTGCGGCTGGTGTAACCTGCTTCTCCTCAGTTGTTTCCTGTGGAACATCTGTCGCGGCAGGTATAGCTGGCGCATCAGAGTTTGTGCCAACCGGAGTCTCAGGTATAGCAGCAGATGGGGCAGCACGCCGCGCGGCCGGTCTCGGAGCGGCGGTTGCGGCTGGCTTCGGCACGTCTTCTTCGCGCAGGTGGTAGCGCAGGCGTACGTTGTTGAGCACCATCTTTACGGCCACATAAAAGCTATTGGGATGCATCTGCGCATACATGCTTTCCCAAGCCAGATAACGGGCCGGGTCCTCTGCCGCAAAGGCATCCTTGTTTATCCGTTTTTTTATGAGGTACTCTTCAAACGTCATAATATGCTGACCGTGTGCTATACCTGCAAAGGTACGGAAACAGGTCGGAATCGTGTTTCTATATTCGCTCCATCAGCTGGCTGCCTGGTTTGCAGTGCCCGATCGCTCAACAAATATAAGAAAATCGCACACCTGAAACAGGCGGGCATTATTTCTATTTTACTATTGCATTACTTAATCGTTAAATCTGCCTTTGGCTATTTCAGTACCCGATCTGCGGCTATACCTTTGGTGCGTGGTGAAAATATTAGGTTAAGATTAAATTAGTGAGCTTGAAGCGCTTGCCCCTGGCAAGCGTTTTCTATTTGTACCCATTTCAAGTTCAACGTGCTTCTGCTCTGTAGCCTTGCGATTCTTGCACCTATACTTTCAGTATTGCCTCGAAATCGGTTACTTTGTGCAAAATAATTTAACAGACTATGGCAAACACAAGTGACACGGTATTGGTGATTGGTGCCTGCGGACAACTTGGCTCGGAACTCACCCTGGAGCTGCGCAACATGTACGGTGGGTCGAATGTGGTGGCGGTCGACATTGCGGCGCCCAAGCAGGCCGACCTCCGCGACTCAGGCCCTTTTGAGAAAGTGGATGTGCTGGACACAAACGTACTGGCCGAACTGGCCTCTAAATATAAATTCAAGCAGATTTACCACCTGGCGGCTGTGCTCTCGGCCACCGGTGAGCGTAACCCGAAGTTCGCCTGGAAACTGAACATGGAGGGCCTCTTCAACGTGCTGGACCTCTCGCTGGAGCACAAGGTGCAGAAGGTATACTGGCCCAGCTCGATTGCTGTTTTCGGCCCGAACACCCCGCGTCAGAACACGCCGCAGTACACCGTCATGGACCCGAACACGGTTTATGGTGTAAGCAAGCAGGCGGGTGAGCGCTGGTGCGAGTACTACTTCCAGAAGTATGGCCTTGATGTGCGCAGCCTCCGCTACCCCGGCCTCATCGGTTACAAAGCCCTGCCAGGCGGCGGCACTACTGATTATGCCGTGGACATTTACCACAAAGCCCTGGAAAACGAAACCTACGAGTGCTTCCTGAGCGAAAACACTTACCTGCCGATGATGTACATGCCAGATGCCCTCAAAGCGACCCTGGACCTGATGCACGCACCAGCCGAGCAGGTGAAGATACGTGATTCTTATAACCTGAGTGCCATGAGCTTCTCGCCAAAAGAGATCACGGAATCCATTCAAAAGTTTATACCTGACTTCAAGATCACTTACAAACCTGACTACCGTCAGCAGATCGCCGACTCGTGGCCACAGAGCATCGACGACAGCACCGCCCAGCAGGATTGGGGCTGGAAACCGGCCTACGACCTGGATGCCATGACCAAGGATATGCTGCTGAACCTGAAGAAGATGAAGGAAGAGCAGACGCTGGCGTAGTATTGACAAAAGACTACTGGTTTTGCCAAAATACGATTAGACAAAGGACTTTTAACAATAAGGGCGTTAGGTCGCCGGGCTATACCTGTAGCCTGCAAAGCATAATCTAAAAGCGGGAGGTGCGAAAGCATCGCCCGCTTTTATTGCACCCGTAATACACTAACAGACAACATATTAACAAACACCCCGTCTGCTTTACATCCTTTTTATTCCTACTTATACCCTAAATCACCCAACATGGCATAGTATTTGGTTTTATCTATATATAACTAACCAAATCTACTATATGAAGCTAAAACTACTAGCCCTTTCCTGCTGCCTGGCCGCAGCTTTCACAGCACAGGCGCAGACCGCAGAGGTAGTACAACCTGAAAACAAAACTTATAAGCCAACCGCAGGCGACATCACTACTGAAGTCAGTGTCAATTTAGAATATGGCACATTCCTTAACGGCGGCCAGCTGCGTGTCCGTAAGTTTACGGCTGAAAACAAGGCGTTGCGACTAGGCACCAGTCTGGACTACACCTATAGCAAAATGGAAGCTGAGGTCTACAGCTCTACTTTCGGCATTAGCCTGGCACCAGGTATAGAAAGGCACTTTGGTGGCACTAACAGGCTTTCGCCTTATATCGGAGTTGAGTTGCCGATTGGTTTCAGAACATCGAAGTATGAAACGGATCACTTCACTGTAAAGGGATCGACAGCTTATAACAGTTTAGCGGATCAAGCCAATTTCAACATAGGCTTGAACGGTCTGGCAGGTGTCGACTATTATTTTGCGCCACGTTTTTACGTGGGGTTCGAAGTTGGTGCAGGCGTGCGCTATAACAAATACAATGACATTGAAACCACCTTCAAAAGAGATTTTCCTAACTCTTCGCAAGAACAGGAAGGCTACCACTCCATTCGCTTCTATCCTTTTGCCAATGGAGGTCTACGGGTAGGATTTGTATTTTAATAAAGTTTAAAGATTAGCTACACTTATACAATCAGCCGCTTGCATCTTGCAGGCGGCTGTTTTCTTATTCAGCAGTTAACCTATATTTTGCACAAAACGTCTACAGATTACAGGAATACCGCCGCGGGTTTCCCGGCCTCAAAACACAAAATATGACTGTATCTGATATAAATGACAACAAGCTGCGCCAGCTGATATTTGAAAAGGAAAGAGTGATCGTCAAGTTCACCGACCCGGCATGCCCGGTTTGCAAACAACTTTCCCCATCCTTCCGCAAACTTTCCACGGAACCACAATACCATACTATCACCTTTGCCCGCATGAGTGCCAGCGAAAACCCAGTATCCAGCCAGGAGGTTAGGCTAACCGGCACGCCATTTTTTGCTTCGTACCTGAAAGGAACAATTCAGGAGTGCGGCATTGTTGACACCGAAGAAGGCATTCGCGCTATGCTGACCCGGCTCCTGCAGCCTGCGGCCCAGGAATCCTGATTTGCTATACCTGGCACAGGTATAGCGAAAGCGCAAAAGCCGTAAATTGCGTCCTTATTCAGAAGCCTATACCGCGTGTTCCGACTCACTACCCTGCAGCTTGTATTTATTTTGTTCGTGCTGAGCATCCTGCTCACCTTTCAGGCCTGTTCCAGCACCGCTCGTCTGGACACGGAAGCTCCGCCAGTTACGGTGGCAAGCCCAACTGCCTATCAACCCAAGCTGTCTTCTATCAGCATACCTGTGTCTATACCTTTGGCAGCTATTGAGGAGAAGCTGAACCAGGAACTGCAGGGCGCTCTTTACAAAGACGACAACCTAAACGATGACAACTTGATGGTGACGGTGCTCAAAAAGGGCCGCATGACCATTCGGGCCGAACAGGACAAACTTTACTTCAGTGTGCCGCTTCAGGTACATGCCAAAGGGCGCTGGAACTGGGAGCCCTGTAAAGCCTGCCCTTCGTTCAGCAAGACCGAAGCCACCTCTTTTGACATGGTCGTGCGTACCGAGAGCCGCTTTGGCCTGACCGACGACTACAAAGTTAACACCATCACCAGCGGCAATTTCGAGTGGGGAGACACCAAACCTTATATTACGCTGGGGCCGATCAAAATCGGGTTGACCCGGTTTATAGAGCCTGCCATGAAGCAGCAGATGAACACGATCGCCCGCCAGCTCGACAAGGAAATACAAAACCGCCTGAATCTGCGCCAGTATGTGGCCGACACCTGGGTGCAACTGCAGCAACCCGTGAAGCTGGACGATCAGCTCAATGCCTGGCTCACCGTGAAGCCGCAGGAAGTTCGCATGGCCCCGCTGTATGCCCACAACGGCAGTCTGCACACACGGCTGGGTATCAGCTCGTTCATACACGTCAACACCAATGGCAAGCCGCAGGCGCAGGTAAACAAAACCCTGCCTCGCCTCATCATCGACAGCCGCCTGAGCGACGACATTCAGATCGGGCTTACCGCCACCGTTCCTTATACCCAGGCCAGCAACCTGATGCAGCAACAGGTAGCCAACCAGACCTATACCTTCGACGACGGCAAAAGCCAGCTTACGGTGAAGGACGCCGCCATTACTCCGAGCGGCGAGCAACTGGTGCTGATGCTGGCCGTGGACGGCAAAACCAAGGCAGGGCTTTTCACCAAGAAGCTGGTTGGTAAGGTATACCTGCGCGGCACGCCTTACTACGATGCCCAAACCGCCTCCATCAAACTGCGCGACGTAGACTACGACCTCCACACCAAAGACATGCTGCTGAATACGGCCAGCTGGCTCGCTAAAAACAAGTTCAAGGACATGATCCAAAGCCAGGTGAACATACCGGTGCAAAGCCAGTTAACCGACGTGCGCAATCTGCTCCAGCAAACCCTGAACCAGTCAGGGCGCCTGCACGAGTCTGTGCTGCTGCGCGGGGCCGTGAGTGAGCTGGCCCTCGAGAACATTTACCTCAGCCCGGCAGGTATACAGGCCGTCGTGAATGCTCGCGGTAACCTCACTGCCACCATCGACAAGTTGTAGTTTCGGGCGCGGTACTTAAGCTGTAAGACTTTAAAAACGGGAAGGGCTGCCAGGTATGGCAGCCCTTCCCGTTTCTTCTCCTCTATACCGGTCCGGTAGAAATGATGTCGTGTCTTATATTCCCAGAACTAAAGTTTTTCAATTGGTGTGGGGCTGTTGAACACGCTATCTGGCACTTCGCCTGGCGTGGCGATGTCGGTCAGCTTGAATTCACCTTGGGCGTTGCTGCGGTCGGAGGCTAATTTTATATTGCCGTAGTCTTTGTAGTCGCTCCAGCGCCGGGTAAAGGTGGGCTCGGCATCTTCTGCGTTTCGGAAGAAGGCCCACTGCGTTATCAGACCCTGCTCCTGATCCACCCATAGTTTGTACTTGTTCTGCGGCGTGAGGCCCACCTGGGCGAAGGTCATCTCCAGCACATCGGCCGGCGCCCCTTCCAGGGTTTGCTCCTCACCCACATACCGGAGCGTCACGCCTTCGTCCTGCAGCTTAAAGGGCATCACGAGCCAATAGGAGTTGTTTATCCAGAGGGCATAGGCGCGCTCCAGCAGTTTCTGTTTCTCCTCCAGGTCCTGCAGTTCCTGACCCGCTACGTATACCTTGCCGTCCTTGGTGTCGGTGTTGATAATGGCTACGAGGCTGTCCTGCTCCCAGCGGAAGCGGTTCTGGTGCTTGTCCCACACCTGGTACTGCTTGTTGAATGTCCAGGCCAGGTAGCGGGTGTCGTTCCAACCTTTCTCCCCGCCCATGTTTTCCAACACCTGCTGGGCTATACCTTGGGCTTTGTCGCCGGGGCTCTGAGCGCAGCCGAAAAGCAACAGGAACAAAAACAGTGTTTGGAGTTGGTTTCTTAGCGACATGGGGCTATACCTTATATTCGCTCCCGTGTACGAATTTATACCTGCGCAGGATGTCGCCAATACGTTGAAGGCAACTGTGCTCTAACCCATTACGAGCGAAGGGCCATGCGCGAGCTGTCGTTTGATAACATCTACCTGATGCTGGCAGGTATACAGGCTGTCATGAACGCCCGTGTCAACCTCACAGCCACCACCGACAAGCTGTAGGGTTTCCAACCTAACATTTCCCGCTGTCGTATCAAAAAGCTATTCTGATGATACAGACAAGCAACATGACGAAATCTATAACCAGCATTATATTTCCTCTTTCCAAAAATACCTTCAACGGGTTTCTGGACAATGGCTCGTTGCTGCTCGCTGCAGCGCTGGCCTTCAACGCCATTTTCTCCATCCCGCCCTTGCTTGTTATCATCATACAGGCGGCGGGTTTTTTTCTGGGGGAAAAGGCCGTTTCGGGTGAGCTCTCCGCGCAGATTTCCGCTGCCATAGGCCCTAGCGCGGCTGAGTCTATTGAAACCATTGTGCAGAACGCGGCGCTAAGCGAAGGCGGCGGCATCGCTTTCTGGATTGGTATCGGTACCCTGATCTTCGCATCCACCACCTTCTTTGCCACCCTGCAGGAGTCGCTGAACCGGGTGTGGAACGTGAAGCCTAAACCGACGAACGGTATTGTGAAGATGCTGCAGGTGCGCATGTTCTCGTTTGGCATTGTGCTGAGCATCGCCCTGCTGATGTTGGTTTCGCTTCTGCTGAGCGCCGTCATCTCTATCCTGAGCGATTACCTCCGCCAGATATTCGACAATTACCTGCAGTTCATCTCGCCTGATGTGCTTTATTTCCTGATTAAGGCGATGGACTTTGTGCTGTCGGTAGCCATTATTACAGCTTTATTCTCGCTTATTTTCAAGTACCTGCCGGATGCCTATATCAAGTGGCGCGATGTATGGGTAGGTGCTTTGATCACGGCTTTGCTCTTCACGATCGGCAAGTTTCTGATCAGCTGGTTTATCAGCACCAGCGACCCGGGCTCGGCTTACGGGGCAGCAGGCTCTATCATCGTGATTTTGGTATGGATCTACTACTCCTCGCTCATTGTGCTGTTCGGAGCCGAGTTTACCCAGCAGTATGCCGCCGAGTTTGGCCAGGAGATTCGGCCGAAGGAGCACGCCGTGCTGTTCAGAGAACAGGAAGTCACGCAAAACCCACACGACATTTCCAGCGGCAGACCCAGACCGGAAGGCAGGTTCAACAAAGCCAGTTAGATGGGCTGACAAGTATAACAAAAGGCCCCTGCTACAGGTATAGCAGGGGCCTTTTGTTTCAGGTATAACTAACGCGCTTAAGCGGGCTGTTTCTCTTTCACGGCGAGCTGTCCGCAGGCAGCGTCGATGTCTTTGCCACGGCTGCGGCGCACATTCACCTGCACGCCACGGTCTGCGAGGTAGTAAATGAAGTTCTGCCAGCGCTCTTCGTCTGTGTTCTTATAATCGGCGTTCTCGATGGGGTTATACTCGATCAGGTTGATCTTGCAAGGGATCACTTTGGAGAAACGGTACAGTTCCTCGGCATCCTCCAGCGTATCGTTGAAGTTCTGGAACACGATGTACTCGTAGGTTACCTTGCGGCCTGTCACCTGGTGGAAGTGCTTCAGAGCATCGGTCAGCGCCTCCAACGAGTTGGTCTCGTTGATGGGCATAATCTGGTTGCGCTTCTCGTCGTTGGCTGCGTGCAGCGACAGGGCCAGGTTGGCTTTCACGCCATCGTCGGCCATCTTCTTTATCATCTTCGCTATACCTGCGGTGCTCACCGTAATGCGGCGTGCGGCCATACCCAGGCCGTCGTGCGCCGTGATGCGCTCGATGCTCTTCATCACGTTGGCGTAGTTGAGCATTGGTTCGCCCATGCCCATGTACACGATGTTGGAAAGCGGCTGGCCGTACTGCTCCAGGCTCTGCTGGTTGATGCGCACCACCTGATCGTAGATCTCGGCGGCATCGAGGTTGCGGACGCGGTCCATGTAGCCGGTGGCGCAGAACTTACAGGTAAGCGAGCACCCTACCTGGCTGCTCACGCAGGCGGTCTTGCGCTCTTCGTGCGGTATAAGCACGCCCTCCACGATGTTGTTGTCGTAGAGTTTGAAGGCAGACTTGATGGTGCCGTCGTTGCTGATCTGCTTGGTGGCCACCTGCACCGCGTTAATGGCAAAGTGCTGGTCCAGCTTTTCGCGCAGGGCCAGGCTCACGTTGTTCATCTCCTCAAACGACTGGGCCGAGTGCTTCCAGATCCACTCGTATACCTGCTTGGCACGGAACGCTTTCTCGCCCTGCTCCACGAGCCAGGCTTTCAGGTCGTCCAGCGACAGCTTACGAATGTCTTTTTTAGTTAAAACGGGTATATCTGCAATCAAATTCATACCACAAAATTACAAAAATACTTAGGCATTAGTTTCAATCCGGGCTTTTACTTCGTCGGGCAGTGCCATTAATTTTCGCTGCTGGTAGTTAAAGCACAGCATACCCGTCTTGGCGCGGGCCACTTCCTTGCCATTCTGGTTGAGCACGTGGTAGGTAATATCGAAGCCATACTTGTGCACATCGTCAAAAGCCAGCTTCAGGGTAAGCACATCGCCGTAGAAGCCCTCGCCCTTGTACTCGATGGCTACGTCGGCCATAATCAGGCTGGCCCCGCCCAGGTCGAGCTCGGTATAGCCGAAGTGTTTCAACAACTGCAAACGGGCCTCGTGCAGGATGGAAAGCAGGGCATCGTTGCCCAGGTGGGCGCCGTAGTTCAGGTCGGTGATGCGGACAGGTATAGCGGTTTCGAAAGAGACGTGGTCAGGTATAGCGACTTTGATGCGGGGCATGTTTTAAATTGTTGATTGTTGATTGTTAATTGTTGAATGGTTGTATTGTTAAATTGTTGGTTATGAACGATTCGAGCAGGTTGTGACCTGTCCTTATAGCAAATTAATGCTTTACAGAATATGGATATCCCGAAGCAAACTGCTGAGTATGTTCACATCTAAGGATTGGTAAACGTGGACTCATAACTCGGAATCAGCTGTGCAGCGTTAGAGCTCAGCAAATAGTAAGATAGAAGTTTGGCTGCGGAGTAGTTCATCACCTTAATCAATCCACTCTAATCATTACGCACTAACGATTATTCATTAATCATTAATCATTCTTGATTAGTCATTACCTATAATTATTCATTCCTGATTGCTTACATTTGTAAATTAAACAAATAATCATGCATCTCGAAATCAGGCAGACCAAAGATGGCTCCTACACCTTGTATGTGCCCGAAATGAACGAGCACTACCACTCGGTGCATGGGGCGTTGCAGGAGTCGCAGCATGTCTTTATTAAGCACGGCCTGGAGCATGTGCTCAATACACGCAAAGACATCAAGCTACTGGAGGTGGGCTTTGGCACCGGACTCAATGCCATCCTTTCTTACCCTTTCGCTCTTGCCCAGAAGGCTTTCATCCAATACGACACACTGGAGAAATTCCCACTGACTATGGAGGTGGTGGAGCAACTGCAATTTGATAAGGTGATCCTGAACCCTGAATTGCACGATGTGTTCCTGCAGCTGCACCGTGCGCCCTGGAACGAAC
This sequence comes from Pontibacter ramchanderi, assembly GCF_002846395.1. GTDB lineage: Bacteria > Bacteroidota > Bacteroidia > Cytophagales > Hymenobacteraceae > Pontibacter > Pontibacter ramchanderi. Next base: position 787,417 of record NZ_PJMU01000002.1, read on the forward strand.
CGTTTGAGATAATTCCGTATTTCACGCTGCAGAAAATTCACGAAACGCTCGAGGAGTTCGTGCCGCCGCGCGCCTATTACGACCTGATCTACTTCGATGCCTTCGCTCCCGAAAAGCAACCCGAGTTGTGGTCGGACGAAATGTTTGCCAAGCTCTTCCAGGCGACCCGCCCTGGCGGTGTGTTGGTTACTTACTGCGCCAAAGGCTCGTTTAAGCGCAGCCTCAAAGCCGCCGGATTCGAAGTGGAGGCCCTGCCAGGCCCTCCGGGCAAGCGGGAGATGACCCGTGGGGTGAGGCCGGTCGAATAAAACCTTTTGATAGATTTTCGGTTGAGGTATAGCATATACCTTACAGACGAAACCATGAGCAAATCTCAGAACAAGAGCGAATTTTATAACCTATCGGCTACTTCTTTGCAGGGCAAAGAGGTGAACATGGAAGATTTTAAGGGGAAGGTAGTATTGGTGGTGAACACGGCCAGCCACTGTGGCTTTACGCCCCAGTATGAAGGCCTGGAAAACCTGTACAAGAAGTACAAAGACGAGGGCTTGGTGGTGCTGGGCTTCCCCTGCAACCAGTTCGGCAACCAGGAACCAGGTGGTAAAGAGGAGATTGAGCAAGGCTGCCTGATCAATTACGGCGTGAGCTTTCCAATGATGGAGAAAGTGGACGTGAACGGCAACAATGCTCACCCCGTGTTTCAGTACCTGAAGTCGGAGTTGGGCGGCCTGCTGGGCAGCCGCGTGAAATGGAATTTCACCAAATTCCTGATTGATGCCGACGGGAAGCCTGTAAAACGCTACGCCCCGATTACCAAACCAGAGAAAATAACACCGGACATAGAACGCTTACTCCAGAAAACAGCTGTATCACCCGACACCTTGGAGCAGGCTAACAAATAGCATATCAGCAAGTTGCACCATGCACTAGCATCACTAACAATACATAAAACCAAGGTATAGCGTATGCGTGCTATACCTTGGTTTTATTACAAGCTCTTACCACTTTGCCCGCCATAACAAAGTTCAATCTTAACAAAGTATAAAACAGCAACTTATAATTCTGTTGTTACATTTTTTTTAAGGGCTCTGCCACAAAAATTGTTTTATTTCTGGAATTAAGTCTTATTTTGCATTGTCTTAGAGCAATGAAAGCAAATCAACAGGAAGCAAAATGAAGAAACTATTACAGAAAGTGGTAAAGCCTTTGGTAACTCCATTCCAGGCGAAGTACGAAGTAGTGTGCACGACCTACCAGGTTATACCGGGGCTGCCCGTTAACAAAAACGAGTCAAGACACCATTTTGAGCGCGGCGCCGTTTTGGAGGCCCGTGAATTTTACACCAAAGTGGTGAGCTCAGACATGACCCGCACCATGGCGCCTGTTGAAGTGCAGTTGCGCAAAATTTACCTGGGCGGCAAAACCATTGAGCAGGCTGAATTCGGTCCTGTGGCTCAGCTTCGCCAGGTAGTAAGCGGCAAAAAGAAATAAGCGCTGATAGCGTTCCCCTTAAAGCCCTGTTGTAGCCCATGCAGCAGGGCTTTTTGTTTGGTATCCCTTGAAAAGAAAGAAAGCTATCAACAAAGGAGCGCTTGTAAGACAATTGCTAATGGAGTGTTAAGGTATAACTTCAGGCCAGACGCCTTCGGGCGTAATGGCAAAATCGAGCGGCACGTCAAACTCGTTGGGATCTGCGATTTGCTCCACGGGCGGCTCCAGCGATAACCCAACCTTTACCACATCGGGCCGGCAGTCGGCCAGAAAGCGGTCGTAGAAGCCTTTTCCATACCCTACCCGGTGGCCTTGCCTGTCGAAAGCCAGCAGCGGGATCAGTACCAGATCCACCTCATCAGCATGCACGATCCGGGCGTCTTTCGGCTCCGGTATACCCCAGGCATTTTCCACCAGCACCGACTCCTCGGTGAGGTGATGGTGGGTGAGCACGTTCTGGGCCGCATCGGTCACAGGCACCACCACCCGCACCTCGGGCTGCTCCAGCCGCAGCCGCTCAATGATGGGCCAGGTATTTACCTCGTTGTTTTTGACGATGGGCAGAAACACGTGCACCGTCTGCCCTGCCTGCAGCGGGAAATGCCTGAAAAACAGATCGGCAATGCGCTGGCTTCGCACGGCCACCTCATCCGCCGACAGTGCCCGGCGGCGTTGCAGCATGATTTTGCGCAGCTCGGCCTTGTACATTACTCTTCCTCCAGTATCGTAAATTTAAACTCGAGCGGGTCAAAAGCCTCCACCAGGGCAGGTATAAAGTTAGGGTGGTTGGTCTGGTACGAGAGCAGGTTATCCTGGCGCTCCTGCAAACTGCCGTTCGGAAAAAGCTTGTCCTTCAGGTTTTCGAGTTGCTTGAATGTCTGCTCGTGTTTGCTGTCGCGGGCTTTGGCGAGTTTTTTCTCAAGCATCTGCAGCGAGTTGTTGGCTTTCTGCTGCTCGGCCGCCACGGCCTTCACCAAAGTAGGGTCTATACCTGCGGCAAGTTCTTCTACCTCTTTGAACGCCCTGGCCACCGCCTTGCGTTGCGTCTCCAAGTCTAATTCCACCTCGTGCAGTTGGGCGGAGAGCTTCTTCTTGAGTTCCTGATAATCCTGGAACAGATCGAGCGGCTGCAGGCCCAGTTTGTGCATGCGGGTGGCGTTCGGCTTGCTGATATAGAGTGCTGAGTTGCGCAGCATGATGATCGGGAAAGTTACCTGATGGGCCTCGAACACCTTACAAAGCTGGAACCAGTACGCCACTTCTGCCCCGCCGCCAATATAGGCCAGGTTCGGCAGCACCAGCTCCTCGTACAGTGGCCGTAGTATTACATTCGGGCTGAAGCGCTCCGGGTGCTCCTGCGCCTCCTGCAGGATTTCCTGCTGCGTAAAACTAAGGTCGGTATTGAGTACGCTATACCTGTCGCCCTCCTGCACAATGCGCTCGCGCATACCTTCCTGCAGGTAAAACAGATTGATCTCGCGCGAAAACACCTGCGGCCTGTACCCCAGTTGCTCCAGTTGCACATTGGTCTCCTCCACCAGTCTGTTCGACAGTTGCTCGGTCAGCTCCTTTTCCACCACAGGTATAAGGGCCTTCTTAAGTTCTGCGTGGTCACCGTCAATGCTCACCAGCCCGTACTCGCCAAACAGGGCATGCGTAATGGCACGGGTGGCATCAGCCAGGGTCTTGCTGTTGCGGTAGGCTTCTTCAAAAACCGGGAAAGCTTCGGGCAGCTCTTCGAGCACTTTGTCGAGGCCGGCTGTAGCGAAACGACCCACGGCCCCCTTCTGCTCCGACTCCCAGGTATAGCGTTTGCCAAATAGGTTGAAGTGGTTGATCTCCGCGAAATCATGGTCCTCAGTGGCCATCCAGTACACTGGCACAAAGTTGTAATCCGGGTAAGCTGCCTTCAGCTGGCGACAGGTGTTGATGGCCGTCACGATCTTGTACACAAAGTAAAGCGGGCCTGTAAAGATATTAAGCTGGTGGCCCGTGGTAACGGTATAGGTGTTAGGCTGCTGCAACAGCTCCAGGTGCTGCTGCACCGCAGGGTGAATGTCAGCCACCGAACCGTATTGCTCTTGCAAAGCCAAGTATAAGGTATGGCGCTGGGCCTTGTCGAACGTTTTTTCTTTGATTTGCTCCTCAAAAGCCTCCAGCGTCGGGAAGCGATGATAGAACGCCTGCATCTTTTCGTTTTGGGCAAGGTAATCGGCTATTGTCTGGGAGAAGGCGCCTGTGGCGGCATATGTTACCTTCGAGATTTTCATATCGGTTACTTCCATCTGCTCTGTTTTGTGGCGTAGCACCAGCGGCCTATACCTGCACGGTATAACAAAACGCCTGTGCCTATGTTGGCTACAAAGTACGTTTTTTTATTTTTGATATACAGCTGATACGATAGAAAACAGGTAGAGGCGGATGGAATCTGGAGTTTATACGTATAAGCATTCGGACAACTCCTGCAGAACATCCTGTTGCGGGCTATACCTGCACCTTCTGCTGTCCTTTGTCAAATGTTCTCTTATCCAGTCAACCTTATGGGACTACTAAACGGAATACTGGGCCACGCCTCAGCAGTACCTGTCGAGAAACTCACCAAAGAGTTTCAGCCGATATTGCTCCACGACGAGCAGATCGAAAAAGCCTTCCGCCTGATCCGCGACATGCTCGTGTTTACGAACAAGCGGCTGATCGTGGTGAACAAACAAGGCCTTACGGGATCCAAAGTAGAGTACCAGAGCGTGCCTTACAGCAGTATCAAGATGTTTTCAAAAGAGAGTGCCGGCATGTTAGACTTTGATGCCGAACTGAAGATCTGGCTTACGGGTGAAGCCACGCCCACTATTAAACAGGAGTTCCGCAAAGGCGACAATGTGAACGAGGCTTACCAGGTACTGAGCAAGTACGTGCTGAAATAACCTACAGGGAGTTGAGCCAGGCTTCACCGTTCTCAACTGTCTCAAACCCTTTGGCGATGCCGTTCCGAACCATGTTCAAGGCTCTGTCGGTGGAAAGGCGACTAAAGTAATCCTGCGAGTAAACGGCGGCGTGATATTCTAAGCCTGCTTTTTCGGCCCGTGGGTGCCAGTCGTGAGCCAGCCATTCCGTCAGTTCTACCCAAAGGCCCTGCACATCGTAGTGGTTGTCGAGTAGCTTGTGGCAGCGCTCCTTCTGCAGAAAAAACAGGATCTGCTCGTAGCCTTGTTTAATCACATCGCTTGTGAAAACACCATGCCAGGTGGCCGAAATGTAATCTTCGACAGCGTTATATTCGAGAGTGAGCGAATCGGTTGTAAGGAGCTTAATGTGCCGCATATAGGTAAAGTAGACTTTACGAGAGAAAGCCTGCGTTTTGTGCTATACTCTGGTTTGAATGTCCATAATACACAATTCCGGGATAGAAACAAAAAAGGAAACTCCCTGTTCGCCAAAGCACTTAGGGAGTTTCCTTTGATAATGGTTGTTATTAAACTTGACGAAGAAGATTTAGACAAAGGACAAAAGACTTCCATTCGTCCGTGCCCCGCCGAAGTGTATACCTGACTCAAAGCCAAAATACATTTTCTTCTGACTTTACATCTGGTCTATACCTGCAAGGTATAGCCGCATTTAAACTCTAAGTCCCAACTAGAGAACTACTTCCCCATACAGGTCAAAGTCCGAAGAATCGGTGATCCTCACGTTGGCGAAGTCGCCGAGGCGCACATACTGGTTGTCGGCTGGCACGAGCACCTCGTTGTCTACCTCCGGCGAGTCATACTGGGTACGGCCCACAAAGTAGCCGCTCTCTTTGCGGTCGAATAGCACTTTGTAGGTTTTGCCTATTTTCTCCTCATTCAACTCTACCGAAATACCCTGCTGCAGCTCCATGATGGCATCGGCGCGCTCCTGCTTCACCTCGTCCGGCACGTTGTCCTCTAAGGTATAGGAGTGGGTGTTTTCTTCGTGTGAGTAGGTGAAGATACCCAGACGCTCAAAGCGGGTTTCTTCCACCCAATCGTACAGCTCCTGGAAATCCTGATCGGTTTCGCCCGGGTGACCAGCGATGAGTGTGGTGCGCAAAGCAATATCGGGCACACGCTGGCGGATCTGATCCACGAGCTCGATGGTGCGGCGCTTGCTGATACCACGGCGCATGGTCTTGAGCATGTTGTCGGAGATGTGCTGCAGTGGCATATCCAGGTACTTGCAAATGTTCTCGCGCTCGTTCATCACGTCGAACACCTCCATCGGGAACTGCGACGGGTAAGCATACTGCATACGAATCCAGTCGATACCTTCCACATCGGACAGGTTGCGGAGCAGATCAGCCAGCTTGCGCTCGCCGTAGTGCTGCAGTCCGTAGTAAGTCAGGTCCTGGGCAATCAGGATGAGTTCCTTGGTACCCATGCTGGCCAAACGCTTTGCCTCTTTCACCAAGTCCTCGATCGGACGGTCTACGTGCTTGCCGCGCATCAGAGGTATAGCACAGAAAGAGCAAGGGCGATTACAGCCTTCAGCAATCTTAAAGTAAGCAAAGTGCGAAGGCGTGGTGATGAGTCGCTCGCCGATGAGCTCGTGCTTGTAGTCGGCCTCCAGCTTTTTGAGGAGCTGCGGCATTTCGAGCGTACCGAAATAAGCATCTACTTGCGGGATCTCGGCTTCCAGAGAATCCTTGTAGCGCTGCGACAAACAGCCCGTTACGTATAGCTTGTCGATCTGGCCGGCCTCTTTCGCCTCGGCGTAGCGCAGAATGGTATCAATGGACTCCTGCTTGGCGTTGTCGATAAAGCCGCAGGTATTCACGATGATGATATTCGAATCGTCGTTTTCAGACTCGTGCGCCACGTCAAATTCATTGGCACGCAGCTGCCCCATCAGCACTTCCGAATCCACCAGGTTCTTCGAGCAACCCAAGGTGATGACGTTGACCTTGTCTTTCTTTAAACTTCTTACTTTCACTTATTTCTGTATTAGCGCGATAATTCCCAATTCTTCAAAACCATTGCTATTGCGCATTAGTTCGATCGGGCAGACGAACTGCAAAAGTACAACATGTTTGGTTAATAAAAGAACAGCCCGCTAAGTAGCAGGCTGTTTTGTTTTTATGATCCATGCTTTACTGCATCAAACTGCTTTACTTCTTATCATCCCGACCATGTAGGCAGCTATAGCTACCATTGCTGAAAACACCAGCCCTGTAATCATGGAAAGGTTCCGCCCCATGTCGTTCGTAAGCTTCCGCAGGGCAGCCTCTTGTGCTGGCGTTACCTCGTTCGCACCAAAGAAACCATCACCGTCCAGGTCATATCTGTTCAAGTCCCATTGATAGTAGATATCGTAAAAGGTAGCCCCGCCAACAATGAGCGCATAAGTAGCGAGGAAGATCACGAGGGAAACCCAGTAGCTCTTCTTTGACTGTGTTCTGAGTAGCCGCTCCCTCCTGACTAGGATAAGTAATAGCACCGCAATGCTAGCTACCGTAGGGATTAACAGGTGGTAGGGAACAGTTATAGGGCTCATCAGGCCATTTAAGGATTAAGGTAAGCTTTGTAAATCAGCAGCTAAGTAACTTACTTATGTCTTTAAGCTGCTGAAGGGCGCCTAATAAAACGCATTGTAATTCACCAGAAACTCCACCGTCGTCACTTCGCCTTCCTTTACCTCCACTGGAAAGATGTTCATCTCCCCGTCGAAAAGGTTCGCAAAAAGGCCCTGCTCTTCCTTGGTGAAGAGGCTATACCTGCCGGGCTTCAGGCTGACTGCAAAGTTGCCGTTGGCGTCTGTCTTTACCTGGGTAACTAGTTTCGTTTTGATGTTGGTGTGGAAAACACCGTCTGTAGATGTGGTTTGCGAACTGTTAGTCAGCTCGTAGATGTATACGGTGCGCTCCACGCCGCGGCAGCCGCTGCTGGGCGGTGCGTCCGGGGAGGGCATCTGGTTACCTGCCTCCCAGAGAATCTGCCCCTGTATACCTTGCTTTACTTGCATCTGCTGGCCCTGCTGTGCTTTCATTTCCTGCTGCGTGCTTTGCGCTTCGCCCTCCTGCCCTGCGGTACCCTGGGTACCGTTGCATACGGTCAGCATCAGTGACAAAACGATCAACAGCAATTTCGCCATACAGGCAGCAGCTTATGTTATTTTTTGCGGGAGAAGAATGACTCTACGAACTGATGCTTGTCGAACAGCTGCAGGTCTTCGATCTTTTCACCTACCCCAATGTATTTCACCGGAATTTTAAACTCATCAGAAATACCGATCACCACACCGCCTTTGGCTGTACCGTCCAGCTTGGTGATGGCCAGCGCCGTTACGTCGGTAGCTTTAGTAAACTCACGCGCCTGAATCAGGGCGTTCTGGCCTGTGCTGCCGTCGAGCACCAACAGCACCTCGTGCGGGGTGTCTGCCGTAATCTTCTGCATCACACGCTTGATCTTCGAAAGCTCGTTCATCAGGCCCACTTTGTTGTGCAGTCGGCCCGCCGTGTCGATGATCACCACGTCAGCACCAGTGTCCACACCTTTCTTTACGGCATCATAAGCCACCGAGGCCGGGTCCGTGTTCATGCCGTGCGAAATTACCGGCACGCCCACACGCTCGCCCCAGATGATCAATTGGTCTACGGCAGCGGCACGGAAGGTATCGGCAGCGCCCAGCACGACTTTCTTGCCGGCTTTGTGGAACTGCGCGGCCAATTTGCCGATGGTCGTGGTTTTACCCACGCCGTTTACGCCCACCACCATGATCACGTATGGCTTTATACCTGCCGGCAGATCGAAGTTGGCGCCGTCGCCGGCACGGTTCTCCTCAAGCAGGGCGGCAATCTCTTCCCGCAGGATCCGATCGAGCTCGCTGGTGCTCACGTACTTGTCGCGGGCTACGCGTTTCTCAATGCGGTCAATAATCTTCACCGTTGTCTCTACCCCTACGTCCGCATGCACCAGAATTTCCTCCAGTTCGTCGAGCACCTCCACGTCAACCGTAGACTTGCCCACGACTGCTTTGCTCAACTGCCCGAAAAAGCTGGTTTTGGTTTTCTCCAGACCTTTGTCGAGCGATTCTTTCTTCTGCTCTTTGCTGAAAAAGTCAAAAATTCCCATCTGCGTGTTTTGTAGGGTGAAGACTGTCTCGGTGTGATACGGTAATATACTAAAAAAGTCCCAATAAAGGGACTTCTTCATGTATTCTATCTATGTATAAGTAGAGTAGGCTTAATTACTTCTTCAGGAAGTCCTGTACTTTGTCAACAGGCACCATCTCTTCTTTAAAGCTGTAAGCACCAGTTTTTGGAGACTTAACGGCTTTGATCACTTTTGCCCAATCTTTACCTGTAGCGGTCTTTAGGGTTGCAACTACCTTCTTAGCCATGGTTATTTAATTTCTTTATGTACAGTTACTTTTTTCAACACAGGGTTATACTTCTTAAGCTCTAAACGCTCAGCCGTATTTTTTCTGTTTTTGGTAGTGATGTACCTTGAAGTTCCAGGCATGCCAGTCGCTTTATGCTCTGTGCACTCCATAATTACCTGGATTCTATTACCTTTTGCTTTTTTAGCCATCTCAACAGTAAATTTTTATTTAGGACTGCAAATATACAAGCTTAAATCTCTAATTACAAACAAAGTATAAATTTTTCTGAATTAGCTTTTTCGACCTTCCTGCAGGTCATTACTATACTTCGCTTGTGCTGCCCATTAATCGAGCTTAGGCAGCTTAAAAACATCCAATGCGCTCGGCTGGGCCATGGTCTTTTCAATTTCCTCTACCGTGCGTGGCGCCTGCTTCGACAGGTTTTCCCAGCCCTTTTCGGCGATCAGGATATCGTCTTCGATGCGCACGCCAATGCCCCACCACTTTTTGTCGCAGGGGCTGCCTTCCGGTATGTAAATGCCTGGTTCTACAGTGATAACAGTGTTGGCCTGGAAAGGCCCGAAGCTACCGCGGTCGTGCACATCCAGACCCAGGTAGTGCGAAGTGCCGTGCGGAAAGTAGCGCTGTACCTCTTCCCTTTTTTTAATGATGCCCAGCTTCACCAGCCCATCGGCTATCACAGTCTCGGCAGCCTGGTGCGGCGCATTGAAAGCGTTGCCGACTTTACATTGCTGAAAGCCCGCTTCCTGCGCTTTGAGCACCAGCTCGTAAATCGCTTTTTGCTCTTTTGTGAATTTGCCGTTGGCCGGTATCGTGCGGGTCACATCGGCGGTGTAGCCCAAGTACTCAGCACCCACATCCATCAGCACCAATTCGCTGCCTGGTATAGCTGGTTTGTTGCTGGCCGTGTAGTGCAGCACACAGCCGTTGTTGCCGGCCCCAACGATCGAAGGGTAACCGACATGCTGCGCCCCGTATTTCTTGAACACAAACTCGTGTATACCCTGTATCTCCATCTCAGACATACCCGGCTTCATGGCTTTCATCACCTCGATCTGCCCGATGGCCGACATACTAGCCGCCTTGCGAAGCAGCCTGACCTCTTCCTCGGTTTTCACTTCCCGTAACTGGTCCAGCATCTGGTCTAGTGTGTAGGCATCGAGCTTTTGCTCAGGTATAGCAGCCACGGCCTGGGTGCGGGCACGCATGTCTTTGGCCTGCAGATAGCCCTGCAGCGCCTGGTCGTTTTTCAGGTCAGGCTCCTGTAGCATGGCCTGTCGAATGTAGAGCGCCACTCCTTCGGCCTGCGCTAGCCCGTGCTCCCGCGTGATGCCATAGAGCATGCTGCGCGTTGCACTGAAGTTAATCGGATATTTTACTTTCGTCTTGAACTGACCCAGCAAACTGTACAGATCTGCCTCGTCCGCGGCATCGTCGCGTACGTCGTGCGGCAAACTTTTAATCAGGATCTGCTGCAGATTGGCCGTGTCGAGTTTAAACCCCGCGAAGTCGGTGTTGGGAAGCGTGACTATACCTAGCTCCTTCGACGCGCCTTCCACGCCCAGCCGCTTGCCGTTCCAGAGTTCGTGCATCGGGTCGTTGGGCTGCACGAACAGCAGTTCGTGCACCTGCTTGCCGTTCAGGTTCTGCGGGCTTCCAAAGAGCAGCAGCACGGCGTTCGGCTCGGTATACCCGGTGAGGTAATAAAAGTCGGGGTCGGGATGGTAGTAGTAGTCCACGTCGTTGGCGCGGTTGCGCACGGGACTGGCAAAAAGAACGGCAACGGAGCGAGGGGGCAGCTGTTGCCGCAACACCTCTCTCCGTTGCCGATGAAACTCTTTATCTAAAGTATCAGATGGCTTTTCCGAGCCTGAATGCGGTTGCGCTACTGCCGTAAGCGACAGCCAGCATAAGAGCGCACACAGCCGGAAGGCTGCCATTAGTACATAATGTAGCCTTGCTCAACAGCCTTCTTCAATACTGAAGAGATGCCGTTCTTGTTGATTGTTCTCAATGCTGAAGTAGAAACTTTAAGGGTTACCCAAGCATCTTCCTCAGGGATGTAGAAACGCTTCTTCTGAAGGTTCGGATAGAACTTACGCTTTGTCTTATTATTAGCGTGAGAAACGTTATTTCCTACTCGTACTCTCTTTCCGGTTAAATCGCAAACTCGTGCCATCTTGTATTTTCTTCTAAATTATTTCAATAGGGGTGCAAATATCTATAAAAAGATACACAATGTCAAAGGCATAGCAGATAATTTTAGCAAAACATGCTCTAAAACAGCTACAAAGGCCTTTTAACTGTAGAGGTTACACCTGGCCGGCGCCTTTCTCATCCGCTTCTTTTTTCTTTTTGGTGAAGCCGTAGGGGCAGTTGCGACAGGCGTTGCGGCAGCAGTAGCCCCGCTTGAGCAGGTACTTGGCCGTCAGCACCATCAGTCCACGTTCAAAGTAAAAATCCTCGCCTTCTTTCAGGTCACTCACAGCTATACTTCTTTTTAAACGACAAATATCTGCAAATTCGGGTCGTTCACAAAATAATCATCACCCTAACTCCCTCTTCTGCATCATATTCGTTAAACAATATATTATTCCTTGCCGCGAACTCATCACCTAAATCATAAAGACCATGTCACGTTTCAACAACTTAAGCGAGGCAGTATCCGTTATGCGCGCCCGCGGCTTTGTGAATACCTTCAGCATACAGCACCAGCAGGTGTACTGCTCTGAGCTGAGCAAGTCCATCTCCCCCACCCAACTCACACTGCTTGAGCGGCACATCGTTCCTTCCCCAGCCTCGCAAAAAGGCGAAGAAGAGGTATACGGTTTCCGGACCGACGACAACCAGTTGGGCATCATGACCAACATTTACGCCGAGTACGATCCGGAGGGATTCTACACCGTATTCAGGCAGTGCCTGAAGGGGCAGGCAGGGCGCGCCTAGGCTCGTTTTCCGGGTAAAGGTATAATTCAGGCTGTTTTCACTATATTTACAACAATTCACCAGAATCCCTGTAAATATAGGTCGGGAGTTGTAGCCTGTGGCGCAGCGTTGCCCCGAGTTTCTGACATCAGCTTTTTTTAACACATAAACTATGAACACGCTATCCATCACCTCCAGCCAGCAGGCCATCGAAACCGAAGAAAAGTACGGCGCCCACAACTACCACCCACTGCCGGTAGTACTCAGCAAAGGCGAGGGCGTATACCTGTGGGATGTGGAGGGCAAACGCTATTATGACTTCCTGTCGGCTTACAGCGCCGTGAACCAGGGTCATTGTCACCCGCGCATCATCAACGCCCTGATCGAGCAGGCGCAGCAGCTTACCCTTACTTCCCGCGCCTTCTACAACGACAAACTAGGTATAGCCGAGAAGTACATCTGCGAGCTGTTTGGCTACGACAAGTCGCTGTACATGAACTCGGGTGCCGAGGCCGTGGAGACCGCCATCAAACTGGCCCGTAAGTGGGGCTACCTCAAAAAAGGCATCGCCCCGCACAACGCCGAGATTATTGTGGTGGAACGCAACTTCCACGGTCGTACCACCGGCATCATCTCTTTCTCCACCGACCCCGATTCTACCAAAGGCTTTGGCCCCTATATGCCAGGCTTTAAAGTTATTCCTTATAACGACCTCGAGGCGCTGGAAACTGCTCTGAAAGAAAACCCGAACGTGTGCGGTTTCCTGGTGGAGCCGATTCAGGGCGAAGCGGGCGTGGTCGTGCCGCAGGATGGTTACCTGGCCAAGGCACATGCGCTTTGCAAAGAATACAATGTGCTGCTCATGGCCGACGAGATTCAGACAGGTATAGCTCGAACCGGTAAAATGCTTGCCAGCTATTACGACGACGTGAAAGCTGACATCCTGATCCTGGGTAAGGCCCTTTCGGGTGGCGTGCTGCCAGTGTCCTGCGTGCTGGCCAACGACGACATCATGCTCTGCATCCAGCCGGGCGAGCACGGCTCTACTTTTGGCGGTAACCCCATGGCGGCTGCAGTGGCTATTGCTGCATTGGAGGTGATCAAGGAGGAGAACCTGGTGGAGAACGCCTACAAACTGGGCGAGATCTTCCGTGACCGTATGAACCAACTGAAAGCCAAGCGTCCGGAAGTGGTTACGCTGGTAAGAGGCCGCGGCTTGCTCAACGCCATCGTGATCGAACCGGCAGCTGACGGACGCACCGCCTGGGACGTGTGCGTGGAGTTGAAAGAAAACGGACTTTTGGCCAAGCCAACCCACGGCGACATTATCCGTTTTGCGCCGCCTTTGGTAATGACCGAAGAGCAACTGCACGAGTGCTGCGATATTATTGAGCGAGTGGTGATGAACTTCTAAGTCAGGTATACCTGAAACGCACGAAAGGCGAGGCTGTAGTGGCTTCGCCTTTTTTGTTTTGTCTACAAGCGCTATGCGATTCTTCATAAAATTCGCTAGCTTTATTAAGCAACAACTACTTAGACATGCCTCAATCCGAACAAACAAAACCCACCATCATCTTCTCCGGCGACTTCCATAGGGCAGCTGTCATTAAAAACATGCTTGAGAATCATGGCATTTACGTTTTTATGCAAAACGAGCACATGGGTAGCATCGCCCCTTTCCAAGTAGCATCAGGCGGATTTAATCCGGTGCGGCTTATTATTTCGGGTCATGATGAAGAAGAGGCGAAAAAGCTACTGGAGAGTTTTGACCTGGACAAAACAGATGACATGGAGTAGCATTTCGCTTTACCCCGCATAAGCCGTACCTTTGCCGTATACCTATGTTGAAGCATTTTAGAGCAATCGCTATACTATGATCACGAAAAGACCAAGACGAAACCGCTATAACGAAGTCATCCGCAGCATGGTGCAGGAAACCGCCCTGGAGCTGAACGACTTCATCTTCCCGCTCTTCATTATCGAGGGGCAAAACCAAAAGGTAGAAGTGGCCTCGATGCCGGGCATTAACCGCTACTCCGTAGACACCCTGTTAGACGAAGTGGCCTCCTGCGTCGATTTGGGCATCAAAGCCTTCGCCCCTTTCCCGAGCATCCCCGAAAACCTGAAAGACAAGTACGCCAAAGAGAGCGCAAACCCAGATGGCCTCTTCCCAAGGGCCATCCGCGAGATCAAGAAGAACTTCCCGGACGTGGTGTTGATGACCGACGTGGCCATGGACCCTTACAGCTCCGACGGCCACGACGGCATTGTGATCAACGGTGAGATCGTGAACGACGAAACACTGGAGGTGTTGGGCAAGATGGCGCTCACACAGGCGCAGGCTGGTGCCGACATTGTGGGCCCCTCGGACATGATGGACGGCCGCGTGGGCTACATCCGCCGCGTGCTCGACGAGAACGGCTTCCACAAGGTGGGCATCATGAGCTATACCGCCAAGTATGCCAGCGCCTTCTACGGTCCGTTCCGCGACGCCCTCGACTCTGCCCCCAAAATGGGTGACAAGAAGACTTACCAGATGAACCCGGCCAACAGCCGCGAGGCCCTGATCGAAGCTGCGCTCGACACCGAAGAGGGGGCCGACTACCTGATGGTAAAACCTGCTTTGGCTTACCTGGACATCATCAAATTGCTCCGCGACAACTCACACCTGCCCATAGCCGCCTACAACGTGAGTGGAGAATACGCCATGGTGAAAGCTGCCGGGCTGAAAGGCTGGATTGACGGCGAGAAAGCCATGCTGGAGAGTCTGCTGAGCATCAAACGAGCCGGCGCCGACATCATCTTGTCGTATTTTGCCAAAGACTTTGCGAACTACCTTCGCAAATAATTAAATAGAAATACTGAGACAAAGCGCTCTGGGCTACAAGCCTAGGGCGCTTTGTTTTTTCAGGAGCCGTGCTGACCTAACACAAGGTATAGGGAACCTACGCGTCGATGTTTAACCAATTATCCTATTCATTCTGAACCTTTTGGCGTTCGGACACTTTTAGCTATATTGGTAGTTCTAAATTTCTACCTACTACAACTTTATGAGAGGATTGAGCCTTTGGCTGATGGCTGCGGCACTTGCAACAACTTCTGTTAGCTTCGCGCAGCAGGGTGGTTCGGTGCCCGTGCGTGCTAATGTGAAGGAACTGGGCCGCATTGCGGCAGCTGAAGACAAAGATTACCGTGCAAGACGTGCAGAGGCCATTGCGCTGGCCAGGCAAAACGGCTGGGAAATTGAAAAGACCTACCCGGACGGTACCCACCTTTCGCTGCAACGCATCGATGCGCTGGGCATGCCGGTCTATTACATCACCTACAATACTACAGCCGCCATCACGACCCGCACCGACCAGCTTTGGGCGGGCGGCAAACTTGGCCTTAACCTGAGCGGGGCAAGCAGCAGCGTGACCGACAAAATGGGCATCTGGGACGGCGGCTTGATCCGGGAGTCGCATGTGGAACTGCGCGGCCGGGTGGAGCACAAAGACAAAGCCTCGAAACTGAACGAACACGCCACCCACGTGGCCGGCACACTCATTGCCAGTGGCCAGAGCAGTATGGCAAAAGGCATGGCCTACGGGGTGAAAAAGCTCCTGGCTTATGACTTTAACAACAACGCTGCCGAAATGGCCGAGGCCGCGCAGACCAATATGCTCGTCTCGAACCATTCGTACGGCACCATTGCCGGCTGGCGCTATAACAGCGAACGCAAAGGCACCGACGAGGACCCCTACTGGGAATGGTGGGGCACCCCGCAGGTAAGCGAAACAGAGGATTACAAATTCGGCCTCTACGACGAAACTTCTGTCAGCTGGGACCGCATAGCCTACAACGCGCCCTACTTTCTGATCGTGAAGTCGGGCGGGAACAACCGGCAGGAACAGGGCCCCGCCGTGGGCAAGCCCTACATGCAGCGCAATACCAATGGCAACTTTACGCTCGTGGCCAAGCGCCCAGACAACATTAGCAACAACGACAGCTACGATGCCATCGCCACCTACGGCAATGCCAAAAATATCCTGACGGTTGGGGCTGTCAACAACATCCCGGGCGGTTATAACCAGCCATCTGACGTCCGGGTGACGGGTTTCAGCAGCTTTGGCCCTACCGACGACGGCCGCATCAAGCCCGACCTGGTAGGCAGCGGCGAAAAGGTTCTTTCCACGACCAGCACCAACGACAAATCATACAAAGTACTGAGCGGCACCTCCATGGCGGCCCCTAATATCTCAGGCTCGCTGCTGCTGTTGCAGGAGCACTACGCCAACCTGCGCAACGGGCAGGTGATGCGTGCCGCCACCCTCAAGGGCCTCGCCATCCACACGGCCGACGAAGCGGGCGATGCCCCTGGCCCCGACTACAAACACGGCTGGGGATTGCTGAACGCGAGTCGGGCTGCTACCATGATCAGCAACGCAAAGGGCACGCATTTAATGGAGGAGCGCAGCCTGGAGCAGGGCAAAACCTATACTTTCGAGGTGGTGGCATCTGGTGACGGGCCGCTCGTAGCCACTATTTCCTGGACCGATCCGGAAGGCGCCACTCACCCAACGGCAAGCGCCCTGAACAACCGCAGCCCGCGCCTGGTCAACGACCTGGATGTGCGCATCACAAACCGCGGCAACACGATCATGCCCTGGGTCCTCAACCCCAATGCACCAGACCAGCCCGCCACCCGCGGCGACAACGTGGTGGACAACGTGGAGCAAGTGCTTATCCCAAGTCCTATACCTGGCGAGACCTATACGATCACCGTTTCGCACAAGCGTACGCTCCAGAAAGGACCGCAAGCATATTCCCTGTTGGTGAGCGGCGCGGGTGGAACGGCCTATTGCGCAAGCACTCCCACTTCAGAAGCCGGCTCCCGCATCAACAGCCTCACCTTCGACGGCATCACGACCTCCTTTGAGGGCTGCGCCACCTACCGCCTGCAAAATGAGATGCGGTTGACCTTTGAGCCCGGGCAGACCAAAACAGTATCGTTTGAGCTGGGAACCTGCGGCGCCAACGCCAGCAAGGCCGCCAAGGTATACGTGGACTGGAACGGCAACGGCAGTTTTGCAGATGCTGGTGAGGAAGCCGCAACTTCAGGTGTGATAACCGGAGTTGGGGTATTCAATGCTTCCATTTCAGCGCCATCCTTCCTGGAGCCCGGTTCCATTACCCGACTGCGTGTAGTGCTGGCTGAGACAGCTAACCCAGCCAGCATAAAACCCTGCGGCACCTATACCCGCGGCGAAACCCAGGACTACATCATTCAGGTGGCAAGACCATCGTCAGACATTGTGCTACAACAGGTAGCGCCGGTCGGAGCTGCGCTTTGCGCGGGTACTACGCAGCAGTTTATGGTTACACTCCGCAACAATGGCCTGCGCGACCAAAAGGCTATACCTGTTACATTGGAGGTATACCGCAACGGCGTGAAAGTGGCCACCCTCACACAGGTATACAGCCAAACGCTAAGGTCATTTGAAACAGATGAGCTTCTCCTGACTGCGGACTTCCAGACGGAGGCCGGCGCCACATATGAGTTGGTGGCAGCGGCAGGCAACACAACAGATGCTGTACCGGAGAATAACACATTGCGCAGAAGCTTCGGCGTAGGTGGCAACACGGCAGCCCCACAGGCCGTTGCGACCCGCTGCGGCAACGAGCCCAGCTATACCTTAACGGGTTCCGGCGAGGGCACTATCTTCTGGTACAACACGGCAAGCGGCGGCACACCCATAGCCGCGGGCAACACGGCCAGCGTCTCCTCCAATGGCCTGAGTGGCTCGCTCTACGCCTCCCTCAACGATTTCTCGGCCACCATCGGGCCGGCCACTAAGAAGTTTGCGACAGGCGGAGGCTACAATCAGTTCACGCCAGATGTAATTGTAGAGACAAAGGCACCGATGCTATTGGAGAGTGCCCGGCTTTACATTGGCAACCCTGGCAAGATCACCTTCACTGCCTATAACAGCGACGGCTCGCCGGTAGCTACCAGAACGCTTAAGGTAGAAGCCACCCGCTCCACCCCTGCCCCAGGCGTGCAGGAGGACGACCCGAACGATCAGGGCGCCATCTATTACCTGGGGCTAGAGCTGCCTGAGGCCGGCACTTACAACATCGCGATCAGTTATGACTCCCCAGGTGGAGCTACCATCTACCGAAACAACGCAGGTGTTACCGGCTACCCGTTTGGTGTGCCCAATGTGTTCACCATCACCGGCACCACAGCTAACCCAGGCCCGCTTGGCTATTACTATTACTTCTACGACCTGAAGGTGCGGGCACTTGGCTGCGTTAGCCCAAGAGTGGCTGTGCCGGTGGAGAATGGTGCCCCGATCCCGACGCCGCTCATCACACGCCAAGGGCTGAATCTACAGTCCAGCGTGGCGGACGGCAACCAGTGGTACCTCAACAACCAGCCTATACCCGGCGCCACCGGGCGTACTTACACCCCAACCGTAAGCGGCGACTACAGTGTGCAGGCGCAGTGGCAGGGCTGTGTTTCTTCCCGGTCACAGACCTATACCTTCGCCTACCAGGCAGATGGGCGCGAACTGAAGCAGGAACTGGTTGCTTCACCAAACCCAAGCAACGGTGTGTTCAAAGTCCAGTTCGAAACGGCACAGCAAGAGGATCTGTACCTGCGCGTGACCGACATGCTGGGGCACGAGATTTACAGCCGTCAGGTGAAGAACTTCAACGGCTTTTATGAAGGCAACATCGACCTGTCAGGCAGAGGCTCAGGCATATACCTGCTGCGGGTGGAATTTGGCGACCAGCATTATACCCAGAAACTGGTGCTGCAACGCTAACCGGCAACGCCCAAAGAACAAAGCCCCGGCCCTGAAGCCGGGGCTTTTTCTGTGGAGAGCCTTCTCCGCAATGGCCAGGTATAGCAACAGGTATAGGATTGATTGCCGGCTATACCTGCAGCGGCAGCACGCCGCCTGTTTGGCCAAACCGTCTGTTATACCTATCTTCAGCGGACAAACAATCAAAAACAGACACGATGAAGAAACTACTACTCGCGGCCGGCATGGCCTTTATGTTCGCTTCCTGCGCCCAACAGCCACAGGCCAGCAATGTACCGCCACAAACTGAGGAACTGGAAGAGGTGCCTGAAATGCAGCAGCTGGCCTCGCCGGTAACGGCTACGCAACAGGCTTTCTTCTCCGAGCTCAGCAAACTATGCGGCAAGAGCTTCCGGGGCAAAGCCGTGTTTCCGGCCGATGGCAAAGACCCTTTTGCCGGTAAGGAGCTGACCATGCACGTGCGCGAGTGTTCCGACGAGGTAATCCGTATTCCTTTTCACGTGGGCGAAGACAAATCCAGAACGTGGGTGTTCACTAAAATGGAAGAAGGCCTGCAGCTGAAGCATGACCACCGCCACGAAGACGGCACCCCGGACGAAGTGACCATGTACGGTGGCATTGCCCTGGACACAGACGATGCAACTACCATGCGCTTCCCCGCCGACGCTTTTACCGCCCAACTTATACCTGCCGCCGCTACTAACGAGTGGAACGTAGTGTTGAGCGCCGACGGCCGCACGTTCAGCTACATCCTCAAGCGCGACAACCAGCTGCGCTTCCAGGCCGATTTTGACCTGACCCAGCCAATTAACTAGTCTATACCTGCTGTACCTTAAAAATCAAAACCCCCAAAGCCACGACAGCTTTGGGGGTTTTTGGTTAGAATCGTTTCAACCTTAGGATTTCGAAAGCTGTTTCTTCAGCACCTGGTAATCTATAAAGTAAAGTATGCGCAGCGACAGGCTGTTGGTCTGCGGGCCCGTGATGGTACGGGTAAAGTTTTCGTGGTAGCGCGGCACAATATCACCCTGGCTTTCCAGAATCGCGTTCTTCCACATCAGGCTGATTTCGCTACCCGGCGCAAACCACCACGAGTAGATCATGTCGATGTTAAAGGTATTGAAGTTGATGTTGTGGTTCGGGAGCTCGCCGTCTGCAAAATAGCCGCCGTTCGGGTACGCATCCGTGAGCAACTCCCCTTTGTCGCCGAGCCTGAAAAAGCGATTGTACTCGGCCTTGGACCAGTAGTGCCGCGCCCGCAGCGATAGCGACATGCGGTTGTTGAAGATGTAGGAGCTGGTCAGTTC
Source organism: Pontibacter ramchanderi (assembly GCF_002846395.1). Classification (GTDB taxonomy): domain Bacteria; phylum Bacteroidota; class Bacteroidia; order Cytophagales; family Hymenobacteraceae; genus Pontibacter; species Pontibacter ramchanderi. The sequence continues at coordinate 807,305 of NZ_PJMU01000002.1, forward strand.
ATTTGATACCGTGTTCACGTCGCGCAGACCGAAGATGATGTCGTGGCTTCTACCGGCATCGGTTGTGCGGGTGAAATGGTTTGCATAGCCCATGTCGTCGAGCCTGATGTTGCGGTTATACCTGTACACGAACATCAGCTTGTCGTTGACGCGGTAGCGGGGCGCAATGGAGTAGCTGAAGCTCTGGCGGTCGTGCTCATCGAAGGTGCGGTAATTGAGCTCCACGTCCAGGGCCAGTTTCTTGCGGTAGTCCGAGGAGATCCAAGTGCCGATGCTGTGATTGACTGGGAAGGCATAGTAGCGGCCATTCACACGCGGCTCAAAAAAATCGTAGGTCACGACAGGCTCCAGGTTAAAGAAGGTGCCCATGCTCAGGAAGTTGCGGAACGTGCCGCTCACCCGGCCATAGATCACGAAATTCTGGAAATCGTCGGGCTTATACCGGCGGCTGTACTGCGCACCCAATTGGGTGTTCATGTTGAGTAGTTTCCAGAACGGCTGGTAAATGTTATACCTTAGGTTCAGGTCCTCGTCCACGGTGTTGCGGATGAAGTTGATGCCCATGTCGTTCGGGTCGTAGGTGTCGGACTTCATGGAATGGGTGAACCGGTACTGAAAATTGCCACTTACCTTGCCCCCTCCCACGCTGTACATATGCCCCAGCTGCGCGTCGCCGGGGTAATATTTCTGGCTCAGGGCGGCGCTGCCCTCCATGGCATAGCGGTTGCCTTTGTTGGCCACCCGAAACAGCATACCCGTCAGGTTGGCGTCGTAGGTGCTTCCGGCGCGCAGCACATTGGTGTTCACCAGCGTAACGTAGGAGTTGTTTTTGAGCGACTGGTCCAGCACCAGAATGTTGTAGTTGGTGAGCGGCTGCGTCTCTTTCTGGAAGCGGTTGCCTTCGCTGTCTTCCAGTGTCGCAAACTGCTTGCCCACCACCGCGTTGAACAAACCTATACCTAACCCGGACTGGGTGCGACCCGATATCTTGGTGCCGTTCAGCATTTTGGTCTCGCGCGGGTTCTCGATGATGGTATTGCCTTGCTTGTGCTCTTCCCGCTCATCGAGGTAATTGATCGGCATGCCCCCGATGCGCCGCGAGTACAGAAAACCACCTTTGTTGAAAAGCTCCGTCCCTTCCATAAAAAATGGCCGGTACTCGTTGAACTGCACCTCAAAAGGCGACAGGTTGAGCACCTGGTTGTCGGACTGCACCTGGCTGAAGTCAGGTATAAGCGTCATGTCGAGCGTAAAGGCGTCGTTGATGCCGTACTTCACATCCATGCCACCGCTGAAATTGAAATTATCCTCATACCGGGTGGAGCCATCGCCGTTGCGTACCGGGTATTTCTCCACATAGCCCGACACATAGGGCGTAAGCGACAGGCGCAGCGGGGCCTCTACGTTTTTGATGCCCGTCAGTCGGCCCCATTGGTTCACGAAGCCGTTGATGGCCGGGTCTACGTGGTTCCAGAAAAAGCCCTGCCGCGTTGACTGGCGGTTGCGCATGAAGTTGAGTCCCCAGAGTTGTTCTGGCTTGCTGCTGAAACGCAAGGCCGAGTACGGAATGCGCATCTCAGCTACCCAACTGTTGCTCTCAATGCGGGCACTGCTCTCCCACACGGCATTCCAGGTAAAGTCCTCGCCGTTGGAAGAGTAGCGGGCATCAAGCTGCACCCCGGCAGGCGTCACAAAAAAGCCGAAGCCGTTTATCTGGTCGTTGTACGTATCGAAAAACACCCCGAAGAAGTCCGTATTGCCTAAATCGTCGCGGCGGCCCAGCTGCCTGAAAATGCTGTCGGGCGATACGTCGTGCATCACCGCGCCCACATAAATAAAGTCATCGTCGTAAAGGATTCGCACGTGAGTAGGATGCACCTCTTTTGGGCCAGGGTTAGGGCGGTTCTGTATAAAGTCGGTGGCAATATCGGCCTGCTGCCAGATTTCTTCGTTCAGGGCTCCGTCTATTTTGATGGGTTCAGTAATACGGAGGGCCTTCAGGTGCTTTAGTTGCGCAAAGACGGGAGCCTTCCTCTCCTGGGCCCATGCCTGTTGGCACATCAGCACCATCAACAGCAACACAACTAACCGCACAAAGACAGGTTTAGGCAGACAATTCATCATAAAGTAAAAAGCACAACAAAAGTGAGTATCCTACAAAGGTATAGAATAGATAAGCCTCAGACTACAATAGTTGCTTTTGAGCGCAAAACAAAACGGCCAATATTATCTGTGACAGGGCAGACAGGCTTATTTTATCGATGAGCACAAAAAAAGAAGCGCCATACCTGGTTATCAGGTATGGCGCTTCCGCAAAAGCTGTCCGAAGTGCTTAGAGGTCCTCTTCGCGCACCAGCATCAGCACCGCCGACTGCGGCACGATGTAGTACTTCTCGCCCACGTAGTTAATCTCGATGGCATCGCGCTGCAGGTAGATGGCCAGGTCGCCTTCTTTTATCTGAAGCGGAAGGTAGCGTACCTGCTCTTGCTCCCCATCGCCAAGCACCTCGTCCTCAAAGCCATAGTCGGCTGGCATCGGGTAGCCGGGCCCCACTTTCATCACGTAGCCCTCCTGCACCTTCTCTTTCTCCTGCACGCCGGGCGGCAGGTATAGCCCGCTCTTGGTTTGCTCCCTTGCGCTTTTCGGCTTGATCAGCACCCGGTCGCCTACAATGATGATCTTTTCCAGTTTGTTATCTTCTGAAATTCTCATAGATAAAGTATGCATGCTTAAATAGGGTCTGCGGTCACTTTAAAACGCATGGCTGCCTTGATGGCAACGTCACGTGTGATTGGTTTGGCAATAGCAGCTCTTGTACGTACGGTATACGTTTCTCCTTTAATGTACTTATCGAGCCTGGCGTTGGTCGACTTCAGCTCAATGGTTTTCACACCTTTCGGCACTTCGTCCAGGTAAGCGATCTTTGTTTCCTCATTTTTATCGTTGCTCAGGTAGATCTCGATGCTACGCAGGAAGTCAAAGTTCTCGTCGGTCGGCTCGGCCACGCTCAGCGTCAGTCTGTTCAGGCTCACGTCCTTCACTAGCTCGGCGCGCGTCTTGTTGTTCTTGAACGTCTCCGACGAGTTCGTTTTGACAGGTATAGGCGAAAGTGGCGTCACCACACCAATCGGGAAGTTTGACTCGATGCGGATGGTCTCTTCCTGATCGATGTAGAAGGTAAGCAGATCGTCTATCTTGTCGCAGGAAGTTGCAATAAACGTGAACAGCAACAGCACCGCCAAAAACATTTTTTTCATAAAAGGGTGAAATTTAAAGTTCTCTTCGTTAATCATATTAATGCCCTACAGGTATGAAAAAAGGAAAGCAGCCTTGCGGGCTGCCTTTCTTGTATGCCTGCACATAGTGCAAAATTAAGCAAAATGATCGAGAGTAAAGAAGTCCTAATCAAACATGTCTGCGGCGCGGGTCGTGTTCGGACCGTTTTCGAGCCAGCTCATCGGGTAGTTTTTGTCCATCAGGCCCACTGCCTCCTCGGTCAGGTATAGCGGCTTGAAGGTGTCGATCATTACGGCGTACTCGTGCGTTTCTTTCTTGCCGATGCTTGCCTCCACCGTGCCCGGGTGCGGTCCGTGCGGAATACCGCCCGGATGCACCGTAAACGAGGCCCTATCCACGCCCTTGCGTGACATGAAGTCGCCGGCCACGTAGTAGAGCACCTCGTCGGAGTCTACGTTGGAGTGGTTATAGGGCGCAGGTATAGCCTGTGGATGGTAGTCGAACAGGCGCGGCACAAAGGAGCAAATCACGAAGTTGTGCGCCTCGAAGGTCTGGTGCACGGGCGGTGGTTGGTGAATGCGGCCTGTTATGGGCTCGAAGTCGTAGATGGAAAGCGCATACGGGTAAAAGTAGCCATCCCAACCCACCACGTCGAACGGGCTGAAGCCGTAATAGTACTGGTGCAGCAAACCGTCTTTTTTAATCTGCACCAGGTGCTCGCCGCCCTCGGTGTACTCGATCAGTTCGTGCGGCGCCCGGATGTCGCGCTCACAGAACGGAGAGTGCTCCAGCAGCTGACCGAAGTGGTTGCGGTAGCGGCGCGGCGTCTCGATCGGGCTGAACGACTCGGTGATCAACAAACGAACCGGCCCGTCGTTGAAGTGGAACTGGTGGATGATGGTGCGCGGGATCACAATGTAATCGCCCTCACGGAACTCCAGCTTGCCCATCTGCGACAGCAGCACGCCGCTGCCCTCATGCACAAACACCACTTCGTCGGCCTGGCCGTTTTTGTAGTAGTAGTCCATTTTGCGCTCCGACGGGTTGCAGATGCTGATGGCCACGTCGCTGTTGAGCATCATGGTTTTGCGAGCACTCAGGTAGTCAGTGCCGGTAATGGTCTGGTCGAGTGTTTTGAGGTGATGCGGGGCCAGCTTGATGCCTTCGGCTACTTTGGGGGCGTACGGCACAGGCTCTCCAATGCGGGTAATGCGCGTCGGCGGATTTTTGTGATATAGCAACGACGACAGGCCACTGAAGCCCAGCGTGCCCACCAGTTGCTCGGCGTACAGACTGCCATCCTCCTGCCTGAACTGCACATGCCGCTTTTGCGGGAAAGTGCCCAATTTGTGATAGTAAGCCATTCCTTTTCTTTGGTTATGGTTTTCAGAAGCTACCTTACCAGGTGCTCTTTCTTATACAAATATAGTATTCTGGATGCTTATACACCTCCCTTGGCCAGACGCTGCGCCTTTCCAAACTGGCGAAGCGCTTCCTGAAACTCCTCGTCCTTTTCGTGCAGGATCGGGAAGAAGCCTGGGTTGCCGTACACGCTGCGCCCGATAAAGGCTTTTACGTTGTTGCGCAACATCCCCTGCGAACGCTTGTACTGCGCCTCGTCATATTTCACCTCCGACTGCGCTGCCATCCGCATCAGGTCCTGCAGCATTTTGTCTGATACATTAAAGGACTTGATAAACTTGTCCATCTGCATCTTCTGCAGGTCTTTTCGGTTGTCGTTGTAGTAGGCCAGGGCATACTCACGAATCACGTTTTTGCTGTACAGTTCGCTCAGCAGCTCCGAAATTTCAGTCGTGTCGCGGGCCACAAACACATCGGGCATGATGCCACCACCACCGTACACCACACGTCCTTTGCCCGTCTTGTACTTGAGCGAATCCACGAACAAGCTGCTGTCGGGGTGGAAGTACTCGCCGTTTTCGAAACGCTGCAGCATGTCTTTCTGGTAGTCTTCGGTACCGGCCACGTATGGTTTCTGGATAGAGCGGCCACTTGGCGTGTAGTAGCGCGAAATAGTCAGGCGCAGCTCCGATCCGTCGTTCAAGGGGATAGGCATTTGCACCAGCCCCTTGCCAAACGAGCGGCGACCCACGATCAGGGCGCGGTCGTTGTCCTGCAGGGCTCCGGCCACAATCTCGGAAGCCGAGGCACTTCCTTCGTCCAGCAACACGATCACCGGATTGTTCTCAAAATCGCCTTTGGTGCGCGCAAATGATTTGGAATCGTAACGGGAGCCTTTGCCATCGGTATAGACGATCATCTTGTCGCCGGCAATGAACTCGTCGGCCATGCGGGTAGCGTGGTCCATGTAGCCGCCGGGGTTACCGCGCAGGTCCAGGATCAGCTGCTGCATGCCCTTCTTTTTGAGGCTCGTCAGCGCTGTCTTAAATTCATCGAAGGTGTTGGCGGCGAAGCGGCTCACTTTAATGTAACCGGTGTTGCTGTTCACCATGTAGCTCACGTCCACCGACACGGTTGGTATCTTGTTGCGGGTGATGGTGAAGTCGAATGGTTTCTTGCTGGCCTTTCGCAGCACCTGTATTTTCACGTCAGTGCCCTTCGGACCACGCAGGCGCTTGAAGACGCCCTCGTTGGTTATACCTGTACCGGCCACGTTTTCGCCATCCACTGTAATGATCTTGTCTCCGGCCTGTATACCTGCCGCTTCAGAAGGACCGCCGCTCAGGGGCGTAATCACATATATCGTGTCTTTGAAGATATTGAACTCTACCCCGATGCCCTCAAAATCGCCTTCCAGGTATGAGCGGGCCATGGCCAGGTCGGCAGCCGGAATGTAAGAGGTATGCGGATCGAGCTTTTCGAGCATTTTGGTGATGGCGTGGTCGGTGAGTTTCTCGGTGTCCACGGTATCCACGTAGTCGCGGTCGATGTAACTGAGCACATCGCGGAACTTAAGGTAAGCCTTGGCCGTGCTCTGCGGGTTAGTGTCGGAGGGCGAGAAAGTATTTGCGCCAATCAGCACCCCTACCACCAGGGCCAGGGCGATGTATAAAGGCAGGCGCACCTGGAAAGGGGTGTTTCGGGGCTTGACCTGCCCATCTGCTTCCGGTTCCTCCTGCGGGTTATAGTTTGTTTCTTCGCTCATCTCAATCTTAAAAACGGTTAAATATAAAGCTAAGCAGGCGCTTTTTGCAGCTTTATAGCGATAAATATTCTGGCTTCACTATACAGGGTTCCTTTACAAGGTATACCGGTCTGCGGTGTGGCTTGTTATTCTTTTAACAATGGTTTGGTCGGGTTTTATTCCATTTTGGTATAAATTAATGCTGTAATGGGGTTGTGGCTTAATTAGCAAAGCTCATTTTGTTGAGGAGCACTAGCAGTTACAGGTATAGCGGTAATAGTGCGAGCGTCCTTGCTTATGACGGCTATCCCGGGGCCTCTATACCAGGTATAGGTAAGGTATAGCCACTACTTCTGTTGCATAGCTGGCTTTTGCCCTGGCCGGGCGGGCCTCACTTTTTTTCTTGATAAAAAAAGTAAGCAAAAAAATCAAGACGCTCCAAACTCGCTGAACGCTCAAACAGTGGAGCGCCGAAAAGTGCACCTGGCTAGTGCTATTTGTTTCATAGCATCCGGGGCAAGTTACTCTTTCAATGCGTGCCAGCGGTTCGTACTACAGCGTTTATACCTAAGAACTGGCAGTTACAGGCTCCCCTCCTGGGGGTAGGGGGCCCTCTTAAAAGGACAAGGAGGGGCAGTTCGACCCGGTATAGCTAAACACTAACTACATCGCTTATACCTTTTGAATGGCAATGCCAGAAAGTCCCCCTTGGGGGTAGGGGCCCTCGAAAAAGAAGGGGGCAGGTGGATGTCAATCGTGCACCTCTCCTTCCCCTGTTTTTAGGGGAAGGCTGGGATGGGGTAATAAGCGTGCACCAGAATCCTGTTAATCCTGTAATCCTGTAAATCCTTGGGGTAGGGGCCCTATATAAAGATTCAGACAACCTTTTCCTCCGCAGCCCGCATTAGACACTCGCAGGTCTGGAAGACGCTGGGAGGTCAAGGAATCCCGAACCCTTCCCCCACAAGCCTCTGCAAATCCCGATTAAATCACTTAACTTTGTACTTTTATGCACAGACCGCCTGTTAATCAGTGACAGCGGCAACTAATCAGGTAGCATGGCGAGGATTTTAGGTATAGATTATGGCAACAAGCGGGTAGGACTGGCCGCGACAGACGCGCTCCAGATCATTGCATCGCCACTCGAGACCATACATGCCAAAGACGTGCTCACCTACCTGAAAGCCTATACCCAGCGCGAACCCGTGGAAGCCTTTGTGGTAGGCATGCCACGCCGCCTGACAGGTGAGGCAACCGATGCAACGCCACACGTGATCGGTTTTGTGCGTAAGCTGCAAAAGGAGTTCCCGGCCATACCGGTGCATACTGTGGATGAGCGCTTTACCTCCAGCATGGCGCAAAAGGCGATGCTGGCCGGCGGCCTCAAGAAGAAGGACCGGCAGGACAAAGGCACCGTAGACCGCGTGAGCGCCGCCATTATTTTACAGTCGTATTTAGAAAGCAGAACGATATGATTTACCCAATTACCGCCTACGGCGACCCGGTGCTGAAAGAGCCGGCGCAGGATATTCCGAAAGACTTCGAAGGTCTGAATGAACTCATCGAAGACATGTTCACCACCATGTACCATGCGCATGGCGTGGGGCTGGCTGCCCCGCAGATTAGCAAGGGCATTCGCCTGTTCGTGATCGATTCGGAGCCGATGATGGACGAGGGCGACGAGGGCAAAGGCGTGAAAAAGGCATTCATCAACCCGGAGATCATCGAGGAAGACGGCGAAGAATGGGGCTTTGAAGAGGGTTGCCTGAGCATTCCGGGCGTGCGCGAAGTGGTGTATCGCCCCGAGCGCATCGTGATCCGCTACTTCGACCAGGACTGGAACGAGCACACCGACACCTATGACGGCATGACGGCCCGCGTGATCCAGCACGAGTACGACCACATCGAGGGCATCCTGTTCACAGATCATTTAACCGGCCTGAAAAAGCGCCTGATCAAGAACAAGCTCACCAAGATCTCCAAAGGTGAAGTCGATGCGGACTACCGCATGAAGTTCCCGGTGAAGCGATAGGCTATACCTTAGAAATAAAGAAAGCGCCTGCCCCAGAGATGAGGCAGGCGCTTTTTTTATACCTGAGGCCTAATGCCTACTCGGTAATAGTCACGGTATAGGTATCGTTCAACACAATTTTTTCGCCTTGGTGGTAGTCAAACTCCTGCCCCTTGGCTATTTCGCCTTCCTCAGCCTCCACAAGCTTTACCTGAACAGTCTTTGGCGTGCTGTAATCGCGGCTGTGGTACACCCCCAGAAACCCGTAATGGCTTGTCAATATCGGTGAGATTGTATTGGGCGGCAGCACAAAAACACCTTCGCTTGTTTCGTAGTCGGTGCCCATTTTGGCTGATCCGGAAAACGCGAGCTTTACGGTTTGAGGAAATTGAAAAAATCCGTTTACAGTTATAGGCAGGATCATGGCCGTCGAACCATCTTTGGAATTGACAACTATCGTTCTGGATGCAAAATCGGCAGGTATACCGAAGATGGGTTTCGGCGTTTTCTCCTCAAAGTTCAGCTTCATTTCCGTTTTGTGCTGGATGGCACCATTCTCATAAGCCATCACTTTCAGATCGAACGGACGGTTACCGCGGAACATGTTGTCTTCCACAGACTTCAGTCGTACCACCTTTTGCTTTTCGCCAGCCAGGAAAGGAATCCGGAGCAGCCGTACCGGCCTGTCAACGCCATACCTCCTGATCTGTATACTGTCTTTGCGCAGGCTGCTCTCAAAGAAATTAGGATACTCCCCTTCTACATCGCCATAATCCAGGTACAGGTATTTTATTTCGTCGTATTCCCGGTCCAGCTCAACTGTCACCTCCACTTCATCTCCCCCTTCCACCAGTGTCTGACTGTTACTAGACATACTTACCTGCATTTTAGCAGGAGCAACAGGTTCATCCCCCTTGCAGCTTGTTAGAAAAAGACTCAGGCACAAGCCCAGACAGAGTAATACTTTGGGTTTCATAGGCAGTAAATATTAGCGGTTAGAAAACATTGTTTTAAATATATATTTCTGAGAGACAGTGTTCTAACAAGCAATATCTATACCATATTCGCTATACTTTATATATTTCCACTGTAATTTACTCTATCCATCTGAAAAGCCTGTCCCAGCGTACTTTCCCGGACAGCGCGGCCTCGTCGTCCACGGAAAACCAGGTGAACAGCGGCTTGCCCACGATGTGGTTTTCCGGCACAAAACCCCAGTAGCGCGAGTCGAGGGAGTTGTGGCGGTTGTCGCCCATCATGAAGTAATAGTTCTGCTGAAAGGTATAGCGTTTCACTTCCTGCCCGTTCAGGTATAGCCTGCCGTCGCGTACTTCGGCTCTTTTGTTGTGCTCGTAGCTGAGGATGATTTTCTTGTAGAGCGGCAGCGTTTCGGGGGTGATGGCCACAGTGGCGCCCTGCTTCGGGATGTAGAGCGGGCCGTAGTGGTCACGGTTCCAGGCTTGGCTGCCGAAAATTCCCGGCTCTGCAGTGCCGGCTGGCATTTGCTGCAGCTCTACCTGCTGTATAAAATCGAGCGAGGCCAGCGCCTGTGCCTTGGCGGGGGTAGTGTGCAGCATGTAGCCGCCCGGCACAGGGTATAGGTCGGTGATGGCACGCTCCTGAAAGAACTTGGGCTGCAGCACCTTATCCGTGGCTACAAAGTAAGCGTACTGCATCTGCTCCGGGTTATTGAGTGGCTTGCCGTTCAGGTATACCTGCCGGCCGCGGACCTCGAGTATGTCCCCGGCTATACCTACGCAGCGCTTCACGTAGTGCGTGCGCAGGTCCAGCGGGTGCTCGTCCTCCACCGGCAGGTTAAACACCACAGGGTCGTTGCGCCTGATTTCGGAAAAGCCGGGCAGGCGGAGCGACTCCAGCTGCAGCGCATCAGAATAGGCAGGCAGATCGGTACCCCAGATGGTCTGGTGCGTGAGCAGCACCTGCAGCGGCGTTGTGGGCGTGCGGGGGCCGTAGTGCAGCTTGCTCACAAACAGGCGGTCGCCCACCAGCATCGACTTCTCCATGGAGGAGGTAGGGATGGCATAGGCCTCAAAAGTTGCCCACCGGAAAACCGTAGATACCACCACGGCAAACACCAGGGCATTTCCCCATTCGCGCAGGGCATTTTTTGGGGCTGGATTTTCCGTCTTTTTCTTCTTCCAGAATGGTAACTGCATGTGCTGAGTATAGTGGGTTTACTATACTCTAACTGCAGGAAGGGTGCTTACATTATACTTTATGCAAATAAAATTACAGGGCTATAGCTTACGGTGAGGGGTCCACTACAGTTTGTTCAGCAATTGCAGCGTTCTCTCGTCGGCTTTGCCGGCGTAGTACTTGTCCAGCACAGCTTTAAACACAGAGTCTAGCTCTGGCACGGCGGCAAAAAGCGTCATGCTGGAGCGAAGCTTGAGATCGTCGGGGTTACCCAATATCTGGTTAGCAGTTTTCCCCTCCAGCGCCAGCATGGCCTTGGAAATTTCGATTAGCCTCGGCCCCAGCACAGGGTGTTGCAGGTATAGCTCAGCTTCGGTTAAGTCTTTAATGGCATAGAAGCGGGCCGTCTCGCTGTAGCCCAGGCCCTGCAGCTGCGGGAAGATGAACCACATCCAGTGGCTGCGCTTGCGGCCGCTCTTTATTTCGGACAGGGCCTGCTCGTAGCTAGTGGACTGGGCATCGAGGAAGCGGTTGAGGCTATCGTGTGTTTTCATATCAGATCGTTAGTGGTTACGCTGACCGTGGTTACTACAGGTACGCAACAGGTAGATGGCCGTATACGCTCGGCCGCTTTGCACCAGGCTGTTTTTCTCTTCTTTTGACATCTTTCGGATGCGGGGGCTCATGCCCACCGACGAAACGGAGATCGTCCGCGCCCAGTCCGCTTCGGTCAGCTCATGGCGGTTCAGGTTCTCGAGCACCAGGGTATAGAGCGCCGCGACATAATCGTTCAGGCTCCGAATTTCGAGCGGCACCAACTCTCGAGTCGTAGCATCGTTCTCAATCTGCAGGTCCGAGTCAATCCGCACACCCACGGTACCAGGGTCGGGCACTCGGTGGCTTTTCCCTGTCGAGTCCGTCTCAAAGGTGTCGAACAGGGTAATGGGGAAATTGCCGATGATGCCGCCGTCCACGACCACGTCCAGTTGCTGCCCTGCGGTCGGCTTTTTATACACCGCCCCCTCGCTGTCGATAAATACGGCCTTGAAGTAGAGCGGGATAGAGATCGATATCCTGACCGCGTCTTTCACTTTCATGTTCGGGTAGTTCTCTTTGGAAAAGACGAGCAGCTTCTGTCTGTTCAGGCTTGTTGCCGTAATATACAGTTCCTTATACCCCTGGGCGCTCAGTTCCTGAAAGGTAATATCTGGATTACCTGTTTTGGCCTCGATCAGTTTGCCGGTCCAGTCCGTGAACCGATCCCCGCGGTACCACCCGTATACGCTGTTCATGCGCGCAAAGCCCCCAATAAACATAAAGCGGCCGTCGTTAAATTTTCGGAACTGTGTCGAGGAGATGATATCGGCTATCTCTTCGGCTGAATAACCCAGCGAGAGCATCATGGCCGTCATGGCTCCAGCCGAGGTGCCACCTACTTTCTCTATACCTTGCAGCTTGCCCTGCCGCTCCAGTTCGTCGATCACGCCCGCATAGGCAATGCCCCGTATACCTGCCCCCTCAAAAGCCAGGTTCCTGATCTGGCAGTTTTGGCCGCATACCTGCGTAGTAAATAAGTAGAGGATAATGGCGAGTAAGGCAGCATGTTTCATAGGGGTAGTGAACTTATTCTACAGACTACATAAGCACAGGCCGCAGAACAGGCGCTTTGTGAGTTATCACTTTCAAGTAGTTAAGTAGGTATAGCGAATGCGAAGCGGCACAGCATAAGCTAGGTTAATAGCGGCGATTCTTCTGACAATATACAAATTCCCCAATTCTCCGTACACCGCAGGTATGGCTTTCCGACAAATCGCTGTATTGCTTCTCCTTGCGTTCGTGCTGCCGCTCACCGGGTATGGCTGGGGCTTCTTTGCACACCAGCGCATCAACCGGCTAGCCGTCTATACCTTGCCACCCGAAATGGTGGGCTTCTACAAAAAGCATATCCGCTACATCACGGAGAATGCCGTGAACCCGGACCGCCGCCGCTATGCCGTAGCAGGCGAGGCACCACGTCACTACATCGACCTGGACGTGTACGGCGACAGCGCCCTGTATAAAATGCCCCGCTACTGGCAGCAGGCCGTGGAACGGTATGGGGAGGATACGCTGATGGCGCACGGCATCGTGCCCTGGCATATCAACCGCATGAAATTTCAGCTTACGCAGGCGTTCAAAGACCGCAACCTCGACCAGATCCTGCGCCTCTCGGCTGACATGGGCCACTACATTGCCGATGCCTGCGTACCGCTGCACACCACCCGCAACTACAACGGCCAACTCACAGGTCAGCGCGGCATCCATGCCTTCTGGGAAAGCCGTCTGCCCGAACTGCTCTCCGACAACTACGACTTCTTTGTGGGACCAGCGAAATACATCGAACAGCCGCAGCTTAAGGCCTGGGAAATTGTTGCCAGTGCCCACATGGCCCTCGACTCGGTGCTCAGTTTTGAGCGGGAACTGACTCTGGCGTTTGACGAAGAGAAGAAATACAGCTATGAAGTGCGCGGCAATATGACCACGCGGGTTTACTCCAGAGAGTTTTCAGAGGCTTACCATCGCAGACTGAACGGACAGGTGGAGCGGCAGATGCGCCTGGCCATCCACACGGTGGCCAGCTACTGGTTCACGGCCTGGGTCGATGCGGGCCAGCCCGATTTGCGGCAGCTGTCCCCCAACCTGTCGGCAGAAGAACTGGAGCGCCTGCGCATGGAGTTGAAGGAGTATGAGCAAGGACCGCACCTGCCCCGCGAAGAGGGTGATGCCCACCTGCACCGCAACCTCTGGATTTCGGGCCGCAGGGAGTGACCTTGCGGGTATACCTGACAGATTTCCAGAACTGTTGCCTATACAAGAACGGGCAGGCTATGTTATGTGAAACATCTAAAATTCCCTATCTTGCCTGTCTAACACACTCACCTGCTTATGAACTATACCTTTACCCTTTTTAGGCGCTTTGCGCTGTTCCTATCGCTTGTCGCTGTCGTTAGCCTGCAGGCGTCGGCCCAACAAAATACAGCCGCCACCCTTCAGAAACTCGACGCCTATTATCAAAAAGCCCTCAAAGACTGGGACGTACCCGGTATGGCCATTGCCATCGTGCGGAACGACTCGGTGATCTTTGCCAAAGGCTATGGCGTACGCGACCTCAAAACAGGCGGTCAGGTAGACGCCAACACCGTGTTTGGCATCGCCTCCAACTCCAAGGCCTACACCGCTGCCGCACTAGGTATACTGGTGGACGAGGGCAAGCTCAACTGGAACGATAAGGTAACAAAGCACCTGCCCTGGCTGCAACTCTACGACCCTTACGTGACGCAGGAGCTAAACATCAAAGACCTGCTGAGCCACCGCGCTGGCTACCGTACCTTTAGCGGCGATTTGCTCTGGTACAACACCACCTATAGCCGCCGCGAAATTCTGGAGCGTGCCCGTCACCTCAAGCCTGCATACAGCTTCCGCGATGGTTACGGCTACTCCAATATCATGTTCATTGCCGCTGGCGAGGTGATTGAGGCCATATCGGGCCAGACCTGGGAGGATTTTATCAAGCAGCGCTTCTTCTCTCCGTTAAGCATGAACCGCTCCTATACCTCCGTGAACGAGCTGGCTGGCAAAGACAACGTCGCTTCTCCGCATGGCTTCGACGAGAAGCATAAGCCTTACCCGACTACCTTTACGGCCTGGGACAACTGGAACCCGGCGGCAGGTATCTTCACAAGCGTGAGCCAACAGGCCCAGTGGATGCGCCTGCAGTTGAACCGCGGTACTTACAAAGGCCAGAAGATCTTCAGCGAAGACGCCAGCGGCATGATGTGGACCGCCCACAATGCCCTGCCCATTTCCAAGCAAGCCGAAACCAACGTGCCCTCCACACACTTTTCGGCAGCCGGCCTGGGCTGGATGATGAATGATTATGAGGGGCGCAAGATACTGGCGCACGGTGGTGGCCACGAGGGCATGAACAGCCGCACGGTGCTGGTGCCCGAAGAGAACCTCGGCATCGTCATCCTGACCAACAGCATGAGCAGCATCATGTCGCCGCTGGCCAACTACACCCTGGACCAGTTCTTCGGGGTGCAGAATGGCCGCGACTGGAGCCAGACCTCGCTCGACAACATGGCCAAGGCACGCAAAGCGCAGGAAGAGGCTGCCGCCAAAGCCGCCAAAGAAAAGCCGCGCAAAAGCAAACCAACTATGGACCTGGAGGCCTACGCGGGTACCTATACCAGTCCGCTGTATGGCGACGCCACCATCAGGGTGCAGAACAAACAGCTGGTGCTGGACTTAGCCCCTGCCCCAGCCCTGGGCGGCAAGCTCACGCACTGGCAGCACGACATCTTCGACCTGGAGTGGAAAAACAACTTCGCCCTGCTTACTCCTACCAAGGTACGCTTTATTGTAGGATCAGACGGAAAGATCGCGGAGATGCGACTCGACGCCAATAACCCTGACTTCCACTTCAGTGAGCTGGAATTCAGGAAGGTGAAGTAAGCGGCCATACCACGAAAAACAGCGGGGCCATACCTGAATTCAGGTATGGCCCCGCTGTTTTTCGTGTAGAAACTTAATAAGCTACAATCACGGAAACAATGCTAGCTACTGCGAAATATCCAGCAATAACAATGTAAGCGAGTGCATCTTCATCAAAGTAAAGTTTTTTCATGAGTGACAACCTTTTAAATGTTAGAAATGCTTTAAAATACCTTTGGCTGTCTTTGTATTTCTTTACGATTATTGCACTCGAAAGTTGTTACCTTATGCTATAACATAACTATACTATATTCAGATATATAAATGTAACCAAATAGTCAGTTTTCAGGCTTTTATCTCTTGAACCCCATTGAATTTGGATACGAAAACTACTCAGTTTTAACCACTATTTTTATTGAACTATTTTTAGCCAACAACTTAAAACAGAAGAGGCAGCACCTCAGCGGTGCTGCCTCTCAGTAAATTATGATGCTTAAGCTAATCTAGGCTACTGCTACCAGCAAGCTGCTAATGGCACATCCTGCCAAAAAGTAAACAGCAACAATTACATTAGCCATTGTTTCACTAAGGGTAAATTTTTTCATGACAATAGAAGGTTTTAATGTTTAGGTTGGACTTTATTATTGTAAGCATAAAAAAATTCACTTCAAGAATAATATTGTTCTATTATTTCTAGAAGACCGTGCAAATGAATATAAATTAATTCTAATAAGCAAATTTATTTATATATTATTTGATAAATATAGTTGCTTAAATACAAATCACATTTATGAACACTTTACATAGTGCAAATTAAAATTAGCTTATCTGATTTTTAAGGAAATTATTAATTGTTTTAGTACAATTAATAATTTCCTTAAAAAAATAATCCCCTGCTAACCAAATAGTTAACAGGGGATCAGACAAAGACTTATGACTTAACCTGCAGAGCAGGTGGCTGGGTTATACCAATTTTTTGTAACGGATACGCTTTGGCTCTATGTCGCCCATGCGCTTCTTCTTGTTCTCTTCGTAGTCGGTGTAGTTACCTTCGAACCAGTATACCTGTGAGTCACCTTCGAATGCCAGGATGTGCGTACAGATACGGTCCAGGAACCAGCGGTCGTGCGAGATGATCACAGCACAGCCAGCAAAGTTCTCCAAGGCATCCTCCAATGCGCGGATTGCGTTCACGTCCAGGTCGTTGGTTGGTTCGTCCAGCAGCAATAGGTTACCGCCCTCTTTCAAGGTCATGGCCAGGTGTACGCGGTTGCGCTCACCACCCGACAGCTTCTCCACTTTCTTCTCCTGATCACCGCCTGAGAAGTTGAACTTACTTACATAGGCACGGGAGTTAACCTGGCGGCCGGCCATCATCATGTGCTCCGTTCCGCCAGAGATCACCTCAAACACCGATTTGCTCGGATCCAAGTTCGCATGCTCCTGGTCTACATAAGAGATCTGCACCGTAGAGCCAACTGTAAACTCACCAGCGTCCGGTTTTTCCTGACCTGTGATCAGCTTGAACAAAGTGGTTTTACCAGCACCGTTCGGCCCGATGATACCCACGATACCACCCTGTGGCAGGGAGAAGTTCAGGTTTTCGAACAACAGCTTGTCGCCGTAGGCCTTGCTGATGTTATGGGCCTCAATAACCTGCGCCCCCAGACGCGGGCCATCCGGTATAAAGAGCTCCAGCTTTTCTTCTTTCTTAGAGGCCTCTTCGCTAGCCAGCTTATCATACTGACTAATACGGGCCTTCGACTTGGCGTGGCGGGCTTTCGGGGCCATACGCACCCACTCCAACTCGCGCTGAAGGGTTTTCTGGCGCTTGCTCTCTGTTTTCTCTTCCTTGGCCAGTCGACTGGCTTTCTGCTCCAGCCAGCTGCTGTAGTTGCCTTTCCACGGAATGCCCTCGCCGCGGTCCAGCTCAAGAATCCAGCCAGCCACGTTGTCTAGGAAGTAACGGTCGTGGGTTACGGCAATCACAGTGCCTTTGTAGTGCTGCAGGTGCTGCTCCAGCCAGTCCACAGACTCGGCGTCCAGGTGGTTGGTCGGTTCGTCGAGCAGGAGTACGTCCGGCTCCTGCAGTAGCAAGCGGCAAAGGGCCACGCGACGCTTCTCACCACCCGACAGGTTGCCGATCACGGCATCTTCCGGCGGGGTGCGCAGGGCATCCATAGCACGCTCCAGGCGGTTGTCCAGCTCCCAGGCGTTGAGTTGGTCCAGACGCTCCTGTACCTCTCCCTGGCGCTCAATGAGCTTGTTCATCTCATCGTCGGTCATCTCCTCACCAAATTTCATATTGATCTCGTCGAATTCCTTCAACAAGCCAACTACTTCGCTCACGCCTTCCTCTACTACTTCGCGCACAGTTTTGGTCGGGTCCAGCTGCGGCTCCTGCTCCAGGTAACCCACTGTATAACCTGGCGACCATACCACTTCGCCGCGGATCTCTTTGTCCACGCCGGCAATGATCTTGAGCAGGCTCGACTTACCAGAGCCGTTCAGACCCAGCACACCGATTTTGGCGCCGTAAAAAAAGGAGAGGTAGATATTTTTGAGTACTTGTTTCTGTGGCGGGTAGATCTTGCTGACCCCGGCCATGGAGAAAATAATAGTTTCGTTGCTCATTTTCCTGTATATCAGTTTAGTGCCGTCTGCCGACAGCAATTTTAATTCATGTAAAAACGGCATTTAAGGCAAGCCGTCCGACAAATGCGCCCGGTTTGGCCATTATTTGTGTCGACAATTACAAATATCGTAAAAATTCATGTGTTTATGGTTCACAAAAGTGCTTTGAAATCACTAAACTTGTAGAAAAACTGTATGGGAGAAGTCCGCACAGACTTATCATAGCACCAAGTCAGGTTACTTTCAGAAGACGTTTGCGCCTAAACAGCAGACTGTCAACGCTACACCCTGACTTGCGTATGCTAAGGTTAGTCTAAATTTTGGACCCTTTGCCCTTTTATGTTCCGATTCTAACCCGATCCTTAAATGGAAAACAACGACCTATTGGAAGAAGCCAAAAAGTATGGCTTTATTCAGGACCAGCAAGTATGGCTGAAAGCTTTTATGACTTACCCCGACCGCAAGGTAGGCGAAGTGAAAGAATCAGAAGATGACTCGCTGGTTTATTTTGCCAGGCGCTTTCACATGTTTAGCGATAAAGTTAACGCCCTGCTCGAGCGCATCGCAGCTTCCGAGAACAAAGGCTCTTTCCTGATGAAGGTGCTGCACATGAAAGACCAGGTGGGTAACTACGACGCGCTGGGTGATTTTGAGGCGATCTACCATACCCTGAGCAAGGCCGAGGAGGAGATCAACGAGACCATCAAGCAAAACCGCGAAAAGAACCTGAACATTAAGATCGGGCTCATACAGGAGGCAGAGGCACTGCAGGACAGCCTAGAGTGGAAAGAAACCTCAGATAAAATGAAGGAGCTCCGTGCCACCTGGATCAAAACAGGCCCTGTGGAGAAAGAGCTCACCGATGAAATAGAGGAACGCTTTAAAACGGCGCTGGAAGCTTTCTTTGAGCGCAAGAAGTCTTTCTTCAACGATAAGAAACAGATGCAGAACCGCACCTACGACAGGTATAGAGACTTGATCGCAAAGTCGGTGGCACTGCAAAACTCGGAGGAGTGGGAAGCTACCACAGCCAAACTGAAGGACCTGCAGACGCAGTGGAAGCAGATTGGCGGCTCGCTGCCACGCGCTACGACGAACAAGCTGTGGACGGAGTTCAGAAAAGCGCACAACCACTTTTTTGAGCGCCTCAAAGTAAAGATCACGAACGAGAAGACCGACTCGAAAGAGAAATACTACGATACCAACCTGGAGCGCAAGCAGGAACTGGTAAGCCAGGCCGAGCAACTGCTTCAGCAAAACAGCCTGAACGACGCCGTGAAGCGCGCCAAGGAACTGCAGGCAGAGTGGAAAAAAGTTGGGCCTGTGCGCCCGGATGTTTCGGATGCGATCTGGGAGCGCTTTATCAAGGCCTGCGACCGCGTGTTTGAAATGAGCAGCCTGGAGCACTACATTCGCAAGCGCCAGCAAAACGCCAACGAAACCTACGGCCACGAGGAAGGACTGCACGCCCGCATCAATGCCCTGCGCGATTTCATTAAGTCGGACCGTCAGGAGTTGGAGGTACTTGAATCGAACCTGGGCAAACTGAGTGAGGCACCGAGCAACGACTCGTTCCGCAGCATGCTTTTAGGCAAGATCCGCAACTTTAACCGCAAGATTACAACAAAGCAGGCCCTGATCGAGGTATTTCAGGAGCAGCTGAGCACAATTAATAAATAGATAAATTAAGATTTAACTATATATTTTAGGGAAGCGCCTATTGCGAATGCGATAGGCGCTTTTTATATTTACATACAGCCCGATTAAAGAGGATTGCAGTAAAAATAGGAGGCTAAAAAAGTTTGACCCAAAATGAACATTTGCAGTGTATTTGCGTTGTTTTGGTAAAAACAATCACAAAAAGCAATAAATATTTCAAAAAAATTTTAGTTTGTGAATTAATTCATACTTTTGCGAACTTATTTTTCAAACGCCATTATTTAAGGAGACACATACTATGTATTGGACACTGGAATTAGCATCATACCTGGAGGACGCACCTTGGCCAGCAACTAAAGACGAGCTGATTGACTACTCTATTCGCTCAGGCGCCCCAATGGAGGTGGTAGAGAACCTGCAGGCACTTGAAGATGACGGACAGCCTTACGAGAACATCGAGGAGATCTGGCCTGACTATCCTACCAAAGAAGACTTCATGTTCAACGAAGACGAGTACTAATTAATGATGAATTAAATAATGACTAATGAGTAATCAATCTCATATTATTCATTAATCACTATTCATTACTCATTGAGCAGCGTCGTTGAAGTAAAAAATCTGGTTGCGGGTTATGAGCATCGTACTCTGATCCGCAACCTTTCTTTTTCTGTGCCAGCGCAGGCCTTCGTGGCTATTATAGGCCACAACGGAGCCGGCAAAACAACGCTTTTCCGCGCTTTCCAGCAAAAAATCCCTTACCAGGGACAGCTCCTGCTACAGGGCCAGGACCTGCGCCACACTAAAGATGCGGCCGCCTCGGGTCTGCTCTCATACCTTCCCCAAAAGAACATTGTCTCTTTCTCCATCAGCGTGCTTGACCTGGTGGTGATGGGCCTCTTCCGTAAGAAGAGCTTTTTTGAGAATTACACCGCCCAGGATTATGAGCAGGCTCGCGCTATCCTGGCGCAACTGGAGCTAACACACCTGCAGGAACAGGATTTTACGACCTTGTCGGGGGGAGAACAGCAAATGGTATGGCTGGCGCAACTCATGCTGCAGGATGCAGACGTGGTGCTGCTCGACGAGCCTACCCAGCAACTGGATGTGTACTACAAGAAGCAGGTGTTCCAACTGTTGCAGCAATGGGTACAGCAAAAAGGCAAAACAGTGTTCTGCATAACACATGACCTATACAACCTGCAACCTATGCAAGGCTACCTGCTCAACCTCTCCAAACCCGACCCCACACTTGAGCTGCTTTCTCCGGAAACGGTGCAGCAGAACCAGGACTACCTCGAAGCACAGCGCATTGTCCGTTAAGGCAGTGATTTAAACTGCTTCACAAGCACTTCGGCCAACAGCAGGTCTTCCGGCGTCGTGATCTTGATATTGCTATAGCTGCCCTCCACCAGTGCTATACCTGCGCCCAACTGCTCTACTACCGAAGCATCGTCCGTAAAGTACTCCTGCTCGGGTTGTTCGTATGCTTCCTTCAGAAGGCTAGCCTTGAAGCACTGAGGCGTCTGCACCAACTTATACCTGGTGCGGGGCACAGCACGGCTCCCATCCTCAGTCAGCTCCCGGATAGAGTCTTTTGGTGAAACGGCCACCACGGCAGTTCCCGACTCGGCTGCCTGCTCGAAGGCTGCCTTGATGATGCCTGTGCTCACGAATGGTCGAACGCCGTCGTGCACCGCTACAAGCGCCTCACCCTGCACGGCAGCCAACCCGTTCTTCACAGAGCCAAAGCGTGTCTTGCCACCCGCCACTGCCATATGGAAAACAGGAAACTTATGTTGCTTGCACAGGTTACGCCATACCTGCAGTTGGTCCTCGGGCAACACCACGACTATCCGTAAATTGGGATTATAGGCATAGAACCGCTCGATGGTGTGCATTAGAATAGGCTTGCCGGCCAGTTCAATGAATTGTTTGGGCAAACTGTGCTGCATGCGGCTGCCCGTCCCACCGGCTACGATAATGGCGTATTCTTGCAAGGCTTTTTCCATGTGATGGCTAACTCTATATAATCTCTGCTACTGGCAATCAGCCAGGCGGGATACATCTGCTGAAGAAATGAAAGCTAAGTTCCGGGTAATTTTTTCTACACTCCAGTTCCACCAGGCAATCTGGAGCAGTTGCGCTATCTCGCTTTCCGGGAAACGCATCTTCACCACCTGCGCCGGGTTCCCAGCCACAATCGCGTAATCGGGCACATCCTTGGTAACCACGGCTTTGGTGGCTACAATGGCTCCGCTCCCGATCTTTACTCCAGGCATGATCACCGCTTCGTAACCAATCCATACATCGTTTCCTACCACAGTATCGCCTTTGTAAGGATAGTGGTCTGCTCCATCATCCGCTCGTTCCCACCCATTTGCGAAAATCTCAAAAGGGTATGTCGAGACGGGTCTGGTCTCATGATTACCTCCATTCATGATGAATTTCGCACCCGAGGCAATGGCGCAGAACTTTCCGATGCGAAGTTTGTCTCCTATAAAATCGAAATGGTACAGCACATTCTTCTCGAAATTGTGCGGGTTCTCCATGTCGTGGTAATAGGTATAGTCGCCCACTTCTATGTTGGGGTTCCGGATGATGTTCTTCAGGAAAACCAAGTTGTTGTGGTGCGGAAGCGGAAACGGATTATTTGGATCTGGACCGGTCATACAGGCTGGTTTAGATGTAGATGAAGCTGCTGCAAAGAAAGCAAAAAGCCCCGACTTTGGAGGCCGGGGCTTTTCTAAAACTTATACCTGCGCTTACAGAATCAGCATTACGTCGCCGTAGCTGAAGAAGCGGTATTTCTCTTTCACGGCCTCTTCGTAGGCTTTCATCACCAGTTCGTAACCACCAAAGGCTGCCGTCATCATCAACAGTGTGCTCTCCGGCATGTGGAAGTTTGTCACCAGCGCATTGGCGATCTTGAAGTCGTATGGAGGGAAGATAAAACGGTCAGTCCATCCCTCGTTAGGCTTCAGGCGGTTGCTGGCCGACACCGACGACTCCAGCGCACGCATGGTGGTCGTACCGATAGCGCACACGCGCTTCTTGTTGTCCAGGGCTTTGTTCACCATCTCAGCTGTCTCGGCTGGCACCATGAAGTTCTCTGAGTCCATCTTATGCTTGGTCAGGTCCTCCACATCCACCGGGCGGAAAGTACCCAGGCCCACGTGCAGCGTCAGCGGCGTCACGTCCACTCCTTTGATCTCGAGGCGCTTCAGTACCTCTCTTGTAAAGTGCAGGCCGGCAGTTGGGGCAGCCACGGCTCCTACGTTTTTGGCATACACGGTCTGGTAACGCTCCTTGTCTTCCGGCTCGGCTTCGCGCTTGATGTACTTCGGAAGCGGTGTCTCACCCAGCTCGTTGATGGTCTTGTAAAACTCCTCGTCCGGACCGTCGAACAAGAACTTGATCGTGCGGCCACGTGACGTGGTATTGTCTATTACTTCAGCCACCAGGTCGCTCTCGCCAAAGTAGAGTTTATTGCCAACGCGGATTTTACGGGCAGGGTCAACCAGCACGTCCCACAGGTGGATGTCCTTGTTGAGCTCACGCAGCAGGAACACCTCGATCTTGGCGCCGGTTTTCTCCTTGTTGCCATAGAGGCGGGCAGGGAACACCTTGGTATCATTTACAACCATCACATCGCCTTCATCAAAATACTCCAGGATGTCTTTGAAGATGCGATGCTCAATCTTGCCCGAATCGCGGTGCACCACCATCATGCGCGACTCGTCGCGGTTAGCGGATGGGTGTGTGGCTAACAGGCTTTCAGGGAGCTCAAACTTAAATTCTGATAACTTCATACTTTTTATATTACAGTATAAATCGTGCTGACTTCGTGCGGTCTGTACAGGTATAATGCCAGCTTTCTAAAAAATCGGCATGGCCTACCCATGATACAATTAAAAAATCAAACCGCAAATTTACTTAGTTTGCCCGAAATATTCTTACTTTTAAGAAAATTACTTTGCCCTAAGCCAAACTATGATCTACCTCCGCCTTATAGCTGAAAGTTTCCGCTTTGCATGGCAGGCCTTGCGTGCCAACCTGCTCCGGACGATTCTATCCCTGCTGGGCGTTACAATAGGTATTTTCGCCATCATTTCGGTTTTTACGCTGGTCGATTCGCTGGAGCGGAACGTGCGCGACAGCATGAGCTTTATCGGCGACAAGGTACTGTATGTGGAGAAGTGGCCCTGGAGCTTTGGCGGCGAATACCCGTGGTGGAAGTACTTTAAGCGGCCGCAGCCCAACACCCACGAATACCGGTTGCTGGACCGCAACCTGACAAATGATGCGGGCGTGGCCATATTTGCCAACAGGGGTCGCTCGCTGTTCAAGCATCGCAACAACAGCTACAAAGACGCCGGCCTGATGGGCGTGACCTACGATTACAACAAGGTAACCGAGATACCGGTGGCCGAGGGCCGCTACTTCGTGCCGCAGGAGGTTGACGCAGCCCGCAATGTGATGATCATTGGCGATGAGGTGGCCAGCACGCTATACCCGGGCCAGTCGGCCATCGGGCAGGAGCTTCGGGTAAGCGGACATAAGTTCACGGTGATAGGCGTTATGGAGAAGCAGGGCGAAAGCATGTTCGGGATGCCTAACTTCGACCAGATGGGAATTATACCTTATGGGGCGTTCAGCAAGATGTACGCCACGGGCCCCAATGGCATTGGCTCGACTATAGCCGTAAAAGGCCGCGACGACGATGTGGGGTTGCTGGAACTGGAGTATGAGGTGCGCGGCATGATGCGCAACATCCGGGGCCTGAAACCGCGCGACGAGGACAGCTTTGCCATTAACCGCCCCGAAATGGCGACCCAGGCCGTGACAGGTCTGTTCCAGGTGATCGGGTTGGCCGGCTGGGTCATCGGTGGGTTTGCAATTCTGGTGGGCGGCTTCGGCATCGCCAACATCATGTTCGTGTCGGTGAAGGAGCGGACCAACATCATCGGTATACAAAAATCGCTGGGCGCTAAAAACTATTTCATCCTGTTCCAGTTCTTGTTCGAGTCCGTGTTTCTGAGCGTTATTGGGGGTGGCATTGGCATCCTGCTGGTGTTCCTGCTCACGCTCATACCGCAGGACATGATGAAGATTTCGCTCTCGATGGGCAACATTATTCTGGGTCTGGGCGTATCGGCGGTCATAGGTATGCTGTCGGGTATTATTCCGGCAGTGCTTGCTTCCAACTTAGATCCGGTGATTGCGATCCGCTCAAAATAGAACAAGACACAACCGTGGCTGCACCGTTTTCTTCTCCACACTGCAGCCGCACACCCTTAAAATTATTTATTAACTGAAGAAGGCGCCTCCGGATGGTTGCGCCGCAGGAGGCCTGCCTCCTGAAGAAGACGAAGAAAGATTTATGACAAAGCTTAGAAAGACAAGCAAAACAAAACTCAACGACGAGTCACACAACACCGGCAGCGGACAGACGATCCTGAACCCGGACGTAAACGAAAATAAAGCGAAATCCATCACAGACCTGCGTGAGGCCGGGCAGGTGCAAGCGCCACCCGCTTCTGAGGAGGACATCAAGATCCGGAAGGCCTTTGTAGACAAAGACTGGAACGAGATCAAGATCGCCGACTCGTGGCAGATATTCAAGGTAATGTCGGAATTCGTGGAAGGCTTCGAGAAGCTGGCCAAGATCGGCCCTTGCGTTTCGATTTTCGGATCGGCCCGCACCAAAAGCACGCACAAGTACTACATGATGGCCGAGGAAATCGCCGCCAAGCTGGTGCGCCACGGGTATGGTGTCATCACGGGTGGTGGCCCGGGTATTATGGAGGCCGGTAACAAAGGCGCGCACTCAGAGGGCGGTAAATCGGTGGGCCTGAACATTCACCTGCCGTTCGAGCAGTTCAATAACATCTATATCGACTCCGACAAACTCATCAACTTCGACTATTTCTTTGTGCGCAAAGTGATGTTTGTGAAGTACGCCCAGGGCTTCATTGTGATGCCAGGCGGCTTTGGCACACTCGACGAGCTGTTTGAGGCGATCACCCTGATCCAGACCAAGAAGATCGGTGCATTCCCGATCGTACTGGTGGGCCGCGAATACTGGGGCGGACTGATGCAGTGGGTGGAGGACGTGATGCTCAAAGTAGAAAGCAACATCAGCGCTGAAGACCTGGACCTGGTGCACATCGTAGACGACCCTACAGAAGCCGTGAAAGTGATCGACGACTTTTACAGCAAATACCTGCTGTCTCCAAACTTCTAAGATTCTATACCTACAAAAAATGCCCCACCGGAAACAGTGGGGCATTTTTTTTCAGCTATTTTACCGACACCTGCTAGTTCTCAGTGTTATGGTGGCTTTAGTTTAGCAGTTTTACCTCAAACAAACTGTTTCCGCTAATAGGTATACCTGCTGCGGTCTGCCCCTGTATTTTTATCTCGAACACGCCTGTCTCGTCGGAGGTATAGAACGTGAACGAAGCGCTTCCGTCGGCTTCGGTTGGCAGGTATGGCTGCCAGTGCAGTAGTTGCCGGAAGTCTGGAAGTTGGGCCTGCATATTGCCCGGGGCGGGAACTACAAAGTTTCGTGGCAGGCTGAACTGCTCATAGAGCACTGGCAGGCCTTTGTCTCGGAGCCTATCACGCGCCTCGCCGCTTTTGGTGTAGACGGCAAACATCCCGTTATCAACAAGGCGCCCCAGATTACCGGCGTATAACTTCTCTTCTGACCAGGCAAGCTCAATTGAGGCAATGTCGTTCAAGTCAAGCGCCATGATCTCGTCCATGTTTTCCAGCATTACACCGTCGAGCAGGTATAGCGGCTCCTCTTTCATCATGCGCTTGGTTCCGGGAGCCACATAAAGCAGCCGCACGGTCTGCCTGCCCTTCTTCTTGCGCATGCGCAGGTTAGTCGTCACCTCCCGGATAGCTTCTTCCACATCCTGAAAAGCAATATATTCGTCCAGCTTAAACACCCTGTCGGCTGGTAGCCGTGGCAGCGGAGACGTAGCATGTGGTTCAGTCAGGCCATAGATGTCATGGATATTGGTGCGGGTATAGTGCTTCAGAGCGATGTTTACTACATGAGGCGGCAGCGCCTTTACAAAAGCAGAGTCCATCTGTTTGGAAAATGCCACTTGTTGGTAAGGACCTTTGATACCTTCCTGCCGCATGGGTTCCACCAAAGTCTCTCTGGTAAAGCGGGCTACGGTTTCGCTTTTCGCGATAGCCTGCCAAAGCTCATTGTCGGCGTTATGCTCTTGCCGGACCCAGTTTGCCTGCACCGAACCGTCTGGCTGCTGAAGCACTGCCCGTTGTGCCGCTACCGAAGCCGTGAGCAGCGAGGTGGGCGGCAGACCTTTTACAGTAACGGTTACCTGCTGGCGTGTACCATACTGCTTTTGGTCGGTCTGCACTGCTATACCTGTTGCACGTGATATCATGACCCGCTGCTCGGCCTCTACCAGCCCCCCAGTGTTTAGCAGCAGCAACCTACATGCCGGGTGCGCAGCATCGGACCAAGGTATGGTGACTGTCTCTGAACCCGCCACATGCTGAGCAAAGTATACCTTTCCTGCCGCCGCAGCCACCAGCACATGACCGATTTGCGATAGGCCACGCACTTTTACCTGTATACCTTCTTCGCTTACGCCACTTACCGCCAGGCTTACACCTTGCTGCTTTGGCTTGGGGAGCACTACCTGTTGTGGGGCATAGCCTGTTGCCTGCAGCTGCGCAATCAGTTCCTGCTGTGCTGTGGCTGCCAGATTAAACACGGCTATACCTGTCGCGTCGCTTTTAAAAGTGGTGATGACCTGCCCGGAAGTATCGGTTACTGTGCCCTGGGCGGCTATACCTATACCGGCTGCATTGGTTACGTTAGCCACTATTTTTGTAGGCACGTCTGCTGCCCATGCGCCCGACTCTGGATAGAAGCGCACCTGCAGTGGTTTGGCAGCTCCCGGGCGTCCTTCCAGGGCTTTCACTTCGCCGGCATTTACAATTGTGAGCTGCTCCTGCCAGTGCTGGCCTGCACTGAAGTTTCTCATCCAGTTGGTGGCGGCCCGTAGCGTATACCTGCCGGAAGACATCTCGCTGGGCAGCAGGAAATCTCCCTGTGCTTTTCCTTCCTCCAGCACCAAGCGCTGGTTGACTAGGGTATTGCCCTTTGCATCCAGCAACTCTACATAAAGTACCCGGCTTGCTGGTGTAGCCGAGTTCTTGCGCACAGCGGCACTGAACCAGAGACGCTCGCCCGCCATGTACCAGGGTTGGCCATGCACCAGTTGCACCTGCTCGTCAGAGAGTTGGCGCTGAACCTGTGCGGCAGCTGCTTTCGCCACTTGCTCCTGCTGTGCAAAAGCAGGAAAACTAAGCAAAGGCGTTATGGCCAGTAGCAGTTTTACTGTCTGTTTGTGGATGCTGTTTTGGAGTATATGCATTAGATCAAATCAAAGTTTAGAAGCCGATCGGCCTTACGTTGGTTACATTGGGGTATAAGAAGGTATAGCGACAGTCGCCGAGTGGCAGCTCGTAGGGCAGGCCGGGGAAAGGCGCGTAAAACATGCGCTGTATCACAATAAAATCTTCTACCATGGCAGAAGCGGTGAAGTAGCCCACTACCCGCTCCCCAGGGTTTGTGACACTGTACATATTGCCATTGATGCGTGCCGGAGGCGGGTCGAAGATACTGCCCACGCTGGTTTGCTGCTCATTGAACAGGCGCCAGAATTCATAGGCCTCGCCGGTCAGGGAAAACTGCCGGATCTTGATGCGGTATTTGGTGGGGATATCAGCTGGCACGACCACCACAGGCTGCTCAAAGTAGCGTCCGTTGAACAGCCTGTCATTATTGGCCACTACTTTGGTATTGATGCTACCCATGTTGGCCCAGCACACGGATGGCACCGGCACATCACCTGTATTGGTATAAAACTCAAACACGCCTTCTGTATCCCAGCGGTAAAAATTGCCTCGCTCTGGCGGGTCCTGCACTTGGGCCTTCACCTCAAAACCCACCGACCGGCGCTCGATCAGCACACCCGCCGAGTTGCGCACGACATCTACAAACTGCTTAAACTCATAGCTTATACCTTGGATGGCCGGCACCGGGCGCACCGCTTCCGGACGCGATGCATACTCCCGACCGTCAGGTAAGGTAATGTGCAAGGTATAGCTTCTGCCGTGCTCCACCTGAAAGTCGCTTTCCTGTAGCGTATACACGCCGGTTCTGCCTTCCTCATATAAAGGCATGCTGTTGCCTAGATTATCCTGCACCGTGACCGTGGCATTGTGCACACGCTCCACTATCACCTGTTGGTTTTCGCTATCGAACGGGGCGGTCCAGGTGAGGGCGACTTTGTTCAGTTCCGGATTGTTCTGGTCTGTGATCATACCGCTTACCACCAGCGACTGCTGCACCTCGCCTGTTTGGAGCTCAAAAGGATCCACACAGGCTTGCAACAGGACGACGGCAAGCAGCATAGTCCATTGCCGGATTTGATGATAGGTATTCTTTACTCGATGCATGGTATGGCAATCAAATTAAAACTTAAAAACCCGCCGGCTTCATGGCGGTGCTGTTCGGAAACAGCGACCGGCAGTCACGCGGTGGGGCCACAAAAGGCGGTTCGTATGGCCCGCTCCGGAAAGGAGCATGCACGGCCCGGTTAATCAGCAATCCTTTTTCGCTTATACCCGATGCCCCAAAATACCCGATCACTTCTTCTCCGGGGTTGCTCAGGCTGTAGAGGTTGCCCCGTATTTTGGCCGGTGGTGGATCAAAGATGCTGCCCACACTGGATTGCTGCTGCTCAAAAAGTCGCCAGAACTCATGCGCCTGCTCCGTCAGGGCGTACTGCCGCACCCTGACCAGGTACTTGGTGGGCATATCAGCAGGGAGCACTACCACTGTCTGCTTATGTATGTTGCCATTGAAAAGTCTGTCGTTGGCGGTAACAGCTCTTCCCGTCACACGCCCGACAAAAGACCAGCATTGGGTAGCAGGTATAGGTATAACATCCGGAGCCCGGCTAAAATACTCAAACACACCCGTGGCATCCCAGCGGTAGTAATTGCTTTTGCCGGCAGGGTCTTGCACAGTGGCGTATACCTCAAAGCCGTCGGTGGTCTGCTCTACCAGTTCGCCGCTGCCATTCTTGACTACCTCGGTGAACTCTTTGAAGGTATAGCTGACCTGCTCCATTTGTGGTGACGGCTGTAAAAGCTCAGGGGCCGACTCATACTCCCGGCCGTCCTGCAACTTGATGTAGAGCCGATACTGCTGACCGGCCTCCCCTGCCATGTATTGAGGCAGAAAATAAACGCCACGCTCCCCTTCAATCAGTTGAAAGCCTGTACCCCGGTTATCCAGAATCTTTACAGAAGCTCCTAACACGGGTCTGTTGTACACTACCTTGCTTTCGCCGTCAAAGGGTTCTGACCAGGAGAGGCTCACTTTGTTAAGGCTCTCGTCGGATTGATCTGTTATCAGCCCGCTCACTACTAGTTTAGGTTCCGTTTCCCCAGTCTGTATCACAATCGGGTCGATGCAGGAGGCCATCCCTATACCGGTCAAAGCCACCAACCAACTTAACAGCCGTCTCATCATCGGGTGATCTTGAAATTGTAGGTAATGGCCGGCACTGCCGAGCCGATCACTGACAGTCGGTAGGCCTGCGGAATGGTGCCACCATAGGCAGGCTTAAAGAACACCGAGTATGGGTTCTTGCGGCCATACACATTGTACACCGAGAATGCCCAGCTGCTCACCCAGTTTGCGTTTCGCTTGTTAGTGCCGTCTATCACAAAGGCCAGGTCCAGGCGGTGGTAGTCCGGTATGCGGTGCTGGTTGCGGTCGCTGTAGTTTACCATCAGCAGGCCATCGATATAGCCCACTGACTCAGGATAGGTGATCGGCCTGCCGGTGCTATAGGTGAAGTTCGCCGATAGGCTGATCAGCCTGGATAACTGTTGGTTCAGGACCAGGGTGAGATCGTGCGGTTTGTCGAAGTTAGCCGGAAAAAAGTTGCCGTCGTTGATGCGCTCCTCGGGCGTAGGGCCATTTACGCGGCGCAGCGACCTGGAGTAGGTATAGCTGGCCCAACCTGTCAGTTTTTTGCCTTTGCGGCGCATCATCAGTTCCAGACCGTAGGCTTTGCCCTCACCTGGCAACAGGTCGGCGTCGAGCGTGCTGTTGAGCAGCAACCGGGCACCATCTTTATACTCTACCAGGTCGTGTAGTTTTTTGTAGTAGGCCTCTGCTGAGAGCTCAATGGTGTTATCCTGCAGATTTTTGAAGAAGCCGAGCGCCACCTGGTCGCCGAGCTGCGGACGCAGGTTGGGGTTGCTCGTTTTCCAGATGTCTACCGGCGAGGCGGCTGTTGTGTTCGAAATCAGGTGGATGTACTGCGCCATGCGGTTGTAGCCCAGCTTCACCGAGCTGTTCTCGCTTAAGCTTATTTTAAGGGATGCCCGCGGCTCAAAATTGCCATACTGCTGTATCACCCCGCCGTTGCTGTAGCTCAGCGTGTCGATGATGCTGGACTCGCGTCGCGGTGACTCCGGATCGTAGACATACACATCACCCGGCCCCAGGTTGTAGTAAGAAGAGTAGCGCAGTCCATAGCTGATCGATATTCTGGGATTGAGCACGTATTCATGGTCCAGGTACAGCGCTGCTTCGATGGAGCGCTCGTGTGGCATGTTGACGGGTAGCAGGCTGGACTGCTCCGAACCCGGTGTAAGCGTGCCCGGGCTAAACTGATACCAGGAGGACGAAGCACCCAACCCTAGCTTATGCTGCGCGGAGGGTTCAAAATTCAGGTCGGCCCGGATCTGCTTGTACTTTATTTCGGAGTCGAGGGTATAGCTGTAGGGTTCTGTTTCGGCCTTTACGCCATAATCATAATCCCCCACGACGCCGGTTACGCTCGACAACAGCTTGTCGCTGAAGGTATGGTTCCAACGGGCAGTGGCGGTGCCGGTGCCCCAGGTATAGGTGGTGTCAGCCCCAAAGCGGAAACCGTCGCGACTCAGGTAGCCTGACAGCATCAACTGGTCTTTGGCGCTGATCGTATAGTCTACCTTGGCATTGAAATCATAAAAATAGCCGTCGCTGTCGCGCACAGACTTATCAGGCACGTAGCGTAGCGCCAGCCCGGGATAAGCGCCGCGGGCCCCAAGCACGAAGGAAGCCTTGTCTTTCAAAAGCGGCGCCTCTACCATCAGGCGGCTGGCGAGCAAACCGATGCCCCCGCTTAGGATGGGAGCCTTTTTGTTGCCTTCTTTTAATTCCACGTCCAGTACCGAAGAGATGCGTCCGCCATAGCGAGCAGGTATGCCCCCGCGGTACAAGGTCACGTCCTGCACCATATCCGGATTGAAAACAGAGAAGAAGCCAAATAAATGGGACGCACTGAAAAGCGGCGCCTGGTCCTGCAGGATCAAATTCTGGTCGATGCTGCCACCCCGTACGTTGAAGCCGCTGGCCCCCTCACCTACGGTGGTCACACCTGGCAATGCGATCACGCTGCGCAACACATCCACTTCTCCCAGGAAATTAGGCATCTTGCGCACCTCCTGAATCGATAGGCGGGCCACTCCCATCTCCAGGCTCTCGACATTGTGATCAGGCGCTTTGGCCGATACCTCTACTTCCCGCAGTTGGTTACTTACCTCGAACAACTCCACCTGCATGGTGCGGCTCTGCTGCAAACTAACCCGGCGCTGGTCCTCTACCATGCCAATGGCCCGCACCCGCAAGGTATAGTTGCCAGCTGGCACCGCCAAGGTATACCTGCCCTGCTCGTCAGCCACAGTGCCTTTTCCCAGCTCCAAGATCAGCACGGTGGCTCCAATGAACGGCTCGCCAGTTTTGGCATTGCGCACTTGTCCACTCAGGGTCACGATGCGTTCCGACGCCTGTCCCGGCACCGCTTCAGATGGCACAGTATCGGACCGGAACACGGAGGCGGCGGACAGGGGCACCAACACGACGGTCTGGTCATCATAGAGCACAAACGAGAGACGGGCTTTTCCCAGGAGCTTTTGTATTGCGCTGGCAAGTGGCTCCTGGCTGAAATTCTCCGTTATCTGCACGCCTTCTACCCACTCCGGCTGGTAAAAAACTCGCAATCGGTGCTTCTGCTGCAGATCCTGCAGTACGGCCGTCAGCGGTTGATTCTGGTAACTGGCTGTAATGCGGCGCTGTTCGGTGCTCTGCGCCCAGGTATGGCCTGAGAGCAACAACAGCAGAGCAAGCAGAAAATAGTGGTAGCGTCTTCTCATAAATCAGGGATGCGGTTGGCGTGGGTGAGCAGCAGGTATAGGAATAGCCCGTTTGCACCATAGCAATATATAGTTTTAACATTGGATTTGAAAATTTTGGTAAACGCCATACCTCAAAGCTTCTCTTCCCGGGCTTTTACCTTCGGGCAGCAGAATCGTACATAATAACTGGAGGGCCACTTGCCTATGTCAGACGAGGACAAAGAGACAATCAGGAAGCTCAAGAAAAAACTTAAAGTACAGGAGCAGAAGAACGCTGAGATACGTGACCACATGGCGGCCGAACGCACGATTTTCGCCAACGAGCGCACACTCATGGCCTACCTGCGCACGGCCATGACCATCTCGGTAGGCGGTTTTGTGGCTATCAAGCTTTCCGACGATCTATACCTGGACATAATTGGTGTTATTTTAATCCCGATCGGCGTTATACTCGCAATTTACAGCTTCGTCAGGTATAGGCGCAAGCAGCGCATCATTGAGGGGCACCACCAGGACTACTGCCCCACCAGCCACGAACACGAGCGGGCACACAATGAGCTGCCCCAGCCCGGCGGAAACGGCAAGCAGACCTCTGCTTAGCGCAAAAAGACCAACTGGCAGCTTCACGACTGGTAAGCGCTGCGCTCTTCGTCGTATTTGTTTAGTATATTTCTCAAAAAAAGGAATAAATGCAGGTGCCCCAGCAAGACGAAATCAAAAGGCTCAAGAAGAAAATCAGGAAGCTGGAGAAGAAGAACTCGGAGATACGCGACGAGATGGCCATACAGCGTACCATCTTCGCCAACGAGCGTACCCTCATGGCGTATTTACGGACCGCCATTGCGCTTATTGCCGGTGGCTTTGCCGCTATCAAGCTTTCCAACCATGTGTATATGACGATTATGGGCCTTGCCCTGATGCCGGTTGGCGTGCTGCTGGCAGTCTACAGCTTTGTGCGCTACCTTGGCAAGCAAAAGCTGATCAAACGTCACTGGCAAAGCTACGAACCCACCAGCCATCACCACGAAACACTGTACGAAAAGCAGGCCTCACGCTATGGGAACATAGATTGAGGCAGATGCTAAGGATAATTGCTGAAAGCTAAACCATTTAGCGCTGATCGCTGTTAAGAAGGGTTAGCATCCTCGAGTCCGAAGGCGCTGATATTTTTGTACCTTTGCTATTTAAAATCAAGCATTCCTGAATGGCTTTTAACCAAGCGCAAGACACAGCAGCCGGCACCGACACTGCCTTTTCGCAAAACGGCGAGACACAGCAGATCGAAGTTTACGGTGCCCGCGAACATAACCTCAAAAACATTTCCATTAAGCTGCCGCGCTACAAGCTGGTGGTCTTTACCGGCATCAGTGGCTCGGGCAAGTCCTCGCTAGCTTTCGACACGATCTATGCCGAGGGGCAGCGCCGCTACATGGAAACCTTCTCGGCCTACGCCCGCTCTTTTATGGGCGGACTCGAGCGCCCCGACGTGGACAAGATCGAAGGCCTCTCGCCGGTGATCTCCATTGAGCAGAAGACCACGAGCCGCAACCCGCGCTCCACGGTAGGCACCATCACCGAGATCTACGACTTTATGCGTCTGCTCTGGGCCCGTACGGCCGAGGCGTATAGCTATGTGACCGGCGAGAAAATGGTGCGCCAGAGCGACGACCAGATCGTGAACCACATCCTGGAAAACTTCGCTGGCAAGCGCATCATCGTACTCGCCCCGGTGGTGAAGGGCCGTAAAGGCCACTACCGCGAGCTCTTCCAGCAGATCCGCAAGATGGGCTTTATCCGCGCCCGCGTGGATGGCGAATTGCTCGAGATCGATCCGAAAATGCAGGTGGACCGGTATAAGATCCACGACATTGAGATCGTGATCGACAAGATTGTGGTGAAGGAAGAGGACCGCTTCCGGCTGTCGGGTTCGATCCAGAACGCGCTCACGCACGGCAAAGGCACAGCGCTGATTTTGGATGTGGATGCTGACAAGACACACTTCTTCTCGCGCCACCTCATGGACCCGGCCACCGGCATCGCCTACGATGATCCGGCACCAAACTCCTTCTCGTTCAACTCCCCTTACGGCGCCTGCCCGGTGTGTAACGGTTTGGGTGAGATACAGGAGATTACGGAAGAGTCGGTTATACCTGACAAAAGCCTGAGCATCCGCCGTGGCGGCATCGCCCCATTGGGTGAGTATCGTGACATCTGGATCTTTAAACAGATTGAAGCGCTGTTCAAGCACTTTAAGGTATCGGTTTCCACGCCCCTCAAAGATCTGCCGGAGGACGTGCTGAAGGTACTGCTCTATGGCCTGGACGAAGACCTGGAGGTAAACACAAAAAAGGGCAACTATGTAGTGGAGTTTGAGGGGATCGTCAACTTCCTGAAAAGCCAAATGGAATCGGACTCCGATAATATCCGCTCCTGGGTAGAGGACTTTGCCCAGACCACGACCTGCCCGGAATGTCACGGCTATCGACTCAAGAAGGAATCGCTGCACTTTAAGATCGACAACACCAACATCGGCGAGCTCTCGGTGCTCGACATCAACAAACTGGCCGCCTGGTTTGAAGGTGTGGAAGAGCGCATGAGCGAGCGCCAGAACGTGATTGCCCGTGAGCTGCTGAAAGAAATACGCAAGCGCATCGGCTTTTTGCTGGACGTGGGCCTGGACTACCTGAGCCTGCACCGCCCTGTGAAGACACTCTCCGGCGGGGAGAGCCAGCGTATACGCCTGGCCACGCAGATCGGTACGCAGCTGGTAGGCGTGCTCTACATCATGGACGAGCCGAGCATCGGGCTTCACCAGCGCGACAACGAGCGCCTCATCAAAGCCCTGCAGGACTTGCGCGACCTCGGCAACTCCATTATTGTGGTAGAGCACGACAAGGACATGATCTTGCAGGCCGACTACGTGGTGGACATTGGGCCGGGCGCAGGTATACACGGTGGACAGGTGGTAACCGCCGGCACACCGGAAGACATGATGAACGCTGGCACCACCACCGCTGACTTCCTGAGCAACCGCCGGGGTATAGCGGTGCCCCGTGTGAAGCGCCCGGGCACTGGCGAAGTGCTGAAATTAAAAGGAGCCACCGGCCACAACCTAAAGAACGTAACGTTGGAACTGCCGCTCGGCAAGATGGTGTGCGTAACGGGTGTATCGGGCAGTGGCAAGTCCTCGCTTATACACGACACGCTCTACCCGATCCTGAACACGCATTTCTTTAGGGCCAAGCGCGATCCGTTGCCTTACAAAACCATCGAAGGATTGGAGCATATCGACAAAGTGATCGAGGTGGACCAATCGCCGATCGGTCGTACGCCGCGCTCCAACCCGGCAACCTATACCGGCGTGTTCACCGACATCCGCACGCTTTTTGCGCAGTTGCCTGAAGCCAAGATCAGAGGGTATACGCCGGGCCGTTTCTCATTCAACGTGAAAGGCGGTCGTTGCGAGGCGTGCGAAGGAGCAGGTATGCGTACCATCGAGATGAACTTCCTACCGGACGTATACGTGCCCTGTGAGGTCTGCAAAGGCAAGCGCTACAACCGCGAAACGCTGGAAGTACGCTTCAAGGGCAAGAGCATCACCGACGTGCTGGACATGACCGTGGAGCAGGCTGTGGAGTTCTTTGAAAGCCAGCCACGCATCCTGCGCAAGATCCAGACGCTGAACGAAGTGGGCTTAGGCTACATTACCCTCGGCCAGCAGGCTACGACCCTATCGGGTGGTGAGGCGCAGCGCGTGAAACTGGCCACGGAGCTATCGAAGAAAGACACCGGCAAGACACTTTACATTCTGGATGAGCCGACCACGGGTCTGCACTTCCAGGACATCGAGCACCTGAGCGAAGTATTGCACAAGCTGACCGACAAAGGCAACTCGGTGCTCATCATCGAGCATAACCTGGACCTGATTAAGATCGCCGACTGGATCATCGACATCGGGCCGGAAGGCGGCGAAGGAGGCGGCACCATTGTAGCGGCCGGTACGCCGGAGGATATTGTGAAAAAAGGCAAAGGCTATACCGCCCGCTTCCTGAAAGAGGAACTGAAAACGAGCCACTACCGCGAAAACGGACAAAGCTAATAGGTATAGCATCTAATAAAGAAGGCCGTTGCTAAGGTATAGCAACGGCCTTCTTTATTAGATGCTTCCAAGTCTGTCTTCCAGCGCCTCGACCTTTTGCAGGTGCTGCCGGAGGAGCGGGAGCTGCTTGGAGGCGAATTGCTTCACTTCCATTACTTTGGCATTCTCTGCCATGTCCTCGTAACGGTTCAGGAGGCGATCGTGCTCTTCGCGGATGCGTTTGATGTAGGCCAGGTCAAAGCCTATACCTGTCTGGCCGCTCACGTCGTCGTATACCTTCTGGTGCGCGCTGCCCAGTTCGGTGGGCACTACAAACTCGCCTTGCACGGCCGTGCTCTGCAGGTCGTCCATCAAGCGCCGGTGGCCCTGGCCCATCTCCTGCGCCATCTCCTTTACTTCAGGACTAACCGCTTTTTCCAGTGCCAGTTCGCTGAGCTGCACCTGCAGCATGTTGGCACTGGTCGCCTCGGCTATGAACAGGGCATCGTTTTTCATGCCCTGCATGCCCATGGCCTCAAACTGCTCTACGCTTTGGGCGGCGGCCTGTTCAATACTGTCGTTGGCGCCACAGCTGGCCATGCTCAGCAAAAGCACTGCACTGGCAAGGTATAGGGTAATTTTTCGGATCATACACATGGGTTTAAAATGAGAGCATCTGCAACCAGAAGCGGTGCAGATGCTCAAGATAATCAGTTTTTGGGAAACGCCCGAAGTTTGGGTTTACCGCTCATTATTTCAGGCCGTCTTTGATCTGCTGGGCACGCTTGTGGTGCTCGCGCAGCTTAGGAAGCGTTTTGGTGGCAAAGGCCTTCACTTCGGCATCATTGTAGTCGTTGTCTTCCGCCACATCTTCGAACAGGCTGATGTCGCTGTCGTGGGCGCTCACCATTTTGTCCATATAATCTTTGTCAAAGTCGGCGCCTTTTTTCTCGCGTAGGTCACGCACGTGGCCCATGTGCTCGTTGCTCATGCTGTCGGGCAGCGTTATGTTTTTGCTGAGGGCCAGGTCGCTCATCTCTTTGCTGGCCGCGGTGTGGTCCTTCACCATCATGGCGGCAAACTCCTTCACCTGCGGATTTGTGGCACGCTCCTGCGCCAGTTTGCTTGCTTCCAGCTCCATCATGCTGCTGCTGGCCGCCTTGGTCATGAATTCAGCCTGATCGTCGCGTTCCTCTTCCATGGCAGTGTCTTCAAAACGCTGCTCTGTAGCGTCCTGTGCTTGCTCCACGCTGTCATTGCCGGAGCCGCCGCAGGCCATTGTGCCAAATAGAAAGGCACAGGCCATTAGTCCTGTTGTTGCAATTCTTTTCATAGTGTTATTTCTAGTTTATAGTAAAATAGTTTGAACAAATTGGTATACGCCCCTGAAGCGTTGGAGTTATATCAGATGCCCCTAATATAAAGACTGCATTGGGTTTAAACCGGAACAGGATATGCAAACACGATACAGAAGTACGGTCATCTACAACTATCTCAGGCATAAAACGATATACACCAAAACAGATAGATCACTCCCCTTAAGCCATACCTTATGACACAACGCTTCGCTTTTCGCTCCAGGCCAGTTTTGTTATTAAGCTGTTGTTTACTGATGTGCGCCATGGCTCATGCGCAGGTAACCGAAGAAGAGCGGGAAGACAAAATGATCATGACGAACATAGACCGTGACCATGACAAGATACTCAAGGTCCATCCGCTGCACTACGGTGAGGTGTTTGTTTCGTACGAACGGGTGCGCGCGCCTAACATCAGCAACGAGTTTGGCCTGAGTTATCTCTATAAGGTACATTTGAAGGACGACAGCTGGTTTACGGAAGCAAGAGACGTGATGGGCATCGGTATCCGTATGAGCCAGCGCTACTACACCTCCAGGAAGAAATCACCTCCTTTCGGGTTCTTTCACGGGCCTATGTTCAGCTACCGTTTCGTTGTGTTCGAGCGCAACGTGTTTGACCTGCCGGACCTGCCGCCCAGCGACCCTGACTTCAGGTATGTGGGCCGGCTTTATCAGAATGCCCTCGATTTGAGCTACCACCTGGGCTACCAGATCCAACTGGGGCGCCACTTCACTACGGAGCTTTTAGGTGGGCTGGGCGGCCGCGTTAAAATTGCCAATGCCACCAACGGCGGCGACCTGATTAAGGAGAACATCATCGGGCATGTGGTGCATTCCGATGAGGGCGCCGTGATTGCCGTGGTTCCCTCTCCGCAGCTAAACTTCTCAATCGGTTATTCTTTCTGATTATTTGTTGATCTTGTTGAGCACGCTGTAGGCCATCAGTTTGCCGTTGCGGTAAGTCTCTGACTTCACCCAACCGGTGCCGGGCACAAACCACTCCACGGTCTGCATGCGGGCACCTGGCATCTTCATACCCATGGCCCGGGTCTGCACCTCCATGTCCTGGTTTATCTTGAAGCCCTCATAGGTACCGGCCGGCACTTCCAGGCGCTCTTTGTCACCTACTGTGCGGCCTGTCACCAGCATAGTGATGGTGCTCATGTTCTGGCCGCTGCCTTTGTCTATCACATTAATGGTGAAGGTGCCGTCTTTGAGTTGCTGCCCGGGGCTGAGGGAGGCCGGGTAATCCATGTGATCGCCTTCCATTCTGACTTCCATGTTCTTGTAGGCCTCCATCATGTCGGGGTTCATGAGCGAGCGCATGTCTACCCAGATCGATCCGTTTTCGCAGCCCACCTGGTAGCTGCCCTCGTTGGCCATCTTCCCTTTCTCGTCATACAACTGGGTATGTACCGTTGCCTCCGTTTTGTTCCCATCGCGGCGCACATCGGTTACTTTGTAGATCACCCGCCCTGTCAGTTTGTTGCGCTGGTTGTAGTTCAGGATTTCGTACTGGGCGTTCTTGGTCAGGAGCAGGTAACCGTTGCAGTCCTGGGCTGAGCCGCTCACTGGCACAGAGAGCAGACCCCAAAGTAGCAGCATGGTAGTAAGCAAGTAACGGTTCTTCATAACTTCAAGGCATTTTGTTTATCAGACTATACCTTAAAGTTAGCTAGTTGTGTTATTAAAACCCTGGTTATGTTCACATTGCAAGTAAACCACACCTTTACATAAGCCAGCTTACCTTAACATCAGGTATAAAAAAAGCCGGGAACTGGGCCCGGCTGTGTAGGTATAGGCATGGCAGCTTAAGCGCCTTTGAACTGTGGTTTTCGCTTCTCGTTAAAGGCGGTTACCCCTTCTTTGTAATCCTCTGAATTACCGGCTATTTTCTGGCAATGCGCTTCGTAGTCCAGCATCTCGTCGAGGGTGGAGCTGAACGACTTGTTAAGCATTTTCTTCATCAGGCCAATGGCTTTGGTTGGTGCTACGGCATAGCGCGCGGCCAGCTCGGCTACGGCAGCGTCCAGCTCTTCCGGTGCTACCACCTTGTTCACCATACCCAGTTGCAGGGCTTCCTCGGCGCTTACTTTGGATCCCAGTGTGCTCAGTTCAAAAGCCTTGAGCGAGCCTACCACACGTGGCAAAAAGAAAGAGGAACCGGAGTCGAGCACCAGGCCCACGTTCACAAACACCTCGATCATGCTGGCAGCCGCGGAAGCGACGATCAGATCGCAGGCCAGGGCCAGGGAGCAACCGGCACCGGCGGCCACGCCGTTCAGTTTGCAGATGATGGGCTTGGGGAGGCTGCGCATGGCCCGGATGATCGGGTTGTAGCGTTTCTCGAGCGACTCCGACAAATCGCGCTTATCGGCACTGGCAATGGCTTTGAGGTCCTGGCCTGAGCAGAAGGCTTTGCCGGCACCTGTCAGAATCACCACGCGCACGCTCTCATCGCGGGTCACCTGCTTCAGGGCGTCCTGCAGCTCGTAGCTCTGCTTGTCGTTAAAGGCATTGAAAACATCGGGTCTGTTGAGGGTGATGGTTGCGATGCCACCCTGCACCTCATATAGCAAGCACTCGTAGTTCATGTCGTTCGTTTGTTTTTAGTAGAGACAACCAAAGGTATAGATAATCACCCTGAAGAGCAAAAGCGGCTACAGCGCCACAGTACCTGCCAGCAGCACCAGCAGAAGGCCTGTCAGAAAGCCGGTATACGCCTGCGCCGGCGTATGCGCATGTAGCTCCAGCCTCGCCGACAACACAGCGCCAGACACCAGTATCAGGAGCACGATAGGTATAAGCAGGCCCGACCCGGGCATTAGTTTGTTCATCAGCATAAGCACTCCTAAGGCTCCTCCCAGCCCAATGCCGTGCGCGCTGATCTTCCAGAAGAATGACACCAGCCACGCCACTAAGACAGATGCCGTAATCACGCCCATGACAAAGTAAAAGATCTGATCAAAGACAGACTCTGTGTAAAACAGGTAAGTCGTGACGGCGTAGCAAAGGGCCGTGAATAAGAGCGGTCTGCTGCGCTGCTCCCGCCGGTCTATTTCATAGGAGTCGATGAAGCCGGTTTTGAACATAGCGAAAGCTCCCAGCCCGGGCACCATAAACGTGGTGAAAAAGATCATGCCCAGCACGATCCAGCGGCTTTGCAGCGGAAGCGAGATAGCAGAGACCGGCAAGAAATAAAGGATGATGGCAAACAGATACGTCGGCATCAGCAGGGGGTGAAACGCAACGGACAAAAAGCGGGCAAGGGAGCGGTTCAAGAGGGAGACAGTGATTGAGTGATTGAGTGAGTTTAAGAGTTTGGGAAGTTGAAAAGCAAAAGTTAAAAAGTCTGGAAGTTAAATTGTAGCGGCATTACACCGTAATATCGGGTGGGGCCAGTAATCGTTCCCCAATTCCCCTCTTGGGAGGGGCAGGGGTGGGTTTATCGTGCTCCGGCAATCGAACACCCAACAATTTAACCATCAACAATTCAACAATTTACAACTCCTTCCGCAGGCGGGCCACCGGTATGTTGAGTTGCTCGCGATACTTGGCCACGGTGCGGCGCGCAATGTTGTAGCCTTTCTCGTTGAGCATCTTTTCGATCTTCTCGTCCGAAAGGGGCTTGCGCTTGTTCTCTTTGTCGATGATTTCTTTGAGAATGTGCTTCACCTCGCGGCTGCTGGCGTCCTCACCAGAGTCGGTGGCGATCCCTTCGGAGAAAAAGTACTTGAGCGGGTAGATGCCGAACTCCGTCTGCACGGCCTTGCTGTTGGCCACGCGACTCACGGTACTGATATCCATGCCAATGTCCTCGGCGATGTCTTTCAGGATCATCGGCCGCAGCTTGCTCTCGTCGCCTTCCAGAAAGAACTCGTGCTGGTACTTGATGATGGACTCCATGGTGCGAAGCAGCGTGTTCTGACGCTGGCGTATGGCATCGATGAACCATTTGGCGGCGTCGAGCTTCTGCTTTACAAAAGCCACCGTCTCCTTCAGCTTCTTGTCTTTCTTATCCGACTTGTCGTAGGCGTCGAACATGTCGGCGTAAGAGCGGCTGATACGCAGGTCCGGGGCGTTGCGGGAGTTAAGAGAGAGCTGCAGCTGCCCGTTTTCGTTCGTTAAAATGAAGTCCGGTATGATGTACTGCACCCGCGTGGTACCGGCCCCGCTGCCTCCTGGCTTGGGGTTGAGCTTGATGATCACGTCGATGGCTTTTTTCAGCTCCTCTTCCGTTACGCCAAACTTGCTCTGTATTTTCTGGTAATGCTTTTTGGTGAATTCCTCGAACGTTTCTTTGATGATGCGCTCGGCCAGGAGTGTGGTTTCGTCCTGTTCGCGGCGCTCGAGCTGCAGCAGCAGGCACTCAGGCAGGTCGCGGGCGGCTATACCTGCCGGGTCGAAGGTCTGGATCATGTGCAGCACCTGCTCGATCTCCTCCTCGGTCGTCATCACGTTTTGTGAGAAAGCCAGGTCGTTTGCAATGGAGCTCAGCTCACGGCGGATGTACCCGTCGCTGTCGATGCTGCCGA
Organism: Pontibacter ramchanderi; assembly: GCF_002846395.1. GTDB lineage: Bacteria > Bacteroidota > Bacteroidia > Cytophagales > Hymenobacteraceae > Pontibacter > Pontibacter ramchanderi. Next base: position 849,805 of record NZ_PJMU01000002.1, read on the forward strand.
TAAGCTGCATGCCAATGGTATACTGCTTGTCGTCAAGCTCCAGGAAGCCGAGCTGGTCCATGAGGTTATCGGTGAGCGAAGAGGTCATGGCGATCGGCATTTCGCGGTCTTCCTCATCGCCGCCGCGGTCGCCCTGCATCTTGTAGCCGCTTATCTCATCATCGTTCAGGTAGTCGTTGATGTCGACTTCGTCTTTTCCGTAATCGTCGTCGCTGTCGTAGTCGTCTCCGCTGTCAGAGTCGCTGTACTCGCTTTCGGGTTCCTCACGGCCTTCTTCCAGAGCAGGGTTTATCTCCATTTCCTCTTTTATGCGCGCTTCGAGCTCAACAGTAGGTATCTGCAGCAGCTTGATAAATTGTATCTGCTGCGGCGATAACTTCTGGGATAAGAGTTGTCTTAAATCGAGTCGCTGCATAGTAAGAAAAATGGGTGCTGGTGCCTGTTAGTGCACGTTCAAATTTAGGATAATTTTACTTGCATTTACAAAAAAGGTTAAAATATCGTTACTTTGAGGGATTATTGGAAAAGGGGCTGCACCCGGACACCAACCATGGCTCAACTGCCTGCTACAGGACTTTCCCTAAGCGGTTTAACGTTGCCGACATACAAGTGTCTGTGCATCTTTTTCTGTATTTTCCGAAGGACAGAAAATTATACCCTCCCCCATAATTTGTTCAGACACATTACGCTACTAGAAATAACATGCAACGCACGAAAGTAAAAGAACTGTTGACTGGTGCCGAAGTAGGCAAAGAGGTATTATTGAAAGGCTGGGTGCGCACCAAGCGCGGCAATAAGTTTGTGAATTTCATCGCCGTAAACGATGGCTCTACCATACAGAACCTGCAGGTAGTGGCCGATGCCGAGAAGTTCGGCGATGAAGCGTTGAAGGACGTCACTACTGGTGCGGCTGTTTCCATCACCGGAGAACTCGTGGCTTCACAGGGCAAAGGACAAGCGTTTGAGGTAATAGCCAACACCATCGAAGTGCTGGGCAAAGCCGATCCGGAGACTTACCCGCTGCAGAAAAAAGCTCACTCGCTGGAGTTTTTGCGTGAGATCGCGCACCTGCGTTTCCGCACCAATACCTTTGGCGCCGTGTTCCGCGTGCGCAACACGCTGGCCTTTGCCGTGCACAAGTTCTTCAACGAGAAAGGCTTCGTGTACATGCACACGCCAATCATCACGGCATCGGACGCCGAGGGCGCGGGCGAGATGTTCCATGTCACCAACTTCGACCTCGACAACCTGCCACGTACCGAAGACGGCAAGATCAACTACGAAGAGGACTTCTTTGGCAAGGCGACCAACCTGACGGTATCTGGTCAGCTGGAAGGCGAGCTGGCCGCCATGGCTTTTAGCGACATCTATACCTTCGGACCGACCTTCCGTGCTGAGAACTCCAACACGGCCCGCCACCTGGCTGAGTTCTGGATGATCGAGCCGGAGATGGCCTTCTACGACCTGAAAATGAACGCCGACCTGGCCGAGGAGTTCATCAAATACATCATCCGCTACGCACTGGAGCATAACCGCGAGGACATCGAGTTCCTGGGTCAGCGCCTGGTGGAGGAAGACAAAGCCAAGCCGCAGAACGAGCGCCAGGAAATGACCCTGCTCGAGAAGCTGGAGTTCGTGGTAAGCAACAATTTTGAACGTGTAACCTATACTGAGGCGGTGGAAATCCTGATGAACTCGCCTGCTTACAAGAAGAAGAAGTTCCAGTACGAGGTTTCGTGGGGCATCGACCTGCAGAGCGAGCACGAGCGTTACCTGGTGGAGAAGCACTTTAAGAAACCGGTGATCGTAACCGACTACCCGAAAGACATCAAGGCGTTCTACATGCGCCTCAACGACGACGGCAAAACCGTGGCGGCCATGGACATCCTGGCACCAGGTATAGGCGAGATCGTGGGTGGTTCGCAGCGTGAGGAGCGTATGGAGATACTGGTGGAGCGCATGAAGAGCGTAGGTATACACGAAGAGGACCTGTGGTGGTACCTGGATACCCGCCGTTTTGGTGGCTGTCCGCACGCTGGCTTCGGTCTGGGCTTCGAGCGCATGGTGCAGTTCGTAACCGGTATGGGCAACATCCGCGACGTAATCCCTTTCCCAAGAACCCCGAAAAACGCAGAGTTTTAACACAGGTCATACCTGTGAGATCAGAGAGCCCGGCTATACCTTAGCCGGGCTTTTTTGTTGCTTTTATACCTGAAACTAAATTTTACCTTATCTTAAAGGCTAGAACCCATTTCGCTTATGAAACAACTTTACTCCTTCCTTTACGCGGCACTGCTATGCCCTCTGTTTGCCATTGCTCAAACCGACTTCAGCACCTTCGATGCACCCGTTAGGATAGTCGATGAAATTATACCTGCTGTCTCTTCTGATGGAGATCTCTGTCTTTACTCATATCGCAGCGGATCCGCTTTTTTCTCTACCGTAAACGCCTCAGGTCAGCATATCGCCACTATCGAACACCCCATTACCTTCAAAGCCGCACCTGAAATAGCAGGTGCACTGCCACTGCCAGACCAGTTCGTTTTTTTCAGAAGGGAAATTTTAGAAGATGTAGAACTATTGCAGCCAGTCTCTATTGATAAAGCTACTGGTACTATAGAAGTGTTGCCAGAGATTAAGCTAGCACTTGATCCTGCAAGCACCTTTTTACAGGCTTTTGACTCCGATGGTAAGTTTTACGCTCTTTACTTCAGCAAGAAAACGAATAATCTGCAGGTGTGCGTTTTTAGGAATGCACAGGAACATGTGGTGAAGAGAATCCCGCTTACGCTGTCCAAAATGGATAAACGCCTATTCTCTGGCAGCGCACCATTGTTTGTAGACGAGCAGTTGCCCGTTCCGATAGCCACGGCCAGCAATCACAAAAAGATCTACCTCCGGGGCGAAAAGATGCTGCTGATCCTGGATGGCTTCGGGGCCTCTTCTCCAAATGACAAACACAAAATCACGACAGACATAGTAGAACTTGACTTAGCCGCTCAAACGGCCCATTATTCGCAGCTACCATTCATCAATAATACCAGACCGGTCGACATGAACTCCATTCTTCACAATAATACATTGTTCCGGTACCAAATGTCAAACAAATCCATTAGTCTGTCAGCCTACGAGCTACCTACCTTGCAACTGAAAAGACAGTACACTTACGAACTGCACGACCCTGTGACGCTGAAAGCAACACCCGTGTTCAGAAACGGCGGGAAAAACAAGTATCCGTATGATACGGCAACAATAGAGCCTACCAGCAAAGTGCTGCGCAAAATGACCACTGGCAATGCCTTTGTGCTTGTAGAAGAATCTGCTACTAATACTTTGCAGTTGTCGCTCGGCGCCTACCAAACCGGGATATCGGGCTCTGGCGGTGCAATGCCTAGTGGTATACCGCTTGTGACCGCTTTTGGAGCTGCTGCCCTTCCAGCTGTGATAGCACTGAGTGCTTACCGTATCCATGCGAGCTATAACCCTAGTCTAGCTACTACACACTTCAAAACCAGCCTTGAAAAACAAACCCTCGGACTGGCTGACATACGCCCTGCACAGGGACTGTGGGACGAGGCCGACAAGTACAGCGCTTTGCTCGAAGAGCAGGAAACAGCTCTGGGAGGTGTGATTGTATACCCTTATCAGCAAGACCAGTTACACTATGTGGTATTGGACAGGGCAACAAAGAAGTTCAGGATCGTAACGCTTAAGTCTCCGCAAATCGGCATGAACCCAAGCAATTAGTAGCTACTTATGATAACTGGCATGTTGCTGTAAATCGTGTTGCTCTTGCTATTTTCTTGGCTAGAAATTTGCTAGTTTACTTCAAGAACAATCCCTTATAATTCAAGCATATGCGATATATAATGATAGCGCTGCTCCTGCTCAGTTTTGCCGCCCCCGAGGTACAGGCGCAGCAGGAGTTCGCCAACCTGGAAATCCCCTTGCGCCGGGCCGAAGATTTGGTGTCGGTGCCAGATGGCGACGGCAATGTTTGCTTGTACTACTTTCAGGGGGGCAAGCTGCACTTTAGCCTGGTGAACGCCAAGGGAGAGACCGTGGCCACACAGGAGATCCCCTATCGAAACAACCAGCAACCCCAGGTGCTGGGTACCCGCGTCACCGATTCGGAGTTTGTGTTCTACAGCCGGTTTGTCAATGGTAGCAAGGAGTTTGTGCGCCCCTTTGCCGTGAACAGGTATAGCGGAGCTTTCCGCAGCCTGCCCGACGTGCCGCTGCACCGTGAAAACAACGAAACCTTTGTGGGGGCTTTTGCCGATGCGGCCCACTTCTACATGATCTACACCGACAAGAAAGACAATCTGATCCTGCACCGCGAGCTGGACGAAAGCTACTACGAGAAAAAGACTTTCGCCACAACCGACCTGCCACGCACCCGTACCCGGGGCGAGCGCCAGCAAGAGCTCATTTTTGTGCACCCTGATTTGGAGCGTACCGTGTTTGCAGGTCAGCACCGCAGCAAGATCTATTCGCGCGGCGATAAGCTATACCTGGTTTTCGACGGCTTTTCGCTGCGCGGCAAGAAAAACGAGCTGACCACCGAAATTCTGACCCTCGACTGGCCAAGCGGACAAACAGAATACCGTACGCTCCCTTCGCTCACGGTTAAAAACGACGCCAACTTCAACTCATTCCTGCATGCCAACACCCTGTTTCGGGTACAGCTCGAGAAGGACGAGTTCACGCTGACGGCCTACGACTTTAGCAGCCTGCAGCCGATCAAGGAATACCGGTATACCGCCGACCAGGACATCGACATCAAAGCAACTCCTGTGCACCAACGCGGAGCCGGCGCCTTGTTCTCCTCAGGGAACAGCGTGATCGAGAACACCTCAAAAGTGATGCGTAACTTATCCAATGGCAAGCCGGCCATCACGGTGGATGCCTTTAACGACAGCACGCTGCAGCTGACCATTGGTTCTTACCAGCCGCCAAGCCGGCAGAACCCCGGCGGCGACCCGACCAGAATGGTGCGCACCCCGGACCGTTATATCCAGACTTCCCGCGGGCTATACCTGATGCCGGGCCGATGGGTTCCGGCTTATTCCCTGCCCTATACCTATGGCATGTTCCCGTACAACCGCTATTACTACGACCCGTTCTACAACCGCTCCGGCGAGTCAGTGGGGCCGGGTACCAGTACTTATTTCAGGGCCGTGCTCGATAGCCAGACGCTCGACAAGGCCTTCGTAGCCAAAGATGACAGCACGGTGGCCACGGTGCAGGATAAGATCGAAGCCTATGAAGAGGAACTGAAGGAACGGCCGGAGTACAAGACGTTATACCGCTACAGCAATAACAAACTGCATTACGGCTACTTCGACAAGCGCAGCAAAACTTTCAAGATCTTGGAGTTCACTCAAAACTAAGCCCAACAAAAAAGCCTCGCCGTATTCTGGCGAGGCTTTTTTGCTTTTATACCTGAACGCCTGGCTTACAGGCCCATCAGTTTCTGAATTTTGGCCTGCACCGCCGGGTCTTGCTGGTAAGCCAGCATGATCTGTTCGTAGCGCTCCATCGTCATGCCGTCTTTCTGGATAGCCGTCTGCATGTTTTTCTCAATGTCAGGCTGCATTTCCATCATGCGGCCGATCGCTTTGTTGAAAGCGGCTTTTTCGGCGGCTGTACCCTCAACTTCAGCCAATTTCTGCTGCTGGTGCGCCTGCGCCAGGACGTTAAACCTGTCCACGCTCAGCTTTTCCTCTTCCAGAATTACCAGCATGGCCTTTTCGCTTTCCTGCTGCAGCTCCATCAGGCGCGTGCTGGCATCTACAAAAAGCTTGATGTCCTGGTCAGAGATAGTCTGCGTTTGCTGCTGCGGTGCTTTCTGGGGAGTAGCCTGCTGCGCTAAAGCACCATCGCTGACAGACACCAGGCCTATAACAAGCCCCGCCACGGCAGCGGCTTTCAGTTTATTTAAGATAGTCATAAGATTCGGGGTTAAAGATTTTGTATGATTGATAAAGAAAGGCGGGTTTCTCTCTATTACCAGTTAAACTATACATCATTTGAGAAAAATAGTTTTCGCCTAGGTGCTAGGATGGCTTCAAAGACCCTTCCGAAAACAACTGCTTGCCGATTGCATAACAGAGGATGTCCTTTTTGAAATTAGTACAATATTTCCGTAACACTGCTAGCCAATATAACTATATCCTGCTATATTTATTGTCCAATCTTTTCTATGAACATTCTTTAAAATGAAAAACCTTTACTTCCTGGTTACATTCTGTGCTAGCGTAATGCTTACAGTGCCTGCCACAGCGCAGAGCGACTATAAACCTGGCTATGTGGTAATGCCACAGGGCGATACGCTGCGGGGGCAGGTGAGCTACCGCACCGATCTGGCCGGCAAAACAATCGGCTTCAAACGCGATAACCAGTCCGCCACCGCCTCCTATACCGCCAACGACCTGGCAGGTTATGGCTTTCCGGGCGACAGAAACTACCGCACCCGCACGCTCGACCATGCTGACACCCTGGCTGCAGAGTATGTGTTCATGCAGGAGCTTGTTCGGGGTACGATGAGCCTGTATGTGTACAAGGGCACATACTTCGTTGAAAAGAAAGACAATCCGGATAAACTGCACAAGCTTTACATCACGAAAGAGGAGTATGTAAACCAATACGGTGTAACAGCTCTGCGAGACATTAACCACCATGTGCGCGTCCTCAACACCCTGATGCTGGATTGCTTTGCCATGCTCAGCAAGGTAGAGCGCGTAAAGCTGGCCGAAAAAAGCCTGGTGGACCTGGTAAGAGAGTATAACAGCTGTGCCGGCGACCCAGAGGGCCAGACTACGTTCAAAGAGTCGAAGAAATGGTTTGCAATTCGCCCGGGCTTTGTAGGAGGCATAAGTCATACCTCGCTTGAGTTCTCGGCCAAAGACGAAAGGTACCTGCACCTCGAGCACGCCGAATTCAACAGCAACACGCAGCCTACTTTCGGTATGTCCCTGCTGCTTTACTCGCCTCGTATCAACCAAAACGCATCGCTAATGTTGGAGGGGCGTTATGGGCAAAACAGCTTTCAGGCAGACCCGAGCTACAGATGGTTCGACGCCTACTACGACAACGAGATCTCTTTTGACCTGAGCGCGTTTAAGCTCTCCACCGCATTTCGCTACGACTTTGCCGGCAAGACAGTGCAACCTTTCGTGAATGCGGGTATTTTCCACAACTTCATGCAGCGCCGCGAGTACCGCCATACCCAGTATTTCCGCCAGACCCAGAACAGCACACCCACACAGCGTAACCGCGACAACGCCGATTTTGTAACCAATGCGCAGAAAGGTTTTATGTTCGGAGCGGGCTCTTACCTCAACATCAACAAGCGTCGCCTGTCGCTGGAGGCCCGCTACGAGCATGGTCTGGATTTGCATAAGCAGGATACTATGAGCAAAACAGGCCAGGCGCTCGACTCGAATACGAAGACAATTACAATACTGCTCGGCGTATACCTCTAGGCCTACGTTTGGGCTGCTGACAAGCGCAGCAGCCCGATTCTCCCCAGAAATTCAAAACAGCTGTACCTCAAGAAAAGCTTGGCCGGAGCTCACCTCAGTTCCGGCCAAGCACACCCTACTACCTATTCCCAACCATTTATGAAACAATTTTTACTTGCCAGCCTGGCTCTTGTAGCCCTACTCATCCCTTTTCATGCCACAGCACAGATTTACAGGCCCGGCTTTATCGTGCAGGCGGAGGGCGACACCACCAAGGGCCTGGTGCGCTACCGCGAAGGCAAACTGACCTACCAAAGCTGCCTGTTTAAGACCTCCGAAGACGCAGCGGCGCAGGAATACCTGCCGGCCGACATCCGGGCCTACGGCATTGTGGGCGAGGCGCTCTTTATGAGCAAAGAGGTGCCTGCAACGGATGGCACACTGACACGCATATTTGTAGAAGTGCTGGAGCAGGGAAAACTGATGCTCTATACACAAAACAACCTGCTATACCTTGAAAAAGAAAACAGCGGGCTCAAGCAGCTATACCTGCAGACCGATGACCAGGACATAACGATGTATACAGGCGAGCGGAAGACGATCAACACATCTACCCAGCACCTGATCCTGCTCAACTCCCTTACCCTTGACTGCCCGGTGCCTGACAAGCTGATGCTGAAGGTACAAAAGAGCTTGCACCTGCCGCACGTGACAGCTCTTGTCAGGAGTTACAATACCTGCGCCTCCCCTAACAGTGCCATCTCCTTTAAAGAAAACCAGTCATGGCTCAAAACGGAGCTGGGCGTATTTGCAGGTAGTTACTCTACGGCTTTATACTTCAACCACAACACCACCATTCACAGGTTTTATGGGGCAAAATTCTCCATGAACCACAATTTTGTGTTCGGCGGCGTATTGAATTTCACCTCCCCAAAGAAAAGCGAGCGCTTATCGGTGCAGATGGAGCCGATGTATAGCCAGGAGCGGCACATCGGGAGCTTTACCTACCCCAGAGATTCGTATACCATCAGTGGCGACTATACCATTGAAATGACACGCCTGTCGCTGCCCATCATGGTCCGTTACACCATAACCACCAACGGCAGGTTCAGCCCTTATTTTAGCGCAGGTATAACCAACGATTACATACTGGACGGCCAGGTGTCAGGGCTACAGAAAACAGAATACCATTCCACCGGCACGATCCAATACAGCAACCTTAGAAAGTCTGATATTGGCACTACGTTTTCGCACGCGTTCACAACCGCTGTGGGCACCAGGTTCAAAATTACCGAAAGGCATGCGACCTTACTGCAGTTCAGGTATGAGCACGGCCGCTACCTGGCAACCGACCTCAGCAATTCAGACTCTAGGCTATACCTCACCAAAAAACACCAGGGCTTTTACCTGACGGCCGCTTACCTGTTCAAATAAATTTACCCTGTTGCTTATAACCAATTACTACAAAAAAACGCTCTCCCGGAGTTTCTGTTCCGGAAGAGCGTTTGCTGGTAGTTTGCACAGAACTTCCTGTAGCTTCTATTCCTGTTTCGCCTCGTATCTCTTCAGCTTTTCTTTCTTCACCAGTTGTTTCTCCAGTAGCCGCTGCACTTCCGGTTTCTCGTAGTCCTCCACAGTTTTGACGTGCTTCATTACCTTTTTCATGATTTTGTCCTGCTCACGACCTGTTTCGAGGGCGTAAGAGTAAGGCAGGTCCGTGAAGGTCACCATGGAGTAGAGCGGGATCCACTTATCGGGGTATTGCTGGTTTATCTTACCTTCGATTTTCTTGCGGAGCAGGAAGCGCGGATCGGCCACCTTGTCGCGCATCTCGATAAAGTTCATCACGGCCAGGTCGGCGATAGCGTCGGCGTCGGGTTTGCGTCTGCGCTCAAATTGCTTGAAGAGGCTTTCCCAATCGCCATCGAAGTGTTCCAGCATCTGATCGAGTACCGTAATGTCCTCGAAGCCGGCGTTCATGCCCTGTCCGTAGAAAGGCACTACGGCATGGCAGGCGTCGCCGATGAGCAAAGCTTTGTCTTCAAACGACCAGGGGAAGCACTTCACTGTCACCAGCGACCCAATCGGGTTAGAGAAATAATCCTCGGCCAGGTCAGGCATCAGAGGTATAGCATCCGGGAAAGTCTGCAGGAAGAAGTTGAGCAGGTCGTCATCTGTTTTGATGCTCTCAAAGGAAAGCGGACCCTCGTAGGGGAAGAACAGGGTACAGGTAAAGCTGCCGTCGATGTTGGGCAGGGCGATCATCATGTAGTTGCCGCGAGGCCAGATGTGCAGGGCGTTCTTCTCGAGGGCCCAGCCGCCGCCTTCGGTTGGCGGTATGGTCAGCTCTTTGTACCCATACTCGAGGTAGCTTTGCGAGTAGTTGTAGCGCTCGGTTTTTTGCATGGCGTTGCGCACCATCGAGAAAGCGCCATCGGCCCCGAAAATCAGCTCGGTCTGCAGCTCTTCTGACTCACCGGTTTCGTGGTTGCGCAGGGTGGCTTTGTTGCGCCGCAGGTCCAGGTCGAGCAGCTGCCGGTTGAACTGGTAGGTAATGTCCGGGTTCGGCTCCGAAAGGTCCATCAGGGCGGCGTTCAGGCCTGCACGCGACACCGAGTAGATCGACTGCCCCTCTTTGCCATAGGGCTGAAATGTGAGGTTGCCTTTTTCGTCGTGCATCATGCGGCCGTGCATCGGTATAGCCACTTTGCGCACAGCCTCCTCTATACCTATACCACGCAACGCCCGGAAACCGCGGTCGCTCAGGGCAAGGTTAATCGAACGGCCACCGTCGAGCAGGGTTTTGCGCATGTCGGGCCGGCGCTCGTATATGTCTACCTTGTGGCCGCGCTTGGCCAGGTATAGCGACAACAGCGAACCAACCAGTCCGGCTCCCATGATGGTGATGTTCTTTCTCTCGGCCATAGTGCAAGGGTATAGAATACGTGTTTGTAAAGAAACGTTTTCCATTCGGGAAAGGCAATACTCAGCGGCAATATACCTTAGCCCACAATAGTACGGAAAGTCAGGTTGATGCGCGGCGCGATAGGGCGGTTTGTTTTGGGGAGTTGGTGATGCCAGTGCTGTTGGGTGGCGCCCTGCATCAGCAGCAGGCTGCCGTGCTGCAGGGTAAGCCTGACAGTGGGCAGGTCTTTGCGCTGGCGGTGCCGGAAAGCAAAGCCCCTCTCGGCGCCAAAACTGATGGAGGCTATACCTGGCGCCAGTGTTTTCTCGTCGTCGGCGTGCCAGCCCATGCTGTCCTGTCCGTGGCGGTAGTAATTGAGCAGCACACTGTTATACTTGTCGCCAGAGGCCGCCTCCACCCGCTCTTTCAGCTCCAGCAGTATGGGTAGCCACGGCTGGGGCGCATTGTACAGGCCGGAGTAGGTATAGCCTTTGTCGCCGTACCAGGCCGTGAGGCGCGGCAATGCCAACTGCTTGCCAAACATTTTGATCTCCTCCTGTTGCCAGGCCACCTCTTCGGTCAGCCGTTCAAGGTATAGGTTGCTTTCGGTTTTTGAGAAAAAGTGCGGGGCATAGTATACCTCCGCCTCGGGCATGTCGAGTTGCGAGAAGCCTTGCTTGTTATTTGCCATGATGCTGTTCTACGCCATTCTCCTGTTGGTGGCTGCTCAACTCCGTAGTCCTCTCTCCTTTTTTTAAATACTCGCTGAACAAGTCGGCCACATGCTGGGCAGAGTCTTTGTAGGGCTCCAGAATAAAGGGGGCGCCCGCCTCCTGCAGAGCCACTACCGCCCTGTCGCTGGTGGCCGTCACGGCGATGTGCCCCTGAAACTCCTGGTGCCACAGCAGCCGCATCAAGGCGATATTCACATGAACTTCCGAAATGGTGCTGATCACATTGAGCACTTTCTTGATGGGCAACACCTCTGACAGATCCGGGTCTTCGGCATCGCAGTACACCGCCTTCAAACCCTGGTCCCGCCAGTCATTCACTATCACGGGGTTGATGTCGACTCCGATGTAAGACATGCCCTTGGCGTCCAGGGCGGCGGCGATGCGCTGCCCGTAGCGTCCGAGGCCAAAAATAAGCACGTCTATCTTTTCTTCATCTTCGTCCAGTTCCTTCGAGCGTGTGGGTTTTTTCTTTTCGAATACGCTCAGCATCGGCGAGAGCATGTCATAGAGCTGGTCTGAGAACATGATCATGTAAGTCGAGAGCGTGATGGTGATCAGGCCCACCAGTGTCACCAGACCCAGTGTTTCTGAGTCGATGTGCCCTACCCCCATCCCCATGTTGATCAGGATAAGGGAGAACTCGCTGATCTGCGCCACCGTGAGGCCCGCCTTAAAGGATGTCCGCTTATGATAGCCCATCAGCCCCATGATAACCAGCACGATGATGGGGTTGCCCACAAGCACAAACACGGAGAAGATGATGGATGGCATAATCTGCCCACCCATCAGGCTAAGATTCAACTGTGAGCCAAGGCCCAGGAAGAAGAACAGCAGCAGAAAATCACGGATGCTCGTCAGGCGTCCGCTGATCACCTCGCGGTATTGGGTGGAGGCCAGCGATATACCTGCCATAAAAGCGCCTACCTCTTTGCTGAAGCCCAGAAAATCGCCTAGGGCAGCCAGCAGAATGGCCCAGCCAATGGCAAAGAGCACCAACAGCTCCTGCGAGTCGGCCAGTTGCCGGGTGAGCCTGGGTATAACATACTTTGTGAGCACCACTACCACCGCCAGCATGCCCAGCCCTTTGCCGAACACATACAGTAGGTCCATCCCTACTGACCGCTCCGAATCCGCGCCCAGCGCAGAGAGCACGATCATCACCACTACCACCACAATGTCCTGCACGATCAGGAAGCCAAGCGCGATCTGCCCGTGCAGCATGTCGATCTCTTTTTTATCGGAGAGCAGCTTTACGATGATGATGGTACTGGAGAAAGTAAGCGCCACGGCCACGTACAACGATTCAAGCCAGTCAAAGCCCAGGGCCATGGCTATACCGAAGCCCAGCACCGAGGTGAACACCACCTGCCCAAGCCCCGTCATCAGCGCCACTTTGCCCGTCGATCTGATCAGCTTGACATCCAGCTTGAGCCCCACCACAAACAGCAGAATCGCGATGCCCATCTCGGCAAGCAGGTCCACTTCGTGCTCAGAGTTCAGGATATTGAGCACCGACGGCCCCACGATAATGCCCACAGCGATGAAAGACACGATGAGTGGCTGCCGCAGCACACGGCCAATAGCCCCGACTACGGTAGCCAGGAAAATGATAAGAGCGAATTCGTAAAACTGCTCGTTGATCAGCTCGCCAAGGTTCATACAGGTGCGTTAAATTGAAGGAATGACTTGTTTACCTCCTAAAGATAGTACATTGGTTTACATTTCAGGGTTGTAGGCGAACGGGAATTTGCCTGCTCCGCAGACTCTCTTTAACCAGGTATGCAGCAACAACATACCAGCGTGGCAATTGTTAAGCTCCCAAAAAATACAGGCTTTGTTGAGAGGCTTCGGTTGCCATTCTGGATGTATCTTTGTAGCTTTCTACTTAAGCACACACTTATATTGAAAACATTAGAAGAATTATTTGTAGCGTTTAGTGACGCTGCCTGGGGTATGCCGCTGTTGGTACTGCTGATGGGCGGCGGCTGTTATTTCATGTTTTACTCGGGCTTTTTGCCTTTCCGCTACCTGCGCCATACCATCAACGTGCTGCGCGGCAGATACGACGACCCCAACGACCCTGGCGATATCAACCACTACGAGGCCCTGTCAGCTACTCTGGCGGCTACCGTGGGCATGGGCAACATCAGTGGGGTGGCGGTGGCCATCGCCATCGGCGGGCCGGGTGTGCTGTTCTGGATGTGGGTGAGCGCCTTTGTGGGGATGGCGACCAAGTTCTTTACCTGTACGCTTTCGGTGATGTACCGCGGCCACGACAGTGTAGGTCACCTCGAGGGCGGCCCCATGTACGTGATAGAAACCGGGCTCGGCAAAAAATGGAAACCGCTGGCTGTGCTGTTTTCGGTGGCCGGCTTGTTTGGCACACTGCCTATTTTCCAGGCCAACCAGCTCACGCAGGTGGTGCGCGAAGTACTCCTGGAGCCCAACGGCTTCACAACCACCGATCTGTTCTACACCAACCTCACCATCGGGCTCGGGCTCGTGTTCATCACTTCTCTGGTGATTTTTGGAGGTATACAGCGCATAGGCCACGTGGCAGGCAAAATGGTGCCGAGCATGGTCATCCTTTATATGTTTTCTGTGCTCTACATCATGTTCGCCAATTACACCGCTATACCTGATGCCTTCGCACTTATCTTCAGAGATGCCTTCACAGCGGAAACCATGCTGGGCGGCGCGGTGGGCGCCATTATTATAGCGGGTGCGCGCAGGGCGGCTTTCTCGAACGAGGCAGGTATAGGAACGGCCTCCATGATGCATGGCGCCGCCAAAACCGATGAGCCCATCCGCGAGGGTCTGGTTGCCATGCTCGGCCCCTTCATTGATACCATTGTGGTGTGTACCCTTACCGGACTGGCCATTATCATAACAGGCACCTGGCAAACCTCTGGAGCCAGCGGCGTAACCATGACGGCCACTGCCTTCAACAACGCCATGCCGGGCTTCGGCAGCTATGTGCTGGTGCTGTGCGTGCTGATCTTTGCCTTTACCTCACTGTTCTCTTACTCATACTATGGCACCAAGTGCTTCAGCTACCTTTTCGGCGCGAAGTACAAGCACTACTACAACTATTTTTATGTTGTTACCATTGTGTTCGGTGCCACAGCCACAATCACGGCCGTTATCGCGCTCATCGACGGGATGTACGCCATCATGGCAATCCCGACCATGGTCTCGGCCCTGTTGCTGTCGCCGAAGGTAATGGCCGCAGCCCGCGACTACTTCAGGCGCATGAAGGAGTTTAGAGAGGTGGAAAGGCAGAAAGTTTAGAAGTTAGAAAGTTTAGGCGTTTGAGAGTTGGGGAGTTTGGAAAAGGTTAGAGGTTAGGTGCACACTGTATAGATTGTACACGAGACTTCGCTGCATTATTCAAGAAAAAAATAGTTTATTCTGAATATTTGTAAATTGCTGTCTCATTTGACTATCCACTCTTGTCAGCCTTATGCAGCACATCGAAACAGAGATCCTGATTAATGCGAGCCCGGAAAAGGTATGGGCCATCCTCACTGATTTTGAGCGGCACCCAAAATGGAACCCGTTCATCAAGTCCATTGAGGGCGAGAAAACCGTAGGGAAGCAGCTGAAAGTTTTTATTCAGCCTCCAAATGGGGGCGGCATGACGTTCAGGCCAGAGGTGCTGGTATTTGATGCGAGCAGAGAATTCCGTTGGAAAGGCAAGCTTTTATTCAAAGGTATATTCGATGGCGAGCACTACTTCCGGCTGGCAGATGCAGGCAATGGGGCAACCCGGTTTAGCCACGGCGAGCAATTCAGCGGCTTTTTGGTAGCGCTGATGGGGGGCACGCTCGAAAAAACGAAAGTGGGGTTTGAGCTTATGAATGAGGCCCTGAAACGGGAGTGTGAACAGGTATAGCCACATGGCTGCGGTACATAAAACAACGAAGGCTTGGGGTGACCCCAGGCCTTCGTTGTTTACTCCATTCCTCTTCTG
This sequence comes from Pontibacter ramchanderi, assembly GCF_002846395.1. Taxonomy (GTDB): domain Bacteria; phylum Bacteroidota; class Bacteroidia; order Cytophagales; family Hymenobacteraceae; genus Pontibacter; species Pontibacter ramchanderi. The sequence goes on from NZ_PJMU01000002.1 coordinate 864,883, forward strand.
CCACTCTCCAGGTGGTGCATCTCGCTTTCCTGGCTTTCGGCAGCGCTGTAGAAACGGGTAGTTGGGTAGGCAAAGCGAATGTCTGGCGAGGCAAGGAACTCCGTCAGCGCATCTTCCCAGATCTTGTTCTCGCTTTCGCGGCGGCCATTGAGGTTGCAGAGGTAACGCACGGTCAGTTGCACCCCATTTTCCCTTACCTTGGTAAACACCTTCGGCTCGAAGCTCCTGTAGAAGATCAGGTGCTGCTGCGCCTCGATGCGTACACGCTGCTCCTGCTCCTCGTTCAGCCGCTCCGAATGGCGCAGGGCAATCTCCTGCAGTATAGCCTTGGCCTTTTGCCAGTTGCTCTCGAAAGTGATGCGCACCTGCACCTCGTGCCATAGAAACGGGAAACCGTAGTTGTAATTGATTTGCCCCTGCGTGAACACCTGGCTGTTGGGGATGTGCACCACCCGGCCCGTCGCCTGCTCGGAGTCTACCCACTCGCCCAGCTCGTTGATAGTGAATTGGAAGAAACCAATGTCGATGACGTCGCCGGTATAGAGGCCTATCTTGATGCGGTCGCCCACCTTGAATGGGCGCTTCCAGATCAGGAACACCCAGCCCATCATGTTGAGGATGGGATCGCGGAGCACCACCACCAAACCCACCGAGAAGATACCCAGAAACGTGGTGATGGTCTTAAAACCGTCGAACCAGATGTTGGCCAGAAAGATGATGCCCAACCCGGTCACCACATAGTTGGTCGTTTTCTTCCACTGGTACAGCTTCCGGGTATCTGTTTGCTGGCGCGATGCCAGTCGCAGCAGCACCCGGCTGACGATCCAGAGCCCCAGCAACGCCACTACCGACATCACAATGTTTTCCTGTATTTCAGCCGACAGATGGAAATTCTCCTCTATCCAGTGCTCAATCTTTCGCATGCAGCTATGTTTTAATCAACAGTAAACGATGGCTCACACAATTTACCGCATCTTCTCCACTTTATCCAGTTTTTGGCGGGCGGCCTCCAATTGTTTTATACGCCACGGGCTACCCACTATCCAGAGAATGTCGCCTTCTTCCAGCACCAGCTCCGAGTCCGGGTTGAGTATACGCTTCCCATGCTTCTCTATACCTACAATCAGGCCTTTGGTTTTTTCGCGCACACCCGACTGCCGCACGGTTTTGCCAAGCAACAGCGAGTCTGCCGACAGCACCATCATTTCCAGACCTACCTCTTCTTTTGCTCTGCCATCCTGCACAGGCACCACCTCTTCGTTTATAAAGTCCCGGAAAGCCGCCACCTGCTCATCCGTGCCGAACACGTAGATCTTATCGCCCGGGAACACCCGCTCGTTGCGCGTAGGCGCCATGATCGTGCGGTTCTCCCGCTCTATAACGGCCACGTTCACGCCATATTTCTCGCGTATCTGCAGCTCCACCATGCTCTTGCCTACCACCGCAGCGTTTGGCGTCACCTCAAAGCTGGTCAGGTGAGCGTCCCAGGGCACCAGGGTGTGGGTGATGTTGCTGGCGGCCTCTATCTCGCGGGCATTCAGGTTCGACATAAACCGGTTCTCGATCCGGATGTAGAAATTCTGGATGCGCTTCGAGAGAATGACCAGCAAGGCAATAATGAGCAAGCTGACGACAAGGGCCACCTGCACCGAAAACACCTGGTTGAGCATGAAGCCGATGAACAGAATGGCTATACCTACCCGCGTGAACTCGAGCACAATGATCAGGCTACGGTAGTTGCGATTGGCCCAGATACGGCCCTGCGCCTCTTTCTGCGGATGGTATACGGCCATCGCCCATAAAAAGGGCATCATAAAGATGAGCGTGATCGTAACCGTGGCGATGTCTCCCCAGATGCCTGGCAAAATTTCCCCGCTTATAAACGGGTACAGGTAGTTCTCTGCCAGCAGCACAATGGCGATAAGCAGCACCGACGACACCGCCATGTTAAGCAAATAGGAGCGCAGCAGGATCTTCCAGTCGCTGGCCGTGCCGATGGTCTGGGCACCGGAACTATACTCGTTCAGCCTCTTTTTCCATTTCCTCGGCAGCATGCGCTCCACCGACTGGTAAAGCGGTTCCGACATTTTGATCATATAGGGCGTCGTAAAGGTGGTGATGGCCGATACCGCCACTGCTACCGGGTATAGAAAGTCGCTGGTTACCTTGAGCGTGAGGCCGAGCGTGGCGATGATGAAGGAGAACTCCCCGATCTGCGACACGCTCATACCTGACTGAATGGACGTTTTGAGCCCCTGCCCCGCCATCAGGCCACCGGCAGAGATGCTGACCAGCTTGCCCACCAGGGTCACGGCCGTAATCACGGCGATGGGCCCGGCGTATTCCACAATCATAGCCGGATTGATCAGGATACCCACCGACACGAAGAAGATGGCGCCAAACAGATCCTTGACAGACATCACCAAATGCTCAATCTTCTCGGCCTTGGTTGTTTCAGCCAGAATGGAGCCCATGATAAAAGCCCCCAGCGCCGGCGAGAAACCCACCTTTGCGGCCAGGATCACCATCAGAAAACAAAGCGCAATCGAGACGATAAGGAGCGTTTCATCGTTCATCAGCTTGCTTGCCTGCCGGAGGAGCGTAGGTATAAGAAAGATGCCTGCCAGAAACCATACCGCCAGAAAAAAGGCCAGCTTAAGAACAGCCTGCAGCATTTCGGTGCCGGCAAATTGCTGGCTCACCGCCAGCGTCGAGAGCAGCACCATCAGCAGGATCGCCACCAAGTCTTCAACAATAAGCACCCCGAACACCAGCCCGGCAAAGCGCTTCGACTTCACCCCCAACTCGTCGAAGGCCCGGATGATGATGGTGGTGGACGAAATGGAAAGTATACCGCCCAGGAACACGCTGTCCATGGTACTCCAGCCAAGCAGCTTGCCCGTGAGGTAGCCCAGCAGCAGCATCACCACCACCTCTACCCCGGCCATAATGGAGGAGGCCCCTCCTACTTTCACGAGTTTTTTAAAACTGAACTCAAGTCCCAAGCTGAACAAAAGAAAAATAACGCCGATCTCCGCCCATACATTGATGTTTTCAATCTCGACGATGGTGGGAAACAGCTTGACGTGCGGCCCAACCAGCAGGCCCGCAATGATGTAGCCTAGCACCAGGGGCTGCTTCAGCTTCTTGAATATGAGCGTCATGATGCCGGCTGCACCAAGTATGAGCCCGAGGTCCAGGACCAGGTTGGGGAGGTGTGTCATAGAGTCGTGTAGTACTTTAACGATTGACCTGATAGCAAGGCGGCAGGCAGCCAACCTTACAATATACAGGATTAACTGCACACAGGTAGGCCCACGTGCTTAAAAAAATAGTAGACAAGTGTTTAATAACTATCCCTTTACCGCTCCCGCGGCGAAGCAATAAGTTTAGTTTTGCATGGCCTCCGGCAAGGGGGAGCGCATGCCGGCTGTAGCAGCCGGGCTGAAATGGAGGCTTCGCACATCGTCGGCCGCCGGCATCTCGAACACCTCCAGGTCGAAGTATCTGACAGCCGCCAGCAAATGGTCGAATATATCGGCCATGATGCTCTCGTACTCCACCCACACAATGCTGTTGGCAAACAGGTATAGCTCGATCGGCATGCCAGTGGTGGTAGGCTCGAGTTGGCGCACCATCATGATCATGTCTTTGTGCGTACCCGGGTGCTGCTTTATATAGGCGTCGATGTACTTCCGGAACACACCTACGTTGGTGAGGCTACGGCCGTTGATCAGCAGGCTCTTGTCAATCCCGTTCTCCTGGTTATAGCGGTTTATTTCGCTTTGCCGCTCTTCAAGATAGCTCTTCAATAGCTGGATCTTACTCAGCTTGGCCACTTCGGCGGCTGCAAGATACCGGATGCTCGATATTTTGATGTACACGGAGCGCTTGATGCGCCGCCCGCCCGAGGCCTGCATGCCACGCCAGTTCTTAAAGGAATCTGAGATCAGGTAATAGGTCGGGATGGTGGTAATGGTCTTGTCGAAGTTCTGCACTTTCACCGTTGTCAGGTTTATCTCCGTCACCGCCCCGTCTGCGCCATACTTGTCCATGGTTACCCAGTCGCCGATACGCACCATGTCGTTGGACGAAACCTGTATGCTGGCCACAAACCCCATGATGGTGTCCTTGAAAACCAGCATCAGGATGGCCGAGGCCGCACCCATTGCCGTGATGAAGGTCCAGGCGTCTTTGCCGGTGAGGGTGGAGAAAATAAGCAACCCCACTATGAAGTACAGGAAGATGGTGATCACCTGCAAAAAGCTTTCGACAGGTTTCTCTTTGAAGGTTTCGGTGGTTTTCAGGAAATCCTTGCAGGTACGCAGCACGGCCCTCGCCACCCACATCCACAGCAGGATTAGGTAGATGTCGGTGAGTTTGAGCAGCGGCGAGATCCAGGTCGGGAAATCGGCAAACACGATCGGGATGGCCTCCACCACCAGCAAAAGCGGCGCGATGCGGGCCAGGTATACGATCACTTTGTTGCGCACCAGAAACTCGACCACCTTGGTGCTGGACTTGGCGGCAAACTTATGCAGCGAGCCCACCAGTATCTTTCGGGAAAGAAAGTCGGCCAGGTATACCAGAAGGGCCGTCACCGCCATCAGGACCAGTATGTTGATGTAAATGGCTGTCTGCTCAGGTATACCCAGGCGTAGCAATTGTTCAGATGTCCAGCTACTGATCTGATCATTCGAATAAGTAGTGTTCATGGGAAAGAAATAAAGGTTGAAATACTGGGAAGAAAATGATTTGCCTCGATCTGCCTGCGCAAGGCGAACGAACAAACCACAGGCCTGCAGTATGTTGCACAGGCCATTGCCGAGAAAAACTTATTAGAGTGCTGCTAAGGAGCGTTTGGCAGTATGGTAACCGGCAGAAGACCGGCAAGCAGTCCCACAACCAGCGCGCATGGCCTGGGGGCCGCCTGGTTTACCAGGGCCGGCGGGGCCAGCATGAACAGCGAAAAAGAACTTTTGAAAGCCTTTAGCGGACTCAGCACGACACCTGATGTGGGAGCAGCATCGGAAAAGACGTGTGCGTAATGTTCCTCCAGCAAAGGATCGGTCTGCTCGTCTGCAGTCGATGAAAGGTGCGAAGCTATACCTGTGGCAGCCCCATTTATGAGGTAACTGTACACAGCCAGTTCGTGGCCCGGCAACGTAAACGCCCATAGCAGCATCACCCACACAAGCGGGAAAGTCAGGTAGCGCTTTTTGTTACTGTAAAATGCCATTGCACACAAAAGTAAGGCTTTTGTGCGTAAGATGCCTCCCAAACATTTAACCATCGGGCTGATTGCCTCACTCTACCTCGTAGCCCAGCATTTCGTTTACCCTCACCAGCTCCTCCTCGTTATCCGTCATCACGAAGAGTTTGTCGTTGGGCTCCAGCCGGGTGGCTCCGTTTGGCGTCACAAACTTTTTGTTGCGGTTGATCAACACGATGAGCACCCCCTTGGGGAAATGCAGGTCTACGAGGGTTCGGCCAGCGGCGGGGCTATCGGCAGGAACCTCTATCTCCGTCAGCTCACTTTTAAGGTCATACTCCATCTCCAGGTCGAACTGGTACTTTTTGTGTTTCTTGTCCTTCTCACTCAGGTTCAGCCATTTTGCGACTGTGGTGAGGGAAGTGCCCTGCAGCATAACAGAAGTAAGCACAATGAAGAACACAATGTTGAAGATCATCTCGGACTTTTCTATACCTGCCAGCATCGGGTAGGTGGCAAACACGATGGGAACTGCGCCGCGCAGGCCCACCCACGACACATACAGTTTGTCCTGTATGGTGTTTCTGAAAAAGGCCATGCTCAGGAACACGCTCAAAGGGCGCGCCACAAATATCAGGAAAAGCGAGATGAGCAGCCCCAGCCCGACAACAGGCACCATATGCGATGGGAACACGAGCAAACCCAGCGTGAGGAACATCAGGATCTGCATCAGCCAGGCCACGCCGTCGTAAAACTTGGTGAGACTCCGCTTGTGGATGAAGTTTCGGTTGCCGAGTATCACGGCCGATACGTAAACCGCCAGGAAGCCGTTGCCGTTGATGGCATTGGTAAAAGCGTAGGCAAAGATCACCATGGCCATCGTCAGGGCAGGGTAAAGGCCCTCCTGCTCCAACTGTATGCGGTTGATCACCCAGGTCATGATGCGACCCATGGCTATACCTGCCACAGCGCCAATGCTCATCTGCATAAAAAACATGGGCACCAGTTGCCAGATGCTGGCCTCCTGGTTGAGGATCAGGAAGGTGAAGCTCACCGTTAGGAAGTAGGCCATCGGGTCGTTTGAGCCCGATTCCAGCTCCAGCGTGGGGCGCAGGTTGTTTTTGAGCCCGATGTTTTTGGAGCGGAGGATGGAGAACACCGCCGCCGCATCGGTAGACGACACGATGGAGCCAAGTAGCAGACTCTCTAAAATGGTGAGGTCCGTGACCAGGTAGACAAAGCCCCCAAGCGCCATGGCCGTGATGAACACCCCGACGGTCGCCAGCAACACACCCCGCCAAAGGATCGGCTTGGTACTTTCCCAACGGGTGTCGAGTCCACCTGAGAATAGAATGAACGTAAGCGCGATGGTGCCCAGTGACTGAGCTGTTTGCGGATCGTTGAAGTGTATCTTACCCAGCCCCTCTGAACCGGCCAGCATGCCCACCCCCAGGAAAAGTATGAGTGCCGGTACCCCAAACCTGCCCAGGCTCTTACTGATCAGAATACTGATGAAGAGCAAAATAGAGGAAGCTAAAAGTATATCTTCGAACGTTACACCCATCTGGTACCTGAAAGCGTCACACAAAATTGCCAGTCAGCTTACGACACCCTGCGCTGGCACAGGCTATACCTGCGAGCGGCAAAACGGCCTGCATTCTTGCCTAAATTATTACTCGGCGCCGAATAAAGGGGTTACAAGTCGTTGGTTGAACAGCTGTTCCTGCTGGCATTAATTGTGGCTTTCGAGGCACGCGTGGAGTATTTCGGAGAAACGGTATACCTCTTCAAAACTGTTGTACAAAGGCGTAGGTGCCACCCGAATCACGCTTGGCTCACGGAAGTCTACAATAATGCCTGCCTCCATCAGTTTGTTGAAAAGCTCTCTTGCGTTTTGCTTCACAAGAAGCGAAATCTGGCAGCCGCGGGCCTGCGGGTCGCGCGGCGTGATCATCTCAAGCACGTCCTTGCTTACCTGCACATCGTCTATCAGGTACTCCAGGTAGCCGGTCAGTTTCTCGCTCTTGGCACGGAGGTTCTCCATACCTGCCTCGTCAAAAATCTCCAGCGCAGCGCGGTGCACGGCCATCGGCAGAATCTGGGCATTGCTCAGCTGCCAGCCCTCGGCACCTGCCATCGGTATAAAGCCTTTTTTCATCTGGAACCTTGACTGAGCGTCGTGGCCCCACCAACCTGCAAAGCGCGGCAGATCGGGGTTGTTGGCGTGGCGCTCGTGTACAAACACACCCGAGGTGCCGCCCGGTCCGGAGTTGAGGTACTTGTAAGTACACCACACGGCAAAGTCTACGTCCCAGTCGTGCAGCTGCACAGGCACGTTGCCAGCAGCATGTGCCAAATCGAAGCCCACCACAGCGCCCACTTCATGTCCCACTTTCGTGATGGCCTGCATGTCGTATACCTGCCCCGTGTAGTAGTTGATGCCGCCCATCAGCACCAGCGCCAGCTCTTCGCCATGCTCCTCTATACTTTGCAGGATATCTTCGGTGCGCAGGGTATGCTCGCCCTCTCGCGGGAACAGCTCCACGATGGCCTCCTCTGGGGTATAGCCATGAAACTTGACTTGCGTCTCCAACGCATACTGGTCCGACGGGAAAGCCCCACCCTCCATGATGATCTTGATGCGCTTGCCCTCTGGCCTATAAAACGACACCAGCATGAGGTGCAGGTTCACAGTGAGCTGGTTCATGATGACCACTTCCTGCGGCCTGGCTCCCACCACGCGGGCAGCGCCATCGGTAAGCAAACGGTGGTAGTTAAACCAAGGCTCTTCGGTCTTAAAGTGACCCTCTACGGCATAGTTGGCCCACTTATACATCTCGTTGTCGATGTACATCTGCGCCGACTTGGGCTGCAAACCGAGCGAGTTGCCACAGAAGTAAATGGCATCCTGCCCATTAACCTGTGGTGCGTAAAAGCGGTCCTTGAAATGCTTGAGCGGGTCGAGGTTATCTTGTTCCTGCGCAAAGGCAAGGGTATTCTGGTAGTTCATTTTTCTGGTGCGGTATGATTCAGGCGCTATACCTTAAAGTAACTGCGCCAATATCTTGCAAGATAAGAAAATGAACAGGAAGTTGGGGGTGCGTGATCTAGCTCTTAGCTGATGGAACTACCCTCTTTCAAGATAAGCAAGAGTTCGACGCGGGCGTTCGTCACTCAACGGAGGTATAATGCTAGTCTTTGAAACAACCGAAATATTACCTATAGATACTTCTAGAGGCAGTATTTCTTGTGTTCATATTCAGCAAACTCAGTACGATTGGGAAGACGATGAATACTGTCCAAATCATGAAATTCCTTGGCAAGAGATTAAAGTAGTGGTTCAGCCAAAATATGGCTCCTGTGAAAAGTACACAGAGTAGCGAGTGTAGTCTATCCACTTGTTCAGTTGAATACCTGGAGATGTGTTTACCTTTAAGCTCGTTTAGGTCTCTAAAATATTGTTTATTGAAGAACGTCCCCTTGCCTGGGAGAAACCCGGTTACCATCATGAAATTCTGCATCATGTAAATACATGAGATACCCAGTAGAAAGTATTGCCCAGCCACGTAAACCCCATTCGTTAGATTACTTGTCGCTTCGATTTGCTCATTCTGGAAAACGCTCCAGGCATTGTCAAACGCCAAAAGCACCATGACTATCGAACTCCAAATACTTAGTGTCAGCCTAGTTGTTCGTGATAAGGGGGTGTAACTAAATGCATGGAATACAGAAAAAAGAGAAAATAACAGTCCCACTATCATCAAAGCCTTTAGAATAAGAAACTCTGCATTCACTATGCCTAAGTCAGTAACCCAATATGCAACAGCTAAGGATTGTAGCAAAGTAATCCCTTCAGTAAGTTTAGGGGTAACTTCTTTTTCGTAAGCGATAATGGCAATAACTACGAATATAAAGCAGAATGCATAAGGCCACATTTCTATGTGGTGTTCAAGGCTATAGAGCTCTTCATTTCGTCCAGGCAAGAAAACGATAAAGCTGAATATGAATGCCCCTAAAGCAGTAAGCAATACTTTATTCCAACTTTTCGAGAGTCTTCTGTACTCAAAAAGCAACCCACTCAGCAAAGCCAATACACTCAGGGGGATTAAAATCCTCTCTGCAGAATAGATTCTATAGCCGATGTACATCACCAGTACCGAGAGAAATATACCTATACCTAAAAGATAAGGCTTTAGGTCAATGCCTCTGCTCTTCTTTCTCCTGGATTGCGGTACCCGCTTTGTTTTCATGAAATTTGATAATTTAAAATGGAGGTCAATCGATGTCTAATAAAGGCCTGCCTACACCTTCTCCTTCGCCGCACCCGGTACTTCCTTGATAAACCGGCTCTTCTCTAGGTTCAGCCATTCCAAGGCGGTGCCGTGCAGCATGCGGTCTTTGGTGGCGCGGTCGTAGGGCATGGATTCAATCAGTTGGCCGGGCTCGAGTTCGCCGAGCGGGAAAGGATAGTCGGTGCCGAGGGCAATGCTGTTGGCGCCCACCAGGTTCACGAGGTAATCCAGCGCCTGCGGGTCGTGCACGAGGGAGTCGAAGTAGAACTTGCCGAGGTACTCGCGTGGGTTCACGTTGTTGTCGACAGCGCAGAGGTCAGGGCGCACTTCGAAGCCGTGGCAGATGCGGCCGATGGTGGCCGGAAAAGAACCACCGCCGTGGGCAAAAGCAACACGAAGCTTAGGAAGTCTTTCGAAGATGCCGCCGAATATCATGGAGCAAATGGCCAGACTTGTTTCGGCGGGCATGCCCACAAGCCAGGGCAGCCAGTATTTGCTCATTTTCTCTTTGCCATACATATCCCAGGGGTGCACAAAAACGGCCGCGCCCAGTTCTTCTGCTGCCTGAAAAATCGGGAACAACTCGGGGGCGTCCAGGTTCCAGTCGTTGATGTGGGAGCCGATCTGTATACCTGCCATACCCAGCTCTTTCATGCAGCGCTCCAGTTCTTTAATAGCCAAAGTCGGGTCCTGCATGGGGATGGTGCCCAAGCCCACGAAGCGGTCCGGATAGTCGGCGACTATACCTGCAATGTGGTCGTTTAACATCATCGACAGGTCGTAGGTATGCTCGGGCTTGGCCCAGTAGTTGAACATCACCGGCACCGTGCTCAGCACCTGCACGCCTACCTGATGGTGACTGCACTCGTGCATGCGCACGTTGGGGTCCCAGCAGTTGTCCTGTATCTCGCGGAAGAACTTGTCGTCCATCATCATGCGGGCGCAGCAGGGCTTGTGATGCTCCAGTCTAATGAAGCCGCCATACCCGTAGCGTTCCCGCAAATCGGGCCACGTGGCGGGCAGGATGTGCGTGTGAATATCAATCTTGAACAGATTGCTATCGGTGATGATAGGTGATGTAGGCTTCTGGTCTTGCATGCAGGTAAACGGGCGAAAAAGCGGCTATATACTATACGGCCAAATCAGGCAATCCAACAAGATACACATTTTATGGATTATATACCTATACCTTACGCAGGCTTCACCGGTGGCTGCAGCACCTCCCCGCACTTCTTGCAGGTGCGCAGGTCTTCGTTGTCCCAGAAATTGCCCATAATCACGGGCAGCTGTTTCACGATGTCTGTTACCTCGGTAAAGTCTTCGTGCAATTTGTTGCCGCAGTTCTCGCAGAACCACATAAAGCCGTCTTTCTCCCCTTCGCGGCGGTAGCGCTCAATCACCAGTCCAACCGTGTTGGCAGGGCGCTGTGGCGAGTGCGGCACTTTGGGCGGCAACAGGAAAATCTCGCCTTCCTTAATCGGAATATCCACAGGCTTGCCGTCTTCAATGATCTTGAGCACAATATCGCCTTCCACCTGGTAGAAGAACTCTTCGCCCTCGTCGTAGTGATAGTCTTTACGGGCATTGGGGCCGCCCACCACCATCACAATAAAGTCGTCGTTGCCTTTGTATACCTGCTGGTTGCCTACCGGCGGCTTAAGCAAATGGCGGTGTTCCTCTATCCACTGTTTGAAATTGAAAGGTCGCTGTATGGCCATCGTTTTATCGGGTTAGGTTAATAGCTTGAATGTACGAAAAATTGAGTATAAATGGTAGTGTCAGGTATAGCCTCGCCTGCCGTGCAAGTTTAAAGCCTTTTACGTACATTTAAGCATGAACTTAGACCTGACTGATAAAAGAGCCCTCGTGTGCGGCAGCACGCAAGGTATAGGCAAAGCCATCGCTATAGAACTAGCCCAACTCGGAGCCAGCGTGACACTGATGGCCCGCAACGAAGCCAAGTTGCAAGAGGTAGCCCAGGAACTCGACAACAACAAAGGTCAGCAACACGACTACCTGGTGGCCGATTTCAGCAAGCCCGAAGAACTGGTGCAGCAACTGCAGGTATACCTGCAGCAACACGAGCACGTGCATATCCTCGTTAACAACACAGGCGGCCCCGCAGGCGGACCGATTGTGAACGCCAAGCCAGAGGAGTTTCTCAGCGCTTTTAACATGCACTTGATTAATAACCACAACTTGGCGCAGGCAGTGATTCCGCTGATGAAAAAGGCAGGTTACGGCCGTATTATTAACATCATCAGCACCTCCGTGAAACAGCCTTTGCAAGGCCTGGGCGTGTCGAACACCATCCGTGGCGCCGTGGCCAGCTGGGCCAAGACCATGGCCAATGAATTGGGGCAATTCGGCATTACGGTAAACAACGTCCTCCCCGGCGCCACCCGTACCGGCCGACTGGAGTCCATCATCGAGACTAAAGCCAAAAAAACCGACAGCGCCGTGGACAAGGTAGAAGAAGAGATGATGTCCGAAATACCAGCCCGCCGCTTCGCCGAACCCGAAGAAGTAGCGGCAGCGGCAGCGTTTCTGGCTACGCCAGCGGCGGCTTATATCAACGGTATTAATGTGCCAGTTGATGGGGGCAGGACGGGGAGTTTGTAAGTGAGCACCTGAGATGGCATCGCTTTTTGTAATAATCTTCCTCAACCTATGCTTTGTGGCAACGCTGTTGAGCTTATCCAGATTTTATAAACTTAGATTAGAAGATTATTTTTTCAATCTGATATGCCTAAATCTGGTGCCCGCTCTGATGTATGTCTGCAATTATTTCGACATACTCGTGGAGTATCCGATGTCAGTTAAGTACTTAGTGTCACTTGCGGTTGTTTACATTTTAGCGGAGCCTTTCAGAAAGTCCATCTTGAAACAACTTAGAGTTTCGATAGAGAAGTTTAGGCGGTAAAGCTTTCGGAGCGAGGGCTTCTTAAAACAGAAAAAATATACCTTTTATAAAACTCTAAAGCCCAAAACTCCCCCACCTGTTTTTAGGAGGGGGCTGGGGGAGGTAACATGCAGCACATACATAACTACATCGACGGCCAGTTGGTCATGCCTGTGGCGGGGCAGTACATTGACAACTACAACCCAGCCTTGGGCGAAGTGTACTCGCTTATACCTGACTCCGACGAACAGGACGTGGAGCAGGCGGTTCAGGCAGCTTTGAAAGCTTTCCCTGCGTGGTCAAACACGCCTGCCGAAAAGCGGGGGCAGATTATGATGCGTATTGCTGACCTGATTGACCAGAATCTGGACAAGCTGGCCGAGGCAGAATCAATCGACAATGGCAAACCGCTGAAACTGGCGAAGTCGGTGGATATACCGCGGGCCAGTAGCAACATGCGCTTTTACGGCACGGCTATCCTGCATTTCGCCTCGGAAGCGCATTACATGGAAGGCACCAATGCCATCAACTATACCGTGCGCCATCCGCATGGGGTGGTGGGCTGCATTTCGCCCTGGAACCTGCCGCTATACCTGTTCACCTGGAAGATTGCCCCTGCCCTTGCCGCCGGAAACTGTGTGGTAGCCAAGCCATCGGAAGTCACACCCATGACGGCTTATATGCTGTCTGAAATCTGCATCGAAGCGGGCTTGCCAGCGGGTGTGCTCAATATCGTGCACGGTTACGGCAATAAGGTAGGCGCTGCCATGACGGCCCACCCGAAAGTACCCGTTATCTCGTTCACGGGCGGCACCGCCACGGGGCGCACCATTGCGGCTACAGCAGCCCCGATGTTCAAAAAGCTGTCGCTGGAGTTGGGCGGCAAAAACCCGAACATCATCTTTGCCGACTGCGATTTCAACAACGCCCTGCATACATCCATCCACTCCTCTTTCGCCAACCAAGGGCAGATTTGTCTCTGCGGCTCCCGCATTTTCATTGAGCGGCCGCTGTACGAGAAATTCCGCGACTCCTTTGTGGAAAAGGTGAAGGCCATGCAAGTAGGCGACCCGATGGAAGAAAGGTCGAAAATGGGCGCGGTGGTGTCGGAACAGCACATGCAAAAAGTGCTCTCCTACATCGAACTGGCCAAACAAGAGGGCGGCACCATCCTCACGGGCGGGCACCAAGTGCAGGTAGAGGGACGTTGCCAGAACGGCTGGTTCATCGCCCCGACCATCATCGAGGGCCTGCCCTACAACTGCCGCACCAACACCGAAGAGATTTTCGGGCCAGTCGTCACCCTCACCCCTTTCGACACCGAAGAAGAGGTGATAAAATACGCTAACTGCACCGACTATGGTCTTGCCGCTACCATCTGGACCCAAAACCTGCAACGCGCCCACCGTGTCGCGCACCAGGTGCATTCAGGTATCATCTGGGTAAACACTTGGCTCCTGCGTGATTTGAGAACGCCTTTCGGCGGCATGAAGAATTCGGGTGTAGGTCGTGAGGGCGGATTTGAGGCGCTCAGGTTCTTCACCGAGCCGCAGAATGTTTGTGTGAAGTTGTAGTAGGCTATATCTTTCCCCCATCAAAAGAGTATGGTTATATAAACCGTATTCTCCTGATGACCAGCCACAACCAGCCAAACGAAACCCAGTCGTCCGCTATCCTGACCAGTTTAGGTATAGCCGAGGAGGAATGGCATGCGCAGGGTGTAGCGCCGCAGACGCTGGTGGGAATTTACCATGATTTTTTGCAGCGCAATACAGAGTTGCTGGAGATTGCGAAGCAGACAGCTCACAGCCTGCAGCACTTACCTGGAGTTCATGCCGTAAGGTATCGGGTGAAAGACCCGCTGCACCTGTTGCGTAAGGTTATCCGAAAAAAAACGGAGTACCCCGATCGCCACATCGATGAATATAATTACATCGACTGGATCAACGACCTGGCAGGCGTACGGGTACTATACCTGTACAAGTCTGATTGGCATAGCTTGGGCAAACACATACAAGCTAACTGGGCACTGAAGCGCCCTCCTATTGTCTATCTTACTCCTCCTGCAGAGGCAGAAGTGGCGCTTGAGTTTCAGGAAGCGGGAGTAGACATCAGGTGGCACGACCACGGCTATAGAGCGGTACATTATGTGGTGCGTACCCAAGCCAAAGAACAACGGTACTTTGTGGAGATACAACTGCGCACCCTTTTCGAGGAGGGCTGGAGCGAAATAGACCATACCGTGCGCTACCCTGATCACAGCTGCAACGCGTTCGTGCGCGATTTGCTCGCTCCCCTCAATCACTTCACAGGGCAGTCCGACCTAGTGGCGTCTTTTATCCGAACCGTGCTGGAAAAGCTAAAAACTGGTGCCCCTCTCTCCGAAAAAGAACATACCCAATTGCAGGTACAAATAAGCCAATTTGCTATACCTGACACTGAAAAGCAGCGACTATACCTACACCTCGACGCCCTCCAAAGAAAGAACAGATAAGCCTTAAAAACAGCAAGGCCTGCCATTGCTGACGGGCCTTGCTGTTTTAGGTATAACTTCTGGACTTGGCTCCAGGTATAACGCCTCGCTATACCTGACAGCCCCTTTGTCCTTTGTCTAAATTACTGATTCTTCTCTGAAGTCGGGTTGATCAGGTTGCGTTCCAGGAAGTCGGTCATCATTTTGAAGCGGTGCAGGCTTGTAACACCACCACCCACGCCGTGGTTACGGTTTGGGTAGTAGAAGCTCTCGAACTGCTTGTTGGCGCTAATCAGGGCGTCCTGCATCGCCACGGCGTTCTGGAAGTGCACGTTGTCGTCACCTGTACCGTGAATCAGCAACAGCTTGCCTTGCATTTTGTCGGCGAAGAAGAGTGGCGAGTTATCGTCGTAACCAGAAGCATTCTCCTGTGGCGTTTTGAGGTAGCGCTCGGTGTAGATGGTATCGTAATAGCGCCAGTTCGTAACCGGAGCCACCGATATACCTGCTGCGAACACACCGTTGCCTTTGGTCAGGCCAAGCAGCGTCATGTAACCGCCGTAGCTATGTCCCCAGATGCCGATGCGGTCTTTGTCCACGTACGACTGATTGCCCAGCCATTTAGCTGCCTCAATCTGGTCTTCAATCTCGTACTTGCCCAGGTTGGCGTAGGTCACTTTCTTGAACTCAGCGCCACGGGCACCCGTGCCGCGATTGTCCACGCTCACCACAATGGCGCCTTTGTTGGCCAGCACTTGGTACCACAGGTAGTTGGCACCACCCCAACTGTTGTTCACCGTCTGCGAGCCCGGGCCACCGTACACGAACATCAGCACAGGGTATTTCTTCTTCGGGTCAAAGTCGGTTGGTTTGATCATCCAGCCGTTAAGCTGGGTGCCATCCTGTGTCTTCATCGTAAAGAACTCCTGCTTGGCGATGTTGTACTCAGCCAGTTTGTTGCGCAGGGCCTGGTTGTTCTCCAGTACCTTTACCAGTTTACCATCTTTGGCAGTATGCAGGCTCACGGTAAGTGGTGTGTTGGCAGCAGTGTGGTAAGCAAGGTAGTACTTATAGTCCTTGCTCATGTTCACGTTGTAGGTTCCTGTCTCTGTGGTCAGGCGCTTCTTGTTTTTGCCGTTGCTCTTGATGCTGTACAGGTGGCGCTCTAACGGCGATACTTCCGTAGACATATAGTACAGCACGTCATTCTTCTCATCGAAGCCAATGAAATTGCTCACTTCCCAGTTGCCTTTCGTGATCTGGCGCACCAGCTTACCGTTCATGTTGTACAGGTACAAATGGTTGAAACCATCTTTTTCAGAAGAGAAAATGAAGTTCTTGCCGTCTTTCAGGTAGATCAGGTCGTCGGTTACGTCCACGTAGGCTTTGTCGGTGTCTGTCAGCACCACGTTGGCTTTGCCGGTGGTGGCGTTGGCATGAAGTATCTCCAGCTTGTTCTGCAGGCGGTTCATGCGCTGGATCGAAAGCAAATTGCTGTCGTTTGTCCACTTGATGCGCGGGATGTAGATATCGGTCTCGTTGCCAGTATCCATTTTCACCGTCTGGCCGTTGCCCACGTTGTACACCGACACCGTTACGATAGAGTTTGCCTCACCCGCCTTTGGGTACTTGAACTTGTAATCCTGCGGGTATAGCTCGCCCCACATCTGCATGTTGAACTCAGGCACGTTGGTCTCGTCGAAGGTATAGAAGGCGATCTTAGAGCCGTCCGGTGACCAGTGGAAGCCCTGCGCAAACGAGAATTCCTCTTCGTATACCCAGTCCGCATAACCGTTGATGATCGAGTTGAATTTGCCCGTGTTGGTGATCTGCGTTTCTTTCATGCTGGCCAGATCCACGAAGAACATGTTGCCTTCACGGGCAAAAGCCACACGCTTGGCATCGGGCGAGAACGTGGCGTACAGCTGCTTGCCACCGTTGCTCAGCTTGGTCAGTTTCTTCGAGGCGATGTCGTACACATAGAACTCAGCCTTGGAAGAGCGACGGTAGATCTGCTCCTTTTCCGTAGTGAACAGCACCTTCTTTTCGTCTGAGCTAAAGGTATAGCCATCGAACTTGATTGGCTTGTCGCTGCCCTCCGGCTTCAGGTCTTCTCCCTCAATGATGGTATTTACCGCCTGGCCAGTGGTCACGTCGTAGCGCACGATGTCATTCACGCCGTTTTTCTCGTCGGCCACCTGCCCGCTGTAGTAGCGGCCGTCGTTCATCCAGTTCACACCGTACACCGACTTAGCCGAGAAGGTGCCGTTACGGTAGATATCCTCCAGCGTGACCTGCTTTTTTTGCTGCGCCTGCGCCACAAACGCAAAGCACAAAAGCACCACAGCCAGAAAATTAGTTTTAAGGTTGATATGCATGTGTTTAAGGGTTGTTGTCGTTTAGTTTGCTAATTTATCAGAATAATATGGTATTGCCATACCTTGCCACCAAAACCATACCGCCCGCAGGTATAGTAACAAAAAAGCGGCAGCCCTTCCGGAATCTGCCGCCTCTCTGAAAACAGGAAAAGTCTTATTTAGAAGTTGTAACCGAAAGTCAGTAGCACGGTGTTGAGTTTGTCTTCAATATCAACTACCGGCACAAACACCGACGGGTCGCTGAAGTTGTACGGGCTGTACAGGCTGTTGGTCGTAGAGCTGGTAAAAGCAATATCAGCGTAGTACTTGTTCAATCGTATACCTGTACCCAGTGTAAAGGTGTTGATCTTACCGTCAAAGTCGGCATTTCGGTAAGGATCGCCTGTGATAGCGTAGCCCGCCCTGAAACGGAACACCTCGTAGCGGGCCTCTGCCCCCAGTCTAAGGTTTATGGCCGATTTATAATTGCTCGAAATGCGGTCGTTTATGTTATTGAAATAATTGCTGTTGCCACTGAAGTCGTCGCTTTCAGAGTAGCGGGCATTGGCATAATCCACGTACTCGATGTCAGCCGTTATAAAGCCATACTTTTGCAGGAAGAAAGCCACCCCGCCCGATGCGCGGAAAGGCGTCTTTAACTTATAGGAGAACTCGCCTGGCAGCTCTGCCTCACTGTAGCTTTCACCCGGCAGAAACTGGGTATACATAGAGCGTTGGTAGGTTTCGTCGAAGTTGTACAGCGTGGGGGTCTGAATGGAAGCACCAAATCGTATGACATCAGAGGGGCGGACAATAACGCCCAGCTTCAGGTTAACGCCCGTGCCCCGCGTTCTGTACTCATCTCGCAGCTGAAGACTGGTAAAATCCGTATCGGCACTTCCTTCGGCTTCACTGAAGATCCGCTCCTGTCTGAAATCTGAGGTCACCACCCCAAGCGAAGCACCCAGGTATATTTTGTCGCGGTAACTGGTGCCCCCCGCTATATCGATCTGGTTCTGGGAGCCTCTCCTAATGATTTCCTCTGACTGGTCGATGTTACCAACCCGTGCGGTAGGTATAGCAAAGCCATCTTCATCAAAATCAAACAAAAAGGTACCATATGCCAAGCCCTCCATGGAGATAAACCCGTTGTCGAACTCGTTGTCCAGGTCGGCTTGTGTGCGGCCACGCAGGTTAGCCAGCTCGGTAAAATACTCTACTATGGTAGGGTCTTGTCCACCGGCTGTGTTGCGGTATGACGTTCTATTATTAAAATTGTTGAGCCTGCTGAAGCTGATGCCAAAAGTGCCTCCACGCCAGTCGCTATCTTCGTTGGCCTGCTGGTCGGCAAACACAAAACCGATATGAGGCACCGCCACACTGTTGCGCTCATCATTCGTCGAAATACCCCCGACACGGCCCGTAGAGGTGGAGAATCCAAGCCCTGGCGTAATGCTGAACTCAGAGCGCCTGAACATCCCAAGTCCGGCAGGATTGGAAGCCATGGTAGAAACATCTGCTCCCAGTGCAGTTTGTGCTCCTCCTATACCTTGGATGCGCGCGGACCCGGTAAGGCCATAACGGGTGTAGCGCAGGGCATCTACCTCGTCTTGAGCCAAAGCGGTTCCGCTCCAGCCCAGCACGAGTGCCAGGCTGGCCGAAACAATCTTAGTAATTTTCATGGATAGTTAGTTTGTGATTAGTTTCCTCCTCTGCTTCCACGGCCACCGCCGCTTGAGTTGGAACGCGCTGGAGGGCTTGATGTACCAGAGCTTCTGGTTGGTGGCGAGTAGCTTGGCTGCGAGCGCTGCACGGGCTCACTTCGCTGGTAGCTCGGCTGTGAGCGCTGCACGGGCTCACTTCGCTGGTAGCTCGGCTGTGAGCGCTGCACAGGCTGGCGCTGAATTCTTTCCTGACGCTGCACTGGCTGCTGTATACGCTGCTGACGCTCGCGTGGCTGTACCGAAGGCGCCACATACTCTTCCCGCGACTGGTTCATGCGCTGCACAGGCTGCTGACCTTCCGGCTGCTGGCGCGAAGGCCTTACCTGGCCGCTTTGCGGGTCGTAGCCACGGTTGGTGGTTGCCGGTCTGGCTGGCATTGTACGGCCTGTATTTTCACCTGTGTTCACTTCCTGCCCTCTTACATTGGTGTTCCCAGTGGCACGCTCTGTTCTGCCAGGACGGGCATAGTCGGCACCTTGTGTGGCACGCTGTTCGTTGCTAACAGCTTCTGATCGGTTCGGGCGGCCGGTTACACGCTCCGGATTGCCGGCTGCCGGCACGACGCTTCGCTCACCGCGCGGTCCGTACTGTACCTGGCGTGGCTGCACCACTATAGGCCGGTCGTAAATAAAGCGGTTGCCACCATAGTAACCTCGGTTATACCCATGATAGAAGCCCGCATAGTAGTTATCGTATGGCCAGTATCTGCTGCCCCAGAACGGATCGTACATGCCATAAGGGTGCCCCCAACGGTTCCAGCCGGAGCCCCAACCCATTCCCAATCCAATACTCACTCTTATGCCGCTTCTGCGCATAAAAGGATCATAGAAGAACGGATCGTAGGCACTGTAGAAAGGATCATAGAAGAACGGATCGTAGTAGGGGTTTACGCGGTGCATGCGGTGCACATAACTGCTTGTCCAGTATGGGTCCACATAAGCATAGTTCGGTGTGTTCCAGGTTGCCTGCGGACGATAGGTGCGCCCGTCATAGTATTCATCGGCGGCATAGTTTTGTGTTACATCATTCGTGGCGGCTTGCTGCTCATTCTCCGCTGCAGCATACTGCTGCTGAGGGGCTTGAGCCTGTGGCTGCACGTATTCGGTGCGGTCTGATGAGCTGTAATACATATCATCGTACTCTGTCGACTGCATCGCCACCGGGCTGCTGCAGCCAACTGCGAAAAGTGCAATCACAGGGGCTATTGCGGTGCGTATGTTTAATTTTTTCATGGCCTTCCGTGTATAAAATGCTTCTATATCAAAGATATAAACACAATAGCGCAAAACCTTATCAATAGTATAATATATTAACGTAATTTTGAGCCGGAATGATATTAAATCTTCACTATGTGGAAAGCAATATTCATTCCAAAAAGATTAACAATTACTGATATAAGATAAATATTTTTTTTGAATATGAGCAAAGGGCTGCCAAAAAGAAGCGAAGACTACTCGCAGTGGTATAACGAACTGGTTAAAAAGGCCGGTTTGGCGGAAAATTCCGCCGTGCGCGGCTGTATGGTAATCAAGCCGTACGGTTACGCCATCTGGGAGAAAATGCAACGTCAGTTGGACGATATGTTCAAGGCCACTGGCCACGAAAACGCCTACTTCCCGCTTTTTGTACCCAAGAGTTTGTTTGAGGCCGAAGAGCAGAACGCCGAGGGCTTTGCCAAGGAATGCGCCGTTGTTACCCACTACCGTTTGCAGGGCGACCCAGACAAGCCAGGCAAACTGCGTGTAGACCCCAATGCTAAACTCGAAGAAGAGCTAATTGTTCGCCCCACGTCCGAAGCAGTAATCTGGAACACCTACAAAGGCTGGATCCAAAGCTACCGTGACCTTCCCATCCTGGTAAACCAGTGGGCCAACGTAGTGCGCTGGGAAATGCGCACGCGCCTGTTTCTGCGCACGGCTGAGTTCCTGTGGCAGGAAGGCCACACGGCCCACGCCACTGCTGATGAAGCTATAGCCGAAACCAAGCAGATGCTGGAGGTATACGCCACATTTGCAGAGCAGTACATCGCCCTGCCGGTTATTCGCGGCGTGAAGACACCAAACGAGCGCTTCGCCGGCGCCCTCGACACCTACTGCATCGAAGGCTTGATGCAGGACGGCAAGGCCCTGCAGGCAGGCACCTCGCACTTCCTGGGTCAGAATTTCGCCAAGGCATTCGATGTGAAATTTGCGACCAAAGAAGGTGGCCTGGAGCACGTGTGGGGCACCTCATGGGGCGTGAGCACGCGCCTGATGGGTGCGCTGGTTATGGCCCACTCCGACGACGAAGGCCTGGTACTGCCTCCAAAGCTGGCGCCTATTCAGGTAGTGATTGTGCCGATTTACAAAGGTGAGGAGCAACTGGCCCAGATCAGCGAAAAAGTAGAGCAGCTGAGAAAAGAGCTAATGGCAAAAGGCATTAGCGTGAAGTTTGACAATCGCGACACGGAACGCCCTGGTTTTAAGTTTGCCGAGTGGGAGCTGAAAGGCGTGCCGGTGCGCATCGCCATCGGAGCCCGCGACCTGGAGAACGGCACTGCCGAAGTGGCCCGCCGCGACACCAAAGAGAAGAGCAGCCAACAGTTCGACAGCCTGGCCACTTACATCCCTGCCTTGCTAGACGAGATACAGGAGAGCATCTACAACAGAGCTTTGACGTTCCGGGAAGAGAACACGAACAAGGTGGATAGCTACGAGGAGTTCAAGCAAGTGCTGGAGACAAAAGGCGGTTTTGTGCTGGCCCACTGGGATGGCACACCGGAAACAGAAGAGCGCATTAAGGAAGAGACCAAAGCGACGATCCGCTGCATTGCCCTGGACACCCCTCTGGAAGACGGCGTGGACATGATCACCGGCAAGCCATCGAAACAACGCGTATACTTTGCGAAGGCTTATTAATTGCTGTTTGTTAAATCAGCCTTATACTGCACAAGTAAGTATCCTTATAAACCGCCACTTTCCTACCCGGGGAGTGGCGGTTTGCTTTTAGGTATTATTTTCAGAACAATTAACAATCGACAATCAACAATAAATTTGCTATATTTACTTAAACCTACTCCCAAACTATGCTCTTAGACTGGCTTACGGTAGTGCTGCTTATTGGCATCGGTCTTGTCCTGATCGTGGTGGAGCTCATTTTCGTGCCCGGTGTTACCATTGTAGGCATTTTGGGTTTTATACTGGTAGCCGTCGGTATCTGGATCAGTTATGCCGCTCTTGGCACCGAAACAGGGCACCTTGTATTGGCTGGTTCTGTTCTGGCAGGCGCGGTGGCACTGTTTTACAGCTTCAGGTCGGATGCCTGGTCCAGGTTTGCGCTCAAAGACAGCATCAAAAGCCGGGTGAATGAGGAGAGCCCACACCTGTTGGAGGTTGGCGAGGAAGGTATAACCGTATCGGCGCTGCGTCCACAAGGCACGGCCCTTTTTAAGGAGCGCCGACACGAGGTTCAGACCACCGGCACCTTTCTACCGCCAAATACCCCTGTGCGCATTATCAAGATAGTATCGAATAAAATCACAGTAGAAGCAATTACCTAAAACAACTTCATGGAAAACTTTTCAATCTTATTCCTGATCGCGGGCGGCATCATCCTGCTGTTCATCTTCTTATACTTTGTGCCGATCAGCCTTTGGATCACGGCCCTTTTCTCGGGCGTGAAGGTGGGCCTGTTGGAGCTTGTGTTCATGCGCATCCGAAAAGTACCGCCTAGCCTGATCGTCAACTCCATGATCAACGCCACCAAGGCAGGTATAGATGTAACCACCACTGAACTCGAAACCCACTACCTGGCGGGCGGCAACGTGCCGAATGTGATCAAAGCCCTGATTTCCGCCGACAAAGCTAACATCCCCCTTTCGTTTAAGCAGGCTACGGCCATTGACCTGGCCGGCCGCGATGTGTTTGAGGCCGTTACCACTTCGGTAAATCCGAAAGTGATCAACACGCCGAACGTAGCCGCTGTAGCGCAGGATGGTATTCAGCTGATCGCGAAAGCCCGCGTAACAGTTCGTGCCAACATCATGCAGTTGGTGGGTGGTGCCGGCGAAGAAACCATCCTGGCCCGTGTGGGCGAGGGCATCGTGACGTCTATTGGTTCTTCCGTATCCCATAAAAGCGTGCTCGAAAACCCGGATATCATCTCGAAACTGGTATTGCAGAAAGGCCTGGATGCGGGTACCGCCTACGAGATCCTCTCCATTGATATCGCTGACATTGACGTGGGCGAGAACATCGGAGCCAAGCTGCAGATTGACCAGGCGGGTGCTGACCTGAAAGTGGCCGAAGCCAAAGCCGAAGAACGCCGCGCCATGGCGGTTGCCGTGGAGCAGGAAATGAAGGCTAAAGCCCAGGAAGCCCGGGCGTCTGTAATCGCCGCCGAAGTGGAGATCCCGCAGGCTATTTCAGCGGCCTTCCGCAGCGGTAACCTCGGCATCATGGACTACTACAAGATGCAGAACATCCAAAGCGATACCGATATGCGCAACTCCATTGCCAACCCAAACCAGGGCGGGCAGAATAAGCCGAAGGAGTAAATTATACCTGACTCTAATAAAGCAAAAGGGCTATCCATAAACTGGATAGCCCTTTTACTTTTCAAGGAAGCTCAGCTCTAAACTTTACCACTAAATGCGAGCCCCAGTCGTCTGTGCCGCGCTGGTATGAAAAGTGGCCCTCTTTTGTTTCTTTGTCAAGGTGAAACCTGGAGCTGCCCCCACCTACATAATTATGTGCGATGAGCCTGTCAGCCTTGCTCTCATTTTGATCATAGAAATTAAAGTATGGGTAATTATAAGACCGAAATTCACCGCCAATAGGTATTCGATCTACTGCAAAGGTTAAAGGCAGTTGATCTCTGGAAACATTATACTGAGTATCGCTTCTGTATATAACCTGTTCTGCATTGTTTTCATAAGTGGACACCTGCAGGTATACATCAGGGTTGCCTTCCGAAGGAGCAGATATGTCACCGCCCTCTAAGGCATAGTTTTCAAGATAACTGCGCAGTTGCACTTCATAGGCATATAGCTGCGCCACTTTCACCACTTTTATTACCGTTTTGGCCTGGCCGTTGGTATATGTTGTAAGCTTTACAGTATAGCTCCCCGGCTTTTTATAGCTAAACATATCAGGTATACGCGAAGTAGATGTCTCGCCATTTCCAAAATCCCATTTATAAGCATCGGCCTGGCTTACATCCTTAAAGGTAACTCCCTCCTCTGTGGTGTAAAACTCTTCCGGAATAGTAAACTCAGGTGTAGGTATAGCGACAGGGTCGTCTTTTTTGCAGGAAGCGAAGAGAGCTAGTGCCGCAACGGCAGCAAGTAGTTGTTTTCTCATGTTGTAGGAAGCGGCTAAAGGGTTTAAGTGCCCATCAGTTACCCAAAGCAACAGCAGGCAAAATATTAATTCACAACTATATAGCCAAAACTATACCAAAAAGAAAGCCCGCGACTTGTATCGCGGGCTTTCTTTTAACTTTATTCGATTTCAGAGTATCTTAACTCTCTTTCAGCGTGATCGTGCGCGTTACCGAGTTGTAAGGGCCAGGTATAACGGCACCGGCGTTGTTGATCAGTTCCAGCTTGATGGTGGTTTCGCCCATTGGCAGGCCTTCGATGATGTGCGGCATCCACTTATCGAGGATGAACTCGTTTCCGTTGATTGTGGCGCGTACTTTATTGCCGGTTGTCGACAGGTCGGTGTTGATCAGGTAGAAGTCCAGCATGATACGGCGGGTATCGGCGCCTACGTACTCGCCTTTCGGACGGCTGTAGAACATGTGCTGCCCCTTCATATCAAACTCCATACGCTGCTGTGGTCTGCCCACGGTAACCATGCGCAGGTCGTAAGCGCCTTTGTGCTTCAAACTCTCGTGGTAAGAACGCGAAATGAAAGATAGCACCACGTGCTCACCTTCCTCCATCTCTTTTGTGAAGGAAGTCTCGTAGTGGGCCGTGTAAGGCTCGTTGTCCACGATGTTGTGAATGTGCTGTCCTTCCTTTGAGTTAGCCATAAACTCCGAATTGGAGTGAGGCGTCATGCGCGTAAGCTGGAAGTTAGACAGTTCGTATACAAACTCAACCGGGCCGGGCTGCACTACACCATTCTCTGGAGGAGTATTCAATCGGAGCTGAGACTCCGGGTATTTCTGCGAATCGTCGAAAGCGAAAACACGCAATCCGCCCTTGCTCATCACAGCTCCTGTTGGTGTTGGCCCTGTAGTAGTTGCCATTACCGGAGTACGTGTTTCATCATCCTGCATCTGGCGTGTTGTGTCGCAGGAGGCAAAACCCAGCATAAGGGCTGAAGCAAAGAGTAAGTAGGTTTTTTTCATCTAGAGAGGGTTTGAATTAGCAAATAGCCAATATACTGTTTTTATTTGTATATTGCGCACTACGTAATATTAACGTAAAAGTATACAAAAAAGACTATATGAGCGAGATTTTGTTTGATGAAGTTCCTTCATTGGACTTAGCTGATTTTACATCAGGGGATGAAGGACGAAGAGCGCGATTTGTGCAGGAATTGGGAAACGCTTATCAGAACATTGGCTTTATTGCCCTGAAAAACCACGGCCTGAGCGATGACCTGACGGAAAGACTCTACGCCGCCGTTAAAAAATTCTTTGCCTTGCCAGACGAGGTAAAGCAGAAGTACGAAAACCCGGAACTTGCCGGCCAGCGTGGCTACGTTGGCAAGGGAAAAGAAAAGGCCAAAGGTTTTAACACCGGCGACCTGAAAGAATTTTACCATGTAGGGCAAGAGTTGGCCGGTATACCTGACAGCGACCCGATTAAGGCTGAGTATCCGGACAATATCTGGCCTGCTGAGGTGCCGGAACTGAAGGAAACCACCCTGGAGGCTTACAGCAAGCTGGAGGCCGCCGGCAAACAAGTCCTGCGTGCCATTGCCATTCACCTAGGCCTGGAAGAAAACTACTTCGACGAGAAAGTGAAATATGGCAACAGCATCCTGCGCCCGATCCACTACTTCCCGATCGAAAACCCGGATAGCGTGCCGGCCGACGCCGTGCGTGCCGCTGAGCATGGCGACATCAACCTGATCACATTGCTGATGGGCGCCAGCGCCGACGGCCTGCAGGTGTTGCGCCGCGACGGCAAGTGGATCCCGATCACGGCCCTGCCAGAGCAGGTGGTGGTAAACGTAGGCGACATGCTGGCCCGCTTGACCAATAACAAGCTAAAGTCGACTATCCACCGTGTGGTAAACCCGCCGCGCGAGTTGATGCACACTTCCCGCTACTCTATCCCGTTCTTCATGCACCCACGCTCTGAAATGGACCTGACCTGCCTGGAGAGCTGCATAGACGAGCAAAACCCGAAGGCCTACCCGGATGCTACGGCAGGTGAGTACCTGAACGAGCGCCTGGTCGAACTGGGACTTAAGAAAGCTTAATTGAGTTGAAAATGAGTTAGAAGAGAGATGGTGCCTGCACTATCTCTCTTTTTTTGAATCTACGGCATGAGTCTGCGCTATTACATCTTCCTGAAAGACGTACTATTGCTCGCCCTGACCTCGTTCGGCGGACCGCAGGCGCATATCGCTTTAATGTTCCGCTTGCTGGTGCATAAGCGCCGCTACCTCACTGAGCAGGAGCTAATCGAACTCAATGCCCTTTGCCAGATACTGCCTGGCCCTACTTCCACCCAAACTCTTACGGCAATTGGCTTCCGGATAGGAGGTCCTAACCTGGCTTACCTCACGCTGCTGGTATGGCTGTTGCCGGCTTCCAGTATTATGGCTGCAGCCGCACTGGCTATTTCGTACCTGCAGGAAAACAATATCTCGCTCCAGTTTCTGCGCTTCATACAGCCCATGGCGGTTGGCTTTGTGTCCTATGCAGCTTATGCGATCAGCTCTAAAGTAGTTAATACCAAGCTGGCGATAGGTATTATGGTCGTGTCAGGTATACTGGCTTACTTCTTTCACTCACCCTGGGTATACCCGCTACTGTTGCTGGCCGGAGGGGCTATCACAGCACTTCGCTTCAGGCAGCACCCGCAGGAAAAAGACAAGAAACTGCGCATCCAGTGGGCCAACTTTATACTCTTTGTAGGCGTGCTGATCACGGCGGCTGTGGTGGGTGGTGCCACCTCATCGCTACCTGTCAGGCTGTTCGAGAACTTCTACCGAAACGGCAGCCTGGTATTTGGTGGCGGGCAGGTGCTTATTCCGCTGATGTTCACGGAGTTTGTAGACTTTAAAAAGTACCTGACAGCTGAAGAGTTTCTATCGGGCTTCGCTTTGGTGCAGGCTCTTCCTGGCCCAGTCTTTTCCTTTTGTGCCTACATCGGTACGCTAGCCATGCGTGACTACGGCATCTGGGGACAGCTGCTCGGTTCGCTGGTGGCAACAGTCGGCATCTTCCTGCCCGGCACCTTCCTGATCTTCTTTGTAATACGTTTTTGGGATGATCTGAAAAAGTATAGAGTCGTGCGGGCCTCGCTAGAAGGTATAAGTGCTGTGAGCTCGGGCATGGTGGTGGCAGCAGCCATCATGCTCTATCGCCCCATCGACAATACGCCGCTCAATTTCGGTATTGTGGTAGCCACTTTTTGCCTGCTGCTCTTTACCCGTATACCTGCTCCTATCCTCATTTTAGTTGGGTTTGCACTGGGCTTTATTTTTTGATCGGGTATACCTATAGTCTATACCTGAACCAGGCCGCATAAAAGCAAAAAGCTGCCCATGCATTTACACAGGCAGCTTTCTTATTCTGATCAAATAGGCTATACCTATCGGAATGTCTTCTCTTTCATGATGCGCAGCAAATACTCGCCGTATCCGCTTTTACGGAGGGGCTCTGCCACTCCCCGCAGCTGCTCGTCCGAGATAAAGCCCATGCGCCAGGCCACCTCCTCGATGCAGCCGATCTTGAGGCCCTGCCGCTCCTCGATCACCTGCACGAACGTGGCCGCCTGCATCAGCGAGGCGACCGTGCCCGTGTCGAGCCAGGCCGTGCCCCGGTTCAGCACCCCCACCTTCAACCTGCCCTGCTTGAGGTACTCGCGGTTCACGTCGGTGATCTCGTACTCGCCCCGCGCGCTGGGCGCCAGGTTCCTGGCGATCTCCACCACCTGGTTGTCGTAGAAGTAGAGGCCCGGCACGGCGTAGTTTGACTTCGGCTCCTTGGGCTTCTCCTCAATGGAGACCGCCCTGCCCTCCGAGTCGAACTCCACCACCCCGTAGCGCTCGGGGTCTGTGACGTGGTAGGCGTAGACCACGCCCCCCTCGGGGTCCGCGTTCTGGCGCAGCACCGAGCCCATGCCCGCCCCGTAGAAGATGTTGTCGCCCAGCACCAGGGCCACCTTGTCCCCTCCGATGAACTCCTCCCCGATCACGAAGGCCTGCGCCAGCCCGTTGGGCTCCTCCTGCACCCTGTACTCAAAGCGGCAGCCGATCTGCGAGCCGTCCCCGAGCAGGCGCTCAAACAGCGGCAAATCGTGCGGGGTGGAGATGATCAGCACCTCCCTTATCCCGGCCAGCATCAGCGTCGAGAGCGGGTAGTAGATCATGGGCTTGTCGTAGACGGGCATGAGCTGCTTGCTCACGGCCAGCGTCAGGGGGTGGAGCCGGGTGCCGGAGCCCCCGGCCAGGATGATGCCTTTCATGCTTTGATTGTTAGTTGTCAATTGCTGATTGCTCTTCTACAATACCACAATTCAAGTGTTCTTTCATTTCCATCGATGCCGCTGTGTCTTGAGTTGCTGCCGTGGCCAACTGCCGCCTTATTTCAACAATCAACAATTAGCAATCAATACTTCACCTCTCCTCGTACTGCTCGCGGTAATAGTCGCGGTAGTGGCCGCTTGTCACCTCCTCCAGCCAGGCCTCGTTGGCCAGGTACCAGTCCACGGTCCTGCGCAGGCCCTGCTCAAAGGTCACCGACGGCCTCCAGCCCAGCTCCCCCATCAGCTTGGAGGAGTCGATGGCGTAGCGGGCGTCGTGGCCGGCGCGGTCCTTGACGAAGGTGATCAGCTTGCGGCTCGTGCCAGGCTCGCGGCCCAGCCTCTCGTCCATCACGTCGCAGAGGAGCTCCACAAGATCCAGGTTGCGCCACTCGTTCACCCCGCCCACGTTGTAGGTCTCCCCCACCTTGCCGCGGTGGAAGATGGCGTCGATGGCCCTCGCGTGGTCTTTCACGTAGAGCCAGTCCCTGACGTTCTCGCCCCTGCCGTACACGGGCACGGGCTTTCCGGCCTTGATGTTGTGGATGGCCAGCGGGATCAGCTTCTCGGGGAAGTGGTTGGGGCCGTAGTTGTTGGAGCAGTTGCTGAGCTTGACCGGCAGGCCGTAGGTGTGGTGCCAGGCCCGGACGAAGTGGTCCGAGGCCGCCTTGGAGGCCGAGTAGGGCGAGCGCGGGTCGTAAGGGGTGCTTTCGGTGAAGAGCCCCTCGGCGCCCAGCGAGCCGTACACCTCGTCGGTGGAGACGTGGTAGAAGAGCCTGCCCGCGTAGTCACCCTGCCAGCTGCGGCGGCAGGCCTCCAGCAGGTTCACCGTGCCCACGACGTTGGTCTCGACAAAGGCCATGGGCCCGGCAATGGAGCGGTCCACGTGCGACTCGGCCGCCAGGTGGATCACCGCCTCGAACTTGCGCTCGGCAAAGATGGAATCCAGGTAGGCCGCGTCCGTGATGTCGCCCTTCAGGAAGGTGTAGTTCTCCCGCCCCTCCACGTCCCGAAGGTTCTGCAGGTTGCCCGCGTAAGTCAGCGCGTCGAGGTTGAAGATGCGGTAGTGCGGGTATTGCTCCACGAACAGCCGCACCACGTGCGAGCCGATGAAGCCTGCCCCGCCGGTGATTAGTAGGTTCATTACTATACCTGCTCTGATGTATTCTGTAAATGCATTTGCCAATCCCAGGCGCTTTTCATGGCTTCTTCCAAAGTGCTCGTAGTTTTAAAACCTAACTCTTCGGTGGCTTTGGTTACGTCAGCGTATATTTTGGGTACATCGCCCGGACGACGTGGACCGATCTTGTAGTTCAATTTCTCGCCTGTGGCCCTTTCGAAAGCCTGCACCGCCTCCAGCACCGTGTTGCCTGTGCCTGTTCCCACATTGAAGAACTCAATATTTTCAGCCTTGTCAGTCAAAAGACGGTCGATGGCCACGACGTGCGCTTTGGCCAGGTCTACCACATGCACGTAGTCGCGGATGCAGGTGCCGTCCTGGGTGTCGTAATCGTTGCCGAAGATGGTGAGTTGCTCCCGTATACCTGCGGCCGTTTGGGTGATAAAAGGCACCAGGTTGTTCGGAACGCCCAGGGGCAGCTCGCCTATTTTGGCTGATGGATGTGCCCCGATTGGGTTGAAATAGCGCAGGGCAATGGTATGTATGTCGCTGCCGCTGGTAGCCAGATCAGTCAGAATCTCTTCGCATATCTTCTTGGTGTTGCCGTAGGGCGAGTTGGCTTTCTGCACCGGCGTTTGCTCCGTTACAGGCAGTTCGGCAGGTATACCGTACACCGTGCAGGACGAGGAGAACACCAATTTATTCACCTTAAACTCTTCCATCACCTGCAGCAAAGCCACCAGCGAGCCCACGTTGTTGTGGTAGTACTTGAGCGGCTCCGCCACCGACTCGCCTACGGCTTTGTAAGCGGCAAAGTGGATGACGCCGGCTATACCTGTTTCCTGTTCAAAAACCTTGCGAAGCGCTGCCACATCCGTACAGTCGATGCGGTGGCAGGTCACCTCCCGGCCCAGTATAGCGGCTATACCTTGTAGCGAACGCTCTTCTGTGTTAGAGAAATTGTCGATGATAATAGGCTCGTAGCCTGCCTCTACCAGCTCAACCACGGTATGCGAACCAATGTAGCCCGCCCCTCCTGTCACTAAAATTTTCTTCATATGATTTGTTTTCAAGCCTGTGTAAAGCCTCTTTCTTGTAGTCGCTTTCCGACCGGTTATTGTTTAACAACTTGTATGTCTGGGTTGATTGCCAGCAGATCCGCGATCACTTCCTGGTTACTTCCAGGCGCAATGTATAGTTCGTCAAAGCGGTTGTAGCGGATTACCAGCCCCTTTGTGGCGAGCGCCGGTTTCATGCCCACCCATTGGGTTCTCCCTTCCACTATCTGCGTTATTTTCTCCACTTCTACTGCTCCCTTCCAGGGGCCGGACTTATACCTGAGCTTGTCGTCTTCAAGCCAATAAGCAGTGTTTAAGTAAATCCAGGCAATCAGCCCGATCGGCGCCAGCAAGGGCAACAGCATGAAGGGTTTCTCAGCAAATGCCTCCCTGTCCAGCAGGAATACTGCGGCAGGCAGCAGGAGCATACCAACCAGCAGAAACCTGATCAGGCCGCTTCTTTTTGCCGCGTAAACCTTCGGTTGATCCATCTCGACACATGTATTATACCTCCGCTATACCTATACCTGCTTTGCAGACAGGTTTGCTGTATAACGCACGCACACAAAAATATAATATTAAAATATATTTCCTGTCACAACAGACCAGGCTGGAGCGGTATTGTAAAATAAGTCGCTGTTACAAGCGCTGACAAACCCTACAGTTCTCCTGTCACGATTCTGTCTTTGCCGAAAAGGTCCTGCACCACCTGCGCCTGCGTGAAACCGGCCTGCAACAGTGTACTTCGCACCTCCTCGCCATACTGTTCGTTTATTTCGAAGTATAACCGGCCACCTTTTTTAAGCAGTTCCGCCCCAATCTCCGCTATGCGCTTGTAATACTTCAAGGGGTCTTCATCGGGTACGAACAGCGCCAGATGGGGCTCGTACGCCAGCACATTGGCACGCATCAGGGCTTTTTCCTGCTCTTTTACATAAGGCGGGTTACTCGTGATGATGTCCAGCGAATGGGGCGCTATACCTAGTACAGGCTCGAACACGTCCTGCTGCAGCCAGGCGACAGGTAGTTTCAACTGGCGGGCATTGGTACGGGCTACTTGCAACGCTCCTTCTGACAGCTCCAACCCATATACCTTGCCGACCTCCAGATTAGCGGCTATGGCCAAAGGTATACAGCCGCTACCTGTGCAGATGTCAAGCACCTGCAAACCGTTGCGGCCCCTGTGTTCGCGCACGACCAAATCAACCAGCTCTTCTGTTTCGGGGCGGGGGATAAGCACACGCTCGTCTACCTGCAAGTCGAGGCCGTAGAAGTGGGCGGTGCCGAGCACGTACTGCACCGGCTCCTGTTTTTTGAGCCGCTCTACGGCTTGTTGCACCTGCGCCTCCTGCTCCGTATTTAATTCTTCCTGCTGTGCCAGACTCAGCTGCATGCGGCTTTTCTGAAGCACGTGCTCCAGCACCAGCTGCGCAATGGCACCGGCCTCCGGTTCGGGGTAGGCTACTTGTATACTTTCGCGGATGTACTGAGCTGTTTGCTGGATGGTGGCCACAGGTATAGGATTTGTGTGATTTTAGGTACCTTTGCAAAAGTAAAATTTTCTTGCGTATAAGTACCCGGACAAAAGAACTTTAGACAAGGGACAAAAGACTTTTAAGCATAAGGCTGCCATTATGTGCACCTTGAAAACTGCCCCGGTGCAGCGCTGCTACTTAATAGCACGAGACCTTTTCTCTTAACTTTCTAACTTTTTAACTTACGCCTTCTAACTTCTTAAACTTGAACGACGAACTGCATATGCGGCGTGCGCTGGAACTGGCCAGACTGGGCAGCGGCTATACCTACCCAAACCCGATGGTGGGCTGTGTGATCGTGCACGAGGGGCGCATTATCGGCGAGGGCTGGCACCGCGTGTTCGGCGGTCCGCACGCTGAGGTCAACGCCATTGCCAGTGTGCAGGACAAAGGCCTGCTGCCCAAAAGCCGGTTGTACGTCACGCTGGAGCCTTGTTCGCACTTCGGCAAAACACCGCCTTGCGTCGACCTGCTCATCAGCAGCGGCGTGCGCGATGTGGTAATCTGCAACACCGACCCCAACCCGAAAGTGGCCGGCCGGGGTATTAAGAAGCTGTTCGACGCGGGAGCGCAGGTAAAAGTAGGCGTGCTGGAAAGCGAAGGACTGGAGCTGAACAAGCGTTTTTTCACCTTCCATACCCAAAAGCGGCCCTACATCCTGCTTAAGTGGGCAGAGTCGGCAGATGGATTTATCAGCGGTCCCAACAACCAGCAGGTACAGATCAGCGGGCCGCTCTCGCGCCGACTGGTGCACAAGTGGCGCTCCGAGGAGCAGGCCATTATGGTGGGCAGCCACACGGCAGCCAGCGACAACCCGCGCCTCGACACCCGCTTCTGGCCCGGCCACAACCCACTGCGCGTGGTCATCGACCGCAAACTGCAACTGCCCGCGCACCTGCACCTGTTCGACAAGAGCCTGCCGACGGTGGTGTATACTTACCAGCAGCGGCAGCAGCAGCATGAGAAGCTGCAGTTTGTGCAGCTGCGGGAGAGCGAATCGCTGCTGACGCAGATTATGCAGGACCTGCACCGGCGCCAGGTGTTGTCGCTGCTAGCGGAGGGCGGCACTTACCTGCTCAAAAGTCTGTTGAAGGAGAACCTATGGGACGAAGCGATCTGTTTCAAGAGCCAGAACCTGGTGCTCCGCGATGGCACGCCGGCCCCGGGAATGGCCCACAGCCAACTGCTCGAAGTGCAGGACGTTGGCCCCGACAGGCTTTTGCATTACCGGAACAATATTTCAGAACTTAACCTTTAAACCTGCGCGGCAGGCGTGCTATCCTATACTTCAAGTAAAGACACGCACATCCGCGCACTTATACCTATACCTTACTCATTATGGCTGAATCTCTTATAGTAGACCAGAACCTTAGCAAAGAAGAAAAATACAAAGCACTCTTACCGCAGATCGAAGCACTGGTAACCGGCGAAACCGACCTGATCGCCAACCTCTCCAACATGATGGCCGCCCTGCGTCAGGGCATGGGCTTCTTTTGGGTGGGCGTATATTTCAACAAGGAAAATCAGCTGGTGCTGGGTCCGTTCCAGGGGCCGGTGGCCTGCACCCGCATCCCTTACCACAAGGGCGTGTGCGGCACCTGCTATACCCGCCGCGAAACCATCCTGGTGCCGGATGTGGAGGCTTTTCCGGGTCACATTGCCTGCAGCAGCGACTCCAAATCCGAGATCGTAATTCCGGTGATAAAAGATGGCGAGGTCAAACTCGTGCTCGACGTGGACAGCGACAAGCTCAATGATTTTGACGAGGTAGACCAGCAATACCTCGAGCAGCTGATGAAGCTGGTGGAGAGCTGGTACTAAGCTTCCCTTTTACTAAAAGAAATGGCCTTGTCTCTGCTGCGAGACAAGGCCATTTCTTTTAGAACGCTATACCTGAAGTACTTTTACAGCTTAACCCGCACGCCCAACGCCAGGTTAAAAATTTTGCCCAGACCTAAATATTTGGGGTTCTGGATGTACGAGATCAGGTACTCGGCGCTCGTGTTCACTTCGTAGTACACCGCAAACCGTTGCAGTTCTCCTACACGCGCAAAATCCACTTGGCCGCCCAAGTGCAGGTATAGGTGCAGGGCCGTTGGGAATCCGTAGTAGCCTTTCTCGTACTTTTCGCGCGGTTCCACAATAAAGTACTGCTCCCCGAAGGTATAGCTCAGCTGCAAACCCGTGCGCAGCGGCTGCCAGTCCAACGACCCAACCGGTATCGTTTTGAAAGGGACTGCAGTCGCCTTAAGTGCGGTCGTCCAGATATGGTCTCCGCCAATTTGCTCTGGCAGGTAGCCCACAAACAGATCTGTCTCCAGCTTTTCGTGAAAGAAACTGCGGCCTATACCTGCCGACACAAACCCAATGCTGCCTGCATACTGAACTTTGGCATGGTACGGGGAAAACGTGCTGTCCTGACCAAGCGAGGTGAAGGGGCTCAGCAAAAACAGCAGGTTGGCCAGCCATATAATCAACGTACGCTCCATATCAGTAGGCCACCCTTTCAAAACTGTAGCCACCTTCCCATACCTTCAGGTAAGTGAATTCACGCTCTTTTACGGTGGAGGTTGCCAGGTATAGCACATCATCGTCGTAGCGAAAGTCGGCCCTGAACCCATGGATGTGCCCGTGCAGACTCAACTGCACCCGCTCGCTTTCCTTCAGCGTGCTGTGGAAGGCCTCCTCCAGAGCCGTGTCGAAATCGTTGTCGTAAGGCGGAATGTGCGATACCGCAATGGCCTGGCACCAGGTAGCGCTCTCCTGGTGAAGTAACTGCCTGCTCAGCCAGTCGATGTCGGGCACCTTGCCGTTGTAATTATACTCCAGGCTGTTCGTGTCGATGAATACAAAGCGGGTATGGCCGTAGTCGAAGCTGTAGTTGAAGGCGCCGTACATCTGCTGGTATACCTTGCGCCCGTTGGCCAACAGGTCATGGTTGCCCACCACCGTCAGGTAGGGCCATTTGAGCCGTTTCATGATGTCGTGCACCCAACGGAACTCCTGTGACATACCGAAGTCAGAAATATCGCCTTGGTGGATCACGAAATCGATGTAGGGAAAGGTATTGGCTTTGTCGACAAAAGCACTGGCCGCGTCGTAGAAGCGCTGCGTATCGCCCATCACCAGCAGGTGCAGCGTATCGCCGGGCTGCTGGTTCTGCAGCCGTTTCAGGTTGTGGGCCGTAAGGTCGCGCTCGTCTTTGCTCAGCCTGATCTGGTTCGGATGGTATTCAAACAACTCCTCGCAGGCCGAGAGCAGCACCAGGCTCAGAAAGAGTAACGGGAAGTAAATATTTTTCATGGCTGCAGTAGGCGGCGTCATTATGCCTTTGTCCTAACGCTTTTGAGTGAAGAATGTTAATTGCCTACCCGGCAACCACAGTTTCATGTCGCAAATTTAATGTCTAAACATTGAATAAACTTGAATCAGGCGAAATCTTTTGCATGGGCGCAGGTATAGCCTTCAACAAAAAGAAGCCGGGCTGGAGGTTATCCCCAGCCCGGCTTCTCTATAATTGCTTGTTAAGTTCACATTGGCTTATTATCCAAACAAGGTCGGCGGCGCTGTTTTAAGCTGCGCCACCACCGTCTGGCCACCTTTGGTCTTCTGGCCGAGCTCTACTTTCACCTCCGCATCCAGCGGCAGAAAGATGTCTACGCGCGAGCCAAACTTGATGAAGCCGAACTCCTCGCCCTGGCTTACCTCGTCGCCTTCGTTCACATACCATACAATGCGGCGCGCCATGGCACCGGCAATCTGGCGGAACAGCACCTCAGGCCCAGCTGTGGACTCTACCACCACTGTTGTGCGCTCGTTCTGCGTGCTCGACTTCGGGTGCCAGGCTACAAAGTAGTTGCCCGGGTGATACTTGAAATAGCTCACGATGCCCGACACCGGGTTTCGCGTGATGTGCACGTTGATCGGCGACATGAAGATGGAGATCTGCTTGCGTTTGTCTTTGAAATACTCTGTTTCCTCCACGTCCTCGATCACCACCACTTTGCCGTCGGCTGGGGCCACGATCAAATCTTCGTGCAATAACAGGTTACGGTACGGGCTACGGAAAAACTGCAGGATGAGCAGGAAGAGCACTACTGAAACACCGGAGAAAATCTTGTTGAAGGTATTGTTGTCGGCGTTGAAGTTGTACAGCAACAGGTTGAGTACCACCAAAATCAACAGTGTAAAAAATAGAATCCTTCTTCCTTCTTTATGAATTTTCATCCGTGAAAACTAAATGCTACAGGTCTTTATATAAGTTATAATAGCCCATCCAGTTTCGTAGATGGGCTATTATCTGTTCCAAAATTATATAATCTTTCGATTATTTAAATAAAAATCTTCTCTTAGAAGCCTCCGCGGTACTTATACGTCATGGCCACCTTGTCAATCGCCACAATGTAAGCAGCTATACGCATCGGCACGTTGTACTTCTGCGAAGCAGCGTATACGCGCTCAAACGACTCGTTCATGATGCGCTCGGCACGCTCGTTCACGCGGTCCAGCGTCCATTTAAAGCCCATGCGGTTCTGCACCCACTCGAAGTAAGACACCGTTACACCACCGGAGTTTGCCAGGATGTCCGGCACCACCATGATGCCCTTCTCGTTGATGATGTTGTCAGCCTTGTAGGAAGTAGGGCCGTTGGCGCCCTCCACAATCAGGCGGGCCTGTATCTGGTCCACGTTCTTAATCGTGATCACGTCTTCCACAGCGGCTGGCACCAGCACATCCACTTTGGAAACCAACAGCTCGTCGTTGCTGATTTTCTCGGCGTTCTTATACCCCTCCAGGCGGCCTTTGTTGTTGTTCTTGTATTCGATCGCCTCTTCGATGTCGATGCCATTGTCGTTCCAGTAAGCACCGCTTACATCGCTCACACCAAGTATCTTCACACCACGCTCGGCCATCAGTTTGGCAGCCCAGGCGCCCACGTTACCGAAGCCCTGTATCACGGCCGTTGACTTGGCCGGGTCCATACCCAACTTTTCCATGGCGGCCATAGCCGACACCATCACACCGCGGCCAGTAGCCTCCACGCGGCCCAGCGAACCGCCCAGCACGAGCGGCTTGCCCGTTACCACAGCGTGTATGGTAGAGCCTTTCATACGGGAGTATTCGTCCATGAGCCAGGCCATTTCGCGCGGACCGGTGCCCATGTCAGGGGCAGGTATATCCTGGTCCGGGCCAAAAGTATCTATCAGCGCCTGGGTATAGGCTCTGGTCAGACGCTCCATTTCACCGGCAGACATCGAGAAAGGATCGCAGATAACACCGCCTTTGGCACCTCCGTACGGGATGTCCACCACGGCGCACTTCCAGGTCATCCAAGCGGCCAGGGCCTTCACCTCGTCCAGAAACACGTCCGGCGCGAAACGAATACCGCCTTTAGACGGTCCCAGGATTGTGGAGTGGATAACACGGTAACCTTCAAACACACGCACTTTGCCGTCGTCCATCGTAACAGGCACGTTCACGATCACCTGACGCGTAGGGGTTTTGAGGACGTTGTAAACCTCCTCGTCCAAGCCCAATATCTCCGCCGCAATGTTGAAACGCGACATCATCGACTCAAATGGGTTCTCCCTGTCCTTTATCGGTGCTGGCTCTTTGTATAGCATCATTTAAAGCTTTTGAATTAATCAGTGATTAACAATTATGGTGGTAAAGTTATGTAAATAATATTTACACATACCTACACCTTAATCAACATTAATTTAGAATGTTTTGAGGAACGCGACAATGAAGGGAACGACCATTACCAGGCTGTCGAAGCGGTCCAGAATGCCCCCGTGGCCAGGCAGCAGCGTGCCCGAATCCTTAACACCCAGGCTGCGCTTGAGCAGCGACTCCACCAGGTCGCCCAGCACCCCGAAAACCGA
This sequence comes from Pontibacter ramchanderi, assembly GCF_002846395.1. Taxonomy (GTDB): domain Bacteria; phylum Bacteroidota; class Bacteroidia; order Cytophagales; family Hymenobacteraceae; genus Pontibacter; species Pontibacter ramchanderi. The sequence goes on from NZ_PJMU01000002.1 coordinate 903,132, forward strand.
CACGATGATAGCCACGCCCACCCACTGGTAAAGCTCCAGGTCGAGGAAGAACATGGATAGTAGCCAGCTTACCAGCACCGTCAGGACGGTACCGCCGATCCAGCCCTCCCAGGTTTTGCCCGGGGAGATGCGCTCGAAGAGCTTGTTCTTGCCAAAATTTTTGCCCGCGATGTAGGCGCCCGTATCCGATGACCAGATCAGTAGCAGCAGCCCCAGAATGGGCTGCCAGCGGTACTCTCCCTGCAGGTATCCGAGCAGCTGCAGCAGCGAGAACGGAATGGCGATGTAAAGTATGCCCAGTATGGTAAAAGCAATGTTGGTGAACGGCTGTGGCTCTTTGCGGTACAGCTCGAGCACAAATATCAGGAACAGGGCCGGCAAGAACAGGTATAGCAGCTCGGTAGGCATGTACTCCTTGTCGACCAGGAAGAAAACGATGAAGATGCTGGCGGCCATGAGTGTGCCGTATACCTTGTTGGCTCGTATACCTACGGTGCCGGCCAGTCTGTAAAACTCCAGCGTGCCCAGCACGGTGAGCCCCAGAAACAGGATGAAGAAGGTCCATTCACTGAAGATGATGCCTCCGATAAAAAGGGCCGCCCCCAATACTCCGACAATCAGGCGTTGCTGTAAATTACTAAGGGCAGATAGCTTGGTGCTCATGCGATGTAGGTTGCCGGCAGCCGCCGCCGGGTGGTTTGTGTGAATTTAACTGTGCTCCCGTTCCCCTGCGGCTTCGGCTATACTTTCGGGGCGCGTGGGCGTCAGCATAAACTGCTTGTAAAGGTAATAGATTAGCGCGGCACTCAACACAGCCGATATCAAAATGGTGAGGACCGGCATTGGCTCAGTCGACTCTACATTAAAGTCAATGGCGCCTGTCTGCTGCAGGTATAGCAGAAACACCGTGAAGCCGTTGTTGAAAAAGTGTGCGATGATCGGCACCCAGATATTACCCGACCACAGGTATAGGTAGCCAAACAAAGCCCCTAGCAGCACACGTGGCACAAAACCGAAGAACTGCACGTGGATAGCCGAGAAGATAATGGCCGCCACCCAAACTGCCACATGCGCGTTGCCTGACCAGCGGTGCACCTGGCGCTGCAGAATACCCCTGAACACGAGCTCCTCGCCAATGGCAGGTATAACCGCAATAACCAGTAGGCCCATCAGCAAGCGCGGGAACGTACCGAAATTGGCGATCAGTTTGGTGAGTTCGGCCAGCTCGTCTTCCTTGGCGCGTGCCCATTCCTCAAAGCCCTTCATAAAGCCGGGCAGCGAGAGCTCCGCATTCCAGTTGATAACGAGCGAATTGGCCGGCATAATAAAGATGATCAGAAAACCAGCCAGCAACAGCAAAGTGGGCAACGGCAGCTTTTTCCAGTTCAGGTAATGATCGATGTTCACGTTCGCCAGGCGCAGCATGAGCAATGGTGCCAGCACAAATGAGCAGAACTGCACCAGGCCCTGAAAGAGCAGCAGCGCATCAGCCGCCTCTGGATGCTCCGTTGGGTTAGCCAGCAAATTGGTCAGGTCCATCACCTCTATTCCGAGCACCGTGGTTACCAGCGCCAGGTATATAAAACTGGCCACAAAATAGCCGCCCAGCATAAATGCCAGCAACAGCAACAGCACTAAAATTGGGTGTCGGTCTTCGGAGATGAAACCTTTCATAGAGAAGATTAGGTTTAATTGACGTAAATTTACGTGAAAATTTAACTTTTGCTTTGGTAAAGATAGCGAACATAGAACTGGGCGAGTTTCCGCTGCTGCTGGCTCCGATGGAGGACGTAAGCGACCCGCCTTTCCGGAAAGTATGCAAGGCCAACGGTGCAGACCTGATGTATACCGAGTTCATCTCTTCTGAGGGTTTGATACGTGACGCCGCCAAAAGTGTGCAAAAACTCGACATTTTTGACTACGAGCGCCCCATCGGCATTCAGATTTTCGGCTCCGACATCGACTCGATGCGCGAGGCCGCTATTGTGTCGTCGCAGGCCGGTCCTGACCTCATCGACATCAACTACGGTTGCCCCGTGAAAAACGTGGCCTGCAAGGGTGCGGGTGCTGCCCTGCTCCGCGACATCCCCAAGATGGTGAAGATGACCGAGGAGATTGTGAAAGCCACGCACCTGCCCGTGACCGTGAAAACCCGCCTGGGCTGGGACGAAGACACGAAATACATTGTGGAGACGGCTGAAAGGCTACAGGACATCGGCATCAAAGCCCTGAGTATACACGGTCGGACCCGCGTGCAGATGTATAAAGGCGAAGCCGACTGGACCTTGATTGCTGAGGTGAAGAACAACCCGCGCATGCAGATTCCGATCTTCGGCAACGGCGACATCGACTCGCCGCAAAAAGCGCTGGAGTACAAGAACCGATATGGCGTAGACGGCATCATGATTGGTCGCGCAAGCATTGGCCACCCCTGGATCTTCAACGAGATAAAACACTACATGGCGACTGGCGAAATGCTGGCCCCACCTACCCTGGAAGAGCGCGTGGAGGTTTGCCGCCAGCACTTCACGCACTCGCTGGAGTGGAAGGGCGACAAGCTGGGCATTTTCGAAATGCGCCGCCACTATACCAACTACTTCCGCGGTCTTCCGCATTTCAAGCCCCTGCGCATGAAACTGGTGCAGTCCGAAGACATCCAGGAAATCTACGACACGCTGGACGAGATTGCCCAGACGATGGCGTATGAAGAAGTTTAGGAGTTAGATAGTTTGTGAGTTAAGTGATTAGCTCTATTTCATAAATTTTAAGGAGTTGGTGTTCGGCATGCATGCTGAGACATTAACTCCTTTTATCTTTGCAAATGAGTTTGAGAACTGTGGCTTGCCCCAACCCTCAAACTCCTAAACTCTCTAACTCTCTACCTTATCAAACCCACACTTGCTCCTGCACAGAAAAGAACAGGCATGCCGGCTATTGCCTGGCTCCTGGTCATTATACTTGCCCTGATCTGGGGTACCTCGTTTATTCTTATCAAGAAGGGACTGGTCGTTTATTCTTCGGACGAGCTGGGCGCCCTGCGCATGGTGATCGCCTGCACGGCCCTGTTACCCTTTGCCATCAAAAACCTCCGCACAGTCGAGCCCGGCCGCTGGAAATTTTTGCTGGGAAGCGGTCTGCTGGGCAACTTCTTCCCCGCTTTCCTGTTTGCCATCGCCGAAACGCGCCTGGCCAGCGGACTGGCAGGTGTGCTCAACTCGCTCACAGCGCTGTTTACCCTGCTGGTAGGCGCCGCCTTATTTGGCCAGTCCATCACCTGGATGCGCATGCTGGGCATCGTGATCGGTATAGCGGGCACGGCGGTCCTTATATTCAGCGGCAACGGCAACGCCGAGCTCGACAACATGTACTATGGCCTGTACATTGTGCTGGCCACCGTTTTCTACGGCATCAGTGCTAACCTCATCAAGCACCGCCTGCAGGGCATGAAAGCCGTGGCTGTTTCGAGCCTGGCCTTGCTCACCGTGGGCCCCGTTGCGCTGGTATACCTGCTCACCACCGATTTTCTTTACAAGCTGCAGCACGTACCAGGCGCCTGGGAAGCGTTGATGTATATTGCTATACTGGCCGTGTTCAGCACCGCCATTGCGCTGGTGCTCTTCAACAAGCTGATCCACATCTCCACCACCCTGTTTGCCAGCTCCACCACCTACCTTATACCTGTAGTGGCGCTTATGTGGGGTGTGCTCGACGGCGAGACGATTCATCTGTGGCACTACGTGGGCATGGTCATCATTCTGGCAGGCGTGTTTATTGTAAACCGCGCCAAGTAGTTCCCGAAAAACGGCCAAGGCTATACCTGTTTCAACAGCTTCTGCCCTACCCAAAGCAGAAGCTGTTTTATTTGTGCCCGGCCGGGTTTGCTAATATCAGAATTTTCTAATCTCTCATTATTTTGCTTACTTAAGGGTTTACAAGAACCGACCCAACAACCACATGAGGTTATTACAGACCCTTTTGAGTCTTGCGCTGCTGCTTCTCTCCTTTCAGGCAATAGCACAGGAAGACAATTCAGCATTATTGGCCATTGAGGAATTTCAGCTGCAGGCCGTGAACGACACGGCATTTACCCTGCACGCCACTAACGAGTCGGGCAACCTGGTCACGTATAGCGGACCGCTGCCCGTGCGCATCAACGGCAACCTGCAGGATATCAGCTTTACCGAGGGAGAGGCCCGCTTTTCGCTTCCCCAAAAGGCCAACCTGGTGCAGGTAAGCGCTAACGTCGGCACCCACACCATTGCCCACCTCTACCGCCTCGATGCAGAAGCAGAACACGGTGTGCGTAACTTCCCCATGTGGCTCTCTATCCTGCCGCCGCTTATTGCCATCATACTAGCCCTTATCTTCAGGGAGGTGCTGCTGGCGCTTTTTGCCGGTATCTGGGTAGGCGGCTTTGTGATTTATGGTATGTCTTTCAAGGCCTTTTTTACTGGCTTGCTTGCTGTAGCCGATACTTATCTTATCGGTGCCCTTACAGATTCGGACCACATTTCCGTCGTCATTTTCTCGATGCTGATAGGCGGCATGGTGGCCATCATTTCCAAGAACGGGGGTATGGCCGGTGTCGTGAACAAACTCTCGCGCTACGCCCGGTCGGCCCGCAGCTCCCAACTGGTAACCTGGGTGCTGGGCGTTGCCATTTTCTTCGACGACTACGCCAACTCACTGATTGTGGGCAACACCATGCGCCCTGTTACCGACAAGCACCGCGTTTCGCGCGAAAAACTGGCCTACATTGTGGACAGCACCGCCGCTCCTGTGGCCGCCATCGCTTTCGTGACCACCTGGATCGGTGCTGAGCTGGGCTATATTAAAGATGCCGCCACAACGCTGGGTATAGCGGAGAGTGCCTACTCGCTGTTCCTGAACTCGCTGCAGTACGCTTACTACCCGGTGCTTACGCTGCTGTTTATGCTCATGCTGATCTGGATGAACCGCGATTACGGCCTGATGCACAAAGCGGAAGTGCGTGCCCGCACGACGGGTGCCGTGAGCAACCACCGCGCCGACAGCCGCAGCGATTCCCGGCAGCAGCAGGAAATGGCCGAATTCGAAGCCATTGACCCGGATCGCAGCCGCGCCTTCAACGCGCTTATACCTGTGTTGGTGGTGATCTTCGGAACCGTGATTGGCCTGCTGTACACAGGGCACAACCCCGAAACCTGGGCCGACCCGAGCATTGGCTTTTTCCGCAAGCTCTCCATCACCATTGGCAACTCCAACTCGTATGTGGCGCTTATCTGGGCTTCGCTTTCGGGGGTTGTCTCGGCCATTGCGCTTACAGTGAGCCAACGCATCATGAGCCTGTACGAAACCATGGAGTCGTTGGTGGTGGGCTTTAAGACCATGCTCCCGGCCATGCTCATCCTGGTGCTGGCCTGGTCGCTGGCGCAGGTGACCAAAGAGCTTTACACCGCCGAATACCTGACCTCCCTCTTCTCGGGCAATGTTTCGCCGCGCTGGCTGCCTGAGATCACCTTCTTCCTGGCTGCCATCATCGCCTTTTCAACCGGGTCGAGTTGGGGCACCATGGCCATCTTATACCCGCTGATGCTGCCAGCCACCTGGTACGTGAGCCAGCAGCATGGCATGAGCGTGGAGGAAACTATGCCTATCCTCTACAACGTGATTTCGGTGGTGCTGGCCGGAGCCGTGTTCGGCGACCACTGCTCCCCTATCTCCGACACTACTATTCTTAGCTCGCTGGCCTCTGGCTGCAACCACATCGACCACGTAAAAACGCAGTTGCCTTACGCCTTTACAGTGGCGCTGGTGGCCAACCTGGTTTGCACCGCGCTCTCCAGTTGGGGGGTGCACTGGCTGCTCGTATACCTTATCGGGGCCATCATTCTGTGGGGCATTATCAAGCTGCTGGGCAGGAAAAACGAACAGGAGCCCGTATTGGCGGAAGTAGCAAATTAAGTATACCTAACCAAAGCGTTTATGATTCCGAAGCTGCAATCCAGAGAAGAGATGGCACAGTCCGAGAAACTGACCAGGGAGTTTGACCGCCTGCAACAGTTAATAGACGCGCTGAACAGCAAAGACATTCCGGAAGGTATAGCCGCCACGATCACGCAGCAACTGGCGCCGCTCCACAACACAGGTATACCTGCTTCGCAGTATGGAGCGCAGTTAAAGAAAACCCGGGGCGCTATTCTCAAGCTGGTGAAGAAACAGCTCAAACTGGTTCCTCAAAAGCATTATCAGAAGCTGTGGATGGCTCTTGGAACGACGACGCTGGGCCTTCCTTTTGGTGTGGTATATGCCTTAATGCTGAAGAATTTTGCTTTTCTGGGCCTGGGGATGCCGGTGGGGATTGGAGTAGGTATAGCAATTGGCACCAAGTTGGATAAGCAGGCCAAAGCCGAGGGCCGGCAACTTGACATAGAATAGATCTGGTCAGGCCTTAGGTCAGAAGTCCAGCCGATAAAAGTCGTGCACCACCGTGCGGGCGCCGTAGCTCTCCTTGTAGCTGACCAGCCCCTCGTTCAGGTAGAGCCCCTGCTGCTCTGTGGAAACACCAAAACTGAAATACTTTTTGTGAGCGTATACCTGGCGTATCAGGTGGTCGAGAAGCACGTAGGCGGCGCCTTCCTCCTGTGCCCGGCTGCCTGCACCGATATACTGACAGTGAGCCACCGTAGCGGTTTGAAATACCAGGGCACCCGTCAGCAATTCGCCTTCGCTTGATATGGTGTAAAGTCTGATATTATCGGGAAACGCCTGCACCAGCCGCCTTACCTCTTCGGCTGTGTGCACCGGCTGCAGCTTATGCCGGCTCTCCAGCTGCGTGGCCACAAGCTGCATAAACCCACTATAATCGTCTGACGTTTGAACTTGCCACCCCTGGCCTATACCCTGCGACAGCCGCCAGCGGCGGTCTTTGCTATACCTGACAGGCTGCCCCAGATCGATTACTGAGTTCACATCCCGCCGGTATAACGTGGCGCCATACCTGAGCAGGGCATACAGATCTTCCTCGGCAGGCAATTGGTGATAGATGTGTGGTATGGCTTTGTAAAAAAGCGCCTTTAGCTGCTGCTCCCGGCTATACCTGATCAGCGCATCAAACACCTGCAGCATGAGCGCGGCTTTCATCTTTGTGCCGCTCACTATACCGCCGTAACTCAACCCGGCATGCGCGTGCAGGTCATTCCCTGAAGCATTGGCAGGCAACAAGGCAATCAGTCTTTCTTTATAATAGAACAGCAACGAATGGTCCTGGAATCGATCGGCGTGATACTCCATGTAGTCGCGCTGGAACAGGAACGTACCATTTTTGGAGGCTTGCACAAAAGCATCCCACTCCAATTTATACCTGCTACTATACCTGATTACTGTAACCACTTAGAATGACTGTTTGACAAAGGACAAAAGACGGCTATACCTGTGATTAATAAAAGTTATACTTGTGAAGTAGCCATCTGCACAAAACCGGACAGGCCGCGACCTGTCCCTACAATTCAACCGTAATGCTGCTTAGCACCACGACGTCAGGATGTAACATCGCTACTATTCAACCTACTTCTTAACTCTCCAACTCCTAAACTCTCAAACTTAAAATCACCTGTTCAGCACGATCCGGAAAGTAGTGCCTTTCCCTACTTCGGAGGACTTGACGTAGAGCCTGCCTTGGTGGTAGTTATCGATGATACGCTTGGCCAGTGCCAGTCCAAGGCCCCAGCCCCGCTTCTTGGTGGTAAAGCCCGGCAGGAAGACCGAGTCGAGCTTGCTCTTGGGTATACCTTTGCCTGTGTCTGTTATGTCGAGTGCAATCTGGCTTTTGCCCAGCAGCGATAGCTGAAGTTTAATGCTTCCGCGGCCTTCCATCGCATCCACGGCATTCTTGCAGATGTTCTCGATCACCCAATCAAAAAGCGGCACATTTACTTTGGCCGTGATGTCGGGCGCAAAGCTTGTGCTGACCGTAAAATCTACCTTGCTCGAAATGCGGTTCTGCAGGTAGCCGATCGCGTTTTCGGTTACCTGCAGGATGTTTTCGTCGCGCAGCAGCGGCACTGAGCCGATGTTGGAAAAGCGCTCCGTGATGATCTCTAGGCGGCGGATATCCTTCCAGAGTTCGGCCGTTATTGGCTCGTTCTCAAACTTCGGGCTGGATTTCATGTACTCGTACCAGGCCATCAGAGATGAGAGCGGCGTACCCAACTGATGGGCCGTCTCCTTGGCCAGGCCTACCCATACCCTGTTCTGCTCAGCCTTGCGCGAGTAGCTGAAAGCGAAGTAGGCCATCAGGGCAAAGCAGAAAATAACCATGAGCTGCACGTAGGGGTAGTAGCGCAGCTGCGAGAGCAGGGCCGAGTCTTTGTAAAACACGTAGTTCTCGGACCCTTCCGCCCAAGGCACTATAATGGGGGCGTGCTGCGCCTTCATGCGGGCGATCTCGCGCTGCAGCAATTCATTTTTCCGGCTTTCCGAAATGTTTTCGGGCAGGTGGATGTTCTTAAAGTCGAGGATGTTTTCGTACTCGTCTGTCAGGATAACAGGTATGGTGTGGTTGGAGGAAAGGATCTCCTCTTCAATAAAAACGATGTTGTCGTCGCTGGGCGCATTGATCATGTAGCGCAGTCCTTTGGCGTAAAGCTGCACCAATTCCTGCTCTCTTTCAGACAATTTGCTCACCAATACGTTAGTGTACGTAATGGTAACCGCCCCAATGATGAGCGCGACGATAACGACTAGAAACTTTATTCTGTTTTTCTGGGCGTAAATGGGAATCATGCGGTAGGCGCGAAAATTATCTGAAATTAGTATAAATTAATTAATAAGGGCAAGTAAGTTTCTTTTTAATAAGCAAAGCAGTAATTTTGCACTTTAGTATTCCGAACGTAAGATATGCTTCAGAACTTTAAAGCAATCAGCCTGTCGTACAAGAAAGCACCGCTGGATATCAGGGAACTGATTGCCTTAGATGAGAACTCATGCAGGCAATTCATTCAGACGCTGAAGAGCTTTATTCAGGCTTCTGACATACTGGTGCTCTCTACCTGCAACCGCACCGAGGTATACTATAACTCCGACGTGGATTATAGTACCGAAATCGTAAAGCTGCTCGGCATTACCAAAGGCATCAACAACATTACCCAATACCTCGATTATTTTACCATCCTCAACGAGCACAACGATGCCGTACAGCATTTATTTGAGGTAAGCATGGGGCTCGAGTCGCAGGTGGTAGGCGACATGCAGATCACCAACCAGGTGAAGCAGTCGTACCAGTGGGCGGCCGACAACGAGACGGCTGGACCGTTCCTGCACCGCCTGATGCACACCATCTTCTTCACCAACAAGCGCGTGGTGCAGGAGACTGCCTTCCGCGATGGTGCCGCCTCTACCTCCTACGCTGCCATTGAACTGATCGAGGAGCTGACCGCCGATGTAGTGGCCGAGCCCAAGATACTGGTTGTGGGCGTGGGCGAGATTGGCGCCGATGTATGCCGCCACCTCAAAGACAAAGGCTACCAGCACGTAACCATCACCAACCGTACCCTGGCCAAGGCGCAGGTACTGGCCGATGAGTGCGGCATGGACGTACTTCCTTTCGAGAACATCGTGCAGGGCCTGAAAGAGGCTGATGTGATCATCTCGTCGGTAGCCCGTGAAACGCCTTTCTTCACCAAAGAAATGATTCAGCGCCTGAACGTGCTCACGTTCAAGTTCTTTATAGACCTGTCGGTGCCGCGCAGTGTGGAAGCCGAAGTAGAGGCCGTACCCGGTGTGCTGGTTTACAACATCGACACGATCCAGAACAAAGCATCTGCCGCATTGCAGCAGCGCATCAACTCTGTACCAAAAGTACGCGCTATTATCGAGGAGTCGATAGAGCAGTTTAACGACTGGTCGAAAGAGATGATGGTATCTCCTACGATCAATAAGCTGAAGAATGCACTGGAGACGATCCGTCAGGAAGAGATGGCCCGCTACATGAAAAAGCTGGGTCCGAAAGAAGCCAAATTAATCGACAACATCACCAAGTCAATGATGCAGAAAGTGATCAAGCTGCCGGTGCTGCAACTGAAAGCAGCCTGCAAGCGCGGCGAAGCCGAAACACTGATCGATCTGCTAAACGATCTGTTTGATCTGGAAAAGCAGGAAATTGACGCTAACTAACTCGCTATACCCTATAAATAAAAAAGCTGACCTATCAAGGTCAGCTTTTTTATTTATAGGGTATGCCTTATTCCTGTATCAGAATCTTTTTGCCGAGTATAAAAGCACTCACTATCGCTAGCACGAATAAGATACAGTTGCCTACCAGGTACCCAAACCCATAGTCGGAGAGCTTGCTGAACTCCAACGAAAAGATAGAGTACCCAAAATAGATCACCAGCACAGTCAGGACCAAAAATAAAAACACTCTCATACGGCGCGATTAAGTTACAGGAAAAATGCTCCAGGAGTTATTATTTGGTAACGATGGTGGTTGTTGGCGTATAGATGCCCCAAGTCAGCGCATTCAGCAAACCATCAACAAAGGTATGGGTAACAGTTACGGTGTAGTTCTCCGCTCCTCCTGCCATCTCTTTCGGGTTAGAGGTGCTAATTGGCGCTAGGCCATAGATCAGGTAGTGGTTCATTTTCTTAACCTGCACATTTGACTGGGCGCCACTGCCAACCGTGAAAGTGTATGTGTAGCACGAAGACATAGAAAGCGCCATAGCAGCTCCAACAACAAGCGAAAGTAAATTTCTTTTCATTTTGTGATAAGTTGTAAAAAGTATATGATTGTTTGAACACCCAAATATATAGAACATTATATATACGATAATCAATATCAAGAATTTTGCCGCTTTTCGCAGGACTAGATCCATTCACTAAAAAAATGTCCTTTTTTTATGTTTGAACTTGCGATATATAAATATTTATACATACCTTTGCATATATAAATATTCAAATAAGATATTTGCTTTAACCAGAAAATTTCCGATCCGAGCTACGAGAACAGCAGCAAAATCCTTCTTATCACCCTTAGTGCAGCAAAAATGAGAAACATTTCTATTCTTCTATCCTTTATCTCTGTTGTTCTGCTTTTTAGCTCTTGCACCAGTCATTCCTTTATGTTGACAGAGCGCGACATTGCCAACGATGGCATTGCCCCAATCCAGAAGTCAGACTATAGATTAGTAGCTGATAAGCCTGCCGGTGCCTACGCAGATGCCGATGCCAGGTGGGTTGCTACTTCAAAACCCCATGTGGTTGCTACATCTGCCCGCGTGGTACGCCGTACGGATGCAGTGGCACTATCCGCCGCCACCACGCACGAAGGCCACGAGATACTGAAGCGCGAAGTTGAAAAGGCCATGAAAAAAGAAATGTCTGTGGCTGCTCCTTCCAGAAAGGACACCAAATCGAAAAAGCAAAAGGAATCAGGCGATAAAATCCTGCTATAGGCAGGAACCGACCCAACAGCGGAACTCCGTGAACCGCTTGTTTTATTTAGTAGATAAAAAAGCCAAAGGTCCCCGTCAGCTTCTTATGTAGAAGGGAACGGAGACCTTTGGCTTTTCTATGAAGGTAACTTTCGGTGCTACGCACCAAGGCGGATCGCTAAATATCGATGCAACACTCCTCTAAGCAATCGATCACGTCGATCAGTTTCGGAATGGCAAGGGAGTAGTAAATCTTGGTGCCTACCTTAAACGAAGAGAGCACCCCTTTATCCTTCAGCGTAATCAAATGCTGGGAAGCAATCGCCTGAGGCAGGTCCAGATACTTGTAAATCTCAGTCACAGTCATTTTATCTTCCTTGCCGAGCAAGTCCACTATCGCCAGTCTTTTCGGGTGCGCCAACACTTTGAGCATGGCGGCCGCCTTATCTATTTTCTTAGACTCAATTCTAGACAACAAACTTTTCATAATTAATAATTATACCTAACAGTTTCTACATACATTTAAACAATACAATTCATATTAAGATATATACGGCAATAGCGACATTTGGCTGAAGTAGCTTCAAAGGATTTTTAAAATTTTCTTCCGAAGGCCCCATAACACAACGTACTCCTTGTCAGACACATCCCTAACGTTGAATTGAGTAGATGTACGTATAATAATTAAAATTGGATATATAAAATACTTAATGTTGCTAGATTGCTATATGCCCCTGGCTCGATTGACTCTCTCCGCGAATTGTACAACATGGCAGCCATTCAGTAAAAAAACAGTGTCGCAACGCCTATTCCCAGCACAGTGCAATCCGTATACCTGCAGCCCTTTTAGGTCCCGCGCCCCTGTATGCTCCGGGGTATTTTTGTACCTTTGCGGTCTGTAAACCCTTAACTACAAACAAACCGATGAAAGAGCTTCTCGAAAAATTTGAGAATAAACGCCCTGAAATAGTATTTGAGTGGAAAGACGCTGAAACTGAGGCCGAAGGCTGGGTTGTGATCAACTCGCTGCGAGGCGGCGCGGCTGGCGGCGGCACCCGCATGCGCAAAGGCCTGGACAAACGCGAGGTAGAATCACTGGCCAAAACCATGGAAGTGAAGTTCACAGTGTCAGGCCCGGCCATCGGTGGTGCCAAGTCAGGTATAAACTTCGACCCAGCCGACCCCCGCAAGCGTGGCGTGCTGGAACGTTGGTACAAGGCGGTTATTCCGCTGCTCAAGAGCTATTATGGCACGGGCGGCGACCTAAACGTGGACGAGATACACGAAGTGATTCCGATTACGGAAGACTACGGCCTGTGGCACCCGCAGGAAGGCGTAGTGAACGGACACTTTAATGCCACCGAGCCTCAGAAGATAAACAAAATAGGCCAGCTGCGCCAAGGCGTGATCAAGGTGATCGAAGACCCGGGCTATACCCCCGCTGCGGCTCGTAAGTATACCGTGGCCGATATGATTACCGGATATGGTGTGGCCGAAGCCGTTTGCCACTATTATACGATTTGGGGCGGCTCGTTCGAGGGCAAGCGCGCCATTGTGCAGGGATGGGGCAATGTAGGCGCTGCCGCGGCCTTTTACCTGGCCGGCAAGGGCGTTAAGATCGTCGGCATCATCGACCGCACCGGTGGTTTGATCAAAGACGAAGGCTTCTCGTTTGAGGAGATCAGAGAGCTTTTCCTGGGACGCCAGGGCAACACACTGTATGCGGAGAACCTGATTCCTTTCGAGGAGATGAACAATCGCATCTGGTTGCTCCCCGCTGAGATATTCATCCCGGCTGCTGCTTCGCGCCTGGTGACACGGGGACAACTCGAGCAAATGATCGCCAGCGGACTGGAGGTCATCTCATGCGGGGCCAATGTGCCATTCCAGGATCCGGAAATATTCTTCGGCCCTACAGGCGAGTTTGCCGACCGCAACCTATCCGTTATACCTGACTTCATTGCCAACTGCGGCATGGCCCGCGTGTTCGCCTACCTGATGGAAAACGAGGTGGAGATTACCGACGATGCCATCTTCCACGACATCTCGCGTATCATTAAGGAAGCACTTGAAAAGACACACACCAAAAACCAGGCAAAAACAGAGATCGCCAAGACCTCTTTTGAAATAGCGCTCAGCCAGCTTTTGTAAACTCACGCAAGAGCCCACGCGGCGTAGGTATAAATAAAAAAGCCGGAGAAACTCCGGCTTTTTTTTCACCCTTATATCTTCAATCTGTTGAGCCTCCCTGTTCAGGATAGTATCTTACCAAGGGCCACACAACAGTTAATTATTCCATTCCCAAAAATCAACGCAAATCATTATTGTAATTTTGTTTTATCTAACGACCAAATGTTAGCCAGGTTATACAATAAACAGCATTTTTTTAACAAACCTTTACTTTTTAACGGTAAACAGGCGGTAACAGAGGATGTAACAAAAATATAACTTTTACAATACAACAAGATTCACACGCTCTGCACCCAGCTTATGCCTGCCAAAAGCGGTGCCTGGTGTCCAAAAAAAATTCGCTGGGATTGTGGTAAGTGACTAAGGAATAGAGGCCTTGGTGCTTAGTCAAAGTCGAAGTATTCGCCTTCCTGCAGCTCCACTTTCTTTTCCTGCTTTACTGGTTTTTTGCCGCGCAGCAGTTCCTTCAGTTCCTGCCCTTCCTGCTTCAGGTCCGTTTTGATTTTCTCACGCACGCGCTCGTTGTCGTAGGCCAGCTTAAAGTCGCTTTCTTTGCCGCGCAAAGTCAGGAACAGGGAGCTGTTGCCCGCATCTGTGTCCTCAGCCACCACCCCATACACACTGTCGCGGTCGCGCCGGCCGCCTTTGCTCAGAGGCAGCTTGATGCGGTAGTCCATGTCCTGGTCGAAGGTATGCGTGCCCGAAACAGACACAGTAGGTATAGCCGACAAGTTAGAACGGATGTCCATCTCCGGGATGAAGATGGTGCGCTGCTGTATCCAGAAGTTGTTGCTGAGCTCCGCAAATTTCATATTTGCCAGCTCCGACCGCTTCACAAAGGCCGACATCTTCTGCATAGGTGCAAAGTTGATCAGTTGGCCGTCGCGCACAGTGGCTGCAATCTCCGCCTGCATCAGGTCTGTTTTGGTGTTGAGCTGGCTATCAAAGTAAACATCCGACACAATGTTGGCAGTCAGCTTGCCGCGCAGCTGCTTATCGGAAATAAAGCTTTGCCCGAAGTTTTCAAATACATAGAACAGGCTGTCCACGTTCATGTTATTCAGCTTGGTGGCCGTGCTCACCTTGATGTGGTCGCGGCTGCGGGTGTCCAGCGTGCCGCGCACGGCAAAGTTGCCCCCGATGGCATTGAACGAGATGTTGGGGGTTGATACGATCTGGTTACGCAATTTCACTTCCCCCTTAATGTGCTCTGCACCAAATCGCCTGAATTTAGCCCGCCGGATAGAAGCACTCAGATCGAAGGCAATATCGGGAGAGATGTTGAACTTGTAAGCGGCGCTGCTGGCCTGCCTGGACTCTACCGGGGTATTCTGCTCCTCGCTTAGCAGTTGATCAAAATTAAGGTATTGGCTACTGAAATCGGCCTCGACGAGCAGCCGCTGGTTGGAGAGCAGCAGCCAGGCCATTACGTTGCGGAACATGCCGTTCAGCACAAAGTCAGAGTCTCCCAGACGGCCTTTGAAATCCGAGACAGCCACATCGTTCTTCTTAAAAATAAAGTTGCCATGCAGCCCGCTTAGTGGCATGGGCATCTCCTTCAGGTTTAGCATCACATTGTGCAGCGTAATGTCGCCGCTTGTGTTGAGCGTGCTGTTGCCCGGCCTTGCCTTAAACTCTTTCAGATTGCCTGCAAAGGCAATGCGCACATCTGCCAGACCGCTTCCGCTCTTTACTTCATCGAGCTGCAGCAGGCTGAGCACATAGCCCACATCCAGCATTCCTTTGGCGCTAAAGGCCAGGTATGGGTTTTCGAAATTGCGGTAGGTAAGGCTTCCTTCGAAAGGGCGCTTGTTCAATATGCCTCTCAGGTTCTTCAGCTCCAGCAAAGAAGTCGCGGCGTTTCTGCCGGCACCGTTTGTAAAGTATCCATCCAGGTGCAAGCCCTCTACCTTCTGCTTTGTATCCGGGTGAAAGAATGACGCATTGCGGGCACCGAACTCAAACGCTACCTCTGGGTTATGCTTTCCAGAGGCCTTTCCCTTTACGGCACCCTTAAAGAAAATGTCGCCTTCGCTGCGGTACTGGCTATACTCTCGCGAGATCTGTTGTGGCAGCAGTGAGAGCAGCGACTGTATGTTAGTATCCTTGCCCTGCAGTTGCAAGTCGAGCTCTGTCGTGCCGCCGTAAGCTATCTGACCGCCTACTTCATAGGCAGCACCCTCTACCTGCACGACAGATGGCTTCAGCGCAATGGTGTGCGCTGAGCGGTCTATTGTCAGGGCCGTGTGCAGCGCCACCGATTTCTCCTTGAAGTATTCGCTCTCCCCTATCCGGATCGTGCTGATGGCGGCATTCCCGTTCGTTTCAAGGGCAATTTTATCGTTCGTGATGGCCATGGCAGCGACCAATTGCGGGGCATGGGCCTCGATGTAGTGGTTCAGGTGCAGGTCAGTGTAGCGAATCGCCACCTGGCTCAGGTTGATCTTTTCCAGCTTGAAGGCGAAATCACCAGACGTTTCACTGGAATCAGTGGCCAGGATATGGTAATTGACCTGCCCGTTCTTGAGCACGCGCACATGGATAAAGCCCTTCTCCAGGTATAGCTGCTTCACGTCGTACTTCCCCCGAATGATGTCGAACACACTAAAGGTAAAGTAGAGCTTCTCGGCTCGGGCCAGCGACGAGTCGCTCTCGGCTATACCTTCGTGCACGTTTACCTGGTCGAGTGCCACCGCCACCTGCGGGAACTTATCGAAGAGCGAAAGCGAAATTTTGCCAACATCCACCTTGGTGGTGATGTGCTTATTGGCCTCGTTTACAAAAAGACCAATTATTTTGTCTTGGTACGCATACACCAGTCCCGCCGAAATGCCAGCAACTGCCACTGCTGCCAGCGCGACATAGAATAGCACTTTTTTCACAACACGATTTCGTCCCAAGAGAAAGTTCAGATTTTAAGCATCTTACAAAAGCTAAAGGTACTGCAGTATTCACAAGCGCACAATAGGCGGTGAAGCTCGAAAAAAAATTTTAAGTTTTTTTTCGCAGATGTTTTGCAGTTCCAAAAAAACGCCCCATATTTGCATCATCAAACGGGGACAAAAGGTCAACGAAAAGATAAAACGGGGTGTTAGCTCAGCTGGTTCAGAGCACCTGCCTTACAAGCAGGGGGTCACTGGTTCGAATCCAGTACGCCCCACAAAAGGACAACATAAAAGTTGTCCTTTTTTTATGTCTATACTTTTCCGGACTGCCTCAACTACATGCCCTCCCTACGCCTATACCTGTTTCTATAACGACCTGATTCCAACTATCATATATTGAAGCAAAGCAGCCTCTACCCTGTCGCTTTCATTGTCAAAGAAGTGCCGCCCTGCGACCATAGATCCATACCTTCAGTTTTCCGGAAAAGGTTAGCATGTACGCCCCTGGCCTTGGGTGTGATGCATCTCAGGCTGGCAGTATACTTACTCGTAGGTATAGGGAGTGAAAATGGAGTTGGATAAGGTATAGAAGATACTATACTGCTATAACTGAAGGGAAAGGCAGGCGCAAGATTTTACTTTGCAATACCTGACTTGGCAAGAAACTGCTCGTGAAGCGCCACAACCTGGGGTATGATAAGCTGCTGGCCGTCGTTGTAGACGATGTGCTGCGCGCGGGCTATCTTCTCTTCTTCGCTTAGTTGCTTGCTGATGATTGCTTTTATATCGGCCTCCGTGCGGTGCGGATCCCGCTGTAGCAAGCGCTTGAGGCGGACCTTAAGGGGTGCGGTCACCACAATGATTTCGTCCATCTGCCGCCACGACTCCGACTCAAACATCAAGGCAGCTTCCTTGATCAGATACGGAGCAGTTGCATTCGCCTCGGCCCAGTGCTCAAAGTCAAGGCCTACGTGGGGGTGCACCAGGGCATTGAGCTGATCAAGCCGCTCCTGGTTGCTGAAAACCACCGATGCCAGGTAAGACCGGTTCAGGTATCCTTCCGAGGTATAGGTCCCCTGCCCAAAAGCGTCCTGCAGTTCCTGTTTAAGTGCTTCATCATACTGCATCACCCACTTGGCACGGGTATCCGCATCATACACAGGTATACCCAGTACCTCGAACACACGGCAGACGATGGTCTTCCCTACGCCTATTCCTCCGGTTATACCTATCCTCAGCATGTTGTTACCTTTCTAAAACTGCTTTGATGCGCTCAGGCCAGAGCGTGATGTTGCGCGCACCGGCGGGCTTTTGCACAAGCTCTGGCACCACAGTGGAGTCGAGGCGGTTATACCTCGAGAAGTCTACAATCGCTTTGAAGGCGTCGGAGTTGATCACGGCTCCCGAGTCTTCGAGGGCCAGGTAGCGAATCAGCACGACCTGCGGGCGCAACGTTACCTCAGTGTTCAGCGGCACGTTCACCATCTCAGGTGCAACCTGTAGCTCCCGCTGTTGCAATGGTCTTATCCTTGCCGCAACAGTGGCTTCTGTGATGTTTGCCTTCACCAGCGATTTATTGTCGTACTCGATGGGCACAACGATCTTGGCTGACTCGGTCAGGTTAGTGATGGGCAGTCGCAACAGGAAAGGACTCGGCAGGCTGTCGACCATGGAAGATGGCCCCCGGAACGTAATCGTGTCCGGATCAATGCGGACAGGGCGCAGGAGGGCATGGCGTTCGCCGGTAACTTTTTGAGCCGGATCGAGCTGCAGGGCTATGCGCCGCGTCACTTGCTCGTTAAAATTAAAGAAAAGCGTGTCTGTCACCACAAAGTTCAGCTGCAGACCGTCCATGGCGTTTACCAGGGCAGGCCTTAAGGCGGAACCAAGCAGGTAATTGTTGCGGGGAAGGCTACGGATGTAGACTTCTGCGGGCTGCACCTCCACCCTGAGCGCCTTGCGAAGCAGCTTCCACCCCCTGCCGGTTACATTGACCTCTACTTCCTCTGGAAGCGGGCTGATGGGCACCAACCGCTGGTCATTGTATACAAAGCGAACCGGGTAAGTAGTTTGGGTAGAGTAGCTTTTGTTAAGTGCATTAAGAAGCCAAAAAGTAGAGGCCGCCACAAAACAGAGCACTACAATTCGCCAGTAGTGCTCTGTTTGGGGCTTAAATGGCCTTACAAACCATGAAATGATATTTCGGGCTTTCTCAAACGACAAGGTTAATATCCTTATTTCACTTTAGCAGTAGCTTCCAGCGAGATGGCAGACTTCTCAAAAACAAGGCGTACGCCTTTGTCTACTTCTATCTCTACGGTGTCATCGTTTACAGCTGTTAAACGACCATGCAGACCGCCTATTGTCACGACTTGCATGCCTTTGGTCAGCTCATCGCGGAATTTTTTCTGGTCCTTCGCCTTTTTCTGCTGCGGACGGATCATGAAAAAATAGAAAACAAGGATAATAGCGCCGAACATCAGCAACTGAGGCAACATGCCTCCGTCTGGTGCGGCTTGTAGGAATATCGTTTGCATAAAAAGGTTGTGCTCTCCGGAGCGTGATGTTTAGTTAAGTCTCACAGGGCCGTCAGCGCCTGCAGTTGGAATGCTTGATGAAGTAACGTTGCCTTTCATGAACACACGCACAATGTTAGGCTCTGTGTTGGCACGTACTGTTACAGTCGGCGACTGCTGACCTGGCTTGTTACGGCTGTCGAAACGAACTTTCACTTCACCCTGCTCACCTGGTGCAACAGGTGTCTTCGTCCAGTCAGGTGCAGTACAGCCACAAGAGGCAGAAGCGCTCTCGATCACCAACGGCGACTTGCCTGTGTTCGTGAACTTAAAGGTATGCTCCACTACATCGCCTTCTTTGATTGTACCAAAATCGTACTCCGTAGTCTCAAAGCTCATAACAGCCATGTTCTCGGTGCTGGCAGTTTGGTTAGCTGGCACAACATTGGGGTTATCTACTACCTGCGGCTGTGCTGCAGGTGCAGTTGCTTCGGCAGTAGTTGCCTCCGATGCCGTCGTGTTGTTCTGGTCGCAGCTGGTCACTGTCATGGCAGTGCCAAGCGCTAGGGCTAATAAGAAGTTCTTTTTCATATCAGTTAAACAGCTTTTTGCTTGATTATAGTTTCGCAATAATGTGTTGTGCAAATTCCATGGTGCTGGCCTTGCCGCCCAAGTCACCGGTGCACTGCTCTCTGTTGGCAAGTGTTGCGTCCAGCGCCGTCTCAATGCGGTTTGCCTCATCTTTCAGGTCGATGTGGTGGAGCATCATGATGGCGGAGCGCAGCAGCGCGGTTGGGTTTGCCTTGCCCTGGCCTGCAATATCAGGAGCAGAGCCGTGTACGGCTTCGAAAATGGCCATGTCGCTGCCGATGTTGGCTCCGGATACCACGCCCAAACCGCCTACCAGGCCCGCGCACAGGTCAGACAGGATATCGCCGAACAGGTTGGTGGTTACGATCACGTCGAACTGCTCCGGCTTAATTACCAGCTGCATACACATGTTGTCGATGATCTTATCGTCGTACTGGATGTGTGGGTATTCTTTTGCGATCTCGCTGGCCTCGCTTAGGAACAGGGCGCCTGCGCTTTTCAGGATGTTGGCTTTGTGCACAGCTGTTACCTTTTTGCAGTTGTGCTTGTTGGCATACTCGAAAGCGGCACGGATGATTTTGCGGCAGCCTACACGCGTCAGGCGGGCCACAGAGTCAGAGATCTGCAGGCGCTCGTCGAACATCTCCAAACCAGAGTACAGGCCTTCGGTGTTCTCGCGGAACAGTACCAAGTTCACATTCTCGAAACGGGTATTAACACCAGGCGTTGTTTTGGCAGGGCGCACGTTGGAGTAGAGGTCGAACATCTGGCGCAGCTGCACATTGATGCTCTTAAAGCCTTTGCCAACCGGCGTGGTGATCGGGCCTTTCAGGGCCACTTTGTTTTTCTTCAGGGAGGCAATCAATGTAGAAGGAATCAGTTCACCGATCGAATCGAAGGTGGTCTGCCCTGCATTTTCCTCTTCCCAGGTTACAGGCACGCTGGCGGCACTGAACACGGCCTTTACGGCTTCTGTAATCTCTGGTCCAATCCCGTCGCCGGGAATCAGTGTAATCTCTCTCATGTCTATATTTCTTTCCTGCTGTTAATCTCGTTGATAAGTGAATCGACATCGCCCAGCAGTTTCTCGGCTTTGTCTTTTGCGTCCTGTATCACACGCTGTCCTTCCGATTTTGCGCTTGAGGTCACGCGGTCACGGTTTTCTACCAGCTCTTCCAGCAAGTCTGAAAGCGTATCGCGGTATTTCTCCAGTCGGTAGCTTAGCCAGCTGCGCGTCTCTCTGCCCTTCTCTGGCGCAAACAGGATGCCTGCTGCAGCTCCCACAGCAGCCCCAGACACGAAAAACAGTATGTTGCTCGTCTTCTTACTCATAGGATTATCTCTATACTTATATATTTGGTACGTCGTTTCCCCCTATTACGGTAGATTGGGGCTCAAAGTCGGACTATACCTTATTTGTTGTCGATCAAACCACGGCCTGACTTGCGGATGTCTCCCTTCGAGGTCAGTTCCTGTGCCATTTTGTCCAGTACGCCGTTTACAAATTGCTTGCTTTTCGGTGTGCTGTACAGCTTGGAGATCTCGATGTATTCGTTGATGGTCACTTTAACGGGTATGCTTCGGAAGATGTGCATTTCGCAAAGCGCCAACTTCAGGATGATCTTGTCAAGCAGGGCCACACGCTCCACATCCCAGTTCT
The DNA here is from genome assembly GCF_002846395.1 of Pontibacter ramchanderi. Taxonomy (GTDB): domain Bacteria; phylum Bacteroidota; class Bacteroidia; order Cytophagales; family Hymenobacteraceae; genus Pontibacter; species Pontibacter ramchanderi. The sequence goes on from NZ_PJMU01000002.1 coordinate 924,385, forward strand.
TCACGCTTGCGGCAATCATGGCCTCGTACTTCTCATCGTCCTGCAGTGTCTGGTGGTAAAGCTCCTCAAAAAAGGCCTTGTCGTCTTCCCAGTTAGCCGAAAGGTCGAGCAGCACGGGCTCCTCTTCACTCTCCTCACCAAACATCTTTACAGTCTTGTTGACCAGGCTTTTCACGATGGATTTGTTCTCCACCCAGTTCAAATCCTGCTCCTCAAACAAAGATTGTAAGTTTTTTTCTTTAAAAATAATGTTTTTGAAAATATGTTTCACCACTTCCAGGTCCTCTTCGAGGGAGGGCGCAGGCAGTGCCAGATAGTTCAAAAACACCTCGTCTTGCTTCAAAATGTTCTTGTATACCTGCCGGATCTCGCTGATGTCGGAGCCCCACGAAATGTTACGACGGATGATGTTCTCCTGGTACGATTTGTTGTTGAGTATGCGCTGGGCTACGCGGTTGTTCAGGAAGCGTTTTACATCAGGGCCAGTGGCGGCCGTAAAGCGCTTCTCTTTCTTCACTTCTTCTTCCTCTACTAGCTCGTTGAGGAGTTGCAGAATCTGCAGCGTACCGAGGTAGTGGTCGTAAATGCGCTCCACCGCGCCCATCATCTGGTTACTGTAGTGCTTGTAGTCTTTCTTGGTGAGGTTCTTGTAAGCCACAATGGCTCTGTTTACCGCATCAATTATCTCCTTGTCGGTCTCTTCGGTTTCGAACTGGCCTGTTTCGTGCCATTCCTTAAAGAGCAGCTGGGCAATTTGCTTGCGGCCTTCCAGCAGCTTGCGGTCCTGCACCTCCATGGAGTTCAGGTCTGGGGCAAAGTCTTCTGCTATCTGGTCAAGTGCCAGCTGGTAATCCGAACCTTCGGCCTGCTTGTAGGCATAAATGGCTTGCATAGCCTTGATTCGAAGTGTTCTGCGGTTGAGCATAATGGTATTTTAAAGAACGTGTTGGTTGATATGTGTTTATACTCTTGCCACTATTGTGGCGCTAAATGCGGTGGTCAGGTATAGGCGCCACCGGTAAAGGTATACGCAAAGGCGGGCCTGTGCGCTAAAAATATGAACTGTAGTAAAACAAAAGTGCCACAGGTTAATGCAGCACTTTTGTTTTGAATATTGTCAGAAAGGCTAGGCTTAGTAAGTAGACTTTACTTTGCCGATGCTGTGGATGCGCTGCTCAGCCATTTTGGTAGCGGCCAACTGCGTATGGATGCCTTCTTTCTCGGCCAGGTCGAAGATGTCGAGGGTATAGCCGTAGATACGTTCTGTCTGGGCGTAGGCGCTTTCGCGGTTGTAGCCTTGCAGCTCAGAGTACACGTTGATCAGACCACCTGCATTGATGAGGAAGTCTGGCGCGTACAGGATGCCTTTTTTCACAAGCTCAGATCCGTGCAGTGTTTCGTCGCGCAGCTGGTTGTTGGCAGAACCTGCGATAACGCGGCACTTCAGACGGTTGATGGTGTCGCTGTTCACGGTGCCACCTAACGCGCAAGGAGAGTAGATGTCCACATCCAGGTCATAGATCTCGTCCATACCTACCACCTTGGCTTTGTATTTAGAAGAGATGTCGCGTAGACGGTCTTCGTAGATGTCGGTGATGAAGACCTGGGCGTTCTCTTTGGCCAGCAGCTCAACCAGGTAACCACCTACATGGCCCACACCCTGCACTGAGATTTTCTTGCCTTCGAGCGAGTCAGAGCCGTAAGCTCTCTTCGCCGCCGCTTTCATACCCATGTAAGTACCGTAGGCTGTCACAGGAGACGGGTCGCCGCTGCCACCCATTGCCTCAGGCAGACCAGCCACGTGGTCAGTCTCCATCTTGATGTACTCCATGTCCTTTGTGGTCGTTCCAACGTCCTCAGCAGTAATGTAGGCACCATTCAGGTTCTTCACGAAGCGGCCATAGCGGCGCATCAGCGCTTCGCTCTTGTCTTTTTTGGCATCGCCGATGATCACGGCTTTACCACCACCCAGGTTCAGGCCTGAGATAGCGGCTTTATAAGTCATACCTCTTGAAAGACGCAGCACATCATCCAACGCCTCGGCCTCGGAAGCATACGACCACATACGGGTACCGCCCAGTGCCGGGCCAAGTACAGTATTGTGGATACCGATAATAGCTTTCAGTCCAGTTTCGTGGTCATGGCAGAAAACTACTTTCTCATGGTTATACTCCGATATCTGACCGAAGACTGATTTGTCTTTCTTCAGTTCAACTTCTTTTAGTTCGACCATTTATGATTTTGATTAAGGGTTATTCTATCTTTGTAGAAGCGGGACAACAGACACCCCGTTTTTCGTGCTGCAAAATTAATTCTTTTTTTGATTAATTCAATTTGTAGGCCATAACTCTACGTAAAAGCCTCTGAGTTCCATATTCTTGCTGTGAAATCACTACGCTACCTTAACAAGTACCTGTTCAAGTATAAATACCGCCTCCTGTGGGGTGTGGTGTTTATTATCATCTCCAACTTTTTCCAGATTCTGCCTGCCCAGGTGGTGCGCCACGCCTTTAACCTGATCAAGGAAGGCATTAACCTGCACAACCTGTTCGAGGGCATGGCCCAGCAGGAGGCGGTGTACGACACCTTCGCCAGCAGCATCCTGGTCTATGGGGTGATCATCCTGGTGATGGCGCTCCTGCGGGGACTTTTCCTATTCTTTGTGCGGCAAACCATTATTGTGATGAGCCGTCTGATCGAGAACGACCTCAAGAACGAGATCTACGAGCACTACCAGAGCCTGCCGCTGAGCTTTTACCGTAAAAACAACACAGGCGACCTGATGTCGCGCATCTCGGAGGACGTAAGCCGGGTGCGCATGTACCTGGGTCCGGCCATTATGTACGGCATCAACCTGATTATCCTGTTTTTGATGGTGATTCCCTACATGCTGTCGGTGAACGTGAAGCTCACGCTCTATACCCTGATCCCACTACCGATCCTGGCCATCAGCATCTACTATGTCAATAACATCATCGAGCGCAAGTCCGACGAGATACAGCGCAGCCTGTCAGGTATAACCACGTTTGTGCAGGAGGCTTTTTCAGGTATACGGGTACTCAAATCCTTCGTGCGCGAAGACGACTCGCACAACAATTTTACCAGGGCCAGCAACAACTACAAAGACAAGTCGCTGGACCTCAACTTCGTGAACTCGCTCTTCTTCCCATTAGTGCTGTTTCTGGTGGGCCTGAGCACGATCATCACGGTATACATCGGCGGTCAGGAAGTGATAAACGGCAGTATCACGGCAGGCAACATCGCTGAGTTCATCATTTACGTGAACATGCTCACCTGGCCGGTGACCTCGCTCGGCTGGACGGCCAGTCTTGTGCAGCGAGCCGCCGCTTCACAGGCCCGCATCAACGAGTTCCTCAACACCAAAACCGACATCATTTCCCGTGAGAATATCAGCCGACAGATACAGGGCGACATCGTGTTCGAGAACGTGGACTTCGTATACCCCGACACGGGTATACATGCCCTGAAAAACGTGTCCTTCGACATCAAGCACGGCGAAACACTGGCGGTGATTGGCAACACCGGCTCCGGCAAGAGCACCATCGCCAACCTGCTTCCGCGCATGTACGACGTGACGGGCGGGCGCATTTTGATAGACGGGGTGGATGTGCGCGATTATAACCTGGAAAGCCTCCGCAGCCAGATAGGCTATGTACCGCAAGACGTGTTCCTCTTCTCAGACTCTATCCGCAACAACATCGGCTTTGGTCTGCCGAGCATTACCGAGGAGCAAATGGTGCAGTCGGCCAAAGACGCAGACGTATACGAAAACATCATGCGCTTCCCGGAGCAATTCGAAACCAAGCTGGGCGAGCGCGGCATCACACTTTCAGGCGGACAGAAACAGCGCGTGTCCATTGCCAGGGCACTGGTGCGGGAGCCTAGCATCCTGATCTTAGACGACTCGCTTTCGGCGGTGGATACGAAAACGGAAAACGCCATTCTCAATAGCCTGCGCCGCATCATGGCCAACCGCACTTCCATCATCATTTCGCACCGGGTGTCGTCGGTAAAGCTAGCGGACAAGATTCTGGTGCTGGAAGATGGGGAGATCGTGCAGCATGGCACGCACGAGGAACTGATACAACAGCAAGGCTTGTACAAGGTGCTTTATGAAAGGCAGTTGCAGGCCGAGGACTCACAGTAGCAACATACCGTCTTGCCATTTTCGGACTGAAAACCAATTGCTTAGCAGACAAGCATTTAGCCTGAGGGGAATTTTTTGATCCAGAAACTGTTATAGGTACGTATAGAAAGTTTACATGACCTCAAAAATCTCTATCTATGGCTATTGACATACAGCAAATCGGCAAAAGGTTCCGTTTTTATACCAGCATCAAGGAGTTGGAAATGCCGCAGCTCATCGAGATGACGGGCAGCGACGAGGCGGTACTTTCGAATATACTTTCAGGAAAAAACTACCTGCTCGATGAGTTGGTGGGAATCGTGAAGAATTTCCAGGACCTGAACACGCAATGGCTCATTTATGGGGAAGGCAGTATGTTTAAGCCCATGGACGAGGATGGCACTTGCAAAGACAATCACAAAGGTTGTCTCAAGAAGGACAAAGCCGCCTACCTGAAACAGATGCAGAACATGCTCATCGAGCTCGATGCTGCCGAAGTAGCCAAAGGGCACCACGCCGATGTGGAAGCTCTTAAAGCCAAGCTGGAGGCCTATAAAGCCAGCCACCCGCAGGGGTAGATTCCTGAACCTACGGGCATGTTGCTGCCCACCTCTTGCACCTCATTTTTGATAACCTTTCGCCTGATCAGGCCAGATATACGCATGCCCCCTGCGAGCAAATCGCCGGGGGCATGTTGCGTTTGGGGGGCTGGCTATACCTTCACCCGTATACCTTCCAGAATCAGGTTCACGGTATACAGTACCTCGCGTTCTATTCTTTCAAAGTCGATGGAGGGCAGGTTATGGAACTGGGCGCGCTGGAACTCTTCGAACTGGATCAGGTCTTTGACAACCATAATGGAATAACCCACCCGATCGGCTTCGCACCCGATGAATGAGCCGTTGGCTATACCTTCCTTGATGACGGAAGCGTAGAAATTTGTCTCTTTGGCGCGCGACTCTTTGAAGAGCTCCTGGAACATAGTACGCGTCTCGATCAGCACCTGGATGGAGATGGTGTGTTGCGTCACTATTTCCTGGTAATAGCGGAGAGAGGAACGGATGTAACGCAAGAGGCGCTCGCGGGGGTCTTTTTCCTGCTCGGCAATTTTTTTGATACGGTACAGGCTGTCTTTCCACTCCTGCGAGAAAGCTTCAATGAAGAGCACCTCCTTGCTTTTGTAGTAGTAGTAGAGCGTAGGCTTTTTGAGGCCAATGGCATGGGCAATATCGTCGAGTGTGGCTTTGCTGTAGCCCAGCTTGCCGAACACCGACTTGGCTGCCTCCAGTATCAGCTCTTTCTTTGCCTCTGCCTTTTTACCCAATTTGCTTTTTGCTATCGTTCCACGGGGAAATCTCCTCGTCATCAAATATAGAGAGATATTCTATACCTGCAACTACTCCTTTATCGGAACCTCCACTATACCCTGGTGGTCTTCCGGGAACCACTCTACATAGAAAGTCTCCAGCTCCAGGTTTTGCTCTTTGGAATAGTCAAAAACAGCTTCGTAAAGTTTGTTCGGAGCGAGCATGTAGTGGGCGCTTACTTCACCCCGCAAGGCCCTACGACCACCGGGCACAACCCGCAGTTCGTAATCGGCGGGCAGCTGAGCAGCGCTATCAGGTATAATTACCCCAATAAAGGCATCCAGGCTATCAGCTCGTCCCTCGGGGTTGTTATAGTAGATGTTGCCCAGCATCCCTTCCAGTTCCTTCTTATCCAGCACCTCAGCGGCTCTCCGGAAAGCGTCGTTGATGCCCTTGTCGTTCACTGAGCCGCGGAAGGCGCGGCCGGCCACATAGAGTTGTGTTGAGTTTGTTTCTGATACTTTAGCTGAGCTGAAACCTCCTAAATAGGCATAAAAAGCCGCTACGATAAAGGAGAGGACCAGCATCACTAACAAGAATTTCTTGTTCATAGATCAATCATGTTTTTGTACTGCATGTGGTAGAGTTGCGCATAGTAACCGTCGCGGCGCAGTAATTCCTCGTGGTTACCAATTTCTTTTATCTCGCCGCGGTCCATCACAATAATCTTGTCCGCCTTTTGGATGGTAGACAGACGGTGGGCAATGACGATGGACGTACGCCCGTGCATGAGCTGGTCGATGGCGTACTGGATCAGTTCTTCGGTTTCGGAGTCGACGCTGGAAGTGGCCTCGTCGAGGATGATGATCTCGGGGTTGTAGACCATGGCCCGCACAAAGGAGATCAGCTGGCGCTGGCCCACGGAAAGCGTGGCACCGCGCTCCATTACCTGGTAATGCAGCCCGCCAGGCAGTCGCTCGATGAACTTGCGGGCGCCCACCAGGTCGGCGGCGCGCCACATCTGTTCTTCGGTGATGGCCTTGTTGCCCAGACTGATGTTGTCGGCGATAGTGCCCGAGAAGAGGAACACGTCCTGCAACACTACGCCAATATGGTGGCGCAGCACGCTCAGGTCATATTCTTTGATGTCGTGGCCATCAATCAGAATCTGGCCGCTGTTGATTTCGTAGAAGCGGTTAAGCAGGTTGATAACCGAGGTCTTGCCTGCCCCCGTGGCTCCCACGAAAGCGACTGATTCACCCGCTTTCACATCCAGCGAAATATTGCGCAGCACCCAGTCCTCGTCTTTGTAGGCAAACCACACATCCTTGAACGCCACATTGCCTTTAATCTTTTCGGGTTTGTAAGCTCCGTTATCAGGAATCATTTCTTTGCTGTCGAGGAGGCGCATGAGGCGCTCGGTGCTTACCACACCCAGTTGCAGGGTGTTGAAGCGGTCGGCAATCATGCGAATCGGGCGGAAGAACATCTGGATGTAGAGGATAAAGGCCATCAGCGTACCCAACGACACCTCATTGTCAATCACCCCGTGGGCGCCATACCACACGAGCAAGCCCAGGCCCGCCGCACCGATAATCTCGGCCACAGGGAAGTATACTGAGTAGTAAAGAACAGAACGCACATTGGCGCGGGTATGCTCTTTGTTGATTTCCTTGAACTTATCCAGCTCACGCTTCTCGTTGTTGAAGATCTGCACGATGCTCATGCCCGTGATATGCTCCTGCACAAAGGAATTGAGCCGCGCCACGGCCGTACGCACGTCCTGGAACGTGTCTTTTATCTTCTCCTTGAAAATGTAGGTACTGATGAGCATTATCGGGAAGGTGGACAAACTCACCAGCGCCAGCTCCCAATCGATGTAGAACATGAAGCCGAGGATGAACACCAACTGCAGAATGTCGCCAATCATGGCAGCCAGCCCCTCACTAAACACGTCGGAAAGCGTTTCCACATCCGATACGTTACGGGTCACGAGCGTACCGATGGGCGTGCGGTCGAAGAACTTGAGGCGCAGGTTGAGAATGTGGCGGTAGAGCTGCACCCGAATGTCGCGCACGACGTGCTGCCCCAGCCAACCCGCGAAATAGGTATGGAGGTACTGCACGATGGCATGCCCCACAAGGAGCACCGCCAGTATCACGAACATCTTGTTCAGACCTTCCCAGTCGTTCTGCAGAATCTCGTTGTCGACAGTATACTGAATCAGGAAAGGACGCACCGCGGCAAGTATAGCCGAGGCAAAGGTCAGGAACACGATGAAGTAAAAGATACGGATGTATGGCTTCACAAAGGTGAAAAGCCGCCGTATGACGTCCGCATCGAATACCTTGCCTGTATTTTGTGGTTTATCTTCCAAGTTTGATTAATCAAGTTTTGTTTGTTTTCGGGGGGTGGGGTTCCGTGAGGTTTGCACTGTCCCCTGCCCTCATTTTTGTCTGAATCTTCACATAGGGCCCCTACCCAAGGATTTACAGGATTTAAAGATTGACAGGATTATCGCAAACGATTATCCTGCCCCTACCCCTAGGGGCCATCCTGTCGATGCTAGTTCTAAGGTATAGCTCTGTCGTTACTACTAAATGCACGATTAACATCCCCCTACCCCCTTCGAAGGGGGACTTGCCGTACCTGCTATTTTGCAGGTATGGTTTCATCGTTTCCGAAATTCGTTTGCTATACCTAGTCCAACCACCCCTAACCCCTCCTTATCTAAGGCGGGGAACCCTTAGCTGCCGAGCGCATAGGTATAGCTTCGTCGGTTCTGCTAAAGACCACATAGACCACTGGCACGCATTGCCAAGTAACTCGCACGGAACTACGCTAGGTATAGCGGTGCCATGTGCACCAAAATGACTATCCACTGTCTGAGCGTTCAGCGAGTTTGGATAGTCTTGACTTTTTTGCCTACTTTTTGTGTCAAGACAAAAAGTAGGTGCCCGCCGCACAGGCGAAAAAGCAGCCCGCCTGGCCAAGGCAAGCTATGCAATAACACAGCAGCTATACTTAAAACTAAAACCGTTAGCCCTGACAATAGGCCAGAGACCCCACCATAGTAGACAGAGCGAGGACACCCGCGCCATTAACATAAAGCCGTTGCAATCCCAGATATACGCATCCCCTTCACTAACCGCTTGCAAAGTTAATGGTTTTTGCATCAGGATATTCGGGATTTATCACGCATCATTGTCAAAACAAGAGTAAGTCCCAAACTACAAAAAAAGCCCTCCCCTGTTTTTAGGGAAGGGCTTTAGAAAAAATGCATGTTTATACCTATACCTCCGCTTCCACAGGTATGGTAACTTTCTCGAGCGCTTGTGCAATGTCGGAGATAATATCCTCAGGGTGCTCCACACCTACCGAGATACGAATCATGCCCTCGCCTATGCCCATCACGGCGCGGTCGGCCAGGCAGATATCGGAGTGCGTCATAGAGGCAGGGTGCTCGGCCAGCGACTCGGTACCGCCCAGGCTCACGGCCAGTTTGATAAGTTTTAGGTTGTTGAGGAAGGTGAAGGCCTCTTTCTCGCCGCCTTTGATGTCGAACGAAATCATGGAGCCTGCCGCTTTGCACTGCTTGTCGTAAATGGCCTGTTGCTGCGGATTGTCCTGCAGGTAGCCGAGGAAGTAAATTTTCTCCACTTTCGGGTGCTCTTTCAGGTAGGCTGCCACTACTTCGGCGCCGCGAGCCTGGCACTCCATGCGTATTTTCAGCGTCTCGAGGCTTCGCATCAGCATCCAGCCTGTCCACGGACTCGCCATAGAGCCCATGAAGGTACGCATGCCTTTTACTTGCTTCATCAGGTCGGCAGGACCAGCGCAAGCACCTGCAATCAGGTCGGAGTGACCACCGATGTACTTGGTGGCAGAGTATAAAACGAGGTCGGCGCCGTGCTTGAGCGGGTGCGAGAACACGGGCCCCAGGAAGGTGTTGTCTACGGCTACGACTACTTTTTTATCGGCTGTCGAGTGCTTTTGGGCCAGTGCGGCGCAAGCCTCAATGTCGACCAGGTGGTTGGTTGGGTTGGCTGGGGTTTCCAGGTATACCATCGCCAGTTTATCAGCCATACCTGATTCCTCGAGCATTTGCGCTACTTCCTCCATTGGGGTGTTGGCACGAAAGCCCATACTTTGCACACCGAACTTCGGCAGAATGTTTTTGATATAGTAGTCAGAACCACCGTAGATGGGCTCGCTATGCAGAATCAGGTCGCCCGGCTTGAGCAAGGCCAGAAGCGTGGTACTGATGGCGGCCATACCGCTGGCGAAAACCGCTGCGTCTTCGGCGCCGTCCCAGAAGCGGAGGCGGTTCTCGAGGATTTCGAGGTCGGGGTTGTTGAGGCGGCTGTAGATGAGGCCCAGCTGCTCTTCGGCGTGCTTCTCGCGCAGGCCATACGCTAGTTCGAAAAATGCTTTGCCCTCTTCCGCGTTCTTAAAAACGAAGGTAGAAGTCTGATAAATCGGCGCCTTCACAGCCATTTCTGACCATTCGGGGTTGTAGCCGTAGCTCATCATCAAGCTTTCGGGGCGCAGGTGTTTGCCGTTCAAATGGGGACCGTTCTGGTCTTCTGGTAATTGCATGCTATAAAGGGTTTGTTTTGGGTATTGCCTTGAAAATATGGTCTGGGTAACTCACCTTGGCCAGGTATAGCCCCTCGGAGGGTGCTGCCCCGCTGGCCTGGCTGCGGTCCTGACTGGCAATCAATTGCTCAAAGTCGGCTACGGAGAGCTTGCCGCGGCCCACGTCCAGCAAAGTGCCTACCACCAGTCGCACCATACCCCGCAAGAAGCGGTTGGCACGAATCGTAAAAATCAGCTCGTCGCCTTGCTGGCGCCATGCGGCCTCGTAGATGTTGCAGCGGTAGTGCTTGGTATCGCCTTTCACTTTGCTAAAGGTCGTAAAATCCTCGTAACGAAGCAAAACAGCGGCCGCCTCATTCATCTTCTCCACATCCACAGAACGCGGCAGGTAGGTGGCGTAGTATCGCTTAAAAGGGTCTTTGACTAAGGTGATGTGGTAGTGATAGGTGCGCTCAAACGCGTCGAAACGAGCATGGGCCTCGTCGGTAACGAGGTAGAGGCTCTTGGCCACAATGTCGTCGGGCAAGAGGCGGTTGAAGCGGTAGACCATGTGCTCGGTGTCCAGTTCCGGCGCCACATCGAAGTGCACGAACTGCTGACTCGCATGCACACCCGTGTCGGTGCGGCCGCTGCCTGTCGTACTGATGGACTGCCGCAGCACTTTGCTCAAACAATCCTCCAGTACCTCTTGCACCGAAAGGGCGTTGGGCTGTGTCTGCCAGCCATGGAAACGGGTGCCGTCGTAGGCGATTTCTAGGAAGTAGCGCATACGACAAAGATAAAAAAATAAACCCGCAGCCTTTGGGGGACTGCGGGTTTAAAATGTTCGGAATAAATTAAGTTAAGCGGCAGGGTCTTCCACCACCTTTTTTCGAAGGTAGCGCAGTTCTATTTCGTCCATCACGATGGCCGCCAACTGGCTCAGCACTTTCTGGTCGGCATCCGAAAAATCGCGTGGCTGCTTGTCCACGATGCAAAGCGTGCCCAGGTTGTAGCCATCGGTAGTCTTTAAGGGTGCGCCCGCATAAAAACGGAGTCCGAAGTTACCCGTCACCAAAGGGTTTGCCAGCAAACAAGGCTCGTTAACCGCGTCTGGAAACACAGTGGGGCCATCGTTCAGAATAGCCAGCGAACACAGGCTAATGCCTCGGCTCACATTCTCCACGCCTTCCATACCTACGTTAGCCTTAAACCACACCCGCTCAGAGTCTACCAGGGCCACCAGGGCGATAGGTACATTGAACATGCGTGCAGCCATGGCCGCAATGTGATTGAATGCACCCTCGGGAGGCGTATCCAGTATGTCGTATTCCTGCAGTTTCAGCAGTCTTTCCTCGTCGTTCTGAGGAATCAGGTCCACCCCAATAAAGGTGTTTTTCATAAGTTACAGGTCAAAGTCTCTTCCCACGCTAAACGTGTAGACTATAACCTACCGAAGCGGTGAAGCGTTCCCGTTTATTTGCTTTGCGCAGCAATTACTGACTCTCAGAATTCCCACCAAGCTATACCTTGCTAACCATCAGCAGATTAGACAGGTATAGCGCCCCCAAATTTTCTACAGCTTTTCGTAAATCACGGCTGCTCCCTGGCCCACACCTACGCACATGGTAGCCAAGCCGTAGCGTACGTTGTCGCGGCGCTTCATTTCGTGCAGCAAAGTGGCTGAGATACGGGTGCCGCTGGCACCTAGTGGGTGACCGATGGCAATAGAGCCGCCATTTACGTTCACGATGTCGGGGTTGATGCCGAGCTCCTGCACGCAAGGTATAGCCTGCGCCGCAAAGGCCTCGTTTATCTCCGCCAAGCCGATATCGTTGATGGTGAGGCCTGCCCGTTTAAGTGCTTTTTGGGTAGCGGGCACTGGTCCCATACCCATGAAAGCGGGCTCTACGCCTGCCACCGCCGCCGATACAATGCGGGCCATCGGTTTCAAATCAAAGCGCTTCACTATTTCCTCACTCACGATGATAGAGGCCGCCGCACCGTCGTTTATACCTGAGGCGTTACCCGCTGTCACAGTGCCGCCTTTCTTGAAGGCTGCTCCCAGTGCGCCAAGTTTTTCCACCGAAGATAGGCGTGGGTGCTCGTCGGTGTCGAATAGAATAGGGTCGCCTTTGCGCTGTGGCACGGGCACAGGTATAATCTCGTCGTTGAACTTGCCTGTCTCGGCGGCTGCCTTGTATTTGAGCTGTGAGCTGTGGGCAAATTCGTCCTGGGCTTCACGTGAAACACCATAGCGCCCGGCCACGTTCTCGGCGGTTTCGCCCATGCTATACGGGTAGTGCAACGACGACAACTGATTGTTCACGAAGCGCCAGCCAATGGTGGTGTCGTAGATTTCGGCCGTGCGGGCAAAGGCTGTTTCGGCTTTGGCCATCACGAAAGGGGCGCGTGTCATGCTTTCCACACCGCCCGCCAGGTATACAGCACCGTCGCCGCTCTTTATGGCACGGCCTGCGTCGATGATGGACTGCAGACCAGAGGCGCACAGACGGTTGACGGTTACGCCGCCAATTTCGTGCGGCAGCCCCGCCAACAGCAGGGCCATGCGGGCCACGTTGCGGTTGTCTTCACCTGCCTGATTGGCAGCGCCCAGCACCACGTCTTCAATCAGGCTCGGGTCTAGCTGCGGATTGCGGGCCATTAACTCCTTGAGGATAAAGGCGGCCAGGTCGTCGGGACGTACGCTGCTGAGGGCGCCCGTATACTTTCCGACAGGGGTTCTAACGATATCTATTATATAAGCTGTGCTCATCAATTTTTGTTTTACAGGTCTTTGTCTAATTTTGCAACGCTTTGCAAGTTAAATCAACCCCTTTATGATACAAAGAATTCAAACCGTATTTCTGGCGCTCATCGTGATTGCTATGGTCTCGTTGCTGTTTTTGCCGCTGTGGTCTAAAGTAGATGCCACTACTGGCGAGGAAGTGGTGCTGACTGCCTGGAACTTGTTTTTCCAGACTGTGAACGCTGAAGGCGAGGCCGTGCAGGCTGGCGCACAGACAGGCACCAGCACTATTGCGATTGCCATTCTGGCTATTATAGCGGCGGGTGTGGCACTGTACGAGATTTTCCAGTACAAGAGCCGCATCACCCAGATGAAGTTCGGCCTGATTAACTCTCTGGTCCTGATCGCACTGTTCGGCACTTCCTTTTACTATGCCAACTATGTAGGCAACTCCTTGGCCGCAGGCAACGAGGGTAATTACGAAGCTGGTTTCTACATGCCTATTCTGGCGCTGCTGCTCAATGCGCTGGCTAACCGCTTCATTAAAAAAGACGAGGACCTGGTTCGCTCTGTCGACAGACTGCGCTAAGGTATAGCAACCCGTAACAGAAAAGGCTTCTCTTAACCGGAGAAGCCTTTTCTGTTTTAGCACCATGTATGTCATTTCGAATTTCAGTGAGAAATCTGAGTTTATATGTGGTGACCCAGATTTCTCGTTCCACTCAAGATGACCAGACTGTTTTAAACCGCCGCTGATTTTCTCGCCACAGGTATAGCGCCCTTCTTTGATTTCTTGCGCAGCTTGTTTATCCAGATGATGGTACCTGTTACCGGTAAGCTGGTGGCCACAAGGCAGGCAAGGAAGTAGAGTATCTTCGAGAAAGTGCCGTACACGTTGCCCACGTGCAACGGCTTGATGGACGACGTGATTTTCTCGTTGAACGGCTTGTCGGCAAATATCTCCGCCTTCAGCACCTGCCCGCTGTACTGGTCCAGCTGCACTTTGTCGGATGCTGCCGGCGCGAAAAAGCCGACTTTGTTTTTGCTGATGGAAACAGTAGCAGCTGAATCCGTTGAAAAAGAAATGCGGTAGTCCCCTTTATAAGGCAGCGCGGCATCGGCCGATTTAAGGTAGTCAGCGATCGTAAGCGTTGTGGCTTGCGTTAGATCAGTTGACACTTTTGAGAAGAGCGGCTCTTCCTTGCGGTCCTTTTGTGGCGTTACGCCCAATACCTTAAAGAAGCCTTCTTTGTACCACTCAAAAGACCAGGTCAGGCCCGTGAGCGACATCACCAGCAACAGGAAAGACGAGTAAAAGCCAAGCGAGTTGTGCAGGTCGTGGTTCACGCGTTTCCAGTTGCCGCTCCACTTTATTTTGAGGCCCTGTCGCCAGTTTTTCACTTTCTGCGGGAACCAGATCACCAGGCCACTGAGCACGATCAGGGTGAAGATGACGGTTGCCCAGCCCACGATCGGACGGCCTACTTCGGTGTCGAGCAGGAGCCAGCGGTGCAGACGGAACATGGTCATGAAAAATTCGGAGGTCGGGCTATCGGTCGTGCCGATCACTTCCGCTGTGTAAGGGTTCACGAGGTAGTTGGTACCCCGGTCGCGGCCACCACCGCCTCCTTTGCCGCCAGGCCCTCCAACCGGTCCGCCCTTATCAGCCGCACCTTCCGGACCTTTTTTGCCTTCATCGCCTTTTTCACCGGAGCCTTTGCCACTACCCTTTCCTTCACCACCAGGGCCTTTTCCTTCCCCGCCCTTGTCCATTTTCACGTTCACGGTGTAGGTGCGGTTGGGGTCGGCAGGTATGGTAATGGCACTCACTTTGCCCCCCGTCTCGGCTGCCACCTTTGCCATGATTGCTTCCGCTGTCATGGGTTCAACTCCCGCATCTAACTGCACGGTAAACTTTTCGGGTTCCATAAATTCCTGCACCTCCGTGTTAAAGGTATAGATCGTGCCGCTCAGGCAGACCACAAACAGGATCAGGCCGCTTGCAATGCCCATCCACAGGTGGAGGTCATTGAACAGCTTGCGCACCTTTTGCCAAGTCGATTTTTGTTTTTGTGTCATGGTGGTGATGTTTAGCTAAAAATCCCTCCCTTGCATTTTCCGGCAAGGAAGGGAGAGAGTTATGTGTAAGGCTATATATTTACTTGTTCCAGAATACCCGCGAGTTAAACGGATCGATCGTTCCCTGCTTGGCTACTTCCTCGCTGTTGGTATATACCTCCGACTGGCGGTACGTCAGGCGGCGCGGCCTGAACTCCGGGTCAGCCGACGGGCTTTGCAGCGACTGCGGCAAGCGGCTTAGGTAGTTCAGTCTTCTGAAGTCGTTCCAAGCCTCGATGCTGCTGATGCTGTTCAGTGCCAGCCACTTCTGCCCGATAATGCGCTCCATTTTATTCGGCGCGAGTGCAAAGTTAACAGACGGCTGCGCATTGTACGCCACAAATTCTCCTGTTGGTACGCCCATGTACTTGAACGACTCTTTGATGGCTTCTTCGTACAGCTGCTCCGCGCCGCTCAGCCAGCCACGCTCGGCTGCCTCGGCCTGCAGGAACAAGCTCTCGAAAGAGGAAAGTAACACAGATGGCTGCTGTGCGCTCTTCAGCAAGGCAGCTGGTTGGTTGCCATTTTCGTTCGGGCCCAACAAAGCGGAGGTTTTCGCCATGTTAAAATCGGCGGCGGTAGCTCCAAGCGGCACCCCTACGTAGTCGCCGTTTACGGGGCGGTAAAGTTTGGCCAGGCGCGGATCGTTGCGCTCTTTGTACTGTTGCACCAGGTAGGCCGTAGGGCGCAGGGTGTTGTAGCCTGTTGTCAGGGCGCCGGCCTGATTTCTATAGTAGGCGTCCCAGAACGGATTCTGCAGACCAGCTGAAACCTGGTAGCCTGGGTTTACCAGAGCACTCTCACCAACACCCAAGAAGCCGCTTCCCTCCTGCCTGATCTTAGCCAGCTCGTCGCTGATGTAGCCCTCTCTTCCGGCTTCGGACTGCCGGAGTAACGCCCGCAGCTTGATGGTGTTGGCAAATTTTACCCACAGGGTCAGGTTGCCTTTAAAAATCACATCGTCTGTCACCGGTTTTTTAGACAAGGCCGGAGCCGCTTTGATGTCCTCTATACCTGCCGTGATCAGGTTCATGGCGCCTTCGTATACCTGCTGCCCGTCTTCGTACTTCGGCGTTACGTTTTTGCTACCCTGCAGCGCATCCGTGAAGGGCACGTTGTTGTAAAGATCCACGAGGCGCATGAAGTGCCAGCCCTGCATGATCTTGGCTATACCTACATAAGCCAGGTCGCCGGTGGCGGCAGCGCTGTTTTCGATGTCTTTGTAGTTCACCAGCGTGGTATAGCTGTCTTCCCAGATCGGCCGGCCGTCGCGGTCAAAGGACATGGCCTCCACGCCGTAGGTTTCTTCCAACCTGAACAGTGAGGTGTTCACCGGGCCATCGGTGGCTTTGGACCAGTAGCCCACCCACACAGCTCCCAGTTGGTTCAGGGCGCCTGTCTCCAGGTTCACGGTCTTGACAAGGGCATTCGGCAGTTTTTGCTCCACCGGCACATCGGTCGGTGCGTTCGGGTTCACGTTGGTATCCAGGAAGCTATCGCAGGCAGTAAAAGTGGTGCCGGCAAGCGCGATCAGGACAAGGGATAATAACTTTTTCATATCACGAAGAAGGATGAATAATCTTGTTTAGAATGCCACGTTTACATTGAAGCCAAAGGTGCGCGTTGGTGGCAAGTGCCTCCAGCTCATGTAGCCCTCGCTGCTTCCGCCGGCGTACACAAACTCCGGGTCGTTGTAAATGTTGTCTTTCGCCCAGATCGAGAACAGGTTGCGGCCCACAAAGCCGATCGTCGCCTCTTTCACCAGTTTCTGGCCATCCAGCCAGTGCATCGGCAAGGTATAGCTTAGGCTCAGCTCACGCATTTTGAAGAAGTCGGCGCTCACGGCGTAGTTCGACTGCACGGTGGCGTAGTGGTTGGCGAAGTAGTTACGGTCGCCTTTGGTTTTTACATCCGTGTTGGGCGTGAACACGCCCGGCGAGGT
The DNA here is from genome assembly GCF_002846395.1 of Pontibacter ramchanderi. GTDB lineage: Bacteria > Bacteroidota > Bacteroidia > Cytophagales > Hymenobacteraceae > Pontibacter > Pontibacter ramchanderi. The sequence continues at coordinate 941,226 of NZ_PJMU01000002.1, forward strand.
TTCGATCACAGAGTTCGGAATCACGAACGGCTCGCGGCCATACTGCGTGGTAAGCGGGCTGGTACCGTCAGAGATCATACGCGCTGCTGCCTCGGTGTATACCACAGCACCCATACGCCAATCGAACTGCGCGCCCAGCTGGAAGCCTTTGTACTGCAGGGAGGTGTTCAGGCCAAGTTGATAAGGAGGTGTGCCGGTGCCGCCGTAGTAGAGTTCCGAGCCGCTTACCGGGTTGCCGGTTTTCGGGTCCACGATCACTCTGCCCTCTGGATCGCGCTTGTAGTCGGTGAATAGGTAGCTGTTGTAAGGCTTGCCCACGATCAGGTAGTTCTGGCGGAAGTGGAAGAGCTGGTCGATACCACCGTAGATCTCGTCTACCTTGCTCTTGATGTGCGTGAGGTTAGCGCCCACATTCCACACCAGGTCGCCGCGCTGGATCACATCGCCGTTGATGTTCAGTTCGATGATCTTGTTGCTCGCCTTAAAGGCATTTACCCAAGCCGATGTGAAGCCTGATCCGGCAGAGATGTCAGCCAGGATGGTACCGTCTGTGGTTTTGGCATCTACGTAGGCGGCTTCCAGGTTCAGGCGGTTCTGGAAGAAGCTCAGCTGCGTACCCACCTCCAGTGAGGTCACGAACTCCGGTTTCAGGTTCGGGTTGGCATCGGAAGTGCCCAGGCTAAAGCCCGGCAGGTTGCCGTAAGGGAAGCCGTTGCTCTGGCTATACACGTTCTGCAATTGGTAAGGCTCCACTACCACGTTGCCGGTTCTATTATAAGAGGCATATACCTTGCCGTAAGAAAGGGTGCTGTTGTTTTTCAGGGCATCAATGGCATCACTGAACACAAAAGACGAACTCACGCCCGGATAAAAGTAGCTGCGGTTCTCCGGACTCAGCACCGACACCGCCTCCTGGCGACCGGTAAAGGTTAGGAACAGGTAGTTGTTGTAGCCGGCTGTCAATTCACCGAACACCGCCACCTGTCTTCTCTGTCTGATAGCGGACTGACCGCCCAACTGCCCCAGGCGGTTGTCCTGGTTGAACAGGCCGGGCACCACCAGCGCCGAAGCGCTCAGATTGGTCGTCTTGCTGTCGTCGGTGCGCACGTTGTTGCCCAGCAACAGGCGCGTGCTGAACTTGCCGAAGTCCTTGTGCATGTCCAGGATGAAGTCGCTGTTGATGCGGCGGAAGTTGTTGGTCGCGTCGTTCACGCTGCCGGGTATGTTGGTGCGGCCTGGCGTGGTGTAGGTAAACTTGCCCACTGTAGTGCGGGTGTCGGTGTTGCGGCTGTAAAGACCCAACCGGTAGATGGCGTTTATCCAGGGAGAGATCTCGTAGTTGAGCTCGATGTTTCCGGTCAGGGTTTGCTGCTCGTTTACCGTACGCTGGTTGTCGGCGTTGAAGTATGGGTTAGGCTGGTTCGTGCTGAACCAGTAGTTCGGGTTGGCATGCGGTTTGTTCTCCCAGTCTTTCAGGTCGGCAAATGGCAGGCTGACCGGCAGGCGGTATACCGTAGACCAGGGCTCGCTCTGCGTTACGTCGCTTTTGTTGAACACGTAATTGAGGTTGTAGCTCGTGCTCAGCTTGCCAAACGAACGGGAGCCGTTGAAACGGGCGCCGGCACGTCTGTTTTTGTCGCCTTCGATGATGCCTTTAGTGAGCACATCCTGCAGCGAGAAATAGTAGGTGGATTTCTCGTCGCCACCTGAAAAGTTCAGGTCATTTTGGGTCGTGAACCCTGTGTTGAAGAACGCTTTTCTGCCGTCCGGGTGCGCGCTGTATGGCAGTTGCCACTGGCTTCCGTCGGGCAGCACAGGTCCCACTGGGCGCAGTTCTCCGTCGAAGCGCGGCCCCCACGACTGGTACTGCAGCGGGTCGTACACGCCGTTCAGCCCCTGCCCGAATTCTGTCTGCTGTTCCGGCAGGCGGCTCACATTATCAAAAGTAGTGGTGTTCGAGTAGTTGATGCGCTGCGTGCCTGCACGGCCCTTCTTGGTTGTGATCATCAGCACGCCGTTCACGCCATCAGAACCGTACACAGCGGCTGCGTTGGCACCTTTCAGCACGTTGATGCTTTCGATGTCGTTCGGGTTGAGGCGGTTGATGTCAGGTATAGGCACGCCGTCCACTACATAGAGTGGCGCGTTGTTACCGGTATGCGAGCGTATACCGCGCAGGTTCACCTGCACATCCGGGTCCACCTTGCTGTCGAATAGGTTGATACGCAGCCCCGACACCTTGCTGGCCAAGCCGAGGATGGGGTTCACCACTTTGCCCTGGTTCAGCTCGGCGGTATTGAGCTGCGCACTGGCTGTACCCAGTTCGCGGGCAGGCCGCTTTATACCGAGTGCACCGGTTACGACTACTTCAGACAGTTGGGTGTTGCCGGGCTGAAGCTGCACCTGTAGCGAGCCAGCATTTCCGTTTACCGGTATTTCCTGCGAGGCATAGCCAATGTACGAGAACACAAGTACCTCTCCTTCTTTCGCGCGAATCTGAAACTCGCCATCAGGGTTGGTGGTAGTGCCGTTGTTTGTCTCTTTCACTCTAACCGTGACGCCTGGCAGCGCTGTGCCGGTGGCCTGTTCTGTTACCTGCCCCGAAACGGCCAGGTCTTGCGCAAATACGCCAAGCGCCATAAGCAGAAAAAATGCTAACGCCAGTAAATGTCTGAACATATCTTTATAAGGTATACTAGTTGGCTCCAAGGCATTCCGAGTAAGGATTGCCTTTTTATAAAATTGTTATTTAGATAAAGTCTAAATAAACTTAACTTGCGCAAAAGTATAACCTCTCAACTTAATGTTGTAACAGATAAGGGAGTTCTTTTATCAAATAAGGGAAAACATGAAGCAAGAAGCGAGCGAGCCACTAATCGATGGGCAGAGCAGCACCAGTCAGCCATCAGTTGAGCAACACCGTGTTGCCTTTTGTGCCTGTCAGGGCCAAAACGCGCGTGCAGCTGCTGAAACCAACATGCGCTTCCCCTCCGGTGAAATTCACTTTAGCCATACCGTCATCAGTTTGTCGAACAAGAAAGTGGTGGGCTGCTTTAACAGCGAAGATTTTGCTCAGTTGTACTTCTCGATGCGCGGGAAGAGTACATTCAGGCTCGGAGACAACCCCAAGCCTTTTGCCAGCTTCAACGACCAGCAACACAACTTGCTTTTCTTCTCCGACGAACAGGCCCAACAAGAAATAAAGCCCGACCCGCAGGTGGAGATGCTAACCGTATACATCCCTTCTGACTTTCTGCTGCACTACCTACCCGACACGGGAAGCGCGTTTCAGCAGATGAGAGAGAACATACTAGCTGGCAAGCCAGCCCGGCTCAGAAAAGGCAACCTGCCCATTACACCCCGGATCACGGCCGTGCTGCACGAATTGATCAACTGCATGTACACAGGTTACTGCAAGCGCATGTTTGTGGAGGCAAAGGTGATCGAGCTACTGATGCTGCAGTTTGAGCAGTGCGAACAGGACGAGGCGCACCTTGCGCCGACGCTCAAACAGACAGATATCGAAAAGATGCTGCATGCCCGCGATCTGATCCTTCAGAACATGGAGTGCCCCTGCTCGCTGATCGACCTGGCCCATATGGTCGGCACGAACGAGTATTACCTCAAAAAGCATTTTAAGCAGGTATTCGGCACCACGGTGTTTGGCTACCTTAACAGTTACCGCATGGAGCAGGCCCGCAAGATGCTGCTCGCAGGCGACCAGAAAGTCGGGGACATTGCCAGCGCCCTGGGCTTTAAGTACGCCGCCCATTTCACGGCTGCTTTCAAGAAACACTTTGGCTACCTGCCTCAGAAGATAAAGTCGTAGGCGTGTGCCTTATGTAAACGGCTTTTTGACAAAGGATTTTTTGACAAAGGACAAAAGACCCTTCGGTATACCTGCTACTTGCTATACCTTAACACCTTCCATACCTAAAAAAGAGCAACGCAGGATTACCCCACGCTGCTCTCCACTTGCTTAAACTTTAAACTCTCTAACTCTTAAATTCCTTAACTCCTAAACTTCCACTACCTTCTCCGACTGGTGAACTCCTCGAGCTCCCGCACGTGGTGGTCGAACTTGAAGATGTCGTAGATATAGTAGAAGCGCTCTTTGTCGCACACGCTGTCATAGGCGAACTTGGCGAACTCGAGGCGGGTACTCTCAAACTCAAATTGCAGGAGCACGTTGCGCAGGTCCTCTGACAGGATACTGCTGTTGCGCACTGCCTCGCGGGCAATGGTGAGGCGGGTGCTTTCGAAGTCGCGGCCTTTCATGGCGTCGATCAGGCGATCCACATCGTAGCGGTCGAGCAGGTTGCGGCAGCCGTTGGCCGGCTCTTCGTAGCGCGGCGGCACTGGCTCGTAGCGCGGCGGAGCAGGCTCATATCGGTCGGGGTAGCGTGGTGGCACGACCACTACCGGCGGGCCAAGCGGTGTTTCGCTGATCACATGCAAGGCTACTTTTCTACCCGATACCCGCACAGAGTAATTCGTTTCGTAACCAGCGCGGGCCAGTACATTTATACCTGTTCTATAAATGCCATGGCGGCCTCTGATCCGGAACTCCACATAGTGGTTGCCGGGCCGCAGGTGCGTGATGCGCACAAAGTTGGAAGCCGTGCGGTTGATCATACGCCCATCCAAGGCCATCTGGAACAGCTCGCCCCGGTGGGTGGTAAAGGTCACAACAGTGGGTTGTGCGAAAGCCGGCAGCGCCAGCAGCACAAACAGAAGCGGAAGTAGAAGCTTTTTCATGGCTGTATAGGTTTTAGCGTATACTTTCGCCAAGCCAATTATTGTGCCAGTTTGTGGAACTAAAGCAGGGTAGGGTTTGTCTGCGGGGATTCTTTAAATTGCAGGTATAGGTATAAGAAAAACCGCAGGTATAGCACGCGTGGTTTTTAGGTTTTATTATCGTCCAGAATCGATCTAAATCACAGCTTATAATTCATTCCCAGCTCAAAAGACTTGGTGATGCTTCGTAGCCCGTACCCCTGGTCCCAATCATAATGCGAGGAGTTCATGCCGGACAGATTATACTTATAAAAGAAATAAGTTATGTTCCCGTAGAGCCTGTTGCTGATCTGGTAGTTAAAACCCGCTCCTGCCATAGCAAATACATTAAGCCCGCTGTCTTTCACAGTGTGTGAAACGGGACCATTTGCACCGTTGTGAGTAGTCTGCAAACTTGTGGAGCCATAGGCCGGCACAACCGAGAAAGTCCCGTAAATTGGCAGCTTCCTGTAGAGATTAAAAAAGGTATGGTACAAGGAAAGCGAGCTTACTAAGGCAACAGTCTTTGCATCGTGCTTGTAGTCTACTCCTTGTATTTGCTCCGTCAGCTTATCCCTATCACCACCTAATCCGAGGCTAAGCCTCAGGCTTGCTCTATCGGAAAGTTGGTAGCCGGTGTTTATAGAAACAGGAGTGAAGTATCCAGACCGGACTGACCCTTTCGTTTTGCCTTCTTTGTAATAGATATGGTAGGAGACTGTCTGTAGGTTAAGCCCTAACGTGAATTTTCCTTTCTCAATATACGAAGGTCCTTGCTGCGCGATAGCTGAGAAACAGAATAGCACGGACAGAAGAAGTGTTAAGCATGTTTTCATGATTGCTGTTTATTAATCTCCCAAATCGAGTTTATAATTCAGGCCTATACCTACCGATTTATAAAAATGCAAAAGCCCTTTAAATCCCTGATCCCAATCGTGAAAGAAAGAGTTTCTGCCAGTCAGGTTATGCTTTAGGGCATGATACTCTACCTGTCCGTAAAGGCGCGGGTTTATTTTATAATTAACCCCTATACCTGCCGACACAAACGTGTTGATTCCTTTGTCTGTAATATTGTTTACCTCAGCTGTGTCGCCGTTCTCTGACTGAGCATATTCGGTCTGCGATATACCGTAGGCCGGCATCAGTGTACCAGTAGCATACATCGGAAACCGCCTAAAAACTTTGAACATAACATGTTGCAGCGTTACTGGCATGGCGATAACATTGGTGCGAGAGGAGGCTGTGTGAAAGACTTTATTGTCGGGCGTCCAACTGAATTTTTCTGAACTACAGCCATAAGCCAAGCCTGCCTGCACCCGCATGTTCCTGCCGAAATTGTAGCCCAGGTATAAGGAGAGCGGAGCAAAGTAGCCAGAACTTATAATATCCTGGCTTTCGAATCTTTGTAGTAGATGTGGTGCGATACCGTGCTGAAGTTTATACCTGTGTAGAGTTTATCATACCTGACTTTAGCTGTGTCCGCTTCACTAGCTAAGGCAATAAAGGGAGTTAGCAAGAAAGTCCATAGAAGGGTAAGGTTTGTTCTCATACAGGTATGGCGCAAGGATTACAACCTTAATATATAACTATATTGCGAACGAATTAATCTTTCGCCAAATTTTATCTTGCTTTATAAAAGCTGAAAAACAAAAAACCACAGGCGCTATACCTGTGGTTTTCCGTTATCTGAAGCTTCTTAGCTCTTATCCTTCGTAATAAAATTCCCCCTTATCACTTTTGATCGTGAGTTCATTGCGTTCGCTGGCTTCTACGCGGCCCACAATCTGGGCCTCCACGCCGAATGATTTCGAAATATCAATGAGGCTTTGGGCGTACTGCTCCGGCAGATAGATCTCGAGGCGGTGGCCCATGTTGAAGACCTTGTACATCTCTTTCCAGTCGGTGTGGCTCTGCTCCTGTATGATGCGGAACAGCGGTGGCACCGGGAAGAGGTTGTCTTTGATAATATGTACCTTGTCGGTGAAGTGCAGCACTTTGGTCTGGGCGCCGCCGCTGCAGTGCACCATGCCGTGTATGTGCGGACGGTGCTGCTCCAGTATAGCCTTTACGATAGGCGCATAGGTACGGGTCGGCGAAAGCACCAGTTTACCCACTTCCATACCTGTTTCCGGCTCCACATCGGTCAAGCGGTAGTTGCCTGAGTATACCAGGTCTTTTGGCAGTTCCGGGTCGTAACTCTCCGGGTAAGAGGCAGAAAGGTACGAGTGGAACACGTCGTGACGGGCAGAAGTGAGGCCGTTGCTACCCATACCGCCGTTATACTCGTCTTCGTACGTGGCTTGGCCGTGCGAGGCAAAGCCTACGATCACGTCGCCAGCCTGTATGTTGCCGTTTGAGATCACTTCGTCGCGACGCATGCGGGCCGTCACAGTGCTATCCACGATGATGGTGCGCACCAGGTCGCCCACGTCGGCTGTCTCGCCTCCGGTGCTGTAGATGCCGATGCCGTTGTCGCGCAGCATTTGCAGTACTTCTTCGGTACCGTTAATGATGGCGGCAATCACTTCGCCCGGTATCAGGTGCTTATTGCGGCCAATGGTGGAAGAAAGCAGGATGTTATCGGTGGCGCCCACGCAGAGCAGGTCATCGGTGTTCATCACCACAGCATCCTGGGCTATACCTTTCCATACGCTCAGGTCACCGGTTTCTTTCCAGTACATGTAGGCTAGTGCGGACTTGGTGCCGGCTCCGTCGGCGTGCATGATGGCGCAGTACTCCGGGTCGCCGGTGAGCATATCGGGGATGATCTTGCAGAATGCTTTCGGGAAAAGCCCTTTGTCGATGTTCTTGATGGCATTGTGTACGTCTTCCTTGGAGGCGGACACGCCACGGCGGAGGTATCTATTTTCCATAGTGCTGGTCTTACTTGCTCTTACAAATGTAAGAAAAGGCGGTTGCATATACCGCAAAAACAGCGCTTTAAAAAGGCAGTAGCGCCAAAATACTGATAAGCTGCGCGCTTTATCTACCCTAACACTGAAGGCTTCAGGTATAGCCTCTCCGAAAAAGTAGATTCCATACCTTGCAACCATCCCAGAATATATTGAATCCTCTATATAAACAAACTCCAAGCTTATGAAAAAAATACTCTTGATTTTAGCTTTCGGCCTGAGCCTTGCCGGTTCAGTACAAGCACAAGATTCGGTACAGGTAAAGACGCAGGTGTCGGCACCCTATAAACTTGCTGTTGGCATGCGCTATGCATCGGGTCCGGCGGGTGTGGCGCTGGGCCTAACGGCAAAGTATTTTATAAGGGAACAGGCTGCCCTGGAAGCTTACTCCGACCTCAACCCGAGTTCCCGTCATTTCCTAGCCTCCCTCAGCTACGTCTGGCAGCCAAAACTCGCTACATCGGGCCGGCTTAGGCCATATGCAGGTATAGGCATCGGCATGCTCCGCACCAATAACCCCGCCCCTATGTATTTCGACGGCCCCGACAGTTATACTAACCTGGTAGGAGTCGCTTCCTTCGGGGTAGAATACACCATGAAGAAAATTCCTTTGGCTATCTCGCTGGATTACCGGTCGGCCTTTGTCCGCTACGGCCGCTCAACGCCACCCTATGTCCACCTGAATAACTCCAACACCATTGGCCTTGGCCTGAAGTATACCTTCCGCTAGGTATAGCACAGGTATAAAACAGCACCGGCGGCTACAGTTCAAAACTATAGCCGCCGATTTTATGTGTGCTCAGGTATAGCGCTATACCTGCCGAGCCAACTCTCAAAGTCTTTCGTCAAAAAATCCTTTGTCAAAAGGTCATTTGTCCAGACGCTTACTCCTGAATGCGCACCACTTTAAATTCAGTACGGCGGTTGCGCTGGTGCTCTTCTTCGGTTTTGGCGTTGCGCACCACCGGGCGACTCTCGCCGTAACCACGGGCCGTAATACGCGATTTGTCTATCCCTTTCGAGATGATGTAGTTCACGGCGGACTGGGCACGGCGTTGCGACAGGTCCTGGTTGTAAATATCTACGCCACGCGAGTCAGTGTGCGAGCTTAGCTCAATGGAAATCTGCGGATTATCTACCAGTATCTCCACCAGTTTGTCGAGTTCCACGGCAGCATCCGGACGGATGTCCGCTTTGTCGAAGTCGTAGAAGATGTTCTCAAGCACAATGGCTTTCTCTTTCACGATCTCGGTCAGCAGCAGGTCAGCAGTGAGGCGCACTTCGTTTACCTCGTTTTTTAGCTCGCTTTGAGGCGGCATTTTACCTACTGTAGTCACACGCTGGCGCGCAGCAAAGAACCCGGGCTTTTCAGACAAAAGCGAATAGGCCGTAGCGCTGTCGAGCGGGAAAGAGAATTTGCCTTCGGCATCCGCCTTTGTTTCAGCTATTTTCTGCCCGCGAGTATCCTGCAGCACCACCGGTATGTTAGGCACCACGGTCTGCTGCTTGTCTTTGTCGCGGCGCTGGTATACAGTACCGTCCACAAAGAAATTCACTAGCTTGCGTGCCGATCTGGCAATAGCGTAGATATCGTCGCCACCTTTGCCGCCCTCGCGGTTAGATGAGATATAGCCCGAAAAGGCATCCTGGAAAAAGATTCCAAAATCATCGCCGCTGGAATTAACCGGCACCCCCATGTTCACGGGCTTGCCGTCTTCTATCTTAAACACATCGAGCCCCCCCAAACCTGGCAGACCATCAGAAGCAATGTAGAGCGTGCCATCAGGGGCCACGTGCACGTAGCTCTCGTTGCCTGGCGTGTTGATGCCCGGCCCTAGGTTTTCGGGTGCTGAGAAGCGGCCGTTGTCGTCGATGGTGGTTTTGTAGATGTCGTTGCCTCCCAATCCGCCTTTGCGGTCAGAAGAGAAGTAAAGTGTTCTGCCATCCGGAGAGAAAGCCGGTGATGAATCCCAGGCGCGCGGGTCGCTGATGCTCAGCAGTTTTGGCTCAGACCAGGCATTGGAGCGGTAGAACGAGATGAACAAGTCTACGTTGCGGCGGCCTTTCTTGGTGCCTTCGTTGCCTCTTGCAAACACCATCGTGTTGCCTTCGTCGGCAAATGTGGCCAGCGCCTCGTGCAGGTCGTCGGTGTTTATACCTTCCAGCTTGCGCACAGCAGCTCCCAGGTTGGCTGAGTCGACTTCCAAGGTAGTGGCGTATAGGTTCAGGAAGCCTTCGCCGTTGCCCAGGTAGGTCTTACCCGGCCCGCGTGTGGACGAGAAGATCAGTTCGTTACCGCGCACAAAGGGAGCAAAGTCAGACCCCTCGGTGTTCAGTGCCTCCAGGTTATAGATCTCGAATCCGGTGTTCTTTTTCAGGATGGTACTCAGTTGGCTAAGGGTTTCGACTTCGCGCAGCGCCAGCGCTTTCAGATCCGGCTTGCTACCAATGCGGGCATAGTCCTGCATTTGGCCTAAGGCAGCTTCGTACTTGCCATTGGCCTTCAGTGCCATGCCGTAGTAAAAGAAGCCTTCCTCTTTGCGGTAGTTGTTGTCGAGTGCGGCTTTGTAATAGTTTTCGGACTCAGCCAGGCGGTTGGACAAGCGGTACGACTCGGCGATGCGGTAATTGATCTCGCCCGTATTCTTGGCTCCTTTCAGTGCCTGCTTGTAGTATTCAATAGCCCGCTCATACTGCTCTTCTTCGAAACGCTTTTCGGCCTTGCTCAGGTACATGCCCGCGCCGCAGGAGCTAAGCACCACTGCCAGCAGCAGAGTAGCTGCCGTAAACTTCAGGTAATTGGCCACTGACTTGGTCGATAGCGTCTGCTGCATGAGGGTAGTTTTTGAATTAGCGAATCTAAAAATACCTGGAGAGCCAGCTTTGCTGCGCAGGCCGGGGCCAGGCATCCTGCAACTCACCATAATTGTTAACCAATGTATCGAAATATAAGGTATGCCCGTCAATCTCGCCGGCGGCCACTTTATTTTTCAGCTCGTTCATACCTACCACCTGCACTTGCCCGTCTTTCAGAAAAGCCAGGCGCGTACGGTCAAAGAATGATACGCCAAATTGCTGCTCCAGTTCCCGCACAAACGCCACAGACTTGTCGATGGAACAGCCGCTGGCTGATGTAACGGTTTCGTTGTTGGCCAGCACCAGGAAACGGTTGTGTAATAAACTGGCCGACGCCTGCAGCCCCTTGCCATGACTGCTCCAGTCAGTAGCAAAACGCGCCAGCATTGGTTTTATTTCTTCCTGCTCTGCCTCCGTCAACTCCCTGTCAGCCTGGTATATCCAGAGCCGGGCATGCGGTGGCAATTGGTCAAAAGGAATGTACATAATTGATTGTTGGTTGTTAATTGCTGATTGTTGTTTTTGAAGCATTGCTCCCTGATGATACCATACCTGAAGAGCTATACCTGTATAATCTACAAAAGCAGGTATAGCTAAATCCCTTTCAGGATTAAACAATCATCAATCAACAATCAACAATCGGATACTACTTCGTAAGCCCCTCCGCTTGGGCGATCAGCTCGGCGATGTCAAAAACTTTTACGCTTTCTTCCTGCTCCTTGTTCTTCACGCCGTCGCTCATCATCACCATGCAGAATGGGCAGGCTGTAGCGATCACGCCATTACCGGTGCCAAGTGTGGCCAGGGCCTCTTCCGTACGCTCGATGTTGATGTCTTTGTTGCCCGGCTCCGGCTCTTTGAACATTTGGGCACCACCGGCACCGCAGCAAAGCCCGTTGGCACGGCTGCGCTTCATCTCCACCAGGTCGGCATCCAAGGCGGCCAGCACGTCGCGTGGCGCTTCGTAGATGTCGTTGGCGCGGCCCAGGTAGCAGGAGTCATGGAAGGTTATACGCTTTCCTTTGAAAGCCTCACCGCCCTGTACCTTCACCTTGCCCTCGTTGATGAGTTGCTGCAGAAAAGTAGAGTGGTGAATTACCTCGTAGTTACCGCCCAGGTCCGGGTATTCGTTTTTGATCGTGTTGAAGCAGTGCGGGCAGGCCGTCACGATCTTCTTCACGTTATAGGCGTTGAGCACCTCGATGTTGGTGATGGCCTGCATCTGGAACAGGAACTCGTTACCTGCGCGCTTGGCGGGTTCGCCCGTGCAGCTCTCTTCGGTTCCCAGCACGGCATATTTAACACCTACGTGCTCGAGAATCTGCACGAAGGCACGCGTCACGCGCTTGTATCGGTCGTCGAACGAACCGGCACAGCCAACCCAGAACAGCACTTCCGGCTCCTCGCCGTTCGCAGCCATCTCTGCCATGGTCGGCACTTTCACTAATCTTTTATTCTCTTCCATCTGATATTTGAATTGTTGATTGTTGATTGATGATTGTTGTTTTCATACCTCTTCAGGTTTACTATACCTTGTAACAAGGGCTTGAGCGTTCCTGGAATCAAGCATCACAATCAAGAATAACAGTCAACTTATAAGCAATTAACAATAAACAATTAGCAATTAATTCTTTGAAGGTACATACAGGTCCTCGGCCCAGTTAAAGCGGTCTGAAGGTGAGAAGGCCCACGGGGCACCGTTGTTTTCGATGTTGGTGAACATGGCGTTGACCGACGCTGGCGCGGCCGATTCCTCGAGCACCAAATAGCGGCGCAGGTCCATGATGGTGGACAGCTGGTCGATGTTCACAGGGCAAGACTCCACGCAGGCGTTGCAGGTGGTACAGGCCCAGAGTTCTTCTGGCGTGATGTAGCCACGCAGCAGGGTTTTCTCGTCGGTGGTCTGCACACGCTCCACGCCCAGTTCCTTATAGTGGTTCGGGGCGAAGATGGCCGGGTGCTCGCCTTTCTCCTCCATGCGGTCGCGGGTGTCCATCACGATCTTGCGCGGCGAAAGCAGTTTGCCCGTCAGGTTGGCGGGGCACACAGAGGTACAGCGGCCGCACTCGGTACAGGTATAGGCGTCCATGAGCTGTTTCCAGGTCAGGTCTTCCACGTCTTTGGCGCCGAAACGCTGCACAATCGGGTTGCCCTCGGCGTCAACTTCCGGAGCTGGCGGCTGGTAGCTTGGGTCCAGCATGGCCTTAATTTCGTGTGTGATGGCCGGGTTTGTCGTGAACTTACCCTTCGGCCACAGCTTGGAGTAGTACACGTTCGGGAACGCCATGATGATGTGGAAGTGCTTGGAGCTCGGCAGGTAGTTCATAAAGGCCAGAATACCGATGATGTGGAACCACCAGCCCACACGCTCGATTATGTGCAGGGAATTCGGGTTATCGCCGAAGATGTTCACGAACAGTTGGCTGATCGGGTAGCTACCCGCTACTTCGCCGCCTTCCAGCTGCACCAGCTTCAAACCGGCAATGTTGAAGGCGAAAAGCGCCAGCATCAGCACAATCTCCGTGATCAGAATAAAGTTGGCATCCAGCTTCGGCCAGGCGCGCATCTCCACACCCGTTGCCAGGCGAGGCACCCTGGTCACATTTCGTCTCCACAAGAAGATCACGCAGGCTACGATCACCAGGGCAGCCAGAATTTCGTTGATGAACATCAACGCGCTGTACAATGGCCCCAGGAAGGCCAGCACGCGATGCGTACCAAACACGCCGTCGATCAAAATCTCGATCACCTCGATGTTGATCACCAGGAAGCCTACATACACAAACAGGTGCAGCACAGCCGGCAGCATGCGTTTAAACATTTTCTGCTGACCAAAAGCCACTAGCAGCGTTTTGTTAATGCGCTCCGACGGGTTATCGCTCAAATCGACATCACGGCCAATCAGAATGTTCTTACGGATCTTGCGGATTTGCCACACAAACAGGCCGATGCCCAGGCCTGCTACAATCAGGAAGATAATGTTTTCGAGTTGAATCACGGTGAATTATTCGTTATACATACCAATTCGTAGATAAAGATAGCAGAATAGCGAGAATAAACGTATACAAGGCCACTTTTTTAAAATATTTTTGTCCGAAAGTTTGCGTCTTCGATTTTAGATACTACTTTTGCATACCCTTTCGGAAGACGGGGTAACAACAGAGCTGGTGATGTAGCTCAGTTGGTAGAGCAAAGGACTGAAAATCCTTGTGTCGTTGGTTCGATTCCAATCATCACCACCAGCTTAAACCCTTACCCTAACCGGTAAGGGTTTTTGTTTTTTTACCCTCCTCCTTTCTGCTGCCCTACTATACTACATCATAAGCCACTGGTTGCCTGAATTGTTTTCGGCCGGGGATTTTAGCTGCATTTTACTAACTTAGCTGTTGCAACATTTATTACAGCCATGAAAAAAACCTACTGGAGCGCTATTTTTGCAGGTATGGCGGCCGGCGTGGGCACCGTGCTTTTGCTTGCGCTCGTTTACATGTTTTTCATTCAGCACATCCAACTCTAAGCCATGACCCGCCGCCAAACTTTCTGGGCTGCCTATGCCGTAGGCTTTGCCGTAACAAGCCTTATTGCTGTGTTTGCCTTTTATATGCTCAACCAAACCGTTCCGCAACGCGTGAACTGGCAGGCACTGCAGCTCACTACCCTACAGGGCGAGCCAGTGTCCATCGACAGGTATAAGGGCAGAGTAGTACTATTGAATGTATGGGCAACCTGGTGCAAGCCCTGCATCGAAGAGATGCCCTCTATGGACCGGCTCCAGCAACTGCACCCCGATAAGATTGCTGTTGTAACGGTATCAGACGAGGAGATGGAGAAACTGCTGAAGTTCCGAAGCCGCCAGACGTACGCTTTTACTTACCTGAAAGCCAACTCCCCTTTGGCCAACCAGCAGCTGACGGTATTCCCGACTACCTACATACTGGACCCGGCAGGGGAGATAAAGGAAATCTACCTGGGCGGGCAAACCTGGGATAGCGATAAAATGCAGAGGAAACTGCTCAAATACTATTAGCGGCAGTTGGCCCGCAGTTCGAGCAGGGCGGCTGAATAGCCTAACCGGTAAGCTTCGTTAAAATGTGCGCAGGCCGAGTCGGGCTGGGCCTGCTCCAACTCAGTACGGCCTAGCAGGTAATACACCCTCCCGTTGGCGTTATCAGCCTGCAACACCTGCCGGTAATCGGCCTCAGAGGCAGCAAAGTCGCCTGTTTTGTAGTAGCCAAAGCCACGGAAAGTCAGCGCATTTGCCCATGACTCGCCCTTGGAGGTATGGCGCAGAAAACTGGTAAAATCGGCTATGGCCGGCTCAAACTTCTGAAGGTAGAACAGGCGCACCTCTCCTCTCTCTAGTTGCGCCGTATGCAGGGTGCTGTCGAGTGTCAGAGCAATCCCGAAATCTCTTTCTGCCTCACCGTACTTCTCCAACTTGGCCAGGCTCTTGCCCCGCATCATAAACACTTCGGCAGAGGGCCTGTCCTGCAGCGCGATCACCTGGTTCAGGTCCTCCACGGCGGCGCGGTAGTTTTCATACACGTTCATCGAAATGCTCGCTCTTGTCAGGTAGGCGTCGGCATGCTTTGGCCGGAAATAAATGGCATCGGTCAATAGGCTGTGCGCACTGCTGTACTTGCCATGCTCAATGTAGCTGAGCGCCGTTTTATACCTGTCTTCACCGGTAATGTAATCCATCGTGGACTTGAGCAGCACACTGAACACGAACATGAAAGCAAAAAAACCAAGCGTGATGTAAAGGTCCTTGCGCACAAAGCGGCGGCCTTCGCGGCGGGGAATGTTCTGGTAATGGCGCTCCGAAACGGGTGCCGGGGGCCGGGTTTGCCGGTAGCGGGGGTTATGGTGCGGCTGATGCTGGCGAATGGCCTGCCGCTGCTCGCGCAGGTATTGCAGGCGCATGTCGTAGCGCGCGCGTTTGCCCGGATCCGACAAGGTTTGGTAAGCGGCGTTTACTACCTTGAACAATTCCTCGGCCCGCGCATCGCCCGGGTTACGGTCAGGGTGGTACTTCAAAGCCAGCCGCTTGTAAGCCAGCTTTACCTCCTGCGCCGACGCCGTAGGACTCACGCCCAGAATACTATATAGATTATGCTCCAAAGGGGCTAATGTAACAAAAAAGTGATACTTGAGTTAAGTAAACACGGACAAGATACAGCAAATTCCGTACTACAACTTTAACAGTATTGTATCTTCCGCAAATAATTTAATATACTACCGTATACAGAAAAAGCACTAAAAAAGCTGGGCACTATGAATGACAATGGCACAAGAGAGAAAAGCACCAACCTTATCGAGAACCTGATGGGGTATATCGATACCCGCATAGACATCATACGGCTTGAGATACAGGAAAAGATGAAGGCTGCCATGGTGGGCGCCATACATGTGGCACTGCTTGGTTTTTTTGGGCTTATGAGTCTACTCTTCGTAAGCATTTTCCTGGGGCTGCTGCTCAACCACCTCCTCGACAGTTCTTTCTGGGGTTTCGGCATTATTGCTTTGTTCTACGTGGTGGTGCTTGTCATACTGTTGGTAGGCCTCGATAAAAAAGTGTTCCAGGGTATGGCCGACAAGGCTTTGGACAATACCATCTATAAAACCGATAAACGAGAAAATCAGATATGAGTGAGATAACAAACCCCTTGTTCGACAATGAGCGAGAACTGCTGGAGCGCCAAAAAGAAGAATACAAGAAGGCGCTCATGGGTGATGTGGATCAGATAAAAACGCAGAGCCAGCAGATCGGCAAGAAGGTAGCCATTGCGGGCGGCGTGCTGGTGGCGGGCCTGTTGCTGAGGAGCCTGTTCAGCGGCGGTAAAAAAAAAGTTAAAAAGCTAAAGAACAAGAAGGCTGGCAAGAAGTCCGCAAAGGGGGCTGATGCTCCTGGCTTCAACAGGTATGCGTATGACCAGGACACAAGCCACGTCGATTCGAATGCTGCCCTGGCCGGGTACGATTCTTTTGTGCACGAGCAGGAAGATGCCTATACCTTGTCTTCTGAGCGCATGCCGCACTTGGAACACGGGGCAACCCAACAAACCGGCGTTTCGAGGAGCTTCCTCAACTCTGAGCTGATGCAGGTCATCAGCCAACAGGTAATGGCCTTACTTCTGGTATACCTTACCAAAAAGGTGGAGGAATACTTAAGCACTGTTTCTAAAAATAGCGATATTGCAGCAGCCCCTATTGAGGTGACTGAAGTAGAAACAATTGCTTATACCGTTCCAGAAGAGAATGCCATTCAACAACCTTTGTAACAGACAGCAGCATGAGCCAGGCAGAAAGCACTTCGCCCTCCTGATCGACCCCGATAATCTGGACGAAGCTTCCTGCCTGAACCTGCTCTCCTTAAGTGAAACACACCAGGTAGATTTCTTCTTTGTAGGCGGTAGCCTCATCACTACCGACAACCAGGCAGCCATCATCAAACTCATCAAAGAGAACAGTTCTATACCTGTTATCCTCTTCCCAAGCAACAGCCTGCACATCGACAAACAGGCGGACGGCATTCTGCTTCTTTCCCTTATCTCGGGCCGCAACCCCGACTTCCTGATAGGCCAGCATGTGCTTTCGGCCCCTATTCTAAGAGCAAGCCACCTGCAGGTATACCCAACCGGCTACATGCTCGTTGAAACGGGCCGCCAGACCACCGCCTCCTACATGAGCGGCACTACGCCTATACCTTACGATAAACCCGCTATTGCTGCCTGCACCGCCATGGCTGGTGAGTTATTGGGCTTGCGCTACATTTACCTGGATGGTGGAAGTGGTGCCATGCAACCTATCAGTGCTGACATGATCAAGGCCGTGCGCCAGTCAGTGGATGTGCCTGTAATTGTGGGAGGAGGTATTAACACGGCTGCAAAAGCAAAAGCGGCACTGGAGGCTGGCGCCGATGTAATTGTAGTAGGTAACCACATAGAAAAAAACCCCGGCTTTTTGGCCGAGGTTTCTCATACTGTATCTTCTTATAATCTAGCCTTAGATGTTCATCGCTGATTCGCGGCGGCGCATCTTACCTGCAGGTATACCAAACATCATCTTAAAGCGACGGCAGAAGTAAGCGGTGTCTTTGTAACCCACGTCCTTACCGATTTCGCGGATGCTTTTCTTGGTAGTGCGCAGCAGGAACACGGCGCGCTCCATGCGCTGGTATTCGATGTAATCCTGTGGGTTTATACCTGTCAGCATTTTGAAGTACTGACCTACATAGTCCTCAGAAACGTTGGCAACGTTAGAAAGCACTTTGTTAGACAGGTCGCCGCCCAGGTTCTCCTTGATGTAGTTGAACAGGTCGATAAGGCGAGGGTCTTTGAAGTAAGTGCTGTTGGTAGCCAGCTGCTCCACAAACATCTTGTTGCGCAGGATGTGGCGCACGATCTCTACCACGATGTTCTCGGTGTAGATGCTGATCAAACGCTCCTTGCCAGGCAGGTCCTGCATGCTTTCTTCCACCACCTTGATCACCAGGTTAGCCAGTTTGTTGTTGCCCGAAATCAGGAACGCTGGCAGGTCAAGCGATGCAAAGAAGTTAACTGAATCGAACACTTTCGCTTCGAAGCTCACATAGCTGTGGCTCTCCTCGGCGTCGCCGATCAGATCGAGGTCGTTATTGCTCTTAAAGAACTTCTCTCTGTTGGTGATCAGGTCATCGTTTGTGATGGAGCGGCCGTCGCTGGAACCATAGGTTACCTTCGTGCTGCGTCCACCCGGTATAAAGAGCAGTTCGCCCTCTTCTACCATCTGTTCCTCCTCACCAAAGAAAATTGTACCTTTATGAAGCAGAATCAGGTTGTTGCCTACGTCGTAGTAATTGCGAACCGAGAACGGCTGCTGCAACACCAGATTTTTCGCTTTAATGAACCGCACCCCAAGCGACTCAATAATCTTATTGTAATCTTCCATGTGTGTTACCAACTAACTTTTATACTATAAACCCTTTAATTTTGTCCTAAAGCTAGGCTAATCTTTATAAAATTCAAAATATTTTAAATATTTAATTTTAATTCGAAAAACCATATCCTTAGCCTAAATAACACAGGAACAAAGGTTTAAGTGCCAAATTACTTTAACAATTCTCTTGAAATTACTATTTTCTGAATCTCAGAAGTACCCTCATAGATTTGTGTGATTTTAGCATCACGCATCAGGCGCTCTACATGGTACTCTTTTACGAAACCGTAACCGCCGTGCACCTGCACTGCTTCAACAGTGGTATCCATCGCAACTTTGGAAGCAAACAGCTTTGCCATTGCACCAGACTTGCCATAGTCCTGGTGGCTATCTTTGTGGTAGGCAGCCTGCAGGCAAAGCAAACGGGCCGCTTCAATATTCGTGGCCATGTCAGCCAGCTTGAACTGGATAGCCTGGTGCTTGGCGATCTCCACACCGAACGCTTTGCGCTCTTTTGAGTACTTCACCGCCAGTTCGAAAGCACCCGATGCTATACCCAACGCCTGCGCAGCAATACCAATACGGCCACCTGCCAGCGTCGACATCGCGAACTTAAAGCCGAAGCCGTCTTCGCCAATGCGGTTCTCTTTCGGCACTTTCACATCCGTGAACATCAGCGAGTGCGTGTCAGAGCCACGGATACCCAGCTTGTTCTCTTTCGGTCCGATCTGGAAGCCTTCCATACCGCGCTCTACGATCAGGGCGTTTATACCACGGTGGCCTTTCGCCACGTCTGTCTGTGCAATCACCAGGTATACCGAGGCGGTGCTGCCGTTGGTGATCCAGTTCTTTGTGCCGTTCAGCAGGTAATAGTCGCCTTTGTCTTCGGCGGTAGTGCGCTGCGACGTGGCGTCAGAACCAGCTTCCGGCTCCGAAAGACAGAAGGCACCGATGATCTCGCCAGTGGCAAGTTTGGTCAGGTATTTCTGCTTTTGCTCTTCATTACCGTATTTCTCAAGGCCCCAGCAAACGAGTGAGTTATTCACCGACATCACAACAGAAGCAGAGGCATCCACTTTGGAAATCTCTTCCATGGCCAGTACATAAGAGATGGTATCCATACCGCCACCGCCGTACTTCGGATCCACCATCATGCCCAGGAAGCCGAGCTCTCCCATTTTTTTGATCTGCTCAGCTGGAAACTTCTGGTGCTCGTCGCGCTCGATTACGCCTGGCAGTAATTCTGTTTGTGCAAATTCGCGGGCAGCAGCCTGCACCGCCAAATGTTCTTCGGTTAATTGAAAATTCATGCTTTTATATATAAAAGGACTGCAATTAATAATTATAGTACAAAACTATGAAATTCGACAATATTAAAATAACCTGCCTAACTAATATTTGTTAGGAATGATGAAATCCAAGGCCGCAAAATAGAAACGCCACCCGCTCGAAACGAACAGGTGGCGTTTTACCTAATGCTTATACGGCATGTAGGCGTCCTTAATCACGTCGGCCCATTAGCAGCGACACATAGTACAACAGCGTGGCCAGGGAGCCCAGCGCAGCTACCACATACGTCATGGCGGCCCATTTCAACGCGTCTTTCGACATGGCCAGCTCTTGCTGCGTCACAATGTTATTGGAGCTGATCCAGGCTAGTGCACGCTTGCTGGCGTCGAACTCGACAGGCAGTGTTATGAAACTAAAAAGGGTTGTCAGCGCAAACAGGGCCACCCCAATTGTCAGCGGGATAGGCGTAGTCTGCAGCATGAAAATACCGATCAGGATGATCCACTGCATGTAGCGAGAGGCGATGCTCAGCGCCGGCACCATGGCCGAACGGAATTTCAGGAAGCTGTAGGCTCTGGCGTGCTGCACGGCGTGACCGCATTCGTGCGCCGCCACGGCTGCAGCCGCCGCACTACGCGCCTCGTACACGTACTCGCTCAGGTTCACGGTCTTGTCAGCCGGGTTGTAGTGGTCCGTCAGTCGGCCCGCCACCGATATCACTTTCACATCATGTATACCGTTGTCGGCCAGCATCATTTCGGCAATCTCGCGGCCGGTGTAGCCCGATTGCAACGGAATTTCAGAGTACTTTTTAAACTTGCTCTTCAGTCTCCAGCTTACCCACATGCTGAGGCCCATGAAGAGAATAACAATCAAATATATTCCCATTTCTCTAATTAAAATTTAAGGGTTCGGTCGGTTTTCAATCTTTTTAACAACATTCGTGGTGGAGTAGCCTTTCACGAGCGGCACGGTTTTCACCTGGCCTCCTCTTGCAGTAACGACATCCTGTCCCACTATATTTTCGACGGTATAATCGTCGCCCTTCACCAGTATATCGGGCTGTATCGCCTTGATGAGTTCGAGCGGCGTATCTTCATCGAAGAATACTACAGCATCTACGAACAAAAGCGATGCCATAACCCGAGCACGTGACATTTCGTCCTGCAGCGGGCGACTTGGACCTTTTATACGGCTTATTGACGCATCTGTGTTAAGCCCGAGCACCAATTTATCGCCAAGTTGTCGTGCTTTCTCCAGGTAGTCGACATGGCCGAGGTGGAGAATATCGAAGCAGCCGTTGGTAAAAACAATCTGCTGCCCCTGGCTGCGCCATGCCTCCACTTGCTGCTGCAGATCAGGCAGGGTTAGGATTTTATCTTTTGAATTCATGTATGGGCGGGTTTGCCTGCGCATGCTCTTCGGCTACGGCGGGCTTCTGTAACATTCCTGCTATAAAACTAAGCACTCCCATGCCAACTACCAAAAGTGTTTGTGAAGTGTGCGCTACCAACGCATACGCCATACCGGCCTCCTTAGGTATACCGTATAGCAGCAATACCGTCTGCACGAGCAGGTGGTACACCCCCACCCCGCCCTGTACCGGCGCCGCCATACCCAAGGTACCAATCACAAGCACCGATAGGGCCGCCACCGGAGTGAGGCCAGAAGTGGCAGGTATAGCGTAGAACACAACAAGGCTCATGCCATAGTACATCGCCCACACAAACAGGGTATGACCCCAGAAGGCGGCTTGGTTCTCAATTTTGGTGATACTGAACACACCCTGCAGCATACCGCGCACAAAAGTGACGGCCTTACGGAAAAAGGCGTTTTGCCGCAGCCTGTTCAGGTAAATAATACCCAACACCAGAAACACGGCTCCTACGACCATCAGCAACACCACTAACAGGTATAACGACCCGAAGCTTTGCTCCAGACTGGCGTATTTATCCGTGAAAAGACCGAAGAGAAAATCGCGGAGGCGGTTGACCTCGAGCAGAAAAGTAAGCCCCAGAAAAAGGAGCAGCATCACCATATCGATGAAGCGCTCGGCGATGACCGTACCAAAGGCTTTGTTAACAGGTATGCCGTCGCTGCGACGGAGCATGCTGCAGCGTACCACCTCCCCCATGCGGGGCAACACCAGGTTGGCCAGGTAGCCCACCATCATGGCGTTGTAAGTATTTTTAAAAGATGGGGTATAGCCCGTGGGCCGTATCTGCATGTACCAGCGGTAGGCCCGGCTCAGGTAGGCTGCCAGGCCCATGAGCACAGAGAGAGCCAGCCAACTGTAATTGATGTTTTGAAGCTCGGCCCATAGTTTCTCGAAGTCGAGCTCTTTGAGGGCGTACCACATCAGAAATGCGGAAAGCCCCAGAAGCAGGCTGTACTTCAGAAAAGAGAGCAGTTTTCTCATGCAGTGGCGTTACACCAATCGGTTGTGCTGATCCGGGAAAACGAGCGTAGGCTGGTGGTTCTTGGCGTCTTCGAACTTAATGGAGCAATAGGAAATCACGATCACGATATCGCCTACCTGCACCTTGCGAGCGGCCGGGCCGTTCAGACAAACCGTACCGGTACCGCGCTCACCCTTAATCACGTACGTTTCGAAGCGCTCCCCGTTGTTGATGTTGACGATCTGTACCTTCTCGTTCTCCACTACGTTGGCGGCATCCATCAGGTCTTCGTCAATGGTGATGCTTCCTACATAATGCAGCTCAGCCTGCGTAACCCGACAACGGTGTATCTTTGATTTTAAAACCTCAATATACATGGTTTATTTTTGTAATAGGCCGCAAAGTTATGCAATTAGGCGCAGATAAACTACCAGCGCCTCAGCATCTTCTTAAGCCTTTACCATCCCAAACAAATCAGCCTTCTTTTAGATTCACGAGCATGTTGTCGATCAGGCGCACCTCGCCCACAAAGGCGGCGATGCAAAGGGCCACTTCTTCCTGTCCGCTGATGTCCTGCAGGGGTTGCAAGGTGGTGGCGTCCACAATTTCAAAGTACTCCAACCTGATCTCGTTCGACTGCTGCAGTAGCTGCGCCACTTCGCTCTTGATAGTTTCGATCGGTTTTTCATTCAAGTCAGAGGCCGCCATCTGCAGGGCTTGGTATAGCTGCGGGGCCAGCTGCCGCTGCGCCTCGCTCAGGCGCTTGTTGCGCGACGACATGGCCAGCCCGTCGGCCTCGCGCACGGTGGGGTAGCACACCAGCTCCAGGTCGAAGCTCAGTGCCTGCACCAATTGCCGCACAATGGCCACCTGCTGCAAATCCTTCTGTCCGAAATAGGCCTTGTGGGGCTGCACGATATGGAACAATTTACTTACTACCGTAGCTACGCCGTTGAAGTGGCCGGGACGGTGCTCGCCCTCCATAACGGCTTCCAGCGCGCCGAAACTAAACTGCAGCACAGACTGTTGTGGGTATATCTCTTCCGCACTCGGCGCAAACAGGTAGTCGCAGCCAACGGACTGCAGCAGCCGGATGTCCTGCTCGAGCGTGCGGGGGTATAGCTTATAATCAGAGGCGTTGTTGAATTGAGTCGGATTCACGAACACACTACATACTGTAATGTCATTCTCGCGGGCAGAGGCGCGCAAAAGCTGCAGGTGCCCTTCGTGCAGGGCGCCCATGGTGGGCACAAAGCCAATACGCTTGCCGCCACATCGCAGCGCCTTCACAATGGCCTTGAGGGCCTCCACCTGCTCTATAACTTCCATATTAATAGGTATAAAGGATACAATTGCTAAAAGTCGGCAAAAGTAGGTTATAGAACATTAAATTGAAAATTAGAATAAAAAATGCTAATTTTGCACGTCCCATTACTGTTGCTTAATAAATTTTTAATTACATACCCATGTCTAAATTGCGAATCCTGTACGCCGCCACCGAAATCCTTCCTTTCCTCCAAACCACTAAAGTAGCAGAATTTCTGAACACGCTGCCGCAGAGTATGCAGGAAAGAGGTATGGAGATCCGCATCTTTGTGCCAAAGTTCGGTATAATAAACGAGCGTAAAAACCGTTTGCATGAGGTAGTACGCCTGTCGGGCATTAACATTGCCGTGGGTGATGACGAGAAGCCGCTTGTCATCAAGGTGGCCTCTATCCCGAATGCCAAGCTGCAGGTATATTTTATCGACAACGAAGACTATTTCCAGCGCAAGTCCGTTTTCGTGGATAAGAACAACAACTTCCACCAGGACAACGACGAGCGCGCCATCTTCTTCTGCAAGGGTGTGCTCGAGACGGTGAAGAAACTGGGCTGGCAACCGGATATCGTGCATTGCAACGACTGGATGACGGGCCTGATTCCGCTATACCTGAAAACGACTTATAAGAAAGACCCGATCTTTAAGGATTCGAAGTCTATCTTTACGGTTTACAACCACGAGTACAAGCACAAGTTCGACGGCGACCTGCTTGAAAAAGTAAAGATGCTTGACATCGACAACAGCATGCTGGCCTCTTTGCAGGAAGCAGACCTGGACAGCTTTATTAAAGTAGGCATGGAGTACGCTGACTCTGTGATCAAAACCAACGAGAACTTCAGCGAGAACATCGATGCCCTGTTCAACAAATTTGTTGAGACGAACAAAAACATCAATACCATCAGTGCCGACGACAACCTGTGTGATTCATACTTCAACCTATATAATGAACTCAGCCGCTAGAAGATTATTCCTTTTCTTCTTTTCATTTGCCGCCCTCACAGCCTGCGAAGACCCAAAAGACATCGGACTCGAACTACAGGACGAAAACCTGATAGGAACCGAGTTCACGGACACCCTGACCATTCAGACCGGAACTGTGTTCCAGGGCGATTCCATTGTATCGTTCCGCACACAGCCACCTCTTCTGGGCCAGTACATTGATCCGGTACTGGGGAAGGTGCGTGCCAGCACCATCACGGAGGTGTCGCTTAACGGCAGCAGCCTGAACTTTGGCGCTGGCGCCAGAGCAGACTCGTTGGTGCTCACGCTGGACTATTCGTTCAAGTATGCTGATACGCTGAAAGCGATGCAGGTGAACGTGCACCGCGTGACCGGCACGTTTGATGAAAGAACGTCTTATTTCACGACTACCCCTTTCGCTTATAATGCAGAGCCTGTCGGGTCAAAGGCTTTCCTTCCGCGCATTGACACGGAAACGACCAACGGCGTTACCACCAAAAAAACAAGATTGCTGAAGGTGAAGCTGAGCCAGGAACTGGCAAACGAGTTCATGGCCCAATCTGGTCAGGCTGGCCTCGCCAGTCAGGCAGGGTTCGAGAACTTCTTCAAAGGGATTGCGCTAACAGTGCCTGAAGGAGAGAATGCCAGCATTATCGGCCTCACCCTGAACAGCACAAACTCAAGCTTGGCGCTGCACTATACAACAGCTGAAGGTACGGCAAGGCAGCATAACTTTTTGCTGGGTTCCGGCGATTACTTTACTCAACTGACCTCTGACCGCACGGGTACCGCCGTGGCGGCGCTGCAGGCCAATGGAAGCTTCGTACCGGCCACCGAAACAGGTGGAGACTCATATGTGCAATCAGGCACACAGCTGCTCACCAAAATCACCATTCCTCACCTGGATAAGTTCAAGGATCTGCCAGGAAACCGAATCATTAACCGGGCTGAGCTGATCATACCCATCAAAGCGGCCTCTGCAGCCAACAACCTGACCAGACCACAGCAGTTGGCGCTATATGAGACCAACAACGCCAACCAGTTTCTAAGAGACATTGCCGGCAACTTGCGCGCTGTGCAGCAGGATGGTATTAACCCATTATTTACCACCTATCCAGCTCTGGTGGCCAGTAGCCGCAAAAATGGAGTAGATTACTACACCATGAACGTGACGAGCTACCTGCAAGGCGTAATGATGGGTATGAAGCCAAACAACGGCCTGATGCTCGGAGCTGTTTCATCCACCTCGAACTCAGACAGAACCGTGACGATTCGTCCGGAGCTGCGTCCATACCGCGCCATTGTTACAAACAACGAAGCCAACCCGGTTAAGCTCCTGATATACTATTCGAAGCTGCAGGACTAGGGCTTAAATATTAGTAAGAAATTTTATACATATTATAGAAAAGGGTACCTTTGTAGGTACCCTTTATTTTTTTAATGAAATTTTATACTATATGTGCGGAATTGTAGCATACGTAGGGCATAGAGATGCTTGCCCTATTGTCCTTAAGGGCTTGAAACGACTTGAATACAGAGGCTATGACAGCGCAGGCATAGCACTGATGAATGGAGACTTAAACGTCTTCAAAAGAAAAGGCAAGGTAAGCGACCTGGAGGCCTTTATTGCAGACAAAGATGTGCATGGCAACATCGGCATGGGCCATACCCGCTGGGCAACCCACGGCGAGCCGAACGATGTGAATGCACACCCACACTACTCCAGCTCCAAGAACATCGCCATTATCCACAATGGCATCATCGAGAACTACGCTTCGCTGAAGCAGCTCCTGATCGAGAAAGGCCATACTTTCCAGTCTGAGACGGATTCGGAGGTTTTCATTAACCTGATCGAGGACATTAAGCAGAACAGCAACTGCTCGCTGGCTGAGGCCGTGCGACTTGCCCTGCACGAAGTGGTAGGCGCTTATGCGATTGTGGTACTTTCCAAAGAGGATCAAAACCAACTGATTGCTGCCCGCAAAGGCAGTCCACTGGTGGTAGGTATAGGCGAAGGTGAGTATTTCCTGGCCTCTGATGCCACCCCTATCATTGAGTACACCAACGATGTCGTGTATGTGAACGACTACGAACTGGTGGTGATCAAAGACGGTGAGTTGGAGATCCGCACAAAAGAGGACGTGGTGCAGACACCTTACGTGCAGCGCCTCGAAATGGCCCTTGAGTCGATCGAGAAAGGCGGCTATCCGCACTTCATGCTGAAGGAGATCTTTGAGCAGCCGCGCTCTATTCTCGACAGCATGCGCGGCCGTATGATTGCCGAGAGCGACCATATGATGATGGGTGGCATCCGTGAGTTCGAAAATAAATTCGTGAATGCTGAGCGTATCCTTATTGTGGCTTGTGGTACCTCCTGGCACGCAGGCCTGGTAGCCGAGTACCTGATCGAGGACCTGGCCCGCATACCTGTAGAGGTAGAATACGCCTCTGAATTCCGTTACCGTAACCCGATCATCAGCGAGCGCGACATTGTAGTGGCGATTTCGCAGTCCGGGGAGACGGCTGATACGCTGGCGGCACTGGAGCTGGCCAAATCAAAAGGTGCTACTATATTCGGTATCTGCAACGTGGTAGGCTCCTCTATAGCCCGTGCTACCGACGCCGGCGCCTATACCCATGCCGGTCCTGAGATTGGGGTGGCCTCTACCAAGGCCTTTACGGCACAGGTAACCGTGCTTTCGCTGATCGCCATGATTTTGGGCAGCAAGCGCGGCACACTGGAGACCTCTAAACTGCGCCAACTGATGGTGGAGCTGGAGAGCATCCCATCTAAAGTGGAGAAAGCCCTTGAGCTGAACGAGCAGATCATTAAGATCTCTGAGCAGTACAAAGACGCCACCAACTTCCTATACCTGGGCCGTGGCTATAATTTCCCGGTTGCCCTGGAAGGCGCCCTGAAGCTGAAGGAGATCTCTTATATCCACGCCGAAGGTTATCCTGCCGCCGAGATGAAGCACGGCCCGATCGCGCTGATTGACGAGCACATGCCAGTAGTGGTGATTGCGACGAAAGACAGCTCTTACGAGAAGATCGTGTCGAACATTCAGGAGGTGAAGGCCCGTAAAGGCAAGATCATCGCGGTTGTGACTGAAGGTGACACGACGATACCTGCTATGGCCGACCACGTGATCGAGATTCCGGAGACGAGCGAGCACCTGGTGCCGTTGCTGTCGGTTATTCCGCTGCAGTTATTGTCTTATCACATTGCGGTGATGCGCGGCTGTAACGTAGACCAGCCACGTAATTTGGCGAAGTCTGTAACGGTGGAATAATCCGGTTAGATGCATAAAAGAGAAGGGGAAGCTGAATGGCTTCCCCTTTTTGTTTACAACTCAAACTTCTCCCCTCTCAAATACTTGGTCTTAAGCAGCGGGCAGATCTTGTAGCGCTCTTCTTTAGTGTCTTCGTACATCGCTTTCAGCACTTGATACACGTTGGCTATACCTATGGCATTGGCCCACTCGAAAGGTCCGAACGGGTAGTTAGTACCGAGCTTCATGCCCAGGTCAATGTCCTGAATAGAAGCGGTGCCCTCTTGCAAGGTATAGCAGGCTTCGTTGATGATCATGCACAGGATGCGGGGTGTTGCCATACCTGCGCGGTCGTTCACCAATTGGTATTCTGTGCCGAGTTGTGCGCATACCTGCTTCAGTTTGTCGGCATCGCGCTGCAGGTATAGGCTTACCTCCAGCACCGGTCGATTGAACAGCGTTGGCAGACCGTTGAAGCCAAACAGGGTGCAGGTACTCTCTAAACCTGACTCCTGTACCAGCGCGGCCAATTGCTTGGTGACGGCCTGGCAAAACACGACCTGCTCGGGCGTATAGTCGCTCAGGCGCTCGGGCTCTTCGTGCAGCAGAAAGTCAAATACGATATCGGATGGCTTCAGTTGGTCATCGGTTAGGTGGCGGCTGTGCAGGAAGGTATAGGTATTGCCGTTGGCTCCTTCCGCAAATTTCTGCCGAAACTCAGCGGCCATTTCATCACCAGACAAAACAAGTATGTGCATATTTCTGTACTTTTGATGGGTAAAGATACACATTAAAACGAATCAGACTATGACGCACAGCATCATCACATCCGCCAATGCACCCGCTGCTATTGGACCTTATAGCCAGGCTACACTCCACAACGGCACCATGTATATTTCGGGCCAGATTCCTTTGGACCCCCAAAGCGGCGAACTGGTAAGCGGCACCATTGAGGAGGAAACGCACCAGGTTATGAAGAACCTGTTTGCGATATTACAGGAAGCAGGTATGGGCTTCGACAATGTGCTCAAGTGCAGCATCTTCGTGAAAGACTTGGGTAACTTCGCCAAAATAAACGAGGTATACGGGAGCTATTTCCGCTCCAACCCACCTGCCCGCGAAACAGTAGAAGTTAGCAGACTGCCGAAAGACGTGAACGTAGAAATTTCCTGCATTGCCGCAT
This sequence comes from Pontibacter ramchanderi, assembly GCF_002846395.1. Classification (GTDB taxonomy): domain Bacteria; phylum Bacteroidota; class Bacteroidia; order Cytophagales; family Hymenobacteraceae; genus Pontibacter; species Pontibacter ramchanderi. The sequence goes on from NZ_PJMU01000002.1 coordinate 970,113, forward strand.
TGTAGAATTTCTTCCCTATTACAATCTATACCTATGGATTTATCGATCGTGTAATCCCATAGGTATAGATTTTTTATTATATAGTATATTCGCTAACCCAGTTACGGCTATCTGTTCAAATCGACAAAAAACCGTATGTTTATTCCGTTTAGCTACAAGTTAGCGGTTACTTCAAAGTATGAAGAAATTTCTCGAACGATACCATGAAAGATTCTCAATAGAGATTAGCCAGCCTAAGTCGAAGGTAATGGAGACTATCGCACGAGAAAAAGATAAGAAGAGAGACTTTGCCAGCATGCTTGGGATTGGTGTAGTTGACTACAAAGAAGTGAAAGTTACTGGTGTTGACTCGGTGGAAATAGTTGTGAAGTCAAAAATGTTTAACCCTTACAGGGGTGCAGGCAAAATAAGGATAGCTTTTTCAGAAGGTAACATAGCTTCGAACACAGTAGCGCAAGGTGAGATTATACCCTATACAGCAGGGTACCAGTTATTCGTATTTATTGCGTTTGCTTTCCTGTTGTTCATGGCTTTGATTACACTTGTTACCGACAGTAGCACTTATGGAATAGGTATTTTAGTGTTTGCTTGGCTTGTACTTCCAACAACTTTATACTTGTTGCCATTCGGATACAGAAAAAAGCTAAGAGAGTACAGAGACTCTTTTTTAGCTGACTTAACAGCAAATAGGAAAAACAGGAAGAAAAGCATCCGCTAACCCTGCACATAAGCCACTCGCTGCTATGCATCGCTCGCCTTATGTACCAACCGTTACTCCCCTCAAATACCCTCCCCCATCGACTTGTCGTGCTCGTCTGATTTGGCGGCTTCCTTGGCTTCTTCTTCCCCATAAATATCCTTCGTAAACTTGCCCGGTTCGGCGTTTACGGCGGTATGACCAACCTCTATTTCCTGCCGGATGAAGCGCACCGCATACTCGGCTGGGTAGATGTTGAAACCATACTTGCGGGAGTAGACGAAGGTGAACACAGCCCCGAAGAAAATGATCTGCGAGGTATAGAACACCCATAGCAGAATGACGATGACCGAACCGGCCGCACCATAAATGGAGGTGATGTTGCTTGTGCCCAAGTATAGCCCGATGATTTCGCGGCCAATGGCAAAGAGCGCCGAGGTCACCAATGCCCCCACCCACACGTCTCGCCACTTGATCTTGGCATCGGGCAGGAAGCGGTAAATGCAGCCGAACATGAAGGTCATGAGCACAAAACCCGACACCAGGTTAACACCCCGCATAATGTATACAATCCAGCCAGCCAACCGGGCCTCCAGAAAATCGCCGACGGCGACCAGGATGGTGTTGGCCAGCAGCGACACAATCAGCAGAATAGCGATGGCCAGAATCATGGCAAAGGACAGAAAACGGTCGAGGATCAGCTTAACATAGCCGCGTTTGGGTGCCGGCCGCACATACCATACCTCGTTGAGCGAATCCTGCAGCGACACAAACACCCCCGTGGCCGCAATGAACAGTGTGACCACAATGACGACCGTGGCCAGGTTGAAGGAGGTGATGTCGTTGATGCTCTCCACCATACGCTGCACCGCAAAAGCCGCCTCCGAGCCCACCGTTTCCCTAATCTGGTAATAGATCTCGCCCGATACAGCCTGCTCGCCAAAAAAATAGCCCGTCGCGTTGATGATGATCAGCAGAATGGGCGGCAAAGCGAAAATGGTATAATAGGCCAGCGCCGCCCCTTTTTGGAAGGAGTTGTTCTCAATGAACTCCAGGCTGGTTTCCTTGAGCAGGCACCAGATATTTTTCAGCGTTTGGCGAGGCATGGGGCAGTTCGTGGCATTCTCCTAAAACTGATACGCACATGAAAAGTTATGTTTATACCTGCGCCCCGTACAGGTATAGCTTACAGCACATAACTCTTACCGAAACGAGAATTTATTTTGTACCTTTGTGGCGTCATTTACAATGCCTTTTTGAAATAACCATACATGGAAAGAGAAGTTAGAGTACGCTTTGCCCCAAGCCCGACAGGGCCTCTCCATATCGGCGGTGTACGCACAGCCCTTTACAATTTTTTGCTTGCCAGAAAAACTGGCGGTAAAATGATTTTGCGCATCGAGGACACAGACCAGAACCGTTTTGTGCCAGGTGCCGAAGATTACATCCGTGAGTCGCTGGAGTGGTGCGGCATTGAGCTGGATGAAAGCCCATGGCACGGTGGCCCCTACGCCCCTTACCGCCAGTCGGAGCGCAAGCCAATGTACATGCAGTACGCCATGCAACTTATCGAGAGCGGCCATGCCTACTACGCCTTCGACACGGCCGAGGAACTTGATGAGATGCGCGAGCGCCTGAAGGCTGCCAAGGTAGCCACGCCACAGTACAACGCCATCACCCGCATGACGATGAAAAACTCGCTCACGCTGCCTGAAGATGAAGTAAAGAAGCGCCTGGAGTCAGGTGACCCGTACGTGATCCGTCTGAAAGTACCCCGCAAAGAGGAAGTGCGTCTGAAAGACCTGATCCGCGGTTGGGTCATGGTGCACTCTTCTGCCATTGACGATAAAGTTTTGATGAAGTCGGACGGCATGCCGACCTACCACTTGGCCAACATTGTGGACGACCACCTGATGCAGATCACGCACGTGATCCGCGGTGAGGAGTGGTTGCCATCTGCACCGCTGCACGTGTTGCTATACCGCTACCTGGGCTGGGAAGACACCATGCCTGAGTTCGCGCACCTGCCGCTGCTGCTGAAGCCAGACGGCAACGGCAAGCTGAGCAAGCGCGACGGCGACAAGCTGGGCTTCCCGGTATTCCCGCTGCGTTGGGTAGACCCATTCTCTAACGAAGTTTCTTCAGGCTACCGCGAGTCGGGCTACATTCCGGAGGCTTTCATCAACTTCCTGGCATTCCTGGGCTGGAACCCAGGCACACAGCAGGAGATCTTCTCAATGGAAGAGCTCGCCAATGAATTCACGATCGAGCGTATCGGCAAGTCCGGTACCCGTTTCGACATACAAAAAGCCCGCTGGTTCAACGAGCAGTACCTACGCGCCAAGCCAGACGCCGAGCTGGCAGGCTACCTGCTCAAAGCGCTGGAAGAGCACAATATCTCCTGCTCGCCTGAAAAAGCCGAGAAGATCGCCGGCCTGATGAAAGAGCGTGTGAGCTTCCCGCAGGAGTTCTGGCGCGAGGCGGCCTACTTCTTCGTGGCGCCTACCGAGTACAGCGAGAAGGTAGCGAGCAAGAAGTGGAACAGCCAGGCGGTGGCCGTGTTCACCGACTTCCGCAACGAGCTTTCTACCCTCAGCAACTTCAACGCCGATACGGTAAAAGACCTCCTGACAAGCATACTGGAGCGCCACGGCATGAAACTGGGCATGGTGATGCAGGCGCTTCGTCTGGCCGTAACCGGTGCCGAAGCGGGCCCCGACCTGATGCAAATTATTGAGGTGATTGGCCGTGAGGAGACGGCAAATCGCATCGACGCTGCCATTAGTGCCCTCGGCCACTACGTAACGGCCTAGGCTATACCTATACCTGACCAACGGCGGCTACTCTGAGAAGGGTAGCCGCTTTTTTTATACCTGCCCGGTCTGCCTGCCTGTAACTATTTGGCCGTTTCGCCTTATACTTCAGAAAGAAACAGACCAACGTTATGGCTAAGGATAAAAAAGAAAACAAAAGCTCGAAGAAGAAATCCCGTGTGCACAAAGACCTGGAGGGTTTCGAGATAAAAGTGAATAAGCAGGGCGAGATCATCTCCAATTACTCAATCGACCAGATCAACGAATTCCTCAACAAGAACGTGGAGGATAAAAAGCTGGTAAAACGCGATGCCGCCGAACGCGCCAAGAAAGAGGAAGAAGTGTTTCACATAGAAGAGGGCGAAGAGGTAGAAGAAACCGACGAGGACTTCGTGAAAGGCACCAGTTCCGTATCAGACGACGAAGACGACAAGGACTTGCCAAAGGCCCGCCGAAAAAAAGGACGTGGCGAAGAGGACGAAGACGATGAAGTGGATTAGATAATTTACTATCTTGTCTGTCTGAACACTAAGTCCTAAAAACTATGAGAAACGCACACGAAATTGACTTTCGCATTTTCGGCAACGACATACAAGTACTCGAAATCGAGCTCGACCCCAACGAAACTGTGATAGCCGAGGCTGGCGCCATGGTCTACATGGAAGAAGGCATTGATTTCCAGACCAAAATGGGCGACGGCTCCAACCCCAGCCAGGGCTTTCTGGGCAAACTGGTTTCGGCGGGTAGCCGCCTGATCACGGGCGAGTCGCTGTTTATGACGCACTTCACGCACCGTGGCTACGGCAAGAGCCGCGTGGCCTTTTCGGCCCCCTACCCTGGCACCATCCTGCCCCTGGACCTGCAGCAACTCAGTGGCAACACATTGATTGCACAGAAAGATGCTTTTCTGGCAGCGGCACTCGGCACGAAGCTGGCCATGCACTTCAACCAGAAGCTCGGCTCCGGCCTGTTTGGTGGTGAAGGCTTCATCCTGCAACGACTTTCCGGCGACGGACTGGCCTTTTTGCATGCGGGCGGCACTATTGTAGAGAAAGAGCTCAACAACGAAACCCTGCGCGTCGACACAGGCTGCGTGGTCGCTTTTGAGCAAGGTATAGATTTCAGCATTCAACGGGCCGGCGGACTCAAGTCCATGATCTTCGGCGGTGAGGGTATCTTCTTAGCTACTCTGCGCGGCACCGGCAAGGTATGGCTGCAGTCGATGCCGGTAAAGAAGCTGATCGAAGCGCTCGTGCCGCACGGGGAGAATGCCAGGAAAGAGGGCGGCTTTATGAGTAGCTTTTTGGAGTAATGGATAATCGGCCCCTATACCTAACTAACACCATACGCGATGACTTTAGAAATAAAGAATACCTGGATCGGCCTTAACCGCGTGCTAACCATTATCAACCTCGTTTTGCTGATGGTACTAACAGCGCAGGGCTTCGATTACACAAAAGTGAAAGGCAAAACGGTGCCTGTGTACCTTAATGTGGCGCTCCTGTTGGTATTGAGTTTCGCAGTATCTGTAACGATTTACGGCTTATTTAGATAGTTGCTATACCTGAGGTATAGGTTAAAAGCAAAAATGCCCGGCAGTTTACACCTGCCGGGCATTTTTATTGTCATTTCGACTACTCTTGAGGCGCGAGCCGAAGAGAGCCAGCGTAGCTGTGAGAAAACTGAAATGCTACCTGAAATGCTATACGCTTCTTACTCCAGCTCTCTCACCACCATTCAAAATGACACACCAAGAGAAGACTCACTCTTAACTTTAAACTCTTAACTCTTAGCTAAATTCATGATCTCCTCCAGATACTCGCGGGTATTGCTCAGCCTCGGCACTTTGTGCTGGCCACCCAGCTTTCCTTTTTTGCTGAGCCAGTTCATGAAGGTGCCTTTCGGAGCGGCGTGCACGATGGGCTCCTGCAGGGCAATGTCGTTCTGGCGCTTGGCGTCGTAGTCGGAGTTTGTCTCGCGCAGCGTTTGGTCGAGCACCTGGGTGAAGCGAGGCAAACTGTCTGGCTCTTTCTCAAACTCGATCAGCCATTCGTGACCGCCACGCTTGCCGCTCTCCATGTACACAGGTGCGGCCGTGAAGTTCGAGATGATCGCACCAGTGGCGTCGCAGGCCTTGGTAATGGCCACTTCGGCGTTCTCCACGATCACCTCCTCACCAAAGGCATTGATGAAGTGCTTCGTGCGGCCTGATATCTTGATGCGGTATGGGCTCAGGTTAGTGAAGCGCACGGTGTCGCCGATCTTATAGCGCCACAGGCCGGCATTGGTCGATATAACTAGTGCATAGTTCTTGCCCAGTTCTACCTGGTCCAACGTGAGTGTTTTTGGGTTTTCCTCCTCAAACTGGTCCATCGGGATAAACTCGTAATACACGCCGTAGTCGAGCATCAGCAGCATTTCGTCTTCGGTGTCGCGCTGGTCCTGTATCCCGAAGAAGCCCTCTGAGGCATTGTATACCTCCAGGTAGTTCATTTGCGCAGAGGGGATAATCTCTTTGAACAGCTGACGGTATGGCCCAAACGCCACCGCCCCGTGTGTGAAGAGCTCCAGGTTCGGCCATACCTCCAGGATATTCTTCTTGCCCGTCACTTCCAGAATGCGCTTCAAAAGCACGTAAGTCCAGGTAGGCACACCACTCAGGCTGGTCACGTTTTCGGGCACGGTCACCTCCACCATCTTCTCGATCTTCTCTTCCCACTTGTCCATAAGGGCCACTTTGAGCGGCGGGGTGCGCATGGCCTCGGCCCAGATCGGCAGGTTCTGCATAATCACGGCTGACACATCGCCACAGGAGGTCTTGGCGTTGAATTCGTTGGGGTGGTGGCTGCCGCCAATGGAAAGGCCCTTGCCCGTGAACAGCCTGGTGTTGGGGTAATTGTTGACGTAGAGCGAGAGCATGTCTTTGCCGCCCTTGTAGTGGCAGTCCTCCAGCGACTCCGGGCTGACAGGTATAAACTTGCTGCGGGCGTTGGTAGTACCCGACGATTTGGCGAACCACTCGATTTTGCTTGGCCACAGGATATTCTGTTCACCTTTCATCACCCGCTCGATGTAAGGGTACAGGTCTTCGTAGGTGGCAATCGGCACCCGCTCCTGGAAGGTCCTCACCGACTTCATATCGCCGAAGCCATACTTCTTTCCGAACTCCGTTCCCTTGGCGGTACTGATCAGGTCCTGAAACAGTTCGTTCTGCACTTCATGCGGGTATTTCCGAAACAGATCAATGTCATGAATCCGCTTCTTCATCACCCACGTCACGATAGAGTTGATTATTTCCACTTTTGCAGTTAACAGTTAACAATAACTAGTAAACAGATTGTTAGGCTATTTACCACTCTCTCTAGAGTTAATTCTAGTAGACTTCAATATAGAGAATAAAATCTTACTAAGTTCATCCGCGTCTATCAACATGCTTTCTGCGACTGCGACTTCCAGATATCCAGTATCTCTCAATAAACTTAGCCAATACTTTGTTTCTAAACTCTCTTTGTAAGCTAAAGATATTTTTGAGGAGAAGTCTGCAACAGATATCCCACCATTGGCTTCTGCTACATTAGCCCCAATGGAGGTACCACTACGCAAAAGTTGTTTTGAGAGCGTAAATTCTCTTTTTTCTGTACTCAAGTGCTGATGTGCCTTTACGATTCTAATAGCAAAGGCATAACACTTCTTATAAAGGTTATTGCTGTCCATACCAATATATCATAGGCTATACCTATCGGAACTGACAGCAGAAAGTTGTACAATTGCTTACTGTTTACTGATAATTGCTAACTGTCTAAATTTTCCGCTTGAGCTCGAAATGTTTCCCCAGGTATACCCTACGCACCTGTTCGTCGGCGGCCAGTTCTTCGGCGGTGCCGGATTTCAGGATTTTGCCCTCAAAGAGCAAATAGGCGCGGTCGGTGATGGAGAGCGTCTCGTTTACGTTGTGGTCGGTGATGAGGATGCCGATATTTTTGCTCTTGAGCTTGGCCACAATGCTTTGGATCTCCTCCACGGCAATCGGGTCTACGCCGGCAAAAGGTTCGTCAAGCAGCACGAACTTAGGGTCTACGGCCAGGGCACGGGCAATCTCGGTGCGGCGACGCTCGCCACCCGACAGCACGATGCCTTTGTTCTTGCGCACATGTGTGAGCGAAAACTCCTCGAGCAGTTCCTCCACTTTCTCCAGCTGCTCCTTTTTGGGGCGGTTGGTCATCTCGAGCGGGGCCAGGATGTTCTCCTCTACCGTCAGTTGCCGAAACACCGAGGCTTCCTGGGCCAGGTAGCCCACGCCACGTTTGGCGCGCTGGTACATGGGCAGGTCCGTGATATCCTCTTTGTCGAGGTAGATGCGGCCCTCGTTCGGCTTCACCAGTCCCACGATCATATAGAAAGAAGTCGTTTTTCCGGCTCCGTTCGGCCCCAGCAGACCCACGATCTCGCCCTGGTTCACTTCCACGCTTACGTCGTTCACGACCAGGCGCGACTTATATTTTTTGTATAAATGTTCGGCTCTTAATATCATCGGGCTAATTTACGCATTCTAGACCCGTCCTGCAATGCAGTAATCCTGCCAAGTTTTATGCCTATACCTGGCAGGTATAACAACAGCTATACACGGCCATATATTCAGAAAATCTAATTTTAGAAATGAAATTATTCTGGGTTTCCTGTTGTTAGTGTCGCGTCTTCTTATTAGTTTGGAATTCCGATTAACCAGCCTTTATGATGCTTTCTTTACTTTACCTGGCTGCCCACAAGGTGGCTTATACTGGCTTATTGCTCTCGATGTTGTTTACCGGGCTTATTTCCGGAAATTCCGATAATGCAAAAACCAATGGTGCTGCCGCCAAAAGCACCGGGGCTACCATGAAGGCTACGCTCATTACTTCCTCGAGCCTGAAAGGTATAGATGTGTCGAAGTGGCAACGGGAGGTAAACTGGGACCAGGTGCGTGATGCCGACGTAACGTTTGCATTCGTAAAAGCAACACAGGACGACTACCGGCTAGACCCGTTTTTCGCCCGCAATTGGGCCGAAACGAAGCGTGTGGGCATCAAACGGGGCGCTTACCACTTCTTTATACCTGCGGCACCGGTGCAGGGCCAGATCGAGATGTTTATTAACACTGTGGAGTTGGAAGAAGGCGATCTGCCGCCCGTGCTGGATGTGGAAGTGATCGAGAAGCACACATCACCTGCCGACATGCGAAAGAACATGCGCATCTGGCTGGAGGCCGTAACAGCACATTATGGCGTAAAACCCATCATTTACACCAACCAGAACTTCTACCGCCGCTGGCTGCAGGGGCATTTCAAGGATTATCATTTCTGGATCGCCCGCTACAACACCATCGAGCCCGACATCCACCACGAAGACAAGTGGCTTTTCTGGCAGTACACCGACACGGGCAGGCTGGCCGGCGTGAATGCTGCTATTGACCTGAACTACTTTGCCGGCGACATGAACAGCCTGAACCTGATGTGCGTGCCTCCTAAGCTTATACCTTACCCGGAGAAGGTAATTCTGGCGGAGCTCGAGCAATTGCCTGCCGTGAAGCTGCTGGCCAATAACAGCGAACAGTTTTAACGTTATAAAACATGCCCTGAACGCATCGCGCCCTGCAGAAAGCTGCAGGGCGCGATGCGTTTATTTTTGCTGATTGTGCGTAGTTCTAAGTGTATGAAAATAGGATTCTCTTCTGTATTGATCGGCCTGGCCGGGCTGATCGTGATCACCTATTTCTACCTGCAGGCAGGAGAAAGCCCGGTGGTGCTCGGTGAGATGCAGCAAGAGTCCTTTGTCTATACCATGGGCCTCCCGCTGCGGGTTTTCCTCTTTACATTGGAAACGCTGGGCGTGCTGCTAGGTTATTTGGCCTATAGAAACCGCTCTCTAAAACTCGGGCTATTAGGTATAGGTTTGTGCGCACTTTGTCTTATACTGCTGTATGGGTATTCTTTTTAGCACGAAGGCTTCATGCTATACCTCAGGTGAAAGAATAGAAACCCGTTTTGCTACTTCTGCATCCGGATATCCTTGATGCGCAGCTGCAGCGTTACATTTCCCCTGAACTCGTTTTCCTCTACGGTATAGCATACATCGAATGGGATGCCTTTGGAGATGTGCTTGAAAAAGTCGCCAAAGCCGAAGCCAATGGCGTCGATGTCGTAGAAGCCGTCCTGCGTCAGGCGCAGCTTCAGATGGCTGTCGCCAACCACACGCACACTGCCCGTGTCGTACACGCACTCCGACACAAACACAGGTTTCATGTTGCCCGGCCCGAAAGGCTCCATTTGTTTTATGATCTTATAGAAGTTCGGGGTGATCTGGTTGAGCCTGATCTTGGCATCTACCTCTATCTGCGGAATTTTCTGGTCTTCGGTAATGGTACGCGCTACCACCTCTTCAAAGCGCTGTCTGAAGGCTGGCACATTCTCCACAGGCAGCGTTAGCCCTGCCGCGTACATGTGCCCGCCAAACTGGTCGAGCAGATCAGCGCAGCTCTCAATGGCATCATGCACATTGAAGCCGTGCACCGAACGGGCCGAGCCCGACGCCTTGCCATTGGATTGTGTGAGGATGATGGTAGGGCGGTAGTAGTGGTCGATGCAGCGGGAAGCCACGATCCCGATCACGCCTTTGTGCCAGTTCTCCTTGTAGAGCACCGTGGAGTTCGCGTTTCGCAGAAAATCGTCTTCTGCAATCATCTGCAGCGCCTCCTTGGTGATGTTCGAGTCCTTGTCGCGGCGCTCTTTATTAGACTCGTTGATGATATCGGCTACCTCAAAGGCTTCTTCCTTGGTCTGCGCCAGCAGCATGCGCACCGAGCGTTTTGCATCGCCCATACGGCCTGCCGCGTTAATGCGGGGCGCAAAACCGAACACAACACTTGTGATGTCCATCACGCCTGCTATACCTGCCAGCTCGTTCAAGGCTGCCAATCCCGGGCGCAAAGGTCCGGGCCCATTGATCAACTCAAGACCGTAGTAAGCCAGTATGCGGTTCTCTCCTGTGATGGGCACAATATCGGCAGCAATGCTTACCACCAGCAGGTCGAGCAGCTTAAACGCTTCTTCCTGCGGTATACCTTGCTGGAAACAAAAGGCCTGTATCAGCTTAAAGCCAACGCCGCAGCCCGAAAGCTCTTTGTAAGGGTATGGGCAGTCGATCTGCTTCGGATCCAGCACAGCCACCGCCTGGGGTATGTCCTCGTCGGGCAGGTGGTGGTCGCAGATGATAAAGTCTATACCCAGCGACTTGGCATAGGCTACCTTATCGGCTGACTTGATGCCACAGTCGAGGCTGATGATAAGCGAGAACTCCTGCGCTTTGGCGTAATCTATACCTTGCGTGGACACGCCGTAGCCTTCCTTATATCTGTCGGGGATGTAATACTCGAGTTGGCCGGGTTGGGTGAGCGGCTCCAGGAAGCTGTACATGAGCGCCACAGAGGTCGTGCCGTCTACATCGTAGTCGCCGTAAACCAATATCTTCTCGGAGCGGTGCAGCGCCTCGGTCAGCCGGTCGACGGCGCGGTGCATGTCCTTCATCAGGAAAGGATCGTGCAGGTCGTGCAGGCTGGGGCGGAAGAACGCTTTGGCTTCGTCGAACGTGCAGATAGAGCGTTGGCACAGCACATCGGCCAGCGTGGTGCTGATTCGAAGCGACTCAGCCAGTTGATTGATCACCTCCGGCGCGACGCTTTTGTTATATACCCACCTTTTCTCCATATGCTGCTTCACAAATAAACCCGAAGCAAAGGTAGTCAATTTACTCTGGATTTGGGGCGGCCGTTGCAACTGACACAGTACCTTTGTGCTATTTTTTGTAATTTGCAGCCATACACTTCACCAGATCATGAAACGACTCAGAGAAATTTACGAGCAGTATAAGAACTACTCCCTCGACCTGATCATGTATGGATTTTTTATTCTCTTCATCCTGATCCTGTTCCTTTTCTTTTCGTAATACCTATACCTAAGGCCTATACCTTTCACAAAACGTTCCATGGCATGAATCGCAGACTCTGGCTCATCGTGATAGTCACCTGTGTGCTGGCCGTTCTGCTGACCAATCTTCCGTTTCTGCCAGGCCCAGCTATGCTATACCTCCCTGCTCAGCTATACTTTTCGCTAGGTATGCTTATCGGGTTATTGGGTTTTCTACTTATACCTGTTGGACTGATCTGGACGGTGTGGGCTTTCGTCAAATTCCCTGGACCACGTTTGTCCAAGGCATTTGCTATTTTGTGTTGGGCCTTGCCTGCCACGATGCTGGCATCTACCATTTGGCTCGCTAACCAAACACGCGATATAAGCCGCAACCTGGCGATTTCAAACGCTTCTACCCTGATTGAAGATATAGAAAACCAATTTCACGAACAGGGCGCCTACCCCGAACAACTTATGACGGCGCAACCCTCCTCCCGGGTGATCGGCATCCCGGCTTATCACTACCGCAAAACCGACAAGGCCTATACCCTATCCTTCAACCAGAACGTGATTTTGGGCTTTAACTACGAAGTGGTGGTATATGACCCGTTAGGGGCACACAAGACTGAAGGGGAACTGACTACCCTGTACGATACGGGGCGTGCTAACTGGAAGTATTACATTTACGACTGAGGTCTATACCTGCTAATTAACCACAGGCGCGTCGCCGCGCAGCTTCCGGAAGCGCTTGCGGGCCTCGGCCACATAAATGCTGCCCTGGTGCTTCACCAGAAACTCGTTGTATAGCTCCTGCGCCTTTTGCGTGTCTTTCAGGTTCTCTTCATAGATATAGGCCATCTTATAGAGGGCATCGTCACTCAGGATGTCGGCGGGCGCACTTACTACCTTCTCCAGACTCATAATGGCTTTATCAAACTCGCCAGCACGCTCGTATATGCTGGCTTTCAGAAAGTGAATCTCGTCGGTAAGGCTGTGGCCCGGGAATTTCTGCAGCATGCCATCCAGCCTGTTTTGCGCCTCGCCTAGCTTGTTCTGGAAAATGAGCAGCTCAATGGCTGCAAACTCTTCCATGGCTACAGTAGAGGTATCCAAACCGGTATTGTCCGTGATCAATAAGCTCAGGTCCATGGCGTCGTTGGCGATCTCCCGGCTGGTGGCCAGTTTCAGGATGTCGAGGTGAGCCTGCGCCAGTTCGAAGTCGCCTTTGTAGTAGTTGAGGCGGGCATTGCGCAGCTTGGCCTCGTGCCCGATCGGCGTCTCCTTATGCGACTTCTCTACCTGCGAGTACAACAAAGTCGACTCCCAGGGTTCTCCTTTCAGCAAATAGATATCGCCCAGCGTGAGTTTGCTTTCCGCCACAAAGTCAGGCTTGGCACGCGGCATGGCAATGGCTTCCTGCAACAGGGCAATGGCTTTTTCTTTTTCGTCCAGGTGAAACGCATACAGATTAGCCATATGCTGGAGCACCTCCACTGTCTGCACATTCCGGCCCACTTCATTCAGCAGCGCTTCATAGTCGGTTATCAGTGTCCTGATCTTATCCAGGTTAACCGGGAAGGTGTTCTCTACCTGCTCTTCGCGGGCGTTTATCAGTCGCTGCCGGGCTATGAGGTAATAAGGCCCGTCAGGATATTCCTTGATGATGTACTCGTAAGCTTCGATGGCGCCCTGGTAGTCTTGGTTGCGGGCACTGATGGCGCCCAGCTCCATCACGCGGGTACCGCCGCTGCGGGTGCGCTTATCTACCGACCGGGCCTGCAGCAGGGCACTGTAAAAGTCGCGCCGCTGGATGTAGAGCCAGATCAGGAGCTCGTTGTATGCCAGCAGGTCGGGGTGCTGCTGCACACGGGAGATCAGCTCCTTCTCCAACACCTCAAAGGTCTTTTCGTCCTGCATGCTGTTCTGCAGCATGTTCTGCACATAAATCAGTTCGCTCTCGTTTTCCTGCAGCAGGTTGAGTGCCTCGCCTATCAGGGGCTCATGCTTCTGCCGGAAGGTATAGAGTGAGATGAGCGAGCGGTTATGCTCATAAGGGTTCTTGCTGAGTTCACGGCCGCGCAGGTAGGCTTTCTCGGCGTAGTCAAACAGCTCGTGCTGCACGAACACACTGGCCGCCACGATCACCTCCTCCGGCTTGAGTTGCGCAATTAGCTTATCAAAATGCTTTTCTGCAGCTGCTTTATCGCCGGCTGCCTGGTATACAATGCCTAGATCGATGTTGTAGCTCACCTGCCCCGGGTAGCGCTTGATGGTGCGCTTCACCAGCTTTTCGGCCTCTTTGTGGTTGTTTTGGGCCAGCAGGGTTTTCAGGTAGTCCGGATACACAACGGAGAAGAGGCGCTGGTCGTCGATCAGTTTGCTGTAGATGCTTTCCGCTTTCTGGTACTCGCCCTTGCTGAGGTACTCGCGTGCCAGCGCCAGTTCCTGGTTTTGCGCCATAGCAAAAGGCCCGGCCAGCAAGATCAGCAGCAGCACAACAAGCAATCTCGACAAATAGGTATGGACAGGTATAGACATCATCTATTACAACGTGTGTGCAGACTTTTTGATATGGGATGCGCTCCCGAAAATGAAGATAACCAATAATTTCGGTTTGGCCATAAACAACAAAGGGCCGCTCCGATGGGAGCAGCCCTTTGCTTATACCTATTGTGCGGTTCTTAGAAGAATCTTACACGGTTGTCTTTGATATCGGCTTTCTCTTTAATGGCTTCAAAGGCATTGGTCTCTACGCGCGATGTACGCGTGTTTACCAGCTGCGCCTTTACACCAGTAAGATCCTGCGCCTCCGGTGCCTTGGTCAGGTTAACCAGTTCCGCTATCACCACACCACCTTGTCCCTCGATAGGGGCGGTACGGCTGCCCTGCTTTAGACCAAATGCTTTGCCAATGGCCACGGGCTCCAGGCCAAGGCCAGGTATAGCACCCGAAGCAAGTGATACTTCTTCAGCCTCTCTCACAATCGCATCCGGACCGTAGTTAGCCGCGATCTGATCCAGTGAACCTGTTGCACCTTTCAGCTTTTCGATGATCTGCTGCGCCTTTACCTCGTTGCGAACGGCAGCTGTCAGCTCTTCTTTCACATCTTCGATCTTCGCATAGCCTTTCTCGCGCTTGCCGGTCAGCGTGGCGATCACGTACTGGTCATTGATCTCGAACACAGGCGATACATCTCCTACTGACGTGTCTTTGGAGTAAGCCCAGCGTACCAGTTCACGAGCGTTGCTCAGATTACCTACCAGCACGTTGTTTTTGCCTACGTTGGCTGCTTCCTCAACAGAAAGTGCTTCGTTTTTCTTTACGTTCTCTCTGAACTCCTGCGTTGAGCCGCTTGTACCAGCCAGTTCGTCAGCCATGGCGTAAGCCTGGTCGCGGGTAGCATCGCTGGCATCAAGTGAGCGCTGCACGGCGGCCACTTTGTACGTACGCTTCGATTTAGGAGCCGTTATTTTGATGATGTGGTAGCCATACTCCGTTTCAACAGGAGCTGGCAACAGGCCTTCGGAAGTAGCGCCGAAAACAGCCTTCTCAAAAGCTGGCACCATGCGGCCTTCCGTGAAGTAACCCAGGTCACCACCTACAGAGGCAGTACCGTCAGAACCATGCTGCGCTGCCATTGCCGCGAAGTCAGCACCGTTTTTGATCTGCGCCTGAATGTCCTTTGCTTTGGCAAGGGCTGCTTGCTTCGCCTCCGGCGTGTCGTTCTCTGGCTTGATCAGGATGTGGCTTGCACGGGCTGTGTTCACGCTACCGTCTCTGATGTCTACAATCTTGTACAGGGCGTATGTATCGCCTTGGTTGTATGGGCCGTATACCTTGCCTTCTTCCAGCGGCGCGATGGCGTGCAGTTGCTCAGGCAGCTCTGCTGTGTGCAGGTAGGTACCGTCGTATGGCAGGTCGGAGTGCGTGTTCACGAAAGCCGAGTCGTTGGTCGATGCCGCAAACTGCTCGGTCAGGTCTTTCAGCTCTTCCTGGAAGTAGTTCATATCGTCGGTAGAGGCAGCAACTGGAATGGTCACATACTCCAGCGTACGGCCGTCTTCTACTTTGTAAAGCTCTTTGTTGCGGTTATAGTAGTCTTTCAGCTGCGCGTCTGTTACGCTCACAGCTGAGTCAGCGATCGAGAAGTACGGGATGTACAGCACTTTCATGCTGGCGATCGTGTTCTGCGCCTCGAAGTGCTTCTTCGCTTCAGCTGTTGTTACGTACTCCGACTTGGTCAGCAGGTTGCTATACTTGGTCTGGATACGGTCGTTGAGGATGCTCTGCTCAAAGTTCACCCACATTGGGCGGCCGCCTGTCTGGTCGAGGTTTTGCAGGTACTGCACTACCTGGTTACGGTCAAACTCACCTGTCTGTGGGTTAGTGAACGCCTGTCTAACCGATGGGTGGATGTTGTTACCCTGCACCATGTCGGCCAGTTCTTCTTCTGACACCTGTATGCCCAGGCGGTCGTACTCTTTCTGCAAGGCAATCTGGAAGATTAGCTGGTTCCAGGCCTGTTCACGCATCATGGCCATCTCGCTTTCGGTGGCAGCACGCTGTACCTGACCTTCGTACTGGGCTTTGATCTGCTGGAACACCATATCGAAGCGCTGGTAGTCAATTTCCTCACCGGCTATTTCGCCTACGGTTGTCGCATCGTTGCCCAAAAGTCTGGAGTTTGGCCCTAATAGGTCGCCGCCTACTACAAACACGCCAAGCCCAATGGCGATAGCGCCAACAGCCCAACCCGACTTTTCTCTAATCTTGTTAATTAATGCCATGTGTTATACGAATGATAAAGGATGTGCAAAATAAGGGTAATCGTGCAAAAATTCAAAATTTTGTGCGCATCTGTTTAAAATACGCCATCTGCCTGTAAGTCTGGGTCTTTGAACAGCTTCACCGCATTGATGCGGTTGTCGTCCATCGACAGGATCGTGATCGTGAAAGGCCGCAGCTCTACCACATCGCCCGCCTTGGGTATCTCGCCCAGCACCGAAAAGATCAGTCCGCCCAGTGTTTCGTAATCCCCTTCGGGCAGGTGGAGTTCGTATTTGTCGTTGAGGTAGTCGATCTCGTGGCGGGCGCTCAGCAGGTATAGGTGTTTGGCCGGGAACACCTGCTCCAGTAGCGCTTCATAGTCGTACTCGTCCTGAATCTCGCCCACGATCTCCTCAATTACGTCCTCCACGGTCACTATACCCGACGTGCCGCCAAACTCGTCGACCACCACGGCCACGGTGCGATGTTCGGTACCGAAGCGCAGAAACAGTTCGCTGGCCAGCATGCTCTCCGGCACCAGGCTCACCGGCGACAGGATTTCGCGGATCTGGCGTGGCTGCTGGAACATGGCCAGCTGGTGGCAATACCCGATGATGTTGTCAATCGAGTTCTCGTACACCAGTATCTTGGAGTGCCCTGTTTTGATAAAGGTATCGCGCAGCAGTTCTACAGACTCGTTTACCTCCACTGCTTCCACCTCTGTGCGGGGCACCATGCATTCTTTCACGCGCACCTTCTTAAACTCCAGCGCATTGTGAAATATTTCCTGATCTACTTCCGGCGCTCCCTCCTCTACCGGGTGGTATAGCCTGTTCTTGATGTAGGCGTTCAGATCCGTTACCCCAAACACCGGGTGCTCATCTGAGAATTCTATCTTGAGAACCCGCTCGGCAATCCATTTGCTCAGCTTCATCAGCAGAATGACAACAGGGTACAGTGCATAGTAAAGCACCAGCATAGGTATAGCCAGCACATCGAGCATGCGGTTGGGGTTGATAGCAAAGAGACTGCGGGGCAGAAACTCGGCGGTGAGCAGCACAATAACCGAGGCGAGCAGGATCTGCAGCACCAGTATGAGCGGCGCCAGTTGCAGGGAGACCGGCAAAAACGCCTGCAGCAAGGTATAGAGGATACCCGCTATCACAAAGCCATACAAGACCAAGGAAATAACATAGCCGATCAGGGCGGTGCCCATCAGTTGGGCAGGATGGCGCAGCAGGTGGGTAAGGATGCGGCCCGAGAGCACGTTGTTTTTCTCGTCAAGCTCTATCTGCAGTTTATTCGCGGCCAGAAAGGCTATCTCTATACCTGAGAAAAAGGCACAGGCCAGCAACGCAATAAACAACAACAGTATCTGGTCGGGGTCTATCATGAGATGGTACAGCCTACTCGGTCTGTTTCTTCTTGCGGTAATGGTACACGATGTACAGCATAAAGCCGATCATGTAAATCCAGTAATTGCCTGCAATATCAGATTCCTGAATGCTTCTGTGCACGCCAATTACCATGGCTACAAAAGCCAGCGACAGTAAAATGCTATTAACCAGTTTTGGGTTCATTATTCTTTCAGGCTGAAAACGCCTGTTACTTTTTTGATTCTGTAATTACTAAAGTCCTGGTTCGCCTCCAGCCCGTGCCCCATCAGAATCTCCTCAGGGGTGGTTATCTTCACGAACTTGTCGGTATAGATCTGGGCTTTGGCTTTGTTCCAGTACAGCTCCTCTGTCTCGAGTTTCTCCTGCTTCTGCAGGTTGTGCACGATCACGTTGCCGCGCACCAGGTATAGGTCCTTGTTGCGTTCCTGTTTGCCGTAGTTGGCCCGCAGCGTCGACGTCACCACGTCTCCTTCTTCCAGAAATTCCATATCAATGCCGTCCGGAAAAACCACATCGCCGTTTTCATAGTCCTCCTGCATGGGCGTCTGCAGCCTGATCAGCACTTTGGCCGAGTCGCTGTAAAGGGTCAGCACGTTGGCTGTTTCCCGAAACGGCCCTTCATATTTTTTCTCCTGGTCCGGGTCTTTCAGGTCTGTTCCGCAACTCGCTGCCACCAGGGCAAGCAAGGCGATCAGCACTGAAAAAGTAGATCTCGGCATGCTCTATAATCTTATCGAAAGTGAAGTTACTAAAAATTAAAAAAGACCGTCGTCAGAACGGCCTGTTTTAATAATGCTTTTAAGGTCGGAATAGTTTACTCTATTCTGCGTTTTACGAACCAGCGGCTGTTAATGGTCACCCCGGCGCCGAACTGAAAATAGTTCTCGGCGATCAGGCCTTTGTCGGTTGTTCCCCGCTTGCCATAGCCCATCATAATGTTCATCTGGAAAGGAGGCTCGAAGTAGTTGCCGCGCCCAATAGGCAGCGTCAGGCCGCCTGTAACAGCCATATCCTTAATGTTTTCGCCGTTGACGATGTATGGGCTCTGGCCATAGCGCAGTCCGCCGCGGTAGGTGATGCGTTTGAAATAGCTGTCGATGGCGGTTGGGTTTGGTGTGTACTCCGTGCCAACTCCGATCTTGTAGCTTTTACCCAGTTCCTGCTCTCCGTCCAGATTACGGTAATCTGACCAGTCCTGCGTCATGAACTCGGTACCGATCGTGAGGTTCGAGCCATTGTCGTAGCTGATAGAGGCAGCCAGGCTTGGCGGCACATTCACAGAGGATTTAACACTGTCTGCTAGCATCGGGGCTCCCTTCAGGGCATCTCCCAGGTCGCGGCGCTCATAGGCAGAGTTGCGCTTCGCATTTATGTCAGCACCTAGCGTATAAACTGCTCCAGCACTAACATAGGCTTTGTCGGCTATTTTCTTGCGGTAGTTGGCGCCGCCTCTGAAAATAAAATCTGAGTAACGGGTACGCTCCACGTAGGCCACGCGCTCCAGCGAGGCGTTGCTGATCGATGTATCCGCTACAATGGACGAAGACTCCTGAGAGATGGTACCAAACAGGTATGAGGCGCTCGCACCGATCGTCAGTCCGTCGGCTACCCTAACGCCGTGCCCAAAGTAAAGCTCTGAGATTCCGCCCTCACCGCTGTATTCGCTGATCACCACGGCCTCCTGCCTGTTCGGCAAAGAACCCATGTTTCTGATGTTATACTCCACCGAACTGTATGGTCGTAGGCTGACAGCAGAACTCCAGCGCTTGGTAATAGGCACACCCAGCGTCATATAAGTCAGGTTGGCATCGCCGTCGCGCTGCGACTGGGTGGCATTTTTCAGGGTCTTATACCTGCCTGCTATACCTAAATCGAATACCGTGATGCTGTTGTAGTAAAGTAGCGCAGGGTTGGCCACATTGGAGTGAAAGCTGTTTCCGGTACTTACGCCCACATCGCCCATACCTGCCGTTCGCAGATTGCCAAGGTTGGTATTGAGTTCCCCTAATCCGTAGCGGGAGTAAGGCGAGTTACCGATGCTTTGCGCCTGCACGCCCTGCGCCAGGCACAGCACGGATGCGCAAATAAGTAAACGGAGCGTTTTATACATTATGTCTTAATATTCTTTGCAGTCCAATCAGGACCAGTTCAGGAATTACAAAGATGGGGTGTTTTATGGTACTTTCAAAAAATCCTGCGTCTCCACCGCAAAGTATAACCACCAGTTTATCTGATTTTTGGCGATATGCACTGATTATACCTTCTACTTCTGCTACAGTTCCGCCCAGCACGCCGCTCTCAAGCGACTCCTGCGTGGTCTGCCCGATCAAAGGAAAATTTTTGTGGATTCCTTGTACTAACGGGAGGCGACCAGTAAAATTATGCAGTGCCTTAAATTTCATTTGGATGCCGGGTGCTATACCTCCACCCTGGTAGCGGCCTGCTGCATCGATGAAGTCGTAGGTGATGGCCGTACCCGCATCTATCACCAGGCAGTTGCGCCCCGGAAAGAAATAATGGGCTGCCACAGCACCTGCTATACGGTCTGCACCCAGTGTTTCGGGTGTTTTGTAACCGACAGAAACAGGCAGGGCTGTCTGCGCCGAAAGCTCTATAATGCTTCCGGACACTGACAGCCCTGCTTTTATCTGTTCTGCGCCTCTGCTCACCGAGGCAACTATGGCATTGTCAAAAGACTGAGACGCTACCTCCTGCGGCAGCCCCTCCTGTTCTTTAAAATTACCCTGGGCGATTAAAGCGTCTTCTTCAAAGATGCCGTACTTACCGCCTGTGTTGCCTATGTCGATGGCGATGCTGCGCATATGCTTACATGAAGTATTTCAAACGGATCACTTCTTTTTCGGAGAGGTAGCGCCACTCACCGCGTGGCAGGTCTTTTTTCGTAAGGCCTGCATACTGCACACGATCCAGTGTTACCACCTCGTAACCCAGGTGCTCGAATATGCGGCGCACAATGCGGTTGCGGCCAATGTGGATCTCCAGACCCAGGAACTTCTTGGAGTCACCCAGCATGGCCACGTCGTCCACCATTGCTTTGCCGTCCTCCAGTTCCACGCCTTCCACCACTTTCTGGAAGTCGTCTTTTGTGATCGGCTTGTCTAGCTCTACCTGGTATATTTTCTTAATCTCGTTTGATGGATGCGTCAGCTTCTGGGCTAACTCACCGTCGTTGGTGAAGAGCAGCAGACCGGTTGTGTTACGGTCGAGGCGACCTACCGGGAAGATGCGCTCCTTCGAGGCTTTCTCTACCAGGCTCATTACCGTTTTGCGGCCTTCCGGGTCTTCTGTCGTCGTAATGAAATCCTTCGGCTTGTTGAGCAGTACGTATACCATTTTCTCACGGCTCAGCACTTTCTTTCCGTAGATCACGGTATCAGAAGGCTGTACCTTAAAGCCCATTTCGGTTACCACTTCGCCGTTCACCTTGATCTCGCCTGACAGAATCAGTTCATCTGCCTCACGACGCGAACAAACACCTGCATTGGCGATGTAGCGGTTCAAGCGGATGCTTCCGTCCTCGTCCTCTCCTTTGCGGTTGGTTTTCTTGATGCGCGGATTGTCTTTGTAACGACGCAGGTCGTAGTTTGGCGTTTCCGGATCGCGCTCGGAGTCAGCGTTGCGGTCGAAACTGCGGCCACGGCGCTCCTCACCACCTTTGCTGAACTTGTCTTTGCGATCGAATGATCTGCGCTCGCCGCCTTCGCGTCGATCACCAAAGCTGCGACGTTCGCCGCCTTCTCTGCGATCTCCTTCGAAAGAGCGTCTTTCAGCACGGTCGCCCCCTTCAGGGCGGTCGCCGAAGCTGCGTCGTTCTCTGCGTTCTTCTCTCTCGCCTCCTTCTCTGCGATCACCGTAAGGTTTGCGTTCGCGGTCGCCTCCAAAAGAACGGCCTTCGCCGCGCTCTCTTCTGTCGCCGTATGGTTTGCGTTCTCTGTCTTCGCCAAACGAGCGGCGCTCGCCTCTCTCCTCACGATTTTCACCGAATGAGCGGCGTTCACCTCGCTCTTCTCTATTATCACGGCCAAATGATTTTCTTTCGCCCCGATCCGAGTCGAAGCGGCGCTCACCGCCTTCTCTGCGATCACCGTATGATCTGCGTTCATTACCTTCGTTGCGATCGCCATAAGACTTGCGCTCGCGGCCTCCATCAAAAGAGCGACGTTCGCCACCCTCTCTTCTATCACCGTATGGCTTGCGTTCGCGGTCGCCACCAAAAGAACGTCTTTCACCGCCTTCTCTGCGATCGCCGTATGGCTTGCGCTCACCGCCCTCGCGACGCTCTCTGTCGCCTCCGAAGCTGCGGCGCTCTCCACCTTCGCGACGGTCGCCGTATGGTTTGCGGTCATCTCTTCTATCGTTGCCGAAAGAGCGGCGCTCTCCGCCATCTCTTCCTTCGCCTTTGTCTCTTCTGTTAAAGATTTTCTTTTCGCCGCGATCGTTGTACGGCTTGCCTGACTCGTTTCTGTCAGACGATCTTCTGCCTTCGCCGTCGTTGTAGCGGGATGGTCTTTCGTTTTCTCTTGCCATTGTTTAATAATTAATGATGCAGTATCGCTACTGTACCTTTGTGTGCAGTATATAAGAATAGTATACTCTAATGAATGATGGGAGTTCGCTAATCGGCTGCCTCGCCAATCATATTCTCTTCTGTGGCGAAGTCCTTTAGCTGCGGGAGGTCCTTGATGTGGTTGATGCCGAAGTAATCCATGAACTTTTGAGACGTGCCGTAGAGTACGGGTCTCCCAATGGTGTCGGCCTTACCTTTTATTTCGATAAGTTCTTTCTCTAGTAATTTGTGGATGGCGTAGTCACAGCCCACGCCACGAATCTGCTCTACAGCCGAGCGGGTAATCGGCTGCTTGTAGGCAATAATTGCCAGCGTCTCCAGAGAAGACGCTGACAATTTCTTTTTTGACTTGTGCTTCAGGTAGGTGCTTACCGTTTCCTGGTACTCCGGTTTGGTCAGGAACTGGTAGCCGCCTCCGATAGCGTATATCTGAAAGGCAAAACCAGCGTCGCTCAGCTGCTCATTGATGTTCTCAACGGCTTCCAGCACGTCGCTTACGAGCACCTCCATTTGCAGCGACTCCGTGAGGCAACGCTGGATCTCTTCGATGCTGATTGGCGATTGGGCACAGAAAACCAGTGCCTGAATATGGTTCTGCAGTATATTCAAAGTAAAAATGTACTAGTCGTTACGCTGAAGCTTGGCCTCAATGGTGTGTTGGGTATGCGGCACAGCACGCAGTCTCTCTTTCGGGATCAGTTTGCCGGTTACGATGCAAACACCGTAAGTACCGTTTTTGATGCGGATAAGCGCATTTTCCAACTGCTGGATAAACTTCATCTGACGCGACGCCAGCTGGTTCAGGCTTTCCTTCTCCGCTGTATCGGCTCCGTCTTCCAATACTTTGGTCGGAGATGCCGTGTTATCCGTGCCCGAGTCGTTTCGGCGGCTCAGGGTCTCCTTGATAAACGCTACTTCTTTGCGCGCATTGCTCAACTTCTCTTGAATGATTGCCTCAAACTCTGCCAATTCCTCACGGGAATACCGCTGTTTCTCTTCGTTTGTGTTCATTATACTATCTTAGAACTAGGTTATAGTTTTTTGTCTTGATTCTCAAAAAACCGTCCCTGTGTTGTGTATGTGCTAGTGCCTTCTCAACAGCAAAGGGGCAGTTTTAGTTTACTGTTTTAAACTTGTAGCCAAAAACCGAACCATACTGATGTTCAGATTATTATTTAAGCTAAATTTCGTGCAAAAATAGAAGTTATATCTATAATTTGCTACCTGCCTTCTTTATTTTAATTTTAATTTTATCTTTCGGGCCTTTTATCTGGTCGGCCGCAATACTGGAATGGAACTTGCTGTTGGCCTGAAACACGATCAGGCTAATTAAGTTTCAGAATCCACTTATTACTTTATGAAAAACAGAATATTACTAGCCATTGCCGCTGCAGCGTTTCTTTCTATACCTGCTCAGCAAGCCCAAGCGCAGGCCCAACAGCCAAAGCGGGGAGTTATAAAAGTAAACCCTTTGAGTGCTCTTGCCCTCACGGGTTCCGGATTCTTGGAATATGCCATTACCGATAACTTGAGTGCACAGCTGGGCGCTTCTGTTACAGGCGTTTCTGTTTCGAACATTAAGTTCAGGGGCTATGGCTTCACGCCTGAGATCCGGTATTATTTCTCCGAAAACAAGGTAGCGCCTATGGGCCCCTATGTGGCAGGCTATGGCCGTATCAGGAGTTTTAAACTGACTGCGGAGAAAAAGGACGAAGAAGGCCGTGACTATAGCGCTACATACAAACCGGTTGGGGCGGGTGTGGCCATCGGCAACCAGTGGGTATTCAACAGCGGCTTCGCGTTTGATGTGTTTTTGGGAGCGGGCTACAATGGCGGCAACCTGAAGGTAAATGTCGGCACCGAGGAAGACTTTGACACAGGTATAATCGGTGACATGCTCCTTGGAGGCGGTTTTTCCATAAGACCAGGCATCTCCATTGGCTATAATTTCTAAGTAGCCTATACCTAGGCGCTCGTATGAGACGAAAGAGGCCCTTGCTACAGTCACAGCAAGGGCCTCTTTTTTATACCTGGTTACCTGCTCCAGCCTAAAAGCTTAACATATGTATGGCTGCTGCAGCGGCCTCTACTCCTTTGTTGCCGTGCTTCCCGCCAGCTCTGTCCAGTGCCTGCTCCAGGTTATTGGTCGTTACCAGTCCAAAGGAAACCGGCTTGTTGAACTTAAGTGACACATTGGTCAGACCATTCGCCACGGCGTGGTTAATATAGTCGTCGTGCTTGGTATCGCCTTTAATCACCACTCCGATGCAGATAACCGCATCGATTTCTTCCTGCATCGCCAGGAACTGTGCACCCAGTGTTAGCTCGAAGCTGCCCGGCACCGTGTTGCGGAAAATGTTCTCCTTTTGTGCTCCGTGTTTTAAAAGTGTATCGATGGCACCAGCACAAAGCACATCGGTGATTTCGCTGTGCCAGTCGGCTACTACAATTCCGAATTTTTTTTCCGATATATCGCCGAAGCCTTCTTTCTTGTAATCGTTCAGGTTCTTAAGAGAGGTCGCCATGTTTTAAATTTTGATGGTTGAATTGTTAAATGGTTGAGCTCGCAGTACTAGTAATAGGTATAGATCAGGTATAGCGCCGTGTCTTCCTTAAACAGGAACTTGCCGCTCTTGGCAGATGAACTAAAAAAAAGAAGCGCTTCTGCCAGGTTGACAAAAGCGCTTTTTATGTGCAGGCATTCGCCCAAAAAAACTTAGTTAGCGGCTGCGCCGGTCATGGCTTCAGCACGTGCCTTAAACTTCTTGGCGTCTGTTACTTCAGCCGATGTTACAAAATCCTTGATGATCTTGTCATAAGTGTTGGCAGCGGCCTGGAAGTCGTTGGCTGCTTCGTAAGCCACGGCCGCCTTTATCAGGTACTGTGGCGAAAAGAAAGCGTTGCTGTTGTGGTTAGCCGCCTTGTTGTACAGGTCAGCCGCCTCCTTGTACTTGCCTTGTTCAGAAAGTGCATCCCCTGTCAGGCTGTATGCACGTGCCTGCAACAGGTAGTCATCCGATTTAAAGTCTTCTAAGTGAGATTGTGCCTCGGCATAGTTCCCCTGCTTTAGTAAAGCAACGCCAGCGTAGAAATTAGCCAGGTTGCCTGCTTCTGTTCCGCTATACTCATCGGCCACTTTCAGCAAGCCATCATACTGACCATCGCCGTTAAGGGCTTTGTTCAGAGAGTCAGCTTCGAAATAATACACCGCCTGGAACATGGCCTCGTGTGCCTCCTGGTTCTGGGTAGTGCGGTGGTTGTAATACAGGAAACCTGCAACGATGATAGCGGCAATGGCGGCAAACACACCGAGCAGCTTGGTTTTGTTTTTCTTCACGAAATCCTCAGAACCTGTTGTCAGGCGCTCTGCCAACGCATCCGGATTTTCTACCAGCTCCTCAAACTCGCTGTGCTTCTGTACTGTCTCTTTTGCCATTAGTTTAATTGAATAAAGAACTCAAAAATAGAAATTAAAAGCGATTCGCTCCAAATCCCGTAAGTTCAGAACATTAAATTTATAACTTTTAATTCCTAATCCTTAAT
The DNA here is from genome assembly GCF_002846395.1 of Pontibacter ramchanderi. Classification (GTDB taxonomy): domain Bacteria; phylum Bacteroidota; class Bacteroidia; order Cytophagales; family Hymenobacteraceae; genus Pontibacter; species Pontibacter ramchanderi. Next base: position 995,858 of record NZ_PJMU01000002.1, read on the forward strand.
TATTTAAAATTTAGTCCATTATATAAGGATAGTTCTCCTCTACATAAATGTCGGTGTACAGCTCAGAAGGATCTGGGTAAGGAGACTCCTCGGCAAACTTCACGGCCTCCATCACGATCTGCTTCTGCTTCTCGTCAATCTCGTCCAGCTCCTCTTCTGTTGCCCATCCGTTCTTCAAGATGGTTGCTTTAACAGATTCTATGGAGTCGCGGCCTTTGTAGTCTTCCAGTTCCTCTTTGGTTCTATACTTGGCAGGGTCAGACATGGAGTGACCTTTGTAGCGGTAGGTCTTGAACTCCAACAAGGTAGGTCCTTCACCGGCACGGGCACGCTCAGCGGCTTTTGCCACGGCGTTGTGCACGTTCTCTACGCTCATGGCCTCTACTGCCTCAGACGGCATTTCGTAGGCATGGCCCAGCTTGTAGAGGTCGTTCACGTTAGAGGTACGCGTTACGGAAGTACCCATGGCGTAGCCGTTGTTCTCGATTACAAAGATCACAGGCAGCTTCCAGGTCATGGCCATGTTCAGGGCCTCGTGGAATGCGCCCTGGCGCACCGCACCGTCACCCATGTAGCAAATACACAGCTTGCCTGTTTTGTTATACTTCTCAGCGAAGGCCAGACCAGCGCCCAGTGGCACCTGACCACCCACGATACCGTGACCGCCTACGAAGTTCACTTCCTTATCGAAGATGTGCATCGAGCCACCTTTGCCTTTAGAGCAGCCGGTTACTTTCGCGAACATCTCGGCCATTACCGCGCCCGGCGATGTGCCAAGGGCCAACGGGTGAGCGTGGTCGCGGTAAGCTGTGATCCACTTGTCGCCTTTCTCAAGGGCTGTTACGGCACCTGCCACACAGGCCTCCTGGCCGATGTAGAGGTGGCAAAAGCCTTTTATTTTCTGCTGGCCATACAGCTGGCCTGTTTTTTCTTCGAAGCGGCGGATGAGTTTCATGTTCTCATACCACCACATGTAAGTCTCTTTTGAAAATGTTGGTTCAGCCTGTACCTTTGCTTTCTGCGACTTCGCTTTTGCCTTTTCTTTCGTATCAGCCATGGGTATTTGTGTATCGTTATTGTTGTCCGTACAGCTTTTTTAGCGAGATTCGGGCCTCAATGGGCGGCAAATCAGGTTACTGTCGGGTTTTAGCATGCGAAATTAAGGAAAAAGAAATCAAAGAAGAAACTAATGCTCCTCGAAAATCTAAGTCTGCTGTTTTTCAAGAACTACGACGAAGCTAACATTAGTTTCTCGCCGCACATCAACTGCTTTATCGGCGACAACGGCAGCGGCAAGACAAACCTGCTCGATGCCATCCATTACCTCTCCATGACGCGCAGCGCCTTCAACAGCTCCGACGCCCTCAACATCAAGCAGGGCGAAGAGTATTTTATGGTGAAGGGGCGCTTCAAGATCGACAGCGAGAAGCACACCGTGACCTGCAGCCTGCGACAGGGCCAGAAGAAGTCGGTGATCCACAACAAAGTGGCTTACGAGAAGATGAGCGACCATATCGGTCGGTTCCCTGTGGTCCTGATTTCACCCTATGATACAGATTTGATCCGCGAAGGTAGCGAGGAGCGTCGCAAGTATTTCGATAGCCTGATTTCGCAGCTCAACCATACCTACCTGGAGCAGCTCATCCAGTACAACTACATCCTCAAGCAGCGCAACTCCCTGCTCAAGCAGTTTGCCGAGCGCCGCTACTTCGACCGCGACTACCTGCACATCCTCAACGAGCAGTTGGTACCATTGGGCGAACAGTTGGCGCAGGAGCGTATGGCCTTTTTGGAAACCTTTGTGCCGGTTTTCCAGAAGCACTACCGCCATATTTCCGACAGCAGCGAAACCGTAACGCTCACCTACAAAAGCCAGCTCGCCGGCGCCAACTTTGCCGCCTTACTGGAGCAGGCCGAGCAGAAGGACCGCGCCCTGCAGCGCACCACCGTGGGCACGCACAAAGACGATTTCGTGTTCCTGATGGACGGCAACCCCGTGAAGAACTTCGGTTCGCAGGGCCAGCAGAAGAGCTACGTGATCGCCCTGAAGTTGGCGCACTTCGAGGTAATGGCCGAGCGCCAGCACCACAAGCCCCTCCTCCTCCTCGACGACATCTTCGACCGCCTCGACGAGAAGCGCATCACCAAACTCATGCAAATGGTCGCCGCCCATACTTTTGGGCAAATCTTCCTGACGGATACCCACCTGGAACGGACGGATAAGATTCTGGAGAATCTGTCGGAGCAGATTCGTAGATTTGAAGTGAAGGAGGGGACGGTAAGTTTAATTGCTTAACTTCACACCTTCAAAAACTCACTCAACCACTCATTCAAAAATCAACCATCCCCGTGCGCTACTACAAGAAGAAAGAGGAGATTGCGAAGCGAAAGGCAGACGTGCAGACCATTGGCGACAGTATAAAAGGACTGCTGAAGGCCTATAGGCTACAGGGCAAGCTGAACGAAGTGGACCTGGTGCAGCGTTGGGAGGAGATCATGGGCAAACCCATCGCACTCAAAACGAAGGAGTTATACTTCCGGGACCAGAAGCTTTTTGTACGCCTCACCTCTGCCCCACTTAAGCACGAACTCAACATGAGCAAAAGCAAGGTGGTGGAACTGCTTAACCGCGCCATGGGCGATGAGGTGGTAAAAGAAGTGGTATTCCTGTAACCACCCTGCCTTGTGGCAGGTATAGCATATCCGATTTAGGGTATAGCCCCGTATACCTTGGCAAAACCTTTTGCGCATACCCATGGCTATACCTGCATTCCGACCAGTCTCCTATTCCCGCACTACCCTCACCGAACTCATGATCCCGAGCTATGCTAACTTCGGCGGCAAGATTCACGGTGGCATCCTGCTCTCGCTCATGGACAAAGTGGCCTATGCCTGCTCGGCCAAGCACGCCGGCAACTACTGCGTAACCGTAACAGTGGATGGAGTGCATTTTCTGCAGCCCGTGGAAGTGGGTGAACTGGTGTCGCTGCTGGCCTCGGTGAACTATGTGGGCAATACTTCGCTGATGGTAGGTATAAAAGTGATCGCCGAAAATGTGAAGACAGGTATCGTCAAGCACACCAACACCTCCTACTTTACTATGGTAGCCAAAGGCGAGGACGACAAACCAACGCAGGTGCCTGGCCTTATTTTGGAAGCCCCCAATGATACACGTCGCTTTCTGGAGGCGCTGAAGCGGCGCGAACTGGCACAGCGCTACCAATCTGAATTTGCTGAGGCTAAGCACGAGATAACCGTAGAGGCAGAGCTTTACCGACTGGAAAACGAGCGCTGCCAACTGGCCTATACCTGATACAACGGGTTGAAAAATTTGCTGCTGCGGTATATTTTAGCTGCTAAACCTGCGCTCGTCAACGCTTTGCTGCAGTCTTTCTTTTTGTTCCTTCCCGAAGCTGCTTATCTTTAGACACTAATCTAAAACAAAAGAGCACTTTATCTACCTCACCTAACACAAATGACTTACAAAACGAAGTTCACCCGATTGCTGGCGCTTTGTATGCTGGCAGGGCTATTCCTTACCCAAACCGTGGCGGCGCAGGCCCCGGCCACCCACGACGAAGAGATTCAGAAAATGGTCGGCGAAGTGTCGGCAGAAAACCTGCGGGCGCTCGTGGAGAAGATGGTTTCGTTTGAGACCCGCCACTCCCTGAGCACCACGACCAGCAAAAAAGTAGGTATAGGCGCCGCCCGCGAGTGGGTAAAAGCCGAGTTCGAGAAATACGCCAAAGCCTCCAACGGCCGCATGACTGTGGACATGGACCGCTATACCGTGAAAGCCGACGGCCGCCGCATTCCGCAGGACGTTGAAATGGCCAACGTGGTGGCCACCCTCAAAGGATCCGACCCAAGCGATGACCGTGTGATCATCGTGGCCGGCCACCTCGACTCCCGCGCCACCGACGTGATGGACGCCAAAAGCAAGGCCCCCGGCGCCAACGATGATGCCTCCGGTGTGGCCATCGTGATGGAGATGGCCCGCGTGATGGCTTCGCGCCAGTTCCCGGCCACGCTGGTGTTTGTGGCTTTTCAAGGCGAGGAACAAGGCTTGTATGGCTCCCGCCACATGGCCGAGCGCGTGAAGAAAGAAGGCTGGAACCTGGTGGCCGTGCTCAACAACGACATCGTGGGCAACTCCTACTCTGCCGAAATGGGCATCCATGACAACACCCGTGTGCGCGTGTTCAGCGAAGCCACTCCTTCCAATGAAACCGAAGAGCAGGCACGCCTGCGCCGCACCCTGGGCTCGGAGAACGATGGCCCGAGCCGCAACCTGGCTCGCTACATGAAAATAACTGGCGAGGCCTATGTAGACCAAATCGAGGTGGTGCTGGGTTACCGCCCGGACCGCTTCCTGCGCGGCGGCGACCACACGCCCTTTAACCAACAGGGCTATGCTGCGGTGCGCATGAGCGAGATGAACGAGGACTTCGACCACCAGCACCAGGATGTGCGCAAAGAGAATGGCAAGCAGTACGGTGACCTGACAGAGTTTATGGACTTCGAGTACCTGCGCAAGAACACCGCCGTGAACCTGGCTACTATGGCCAACCTGGGTCGCGCGCCGCATGCGCCTGAGAAGGTAGGCGTGCTCACCGCCAACCTCACCAACAAAACCGATCTCACCTGGACTGCTCCTTCCAAAGGCAAAAAACCAGCCGGTTACTACATCCTGATGCGCGAAACCAGCAGTCAGACCTGGGACAAGAAGTTCTTTGTGAAAGACACCAAAGTAACGCTGCCTTACTCTAAGGATAATTATTTCTTCGCTGTGCAGGCCGCTGATGAACTGGGCCATACCAGTCTGCCGGTGCTTCCGGTGCCAGTGCGCCAGTAGGTATAGACCAGATGCTCCAAAAGAAAAGGGCAACCCAGCGGGCTGCCCTTTTCTGCTTTATATGCGATGTATTCTCTTACATTTTTGAAATCTTGGCTGCTGCCGATACGTTGGAAGTGACACTTGGGTCACCTTTGTAGGCTACTTTGGTAGCACCGGAGGCATTTACGCTCAGCTCATTTTTGGCGAACACTTTCACGTTGCTGGCACCACTGGCCACTACGTGCACGTATTTGGCCTCCAGCTCAGCAGCCTCTACCTTAGAAGCTCCCGACATGTCCATCTGCAATTCGTCGGCACGGCCGCTGAGCATTACTTTGCTGGCGCCGCTCATATTGGCAGTCAGCTTTTTGGTGTTCAGTGCCAGCGTTACCTTCGAGCCCCCGCTCAGGTCCATCTTAAAGGCATCTGCCTTAAAAGTAAAGTTGCCCGTCACTTTAACGCCACCGCTTATATCGATCATGTTCAGCTCTTTAACCGATATGTAGGCTTTCAGGCCTTTGTTGGTGCTGATGTTGTCGGAGGTATAGATGTGGAGCACCCCGTTTTTCACTTCTGTCCGGATGCTATTGAGCAGGTTTTCCTGCGCCTCGATGCGCACGCCTTCGTTGCCGCTCTGGGTCAGTTCTACCGCAAAGCCGCCGCTCACGTCGATTCCTTTAAAGCCAGACACTTTCCTGTTTTGCGACACAGGCTCTCCCTCGCCTTTCAGGTTGCGACGCTCCTGCGCCATGGTCGTCAGGCTGGTCAGCACGAAAAACGTTACAAGCAGGGCAACAATCGCTTTGTAAATGTTGATGATGTTCATAGTTCTATTTTGATTGATGGTTTTGGTTAGACGTGCATTGGCTCCGCAGCAGGCTATACCTCCCTGAAGCTTTTCACTGCCTAATAGATGCGTATATTTTGGAAAGGTTGCTTCTACCTTATAAAAAATTATGCTTTCCGTGAACCTACTTAAGAAGGAGATTAACAGGTATAAGTTGTTGCCAGAGAGATTGATGCGCAACAGGGATAGCAACGACAAACAGGGAGCAGTATGCCCCTTGCCGCCATCTCAAGAATTTAGAAAAGCAGAATTGCAGAGCTGATTCGGATTTATCAATCCGAATCCCAAGCAGTGGCAGGGATGTTTCATTCAAGTTGATTCTCCCCTTGAGGACAAGTGAGAACGAGAGTTCGAAGCTTGTGAGCGAAGCTCTCAGAGGGGTGTTTACAGGTGTAGAGGAAATGGGAATTGGCCCATTACTGGCAATTCAACGCTGAATTTACACCCTTATAATCCCCTCAAGGGGATAGTCTTGGAGAATGAAACGACCCTGCCTGCAGTAGTGGTAGGGGCCCCTGGACAAAACTTCCAGATATGGATGTCCCGAAGAGCATCGGCTTAAGCTGACGGCATTGGCAGCATACCTTAGGTATAGGCTGCTGCATCTGATTGCTCAGCGCTTCAGGCTAAATTGTCAATCGCGTTATTACCGCCTACTCCTGCTTCGAAATGATTTCGACTGCCCCATTTCTGGCTCTCTCGCCATACTTTGCCAGAGCTTGCTCGCCTTTCAGCACCGTAACCGACTCTATTTCATCAGGGGTGATATGGCCTTCTATTCCATCAGAGCCTATACCTTCCAGCACCTTGCCATCGAGCACGAAAAGTGGATGTGACTCCGGTTGAAAGCCGGTTGTTTCTTCCAGTGCTTCCGGTAAGGCCAAATCTGTTGCACTGTCGTGGGGTTGAGGCGCATTGCCTTCGCGCAGATTGTTCAGTTGCTGCACCGAATTACCGATATCCCACAATAAACGCCGCTGCCGCTCGTGCATCCAGGGTTGGCTTTTTCGGATATCGTCGCGCATCATGGTATAGGATGTTTTGCGCAGTTGGGTGTAGTGCAGCAGGATTTCCACTTCTTTTGCCTGCTCCTCTCCCAGTTCAGGCAGTTCCTGCAGTGCGATCAGCTCTTTTATGTTCTCGTCCCAGAGGGCTATACCTTGCTCCAGACCTGGCAGGTACTTTCCACCATTAATCAGACTGGCATCCACCTCCATTTCCTTCATCACCTGCATGGCCGCTGTTTCCCGCTCACCAAAGCGGTCCAGCATAGTCAGGTACCGTGCGTTCTCGGTCGGTATCTGCAAGTATAGGCCCACAAAAGCAACCAGCAGCAGCGCCACCGTCACAATGCTTCCGCCTAAATTATACGCTTGGGCGAAGTGCCTGCCCGAGCGCAGCATCAGCACGGCTCCGTAGGCTATGCCCAGCACCAGGCCTCCCGTGTGGGCGGCATTGTCTATACCTCCTTGCAGACCAAAGACCAGGTTCAGCGCAATTACGCCAAGCAGGTTATACACCATGCCTTTTTTCTCAGCCCAGGTCATCCGCCGCTCCAGCAGCACCATAGTCATAAACATGCCGAACATACCAAAGATAGCCCCGGAGGCACCCGCACTGATGCGCTGCTGGTCCCACCACAGACTTGCCAGGCTGCCCGCCAGTCCGCAAAGCACGTAGGCCACTATAAACTGCCTGCGCCCCACCAAGGGCTCTAACGCACCGCCTATGCTGGCCAGGGCATACATGTTCACCAGCAGGTGAATGATGCCAATGTGCAGAAACATGGACGTGAAAAGGCGCCACTGCTCTCCGGTTAAGGTATAGGGGCCGAAGTTGGCTCCTACCTGAATCAGATCCTCCCCCTCGGGCGAGAGCACATGCACACCAGCCAGCGCCAGCAGCACGAAAATAACAAGGTTGGTATTGATCAGGATAGGCGTGACAAAGTAATGCTGCTGTGGCACGAAGAGTGCCCGGATATCCTTGAGTTTATCTGAAAAAGATGTGGGCGCAGGGTTTTGCTGTTGCTCGCGCAGTTCATGGGCTTGCAGCGCTTCCTGTTTTACTTGCTCCAGGTTAGGAGCGGTGATGTTTCTTTTTTCAATCTCAGCGATCACGGCCAGTATAGCTTCCGGCTCGTATGCTGCATGCTCTCCTAAAATCTTCAGCAGTTGGTAATCCTCTTTTTCAGAGGCCACTGCCGCATAATTGTTTTCCATCTACAAACCTTAATCTCTTTTTGTAAAGATAAGGCCATAGGTTCATTATACAAGCACGGTGTACGTTACCGGGTATAGGCAAGCATTGCTCTGCCAACCAGCACTGCGCCAGTCAACCCTATTCCGTACCACAAGCTGAGCTCAAGTTTTTCTGTCAGAAAGAGCCCACCACTTCGGAGGCTGTGCATCAAAAACACCACTGAAAAAATGGCAATCGCTAACAGTGTATTTTTACAAAACTGACGCATAGGCGCTCCTGGTTTTAGGGTGAAACAATTGTTATATAGCTATACTTAATAGTAAATAATTTGTTGTAGACTTTTAAATCTATCTATTTCCATTCAATCTTCAAACCATCCTGTGCCGGTCCACCTGTTTTTTTACTGGATTTGTTTATGTCTGAATATCAAGGTTTAAACAAACAAGCCTGTAAAATAACCTTAGGTATAAATATCGGGTAAAAGTTTTCAAAAAAGATTTTATGCCTGACACAGCAACACCGCATCCATATTATACCCTTACAACCGGCCAAAGCCCCCTGATCGCCACCGCCATTCACGACGGTCATACCGTGCGCGACAACATCAGTGGCCTCTTTTCACTCACACCTGACGAGCGGCTGCGTGAGGAGGATCCCTTCACGGCGGGCTGGGTAAGTATAACCGACAACCAGGTGATAGGTTTGAACTCCCGCTTCGAGATGGACCTGAACCGTCCGCGCGAGAAAGCCATCTACCGCAAACCCGAAGACGCCTGGGGCCTCACCGTTTGGAAAGACGAGCTGCCCGAGGAGCTGGCGCAGGAGTCGCTGGCCCGCTACGACCGGTTCTATGCCGACGTGAAAGAGATGCTGCAAGGTATAGCCGACCGCCACGGCTGCTTTGTGGTATACGACCTGCATACCTACAACCACCGCCGCGACGGTGCCGACGGTCCGGAAGCAGACCCGCAGGAGAACCCGGAAGTGAACCTCGGCACCGGCAACATGAATAGACAGCTCTGGGCGCCCGTGGTGGACGCATTTGCCCAAACGCTGCAGCAATATGACTACCAGGGCCATTACCTCGACGTGCGCGAGAACGTGAAGTTCGAAGGTGGCCACTTCATGCGCTGGATCCACGACACCTTTCCGGACCGCGCCTGCGTCATCTCCATCGAGTTCAAGAAGTTCTTTATGGACGAGTGGACCGGCAAGCCCGACGAAATCCAGCTGAAGGAAATCAGGAGAGCGCTTCAAAGTACGATTGAGCCTGTGCTGAAAGCCCGTGAGCAGGTATGCAAAACTCTCTCGCCATGACCGACACCATCTCAGACATTTTCATCAAAGGCATTGTCCGGAGCTTGAAGCGGGGCCGGCAGGTGCGGCGCCGACTGCCGGACGGTGGCTTGCTGCACATCGACAGGCCGCTGCCTTTTCTGGTGCTTTTCCGCCACCCAGCGGGCCAGCCCGACCATGCCACCGCTGATTTTGTGAAAGCTGAAGCCGCCTACATTATCGCCCGCGAAGAGCAGACACCCGAATTGCGGCAACTGGTCCGGGAGATTGCCAAAGCCATGGCCGATGCGTTTGGGGCTTTCATGGTGTTGGAGCTATTTGCCGCACCAACCATCACCACCGGGCCCGACAGCCCGACGTTTCGGGTGCTGGGGCCGGAACAGGCCCTGCCTGCCACTATTCGCACACTCCACGACGAGCTGTGCAAGATCAAAATCACCAACCTGCCTGTATCGGTGGACACAGCCTCTAACCAGGCCTTGCTTGAAGGGCCAAACAGCCTGATGAACGAGGAGGAACTGAAGCAACACAGTACACTTATGCTAGGGTTGGAAATGAAGCCGATTTACCGCCAGGCCGACAGCGACAAGGTATACCCGCTGCTGCAGCGCACGCTACGGGGCTACGTGTCGAGCGCCATTAAAAAAGCCGTGTTCGACTTTGTGCGGGTACAAACTTCGCACCAACCGCAGCATTTTCAGGCGCTGGGCCGGCAGGCGGTGGTGCCCGCTGTGTGGCGCATCGACAAGCAGCTTACGGCCATCAGTGACCAGTTCCGCTTTCTGCTACTTGTAACACCCATTAATGCCGACGAGGCCTGGGAGGAATTCAGGAAAAAGAAGTATAAGCAGGCCCCCAACTTTCACTACCGTCTCATGCCCGTCGACGCCGACTTGCTCAAGCGCAAGCTCTACAACATCCCCATCGAGAAAGTGGAAGACCCGACATTAGGCTTTCTGTTCCGGGACAAGCGCCACGAGCTCGACAAAACCCTGAGCATGCTGGCCAATCGCAATACTCCCGATTTCATGTACAGCAGCCTCCAGCTGTTCGGTGGGGTGGACGAGCAACTCCTTAAAGTAGCCGAAGGTATACTGGCCGCCATACCAGAGCCCGCCCGCGAAAAAGACGTTCCGCTTATACCTGTGGACGAGTTTGCCGCCCTGGCCGAGCACGAGATCGCCTACCTCAAAAGCCAGTACCCCGCACTCGACTCGGGCGTGGACATCCGCAAAGACATTGTAGGGCTTATTGTTTCCAAGGGCAGGCTCAACATCGGCACCGACGCCAAAATACCCCGTCACCGGGCCGAGGCCTTGATTCAGCACGAGGTGGGCACACACATCCTCACCTACTTCAACGGCAAGGCGCAGCCGCTGCAGCAGCTGTATGTGGGCGTTCCGGGCTACGAGGAGTTGCAGGAAGGGCTGGCCGTGCTGAGTGAGTACCTGGTAGGTGGCCTCGACCAGGACCGACTCCGCATACTGGCTGCCCGTGTGGTGGCGGTGCATCACCTCACCAAAGGCTGCGGCTTTACCGATAACTTCTGCCGACTTAAAGAAGAATATCATTTCGACGACGACACAGCCTTTAACGTGACCATGCGCGTGCACCGGGGCGGAGGACTCACCAAAGACGCCGTATACCTGCGCGGGCTCGTGCACCTCTTGCACTACCTCAAAGAGGGAAATGATCTGGAGCCCCTTCTGATTGGTAAAATACGCCAGGAGTACATTCCCATTGTGCAGGAGCTCATCTACCGGCAGGTGCTACGGCCCGTGCCCATCCGGCCCCGCTACCTTACCGCTCCGGCCGTGCAGCCCAAATTGGAAAAACTAAAAACAGGGATATCAGTATTTAACTTACTGGAAAATTAATCCCAACATATACTGATATATAGATCATGACGATAGGATTCGTAGTAAACGACGTACATACAGAAAAACCCGAACACACCACTATATTTCTGGCGCAGCGCATGCACAATCTGGGGCATACCGTGCTGCTGATGGGCGTGGGCGACCTGGCCTACTACCCCGACGGCTACATGGGCGCCAACGCCGCCATCGCCGACACCAAGCATAAGTATAAATCGCCGGCCACGTTTCTGGAGGCCATACAGGGCCCCAAAGGAAGACGCACCCGCGTGACCGCCCCCGAGTTGGACGTGCTCATGCTCCGCAACGACCCCTCTTCTGAGGGCGAGGGCCGCGGCTGGGCCCAGAATGCGGGTATCATCTTCGGGCAGCTGGCTCTGCGCCACGGAGTAATCGTGCTTAACGACCCTACCTCGCTTTCGGACGCAGTAAACAAAATGTACTTCCAGCATTTCCCGGAGGCGGTGCGCCCTCGCACACTCATCACCCGCGATAAAGAGGAGATCAAGGAATTCTTCAACGAGCAGAAGAATAACATTATTCTGAAGCCCCTGCAGGGCTCGGGCGGCTCGGGTGTGTTTATGGTAAAGAAGAACGACGCCACCAACCTCAACCAGATCGTAGAGGCTATCAGCCGCGACGGCTACGTAATTGCGCAGGAGTACCTGCCCCAAGCCACCGAAGGAGACACACGCCTGTTTGTGGTGAATGGAGAGGCGCTGCAATGCAAAGGGAAATACTGCGCCATGCGTCGCGTCAACAGCAAAGACGATATCCGGAGCAACATACACGCCGGTGGCTCGGCAGTGGCGGCCAAGGTAGACCAAAAAATGCTCGACTTAGTGGAGCTGGTGCGCCCCAAACTGATCCAGGACGGCATGTTTATGGTGGGCCTTGATATTGTAGGCGACAAACTGATGGAGATCAACGTGTTCAGCCCGGGCGGGATGCCCACTGCCAGCAACCTCGAAGGCGTGGACTTCTCTATACCTGTCATTGAGGCGCTGGAGCGAAAGGTGCATTACAAGAAAACCTATGGCACCCAGATCGACAACAAAACGGTCGCCATGATCTAAGGCTGGTTTCTACACTTAAAAAGCCTGCGGGAGCGATACATCTGTACATCGCTCCCGCAGGCTTTTTTAGGAGAACAGTAACCTACAGGTAGGCTTGTCGCATTTGCTATACCTATAATTTGGCAATGAAGCTCCTCACCTGAAAGTTATCATTCACGCTGTTTCAATGGGGAAAAAAAGTGTAGGATCGGAGAAAATGGAGATATACGCAAAATTATTACCCTGGCAATCAAGGCGTTACAAAAAACTAAAAAAATTTCATGCAGCCTGTTTTGTTTTACAAAAACAAAACAATAATTTTGCACCCGATTTGAGAGAGACACATAAACGGAAAGCTAATATGTAAAGCAATTCCTAAAGTCGCAAATCTCAATCAATATTTTTTGAATTTTATTGGCTGTGTACAGCATGGCTTCAAAAAAGTGATATAAAATCTGCTCCGGCAGTTATAAAGATAAGGTTAGTTAAAGTTTAGATTAGTTTGTTTTAAGGTGAGAGAAGGCCCCAGTCATTTTGACGGGGCTTTTCTCATTTATGCCCAATTCAATCCGCCTTTTTCCTGAATGAATTCATCTGCAGAGCCTGTCTTATCGAAGCGTATTCAGGCTTAGGCGTACAGCAGGTAAGCCGTTCCGAGCGTGACTGGTATAGCAGCCAGGATCAGTTTCAGCACAAGACCCGGAGTAGGGGTACCCCTGCCCCAGGCCAGATTGGCTCTAAACACGTAGCGAAGACTCGTGATCAGGGCAATCAACGTCAGCAGGCCAACCACCAGGTGAATAGTAGCGATGACCGAATCGAAGGCTGTATTTAGTTCCAGGCTGTGCTCCACAGTGCGCAGGTTCCAGTAAATAAGCACTAGCAGGCTAGGCACCGAAATGAGTGCGCCCAGCCGCATGCTGAACAATGTAAGCCACGAGGCAAAGGCAAAAAGCGGAACAGCCGCCATTAAACCCATTCTCCTGTAAAAAAGGGCATCGCCGCCCGTCAGATCGGTATAGAGCAGAATGAGGAGGGCATGAGCGAAGCCCGTCAGGAAAAGCAGCAGGTAGCGTGTCATAGGCTACTATACTGCCGAAGCCGCGTTTCAGATTTCCTCCAGGGTATAATAGGTATAGGCGCTTCGCAAAAAGGGCTGTTTTACGGGTAGGTTGGTGTTATATACCTGCACCTCTGCTGCCTGACCGGCTTCGTTGTAGCGGTATACCTCCTCCAGGTAAGGTTTGCCGCTCTTCAAGATGATGCGCTGGCTCAGTCTGCCGTTTTCGTCATACACAAAGTTTATCTCTTCTGAAGGTCCTTTCATATTTTTGATCCGAATCTGCTTCAGTCGCTTGGCTGTGTCGTAGTCAAACTCCATGCGCTTTTGCAGGATGCCGTCTGTGTGTAGCACCCGCTCCACTATATAACCCTCCTGCAGGCGGTGCGACCAACCTGGCCCATGGTCTCTGAGGTGGCGCATGCTATAGTTGCCAATATAATTGCTGTACACAAGCGCCGCATTTTCGCGTAGTTCCTCTTTCGCCTTCAGATTCCCGTTCGGCAGGTAGGCGAGGTCGATCAACGGCTGAAAGGTACCTGTCTTGGCATCGTATACCTCTACCTGCTGGCTTTTGGGCAACAAGTTGGTGTCCAGGTTTTTCTTGAACTTGATAGCCACTCCTACCAGTCCACTCGAATTGGTGGTGTGCACCCGGTTGGTGATCACATCGGTGTGCACATCCGAAACGATGTTCTTTTCCTGAATGACCACTGCATCGGCGCCATAGGCTCTGGCCTGGTCCTGCAGGTTTCTGATCATGCTGGCATAAGGCACATACTCCGTGCTCCTCGTCTCGAGCGCCGCCAGTTTTATGTATTGTTCCTGAGGCCACTCCCCCGCGAAGAACACGTCTATCTCGTTAGCATGTGGTTGCAGGGGGATTTTGGACAGGGGGATTTCCATCTCCGGGTATAAGGTAGAGGTGCAGGCGCTTAGCGAGGTGGCGCCCGCCATGAGCATAAGCAGTATCGTTTTTCTCATAGGTCTTATCAAGAAGGTTCTAACCTGGCTTCGCTCAAACATCGTGCTGTTTTTAACCGGAATGCTCCTATCTCCCAAGAATATAGTAAAAATCTATATTGAATGGGCTTTGCGTGCATCTATACCCTTTGCTTAAGCTAACGCAGTGAAAAGCGCAGCGGTAAGGTATAGCGCACTGGCACTGGCTTGCCTTCCTGTAGTCCGGGCTTCCAGGTGGGCATGGCTTTTATCACCCGCATACCCTCGGCGTCCGCGTCCGGATGGATTCCCCTGATCAGTTCGGTATCTCCTATCCTGCCCTGTTCGTCTACTATAAACGATATGATGACCAGGCCCTCGGCTTTTGCCTTGCGAGTGGTTTTCGGATACTTCAGGACTGTACCGATCCAGCGTAGCATTACCTTTTCGCCTCCCGGGAACTCAGGCATAACCTCCATCGGCACGAAATCTATTCCCTTGCCACTTTCATCGTACACCTCACCCGACACCATTTTGCCCTGCTGGTATACCTCTACTCGGCGCAAGGCTCCTGTTTCATAGTAAGCTTTAAGGGTATCTGTCACCGTGCCCCGGCTATACCTGCTGCTAAGCCTCACCCGCCCGTTCTCATACCAGGTGGTGTAAGGGCCGTCCCATTTATTGTCATGATAGGCCATCTCCAATTTTAACTGTCCGTTGGGGTACCATTCGTAAACAGGACCATGCTGGATGCCGAAGCCATAAGTGCCTCCATCTATGTCGCTGTAGTGAATCTGCCTTACCTTGCTGCTGTCTTCTACCAGGTAGCGCGTGCGGGTTCCTCCACCAAGTGAGTCCTCCTTTATTTCTTCGAAGTAGTACGCCTGGGTAGCTGGCACCTCTTTCTGCATGGCGGAGAGGTACTTTATTTTCACGGTTTGAGCAGCAGCCTGGTGCCCGCACAGGAGCACGACCGCTGCAGCCAGGAAAGAGTAAATGTTTTTCATCCACTAAAAATAAGTACAATTCAGCAGATAAGGTATAGCGCATGGGCAAATGCTACAGCTTTTGTTAAGATTAGAACCGCCAGGTAAAACATAAGCTTAGTTTTTCGGTATAGGTATAGGTTTCAGGTATAGCAAAAGATGAACAGACCAAGCAAAGGGGCCCGTGGGGCAAATCAGACAGACGACAAGAAGAGCTTCCGCGAGCAGGTGGGCGCCTTGAAAAACCTGCCCAAATTCTTTCGCCTGATCTGGAACACGAGCCCTAGCATGACCATTGGCAACGTGCTGCTGCGCCTCGTTAAATCGGCCATACCGTTGGCGATGCTCTATGTGGGCAAGCTGATCATAGACGAAGTGATCGGATTAATTGCCGCGACGGGCGAGCGCGACCTGAGCTTCTTGTGGATGCTGGTGGCGGCAGAACTGGGGCTGGCTATCCTCTCCGATATCTTCAACCGGGGCATAACGCTACTCGACAGCCTGCTGGGCGACCTGTTCTCCAACAACACTTCGGTGCAGCTCATAGAGCACGCCGCCAAACTGGACCTGGCGCAGTTCGAAGACGCCACCTTTTACGACAAGCTGGAGCGTGCCCGACGGCAGACGATCACGCGGGTGGTGCTTATGTCGCAGGTGCTCTCACAGCTGCAGGATATGGTCACGATCGCTTTTCTGGCGGTGGGCCTGGTCGCTTTTAACCCCTGGCTAATCCTGATTCTGCTGGTGGCTGTTATACCTTCTTTTCTGGGTGAGACGCACTTTAACGAACGCACTTACTCCCTCTCCCGCTCCTGGACGCCCGAGCGCCGCGAGCTCGACTACCTCCGCTACATCGGGGCCTCCGACGAAACAGCCAAGGAGATCAAGACCTTTAACCTGTCGGGTTTTCTGGCCAGTCGTTTCAAGCAGCTCTCGGACCGCTACTATGCCCTGAACAAAAACCTGATCGTGCGGCGGGCGGTATGGGGCAGCGTTCTTTCCTCGCTGGGTACGCTGGCTTATTACGGGGCCTACATTTTTATACTGGCGCAAACGGTGGCAGGGGTTATTACAGTGGGTACGCTTACTTTTCTGGCCGGCTCGTTCAGCAACATGCGGGGACTGTTGCAGGCCATCATGACGCGCTTTTCGCAGATTGCCGAGAGTGCGCTATACCTGCAGGACCTGTTTGACTTTCTGGAGCTCCGGCCACAGATCACCCCGCCTGCCAATCCGCTGCCTATACCCAGGCCCATCCAGCAGGGCTTCACATTTGAGGATGTTGGTTTCAAATACCACAACAGCGACAAATGGGCTGTGCGGCACCTCTCCTTCCACTTGCGGGCCGGTGAGAAGCTGGCGCTGGTAGGTGAAAATGGGGCTGGCAAAACCACGCTGGTCAAGCTGCTGGCAAGACTCTATGAACCCTCAGAGGGCCGCATCCTGCTCGACGGTATTGACCTTCGTGAGTACGATTTGAACGACCTGCGCCACCAGGTGGGCATCATCTTCCAGGATTATGTACGCTTCCAGATGACCGCTTCCGACAATATTGCCATTGGGCAGATCAGCAACATCGGCGACCGCGATCGCATACAAGGGTCGGCGCAGAAAAGCCTGGCAGATCCCGTGATTCAACGCCTGCCCGACGGGTATGAGCAAGTGCTGGGCAAGCGCTTCAACAAAGGCGTGGAGCTGTCGGGTGGAGAGTGGCAAAAGGTGGCGCTGGCCCGGGCCTACATGCGCGACGCGCAGCTGATCATTCTCGATGAGCCGACTTCGGCCCTGGACGCCCGCGCCGAACATGAGGTGTTCCTGCGTTTCTCGGAGCTCATTGCCGGCAAGACCGCTGTGCTTATCTCCCACCGCTTCTCCACGGTGCGCATGGCCGACCGCATCCTGTTTCTGGAGCGGGGCCAGCTGAAGGAGCTTGGCTCACACGAGGAACTGCTGGCGCAGAACGGCAAGTACGCCGAGTTGTTCACGCTGCAGGCAAGAGGCTATTTGTAGGCAACGATCAATAATGTTTAAAGGCAGCCGCGCTTTTAAAGTAAGGCGACAGTTTTCAGCGCGTCTCTTGCTCTGTCGCATTTTTCCGCTTGCCTGTTAAATCCAGCTTGTGCGAAACAGCCAACTGCACAATGTGCCGGTTATAGAACTGATGACCTGACGCCCGCTGCTGGTACCAGTTCAGATAGCCCGCCTCCACCTCCAGATTAGGCATAAGCGCATAACTCAACCCTGTGTAAATTCTGTTTTGATCGAAGCGGTTGTAGGTAATGTTCCTGCCAGCATTCACATGGAGTTCATTGCTCAGTTTAAGCTTAAGCGGCCGCTCCTGTAGGTTTGCCAGCCTATATTCTAGCCCAAGCCTATACCTGAAGCGAAAATTATGATGATACCCTGCTGCCAGTTCCCCGCTGCTTGTGTTCCGGAAGAAGCGCATTTCGGTCCTATACCTGTGTGTGATGCCTGCGCGACCTATGGCCTGACTGTAGTTAAACTGGATGTGGGGCCTTAGCTCGGGTACCACCAGCCGTTGCGTAGCGCTGGGGTCGTGGGGGCTCTGCAAAAAATACGTGAAACCCGCCGCCGCCTCCCAGTTCTCGCCCAATGCGTACCGGGCCTGCGAGCGAAGCACGAATTGGTGTTGTCTGCCGGGGTTTAAAAAGCGCCTTTCATGTATTTCGGATGTAAGCGACCACTTAGGATGGAGTTTGAGCGTGAGGGCATAAGAGAACCAGGCTAACTGCTGGCGCGTCACCTCTTTCTGGGGAGATTGGGCATAGCCCGCCGCGGCATGCAGCACTCCCCCAACCCAGAACAGCAATAGGCAAAACCGTATCTTACTCATCCTCCGCCATAAAATGCCAAACCAGTATCACACAGGCCAGACTCAGTATTGCCAGAAAAATCAGGAACAGGTCTTCTCCCATGGTTGGTTTGTAACAGGTCAGCTAGTTATTGGCGGTTTCGAGTGTGGCTTTTCCCTGACGAAGCAGTCGTTGGGCCAGTTTCTTGGCCTGCTGTCGTATTTCCCGAAGTGCCGTGGATTCGTAGAGCATCCCTTTTCTGGGAGAGCCAAGCGTATACAGCCCGCGCACTGGCTTATCCCGCGCATCGACTAGCCTGCCTCCTGGTGTCGTTTTAAGCCCAAGGTGCAGCACGTCGGGCTGCGCTATACCTGCTGCCAGCAAGTGCTGCACCAACGGGGCGTTCACGCGGGTATAATCGCACTGAGGGCCGGTGCAGTTGATCACTCTGCCCACCGCTATTTCTTCTGTTTCTCTTTGGTGCCTTTGCCGGATGAGAATGCGGGCTTCGCCTGCTGTCTCCTGTATGTCCACAACTGTGGCGGCCATCACCACCAGTTGCCCCTTATTCTGCAACGCCTGCAGCAAAGCGGCTGAGGCGGCCGGCATGCGGTGGCGGTGAACCTCCCAGTAGGGCCGTACATGGCGCAGAAAAGTCTTCTTCTCCCCCAATGGCAGCGATTGCCAAAGCACAGGTATGTCATCGCGCAGCGCATCCAACACGCTTCGCCAGGTATAGCCCATTGCTTCGGCACGCTTTATTTCTGCACGAACAAAACGGAACAAATGCAAGGCAGATACACATGCTCCCTCCGGAATCGTCAATTTAGGGTATGGCTTTGTGCTGACATCGAAGGGCTGCGGCAGCAGTCCGTGGCGCGACACCACGTATACCTTGCCCTGATGGCCTTGCGCCTGCAGACTGCCCACCAGGTCTACCATGGTCAGGCTAGAGCCAATAAGCAGAAGCGGCTCCTGCGATTGCAGCCCGCTTATACCTTTGGCCGGCCAGGGCGAGGCAACATAGCGGGGACTTTGGTAAAAGCTTGTGTTAGGTATAGGCAGCGGCGCAGGTGGGAAATTGCCCATGGCCAGCACCACCTTGTGGGCGCTTAAAGTAGTCTGGTTGCTGCAGCGTATGGTGAAACGGCGCCCTTGCCTGGAAACGGCCAGGGCTTCTTCGTATACCCGCACCAGCGATACTCCCTTTGCCGCGCCTGCCTCCGCTTCGTGCAAGCGCACTTTCAGGTAATCGCCAAAAATAGTTCTAGGTATAAAGTCGGTCGGCTGGACTGGCAGCGTGATCTGTCTTTTGTAGAGCGAAGCATGTTTCTCCAGCCAGTGGAAGAAGTCGAGCGGTTCGTCAGCAAAGAGGCTCATGGCCGAGGCGGGCACATTCAGCGGCTGAAAAGGCAACTGGCTGGAGTAGGCCACACCTCGGTGCATTCTATACCTGTCCGGCTCTACCAGGTAAATCGTTGTGCCTGCCACCGCGTTCTTCAACAGATGGATTGCCGTTAGCGTACCGCTCAGCCCTGCTCCTATTATAGCGATTGTCATGGTAGGTTATAGCAAAAGTATAGACTTCTTCCCGTGGCCGAACGTGCTCATGGTGCTCATAACCTGCGTGAAAGCGCGGCAGGTACCTGCATCCGTTGCAAAACAGCTTTCAGATTTTACGGCAATCCAAAAACCGGGTTGACTTGCCACTTAAGCAAATGACGTTGGTTGGGCTGTCCCACGTGGAACAATTCAGAAAGGGAAGAAAAACGGAATGATAAAAGAGGCGACCAGCCACAGCAGTATGTTGAGCGGCGTACCCACGCGCAGATAGTCCACAAATTTGTAATTGCCCGGTCCGTAGATCATGGTGTTGGTCTGGTAACCCATGGGCGTCATAAAGCTGAGGGAGGCCGCGTAAGTCACCGCCACCAGAAACGGGCGCACGCTCACTCCCATCTCTTTGGCCGCCACAATGGCAATAGGTGCCAACAGGGCCGCCGTAGCATTGTTCGACATGAAGTTGGTAGACATAAACGTGATGAAAAAGAAAGCCGACAGGAGCACATGCGGCCCGTAGCTACCAACCGAGTCTACCAGGTAACCCGACAGCAGGGCGGCGGCCCCGGTCTTTTCGAGCGCTGCCCCCATAGAGAGCACACCCGCCAGCATAAAGATCACTTTCCACTCAATGGCTTTATAGAGTTCGTCGAGGCGAATGGATTTGGTGAGCACCAGCAGTACTACACCTACCAGGGCGCTAAGCACAATGTGGGCTAGTCCTGTAGCAGCTACAGTTACCACCCCTGCTCCTATAAGCAACACAGGTATAATCTTGCTGTAGTCGTAGTGGCTGCGCTCCGTTTCGGAGACAAGCAGGATGTCCTCGTTGTTTCGCAGGTTCTGGGCCTGGCCCTTATCTGCCGAAATCAGGAGCACGTCGCCGGCAGAGAGGCGGGTATGGGTGAGCTTTTCGTGAAGGATTTCGTCGCGGTGCCGGATAGCCACCACAGTGGCGCCATGGTTGTAGGCCCTGAAGTCGAGCTCTTTCAGAGATTTGCCCACCATGTAAGAGTTAGGTGTTACGATGGCCTCGAAGAGCTTGGAGGTAGCGCTGTTCAGGTCTTCTTCTTTGAGCTTTCGCTCTGATTTCAGTTTGATGCCCTTCTCTTCCTTCATTTTCTTGAGCTTCCCCACGTCGCATCGCACCTTCAGCACGTCGCCGGCCCGCAGCATGGTATAGGGGGTGGCATTGAGCCTGTACTTGTCGCGCGTAACCTGCAGCACATCTATATCGAGGTTCTGCACCAGGCTGGAGCTGCTGAGCGGCATACCTACCGATGGAGAATTGGGCAAAAGCACGATTTCGGTTAGATAGTCGCCCATGTTGAAGTCTTCTGTCAGGTCTTCGGCCAGTTTGCGGCTAGGCAACAGAAAACGGCCCACGAATAGCATATACAGCACTCCGGTGATCAGGAAAAAAACGCCGGCCCCTGTCAGCTCGAACATGCCAATAGGTTCCTCGCCCTGTGTCTCGGCAATACCACTCACCAGTATGTTGGTAGAAGTGCCGATGAGGGTGCAGACGCCCCCCAAGAGGGCTCCGAAGGAGAGCGGCATAAGCAGTTTAGCGGGACTGATGCGGGTGTCGCGGGCCACCTGGATCACCATCGGCATGAGCAGAGCCACTACTGCGGTGTCGTTCACGAAAGCTGACAGCAGGCCAGCCACCAGCATAACGGCCAGCAAGCAGAGGATGTAATTTCTGCGCCCCACCCGCGTCAGCAGCACTCCTACGCTGCTCAGGGCGCCCGACTTAAAAATAGCGGTGCTGATGATGAACATGCACGCCACCGTGATGGTGGCCGGGTTACTGAAACCCGCCAGGCCCTCGGCTGGGGTAAGGATACCGAGCATCATAAACAGCGACATCACCAGAATGGCTGTCGTGTCGATGGAGAGCTTCTCGCTGACGAAAAGCACCACAGCCACCGCGATCACAGACAGAACTACGCCAATCTCGTACGTCATGCTCGATAAGTTAAGGATAGATCTGACCTCGTGCGCTGCTGGCCAGGGGTGTTACGATACCACAGACGAGAGGCGAAATAATTGGTAGCTATAACTGCATTTGCAGCCAAACTGTTACAAAAGATAGGAATTAGCGCTAAAGGAATAAAGCACTTGCTGGGAAAGGATTGCGGCCGGTAAGCGCGTGTTATGCCATTGGTTTGTCAAGCCACTCCTGGGCTGCCTCGCAGGTATCGAAATGGTGCGAGGGCAGTTCTATTTTCCTTATACTCTCTGCCACCTGTAAACCAGCTATTCTATCCACCGGCATCACGTTGGCAATTCTGTTCAATCCTGCTTCCTTCATTTTTTGCTGCGACTCCTCGTGCAGTTTGTTGAGCTGCTGCGGATGGGTGATCATGGTGCGCATGTCAATGAGCAGGGTGAAGCCAGGGGAAACCAATTGCAGGGCCTTGTCCCAGTCTTTCAGGAAATGAGGTATACTGTCTTCATTTTTCCAAAAGCCCAGAATCTTGTAGTGAATGCTGTTTCGGGTAGCGTCAAAGCTGATTTCGTAACACGAATTGCGTGCAACATAGTGCTGGGCAGAAAGTGAAGAGTCGATATGCGGCATTTTGCTATTCATGGGGTGTACCTATAGCATACGCAGGCTGCAAGCAAAGGCATTATACCTATCCAAGGAATAACAGGCTAATTGAAAGTAAAACTGTGAGGCCCAAATGGAAGCTAGGCGCATTCCTGGTTTAAGGTTGCAGCACACCGTCCAACTCATATACCCGGCCGTTTCGGAGGGCGAGCTCCGTCATGCGCAGCTGCACGCCATTGAGCAAAGTGCTGTCTTTTTTGCGGCACACGTTAAGCGTTGCGCCACCGTAAGTCTGCAGGCGACTGCCCTCTTTAAAGTCTGAGCCAGCCAAAGTGCCTTTGATCAGGTGCATGGCCATCACAGCACGAATCTTTTCCACGGACTGGCCTTTTAGCTCCTGCAGGCGCGCCTCGGCAGGCATTAGTAAGGTATAGGCTGTGCTGCCAGAAAGGGTCGGGGCCATACCTGCTGTGGTCAGGAGTTCAGCCAAAACAGGGCGCTCATTCACAACATATTGCATGATGGTCATGCGCTGTAAATCCGTATCCTGCGCCGAGACTGGCTTACTTAAAAAAGTGGCTAAAATGAGTACTATTGCAAGGTATATATAGTAGAGTGTCGATTTCATCGGTACAAATGCTTGTCTTAAGCATTTATACGGAAGCTATCGACTCTCAGCCCGATTTCTAGTGCAAAGAATCAGGGAAGAAGAATGCAATTATACCTAGCCGAACAATTACCACCTGGCAATCTGATCAACAAAGTGAGGTACTACTTTTGGAACAAGTATCAATGTTATAATTACCCCAAATAGCGCCCCGTAAAGGTGCGCATCATGGTTAATGTTGTCGCCCATTTGCTTGCTCTGGTAATATGAGTATATCATATAAAGCACGCCGAATATAAATCCCGGAATCCCGATAGGGATAAAGAGTATACCTATCTCACCCAGTGGGTTGAACATAATGCTTGCGAAAACCACAGAAGCCACGCCCCCTGAGGCACCCAAAGCCCGGTAGACCGGATTATTCTTATGTTTAATAAATGTTGGAATATCAGAGACAATAATGCCACCTATAAAAATGAGCAAGAAGAGTAACTCTCCTGTTATTAAACCAAACCCTCCTAACACTGACTCACCGTTATAGATACCATTCACCATGATGTATTCTATATGCTGTCCAAAAGAGTACAGGACAAACATATTGAAGAACAAGTGCATATAATCAGCATGAAGAAAGCCAGAGGTGATGAAGCGATACCATGAATTATCGCGCTGCACTGCATAAGGATACATGATCCAGTTTTGCATGAGTTCGTGGTTCTTCCAGGCATACCATGAAATGCCTACTGTAATGATGATCAGGATGATGGTAACGCTCATTTGTCTATTGAGTGATTGAGTGAGTTAGCGAATGAGTGAATTAATGACGGGTGATAAATCAGTAATGACTGATCGGTGTCTTTTATAAAACTCATAATTTATTACTGGTGCAGGCTTCAAACTTGTGCCTACTGATGATGCCGAGCTTGCAACCCGACGGGCTTGAAAAGCCCAATGCTATACCTGTGAGGTTATACCTGAAGATTCACAATCTGCGAACCAACAATTCAACAATTCTAACTATCCCTTTCCATCAGCTGCAGGGCCAGGCCGTGGATGGTGGCTTTGCGCTCGATAGGTACCTGCACTGCGTCTAAATGTTCTATAGCCTGCTGGAAGTAGAAGTCGATCTGCTGTTCGGTTTGCTTGCGGATGTTGAGCTGGTCGTAAACGGCAGTGATGGCCTGCACCTTTTCTTCGGCTGTTTTGGCGTCGGTTTTGTCGCGCCAGTCGAGTATGGTTTGCAGTTGCGCTGTGTTGGCTTGCTCCAGGGCCGTCAGCATCAGGAAGGTCTTCTTGTCCGACAGGATATCGCCGCCTACCTGCTTGCCAAACTTGTCTTTGTCGCCATACACATCGAGCAAATCGTCGCGCAGCTGGAAAGCTATCCCTACGTTGTCGCCGAATTGCTTCAGGTGCTCGGCGTCTGAGTCAGGGGCTCCCTGCAGGATGGCACCCAGCTCCAGACTGAAGCCCAGGAGCACAGCTGTTTTGAGCGTGATCATCTGGATGTATTCCTCAATGCTCACCTGCTCGCGGCGCTCAAAGTTCATGTCGAGCTGCTGGCCTTCACATACCTCGGCGGCTGTTTTGCTGAAGAGTTGCAGCACCTTGCCCAGTTTGTCGGGGGCTATACCTAAAAGCATTTCGTAGGCACGCACTAGCATCACATCACCACTCAGAATGGCGGTGTTGGCGTCCCACTTTTCGTGCACGGTTTGCTGTCCGCGGCGCAGGGGGGCCTTGTCCATGATGTCGTCGTGCATGAGCGTGAAGTTGTGGAAAACCTCTACGGCCGCAGCGGGCAATAGCACGTTTTCCACATCATCATCATACATTTTTGCAGCCAGAAGCACCAGTAAGGGCCTTATCCGCTTTCCGCCCAAGGCCATGATGTAGCGGATGGGCTCGTAAAGTTCCGCCGGCTGGTCGCCGTAGCGGAGGGTATTCAGGGTTTGGTTAAGCTGGGTTGAAAGCTGCGTGATATCCACAGGGGTGTTAGTGTGTTTTAAGGGTTTCTACCAGTTCCATGTCGATGGTGCGCTCGGCCATATTGGCGCTCACGATCTCGACCATCACCTCGTCGCCAAACGAGATAATGCGCTTCGACTGACGACCAATAATGCGGTAGTTGTTCGCGTCCAGCTCGTAGTAATCGTCGTTCAGACTCGACAGGCGCACCATACCCTCGCACTTGTTCTCTTCAATCTCCACAAATATACCCCATTCTGTCACACCAGACACAATTCCTTTGTATTGGTTGCCGATGGTGTCCTTCATGAACTCCACCTGCTTGTACTTAATGGAAGCACGCTCGGCGTCGGCGGCACGTTTCTCCATTTCCGAAGAATGCCGGCAGCGCTCCTCAAATGCCTCTTTGTCTTCTGACTGACCACCGTCGAGATAGTGCTGCAACAGGCGGTGCGCCATCATGTCGGGGTAGCGGCGAATCGGCGACGTGAAGTGCGAATAATGGTCGAACGCCAGACCGAAGTGACCCTCGGGCTCGGTGCTATACTTGGCCTTGGCCATTGTACGGATCGCCAGGTTCTGCAACACGCTCTGCTCGGGCTTGCCCTCGATTTCGTGCGTCAGGTTGTTCAGTTCTTCCGAAATGTCGCCATCAGGGTCCACCTTATACCCAAACTTGCGGGCGAAGAGCGAGAACGTGCTTAGCTTATCGGGATCTGGGGAGCCGTGGGTACGGTATACCATGGTCGGGCGCTTCTTGCCTTTGCCTTTGTTGTAGACAAACTCGGCCACCTTTTTGTTTGCCAGGAGCATGAATTCCTCAATCAGCTTGTGGGCGTCCTTGCGCTCTTTCACATAGATGGAAAGCGGCTTACCCGTCTCGTCAAGCTTGAACTTCACCTCTACTGTCTCGAAGCTGATGGCGCCGTTTTTAAAGCGTTTGGCCTGCAGTTTCTTGGCAATGTTGTTCAGGATGTTGATTTCCTCGGCAAAGTCGCCCTCACCACTCTCAATGCGTTCCTGTGCCTCTTCGTAGGCAAAGCGGCGGTCGGAGTAGGTTACCGTGCGGCCGTACCACGTGTCGTAGAGTTTGCCGTTGTCGTCGAGCTCGAACACCACCGAGAAGGTCAGCTTCTCTTCGTTCGGGCGCAGCGAGCAAAGGCCGTTTGAGAGGCGCTCAGGCAACATTGGGATGGTTCTATCCACCAGGTATACCGAGGTTGCTCTGTGGAAGGCTTCTTTCTCGAGCAAGCTTCGCGGGTGCACATAATGGGTCACGTCGGCAATGTGCACGCCTATTTCCCAGTTGCCGTTCTCGAGTTTCTGTATCGACAATGCGTCGTCAAAGTCCTTGGCGTCGGCGGGGTCGATGGTGAAGGTGGTGACGTCGCGCATGTCGCGGCGCTTGGCAATCTCGCCTGCGGGAATCTTATCGGATATCTTCTCGGCCTCTTCTTCCACGGCCTCCGGAAATTCGAACGGCAAGCCGAATTCGGCCATGATGGAGTGAATCTCAGCCTCGTGCTCACCGGCCGGACCAAACACGCGAATCACTTCGCCCGTCGGGTTTTTGCCTGGGTCTTTCGGCCACTCTACAATCTTTACGAGTACTTTGTCACCGGCTTCGGCTCCGTTGAGGTTGCGCTCGCCTACAAATACATCAAAGTAGAGTTTCTTGAAATCAGGTACTACAAAGCCAAAGTTTTTGGAGAGCTCCATAATACCCACCAGTTCGATTCGCGAACGCTCCAGCACTTCCACAACGATACCTTCGGCACGGCCGCCCTGCATGGTCGGCAGTACTTCTACTTTCACCAGGTCGCCGTCCATGGCGTACTTCAGGTGCTCGCGGAACACGCGCACGTCGTCCTCTGTCTCCTCCGACACAATATAGGCGTACTTGCTGTTGGCCAGGTCCACGCGACCCGTGATAATGTTGACGCGCAGGTTAAGCTGGTATTTGTCGCCGTCAATCAGCAACAGCTTGTTCTCGCGCACAAGGTTCACCAGAATGCCTTGTAGCTGGTCACGGCCTTTCTTATCAACGATTCCTAGTTTGCGGGTAATCTGGCGCTGCGTGAACACCGTGTCGGGGCTGTTGGAGAACATCTCCAGCACAATGCCCTTGGCTGATTTATCTTTGCCACCACCTCTGCGGTCGTCGCCTCTGCGGGAGCCGCCTCTGTTAGATGGTTCTCTTCTGGAAGACTCGCCTCTGCGGGAGCCGCCTTTTTCGTTGCGGCTGTCTTGCTCTCTGCCGCTTTTGCTTGGTCTTTTACTTCTCATGTATCTTGTTTCTATTGGCCGGCGCAGGTATACCGCACCTCAGGCCATGGTAATCTTGGTTGAAATAGTTTAGCCTCTATACGCCCGCAAGGCGGACTAAGGTTAAAGCGGAACCAATTTCAGGTGAATTTATAGAGAAAACTCTATATATGGGCTATGGGGGAAGGTATATTAATCCTGGTACTGCGCTATACTTGATAGTGCGCTATACCTGATTTCAAAGCTGCCCGCTTCTCATGCGCCGCCACAATGGCTTCGGGCTCGCCACCGGGTATAGCCTGTATAAGCGAACGGGTATAGTCATGCTGCGGATTTTGAAACAGCTGCACAGGTATACCCTGCTCCACGATGCGCCCTTCGTGCATGACCAATATACGGTCGGCCATGTGCTTGGCCACCGCCAGATCGTGGGTGATGAAGAGGTAGGTCATGTTGAAATCTCGCTTGAGCTCATTGAGCAAGTTGAGCACCTGCGCCTGCACCGACACGTCCAGTGCCGACACCGACTCGTCGCATATCAACAGCTTCGGCTGCAGGGCCAAGGCCCGGGCAATGGCAATGCGTTGCCGCTGCCCACCCGAAAACGCCTGTGGATAACGTTGCGCATGCTCAGGGCTAAGACCCACTTTCTCAATAAGTTCAAGCATCTCTCCACGGCGTTCTTTGTCGCTGCCGTAGAGCTTATGCACACGCATGGGCTCCAGTATCGCCTCCCCTACGGTGTGCATGGGATTGAGCGAGGTATAAGGGTCCTGGAAGATCATCTGAAAATGACGGCGGTTCTGTCGCAGGGTTTTGGTGTTCATGCTGGCGATATCCTTTCCCTCAAAAAGCACGCTGCCGGCCGTAGACTCTACCAGCCTTAATATGGCTCTTCCAAGTGTTGTCTTTCCGCTTCCAGACTCTCCTACCAAGGCAATGGTCTCCCCGTGCTTCACCTCGAAACTCACGCCATCCACGGCTTTCACATAGCCCGTGGTGCGGGAGAAGATGCCTTTCTTGATAGGAAAGTATACCTGCAAATCCTGCACCTGCAGCAAAGGCGGCTTCTGGCTGTTGTCGCGCTGTTGCTTTATGTCGGATACTGTCCCTACATAGGCATTCACCACATCTGCCAAAGAGGGCTCGTATACCTGCGGCTTCTTCTCGCGGATAATGCCTTGCCCGTCTTCCTCCATAAAATCGGCTACTGTCGGCAATTTGGCTTGCGACTTCGTGCTGAGTGTCGGGCGGCAGGCCAGCAAGCCTTTGGTATAGGGGTGCTGCGGATTGGTAAATATGTCGAGCACCTTGCCTTGCTCCACGATGCGGCCTTTGTACATCACCAGCACCCGGTCTGCAATCTCGGCCACTACCCCCAAATCGTGAGAGATAAACAGCACCGCCATGTTTTGCTTCACCCGCAGCTCGTCTATCAGCGAAAGCATGCGGGCCTGCACGGTCACGTCCAAAGCCGTGGTGGACTCGTCAGCAATTAAGATGGCAGGCTCGCAAGCCATCGCCATGGCAATTATCACGCGTTGCTTTTGCCCGCCTGAAATCTGGTGTGGATAACTGTCGTAAATTTGTTCCGGTCTTGGGAGCTTGGCTTGTTCAAAAAGCTGTAAAACACGTTCCCTTGCCTCTTTTTTTGATATTTTGCGGTGCCACAGGAGCACCTCCACCACTTGCTGTCCACAGGTATAGACGGGGTTGAGCGACGACATCGGATCCTGGAAAATCATCCCCATCTCGTTGCCCCGAAGCTGTTGGAGTTGCTTTTCCTGCAGTTGCAGCAAGTCCACCGCCCCCAGCCGCTCCGACTGAAACACCGCCTTCCCTCCTACCTGCGCATTCGTATCAAGTAATTGCATCAGCGACAGCGCCATCACCGTCTTCCCGGAGCCCGACTCCCCTACAATGGCCACTGCTTCGCCGGGGTATAGAGCAAACGATACCTTGTCCACGGCCCGAACTATACCCTGGCGTGTAGCGAAAGTGGTTTCAAGATCCGTGACCTGCAGGATGGGTGTGGGTATAGACAAGGGTGAAAGGCTTGGTGCTTCTGGTAAAAATAATGTTTTTTGAATGATTGCGAAGCCTTTCTTGTTTTTCGTTTTTCGCAGTACATTTAAGATTGAGCTTAATGTATATAAAAACTCTCGCTACGCCAGTTACAAACTGGCCTTATGTACAACTACCAGTTGCACAATGCTAAACTGGTGGTATAGATTTAACCCATTCACAAAACAAAAAAAGCGGCTATTCCACATGGAACAGCCGCTTTTTTTATACTTATTTCTTATACCTTACATCCCCTGTTGCTCCGCCGCTGGCTTGTTCACCGGCTCTTCGTAGTGCGCAAAGAAACGCTTCTGGTTAAAGAGGATAATCAGTACCCCGATGAAGATAGCCGAGTCCGCCACGTTGAAGATAGGCCACAGCGACATCGGTTTACCACCTAGCAAAGGAATCCAGTGCGGCACAATGCCTTCCCAAATATCAATGTAGAACATGTCGATTACCTGTCCATGGAACCATGGTGTTGGTGAGCCATAAGGGTGGTTGTCGAACAACACGCCGTAGAACGTACTATCGATCAGGTTGCCAATAGCACCGCCCAGTATCAGGCCGATGCACCATATCAAGCCTTTTGGGGCTCCAGTTTTCACCAGATGGTAGATGTAGTAACCGATACCGAACACCGCTACCAATCTAAACAGCGACAAAATCAACTTACCATAATCAGAGCCGAGCTGCACACCAAAGGCCATACCCGGGTTGAGGGTATAGTGCAGCTTCAACCAGTCGCCCAGGAGCACGATCTCGCCTGGCATACCCATTTCCATGTTGTAATGCACGATAAGCTTCACAGCTTGGTCGATGATGATGACGATTAGGGCCACCAGGTAGTACTTCCAATATTTCATGTGTCTTCAATTAGGCTGCAGCGACATTGTTCAGCCGCCGCAGGATAAAGGTATAAGGTATAGCCCCGGCCATTTCATAGAGCCGGGGCTTACAATTTATGCTACTACCGCTTCGGTGCGGATATGGATGTTCACCTGGTAATCGTCCACCTCCAGGATAGTACCATCTACCACATTGTCAGCCAGATCCAGGCTCAGTGCCTGTGTCTCGGCTTGTATGTAGTTGCGGAAGTTTTCCACAGCGGCGTTTACCTCAGGTATAGACGCCTGCAGCACGATGTGTATCTTATCCTGCACCTCCAGGTTGCTGTCTTTGCGCAGGTTCTGGATACGGTTCACCAGTTCGCGGGCGATGCCCTCCTGTTTCAGCTCTTCGGTGATGGTTACGTCCAAGGCCACGGTCAGCTTGCCCTCGCTGGCCACCAACCAACCTGGGATGTCCTCGGAGGAGATTTCCACGTCCTCTGGCGTTAGCACGGCGGTTTCCTCGTCGCTTATCTGCAGTTCTATACCTCCCTCACGCTCCAGGTGGGCAATGTCGTCCTGATTCATTTGCTGCACGGCGGCGGCCACCAGCTTCATCTTCGGACCGAATACCTGACCCAGCTTCTTGAAGTTCGGCTTGATCTTCTTCACCAATATGCCCGACGTATCGTCGATGTACTCCACGTGCTTGATGTTCACCTCGCTCATGATCAGGTCTTCTACGGCCTGAATCTGCTGGCGCGTCTTGTCGTTCAACACAGGTATAAGAATGCGCTGCAGCGGCTGACGCACTTTGATGAAGTGCTTCTTGCGCAGCGAGTGCACCAGCGACGAAATGGTCTGGGCCAGCGCCATGCGCTCTTCCAAATCCTCATCGATAGCCGTGTGCTCAACCTCTGGGTAGTAAGCCAAATGTACGGACTCTTCCTTATGTTTGCCGCTCACGTTGTTAAGGTCGCGGTAGAGCTGCTCGGTATAGAACGGCGCGATAGGCGAAGCCAGCTTGGCGATAACTTCCAGACAGGTATAGAGCGTCTGGTAAGCGGCCATCTTGTCTTCGTTGTACTCGCCTTTCCAGAAGCGCTTGCGGTTCAGACGCACGTACCAGTTGCTCAAGTCGTCCACCACGAAATCCTGGATAGCACGGGCGGCACGGGTTGGGTCGTAGTCTTCTAGGAAGGTGTCAACGTCCTTAACCAGCGTGTTCAGCTTTGAGATAATCCAGCGGTCGCTTTCGGTTCTGCGCTCCAGCGGCACTTCGTCCTCGGCAAAGGTGAAGTTGTCCAGGTTAGCGTATAGCGCGAAGAAAGAGTAGGTATTCTGCAGCGTGCCGAAGAAACGGCGCTGCGTTTCCACCACACCCTCCGGGTTGAACTTCAGGTTGTCCCAAGGTGGTGCATTGGCAATCATGTACCAGCGCACAGCGTCCGGGCCGTACTTGCCGATCATCTCAAAGGGGTCGATGGCGTTGCCAAGGCGCTTACTCATCTTGTTGCCGTTCTTGTCGAGCACCAGACCGTTGGCGATTACGTTCTTGTAGGCTACGCTATCCTCCAGCATAACCGCCAGAGCATGCAGCGTGAAGAACCAACCACGCGTCTGGTCAACGCCCTCGGCGATGTAGTCGGCAGGGAAGTTCTGACGGAAGATATCTTCGTTCTCGATTGGGTAGTGCCACTGTGCATAAGGCATGGCACCCGAATCAAACCAAACGTCGATAAGGTCTGTCTCTCTGTACATTGGCTTTCCGGAGTCGCTCACCAGCACGATGTTGTCCACATACGGACGGTGCAGGTCGTTTATCTCTACAGAAGCCTCCATCAGTCCAGCGTCCACGGCACAGTCTATCTCTTCGCTCAGTTGCTGGATCGAGCCGATGCAGATTTCCTCCTCTCCGTCTTCGGTTCGCCAGATAGGCAGCGGCGTACCCCAATAGCGTGAGCGCGACAGGTTCCAGTCCACCAGGTTCTCCAGCCAGTTACCGAAACGACCCGAGCCTGTAGACTCTGGTTTCCAGTTGATGGTCTTGTTCAGCTCAATCAGTCTATCCTTTACGGCCGTGGTCTTGATGAACCAGCTGTCCAGCGGATAATATAATACGGGCTTGTCCGTACGCCAGCAATGCGGGTAGGTGTGCTCGTATTTCTCTACTTTAAAGGCTCTGCCCTCCTCTTTGAGTTTAATGGCAATCAGGACGTCGGTTGGCTTGTAGTCAGCGGCTGACTCGTCTTCGCCTGTGTAGTTCTTCACGTACATGCCTGCAAAGTCGGTCACCTCTTTCACGAAGCGGCCTTGCTTGTCCACGAGTGGCATCGGCTTGCCATTCTCGTCCTCTACCAATAGCGCAGGTATATCGTTCTGGGCAGCTACCCTGAAGTCGTCCGAACCAAAGGTTGGGGAGATGTGCACGATACCCGTACCGTCTTCCGTGGTCACGAAATCGCCTACCACCACGCGGAAAGCGGGTTTATCAGGCTGCACGTATGGCATCAGCTGGTGGTACTCCACGCCTGCCAGATCGCGGCCTTCGAACTCCTCTACTATCTTGTAAGGTATCAGCTTGTCGCCCGAGCTATACTCTGTGAGCGGAATGCCGTCGGCTTTCGGGTTAAAGAAGCGGCTCACCAAGTCTTTAGCTAGAATCACCGAAATCGGCTCGTAGGTATAGGGGTTGTAGGTACGCACTTTCACGTACTTGATGCCTTTGCCCACCGCCAGCGCGGTATTGGCAGGAAGCGTCCAAGGCGTCGTCGTCCAGGCCAGGAAGAACACTTTCTCCTCCTCGTACTCGAACAGGAACATGTTGCGGGTGATTTTCTTCACCTCGAACTGGGCCACAATGGTCGTGTCCTTCACCATCTTGTAGCAACCCGGCTGGTTGAGCTCGTGCGAACTCAAACCCGTGCCTGCGCCCGGCGAGTAGGGCTGGATGGTATAGCCTTTGTATAAAAAGCCTTTGTCGTACAGGCGCTTCAACAGGGCCCATACTGACTCGATGTACTCGTTCTCAAAGGTGATGTACGGATTGTCCAGGTCCACCCAGTAACCCATCTTCTCGGTCAGGTCGTCCCACTGGCTCTTGAAACGCATCACCGTTTCGCGACAGCGCTGGTTGTATTCCTCTACCGTTATCTTCTTGCCAATATCCTCTTTCGTGATACCCAGCTCCTTTTCTACCTGCAACTCTACGGGCAGACCGTGCGTGTCCCAGCCGCCTTTGCGGTTCACCTGAAAGCCTTTCAGGGTCTTGTAGCGGCAGAAAATGTCTTTCACGGCGCGGGCCATCACGTGGTGAATGCCTGGCGTACCGTTCGCCGACGGCGGTCCCTCATAAAACACGAAAGGCTTGTGCCCCTGTCTTGTCGACACTGAGCGCTGGAAGATATTGTGTTCTTTCCAGTAGGCCAGCACGTCTTCGCCTACCTGTGCGTAGTTCAGGTTCTTGTACTCGTTATACTTTGCCATTTTCAGCACTTAATCTTCTGGTATTTCTTCGTCAAATTTCAAATCAGCTGGCTTGACTCTTCTGCTTATTACAGGTATGAGCACGGCTTGTTGTTAAAGCCACGGCTGCTATTTGGCAAGTTAGTCAGGTTTGGGCATAATCCATATTGCCTCACTCCTTATTTCTAATTGCCAGCCAAATAGTTTATACCTACGCTGCGCTTCGGATAGTTAAGGTAAGTAACCAGTTTTGTGTAATGACATCTGCCCGCTTCTGAACGGAAATCAATTGCTAAACAATGCTGCTTACTCTCTGATACCTCTGCTAAAGCCTCTATTTAAACCCAGTTATTCCAGCTGGAATACAAAGGTAAGTATTTTTAGTTTTTTGCCTCTTTTCCCTTTTGCACTTACCGCTCTTCCTTGCTTTCTCTAACGCTCAGTGCTTATCAAGGTAAATCCATTACAAGTTTACTTCTGCTAATACATGTGGAATAGTCGACTGTAATGCGGGTTTAAATAGCGTTTTGGCACTTTTAATTCAACTTTTATACACCTCTTTCTACGATTTTTTGCTGGATCTAAGCTCCTCGTTGCTTTGTATGACAAGAACCTGTTTTGATCAACTCTAATGCTCTTTATCTTGGTTTTGATGGAGACAAACGTAAGAGTTTACCAGAATTATTAAAGAATTGACAGACTCACATAATCTGTTGAATACTTTCAGTGTAATTCTTTATAATCCTATAATTATCAGTTAGTTGTATAATAATTAGGGCTTTAAATAGGATCAATTTTCCACATCTATCAAGCTTTAGCTTAACATAACAAAAGCACTTTTCTCCATATAAGGACAAATATGACAGCCGGAAGTTCAATAGTGTACTCATCTGCATTCTAAAGATGCCATAAACAAAAGCAGCCTGCGACTTAAGGCCGCAGGCTGCTCTATGCTTTTTAGCTATACCTATACCTTAGGCTAGCTTCTCGAATATACTCTTAAAGCTTACGGCATTGTTGATATAGCCATGCAGTTCGCTGATCGGCATACGCACCTGCTCGCGCGAGTCGCGGTCGCGAACCGTCACCGTGTTATCCTCCAGGGTCTGGTGGTCTACGGCGATACAGAACGGCGTACCGATCAGGTCCTGACGGGTATAGCGCTTGCCGATAGAGTCACGCTCTTCATAAATCATGTTGAAGTCGTAGCGCAGTGCGTTGAAGATCTCGGTTGCTTTTTCTGGCAGACCGTCTTTCTTCGTCAGCGGCAGGATAGCAGCCTTCACCGGAGCCAAAGCTGGGTGGAACTTCAGGAACGTACGCGTCTTGGTTTGCTCACCCTCGGTAATCTCTTCTTCAGTATAAGCGCTGCACAGCGTCATCAGGAACAGGCGGTCGGCGCCTACGGATGTTTCCACCACGTACGGGATATAGTTACCATACGGTTTACCGTCCTCGTTCAGGTCGTTGTCGAAGTACTGCATTTTCTTGCGGCTCAACTCCTGGTGCTGCGTCAGGTCGAAGTCGGTGCGGGAGTGTATACCTTCCACCTCCTTGAAACCGAACGGGAACTTGAACTCGATGTCCACGGCGGCGTTGGCGTAGTGGGCCAGCTTCTCGTGGTCGTGGTAACGGAGGCTGTCGGCAGGTATACCGATGGCCTCGTGCCATTTCTTGCGGTTCTCTTTCCAGGTGTTGTACCACTCCATCTCGGTGCCAGGGCGTACGAAGAACTGCATCTCCATCTGTTCGAACTCGCGCATGCGGAAGATGAACTGACGGGCTACGATCTCGTTACGGAACGCCTTACCGATCTGCGCGATACCAAACGGCACTTTCATGCGGCCCGTCTTCTGCACGTTCAGGAAGTTTACGAATATACCCTGAGCCGTTTCAGGGCGCAGGTAAATGGTGCTTGAGTCTTCGGCTACGGAACCTACCTGCGTCGAGAACATCAGGTTAAACTGACGCACCTCGGTCCAGTTGGCGGTGCCGGAGATCGGGCATTTGATGTCTTCACGGATGATGAGCTCACGCACGCCGTCGAGTTCTTCGGCGCCCAGCAGCTTGCCCATCTCCACCAACAGCTCGCTGGCTTTGTCGTAGTGGCCATCGGCTTCGTACTGGGCGGCTTTCTCTTCTATCAGCACGTCGGCACGGTAACGCTTCTTCGAGTCCTTGTTGTCGATCATCGGGTCGTTGAAGCTGTCGATGTGGCCAGAGGCCTTCCAGGTGAGCGGGTGCATGAAAATGGCGGCGTCTATACCTACCACGTTCTGGTGCAGCTGCGTCATCGACTTCCACCACAGGTTCTTGAGGTTGTTCTTCAGCTCTACGCCCATCTGGCCGTAATCGTACACGGCTTGCAGACCATCATAGATCTCGCTTGACGGGAACACGAAGCCGTATTCCTTGGCATGCGAGATAATGTCTTTTAACTGTGCGTTTTCTACAGGGGTTTTCTCTTGTGTCGCCATGCTGCAAAGATAGAGGATTAACGGGTGATTATGCCATACGCTCGTTACAGATTTTCGGGCATGGCGGTACCTGCATCTTTTAATTCTCCATTATTATCTTGTAGAATCAGGAGAATATAGGTTATAAAATTCCGGCTGTTAACAATTTCTTAACATTGGCGACACTACCTCTCGCCTATTATGTGATAACTTGCGTCGTTTTTTAATCTCACCCAACTTTTGAAATGGCTAAGAAAAAGAAGGCCCCAAAACACGTTTTACCAGCTCAACCACACAAGTTCACCAAGCGGGTTGGCCTGTTGGACGTGGTCGTACAGAAGGAAAAGAAGTTCCTTTACTTTATCGCATTCTCCCTGATCATGGCAGGTGCTGTTTATCCTTATCCTTCTATCGCCATGTGGGTGGGCTTTGCCTTTGCGGGCTACTCGGCCATTGCCAACGACAGTATCCAGACCATCGGTACGTTCATCGGCTCCAACGAGGACAAGAAATGGTACTGGCAGTGGCTCTTTATGGGGCTTATTTTTGTATTCACGGTAACCTACAGCTGGGTTGTGTTTGACGGGGACGTATCGTACCAGCGTCTGGCCACGCCCGGCCTCGACAAAGCGCCTACCAACTTCGTCTACCTGCAGCTGGCAGCCCCCATTATCCTGCTGCTCTTAACCAGGTTCCGTATACCGGTTTCCACCACGTTCATGCTGCTTAGCGTGTTCACGGCTACCTCGGGCACTATCCTGAGTATGCTCAACAAAAGTATAGCGGGCTATATAGTCGCCTTTCTCTCTGCCCTGATCATTTACATCACGCTTACAAAGGTTATCAAACGCTTTATTAAGGGCGAGGCGCATGCTTTCTGGGTATGGGCGCAATGGATAATCAGTGGTTTCTTGTGGTACATCTGGCTGGCGCAAGACCTGGCCAACATTGCCGTATACCTGCCGCGCCAGCTCAATGTGTACGAATTCCTGGCCTTCACGCTCTTTATCTTCCTGGGTCTTGGATTTCTGTTCTTTAAGAAAGGAGACAAGATCCAGAACATCATCAACGAGAAATCGGAGGTACGCGATGTGCGCAGCGCCACCATCATTGACCTGGTGTATGCCCTGATACTTTATGTTTTCAAGGAAGTGAACAACGTGCCGATGAGTACGACCTGGGTGTTCATTGGTTTGCTGGCAGGCCGCGAGTTAGGTATGCGCCTTAGAGCTCAGGACAGCAGCCTGAAGATTGCCAAGACAATGAACCTGATCGGCAAGGACATCCTGTCTGTGACGATCGGTTTGATCATCTCTATGATCCTTGCAATTGCCATCAACCCGGCTATACAGGAGGAGATTTACAATTTCTTCTTTAACTAAGGTATAGCCCTTTTACTATAAAAAAGGACCGGCTTACACCGGTCCTTTTCTGTTTCCTGCTGCGTACTAACTTTCCTGAAATGGCTTTTCTATACCTGAAAGCCCAGGTATAAACGACCCACCTTCCGCTATTATACCTGGCTGTTCACAATCGATTGGGCAAAAAAAATCCCGGCTCCTTTTTCAGAAGCCGGGATCTGGTGTGTTTCTATTTGATTTATTTCTCTGGCCAAACGACCTCCAGGTTGTCGTTGATGAACACCCCGAAGTTTACAGCGATCAGTTGGTCTTCATCGAAGTACAGGTCGATCATCTCCTTTTCATAAGAAATGCGGGTTTCGCCTGTTTCCATTTCTTCTTCTTCCAGATCCTCGTAACCGTGGTCAGCGAACAGTCTTTTGAGTTGCTCCTGGCTCATCTCAAAAATACGCTCTTCCCACAATTTCACGTCGCGGTTAGCCGTTTCAATGCAGCTCAACCGGTAGTCGTCTTCCTTGTCGAAGTAAAGCGAATAGCCCTCTTCCCAGTAGTTCCAGGCCTGGTGCTCAAACTCATCTTCTTCGTCAGACTCCTCTATCTCTTCAGGTTCGCCCAATAGCGCTTCTACTTCTTCCATTGTAAGGCCAAACTTGATCTTACCAAGCCCTTTGCCTAACCTGATTTCTTTGTTAACCATGTTGCTCTCTAGTTTTATCTTGTATGCAAAGATATGTGATTTACTAAATTAGGTATTAAAAGGTTAAAGGATTATCGATCCTTCGGTAATTTTAGACTTCATATTTTGCCCGGAAGTCAGCCATCATTTCTTTATACGTTTCATTCTCCTTGGCCTGGTCCCATTTCGCCTTAAAGATGCGGGCCGACTCTGCTTTTACCGGATCGGGGTCCAGCGGCAGTTGGTCACGGCCATGGGCCCCGCTCTGTCCTTTCTTACCGTCCGGAACCGGGCCCTCATACTTTTGGCCTGTGCGGTGGTTAGCGTAGCGGCGTGAGCGGGTATAGCCCATTTGCAAAAACTTGCGTGCCATATCGGCGCCCACAAAGTCGTTCTGACGAAGGTAATCAAGAAACAGACCGTAGATATGCTCCGACGACTCCCGTGCGATCTCAGGCGTCTTAAAGCGCCAATACGGCAATATCTCCGACTTATAGGGTTCTACCAGTAACACGCCCTGCTCTCCCTTGCCGACGCGGTATAGCTCAGGGTTCTTCCTAAAATCTGTTTTCTTGAAATCGAGGTCGTAATCAAAAGCCTTCTTTTTCGCTTGTTTCATTGGTATACCCGGTTGTCTTGAACTGATTGTCCTGATATACGTTCGGGTGCTGCTCCGGATATACAATGATAAAGCTATTGTCTTTGTAGTTACGTGACATCACGCGCGGCACATTGTCGAGCACGCCGTTGTAAGACACTGTGCCTCTTCGCGCCGATACTACCACTACCATGTCGTCTTTGCCTATACCTGTCTGGTTGTGCTCAAATTCTGCCATACTTGGTCGTGGCGTATAGGTGGCATCTATGGCTGGCTTACTGGTCTTTACCGTGGACCTGATGTGGTTTATCGTCCGGCGTCCTGCCATAAACACGACTTTCGCTCCCAATTGCGTGGCCATCAGTCGCACGGCCCGCATCCAGCGCAAGAAGCCTCGCTCCAGTTCGGCGTTGGCAGGCACAATTACCACCAGGCGGCTGGTTGTGTTCAGCGGCTGCATGATTTTACATACCAGTATCATCTGCTCGGTGTTCTCCAGCAGATTGTCCAGCACGGTGCCGAAGATGCGGTCGCGGGTTGTGATCTTGGCGTTCCAACCCAGCACGACTTCGGTTATCATCAGTTCCTTTATAGCACGCAGTATGCCGCTGGCTATGTTGATGTCAATCTTAGAGACCAACTCCACATCATTGTCCGTAGCAGAAGCGTGTTTAATGGCCTCCTGCAGCATTTTGTTCTTCTTGAAGATTTCTTCTTCGGCCTGCTCATTGTCCAGCACCACTGCAAGCGGGTAAATGGGCTCTTTGTAATCCGGGTTACGCAACATGATGGATAGGTCGATCAGATTCTCGATGTTCTGCGGATTGGCAATTGGTACGAGTATGCGGTCTGGCTTTTCGCTCAGGTTTGGCTTGCGGCGGCTCTCGATAATGGCCAGTTTCTTACCTGCTTTTTCCGTAACGAATGAGCTAATCAGGCAGCTGACCAGTATTAGAACAATGGTGCCATTTAGTGCTTCCTCGTTTATAATGCCAAGATTATATCCGACCAGTATCACTGCCAATGTTGCCGCCGCATGAGAACTGCTTAATCCGAATATCAGATTACGTTGCGTGGCACTATAGCCATATACCTTCTGTGTGGCCCAGGCAGCCAGGTATTTCGTTACCAATGCTATCACTACAATGACACCTGCTATGATCAGGGCTTCTGTGCCGCGGAAGAGCACACTCAGGTCCACGATCATTCCTACATTGATCAGGAAGAATGGAATGAAGATGTTGTTGCCCACAAACTCAATGCGGTTCATGAGCGCTGAGGAATGCGGTATAAGTGTATTGAGTGCCAAACCTGCCAGGAAGGCTCCAATGATTGCTTCTACTCCGGCTACCTCTGCCAGAAACGCCGCTGCAAACACCATGGTGAGTACGAAGATGTACTGCGCTCCCTTCTCGCTTTCTATCTGTTTGAAAAACCAACTGGCAATCCGTGGAAACACAAACAGGACGATGCTTCCGAATATTGTCAACGAGATAGCTAGTTTTATCCAGTACCATAAATCCAGATTCCCTGCCGCTCCACCTGCTACTACGGCCAGCACCAACAGTACCGCCGTGTCAGTTACGATGGTGCCTCCAATCGTTACGGTTACCGCTTCATTCTTGCTTAGACCTAACCGGCTTGCAATGGGGTAAGCAATCAGAGTATGCGACGAGAACATGCTGGATAGAAGTATAGCCGAGATCAGTTCATACTCCATGACATAATAAAAGACTACTGTACCTGTAATAATTGGTATAAGGAAGGTGAATGCGCCGAACACCAGGCTTTTGTTTTTGTTCTTTTTAAAATCGATCATGTCGATTTCGAGCCCGGCCAAAAACATGATGTAGAGCAAACCCACCGTACCGAACAATATAATACTGGAGTCGCGCTGGAGCAGGTTAAATCCGTTTGGCCCTACTATTACGCCGGCCAGTATGAGACCCACTATACCCGGTATTTTCAGCTTGTTGAGTATAATGGGAGCAATCAGGATTATCAGCAGTACCAGCGTAAAGATCAGCACTGGGTCTTCGAAGGGAGGAACCAGCTTTAGAAGTAATGTCATAGTTTTGTGTTTGTGTGTCTTTGTTTCGCCTTATAAAGATAAAGCTTTTATTTTTTTGCGCTCTCCCGCCGCTCTGTCCCCTCTCCTGATCGGTCTTTCTTTTTCTCTTTTTGGGCTGACTTATCCAGCTTTCCACATCTTACCTGACCTTATTAATTTTAATTAGATAAATTTTTAAATAAATCTTCTTTCATCATTAAGGCTGTTTATAAGTTGATAAGTGTGGAACATCTTGACTTGTCCTCATTTTAATTTTCTATACCTTGCCTTTGCACCTGGCTTCCCACAATCACTTCTGCCTGCTGCTTTTTGTCTTTCAATTACTTATCCCCTTTTTCCACTTTTACCCATTTTGTGTGCGTTACTTTTTTCACATGCCGGTTGCCCCGTGGAAAAGCCTTTTTTGCTCCTACCTTTGTTAACTGCTTTCCACTTTTTATGTGTTCCACAGCCCCTTTGTCCTATCTGTGGAACATTAGTGTTTTAAGTTATCAGATTTGCTCCACACTTGTCCACAGTTATACCCACCTTTTTTGTGGATTTCTAAACAGCTTTTTTGATTTCAGAAAATACATATTTTTTCTGCGCTTGTTTTAGCCGATTTTACCTCTTACGGCATTTGCAGAACTTTATTTACGCATCACTGCTCAGATTATTTTGGTCATAGTTCCACGCATTTCGCAATACTTCTTTGCATCTCTTTTATTGCCTTGTATTGCGATTGAAATTTAGTGAGGCTACACCCTACCACGCGTATCAATGTGGTAAGCTAAGCGCGTCCTAATTCTGTTCATTTCTCTGGTTGGCTCTACCGGGCAGCTTTACCTGTTTTTTGGTATTACCCATACCTGTAGCAATACCTGCCATTAAAGGCTATATGAATTTAGCTCATCTAATGGACAGCTTATACCTTGCTTTGGTGTGCTTATGCCTGGACTAGATCTGCTTTAGCTTTATATTTCTAAGAAGCTGATTGTGCTATTGGGCGTGCGGGCTTAAAGTATATTTTGGTTGAGGCTGCAGAATGGTGATGACATACTTTTCACTTTTCTGACTTGTTGCCAGTTCGTGTTGCCTCTTACTTCTTAGTAGTGCCTCTTTATTTAACTTACTGTATAGCTCATGGAGCAGTATTGTTGCTATACCGCTTCTATCCTGGGCTTGTAATCGTTGTGCATTGATTTGATTGGTGCCTGACTCTCGTCGCGTTCGTTTTGTAGGTTTCTTTAGATATTCTTTTGTGCCAATTTCTATACCTTGATCTGAAGTTTACATCCGTCTTTTTTCTGTGGATAGCACTACCATTTCCTGCCTGTTTATGATTTGTTTTGCTTTTCCGCGGTTTTTATCCACTCTTAGGTTGATGCGCTTGTTCCTGCCAAGTCATAAAAAAAGGAAGCTGTCACCAGCTTCCTTTTTACTAAAATGCTATGTTTTCTTCCATGTCCCAGTTCGCCCGGATCTCTAATGGCTTA
This sequence comes from Pontibacter ramchanderi, assembly GCF_002846395.1. Taxonomy (GTDB): domain Bacteria; phylum Bacteroidota; class Bacteroidia; order Cytophagales; family Hymenobacteraceae; genus Pontibacter; species Pontibacter ramchanderi. Next base: position 1,037,726 of record NZ_PJMU01000002.1, read on the forward strand.
TCGTGCAGGTATACCTGTTCGGGTTCTTTTATAAGTTCAGGGTCTCCTCCATCCCACTTGCCGTTGTTGTTGGCATCCAGTATTACTCTAATGTAATAGGTACCAGGTTCAATGTTTCTAAAGTTGAATGTTTTGGCATTGCGTACCTGGTTCTTCACTTTGTATTCATTGTCTACCAACTGAATTATGTAATTTGTTTGCTGCGTCTTTACCCCTCCTCTCAGGCTTCCTGCGCCACGTGCTTCTGCTATTGTCAGTTGTATGGGCGGTTTGCTGAATTGGTCCCCTTGCACAGGTACTATTCCTGCACTGTCCAGTATGATGGTTGCTTCCCGTGCCGTGCCAGTCCACTTTGGCATTGTAAAGCTGATTTCCGTAGCAGAGCGGTCCAGTCTCACCTGATCCGGATACGTTAGTCTGGCGACTTCTATGCTATCGGCAAGCAGACGGATGGGCTCTTTTGTTTGTATTCTTACAGGTGTTTCCAATTCAATCGTTACCTGCTGCCCTATTGCAATCGTATTGTTGCCATTGCTGCCACTTGCCTTTAGCCTGGCCCCATTTACCCGCTGTGCGCGCTTTCCCTCGAATGCTATCTGAACAGTGTCTACCGTTCTGTTCGCTGCTGAATCCAACGCGGTTAGTACAGCGCTGCCTCCCGTGAAACGATTGTTTCCGAATATGTCTATGATCTTCCCGTCTGCCGATATCTTATGGACCAAAGTATCTTTAGGCATGCCCGCAGGTATGGCATAGAATCGCTCTATACCTTCTCCATAGTTAGCTATGAAGCGGTCTGTATACCTTTCGCGCCGTTGCAGTATAGGGCGCTTGGTATCTATTCTCACTGTTTGAAGCACTACGTCCTGCTTTGCACTTGTCACGCGTATGGGCTCTGCTTTATAAGCTATCCATTCATCTTCGCTATCATAAAGCGAGTTGTTGTTCTTGTCCGTCAACGCATAAATCCTGTACTCGCCGTCTTTTATGTTTTCAAATGTAAACTCTCCATTTGCATTGGCCTGCGTCTGGTAGTAGGGTCTGCTTTTGCGGATGCTAAGCGTATCGTTTGTCGGGTACAAGGCCACCACTGCCTCCTTCTCCGGTTGTTGCGTCTGCAGTCTTACTACCTGACCGCTTACCCTGCTGGAATCTATAAAGCTGCCTGTGCTGAACGTAAGTCCAAGCCCTTCTGCAATGTTCTTTTCGGTGATGTCCTGTATACCTTTCCTGAAGTTTAAGGTATAGGTGGTGTTTGCTTCGAATGGCTCCTCAAATACCAGTTCCAATCGGGTTTTGCTCATTCGCACCTGGTATTTGTTTTCGGTGAAAGGCGTAATGAGTAATTCCTTTTGAAGGTTGTTTGGCTGCACCTCTTCGTCGAAGTCCAATGTAATGGTGCGTGTGCTGACGTTAAGCTCTTTGGGCTTGGGATTGCTGTTCAGGAGTTTTGGCGCTTCCTCGTCTTTCGGCCCCCCTTCCGGATTGTTTATGCTGGCACATGAGGCAAGTGCGCTTAGGGTTGTGGCAATAAAAATGCTGTTGACAATTTTCATCTACTATTCGTTTAAATGAAAAACAGGCAAACTTTCGCTTGCCTTGTTCTTATTTATTAACACTTTTTGAGCTAGTTATTTTCGTTTCGCTACAAAGATTAAGCTCGAATAATCATTGCCATTTTTCTCTGCGTAGCTGTTCGACTTAAACCCATTCACTACACTGCTGATGACTTTTGTCTTTCCCTCCTTTTGCTTTTCACTCAACATGCTCACATAGTAGGCATCAAATTTCATAGGCAATACTTCCTCCAGTTTCATCTTATGCTTTTTGAGCAAGCGCTTCATTGTAGACTGGGTGAAATGGTATAGATGGCGCGGTACATCGTAGGCTGCCCAGTTTGCTTTGTACTGTTGGGCATCATGCGAGTCCGCATTTGGGACTGCAATGATCAATGTTCCGTCCTCTTGTAGTAAATTGATGAGTTCGGCCAATGTCTCGTTGAGGGTATGCACATGCTCCAGTACGTGCCACAGCGTAATGACCTCAAATTTTTCGCCAGCGATTTCTTCCAGACCTTTCGCAATCAACTCGCCTGTCAACGAGGCTGCTTCCTCACGTGCACGACCATTAGGTTCTATCCCCCGAATATCCCAGCCATCCTGTTTGCAGGCGTTTAGGAATACTCCTGTTCCACATCCGTAGTCCAGAATTGTTCCTTTTGTTATGGCCTGTCTGTTGATAAGCTCTACCTTTTGCTTCGTTGTAATGGAGCGCACCACATGATAGGCTCTGTTGATAATGCCCGTCTTAATGTTGCTATGCGATATGTATTCCTCAGATTCGTAATACTTATCAATACTGGCAGCATCCGGGCGCGGGTTAGTGAATTTGAAAGTGCAGTTCTCACACTCTACTATCACAAAGCTCTCTTTTGAGACCGCGTTATCTGTCACTACCAGAAAGTTCTTAAAATCTTCTTTGCCACATATCGGGCATTGCTCCAGTCTTTCGTAGCTCATTTATTTTCCAAGGTATACCATTAGAACTGATATGTCAGCAGGTGATACGCCACTGATTCGCGATGCCTGTCCAATTGTCTCAGGCTGTACGCGCAATAATTTTTCGCGTGCTTCCGCCGACAGAGCAGGTATGTTACGGTAATCTATTTTCTCTTTGATATTGTAATCCTCAAGTTCGCCCATTTTGGCTGCCATGGTATGCTCCTTCAAAATGTAGCTCTCATATTTCACAGCTATTTCTGCCTGTTCCACACTATCAGCTTTGAATTTGCTTAGGTACTCAGCTACGGCAGGTATGGCTTCCGCTATATGCTTTATCTCAATGTTTGGTCTTTTGATCAGCTGCCCTGCCCGCTGCTTCTCCACTATAGGAGCTGACCCCATTTGCTCCAGCATGCTGTTGATATCTCCAGGCTCAATTGGCTTATTATTAAGATAGGAGATGATTTCAGCGGTTTCAGTAATCTTCTTATCCACAGCGGCCATACGGTTTTCGTCAGCCAGACCCAGTTCATATCCGAGCTTCGTTAAGCGGATATCCGCATTATCCTGACGTAATAAGATGCGGTGCTCTGCTCTGGAAGTGAACATGCGGTAAGGCTCATCTGTCCCTTTATTTACCAAGTCATCGATCAATACACCGATATAGGCTTCGGAGCGTTTCAGTATAAACGGTGCTTTTTCGTTTATCTTGTTATGAGCGTTTATACCTGCCATCAATCCCTGGCACGCAGCTTCTTCATATCCGGTTGTTCCGTTAATCTGGCCAGCAAAATACAGGTTCTGTATCAGCTTCGTTTCCAGCGTCAGGTTCAGCTGAGTTGGTGGGAAGAAGTCATATTCAATGGCGTAACCTGGACGGAACATCTTCGCATTCTCAAAGCCAACGATCCTACGAAGTGCTTTCATTTGCACATCCTCAGGTAGCGAACTGGAAAAACCGTTTACGTATACCTCAACCGTGTTCCAGCCTTCTGGTTCCACAAAAATCTGGTGACGGTCGCGATCTGCAAATCGGTTGATCTTGTCTTCAATTGAAGGACAGTAGCGGGGACCTAAACCCTGGATACGACCCTGAAACATCGGCGACTTTTCGAAGCCTGTCTTCAGGATCTCGTGAACATCCGAATTAGTATAGGTGATGAAACAGCTGCGCTGTTTTGCCAATGGTGTTGTTTCTGTATAAGAGAACTTCGATGGATTCTCATCTCCGAACTGTTCCTCCATCCGGCTGTAATCTAATGAGCGACCGTCTACTCGTGGAGGTGTGCCCGTCTTCATCCGACCTGCTTCGAAACCTAATTGGATTAGCTGTTCGGTTATGCCTTTAGCAGACTTCTCTGCTGAGCGACCCCCTCCCATTTGCTTCTCACCTATGTGGATAATACCATTCAGAAACGTACCATTCGTTAAGATAACGGCCTTTCCACGTATAGTTATCCCCAAGCTGGTGCGCACACCAACGGCTTTTCCGCCTTCTACTTCTATACCTGTTACCATTTCCTGCCAGAAGTCTACGTTCTCTGTTTGCTCCAGTGTCAGGCGCCAGGCTTCAGCAAAGCGCATACGATCGCTTTGCGCACGAGGGCTCCACATGGCAGGGCCTTTGGATTTATTAAGCATGCGGAACTGGATCATGGTTTCATCGGTAATGATACCGCTCATGCCACCCAGTGCATCCACTTCCCGCACAATCTGGCCTTTTGCTACGCCTCCCATTGCTGGGTTACAAGACATTTGTGCTATGGTGTTCATGTTCATGGTTGCCAAAAGAACTTTAGAGCCCATTTTGGCTGCGGCTGCAGCTGCTTCGCAGCCTGCATGACCCGCACCTACAACTATGATATCGTATTCTGGAAACATGTATTCAGGATTTAGAGATGTTTCACGTGAAACATCAAAGAAGGGTTGGTAATTCCTTAATTGCGATTAAAATTTCCGCAAAGATAAGGAAGAATCTTCTAGTTTGCGCATAGCTGCTTCCTGCTCAGGGGTTTTATCTTTAAAACCAAGCAGGTGAAGTACGCCATGTATAAGGACGCGGTGAAGTTCGTCGTGAAAAGAGGTTCCGTGCGTAGCAGCATTGTCGCGCACGCGGTCTATGCTTATAAAAATATCACCTTCGATAGTGCCTTCTATGTCGGCATTGTCGAAGGTGATGATGTCTGTGAGCGTGTCGTGGTCGAGATACTCCACGTTGATCTGATGCAGGTAATCGTCAGAACAGAAAATATAGGTTAGACTTACAAGTTCTTGTTCGTGTTGCTCAATGATGTCTGCAATCCAGTCGGAGATCTGCTCTGGGTTTTCCAGCGAGAAATCAATGTCCTCGCTGAAGAACTCAATTGGATGATCCATTCTGTAAGGAAGTGATGTTAAATATAAGTTGCACCTTTTTGCCGTTGTCAAGGAAGTTTACCTCGTCGCACAAATTACGCATCAGGAAAATGCCACGACCACCCGGGTTCTCCAGGTTTTCTGGAGCAGTAGGGTCAGGCAGGGTGTCATAATCAAAGCCCGGGCCTTCATCTTCAATTTCAAAAAGAAGCTGATTATTCTCTACCTGCAGGGTGAGGTATACTAGTTTTTCCTTGTCGAATTTATTGCCATGGCGAATGGCGTTATTGACAGACTCTGTAACGGCTACCATGATGTTTCCATACACATCGTCTTCAAACTCGAATTCTTCCTTTGAATTGTCTATGAAGCTCTCTATAACCCGGATGTTCTCGATTAAGGAAGGAATCTGAATTTTAACCTGATTCATATTACTTGTTAGTGATGCTATAAGGTGCTTATTAGTTACTCATATGCTGGAAATACTCGCTAACCTTTTGCTTATAATAAGGTGTAAGCATTGGCGGTACAGTCTGTAGTAATTCCGTTTGCTTTTCTTTTGTTCTTAAATACTTTTCAAATGATGGCGGTACTCTTCTGGCCACATCCTGAGCGCTCTTTGCCTCACGTTTGTTGTCCAGCTCACGCTCTTTCATAGACTTCTCTGCTTCCAGTAAACGGGTCAGAATTTCGCGCTGGCGCATGATGGTCTGCTCAGTCAAACGTTTATTAACGAGATCAGCCTCGCTTTGTTCCATCATCTTGCTGATATTTCCTAACTCGCCATTGCCGCCTTTTTCACCGGGTTTTTGTCCCTGCTTTTCCATTTCCTTCAAGGCATTGCGCAGAGCCTCTTGCTCCGCAGCTAATTTAGCTAATTCTTCAGACAGTGCCTTACCCGACTTGCCACCTTTTTTCAATTCTTCGATTTTTTTGTTCAAAGCGTCCTGCATCTGGCCAAAATCGCCTGGCTGTGGCTTGCTGCCCTTCTGTTTACTGGCCATGTTGCCTTGCATTTGCTGCATGGCCTGTTGCATTTGCTTCAGCGCATCGTTCAGCATCAGGGCCAGGTTGTTCATCGATGTCATAGCGAGCTGCTGCTGCGCGGTGGCCCGGCCAACGTTGCGGTCACGCAGCTCTTTCATGCTGTTGTCCATGCTCTCGTTCATTTGCGCAACCTCGCGTGTAACAAAAGACTCCAATTGGAACACTTTTTTGGATAGTGCGAAAAGGCTATCCTCAATTACCTTGGCATTGTCGCGAAGCGAGAGCTGCTGCTGCGAAAGCGAGATAAAGCGCGGATCGCTTTGGTTCACCCCACGGAAGGCTTTCATCAGTCCCTCCTGATCGAACGAAAGCTTGATCAGGTTTTCGAGAATATCGCGCAGGTTGTCGAGGTTCTGCTCCATACCCTGCATGCTCATGCTGCTCTGCATCTGCTCCATTTGCTGGGCCATTTGTTTCATCTTCTCCCCTGCCTTCTGCTGCGACTCGCTGGCCTTTTTATTCTGGTTTTTCTGAAGCTGCTGCAGGCCCTGCTCCATGTCCTGTTCGATCTGCTGCTGTTGCTGCTGCATTTGTTGTTCGTCCATTTGGTTTGGGTTTTGCAGTTTGTCATTTAGCTCTTTCAGGTCCTTCATGTCCTGCTTCAGCTGCTCAAACTCTTTCTGTATACCTTCCTGCTCTTGCTGCAACTGCTTGTTATCCTCCTGCTTTTGAGCGGTCTTGTCAGCAAGTTCCTCCTGCTCTTTAGCCATCTCCTCCAGCTTGTTGGTAACGTTGTCGAGCTTTTGCTCAAACTGAAGTTGCTTGAAGAGCTCAAGTGCTCTTTCGAGTTCGCGCTCCAGGTTACGCTCACGGTTGTCTAGCTTGCTCAGGAGCTTTTGCAGTTCAGAGTCTTTAGGGCTTTGCTCCTGAAGCAGCTTCTCAAGCTCCTGGTAGAGCTTTTTGGTTTCTTCGTCGAGCAGGCTGTCCATCAGCTTTTTCAGCTCCTGAGCCTTTTCAGCTAGTTGCTTGTTCTGCTCCGAAAGCATATTTTGTTTTTTGTTAAGCTCATCGAAGAGTTCTTTCATCGAAGAAATGTCCTGCTCCAGCTGCTTGCGTTTCTCCGCCAGCTCTTCCAGTTGCTTTTTGTCCTGCCAGTTCAGGTCGCGCTTGGTTTTTACTTTCTCCTCAGATTGCGTAAGCTCTTCCTTAAGCTTGGTGCTTCTTTCCAGCGATTTGCTCAACTGGCTTTCCACTGATTGCGCGTTACTGATCAGTTCCTGCTCCAGATCTCGACGGCTAGGCACCTTCAACTCAAATGAACGTGTGCGCGCGCTCTTTGGCCCATTCAGTCCATCGTTGTCCCATACCTGCACAAAGTACTCCAGCTTATCGCCAGGGTTGAGTTGCAGCCCTGCCGTGTTCCACTGATGATAATAAGTCTGGCTGAGTTGCTGTTTGTTCAGCCCGATTGGCACGCTCTTGTACCTGGCCTGGGGATTCTTATCATTCGTTACCTTGTAGTTTAGGGTCAACCGCGTCAGGCCGTAGTCATCCGAAATGTCGCCGGCCAGTACCACAAATCGATAGAGCGCCGAGTCATAATACTGTTCCAACGTAATCTGGGGGTGCCTGTCAGGTATAGCTGTGATTTGGTAATTGATCTCATCCTTATTCGCACTGTGTGCATTTCGCAAGTCAATACTGTAGTTTTGGCTCTCGGCAAACTGCTTGCTGGCTGTGAATAAGTTGGCCTTAGATTGGGCTACAAGCGCCTGGGAGGGGTTTTCGAAAAGTAATTTGATGCTTTCAGTCTCGGTGGCATCGAAGTTCCAGGTAATGGTGCTGCCGGCAGGTATAGCAGCATTGCCTGTGTTCTGTATCAGATCAGGTTTGCGCTTCAGGTAGGCAGGGTACGCCACCTCCATGTAAAAGTTTTTCAGATTGGGCCGGGATAGTAAGTTCAGTTGGTAACTGTCAGACATAAAGCCCGAGCCCTCCAGTTGAAATTCCACCGGGCGTTGCAGCTGCTTGAAGGTATAGGTATAGCCATTCCCGTTCTTCTGCAATCGCTGGCGTCTGCCGTTGTAATGCACATATACCTCGCTAGGTATAGCTTTGCCCTCCAGCTGCACTTTCAACTCAAAGTCTTCCCCCCGATAGGTCTGCAGCGATTTGTTCTGCACCACAAACTGGAAAGGAGCCAGCGGGGTATAATGCTTCTTGTAATTGATGATGCGCTCGGTTCCCTGCACAAAAATAGTCGGGTAAAGCAAGGCGATCAGTAGCATGATAAAGGCTGGCAGCGCGATGTACTTGAGGAGCGGCTTGTTCTCGCGATAGGTAACGGCCTCCTCAAAAGGATAATTTACAAGCTGAGAAGAACGCTGGGCTATACTGGCGGCAATAAGCTCGTTGGTTCGGTCAAGGTCCTTTAGCTGAATGGCATTGAGAAGTTTATCCTTTATTTCCGGGTAATGCTGCCCTACCCTAAGGGCGGCCTGCTCATCGGAAAGCAACTTCCGGAGATTAGTCAGGGCCGAAAGCGGCAGAATGATCCAGCGAACGAGAGCATAAACAGTGAGGGCAACAAAGGAGAACAGCAGAAAGGCCCGGACAATAACCGGAAAGTAGAAAATATACTCCAGCAAGCTGTACACGATGTAAATGGACATAAGCAGGCCTATAGCGAAAATGCTCCCTCTCAAAAGTAGATTGAGGTAGAATTTTTTCTTGAAGGCCTGCAGCTGGTCTAACAGCCTGTCCATCGCGTCGTGCTGATTCATCTGCCTAAGTATTAAAGCCGTGCTAACTCATGCTTGCAGCTAATGATTAACCGAATAGGTATAAGTTATTAAGGTATAGAAATTTAAGCAATACTCATATGCCCTTTCCTATAAAACAGCCAGCACGGTCGGTTTAGTATACGTACAGTTCTGTTTACTATATAATATCCAATAAAACAGGGCAGTGATCAGAGTGCTTGGCCTCAGGCAGTATGGCAGCCCGTTGCATACGATCCTGCAAATTGCCTGTCACCATGTTGTAATCGATACGCCAGCCCAGGTTCTTGGCGCGTGCTCCTGCCCTATAGCTCCACCAACTGTAGTTGTGCGGTTCTTTGTTGAAGTGCCGGAAGCTATCGACAAATCCGCTTTCGATAAACTTGCTCATCCAGTTGCGCTCCTCAGGCAAAAAGCCGGAGCTGTTCGCATTGGATTTCGGGTTATGGATGTCGATGGCCTGGTGGCATATGTTGTAGTCGCCACTGATCACCAAGCCGGGCAGTGTCTGCTTCAAGTCTCCTGCATAGCCGTAAAAGTCGTCGAGCCACTGCATCTTAAAATCCTGCCGTTCGTCGCCACTCGAGCCGGAAGGCATGTATACGCTCATCACCGAATAATCGTCGAAGTCTGCCCGGATTACACGGCCTTCATTATCGTAGCAGGCCATGCCGCAGCCAATCTCCACATGCTTGGGTTTGCCCTTGCTAAGAATGGCTACGCCGCTATACCCTTTCTTGACAGCCGGGTGCAGGTATACGTTGTAACCTAGGTCTTCAAATATGGCGCGGTCAAATTTATCTTCGCATGCTTTGATTTCCTGCAGGCAAAGCACGTCCGGGTTGGCAGCTTTTACCCAATCCTGAAAACCTTTTGAAATTGCGGCACGAATGCCGTTCACGTTATAAGAGATGATCTTCATACTTAATTATCGGTCCTAAAAATAGGCAGCATGTCCAACCTGATATTAGAGGTATAGACATGCTGCTATACAGGTTAACTTACTATTATTTAGATTTTAGATAACGTCGGATCTGTCGAAGTACTCGAGGATGTGCCATTTCAGCATTCGCTCCTGTTCTTTCAGATTGGTGAAAGGGATGGGTTTGACAGAACGGTAATGCGGCCATCCATCCTCGTCCACGTGCTCGAGTTCATAAAAGCCCGATAGGCTGAATACCTTGCAGGTAGCGATATGCATCAGGTCTTGCTTCTCTTCTTTTGTAAAATCCGAAATGCCTCTGCCCAACTCCTGTATCCCGATCAGAAAGAGGATCGCATTCAGATCAGGCTTTTTCCCGAAAGTCTTCATCATAGAAGCCCGCAGATTAGTCCATCTGTGCTCGAGGTTAGATGATTCGTCGGTCATATAATTAATTTTTAAATGGCTGAATTACTAAATTGTTGATCTCAATCGTAAAAAAAATCACTCAAAGCAGCGACAAGCTAGAAAATTCAGCAGCTGAATTAATTTAGGAAGCGCTTTGCTGCGCTTTAAGTTCCTCCCAGTACTCTACTGCGCGGCGGAAATGCGGAATAACGATAGAGCCTCCAACCAGGTTGGCAATGGAGAACACTTCAAACACCTGCTCATCCGACACGCCTTCCTCAAAGCATTTGCCCAGGTGGTACTTAATGCAATCGTCGCAACGCAGCACCATGGAAGCTACCAGACCGAGCATTTCTTTTGTTTTTACATCGAGGGCTCCCTCTGCGTAAGTGTTGGTATCGAGGTTAAAAAAGCGCTTGATTACTTTGTTGTCGTACGACATGATGCGCTCGTTCATGCGGGTACGGTACTCGTTGAATTCTTCTATCTGACTCATTGTTGTGTTTGCTATGATTGTTTTATGCTTTTAAAAGTATAACAATAAAGTTACTCTAAAATATCAAGAATACCTTAACCAGGCCATACCCGCTATGCTACAGGATTTTCTGTCTCTTCTTTTTCCTGAAATTTGCCACGCATGCGACGAGCCTTTGGCGCGAGGCGAACGCTACATCTGCACCGAATGCAACGTGAAGCTTCCTTATACCGACCTGCATCTGTACGGAGCTACTGAGCTAAACCACCTGCAGCAAAGGTTTTGGGGCAAGGTACAAGTTCGGTTCGCTTTCTCTTATTTGCATTTCCGGTCCAAGGGCCGTGTGCAGCGTGTGCTTCACAAGCTTAAGTATAAGGGAGCGCAGGAACTCGGTGAGCATTTGGGCAGGCGGTACGGCTCTATTTTGGCTGAGCATGGGTATGCGTCACATTTCGATTTGGTTGTGCCTGTTCCGTTGCATCGGCTGAAGCTTCATCGCAGGGGCTATAACCAGTCCGATGGATTTGCCAAAGGCCTGGCCGAGGCGCTTCAAATTCCGTGGAGCAACAAAATGTTGGAGCGTGTCATAGATACTGACTCACAAACCAAGAAAAGCCGGCTGGACAGGTGGCAAAATGTGGAGCAGGTGTTCGTCGTGAAACAGACAAACGCAGTAAAGGGGAAGCGCATTCTCTTGGTGGATGATGTGCTGACCACTGGTGCTACACTGGAGGCGTGCGCCCACACACTGCTACAGCATGGATGCACTGAGGTAAGTGTGACCACTATTGCCGCGGCCTAGGTATAAATGCAAAAAGCCCGGGTAAACCCCGGGCTCTTTAGTATGTAGTATTAACTGTTAGTTCTTATCTGTTAGATCCAGCGTTGATCATTGCGCAACGGAAACCAATTGTTGCTGTGGATGAGTCCTGCGCCATGAATCTTCTGGTACCTGGAGACAGCCAGTAAGCTACGTCTTTCCATGAACCACCTTTGTAAACACGTACTTCGTTGCTGATCAGGGAGTGGAAGCCTTCTGCTGTATCGTAGTTTTCAGCTTCGTCCTGGTAGCCGTCCCTACGGAATGGGTTCAGGTCTTCTACATCCTGGAATGAAAGCGGACGGTAAACATCCTGCACCCACTCGTTCACGTTACCAGCCATGTTATACAGACCGAAGTCATTTGGCGGGTAAGCGTAAATGTAATCCGTGATCATGGCACCGTCGTTTAGTGAGCCAGCAACACCGGCATAGTCACCGCGGCCACGTTTGAAGTTTGCCAGGAACTGACCCATCTTTTTACCGTATGGGTTACGCAGCTGATGACCATCCCAAGGATAAAGTCTTCTGTTGTTCTGGTTTTCGTCTTCGTTGTACTGTGTTCCGATCAAAGCCTGGGCAGCATACTCCCATTCGGCCTCTGTAGGGAGGCGGTAGTTCGGCAATACATAGCCAGACTCGATGGAAAGGGCAGTTGCCTCAGTTGTTTCCTGTGTACGGTTTCTACCGAAAAGACCTCTTCTCTTAGTAGTACCGCCGCTTGCTTCTTTAGCCAGGTTCTCGTTCACCTTGGCTGTACGCCAGGTGCAGTAGTCGTTGGCCTGTAACCAGCTAACACCTACTACCGGGAAGAAACGGAAACCAGGGTAACGCAGGTAATACGTTACGTAAGGGTCGTTGAAAGAAAGCTGACGAGACCATACTGTTGTATCCGGAAGGGCAGCTACGTATACCTCAGGTATAGAGTCACGCTTCAGGTAGTGCAGGTACTCCAGCCAGTGGATGTTGGCCACCTCTGTTTCATCCATGTAGAACGATGCCACCGTTACCGTACGCTCGATGTTGTCGCGCGTCATAGCGATGTCCTCTTCCATGGAGCCCAGCGTGGTACGGCCACCTTCAATAAATACAAGACCCGGGGCCTGAGGGAAATCTTCGTAATCGTTTACCTGAAACGCTGTCTCGTCCTCGTTGTATTCTATACCCGTGGCCGAGCTGTAATCTCCTGGATCAGTGCTGGTTGGATAGCCGCCACCTTTGCCACATGATGCGAGAAGCGCACCTCCCACAACAACAGCCGATACATACTTAATAAGCTTCATAGATTAGGACCTACTTATGATAAGGTTCTTTTAATGTAATTTAACGTGCAATTATAACTAAATTCAGAATGCCGGACAAACAATGTTATGGTTTATTTTGGACAATCGGCGGCCTGAGAACAAATTATTTAAGCTAAGTTGTTCAAAAACGAGCGAAATTTCATTTGCCCCTCCCGCCTGCCTGCCAAATCCCTTCACTCCCACGTCGTGGCTGAAGCCGATGCGAAGCCTGTTGAGGCTCACGCCTGCAATTATACCAAGGCTCTGGTCTTGCCCGGCACCCATTGCAGGTACTCCTTTATATATTACTCCTAACGCTAAAGGAGAATAGATAGTATACAGGGCTACATCAAGGCGGCTAAAATTTTGCTGATATGTAAAATTCAGCGCCGGACTTATGCTGAACTCGCTATCGCTGCGCCGCAGGCCGGTGCTCATGTAAAATTTGTAGCCGATATTGGCCACAAACCGCAGGGGCAACTGGGTGGTTTCATCGAAGCCGTAGTTTGGCTGGTTGAGGTGCGATGCGTTGAGGCCCGCCCAGAAATTGTTATTGTACAATATACTCCCGACGGCGAAACTCACATAGCTGGTCGGGTCGAATTGACTGGCCTCTGCCGAGGTGAGGGCTGTTTGCCCATAATCGGAAAGCTGGTCGCCAAACACCAGGTTGTCGTAATTAACACGAAGCGAGGCAATAGTGGTCTGCAGCCCGGCTGCCAGCGCTAGGTTGTCGGTCAGGCGGGTGTGGTAGGCATAAGCCAGAGCAGCCTGCAGTTTTTGTAATCCGCCAATGCCGGCGCGGTCCTGCTGAAGTACCATCCCAATTGCACTTTTGGTGTCCTCAAACCGGTAGTCGGCGGATAACTGGTTGGTAACGAACGATCCGTTGAGCGAAGGCCATTGGTTGCGGTGGGCAACGGCCACACTCCAGTCGCGGCCAAGCCCGCTATAAGCCGGGTTCAGGTATAGCCGGTTCGCGTACTGTTGCGTAAAATGTGCATCCTGCCCTATTGCCTGCAAACCACGAAGGCATGCGATCAGGCAAAAAAATAACTTTGTAAGAACTGAACGCATACTTTCGTTGACTAACACAGAGCTTGTATAAATTCCGCATGGTTTTCGCTATAAAATTATATAGCTTAGCTTTTATTAAACGCAACCACCTATATGAAAAAAGTAGTAATCGGTTTTTTTGTCTTTTTGGCAGTGCTTTTGGCCTTGGCTGCTTTAGTACCCCTGCTCTTCAAAGATAAAATTAAACAGGCCCTGGACAAAGAGATTGCCAAGAATATCAATGCCACTGTGGTGTACGCTACCGATGATGTGAGCCTTTCCCTTTTCCGGGATTTCCCGAACATGTCACTAGGCGTGGAGAACCTGCTGGTTGTTGGCCAGGATTCGTTTGCGACCGACACGCTGGCGAAAGTGCCCTCGTTCCGGATGGGTCTGGACCTGATGAGCGTGATTACGGGCAACCGGGTTAAGATCAACAACATCAAGCTCGAGGATCCCACGATCCGCCTGCTTGTGCTTAAAAGCGGCAAAGCCAACTGGGATATTTTTATAACTGACTCAACAGCCGCTGCGGAGGCTGATACGGCAGCCAGTGACTTCCGGATGGCAATCAAGCGTTGGGACATAAACAATGGCACGCTTTATTACGATGACCTGAGCATACCTTTTGGGTTGGCGGCCTACAACGTGCAGCACACCGGTAGTGGCGATTTCGAGAAGAGCGTGTTCGATATGAAATCGCAGACAACCGCCGACCGCTTTGTGATGACCTACGACGGCGTAAACTACATCGAGAATGCCGTGCTGGATGCCGACGTGACCCTGGCCATGGATTTGGATCAGTCGCTTTATACCTTTAAAGACAACAACTTCCGCATCAACGAACTACCGGTGCAGTTTGCCGGAACCATTCTGATGCCGGAAGACGACATTGACCTCGACTTGACCTTTAAAGCCGCTGACACCGACTTTAGGAGTGTGCTTTCCGTGGTGCCAGGTATGTTCAAGGAGGATTTTAAGAACATCAAAACCGAGGGTCAGCTTAGTTTTGATGGCTATGTGAAAGGCCGCTTTAACGACACCCTGATGCCGGGTTTTGGTACGGAGCTCAAAGTGGCTGAAGGATTGTTCAAGTACCCTGACCTGCCGCAGGCCGCCCGCAACATCAACGTAGACATGCGCATCGACAATCCGGACGGTGACCTGGATAACACTGTGGTGGACGTTCGCAAGTTCCACATGGACATGGGCAAGAACCCGATCGATGCCCGCGTGCTCCTGAAAGGTATAGACGTGATGCAGGTAGACGGCAACGTGAAAGCCAGCATCGACCTGGACGAAATGACCAAAGTGTTCCCCGTGGATGGCATGACGTTACGCGGTCTGTTGAAGGTGGACGCCGACGCCAAAGGCACCTACAGCGAAAAGAGCATGCCTGTAATAGACGCCGACATGCGCCTGACCAACGGTTACGTGAAGTCAAAAGACTTTCCTGCTCCTATCCGGAACCTGAACGCCGTAGTGAACATCCTGAACAAGACTGGCAACACCGACGATACCCGCATCAACATCGAGCGCTTTAACATGACCCTGGACGGTGAGCCGCTGGAGGGCCGTATGCTGCTGCAAGGTATAGCCAACACCGCGTTTGACGGGCAAATCAAAGGTATACTCGACCTGGAGAAGCTGACCAAGATCTTCCCGCAGGAAGGTATGGACGTGACTGGCCGCATTAATGCCAACGTGGCCTTTAAGGGCAAGATGTCGGATATAGAGGCTGAGAAGTACAACAACGTGACGGCGAACGGTACCATGGGTATCAAAAACCTGAACTTTGTAAGCACCGACCTGCCGCAGGGCATCAAAATAAGCAGTGCCGATGCCGTGTTCAATAACGAGCGCATTCAACTTAATAACATGAATGGCTTCCTGGGCAAAAGTGACTTCCGGGCAAGCGGCTCGGTATCGAACTACATTGGCTATGCCTTGGCCGAGAACCAGTCGCTACGCGGTAATTTCAACCTCAGCTCCAACTCTTTTAATGTGAACGAGTGGATGGTGGACGAGACCACCGGACAACCGACAGAAGCTACTACAGAGGCAGAGGGCGTGGTCGAAGTGCCAGCCGATTTGGATATTACGCTTAATGTGGATGCAAAGCAGGTACTTTATGATAACCTGAAGCTCAACAACGTGGGTGGCCGCGTGCTGGTAAAAGATAAAATTGCGCGTCTGGAGTCTGTGAAGTTCAACACGCTTGGGGGCGCCTTTGTTGCCAGCGGCAGCTACAACACCCAAAGCTTGAAACAGCCGCTTTTCGACATGAAGCTGGATGTGCAGAATTTGAGTTTTAAAGAGGCATTCAACGCCTTCAATACCATTAAGGCTGTTGCCCCTATCGCTGGCTTGCTGGAGGGTACGTTCTCCACCAAATTCAATTTCGCGGGTGAGCTTGGTCAGGATATGATGCCGGTTTTCAAAACGCTCGATGGCTCAGGTATAATCGATGTGGTAAAGGCTGCCGTGCGTGATGTGAAGATCGTAGACCAGATCAGCCGCCTCACGCATTTTGAGGAACTTCAGAACTTTGTTATTCAGAACAAGCGCATTGATGCCCAGATCATAGACGGCAGCCTGGTCATTCGCCCGTTTGACCTCAAGATTGGCGACATCGAGATGACAGTAGGCGGCTCTAACAATGTGAACGGTAACATCGACTACGTGACCGCGCTGAATGTGCCAGCCGGTAAGGTAGGCCGCGAGCTCAACACCCGACTGGGTAGCCTGATTGGCAACGAAGCACTGAAGACATCGGATCGCATTACCCTGAACCTGAACATTGGCGGCACCCTGTCTGATCCACGCGTGGCGTTGGCAGGCGGCAGCGCTAAGGGCCAGGCGAAAGACCTGGTGGAAAGCGTGGTGAAGAGCAAAGTGGACGATGCCCGGCAGCAGCTGGAGCAGAAAAAGCAACAGGTACAGGACAGCGTGCGAAACGAACTGGATCGCCGTCGCCAGGAGGCCGAAGAAAAGGCCCGTCAGGAGCTGGAGAAAAAGCGACTGGAGGCTGAGCAGCAGATCAAAAAGCAGGCAACAGATAAAATAACGGATCTGCTAAAACCCCGAACGAAGCCAAAACCTGCTACCCCACCTGCACAACCTGACACTACGAAGGTGCAGCAGTAACAGTAAAATATAAATTTTATGAAGGCGATGATCTAATGCAATTGCACTCTTTTAGACAAGTAAAAACCGACCGCTGAGAATGGCGGCCGGCTTTTATTTTCTTAAAGCTATATAACATTGTTAGACTATTTATCGTTCTGCTGTCGCAGGGATATGCAAAACCAAACAAATCCATATTCCTGAAGAACGAAAATATAGCGATATCTGATTCTTCATTTTATCTTCATTTAAGGTACAGATATTTGCTATGAAACTTAAATATGCAATTTTTATGAAAGCAAAATTTGTAATTCCTTTTCTTTTGAGCGGCCTGGTGTGGTTCAGTTCTTGTGACAGTGAAAGCGACAGCAACGGCACTGCCCGCATGGAAGTGCGCATGACAGACGCGCCGGGCGATTATGACGAGGTAAACGTGGACATCCGCTCAGTGCAGATCCACAAAGAGAATACTGACAGCGAAAGCGGCTGGCAAACGCTTGACGAGATCAATCCGGGCATCTACAACCTGCTTGACTTTGCCAACGGACGCGACACGCTGCTTGCTTCTGCCAACCTGCCGGCGGGCTCTATTTCCCAGATCAGGCTGGTGCTGGGCGATAACAACTCCCTGAAATTGAAAAACGGCCAGGTACTGAGCCTCAAAACACCGAGCGGACAGACTTCAGGAGTTAAGCTACAGCTGAATGCTGACCTGCGTGAAGACGTGACCTACGTAGTGTTGCTGGACTTCGATGCAGCCAAGTCGGTTGTGGCCAGAGGAAACGGCCAGTATAACCTGAAGCCAGTTGTCCGCACGATCACGCAGGCCATTGCAGGTGGTATAAGAGGTAGAGTAACGCCAGCCGAGGCCAAGCCTGGTATCTACGTGATCTCTGCCGCTAACGACACTATCGGTGGATTTGCCAACGACAACGGCGATTTCCTGATCAAAGGTGTGAAAGCCGGTACTTACTCGGTGAAGTTCTACACTGCGAATGCCGCTAACGACACGACCCTGACAAACATTAGCGTATCACAGGATCAGATCAAAGACCTGGGTACGGTAAAGTTGCCAGTAAAATAAGTTTTGGAGACAAGCCATACCTGGCTTGCCATAACTTCTGAAGCAAACGAAAAGGGAGCCTTTCACAATGGAAGGCTCCCTTTTCGTTTGCAATCTAATTGTCTTTTGTCAAACAGTCCTTTGTCTGCCAGCTAGTATACCTGGCCCATCAGCTCACGCACGTAGGTTACGTAATCGGTGTTGGGTGGTGTGTGGCCGCACTTGCGCAGGTCCGTTGCTACTTGGGCGCGGTGGTACGTGGCGTGGTTAAAAGCATGCGTGAGGATGTCGAGCACGCGGGTGCTGTATTTGTGGCCCTGGCTGTTAGTGTAGTCGATCAGGCGGTTAAACTCATCTTCGTCTGCATTGGCTACCAGCTCGGCTATTTTATATGAGGCGTACTGGTGCAGCTTGTGCAGTTCTTCCAGCGTGTGCTCCTGCCATACCTTCACGGGGCTTTCAGTGCCGGTAATGCGGGCTATCCAGATAGCCTGTGCATTGAGGGCGTGGCTGAACAGGCGACCAGCATTGGAAGGCAGCTCTGGCAGCGCATCGAATACGTTTAGCATCGTCTGGTTAGCCCAGATGTTATATTCCGAAAGGTTCTTTAATACGTCGTTTCCAGTCATTTTACTTATATTCTCTTTTATCTTCCCAAATTAAGGTTTCGTTAGTTCTGGCATCAATAAAGTCTGCGCAGCGACCGTCGCCCTGGCCGGTTATGCCACCTTCCGGCTCACACAGCAGGTTGCCCTCCGTGTCGTACACCTTAGCGGGGATATCGCAGCAGCGGCTGGTCAGGTAGTACACTTCCTGTCCGTTGTAGGTATAGCGGTATACCTTGGCTGGCGGATTGGCCGGGTCTTCGTGCTCCAACTCCCGGATGAGTTCGCTCAGCCAACCCGTTGGGATGTCTTTTTCCTGCTCCGGCTCAGATGTTGCAGGGCTTTCCATTGTTCGGCAGCCAGCAAAACCCACTAGCAGCAGGAGCGCGAGTGCCCACACAGGCAATTTTAGTGCAGCCATAATGGTACGCATGGTTTAACGGAGCGCAAAGGTAGGCATTTATGTCTAAACACCGGACATGGAGCGGTTTTATACCTCCGCCTGGCTCTGCGGCAATTACAATTCAGTTTTTACGTACTCCGCCCAATAAGGTATGAAGATGAACAAACCGACAGCCACAGCGGTAATGGCAGCCATGAGCACGGCTCCTGCTGCCAGGTCTTTGGTTTTGCCCGCCAGGATGTTGTGCTCCGGCGACACCAGGTCGGTGAGCGTTTCGATAGAGGTGTTGAAGATCTCTGCCACCCACACCATGCCGATGCAAAGAATAAGCAGGCACCACTCCACCCGCGTTACTTCAAAGCGGTAGGCCATCACCAGCACAACGATACTGGCCAGCACATGCAGGTGCATGTTCGGTTCGGAACGGAATACGGCTGCAAGACCATTAAAAGCAAACCGGAAACTGTTGTAGCGGCTTTTGATAAAAGAGGGTCGGCTCATGGGAAAAGTATCGGGGTGAGAATATTCAGTTTTGGCTATGGTATACTAGCTAGGCGGGTATAAAGTTAAGAAGTGCAATCGCGATGCTGGCCGGTCAAACGAATGGCGCTTTGATTGATGCAGTAGCGAACTTGGGTAGGTGTGCGCTTATCCGTGAACAGATGCCCCAGGTGCTGGCCACAATTGCCGCACAGCAGTTGCGTGCGATCACGGCCATAGCTGCTGAGCGGCTTGTGGATAACATGGCCCTCAATCTGCCCCCAGAAGCTGGGAAAGCCGGATCCGACCTCAAATTTCCTGCTGGCCTCAAACAGCGCAAGGCCGCAACAGCTACAGGTATAGATACCCGTTTCATGCGCACGGTTTGCAGTCGATACTTGTTGCCTGTGCCTGAACATGTGCCTGCGGCTATACCTGCTGCTTACTTTTCCAGGTCTTCGACCGGTACAAATTTCATGGAGAGCGAGTTGACGCAGTGGCGCACGTTCTTCGGCGTGAGGTATTCTCCTTCGAACACGTGACCCAGGTGACCGCCACAGTTGGCGCAAACAATCTCGGTGCGGTAGCCGTCCGGGTCTGGCACACGCTTCACGGCGCCCGTTATTTCATCGTCGAAGCTTGGCCAGCCGCAGTTCGACTCAAACTTGTACTCCGAGGTATAGAGGGGCGCGTTGCAGCGGCGGCACAGGTATACGCCCTCTCCCTTAAAGTGATTGTACTCACCGGTGCCTGGGTATTCGGTGCCTTTGCGCACAATAATGCGCTCTTCGTCTGGTGTCAGTTGGTTGTATTCAGATGGGTCTTTCGCGATTTTCATAAGCTAAGTTGTAATCTGGTTGTGTATACGAAGGTATACAAATTATACGCCATAGGGAATGAGATGACAGGATGGCCGGGGAATAAGGTATACGCTAGGCTCCCTGTCCCATGTACTGCGACAAACCGCCATCCATAAAATAGCTTGAACCGGTCACGTAGTCAGCATCAGAAGAGGCCAGGAAGAGGGCCACTTTAGCGATCTCTTCCGGTTTGCCGGCCCGCTTCATCGGTATGTTCTGCTCGCTTTCTTCACGCTTTTCTTTGTCGTCCACCGCTTCCTGGTTCATCGGTGTCAGAATCATACCGGGGCACACGTTGTTGACGTTGATGCCATCTTCGGCCAGCTCCAGTGCCAATGTGCGGGTCAGGTTGCGCACACCCGCCTTAGAGGCGCAGTAATCCGCCGTGCCCGCCGACACAATCTCCTCGTGCACCGACGAGACATTGACAATCTTTCCTTTGCCGCCCTCCTGCTTTCGGTGCCTGATAAAAGCGCGGGAACAGAAGAAGGTGCCGTACAGATTGGTCCTGATCGTTTTGTCGAAAACTTCGGTGCCCATGTCAGCTACGTTGATGCCAGAGCCGTTTACAGCCGCGTTATTCACAAGTATGTCGATGGTTCCAAACTCCTGTAAGGCCTGCCTGAACAGTTTTTCCACCGCCTGCTCATCACTGATGTCCACCTGCAGCACGATGCCTTTCCGGCCCAGTTTTTTAACTTCGCGCAGCGTCTCCTCCGCGCCTTCTTTATCGCTGTGGTAGGTGATGACGATGTTTGCCCCTTCCTTTGCATATTCGATGGCGGTAGCCTGCCCGATGCCTGAATCAGAGCCCGTGATCAGGGCCACTTTATTTTTCAGTTTGTCCATAGGTATGTGTTTAGGTATAGCTTTACTAAGCATACTTGTGGTTGTGACTGAGGGTTATGGCAGATACTAATTCTGCGGGTACTAGAAGGCAGTTTTGGATAGCATGCTTAAGAATGGGCGCTGAATATGCTCTTCTAGGCAATACCTCTAGAGCATCAAAGGCTTCTCCATGTCAGCTGATTTTGATTACAAATTAATACCTGTATTTTAGTATATAATAAGAAAATACTAATCCGAATCGTCTATGAAACCACACCCACGAAAACTGCTGATTTTCTTTGTTTTTTCTCTTCTAAACATCCCATTAAACCTAGTAGCTCAGCTATTGCCAGCTGGTATGTGGGCAGGTGACCTAGATTTGGGTGGGCCGGCACCTATCAAACTTATTATTGACTTTAACCCCAAGGTGGCAACCACTGCCAAAGCGCTCTTATCCATACCTGCCAGCGGGTTACACGATTTGCGGGCTGAACAGGTTGAACTTGGAAGTGATAGCCTGCGCTTACGTTTCACAGATCATGGGGCAACGTACAAGTTTGCTTTGAAAAGTGACGGCACCCAAATGCAAGGTATGTTCACAGTAGTAAGTGCAGGATTCAAAACACCACTAACTTTAAAAGAGACGGATCTGCATGCATTTCGTCCCGAACGGCCTCAAACGCCACAGGCTCCATTCTCCTATGCGATTATGCCAGTTGAGTTTAAGGGTGGAGATCCTGGCATCGTTTTACGTGGAACCATCACAGCGCCGAAAGGCAAAAAGCCTGTTCCAGGGGTAATATTGCTTTCCGGTTCAGGGGCCCATAACCGTGACAGTGAGCAGTTCTACCATAAAACATTTATGGTGCTAGCCGATGAACTAACTAAAAGAGGCTTTGCTGTGCTGCGCTACGATGAACGTGGTGTGGGAGAATCATCTGGCACTTTTGGAGGGAACTTTACCAAAGATTTTGCCCGCGATGCAGCGGCAGCTGTGAATACATTACGAACTGATAGTAGATTGAAGGTTAAAGATATCTATGTGATAGGACATAGCGAGGGATCGCTTGTGGCACAAATATTGGCGGCGGAAGACACCTCAATTGCAGGTGTCATATTTATGGCTGGCGTTGGACTGAATGGATTGGAATCACAAAAGTTATCCCATCGGACTATGCTTAGAAAACGTGGGAACTCGGATGAAGCAATCGATAACATGACCGATTTTATAGCTCAGAGCAAGGCTTATGAAACAATCGCGACAGCATCTGACCCTGCTGCTGCTAGATTAACCTTTAACGAATGGTATAAAATAAACATAAGCACGGACACCAGCTATAGCAGTATGTACATTGAAAGGTATCTTGACCCATGGTACTTCCATCACCTACGCTTCGACCCAGCCCCTTACCTGTGTAAGGTTAAAGCACCTGTTCTGGCTGTTAGCGGTACTAATGATTCTCAAACACCTGCAGAACCTAACCTGGCAGGTATAAAAGCTGGATTAGCGGCGGGGGGCAATACAAATTTCACAGAAGTAATCTTGCCAAAACTCAATCATTTTATGCAAACCTCTGTTACCGGCACCTACGATGAGCCCTTTGCATTAGAAGAAACCTTCTCCCCAACTGCTTTAAAAGTTATGGGCGACTGGTTGGAACAGCAGGCTGATATTGTTGAGAAGGCTCAAGCTATAAGAGAATCTAAATAAGCGATCGCTAAATTATGTTTCCGGGCTCATAAATGGTCGGGTGCCGCATACTGACAAAGCGCGATACTGCGTCGTGGGAAATGGAAGTGGGGTGAGACATGAGTAGCAACTTGAGCGGTGGCTGACCATGATGATAAGGAGGCTGCTGGTAGGGGTGGTGGTTCAGGATAAAAGCGTTCTGCTCGTAAAAGCGGATGCGGCGGCGCTGTATTTCAGTATGTGGTGGCTCCACTTCCAGGAGAACAGGACGTTCCTCACGGCTTGCAAAGTCCTTAAGTATAAGTTTGCCATAGCCCTGGCCCCGCAAGGCCGGAACCGTTGCAAAGTGTTCGATAAAGCGTATCTCCTCAAAGCTCCACCACAAGAGTATACCTACCAGATTTCCTTCTAGCAGAACAAGTTCGAAGCGGTAGTTACCATGTGGCATTATTGTCTGTTGCCACGAAAGAGGCCGGCGCTCTTCCAACGGGAAAGACTGCTCATACAGCTGCCACGCTTCTTCAAAAAGATGATGCGATGAATCTGTTAGTCTAATGTACTCCATACCTTAGGTTGGCTATGCAACGACTCAAAGTTAAGGCTTAATTTTTCGTGCAGCTTTTAATTGCGCAGCAGTTTTTGGATGGTCTGCACAATGCGCTCTACTTTTATTTCATCGTTTTTCGCAGTATAGATCCAGTCCACGATAGCTTTCTGCTCGCTGTCTGTACATTTCAGGAAATTCTGGTAGGCAGCGGGTTCGTCCTGCAGGCACAGGAGCAGCTCTTCAGATGCTTCCTGTGGAGTGTTGTCGGCGTATAAAGTCACCTGCACCCAATCGCCGGCCTCCTTTTTTATTTTCTTCCGGATCTCGGCCTTCACCGGCAGAAAAAGCTGCCCATCTCCTTTCGGCATCAGATTGAAGCCTTTTATTTGGAAGCCATCGATGCTGCCTCTTACTCTTACCAAATTGAAGTAGGCGTGCTTGTCGGGTAAGATCTCAGGTATAGCAGCATAGGTCCAGCCGCCGTTGCCCGGGAATTTTTCGAGCAGGTATAGCTTGTTAGTAAGGGGATGGGGCATGTCAGTTATAGTTTATTACTAAAGTTTAAGTGAAATAGCGGATAGTGGATAAATACTTTAGTCAAAAACTAGTTTAGAGTGTAAGCTTAATTTGATTTCAGGACAGAGTTATAGCTGAGCATTATTTCCTTTTCAATGCATCTAGTGTAATACCGTTTTTATTTTTCCATTTTGTCCAGCCATTTGTAGACCTCCCAAGAATGACTCCACCAGCTGTGCTAGGCGAATTAAAAACATAATCTTGGGCGAATTTATACGCGCCATCAAGATTCACTACAATTTGGTCCTCAATTAGCTTATTGCGTAAGTTTATCAAATAGTCATGGCAGGATGGCGTGTTATTAGCTTTTAAGCCTGATCCTTTAAAGACAACGAATCCATCATCGATCAAATCTCCTTCAGCATAGACGTTGTCCCCTCTTAATGATAAAAGCTCTTTATGAGTGATAGTCTCTCTGTTAATCCTATCGAAGACGGGAAACCCGAGAGTAGAAAGCAAGATCTTAACGGTGTCAAAGCTATCTAGCAAGTCTGCCTCCATTGATTCTGTGACAAATGGTTTACTAGGGATAATTGTGTTTTCAGTATCAAACCGGTTGGCCTCTTTCGCTTCTGCAACAGCAATGTGCTCCAAGTATTTAGCATGGGACTTTGTAAAAGCACTTATTTTGGAAACCATAACAACCGCATAATTCCAAAACTCCTTTGATCTGTTGTGCTGCTTAATTCGATCTAAACAGTCTTCAGCTTCTCCTATATAAACCATCGGCTTAGCTCTATCTGCACTTTCGCCGAATAAGAAAAAATGCCAACATTCTTTAACTCGTCTCTACTGGCTATGTATTCTAACTTATTCCTGGGCACTAAAACGGCTTTTACAACCCTGTTAGTGATTTCTGCAATTTTTACACTACGAGGATTACCATCTGGTAAGAAAATTTGAATTGTCTGTGGCCTGTTCATAGAAGTAGACTTATAGTAATAGAAAAGAAGTTATAAATATAGCACAAGCAATATAAACTTGTATAAACCAAAAAAAGCAGCCCCTCGCAGGACTGCTTTTCTAACTGTTTATCGCCAATTTCTATTCTTCCAACTTGAGCGGATAATCTGAACAGCGGGCTTCTATTACCCTGAAGCTGCCATACTGTTTCTTAATCGAAGCGTTATGGTCCGCATTTACGGGTATAAGCTGCTTTTCGCCGCGTTGTGTTCTAATTTCCAGCAATTCTCCCAGCGGATTGACTAGTGGGTTGGCCTGTGAACCTGCAAGCTTGAATGCGGTGCCTGGTTTCATGCCCTTTGCCTCCAGCAGCACACTGCCGCTGTTCTCCCCCTGCACAGACTTAACTGTGACATTGGCTGGTTGCTCTCCCGTATACTCTAACCATAAAGTATGCACAGCTCGGTAACGGGTTTCATCGTAACGGCCCTGGCCATCTACGCAAAGCTGCAATCTGGCTATAGCCCCAGAGCCTACTTTGCTTCGCTCATCACCAAAAGTCACAATGGCCTTGGCTACACCAGGTATGTTGCCAAAAGATACGATTATAGCCGAGTTCTTCGCTCCAGTCGGTATTTCTCTTTGATGCAGCAATTGCCCGTTACGACTATACAACTCAACCTTTGAGCCTTTATCTTCTGTTGCAACATCTGTAAAAACCATGGTTTTCATAGTAACAACGCCAACAGGAGCAAAGTCCATGATCACGCGTCCGCCATCACGGTTTGCCTTCGTGCCTGTTTCGTCCGGTACAGTCAGTATTCCTCCAAACATACCCAGCATCTGCGCATCAAAGGGATTGACAAGGTCAGTTGCTGGGTCGCGTGGGTCAAGTAGTAGTCCCTGGGTTACAGGCAGGTATTTGCCATTGTGTCCTCTTCGCTGGGCTGTTACAGTCATGATCAACCCATCTTCCTCTATCAGGTTCACATTTCGCGGAAGGGCTCCCGTTCCCATCTCCTGTACCAGGTTGCAGGTGCTTGGGTCGTAGCCAACAAGGTTATCCTGCTGCGATATCTCCATAGGTTCAATCGTTTCCAGGTCTTTCTGTTGTTCGCACGAGAGTAAAAATAAACTGGCCATGGCCATGGAAAGGGTTTTTGTATTTATTGTTTTCATAGAAGGACTTGTGGTTTAAGAAAATGAAATAAGTATCCTGGGGATTAGCCTTGCGGTTAAAACATATAAATTGTATTATATAATGTCATGCAGTTGTTTGAGATCGGAATCAAATGCACCCTGTTTCGAAGTGATTCATCTGATTAGATGTTGTGTTCACTAAATATGTGAGGCTATTTACTAAATTTCTTTATTGCTCTTGGATACGAACTTCACCGAGATCAGTTTTAAATTTTTTGATGAAATTGAATTTTATTTAAGTATAGCTGTAGCCGTATTCTGATAGATTGAAATCGTAAGCGAGTTGTTTTTCCCGGTTGTGAGAAATAGGTAGTAGGATTTTTTATGGCAAAACAAAAAAGCAGCCCATTTCGGAGCTGCTTTTTCTTGATGTAAAACACAAGCTTAAAAGCTTGTTTCTATGTTGATCCAACAATTACTTTTTCAAGCTGCCGATCATGTCCTCTGGGCGCACCCACTCGTCGAACTGCTCGTTCGTCAGATGACCCAGCTCAATTGCGGCCTGGCGCAGGGTCGTGCCCTCTTTGTGGGCCTTCTTCGCGATGGCGGCGGCGTTGTCGTACCCAATGTGCGGGTTCAGGGCCGTTACCAGCATTAAAGAGTTCTCCAGGTTGTGCTTGATGCGCTCTCTGTTTGGCTCTATACCTACGGCGCAATGCTTATCAAACGAGTCGCAGGCATCGCCGATCAGCTGGGCACTCATGAGTAGGTTGTAGATCATCACCGGCTTGAACACGTTCAGCTCGAAGTGACCGTTCATGCCACCCACCGAAATGGCTACGTCATTGCCAATCACCTGGGCGCAAACCATCGTCATGGCCTCGGCCTGGGTCGGGTTCACCTTGCCTGGCATGATCGAAGATCCCGGCTCGTTTTCAGGTATAAGGATTTCGGCTATACCTGAGCGTGGGCCAGAGGCCAGCAAACGGATATCGTTGGCGATCTTCATCAACGACACAGCCAGTTGCTTCAGGGCACCAGAGGTTTCTACCATGGCGTCGTGCGCGGCAAGTGCCTCGAACTTGTTTGGAGCCGTGCGGAAATCGTGACCAGCGTATTTCGAGATTTTCTCGGCAACCAGCTCAGCGTATCCGTTAGGCGTGTTCAGGCCTGTACCTACGGCCGAGCCGCCCAGTGCCAGGTCCTTCAGGTGGTCTAGCGTGTTGTTCAGCGCTTTCATGCCGTACTCCAGCTGCTTCACGTAGCCAGACAGTTCCTGACCAAGGGTGAGTGGCGTAGCATCCATCAGGTGCGTGCGGCCAATCTTCACCACGTCCATAAACTCCTCCGACTTCGCCTTCAGCGTATCGTGCAGTTTCTTTACCATGGGCAGCGTGTGCTCCAACACTTTCTTGTAAGCGGCAATGTGCATGGCCGTCGGGAAGGTGTCATTCGAAGACTGCGACTTGTTTACGTCGTCGTTCGGGTGGATCTTCTTTTTCTCGTCCATCAGGTTGCCGCCCAGTACCACGTGCGCACGGTTGGCCACCACCTCGTTCACGTTCATGTTCGACTGCGTGCCCGAGCCTGTCTGCCATACCACCAGCGGAAACTGGTCGTCCAGCTTGCCAGCCAGTATCTCGTCGCATACCTGCGAAATGACATCGGCTTTGTCCTGCGCCAGTACACCCAGCTTGGCATTGGCCTGCGCCGCCGACTTTTTGAGGATAGCGAAGGCCTCGATCACCTCTTTCGGCATCTGCTGACCACCGATCGTGAAGTTTTCTTTTGAGCGCTGTGTCTGCGCGCCCCAGTATTTGTCGGCAGGCACCTCAATCGGGCCCATCGTGTCTTTCTCTACGCGAACTTGCATATCGTTTATACTTAGGTTTAAAGGATCATTTTTAACTCCGGCAAAACTACAAAAAATATTCTTTTACGGCCGCTTTGCAAGCAGAATCAAGGTATAGCGCCTGCCGGTAAATTTAACGGATAACGCGCTTGCCCGAGCGATCGGACATCAGGGCAATCATATCCAACGAAACAGGTTTGAGGTAAGATGTGTTGAGGACTGTGTGGTCGTCGAACGTAATGAGGTACTCTCCTTCTATACCTGTATAGTGGATGCTCTCGATTGCTCTGTGCGGGTAGGTGCGCTCCTGGTTGAGCAGGTTAGTCACCTGTACCTGGTTTTCGTCTACACCCACATGCCAGCGCATGGCAAACCAGAGCACAACCAGCGAGAACACAAGCATGATACCAAACAGGATACCGTAGAAACGGGTGGAGCGCAGCCCCTCCTGCTGGCGCAGGTACTGCTTGTACAGGTCATAATCCTGGCTCAGGAACGTGCTTTGCGAGAGCCGCAGCGGCAACAGCGCCGTGGTAAGGCCCAGCAGCAAGCCCGGCGCAAAAAAGGCTCTGAAGTTCGGCGTCATCACAAACAGGTGTTCGGGCGACATGTGCAAAATGCTGGAAAGCATGGCCAGCGCCCCGGAGAAGAACACAGAAAGCACCGATGCGAAAACAAAATAGGCAATTGTTAGTTGCCATTCTTTCTTCTGCATGTAGCGCGACTCCTCGGCACTGAGGGGAAGCTGATGCCCGGCCGGCGACAGCCGGCGCAGCGCAAAACGCAGCACAGGCAGCAGGATAGCCACCGCTATGAAACTTAACAGCAGGCTTTTGAGAATATCTATCATAGTGTAAAAGTATTTAGCGTAAAATTAACACGTAAAGCCCGATTTTATGCAGACAATTCAGGAATATACAGCCAAAGGTGGGCAATGGAAGTATAATAACCGGGGTGGCTTACACTGCTGGCGGCTAAGGATTTTAAGGCCCTTTAATGTTGGCGCAGATTCAATAAAATAGTTATTTTTGATGACCTAACCATTGAACTAAGTGCTATTGCCGGCCGTTGTTTTGCGCAAGGCCGGTGTTTTTTTGAATAGCCTGTTCATTTCATCTATGAAACTTTCCAAGCTGGTAGCGTTTGTCCGGGAGTATCTGATCGCGATTTCGTCTTTTCTGCTTATTTTCTTGCTGACCCTCTTTATTTACTCGGAGACCAAAAAGAAGGCACTGGAGCGAAACGAGAAACTCTTTGAGCTAAAGGCAGTGCAGGCCACCCAGGCACTGGAACTGCGCATGCGCGACTATACCCAGATTCTGGTAGGAGCCAAGGCGCTGTTTGTAGCCTCCGACACCGTTACCCGTGAAGACTGGGCCAGATACTATCGCACCCTAAAGCTAGAGGAAAACTACCCAGGTTTACAGGGCGTGGGTTATACCCATTTCGTAAAGCCGCGGGAACTCTCTGCCCACGTTAATCGATTTCGCCGGGAAGGCTTTCAGGACTTCGCCATCCGACCCGAAAATTCCCGCTCTGTCTATACCTCCATTATTTACCTTGAGCCCCTGGACGAGCGCAACCGCCGGGCCATCGGCTACGACATGTTCAGCGACTCGACCAGGCGCTCGGCTATGCAAATGGCCCGCGATACCCGAAAGCCGGCACTCTCGGGCAAGGTAAGGCTGGTGCAGGAGACTGGCGTAGATGAGCAGGCAGGCTTTCTTATCTACCTGCCCATTTACGAAGACAACGCAGAGCCAGAGTCGATTAAAGAAAGACAGCGGCTCATCAAAGGGTATGTATACAGTCCCTTCCGGGCCAAAGACCTAATGAGGGCCACTTGGGGCAGCAACTTCAGCGACCTGGACATAGAGGTATACGATGGCACCAGTTTAGATAAAAGCGCCCTGCTCTACAGTACGGATAGTGTGCTCTACTATCATGCTGCCAAAAAAAGGGAGCTGGACATGCTGAACACTCTGAGCATCAACAACCAGACCTGGCGTGTTTATTTTTCGGCTAAGCCCTCATTTGTGCGTTCCGCCGATACCGAACTCCCATACTTCATTCTGCTGGGCGGTACAATCATCAGTTTGCTGATGTTCTTCATCATCTGGTCGCTCATCAACACGCGCCGGTCCAACAGCCTGAAGCAAACCATTACCGACAATGCCACGGCAGCCCTGTTCATCATCGATGCAAACGGCATTTGTACCTTTATGAACCCGGCCGCTGAGGAAATGACCGGCTTTGAGTTCTCGGAAATGCAGAACAGGTCGCTGCATAAGATGGTGCACCACAGCAGGCCCGACGGCACACCCTACCCGGCAGCCGAGTGCCCGTTGCGCAATGCACTGCGTAGTGGCGTAACGTCAAAGGAGGTATACGAGGAGGTTTTTGTGCGAAAAGACGGGAGTTTCTTTGATGTCTCCTGTGCCGTGCACCTGATCAAAGACGGTAGCCGCGAGGCCTACGCCATTATAGAAGTGCGTGACGTCACAGAAGAGAAGCGTGCCCAGCAGGCCATTATCGAGAGTGAGGCCCGCTTCCGCACCATGGCCGACAACGCCCCTGTAATCATCACCATCCTCGATGTCTGGAAGCAAAGCGTATACGTGAACAGGCAATGGCTCGACTTTACCGGGCAGAGTTTTGAAGACAGCATCAACTTTGGCTGGCAGCAGATCATTCATCCGCAGGACATGCCTGGCTTTGAGGGGCAGTATAACGGCGCCCTGGCTGCCGAGAGCGATTTCAGCGCAGAAATACGCATGCGCCGCCACGATGGGCAGTACCGCTGGATGGTGGTTACCTGCACGCCGCGCTTCGGGACCGACGGCGACTTCCTGGGACATATCAGTTCGGCCATCGACATTACAGACATTAAGGAGGCCGACCGCAAGGTGAAGCAGAACGCCGAGCTGCTGCAGAAGCTGTTCCTTGAAGTGCCGGCTTTGGTGGGACTCATACGGGCCTCCGATGAGCAGTACCTATTGGCCAACCCGCTTTACCGCAAACTATTCGGGAACCGTCTGTTGGTGGGCAAAACGCTGCGCGAGGCACATTCCGAACTGGAGTACCAGGGTATATTCGAAGAGATCAGGAAGGTATTCGACAGCGGCTCTGCTTACGTGGGCAAAGAAGTACCGCTCATGATCGATCGCCACAACAACGGCAGCCTCATGCAGAGCTATTTCAACATAGTGATACAGCCCCTGATGGATGCGAAGGGCAAACCGGAGGCAGTGCTCATTTTTGCGGTGGAAGTAACCGAGCTGGTGGATGCCCGCACGAAGCTGGTGTCGACTAACGAGGAGCTCAGTCTGAAAAATATGGAGCTGTTGCGCACCAACAACGACCTGGATAACTTCGTTTACACGGCCTCGCACGACCTGAAGTCCCCTATCGCCAACATGGAGGGCCTCTCCAACTTGCTGCGCGACATTCTGGAAGGCAAGCTCGAAGGAGAAGACAAACAACTCCTCGATATGCTGGCTGAGGCCATCGATAAGCTGAAACGAACGATTGCCGACCTGGCCGAGATCACCAAAGTGCAAAAGGGACTGCATGCCAAAGCAGAGCCACTGGTGTTTGAGCATGTGTTTCAGGATGTAATGCTGGATATTGACAGCCTTGCTAAAGAGTCCAACGCCCATGTGGAGGTAGACTTTCAGGTGAAGAACCTGTTGTATGCCCGTAAAAACCTGCGCAGCATCATCTACAACCTGGTCTCTAACGCACTGAAGTACCGCAAACCAGACCTAACGCCGGAGGTGCACATCAGCACCTATCTGGAGGGCGACTATGTGGTATTGCGCGTGCAGGACAACGGCCTTGGCATTAAGAAGGGGCAGGAACAAAAGCTCTTCAACATGTTCAAGCGGCTGCACAACCACGTGGAAGGCACAGGTATAGGCCTGTACATTGTAAAGCGCA
Organism: Pontibacter ramchanderi; assembly: GCF_002846395.1. Taxonomy (GTDB): domain Bacteria; phylum Bacteroidota; class Bacteroidia; order Cytophagales; family Hymenobacteraceae; genus Pontibacter; species Pontibacter ramchanderi. The sequence continues at coordinate 1,069,324 of NZ_PJMU01000002.1, forward strand.
TTATCGAAAACAACGGAGGGCGCATAGAGCTGGAGAGCGAACTGGGCGTAGGCACTACGTTTAAAGTATACTTCAGGCAAGTGCCGGAGGAGGAAGCCGTGCAGTCAGAACAGGCTTAGGGCCAGGAGCCAAATAAGCAGAAGCGATGATGTTTGAAGGTATAGCCCAGGCCAAGTTGCACCGTATTGAAATAAAGTCTGTTGTCCAGCTCGTTGCTGTTGGCAATATCACGGTTGAAGCGAGCATCCACAGAGAAATGCCGAAACTGCATGCCTCCGCCTAATACAAAGCCCAGCGTGTAGCCATTCATTTTGGGGTTTAGGTCTTCAATATGACCACTCTCAGATGACGAAGTAATTAAATAGGCAGATGGAAGTAACCGTTGGGCCTTCACAGCAGAGAGGCCTGCCAGCAACAACAGCGTGGTGCAGGCGATGTTTCTGGTAAAGGTCATGGAAGCGGGGTTGATGTCATCGAATATAGCATAATTCTTTTGTTTTGGCCTTTTAGGGTATAGTTCGCCAGGAGTAATACCTTTGAAACAGGGGGAGGCTGAAGCCACTGTAAATCGGTCTTTTATGCGTATCTTCGTAGTATGGCTAAAATCAAAACATCCTATTTCTGTCAGAACTGCGGCGCGCAATCGGCCAAGTGGATCGGTAAGTGCCCTGCCTGTGGCGAGTGGAACACCTATGTGGAGGAAGTGGTGCAGCGCGAGGAACTCACCCCTTCCAGCGTGTGGAAAGTGGGCAACACGAGCAGTTCGGCACAGATGGCCAACAAACCCAAGCCCATCGCAGACATTAACTACCAGGAGCAGCAGCGCATCCAGACCGTGGACCAGGAACTGAACCGCGTGCTGGGCGGCGGCATTGTGCCGGGCTCTATGGTGCTGATCGGTGGTGAGCCAGGTATAGGCAAGTCTACGCTTATGCTGCAGATCGCCCTGAGCCTGACCGGTCTGCGGGTGCTGTACGTGAGCGGCGAGGAAAGCGAGCACCAGATCAAGATGCGGGCCGAGCGCCTCAACGCCCAGACCTCCGACTGCTTTATCCTGACCGAGACCGGCACCCAGAACATTTTCAAGCAAATAGAGCAGCTGCGCCCGCAGGTCCTCATCATCGACTCTATCCAGACGCTGCACTCATCCTTTATAGAGGCAGGGGCCGGCAGTGTGAGCCAGGTGCGCGAGTGCACGGCCGAGCTGCTTAAGTTCGCCAAAGAGAGTGGCACGCCCGTGTTCCTGATCGGCCACATCACCAAAGAGGGCAACCTGGCCGGCCCGAAGATACTCGAACACATGGTAGACACGGTGCTTACTTTTGAAGGCGACCGCCACATGACCTACCGTATTCTGCGCACCTCCAAGAACCGTTTTGGCTCTACCTCAGAATTGGGCATCTACGAAATGCTGGGGACAGGCTTGCGTGAAGTGAGCAACCCGTCCGAAATCCTGATCTCACAGCGTGAGGATGCGTTCAGTGGCATTGCCATTGGCGCCACATTAGAAGGCAACCGTCCTTTGCTGATTGAGGTGCAAAGCCTGGTAACGCCTGCTACTTACGGTACGCCACAACGCACCAGCACGGGCTTCGACGGCAAGCGCCTGAACATGCTGCTGGCTGTGCTGGAAAAGCGCGGTGGGTATAGACTGGGTGCCCAAGATGTGTTCCTGAATATTGCGGGTGGCCTCAAAGTAGAAGATCCTGCTCTCGACTTGGCGGTGTGCGCGTCCATCCTCTCATCTTTCGAGGACATCGCTATACCTAGTACCTCCTGTTTTGCGGCCGAAGTAGGCCTTGGCGGGGAGGTGCGGGCCGTCAACCGAATCGAGAACCGCATCACCGAAGCGGAGAAACTGGGCTTCCGCGACATCTACATTTCCAAATACAACAAGAAAGGGGTAGACCTGAGCAAATTCTCCATCAACGTGCACGCTTTTGGACGATTAGAAGAGGTATTTGCCTCGCTATTCGGTTAGAATTGTGCTTTAAACGGGAAGTGCTTCTATCTTTCATATAATTTCGGGGGCAGTGTTGGGAAATGGAATTATAATCTATAATATTAATGTTGAGTGCGTTAGCTGTAATCTTTGCTGCTAGAATCAGTAAAGACCTATTTATGGCTAATTGAACCCAAAATTAGATTACATAAGACACCCCTACCCACTCGTACCTATGAAACGGATGCTCACCCTATTGCTGGCATACCTGCTGGCAACGCATTTCCTGTTGGCTCAAAGTGTAGTCACGGTTACGGGCAAAGTTCAAAAAGGCCAGGAAGACGACATCTTCATCGCCTCACTCCCCTCATTGTTATTTCCGGAAGAGCAGCGCACCTTTGCCCAGGTAAACAAAGGGCGCTTTAAGTTGGAGCTTCCTGTTGACGCTCCTGTTACGGTGGAACTCGTGTACGGCAACGAATCCGTGCCGCTATACCTGGAGCCGGGCTTTGAACTCCAAGTCTCTTTCACGGGTGGTAAAATGCTCAAATCGCTCAAATACAGCGGCAAAGGTGCTAATGAGAACAATTACCTGGCTCTGCATACCTACCGCTTCGACGAAGAAGAGGATTACCAAACACTGCCCGATAATGTAAGGCTGTCCGAGAAGGAGTTTTTGAAGTTTCTGGAATATCGCAAAGAAGACCAGCTGGCCATTTTTGAGAAGAAAATAGAGGCCAGGCCGGTTAGCGACCATTTCCGGCAACTGATACTGGCTGAGATCGATTACAGCTACGCCAATGACCGCCTTACCTTTTTTGATATGCGCGAGCAGATGCGCCTGCCAGTGCAGCTAAGCCCTTCCGCCGGTTATTTCGACTTTTTGGACGACCTCGAAATGGAGCAGCCCGCAAGCCTGGAGGCCATCAGTTTCCCGACCTTTCTGCGAAACTATGTTAAGTTTATAGGCAAGCAGGCAAAACTGGAGACAAGCGACATTCACTACTACAGAAAAGTGTACGACGAGGTGAGCTATACCTTGCAGGACCAGGCCCGCCTGATGGCGCAGGCCTACCTTATACGCCAGTCGTTACAACAGGGCAATGTGCTGCACCTGCCTGCCATGCTGCAGGACTTCAGCCAAAACAAAGGTATAGCCGATGTGCACGCTACCTTGCTGCGCCAGTACGAAAGTCACCCCGGCCTGGGTATAGGCAGTGCAGCCCCTGACTTTAGCCTGCAGGACATCAACGGCCAGCTGGTGAACCTGAGCGATTTCAAAGGCAAGATTGTGTACCTGGGCTTCTGGCGTACCGACTGCGGCCTGTGCATGGTGGAGCAACCGCATGCCCAGGAGCTGGCCCGTAAACTGCAGCCTCACGATGTGGTGCTCATTAACATAGGAGTAGACGAAAACGAGCAAGCCTGGCGCAATGTAGTGCAGTCGAGAGGGCTGGGCGGGGTGCAGCTATACCTGAAAGGACAAGGGCACGAACTGGCCCGAAGGTATGGCCTGAAAGACGTGCCGGCTTACTTTTTGATAGGCGAAGATGGCACCATCCTGAGCACAAAACCCCGACGACCCATAGACCGGGAAGCAGAAAAGGAAATTTTGCAGCATGTGATGAGTAACAGGGCTTCCCGCCGGTGAACGCCTATACCTTATAACTTTATCAAGAGCCGCCCGTCATGTTCTCGTGATGGGCGGCTCTGTTTTTAGAGACAGCTTACCTCATTCCGGAAGCATCAATAACCGTGCATTTGTTTAGTGCGTAATTAAAGCCAATCCCCTGTCGGTTAGGCAGGGCTTCAGCAGTATTTAATTGTTTGAGATATCCTTATTCATTTAACCGCTAGAAAATATGGCATTAATCAACAGAAGCGACATTGAGAAGCTGCTCAATGTTCAGAGCAATTCGAAAGACGCACTTTGCATCTCTATTTACATACCTACGCATCGCGCCGGCCACGAAACCCTGAATGGTCAGAACCAGACACTCTTTAAGAACAAACTAAAAGAAGCACGCACCCTGTTGGCAAGACACGATGTGGCGGAAACGGAGATCAACTCATACCTGCAGCCCGCCGAAGAGCTCCTGAATGACACGAACTTCTGGCGGCACCAGGCCGAAGGGCTGGCCGTGTTTATCACCAAAGGCTTCTCGGCACACTATACCCTGCCTATCACCATGCCGGATGTAGTGTATGTGCTCGATCAGTTTTACTTCACGCCGATCCTGCCAATCCTGAGCCAGAACGGACGCTTCTTTATTTTGTCACTATACCGCGAGCGCATCGGCTTCTACGAGGCCACCATTGAGCGTATCCGTCAGATAGACATCAGCGCTTTCGCACCGGAGAGCATTAACGAGGCCCTGAAGTTCACCATCAAAGGCAACGATCAGGACTTCCACAACTCCACTACCACGGTGAACGGTTCGAACATTGTGCATGGGGCGGGTGCTACAAAAGGCGACGACGAGCACGACGAAGTGCGTGAGTTCATCCATGAGATAGACAACAGCCTGCAGGAAATTCTGCACAACGCCACAGAGCCGCTCGTGCTGGCCGGCGTGGACCACTACTGCGCCCTGTACCGCAAGTTCAGCAAGTACAAGCACATCGTGCCGCAAAACATCAACCTCAACGAGAGCGTGGCAGGCATGAGCCCGCAGACGATACACGAGAAGGCGCTGGAAGTGGTGAAGCCGCTCATGCAGCAAAGCCACACCGACTCGCTGAGCCGCTACGAGAACGTGGCCGGCACCGGCGTAACCTCCGAAGACATTGCCACGGTGGCTGCCGAAGCCGTGCATGGCCGCGTGGATACGCTGTTCATCACGCCTAGCAACCCGGTGTGGGGACGCTACGATGCCAAGAGTGCCGTAGCCGAAGTGCACAAAAACTACCAGCGCGGCGACGACGACCTGATTAACCTGGCGGCTATAAAGACACTTGCACAGGGTGGTAAGGTGTTTGTGAGCAGTTACAACGGGCTGGCCGAAGTGAACGAAGACGGTGGCAGTGTAAAGGCGCTCTTCCGATACTAATCGGCCGGCACTTTTGGCCGTTAGCGCTATAAAGTATAATTTAGAGGGCAGCCTTAGCGGGCTGCCCTTTCTTTTGCATACCTGTACATGAAGCTTCACCTGACTGACAAGCTCAATTTTCTGTCGAAAGTAACGCCGCTGCGCCTGCTCAATGCCCTGCAGGTGGCAGGCAGCTATTGGTATGCACGCATGTCGCGCAAGGCGGTGCATTGGGGCGACCCGGTCAGTATCTCGTTTGAGCCCACTACCTCCTGCAACCTGCGCTGCCCCGAGTGCCCCAGCGGGCTCCGATCATTTACGCGCCCTACGGGTATGCTGCAGGCCGACCTTTTCAAGAGCACCATCGACCAGCTGCACAAGCGCCTGCTATACCTGATCTTTTACTTTCAGGGCGAACCCTACCTGCACAAACAGTTTCTGGAGCTGGTGAAGTACACATCAGACCGGGGCATCTATACCGCCACCTCCACCAACGCTCACTTCCTCGACAGCGAAACTGCCCGCAAAACCGTGGAGTCGGGCCTGGACCGCCTGATTGTGTCGATTGACGGTACCACGCAGGAAACTTACGCCGCCTACCGGGTGGGCGGCAAGCTCGATAAGGTGCTGGAAGGCACGCGGCAGGTCGTGAAATGGAAGAAAGAGCTCAAGTCGCGGACGCCGCACATCATGTTCCAGTTTCTGGTGGTGCGCCCCAACGAGCACCAGCTATCGGAAGTGCAGGCACTGGCCGACGAACTGGGCGTGGATGAGGTTGTCTTCAAAACAGCCCAGATCTATGACTACGAGCAGGGCTCCCCACTTATACCTACCATCGACTACTACTCCAGGTATAGAAACAACGGCGACGGCAGCTTTTCCATCAAAAACAAGCTGCTCAACCAGTGCTGGAAGATGTGGCACTCATGTGTGATTACCTGGGATGGCCTGGTTGTGCCCTGCTGCTTCGACAAGGACGCCGAATACCGCATGGGCGACGTGAAAGTGCAAAGCTTCCGGCAGGTATGGCGCAGCCCGGGTTATAACCAATTCCGGAAAAGCCTGTTACAGTCGAGGGAGAAAATAGAGATGTGCCGCAACTGCACGGAAGGCACACGGGTTTGGGCCTGATGCCAAAGCCCGGTAAACTAAGAAACGATACCTCATTTATATGAACGACATTAACAAAGCTGTTGAGCTTCTGCTGGGGAAGCTGGAAACATGGGGAGAGCATTTGGTTTTGATGCTGCCCAACATTGTGGTAGCGATTATACTCATGATCATTACCTTCGTGGTTGCCCGCTTTATCCGCAACGGGCTCGACAAAGTGATTGGGCGTATATCGCATAGCGCAGCCCTTAACAATTTGATATCCACTATTTTATACATCGCCTTGCTGGCTGTGGGCTTTTTCTTCGTGCTCAGCGTGCTGCAGCTTGACAAGGTCGTGATCTCATTGCTTGCCGGTGTGGGTATCATCGGTCTGGCCTTGGGTTTCGCCTTTCAGGATATTGCCGCCAACTTTATCTCGGGTATCATCATTGCCGTGCAAAAACCCTTCGGCGTGGGCGATATGATAGAGACCAACGACTATTTTGGCGTGATTGAGCGGGTATCGCTGCGCACCCTGGATGTAAGGCAACCCTCGGGCGAACTCGTGAAGCTGCCCAATAAGATGGTATTTGAAAACCCGGTGACTAACTTCTCGAGCAACGGTACACGGCGCCTCGACATAGAGGTAGGCGTGTCGTATGCCGAGGACCTGGAGCGGGTACAGCAAGTGGCGATAGAAGCCCTGCAGGAGGTGAAGAACCGCGTAAAAACACGGGACATTGAAGTGATGTATGATTCGTTCGGAGACAGCTCCATTAACTTCAAAGTACGGTTCTGGATCAATTATTCGCGTCAGATAGATTTTGTGTCAGCCAAAAGCGATGCGATCATTAAGATCAAAAAGGCTTTTGATGCAAACGACATCATGATCCCGTTCCCGATCCGTACCCTGGACTTTGGTATAAAAGGAGGCGAGAAGCTCAGCGAGCAGTTGGAGCAATTTCAGCAGAGGAAAGACGGGCAAGTGAAATCGGAGGAGTAGGTATAGCGGGGGAAGGTATAAAAGAGAAAGGGCCGACAACCGGCCCTTTCTCTTTTATTTATCTCTTTTATCGAGGTTTTTGCCCAGGTCTTCTACCTGTTTAAGGAAATCGTCTACTTTGGCGTCGGCATAAGGCCCGTAAGAGTTGGAGATGGTTCCTCTCAGACCAGTGCTGGTTTCCACTGCATAAAGTATCGACATGTCATCGGGGTTGCTTTCGCCCTCGAAGCGGTAAAAGTCTACAATGCGAATCTGATCTGGCCCGAAGGTATGCTTGTCCTCCATGGTGCACAGCTTGCCTTCGCCCGATACTTTAAAATCGTAGGTATAGCCCTCTTTGCGGAGGCGGTTGAGCACATTGACCAGGCTTCTTTCTTCTACTTTATCTTGCATAGCGTATAGTTTTAAGGGATGTTCTGATTAAGTATAGAACTATACGCAAAATCGGGCTTTGGATATGAAAATGGGTCTGGAATTATTCGGAAGGCGCCTCCGCCGCTCTGCACAGCCTTGGTAAGTTTCGCTGCAAAATAACAGGTATAGCGCTATACCTAATGGAACAGGAAACCGGCACAAGCCTATGGGCTGGAGCTACCGAAACAAGGCGGGAAAAGCTAAACAGCTTTTTTGTCGAGCTCTTTCTGGATCTTGCTGAAATCGATGGCTGAGCAGCTGCCGCAGCCTTTGGCGCAACCGGCGTTTTTGTTGGGCATGAAGCTGCGGTAGATCACCCAGCCCATGTAGGCCACCGCCACCGCGAATATCAGGAAGATGATGATGTTCTGTACCATACGCTCTTATCAACTGCACAAAGATACAAAAAGTTTAGAGGCTATTTTTGATTTTAGACCTGAAGGCGAAAAGACCCTATTTTAAAGTTCTTTTGTCCTTTGTCTAAACCTCTTTTGGCATATAGCCTAAGGGAGTTGCTCTTTCCAGTGCTCGGCAATCGTGTCGAGCATCTCGTGATGGATCTTACCGTTGCTAGCCACGATCTCCCGACCAAAAACATAATCGCCGCCAGCCGTAAATTTCGAGACATGGCCGCCGGCCTCCTGCACAATAATGGCACCGCCCGCCACATCCCAGGCGTTCAGGTTAAACTCAAAGAAGCCCTCAAAACGACCCACCGCCACATAGGCCAGGTCCAAGGCGGCAGAGCCCAGGCGCCGCACGCCATGCGATTTTCCCATAAAAGCGCCCAGCACCTGCAGGTACTGCTGCGTGAGACCAAATTCATAATAAGGGAAGCCGGTGGCAATGAGCGAATCTTTCAACCCTTCTGCTGCCGATACCTGAATAGGGCTGTCGTTTAAGAACGCGCCATGACCCTTCGTGGCATAAAAGCATTCGTCTTTGTTGATCTCATACACGATGCCCAGCACTACTTCGTCGCCGTCGAGCAAAGCCACGCTCACAGAGTAGAGCGGCAGGCCGTGGGTGAAATTGGTAGTGCCATCGAGCGGGTCGATGATCCAGTTGAAGCGCTCGCCGCGGGTGTTGTCGGTTTCTTCTTCTGTAATGAAGCCCGCTTCCGGGAAAAGTTCGCGCAGGGCTTCTACCAGCTGCTTTTCCGCTTCCTTGTCTACATAAGACACCAGGTTGTTGAATCCTTTCAGTTCTACCCTGCCCCTGTCGAAGCTGGCTGCTTCGTGCTTGATAAAGGCCCCTACTCTTTTGACGATGATGTTGGCGTTCTGGCAAAGTTGCTGCAAGTTCATATGCGCTCTTTAATTTTAAGATTCGAGTTGCTGGTAACCGTTAACTGTCTGGCAGCCCAAACCGTATACGCGGCTCTTGTCAACAGGGCTAAGGCAATCGGGAAAACAGCGTTATGCAGTTGCTGCGGCCACACGAACCATAGCAATAGGGTAATCAAAGCCAGCGCAGCCGTTGCCAGCATGTATTTCTGTAGCCAACCCGGCAGCACCGGCCTGGCCAGGAAAGCAGCTGCTACAACGTGCGTAGGCAGTGCCCAGAGCAGGTTGTAGTTATTGGCAGCCGCCTGGTGATCGGTGGCAAACCAGAGTAAAAACAACAGCACGCCCAGCAGACCCGTGATCAGGAATAGGAACACATCAAATGTACGGCTGCGTTTGCGGCGCTTGTAGTCGAGGAATGTGATAAAGGCCACTGCCCCAAAGAACAGCCACCACACCAGCACTGGGGTAAACGGGCCACCAGCTGAGGCAGGCGGCGGACTGTTCTGGAAGATAACGGTTGGCTCACCTACCAGGGGCACCTGTTTACCGTCCTGCTGAATGGTGGCACTTCCAAATCCCTCCGAAAGGTAATCTGGCAGGAACATGTACTCGTAGGGCGTGGCTTTTTGGTCGATGGGTGCGCCAAGGGCCAGGTCGATGCCGAAATCGGACCAGGGCTGCGGTGGCAGGTATAGGTCGATGAGGTTGCGGAAACTCATGTCCTGGTCCAGGTGATTGATGTTGAACGTAACTTGGTTCGGGAAAGTGGCTTCTATACCGTCGCGGATGCGGGTGGCGCAGTTGTCGAAGAAGAAGTCGTAGAGGTAAAAGCGGTTTTGGGGCAGGTAGTTGTTGGTGAGAAACTGCCAGTATTGCTGTTTTTGCGCTTCGGTAAAGTTCATCTCCTGCTCATAAATAGAGCGGTTGTCAAGGGTATAGCTGTAGGCGAAATCCTGGAAGTAGGCGATGGAGAGCTTGTAGTTGAGCTTGCCCCGTATGAACTTGATGTAGAAGCCTGGCTCGTTGAAGTCGAAAGTGCCGTAATTGAACACGATGTCCATACCTGTGGCGGGATCGTTGACGCGCACGGCGCTGTGCCCGAAAATGGCGTAAAGTTCATCGCCCGGGGAGCAGGTGATCAGGCTGATCTTAGCCTCCGGCGACAGTCGGGTACCTTCGAACTGCGCTTGTGCCTGTGTGGCAAAAAGCAACAACAAGGTGAAGATAAGTGAAAGCTTTTTAAAGTATAGCTTCATGGTTATTTCTGTATTGCGACTTGCGTATCACGACACTCATAGCAGGTAACACGATTTTCGCATGTAGTATTCGTTCCTAATAGTATCTCCAGATCCAGCTCACCAGGCAAGCTGGGTTCTAGGGTTTGGGTTCTTCCCGGCACAGGTATAAACGCAGTAGTAATACCGCTTTACTTTCCGGCAACCACCACCACGAACTCGCCTTTAATGGCCTTGGTTTTGTAAAGCTCCAGCAACTCGTCGAGCGTACCGTTCACAGTCTCCTCAAACATCTTCGAGATTTCACGTGAAACAGATACCATGCGCTCGCCCCCGAAATACTCTTTGAACTGCGTGAGCGTTTTGACCAGGCGATGCGGCGACTCATAGAAAATCATGGTGCGCTCCTCCTCTGCCAGGCTGATCAGGCGTGTTTGACGGCCCTTTTTCAGGGGTAAGAAGCCTTCGAACGTAAAGCGATCGGTGCTGAAGCCTGACTTGACAAGCGCAGGCACAAAAGCCGTAGCTCCAGGGAGGCACTCGACTTTCAGATTCGCTTTGAGGCACTCGCGCACCAACAGAAAACCAGGGTCGGAGATGCCAGGCGTGCCTGCATCTGAAATCAGGGCCATCACCTCGCCGGCCTGCATGCGCTCTACTAGGTGGGCGCTGGCTTTGTGCTCGTTGTGCAGGTGGTGGCTGTGCATGCGCTTCTCTATACCCAGGTGCTGCAGCAGCTTGCCGCTGGTGCGCGTGTCCTCGGCCAGAATCACATCCACTTCCTTGAGAACGCGAATGGCCCGCAGCGTAATATCCTCGAGGTTGCCAATGGGCGTTGGCACCAGGTATAGATTGGTTTTTTCAGGTTCCTGCATACAGCAAAGGTATTACTTAAATGTCGGATTATACAGGGCTAGGTGCACCGCGAGCCGCATAGCTTCTATTTCAGAGTTCAGGCCTCCGTTGCCTTACACCATCAGGTTGTCGTAAAGCTCGTCGATGCGGCGGGCCAGTTCCAGGTCTTTGGCTGTTACGGTGTTGCCGGCATCGTGCGTGGTCAATTCGATCTCTACTTTGTTGTACACATTGCTCCACCACGGGTGATGGTCCAGCTCCTCTGCTATATCGGCCACCTGGTTCATAAAAGCCATGGCCGCTCTAAAATCCTTGAACTGAAAGCTTCGGGTGATTTTATTGTCTGTTTCTTTCCACATAAATCAGTGCTGTAAGTTTGGGTGTCAAAGGCCGGCTACCTACAAGGTATAGGGCTGCGGTAACTAGGCCAAAAACGCAGGCGTATAGGTATACCACACTAAAACTATGAAAACTATGGCAAACAAACCAAAACAAGTGCCCGCCCAGGAGCAGGAAGTGCAACCCGGCAAAGAGCATAAGATGACGCCACAGCCCGAGTACATACGCGAAAACTACAAAGGCAGCGATAAACTAAAAGGCAAAAGAGCCCTGATTACGGGTGGCGACAGCGGCATTGGCCGTGCCGTGGCCGTGCATTTTGCCCGCGAGGGCGCCGACGTTGCCATCGTATACCTGAACGAAGACAAAGATGCCAAAGACACGCTTGCACTGATCGAAAAAGAAGGCCGCAAAGGCGTGCTTATCTCCGGCGATATTGGAGACGAAGCCTTTTGCCAGAAGGCCGTGAAGCAGGCCGTGAAGGAACTAGGAGGGCTGGACATACTCGTAAACAACGCCGCCGAGCAACACGAGCAGTCCGACTTGAAAGACATTTCTAAAGAGCAGCTGCAACGTACTTACCAGACCAACATCTTCTCGATGTTCTACATGACCAAAGCCGCCCTGGAGCACATGAAGGAAGGAAGCGCGATCGTCAACTCCACATCCGTTACCTCCTACCGTGGCAGCGACCACCTCATGGACTACGCCTCTACCAAAGGAGCCATTACAGCCTTTACCCGTTCACTTTCAGCAAACCTGGCCGAAAAGAAAATCCGGGTAAATGCCGTGGCCCCCGGCCCGATCTGGACGCCCCTTATACCTGCCTCTTTTGATAAGAAGAAAGTAAAAGAATTTGGGCAGGACGTGCCGCTAGGGCGCCCAGGGCAGCCATCGGAAGTGGCGCCGGCCTATGTGCTGCTCGCCTCAGCGGATGGGTCTTATATTACCGGGCAGGTGATCCATGTGAACGGTGGCGAACAGGTGGGCAGCTAAGCAGGCTAAACCATAGCGACCGAAATGGAGTAAAAACAGGTATAGCGCTCCCGAGGGGAGCATGAAAATGACTTGAACTATGGAAAACAAAGAGAACGATAAACACGCCGGCGAATCGCAGCACAGCGAGGCTGCCAGAAACAGACCAGTACGCGTGATTGAAGACGACACGACAGATCAGGAGTTCCGTGCAGGGCATATCATACCGGGCGCGGATCCGCCCAAGAACGAGCACCAGCGCGGCGGCTTCGGCAACCGCGACGGCAAAGAGGGCTTCGGCAGCGACACTGCTTCTGAGGGGCCGTCCGCCACGGGTGTCAACGACTATGCCGATGACGGCACACCGCCACCCGACAACATGCGCACCGAAGACGAAGGGCGCGGCACCTGATCCATTTCATTGAACTTTGCACAAGGTATAGCTGCGCTCAGGTATAGCCTGCGGTAGCTGGCCTTTTATTTTTAACTTAAAACAAGGAGGACACATTATGCCATCATATAAGCATACCCAGCCTGGGGGAGAAAACTCAGGAAATCCGACTGGCAAGGGCCAGGACAAGGCTGGCGGCAAGCCAGTTGATCCAAACAGCACAAGGGCGGAGCACGAAGACCTGGAGAATAAGTATACCGTGGATGATGCGGACGAGACTGGGGCTAACGTGCGCGTAAACAACCCGAACCGCAACCATAACAAGCCGGGCTTAGACAACAACAAGTATAACTAATCAGAGAAACTGCTGAGAAAAATAGCACCTGCTTTTGCAACAGGTGCTATTTTTTTAGCCAAATCAGAACACCTCAGTAGACCAGACGCATCCCGCCATGGCCCGATACGCGATCAGTGACATACACGGCTGCTCCCGCACCTTTAAAACACTTGTGTTAGAGCAGCTGCAACTAAAGAAAACAGACGAGCTATACCTGCTGGGCGACTACGTAAACAAAGGGCCTGACAGCAAAGGCGTATTGGACTTTATCATACACCTGCAGAAGCAGCATTGTCAGGTATACTGTCTCCGCGGTAACCATGACCAGATGCTACTCAAAGCCGCCTCCAAAGGAGAGTCAGCACTAAACCTATCCGAGCAGGAAAAGGCGATGGTACTGCATAACTTCGGTATGCGCGACTTTAAAAAGCTCCCTCCTACCTACGCCAGCTTTATAGACGCGCTTCCCTTCTACTTTGATTTACCGGACTACTTTTTGGTGCATGCCGGCTTTGACTTCCATCAGGACGATCTTTTCCGCGACAAAGAAGCTATGCTTAACATCAGGCACTACGAAGTGGACTGGGAGCGACTTCATAACAAGAGACTTCTGCACGGCCATACCCCTACTGCCCTCCATGCCATAAAGAAAAGTGTTGCACACCAGGACGCCAGAATTAACCTGGATGCAGGCTGCGTCTACTACAAAAACGCCACTTATGGCAACCTGGTAGCTTTGGATTTAGACACTAATTTATTGAATATTCAGTGCAATTTAGACCGGCCCTATCCTGTCCGCAGAAAGAGTTGATTATAAGCAGTTTGGTATTATTTAATTAAATCTAAAATAGATAATATTAAGTAATAAGTTTGTTGAATAACAGTACAATTTTGAATATTTGAATAAAAAAAATAATAATAATTGTATTGAAATTACCATCCCTATAATTAATATTGCTTTATATTAATAATCATTTAGACTTATTTATATAAGCGGCAAAATAATTCTTCCTAATATTTTAACAGCTAAAGCGCTATTCTGCAGGTGAGGTTACAACTCCAATTGCTGTAGAGAGCTCTTTGTGCTTGTGCCGTTAGCATTTACCAATATGAGTGCTAAAAAATGCTGTAAAAAGTATATAGGGAATTGCTTTGCCTAAACCTGAGGCTTTCTAACAAGCCACCAACCTGAATCTTCTAATTTTTTATGCATTTGTTATGAAACACATCTACAATCCAACCTATGCCGCCTTCCCCCAGCGGCTAACTACCAAAGCTCAGGGAACAGCTGCGGTAAGTAAAATTTTTATGACGCTATTAATAGGCTTTTTCCTGCTGGTGAGTGGGAAGAGTTTTGGGCAGAATGAAGATATGATACCTTATAACAATAACTTTAACCAAAGCTCAGACTTCAGTACTGCTTTGAGGAGTGATGGCAGCTTAAATATTGTAAATAGCCAATTACGAATTACTGGTGGAACTGGTCAAAATGATAGTTATGAAGGGTACGTGATGATAAATAACAGAAAATTTGACATTAAGGCAGGTTATACATACATAGTAAGTTTTGATGCTGTGGCTTATGATAATGCACAAGCTTCGGCTGGTGTTGTACAACTATTTGCAAATAGTACCGGGGTATCAAATAATAATTTCATCGGTGCTCCTTTTGGTGGCAGCGTTACCGTTGCCAAGGGTGTTGCCACAAACTTAGTGCGTTACACAATTCAATTTGTGGCTCCAAGTTCTTCTGTAGAACAGCAATTTCTTGCCTTAAAATTGACTAGTGCGCAAAGGGGCAACAATTCAGCCTTAACGATTGATAACTTGTCTATAACTGGTTCTTGTGCGCCAACTGCACCAATAGCAATTGGGTCTGGTAGCTGTACCCCAACATCTCTTGATTTGAAAGCAGAAGGAGCTTCTGGAACGGAAAGGTACCAATGGTATGATGAAAACCAAAATCCTATTTCTACTGCAATAACAGCAAATTATAGAACTGAGCACCTAACTAGAAGTACTACTTTTTATGTTGCAAAAGTTAGCTCTTTAGGTTGCGCAAGCCAAAAAGTAGCTGTGCTTGCACGAATTGGCAACCCTATACCTCCAACAGTGACATCGGATGCTAAATGTGTAAATGGTAACCAAACGATCACTTTTACTGCCAGCGGAGCTGGGCTTAATGAAACCTATAGATGGTATACCGCTGCAGGGGCACTAGTAACAGAAGGCGCAACATTTGTGCGTCAAACAAATAAAGAATATGGTGATTATTATGTAGTAATTGCTGGATCTGGATCTTGTCAAGCACGAACAGACATCAATGTGCCTGATAACAACCCAAATCCGAGCAATCCAACTGCAATGTCTATAAATCAATGTGGTAATGGTTCGGTTAAAATAGAGCCTATAGTAGAGCCAGGAATGAGTTATATATGGTATAGCGCAGCTGGCGATTACTTGGGCGAGGGCACCTCTTACATAACACCTGAATTTATAGCTGGAACTGCCCCTGTAAACTATGTTTATAATATCAGAAAAGTAAATATTGCCACAAGATGCGAGAGTAATGCTACGGCCCAAGTTACAATAACGGTCACACCTATACCAGAAGTAAGCGCAATCATGGGTCAAGCAGCGGTATGCCAAGGGACGACAGGTGTTACCTACCGTGTTCCTGCTATCTCTGGTGCAACATATTCGTGGGTCTTAACTCCAGATGCAGGTTCCTCTGGTGCAACTATAACTGCTGGTGCAGGAACAAGCCAAATTACGGTAAACTATCCCACTTCCACTTACCGAGGCAGAATATCAGTAACAGTTTCAAATATTTGTAACACATATACCTCAAACCTATCGGTTCAGGCATCAGGCAATAATACTGCTACAGGAAATATAATTGAGCCAGATAATTTAGAAATAGATAAGCTAGCAGTTTTCAAATTCATGACAAATGTGCCAGAAGCCGAAATCGAAGCTATTCAATGGTTCAAAAACGAAACGGGATCAACTTCTTGGATAAAAGGACCGACAAGTAGGGATTGGACTATTGATCAGATGCCAGGGAACATTGATGGGTTCAGAGTTGCAATTCGCGTGAGAAATCCTAGCGTAGCTTGCTTTACTAGTCTTGGCAATTTAGGTATCGAGGGTTTTGAGGCAAATTCCTTTTATATCGACGACCTGCCTATCACTCCTCTTCCTGTAGAGCTCGTGTCCTTTAAAGCGCAGCGTCATACCAAAGGAGTGAACTTAACATGGGCGACGGCTTCTGAACTGGAAAACAAAGGATTTGAGGTGCAGGTTTCTACAAACGCCAGAGACTTCACAGCAATTGGTTTTGTGGAAAGTAAAGTAGGAACCACTTCACTGCGTCAGGACTACAACTTCCTGGATACTAAAGCAGTGTCTGGTACACGTTACTATCGTTTGAAGCAGGTCGACTTTGATGGCACGACTTCCTTCTCACCCATCAGAGCCGTTACCTTGAACGCTGAAAATGCCACCGCCTCAGCTTATCCAAACCCATTCGATGACGCCGTAGTTGTAACACTTAACGGCACAGAAGCTCGCAATGTACAGGTAGTCCTAGTGGATGCGATGGGCAAAGTGCTTCAACAGCGCACTGAAGAAACCTCCGGCAACTCCATTACAGTGGATATGCGCGGTATCACGACTAAAGGGATGTATGTGCTATATGTGCTTGATAATAACACGAAGCATACCTTTAAACTCATGAAGCGTTAAGGGGATTAATTATTTAAAACAGGAAAGGGCTGCAGGAAACTGCAGCCCTTTCCTGTTTTTGGGCTTATGGGTACTATCATCGTCTTATATTCATGCCGACCAAGAGACACATATTTAAAACAGGTATACCTGTATCTATATATTAGTATGTAACCCATTTAAAATTAGCGATATACATTTATGAGAGAGATAGAAATTATTGGCTCAAATAAATAGGTGCAAAAATTTTTAAGCAATAAAATTTGCTTAGAGGGCATCATTATGAGTGAAATAAGAGCAAACGGGGCACGCCTATTTGCGCGTTTAACTAATATTGTCGCATATAGTCGCAATTAGTTAATAGGCATTAAATAGGTGTATGTAGACCTGAATTGAGGCGAATGACTAAGTTCCTAACCAAATGAATTGGATAGTTTTACAGTGCTATTAAATAGGCATATTGTACTAGAGCTAGAAATTAAATAATATCCGATCACTATATATAATATTTTTATGCAATAATAGAAAAGTTAAGTCTTAACATTGTTTAGTTCTATATATAAAAAATAAATCTGAAAAGTTTCTAAATAACTAAATCAAGGCACTTTTTAAAAAGGTGCTCAAACGCATCAAAAACGAAGCTTAGAAGTTGTGAGTTAAAATCAGACAAAAAAACAGTGGCTTATATTGCAAAAGTGAAAGATAAATTATCTTATTTTGTGATAATTAACTTAGCATTAAAACTGCACAAAAATTTATTAACTCTTAACTTTTAGCTATGGCACAACTCTACACCCCTCCATTAGGCCGGCTTTTACGTTCTCTGCTCCTGCAGTGCGTGATTATGCTGGGTCTGGTCTCCGCTATAATGGCGCAGGCTCCTACTACTAATACGACAGTCAGCTATGAAGGCCCGTGGTTAGGATCAACTCAAGGTGGCAAAGTAACGTCCAACAAACTTGTAACAGATGGCGACGACTTGGCACCTAGTACTATAGGCGGCTCTGCTCAACTACGGTATACAGATTCGTATGTGAATGTGAAGCTACAGGATGCAGGTAATATAGGGCAAACAGGCTACAAAGTTAGCTATAGTTTGAAGGCGAGTACGACGCGCTCATCATACAATGCGAAAGTACGCGTGAGTTATCAGCTTTATGAGGGAGAAAGCGAAACAAATGTTTCAGAAGAACTTGTTTCGGTTACAACTACCACTAGTCGTAACAGCTTATACCTGCCAAATAACGCAACCAATATCAGGTTTCAGTTGGAGGAAGTGACGAATGCCTATGTTTTCCTAGATGCTATTACGGTATCTCAAGAACCTGAGATTGCTGGCTTTACACCAGCTCTAGGGCTTCCAAAGGAGGTGGTAACTATAACTGGTAAGCACCTGAACGAGGCGACCCAAGTATACTTTGGCGACATAGTAGCAACACCGATCGACAAAGCTGATGGAATGCTGACAGTAGCCGTGCCTTACGGTGTAAAGACAGACAAGATTACTGTTGTAAACCCATATGGATTTGTAATAAGTGAAAACGAATTTGTTGTGCCAGCGCCGGTATTTAATGTGACCACAGCTTTCAACCCAGGTGAAGCAGCGCCTGGTCGGACAATCACCATTTATGGCCAAAATTTAACTGGAGTAAATCAAGTGCTGTTTAATGGTGTAGCAGCAGATCCTACTACTATCAAATACGAAGTAGAAACAGAAGACTCAGAAATTACAGTAACTATTCCGTTAGGAGCTACATCAGGTCCATTAACAATTGCTAGCCCAGCAGGCTCAACAGTGAGCACGCCAACATTCAATGTTCTAGGTCCTCAAATCTTAGCGCAAGAAGGAGAACCGAATGCAGGTTTTGAGTTTTACCCCGTCTCTGGCAGTGCTGGCGATGAGGTAACCCTCTATGGTAAATACTTTCTAGCAGTAACAGAGGTACAGTTCAATGGAATAAAAGCAACCAATTTAAGTGTAGTTAACGATAGCACTATAAAAATATCAGTACCACTCGGGGCAGGCACAGGTGTAATAAAAGTACTTGCGCCAGCAGGAGAAGATGAAAGTTCTGTTGCGTTCGATGTGCCTGCGCCGAAGTTTGCTGATTATGATGCTGAATCCAGCAAATTCCAGTTCAGCCCAAACACAGCCGGGCCAGGAATGCAGATTAAGCTGTTTGGCACAAACATGTCGAGTGTAGCTACTGTGCTGTTTGCCGGTAACAATGGTGCAGGTGTAGAGGCTACCATTGCACAACCGACAAGAGATGACGAGTTAACTGTAACAGTACCGTCTGATGCAGAAACTGGCACTATCAGAATTATTGCGTCAGGTGCTGGCAAAGAAGACGAAAGTGAGCAGGTGTTTAACTTTGTGCCAACGCCAGTTATTGCGACTGTAACTACCACTACTGGCGGCTCCGTCTATGGTATCGTTCCAGCTGAAGGGACTACAGACATTGTGAAGATTACTGGTGAAAATTTCCAGACCGCTGAACAAGTAATTTTCGGTAGCATCTCGCTTGGACTCTATAATGCTGAGACATCACCAAATGGCTTCCAGGTAAACGAAGCTGGGACAGAAATCACATTCCCGCTCGTAATAGGGATGGCTACTGGTAGCATCACTGTAAAAACAAAAGGTGGTGAAGGAGCATGGGAAGGTCCTTTAGAAGTTATCTATCAGCCTTCAGTTGTCAGCATCAGCCCAACCAAGGGCCCGCTTGGCAGAGCAATCACCATCACGGGTCAGTATCTGAAGTATGTATCTGAAGTAACATTCCTGGGAAGCACAGAAGGTGCCGAACAAACAGTGACTTTGGTAACGCCAAATTCTAAAGATAATGAATTGGTAGTGACAGTTCCTGCAGGTACCACAACTGGTGTGCTTCGCTTGACAAACCCTGCTGGTACAACTATTACAACTCAACAATATGAAGTTGTTCTGATCCCGGTAATAACAGCTTTCAACCCTGTAGAAGGGGTAGCTGGTGATGAAGTGACGATTGAGGGTTATAATTTCACAAATACTACATCGGTTAAATTCGGTGCATTAGACGCAGCCTCTTTTGAGATAGTTTCTGATGAATTGATGACGGCGGTTGTACCAGTGGGTGCAGAAACTAGCCTGATTGAAATCACAAATGGAGTAGGTCCTGGAACAAGCCAGACAGAGTTTAAGATTATCCAGAAACCAACTATCGCTACAATATCACCACTGAGAGGCATTGTTGGTGACATTATTACTATTACAGGTACAAACTTCTACGGAGAAAACCTGGTAGTAACTTTCCTTGGTAGTGAAGAAGCTGATGATGAGACAACAGTAACAATTGCAAGCGCAAATGTGAACGAGACTTACACACAGCTAACCGTAGCTGTGCCTGTTGGTGCCGTTACAGGTAAACTGATGGTTACAAATGCTGCTGGTGATAGCGAGCATAGCACGGACATCTACGAAATCGTAACAAAACCGGAAATCGTTAGCTTCAACCCAATAGAGGGTAAGGTAGGCGATATAGTTACAATTACAGGTTGGTTGCTGAACGAAGTAACCTCAGTTGAATTCAACGGTACACCTGCAACACCAATCGAAACAGGAAGAACAGCGAAATCAATGACGGTAGCTGTGCCAATGGAGGCCACTACAGGTCCACTGGCGCTGCTGGTAGATGGAGTTGAAGTGGACAACACAGAGGAAAACCTCTTCACGGTTATACCTGCTCCTATAATCACATTGGTAGAGAAAGAAGGTAGCGGCGTAGCGGGTACGGTTGTCACCATTACAGGTAGCAACTTTACAGGAGTTACTAAAGTTACTTTCCTGGGGACTGCTGTAGCAAGCGATGATGCAGAGGCAACCCCTTTCACTGTTAACGCTGAAGGAACACAAATCATAACTACCGTTCCTTATGCTGCCGTTACAGGTAAAATTCAGGTAACAGCGCCAGCAGGAACTGGTATCAGCCCAGAGAACTTCATTGTACCCATTCCTGTTTTCACATCAGTATCACGTGAGTCAAGTTATGCGAATGAACTGGTAACCATTTCAGGTAACTACTTCACCAACATGACCAGATTAACATTTAATGGAAAAGCTGCTGACATTTCAGGTGTTACAATAGCTGTAGATGAAAATGGTGTAGAGTCAATTACTGTGAAAGCCCCATTTGATGCTGGAACAGGTCCTATAGCTTTGACCACGCCAGCAGGAGTAGGTAGCAGCTCAACTAACTATACAGTGATCGAGCCGGTTATCACCTCTATCTCGGTTAACGAAGGTTACGCAGAGCAAACAACAGTAACTATTACAGGTAAGGATTTCAAAACATACTTCAATGGAACGGAAGTAGTAAGTGATGCTACGCCTGTTGTGAACTTCAATGGAGCTGTTGCCAAAATAATCGGAACTCCAACAGATGCAAGCATAACAGTAGAAGTGCCAGTAGGAGCAAGAACAGGTTCTATAAGTGTAGAAACTCCGAGTGGCATAGGGTATAGCGAAACTTTCTATATTCTGTTGCCAAAAATCAATGCATATACTATTAATCCGGCTTATGCGGGACAAACGGTAACTATTACAGGTGATAACTTCGTTGATATCCTGGGCTTAACCTTTAAAGGGGTGCCTGTTGATACTGTGTCAACAGTACAAAGTGAAACGGGAGGTACAATTACTTTCGTAGCTCCTTTCATTGAAGACCCAACCCGAGGGGGATTAGGAACATTACAAGTGAGGACTAAAACTGGAAGTAGCGAAGAAACGAATAACTTCACAGTGATTAAACCGAGCATTACAGCAATCTCGCCAAGCAAAGCGTATGCAGGTACAGACGCTCAGGTGACAATCACAGGTGCTAACTTCATGGGGTATTACGATAAAGAGCAGAAAGCAGTAAGCCAAGCTAACCCAATTGTACGGTTTAATGGAAGCAGCACAGATGCCACTATTGTGAGCGCTACTGAAACGCAACTTGTAGTAGCAGTACCACAAGATGCGACCACTGGCGCGGTTACCATCCGTAGCGGTAGCGGTGTGAGAACGCAAAGCTCACTGACTATCATTGGTGCACCAACCATAGCAACAACGAATACTTTTGTTGCGAACTCAGGTACTGCCGGTTCTCCTGTTTCCACTTCATTTGTTATCAATGGCACAAACTTCGACCAGACAACAAAAGTTGAGTTTTTGGGAACAACTGCTGAAGGTGATGAAGTGGTGATGACATCTGGATTCACAGTGAATGCTGAGGGAACACAAATCTCCTTGTCTGTTCCGACAGGCGCAGTGGCTGGTCCAATCGCGGTAACTACGCCTTATAATAAAGGCGTGAATAGTGTTGGTACAACTGTAATAAGTGAAACGAACTTCAGAGTAGTAAATGCGCCGACAATCACGGGCATTGCCACAACGACAGGTGCGGTAAGGTCGACGGTAAGAATAAACGGTACCAACCTATGGGACATCACAACTGATGGCCGCACTGGAAAAGCTAGGGTGTTCTTTAAGACCCACAACACAGCTTATGCGATTCCAAATGAAGAAGAGCAAAAGCTAGAGGTTGAAGGAATAGTAAGCAATTATGATGACATATGGGGTACCTGGTTGGAAGTAACAGTACCAGCAAACGCCATATCAGGTACTATCCGAGTGGAAAATATTGTAGATGATGCAATGTCTACAGAGGCATTTGATGTAACAACGCCAATGATTGTACACTTCGAAAAGGGAAATGGAATCATTGATGAAAATAATGCCGCTAGATTGCTTGAAACAGTTTTTGTGAAAGGATACAAATTGCTAGGTGTAGGCACGATCAAAATTGGTTCAACTTCAGTTAGAAATTTCTACGAGGATACTGAATACTCGCTGGAAATGATTGTGCCTAATGGTGCTACAACCAACATAGTAGCTATCACATCTACTGGAGGCGATGAAGAAAGCGATACTGAATTGTTCATCAACCAGCCTGTTATCCGCTTCGTTCAGAATAGCCAAGATATAACTGGAATGAAGTTCTCCACTGAACCTGGTAAGGTGCTGACACAATCTTATACGTTGAGCGCAAGCTACTTGGCTGTTGGAGAGGAGACGCTTAGTATATCATTTGCTGATGGTACAAAACCATACACTGCACTGCGCGAGGGCGTTGATGTTGAATACTCAAAAGGTTTTGATCTAACAGTTGATGAAAACGGAAATGTAGCTGCGCAAGTAGTAACTGTAAGATTCGCACCAGAAGAAAGCGGGTCATACACAACTTCTTTAAGACACAGCACAAATCTATTAGCTTCAACTAAGTCACTGCAGCTGAACGGTGATGCGATCATCCCTCTCCCAGTAGAACTCATCGCCTTCAACGCTAGAAAAGAAGGTAACAGTGTTCAACTAACATGGGCTACAGCGTCTGAATTGGACAACGACTACTTCGAGGTGCAGATGACAGAAGACCTGAAAGGTGAGTTTAAGGCGGTAGGCAAAGTGAAGAGCAAAGTGAACACAACTTCGCTGCGTCAGGACTACCAGTTCAACCACAAAGGCAACTTCAACGGCACACGTTACTACAGACTGAAGCAAGTGGACCTGGATGGTACATTTGAGTACAGCAAAGTAGTAGCTGTATCATCTAACGGAGTTAACCTGGCAGTTGGTCCAAGAGTGTATCCTAACCCAATCAATGCTGACTCTAAGCTGGTTTACAATGCCGATAGAGCTGGCAAATTGAATGTGCGTATTGTGAACATGAATGGTTCGGCTGTTCAGAACCTGAGCTACGATATCGAAGAAGGTGAGAACACGATCCTTCTGAACCTGAACAACAACCTGCCAACAGGCATTTACATCCTGATGGCAGAGTTCAACGGTAAGACAGAGCAGGTGAAACTGATGAAGCAGTAGACCCATAGCTTAACTTATAGCAAGAAGGCCCGCCAATTAGGCGGGCCTTCTTTTTTTACTCAGGTATAGTCAACCTACTTAGGTATAGTATAGCTTGGGCAGGTATAGCAAAATCCATCATTCAAGGTATAGCACAGGTATAACCGCCGCCATACCTGCGCCTTCCTGATATAAACATTTGAAACATTGGTTTATTCAGGTGCAAGCTTTAATTTTGAAGGAATATAAAACCAAAGAAGCCATGCAGAAAGACACCGCTATATTTGACCTGATTGCAAAAGAGAAAGCACGCCAGACCCACGGCATCGAATTGATCGCATCCGAAAACTTCGTATCGGACCAGGTGATGCAAGCCATGGGCAGTGTGATGACCAACAAGTACGCCGAAGGCCTCCCGGGCAAACGCTACTATGGCGGTTGCGAAATTGTAGATCAGTCAGAACAGCTGGCAATTGACCGCGCCAAAGAGCTATTTGGGGCTACTTGGGTAAACGTGCAGCCGCACTCCGGAGCGCAGGCAAACTCGGCGGTGATGCTGGCAGTACTGCAGCCAGGCGACAAGATCCTTGGTTTTGACCTGTCGCATGGTGGTCACCTGACGCACGGTTCTCCGGTTAACTTCTCAGGAAAACTGTACCAGCCGAGCTTCTATGGTGTAGAGCAGGAAACTGGTCTGATTGATTTTGATAAAGTAGTAGAGACAGCCCGCCGTGAGAAACCGAAGTTGATCATCTGCGGCGCCTCAGCCTATAGCCGCGACTGGGACTACAAAAAACTACGTGCTGCAGCTGATGAGGTAGGAGCACTTCTACTGGCCGATATCTCCCACCCTTCTGGTCTGATCGCCAAAGGACTCCTGAATAACCCATTTGAGCATTGCCATATCGTAACCACTACCACGCACAAAACACTGCGCGGACCAAGAGGCGGTATGATCATGATGGGGAAAGATTTTGAAAACCCTTTTGGACTGAAAACACCGAAAGGCGAAATACGCATGATGTCTTCTTTGCTGGACGGCGCAGTGTTCCCGGGCACGCAGGGCGGACCACTGGAGCATGTGATCGCGGCGAAGGCAGTGGCTTACTACGAGGCTTTGTCTGATGACTACATGGGCTATATCAAACAGGTACAGCAAAATGCACAGGCGATGGCAAACGCTTTTGTGGAGCGTGGCTATAACATCATCTCTGGCGGTACCGACAACCACATGATGCTGATCGACCTGCGCTCTAAAGGCTTAACAGGCAAACTGGCCGAAAACACTTTGGTGAAGGCAGATATCACGATCAACAAGAACATGGTGCCTTTCGATGACAAGTCGCCGTTCGTGACATCAGGTATGCGTGTGGGTACGGCTGCCATTACAACGCGTGGTCTGAAAGAAACGGATATGGCCCGTATTGTGGAGTTGATCGATGATGTGCTGACTAATAACGACAACGATAGCAAAATAGAGGCAGTGCGCAAAGAGGTGAACAGCTGGATGCAGCAATACCCACTTTTCGCCTATTAATAACCTAAAATACACTTCATAAGCGCCATCATTAATGGACCAACCACACCTCGAGGGAGCGGAGCAGCAGCAGGAAATGTCCTTTGTGGACCATTTGGAGGAGTTGCGGTGGCACATTATACGCTCTGTAGCCTCCATTCTTGTGTTCGCTACGGCTGCCTTCCTGGCCAAGGGCTTCGTGTTTCACGATATTATCCTGGCTCCGTCGCGTACCGACTTTTTTAGCTACCAGATGATGTGCAAGATCGGGCAGTATGTTGGCTCGAGTGCGCTGTGCATCGACGATCTGGGCTTTACAATCCAAAGCCGGCAGATGAGCGGCCAGTTCTCCATGCACCTCATGGTGTCGCTGGTTCTAGGGCTCGCACTGGCATTCCCGTACGCATTCTGGGAAATATGGCGATTCGTGAGGCCGGGCCTTTACCCACAGGAGCAGCAGAACTCGCGCGGGGCGGTGTTCTGGGTGTCGCTGCTGTTTGGCATGGGGTTACTGTTCGGCTACTATGTCGTGGCTCCGATC
The DNA here is from genome assembly GCF_002846395.1 of Pontibacter ramchanderi. Lineage (GTDB taxonomy): Bacteria > Bacteroidota > Bacteroidia > Cytophagales > Hymenobacteraceae > Pontibacter > Pontibacter ramchanderi. The sequence goes on from NZ_PJMU01000002.1 coordinate 1,094,888, forward strand.
TCGATCAATTTCCTGGCCGGCTATCAGGTAGACCCGTCCATCTTGAATGAGTTCGACCTGTCGTCTTACATCTCCACGCTCACAACGCTTTGCCTGGCTTGTGCGCTTATGTTTGAGCTTCCAGTCATTGTATACTTCTTTACCAAGGCGGGCTTACTCTCTCCGGAAATCATGAAGCTATACCGCCGACATTCAATCATCGTAATCTTAATTGTGTCTGCGGTAATTACACCTCCCGATGTGATCAGCCAGCTGCTGATCGCTTTTCCGCTGGTAATCCTTTATGAAGTGAGCATCAGTGTATCGGGAAGAATCATAAAGCGCGACTTAAAAAGATTGAACGAAAATAACGCTTAAGCTATGGGATATAAGATTGCAATCGGCGGCGACCATGCCGGCTTTACTTACAAAAAACTCCTGAAGGAACAGTTAGAGGCGGCAGGCCACGAAGTGACAGACTTCGGCCCGGGCTCCGACGCCTCCGTGGACTACCCTGACCATGTGCACCCGCTCGCGAAGGCCGTGGTGAGCAAAGAGGCCGACTTTGGTGTACTGATTTGCGGAAGCGGAAACGGTGTAGCCATGACAGCCAACAAGTACCAGGAGATAAGAGCGGCCCTTTGCTGGCAAACTGAACTGGCGAAGTTGTCAAGGGAGCACAACAATGCGAACATCCTCTGTATACCTGCGCGCTTTGTATCGCAGGAGGTTGCCTCTGACATGACGCGTGTATTCCTGGAGACAGAGTTCGAGGGCGGTCGCCATCAGAACCGCGTAGATAAAATTCCGGTTTGCTAAGTCAGGTATAGCGCCGCTTAACGGACCTTCTTGTAAACTGCCGCTGTTTGCGTAGGCTCATAACCTTCGAAAACGGACGGCAGTTTGTGTTTCAGCTGCGACATAAGTCCGGCCTGATCTACAATGTATTCAGGAGTTTCCTGGCGGAAGTTTTGGTAAAGGTCATAAACGGCTTGGTACTCGTCAAGATGACCGAAATGGCGTTTAGAGAGTTGCCAATTCAGGTAGGGCGTGGCTAGCTTATTATGCGCGTAGTAGCTCAGGTCATCGCCAAGTACCAGTACAGAGCTGCCTTTTATCTTATCTCCAGCCCCATTGTCTGGCAATAACAGCCGAGAGTCATCGATTTTTACAAAAGCGGCTATTCCTAAGGGCTGGCGGTAACGGATCAGCAAGACTCCACCGAGCAAGACAAAAAACAAAAGGTTTAAAAGCCACTTCTTCATGCGGCTTGTAAAGAGGAATTCGCCAAAGTAAGCGATGGGCGGCAGCACAACAACAAAGGAGCCCACTGACAGCTCATGGCGGGTTAGCAGCACGATAATGCTGACGACGAGCCACACCGTCATAAGTTGCTGAAACTTGCCTTGGAATACAAGGCGCTGCGGCAGCGAAGTGGTACTGATAAGCGAAAGAAGCAATATGGCTGCGGGAAGTGCCATCGCCAAGGCCAAATGTGCAGGAGGCACCAAAGGATTGATGCCAAATTGCCAGGGCAGCAACAGGTGCATCTCCACAAATTGCGATGTAGTATTGGTATACAAGTAATACGTGATCAGCACAGCGTACGGGAAGGCAAAACCGCACAGCATCAGCAGGAAGCTCCTAAACGTGTTCGAAGCAAAAAGCACTACCCCAAATGCCGCCACCAGCAGAAACAGTGCCAGTGGCAGGTAGCTAAGCGCCGCAAGTCCCACCATAAAACCACCCACAAACAGCCGGTTGTTTTCAAAGCCCTCCCGCGAAATTGTAATAATGTAGGGCAGCGACAAAATGATAAACGTGTTGCCGATCAGCAGCGGCGTCAGCATGTCAAACTCATAGGTGAGGCTCCCCATCAGCAGGTATAGCAGGGCCGGGATGTAGTCTTTGCCAGCGTATACCTGGTGCCGGTTGAGCGTGACATTGAACATAATGGCCTGGAAGAGGAGCAGAAGGGTCGCCACAATCCGGTAACTCAGGTATGAGCGGCCAGCCACCACATCGATGGTCCAGTACACAAAGGCCGAAAGCGGCGCAGTGGTGTCGTAAATATCGCGGTACATGGCATAGCCGTCGGCCATCCGCTCCCCTACCAGCATGTGCAGCAACTCGGATGCAGTGGCAGGTATACCCAAAAAGACAAGCGGCAGCCGGATAGCCAGGAACAGGAACACCAGCAAAAATAAGCGGGAAGGCAGTATGCTTCGGAAGTAACTAATCAAAGGAAGACGGAGTTAGAAAGAACTATACACCAGCCTGAGCCGAAATGAGTACGGCACAATTGGGGTAAAAATGCGAAATTAATATGATATTTGCATCTTCAATATGGAAAGTAAAAGACAACAGAAATTTTCGCGCCTTATTCAGAAGGAGTTGGCAGAGGTCTTCCAGCGGGAGGTGCCACACTTGTTCGGGGGCGCCTACATATCGGTAAGCGTGGTGCGCGTATCGCCTGACCTGGGCCTGGCGCGTGTATACCTGAGCGTGATGAACGCCAAGGATGGCAACGAGATGCTCTTGCAGGAACTGCGGGTCAACACCAAAACGATCCGGCATTTGCTGGCCCAGCGCATCAAAAAGCAGGTGCGTGTTATACCTGAACTCGTGTTCTTCCTTGACGATACCGCAGAGTACTCCGCTAAGATCGACAAGCTGTTCTCAAACCTGGACATACCTCCGGCCCCTGAGGAGGACGAGGACGACGATACCTATATCCGCTAAGCAGCAGCAACACCCTTATGCAGTACGACCCGATTAAACGCGTGCTGGGCGATGTTTTCAACAAAACCCCATTCTTGCGCCGCGTATTTTATAACCTACTGGACTTGCTCCTGCTGCGTGCCTGGCATGTGCACAAAGAGCTTCGTGAGTGGGCATCCAGCCGCAAAAACCAGGAGCAGCACATATTGGATGCCGGCTCTGGCTTTGGCCAATATACCTACTGGCTCTCCAGCCAAAGTAGCAGGTGGAGCATACTGGCCGTTGACGTAAAAGAAGAGCAGATTTCAGACAGTAACCGCTTTTTCAGAGCTATCGGGCGGCAGAACGTGTTGTTCCGTATTGGTGACCTGGTAAAGTACCGCGAAGAAAACACCTACGACCTGATCTTGTCGGTGGATGTGATGGAGCATATCCTGGAAGATGTGGAGGTGTTCCGGAACTTTCAGGCATCATTGGTGCAGGGCGGCATACTGGTGATCTCCACGCCATCGGACCAGGGTGGGTCGGACGTGCACGGCGACGATGAAACCTCATTTATAGAAGAGCACGTGCGCGATGGGTATAACATCCAGGAAATTCAGGATAAGCTTTTATCTGCCGGGTTCAGCAAAGTAGAAGCGCGTTACTCCTACGGCAAGCCAGGGCAAATCTCGTGGCGCCTCTCTATGAAGTACCCGCTCCTGATGCTCAACACCTCTAAAGCGTTTTTCATTCTACTTCCTTTCTACTACCTGATTACATTTCCGATAAGCCTGTTGCTGAATTGGTTTGATGTAAACGGCAAGCACGCCTCAGGCACGGGACTAATTGTGAAAGCGTGGAAATAATTTAAATTGTTAATTACTGATTGTTAAATTGTTGATGGCATAATTACTAAATTGCTGAAGCAGTTGTAAACAGATCGTGCTGCCAATCTTACTCAATAGGTATAGCAAAGCAGGTATAAGGAACAGCCAAGCCTGATATTCAAAAATGCCTAGACGCGAAAATTTTTGTAAGAACAATCAACAATCAACAATCAACCTTTAGCCTAAGCACCCGAAACTGCTAAATGAACGTCCCTTACCTCATAGCGAAACGATATTTTTTCTCTAAGAAGAAGAGGAACATCATTAGCCTTATCTCCAATATTGCTATGATCGGGGTAGCGGTGGGCACGGCGGCGCTGATCATTGTGCTGTCGGTGTTCAACGGCCTTGAAGACCTCATCCGAACGATCTATACCAGTTTTGACCCTAATCTGAAGATATCGGCTGCGGAGGGCAAGTCTTTCGAAACGGACACGGAGTTCATGAACCGGATACGCCGCACACCCGGCGTAGCCTTGGTAACGGAGGTGATCGAAGACAATGCCCTGCTGCGTTACAACGACCGCCAGATGGTGGTGAAGGTTAAGGGCGTGAGTGAGAACTTCTTTGAGCAGAACAGGATTGGCTCTTCGGTAGTGGAGGGGCACTACAACTTGTACGCCAACGATAATTACTACGCGCTGCTCGGCCGGGGTGTGCAGTATCAATTGTCCGTCCGGACGAGCAACGAGTTTACGTACATGCAGTTTCTGTACCCACGCAACACCAAGTTCAATCCGCTCAACCCCGAGGGATCTTTTAAATCGCTGCAGATAACCCCTGGTGGTGTGTTTGCCATTGAGCGGCAATACGACGACGCCTATGTGTTTGTGCCCATACAGTTTGCAGAGGAACTGATGGAATATGGCCGGCGCCGCACCGCTATTGAGATAAAAGTTGAGAACGGCTTCCGCATCGAAACAGTGAAACGCTCTTTGCAGAAAGTGCTTGGTGAGGGTTTTCTGGTACAGAACAGCGATGAGCAGCACACCAGCCTATTGCGGGCCGTGAAAGTGGAGAAGCTTTTCGTGTTCATCACTTTTACGTTTATCCTGCTTATAGCCTCGCTCAATATTTTCTTCTCCCTCTCCATGCTGGTGATCGACAAGAAGAAAGACATTGCGGTGCTGGCCTCGATGGGGGCTACCAAAGAGCAAATCCGGAACATCTTCCTGTTCGAGGGGGCGCTGGTTGCCTTTATCGGAGCTTCGTATGGCCTGTCGTTGGGTATGCTGATTGCTAACCTGCAGCAAACGTTCGGCATCGTATCAATGGGGATGGCCACCTCGGTGGTAGACTCGTACCCAGTCAAACTGGAACTGATGGACTTTGTGCTGACAGGTGCCGCCATTGTCATCATTACCATGCTGGTATCTATCCGGCCTGCCCGCAAAGCCGCGGCCATGTCTGTGCGCGACAACCTGTAAGGTATAGCCACGGCTCATCCCGCTTTCTCTACTCCTACCCAATGCAGCCTCCGGTCAGCTAACCACTGGTGTGTTATACCTGAATACTCAAAACATTTGGATCATAACATGGTTTAGTGCAGGAACCATAACCTTGCCCTTTGTGTGCCTCCTGAATATGCATAAAGAAAATCAAGCCTATTCCCTGAACTAGCATTATACCTGGAGCGATAACTGGTTGATCGGAAATGGTAGCGAACTAGCTCAGGATGGTAGAATCAATAGAAGTATTACTTAAACATAGAGTTGGCTCTATATATTGAGATTAAAAGCCTTTAATGTACTACAGGCTATCAGGTAACACCCGGAATATAAAAATATTTTGATTGGCGGCGCTAATTTCAAGAGTATTAGGTAGGAAATGAGGAGTTTTAGGGGTAAATTTGGTGTCCTAATATTGTACCTGCATGAAAGTATACACCACACAGCCGTTTCAGGTAATCTACTCGCTGTTTGAGCATGAGTACCTGGGGTACCTGTTCGAATCTTTTGTGGTGCAGATTAATACCAAGGGACAGCTCACGCTGCAGCACCAGAATATTTCTGCCAAAAACGCCGACGAGTTCTCCGCTCGCCTCGAAGCCAAAGATTTTAAACTCATCGAACTGATCGACCAGATACAGCAGGATGCTGTGCTGAAGAAGTTTTCGAACAAGAAGCTCTCCCCTGTTGATTTTTTTCTGAAGGTATACGACCCTGAGAAGGGCGACAAAAACATGCAGGAGGCGATAAGCCACTACATACAGGTGCGAATGAACAAGATTCTGGAAATGCTCCAGGACCGGCGCACCTTCATCATGGGCAAAGACGGCGACCCGACCTGGAAGGAAATCCAGGTGGCGGACGACAAAGCGACCGTGCGCTTTCACCTGCACCGAAACGAAGACAATACCCACTACTACCCTACTGTAAGGTACAAAGGCGAGAAGCTTCACTTCCAGTACCGCAATGCAGTGCTCATCTGCTATGAGCCGGCCTGGCTTATGCTGGATGGGGTGGTATACAGTTTTGAAAGCGGCATCGACGGTAAAAAGCTGCAACCCTTTTTGAACAAAAAGTTCATCCTGATCCCGCGCACTGTGGAGGAAAACTACTACCGCAAATTCGTGGCTTCTTTGGTAGAGTCCTTCGACGTGAAACCAAACGGGTTTGAGATAAAACCGCAGCAGCTCAGACCAAGGCCATACCTTAACTTTTCTGAGATCAAGTCCGCTGATGTGAATGCCCTGCTGAGCAATGGCGGTAGTGAGGCCAGCAAAGTGGATAAGGCTGCCGCAGCCGATAAAATTCTATTCAATCTGTCCTTCAGGTATGGCGAGCACATGGTGGAGGCACAGGACGCAAAGCGCGTGAGTGTGAGCATGGAGAAAACCGAGGACTCCTACATCTTCCATAAGCTCATACGTGATGCCGTGCACGAAAAACAGTATGTAAAAGAGCTGGCCAAGCGCGAATTGGAGGTAAAGAACGGGCAGGCCGTACTCGATAAGAGTGCCGCCTTCTCCTGGCTCAACAGCAACCTGCAGGCATTGGAGGAGCTTGGCTTCACGGTAGAGCAGTCTGAGAAAAGTGGCAAGAACTACTTCCTCGGCGAAATATCCGTGCAGGTAGGTATAACCGAGAACAACGACTGGTTCGACATATACGGTACCGTGCGCTTCGGGGAGTTTGAGATTCCGTTCATAAAACTCAAGAACCACATCCTGACCCGCAACAACGAGTATGTGCTGCCGAACGGGCAAGTGGCCATTATACCTGAAGAGTGGTTTACGCAATACATTGAGCTTTTTGCCTTCTCGGAGGGTGAGCACCAGCTAACGCTGCGCAAACACCATATGGCGCTGGTCAACGACCTGCAGAACGGCAATCTGGCCCAGGTGACCATGACGCGAAAACTGGAGAAGCTGCGAGAGTTTGACGCCATAGAAGACAAACCACTTCCGGCAGGCTTCCAGGGCGAACTGCGCCCTTACCAGAAGGCAGGCTACAACTGGCTGCACTTTGTCAAGGACTTTAAGTTTGGGGGCTGCCTGGCCGATGATATGGGCCTCGGCAAAACGGTGCAGACGCTGGCCATGCTGCAGCACCGAAAGGAAAACGGAGCCGAGTCGGCCACGTTGCTCGTAATGCCTACCTCCCTTATCTACAACTGGCTGAACGAGGCGCAGAAGTTTACCCCGGAATTACGCATCCTGACCTATACCGGCACCTACCGCGACAAGAACGTGGAGCAGTTTAAGGATTATGATATCATCCTGACTTCCTACGGCATTGTGCGCCTGGACACAGAACTGCTCAAAAACTACTACTTCGATTATATCATACTGGATGAGTCGCAGGCCATTAAAAACCCTGACTCCAATACTTCCAAAGCCGTCCGCTCACTGAAGTCGCGCCACCGCCTGATTCTGACGGGTACGCCGGTGGAGAACAGTACCATGGACCTCTGGTCGCAGATGTCGTTCATCAACCCGGGGCTGCTGGGCAATCAGCATTTCTTCCGGAAAGAGTTTTTGAAGCCAATTGAGAAGGAGAAGGACGAGCACAAGACGCGCCGGCTGCATGCCCTGATCAAGCCTTTTATTTTGCGCAGACACAAGTCGCAGGTGGCGCGCGAACTGCCGCCTAAGATTGAGCATACCACCTTCTGTAAAATGACAGAGGAGCAGGAGCACGCCTACGAGGAGACCAAGTCGTATTACCGCAACAAGATCCTGACCAGCCTGGAGGAAAACGGGCCGGGCAACACGCAGTTTGTGCTCTTGCAGGGCTTGATGAAACTCCGGCAGATAGCCAACCACCCTTATATGACCGACCCTGGCTACGAAGGCGAGTCGGGTAAGCTGAAGGAGGTGATGCGAATGACGAAGAGCATTGTAGCCAAAGGGCACAAAGTGCTTATTTTCAGTCAGTTTGTGAAGCACCTGGAGATCATCCGGCAGGCGCTTGATGAAAAGGAAATCACGTATGCCTACCTGGACGGCAATACAAAGAACCGCCAACAGCAGGTAGAACTGTTTCAAAACGACCCGAGCATACAGGTGTTCCTGATCTCGATGAAAGCCGGAGGCGTTGGCCTTAACCTGACCGCTGCAGACTACGTGTTCATTCTGGACCCTTGGTGGAACCCGGCCGTGGAAGCGCAGGCTGTAGACAGGGCCCACCGCATCGGGCAACAGAACAAGGTGTTCACCTACAAGTTCATCACCAAAGACACTGTGGAGGAAAAAATCCTGGCGCTGCAAAACCGCAAGATCCAACTTGTAACCGACCTGATCAGCACCGACGAAAACATCATCAAAAGCCTGACAAAAGAGGACATTGACAACCTGTTGAGCTAAGGTTTGAATTGTTAAATTGTTGATGGTTGGATTTTTGATTTAATGGTAAATGATTTTAACGAAGCCGCAGCAGTATGTATGTTGCGGCTTTTTTTGTGGGCAGATCGAAGCCAGGTATAACCTTATGGTACTTGTCTGGTTAAGAGGTATAGCAGTCTTATTGGCAGGTATAGCAAGCAACAAGAGCAGGTGGTTTATTCTAGCATCTTTGTCATGCTGTAAGAATCTTGGTTGCAGGTAGCGTAGGTTCATCTCTCCTCTAACCAAGTTTCTTACAGCATGACAGTGAGTTTTGAACAAATCTTTTAGAATGCAAAAAATATGAAAACCAGAGGGTAACAATCTAACCATCATTATTTTAGCAACTCATAAAATGCGCCTCCATCTCCAAACAACAGTGCAGCAGGACTACCTGAGCGTATTCCACGCTTTTGATGAGCAGCTGTTCAGAAAGCTGGCACCGCCTTACCCCCGACTGAAGTTGCTGCGCTTTGACGGTAGCGCGCCTGGCGATGTGGTAGCGGTGGAGTTGCAGACAGGTATAAGATCCTTTCGTTGGACTAGTCTGATTACAGCGCGTGAGATCACCGACACGGAAGCCTGGTTTGTGGACGAAGGCCAGGAAGTGCCCCCGCCTCTGCGCAGCTGGCGGCACAAGCACTTGGTCACGCAACACGGCAACGGCGCCGTCATTCACGATATTATCGATTATAGCACCGGGCACAAGGTGTTGGACATAATATTATACCCACTGATGCGGGCTACCTTTGGAATGCGCGGTCCTGTTTACAGAAAGGTGTTTCGGAAGGTATAGCTTAGTAGTGGAGCAGGGCGTTTGAAGTACCTTGAATGTCGACTGTCTCACCCAGAAATTTAGGCTTCCGGTTTAAGTTCACCTCCATAAATGCATTAACAGTTGCAAGCACCTCTCGCAGATAATTGCGACGATATCCCACATAATGCCCTTTATCCGCTATATAACCATAGCTGTCAAGCCCAAGTGATCTGCCGATGTAGATGGCTCTGTCGAGGTGATAGTTCTGCGAAACAAGCACGGCCCGGTCCACCTTGAAAACCTCCTTTGCGCGGTATAGGGTAGAGTAGGTATCAAAGCCGGCGAAATCCAGGAAAATATCCTCAGCCCTTACATTCTCTGAAAGGCAATAGTCACGCATCACCTTAAGTTCGTCATAGTTACGGCTGCTGTTGTCTCCTGATAAAAGCAGACGCTGTACCTTGCCTGCCTTGTACAGCTGTATACCTGCGTCGAGCCTATCCTTCAGGTACTTGCTGGGTTTACCATCGCGAATGCCAGCGCCAAAAATTATACCTGTATAGCAAATAGGAACGTGCTCGGTCTGCTTATAGGTATACTGGTTAGACTGGCGTTTCACCAAAGTGGTTACCAATATGCCGACCATGACTACTAGAAAACAGGCGAGAGAAACAACCAGCAGGTACTTCTGCCTAGAAATGAATTTCATAGTTGAGCAAATTGAAAACATGAGACAGGTATAAGATACATATAAAATCATGAATATTTGAAATCCTTCCTATACCTCATTTAAAAGTATAAGAAACAATCTCAAAACCTTTGCCCCACCCTCGCAGTTAAGTGCAGGAAAGAAATAATCTGATTACATTCGGGTATGACGAAAGCGGCCATCATCGGTTCAGGTATAGGAGGCATTGCTACGGCCATAAGGCTGGCCGTGAAAGGCTATGATGTGACCGTGTTCGAGGCCAATGCTTCATTTGGCGGAAAGATGCACCAGTTCGACTTGCAGGGCTATCGCTTCGATGCAGGCCCTTCGCTGTTCACGCTGCCGCACCTCGTCGACGAACTCTTCACGCTGGCTGGCCGCAACCCTTCCGACTATTTTACCTATACCCGCCTCGACCCGATTACACATTACTTCTGGCCCGACGGCAGTCACCTGAAAGCCTATGCCGACGCCGAAAAGTTTGCCACCGAAGCCGAGCAGCAGCTGGGCGTAAGGGCACAGGACGTACAGGAGGTGCTGGCCAAGAGCGCCCGCCTTTACAAGGGCACGGCAGATACTTTTCTGCATAAGTCGCTGCATCGGCTCGATACCTACCTGAGCACCGATGTGCTCAAGGCGCTGGGTTGCCTGTCGGACCTGGGGCTGACAACGACCATGCACGATGCCAATGCCAGGCTATTCAAGGATCCGCGTTTTGTGCAGCTGCTCGATCGCTTTGCCACGTACAACGGCTCTGACCCTTACCAGGCGCCGGGCACGCTCAACCTGATCCCGCACCTGGAGCACAACATCGGCGCTTTTTACCCGAAAGGCGGCATTTACAGCATTGCGGCCAGTCTGGTGAAGCTGGCCGAAGAGCTGGGCGTGGCGTTCAGGTATAACGAGCGGGTAGAGCGGATTATCACGCATAATGGCAGGGCCACAGGTATAGAAACCAGCTCGGCCAGGTATAGCGCCGGCGTAGTGGTGAGTAACATGGATGTGGTGCCGACCTACCGCCGTCTGCTGCCTGACCAACCGGCCCCTGAACAGACGCTGCAGCAACCACGCTCCAGTTCAGCGTTGATCTACTACTGGGGTATAGCGCGCGAATTTCCGGAGCTGCACCTGCACAACATTTTTTTCAGCCAGGACTATCAAAAGGAGTTCGAGCACATTTTCCGGCACAAGTCCATCAGCCCCGACCCGACGGTGTACGTGAACATCACCTCCAAAATGGAAAAGCATGATGCGCCTGCGGGCTGTGAGAACTGGTTTGTGATGGTAAACGTGCCGCACCACCAGGGCCAGGACTGGGAGCAACTCATCAGCATGACACGCCAGGCAGTGACAGCAAAGCTGAGCCGCATGCTGCAAACGGATCTGCAACAGGTAATTGCCTGCGAGCAGGTGCTGGACCCGCTGCTGATCGAGCAGCAAACGTCGTCTTACGCAGGGGCGCTCTATGGCAGCAGCTCCAACAACCGCATGGCGGCCTTTCTGCGGCACCCGAACTTCAGCTCCAAACTCAAAGGGCTCTACTTTTGCGGCGGCAGTGTGCACCCGGGCGGGGGTATACCGCTGTGTTTGCTTTCTGCCCGTATAGTGGGTAACCTGGTGCCTGTCGTAACATCAGTTAACCGATCAAAACATCATGCCTGAGACCACACACCCATACCAGCCGGCCATCCCTTTGCAGCAGCGCCTGAAGCCCTATGCTTTCGCAGTAGCTCTGGGAGTATTGGCTATTTTTCATGCAGTGGGCTTTTGGGGGCTTCTGTTTAGTGGCGAACCCGAGAAGTTTCAGCGGCTTACGCCTATGAACCTGGTCCTCACCAATGTCCTGCTCTTTTCCTTCCATCGGCGCTGGAACGCAGCTTTCCTGCTTTTCGCAGGGGTAATCGCTTCGGTTGGTTTTTTTGCGGAGGTGCTAGGGGTGCATACTGGCCTAGTGTTCGGAGATTATGCCTATGGTGAGTCGCTGGGATTGAAGTTGTTGGACGTGCCGCTGCTGATCGGGCTTAACTGGCTGATGCTCGTCTACACCACGGGGCATTTGGTAAACATGCTGAACCTGCACTGGCTAACTAAAGCATTGCTGGCTGCCCTGTTGATGGTTGGGCTTGATTTCTTTCTGGAGCCGGTGGCCGTCGCCTTCGACTTCTGGGACTGGAAAGGTGGGGACATCCCCTGGTCAAACTACCTGGGGTGGTTGGTACTGGCATTTCTGTTTCAGATTTATTTCCAGAAAGCCCCCATTTACAAGCGCAACCGGTTAGCTCCCTATGTATACCTGGTGCAGGCCGTTTTCTTCATAAGTATCTGGGCCTTACTATAACCGAGCCTGCCACCGGCGGTGGAACAGTTTGCAGGGTGCAACTTATTGTTTTACATTTGCATGTTTCTGACGAAACTGCAAAAGCAAACTTACAACATACATCAAGCTTATTATTGCGTATAGTGACTTAACCACTTTTACAGCTTGATGACTTTCCCTGTTCAATGACTTTTTTAGAAACCATATTAGGTGAGCTCCTGCTAATTTTTAAGCACGAAGGTATAGAGGCGAACTCGGATGCAGAGCTGATCAGGAAATTAGATATTCGCCAGTCCACTTTTCACGAGCTTTTCCCGAGCCGGGAGAACATGGTAAAGCAGGTTGTGCTTCATGATATGGAGGTGGATCGAAAAAGGCAGCAGGCGTTGCTCTTGAAGGCTACAAACCCGGTAGAGGAGATCATGCTGCTTTTGCAGGATGGCATTCATGCGATCAAACAGGTGAACCCGGTTTACATTGGCGATCTGCAGCAGTACCCGGAGGCCTGGCAAATAAGCATGCAGAATATCATTGACAATAACCAGCATGTTAATGGCGAGATCCTGAACAGAGGCATCCTGCAGGGTTACTTCCGCAAAGACATCAATCTGCAGTTGGTTACGAAGATCATTGTAGAACAATTCTTCATGATGATCAATCCGGCCTCTTTTCCGCCTGCCAAGTACGAACTGGCCGAAGTGTTCCGCAGCATTTACCTGTACTATGTGCGGGGCATTTGCACCGAGATGGGCGGAAAGCTGGCAGAGGAGTACTTCGCCAAAAATAAATTGTAAACGTGAGCAGCGCATGCTGAAAAGCAGGAGGCCCCTAAACACATTGCTTCGGGGCCTCCTGCTTTTTATACTTATCAGGTAATATTAGCTGATGGAAACACGCACCTTTTTGGTGTACTCGCGCAGGGCGGTTTTAAAGTCCACGCTGTTGTCGTTCATATAGTTCAGAATCCAGGCAGCGGCAATCACGTGCGTCAGTTGCTCACCCTCATCGTCACCTTCTACTTCTATGGCGAGTGGCTGCTCCTCCATCAGCGCTTCTTCGGCTGCTGTGAGCGCTTCTATCGACTGGGTTTCTACTAGTTTTTTTATAACAGGTATCTTCATTTCTAAACAGTCAGTTTGTTGATCAGATCACGAACGGCTTCTTCCTTGCTGGCAGCTACGGTGTCTACCAGTTGACCGTTTTTGAAGACAGCAAAGAAAGGCAGGTTTGTTACGCTGGCCAGTTTGCGGGCCTCCGGGCTGGTTTCGGCGTTCACGTCCACGAAAGCTACATTGGCAAAACCCTCCTCGTCAGACATACGCTTGAACTTAGGGGCAAACAAACGGCAGCTGCCGCACCAGTCAGCGTAGTATTTCACTACCACGTTCTGGTTTGAGTTGAGCACGTTATTGAAATCGTTATCGGTTGCTACTATTACAGCCATATTCTATATGATTTAGAGTTTAAACATTAGATCAGGTATAGCCTAATCATACTGGGTGCAAAGTTAAAGGTTTCGGACTAAACATGCAGTGATGTTTGTCATCATCATTGGGTTGTCTGGGCCGTAAACTACCACGTTGGCGAAATGTTTAGCGGGGCCGCCGGCTTTTCTTGGGCTGGTCGTTAAGGAAAGCCACCAGATCGAGCTTGTCGAAAGTGAGCTCCCAGACGCCCATTAAATCGCCCGCTTTGTAGCCAACAGCCTGGTCTTGCGGGTATTTCTGCTTAATAAGAGAATCGTCTGCCTCACTCAGGTTCTGGCCCACCGTGCCATGGCAGCTAAGGCAAGTTTCGTCGCGCAGGTATATCGGAGCGGTATACCTTATCTCGTCCGGGCTTAATGCCTCGACTGTGGCCTGCTGCTCCTGCCCCTTGCTATACCTGGCCAGTGCTTGTGCTGTGGCGCCCTTTGCCTGGTTCTGCGGATTGCGTGGGCGCTCGCTGAATCGGCGTGAGATGGCGCCGAACTTGTGCTGCTGCGTCTCCACCTCTTCAAAGCTTTCGGGCTGGCAGTAAGGTAGGGCGGCCGCCATACCTCCCTGGGCGAGGTGCTCCGTCAGCCGTTGCACATGCAGGCGCTCCGCCGTCACCACAATAGAGTCACCGTACTTCTGAGCAGTGTTGATGATGTCCTGCTGCGTGAGGCGCTTGATCTTGTGGCGCTCCAGCTCCTGGGCAATTTCCTTTCCTCCTTCTATTGGTTTCACTTTCACATCGCAGCCTGAAACTATAAAGGCTGTGCTTAAGGTTATAGTAGCGAGCAGGGAGCGGGCTTTGAACATCTTTCGATACAAATTTGTAGTAGGATAAATAAGTAATATAACAGCTGCAACCAGCACTTATGTTTTATTACTTAAACGCCAATTTAGTATCTTTGCAGCTTAAAACCATAACAGAGCGATGTTAGATAAATTAGAAGCCATTAATCAAAGGTTTGAAGAGGTAAGCCAACTGCTTATCCAGCCTGATGTGGCCAGCGACATGAAGAAGTTCAAATCGCTGAATAAAGAGTATAAGGACCTTGACAAGATAGTAGTAGAGTATAAGAAGTACCTCAACATCCTGAGCAACATCGACAATGCCAAGCAGGTGATTGCGACCGAAAAGGACGAGGACTTCCGCGAGATGGCCAAGGAAGAGCTGGACCAGCTGATTCCGCAGCGTGAGGCGATGGAAGATACCCTGAAAGAACTGCTCATCCCGAAAGATCCGAACGATAGCAAAGACATTATCATGGAAATCCGTGCAGGAGCTGGTGGCGACGAGGCCTCTATCTTTGCCGGTGACCTGTACCGTATGTACAGCCGCTTTGCTGAGAAGCAGGGTTGGCGCATGGAGCTGATGGATGCCACCGAGGGCACTTCCGGGGGCTACAAAGAAATTATTGTGGGCGTGTCGGGCGAAGACGTGTACGGCAAGCTCAAGTTTGAGTCGGGCGTGCACCGTGTGCAGCGTGTACCGGCCACCGAAACACAGGGCCGTATCCATACCTCTGTAGCGTCGGTGGTGGTGCTGCCGGAGGCGGAGGAGTTCGACATCGAGCTCGACATGAACGACATCCGCAAGGATCTTTTCTGTTCGTCAGGCCCGGGTGGTCAGTCGGTGAACACGACTTACTCAGCCGTTCGTCTCACGCACATCCCGACAGGTATCGTGGCCCAGTGCCAGGACCAGAAATCGCAGCTCAAGAACTTTGATAAGGCTTTGGCGGTACTTCGCTCGCGTATTTTTGAGGTGGAGTTGGCCAAGAAAAACGAAGCCGAGGGTGCTCAGCGCAAGAGCATGGTAGGCGGCGGCGACCGCTCTGATAAGATCCGTACTTACAACTACCCACAGGGCCGCGTAACCGATCACCGCATTGGCTACACGGTATATAACCTGCCAAACGTAATGGATGGCGGTATTGAAGACTTCGTGGAAGAGCTGCGTATAGCAGAAAACGCCGAGCGCCTGAAAGAAGGTGCCACTGCGTAATAACTAAGCCGCTCTTGACCAAGGTATATTTAGGAATGTGGTGCAGCCGAAAGCTGCGCTGCATTCCTTTTTTTATTTTAACTTGGTGAACTCGATACATGATGATCGTATCATTAACGAGTTTATTCAATGGCGCATCGACCGTCTAGCTATTAGTTTGATATGTACTTGAATTAGTAAAGGATGGTGATTGACATAAATCAGAAGAAAATCGCGTTCGGCGATAAGTATAGGATATTTATCAACGGAGAACAAACGTATTTCGCTTCATCCCAGCTGATAGGCTTTATGCCGAAGCTACACCTGTTCGACAATCAGAATTCTCGAGCGAGGCTCACCATGGCAAAAAGGTGGTCATGGTTCAGCCCGAAGTATAAGGTGACGCTATGGGATGGAGACGTAATCGAATTTGGTACAGTCTCACTCTGGAAGTCTCACTACCAATGCCAGGACGGAGCCGACCTGTATGAAATCTTCGGGCACAAAGGGCATAAGCATTCCGTTTATAAGAACAATCTTCAAATAGCTTGGTGGGATAAGGAGATGGTAACGTGGTTTGAAGGAGACAACTACAAAATAGTGGCTGACGATGATAGCAACCATGAATTAATCATTGGCTTCTGTCTTATGCTTGACAATCAGTTCAGTAATGACAAAAACGGAAATACAGTAACCATTGATTTTGGAAATATCGGTCCACAGGCTAAGGAGTTCGATTATGCATGGAGACCAAAGCAACTTTATTAAAGCGAAGTAAATAACAACCAAGCCTATAGTTAGCAACCATCAACAATTTAACCACCCTTTGAGATACCTACTCGCCATACTGCCCCTCCTGTTCCTGCTCTCGATGGTGGGCTGTGAACCTAAGGATGAAGTCGTGACCAATGACCCGGATGCGATGCTGCGGTTCTCGGCGGACACAGTGCTGTTCGATACGGTGTTTGTAACGCAGGGCAGCGTGACGCGGCGGCTTAAGGTATACAACCCCCAAAAGAAAGCGGTGCGCATCAGCAGTATCAGCCTGGGTGGTGCCCATACCTCTCCTTATCAGTTGATTATCAACGGCCAGGAAACCCCGATCGCAAGAAACCTCGAGTTGCGCGGCCAGGACAGCCTCTACATTCTGGTGCGGGTCAATATCAACCCGGCGGCTCAGAACCAGCCCTTCCTCGTGGCAGACTCCATTGTGTTCCAAACAAACGGGAACCAGCAGAACGTGAAACTGGTCTCCTATGGGCAGGATGCGGTGTTTCATCAAAAGGGCGTGATCGGGAATACCACTTGGGCGGCGGGCAAACCCCATGTGCTGCTCGACACGGTGCTGCTGCGCGAAGGAGCCACCCTTACGATCGAGAAAGGCGCCCGCATCTTCGCCACCAACAAGGCCGTGCTGCTGATTAATGGTACGCTGCAGGTGCAAGGCACGCCGGAGGAGCGGGTGACATTTTCAGGTATACGGCGTGAGCCGGCCTATGCCAACGCACCCGGCCAATGGGAAGGTATACGCATCCTCACCGCCAGCCAGAACAACACCATCCGCTATGCCGACATCCGCAACACCATGCGTGGCCTCCGGATCGGCAACCCCGGCAAGGGTGGCACTTTGGTGGAAGGCTGTGTGATTCAGTATACTTTTCTGGATGGCATTGTGGCCTTTACATCGGATGTGAAAGTGGTGAATACCTTAATCAACAACTGCGGGCAGTACAGCTTCGGCGGCCTGGGTGGCGGCAATTATGAAGTGTTGTACTCCACCATCGTCAATTACCAGAGCCAGCTACAGCGCGAGACACCCGCATTTGTAGTAGCCGACTTTATACCTGGCACCGACATCCGTGATCAGCCTACACAACTGCGGCTGGTGAACAGCATTGTGTACAGCGAGGGCTCCAACTATGCGAATGAGGTACTGCTGGAAGGCAATTTGTCAGCGGAGATAGCCCACAGCATCCTGCGCACGGATGCCTACAAAAACACGCTCAACACCAACGGCAACCTGCTCAATATCGACCCCAAGTTCAAGGATGTCCGCAAGCAGGATTTCCAACTCGACACACTCTCCCCCGCCACTGGGGCGGCTATACCTCTCCCAGGTATAAACAAGGACCTCAAGGGTATAAACCGCAGCTCCACTAAACCCGACATCGGAGCGTTTGAGAGGGCGGTTGACTGATTGAGTGGTTGAGTGAATGAGTGATTTGGTTAATGGCACAACGATTGAAGAGCAGCTGGATCTTATCTAAGTTGACTCAAGTGGTGCATTTGCGTATGAAACCTAACAATAAGTGGCGAACCAATAGGAAATTTATTACAAAAAGTTACCCACTCAATTACCCATTCGCTCCATCAATCAATCAAAAATAAATCACTCAATCACTAACTCACTCATTCACTAACTCAAAAATTCATGTGGTTTCAGAAAGAGATACGCCTGCCAGCCGTGAAACGCGGTTTTCATTTGATCACAGATCTGCTGACAGCGCAGCTGCCTGAGCTGGAGAACTACAAAGTAGGGCTGGCGCATATCTTCATCAAGCATACATCTGCCAGCCTGTGCATCAACGAAGACGCGGACCCTACGGTGCGGCAGGATTTTGAGAGCCATCTCAACCAGATGGTGCCTGAGAACGCGCCCTACTACCGACACACTCAGGAAGGCCCCGACGATATGCCGGCGCATCTGAAGGCAGCTTTGCTGGGAAGTTCTGTGACCGTGCCGATTTCGGATGGGGAATTTAATATGGGTACCTGGCAGGGCATATACCTGTGCGAGCACCGCAACCATGCCTCCAAACGTACGGTGGTGGTCACGCTGCAGGGAGAAGGCTACTAAGGTATAGCAACTATCTTACAAGACTCACTTTAGTGACGGCTATGCCATTGGTGCTGGTCGTGCGCAAGAGGTACATGCCAGCCGGCAGGTGCCGTATATCCAGCCTGATCACCCTGTCCGCTACCTCATCGCGCAGCAGCACCTGCCCATGGCGGTTCAGCAATTCCACCAACTGAATCTGCTGACGGGCCGCCTGCTCCAACACAATATACCCTCGTGCTGGGTTAGGGTATACCTTCACATTGTCCGAGGTCACGTAGATGTAGTCCGTTTTGGTGAGGGTGTGGCTCGAGCTCCCATTGGATGTGGTAAGGGTGACGCTATACCTGCCCGGACGGCTATACCTGACAGTTGGGTTCTGGGCTATGGAGGTGGCAGGTGAGCCTCCCTCGAACTCCCATAACCACTGCGTGGGCTTAAAGCCAGCGAAGGCGCCCTGGAACTGAACCTGGTCGCCAGCCGCTATCAAAGTATCCTGAGGCTGGGCAGTACTGAGGCGGGAGCGTAACTCACCTGTACAAGCTGTGGATTCGAAAAGGTAGCTTCGCGCCGTCTGCAGGACACCTTGCATGTAAGCAGCCTGGCCTTTGGTGAAAAGGCTCATACAGGCATCATCAGAGTAGTCCATGTAGTTCTGCCACATGTTGCCATAGGGGCCATTGTCGCACGAAAGCTCGATCCCGTCCGGGCATCCATCCGTTTGGGTAAACTGATTAGGGGTGTCGTCTATGTCGTCGGAGTCGTTGCAGGTCATACCATTGCCCCAGATGTGCTTCAGGCCCAGCCAATGGCCTACTTCATGAGTGCCGGTGCGGCCTTTGTTGTATGCCCATAGGCTGTTGTTGTACGGCGCAGTACCCACCGTGCGGTAGTGCAGCACTACGCCGTCGCGCTCAGGTAAGGCCCCGGGTGATGAGGCATAGCCAATGCTGCTGGTTCCGAGGTTGCCGATCCAGATGTTCAGGTACTGCCGGGTGTCCCAGGCATCTATACCTCCGTTAGCGCTCGATTTGATGTGGTCAGAGAAATAACTGAAGCTCTCTTTGGTGGTCTGGGTGCGGGTGATGCCGGAGGTCGGGTTGCCAGTTGGGTCTACTACGGCCAGGCAGAACTCAATGCGGGTATCCGCGGCAAGCGGCTGGAAATAATCCGGTGTACGGGTAGTGTCGGCATTGAGGCGACGAAAATCCTGGTTCAGTACGGCAAGTTGGGAGAGCACCTGCGCCTCGCTTATGTTTTCGCTTCCGGCCCTGTATACCACATGAAACACCACTGGTATCGTAATGGTGGCCTGCTGCATTGCCTGGCCCGCTGGGCGTTGGCGCATGTGCTGCTGCACCGCCTGTTGGGTTCTGAGGCTTCGCTCCTCAAATCCTGGGTCCTGCCGTTTTAGCGCCTCCAAGTATGCCTCTGTGCTGCAGGCGCGGCCCTGCTCAGCTGTTTGTGCAAAAGCAAAACGGAGGGTGGCAAAAACCAGAAGAAGGGCTAAGGTATAAACACGCATACACGCAGATCAAACAGGCACCTAAGCGTGCTGGCATGGCTAAAGCGCAAAGCTAGAACGGCTTAGTAGAGCAATATACGCATTTATACCCTAAAAAAAGAAATGCAGCTACAGGTTGGCATCAACGCGATACCGGAGGGAGTCGCCGAAAATAAGCTTCTGCACGCCCTCTACCCGGTAGCTGGACAGATTGCCCGTGCCTGGCTCCGCCATGAGACGGATGTTCCTTTTAGAGTAGAATAAAAGGTTCTCCTCTAACACCACCGCTTCGAGCTGCTCCAGCTTTTTGGCAGGCGACACGGTAAGTTGCAGGCGCTCCACCGGGGCGGCCGCTTCTACATTTTTAGTGAAAACACTCATGGTGCTGCCATTGGGCAAGGTATGACGCTCATCGCTGTAAAAGTCGCGCAGTGCGGGGCGGCTCAGATCTACCTCCTGAAAAATAGCCAGTTCTTTCTCCCAGTCCAGTTCCTCCAACTGTATGGTTTCGGTTGGCTGCCCTTTTGTAATCACTGACTTGAGCACAGGCGGCTGCTCCTGCTGCAGGCGGGCTGTTTGCTCCTGCAGGTATGCCGTCAGGTCGTAGGCAGGCTCCTTGCCGGCGGCAAGCGGCGGGGTAGGCCGCTCGCAGGCCGTGAACCCACAAAGCAAGGCAAGTAGTCCGATGATGCGGTAGCTGCTCAACTTACTGTGCTTTTTGAAGAAGTGATTCGCCCGTCATCTCCAACGGCTGCGCTATACCCATCAGCTCTAGTATTGTCGGGGCGATGTCGCCAAGCTTACCTGGCCGCAGGGTGCCGCTGTAGTCGTTGCTCACGAGCACGCAGGGCACCAGGTTAGTGGTGTGGGCTGTGTTTGGCGTGCCGTCCGGGTTGATCATGTAATCCGCATTGCCGTGGTCGGCAATCACAATCACATCATAGTTGCTTTGCAGGGCGGCATTCACCACCGCCTCGGCGCAGCGGTCTACCGCTTCACAGGCTTTCACGGCAGCCTCGAATACGCCGGTGTGGCCCACCATGTCGGGGTTGGCGAAGTTGAGGCAGATAAAATCGGCTGTTTGCTGCTGCAGCTCCGGCACAATGGCATCGCGGATATCGTAGGCGCTCATCTCGGGCTTCAGGTCGTAAGTGGCCACCTTAGGCGATGGGCACAGCAGGCGCTTCTCACCGTCGAAAGGCACTTCGCGTCCTCCCGAAAAGAAGAAAGTTACGTGCGGATATTTCTCTGTTTCAGCGATACGAATCTGTTTGCGACCGGCCTTGGCTACTACCTCGCCGAGTGTATTGTTCAGGTTGTCTTTATCGAAAATAGCCTCCACTCCTACGAAAGTGTCGTCGTAGTTGGTCAGGGTGGTATAGCGCAGGTTGAGCTTGTGCATGTGCTGCTCCGGGAAGTCCTGCTGCGTGAGTGCCTGCGTGATCTCACGACCACGGTCGGTGCGGAAGTTGAAGCAGATCACCACATCGCCCTCCTTGATTGTAGCAATCGGCTGCTGCTCGTTGTTTACTTTTACGATCGGCTGGATGAACTCGTCGGTAACACCGGCATTGTAAGAGTCCAGCACGGACTTGATGAGGTTTTGCGAAGGTGTACCCTGGCCGTGCACCAGCAGATCGTAGGCCAGCTTCACGCGCTCCCAGCGGTTGTCGCGGTCCATGGCGTAGTAACGGCCAATCACCGAGGCGATGGTGCCCGTCGTGTTTTCGAGGTGCTGCTCCAGGTCGTTGATGTACTTCACGCCTCCTTTCGGGTCTGTGTCGCGGCCATCCATAAACGCGTGGATGTATACCTTGTCCAGGCCGTAATCGAAGGCGGTAGTACAGAGCGCCTTGAGGTGCTCGATATGCGAGTGCACGCCCCCGTCAGAGAGCAGACCGATGAGGTGCACATCTTTTTTGTTTTCTTTGGCAAAGGTATAGGCACCTGCCAGTGCCGGCATGGAGGCCAGCTTATGCTCCGCAATGGATTTGTTGATGCGCACCAGGTCCTGGTACACTACGCGGCCGGCACCCAGGTTCATGTGCCCTACTTCCGAGTTGCCCATCTGCCCCTCCGGTAGTCCCACGGCCTCACCGGAGGCCTGCAGCGTGGTATGCTGGTACGTCTGAATGATGTGATCGTAGAAGGGCGTGTGTGCCTTGTGTATAGCCGAAACCTCCGGATTGGTGGCAATTCCCCAGCCATCCAGAATCATGAGCATTACCTTTTTATCCATGGTGCAAATATAAGACAATCTGTGGTGCCTTGCGGGCTTAAATAACTGATTTGTGCTTCGGTGCTGGGAAGCCTGCCCGGAAATGCTTAAATTGTAACAAATGCCAGTGATGGTGGCCCCTGCTGGGCAGAAGGGCGAAAGCCGCTGCTGTTAGCGCTGGGTATAAGATTTGTTCCTGTAACGGCAGGTATAATTATCTCGTTACAGCGACATATATTGATAATTCTTAATAATTTTAGGTACTTGCTCAGCACTTTTGTTGGCATAGTTTTAGCTGATAGAGAGGCAAGATTACTTACACACCTTATGAAAAACTTTAAAAACATTGCGGTAGTACTTTTCCTGGCTATGATCACCTCTTTATTCGCTTCCGGACAGGCCATGGCCCAAAAGGATGTGTTTGACGGTGTGGAGGCGGCTTTGCGGGCGGGCTCTGCCAAGGACCTGGCCAGGCACTTCGACAGCAAGGTAAGCCTATCGTTTGCTGACGAGAAGGCCACGGATTACAGCAAAACCCAGGCAGAGTTTGTGATGAAGAACTTCTTCAGCAAAAACCCGCCTACCGGCTTCGCCTACAACTTCCCGACGCCCAGTGAGTCCGTGCGGAAAGACAAGCGTTATGTGATAGGCACCTATACCCACCGCAACGGTTCTTACACCACTTTGATAAGGGTAAAGGACGCGGGAGGCAAGTTTCTGATCCATTCCATCGATTTCATAAAAGATTAAGCAGATAATAGTGAGATTTTTAGCAAGGCTCGGGGTATATACCGGGCCTTTTTTTATTTTTGCACCGTGAAAGCAACATACCTGACAGAAAAAAGCATAGCCGAGTTTATATCCCAGGCTCTGGCCGAGGATGTAGGCGATGGCGACCACTCGTCGCTGGCTTCTATACCTGCCGATGCGCAGAACCAGGCAAGACTCCTGGTGAAGGGCGACGGCATACTGGCTGGCGTGGAGCTGGCCGGGTATATTTTTAAACAAGTAGACCCTGCCCTGCAGGTAGAGGTGCTGCTGCAAGACGGAGCCGAGGTGAAATTTGGTGACGTGGCCCTGACCGTGAGAGGCAAGGCGCAGTCCATCCTCACGGCCGAGCGGCTGGTGCTCAACTGCATGCAGCGTATGAGCGGCATTGCTACTTATACCCACTACCTGAACAGCCTGATAGCTGGCACCAAGGCCAAACTGCTCGATACCCGTAAAACCACCCCTAACTTCCGCATCATGGAAAAGTGGGCCGTGCTGATCGGCGGCGGCGTAAACCATCGTTTCGGTCTGTTCGACATGATCATCCTCAAGGACAACCACGTGGACTATGCCGGAGGTATACGCCAGGCAATTGAGGCAACACAGCAGTATCTGAAGGCAAAAGGCAAAGACCTGCGCATTGAAGTGGAGACCCGCAACCTGGACGAGGTGCAGGAGGCGCTTGAGACAGGCGGCATCCACCGCATCATGCTCGACAACATGACGCCGGAGATGATGCGCGAGGCAGTGGCCCTGATCGGCGGCCGCTTCGAGACAGAGGCTTCTGGCGGTATAACCGAAGCCACTATAGCCGAAGTAGCCAAGTGTGGGGTCGACTTTATCTCCGTTGGTGCGCTAACGCACTCGATCAAGAGCATGGACCTGAGCCTGAAGGCTTATTAAAGAACTTATACCTGTCTCATAGTAGGCAGGGCTTATTTTTATTTTTTTATGCAACAAAACCAACGTTACCGGATGCAGTCAGGTGCTGCTCCGAATGCTATTCGCACCAAGAAGTACCAGTTAGAGAAAAACGTTTTTACAGGTATAGCGCTGGCCAAGGTATGGCGCCGTGACTGGTGGATGGCCCTTATACCGCTGGTGCTGTTTCTGCTGCCGGCTGTTTTCAACTTCTCGTGGTGGTGGGTAACGGCTGCCATTTTGGTAACTCTTATCTTTGTGCTGCTGCGCTCGGCCCAGGTAATGGGCGTAACGCAGATGGAGCAGGGCAACCCGCTGTTCGAGAAGCTGAGCTACGAGATCGACTCTCGCCAGATCCTGCTGAAGCGCAACGAGCGCGAAGGTATGGCCCTGACCTGGGACATGATCGGGTCGGCGGAGCGCAAGGGCGAGTCTTACCTGCTGTGGCTGAAGCCTCCTCCTGATGCGCAATTGCCGGGCGGCTGGAAAGGCTGGCTAGCCAAGAACTTTCAGGCACCGGTGTTTGTGATGCTGCCATTCCGCATCTTCAACAACCCGAACGACCTCAAGTTGCTGGAGTCGATGCTGCGCCGCAAGGAGCTGATCGCCTAACGTTTTCCAACCCAAGCCAGTATACCTGACTTAATAATAGATTTGCTACTGCACTGTGTAGTAGTGCTTTAAGTAAAAGACCTATAACTTATAAATAGAGATGAATAAGAACGTACTTGCAGTATTTGCCGCATTCTGTGGTTTGGTTATGATTTCATGCGATACGCCCAAGGATTTGCGTCCTGAAGCGAAGGTGTCTAATGATACTGTTCCTGCGGGGATGCGCGGCACTTACAACGTGTCTGATGCCGGTGGCGAAACAGCTACTGCACACGGTGCCGAAGGCCACGATACAAAGCAGGAGGTAATGCCTAACCACGACCAGGGAGCCAACACGATACAGCCTGGCGACAGCGTGCGCGAAGAAGCCGTTACTAATTCTGAAGCAGGCGCAGACAAGCGCTAAGCCACACGCATTACCCCTTGTATACCTGAAAGCCTGCCATTGCTGCCTTGCGCAGCAGTGGCAGGCTTTTTAGCAGTAACCTATACCTGGCGCGTTCTAGGCCGTATACCCATGTTCCGAAAATAAAAGGTATATTTGCACCCTTACTGCATTTGCATTGCTTCTATGACCCAACAGGAAGAGTGGTTCAGCACTTGGTTTGACTCCCCTTACTATCACATCCTCTACAGCAACCGCGACGATCATGATGCCCGGCTGTTCATGGATAACCTGCTGGCCTACCTACACCCCAAGCCGCATCACAAAATCCTGGACCTGGCCTGTGGCAAAGGCCGCCATTCCCGCTACCTGAACCAATTAGGCTACGATGTGACAGGTATAGACCTGTCGGAGAAAAGCATTGCCTATGCCCGTGAGTTCGAGAACGAGCGCCTGCGCTTTGATGTGCACGACATGCGGGAGGTATACCAGCGCGAAGCATTTGATTTTGTGCTCAACCTGTTTACCAGCTTCGGCTACTTCCAGAGCGAAACTGAGAATGTGGTAGCCCTGAAGGCCGCCGCCGCCGACCTGAAGCACGGTGGTAAATTGGTGATCGACTTTATGAACACCGACCGAACCATTGAACGCCTGGTGTCGCATGAGCAGAAAGAGGTGCAGGGTATTTTGTTTGACATCAGCCGGAAAGTGGAGCACGACTTCATTCTGAAAACCATTCGCTTCGAAGACAAAGGCCAGGATTACTGTTTTGAGGAGCGTGTGCGGGCCTTGCGCCAGGAAAACTTTATGGAGTATTTTCGTATTGCTCAGCTGCGTGTGGTAGAGATTTTCGGAGACTACAAACTACAGGCTTTCGATCCGGAAAAAAGCGAGCGAATCATCTTCGTGCTAAAAAAGTAAGGCCCTATGATCATAGCTATACTTGTGCTCTTCTTCACGGTGGTGCTTTCCAGCTTCCTCGTAAAGGTTTTTCCGCCGGATAATAGTCGCTGGCTTAAGATGGCGCTGGCCTTTAGTGGTGCTTATCTGTTCACCATCACCATCGTGCACCTGCTCCCCGATGTGCTCATTGGCAACCCTAACCCGCACCGCGTAGGCTACTGGGTACTGGCCGGCTTCTTTTTGCAACTGGTGCTGGAGCTTTTTTCGCATGGGGTGGAGCATGGGCACATGCACACCAACCACCACGGCCACGCACATGCGGGCGCCATGCCGTTTCTGCTGCTGGGCTCTCTGTTCATTCATTCTTTTCTGGAGGGCAGTATACTGGTAGAGGGCGGCGAACGCCACGGTGGGCACCACCATGCCGGAGAGAACTTTTACGCCGTGCTGCTAGGTATAGCCATACACCACGTGCCGGCTGCATTTGCCCTGATGTCGGTGCTGATGTCGCGCATCGGCTCTTTCCGGAAAGCCTT
Source organism: Pontibacter ramchanderi (assembly GCF_002846395.1). Classification (GTDB taxonomy): domain Bacteria; phylum Bacteroidota; class Bacteroidia; order Cytophagales; family Hymenobacteraceae; genus Pontibacter; species Pontibacter ramchanderi. Next base: position 1,121,207 of record NZ_PJMU01000002.1, read on the forward strand.
TCTGTGGTTGCTGATATTCGCTATTGGCGCACCGCTGGGTATACTGGTGAGTAACTACATTATAAAAGACAATATTGGCGGCGAGCTCGTCTTTACCGCACTCACGGGTTTGGTGGCCGGTAACTTCCTGCACATCTCTACGACCATTCTTTTCGAAACCAGCCCGGACCACCGCTTTAACCGCAACAAACTGCTGGCAACCCTCTTTGGGCTGGGGCTGGCCCTGCTCACGGATCTGGCCTAGGTATAACAGCTACGAAAAAAGCCGGGCACCGCTGTACTTCCTGAATCGGTGAGGTGCAGAGCGTGCTTAGCTGGTATAGCAACAACCCTAAAAACAAAAAAGGCTGATCAAGATCAGCCTGCAATTAAGTAAGGGAAGAGCAACGTTACATCACAGTGGAAAGCAGGGTGGCCACAAGTGCTTTGAGGGCAAGCACAAGCGTGCTTGACTTTACAGTCAGGTCTGCGTCATTCGACTCCTCCTCATCCGATCCGGAAGTGATGTCTTTCAGGATAGAAAGTGGGCTCTCAAGTACCTCGGCATCCAAAACAGACTTCTGCTTACTGGAAGATGCCGGCTTCGCATCGCTTTTAACGGCCTCGGGATTGCTGCTGGCAGGGGCAGGAGCTACAGTTGTAGTGGCTTCAGTGGTGGCTGTTCCGTTGTTCAGGTCGGCAGCATTTGGCGCAGTCACTACGCCTAGCAACAGGATTGTTGCAATGCCAGTTGTTACCGTAAGAGTTTTCCACTTTTGAAGCATGCCCAAAATTATCATTTAAAAGACAGTATTCCAAATGGTTAATAGGAATATTTGTAGAAAAAACTAAAAAGCAATGTGAGTGAACCTAGAATGGTGGCCAGTGCATTTGCTGCATAGGTTAACGTGCCGGGGCAGGCTTCACTACTTTCACCTCCACAGGTACTATACCTGCGCTAATGTAGTCCAGGCGCTTGGCTGCGGCCTCGCTCAGGTCTATCACACGACCCTTCACAAAAGGTCCACGGTCTGTGATGCTTACCTTCACCGATCTCTTCGTTTCCAGGTTGGTGACCTTTACTTTAGTGCCGAAAGGGAGGGTGCGGTGTGCGGCTGTGAGCTTCCTGCGGTTATAGGCTTCTCCGTTGGCCATCTTCCGCCCGTGCAGTTTGTTGCTGTAGTAAGAGGCCTTCCCGGCTTCGGTGTAGCCGCGCTGCCCCACTGTAGGTTTAGAGGTGGTGCAGGCGCCTGCGGTCAGCAGAGAAAGCGCAATCAGGAAGGTGCCACCAAGTTGTTGTAAACGCATGGGTAATCGCAATAGATATAGTCAGGCTTAATTTAAACCTAAACGGTGACTTTGCCAAAGAATTGCCTGAGTTCGTGCTGCAGTTGGTTTAGGTTAACTTTCTCCAGCGGGTGGTGCGTGTTAGGGAATACCTGCAGACTGGCATTTGGCAGATGCTGGAAAGCCCAGGCTGTTTCCTGCAGCCCGACCATATTGTCGCGGTCACCGACACTGATGCGAACCGTTGTCTGAATACCTGGCAGCGTGTCTTCGGTTAGCAGCGGGTGGTTGCCCAGGTGCTGCATCATGCTAGCGGTGTGCCGCATTACCTCCTGCCAATCGGCAGGCTGATGGCGTTTGGCCAGTGCAGCGGCAAAAGCAGGCACTTTTTCCGCCACTTTCTCAGGCTGTAGCATTTTCGCCTCTTTCGCTGCCGTCTCCGGGCTCCAGGCAAACTTAGTAGCCAGCGTAAAAATGCGCCCCACCCTATCCGGGTGCTGAAGTGCCAGGTATAGCGCAACATAGCCTCCCATGCTATACCCGAACAGATCGACCTGCTGCAACTGATGATGGTCCAGGTAGCGCAGCACATCCTCTGCAAAGTGTTCGATCCGGAAGGGCTCCTGCGGTATAGTGCTGCCCCCGTGCCCACGAAAGTTGAGCGTATGAACCCTAAAGTCTGGCTTGAGCAATTGCTGTAGCGGATCAAGGGTGCTGGCAGCGCCCAGAGCGCCATGGAGTAGAAGGAGATCAGACATAGGGTGTTATTGCCTCACCTGGTAGTTATAGACATCAACCGCTTGCGTCAGCTTGTCTTTTCGGAAAAGCTGAATCGCCAGGGGTACTACAATGAGGCCGGCACCGGCGTACACCGCAGGCGACACGTTAACGGAATTCGGGTTGGTAGAGCTCTGAGAAGAAGAAAGCAAGCCATAGGTCAGCAGACCTGCGCCCGCTATACCTACTACCGTGGAGATGGTCCGCTCTCGTTTATGACGCTGGATCAGCACCATGCTGGAGGCGTTGTCGGCCAGCGCCTGCTCCAGGTTCTGCTGGTTAAACATCATGAGCGGGCCGTTGTCCTTCGAGAAGAAGTAGATGCGCCGGCGGCTGGTGCGTGGCATGCCATAGCCGTATGGGTGGTAGCCCATGGCGGCGTAATCGATTGTGGTGGTAAAGAACTTAGAGATGCGCGGCCCTTCCATGATCCGCTTTGCAAAAGAGTCGAAGCGGTTGCCGGCAGCCACCCTGGCAAAATAACCGTCGTTGTTCTGGTATACATCCACCAGCTCCGGGGCATACTTTAAGGTGTCGTCAACCAGAAAGAAGTCCTGCTTAAAAAGCGGCGATTTGTACTGTACCCTGTTGCCATACACTACCTGTCCATTGCGCAGCTGCAGGAAGTGACGGCCTTGCTGGCGTTGCGGCTGGTAGTTTTCCTGAGAGTACTCCTGGGCGTGCAGGCCAAAGCTCAGCAACAGGCTGGCAAAAAGTGCAAATATTGTCTTGTTCATATAGAAGGGTGATTTCAGCTATGATTCAAAATACACGTGTGTTCAGAAGATAATGACCAGCATGACGAGCATTCCGGCCAGCGCCAGGTATACCCAGCTCATCAATTGGCCCCTGTGCTTGCTGGGCACAATATTGCTCACCAATACAACGGCTATCAATACGCATACTATATACAATAGTATAAAAGTAACGGCTTTTACCCAATTTGGTACTATCGTGTTCTCTGCCTGGTACTGGTTGTCCATGCCCATACCTGATACCAGGTAGCGCAGCACAAAAAACACCACCACCTCAAACACGATAAAGAAAAACAGACCGTACAGTCTGTTGCGCTTTTGTTCAGCCATGTTTCTGCAGTTATTTAAATAAAAGACCCTCTTTAAGGTGCAAGTGTCATTAAACGCAGGCCGGCTATCCTATCAGACTACTATTCTCTTGTGCCTGGCATATTCGCTCAGTAGGGCAATGGTGCCCGTCCCTTGAACAGGCCTGTGCTAATCAACAACCTCGCCGGCCTATACTTTGCTCAATAAATATAACAACTGTGCCCTGATATATTGTGCTCTATACTCTTTTTTAGAGTTACTCGTATACCTTAGTTAATGAGACAGATCAGGTTTAAGTTATATTATTTGTAAACTATATAGGTGCCTTGGCATGCTGTTTGCTGTTCATTAACAGGTACATATATAATGATCTATGCTAGTTGGATTGTGTGTATGTGTCTAAATCAGTGCAATTTATGGTAAGAAAAAAAGAATATGGTTGCACATGGGCAATAATGTGAAACAATTTTAGGGGGACAACCCGTTAAAATACCAGATGAAAGTAGGGATATGAGGTTATTGAAGAATATTAAATTAGACAATCACTATTTTAACTACAGTGGTAAAACGCGTAAGATCTTTAGCATAGGTTACGAGGATCTCACGACGCTTATCTATTACCAGGACAATAACAACAACTATACGTTAGTAATATCGAAAGAAGATGATCCGCCGCTTATAGTAGAAAAGAAAATATCGCGTGCGGAAGCGTTCAGATTAATGAATACCCGGCCCTAAAGCCGGGTATTTTTGTTTACAGTCTAATATGCGTAATTGGAACAAGTACTTCAGAATTGCATTTTGGGGCGCAGCCCTCACGTTTGTGGTCCAGCTGATAATTGCTGTGGCAGTAGATCCTTACCTGTCATCAGCTCTCACCCCCTTTTATGCTGTTTGGGGCATTACAGCGGTAGTTGGCTGGCGTCATGAGCATCCGCGCCGCTAAGGTCTTAAAGCTGCCTGATATCAATCTGGCGAGGATAAAGGGCCGCATCGTGGTAAGGCAGTTTTACACGCAACTCACCATCCTTGTATATGGCCTCTATGCGACCCAAGTCGATTTGCGGAGGCAACTTAAAGATACGGTTAAACATAGGAACCGCCATTTGTGGGTCTTCCTGGCTTTGCAGCACAGAAAATATAGTAAGCTGGTTCTGATGCAGAACTACTTTAAAAGACTCTGGATTAACACCTGCAGCCCAAACATTAATAATGGCACTCTTCCTTTTCTTTTTGACCTCAACGTATGTTTCACTCACGCCACCGCCTACTGTGTTCAGCAGGTCAATCTGGTGTGCAATAGTTTTCAAAAACTCTTTATCTTTTATAATTCTCATCTCTCTCTTCTCTAAGTTTTTCAGGAAAGAATGGTGCAAAACAGATGCCAATTGGTTGCAGCGTCAATTTGACCGAATGAGTGCACCTGAATCACAATATATATGTCAGAATGACCTTTTTTGGGTTTTTGAAGAGAAGTAATTTTAGTTTTCGATTCTATAGTCACAATTATTCCTGCGATGTTCTAATCCAATTCCAAAAGTACATAAAATGGAAAGTTGCTCCCAAAGTGGAGTAAATTTTCCCATATATGGAAAATGCTTTATTGCAATCTTTTTATAAGTCTATTTTATTGTTGCACCTGATAGAGAAGGTACTGAATAGGGTTTATTATAAATAGTTGATATAAGCTGCCTTGTGCGCTGCTGGGCGCCTCGGGTTTCCGACTTCATTGCACTTTAAATAAACACAATGTTTATATGGCCTGTTGGCATGCTTCTTTCTCGTGTATTGACATAAGAGACAAGCCATGAAACACATTTACACTTTTTTTACCACCCTTTTTGTAACAAGAAGATCCAGCGCCTTACAGCTTATCCAGTTAGCTTCACTTTTACTATTCACGCTTGTTAGTCTGAACGTACAGGCTCAAGGTCAGGATCAAATAGACATCCAACCTAAGTGTGCCTTAGCCAATCAGCCATTGGATCTGGTTATTTCCCGGGTTAGTGGCAACGACTTTAATGGAAGTACCATTGTCTCCGTAAACGGGCAGTCTTTTACTATTACTAATTATACAAAGGACCAGATACAGATCCGGGTGCCTGCTAATGTGATAGCCACCGCGGGTAATGTGACGGTTTACACGAACACAGCAAATAAGAATTCGCAGGCAAACACACTGACGGTGACAGGGCCTGTGTCTGTTTCATCAACACCCGGCTGTGACCGTGCCACCATGACCGTTTCGGGAGCTCCTGCGGGAAGCACCTATCGCTGGTATAAGCAGCCTGCTGGAGGCCAGCCTATTGCAGGCGCTACAGCGGCAAGTTACACGACCACCGAAGCCGGTACGTATTATGCCGCTGTCGTTACCCAGGCAGGTTGCGAAACCACCAGAGTATCTGTTACGGCTGCCTTCTTGCAGAAATTATTTGCAAACACGGAGTTCGAAAAGATGAGCTACGAAGCCGGCAAGCCAGGTATAATCAAGCTGAACTCCGACCTGTTTGACAAGAAGCATGCGGTTAGCGTAAAGTGGCAGTCCGTAAATATTGTGACTGGAGTGGTAACGGAGCTAGGAACGACAGATGCTCCTACTATTTCTCCTGCCTCGCTTTCTATTTCGTCTATGCCAGGCGGCGATACATACTTTCAAGCCACTATTACGCCTATAGCCACTGTGTGCTACGACGGGTCGGCCCTTTTTGTAACCTCTCAGCAAATCGTTTCTCTGCCAGTGGAGCTGGTGTCTTTCACGGCTCAATCTACTCAGGGAGGCGTACAACTTAGCTGGAAGACGGCTTCTGAGCGGGACAACAAAGGCTTTGAGGTTGAGGTGTCGGCTGATGGCAGAAACTTCAGAAAGCTTGCCTTTGTAGAGAGCAGGGTTGGCACCACTTCACTCACTCAACACTACAGCTTCCTCGATACAAAAGCGAATGCCGGTGTTCACTACTATCGACTCAAGCAAACGGATTACGATGGAGCATTCGAGTACTCTAAAGTAGTGGTTGTGAAGAATGCGCTGAGTGAGGCGGCCTCTGTATACCCAACCCTGACATCGCATGAAATTACGGTAAGGGTAGCCCCGTCGGACGAGCAGGTACTGATTGCAATCGCCGATATAGCAGGAAAGCAATTAGTAGCGGTTCAGAACCCTGCCGAGCGTCAGGTTGTGTTGCCGGTACAGCAACTGCAGAATGGTATCTACTTTGTTACAGTTACCTCTGGCGCTCAAAAAGAAGTGATCCGTTTTGTGAAGCAGTAGCCAGCGCTCAGCCTGAAGTTTAAGAAGGGACCAGCCTGTGAGGTTGGTCCCTTCTGCTTTTCAATATAATGTACAACTGCACTGCTACAGGTATAAGGGTACTTCCTGAATGCGGGCATTGGCAATTTACAATTCTATCTGAGGCAGGCTGAATTGGCCTTACCGAAGCGGTACAACTCATGAAAGGTTTTTGTCGGGGCTGCTCTGTTTTATAGCTACTCGGATACAGGAAGATAGCCTGTGCCATTTTAAGCCGGTTAGTACTGTCTGGTCCATTTTTAAGCAAGTATACAGCCTGTTGTGGTTAACAAATCGAAGTACTTTTACTTTTTTGCCGTCCTGGCAGATTCTCCCAATTCGTTGTTTGTAAAATGCTATACTAAAGTAATAGTGCAATTTTAGTTATAGCTCGTATACAGTTTGTAAGTATATTTGCAACACAGGTGCAGCTTAATGGATAGTCTCATGATGAACATTTACTTTCAAAACGACGTGGTGACTCTCTCTTATGACGCAGACCAACTATTAGGCGTGGCAGTCTGGAATGGGTTCCTGAGTAGCTCGGAGTTTCGGGAGGCTGTTGAGATTTGCCTTAAGATGATGGATGAGCACAAGTTGCTGCTTTGGCTCGGTGACAACCGCAAACTCAGAGCCATTCGGCAAGCAGACCAGGATTGGTTTGTAGAGGTGGCTTTACCTCGCCTGGTGGCTGGTACGCTCCGGCGCAATGCCTCTGTTTTATCAGACGATCTGTTTAACAGAATGGCCGTTGAGCAGATAATCAAGCGTGCGGATAACCTGGGATACATGGCTCTGAAAGATTTTGACAATGTGGCTGCTGCTATGGATTGGCTGCAGGAGCCGCTGCCGTCACAAGCGTCGGTCTAATATGTGAGCTGCCCGCGCCAGCATTGAAAATACAAACTACGCTATACCTTTAACAACTAACTTACCTGAGAGGGAATTCTCTTGATGCAACTTTACTTTCACAACAGCTTTGTCAGGCTTTCCTATGACAGAGCGCTTCGGCTTGGCAAGGCCGAGTGGTTTGGTCGTCTGCAAGGCGCTGAACTCAGAGAGGCATACCTGCTTTGCCACGACATGATCAACCGTTTTTCGCTGACAAAGTGGTTGGCAAATGACCGCCAGATGGGCAATATATCGCCTGCAGACCTAAAATGGAGCTTGGATGTGCACGTTCCGCAGATGGCCAAGAGTTCTTTGCGGCGTTTGGCCCGTATACCTTCGCAGTTCGAAACAAATCTGGAAGCTGTCGGGGTCATGATTAACAAAGGATACACGCTCAATCTATCCCTGGAGATGCGTGATTTCGAGGACGAAGAAAAGGCGCTGGAATGGCTGCTGGAACCATCTTCGGTATTGCCTACTGTCAAGCCCTCTTAAATCTGTCAGTTCACCTTGCCCTTAAGCCGATGATACACCGTCATTGGGCTCCTTGCTGTTGCCGTATCTGTAAGTGATTACAACTCTATTCTGGTAGAATTGCTGCATCAGAGGAGATGGTCTGGTATAGCTTGGTTCAAAAGATCTTGCGGTGTCCGAAGGCCTCGCAAGTGTCTGGTGGAAAGGCCTTGGCTTAGTCCTCTATAGGACTAATAACATTATCAAAAGGCTACCAATAGCGCTCGCAATCCTTTTTATCTTAGTGAAGTTGTCTCCTATAAATAATAAAACACTAAGAAGGCTTATTCCATATATTTCACGAAGTGATGCATTAACTTTTAGCCCCTTCTCTCCAGCCGCTTTTATTATTAGTCCTATTGCCTCGGCCTTGCTTTGACTTGACTCCATGATCGCTTGGTAATTTTTTGCTGTGAAGGCCTTGGCTTCTTCAATACCTAATAGCATACCTTTAATTGGAATGTTATTGCGCTGAGATAAGTTGAGGAGTTTGCTGTGGCAGCTATTTACTTCGAAGTTATGGCCATAGAGTTTCCTCAGTAACACATCTAAATTATAGTGGTCGTGAGCCTTCAATTTAGGAGCTGAACGTCTTGTGAGGAGCTTATACCTGATGCTTAATGCTTCAAATCCGTATTTATAGTTCTTCATGTTCCAGTGAACCCATATACAGCCTTGATGATTTTTTACAAACTTGTAAAACTGTTGTAATAATGATCTTTCAGAAGCATCTAACTCATCACCTGATAACCTCATACAATTATAGCCTCTTAATTGAGCCTCGATATGTATATTGAAACAAATCTGCTCTTTTGTTTTAATGTTATAAATAGAAATTGATGTTACTCTTGGAGTACTACTTTTCGATTTTGTAAAGGACTCACAAGAGTAATGTATTGAAAATATATCGCTCTTGTTTCCTAATATATAGTTCGTCTCCTGAAGCCCTTTACTTCTTTCTTTGTAACGCGAGGACGTGAATATCATTTTAGTTGTTTAACTGCTTAAATTATTATAACATAGGATGTATGTATATTGGGCAAAAAATAAGGAGGACACTAAGTCCTCCTTATTCAGTTAATTATGATCCGCAGGCTTCGCAAGCGTCTGGGTTATCCAGGGAGCAAGCCATGTCGCTGCGATTCTGGTCCTGGTTGTAAACCGGCTCCAGTGTCTCGGCGGCTTGTTTCTCTACTGTGAACTTGATGGCATCAACAGCAGCTTTGGTGCGCAGGTAGTACATACCTGTCTTCAGGCCTTTCTTCCAGGCGTGGAAGTGCATCGAGGTCAGTTTGCCGAAGTTCACGTTCATTACGTGAAGGTTCAGCGACTGGCTCTGGCAGATGTAGGCACCACGATCAGCGCTCATATCGATTACCGTACGCTGGCTGATCTCCCATACCGTCTTATACAGGTCTTTGATGTTCTGCGGAATGTTCGGGATGTCCTGTACTGAGCCGTTAGCCGCGATGATGGCATTCTTCATCTTATCGTTCCAAAGACCCAGGTTGATCAGGTCTTTCAGCAGGTGCTTGTTCACCACCATGAACTCACCCGACAGCACACGACGAACATAGATGTTAGACGTGTAAGGCTCAAACGACTCGTTGTTGCCCAGAATCTGTGCGGTTGAGGCAGTTGGCATAGGCGCTACCAGCAGCGAGTTACGCACACCGTGTTTCACCACTTCCTGGCGCAGCTCTTCCCAATCCCAACGGCCGCTATCCGGTGTTACGCCCCACATATCGAACTGGAACTTGCCTTCGGAAAGCGGAGAACCTTTGAAGGTCTCATAAGCACCCTGCTTCTTGGCCAGGTCCTTAGAAGCCGTCATGGCCGCGAAGTAGATCGTCTCGAAAATGTCTTTGTTCAGGCCGCGGGCTTCCTCACTTTCAAATGGCATGCGCAACGCAATGAACGTATCAGCAAGACCTTGCACACCCAGACCGATCGGACGGTGGCGCATGTTGGAGTTGCGGGCCTCAGGCACCGGGTAATAGTTAATGTCGATTACCTTGTTCAGGTTTTGGGTTACGTGGTAAGTCACGTCGAACAGCTTTTGGTGGTCAAACACCTTGTGGCCGTTCTCCTCTTTTACGTAGCGTGGCAACGCCAGTGAGGCCAGGTTACAAACCGCTACCTCGTCCTGGCTGGTATACTCCATGATCTCGGTGCAGAGGTTAGAGCTCTTGATCGTGCCCAGGTTCTGCTGGTTGCTCTTGCTGTTGGCAGCATCTTTATAGAGCATGTAGGGTGTACCGGTCTCGATCTGAGACTCCAGGATAGCGAACCATAAGTCTTGTGCCTTCACGGTTTTGCGGGCACGGCCTTCGCGCTCATACTTCTCGTAGAGTCGCTCAAACTCCTGTCCCCAGCTATCGCCTAGCCCCGGAGCTTCGTTCGGGCAGAACAGGCTCCAGTCGCCATTTTGCTCTACACGCTTCATGAACAAGTCTGGCGTCCAGAGGGCGTAGAACAGGTCACGGGCACGGTTTTCTTCCTTGCCGTGATTCTTCTTCAAGTCCAGGAACTCGAAGATGTCGGCATGCCACGGCTCCAGGTAGATCGCGAAAGCGCCTTTGCGCTTGCCACCACCCTGGTCCACGTAGCGGGCAGTGTCGTTGAACACCTTCAGCATAGGTATAATGCCGTTGCTTGTGCCGTTGGTGCCCTTGATGTAAGAACCCGTCGCGCGCACGTTGTGGATGCTCAGGCCAATACCGCCGGCGCTTTGCGAGATTTGGGCGCATTGCTTCAGGGTATCATAAATGCCCGGTATGCTGTCGTCCTGCATGGTGAGCAGGAAGCATGATGACAGCTGCGGCTTTGGCGTGCCGGCGTTGAATAATGTTGGTGTGGCGTGCGTAAACCACTTCTCAGACATGAGATTATAAGTCTCGATGGCAGATTCGATGTCTTCCTTGTGGATACCCACGGCCACACGCATCAACATATGCTGCGGGCGCTCCACGATCTTGCCGTCGAGGCGAAGCAGGTATGAGCGCTCCAGCGTTTTGTATCCAAAATAATCGTAGTTATAGTCGCGGTCGTAAATGATGGTCGAGTCCAGCGTAGCGGCGTGCTTGCGGATGATCTCGTATACATCCTTGGCCAATAACGAAGCGTTCTCACCCGTTTTCGGGTCCTCGTAGGTATAGAGGCGCTTCATGGTGTTAGAGAACGACTTGCTCGTTACCTTGTGCAGGCTCGAAATGGCTACACGGGCCGCCAGCACCGCGTAATCCGGGTGTTTGGTGGTAAGCGAGGCAGCCGTTTCTGCCGCCAGGTTATCCAGCTCGATGGTGCTTACGCCGTCGTAAATGCCATCAATTACTTTTTTCGCCACCTCAATCGGCGACACATAGTCCATGTTCAGACCATAGCACAGCTTTTCGATGCGTGCGGTAATCTTATCGAATTTGACGGACTCGCGTCTGCCGTCTCGTTTAACTACTAACATAGCGTATACATTTAGCGGGAGTCAAATGCCCGGGTTAATTATAAGGTATAGGTATAAGAGAGCCGCTACCGGTGCAGCGGGTTGAAACATGCTAATATTTTCATAAGGAGATACGTGTATATATACGTAATCCGTTGAAATACTATTATTTAAAGCTAAAGCAAAATGCTTTGTCAGAAGTTGAGGCGGACGCCCCGTCTGGCGGTTGTTGCCAGGTTTATGAGTCCGGTGTTGAAGGAGCCAGGAAGGCAGCTATACCTACAGCCGGATAATAAAGGTAATTCAGGAAGGGCCGGACCTGTCGCCCGGCGCCTTTTGTTTCCTAAACTTACAAAGTAATTTTGTTCGTTAAAAGTCTTCGTCGAGCGAAAAAACGTTTTTGTCTTTGTCGCCCATCACGCCGGCTTTCTGGTACTCGCCCACGCGCTTCTCGAAGAAGTTGGTTTTGCCCTGAAGCGAGATCATTTCCATGAAATCGAACGGGTTGGTGGCGTTGTAGATCTTGCTGCAGCCCAGCGACACGAGCAGGCGGTCGGCCACAAACTCGATGTACTGGCTCATGAGCTTGGCGTTCATACCGATCAGGTCGACCGGCAGTGCGTCCGTTACGAACTCCTGCTCAATCTCCACCGCATCGCGGATGATCTCGTGCACGCGGCTCTCAGGTAGCTTGTTGTTTAGCATGGAGTACAGCAGGCAGGCGAAATCGCAGTGCAGGCCTTCGTCGCGGCTGATCAGCTCGTTGGAGAAGGTCAGGCCCGGCATCAGGCCACGCTTCTTGAGCCAGAAGATAGAGCAGAAAGAACCGGAGAAGAAGATACCTTCCACAGCCGCAAACGCGATCAGTCTTTCCACGAACTTCTCGCTATTGATCCAGCGCAGTGCCCATTCGCCTTTTTTCTTCACGCATGGCACGGTCTCCAGTGCATTAAAGAGGTAATCCTTTTCGGACTGCTTCTTTATATAAGTGTCGATCAGGAGCGAGTAGGTTTCGGAGTGAATGTTCTCCATCATGATCTGGAAGCCATAGAAGCAGCGAGCTTCCGGTAGCTGCACTTCCTGCATGAAGTTGATGGCCAGGTTTTCGTTTACGATACCGTCTGAGGCGGCAAAGAATGCCAGTACATGGCTAATGAAGTGACGTTCGCCGTCGTTCAGGTTCTCCCAGTCTTTCTGGTCCTGCGACAGGTCGATCTCCTCGGCAGTCCAGAAGCTGGCTTCTGCCTTCTTATACATTTGCCACACCTCATCGTGCTGTATCGGGAATAGAACAAAGCGATTCGGGTTTTCTTGTAGTATTGGCTCCATGCGCGTAAACTTTAATTTTATTTAAACTAACAGCGACACTCCGTTACTGTTTTATTATACATCGAACTCAGTCGTCCGGACACCGGTTAGTGTCTGACCTTTGGTTAACAGGATTTCAAATATAGTGATAAGAACTTGAATTGGTGGGCTAAAGTTGTTCAATTTATTAACACTTTGCTAAGTGCCTGAATGCCTTAAATTTAAGCCTCAATTAACAGGCTTATTAACATGATATTGTTAACATATATAATTGTTAAGATATAGTAAATTAAATATTAATTCATTGTTAAATGATGGAAAGTGCAATCCTTGAGCATCTGTTCGTTTGCCAGAGTGGATTTGGGTTTTGTAAAATGCAAGTTTTGCGACTGAGGGCGGCTTTGGAGGAATGGGTTTAGCTTCTGGGCTTTCGGTTGTTGTGGATAACGCCCATATTGAGATGCGTGCACAAGGTGTTGCGGATTAGCGTGTTATGCTTGTTTTTGAAGGGTGCAAAATTGAAAGTCCGAGATTTCAACATTGTTATCCACAGGGGCGTGCATAAGGTCTAAGAAATTGGAAAGAATTAGAAAACAATGATTTGCATATTAACTTTAAGTCTACTAATTTTGCAGACTTAAAATTTTTAAAACATACATTGAAGCTGATGTACGCAATTGTAGAAATCGCAGGTCAACAGACCAAAGTAGAGAGCGGTAAGTTCATCTACGCTAACAAGCTTTCCGGCAATGATGGTGACGCCGTTGAGTTCACCAATGTTCTTCTTACTGATGATAACGGCACTGTTACTTTGGGTGCTCCTTTCGTTAGCGGTGTTAAAGTGGTTGGTAAAATCCTTGGCAACGTGAAAGGCGACAAAGTGATCGTTTTCAAAAAGAAGAGAAGAAAAGGATACCGCAAGAAGAATGGTCACCGCCAGCACTTCACGAAGGTCCTGATCGAGAGCATTGGTTAAGCAGTAAGAGGAAATTAATCGTAAAATCTTTCAGGCTAGGCTCGTCCTCCTGAACTAAATAGTAAAAGAAAATGGCACACAAAAAAGGAGCTGGTAGTTCTAATAACGGCCGCGAATCACACTCCAAACGACTGGGTGTTAAGATTTACGGTGGTCAGGACATCATCGCTGGCAACATCATTGTAAGACAAAGAGGTACTGCACACCACCCAGGTCAGAACGTGGGTATGGGCAAAGACCACACACTGTTCGCTATGGTTGACGGTGTAGTTCAATTCAAGAAAGGCGTAAAGAACCGTTCATACGTTTCTGTAGTGCCTAAAGTAGAGGCAGAAGCTTAATTCTGACCGACACGAAAAAGTTAAAAGGGCTGCCATTACGGTAGCCCTTTTTGTTTTGATTGAATTCTTACTTGGCCGTGAGTATGCCCGCAGGTATAGCCGGATTAGCTTTTGCTTGTTTCCCGGCACGGCCACCCTTCCAATAGGTATACAGGCCAACCGCTATACCTGCTACACAAAGAACATAAGCTGCGGCGGTGCTCCGAAAGGAAAGCGGTAGACTGCCCAACACCAAGCCAAGCCCAGCCAGCCAAAGCAGCCCATAGCGCAGAGGTGCCTGCACCACAGGTGTATAAGCCGTTCTGAACCCGAGCAGATGCAGAAGTTTCGGGGCCTCCGCCGTCAGCAGCACAATGTTTAGCAGCAGAAAAAAGGCCAGTACATAAGGGGTGCCAGCCCAGTTCTGCGACACCGTGATGAGGAATATATTCAGCAGCATAGGCAGCAGGGTGATGGCTCCCAGCGTACGGTAGCGCAGCGTAAGCAAGGTAAACCCGATCACGATCTGAGAATAAGCGATAAAACGGGCAAACAGACCCAGGCTAAATGCGGCTAGCTTATCCTCCAGCCATACCGGTCCGATAAGACCCGGAAAGCGATGCTCGAAAAATACCTTCGCCATACCCGCCGTGAAGAAGATAAGGCCTAGGAAAACGCTGATGCCGTTGAGTGTAAATGTTTTGTAGTTCATGGCTATACCTGCTTTGTTGCGATAAGATGTTAAGGTAGAGCATTTTGTGGAAATGCGATGAAGATTTCTACCAACCGGCAATTTGTGCAGACGACCGGGCTATACCTGAGGGAGGGCGCTCAGGGCAGCATCTTTTGAAAGGCAAATATTTTTACGCGACTCTACAACCTACCTCTCACTGGTCCGTATACCTAAATAGAAAGAGTTATAGAGTGAAAACAATTAAACTCTTTTAGGAAAGGGACACTTCTGGTGTCCCTTTCTGTTTTTATACCTTTTAAGCGCCCCTATTGGCCGTGCCAGCTGGCACTCTTCCTTTTATTTTCCGATACGGCTGCAACAAAAGTTCGTGTTTTGCGGATATGTGCGTATATTTGCAGTATTCTTATCAAGAAAGACCGAGGGATAGGGCCCTATGACGTCTTAGCAACCTTGTTAAAGCCTGGTGCTAATTCCCTTCTCTGCCATACCTTGGCCGGGAAAAGATAAGAGAGTATATCCTTCCTGATGGGGTGTCCTTCTTGATAAGCGCGTATGTAGACTTAACCAAGAGGGAGAACACCGAACATGACCAACACACATCCGATCCATACCTTGCTGCAGGAGCGCGTGCTTGTGCTCGATGGTGCTATGGGTACTATGATCCAGCGCTATCAGCTCACCGAGGCCGATTTTCGTGGCGAGCGCTTCAAGGATCATCCATCCGACCTGAAAGGCAATAACGACCTCCTTTCTATCACGCGCCCCGACATCATCAAGGCTATTCACGCCGAGTACCTGGAGGCCGGTGCCGACATCATCGAGACCAATACCTTCAGCGGTACTACCATCGCGATGGCCGACTATGGGTTGGAGCATGTGGTGTATGAAATGAATTACGAGTCGGCGAAGATCGCCCGTGAGGCAGCGGATGAAGTGGAGGCGAAAGACCCGTCACACAAACGCTTCGTAGCCGGCGCCATTGGCCCGACCAACCGCACGGCTTCCCTCTCTCCGGATGTGAACAACCCGGGCTACCGTGCCATCACCTTCGACCAACTGGTGGAGGCCTATTACGAGCAGGTGCGCGGGCTCGTGGACGGCGGGTCTGATTTGCTGTTGGTAGAAACGGTGTTTGATACTCTCAACTGTAAGGCAGCCCTTTTTGCGATACAGCAATATGTAAACGACGGCGGCAAAGAGCTGCCGATCATGGTGTCCGGCACGATCACCGACGCCAGCGGCCGTACCTTGTCTGGCCAGACCGTGGAGGCTTTCTGGAATTCGATCTCCCATGCACCGATCCTAAGCGTGGGATTTAACTGTGCCCTGGGTGCCCGTCAGTTGAAGACGCACATACAGGAGTTGTCGCGCATCTCCAACTGTTACATCAGCGCCTACCCGAATGCAGGTCTGCCGAATGCCTTTGGCGGCTACGACGAGACGGCCGAGCAGATGGGCGCCATTGTGGAGGAATACCTGAAGGAAGGGCTGGTAAATATACTGGGTGGTTGTTGTGGCACGACGCCAGTACACACGAAAGTAATCGCAGACCTGGTGCGCAGGTATAAACCGCACGTTCCCACTCCCGTAGCTCCCCTCCCTCGCTACAGCGGCCTCGAGCCCCTCACCATCACCTCCGATACCCTTTTTGTCAATGTCGGCGAACGCACCAACGTCACCGGCTCCAAGAAATTCTCCCGACTGATCGTCGACGGCAAGTTTGAAGAAGCCCTGTCGGTGGCACAGCAACAGGTAGAGGGCGGCGCCCAGATCATTGATGTGAACATGGACGAAGGCATGCTCGACTCGGAGCAGGCCATGACCGACTTCCTCCACCTGATCGCCTCCGAGCCAGACATTGCCAAGCTGCCCATCATGATCGACTCTTCGAAGTGGAGCGTGATCGAAGCCGGCTTGAAGTGCGTGCAGGGCAAAAGTATAGTTAACTCCATCTCGCTGAAAGAAGGCGAAGAAGAATTTAAACGACTCGCCCGCAAAGTGCGCCAGTACGGTGCTGCGGTGGTGGTAATGGCCTTTGACGAGCAGGGGCAAGCCGACACGCTGCCTCGCCGTATCGAGATCTGTGAGCGCTCCTATCGCATTCTGGTCGACGAAGTAGGCTTCCCGCCGCAGGACATCATCTTCGATCCGAACATCCTGGCCATTGCCACAGGTATAGAGGAGCACAACAACTATGCAGTCGACTACATTGAGGCCGTGAAGTGGATCAAAGCCAATCTGCCGCATGCGCAGGTGAGCGGTGGCGTGAGCAACCTGTCTTTCTCCTTCCGGGGCAATGACCTGGTGCGGGAGGCTATGCATACCGTATTCCTGTACCACGCCGTGCAGGCAGGTATGGACATGGGCATCGTGAACGCGGGTATGCTGGGTATTTACGAAGAGGTGCCGCTCGAGCTCCGCGACCTGATCGAAGACGTGATCTTCAACCGCCACCCGGACGCCACGGAGAAACTAGTAAACTACGCCGAAACCATCAAAGGCAAAGGCAAAACCGCCACAGCCGCCGACAATGCCTGGCGTGAGGCCCCGGTGGAGGAGCGTCTGAAGCATGCCCTGGTGAAAGGGATTGTGGAGCACATTGAAGAAGACACCGAAGAAGCCCGACAGAAAGCTACGAAAACACTGGACGTGATTGAAGGTCCGCTGATGGCCGGTATGCAGGTGGTCGGCGATTTGTTCGGAGCCGGCAAGATGTTCCTTCCGCAGGTGGTGAAGAGCGCCCGCGTGATGAAAAAGTCCGTGGCCTACCTGTTGCCGTTCATGGAAGCCGAAAAAGCCGGTTCTTCCTCCTCCGCGCAAGGCAGGATATTGATGGCGACCGTGAAAGGCGACGTACACGACATCGGCAAAAACATTGTGGGTGTGGTGCTGGCCTGTAACAACTACGAAGTGATAGACCTGGGTGTGATGGTGCAGCTGGACAAGATTCTGGCTGAGGCCGAAGCGCAGCAGGTAGACGTGCTGGGCCTAAGCGGCCTGATCACCCCATCACTGGACGAGATGGTATACGTGGCGCAGGAGATGGAGCGACGCGGCATGAAGATCCCACTTCTGATCGGTGGCGCTACGACCTCTCGGGTGCACACCGCCGTGAAAATCGCGCCGCAGTACAGCGGCCCCGTGGTGCATGTGCACGACGCCTCCCGCAGCGTGACGGTGGTGAGCAACCTATTGGGCAGCAACCGCGACAGCTACATTGCCGAGATAAAGGCCGAGTACGAAAAGCTGCGTGAAGACCACCTCGGACGCACGAAAGACCGCGCCATTGCCAGCATAGAAGAAGCCCGCGCCAACAAGTACCAGGTAGACTGGGCGGCAACAGAGGTAACCAAGCCAAGCTTTACCGGCAACAAGGTATACACCAATTACCCGCTACAGGAGATCATCCCGTACATCGACTGGACGCCGTTCTTCCATACCTGGGAGCTCAAGCGGCAATATCCGAAAATCCTGAACGACCCGGAACTGGGTACAGAGGCCACCAAACTGTTCAACGACGCGCAGGCTATGCTGCAGGAGATCGTAGACAAGCAATTGCTCGAAGCCCGTGCCGTGGTAGGCTTCTACCCGGCCAATGTGGAGGCCGATGATACGATCGAGGTATACGCCGACGATTCACGTGAAAACGTGCTGACCGAGTTCCATACCTTGCGCCAGCAAGGTAAGAAGGGAGCTAATGTGCCGAATCTCGCCTTCTCCGACTTCCTGGCGCCGAAAGAAACAGGTATAGCCGACTACATCGGCGGCTTTGTGGTATCGGCTGGCTTTGGCATCGAGAAGCTGTTGGAGCAGTACGAGGCCGAGCACGACGATTACAAATCCATTATGGTAAAAGCACTGGCCGACCGCCTGGCAGAGGCATTCGCAGAGCACATGCACGAGAAGGTGCGCAGGGAGTTGTGGGGCTATGTACCGGACGAGCAACTGGATAACGAGAGCCTGATCAAGGAGCAATACAAAGGTATACGCCCGGCGCCCGGCTACCCTGGCTGCCCGGATCATACCGAAAAGATCACACTGTTCAACCTACTGAAAGCAGAAGAAACCGGTGTAATTCTGACGGAGAACCTGGCCATGCATCCGGCGTCTTCGGTAAGCGGCCTGTACTTCTCGCACCCGGACTCGCGCTACTTCGGCCTCGGCAAAATAGGCGAAGACCAGGTGGCCGACATTGCCCGTCGCAAAGAGATGGCCAAGGAGGAACTGGAGCGCTGGCTGTCGCCCAACCTGAACTACGAGCCGAAGCCAGTCGCGCAGCAGGTATAGCAAGTCAACCATTTAACAATTGAGCAATTTAACTACCAATATACCTTGAAAGTAACCGAGCACTTCCAAAACGCCAACGGCAAGACCTTGTTCACCTTCGAGATCCTGCCGCCGCTTAAGGGCGAGAACATGAAGACCTTGTTCAGCCACATCGATCCGCTAATGGAGTTTAAGCCGCCTTTTATTGACGTGACCTACCATCGCGAGGAATATGTATACAAACAGCGGGAGAACGGGCTATTGGAAAAGATAACCACCCGCAAACGTCCGGGCACGGTAGGTATATGTGCGGCCATACAGAACAACTATAAAGTTGATACGGTGCCCCACCTGATATGCGGCGGCTTTAACAAAGAGGAAACCGAGAATGCGCTGATAGACCTTCACTTTTTGGGTATAGACAATGTGCTGGTATTACGTGGTGATTGCGTGAAAAGCGAGCAGCGTTTTGTGCCGGAGCCGGGAG
The DNA here is from genome assembly GCF_002846395.1 of Pontibacter ramchanderi. Taxonomy (GTDB): domain Bacteria; phylum Bacteroidota; class Bacteroidia; order Cytophagales; family Hymenobacteraceae; genus Pontibacter; species Pontibacter ramchanderi. The sequence continues at coordinate 1,140,494 of NZ_PJMU01000002.1, forward strand.
GACATCATTATGCCTCAGAGCTGATACAGCAGGTGGTAGATATGAATCAAGGCTGCTACCTCGATGAAGAGCAGGTAAGCAACAGCTGCACTGACTTCTGTATTGGTGTAGCGGGCTATCCTGAGAAACACTTCGAGGCGCCGAATATGAGATCGGACCTGCGTTGGTTAAAGAAGAAAGTGGAGCTGGGTGCAGAGTACATCGTCACACAAATGTTCTTCGACAACCAGAAGTATTTCGACTTTGTGAAGCACTGCCGCGAGGAAGGTATAAACGTACCGATCATCCCAGGTTTAAAACCGATGACCACCAAAACGCAGCTAACCTTGCTTCCAAGCCTGTTCCACATCGAAATCCCATGCGACCTGGCCGATGCCATTGAGGCCTGCCCCGACAACAAAGCCGCAGCACAAATAGGCGTGGAATGGGCGATACAGCAGTCAAAAGAGCTTATGGAGTTTGGAGTGCCTTGCCTGCACTACTACTCCATGGGCAAGTCGGAATCTGTGCGGAAAGTAGCGGAGGCACTGTTTTAAGCAACCTCAACCAAACTAAACCTAACCTTAAGGCTGGGGCTTTTGGCTCCAGCCTTTCTTTTTTCATGATTTGCTATACCTGCCGCCCGACTCACAGCATCTCTCAGACCTGTGAGTCGAAGATCCCGAAAGCTTTCGGGCTGTCTTGCCAACGATAAAAACAGAAACAGTGGCTACTACAGAAACAGGTATAGCGAGAAGTGATGTCTTACAACGCCGGGAAAACCGGGGTCAGCTTATACAATACCGGCTTGCTGGGACTGGCGTCAAGTTGCAGGCTGGCAATCTGGATGTTGAGCAGGTATAGCCCGTCGGCTACCTGTTCAGGAACATAGATCAGCTCCGTAATGGTAGCACCGCAGCGGGTGTTTTTGGGGTACTGCCAGAAAGCATGGTGGCAGAGCAGTTTGCCTTCGTCCAGTTCACGGTCTACAGAAGGCAGGTCGAGGAGCAGGTGCTGTATACCTTTCTCGGCAAGGTACTGCCCTATGGCAGGCTCCAGGTAGGGCGGGTTGGTGCCGGAGTAATGGCGACTTAGTTTGTCGTCTGTGTTTGGCAATGTGCGTAGCACAACGGCCTCGCACTTTATACCTTGCAGCTTCGCCTGCACATCTTCTAGTAACACCACTTCATCACCGTTCTCCTGCTTTTGGGGAGTAACCGTAATCAGCTGCGCCACGAACAGGAAGCGCTTCAGGCAATTATGAATGGTGGCGTTTTCATCGGCAGAAATGTGCCCATAGCACTCGGTATGGGTGCCGTTGCCGTGCGGCGTTACATGTACCCGCTTATAGTTCGTGCTGCCCCCCTCAGCCACACTTCCCACAAAGTCCCCTACCCGGATCACATCAAAAGCTACCGGTTCGGCCCAGAAACACTCGGCTTGCGGCTGGCGGTCGTGCAGCGGCATCGAGATGTCGAGCGGCTGCAGCGGATCGAAGGTATAGGGTTGGTCGCGGTAGGTGATGGAGGCTTGCATAGCTTAGTTATCGTAACCCCGCAGCCAGCGCAGGGCGTCTATGTCATTTGTAAAGTTTCGCACCTCAAAAGTAACTGCCCCCAGGGCCTCTGCCCTCGTTATAACAGCTTCAAACGATAGCCTGTTGAAGACATTCTCAGGTAGCACCCGGGCAAGTTTTGTCACCCCCAGCTCCGAAAGTGATTTGTAGTAGGAAGTAGAAAGCCACTCTTTGGTGTGGGGCAGCAGTTTTCCGATGACTACTGCATTGAGCAGCAGCTTGTTGGCCCCGGATTCCTGCAGCAGCTGGCCTAGCTTTTCGGCTGTCTGGACCATTTCGCTGTGCTCCACGGGGCGCAGCCAGGTGTTTGTCAGTATGCCGTGCTGAGGGTCTGCGGCAATCCGGCTGATGTCGTTCTGGTAAAGTGTTTCCAATAGCTGCATAGTAGTGGGGTAGCGCGGTGCTTTGTTCCGGCTGATATCAAAGCTACAAATAAATCTGATATAAACAGCGCCGGCTAGTCCACCATCAGATCCAGTGTAATCTGGTCGGCCAACAGTTTACCCTGGTCAGTCAGGTATAGCACGTCTGCCTCCACACTAGCCAATCCTTTCTCCTGAAGCTGTTGCAGGTATAGCGCGTGTTCTGCCGGCAGGTTGTAGCCATACCTGTCGCGCATCACCGCAAGGTCGCAACCCCAGATGGTGCGAAGCGTCGTGAGCAGATAATCGTTGGCTTGGTCGGCTGGGCTGAGTTCTTCTATTTCGGCAGGTATGTTGCCCTCGCTGATGGCGGCGGTATACTTGCGGTTGTTTGCCACGTTGTATTGCCGGCTGTTGCCGTTAAAGGAATGCGCGCTTGGCCCTACGCCCAGGTAATGCACGCCGCGCCAGTAGTTGCTGTTATGCCTGGACTCGTAACCGGGCTTACTGAAATTGGACACCTCGTATTGCACAAATCCATGGGCTTTCATCTGCTCGAGCAATATTTCGAACTGCTGCGCTGTGTATTCGTCTTCCGAAGGCTTGAATTTCCCTTTTTTGCTCCAGCGCCCAAGCGCTGTGTCGGGCTCAATGGTAAGGGCATAGCAGGAAACGTGCTGCACGTTGAGCGAGAAGAGCGTTTTCAAGTCCTCCAGCCAGATGTTGTGGTCCGGCGCAGGTATACCGTAGATCAGGTCCACGGTGATATTGTCGAAGCCAGCGGCCTGTGCGTCGCGCACGCACTGCAGGCTCTCGGTGGCGTTGTGAGCGCGGTTCATCAGGCGCAGGTGCGGCTCGTGAAAAGACTGCAACCCAATGCTCAGCCGGTTAATGCCTGCCGCTTTCAGTTCCTGCAGCTTCTCCGGCGACAGGTCATCCGGGTTGGCCTCCAGTGTTATTTCGGCCTCCTCCGAAACCATAAACAGGTTGCGGACGGTTTGCAGAAGAAGGTATAGCTCCGCCTGTGTGAGCAAAGATGGGGTGCCACCACCAAAATAGATGGTGCGTACTTCCTGCCCCTGCAGGTAATCGCGGCGCACTTCCAGCTCTCGGGCAATGGCCTGCACAGTGGCCTCCTTGTGCCCCATGGAGGTGCTGAAGTGGAAGTCGCAGTAATGACAGGCCTGTTTGCAGAACGGTATATGGAGGTAGATGCCGGACAAGAGATTAATTGTTAAATTTCTTTAATTGTTAAATTGCTGATGGTTAAATTGTTGTTTGGTGCTTATGCGTTCACTTTGCCATAATATTCAGCTAGCGCGCTTACCTTTGCAGCTACTTAGTACAGGAACAAAGCCTCCTACTCTAGATTTAACAATTTAGCCATTAAACAATTCAACAATTTAAAACACAAATGTACAAAATAGCTGCCTTAGTCTGGTGCTTATTCGTGTGGCTGCCCTTGTTGGTGCAGGCGCAGGATACGCCGCCTCTGCCTAAGCAGCAAGTGCAACCGCCTACCCCTAAGCTACTAAACCAGGCCAAGATAGCGCTCCAGGTATACGCTCTAGGTCCCGACCAGCAGGTGCTGCGACAGTACAGCTACCGAGCGCAACTGGCCGATACGGTGGAGGCACGCAAGGAAGTCATGGCCTTGGTGCACCGCCTGCACCAGGATGCCTACTTGCTGGCCTCGGCCGACAGCACGTACAAGCGTGGCGATACGCTCCACGTGAAACTGCACATCGGCAAGCGCTTCGACTGGGCCGAGCTGCGCAATGGCAACCTGAGCGAAGGCATACTAGTTGAGTCTGGCTTCAGGGAGAAATTTTACCGCAACGTGCCTTTCAGACCAGCCGAATACGCGCGGCTGCAGCAGCGCATTCTCGACTATGCCGAGCGTAATGGCTACCCCTTCGCCTCTGTGTGGCTCGACTCGATCGAAATCAAAAACAACAGAATTTCGGCAGCCCTGATGGTCGAAAAGGCCTTTGTGGTGACGTACGATACGCTGCAGGTGCTGGGCGGAAGCAAGACGCAGCCCAAGTTCCTGATGCGCTACCTGCAGCTATACCCTGGCCAACCCTACAACCAGGACCAGGTGGAGGCCTCACAGCGAATGCTCACCACGCTGCCATACCTGAAGGTGGTGCGGCCGCCGCAGGTGCAGTTCCTGCGGGACAAAGCAAAAGTGGTGTACTTTCTGGAAGACCGGCAAACAAACCAGATTGATGGCGTGGTCGGTTTTCTGCCTGACCCTAGTCGCTCTGGCAACAAGCTGCTCATTACAGGCGAGGCCAACCTGAACATCCGCAACATAAAAGGCAGCGGCAAGCAACTGGGCCTGCAATGGCGGCGCGTCAACAGAGGCTCTGTGATCCTAAACGGCGAGTATGTGCACCCTAACCTGTTCGGGACACCTTTCGAGCTGGGCACACGCTTTGGCCTACTCAAGCAGGATTCCAGTTTCATTACCATACAACCCAGGTTGCAGCTGGCTTACAACACCATCCGGTATGGCCGTTTCAGTGTGTTCACAGAGTGGCGCAACTCCCGCATCCTTTCCACGGCAAGCCCGCAAAGCCTGCGAGCGCTCGACCTGGCCGACGCCCGCACCAACACCTATGGCCTGAACTACCTCTGGAATAACCTCGACGATTTCTATTTCCCGCGCAGAGGCCGTTTGGTGGAGCTGCAGCTGGCGGCGGGTCGCAAAAAGCTGCTGCGCAACCCAGCACTGGAGAAAGAGTTTTACGACACACTGGAAGTGAACACCACACAGCTTAGCCTGGGCCTGCGGCTGGAGAATTTCTTCAGGATAGGCAAAAACAGCGCCCTGTTGGCTCGGTTGCGGGGCGAGTCGCTGCTCAACGACCAGATTTTCCTGAACGACATGTACCGGATAGGTGGACTGGCCTCTTTGCGGGGCTTTGATGAGTTTTTCTTCTTTGCCTCCACCTACGGCATCGGTACGCTGGAGTACCGCCTGTTCACGGCCGAAGACTCCTATGTGCTGCTCTTCTATGATCAGGGCTATTACCGCAGCGATCTGGAGCAGTCGAAGGCCGAAGGCCTGCCGCTCGGGGTGGGCGGAGGTATAAGCTTCAGCACGGGTGCAGGTATTTTTCAATTGGTGTACTCCGTCGGGAAATCAGAGCAGCAGCCTATGTCGCTGAGAGCCTCGAAGATACACTTCGGGATCACCAGTAAATTCTAAGGTAGCGCAATTTTTTTAAGGTTTTTGGCAACCAAAGCTTGCGTAGTAAGTATGTTTATACTACTTTTGTAACACAATAACAGTGCGGGATGGAGCAGTTGGTAGCTCGTTGGGCTCATAACCCAAAGGTCACAGGTTCGAGTCCTGTTCCCGCTACCTCAGAAAAGCCTTGAATCGGAAACGGTTCAAGGCTTTTACTTTTTATGCCTATCCATACCACTTTTCATTCTCGTCTCTGGCATTTCGTTGATAAATCCCAGGGACATTCAGCAATAGAACATCGATATATGTAGTAAAGTTTCTATATTCGAAATAGAATATATGACTTCTTTGCTAACTATATGATATCAGTGCGAAACCGGTTCCTCATCATCTCCCTATTACTTCTTTCTCTTGCCTTATCGTCGCTTAGCCCGAGCTGTGCCGCTTATGCTTCTTCGGCAGGTATAACCTGGGCTGCTCCTGCCACTCCGGGAGCTATAGCCGGCCCCGCAAAGGTGTGTCCGGGGCAGGAACTCAGCTATAGTGTGGAGGCTGTCACAGGAGCTATTTCCTATAGATGGTCTGTTCCGGACAGTTGGATGATTATTGCCGGGCAAGCGACTCGGCAAATTTCCGTTAGGTCAGGCAGTAACGGTGGCAGTATCAGGGTAGTGGCTGAGAATAACGACGGGGTAAGTGGCGCCCGCGAGTTGGCAGTTCAATTGGATACGCCTCCCTTGCAGCCGGGAGCAATAGCTGGCCCCGCTGCATTGTGTGCCGGGAGTCGCGCCAAGTATGAAGTCGAGGCAACTAGTGGACCCCTTTCCTATATGTGGACCGTTCCGGCCGGATGGGTGATTGTATCTGGACAGGGAACAAGCGAGGTGGAAATCCTGACAGCTGCTATAGGAGGAGCAGTGCGGGTGATTGCCACGAACGCGTGCGGCCAGAGTGCCGCTTCCCAACGGTTTGTAACGATCTACCCGCCCTTGAGTAGTAATCAGGTGCAAAACGGCCAGGCTGTATGCGCAGGGCGGCAACCCGAGGCCTTAACCGGCAGCGTTCCTGTTGGTGGCCAGGGTACCTATACCTATTTGTGGGAAAGGAGCACACGCAGCGCCGCCGAGGGGTTTGTGCCTGCGGATGGTGCTAATAATCAGCAGAACTATACGCCCGGTGCTTTAACCGAAACTACCTGGTTCCGACGCAAGGTGGCGTCAGCAGACTGCCAGCACATCAGTGAAGCGATTATAGTGAAGGTGCTGCCAGTGCCTGCCAAGCCCACCATTGAACGACTGAGCGAAAAGGAGCTGAAGGCATCGGTGGCGGCTGCAGACTATGCGTGGTGGCGCAATGGGGTGTTGCTGGAGCAGCACACGCAGGTGATCACCATAACGGAAGCGGGAACTTACACGGTACAAATACAGAACTCTGAAGGATGCTTCTCTGGCTTGTCTGATGCGCTGGAGGTGGTGCAGCAAGAGGAAAAGGAGGAAGTGCAGCCAGAAGAAAGCATACCTCCTGGAGTTAGCATAACACTACGGCCAGGTCAGGGGCAGTTAATCCTGTCCTCTAAGGAACCGCTGCCGAAGGCGCTGCTGCTGATATCCGATCTTCAGGGACGGCAGGTATACCGGAAAGAACTTTTGCAGCTCAACAGGCCCATGGCGCTAAACCTGGAGCAACTACCCGACGGCGTTTATATGCTTCTGATTCAAACGCCAGACCTATACCTGAAAAAGAAGGTGCTGTTACAGCGCTAAACACAACCACCGGTTTTCTGGACTGTCCGGAATACTGTTTCGAATGTGGCTTTGTTATCTCTAATAATCAATCTGCCTGAAGTGAAGGTTACCTGAGCTGGCACATCCACTTAGACCTCTCTGGCCATCCGCACCCATGGACTAGGCGCGTATATTTTTCAGGCCTTCGGTATGCTTCAACAGACATACTTCCTTGCTGAAAGCCAGCACCTAACCGAGAGCTAGGTCTTCTCAGTCAGGAAGAAAACTTTGGGTGCTATGTTATCAAGTGTAAAGAATGCTCATACCCGGATATGGCCTTTCTGTATGCTTATTTTAAGTGAGCCGCAACCCTTGGCTCGGCGCTTCTGCCTTTGGGGCGACGAATGCGCAATCTCTCTCCTTCTGCTTCTCTTGTTGCCCTGGCCTCTACGCTTAGATATTAGCATGTATATATTTAAACGGAACTATACCTGTTTCCGTAGAGAAGGGTCTGCTATAATGAGTAAATATTGCTGTCGAACTTAAACATTAATAGGCTTCATTTGTAAGCCAATTCAGGAGGTGACGTTATCAATCACAGCTTTGGGGCTATATACTGTTATTCGATTGTTTTACTTATATTTAAGCCATATTTGCTTTAAAGTCATACTCTGATAAATCATAATGAATGATTATATCGTTATAGTTTCAGTACAGCCAAATGTCACCCTTTAAAACTGATCTGATGCGCCAACTGCTACCCAGACATTTGTTCTTTAGCTTACTTGCTTTATTGTTACTTTTGAGTGGTCATGCTTGGTCACAGTCCTGCCCCACCACTGTGCAGGTGGACGGGCGTACCGTTTTGTGCGAAGGTGAGACAACAATTTTAAGAGCTCCGGAGGGTGCTGGCCTTACTTACCTATGGTTTAAGGACGGTGTACAGACAACAGCCACGGGCCGAGAACTTCAGGTGACCGAAACAGGCAGGTATAAGGTGCAGGTTTCAGGCAGCGCTTGTACTACCAACACTTCTTCCGAGGTGCCCATCACCGTTAACAGCCGCCCGGCCCTTCCTGACTTTACAGTTGAGCCGTCAACTCCTCCCTGCTCAGGAACACCTATTGTTTTCGAGATAATCAATAGCTCTCCGGACGAAACCTATACCTGGACTTTTGGGGATGGTTCCAATGGCCGGGGCCCTAGGGTTGAGCACACTTACAATGAACGAGGTATAGGTATTGCAACTTTTGATGTGACAGTATTGGCTACAAGTACCATCACCAGTTGCCCTGCGCCAGAACCAGTAACAAAGCAGGTGCAGATTCGCCGATTGCCTGAAATTTCTTTCACGGAAGAAAATAACTTCCTCACCTGTCTGCCCGACACCGTGGCAGATGCTGACATAAGTGTGACAGCTACGATCACTAACACGACCCAGGAGCCTGCCCTAAGTGACATTCGCAGCTATTTTGTGGACTGGGGCGATGGCAGCGCGCCAGTGCAATACCGTCCTTCTGACTTCCCAATCTCCAATCCGAACCCGTACACCGCAGTTGGGGATTATACCATCACCATTTCAGCTGTGGCTGGCAATGGTTGTACGGAGCCCTTCACGCGGGTGTACAGTGTCAGCAAGGAGCCCAAGGCCGGGTTTTCGCTGGGCAAAAAACGGGCGGATGAAAGCCAGCAACCCCCTTGCGTACCCGTCATTGTCACGCCCGAAGACTCGGCCACAGGTGGTGGGTTAACCTATATCTGGTCTGTAACACCGGATCAGGGCTACGTACTAGAGTCAGGTAGCCTGACAGAGGCCAATCCGGTCTTCAGATTTACACAGTCAGGAGTTTATACGATTGAACAGATCGTAACCAATGGCTGCGACTCCGATACAGCCTCACAAGGGATTGTGGTTGGCTGGCCTCAGGTGCAACCGCCGCAGGGAGGAGTATTTTGCGGACCGACCCGTATTGACCTTAGTGCCAGTGGTGCTGGGGGAGTTCCAGGCGGAGGCGGTGGTCTGTTTATCGATAAGAACCTTGGGGAGCAAATCACAGTGACCATCTCCATCAACGGGCCGAAGGGACCAACAACCCGTACTTTCAACTCAGAGACCTTCAGCTATGCATATGACTTTGATAGGCCTGGGACTTATACCATTGCTGTGGAGGCAGTGAACGAGTGCGGTAGCTCCAATGCCATTTTCCAGGGCCAGCCACAGCCACCAGTGCAGGTGGTCATTCTGCAGCAGCCGGGTCAACCTACTATAGCGAACCCGGGTATCGTCTGCGAGGGAGATTTTGTGGAACTGACGCCGACATCATCGGCGCCGTCGTTTGCCTGGTTCGATACAGATGACCCCAATGCGGCACCTGTTTTTATAGGAAACACCTTTGTAACACCGCCACTACCAGCTGGTAGCAATAATTTTTATGTGGCTGCACGCGATTCAGCTCAAGGTGTGCTCTGCACGGGCCCACGCAGGCAGGTAACAGTTAGGGTGAACCCTCGTGTGACCAACAACCTGATTGATATCGGGGGACAGACAACTGGTAGTGTATGTGTGGGTGGCGTGTTAACCGAATTAACTGGTAGCAGACCTTCGGGTGGCGATGAAACCTCAGCCTACAGCTATACTTGGTTGGTAAGTACTACAGGGCCAGACCGTGGCTATGCAGCTGCCCCGGGTGTGAATAACAACCAGAACTATACTCCAACGCAACCTATTGGTTCAACATCTTGGTTCAGGCGGGTGGTACGCTCTGCTAATTGTTCTCCGGACTCCAGTAATGTGCTCGAAATAATTGCCGTGGATCCTGTGCCGCCAAGTGCGAACATAGTAACACCAGCTTTACAGGAAATCTGTGCCGGTGATGCGCCTGGCCAGTTAGTGGGTTCCCAGCCAAGCGGTGGGGCTGGAGGTCCTTATACCTACCGCTGGGAAGTCAGCTCGACCGGGCCAGATGCAGGTTTTGTGGCAGCACCGGGCACGAACAATGGAGAAAACTATAATCCACCATCCAATTTAGCAGGTAGCAACTGGTTTAGGCGGGTCGTAACGTCGGCCAATTGCGATTCTCCCTCAGAAGCTGTAAGGATCACAGTTTCGCCGGCTATTACTGGAAATACCATCACATCTGCACAACAGGATGAGTGCTCAGGTAGCACCCCAGCTTCTATTACCGGGTCTGCGCCTTCGGGTGGCAATGGCAACTATACTTATGAATGGCAATTAAGCACAAGTGGTGCTACGGGCAATTTCACACCAGCTCCCGGCACGAATAACCAACAGAGCTATACTCCTGCCTCCATTACTCAGACTACCTGGTTCAGGCGAGTAGTGCGAGCGGGGCAGTGTACGCCAAGCGAAAGTAATGTGGTCGAGATACGCATCCGGCCTGCCATAACCGGCAACTCTATTTCAGCACCCCAGGAGATTTGCTCGGGCACACAGCCGGCGCCGCTAAGCGGTACTACGCCTTCTGGTGGCAGTGGCGGATTTACATATCGTTGGGAAAGCAGCATCAGCGGGCCAACTGCGGGCTTCAACCCGGCACCAGGCCAGAACACCGGGCCAGGCTACGCACCTCCTGTGCTCACCCGCGACACCTGGTTCCGCCGGGTAGCTATTTCGGCGGGCTGTGAGAACGCTTCGGAGTCGGTGCTGATCGCGATGCTGGCCTTGCCGGACGCCCCAATTCTGACAGTGCGCGACGCACGTGCCTGTGTGGGTGGTTCTGCTACCCTGACAGTGGCCAATGCCAACGGCAACACCATTGAGTGGTACGACGCGCCAACGGGCGGCTCCCCGCTCTTTGTGGGCAACACTTTCGTTACGCAGGAACTCGATCGCAACACAACTTTCTATGTGCAGGCCCGAAATAGTAACAACTGCGCCAACGCAACCCGCACCTCAGTCAATGTAACCGTGGTGCAGCCTGTGGCTGATGCCGGACCTGATGTAGAAATCATTCAAGGGCGGCCTGCAGAACTGCGTGCCTCGGGAGGGGTTTCGTATCAGTGGGAGCCGGCGGAGAGCCTAAGCAATGCCAATGTGGCCAACCCAGTTGCCAGGCCCGATGTGACGACCACCTATACCGTGACCATCACCACAGAAGAGGGCTGTACGGCCACCGATGAAGTGACCGTAACGGTTATACCGGCCATCACGGCGCCAAACGCCTTCTCGCCGAATGGCGACCGTGTGAACGATGTGTGGGAAATCGAGAACATACAGAACTACCCGGATGCGCGCATCGAGATCTTTAACCGCTGGGGCAACCAGATTTTCAGCTCTACTGGCTATGCCACCCCTTGGGATGGCACCTACAACGGCGAATCTCTGCCAGTGGCGACCTATTACTACATCATTTATCTCAACAGCTCCGAAAAACCAATTTCAGGGCATGTGACCATTATCAGATAATGACTATGAAAAAGCTGTCTCTCCTGTTGGTAGTATTGGTAGGTGTCGTTACGCAGGCGTTCGCACAGCAGCGTCCGCAGTACAGCCAGTACATGGTCAATAACTTTCTGCTTAACCCCGCCCTGTCAGGTATAGAAGACTATGCCGACATACGCATCAGTAACCGGCAGCAGTGGGTGGGGCTTGATGGAGCACCCGTTACCTACTACGCCTCCGCCCATGTGCCGCTGAACAAAGGCGCCGCCAGTACCAAGTATGCCAAAGCGCTGGCGCATCACGGGGCCGGCATTATCCTGCACACCGATAAAACGGGCCCGCTGCGCAGAACAGGGTTAACGGGCACTTATGCGTATCACCTGCCGGTTACACGCACCATCAACGTTTCGGCGGGGGTTGGGGCTGGCCTCGTTCGCAACAGCATTAACAACGCTGAGCTGGAGTTTACCAATCCGGCGGAGCCACTGATCGGCGGCGGCCGGATCAACCAGAATGTATTGGATCTTTCACTGGGGCTTTGGGTGTATTCCCGGAACTTCTCTGTAGGGCTCGCTGGCGCACAGCTGCTGGAAAATGCGGGCACTTTCCGCTCCTCTGAAGAAAATAACGTATCGCTCGACCTGCAGCGTCATTACTTCCTGACGGGCAGCTACCGTTTTGCCCCTGGAGGTAAAATAGACCTGATCCCATCCGTCATGTTCAAACTGGCCGCACCAAGTCCGCTTTCGGTGGACGTGAACCTGCGCGCGCTGTACGATGAGCGCTTCTGGGTGGGGGCTTCTTACCGCCACAACGATGCCATAGTAGGAATGGTAGGCGTGTATGTAAGTCCGCTGATAGATATTTCCTACTCTTATGATGCCACTACATCAGGCCTCAACCGGGTAAGCGCCGGTACCCACGAGGTAATAGTCGGCTTTAAGTTGCTGAACGATCGCCGCATCATCTGTCCGCAATGGGTTTGGTAAAGTAAAGCGCCTTTTTGTTTTTGTGCAATCCGGGAAAAACCTGAGCAGTAATATTTTTTTTATGTTACTGATACAGAGTGTGCTCGATTGTGTCTACTTTTGCGCCCAAGTTCTAAAATACTATTTCGAAACGGCCTTTCTGTTACTTGTGTTAAGAGCGTTGCGCAGAAGCAGCAAGAGGCCAAAAGCAGAAATGGAGGTATAGGATTTTGCCGCAATTAAGTTTAAACTTTAACTTAAAATTTGGTACTTAACAAATTTTGTTAAATTTTAGAGCTTAATATAGCCCCAAATATATGCAGTATACATTTGAAGCTTCTGAATGTACATTTTAAAGTATATACTTGCGACTTATTTGGCTGTGTGGGATGAAATGAAAAGAGCTGCGGAAATGGCTGTCCGTAGCTGCAAATTGTTGAATATTTAAACGCCAAGTTCTATAACAAACTTATACTCATTTATTTCATGACAAGCTTCTTAAGTAGAGCCTTGCTCCTGGTGCTAGGCTTATGGCTGGTTGCATTTGGCGTAAATGCGCAACAAGCGCCCACACTGGGGGCCTTTTACGACTATAACGTTGTAGGCGGCGATAGGGTTTTCAACCAGAACAACACCAACACGATTGTTCGCGGTAAAGTAGCTTCTGTTACAAGACCTGCTCAGGGTTTTAGTCCTGGATCCGTATGGCGAGGCATTGACAATCCGGGCAGCGCAGCCAACAATGCACTTGCCGCAGCCACCTCTGTTTATAACAACGCTGCAGCCACCACCCCCACCGCAACACTCACCAACCCAGAACTCGGCGGCCGCACTTACACTGCGGGTGTATACCTGTTCGATGGCAATGCCAATGTTACCAGCGATATTACACTAGACGGAGGCAACAACCCGAACGCCGTTTTCATTTTTATTATCAAGGGAAGTCTGAGCATAGGCGCCGGAGTAGACATTGAGCTGATTCGCGACGCTAAAATTGGCAATGTCTTCTGGGTAGTGGAGAATACGCTTACCGTAGGAAACGGTGCAGAGATAAAAGGGCAGTACCTGGCCAAACAGGCTGTAACGATTGGCGACGGCTCAATTGTTCGCGGACGTGTGGCCTCCTTACAAGGAGAGGTCAGGCTGAACAACAATAACTTCTTTTTGCCAACAGACCTCGAGATCAAAATCACGAAAACAGAAGGTAACGCTGGCGTCGACCGCTATATCGTTGGCCAGTCCATTACCTATACCTTTACCGTGACCAACAAAGGGCCCGTTGACGATGAAAACGTCCGCGTAAGTCCTGTTCTCTTTTCAGGTGCCAATCATAGCTATACAACAGACGCTCCCGGTTCCACGTTTTCGCTTGTAAACGGCAACTGGGTTTGGAACATCGGTAACCTGAAGGTTGGGCAAACCTATACCCTTACCCTTACGGCAACCATCAATGAAACCGGGCCCGGTTTCGTACGCGGTACCATATCAGGATCGGCGGAAGACGAGATTCAGCAGAATAACACGGTTGACATTAACTTTTGCGCAGTGCTTCCAGACGCAGGTGTTATAACGGGCGCAGTGGAGCTTTGTGTGGGAACCGTCGGAGAGTACAGCATCGAGTCGGTAGTTGGGGCCACTGGCTATACCTGGAACGTGCCCAGCGGATGGAGAATCCTGAGCGGGCAGGGCACAACCAGCATCAGGGTAGAAGCCACCGGTCGTAACGACGATGCCTACATCCAGGTTTCTGTGAACAACAGTTGCGGCGCCAGCCCGCCCAGCCGTCTGAAAGTAAACAACTACCCAGATCCTCCTGCCACTCCTGGGCCAATCACGGCCAACGAAGGGGTCTGCGCCGGCGAAGGAGCTACCTATTCCATTGTGCCTGTTCAGGATGCTACCTCTTACGTATGGACAGTGCCTACGGGCTGGAGTATTGTGTCCGGACAAGGTACTACGCAAATCTCTGTGACCGTAGGAACGACAGCGGGCAAAGTTACTGTAAAAGCTAAGAACGTCTGCGGGGAGAGCCCGAATGCGTCGGAGCTGGAAGTGAAACCATTCCTGCAGGCTCCTAACCAGCCTTCCAATATCTCCGGGTCAGGCACCCTGCCTTTCTGCGTGACTACGGAGCGTGTGACATTCAGCGTGACAGCCAGCGGCGATGTGTTAGAATATGTTTGGGAATACCCAGCTGCCTGGACACTGATCGAAGGACAGGGAACAAACACCGTTGTCTTCAACCCGAATGGTGTGGGCGGAACTGTTAGCGTAAAAGGTATAAATGCCTGCGGCCAGAGCCCGTCCAGAACTTTCAATGTGGTGCCTATCCCTGGTCCACCAGTTAATCCAGGAGATATCTCAGGTGCTTTCCCTGTTTGCCAAGGCAGTATAGGCACTAAATATTCAGTAGCCCCTGTGCCAGGAGCAACCAGCTATACCTGGTATGTGCCAGACGGCTGGACCATTACCTCAGGTCAGGATACAAATGAGATAACAGTAAGATTAAGCGAGAATGCCAGTGGTGGCCAGATTCGCGTGCAAGCGGTTAACAATTGCGGTGCGAGCGGTATCACACGCAAGGATGTGACAACGACAACCGGCGCGCCAACTGCCCCGGTTGCAATAACAGGTGAGGAGTTTGGTTGTGCGGCCAAAACCACAGTGTATGAAATAAATCCGGTTGCAGGCGCACAGAGCTATACCTGGACCGTGCCGCCAACCTGGACCATTACCAACGGACAAGGTACAACACGCATCACCGTTACCATTGGCAGCCAGTCAGGAAACGTGAGTGTGATCGCCGTGAACTCATGCGGACAGAGCAGCCCGGCAACGAAAGCTGTAAAGCCATTCCCAACAGTACCGGCAACACCATTCGCCATCAAAGGCCCGGACGAGGTTTGTAGAGGACAGAGCGAAGCCGTGTATACGCTACAGCCAGTAGATCATACCCTGGAGTACATTTGGGCGGTTCCATCTGGTTGGACCATCCTTTCTGGGCAGGGCACAACCGAGATTAAGGTGAAAGTGGGAACGTTAGCCGGCGATATTACAGTAACCGCTTCTAACCCCTGCGGCAACAGTATACCTGCCAAGCTGCGCGTTGTACCAATAGAGGACGTGCCAGCACCGCAGGCAGGCCCAATAAAAGGAAACGCTCAGTATTGCGCGGGACTTAACCAGACTTATTCGATTGATCCGGTGCCGGGCGCAAGATCTTATTTCTGGACCTTCCCGGGCGCAGACTGGGTTATTGTAGAAGGTCAGGGAACAACACGCGTAACCGTAAAAGCTGGGGCAACACAGGGCCAAGTAAGTGTGGCTACCGTTAACAGTTGCGGCACCAGAAGCACCGCCACCGGTTTAACAGTACAGTCAGTGGGCTCCGTACCGCCATCGCCATCAGCTATCATTACCGATAACGAGTCGTACTGCGGCAATTCTACCGGTCTTACTTTCCGCATAGCCGCCGTTCCAACGGCAATCAGCTACGAATGGACAGTGCCACAAGGCTGGACGATCACCTCGGGCCAGGGCACCACACAGATAAAAGCGACTGCAGGCACAAGCGGCGGCGAGGTAACTGTTGTGGCTGTTAACTCTTGCGGAAAGAGCCAGAGTGTAAAACTGGTAACAGAGCCGCAGCGTCCGCTTATGAACCCGGAAGCCATCAGGGGACCAGAGCTGGCCTGCGTGGGCAGAACCGATGCCGTGTACTCTATACCTGCCATCGAAGGTGCCGAAACGTACATCTGGACACTGCCAGCCGGCTGGGAAATTGTATCTGGCGCAGGTACCAGCAGCATCAAAGTGAAAGTGACAGGCAGAGGCGATGTAACAGTAAGAGCCAAGAATGCCTGTGGTACCACAGCCGAATCTAAACTGACAGTAGAAGTAGTAACAGCGCCGCCATTGGCGCCGGCAGCCATCAAAGGAGAGACGCTGGCCTGTGCAACCCGCACCGCGACGTACTCAGTCGACGCCGTTGCCAACGCATCTTCTTATTCCTGGAAAGTGCCAGCCGGTTGGATCATCACAGCCGGACAGGGCACGCCACAGATCACGGTGCAGATGGGAACCAGTTCAGGTGAAATCAGCGTGGAAGCCACAAACGACTGTGACAAGAGCGCCGCTACCAAACTGACCGTAACAACAAGACCGCTTCCGGTGATCAGCCGCATCGTAGACCGCACCCTGGCCTGCTCCGACATAGCCACCTTCGAACTTGAGTCGAACAGCCCGGCCGCCCTCTTTACCTGGCAAGTGCCAACTGGCTGGGAGATCCTGACAGGCCAGGGCACGAGCGTGATCACGGTGATGCAAGGCAATAACAGAGGAGAGATCACGGTAGTGGCCGACAACGGCGAGTGTAAGAGCGATCCGGTGTCCATGATCTCAGACCCAAGCATGCGTGAGGCCAACCTGACTGTTCCAAATGTATTCACTCCGAACAACGATGGTGAGAACGACACCTGGGTGATCGGTAACCTGGTAAATTACCCGGACAACGAAGTAGTGGTGGTGAACCGCTGGGGTAACGAGGTATACAAGAGCAAAGCCTATCAGAACAACTGGAACGGAGACAAGTTAGCGGAGGGTACCTACTACTACCTGATTCGTCTCACGCTGTGCGATGGCTCTGAGAAAACCTACAAGGGTTATGTGATGATCGTCCGATAAGAAAACAAACGAATTAAGTGATTACCATGCGAAAATTAGGGGTACTTCTGGTGATACTGCTGCTGTCCTGGGAAGGCTATGCGCAGCAGGCGCCGCAATACACACAGTACATCTTCAACGAGCTGATCATTAACCCGGCCTATGCGGGAAGTAAGGAGATTATAAACGCCAACCTGACCCACCGCAGCCAATGGGTGGGTATAGAGGGGGCGCCCACTACACAAACCTTTAGCGTGGATGGTTCCTCGCGCAGCGGTCTGCTGGGCTTTGGCCTTAATGCCATGAACGACGAACTGGGTGCTCAGCGGCAGATGGGACTGCACGGTAACCTGGCGGTGCGCCTGCGGATGAGCGAAACCGCCAAACTGGCCCTGGGCTTTGCCGCAGGTATGGCGCAGTACACCCTCGACGGCACCAAGCTCAACACTGGTAACACCAGGCCCGACCAGGCCCTCAACCCGGGGCGCGTTTCAGAGATGATGCCCGATTTCCGGATCGGTGCTTTCTTCAACACAGAACGATTCTATACGGGCCTTTCAGTAGCCAACCTCATCAACACCGGGGGCGACGAGCTGGAGGTGACCATGCCGAATCGCCATTACTTTTTGTCGGCTGGGTATGTGATGGACCTTTCGTCAGCGCTTATCTTCAAGCCGAGCTTCCTGGTGAAAGAGGACTTCAACAGCCCAACCAGCCTGGATCTGAATGCCTTTTTCCTCTTGGGAGAGCGCATCTGGCTGGGAGGCTCTTACCGCACAGCCGTGAAGGTGCACAACAACTACTCCGATGAGTACGAGCTGGACCGTCGCAATGCCTGGGCCGCCATCGCGCAGCTGTACGTTACGCCTAAGCTGCGACTTGGCTACTCTTACGACGTCAGCCTGAACGCCCTGCGCCAACACGCCAGCCACGAAATTTCATTGGGTTACTCTTTCTTCAAGAAGCAGGATAACCGAATGCTGACCCCACGTTACTTCTAAAATCACCCAGAAAGCAGACATGAGATTACGATTCCTATACCTACTGATTCTTCTGGCAACAGTTTGTGCACAACCGCTGGCGGCACAAAAAAAAGAGACGAAGGAGGCCGATAAGTACTTCAACAGCTTTGAATACGCCCTGGCGCTTGAGGCTTATAAGAAACTGATGGAAAACAAAGAGCCGGACGTATACCTGCTCGAGCGCATTGCCGACAGCTACCGGCTGATGAACAACAGCAAAGAGGCGGAGTTCTGGTATGCCCAGGCGGCCGGCTTCGAGAACATAACGCCGGCCAGCATTTACTTCTATGCCGAGGCCGCCAAGCGCAACGGGAACTACGAGAAGGCGAAAGAACTGTATACCAGCTATGCCCGCCGTGTGCCGGAGAAGGCCACCATGGCCATGAACCAGGCCGCCTCATGCGACACCGCCATCTTCTGGACAAACCGACCGCTTTCATACGAAATTGCTACCGAGCAGAAACTGAGTTCTGCAGGCGTTGACTTTAGCCCGATTCTGTTGCCGAACGGCGACATGGTGTTCTCCTCAGACAGGCTGTCGGCGGACGAGAGCAAGAAGAAAGAACGCTTTAACTGGACAGGCAATGGCTTCGTGCAGCTGTACTACGCCAGCATGAACGAAGACTCCACCTGGAGCGATCCGAGCCCGCTTGGCAAGGAGATCAACACAGACATCCACAACGGCCCGGCCGCTTTCCTGGCTCAGGAGAATACCCTTTACTTTACCCGCACCAACAGCGTGAAGCGCAGCCAAACCAAAGTAAACACAGACCCGACCAGCTGGGTGAACAGAGGCAATGGTGCAGGCACAGGAAACATTAACCGCCACGAGATCTTTATGGCGCGTCGCAAAGGGCAGGAGTGGGTTGATGTGAAGCCATTTAAGTATAACAAACCGCAGGAGTACTCTGTTGGCCATCCGGCCATTACCCCAGACGGCAAACTGCTGTATTTTGCATCGGATATGCCGGGCGGAATGGGTGAGACAGACATTTACTATAGCGAGCGCCAGGAAGACGGCAGCTGGGGAGAGCCGGTTAACGCAGGCGAAGTGATCAACACAAGTGGCCGCGAAAGCTTCCCGAGCATTGGCGCCGATGGCAAACTTTACTTCTCTTCCGATGGGCACGTAGGCCTGGGCGGACTCGACATCTTCAGGGCAGAAGGCGAGCACGGCAGCTGGACACGCGTGCAGAACCTGATGTACCCGCTCAACACCTCACGCGACGACCTGGGTATAGTAGTGGACAGCTCGGGCACAAAAGGCTGGCTCTCTTCAGGCAGAACAAGCGAGTCGGGTTACGACAACATTTACAAGTTCAGAGAGGTGAATGTGGAGTGTACCCTTGTGGGCCAGACCTACGAAATGGTGGACCAGCCCGGAACGCACATCAAAAAGCGCGTGATGGTAGACAATGTGCTGCTGCAACTGTTTGAAGAAAACGTAGGTTCGATGGTGGAGACGCACTCCGACTCGACGGGCAACTTCAACTACAAAGTAGAGGCAGGTATGCAATACACCATCCGGGGCAGTAAGAAAGGCTACCTGACCCAGACGATCCTCTTCACGCCGGATTGCCGCTTCAGCATAGACTCGCTGCTGGTTGAGATGATCATGTACCGCGACACGCCAAACGTGCCAATCGTGCTGGAAAACATCTTCTACGACCTCGACAAGCATGATATCCGTCCGGATGCTGCGATTGAGCTGGACAAACTGGTACGCATACTCAAGGCTAACCCGACGATCCGCATCGAGCTGAGCTCGCATACCGACAGCCGCCAGACCCGTAAGTATAACCAGGATCTGTCGGAGCGCAGAGCCCAGGCTGCGGTAGACTACATTATATCGAAAGGTATAGACCGCAACCGACTGGTAGCGAAAGGCTATGGCGAAACCAGGCTGCGTAACAAGTGCGCCGATAATGTGGAATGTTCGGAGGAAGACCACCAGGTGAACCGACGCACCGAATTCAAGATCATCAGCAAATAATAAAATAAAGTATAGCAAAAGCCCCGGCGCTCGAAAGAGTGCCGGGGCTTTTGCTTTTGAGCTGCCTACAGATTGAGAGAGCAGCCCTGTAAGGTATAGGTACGTTTATGGAAGCGTCCTGCCCAATGGAAGTCAGGTATAGCCGTGTTGCCTGTATCTGGTCTTCGGTATTGGTAGGTATAGGAGGGGCTAGGTGAAGTTACTGCGCAGTCCAGCCGCCGTCAACCGGCAGCATGGCGCCGGTTAGTTGCCCGGCTGTTTCCGAGGCCAGGTATAGCGCCAGGTTGCCGAGCGCCTCTACTTCTACAAATTGCTTGATGGGCTGTTTCTTCAGCATCACTTTTTCAATCACTTCGGTCTCAGACATCTGGTGGGCGCGTGCCTGGTCGCTGATCTGGGCTTCTACCAAAGGCGTGCGCACGTACCCTGGGCAGATGGCATTGCAGGTGATACCGTGCGGGGCACCTTCCAGAGCCAGCACCTTGGTTATACCTGCCACGCCGTGTTTGGCGGCCACATACGCTACCTTAAACTCAGACGCGCGCAAGGCATGGGCAGAGGCAATGTTGATAATGCGCCCGAATCCCCGGGCTTTCATACCCGGCCACACGGCTTTGGAGGCATGGAAAGAGGCCGATAGGTTGATAGCAATGATGGCATCCCAGCGGTCTTCCGGAAATTCATCCACCGGCGCGACATACTGTATGCCTGCGTTGTTGATGAGCACATCGATTTTCCCGAACTCCCGCTCCGCCTGCTGCACCATTTCCCGGATCTGCTCCGGCTGCTGCATGTTGGCCGACGAAAACACCACCTTCACATTATGCTCCTGTGCCAGGTCGTTGGCTATCTGCTGACCGTTCTTTTCGAGTCCGTTGAGCAGCAGGTTATACCCTTGCGCCGCAAACAAGCGGGCTATACCTAGGCCAATGCCACTGGTGCCACCCGTAATAACTGCATTCTTCATGTGTGAAAACCTGTAAGTTGAGTCCCAAATAAAAAGGCAGAGCGCCCTTGCGGGGCGCCCTGCCTTCACCTTAATCTATCTACCTAACGTCGCTTTTATTCTTTTTGCCACCGAAGTCGAAGCGCAGCTCCGCGGAGTACAGGCGCCCGATCACCGGCGAGCCTACAAACTCACGCTGCTCAGTATCAAACAGGTTGGTTACGCTGGCACCGAGTGTGATCATCTGTGTGAATTTGTATCCAGCGCTCAAATCTACAGAAGTGAAGCCGCCAAGCGGGCCATAGTTATAAAGAAGCGGTGCCACACGCTTGTTTTCGTTCTCTTTGGCAGCCACCTGCGAACCGGAGTAGAAGTCGTACTCTGGCAGGATGCGCACGTTCACAGAGCCGAAGAACTTGTTATTGAACAGGTCGCGGGCCGTAAAGTTGAAATTATAGCGGTGCTTTGGTGCGTTCAGGCTGCTCTCAACAGCAGAAACCTTGCCGTCACCGTTGGCATCGTTGTCCAGGTTGTCGCGGTCCGTGATGTCGGAGTTGAAATAGGAGTACTTGGCGCCGATGCTGAAGTTGTTGTTCAGGTAATAGTTCAGGCCGAGGTCGGTACCCCATGAGTTCACGTTACCATAGTTCAGGTAGGTCAGGTAGTAATTGAGCGCGTTAGATGCGGCCTCCGTTACATCTTCGCTGCCTTTGCGGATCACTTTCTCCTTGCCCATAAGCGGCGTAACGGCTGTCAGTGGCGAGATAAAGTCCTCCGACATGGAGTACCAGGTGCTCAGGTCGACATAAAACTTGTCGGTTGGTGTGCCTTTGTAACCCAGCTCGAAGGTTTGCACACGCTCCGGCTCCAGTTTGGGTATCTCGCGGGTGGCACCTGTTTCTGTGTTCTGAATAGTCAGGCCGGCACCGCTACCCAAAATGGCCAGCGCACCGTTGTTCAGGTAAAACTCCTGGAACTGGATGGAAGGGGCGGCATAAGCGCGGCCGTAAGTTGCTCTGAACGTACCGGCCAGTGCATTGAGCGTGAGGGCGGCTTTCGGGCTGAACTGCGTGCCATAGTTGTCGTGGCGGTCGAGGCGGGCGCCAACTACGGCGCGCACACGCTCACCCAGGCCACGCTCAATCTGGGCAACGGCACCGTACTGGTTCAGGATAATGTTGCCGTTTCGGTCGTCGAGGTAGGTCTGGCGGCTATAGGCCACATCGCGCTGGAAGCTAAGACCCGTGATCACATCAAAACCACCGTAGCTGTTGTTGTACTGCACCTCACCGTTCAGGCGGTGGCTTTTGTCGATAAAGCCCGGAAAAGCGATGGCAGGAGAGTTCGTGTACAGCTCACCTCTGGCCGCGCCTGTTTTAGACTTTTCATGCGCCACTTCATGCGACTGGCCCAGAGCACGCAAGGTGTAGTAGTTGTTGGTGCGGGCATTGATCTGGTAGGTATCGCCGGCATCGTTCCATGTGTTGTATACCTGTGCGAAGATGCGTGGCGTTACGATACGGCCATGCAGGTACTGGAAAGTCCAGCCATTGATCTGGTTGCGACCGTTGTTGGTTACGCCAATGTTGGAGCCTTGACCGATGCCATAGTCCAGGATCACGTCCATGTTTTGGGTTGGGCTGTAGTATACAGCGGCGCTGGCCCGCTTAAACTTGAAGCCAAAGTCTACGTCGTACTCCGGCAGAGCGCCCAGTGTGGCGTTGTAAACAGTGTCGATGAACTCAAAGTCCTTTCCTTCAGTGTACTCCGCGTTTACTTTGTAGGCGAACTTGCTGTTGATCACACCGGCATGGCGGGCGCGGGCAGAGAGCACGCTCTGGTTACCGGCACCCACTACCACAGTAGTGCCCGGGTGGCGACGCGGATCTTTGGTGATCGTGTTGATGATACCGTTGTGCGCATTCGGACCATACAGCGCCGAAGACGGCCCCAGGATCACCTCCACACGCTCAATGTCTTCTTTGATCACGGTGTTGTAAACACCAGCCGGCAGGCCCGTGCCACCTGGCAGCATCGAGTTGCGGCTGTCAGTCAGCTGGAACATCTTCACGTTGAAAGCATTGTTGAAGCCACGGGCGTTGATGCCGATACCAGCCACACCGGAGCGTACCACTTCTACACCCTGCACCTTGTTGAGCAGCTCACCCACGTTAAACGAAGGCAGCTCCGTCAGGTCGCGCGTGGAGATCACGCTGATAGCTGCAGGCGCTTCGGTCAGTTTCTCCGGTCGACGGGAAGCGGTTACCACAATTTCCTCGCCTACCACGTTGGTGGTGTTCATGGTCACGGTGCCAATGTCGGTTGTGCCACCGGCCGTGACTGTAACGGACTGTCTTGGGAAGGTATAGCCCACATAGGAGATGCGCAGGTTGTAAGTACCGGCCGGCACATCCGCTATACTGAACTCACCGGTAACGTTGGTAGAGGCGCCTTTGCTCGTTCCTTCGAGCAGGACGGTGGCTCCCGTCAGGGGCTCCCGGGTATCGGATCCCAGCACGCGGCCCCGCACACTGCCGCTCTGGGCCAGTGCCACCTGAGTTACTGCCAGGAGTGCAAACAGAAGTGAATAGATTTTTTTCATGAGAATAAGTAGGTTAGATATTAGATGTTTAAGGTTATGATGTAGTTGCTATTTCAGGAAGTCCCGGATTGCTTGGTTAAAGGCATTGGCTTGCTCATACTGCAGGAAATGACCTGCCTCCGGTAGCACCACCAGCTTGCTGTTGGGAATGCGGTCGCGGGCGGTTTCGGCCACGGCCTGTGTTGTCAGGTTCGGGTTGAGGTAGCGGTTCGGTATGAGGGCGTCCTGCGCTCCAAAGATGATCAGTGTGGGCACCTGCACCTGCGGCAACTGCTCGTACACCGGCTCATCGACCATGGCGGCCACACTGCCAGCCACCGCAGCACTGTAATCGCCAAACGCAGCAGACTCAGTCATTTTCAGGCGGTCGTCTACCATGTACTGGGCATCGGCTGGCATCTGGTGGAAGTTCACTTTAAAGTTGGCCACTACCTGCTCAGGCGTGGTTTTCTGTACACTCTCCGGCGTCACGGTCATCTTAAAGAGTTGTTTTTGCTGCTCCGTGAAGGTTTCTATACCTGCCGGGGCGGCCAGGATTAGGTACTTGATGCGCTGCGGTGCCTGCAAGGCGGCGGTAAGGGCAATTTGCCCACCCATGGAGTGGCCGACGAGCGTGACCTGCTTCAGTTGCAGGGCGTCCATCAGGGCGAGTACCTGGCTGGCATAACTGGCCATACCTGCTGTTATACCTGCTTTGTCCGACTTGCCGTAACCGGGCAGGTCGATGGCGATGCAGCGGTAATGCTGACTCAGTTCACTCACGTTTTTGTTCCAGGCGGGCGAGTAGCTGCCCAACCCATGGATAAAGATCAGCGTCTCGGGGCCCTTTCCTTCGTCGGTATAGGCCACGTTCACACCGCCGGGCAGTTTCGCTTTTTTGACGGTATAGCGGTAGTGCAGGCCTTCGAAAACAGGATCAGCCACAGGCCCGACAGCGGTCGTTTCGCTGCTGGCAGTAGCCTGTGCGCTGGCCTCGTCCGTACCTGCTGAAGTGGCGATAGGCTGCGCAGGCTGGCAGGCCGTGTGCAGGTATAGCAAGCCAAAAGAGGCCACCACTAGTTTAGTTTTTGAGCTCACTTTCATAAGCAGGTTGTGTTAAAAGTGACGAATCTTCGGGCATCGGTACTGAAGCTGGCTTTCTGAATACATAGTAGAAGATGAGGCCCACCACCACCGATGCCAGGATGGCCAGCGCGGCGGCTATACCTGGGTTGCGCACAGGTGCCTGCATGTAAGTGGTGAGTCCGCCGTAATATACCCCAAAATGCACGATGACCGACGTAACAGAGGCTGCGACCGGCGCAATAAGCGGTACCCGGCGCAGAAACATGCCAAACAGCACAGGCACAAAAGCCGCCGAGAAGTAGGCGTACACCCCGTTCTGCGCAAAAATGCCCACGCTCAGGTTCGGGTTTTGCAATTGGTCGAAGGTCAGCCAGACAGTTACAGCCGCCAGCACTACAATGACCAGCCGGTTCACCACAACACCTCGCCTGGCAATGCCGTCGCCCACAATGGGAGTCAGGATATCGGAGGTGATGGTGATGGAGAGTGATTGGATGAGTCCTTCTAAAGTGGAAAGCCCCGCCGAGATAAGCCCGAGCACCACCAGCAAGCCCACGTATACCGGGAACTCCTGCACCACATAAGCCGATACAATGCCGTCCACGGGCAAAGGCTGGCCGTTCACAGTCAGGTCAGGGAAGGAGAGGCGGGCATAAAGGCCGGCGAACACCACCATGAAGAACAGCGCCTCCACCAGCACACCGGTCAGCAGGTATAAGTTAACGTCCTTGTCACTTTTAAGCAAAAGCGATTTGGTGATGATGTGCGGCTGGCAAACGATGGCCACGCCGATGATCATCTGGCAGAAAATGATTTCGAAATTATCGCGGAAGAGAAAGCTCTGCGGGTTGGTTGACGAGACCAGTAAGGGGTCAATGGCCGCCAGTTTATCGAGGAAGCCATGCACGCCCTCGCTGAAATGCTGGTAGCCCGACCCAAGCAGCACAAAGGCCACGATCACCATCAGCACCGCCTGGATCATGTTGGTATAGACCATGGAGTTGGCGCCCCCGAACATCATGTAGCCAAAAACAAACACCACAATGCCCAGGCAAACATACAGCTCGTTTAGGTTAAGCACACTGGCCAGCACTTTGGTCAGGCCCACACAGATCAGAACAATAAACGTAATGAGCAGCAGCGACAGGAAGGCGAAGAACATGGCATAGCCGCGGCTCTTGTAGACCAACCCCATCCATTGGGCCATGGTTTGGGCCTTTACAGCGGAGCCCATCTTGCGGAAGCCCTTGGTCAGCAACACCAGCGACCCGAGTGCCGCCACAGGAAGCGCAATAGCCATCGAGATGACCCCGCTGATGCCATAGAGCGCCACAAAGCCTGGGTTGATGATAAAAGTGGCGGCGCTTGTCATAGAGGCAGCCAGCGCCAGGCCCACCGCCACCGGCGAGAAAGCCACATTGCCCAGGGCATAGTCAGAGATGGAGCGTATGCGGAGCGCACCTCGTATCACAAAAAACAGGATGATGCCTGCATAGGCGAGTACAAGTACCCAACCCGCTATAACAAGCTCCGATGATGCCAGACTATTCATGCTTGATGGTATTATTGCCAAAGAAATCTTGAATTAATTTAGCTAATAATAAACATTACCGGTTGCCTATACTTGCCAAACGGGAATAATTTGAGGTGAAATTGTTGAGAGCTGAGGTGAGAGGTTTTAGTGAGTGATGGAATGAGTTAGTGAATGAGTGAGTAATTAATCAAGTGATGTTATGTGTTTAGGCTATGCTTGCCTCTTGCGGTATGGTTTTCTCCTGAATGGTTCGGGCAGGTATAGCGATGCACGTTTCGGTCAGGTCATAGCCCGATATTTTTGTCAATTCGAACGTTAGTGAGAAATCTGGATGATTAACTATGCTCTACTAAAATTCAGATCTCTCATTTCATTCGAAATGACAGGCTCGATTGCACAGGTCGCTACCTATTCCTGCAAATGACCTCACGTAAACAACTACATCAGGACATTACAGTGAAACGTCGCTACATCACAACTTTCTAAATCCCCAACTCTCAAACTCCTCAGCTCCTAAACTTTACAAAATTTGCAGTCGCTTCAGCAGGGCGTCTTTGTGGGTGTTGCCGATCGGGATCTGCTTGCCGCCGATGAGGATGTTGTTGTCTTCGATGGCCTCGATAGCGGTGAGCTGCACAATATAGGAGCGGTGCACGCGCATAAACTGACTGGCTGGCAGGCGCTGCTCCAGGTTTTTCAGGCTCTGGCTAACCAGGTGCAGGTGCGTGCGGGTCTTGATGTTGCAATAGATGTCCTGTGCTTCGGCCCACACAATGTCTTCGAGCATCACTTTCTCCAGGCGGTTGCGCACCTTCACAAACAGGGCATCGTGCAGCAGAAAGTTGTCAGCCTCCACGGTATCAGTGGGCTGGACAGGTATAGCCGCCTGGGGTGGCTGCAGCTGCCGGGTACCGGCATTGTGAATGGCCAGCTCGATGCTGCTTTGCAGGGTGCGGGCATCAAAAGGCTTTACCAGGTAAGCATGCGGGTTGGTTTGCTTGGCACGGTCAACGGTCTCTTTGTCAGAAAAAGCCGTCATGAAAATAAAAGGCACCCTGGTGGCTTTGGCCAGCAGCGCAGCTGTTTCGATGCCGTCGAGCTTGCCCTCCAGCGTGATGTCCAGAATGATCAGGTCGGGTTGGTGCTGGTGTACCTGCAGCAGCAACTCCTCTCCTGAGCTCAGCACCTGGCACACCTCATAGCCCATCGACTCCAGCGAAAGCGACAGGTTCTGGGCAATTACCACATCATCTTCTGCAATCAAGAGTTTAAGTTGAGCCATAGGTATAGAAGTGAAACAGGTGAGGTATAGCAGCTAAATATAGCAAAAGGTTTTCAAAGGCTCCATCTCTTACGCCCTGAAGTATAGTTGATCTGAGATTATTTTGTAAATTGACGTATGCTTGCCCTTCGCTATACCTGTTGTCTGCGGCGCCTCTTCAGGGTGCTTGCCTTGCTGCCTTTGCTGCTGGCAGCGCTATGGACCCATGCGCAGGCACCCGATACGGTGCAGGTAGGGGCAACGGAGCAGCGCATTGCCGAGGCGCTGCAGGTATACCACGACCCCAGCGCAGCGCTGACGATCGACGAGGTGCAAACACGCCGCTTTGCGCCAAACAACACCGAGGCTGTGCTGCAGCCAGGCAAAACTGTGCATTGGGTACGGGTGGTGTTGCGAAACGCCGGCAACCGCGAGCAAGTGCGCCTGCTCTACGCCGGCGACTGGAGCCACATAGCCGTTTACCAGCAGAGCGAAACAGGCTATATCCTACAACAGACCGGCCAGCTGTTACCCATCGGGGAGCGTGATATTCCTTCCTACAAATCCTACATCCGGCTGGAGCTGCCGGCCCACAGCGCCACCACGCTATACCTGCGTCTGCAGGGCGACATCAGTCTCTACAAGCCACAGGCAGTGCAGATGCAGTTGCTGCTGGCAGAGCAGGTAAGCGCCACCAACAGCGACCGGCTCTTCGGGCAAGGCATTTTTATCGGCATTATCCTGGTGATGACGCTCTACAACCTGGTGCTTTTTGCCTCGGTGCGCGACCGCAGCTACCTGTATTACGTGTTGGCGCTGCTGGGCACGGGGCTGTACTTTATGTTCTACCACGGCTTCGCCCTTGAGCTGCTTTGGCCAAACGCACCGCTCTGGAACGCACACAGCTTTCCGTTCATCGTCACGTTCAACGGTTTGTTCCGGGTGCTGTTCACGCGGCACTACCTCAACACGCAGCGCACCATGCCGGTCTGGGATAAGGCGCTCACGCTACTGGCCCTGCTCTACATCCTGCCCGTAGGTATGGGCCTGCTATCGTACCTCACACCGCTCGACCTGCTGCAGGCCTGTGTGAGCCTGATCGGCATTATCGGTGGCCTGGTGCTGGTGGCCATGGTGCTTACGAGCATCCAATCGCTGCTGCAGGGTTACAGGCCGGCCCTTTACTTCCTGATCGCCAATGTGTTCTTTGTGGTAGGGGCCTTGCTGTTCATCCTCAAAGAAAACCACCTGGTGCCTAACAACCTGGTAACTATTTATGCGGCGCAGGTAGGCGTGGTGGCGCAGGTGGTGCTGTTCTCGTTGGGTCTGGCTTACAGGCTGAACACCGTTACGAGCGAGCTTAATGCCCGGGTACTCGAAAAGGCGCGACTGGAGCGCGAAAAAGAAACGGAACGCAAGCTGCTGATCGAGCAGCAGAAAAACGAGCTCGAGGTGATGGTAGCCAACCGCACTGCGGCGTTGAGGCATCGAACGCAGGAACTGAAGGACACGGTGCGCAAACTCAAGGCCTCGGAGCACAAGTTGCGCCGGCTCAACTATTTCAAAGATCGCTTTTTCTCCATCATCTCGCACGACATCCGCACGCCACTGGCCACACTGGAGTCTTTCCTGAACATACTGGTGAACTTCTCGGACAAGATGAAGCCGGACCAGATGCAGAAGCTGGCCACGCATACCCAGGTGTCGGTGCGCAACCTCCAGGCCCTGCTCGAAAACCTGCTGCAGTGGTCTACGGCGCAGACAGCTTCAGGCCACCATGTGCGCTTTGAGCCGGAGGTGCTGCAGCTGGCCGAGCTGGTAAACCGCAACGTGGGCCTGCTGAAAGATACCGCCGACACCAAACAGATTGCCTGGGAGGTACAGGTGCCCCCTGCCCTGCAGGTACGCGCCGATGCGCATATGCTCGACTTCGTGGTCCGGAACCTGCTGCACAACGCCATCAAGTTCTCTTACCCGGGAGGGCTTATCAAAATAAATGCTGAGGCAGGACCCATGCACATGGCAACAATAGCCGTAACCGATCAGGGCACCGGTATAAGCCCCGATGTGCTGGCAACCCTATTTAAACTGGAAACACCTGCTATGGCCACCAAAGGCACTATAAACGAGAAAGGTACTGGCCTGGGCCTGTTGCTTTGCCGTGACTTTGTGGAGCGGCATGGCGGTAAGGTGCAGGTTGAAACAGAGCTCGGAAAGGGCAGTCGGTTCTACTTTACTGTGCCTATGGCTATACCTGAGCCAGTTGTCAATAAGCCTCAGCTATTGGAGGGAGAGATCTGCTAGACACGTCTATACCTACCACTCCTTCCCTATAGCATGTATGATAGTCTGGACGTTACTGCCTGCAAGACTTTATGTCTGTACTGCCGACAGTTTAGTGAGTTGGCTCGTGGTGGGAATAACCAAAAGCCAGGTAGGATAAGGTATAAGTCGCTTACCAGCTGGACTAGCAAAAACAAACCAGAACTATAGCTGCAAAGTAACTAGCCCAGGTATAGGTAGCCGGTTTCGGGTTAAGTTTACCGTGAAAATTTGTACCTACACCTGACACAGGTACGGTTTGGCTATACCTTAAAGGCGCAGTTTAGAATTTTCCTTTAGATTAGGGCATTAACCTTTCACACTAAACAGACAAGACCATGCGACATCGCCTACCCAACGGACTCGAAATGCATTTTGAATTGCACGGAAACGCTGAAGCTTCGCAGGCAATGGTGTTTCTGAACGGGCTATCGCAATCGACGGCGGCCTGGGCGGGGCTGGTGCATGCGCTGGGCAAAAAATACCGACTGGTGCTCGTGGACCTGCTGTTTCAGGGGCAGTCGGATGAGGCGCCGGAGCACCGCAGCTTTGAGGGCCACGCTGCTGACCTGGCCGATCTGTTTAAGAGCCTGCAGCTGCCAGCCGACACGATGCTGGTGGGCATTTCGTACGGCGGCGCGGTGGCGCAACGCTTTCTGGTGAATCATCCGGGACTGGTGCAGCGGGGCGTGCTGTTATCGACCTTCCCCTACAAAGATGCTTACTTCGATGCCATCGGGGCCAGCTGGAAACAGGCTTTGCTGGCCGGCGGCTACCCGCTCATGCTCGATGTCATGCTGCCCTTTGTGCTGGGCCGCAGCTATTTCCTGAACCCGATCATCACCATAGAAAACCTCAAAAACAGCAAAACCAGCCAAAGCCCCACACCGGAGCGACTGCTGAAACTGGTGCGAGCCACTGAGGAAAGCAGCAACTACCTGGAGGAATTGAAGAGCGTGCAGGTGCCGGTGCTGGTGGTGCACGGCGAAGAGGACCTGCTCTGCACCCCGGAGATGGGCCGCGCCATGTACCAGTCGCTGCCGCACGCCGAGTTGGAGATACTGCCGCATGTGGGCCATACCCTGAACTTGGAATGTATACCTGACCTGATCCAACTGCTGGATACTTTCGCGGCAAAGGCCCTGCCGATAAAGCATCACCAGGGAGCCAAAACGCAATAAAAAATTTAAAGCTTCTCTTCCAGCCACAGAAAACCGCTGCTGAGCACAAACAAAGCAAAAAACCAGATAACAGGCACCTGTTCTTCTGTGTAAGCCCTTGTACTGGCTGCCGCTGCACTGTGCGATTGTGAGGCAAACTGCAAAGTAGCCGCACGGGAGGCCTGTATACCCTGGTGTGGCCATGCGGCCGTATCCTGCACCAGGAAATGAAACGGCTCCACGCCCGGCGACTCCACTACATGCCAGCCTTTCTGGCGAGGCCAGAATGTGCCTTCATATACCTCCGGTTGGTACATGCTTTGCGCTAGCGCTATACCTATGTGGGCGGTATCGGCGAGGCTTCGAACGGTAGCTTGGGGAGTCGTGTTCGGGTTAGCTAGGGTATAATCGGTAAGTTTGAGCGCCACAGGTTGATAAAGCTGCGGCACCTGTGGCCCGGCGAGCTGCCAGAATTTCTCCTGTACTTCCCGCTTGGCCACCGCCGAAAGCAAATGTGCCCAGTAGCTGGCGTAAGTGCTTTGCTTGCCCTCCAACTGCCAGCTGAACGTTTGCGGCACTACCGACATGGCCACTGTGCCCCAGCCTGCCTTGCGGCCTGCCGCCAGCAAGTTGTTGTGCTGCTCTTCTATCAGCCCCGTCACAGCCTCGCTACTCAACAAAGTGTAAGGCGACACAGGTATGGCAGCGGCTGTCGTGCTTTCGGTCCAGGTGGGGCGGGCTGTTCGGTTATCCTGCTGCGACAGGCGTTTGCTCTGAAAATTGGTGAAGAAGGCAGTCGTGCGGCTGCCCAGTTGCTCACTAGCGATGGTGAGGACACCCAGCCCCTCTTCGGTAACAGCCCGCTGCAAGGTAGTCTGTTCGGTGCTGCTGAGCTCCTGCAAAGCCTGCGGCTCTATGATCATGACATCGAACTGCTGCAATAGTTTGGGTGTAATGCGGCTCAGGTCAGTTTGTGGCATATTCAGCCACTCGCTCTGGTACATCGCCTTGCTTACCGTGCTGCGCAGGGCCACTTTGTGCTGCAACTGCCCCAAGTGATTTTTCAGGAACTTAAACTCGAACAGCGGAAAAGACGACACCAGCAACACGGCAGGTTTGGCGGCGGAGTATACTTGTATAGGTACCTGCCCCAGCGTATCGACCCTGTTGCCTGACTTAGCGATCAAGGTATAGGTATAGCGGCCCTCCTGCTTCGGGGTATAGCGCAGCTGGAAGGGTTGCTGGCCGGCTTCTTTTAAAGTAACAGAATCTTGCGCTTGTCCGGCGGCCTGCAGGTATAGGGTTGTTTCTTCTTCAGAATGCAAGTTATACTGCCCGGCTACCGCCACCGCCTCGCCCAGCACCACCGCATCCGGCCACGTTACAGAAGTTATACCTGCGGGCATGCCAGATAGGTGCGGTATCAGAGTTATGTTCTGCAGCGCCTGCAATTCCTGTTCTGCCAGGCCCTGACCCAGCACATGCACCGTCTGCACCTCTGGTTGTTGTTGCCGGAAGGTATACAGGTCAGGTATAGCGGTTGCTTTTGGGGCCTGGGTCTGGTAGGTATAGACCAGCGGACTTGGCTCCTTGTTAGCCAGTAGTGCATCCAAGGTGTCCTCTTCGTAACCTTCGGTCAGCAAAATAGCGGTGCCCGGGTCGAGCGCCCGTTGGTAAGTAGGCGGGAAGAGTAACAGCACCAGACTGATTCCTGCCACCGCGCTGGCTAGTAGTCGCCACACCAGCCGCCTGCGGTCAGGCCGTCGCCACGCCAGCCAGCCGAGCAACAGCACAGCTAGGATCGCCAGCAAGTATGGGAGGTAGGGTGTCATCGGTTGTTAATTGTTTATCGCGCAGCTGCTTTAGTTATAGATGCGTCGTATAGGCGTTTTTGAAATCTCTTTCTGAGTAACCCGTCCATCCGGCCCAATGGTGTAATGTGTAACCGTGGAGTCCCCCTCCACAACTTCTGCGTTAGTAACTGAATCGATCTCCACCATTTCTGTCTCCACCGTTGTTTCTTCGTAAGTGTCTTCGGATATAAACCTGCCATAAGAATGCAGTCCCCAGCCGCCGTCGCCACAGCCAGCAGCGGCTATAAAGCTATCAATGGCCTTTCCGTTTTTATCGTAAATCAGATAGTGCAGCAGGTCACAGTAACTCGATTCATCCTGTGTCAGGACGGTAAATTCTGTAAAATCCGGGTTTCTGTTCTGCCAAGAGTGGAAGTAGTCGCGGTCATAGTCCTTCCCTATAAAGACCCGCTTGCTATTTTGCCACACAAGCTTAAAGGTATTGCTGTCAAGCTCCTTGTACTGTCCTAAGCGATTGTCCCAGTTAAAGCTGTCTATGGCAAAACTATCCAGATCTGTGTACTTGAAATATGACTTGTAATCCGCAAGCGAGGTTTGCTTGATTTGTGGCGTAACAGCGGGAGCAGCCTCTTCAGTTGTAGCTGCCTGTTTTTTATCGCTACAGCCAGCAAGAAAGAGTAAAGCCCCAAGGGCTGGCAAGATGATTTTCATAACACTGTTATCTAATAAACAACCTATTCTAAACTTTTTAACTTTCTAATTTTCTAACTGCTCCAAATACTCCTGCCCCAGCTTGCTCCTGGTTGTGCCTTGCTTCTGAGGCGTTGGCTTGGCGGGCGGCAACAGCTCGTACCAAGCCCACTCCACCGTCATCAGGCAATTGCTACATAGCGCGCGATTGGCGTTAATGTCGGCGATCAGCGTGCGCAGGTCCTGCATGGCGCGGAGGTAGCGGCCGGGCTTGGCCAGCGCCTCCTGTGCCAGTTCGCGCCCGGCCCGTTCGAGTAGCGCTACGTCCTGCTGGCTATACCTGCTGCCCTGCTTTTGCCGCTCCAGCCACTTCAGGGCGTCTCGGGTATGGGGCAGTTTCGTCTCGGCTTCAATCGTTCTTCTTTCGGTCGGGACTTTTATTTTGCTCAGGTCACCCGTCAATCGCTTTTCAGGCTCTTTGAGCGGCGGCGGGTCGAAACCGGTTTTGGCGGCGTAGGCGCGCGTGCTTTGTTGTACCTCCTTGAGCATCCGCAGCGCTTTGTATTCGTAGGGCAAGGCTTCTTTCGGGCGATGGGTGCGCAACCGCAGCTCGGCTTCCCACATCTGGGCCAGCGCCCCTTTCAGTTTGGCTTTCACGGCAGGCTCAAAGAACGTGGCGGCCTCTTCCTGATCGTGCTTGTGCAGGTAAGGATCAAGAAGGGCTTCTACGCTGGTCTCGTCTTCGAACTCGGGGTGGTCGTGTCCGTCTCCGGCAAAATGCTCCTCTTCCTGATGCCCTTCTTCGCCCGCCGGTATGCCGCCGCCCGGCCCTATACCGGATTCAAACTCCTCGCCCAAAAATTTGCCATAGCGCAGGCGCAGCAGCTTCTGGTCCACACCCAGGTTGTTGCCGCGCTCTTCAAACACGGCACGGGTCAGCGTTTTTTGCTCTTTGATCAGTTTTTCGGTGTCGATGATGATCTGGCGCTGACTCCTGAAATACTCGGGAACCGGATTCACACCCATGGTTAGATCGTCCATGCTCTCCACAATGGTGGTATCCTCGATCTGCACAAAGTAGGTTTCGGAGCGGGTATAGCCGCGGTGGTTGTCCCAGGCCTGCACATAAAAGTAGAGCTCGTCGCCGTAGGTCATGCCCAGTTTCTGCAAGTCGATGGTCTTGTTCACAGGGAAGTTGCGCCGCTGCCCGCTAAAGCCGATGCTGATCTTCTCTTCCCGGAACTTCACCGCTTCGCCCGTTCCTTTGGCCACGGTGGCGATCATGTTGGCGTCGCGCAGGCCGTAGTCGTCTGACAGCTCAGCCCGGATAGTGACGCGTTGCGGATCTCCGAAAAGTATCTCGGTGTACTGCTCCGGCTTCGTGATCTGGATGGTTGGGGCTTCGTCCGGAATGATCTCCAGGGTATAGTAAGCCGACTTCTGGCCGTTGACTGTCAGATGGTAAAGAGCAGGCTCCGTAAAGTTCCTGGACAAGGTATAGTTCTCGTTTTGAGGTTTCAGCGGAAGCGGTTTTCCTTCGTTGAGCACCAGCTGCAGCGAGCGGGCCGGGCGGTTGGTACTGACGCGCCAGGTTACAGTAGCTCCCTGCTCCACCCGCAGATTGGGCTGCTCGGCCTGGTAAGCTTTGCGGCCCGTATAGGCAGGCGGTGTGATGATGATCGCGATCTTTTGAATCGAAACAGCCGTGTCGGCTACGGCGGCGGGTGTATCCGGGAAGTCGAGTTGCAGGGCCGCTTCCGTATTGCCGTCGGCTACCGAAGCGGCCGGAAGCGCGGCTATACCTGCCGCCACGAGCACGGCTATACCTAGCGCCAAGTAGGTTGGCCTCTTCTGCAAATGAAAAACCGACTGCTTTTCAGGTATGGCGGCCTGCAGTTGAGTGGCCACCCGCTGCTGCTGCAGGCGCTCCAACAGGTTAAGTTCAGAAGTTTCGCGAAGCAGGAGCTGGGCGCTGTCTTCGAGCTGCGGATAGCTGCGGTTGAGGTGACGGGCCACCTGCTCGAGCTTGACCTTCCGGAGCTGGCTCCAAGTCCAACTCAGGTATAGCAAAGC
Organism: Pontibacter ramchanderi; assembly: GCF_002846395.1. Taxonomy (GTDB): domain Bacteria; phylum Bacteroidota; class Bacteroidia; order Cytophagales; family Hymenobacteraceae; genus Pontibacter; species Pontibacter ramchanderi. The sequence continues at coordinate 1,175,848 of NZ_PJMU01000002.1, forward strand.
GCCCAGGATCGTTAAACCAGCCAAACCAGCTAGCAAAGGTGCTTCTAACCGCCACTTGTACAGAATGGCCGCACCCACCAGCGCCACAGCCAGTGCCTGCAGGGCATACAACCACCCCTTTGCCCGGATGTAGTCCCGGCGGATACGCTGTAAGGTATGGAGGCTGTTCTGCATCAGGCGGTTTTGCGTTTACTGGTGATCAATCGCTCCGCTACAAATAACAGAAAAGCCAGCAACACCAGCCAGGGAATCAGGCTGTACTGCTGCTTTTCGGACTTATCTGCTTTGTTGAGCGGCTGTACTACGGTTGATTTCAGTTGTGTTTCATCCAGCGCACGGGCGTCGTAGTTGGAGTCAGCTTGTTGTGGCAGAAGCAAAGGCAGCAGGAGCTCCGGCAGTTGCGTGCTCTGCCCCAGTTGGCTCCAGGCCGGACCAAAACCGCTACGGAAATGGTATACCTTGCCCAGACCCAGCTGCTGCACAAAGAGCAAGGGCTCTCCGGCTGTTGTCTGCCACACGGTGCTTGCTTCGCCTGGCGTTATACCTGCTTTGCTGTTGGCTATTCCTGTCGCTGCAAGCTGATGTATCCTGATCTTCTCTATACCTGAAGTTGCCAGTTGCGCGGTAATCGGCTCAGGTTCTGACGCCGCCTGCAGCCAAAGTTTGGTGCCTTTTTCCTGCACCTGCTCCAGCCAGTTGACAGGCACTTCTTCACCGCTCAGCCAGAATAACCAGTTTGCGGAAGTGTCGGGTTGAGCGGCTGCGGTTACCTGTGTTTCGATGGGTATGCCTGTATACCTGCTGATTGCCTGCACGGCTGCTTGCAGGTAGCGTACTTCTGTCTCTTGGGTTTTGTCATGCGCTATACCTATCCGGAGCGGCTCTTTGCGGATAGCAATTGTTTGCGGAGCGCTGTTGTTCCACTGTGCTGTAAGGGAATCTTCCTGCAGACTCAATTTAACTGGATTGCCATTGATAGTTGCTTCCCGGACGATAGCGGCCACTCTTGCAGTGTTAAATTGGGTACCCTCGCGGTTGCTTTGACCCGTGATAAGCAAGAGACTGTCAGGGCTAAAGGTATAGGCAGCCTGTATCCAATGGGTGTTGCTTTCCAAGGCCATGGGTACCCAGCGGATGTTCTCTTGAAGTAGTGTTGGCGTACCCTGAAAATGGCGTTGCTGATCCGAAGTGAAGAGCCAGACGCTGTCCTGTGGCTGATCATACCGCTGCGCCAATGCTGGCAGCAGCCCCCAGTGGTTTCCACTGCTCACCACTGTGTCTGTCGGGTTACTGCTCAGCGTCTGCCATTCTTCGGCAGGTATAGCCTCAAAGTCCGGGGTGTAGCGGTGCAAGGTATAGCCACGCTGCAACAGAGCGTCTACCGTCGGCTGGATGTCGCGGAGGGTAGTGCTATGCAACAGTTCAGGGCTGATGAACACAGCTTTTTGTGCCTGCTGAGCGTTCGGAGCTTCTTCCCAAACAGGCTTCGCCAGGGCGGCTGCCAAGAAAATCAAAATACAGCAACGAAGCACCAAAAGCCAGACGTCGCTTAACCGGATACTGCTCCAGCGTTTGCTCGCCGAGGGCTCCAGCCAGCGCAGGCTTCCCACCTTCACAGTCCTCCCCTGCCGCCTGTTCCACAGGTGGATCGCGATCGGGACAAGGATAGCCGACGCCGCAAATAGCCAGTATGGGGAGAGGAAAGTCAAGTCTTTTGAGTTAGAAAGTTTGGAAGTTAGAAAGTTAGAAAGTTGAAAGGGTAGAAAGTTTAAGTGGTAGGTAGTTTGCCTACTCTGGTTAAGATATCAAATGTGACGGTGGTGGTCTCTCCGTCAAAAGCCTCCCGGAGTTGCTGCTCTACAAGCTGCACCGGGTTGTGGCCTTGCTGCTTCTCGTAGTGCTTCACAGCCGACCAGGTGTTCAGGTAGCCGATCAGGTCATCGGGTGTCCAGGTATAGCTGCTGCTGAACGGCGGTACCGTTACTTCCTGAAAAGGAAACGGAATGGTGCGGTAGTTTTCGTCGAGGTAGCGGCGCTCCGGGTCCCAGTAGCTGTCGAGCACTTCGCTGTATAAATGCCCTATCACCTGATCCAGTGAAGGATGCGTTTTGAGCAAACCATACCCGATGATGGCGATGATACCGTTTGGTTTAAGTACCCGTCTCACTTCCTGATAAAAGCGCTCAAAATCAAACCAATGCACGGCCTGCGCCACCACGATCAGGTCAACGGTTTGGTCTTCAAGGGAAGATTCTTCGGCCTGCTCTACTTTGTAACTGATATTGGGTAGGAGCACGGCGTTCTTTAACTGGTTCTCGCTGATGTCAGTCGCCGCCACCTGGTTGAAGAGCGGGGCGAGCATACCTGCTACCTGCCCATTGCCCGTGGCGCAGTCCCAGGCCAACTGGCGGGCTGGCGCGATACCTGCCAGGTGTGCCATCAGCTCCTGCGGGTAGGCGGGCCTATACCTAGCGTAGTCTGCCGCATGTCCTGAAAAGTTATCTTTCATCGTTTTTAACATTCGCTCAATCACTCATTCACTCATTCACCAAATCACTAACTCAAAAAAAGTCTGTTCTTCAAAAATGCCCGCAGTGCTTTGTCCAGCGGCTCGTCTGTCACGAAGCGATCGTAGGCGATCTGGCGGTTGCGCATGGCTTTTTCGGTTTGTTGAAGCCATTCCTGCAGCCTGGTCAGGTAAGTTTTGCGCTGCTCGGCGGTGCCTACCTGCATGGTCTGGCCCGTTTCCAGATCCTCGAAAGTCAGGGTGCCTTCAAATGTAAAGTCCAGTTCGTTACGGCTCATCAGGTGGCACAAAAGCAACTCGTGCCGCTGCGCGCCCAGTTTGTAAAGCAAATCCGTTATTTCATGTTCGTGCTCGTACAGGTCGGTCACAAACACGGTCAATTCCTTCTGGCGACGGCCCGAGAACAGGTTGGCAGCCGTCTGGGTGTCAGGGAAGCGGCCGCTGGGCTTGATCTCGGCGAGCTGGTGCCAGAAGCGCTGCAAGTGCATGTTGTCGGAGCGGGGCGTCAGGTTGATCAGCTGCTGCTCGTGCAGCACGTACAAACCCACCGCATCGCCCTGCGTGGTGGCCAGGTAAGCGAGTGAGGCCACCAGAAAGCGGGCGTAATCCATCTTGGTCAGGCCGTTCTCGTCCTCATGCGCCATCGACGCGCTGCCGTCCACAACAAAGCGCACGGTGATGTTGGTGTCCACTTCGGCTTCCCGAATGTAGTAACGGTCGGAGCGGGCAAACATCTTCCAGTCGAGTTGGCGCAGGTCGTCACCGGGCTGGTAGCTGCGGTACTGGCTGAACTCAAGTCCGGCTCCCCGCCTGATGCTCTGGTTCTGCCCGTTCAAAAAGCCTTCCACCACCGTTTTAGCCAGCAGCGGCAGGTCTTTGATGGTAGCCAGTACCTTCGGATCGATGAACTTGTTCCCTGTTGGCGACATACAACACTAATGTTAAACTAGGCTCTGGCGTAGTTTCAGATCTGCCAGCTCCGCCTCTATCGTGGCTTCGTCGAGTATGATGTCCAACCCACCGATCAACTCTTCGCGCACTCTCAGCATGTACTTTTGGGTATCGGTGTACAGCACAATGGCGGCATCGTAGTGGATGTGTTCGTCGAATTCCTGGTTCCAGTCCTGGTATACCTCTATCATCAGCACAGGGCTTGACATCACACGAATCTCGGAGTGCTGGCCCGACTGCAACAGCTTTTCGCAGCGGAGCGGCATCCGGCTCTCTTCTATTTCGAACTCATAGAAGGTAGTAGAAGACCGGGGTGTCAGCTTGTAGTCGGCACTAATGTTGATAAACCGCTGGTCCTGTTTGTTCTTGGTCAGGCCGATGGCAAACTCAGGTGCCCAATAGGTGACCTTACCGCCAGTAGCCTGTATTTTGATATGGTTGGTGAGGAAGTAACAGATTCTTTCCCCGACAATCCTTTTCAGGAGTTGTGTGCCTGCGTCCGTCAGTTTTACGTTTTCTATTTCTTCCATCTGAATTCAGTTTGTTATGTTGGGCTGCTTGTGTTGCGTTTGCTATACCTAAACCAACACCGTTTTGGGTAATTTGATATGCTGCAGGAGCTCTTCCACTACCTTGTCAGGGGTGATGCGCTCGGCCTCAGCCGTAAAGTTGACGAGGATGCGATGGCGCAGCACCGGAAAGGCCATGGTCTGTACATCGGCGGCCGTTACGGCAAAGCGACCTTGCAGCAAGGCCCTGGCCTTGGAGGTGAGTATAAGCGCCTGCCCTGCCCTCGGGCCCGCACCCCAGCGCACGTAGCTTTTGATGTGTTCGCTCGAAGTCGTGTCAGGGCGCGTAGCACGCACCAGATGGTTCACGTAAGTCAGCAGGTCGTCGCTGATGCTCACTTCCCGCACAAGCTGCCGCAGCTGCAGTATTTCCTCTCCCGAAATGGCCGGGTATACCTGCGCCTGTCGGGTGCCGGTGGTGCTGGTGAGGATATTGAGCTCCTCCAGCTCGGTGGGGTATTTTATTTTGATGTAGAGCAAAAAACGGTCGAGCTGTGCCTCGGGCAACGGGTATGTGCCGGCCTGCTCAATCGGGTTTTGGGTAGCCAGCAAAAAAAAGGGCTTCGGCAAGGTATAGGTCGTGCCCGCATACGTCACTTCGTACTCCTGCATGGCCTCCAGCAAAGCCGCCTGCGTCTTGGGTGGCGTCCGGTTGATCTCGTCGGCCAGCACGATGTTGGCGAAGATGGGTCCTTCGTTGAACTTGAAGAAGCGCTTGCCAGTGGCGTGGTCCTCTTCCAGCACCTCCGTACCCAGAATGTCGGTCGGCATGAGATCAGGCGTGAACTGGATGCGGCGGAAACTCAGGTCCATGGCGTTGGACAGGGTGCGCACCAGCAGGGTTTTCGCCAGACCCGGTACACCTTCCAGCAAGCCGTGTCCTCCGGCTAAAAGCGTAATCAGTACTTCGTCCAGCACTTCTTCCTGTCCTACAATCACTTTCTGTATCTCCTGCTTAAGCTGTGGCAGCTTGCCGAGGAGTTGGTTGATGTCTTGTTCAGTCACTGTTTAATGGGTTAATGACTTAAGTTAATTTATTGCTGTTTTGCTAGCGTAGCTACGGCTGTTGCAGGTATAGCAACCTAATTTGCTTCATAGCTTGCCCTGGCCGGGCGGGGTACTGTTTCGCCTGTGCGGCGGGCACTCACTTTTTTCCTTGATGAAAAGAAAGAGGGCCCCTACCCCCAGTAAGCAAAAAAATCAAGACGATTTTTGAATCGAGGGCCCCTACCCCCACTCGCTGACCGCTCAAACAAAAAATCGTCAAGGGTGCACCTGGCACTGATGTTTGTTTCATTGCTCAAGGGGCAAGTTATCTTTTCGATGTGTGCAAGTGGTCACCAACTACAAAGCTTATACCTATGAAGAGGTAATAGCCGAAAGTCCCCCTTTGAAGGGGGCAGGGGGATGTCAATCCTGCACGAGCATCCTGTAAATCCTATAATCCTGTAAATCCTGATTCAGACAACTTAACTCGTCAGCGCATACATAATGATATTCACACCAAATTTCGTGTTGTCCTCTGCCAGCCAGCGCTTGTTTCTGAAATCGTAGTCCCACTCGCAGCCGTAGTCTTTGTTGCTGTACAGAACCCCAATTCTGCCATTCACTTCAATTGCTTTTAAGTAGTCGTGCACCAGGTCGTCGCCCCAGCCGTTGAGCTCGAACGAAGTCGTGGGCGGTCCCTCATCAAATGTGAAGAAGCTGCGGTAAAGCTTATGGTTGTTCGGGATCTTCTTCAAAGCGCCTTGCCCGAAAATCTGCTTCATCTGTTCCTCAAACGACCGAGCAAAAAGCCCGTCGATGTCGTGGTTGCAGTCGTCTACAAACACAAAGCCGCCGTTGCGAACGTAGGTCTCGAAGTTCTGGCGCTCCTTCTGGTTGAACTGCACCAGCCGGTGGCCGCTTAGGTAGCTGAAAGGGTAGTTGAACAACTCGGCGCTCTCCAGCGGAATCACTTTCTCCTGCTCGTTCACTTTCACCGTGGTGTACTCGATCAGCGAATGCAAGAGGTTGCTCGGCATACGCGGGTCAGTATCCCAGTTGCCGGAGCGGTATTGCAGTCGGACGAAGGTGAAAGGTTGCAACTTTAGTTTTGAGTTATGAATCCTGAGTCTCGGGTTATTTAGTAAAATGAATGCCGTATGCAATTTTGCATACGGCATTGAGGTATAGGTCAAAAGCGATTACACTGCGTCAGACAAGCTGGTGAAGGTAAAGTCGCGGATCTTCATCGGCGGTACCAGGTTGCCGTTGATGCGTTGCGGACGACCCAGGGCCTCCAGGTTGTTGAGCATGATGATCGGGCTCTCGTTGAAACGGAAGTTCTTCACCGGATACTGGATCTTGCCGTTTTCGATGTAGAAAGTACCGTCGCGGGTAAGGCCGGTGTAGAGCAGTGTCTGCGGGTCTACGGAACGAATGTACCACAGGCGCGTCACCAGGATGCCGCGCTTCGTGTTTTTGATCATTTCTTCGAGCGTCTGGTTGCCGCCCTCCATCACCACACCACCGGGGTTCGGTACAGACTTGGCACCGGTTTTCTCTGCCCAGAAACGGGAGTTGTATAGGTTTTTGATCACGCCTTTCTCTATCCAGGTCGTCTTCTCGCGCGGACGGCCATCGCCGGCAAACGGAGCGGATGGAATTTCCGGATGCGCCGGATCAGAGTATACCGTGATGCGCTCGTCTACCAGTTTCTCGCCCAGTTTGGTTTTACCGCCTGGCTTGCTCAGGAAGCTGCGGCCTTCTTCGGCGTTGCGCTGGTCCATGTTGTTGAACATGTTGCGCAGCAGGTCGATGGAGGCAGCTGGCTCCAGAATAACGGTGTACTTGCCGGGCTCCAGCGCTTTGGCATTGCGGGAATTCACCGCTTTGCTGGCCGCGATCTGAGAAGCAGCGCCTGTATCGAGTTTGCTCACGTCGCTGAAATCCTGCGTCACGTAGCCAGAACCCGTGCCGTCGTCGGTACGCATGGTCACCGAGAAATCTACCACGGTAGACGGATGGTAGGCAAACAGACCTTTGGAGTTAAGGCGCGACATGAAGCTGGTCGAGTGCTCCAGGAAGCCTGCAGCGGTCAGGCCTTTGTCAGCGGCTGCCTTTATACTTTTGGCAGCGGCCTCGGCGCGGTAAGCCGGATCAATCTTAGCTGTGGAGTCGAAGTGCGCTTTGGTGGTGATGTACTTCTGAGGCCCCAGCATGGGCACGTACTCCGGGCTCTCCGGGGCAATGCGCGCGATCTCCTCTGCCCGGCGAATCACTTTCTCCAGAGAGGCATCGTCAAACTCGTTGATGGTGGCCACACCGGAGCGCTTGCCGAAGCGTGACTCTACCGACATCGATACGTTCTCTTCAGCGCCGCTGGTCGACACCTCGTTGCGGGCGTAGCGGATGTTGCCGCCATTGTAACCGCTGAGCGTAACTTCACACTCATCGGCCTTTGAGTAAGCCAGGGCCTTTTTCAGCAAAGCCTCCGCTTGTTCTCTTGTATATATTGCCATGTTTTTAGCTTCTTGTTTTAATTTCAAACTGCTTTACTTTATCAGTTCTGAGTCTCGAGTTCTGAGTCACGAGTTGTTCTCTTTTTGCTGGGAGGTCAGGATGATACTCTTCAGCATTTTGATTAATTCGTGACACTCTCCATGAATGCTGTTGAAAGCATCAGGCTTGATGAATTCTGAATCTTTGAGCAAGCGCAGTCAATAACTGGTTTCCCGTGCCTCCTTTAGGGCGATACTCATCTTATGCCTGAAGTCCGCTTTGCTTTGGCCGCCCAAGGCTTCCTCCACATTTGCCCCGATAGATGTACCACTTCTCAGCACTTGCTTTGCCAGCACAAATTCACGCTGCTCCAGTGTCAGGTGTTTATACAATTTGATGACGCGCAAGGCAAAGCTATAAGACTTGGTAGCAACTATACTCTCAGCCATATTATCAGATATAACTCAAGACTCAGAACTCGTGACTCGCGCTAAATCTTGCGCGCGGTATTGATCACGTTCACGCCATTGAAGCGGGTGTGGGCAGAGCCGTGCGATACGGCGCTTACCTGGCTTGGCTGGCCTTTGCCGTCAAAGAACGAGCCGAACAGACGGTAGTCGCTTTCGTCGCAGGAGCCTGCGCAGGAGTTCCAGAATTCTTGCGTGTTGCTCTGGTAAGCCACATCTTCCAGCATACCCACAATCTTGCCTTTGCTGATCTCGTAGAACACCGTGCCGCCGAACTGGAAGTTGTAGCGCTGCTGGTCGATGGAGTAAGATCCACGGCCGGCGATGTAGATGCCTTTGTCCACGCCCGAAATGAGCTGATCCACGTTCATTTTCTGCTTGCCTGGCGCCAGCGATACGTTTGGCATGCGCTGGAACTGCACCGAGCTCCAGTTGTCGGCATAGCAGCAGCCATGCGACTCTTTCTCGCCGATGATGTGCGCCTGGTCGCGTATAGCCTGGTAGTTCACCAATATGCCGTCTTTTATCAGGTCCCACTGCTTGGTCTTTACACCTTCGTCATCCCAGCCTACTAGGCCAAGTGAGCCTTTCTGGGTCTTATCGGCGAAGATGTGCACCTTGTCGGAGCCGTATTTGAATTTCTTGGATTTCCACTTGTCGAGGGTCGCAAAAGAAGTACCGGCGTAGTTGGCTTCGTAGCCAAGCACACGGTCGAGCTCCAGCGGGTGACCTACGGATTCGTGGATGGTCAGTCCGAGGTGGTTCGGGTCCAGGATGAGGTCGTACTTGCCTGCTGCTACGGATTTAGCAGTCAGTTTCTCCTTGGCTTGTTTGGCGGCCAGGGCAGCGTCTTCGAGCATGTCGTAGGCGTAGCGGTAGCCCATCAACCCTGTTCCCTCTGGTCCTTTTATCTTCTCGCCTGCTTTTGGCACCATGTATTCCCAGCCCATACCCATCGGAGCGCTCAAGGCCTCGCGGGTTCTGAACTTGCCAGAGGCTTTGTCTACAGCCGTCACGGTGAAGTTTGGCCAGATGCGGTGGATGTCCTGGTCGATGTAAGAGCCGTCGGTAGAGGCAAAATATTTCTGCTCGTTTATCTGAAAGAGGGCTGAGTTCACAAAGCTGGCACCGTTTTCCATGGCTTTGGCGTTGGCAGCCAATAGCAAGTCGGCTTTCTCATTAATAGGCACCTCAAAAGCGTTTTTCTCGATCGGTGTCTTCCAGCTTACTTCGCCGTAGCCCTTCACAGGAGCCAGCCTTACGGGCTCTTTCTGTAGCTTCGAATTGGCTTTGGCAATGGCAACGGCCTCTTGGGCTGCCTTGGCTATACCTTTGTCGCTTACGTCGGAGGTGGCAGAGAAGCCCCAGGTGCCGTTTGCCAGCACACGCACACCCACGCCGTAAGACTCGGCATTCACAATGTTCTGCACCTGTTTCTCGCGGGTGAAAACATATTGCTGCAGGTAACGGCCAATGCGTACGTCGGCGTAAGAGGCGCCGTTTGACTTGGCGGTGTTCAGGGCTACGTCGGCCAGTCGCTTTTTCAGGGCAGGGTCTACCTGTTCCAGCGCTCTTTCGGGTGAGATGATATCGCCGAACACAGGTATGGAAGGCAGCATGAGCCCGCCGAACCCGAGCGCCGATAGCTCGATAAAATGACGTCTTTTCAAGTTCTTTTAGATTAAGGTTAAGAGAAGTTTAGTTTTAGGTAACTAAGTTTAGGTATTTACATTCTGAAATCAAAGCACAGACCCCAGTTATAAGCCCGGCAAGGTAATTTTATAGATAAAGCCGGGCTATACCTCTATGAAAGTGGCTGCCTGGCTCTTAGAGCGGAAAGTACAGCAATGGTTTAATGCAGGCAGGGCCAGGTACTTACAAGAGGGCTTGTGCGCTCATTGATTTAGGATGTGCCAGTGTTGTAGGTGATGGCAAGGGTTATACCTACAGGCCCCTAAAGCAGAAGAGCGGAAAACCACTATGGCTTTCCGCTCTTCTGCTTATCAGTAATCTTGTAGTCGTTTAGGCTTCGCTAACCTTACCCGCCAGGCCTTCTTCTTCGAGTAGATCGTTGAAGGCCTCGGCTTCGTTTCTGCTGTTGAATTTACCGGCTTTCACCAGTACTACTTTTCTGCCGTTTACCTGCTCCTCCGCTATTTCCAGCGGAAGATGCCTGTCAAAGGCCTTCAGTTTGCGGCTAAGCTCTTCTGCCTGCTTATAGTTGGCGGCAGTCTGAATCGTGAAGGCACTCTGCCTTGGCGCTGCGTTTGCCGCAGCCACAGCATCTTTGTCGAGTACCTCTACTTTTACTTTGGCCACGCCCACTGAGTGCATACCCAGTTTACGGGCTGCCGCTTCCGATACATCTATGATACGGTTTCCCACAAACGGGCCGCGGTCGTTGATGCGCAATACTACAGATTGGTCAGTGGCGGGATTGGTCACTTTGACCATGGTGCCGAAAGGCAGGGTTTTGTGCGCGGCGGTCATCTCGTTCTTGTTGTAGCGCTCGCCGCTGCTGGTTTTTCTACCGTGGTATTTGCTGCCATACCAGGAGGCAGCGCCGATTTGGGTTTTGTCGTTGCTTTGTGCGAAAGTTGGTTGACTAACTCCGATAAATAGAAAAATGATTACTGTTAAGAGAATGCACTTTCTATCGTTCTTCATATAGTTTTTAGTTGGTGAATCCGCAAAGATACGGAAATATTTTCAAACGAGGCCTTATACGTGCGATTGTGGCCCTGGTTGTAGGGGGATACACGCTGCCTCGCAAAATCGCTATAAGGCTTATAATTCGAAAAATGCCCCTCAGTGCTTATATGAGCATATTTTCATATATATTACCAGCGATATATTAATTTGAAATGACCGTAAAATTTTTTCGATTTTGACGATCACTGCAGCATTAACGGGAACTTTTGAAGAGATATTTTGTTTTTGCCCAATCTTCTGCCAAAGCGTATACTTTATAAAAGCATAGTACCATGGACTTTGGAAAAATCTCCGATATCAGCCGCGTCGACTTCACGCTCCCGCCCGACCACCCCGACACCTTACCGCTCCTGAACAGGTATAGCGCGGGCCGGCTAGACAAGCCTAAGGTATACATTGGGTTGCCCGTATGGGTGAACAAGCCGTGGATAGGTGAGTACTACCCGGCGGGCATGAAAGAGAAGGACTCGCTGCTGTGGTATGGCAAGCAGTTCAACACCATTGAGCTCAACAGCACGCACTACCATATACCGGGGACAGACACCATCGAGCGCTGGCGAAACGCCGTGCCGCAGGGTTTTACCTTCTGCCCCAAGTTTCCGCAACTCATCAGCCACGAAGGGCCGCTGGTGAACTCGCTCGATCTGACGGCAACATTCTGCGAAGCCATTGCCGGACTAGAGGAAAAGCTGGGCTGCTCGTTTCTGCAGCTGCCGCCCTACTTCGGCCCCAAGCAACTGCCCGATCTGGAGAAATTTGTGCAGTACATACCCGAGAGTGTGCCGCTGGCCGTGGAGCTGCGCCACCCCGACTGGTTTGTGGACAACATAGCCTCGTTGGAGCTGTTTGAGGTGTTGGAGAGATTCCGCGTGAGTACCGTGCTGACCGACGTATCGGGGCGGCGCGACGTGCTGCACATGCGCCTGACCACGCCCACTGCCATGGTGCGCTTTGTGGGTAACGGCCTGCACCCCACCGACTATACCCGCATCGACGATTGGGTGGCCCGCATTAAGGTATGGCTGGAGGCGGGTTTGCAAGAGCTCTACTTCTTCGTGCACGAGCCTGATAACGTAACCTCGCCCGAGCTGGCAACCTACCTAATTGACAAGCTCGACAAGGTATGCGGGCTGGATGTAAAACCGCCGAAAAAATTTGTTAAAACGGTGCAGGGTGAATTGTTTTAGGAAGCACTGCAGGTATGGCTAGTCTCTCGCAAATAGCCAAACACCTGGCGCACTCATTTCAAAATATACTATACCTACTTTAAGTGGGTTTATGCCTTTTTCAAGGTATAGCAAGTGCTCGAAAGACGCTGTCAGGTATAGCTACAACACAAAAGCGGCGTGTCCGGATGGGCACGCCGCTTTGCTTTGGGTTATTGGGTAAAGGGTATTAAATTTTGAAGGTGTCGTCGCTAATGCCTTTGTTCACCTCCACGCTCTGCACCTCTGCTTTGATCACCTGCGGACCAACAACAGTCTCGATCACGTGCGGGTATTTCACGCCGTTCACTTCTTTGTAATTCTTGTAGCTCTTGGTCTGCGTAAGGGCGCCCTGCGGGGTCTGCATGCTCTTCACATCCTTCAGCAGCAAGCCTGTTGCCTTGTCGAAGTAGTGCAGTGTTTTTTGTCCGTTAGCGGCAGTAGACTCTACCACGTATGCTTCAGCACCGTCTACTTTCTCCTGGCCGGTTACCGCTGTCTTTATGCCCAGCTTGTCGAGGCGGGTCATCATGAACATATCGGACTCTGCCTTTGAGGCAGCAAGCTCTTCAGCAGTCATTTCCTTGTTCAAGCCTTGCATCGGGGCTTCCATCTTGCCCTTGTCACCGTTAATGATCACGCGCTGCATAGGGCTGTTATTCATCAGGATCTGGATCAGTATTTTATCGGTGCCCTTCTGCTGCTGCATCATAGTGAGGGCCATACCTTGTATGCTGGCGTTCATGGTCACGGTCACGTCTTTCACTTTCTCGATGTTCGCTTTGCCACCAATGGCCTGGATGTACTTCGAGATCAGCTGGTCGGCGGTAACATCTGAAGGAACGGCTTTGGCAGCGGCCATGTCTACTTTCTCTCCTGTGGCATCGAAGTAAGTGATGGTGTTGTCGTCTTTGTCGAAGGCAACGAGCTTGTCTGCGATGTCCTTGGCATTGCCAACGGCCAGGATGTAAAGCTGATCCGGGCGCACGTACTTCTGGGCAGCGCGCTGCACATCCGCTGTCGTAATCGACTCCACTTTCTTCAGGTAGTTAGCATAGTAGTCGGCTGGCAGGTTGTAACGGGCAGAGGAGATGGCGTACATAGCCACTGTGTTAGGATTTTCGAGGCCGCGAGCGAAGTTTCCTGACAAGTAAGCTTTGGCATTGGCCAGTTCCTTGGCAGTTACAGGCTCCGTTCTGATTTTGTTGAACTCATACATAAACTGGGTGGCCGCACTGTCGGTAACGGCGTTGCGCACGCTAGCCGATGCATTGAAGCGACCCAAAATCTTGTCAGAGGTAAGCGAAGAGTAAGAGCCGTAGGTATAGCCGTGTTTCTCGCGGAGGTTCATAAACAAACGGGCCGTGCTGCCGCCACCCAATATGGTATTCATCACCTGCGTGGCCACATAGTCGTCAGCGCCCGGCTTCAACTCGGCTGGGTTCGTGAACGAAAGCACGCTTTGTACAGCGCTTGGGCGGTCTACAACCACTACCTGCGTTTTGCCGTCGTGCTTCGGCAGGTCGTATTTATGTGTTGGTACCTGGGCTTTTTTCCACTTGCCAAACGACTTTTCCAAAAGTTTCTTCATCTCTTTTGGCGTTACGTCGCCCACCACAGCCAGGTAGCCGATGTTCGGGCGGTAGTATGTGTTGTAGTAGTTCTGGATATCAGCCAGAGACACGTTCTCCACTGATTTCTCCGTCATCAGCTCACCGTTCGGGTGATTCTTGCCAAAAAGCAGCGTATTGCGGATTTTGCTGGCAATCGCGTCCGGGTTGTCTTTCTCAGAAGCCAGGGTTGCCAACATCTGCTTTTTCACCTTGTCCAGTTCCTCCTGCGTGAAGTTCGGGTTCAGGAGGGCGTCGGCAGTCAGGTTCAGCAACGTGGGCAGGTTTTTCTTTAGCGAAGAGGCATTGAAGCCAGTAGCGTTAAACGAAAGCGAGGCGCCAATAAAGTCCACTTCTTCGTCGAGCTGGTCTTTGCTGCGGGTCTTTGTGCCGGTGCGCATCATCTGGCCAGCCATGTCCACATAGCCCGCCTTGTCGCCTTCCAGAATCGGGTCGCGGTCCAGCACCAGTGACATGTTCACGACAGGCAGTTTGTGGTTTTCCACCACGTATACCTTCAGGCCATTTTTCAGGGTAAAGTGCTCGTACTTGCCCAGCTCGATTTTGGGGGCCGGACCCGCAGGCGGAGGAGTTTGTTTGGTTTGTGCTGTGGCCACCGTGGTAAGCGCCAGCATCAAAAGGAGTATGTTATATATTCTCTTCATGATAATCAGATTAATTGCTTGGTTGCGCTGACTTTGGCAGGTAGTGCAACACTACGCGGTTGTTTTTGGTGAGATACTTATTGGCCACACGCTGGATGTCTTCTTTCGTCACCTTCATGTAGCGGTCGATCTCGTTGTTAATCAGGTTGGCGTTGCCAAAGTACACATGGTAGTTTGCCAGGTTCTCGGCGCGGCCTGCCACAGTGCTGTTCTGCTGCACAAACTGGCTTTCCATTTGGTTGCGCAATTTCTGGAACTCACGCTCGCTGATCATTTCTTTTTTTACGAGCTCAATCTCGGCATATACGGCTGCTTCCAAATCTTTCACATCCACGCCCATGTTAGCGATGGCATAAGTCAGGAACAAGCCCGGGTCTTCGCTCGGGAAAGGTATAGACAGGGCGGCAACCGCTTTCTGCTGCTTGTCAACGATAGACTTTGGCATTCGGGCGCTCTGGCCTCCGGAAAGCAGGGTAGTCAGCATAGACAGGGCGTAGTAGTCCTCGGTGCCCTGCGCCGGGATATGGTAAGCCTGTATAACGGCAGGCAGCTGGATGTTGTCGTACACCACTTTGCGGCGCTCCTCCGTCTGGGCAGGCTCCACAATGTTTGGTCTCGGTATCTCCTTGGTGCCTTTCGGGATTTTGGCAAAATACTGCTCAATCAGCTTCTTTGTCTCATCAATGTTGATGTCGCCGGCGATTGAAAGCGTGGCGTTGTTTGGTACGTAGAAGGTTTTATAGAAATCCCGGAATTCCTCGATCTTGGCATTGTTCAGGTCTTCGAACGTTCCGATGGGCGTAATTTTGTAAGGGTGCTTGGTATAGGCTAGGCCGAACGTGTTTTCCATGATGGTACCGTACGGCTGGTTGTCGACACGCATCCTTTTTTCTTCCTGCACTACTTTGCGCTGCGTTTCCACGCCCACTTCGTCTACCTTGGCGCCCGCCATACGCTCCGCTTCCATCCAAAGCCCCAGGGCCAGCTGGTTAGAAGGCAGCAGTTCGTAGTAGTAAGTGCGGTCAAACGAGGTGTTGGCATTCAGGGAGCCGCCAGCTGCCTCTACCATGCTCATGTACTGGCCGCGCTCTATGTTCTCTGTGCCTTCAAACATCAGGTGCTCAAAGAAGTGGGCAAAGCCTGTGCGGCCCTCTGCTTCGTTTTTGGAGCCCACATGGTAGAGCACCGATACTGCCACGTTGGGAGTGGATTTATCCTGATGCAGAATGACGTGCAGCCCGTTCGGGAGCGTATACTCTGTGAATTCAATCTTATTGCTCTTGGTTTGGGCGAAGGCCGTTAAGCCCGAGGCAGCCCATACAAGGCAAATGAGAAGTTTTCTTTTCATAAAAAGTTATTTAGGAATAGTAAAGCCTATTGCACGACTTGTGTTATAGAAACTATAAAATTAATCTAAATGGAGGAGCCGTTTTCCACAAATAGCTGAACCCTTCTCTTCTCTCTACTAACCGGGTGGTGAGGTAGATGAACCGGAGGGCTCGCGGGATATAAGGACAGCTATGTTGAGGTATGCCAAGCCTTGGAGGATTATGCCAACAGGAATCCGGCTCAGGTATAACCACAGTTAGATAATCTGCTGCAGTTGTTGCAGCACAAATTTCTTAGGCAGGTTCAGCAGCAGGGATAATAGGAAGAAAGCAAAAAGCACATATTTCGCTTGCACAATGTCTTTGTGTTTGTCGGGGAGGGAGACTAGCGCTTATTAGTGAAATATAAGTGGTTTACCCTTAAAACAATAGCGCTGCAATACGCCACATACAGCAACAACAGCAACAAATCTGCCCGCAGCAGTTTGTTTTCCCAGATCTTGTTCATCATCTCCGGATCGCTAATACATTCTCGGTAACTCGATCCCTTTGATCTTTCTGTAGAGCCCAAGTGCAGCCTGGTCGGTGAGGCTGGTTACGTAGTCGGTGATGTGGATGATGCGCTCGTAGTCGGAGGCGCCATCCGGGAGCTGAAGGTACTGCGGAGGGATGAGGTCGGCTATCTTGCGGTGGTGCCTGGAGTCTTGACGGAAAGCCGCTTTCATACATGCGTCGAGTAGGCCTCCGAGTACTTCGAAACCAGCCGCCTCGATTTCCAGCACGGGGCGGTTGCGATATATCAAGTCAACAGAGAGACTCTTGATCTCGTCCA
Organism: Pontibacter ramchanderi; assembly: GCF_002846395.1. Taxonomy (GTDB): domain Bacteria; phylum Bacteroidota; class Bacteroidia; order Cytophagales; family Hymenobacteraceae; genus Pontibacter; species Pontibacter ramchanderi. The sequence continues at coordinate 1,192,197 of NZ_PJMU01000002.1, forward strand.
GTATAGGCTTGCAGCTGAGTTCGTTGATGAGCGGCGTGTCGTAGGAGCCAGCCAGTATAGCCTCTTCGTGCTGCAGGAAGACCTGGGCTGACTCTTCTATGAGTTTGCCAATGATGCGGGCCCGCAGGTAGCCGATTTCCTCGCGCCAGTCATGAAACGTGAGACTGGACACACGGTTAGGGGCATCGTTCAGGATTTGGCGCAACAGGGCTATACCTTGCTGATGCGGTACCAGACCCAATTTCAGGCCGTCTTCGAAGTCGACGATGCGGTAGCAGATGTCGTCGGCGGCTTCGACCAGAAAAGCCAGGGGGTGACGGTGGTAAAATACTTGATTATGCTCGCCCTTCTTAAGCAGACCTAACTCTTGCGCAATCGTGTTGAACCAGCCTTTCTCAGTCTGAAAAAAGCCATATTTCTTCTCGCTGGTGCTTTTGGTGGCTTTTATTGCCGGGAGCGACTCTTTGGGATACTTGGTAAAAGTAGCCAGTGTGGTATAGGTCAGGCTAAGGCCACTGTGCGTTACGCCCTCGGGCAGCATGCAGTGGGCCGGATAGGTATAGGTGAGTACCCTAAAACCGGCGGCGTTGCCCTCAAACCGCTGCAGGTCCGCCTTTTGGGCGTCAGAGAGTTCTTCCAGGAAAGGCTGTGCCGCTTCGCTTAGAAAATAAGCCGATATCGCATCTTCGCCGGAGTGCCCAAAAGGCGGGTTGCCGATGTCGTGGGCCAGACAAGCAGCAGCCACAATGTCGCCGAAATCAGCCTCCTGTATGTTCTTGTCCCCTGTCAGCTCCGGGTAGCGCTCCAGTATGCTCTTACCCACAATGCGACCCAGCGAGCGGCCTACAACCGAGGCTTCCAGGCTGTGTGTAAGGCGGGTATGCACGAAGTCACTCTCCGGCATGGGCATCACCTGCGTCTTGTTCTGCAATCTTCGGAAAGCTGAAGAGAACACAATGCGGTCGTAGTCGCGCTGAAACTCACCGCGCACCGATTCATCGGAAGTGTACTTGCTGTCGGTTGTTTCGAAGCGTTTCTTGGAGATTAAGCGTTCCCAGGAAGTAGAAAGGTTCATGTGGTAATATGGTATAAATTAACTGAACAGCACGCTGATGCCAACAGTTGTCACAAACAGTATAGCCAACGATAAAAGGTATACAAAGCCAATCGGAATTAGCCTGACAGCTGTGAGCAGGTACGACTCTTTGTACACATAGCGCAGCGCAAAGAACAAGTAGGCGGTACTGATCAGAAACACCCAGCCTTCGGTACTAATTGTAGGGAAAATCACCTCCAGCAGTATGGCAAACATGATCAGCAGGAAGACAAAGGTATGGAAATGAACAGAAAACATCAGGTGCTCCACGTAATTGCGGCGCTGTGACCGGTAAAACAGGTATAGGATGAAACCGAAGAAGGGCATGAGCACAAACATCATGAACGAAATGTTCTTCAGCAGCCTTTGCCTGGATTGTTCTTCGTTCTTCAAGAAACTCCTGAATTTACTGTCTACCTCTTCATTAATAATTAGGTCTGTTGTATCGCTGGAAGCAACAACAGCAGTATCTCCAAAAGTGAAACCAATACGTGTTCTGGCTAGCGAATCGGCTTGCAATATCCTGGCTGCGGCCTCCGGATCGGTTGTCTTTAGCCGCTCACTGGCACCGGCGCTGTCGCTCACCACAAAATTCTTTGAAGCGAACACGGCAACCGTAGTGAAGAAAAAGATGCTGATAAACACGTAGAGCCTGAACGGCGGAACGAAAGAGGCGCGCTGCCCCAGGTTAAACTTTTCGGTCAGATAACCCGGGCGGGTGATGAGATACTTTAGTGTGCGCAGGAATTTGGTGTCGTAGTGCAGCGTGCTTTCAAAAAACTCTTCTACCAGGTGCTTCACCGGCACATTCAGGTCATGGTTTTCCTGACCACAATTGGGGCAGTAATTATTCACCTCCTCAAAGGTATAGCCACAGTTCGGGCATTGTATAAACTTTCGTCTTCTCTTCGCCATAGGTTGCATCAGGCAGTATGCTTCGCTTGTCAAATATAGTATACTCACTATTACAATACTACCATCAGCTTTCCTTCCAGATTTACGGGGGGGGAATTTAATGGCGCGGTTGCAGGGGAGGTTCTATAATTTTATGTTACCTTTTTTATGTATTCAGATAGCTAAATATGGGTTTAAAGAGTATAGGAGTGTTTTTCACGATAAAGTACATGGGTGTTAGGTATATTATGCAGGTTACCTTTTAGAAGAAAGTCTCCTTTGTGTACAGCTAATGTTTTACAACATTTGTATAGTTACTCGAGCCTATTCCGAGCAATGGAAAACAGACTGTCCCTTTCCAAGCTATGAAACTACACGCGAGCTACTGACAAAACCCTGCGTCGGGTATGCGCTTATGCTCCTGGAGGGCATGCCCAGACATCTGAAAACAAACCTTAACCCTGAAAAGCAGCCAGAAACATTAATTTGTTCCTGGCTGCTTTTTTATTTCTATTTTAGGTTAAACTATAAATAAAACAAGGCGTAGAATTTAGTTGGGTCCATCATACAGGTGGATGTGCCACATCAAAATGTTTAACCAAGCAAGAAGGAGGTATAAAATGAAACCAATGAGAAAAGAACGCGCAGGAGGTGAAAGTCTTACCCCAAGGTCGTTTTTTACGGATTTTTTCAGCGACGTCGATCGTTTTTTTGAGAACGATCTGATGCGGATGCCTGCACAGATCGGGCGACAGATCATGCGGAACATGCCTGCCACCAACATTCGCGAAAACGAACGGGAGTACACCATTGAACTGGCCGCCCCAGGTATGGCAAAAGATGATTTCGAGGTGAACGTGGACGAAGGTATGCTGACAATCAGTAGCCAGAAAGAGCAGGACAGCACGACAGAAGAAGATAACTATACCCGCCGGGAGTATAATTACAGTTCATTCAGCCGCTCGTTCAAGCTGCCGGATGCTGTAAAGGCTGATGACATAAAAGCCCGCTACGAAGAGGGTGTGCTGAAAATAACTGTTCCAAAACAGGAGCAGGCAAACGCCAATAACCGCAAGCGCGTTAGCATCGAGTAAGATGCCTGGTTGCAACAAAAAGGGAGGCCGACAGCCTCCCTTTTCCATTTATTGTACTTTCACCACTTTCGTGACGCCATTGTTGCTGCCTTCGCTCCAGCGTAGCACATAAGTACCCGCCGGCAAGTCTGAGACATTAATCTCTACCAGATCGGTGCCATCTGTCAAAGTCGTTTTCAGGTCGCGCACCAGCCGGCCCTGCAGATCGTATAGCTGTATTGTCAGATCGGATGTGCTGCGCACCAGATACTCGATCTGCAGCGTTTCGCTTGGTGTGCCATTGGCATTTGCAGTGAGCCCGATCGGGTTAGGATATACCTTGAAAACACGCAGGTCACTTGGGTTCAGCACCTGCACCCTGCCGGAGAAAGCCTCCGAATTATCTGTGTAAATTACGCGCAGCCGATAATAGCTCCGTCGAGGCAGCGGGTCACGGTCCGTAAAGGTATAATCTTTGGCCTGGCCTGTGGCCGGAACCTCTCCCACATCTTCCCATTGCTGTCCGTCCTGGCTGCGCTGTACCACAAAGCGCGCAATGCCCTGCTCCGTGCTGGTCGTCCAGATCACATTCACAGCGCCGGCATTTGTAAAGGAGGCATCAAAGGTGAAGATCTCAGCAGCCAAGTTACAGTCACCGTCAAGCTTCTTTTTCATCGGGGATTGTCCGCCGCAGGGTAGCGGGTTCAGGCTGCGGTTGATCACCAGGTTGGCTCCGGCAATATCGGGGGCAGTCAGGTCGCGGATCTGCTTCTGGCGACCAATATTGTAGTGCATCAGGGTGTTCGGCATGATGACGTGACCCAGTTGGTGCGCATGTCCCAGTTCGTGCAGGATTACGGTCTCGAAGTCATACTGCGTAGCGCTCGGACCGCCGGGACCATACTGCCAGGGCATGGTGCTGTTGATTTCCATGTCGAACTCGGTGAGCCAGAAGGTTGTGTCGCGGCGGGTGCCGCTGATAGCCACACAGCCTCTGTACTTGCTGATGGTGCGGGCCAGTACGCCTTGGCCTGTTACCGAAGGGGCTGCGAAGCGAATCACATTGCGCCCGTCATCAGCTGCGTTCTCGACCGTCGTGTTGGCTCCAATGGTCCAGTTCACGTTGGTGGTGCACACCCAGTTGTTTACGGCGCGCCGGAAGCCCTCCTGAGCGGCTGCCCTGCCTTGGAGGCTGGGAGCGAACTGTATGGTATAGCCGCCGTTTCGGTTGGCATCGATCAGAGCTGGCTGAAAAGGCGTGTTGCCGCCTTCGGCCACCACATTGGAGTAGGCAAACTCTATCATCAGGGTACCGTCGCTCGTGTCTGAAGTTCCGTCGTTGGCTGTTACCTTTATGCGTCCTGTTCCGGCTGTGCCGCCTGTTTGGGTATAAGACGGCACCACAACTCTGATCTGGTTATTGGTCCAGGAAACGTAGTCTGAAGGGTAAGGGCGCACCAGTGTAGTGCCACCGTCGTCGGCATTGGGAAACTCTACAAAGCCATTGCCGCGTGTGCTTCCGAAGCCTGTGCCCGTAATGGTAAGAATAGCACCTGTGCCGGCGCTGGTGCGTGCCGGGCTAAAGCCGGTTATACTAGGAGCCTGTGTGGCCTGCGTGCTTTGCTGCTGCAGCTGGGCCTTTAAGCCTGACTCCAGTTTATCGTTGGCGTTAACCGTTTGATATTGTCGCCCCATGCGGGATGTTACGGTTTTGTATACCTCCTGTACTGACCTGTATTGGTTGAAAGGGTCGGTGGCCGTGCCCCGCTCCAGGTCATAGCGCACAAAGCCCTGCCGACTGGCGTATGGCTGGGCGATGATAGAAGTGGCGCTGCCTGCTATACCTATGGGGGCGCCTTTGCTGAGGAAGAACATACCTTGCTGGCCTTTCTGCAGCTGCAAAGCCGACGATACGGTATGCATTGCAAGGCCCACGGTGCCACCCTCTGTGATCACCTCTACCTGGCGCTCCTTAAGCTCTCCTTTGAACACCTTGAAGAGGCGGACTGTATGCGCTGTGTAAATAAACTCCTGGCGGGTATCCCAAAAGGAACGCTGGGCTACAACTTCGCCCTCCACAATGTAGTCAGCCGCCTTGATGCGGTCCTCAAGCGAAATGGGTGCCATGTGCAGGTCTTCGGAGGCGTGCGCTGCAAAGGAAATCACCGAAAGAAGGAGTGCCATCAACACGGCAGCGCTTCGTGACCTCAGGCGGTCAGGTGTTGGAAGTATGGTGGTCATAGAGTGGTGCGGATTGTCTTTTTGCTGTCGATAAATTAGAGTGTCGCATTCCAAAGCGGCCATAACGTTCTATTACGCAAAAGGGTGTGCCGGGGTATGCTGGGTTTGCTGCCAAATATAATAAAATTGCGTGTTCAGAGACCTAAATCAGGTATAGCTTTCGCCGGGAAGCCGCCGATTGGTGCGCTAATGCGCCAGCGCGGACTTTATCAGGATAAATTCATTGATATTGTCCGTGTTGATGACGCCGGCTAAACGGCCGTTTTCCAGTACCGGGTAAAGGGGGGCTTTGGTTTTCTGGAGTTCTGTGTAGGCCTCGGCGAGTTTATCCTGCACGTTAAAGGCTTTTACCTCCTGGGTCATGATGTCTGCCACCGGGTGCTCAATCTGTTCTTCTTTAACGGCCTGAATGAGTTGCATGCGGGTGAGTGTGCCCACTACCTGGCCATCCTGCTCCACCACAAAGTCGTGCTCCGAACCTTTCAGGAGTTTGGCCAGGGCTTCTCGTACCGTTTCGGTGGGGGCGAGTGTCACAAAGTTGGTCATCATGCCCTCCCGCACCAGGTGACCACGCAAAAAGTCGAGATGCTGCACGATCATATTCTCCGACCAGGCACCGAAGAACACAAAAATGCCAATGAGAATGAGGAACGGGTTGTAAAAGAAACCAATGAACACAAAGAACATGGCCAGCAGCTGACCAAGATTAGCCGCTATTTGTGTGGCCCGTACGCGACCCAGTTTAAAAGCCATTAATGCCCGCAGCACACGCCCGCCATCCATCGGAAAAGCAGGTATGGCGTTGAAAATCACAAGCATCAGGTTCACAAAAAACAGCAGGTATAGAAAATTGGCCGGCGTGATACGACTGAAAAACTCTTCGCCTGGTATCTCATTCAGTGGAGGCAGTATCAGCCAGAGCACAAAGGCAATGACCACGTTTACAGCGGGGCCTGCAATGGCGATCATGAGTTCCTGCTTTGGGTTTTCAGGTATACGCTCCAGGCTGGCCACGCCGCCTATGGGTAGTAGCGTGATCATCTTGGTGCTCACGCCGTAGCGTCTTGCTGTGAGGGCATGGCCCAGCTCGTGCAGCACCACACACAGAAAGATGGTCATCACAAAAGCGACCGACAAAAGTGTGGTGGCTAGATCGGAGCCGCGCTGCATTTCCGAAAACACGATCCAGCCGATGAGGATCAGGAATGTCCAGTGCACCAGAATCTTGATGCCCGCTATTCTGCCAAGGTTAAGAGACCATTTCATAGGGCGTGTATACGAGTCGTGTTATACCTGTAACGTGCTTATACGCTATAAGTTAATGGCCGGGCAGGCTTTGTATGAAAGCTATACCTTAGCCCAAAAGCTGCGGCACCACCTTGTCGCCGAACACCTCAATAAAGCGCTCCTGCTCCAGGTTCACGTTGTGCAAAATCAGCTGACTAAAACCCAGGTCAATGTCCTGCTGCAGCCACGCTACATGCTGGTTTGGGTCAGAAGAGATGCGCACATGCTCGCGCAGGTCTTCTTCGCGCACAAACATGGCCGCCTGCTCTAGTTGCTTGGCAGTGCGGAGATCGGAGAGCACGGCGCTCGGGAAAATGTTGGAGCGCCACTGGTCATGGGCCCCCTGCAAGGCATCTTTCTCGTCTTTCGCATAGGATAGCTGCACTTTCAGGTACATCGGCTTGCCCTCACCGCCTCCTCTATGGAAGGCATCTACCATTTTCTTCAGCTCTTTCGGAGGTTTCGAAACAGTGATCAGGCCATCAGCCCAGCCGCCTACCCACTCAGCGGTTTCTTCGGTAATGGCGGCCCCGATGATTTTGGGCGCTACCTTGGCGCGCGTCCAAAGTTTTGCTTCTTCCACCGTTACCAGGCCATGGTGCGTCACGGTTTCGCCGGCCCAAAGCGCCCGTATTATGTCGACGCACTCTTTCAGGCGGTCGTTGCGGTCCTGCTTCACGGGCCAGTGCTCGCCGGTGATCTGCTCGTTGATGTACTGTCCGCTGCCCATGGCTACCCAAAAGCGTTCCGGAAACATTTCCGCCAGCGTAGCGGCAGCCTGCGCGATAATGGCCGGATGGTAGCGCTGCCCGGGCGCATTGACGATACCGAAAGGCAGTTTGGTGGCCTGCATGGCCGCTCCGAGCCACGACCACGCAAAGCCGCTCTCGCCCTGGTCGAGGCTCCAGGGGGCAAAGTGGTCCGAGGACATGGAGGCGTTGAAGCCCGCCTGTTCGGCCTGTTGCACAAACCGGAGGAGTTCGCTTGGCTTAAACTGTTCGTGCGAGGCATGGTAGCCAATGCGGAGGGTGCTGTCTTGTTGCTTCATAGGTATAGCCACTTGATTTTAAGTAGTAAGGCATACGGCTTTGCTTCGCGCTTTGGTTTCGCGTAGGGCTCAGGTCACAAAAAAGGGACAGGCCATTATGGCCTGTCCCTTTTGCCTGGGTAAGTAGTCCTGGTTATTTTACCTTCGCCAGGAAGGACCTGACATGCCCATGAAAAAGCGCGGTCTGCTCCTGATAAGGGCAGTGGCCGGTGTCCATGGGGCGGTAAGTGGCTTTTTTGAACTTGAACAGCTTGTAGTGCTCCGGGCCTACAGACAGGTCGTTGTTGCCGGAGATCACCAGCACCGGCATTTTCATTGAGGCGCTTTTAACGGTGAAGTCCTGTGCGTATTCGGGGAAGTCCCATACCTTGCTGCCGAAGTCCCAGTTGATGGTGGTGTCCATCACGGCGTTCATCTGGTCAAACATCTCCTTTTGGGGGTACATCATTTTGTACATCAAATTCTGCTGGTTCAGCTGGTAGGCCACTCCGTTAAGGGCCTCGCCAATAGAGCCACCCGTTTTGCGGAAATCTGACTCCGGCTTGCCTAGCAGGCGCGCCCCGTTTTTGACGTAGCTCTCTAGCGCATCGTTCAGATATAGCGTGGTGTTTACAAAGATGGCCGCGCTGATACGCTTCGGGTGCTGGTAGGCGTACTCGGTCGCAATGGTGCCCCCGAACGAGTGTGGCATGAGCATCCACTTGTCGTAGCCGAGGTGCTCGCGCAGCTCTTCAAAGTCTTTCACCATACGGGCCAGTGAGTAATCTTTTGTTTCGGAGCTGGAGGAGCGACCGCAGCCGCGCTGGTCTACGTAGATCATGGTCAAGTCTTGCTCCACCACATCGCCACCAAGGGCATAAAAGTACTTAGTCCAGGAGCCTGGGCCGCCGTGGATGAAGAGGCAGGGCTTGCCTTCGCCGGCCATGCGTACGTATAGCTGCACACCGTCTGAGGTAGTAAAGTTAAACGACCTGTTGACAGCCTGCGAGAGCTGTGGCAGTGCAAACAGCATGAGCAGCAGGCAGACAAAGCGTAAATTTTTCATGGAATAAGTATAAGGTGATCAAAAATTTCACAAAAGACGCATAAAAATCTGAAAAGACGCATATTTGCCCGATATTATTAGCAAACAGGTATAAGGCGTTGGTTATAAGATTGTTTTGGAAGGTATAGGTATGACAGATATTAGAGAACGGGACTTTGAGCGGGAGCTGAGCTTTCAGGCTTCGCGGAGTGGCGGCGCCGGCGGGCAGAACGTGAACAAAGTTGCCAGCAAAGTAGAGTTACGCTTTCATGTGAGTAACTCTGAGTTGCTGACGGATGAGGAAAAAGCGCTGGTGCAGGAAAGGCTGGCCAGTCGCATTAACAATGAGGGCTTTTTGCAGGTAGTATGTCAGGCCGAGCGGAGCCAGCTGCAAAACAAGGAGCAGTGCATTGGACGCTTTTATGAGCTGCTACGGCAAGCCCTTACCCGCCAGAAAAAACGAAAAGCCACCAAGCCCACGCGCGCCTCTGTGCGCAAACGCCTCGAAAGCAAGCGCCGCCAGTCCGACAAAAAAGCAAGCCGCGGTGGGTTCAAGGGCGACTACTAAGGTATAGCCGTCTGCAGTTTTTATACCAAGGTATACCAGTTGGGCCGGTACAGGCGTTTCCATAGTCCTGTCACTACAGCGGCTCTTTTCAAAAAAAGATCAACAGACTTGCAGGGCGCTGCGCTTTTATGCAGAATAGGTAAGATATTTGCAGCGGCAGGAGGCAGACCCCGAAGACAATTACATGAAGAAGATTTTTATTACGGCACTCTTAGTGGCGGCTGCGGCTACGGCCAGCCAGGCGCAGAAATACAGAACAGCAGCAGGTATACGACTCGGTGGCGACCAGTTCGGCGCTACCGTGCAGCAGCGGATTGCAGAGAAAACCACACTGGAAGGTATAGCTTTGGTCGGCTCGCGGGAGTACAGCGGCACCTTGCTTTACCAGCGCCACTGGCCCATGCTGGGCAAGCGCTTCAACTACTACCTGGGTGGCGGCGGCCATATCGGCAACCTGAAAGACCAGGGCGTGTTCACCGGGCTGGATGCGATTGTGGGGGTGGAGTATAAGGTAAACGGGCTGCCTTTTCTGCTTTCTGCTGACGTGAAGCCAGCCCTGCACTTCAACCACGAAGATTGGGTGAACCTGGCCACGGGCATCTCGATCCGCTACGTAATTGTGCCGGAGAAGAAAGAAAAGAAAAGCATCTGGCCTTTTGGCAAGCAAGAAGTTGAGGAAGAAAAGTCAGGCTGGCCCTTTGGCAAAAAGAAAGAACTGGAGCCGCCCAAAAAGAAGGTATGGCCATTTGGCAAAAAGGAAGAGCCTGCCCCCGAACCGGAGCCCGAAAAGCGCATCGACCTGAACAAGATCTTCAAGAAAAAGGAAAACTAACAGCAATCGCCCGACCCCATGCAGGTCGGGCGATTGACGTTATAAGGGCAATACTTTTGGAGGCGCTCAGCCTGAACGTTGAGCGTGGTGTCGGTAGAATATAGGCTCTGGAGGTGTGCCGGGCCGAGGTATGCGTGGTGTTACAGGTATAGCAGCAGCCCTTCGTAAGGCGGCTTGCTAGCGCATAGCCAAAGGCTGGGGAGCAGTTGCATCTGCTTTATAAAGCAAGGTGAGGCGCTCTTGTTGCAGGCGATCGGCCAACAGCACACGCTCGTCAATAGTTTTCTTCATGGCAAAGCCGAATGCGGCTACCAGCGCAAGCAATAGAATGATAATTTTCATGGTTTTATTTGATACTAATGGCGGAGGTTGGTAAATGGGCAGGATAAGGGATTCTATTTTAAAAGTGAATCGCGCGAAATGGTGATCACAACTTCAGGAAGCAGGTTTGGGTAGCGCTTCAGCTCCCGCAGCTCCTGGCGGTGCTTTATCTCTTCCACATCGCGAGCGGTTTTTTTGCCCGCCGCGCCAAAAGCTGCTGTAAGTCCGAACAAAAGAATTAGGATTTTCATAGTGGTCTAAATTAGGATGATGTGTAATCGGGTTCTGTTCTCAAAACGTCAGGCCTTTGGCGCTACGATCAGCACCTCTGGCAACAGGTTAGGGTAGCTTCTCAGTTCTCTTTGCTCCATTTGCTGTTTGTGCTTGGTGGCTGCTACATGCATGTCGTTTGCTGCCTTTTTGTAAGTGGCTCCGAAACCGAGAAATAGTGCGAGTAATAAGAGGATGATTTTCATGGTCGTAAGAATTTTAAAGGTTATAATTTTTTATGTTGTAAGTACTTAATAGATAGTGCAATGAGGTAAAAGGTTGCTTGGCGCTTCTAAAATATTTTTTATTTCTGATGAGCATATTACATTTTATGTGCCAATGACATAATTTATTGATATTCAATGCATTGCAACAATGTATGCCTGTTTTTTCTACTAAAAGCGTCCAATAGCGTACAGGTGTTTGTTCGAAACCGGACACGGAGCCGGAAGATTCTGGTGCAGCTTTAAATCATTTCGGCCACTTACTTGTAAAGTATACAGCCGCTTGCCAGTAATGCGGGAGCGGTTTAAGCCAAATAATCTGAAAAACCTATGTATAAAGGGACCTTAATAGCACTTGGAGGAGGGTATGATGACGATATGATCAAATTGATCAGATCTGAGATATGCCCGTTGCATTCTAACATCGAAGTGATTGCAACGGCGGCTACAGCACCCGAGGAATCTGGCCTGGCTTACAAAGAGGCTTTCGAGGAGCTGGGCTGCAACAAGGTCGAGTTCATGCTGATAGATGAAAATCATGCGGCGGACCAGCCGGAGTACATCAGCCGTATTCAGCAGGCCGATGTGATCTTCTTTACAGGAGGTGATCAGGTTAGGTTGAACGAGTTTTTGAGTGGTACGCAGCTGTTGGAGATCATGCGACGCCGCTACCACCACGAACCCATTATTATAGCAGGCACCAGCGCCGGAGCCGCCATCATGTCAGACCGCATGATCTATGATGGGTATGGCCACTATTCGCTCATCAAAGGAGAGATGAAAACCACTACCGGCTTCGGGTTCGTCAGCCATTTGTACATCGACACGCATTTTGTGGAGCGCGGACGCTTCGGGCGACTGGCCCATGCCGTAGCGCACGACCCGGCTTACGTGGGGGTTGGGCTGAGCGAAGAAACCGGCATCATCATCAAAGAGGGAAACAAAATAGAGGTGTTCGGAACGGGAGTCGTCACGATTATTGACGCAAGTAGAATTCGATTTACCAATACCAGGCAGGTATCTGAAAACCAACCCATTGCCGTGGAGCACCTCATCATGCACATGCTGGTGGAAGGATATCGCTATTGCCTGAAAGAGCACCTGTTTCAACCGGTGGAGCAGCATCTGCCGAGCTCCGCGCAGGAGTCCAGCGATGCCGCCGCCAGTCTGGTTTAGAGCTTTACTCTGTCTTCCTGCTGCAGCTCCATGTTAATGGCCACCCCGGCCTTGGCGCCCTCAGCAGCTGCCACAATAACGAGCTGCATGTCGCGGGCCGCGTCGCCGGCCACATACAGGCCCGGTATGTTGGCCTGCTGCAGGCGCCGTGTTTTGATCACACCCTTGCCGGTAAACTCGCACCCCAGCTGCTTACCGATATCCGACTGCTGATTCGTTTCGCCCGAAAAGAAGAGCGCGCCCTGCGGTTTCGACTGGCCGTTTCGCAGTACGATCTGCTGCAGCATGCCGTTTTCTCCTTCCACACGAGCAATGGCCTCGGTGCATACCTTTACTCCGTTCAGCTTGAGCAGTTCCATGTCTTTGTTGTTCAGCTTCCGGGTGCCGTCGGTATAAAGCGTTACATCGTCGCTCCAGCTTTTCATGGCCAAAGCCTGGCCTATTCCACTGCGGTCTTTGCCATATACCGCGATGGCCTTGTCGCGACTCTCCCAACCGTCGCAGTAGGGGCAGTGGTGCACGCTCTTCCCGTAGAGCTCTTCTATACCTTCTACTTCGGGCAGAGTGTCTTTGAGGCCAGTGGCTAAAAGCAGTTTGCGGGAGTGGTATACATGCCCTTCGCCGGCATCTACCACGTAAATGCCTTTGCTGTAGGTGGCGGTGCTTACCGGGTGGTCTACAATCTGAATGCCGTATTTTTGAAGCTCTTCGCGCCCTTTCCGGATGAAATCGGCCGGGTTCACGCCATCGCTTGACAAAAAACCATTCATACTCGTGGACCAACGGTTGCGCGGCTTGCCGCTGTCAAACAAAATCACCTTGCGGCGCGAACGGCCCAGTATCATGGCGGCGTTCAGTCCGGCCGGGCCTCCGCCTATTATAATCACGTCGTATTGTTCTTTCATGGAGTTTTCTAGTTGAGACTCTATAAACGCAGAATCCCTGTCTGCGATAGCTTAATCGTTAAAAAAACTCCTTTTAGGAGGGTTTGTTTGAAAGGCAAAAGAAGGTGCTGCTATTTTTTCGACTAAAAATTGATTTTATTTGAAAAAAGGTAGTGCAAGTGCTTTGGTGAGTATGAATGTTTTATATATTTGTTTTACCTTATTATCACCCTATATTTAAACAAGTCGCATTTTATGAAAAGCAAAATCTTAGCCTTATTAGGTAGCGCCCTGATTTCAGGTACAGCCATGGCCGGAGGGTACCAGGTGAACCTGGCAAGCCAGCGCCAGATCGGTATGGGCCATACGGGCACAGGCCTCCTGACGGGTACGTCCAGCATCTTCTTTAACCCTGGTGCCATGAGCCACATCGGCTACAGCGGCGTAACGATAGGCGGTAGTGCGCTTGTCTCCAAAATAGCCCACTCTGCCCCTGAGTCTGGCGGTGTTACGGCTCGTACGGATAACCCACTGGGCACTCCTTTCCAGGTATATGGCGTGTACCAGATTAACGAGAAGTTCTCTGCCGGCCTTGGTGTGTATACCCCATTTGGCAGCACCGTAGAGTGGGGCAACGAGTGGAGCGGTCGCTACGGATTGAACCAACTGAAACTGCAGGCGATTTATGTACAGCCAACCGTTAGCTATGCCATTACCGACAAACTAGGTATAGGTGTAGGCCTTTCTTATGTAGTAGGAAGTGTGAACCTGCAGCGTTCGCTGCCGGTGCAGAACCAGGATGGTACCGAAGGTGGCATAGAGCTGGATGGCAATGCTGAGTCAGCGTTCGGCTTTAACGCAGGTATTTACTTTCAGCCAACAGAGAAATTGTCGATCGGTGTGAACTACCGCTCCAGAGTAGACCTGAAAGTAGAAGGTGGTGACGTGATGTTCAGCAACATTCCGGCTGCTGCCCGTGGTAACTTCCCTGACGGAACAACCTTTAACGCCGAGTTGCCAATGCCTTCCACCCTTTCGGTAGGTATAGGCTTTAAGCCAACTGAGCGCCTGACGCTTGCCGCTGACGTGAGCCGTGTAGGCTGGGATGCTTACGAGAAACTGCGCTTCGACTTTAGCCAGAATGTGGCGGGTAGCCCTTCTTCTGAGGCGGCTCGTAACTACGACAATGCGTTCATCTACCGCATCGGTGGTGAGTACATGGCAACCGAAGCCCTGGCTCTTCGTGCCGGCGCTTACCTCGACAAAACCCCTGTGCAGGACGGCTACCTGACGCCAGAGACGCCGGATTCAGACTCACGTGGTGTTTCTGCAGGTATAGGCTACGCTGTTTCTGAGAACTTCAGCATCGACGCGTCTTTCCTGTACATCAACAAAAAAGAAAGAACAGATGCGGCCAACCTGTCTAACGGTGTTCCGGGCACGTTTAAATCTGTCGCCTATATCCCTGGTATCGGTCTGAACTTCAAATTCTAATTTTCTTTAGTAAAGTATATGAAAAAGTTTTTCTATAAATCGAGTGTGCTGGCCCTGATGGCCGGTATGTTCCTGACAAGTTGCGATCCGGAGATTGACACACCTGCGGCTAGTTCGGGCGAGGCAGATTTTAGTACTTATGTGGCACTAGGGAACTCCCTGACTGCAGGTTTTGCTGACGGAGCACTTTATCGTGAAGGACAGCAGGCATCTTACCCAGCAATCCTGGCCAAGCAATTTGAGCAAGTAGGAGGAAGCTCCGATTTCAGACAGCCTTTGATGCCGGAAGGTGTGAGTGTTGGAAGTCCTAGATCTAACCCTTCGAACCCTAGCATTGTAGAGGTGCCGCAGAAAAGGGTATTGCGTATTCAGCCTGATTGTAAAGGAGTTGCTGGTTTGGCGCCGGTTGAAGCAGGAAATGCGGCCGCACTTACTCCGACATTCTTAGGTCAGTTAGCACCAACTGTACAAGGTCCTTACAACAACTTAGGTGTACCTGGTGCGAAGTCATTCCACTTACTAGCCCCAGGGTATGGAAATCCTGCTGGGTTAATGACACAGCCTGCTACAGCTAACCCTTTCTTTGCACGCTTTGCATCATCTCCTAACACGAGTGTAGTAGCTGATGCGATGGCTCAGAATCCAACCTTCTTCACATTGTGGATTGGCAATAATGACGTGCTTGGATATGCACTTGCTGGTGGTACACCATCATCAACCAGCTCTGATTATCCAACTAATAAGGATATGTTTACAGCTTATATAGCTGGTATAGTAAATCAGCTTACTAGCAATGGAGCCAAAGGCGCCTTAGGAAACATTCCTGATGTAACGAAAATCCCTTTCTTTACCACTGTGCCCTACAATGCGCTGGTTTTAACAGCAGAGCAGGCAGCCCAACTTACAGCAGGATATGCGGCAAAAGGACTTGGCCACATTACATTCCAGGCAGGCCCTAACGCATTGGTTGTGTTAGAAGATGGTATACCCCGTAAGGCAACTCCTACTGAACTAATTCTTTTGCCTGCTGCTGATCTGATCAAATGTCAGGGTTTGGGGTCAGCTACGCCACTTCCAGACCAGCTGGTTCTGTCTGATGCTGAGCTGGCGATCATCAAGGATCATACTAACAGCTACAATGCGTCAATCAAAGCAATTGCAGATGCTAAAGGTCTAGCACATGGCGACTTCAATGCATACCTTTCCAGGCTGTCTACTGGTTTCGCTCAGAATGGCGTATCTTATAATTCTGCTTTCGTAACAGGCAACATCTTCAGCCTCGATGGCATCCACTTCACTCCAAGAGGAGCTGCATTGGTAGCGAATGAGTTTATCAATGTGATTAATACAAAATATGGGGCAAGAATTCCTAAAGTAGACGAAACTCAGTATAAGACTGTAGCACTACCTTAATCTTAGGTTTTAAAGCGTTAAATAAAAAAGGCGCCTTCCGTAATGGAGGGCGCCTTTTCTGTTTTGCAGGTATAGCTGGCTATACCTTAATGCGCTTCAAGCCAGTTTTTGCCTACACCTAAGCCAACTTCCATTGGCACGCTCAGCGGCAGGGCGTTGGTCATGAGCTCCACAATTTTTGGCGTCACGATGTCTACTTCCTCTTTCGGGGCGTCGAAGAGGAGTTCGTCGTGTACCTGAAGGATCATGCGGGTGTTCAGGTTTTCGTGGCGCAGGTACTCGTGTATGTTAATCATCGCGATCTTGATGATGTCGGCGGCGGTGCCCTGGATCGGGGCGTTGACGGCGTTGCGCTCGGCAAAGCCGCGCACCGTGGCGTTGCGCGAGTTGATGTCGCGGAGGTAGCGGCGACGGCCCAGCAGGGTTTCCACATACTCGTGCTCGCGCGCTTTCTCAATGGCGCTGTCCATATACTCCTTCACAGCCGGGAACTCCTGGAAGTAAGCCTCGATGATGTCGGCGGCTTCGCGGCGCGGTATACCTAGTCGCTCGGACAGGCCGAATGCCGAAATACCATAGATGATACCGAAGTTGATCGTCTTGGCTTTGCGGCGCATCTCGCTGTCCACCTGGTCGAGTGGCACATGGAATACCTTGCTGGCTGTGGAGGCGTGAATGTCGAGACCGTTTCGGAAGGCCTCCTTCATGGTAGGGTCTCCGCTGAAGTCGGCCATGATGCGCAGCTCGATCTGGGAGTAGTCCGCCGAAATGATCAGGTGTTTGCTGTTGCGTGGCACAAAGGCCTTGCGGATCTCACGACCCCGCTCCGTGCGGATCGGGATGTTCTGCAGGTTCGGGTTGGTGGAGCTCAAGCGGCCTGTGGCGGTCACCGCCTGGTTGAATGAGGTATGCACCCGGTTATCGAGGGAGCATACCAGTTGCGGCAGCGCATCCACGTAGGTTGATTTCAGCTTAGAAAGCTCGCGGTGGTCCAGGATCAGGCGCACGATCTCGTGCTCCCCTGCCAGTTTCGACAGGATTTCCTCGCCGGTGGCATACTGCCCGGTTTTGGTCTTTTTGATCTTGGCCTTGCCGTGCAGCCCCATCTTGTCGAAAAGCACCTCGCCGAGCTGTTTTGGAGAACCAATGTTGAACTCGGTATCAGCCAGCTCAAAAATGCGGGTTTCTATACCTTTGATCTCCTGCTCGAGCAACATCGAAATGTCGGCCAGCGCATTCGCATCAATCGATATCCCTTCTTTCTCTATACCTGCCAGCACCTGCACCAGTGGGTTCTCCACTTCGTTGAACAGCTTCATCAAGCCTTGCTCCTGCAGCAGCGGCTCAAAGTAGTGTTTCAGGCGTAGCGTGATGTCGGCATCTTCGCAGGCATAATCCTTCACCTGTTCCGGCTTCAGATCGGCCATCGTAATTTGGTTCTTGCCTTTCGGGCCAATCAGGTCGGTGATCGGGATAGGGCTGTAGTTGAGGTAGGTCTCGGCCAGCACGTCCATGTTGTGGCGCATTTCGGGCTCCAGCAGGTAGTGGGCTAGCATGGTGTCGAACAGCGGACCGCTCACCTCAATGCCATAGTTCTTCAAGACCAGGATATCATACTTGATGTTTTGGCCGATCTTGGCAATGCTGGGGTTCTCGAGCACGTCTTTGAACTCAGCGGCGATGCGCAGGGCCTCTTCCTCGTTATCGGGTGGTACAGGCACATAATAGGCCTCACCCGGCAGGTAGCTGAACGACATGCCCACCAGTTTGGCTGTTATCGGGTCGATGCTGCTGGTTTCGGTATCGAAGGAGATTTCCTGCTGCTTCTGCAGGTAACGGATCAGGCTCTGGCGCAGGGCTGGTGTGTCGATCAAATGATAATCCTGCACGGTATTGCTGAACCGCTGGAAGGGTACATGCTCGGTGGCTATACCTGCTTCGTCTTCCATTTCGGCAGTAGCAGAAGCGGCAGTTGTATCGAATAGCGAGGTCTGTTGCTGGTTAGCTGACTTTGCACGTCTGGGTGCTACCTTAGCAGGTGATGCATCCGCCATTGAAATGCCCAGCACACGCTGCATCAACTGACGGAACTCCAACTCGGCAAACAGTTCAGCCAACTGCTCCTCATTCGGGCCGTCGTAATGTAAGGCCTCGGCGCTGAACGGTACCGGCACGTCGCAGTGGATGGTGGCCAGTTCTTTGGACATCATACCCTGGTCGGCAAAGTTGATGATGTTTTCTTTCTGCTTGCCCTTGAGCTGATCGGCGTTGGCAATCAGGTTCTCCACAGAGCCGAAGCGTTGGATTAGCGCCTTTGCGGTTTTCTCGCCGATACCAGGTATACCGGGTATGTTATCCACGGCATCGCCCTGAAGACCCAGTATATCGATTACCTGCTCCACCCGCTCAATCTCCCATTTCTCGAGCACTTTAGCGATGTCCCATACCTCCACGGCATTGCCCAGGAAGGCAGGCTTGTACAGGAACACATGCTCGGTCACCAGCTGGCAGTAGTCCTTGTCGGGCGTCATCATATACACGTCGAAGTTGTCCTTCTCGGCGCGGCAGGCCAGCGTGCCGATGATGTCGTCGGCTTCGTAGCCGTCCATGATGAGCACCGGTATGTTGAAGGCCTCTACAATCTTTTTGCAGTAAGGTATAGCCAGCGAAATATCCTCGGGCATGGCCTGCCGGTTGGCCTTGTATTCGGCAAAGTTGTCGTGGCGGAAGGTCTTGGCTGCTGAGTCAAAAGCGACGCCGATGTGTGTAGGCCGTTCTTTCTGAAGCACCTCTACCAGGGTGTTGGTGAAGCCGAGCACAGCGCCGGTGTTCATGCCTTTGGAATTGATGCGTGGGTTTTTGCTAAACGCGAAATGCGCCCGGTAGATCAGGGCCATGGCATCTAGCAGGAATAATTTTTTTCGTGGTTCGCTCATAGGTATAAAGGTATAGGCTGCCGGTTTGCTTTGCAAATCTCTGGGAGTGCTAAAAGGTTTATGGCCTTTTTACCTAGCTCTATACGGAGTTTAGGGTGCCGCTCCAGATTTTTTTTCATGAGAGGGCCACAGTATGCCTGTTGCTATGTTTCCTATACCTACCGTGGAAACAACCCGGCAAAAGGTACAAGCCATTTGCTGGCTCGAAAGCCAGTCTGTTGAAGAGAAGCTTAAAATACACAGAAGGGAGCCGAACAAAAGGAGTCGTACATGAAAGAGGGTTAAAATGCAGCTGGAAACGTTGCAGGATTTGTTCTGCTTATTGGGTTTGTAGTTGACAATGTTGTAGAATCTGTACCAGATTACCCAGTTTGCGGTCCCCAACCTGTGGAATTTTTGCTACACTTCGCAGTAAATTCCACAAATTGGGGAGTTTGTGTATGACTATTAAGTGTCTGTAATTCAGTTATTTGAATTCTATATATAGTTTTGGCACAGTTTTGACTAACTCGCTTTAGGAAAAAATTAAATTTGAGCGACAGAATAAAACTATGAAAAAAATAACCTACCTGGCAGCTGCCATCGCATTTTTTGGCTTTGCCTCACTAGACGCCAGCGCACAGACTGACAAGAACAAGAAAAAGTCGAAGAAGAAACAAAAGGTAGAGCAGACTACTGAAGTGGAGACTGAAGCGCAGGCCGAAACTGAGAATCAGGTAAACTACGAAGAACAGGCACAGACCCAGACGCAGGTGACCACTGAGACACAAACTCAGACCACCACACAGACGGCAACTCAGGAAGATAACGTGAAGCGTGAAGCCATCACGAAAGAAGAGCTTCCGGAGCCTGTAAAACAAACACTAACTGCTGAGGCCTTCAGCAGCTGGCAGATTGTAGAGGTGTACCGCGTAACACCTAACGCAAACGCCGCCGGTGCCAATGCCCAAGGTATGGAAAACCGTGCCGAGCAGGCTAACCAAAACGCGCAGAATGCCAATGTACAGGCTAACGCGCAGGGCCAGGGTACCAAAACAATGTATGAGATCTTCTTCTCCAACGAGCAGCAGCAGAGCGCTAAAGTTCGCATCGATGAACAAGGTAACATTATCCGCGACCAAAAATAAGCCACATAGATTAGATATTAGCGACCCTAATATCAAGGAACTAGCCTCCGCCAAGCGGGGGCTTTTCTGTTTTATACGGCCACATGTTGCGCTCACCCCAACCTTGGCAGCCACTTTTCGGTAAACAGTCGGAATGCACGCCGGAGCACGAATTTCAGGGCAAAATTTCCCCTCTGCCCTGCCGTTGTGTATATTGCAATAGATTATGCCCAAGATTCTTTTAATCGACGACGATCCTACCTTCTGCCTCATGCTGAGCACGTTCCTGAAACGACAGCAGTACGAGGTCAAAACCGCCTATACCGCCAGCGAAGGGCTGAGCCAGCTCAAAGCCGACACCTTTGACCTAATCCTGACTGATTTCAGGCTACCCGACAAAAACGGACTGGAGCTGCTCGAGCAAATCCGCGTGCTCGACACCAACGTGCCCGTTATCCTGATGACACACTACGCCGACATCCGGACTGCCGTGAAAGCCATTAAAATGGGTGCTTTCGAGTACCTGGCCAAGCCTATTAATCCAGACGAGACGCTGCTGACCATCCGCAAAGCCCTGACGCATGGCCGCGAGGGCAATGTTGCGACAAAGCCGGCTATACCTGTGCCGGGGGGCTTTACTTTTGTGAAGGGGGCCAGCCCGCAGTCAACTCAGCTCGAGGAATACATCGCCCTGATAGCGCCCACGAGCATGTCGGTGATTATTGAAGGAGAGAGCGGAACCGGCAAGGAATACGTAGCCCGTAAGATACACCAGCGCAGCAAGCGCCACGACAAGCCCTTTGTGGCCATCGACTGCGGCGCTTTGTCCAAAGAACTGGCCGGCAGTGAGCTGTTTGGCCATGTGAAAGGCTCTTTTACGGGTGCCATGGGCGACAAAGAAGGGCAGTTTGAAGCGGCCAACGGCGGCACGCTGTTTCTGGACGAGATCGGTAACCTCTCTTACGAAATACAGGTGAAGCTATTGCGGGCCATTCAGGAGCGCAAAGTGCGTAAGATCGGCAGCAACACCGACCTGGACGTGGATGTGCGCATTATTGCGGCGACCAACGAAGACCTGGTGCAGGCCGTAAGCCGCGGCGAGTTTCGCGAGGACCTGTACCACCGTCTTAATGAGTTCAAGATCAATATCTCACCGCTACGCGACCGCACAGCGGATATCATGCAGTTTGCCCAACATTTCCTGCAGGTAGCCAATCACGAGCTCGAGCGCAGCGTGTCAAGCTTTGACACCGCTGTGATGATGGCTTTGGAAAGGTATAGCTGGCCGGGGAATTTGCGGGAGTTAAAGAATGTGGTGAAGCGGGCCGTACTGCTGGCCAAAGGCACCGAAATCACGCTCGACGACCTGCCACCCGAGATCGCTTATCACATACCGGAACCAACCAGCATTGTGGCCCAGCCCGATGCTACGCAGGTTGCCCTGCCTGTTACGGACTTACGCACCGCCACGGAGCGCAGCGAAAAAGAACTGATCATCGAAATGCTGGAACGTGTGAAGTACAACAAATCCAAAGCGGCCCGTTTGCTCAACATCGACCGCAAGACGCTCTACAACAAAATGCGCCAATACAACATCGAGGCTTAGGCGGGGGCTTCTTCAGTCTTTCTTCGTTTGCTTTGTTCAGCGTCGAGGGAATAGAGCACCTGCGTGGCTTCCTGCAACAGGTATGTCGCTATGGCAGGGAAGTCGCAGGTGGGCAGGTTTGGCTGGTGCAGCACTTGCTCAAGTGCATCGATAGACGGCAGTACGGTGCGGGCCTGCAGATGTCGGAAAGCCGTTTTCATCTTATGTGCCAATTCGCCGGCCTGCTGCCAGTCGTTTGCTGCCGTGGCACGCTCCAGCTGCTCCAGTGTACGACGATTGTCGGCCACCAGCACCTCCACAATGTCCCAAAGCGCCTCCTGGTCATCCCCCACAAAAGTGCGCAGTTCATCCAGGGTATAAGGCACAGGTATAACTTCACTTACCTGTGGTATCGCTGCTTCGGCCTGCGGCTCTGCTGTTGCTGAGCTAGCTGCTATACCTGCTGTTGTTTCCTTTTTCGGATGATCCGAAGAGATCGCATGTGCAGGCTCAGGTATAGCCTGAGTTGAAAGGGCTTTGCTGAGTTTCAGGTATAGGTCTTGCTCCGTGAACGGTTTGAGCAAGTGATCGGATATACCTGTTTTGGCGAAAAAGCGCTTGTTGCTGCTCATAATGTTGGCCGTGAGCGCCATGATCGGTATCGTAGCGTTCTCCTTCCGGATGGCCCTGGCAACAGCCTTGCCGCTCATACCTGGCAACTGGATGTCGGTGAGCACAATGTCAAACTTTTTCTCTTTGATGAGTTGCAGTGCCTCCTGTCCGTCGTTGGCCAGCGTGACCTGCATGCCTTTGCGACCCAGTATCAGTTGGCACAAGGTGCGGCTGTAGGCATCGTCGTCGATCACCAGTACGGCTTTACCAGCCAGCACATCGGTGGCCGATAGTGTTGGCTGTGGTGTAGCGTCCACTTCAGGAGCCGCTACCCGCTGCAACGGCAGCACTATGCTGAAAGTGGTGCCCTCGTTCGGCACACTACGCAGGGTAAGCGAGCCCTCCTGCATTTCCACCAGTTTCTTACTGATAGACAGTCCCAGGCCGGTGCCACCATACTTCCGGATGATGGAGTCGTCGGCCTGGTTGAACTCCCCGAACACGTGGGCGGCCTGCTCCATCGGTATACCTATACCTGTGTCCGACACCTCAATCAGCACGACGGCCCGGTTTCGACGCTGCGACTTGAGCCTGCAACGCACCTGCACCTCCCCGTCGTGGGTGAATTTAATGGCATTGTCTACGAGGTTGAAAAGCACTTGCCGAAGCCGCAGGGAGTCGCCCAGCAGATAGCCGTTGAGCTGCTCATCCAGGGTGCAGCTGAAGCCGATGCCTTTGGTGCCGGCCTTGAGTCGGAATGTTCGCTCCACCTCGGCCAGTAGCTGTTTCATCTCGAAAGGCGCCATGTGCAGGTATAGCTTGCCGGCTTCCAGTTTCGAGAGGTCCAGCACATCGTTTACGATATGCAGTAGGTGCTGCCCCGCCCCATGGATGGCCTGCAGGTGCTCCTGCTGCTGCTCTTGCAGCTGGGTGTGGCCCAACTGCTCCGAAAAGCCCAATACTACATTCAGCGGCGTCCGGATCTCGTGACTGATATTGGCCACAAACGCCTCCTTGGCACGAGCCAGCTGAATGGCCTCTTTGCGGGAGCGCTTGAGTTCGGCTTTGTACTTACTGCTGCGGGTCAGGTCGCGGAGGATGATCAGAATAAAGGCAATGCCACTGGCAAGCCCGAATATACCGATCAGCAGGAGCACAAGCGATGTTTCCTTGGCCACCTCCTGCGCCTGCGCCGCATTGAGGCGGGCCTGCTGTATTTCGTAGCGTTCGAGGTCATACACCATGCGGCGCACCTGGTCCATGATCTGCTTGTCCTGCTGTAACAGCGCCAGTTCTTTGGCCACTATAGCTTCCTGCTGCTTTTGCAGCTCGCGCTCTACATCCTTCAGCACAATGCGCACCTTGGCAATAGAGGCCATGTTGGTAGTTGCTGCTTTGCTGGTATCGGCACTGTATTCCTGCTTTACGTTGAGTTGCGGCACCACAACAGGCTGCGGCGCCTCCTGCTGCCTGGTCTCGGTTCGCTTGCCAAAAAGCTTGTTGAGCAGGCCTTTCTTTTGTTCGCTTTGCGGCGGTTTGGTCGTAGCGGAGTCGGTGTTGTAGGCCAGTCTGTCCGAGATGGTGGTTTTGGTGCGCTGGTTGATGGTGGTGGTGGCCGGTTGCTGCGAGGCTGCGGAGGCGATCTGCTTCAGCGCCTTGTCGGTATAGGCGTTGCTGCCGCGCTGCTCCTTCTTTTTGCTGACGTGCTCCTCCAGGCTTTTCTTCTGGGCCAACAACAGCGTAGATACCGAGTCGATTTGCGCCAGTTCGGCGGGGTTGTCCTGCATGAGCGTGCAGAGCGAATCGAGTTGGCTGTTGATGTTGCCCAGGTTGTCGAGGTACTCCCGGAAATGCTTGTCTTCAGTGGTGAGGGTATAAGCGCGGATGGCGCTTTCTGCCGTAGCAATGTCGGCGAGGGTATGCTGCAGCTTGGCCAGTTTGGCATTGGGTTCTGCCAGCACATTCACGGAGCTGAGCAGTTGTGTGAAGCTGTTGTAGGTGAGGTAGATGGCAAACACCACCACGGAAAGCGCCAGCGTGAAGCCGATAACGACCTTCGATTTGATGTCTTCGTTGTTTATTTTCATACGCACAGATGCCCCTCCGTTTGCAAAGGTACGGATTTTTGGGGAGCTATACTTTCTGTAACGACAAGAAAGCCAGATTCATATACGCCGAACGATACCTTGCCAGGAAGTTCAGAAGGAACTGATTGGGAAAGTTTATAGACGAAAGGCTGCAGGTATAGCCGGCTACCAGCTGCTGCTGGCGCCGCCCCCGCCAAAGGAACCGCCTCCAAATCCGCCGAAGCCGCCTCCTCCGCCACCGAAGCCACCGCCCCCTCCAAACATACCGCCACCGGTACGGAAAGTGCCAAAGGAACCCGGACCCAAAATCGGGCCACCGAGCGTGCGCACGCCGCGGCCGCCTCTTCCTCCGCCACCCTTGAAGCGCGACATAATGAAGACCAGCACAATTACGATCAGAATAATGGCCATGAGCGATGGACCTTCGCCCTCTCCATGGCTTGCTTGCGGGTCGGCCTGGTACTCGCCGCTGGCCAGGCTGATGATAAGGTTCGTGGCTTCGTTCAGGCCTTTGTAGAATTCTCCTTGCTGAAAGTTTGGCTTGAGCGTGCGCTCGGTAATGCGTTTGGCAATGGCGTCAGGTATAATGTGCTCCATGCCGTAGCCGGTCTGGATGGCCACCTTGCGTTCATCAAGGGCCACGAGTATAACAAGGCCGTTGTCGTTTTTGCTGCCGCCCACGCCCCACTGCTCACCCAGTTGGGCGGCATACTGGTTGGCATCGTAGTCCCCTATGGATTTGATGGTGACGATCGCGATCTGGGTGGAGGTCGTGTCGCTGTAATTGACCAGTTTCTGTTCCAGCGCTTGTATCTCCCCCTGACTCAGAATACCTGCCAGGTCGTTTACCAGCCGTGGTGGGTTTGGCCTAGGCGGAAAATCGTTGCCTTGCGCAAAGGCCAGGGTGCTACACAAAACAAGGTATAGGAACAGAATGTATCGCTTCATGGTGTGTTATTTTCCGAACGAGATATCATCGCTCAGTTCGTTAAGGTCGCCTTTGTCACTGTAAGGGAAGTGCGATTTTAGTTGCTCACCCGCCTTGATGACGCCCTTGGCAAGCCCGGCTGCATACTCCTGCTTCTTGAAGTGAGAGATCACCTCGGCCGTGATATCCTCCCAGAAATGATCGGGCACAATGGCGTTGATGCCGGCATCACCCAGCACGGCAAACTGATGGTCTTTGATGGCCACATAGAACAGCACGCCGTTGCGCTGCTTGGTCAGGTGCATGTGCAGCTGGGCGAAAACCTCCGTGGCGCGGTCAAGCACGTCACCTTCGCAGTTGTTTTCGATGTGCACGCGAATCTCGCCGGAAGTGTTACGCTCCGCCTCCTGAATGGCCTCCATAATAACCTTTTCGTCCGCGTCAGTGATAGTGTCTTTGGGCATGGCTTGAATTGTTAATTGTTCATTGCTGATTGTTAATCGTTCTTACTCTTTTCTGGAAAGCAATCAACAACTAACAATCAACAATTTAATTCTAGAACTGCACGGTAGGTGCTCGTTCGGCACCAGGGTCGGCCTGGAAGTGGCCTTTACGCTCGAAGCCGAAGATACCGGCCATGAGGTTGTTCGGGAATGAGCGCACGGTGGTGTTATAGTCCTGCACGGCTTCGTTGAACTTGCGCCTTTCCACCGAAATGCGGTTTTCCGTACCCTCCAGCTGTGCCTGTAGCTCCAGGAAGTTCTGGTTCGCCTTCAGCTCCGGATAGCGCTCCACCGAAACGAGCAGTCGGCTCAGGGCGCCGCCCAGTTCGTTTTGGGCCGCCTGGAAGCGCTGCAGGTTTTCTGGTGTGAGGTCGTCGGCGCTAAGCTGCACGCTGGTGGCCTTGGCACGGGCGTTTATCACGCTCTCGAGAGTCTCGCGCTCAAAGTTGGCGGCGCCTTTCACAGTGTTCACCAGGTTAGGGATCAGGTCGGCGCGGCGCTGGTAAGCATTTTGCACGTTAGCCCAGGCCGTCTCCACGGTTTCGTCTTTCTGCACCATCGTGTTGTAGCCACAAGACGACAGCGAGTTGATCATGAGGAAGCCGATCAGATAGAAGAAGATTTTTTTCATGTTTTTGAGGGTATGGTTTGTATACGATATAAGCACAAAGCTAAGCGATATGATTACGGAAAACACGGGATGACGTTGTAAAATAGGTTTTGGTAGGCAGGCGATGAACAAAAACCTGATTAAAAATCACTATATTGCTGCAAAAGTGTAGCCTATGAAAGTCGTTATACCTGTTGCCGGCGTTGGTTCCAAGCTGCGTCCGCACACGCATACTCAGCCCAAGTCGCTGGTGCCGGTGGCCGATAACACTATCCTGGGCCACATCGTGGAGCGGCTTGTGCAGGCAGGTGTACAGGACTATGTGTTCATCATCGGCTACCTTGGCGACAAGGTGGAAAGCTACGTGCGGCAGAAGTACCCCGGTATAAATGCAGAGTTTATCGTGCAGGAGCCCCGCGAAGGGCTGGGCCACGCCCTCTGGATCGCCCGCGAATCTTACCGCTACGAAGACAGCGTACTCATCATGCTTGGCGACAACATTGTGGAAGCGGATCTGCCGGCTATCATTGCGTTGCCTAAATCTGTGCTTGGTGTGAAGAAAGTAGCCAAACCCTCGCTTTTTGGTGTGACGGAGGTAGGTATGGATGAGTATATCACCAAGTTGGTAGAAAAGCCGAAGATTCCGAAATCGAACTTTGCGCTGGTGGGGCTTTATAAAATCATGCAACCCGAAAAGCTGGTGCGCTCGCTAGAGCACATCATCACCGAAAATGTGCGCACGCACAACGAGTACCACCTCACCGATGCCTTGATGCACATGATCCGGCAGGGTGAGAAAATGGTGACCTGGAACGTTGACAACTGGTTTGACTGCGGCCGCAAGGAAACCCTGCTCGAAGCCAACGCCAAACTTCTGAGCCAGCCCCGCTTTCGGGAGAAGGACTATTCCGATCTATACCCGGGCAACATCATCATTCCGCCTGTGAGCATCGGGGCCAACTGCAACATCACGCATTCCATCATCGGACCCAACGTGGCCATCGGTGAGAATGCCACCATCTCCCGCTCCTCGCTGAGCAACTCCATTATCGGGGCTTACTCCGAGCTGCAGAACGCGGTGATGCACGACTCCATCATCGGCTCCGATGCCAGTTTCAAAGGTCTCAGCCACAGCCTCAACATCGGCGACAGCACCGAGATCAATTTTGCGCAGTAGTTATAAAATGCATCCGAAAACTATCATGGCCCAAGCGGCAAAGTGATACGAAAGTCCGTAGCCAGACCTCATCAAGCCAAGTATGCTCTCCTTTCTCCGCCAGCCATACCCAGCCCGCGATCCGCGCTATTCCAGAGCCATCCTGCAGGCTTTGCTTTCCGGTTTGTTAATCGCCTTTATTCTGGTCGTTTTCCAGCCCTTTGGCAGCTATAATTGGCAGCATCCTTATAAGAATTACCTGTTGGCCGGCTATGGCCTGGTGGCAGTTGTGGGCAACCTGTCCGATTTTGTGATCACGCAAAAGCTGTTCAAAGCCTATTTCGCGGAGGGCAACTGGCAGGTATGGAAAGAGATCGTGCGCAACATGGCAGGCTTTGTGCTGGCCGGTTTTCTGTGCGTGGTGTATGGCAACCTGGCAGGCTTTATGCCCTTTTCGGCAGCTCAGGTCGGCTATATGATCGCCATCTGTTTTATGGTAGGCGCCCTGCCTGCTACGGTGCTGGTCCTGCTCAACTATGCTTACCTCACGCGCAAGTATAGCCAACCTGCTACAGCGCCTGCCGTGCAGCCAATGCCTGCTGGTGTGCAAAACCAAATGCTGGCGTTGGTGGCCGAAAACGGTAAAGACAAGCTGGCTATACCTGCCGGGGAGTTGCTATACCTGTCGGCCAGCGACAACTACTGCACTGTGGTGTATACCGAAGCCACCAGCGTGCGCAAGGCTCTTTTGCGCAGCAGCCTCAGTCGACTCGAAAGCCAGATAAGCGAGCAGCGCGTGGTGCGTTGCCACCGCTCATACCTGGTCAACCTAAACCGTGTGGCGTCTGTGTCAGGCAATGCGCAGGGGTACAAGCTGCATTTTGATGTCCCCACCGAGCCGGTACCTGTTGCCCGTGCCTACAATACTGTGGTAAAAGAGCACATGCTGGTATGCTAACCGCCCCAAAGGCGTGCATTTTGCCCCTGCGGTTTACCAATTACCCCATTCCCGTGCAGCAGGACCCTTTCCTGAGCGAGGTTTTTTACCGGCCTATACCTTTGGCCGTTGTAAATCACAAACCAAAACCGCCATGAAAAAGATCATCAAAAGAACCGCACTTGCCCTGCTTGCCACACCCTTTGTACTACTGCTTGTAGGCGCCATTGTATACTATACCTATACCTTGTTTGCTGTTGGCGGCGAAAGCTCCCGGCATCAGGCTTACCTTCAAAACAATATGCAGCAAGTCGAAGTGGGGGCAAACGACTTTCCAGTGTTTGACGAGGCTTTTTACGACAGCAAGGTGATCATGCTGGGTGAGGTGCACGGTTTTGCCATGCCACAGGAGCTGGATTTCGAGCTATTGAAGCACCTGAACCAGAAAAAGGGACTGACGCATTACCTGGCCGAGGTAGACTTCAGTCAGGCTTATTTGCTGAACCAGTACTTAGAGTCGGGAGATGAAAGCCTGCTGGACGATGTGTTCCAGACTTGGGTGAACTACAATGCGCAGTGGGCCAATCAGGAATTCTACACCAAGCTTCAGAAAATCTATACCTACAACCAGACATTGCCTGCCGACAACAGGATCAGGATCGTGGGGGTAGACAGAATACAGGACATAGCCATAACAAAGCTCCACTTAAGAGAGCTGCTGAAAGCTAACACCAATAGTCAGTTAAATGCGCTGGACAGCCTGCTCACCGACAGCACAACAACGAGCCAGGCGCTTCAAGCCTTCGCTTCTGATTACCTCGCGGCAGTAAATACAGACAGCGTATACCTGCCAGATAGCGTTTCTTCGGATTTGATGCACGTCCTTGCAAACCTGGCTTACCAGCAGGAAAACGTACAGCGAGACAGCGTGATGTTCCTGAACCTTGCAAACTTAACAAAAGCTAACCAGTGGCAGGACGAGCAGTTTTATGGCATGTGGGGCCTGATGCATACCTTACAGAGCGAAGTTAACGAGGGCTACCTTTCGTTTGCGTACCTGCTCAAGAATCAGGAGTCGCCGTTCAGAAACAAAATAACCACCATCGGTATCTTTGCCTCCGACAGCGAAAACATGATTCCGGCACGTGCCATGCCCGCTTCCTTCAACAAAGGCCAGGCTTACATCAATTCGACCTGGGTGAACAGCGATGGACCCATGGCTTTCGTAAACGGCATAAAAGACCTGCGCGCCTTAACGAAGGAGCATTCGATGGCCATCTTTAAACTGACCGGCCAGGCCTCGCCCTACCTCACCTCTTCGCTGCTGGCCACTACCCGCATCCTGATGCCCGGCCAGGCAGGTATTCACCCTGCTGCAGAAAACCCCACCAGCACCGAACTTTACCAGTACGCTGTGCTGATCCGCAATTCGAAGGCGGCCACGCCCATCAAAAGCAGCTTATAGAGAAAAAAGATAGAGACAGCTTGAACACGAAGAAGCTATTTCCTGCTCAAGCTGCAGGGCAAGCGGTTCGCGTCCTGGCTATCCTTGTATTACAAAAATGTCAACTCGTTCAGCTGGTCCAGCATCCAGCCGGTGAGGCTGTAGCGGTGACGATTGGCGGCCAGTACCTCGTGCGGGATTATGTCGGCGCGGAAACAGGCCAGGCGACCGGCAATAGGCAGCACGTCCACTTCTTCCTCGGAGCCGTCTTCGTTGGGCAGATATAGGCGCAGATTACCGCCATTCTCGGGCTGCCAGTCTTCGTTCAGGTAGCAGATGAACGACAGGCGGCGGTGGTCGTCGGTCCTGAACTGGTCGAGGTGGCGCTGGTATACCGTGCCCGGCGGGTATACGGTAAAGTGAAATTCAAAATCTCTGAGCCCCAGGAAACAGGTGCGGTTGATGTAGCGCAGTAACTCGTGCATGCGGTCCAGAAAGATCTGGGTAGGCGGCAATGCTTCTGAGGGCTCGATCCAGCGAATAAAGTCGCCGCGCACCTGCCTATCTACGGTTACGCTTTCTGCGGGGCCTATACCTGCTTTTTTAAAGGTGCCTTGCTCCTGGTGGTGTTGTAGCACTTCCAACAGGTTACGCACCTCGTTGGGTTGTAAAAAATTGTCGATAATCGCATACCCTTTGTCAGACAACCTGTCTGCAATCTGCTCGAAATGCAGTAACTCTGCTCCCTCTTCTACTTCTTCGTTTGTCATATATAAAGTATCTGCTTTCTTAAAAAAAGCCAACAAATGTAGTGCGCAGATGCATTGCTTGTATATGCTAGGCAGAAAGATATTTTTGGGGCAAGCCGTACTGATTTTCGAGATGAAACGTATGCCCTTTTTGGGCGCTGAGAGAGGTGTTTTGCCTTTTGTGAAGTAAAATGTTTATCTTGGTTGCGTGTTAGACCTATGTCCAAACGATAAATCCATATGAGAAAAACGACTGCTCTTTTGCTGGCTGGCGGCCTGACTGCTGTGACGGCCTGCAAATCCACCCAAACCGATAGTACCGCCACTGGCATGAATACCGAAACAACTACCACAGCAGCCGCTGCAACGGCTGAAGCACAACTGACTTATCCCGAAACCAAAAAAGTAGACCACTCCGACGATTACTTCGGCACCAAAGTGGCCGACCCGTACCGCTGGCTCGAAACCCACAACGAGGAAGTGGACCAGTGGGTAGAGGCGCAGAACAAGGTCACGTTCGACTACCTCGAAAGCATCGAGTTCCGTGACCAGATCAAGGAGCGTCTGACCAAGATCTGGAACTACCCGAAGTATGGTGCTCCGTTTAAGAAAGGCGGCAAGTACTACTTCTATAAAAACGATGGTCTGCAGAACCAGAGCGTGCTCTATGTGCAGAACACCCTGGAGAGTGAGCCGAAAGTGTTCCTCGACCCGAACAAGTTTTCAAACGACGGCACCGTGGCCCTCACAGCACTGGCTTTCGACAAAGACGCCAAGTATGTAGCCTACGGCACCTCAAGCGGTGGTTCTGACTGGAACACCTACGAAGTGATGGAAGTGGCGACCGGCAAAAAGCTCGACGACAAGGTGGAGTGGGTGAAGTTCTCGGGCCCGAGCTGGTACAAAGACGGCTTCTTCTACAGCCGCTACGACGCCCCAACCGAAGGCAACAAACTGGCTAACAAGAATGAATACCACAAGGTATACTACCACAAAATAGGCACGCCGCAGAGCCAGGACCAACTGGTGTACGAAGACAAAAGCAAGCCGCTGCGTAACTTCTACGGCCAGACCACTGACGACGAGCGCTTCCTGATTTTGAACGTATCCGAGGGTGCCAGCGGTGCCAACGCCCTGTACTACCGCGACCTGAACGACCCGAAATCGACCATTAAGCCAATCATCGACAATTTTGAGTCGGAGTACAACGTGGTGGATAACATCGGCGACAAGCTGCTGGTGCGTACGAACAAAAATGCCCCGCGCTACCGCCTGGTGCTCATTGACCCGAAAAAACCGCAGGAGCAGAACTGGAAAGTAGTGGTGCCGCAGAACGAAAACGTGATGGGCAATGTGTCGCTGGTAGGTGGCCGTATTATCGCTTCTTACATGAAAGATGCTGCCAGTGAAGTGGTGGTGTATGACACCAACGGCAAGCAGATGAACAAAGTGGAGCTGCCAGCCATCGGTACGGTAGGTGGTTTCGCTGGTGAGAAAGACGACAAAGAGACGTTCTTCACGTTTACTTCCTTTACGTATCCGCCAACCATCTACCGCTACGAAGTGGCCAGCAACAAAGTAACGCTGTTCCGCAAAACCGAAGTGGACGTGGACACCGAAGCCTACGAAACTAAGCAGGTGTTCTATACCTCCAAGGATGGTACCAAAGTGCCGATGTTCATCGTGCACAAGAAAGGCTTAAAGTTAGACGGCAACAACCCAACCTATCTGTACGCTTACGGTGGCTTCAACATCTCCCTGACCCCAAGCTTTAGCATTGCCAACATGCTGTGGCTCGAGAACGGTGGCGTATATGCCATGCCAAACCTGCGCGGTGGTGGCGAGTACGGCGAAGACTGGCACAAGGCGGGTATGACGCCGAACAAGCAGAACGTGTTCGACGACTTCATTGCCGCAGCCGAGTACCTGATTGCCAACAAGTATACCTCCAGCGAGAAACTGGCCGTGGGTGGTGGCTCGAACGGTGGTCTGTTGGTAGGCGCTTTCATGACGCAGCGCCCTGAGCTGGCCAAAGTAGCCATGCCTGCCGTGGGTGTAATGGACATGCTGCGCTTCCACAAGTTCACCATCGGTTGGGCCTGGGTACCAGAGTATGGCTCTTCTGACGACGAAGCGCAGTTCAAGAACCTGTATGGTTTCTCACCGCTGCATAACATCAAAGAGGGCGTGAAATACCCAGCCACACTGGTGAAAACTGCCGACCATGATGACCGTGTAGTGCCAGCGCACTCGTTCAAGTTCATCTCTGAGTTGCAGGACAAAGGCGCTCCAGGCAACCCATACCTGATCCGCATCGATGTGCGTGCTGGTCACGGGGCAGGCAAGCCGACTTCACTCGTTATTCAAGAGTGGGCCGACACGTGGGCTTTCTTCTACAAGAACATGGGCGTGAACCCTTACGCCAAGCAGCAGCCGTAACAAGTATAGCTGAAAATTGAAATTAGGAAAGCCAGTGCTGCAGGAATGCGGCACTGGCTTTCCTGTTTTTCTATAGTAATTGCGCTCACTCGCGTCCTGCGAGCGAGCGCAATATTGCAGTAAATCCTGCGTACCTTGCAACACGAACCTATTGCTTACGCTATGAAATCAGTAACTGGGCAAAGCGCCTTCACCATACGCTCCACTGAAACAGACCAAAACGGACAGGCCACCTTGTCGGCGCTGGTCGGTTATATGCAGGAAGCCGCCTGGGACAATACCGCCACCATGGGCATCTCGATGTACGAACTGCTGGAACGTGGGCTGACCTGGGTGCTGCAGCGCATACGCATCGAAATGTTCCGCTACCCTAGGCACCGCGAGAAGATAACGGTCGAAACCTGGGCCTCAGGGCGCGAGCGGGTGTTCCTGCACCGCGACTTCAGGGTATACAGCGCCGACCGGGAACTGCTGGGGCAAGCCACGAGCGTGTGGCTGGTGATGGATGTAGTAAAGCGGCAGATGGTATCCGTGCCCGATTTCATTACGGCCGTGGAAGTTGTACCTGGAGCAGAGCCCTTGCCTTTTGCCAAAGGAAAATTGCCTCAAATCGAAAAGCCGCTATACGAACAGCACATGCCCGTGCGCTGGCACGACATCGACCTGAACCGCCACGTCACCAACACCCGCTACCTGCAGTGGGTACTCGAAACGCTGCCAACAGAGGTTCTCGAAAAGCAGCAGCTAAGCGAAATTGACATTATCTTTAAGGCCGAAAGCACCTTGGGCGATACCGTAACTGCCTCAGCGGGGCCTGCAGAAGAAGAGGCCGGCACTTTCCTGCACAAACTTATCAGCCTCGCGTCCGGCAAAGAGCTGGTGCAAGCCGAAACGAAGTTTAGGAGTTTGAGAATTTAGGAGGTATGAGTTAAGAGTCTCGAGTTCTGAGTCACGAGTTAGATGGATTTGTAGGGACATGTTGCGACCTATCCGAATCGTGCACCGGTAAAAATTGTCAGATTCAGGATTTACAGGATTAAAGAGGGCCCCTTCCCCCACGGATTAGCAGGATTTTCAATATCGATTATTCTTCTATATCAATCATGAAAATCTTAAAATCCTGTGAATCCTGAATCTGACAATAACTATTTAACAATTCAATCATCCAACAATTAACAATTAGCAATCAACAATCAAAATGATCAACATAAGAAGAGGAACCATAGACGATCTGCCGCAGGTGCATGCCCTTATACAAGAACTGGCCGTGTACGAAAAGGCACCCGACGAAGTGACCAATACCGTGGAAGACATGCACTGGGACGGCTTCGGCGAGAATCCGATCTTCAAGTTCTTTGTTGCTGAAACGGAAGAAGGGGTGGTCGGTATTGCCTTGTATTACATCGCTTATTCCACGTGGAAAGGCAAGATGCTTTTCCTGGAGGACTTGATCGTGACCGAGCGCCTGCGACGCGGCGGTATCGGTAAAATGCTGTTCAATGCCGTAGCCCGCGAAGCCAAGGAGATCGGTGCCAAGCGCATGAAGTGGCAGGTGCTCGACTGGAACGAGCCGGCTATTGCGTTCTACAGAAAAATAGGCGCAGACCTGAGCGGTGAGTGGATGAACTGCAACATGAGTGAGGAGCAAATCAAGGCATACACCGCCGGGTGAGGTTTCGTCATCGCTTCAAAGGTAAATGCCCAAGTTGCTGGCAGGTGCTCCTGACAGGTATAAACTAAATGCAAGCAGGCCCCTGCTAAAGTGTAGCAGGGGCCTGCTTGTGCTGTATGGAGCAGGGATTATTGGTCTTTCTCCACATTCTGGCCTACAATCTGCAGCAAGGAGCGGAAAGCCACGAATTTCTCCGGGTAGCGCTCCAGCACTTTGGCTTGCAGGGCAGGTGCATGGTCGCGCTGGTATTCTTCCAGATCCTCGAGGTTACGGCAGGTATACTGCACGGCGTAGGTAGTGCCGCCGTTGTCTTCTTCGTGCAGCAGGCGGGCAATCTGGTTACTCAGGAAATAGCCGGTGGCCATTACCTCCGGTATATGCGTGCTCTTCATCCAGTCCAGCCACTCTTCGGCCACACTGTTGTCGATGTTGATAGTTACGTTGTATATGATCATACTCAAAATTACGATTTTTCTTTTAGCTTAGTGGTCAAACAGGTATACGATGATACAGGAAATAGCCAAGAAGTTGAATTTAAAGCCGGGCTGGCGTGTGCTCGTGCTCAATGCCCAGGCAGGCATAGCCGAGGCGCTGCAAGCGCAGGGCATGGAAGTAGACAGCACGCCAGCTGCAGGTATAGCCTATGATGCCGTGCAGGTATTCGCCACCGACAGCCGCGAGCTGAACTACTACCTGCCCATGGCCGAACCTGCCCTCAAACGACAGGGCCTGCTGTGGGTAGCCTATCCCAAGAAGTCGTCGGGTATAAAGTCGGACCTGAACCGCGATGCCGGTTGGGAGGCTATAAGCAGTTTAGGCTATGCGCCGGTCAGGCAGGTGGCGATCGATGACACGTGGTCGTCGCTCCGCTTCAAGCACGAATCGGAAAGAAGCGCACCGTCTAAGTTTGGTGTGGACGCACCAGGTATAGACCGCAAGAACAGAACCGTGGAGATACCGCAGGACCTGCGTGAGGCACTTGAGTCGGCGGGGCTGCTGGATACATTCGAAAAGCTGGCTTTTACGCACCGCAAAGAGCATGTGCTGGCCATCTTAGAGGCCAAAAGACCTGAAACACGCTCCAACCGCATTGGCAAAACCATCCAGATGCTGATGGGTCAGCAGTTGCTCGGCCGCTGATGCAGGTATAGCCTATCATTAAAAGCAAAGACCGCAGTAGGCTATACCTGCTGCGGTCTTTCTTATGAATTTGCCAAAGTCAGTTTAGTTGGCCACGATCACATTAAAGCTAACATCCACGTCGGTTTCACCGGCTGTGGTGTTAGAACCGGTTTTTAAGCCGCCGGGCTGGTGTTTGAGCACCACTTTCAGCTTCCCGTTACCAGTGCCTGCCCCGGTTGTCATGGTCGTTTCCAGGCCGACCGGAAGGTTTTTCTGGTCCAGGTCCGTGATGTTTACGTTCACCGTTGCACCGCTGCCTGCCTCAGGTGTAAAGGTATACACCAGCAGGTGCTCGTCGCGCTCGTTGCGGATTTCTGCTGTCATGTCGGCTTCGGGCGTTTTGCTTTCGTCAGAGAACGTGACAACGGCGGTGTACTCAGTCCCTGGTCTCAGCGTAAGGGGTGCGTTCTGTACCGGCGAGCCGGTTAGCGTGCTGATGGTTGCCTGCGCGTCCTGGCCTTTGCCGGTTGGCGTCAGCGAGAGCGTTACGGCCGTGATCACCTCCTGCTCATCGTCCGGACCGGGCTCGTCGTCATCTTTACAAGCCGAAAAAGTGAGCAAGGTGCCCATGAGCAAAAAAGCAAGGTATGGTTTAAGTTGTCTGTTCATACAGTTTTGTTTTGTGACGGAGCTTCCAGTCTATTGATCTATCAAATATACTGTTTTATTCAGAAGACCGTGTGTCTTGTGCGCTTCAGCTTTTGTTTGCTCCCGTTCAGGCTGATTTACGGTTGGCAACAGTGTGTAGTTATAAACGGGAGGGCTGGCAAAAAAGTCTGTTTCTCACGGGGCGTATTTACCGGGCCGCATGGTTTAAGAAAAAAGGGGCACCTGTTGGCACCCCTTTTTGTAGTTTCAAATAAAGCTTACTGCACGCTGGTGTCAAACGTGATGTCCACATCGGTTTCGCCGGTGTTCTCGTTGCTGGTGCTGCTCTTTGTGCCCGGCTGGTGCTTTAGCACAATGCGAAGTTTGCCCTGTCCGGCGGCGGTGGTTGCGGCTGTGGTCTCCAGCCCGATCGGGCGGCCGTTTGCGTCTTTATCGGTTTTGGTGATGGTTACCAGACCCTGTGGGTTTGCAAAGTAAAAGATCTCGTGCGCAGTTCCCTCTTCACGAATATCCGCAGTCAGATCATGCGTGTCGGTGTGGTCGCCGTGTGCTTCTTCGGACGCAAAGGTCAGGGAGCCGGTATAGGTGGTGTTGGCGCGAAGCACCAGTTTGTCAATCTGAGGGGCAGTGCCGCCAGGTCCGTCAAGGTCTTCCCAGGTAGCCGTAATGGCCTGGCCACCATTGGTAGGCGTCAGTGTTAGCGTTACGGTCGTCACCACGTCGTGCTCGTGGTCTGGCTCCGGATCGTCCTTGTCTTTACAAGCTGAGAAAGAGAGTAAGCTGCCCATAAATAAAAAAGCGAGGTACGGTCTGAATGATTTCTTCATGATAAAAAAACTGTTTTGGTTTAATTAAGTGATTTCTAAAAGTTAAAGTGACTACAGCGGCACTTTGATGCGGAACATGATCATGCGCCCCATCTCATCGGCAAAGTACCGGAGGCGGTTCTGGTAATCGCGGTAGCTGGTGTTGAGCAGGTTGCTGCCCACCAGGCCCAGCTCCACCCGCTGCTTTCCGAACTGCAATTGCGTGCCCGCCTCGGCATGCAGCAGGAAATAAGCATCGGGCGCCGCTAACACCGGGTCAGACTGCGCATCCGAACGGCTCTGGCGGCCCACGTACAAACCTCCCAGCGCCAGGTAGCTACCCAAGAGCCTGGAGGCTGTCCGGTCTTCGAAGCTATAGCGGAGGGTGTTGTCGGTGCGGCCAGGCGTAATGAACGGCAGGTAACTGTCCGTTTCGCGGTTCTTGGCATATACCAGCGATGTTTTGTTGTTTAGCATCAGCCGATTGGTCAGGGCGTAGTCGAAACTCAGGTCCGCCCCCCAGAACCGGGCATCGGCCTGCAGGTAGTCGGCCTGCAGGTAGGCACCGCCTATACCTAAGGCGTAGTCCGGCGCTATCTGCAGGTAAATGTAATTGTTGATGGTGTTGAAATAGAGACTAAGTTCTCCGTTCAGACGGAGGTTAGAATGGTAGTTCAGGGTAGCCACCGTGTTCCAGGCGTCTTCCGACACCAGCTCCGGGTTGCCGCGCTCAAAAGAGGCCGCACTGTTGTGCAGGCCATTGGCAAAGAGCTCGTAGGAGTGCGGCGCACGGGATGCGTAACTGATGTTGCCACTCAGCGTGAAGTGGTAGCCCAGGTCGTATAAGGCGCCGAAGCTACCGGCAAAGTTGTGGAAGGTATAGGATGGGCGTAGCACACCCTCCGTCCGGTTCCACCGCTTTATGTCGAGCGACTTGTTGTCGTAGCGTATACCTGCCTCCAGTTGCAGGTTGTCCTTCCGCCATCTCTCCGAGGCAAAAGCCCCAATGGTGGTATTGATAAAATAAGGGAGCAGCGGCCTGGTGTTGGCAGCGTATGTGTTGTTCTGCCAGATGGTGCTGGCCCCTATGGTACCGGAAATGTTGGCGATCGGCTTGTGCTCCCACACCAGCTCAGTGGTATGCGTCTGCATGTCCAGGTCTAGTTGCGGGCGGTCGCCGGTGTTGCGATGGCGGTCGTACTCCTGCCGCACGTTCTGCTGCAGTCCGTAGGTAAACTGCAGCTCACCCGCCTCGCCTGTCTTATAAAAAGCCCTCGCCTTGAGCAGGTGATGCGTCACGTCCTGGTAGGGGCGGGCAATGGTATAGGTAAAGCTGCCCGTTTCTTCCGGCCGTTCCCGCCCAATGGCGTTGGCCAGATCCGTCAGGTTGCCAATGTGCGCCGACGACAGGAAGCCCAGCTTGGTGTGGAAGTAACTGTAGTACAGCTCCGCCCCGAAACGCTCCTGCTTATAGCCCAGCGTAGCTGCCAGGTTCTGCTCTTCAAAGCCTGTGTTGTCTAGGTTATACCTGGGAGCCTGCGCACTGCCCGCCTTCTTTGCAGAGGTATGGAGGCGCCAGCTCAATGGCAATTGACTAAACTTGCCCTCTACCATGCCGGCCACCGTGCCCATGCGGTTGTTGGTGCTCCCGATCAGGGAAAGCTCTCCGCGTACACCTGCCGAGTCTGGCAGCGCCTTGGGCTCCACCAGCACAATGCCGCCAATGGCGTCAGAACCATAGCGCACGCCGGCCGCTCCTTTCACCACTTGCATCTGCTGGGCGTTCAAGGGGTCAATTTCCGGGGCGTGCTCGTTGCCCCACTGCTGCGACTCGTGCCGCACGCCGTTGTTGAGGATGACTACCCGGTTGCCGAACAGCCCGTGGATAACAGGCTTGGAAACAGTGGGGCCGGTTTGCACCGAGCTCACCCCCGTCAGCTTTTTGAGCGATTCGCCCAGCGAGAGGCCGCGGGTTTCCTCCAGCTCGCGCCCTGCCAGTGTTTCGGTTGCCTGCACCTGCTCCTGCAAGCGCTCCCCCGTAATCACGACCTGTTTTAGCTGCCGCGCATCGACGTGCAATGTGAGGTTACGCACCGTAGAGGTGGTCATCCGAACCGCGACGCGCTCGGTCTCGAAGCCAATGTAAGTGATCTGCAAGGTATAGCTGCCCCGGCACAGATGGTGGAAATGGTAGTTACCATACTCATCTGACAGGGTGCCCCGCTGTAGCTCCTCTATGTAAATAGTGGCCCCGATGAGCGGTTCGCGGGTGTCGTGGTCCAGCACTTTGCCGGAGAGGGTCAGGCCACAGTCCTGCTCCGGCTCTACGCCGTCCAGGTATAGCTGCTCCTGCGCTGTTGCCATAGAGGCAAGCAGAAGGAGCGGCCACAGCAGCACCATCATGAATTTAGATCTGAACACAGACTTACTAATGTTAAGGTATAAGGTATGGCCTACCGCCACCTTATGCGCTGAAGAGCAGCCACAGGTATAGGTATAGCCAGCAATGCCAGTAAAATGAACAGGATATCAACAGGCAGTACCAGGCGCCGCATCGGGGCGGAGGGTATACCAACTGATAAACCAATCTGAAAGCAGGTGCCGGAAGAGACGACACGCCATAAGACTGGGAAAAGAACGGAAGGTTTAGCCGAGTGCGGGCGGGCCGCGGAGCTGGAGGCGGGCAAAGGAATCAAAAGCCGTGTAGTGGGCATACCGGACGGTATACGCTGCAAGGGCAACAGGTGCCCGGAAGGTATAGACTGTGGTCGCGCTCTGGTATGGCGCTCCGAACAGGTCCTCTACCGGACAGTGGCTGTGCTTCTTCTCGACATGTGCGTTTTTCTGATCGCCTGGGTGGCTATGCGCTGTGTGGGCATGGCTGTGCAGGCTCAGCAGCAGCTGGTCCGGCACCATGGCGCGCGTGAACAGCAGCAGCAGAAAAAGGGCAATATATGTCGTGAACCGATACACCTATAGCGTGGCTTTAAAACAAAGATAGTTGTTTTTTTACAATTGCTGTGCTTACAAACATACATTTCGCCCTTCCGGGTACGATCTGTCGGCAAGGCTTTGGGCGAATCATGCCAAAAAAACAAGTTTTATACCTGTTCCATGCTTAACGCAGAAGGTATAGCCGTTGTTTTCTGACAACCTGTCACAAATAACGCGGCGCTATACCTGTGGAACAGGATTTGAAAGCGCTAGCGCAGAGAGGCCACCGCTTTGTTGACGGCATCTGATTCGAAGACATCACTTATTAAAAGATAGATTTTAAAAGTATAGCACATGGAAGAAAGAGGTAATATTTCGATTCACACCGAAAACATTTTCCCGATCATCAAGAAGTTCCTGTACTCCGACCACGAGATTTTTCTGCGTGAGCTCGTGAGCAACGCCGTGGACGCCACCCAGAAAATGAAGCGCCTGTCTGCCATCGGCGAGTACAAAGGCGACCTGGGCGAGCTGAAAGTAGTGGTGAAAGTAGACAAGGACGCCAAAACCATCGTTATATCGGACAACGGTATCGGTATGACAGCCGAGGAAATCAAGAAATACATCAACCAGATTGCCTTTTCGGGTGCCACCGAGTTTGTGGAGCGCTACAAAGACGCTGGTGAGCAAAACCAGATTATCGGTCAGTTCGGTCTGGGCTTCTACTCTGCCTTTATGGTGGCCGACCGTGTGGAAATCATCACCAAATCTTACAAAGACGAAACCGAGTCGGCACACTGGACTTGCGACGGCAGCACCGAATTTGCCATTGCACCTGCCCACAAAGAAGACCGCGGCACGAAGGTGATCCTGAACGTGGCCTCTGACTCAGAAGAGTTCCTGGAGCCCGCCCGCATCCGCACCATTCTGGACAAATACTGCAAGTTCCTGCCTGTGCCTGTGGAGTTTGAGGGAGAAATCATCAACAACCCAAACCCTATCTGGACAAAGCAACCGTCTGAGCTGACGGACGAGGATTACAAGAACTTCTACAAAGAGCTATACCCGTTCTCGGAGGCGCCGCTGTTCTGGATTCACCTCAACGTGGATTATCCGTTCAACCTGACAGGTATACTCTACTTCCCTAAGCTGAAGAACGACTTCGAGATTCAGCGCAACAAGATCCAGCTGTACTCGAAGCAGGTGTTCATCACAGACGAGGTAAAAGACGTAGTGCCGGAGTTCCTGATGCTGCTGCACGGGGTAATCGACTCGCCAGACATTCCGCTGAACGTGAGCCGCTCATTCCTGCAGGCGGATTCGAATGTGAAGAAAATCAACACCTACATCACCAAGAAGGTAGCCGATAAGCTGAGCGATATCTTCAAGAAAGACCGCGAGACATTCGAAAAGAACTGGGACGACATCAACGTGTTCATCAAGTACGGCATGCTGAGCGACGACAAGTTCTATGAAAAAGCCAAGGACTTTGTGCTGCTGCAGAATACGGAGGGCAAGTACCATACCCTGGAAGAGTATAAGGCGCTGACGCAAGCCAACCAAACCGACAAGAACGGCCAACTGGTGCTGCTCTATACCACAGACGCCGACAAGCAGCACGCCTTTGTGGAGGCCGCTCAAAATCGCTCATACGACGTGCTCCAGCTCGACTCCATCATCGACAGTCACTTCATCGGCATGCTGGAGCAGAAGCTGGAGAAGACCAGCCTGAAGCGCGTGGACTCTGAAACGATTGGCAAACTGATCGAGAAAGACGAAGCCAAGGATAGCGTACTGAACGACACCGAGAAAGAGGACCTGAAGAAGATCTACGAAACGGCGATCAATAACCAGAACATGCAGGTAGAGGTAGCGCCAATGGCTCCGGACGACGCACCGGTAATCATTACCCTGCCAGAGTTTATGCGCCGCATGAAGGACATGAGCAAGACCGGCGGTGGCGGCATGATGTTCATGGGCAACATGCCGGACACCTATAACGTGACCGTGAATGCCAACCACAGCATCAACCAGCGCATCCTCAAAGCCAAGGACGACAACAAGGAGCGCATTGCCCGCCAAGCCTTCGATCTGGCGCTGCTGTCGCAGAACATGCTTTCTGGCTCAGCCCTGACAGCCTTCGTGAAGCGCAGCGTGGACCTGATTGACAAAGAGTAACAGCACCTTTTCATAAATTATACTTAACAGCACAAAAGCGGCGACCCACTGGGTGTCGCTTTTTGTTTTGAAGGGCATTCGGTGAACTAAGGCGCCGGGCTTAAAGTTATAGTGGCTATACCTGCCATATCGGTTCTTGGCCGGTATATGAATTATCTGCATATTTACGTTACCTTAAAACAAGGTATGGCTATGTTGAGCAACACAGCAGCGCAATTATCTGAACGAAAACATATGAGGCACACGCTTTATCTTGTCTGGCTTACTTTGTCTGTGGTGCTGGGGGTGGCTGCCTGTAAGCCCAGGGCCTACAACAGCGACTACAACCTGAGCCGCGCTGCCGAAAAACAGAGCGCCAAAGCCGGAGCCATCGCGCTGGCCGATACCACCAAGCCAATCGTGCAGGTAGGCGACTCGTCGGATATAGAGGAAAAGCAGCCCCAAAAGCGTAAGAAGAAAGCCGACAAACGCTACTTCATGGGTGACAGGGTGGCACGCGGCTTCGTGAAGACAGGTGCCCGAGGTCCGCGGGAGGTGATTGAGACCTTCAGCTACCTGGTTGAGTTCCAGCAGCCAGACCCCTACGCCCCCGAAAAATACTACTACGATACCAAACGTCGCAAACTCTACAAAACCCGCAGCGAACTGAATCCGGATCAGCACAAAGTGCTGCACGGACCCTACAAAAAGGAACAGGGCGGCGAGGTGGTCGAAGAAGGCTACTTTTATGTTGGCACCAAGCACCTGCGCTGGGAGCGCTACAACCGCGAGGGCATTCTGCTGGCCAAAGAGCATTATGAAAAAGGCTTTTTGCGCGATGCGGTGGTAAAGTACTACGCGGGCACCAAGAAGATAAAAGAAGTGATCCCTTATGCCTATGGAGAGGTGCAGGGCACGTACTACCGTTTTTATGAGAACGGGCAGCTGGAATGGA
This sequence comes from Pontibacter ramchanderi, assembly GCF_002846395.1. GTDB lineage: Bacteria > Bacteroidota > Bacteroidia > Cytophagales > Hymenobacteraceae > Pontibacter > Pontibacter ramchanderi. The sequence goes on from NZ_PJMU01000002.1 coordinate 1,235,449, forward strand.
TGGGCCAGTACCAGAAAGGCCGTAAAGTGGGCCTGTGGGTGAAGCACTTCGATTTCAGGGCCCGCCGCCAATTTGAGTACCAGTATCCCAAAACTCCTTACGAGCCCCAGGCTGAGCCCTATTTGGTGAAGCAGTACGACCGCCACGGCACCCTCATTTTCGAGAAAGACAAGCTGGACAAGCGGGCCTCGGCGCGTTAATGAAAGGCGTCCTCGATGTGGAACAGCTCCGGCGGTTTGCTCATCGTGACGGCGATGATATCAAAGCGAATGTCCTCCTGCCAGCCAATCTTTAAGATATAAGTATCTGCCGCGTTCAGGATCAGGCGCTGCTTGCGGCGGTTCACGAACTCTTCCGGGTAACCAAAGCTGTCGTTGGTGCGGGTTTTCACCTCTACAAATACCAGTAAATCGTTTTGGCGCGCAATGATGTCGATTTCGGCCTTGCCCATGCGCAAGTTGCGTCGCAGAATGCGGTAGCCTTTCTGCTGCAGCAGTTCGCAGGCCAGGTCCTCGCCGTTGGCGCCGGTAGAAAGGTGGGTTGCTTGCGGTGTCGTCATAAGAGCTTTAAACTTATAATGCCAGCGAGTGGTTTTATGGTGGGAGGCTGCGCTGCCATTTGCGTATGCCCCCGGGTGGCCGTATCTTTGTTGAAAACTAGAGGTATAGAAACCGGCCGGCTTGCAAGTAAGCCCGGGCTATACCTTGCAAAAAGGGAGAAAAGCTGTGTCGCAGAACAAAACCATACAATTTGAGCACCTCGGGCTGATCGATTACAAGGAGGCCTGGGATTACCAGGACAAGCTCTTTACAGGTATACTGGATCTGAAGTCCCGCAACCGCAACGCTGCGCCCGATGCCCAGGAAACGACGCCTAACTACCTGCTGTTCTGTTCGCACCCGCACGTCTATACCTTGGGCAAAAGTGGGCACGAGTCTAACCTGCTGATCAACGAAGAAGGCCTGAAAGCAAAAGGCGCCACCTTCTACAAGATCAATCGCGGCGGCGACATCACCTACCACGGTCCTGGGCAAATAGTGGGCTATCCGATCCTGGACCTCGACAATTTCTTTACCGATATCCACAAGTACCTGCGTTTTCTGGAGGAGGCGATCATTATGACGTTGCAGGACTATGGCATAGAAGCGGGTCGTATACCTGGCCTCACTGGCGTGTGGCTGGACCATGTGGAGCAGAAGAACCCGCGCAAGATTTGCGCCATGGGCGTGAAGTGCAGCCGATGGGTAACCATGCATGGCTTTGCCTTTAACATCAACACCGACCTCGATTATTTCAACAACATCGTGCCCTGCGGCATTACCGACAAACAGGTGACGTCGCTGGCAAAAGAGCTGGGCCGTGAACTGCCGATGGCAGAAGTAGAAGAGAAGCTCAAGGCCCACCTGGCAATCTTGTTCGAGGCGAGCATTACTACACACTAAATGAAGAAAGACATAGATTTTACACCGGTTCAGGGAGTGGCAGTAGCCATCGCTTTCTCGGGCGAGTCGCCGGAGGAGCGTGCCTGGAACGTATACCTGATCAATAACAACAGCGTGGCGCTTAGCAATGTGTTTGTCACGTCCAAGGGCTATGGCACCATCAAGGACGAGGAAGTAAAGACCTCGGTGCTGCGGCATATGTTTGAGCAGGTGGAGGCCAAAAGCTTTGTGCAGGTAGAGGTGATCGACCCATCGGTTTTCAAGCTCAACAACGAGTACTGGGTGAGCTACTACATCGATGGCAAGATCTACGACAAGCGCTTCGTTTTCGTGCCCGATTCTATCACCGATGAGCACCTCATCGACATCAGCATGCTGCAAATGCAGGGTGTGTTGCATTCTTAAGGTATAGCTTCCTACATTATCTGACGCCTGACCGTGTATTTTACTAACCGCATAAGGTATAGCCTGGGACTGTTGCTGCTGCTGTTTGTGCTGGCCTGGCCACTGCAGGCGCAGGTGCTACCGTTGGAGCAGAAGAACACCCTCAACGGCAACTGGCAGGTATACGATGCCGGCTCCACTAACCTGGTGCCCTATGCGACCAACCTGCACGGGGGCTACAGCGCCGTGCACCAGTGGGTAACCATGGCACCCGCCAAACCCTTTGTGATCGAGTTCACGGCCCAGAAGGATTTATGCCTTTTCCTGAATAACCAGCTCATCTTTACGGCAGACTCCACAGCTACCTATACCTTTGACCTGGCCACATGGAACAACCGCGTGAAGCCGGTGAACGGACGCTACCTGCTATCGGTGTGGCATCCGTCGCAGCACCCGAACGTGGCCTCGTTCCGGAACAGGGCGCAGGCCGAGCGGAACGACGGCGAGACGATGCAAGGGAGTTTTTCAGTCAGGCTGCGGGAGTATGTCAACCAGAACGCGTTCATCATCTTCATGCTGCTGATCGGCTTGCTGTACGGGGGGCTTAAAACCACCTTTCCGTCTGATTTTCAGGCAGTGTTCGGGGCGAAGTCCTTTTGGCGCACCCGGTCGCTGGACGATGGGGTCCTGACCAAACCGCTCGGCACCTGGTCAAGCGTGCTCTTTGTCGTAGCCTTCTCGATGTCGATGGCGCTTCTGATCGCGGCTATCCATACCAATGTGCAGCACGTGCGCATCTTCAACCGGCTTTTCCCGGTGTCGGAGGCCGACATCACGACTAAAATCCTGTTCTATACCTTCCTGATCTTCGCGGTAATCCTGCTAAAGTACCTTTTCCTGAAAGTAATGGGTTTTATTTTCGGGTTGGAGCAGATCGTGCATGTGCAATTCAGTGAGTTTCTGCGTTCTCTGCTGTTTCTGGGCCTTTTCCTGCCAGTGGTGATGCTGCTATACCTTTCGCTCAACCACGTGGCACCCGACACGGTGCTGACGGTTTCGAGCATGGCGGTACTTTTGCTGCTGGTAATCACGATTATTCGCGTGTTTGTATCAGTAAATAAGCAGACATCTGTGATAAATTTGCATTTATTTTCTTACCTTTGCGCCACAGAAGTGATTCCGTTGATCATCATGCTGAAGTTTATTGTGTTTAACTTTTAAAAACACAAAATCAACGGTTTCGGTAGGTAGCTAATAATATAAAACAGACTTCCATACTCTATGGCTGAAAGTAAAGAAAAGGCTTGGGCAAATCCTGAAAGACACAGTATTCCGATCAAGAGTATACTCGTAACACAACCACAGCCTACTACCGACAATTCGCCTTATCTCTCTATAGCCGAAAAATACGGGATAAAGGTAGATTTCAGGGCATTTATCGAGGTAGAGCCTGTTTCCTATAAAGAGTTCCGCAAAGATAAAGTGGACATCCTGGCTCACACGGCTGTGATCTTTACGAGCCGCAACGCGGTGGACCATTTTTTCAGAATTTGCCAGGAAAGCAAGATAGAGATGCCCGCTGATATGAAATACTTCTGTATTTCGGACCAGACAGCTTATTACCTGCAAAAGTATATCACGCTGCGCAAGCGTAAGTTGTTTGTGGGCGAGAAAACAGCCAAGGATCTGTTTGAGGTGATCAAGAAGCACAAGAACGAGAACTTCCTGTACCCTTGCTCCAACATCCGCAAAGATGATATTCCGGGTTTCCTGAAGGCCAATAAGATCAAGCATACCGAGGCGATCATCTACAAAACTGTGGAGGCCGACCTGTCGGACCTGGACGATGTGACCTATGACTGCATTGCCTTCTTCAGTCCTTCCGGTATCAGCTCACTGTTCATCAACTTCCCGAACTTTAAGCAGAACAACACCCGCATAGCGGCTTTTGGACCGACCACGGCCAAAGCAGTGCGCGACGCCGGGCTGGAACTGGACATAGAGGCGCCTATGCCAAATGCCCCTTCCATGACAGGCGCCATTGAGGTGTACATCCAGAGTCACAAGAAGTAAGCAGCACCAAAGGCAACAGTAAAACGCAAAAGCAAGTAGATTCAACCATCTGCTTGCTTTTGCGTTTTACTGTTTAATATCTATATTTGGTTCAACGCTGGCCCACTAACGTCCAGTTAACGCTTGCTTAGCTGCAACAGTCTATGAAAAAGATTATACCTGCCGTTTTGCTGCTGCTCCTCTGCCACCTGAGCTCATGGGCGCAGCAGCAGCCTCAGTTTACCCACTACGGTTTCAACGGCATGTATATCAGTCCGGCTTACGCAGGTATAACCAACCGCCCGGAGATCCAGTCCATCTACCGCTACCAGTGGCTCAACTACGATGCCTCCTTCGACGACGGCGGCTCCCCGCGAACGCTTCTTCTGACGGCGCATACCCCTGTGCGCCTGCTCAAGGGCGGTTTAGGTATAACCTTAATGCAGGATCAGATCGCCAATACCCGAATTCAACAGGCCGCACTTTCCTATTCATTCCACCTGAACGTGGGCGAGGGCAAGCTGGGCATTGGACTGCAGGGTAATATAAATAATATAAGAAAGGGCAGCTACCGTTTCATAGACGAGGGCGACCCCAATATCCCCTTCAACAGTTCCGACTCCAAGTTTGATATGGGAGCTGGTGTGTGGTATGAGTCAGAGCGCTTCTATGCCGGTGCCGGAGCCACCAATTTGCTGCGCTCCAGCTACCAGTTTATGGACGTAGATAACACAGGAGGTGGGCGTGTGGTAGGCGAGAACCACCTATACCTGACGGGCGGCTACCACTTGCCGCTTACCAACCAGTTAGTGCTTACCCCAACAGCCCTTTTGAAGCATGATACAGAGACCTTTTCGTTTGATGCTGGTGCCCGCGTAACATTTGATGAAAAATATTGGGGCGGATTGAATTTTCGGCATCAGGAAGCTGTTAGTGCGCTTGTGGGTATAGCGATGTTGCAGGACAACGCGCTGCGGGTAGGATATGCATTAGATCTCACCACTTTTAATAAAGAGGCCAAGGCCCCAACATCACACGAAGTGATGGTTTCCTATCGACTACCTGAACCAGTTGTGCGGTTCAGGCCTCCAGTGCGAACCCCTCGCTATAATTTCACAAAATAAATATTCAGGATATTGTATTTATCACTGAAAAGCAGTAATCTTGAAAAAATACAGTTAAAATAATTTGTATATGGTATAATAATCTTGATATTGTACCGTTTGAAAATTATTAATAAGTGAGAATTTTAATTGTTTTTGTTTTATTTCTAATTCTCAATATATTTGCTACACCAGAAATAGTGTGCATAAATCATTGCTAAAAAATTTACTTTTTCCAAAGTCATCATGAACAAACTATTAAAGCTGTCTTCCTTCGCTTTGGCGGTGGTACTGCTTGCGAGTTGTGGGTTAAGAAGAGGACCGCAAGGCGACCTAGTGGGCGCAGAGGATCGACCAGACTACAATCCACAGGCTGTACCTTACGGCATGGTTGCCTGTCCGGGCGGAACTTTCCACATGGGCCAGGCAGATCAGGATATAGCGGCCACCATGGCGAACCTGAACAAGCAGGTGACGATCGGCGGCTTCTATATGGACGAAACCGAGATTACCAACAACGAGTACCGTCAGTTCATTGAAGTAATGGTCAATGACTCGATCGATGTTCTGGGCGAAGATTTCGTGATGACAAGCCTGTATCCGGACACTACTGTTTGGGTGCGTGACTTCACTTACCACATGGGCGACCCCTTGATGGAGTACTATTTCTCTCACCCGGCATTTGATGAATATCCGGTGGTAGGTGTGAATTGGTTTGCAGCCAAGTATTTCTCTGACTGGAGAACGAAGCACAAAAACCAGGCAAATGCTGACAATGGTATGGCGCCAATGCCTAAGTTCCGTCTGCCTTCTGAGGCGGAGTGGGAATATGCAGCAAGAGGTGGCCGCGATATGGCAACTTACCCATGGGGTGGTCCATACCTGCGCAACGCCAAAGGCTGTCTGCTGGCTAACTTCAAGCCAGGCCGTGGCGACTACTACAGCGACGGATTTACTTACACAGCTCCAGTGGCCCAGTTCTTCCCGAACGACTTTGGCCTGTACGACATGGCCGGTAACGTAGCCGAGTGGTGCGAAGATGCTTACGCTGACGCGACTGTTCCGATTACCTGGGATTTGAACCCTGTATACTATGATGACAATGAGCCTCGCAAAGTGGTAAGAGGCGGCTCTTGGAAAGATATTGCATACTTCCTCGAAACTGGCACCCGTAACTTCGAATATCAGGACTCAGCCAGATCATACATCGGTTTCCGTAACGCGATGATTTACCTGGGACGTTCTTCAGGAAGAGAGTTCAGATAATAGAAGTATTCTTAACAGTTAAAAACTAAACAATTTAATACCCAATCGTTCACATTTAATTTTTGAAAACAAAATGAGCAAAGCTAGAGGTCGCAGTTTCTTGTACGACGTGTTGATGCCCAAAATCTATGGTCTTGGTGCCGCCGTTGTAATTATCGGAGCATTGTTTAAAATTCAGCACTGGGAAGGTGCCGATATCATGCTGATTGTAGGTCTTGGTACAGAGGCCGTTATCTTCGCGCTGAGTGCATTCCAGCCACAGCCACACGATCCGGATTGGGCAAGAGTATACCCACAACTGGCAGATGACTACACTGGTGAAGCATTAATCCCAACAACTGCTTCTAACAACTCTCCATCAGCTACAAAAGAGCTTGACAAAATGATGCGTGACGCTGACATCACGCCAGCAACGATCAACTCACTGGGTCTTGGTCTGAACAGACTGAGCGAAACGGCAGCACAAATGGCTGACCTGAGCCAGGCTACAGCTGCTACAAACGAGTACGGCGTGCGTGTGAAAGCTGCCGGTGACCAACTGGGCCGCATCACAGAGGCTTACTCGGCAACAGCAGATGCACTGTCTAAAATGGCAGTAGCCACAGGTGATGCCCAGGAGTACCACAACCAAGTACAGAGCATGACAAGAAACTTAGGTGCTTTGAATGCTGTTTATGAAATGGAGCTTCAGGATGCCAATACACACCTGAAAGCAATGAACAAGTTCTACGGAAACCTGAGCATGGCCATGGAAAACCTGACCGATGCCAGCAAAGACACTGAGCAGTTCAAGCAAGAGGTTTCTAAACTGACGCATAACCTACACTCCCTGAACACAGTGTACGGCAACATGCTGACAGCCATGAAAGGCTAATTGCGCATCATTTCCTAAATCAACAAGAAAACAACAGTAACTAAGTAGAAAATGGCTGGAGGAAAAGAGACACCACGGCAGAAGATGATCGGTATGATGTACCTGGTACTGACCGCCCTTCTCGCCCTGCAAGTGAACTCTGCGATCCTGTTAAAGTTCCAGTTTATCGATGAAAGTCTTAAGGACGTTAACGATAAGACGATAACAGATAACAGCGGAGTAATAACGAATATTAAATCCAAGGTCAGCGAAGGCGGTAACCGAGACAAAGACAAAACTGTACTCGAAAGCGCCAATGCTGTGAGAAAGCAAACAAGTGACCTGGTGGAGTATATCCGTGGTCTTCGTGCTACGCTGATTGAAAAGTCAGGCGGTGAGAACGAGGATAAAACCGGCTATGCAAACCCAAGTGCCGAGGACCTCGTTGCTATCACGATGATCGGACCTGCAAGTGCTAAGAACGGTGCCGCTTACGAGCTAGAGCAGCGTTTGAACAACTATGCAAAGTTCATGAAGCAGTACAACCCGAACATGCCAGACATCCTGGCCCGTGACGGAAAGACTGACCCAATGGCTGCCAAAGACCGTAGCCAGCGCAACAAGGACTTCGCTCAGCTGAACTTCGAAGCTACTCCACTGGTAGCTGCTTTGGCAACACTTTCTCAGAAAGAAGCTGAAGTACTGAAGTACGAAGCAGATGCCCTGCAGAACCTGGCTCAAAGAGTAGGTGCTGACATCATCAAGTTCGAGAAGATCTTCGCGATGGCACGTGCTGAGTCTAAGACAGTAGCTGCCGGTACAAAGTATAAGGCGGATATGTTTATTGCCGCTTCTTCTGACGCGATCACACCAAAAATGACGTTCCAGGGTAAGCCAATCAACGTGGTAGACGGTAAAGGCCAGATTGAGTTCACGGCTGCAGCTAACAACTACGACGCTGATGGTAACTCTAAGCAAACCTGGAAAGGTCAGGTGATCATCGACAAGAATGGTGAGCAGGAAGTACTCGACGTAACAGAAGAGTACATCGTAGCGAAACCAGTTATTCAGGTACAGTCAGCTGCAGTTCAGGCCCTATACCTGGGTTGCGCGAACGAACTGAACGTACAGGTTCCTGCATTAGGTGCCGTTTACGATCCTAGCTTCTCTGCTTCAGGTGGTTCGGCCATCAAAGGTGCTAAGAAAGGCCAGGTTACGATTATCCCAACTACTACTGAAGTGAAGCTTAACGTAAGCAGCGGCGGTAATGCAATCGGCTCTGAAACATTCAAGGTTCGTCCGGTGCCAAGACCATCACTGCAAACTGTAGTGAACGGTAGACCAGTAGACCAGAAGAGAGGCTTACCAGCACAAGGCATACGATCAGTTGAGATCCAAGCGATTGCCGACGAAGGGTTCAAGCAATTTTTGCCGCAAGAAGCACGTTATAGAGTAACGAAGTGGAGAGCGTTCCTTGTGAGAGGTTCAAACCCAGTAGACCAGGCTGAATTCTCTAGCCCAACCGGTGACCTGACACGTTTTGCCTCCAAAGCTGGCAAAGGCGACCGAGTTACTATCGAGGTGTTGGAAGTAAAGCGTCTGAACTATCAGGGAAGTCCTGTTGACGCGAAGCCAACCGGCGACGGTATCTTCACTATCCCACTTAACTAATTAAGATTAGAAGCTTACAAGGAGTATGAAACTTATCAAAGTAATAGGTGTAGCAGCTGGTATGATGCTCTCTTACGGAGCAGTAGCACAGCAAGTGTCTACCACGCAGTCCAGTAACCCATCAGCAAGACCTATTCCGGAGTCTGATGTATTGTTTAAGAAAACGGTTTGGCGTAAGATCGACTTACGCGAGAAGCAAAACAGACCTTTGTTTTCTGAGAACAGAGAGATCACCAAAGTATTGATCGATGCTGTAAAAAGCGGCGAACTGGTGGCCTATAAGACTGACTCTGTCAATGTACCGCTATCCAGAGAGGAATTCCTTGCAAACATGACCGGCAAAGATATGGGCGGCGGTTTGACAGAAGAGGAAATTGCAGCTGGTTTCGGCCAGGAAGAAGAGGATGATGATGCTTGGGGCGCTGCCTTAGGTACGACGGCTACGCAAGAGACTGGTCCTGTAAGCAACGAATTTTTTGCAAAGCAGCTATACCTGCTGGAGCTGAAAGAAAACGTTGTGTTTGATAAGAAGCGCTCGCGCATGTACCACGACATTCAGACGATCAGCATTAAAGTTCCTGCTACGCTAAACCCACTGGGCTTTGAGCAGACAGTAGGCAGCTTTAAGATGAGCGATCTGGTAAAGGTGTTCAGAAACAACCCTGAGACAGCCATCTGGTACAACGCGCAGAACGATGCCCAACACAAAAATCTGGCTGATGCCTTCGATCTGTGGCTGTTCAGCTCTTACATTACCAAAATATCTAACCCGAACGACAGAGCGCTGGGCGATATCTACGGTGGTGGAAAGAAAGGCTTGCTAGCTGCTCAGGAGGCGCTAGAGGCTTTGATCGAGTACGAATACAGCCTGTGGAGCTACTAATTGTAAGTCAATCATAAAAAAGGGCGATCTGAGAAGATCGCCCTTTTTTGTTTTTAAAAGGTATGCAGCAGAAAGTACTTAGTGGAATTACCCGGGATTGATGCAGGATCATGTATTAGGAGGTAACTGAATTAGACAAGGCAGTGCAGCTTAATAAGCAGCAGATAGATCTAAGCAGCTTTGGGCTAAGTGCTCAGGCATCCTGTTAGGTATAGAAAAGTAAGCTAGGTATGCACGAAGCGACTTTCAAAGTTTAAGCACTTCCTTCCTCAGAGCTGCGAAAGTAGTCGTATAAAATTTGAGCCTTGCGCTGTCCAACTTCCTCGGTTAACTCAGCCAGCGTGAGTTCTTTGAGCTTCTTCACAGACCGGAATTTCTGAAGCAAGGCATCAGCCGTGGTAGGGCCTATACCTTTCACATCCGTCAGTTCCGTTTTTAAAGTGCCAGCATCACGACGGGAGCGGTGAAAGGTGATGGCAAAGCGGTGGGCCTCATTACGCAAGCGCTGTATCAGCTTAAGGGATTCTGATTTCTTATCAATGTACAGCGGTAGCTTATCACCTGGGTAAAAGATCTCCTCCAGGCGCTTGGCTATACCTACGATGGCAATCTGGCCCCATAAATTCAGGTCTTTCAGTGCCTGCACAGCGAAGCTAAGCTGGCCTTTTCCGCCGTCAATAATGATCAGCTGAGGCAATGGTTGTTTTTCCTCTAACAAACGACGGTAACGGCGTGTCACCACCTCGTACATCGACTCGAAGTCGTTGGGGCCGACAACAGATTTGATGTGGAAGTGGCGGTAGTCTTTCTTACTGGGCTTGCCATTTTTAAAGCAAACCATAGAGGCCACCGGGTTGTCTCCCTGAAAGTTGGAGTTGTCGAAACACTCGATCTGGCGCGGCAACTCTGTTAGCCTTAAATCCTTCTTCAAAGTTTCCAGCACACGTAACTCACGTTGTTCACCCAAACTCTTATTTTGCTCCTGCCGACCTTCCCGCTCTTTGCGGAGGTACATGGCATTCTTTAGCGAAAGATTCAGAAGCTTGCGTTTATCCCCAATCTGCGGCTGTGTAATGGTGATATTATCCAGTGGGAGGGTGAGCTCAATGTTGGTGATAATTTCACGGGAAGTGCTCTCGAACTCATGACGAAGCTGCACGATAACCGTCGCAAGCAGTTCTTCATCGCTTTCGTCCAGCTTTTTGTGAAGCTCCAACGATTGCGTCTGGATGATAGAGCCATTCATTACCTTAAGGTAGTTTACAAAAGCGCACTTCTCGTTCGAGGTAATCGTAAAAACATCAATGTTCGAGAGTGTGTTGCTCACAACAGTTGATTTGGCCTGGTAATCCTCTAATAGGTCGAGCTTCTGCTTATAGCGGTGGGCCTGTTCATACTGATAGTCCGCCGCTGCCTCTGCCATACGTTCCTTAAAATAAGTTTTGGCAATAGAGAGGTTGCCCGAAAGAATGTTCCGGATTTGTGCGATGTACTGGTTGTAAGTTGTCTCGTCGATCAGGTCCTCACAGGGGCCTTTGCAATTGCCGATGTGATACTCGAGGCATACCTTAAACTTACCGGCCGCGATATTTTCCGGCGACAAATTGTAAGTGCAGGTACGCAGCGGGTAGAGCGTCCGGATCAGGTCCAGCACAATGTGCATGGTAGTGCCACTGGGGTATGGTCCAAAATAACGCGACCCGTCGTTTATCTTGTTGCGCGTGCTGATGACCCGCGGAAAGCGCTCGTTTACAATACAGATGTACGGATAGGTTTTCCCGTCTTTGAGTAGGATGTTATACTTAGGCTGGTACTGCTTGATAAGGTTATTCTCCAGCAGGAAGGCATCAGCCTCCGTGTCCACAATCGTAAACTCGATGTCCTTTATTTTGGAGATCAGCTTGAGCGTTTTTTTGTTATGTTGGGCAGAGCGATTGAAATAGGAGCTCACTCGCTTCCTGATATCAATCGCTTTGCCTACATAGATGATGCCCTCGTCATCAAAAAACTTGTAAATGCCCGGTCTATGTGGTAAATGGGATATTTTTTCCCGCAACTTCTCGTTTGCAGCCATGCTTCATCTTTATTAGAAAGCATCTAAGTCAATAGGGGCAGGAACCTGGTAAAACTCGTCTTGCTGTGTAGAGTCTACCGGAACGCCATTGTTATACTTAGAGCAATCTAATTCTACCGATAAAGGCGTAGAAGGTTTAGGGAATGGGTCTTTTGATCTTTCCAGTGTTTTGTCAGCGTATACCTTCTGCATGAAAAGGCCATAGATCGGCATGGCCAGTTTATTGCCCTGACCCAACGCAATAGTGCGGAAGTGAATGGAGCGATCATCGCCACCTACCCAGGCACCCGCCACCAGATCCGGGGTGATACCCATGAACCAGGCATCCGAATAGTTTTGGGTAGTACCTGTCTTACCGCCAATTTCGTTTTTAAGCCCGTTGCGGTGGCGCAGGCCATAGTAGGCGGTACCACCTGGTTCAGCAGCCGCTTTTAGCATGTGCACCATCATGTAGGCAGTTTCCTCGCTCAGTGCATCCACCGTCTTCGGCACGAACTCGTGCAGCACATTACCGTGCTTGTCTTCGATGCGTGTAATAAAGTTAGGCTCTACCCAGGTGCCGCTGTTCACATACGTGCCATAAGCACCTACCATGTCGTAAAGCGTCACGTCATTTACTCCTAACGCAAGCGATGGCGTTGCTTCCATCGGGGTAGTGATCCCCATGCGCTTAGCTGTCTTCACCAAAGTCTCAGCGCCCAGCTTGTTTACCAGGAAGGCAGAGATCGAGTTAACAGACTGTGCCATGGCTCTTCGAAGTGTGAATTTCTCACCAGAGAACTTATTGTCGGCATTGTTCGGGCACCACATTGTGCCGTCACCCAATGGGATACATACCTGTGTGTCGAGTGTTTCGTAGCAAGGGTAATAGCCATTTTCGATTGCGGCCGTGTACAGGAACGGTTTGAAGACAGAGCCAGGCTGACGGGCACCCTGTTTCACGTGGTCGTACTTGAAGTGCTTGTAGTTGATGCCACCTACCCAGGCCTTGATATGGCCCGTTTGCGGCTCCATGGCCATAAAACCAGTTTGGAGGTAGTGCTTGTAGTGTTTCAGCGAGTCAAGCGGGCTCATCATCATTTCCTTCTCACCATCATAGGTAAAGACCGTCATCGGGATCTTCTTGTTCAGGTAGAAATTGATCGAGTCCTGGTTGCCATCAAATTGCCTGTTCAGGTTGCGGTAACGATCCGTGCGCTTAATGGCCGTTTGCAGGTAGTTCGGGATTTCCTTGCCCTGGCGGTCAATCCATGGGTTACGACCTTTCCAGTGTGCGAAGAACTCCTTCTGGCGATCCTTCATGTGTTCTTCCACCGCCTGCTCGGCATAGGTTTGCATGCGCGAGTCGATGGTCGTATAGATCTTCAGACCGTCTGCATACAGGTCGTAGCCGTTCTCGCGGCACCACTTCAGCAAAAACTTGCTGGCTTCGGTACGGAAATAAGGCGCCAGGCCCACGTTCTGGTTCTCTACACGGTACTTGAGTTTAATATCGGTCTCTTTCAGGCTGTCGTACTCGGCCTGCGTCATGTAGCCATACTTCACCATTTGCGAGAGCACCACGTTGCGGCGGCGTTTTGAGTTCTCCGGGTTAAATTTAGGGCTATAGTAGTTCGGGTTCTTAAACAAGCCAACCAGCACCGCCGACTCCTGCACCTCCAGGTCCTTGGCATCTTTGCCAAAGAAGGTCTTGGCCGCAGACTGCAAACCAAAGGCGTTGCTACCGAACTCGAAGATGTTGAGGTACATGGTCATGATCTCCTGCTTCGTGTAGGACTGCTCCAGCTTCACCGACATGATCCACTCTTTTGTTTTGTGGATAAGCGTGCGGAAACCAGGCTTGTCGTTCAGGTAACCGTTGTTCAGTTCTTCGCCACGGGTGCGGAACAGGTTTTTAGCCAGCTGCTGCGTCAGGGTACTGCCACCGCCTTTGGAGCTGCCGATCAGAATTCCTCCGGCAACACGGGCCATCGCCTCCGGGTCTATACCTGAGTGCTCTTCAAAACGGATATCCTCTGTTGCCATCAGGGCCTGCACGAAGTTCTCAGGCAGGTCAGAGAATTCAATCGGGGTGCGGTTCTCACGGAAATATTTGCCCAGTTCTTTGTTGTCGGCAGAGTAAAGCACAGAGGAAAGGGCGCTTTTCGGGTTTTCGAGCGTGCGCATGTTCGGCAGATCCCCGAACAGGTTCAGGAAGTTGATGCTAACCGCATATATGTAGAGGATGAGCACGGCCAGCCCACTCAGAAAGAGCAGCCAGAGTGTAGAAATGATCTTAGGGAATACCGATTTTGGTTTGGGGCGCGTGGTTGTTGACATGTTAATTATTCGTTCTGAAGTAATTCAGATATTCTTCCACATCCTTCTTCTGCAGCAGTTTCTGCCAGTTCTCGGATGATATTGCAAAGGTAATGAATTCTACGCCTCTTATCTTGCCTATCGGGGATTGCGGCGCTTTTTGTTTTATGGTATAAGCCTGTGCCTCTTTCATGTTCGGGAAAGCCCGCAGCAGGAGCACGCCTCTGTTGCCATCGAATGGCTGTTGCTCCATAACGAGCTTTTGGTTGCGGAAATAGGTGTTGTTATACTTCTCATACTTAGCCGCGATGTCTTTAAAAGCGGCATGCTCGGTAGGGTATAGCATCACAAAATAGTAAGCAGAATCAGGAGCGTTGGAGTAAGCCAAAGGGTCAGCGGCAGTTGGCTGCACCTCCGGAGCCTGCGCTAGAGCTGTATCCTGCGCTATACCTGTCGTATCCAAAGGCGTGCCAGTCTGGGGTGTGCTTGCCGTGTCCTGGCGACCGGTGGCGGTATCAGGTATAGCACTTAGGTTGAGGGGGCGCGGTTGCTGCCGGGCTGCGTTTCGTTCCCGTGCCGAGGACAGCGCAATGCTGTTACTCACCCGCTGTTCTGGGGTGCGCTCGTCCGGCAGCTGTGCAGTGGGCGGTGCAGGCACTTCCTGGCGCAGTTGCTGCTTGCTTTCCAGGTCCTGATAGCGCTGCAGCAACTCATCGGCACGCGGAGCCAGCGGACTGGAAGGATGCTGCTGTTTGAAGGCTAGCAGTTGCTGTCGGAGCAGTTCCGTTCTTTCAGAGCGGGCCGTGATCATCACCTGCAGGAACGCTACCTTGTCCGGGATGTCGTTGAGCGGGTATACCTGGCGCAGTTCCGTCAGCATTGCGGTGGCCTGCTGGTACTCGCCTAGTTCGTATTGCGCAAAGGCCGAGTCATAAAGAGTGTGCGCCTTGATGTTGTCCAGGGCATTCTGACTCATATAATTTGGATCATCCACCAGTTTGGCGTAGATCGTATTCGGATACTGTTGCTTGATCTTCGTGTAGGATGCATTTTTCTGCTCGTTGCCCGCCCGGCTATAGATCAGGTATAGGCTATAATGTGCTTCGGCGGCGTGCTCAGACTGCGGGAAGCGCTGCAGGAATTTTTCGTAGGTGGCTGTTGCGTCGTCAGGGGAGTTGAGCTTCTGTGCATAAATGTTGGCCAGCCGGAACATGGCGTCTTCCAGCAACTTCTCGGACTGCTGCAGCGCTAGTGTCGTGGCTGGGATATTTTGCAGGTAGGTATCCACCTGTGCCTGTAGTCGGGCAGAACGGGTTTCGTCGGTTTCGGTTTCTGTGGCCTCGGCTGGTGCTTCCTGTGCAACCGCTTCCTCCTGTCCGCCCACAGTTTCGCCACGGCTCAGCAGTCGCCAGTTATCTTGCAGCGGTCGGTCGCCCCAGCGCCGCACGAATTCGGAGCGGGCCGTTGCCATGGCCGCTGGGTTATCGAAGTAGAAGACGCCGCTTGTGTTGCCACCAGCCATGGCCGCATCCGGGTTGTTGCGCCCTCCCACTGTAACGGCTGCCTGCTGTTCCTGCGAACGACGGGCCTTGCGTTGCTTTTCCTGCTCCAGCTGTTTGGCCTGCTCCTGCAGGCGTGCTTCTTCCTCCTGCTGTACCAGGTTCTGCACAAAGGCCAGGCGATCGGTTTCACTTAGAGCGGCCAGTCGCTGCAAGCTGTCCTGCAACTGTATGGTGTTGTACTGCTGCGCGAAATCAGCCAGAATGTTGCGGCGCTCCAGCACCTGCTCGTACTCCATCGCCTGCTGCGGGTATACCTGCACGGCACTGTCGTAGTAGGCCTGGGCCAGGTCATACTTGTTCAGGTTGTCGAAATAGATTTCGCCGGCCAACAGGTAGGTATAAGCGTTCTGGTTAGGTATAGAGCCCGGTGTCTTCAGCGAGAGCGCAATGTTTTCAAGCGCTTTGTCATAGTGCTGCTGGCGACGCTCAAACACGGCCATTTCGTAATAGATCTTGTCGCGGTACTCGGTGTTTTTTTCATCGCGCAGCATTTTCTGATAGTAGCCTGCAATGCGGTTCAGATCCTGCGTATCATCCAGCTCCGATACCTGCCCCAGGTATAGGCGACTGAAAAAGCCCAGGTCATAGGGCGGGTTGCGGCGCAAAATGCGGCTGTACTGCTGGTAGGCCTCCTTGGTCTGTCCGCGCTCCTGGTATAGCCGGGCCAGCGAAAAGCGCACCCGTGACTGATCGTCGCGCTTCGTAAAATTTGGCAGCGACAAGTCCAGGTTCTCGATCACGGCGGCGGTATCGCCCTGCATGAGGTGGTACTCGGCGCGGGCCAGGTATAGCTCACGGGCATTGTCGCGGTTCAGGCGCTCCTTGCGCAGGAACTCCGACACCTGCCAGGCATTGTCCATCTCGCCCAGCTTCATAAATGAGCGCATCAGCCATACCAGCGCCTCGTGTTTCACGTGACGGTCTTTGCTAGTGGAGTTCACATACCTGAATGTCTGGGCGGCCTCCGGAAAATTGAGCTCATAGAAGCGCACCTTGCCGATGAGCAGGTAACTATCGTCTATCCATTTGCTATTGGCGTGATACTGAATCGGGAAGGAGGCTTTTTTAATGACATCCTCCAGATCGGCGGCGTGTGCCTTGTATGTGGCAGAGTCGATGGGCGGGAAGATGGGCAGCGGCCGGTTGTAATCATACACGGTCTTATCTTGTATGCTCTTTTCGATGGCCTGCAGCTTTTCTTTTGCCAGAAAATAACCGTTGTAGCGGGCCGTGGTGTTATGATAAGCCTTGCTGAGCGGATTGTTGCGCTCAGCAGAGCAGCCCGCCAGCATGAGGCAGGCCAGCACGAAGAGAGTATATAGAGAGTTTTTGCTCAAAGTCTGGATGATGTGCAGCATAAATGGGCCTCCCCGCCGCCTATTCCTATTATAACGCCCCGGCATGCCTGAAAGTATTCGGGATAGAACAGAACGAAAGCTGTAAGCCATCTACAAAAATACAATAATATGCCAATTATGTAAGAGTCTGTAGTTAAAGCCTGGAGCTCGCTATTGAACTATAGAAAACAAGAAATGGTTTCAGGGCTCGGAAGCTGCCTGAGGACTATAAAAAGCAGGCTAAATAAAGTGGATTTGCAGAGAAGCCCACGAAAAAAGCGTAATTTTGTAAATCCTTGAAAAACAAAGCAGCACATGTCACAGCCAGATGAAGAGAAGTCCAAGGGCGAAGACTCCTACAAGCCATACCTGAAATACTCGGGGCTTGCGTTTCAAATGATCGGGGCGATGGTGCTGGCTGCCTGGGCCGGCTCTAAGCTTGATGCCTACATGGGTAACCAAAACCCGTGGATGACAATCATACTGCTGGTAGTGGCCGTGGTGGCTTCTATGGTATTGGTAATAGTATCATTAAATAAAAAGTAACCGCATTGAAATTCTTTAGAAACCTCCTCATTTTCACTGGTGTCGTGAGCATTGGCATTGGCCTGCTCTCCTTTTATACAGGCGACGCGCTGCTTCACTCGCTTATCTGGTACATCTTAGGATTTATGGTTGTCGTTACGGCACTGGCCTTTTATGTGTCGCGCCTGGGAGTGGGTTACGACCCAGATAACTTTCAGCTGTATTATTTCGGCTCTATGGGCTTCCGGATGATCCTGAGTATAGCGGTGATTTTTGTATATGTCTTCCTATACTCTGAAAAAGAGCTGCAGTTCGTTTTAAACTTCTTTGTGTTATATTTTCTATTTACCGGGTTTGAAATCTACAGCTTAATAACTAACTTCGCACCGCAATTGAAAAAGCAAAACCAAGAATAGCTTTTGCGAATTTTAACTTTGCTTCTAAATCTCTCTTAATGAAGAAGTTATTTATTTTACTGTTTTCCTTTCTGACAATTTCTGCGAATGCAGTAGCTGCAGAAGGTGGCGAGTTCAAGCCGGGCGACATGATCACGCATCACATCGCAGATGATTACACATGGCATTTTGCTGATGGTGTTGTGCTATACCTGCCGGTTATTTTGATCGATAACGGTCAGCCGCAGGTGTTCTCATCAAGTAACTTCTACAACGAAAACCACGAGCTGGTGCCTTACAACGGCTATGTGCTCAATCATGGTCACATCTACCGCGCTGATGCCAGTGGCCAGCCGGCTGCCGACCAGTCTTCCCTGTTAGACTTCTCTATTACCAAGAACGTGGCTTCGCTTTTCCTTAGTGTGGCGTTGCTGTTTGCGGTGTTCTTTACAATTGCCGGCAGCTACAAGAAAAACCACGGCAAAGCGCCACGAGGCATTCAGTCGTTCTTCGAGCCGATCATCATCTTTATCCGTGACGAGATCGCAAAGGCCAATATCGGTCCGAAGTATGAGCGCTACATGCCATACCTACTCACAGTGTTCTTTTTTATCTGGTTCAACAACCTGCTTGGGTTGATGCCAGGCGGCGCTAACCTGACCGGTAACATTGCAGTGACGCTGGTGCTGGCCACCCTAACACTGTTGATCACTGTATTTAGTGGAAACAAGAGTTACTGGGCGCACATTTTTGCAACGCCTGGCGTTCCTGCCTGGCTGGCCCCGATCATGATTCCGGTAGAATTGATCGGTATCCTGACAAAGCCTTTCTCCCTGATGGTTCGTCTTTTCGCTAACATCACGGCTGGTCACATTATCATCCTGTCGCTGTTCAGCTTGATCTTTATTTTCCAGAGCATCGCAGTCGGTCCTTTGAGCGTGGCGTTCGCTACCTTCATGAACTTCCTGGAGTTGTTCGTGGCGCTGCTTCAGGCGTACATTTTCACCCTGCTTTCTGCCATGTACTTCGGTGGTGCCGTTGAGGAGCACGACCATGTGGGCGACCACGGACACGGCGACGGAGCGCATCATTAATCTGTTTTCTTTTTTTAACTATATATAACTACAATTATGTTAGCAATTTTGCTTCAAGCAGTAGCAGCTACAACCGACTTCGGTTTGGCTATCATGGGTGCCGGTATCGGTGCTGGTCTGGTTGCCCTTGGCGCTGGTTTGGGTATCGGTAGAATCGGTGGTTCAGCCATGGAGTCTATCGCACGTCAGCCAGAAGCTGGTGGTAAAATCCAGACTGCTATGATTATCGCGGCTGCCCTTATCGAAGGTGTTGCACTTTTCGGTGTGGTAGTTTGCTTGCTAATCTCTTTCAAAGGTTAATATCCTTTGTATTGGTCTCTCGTCCGGACGCATGGTCCGGACGGAGAGATCAAACGCTAGTTAAATAGTTAAGACCCGCTGGCCTCGAGCCGGCAAACTGACAAGAACCTAATTATTCAAATTCATACACAATGGAATTAGTAACCCCAGGTATAGGTTTAATTTTCTGGCAGACGGTGACCTTCATCATCGTACTGTTCCTGCTCTCCAAGTTCGCCTGGAAGCCTATTATGAACGCCCTGCACGAGCGTGAGGCTTCTATCGAAAATGCCCTGAGCGCTGCTGAAAAAGCAAAGCTGGAGATGCAAGGCCTGAAGGCTGAGAACGAAAAGTTACTAGCTGAGGCGCGTATGGAGCGTGACAGAATTCTGAAGGAAGCTTCGGATGCCGCTAACATGCTGGTAGAAACTGCCAAGCAGAAAGCAAACGAAGAAGGTGGACGCATGATCGCCCAGGCACGTGAGTCTATCGAGAACGAGAAGCGTGCCGCTATCACAGAAGTGAAGAACATGGCCGCTGCTCTTTCAGTGGATATCGCTGAGCGCATTCTACGTAAAGAGTTGAGCAATCCGCAGGCACAGCAGGCGCTTGCCCAGGAGTACATCAACGAAGTAACGCTTAACTAATCGTATCACATAGCCTGACAGCCGAAAGCTGATTGGGCCATAATAAAGCAATATGTCAGAAATTAGAGTTGCTTCGAGATACGCAAAGTCGCTGATTGAACTGGCGCAGGAAAAGGGTGTTCTGGAGCAGGTGAAGGAGGACATGGATATGTTCGCCAACGTAATGGGCCAGAACAGAGACCTGAAGCTCCTGATGCGCAACCCGATCGTGAAGTCAGACAAGAAGCTGGCCGTGATCAACGCACTGTTCAAAGGCAAGGTAAACGACCTGACCCTGGCTTTCTTCAGCATTGTGGCCCGCAAAGGACGTGAGTCAGTACTGGAGTTTATCGCCTCAGAGTTTGCAAAGCAATACAACGTGTACAAAGGCATTACCACTGCTAGTGTAACTACGGCTGTGCCATTGACAGAAGAACTGCGCAACGAACTTGGCCAGCGTCTGGTAGCCCAGACTGGTCAGCGTGTAGAACTAGAAGAGAAAATTGATCCGTCTTTGATCGGTGGCTTTGTGCTCCGCGTTGGCGATCAGCAGATTGACAGCTCTGTGAAGTATAACCTGAGCAAGCTGAGAAATAAATTTAAAGACAACCCCTATATCAATAAATTATAATCATGGCAGAAGTAAGACCTGACGAAGTATCAGCCATACTAAGAGAGCAGCTATCTGGCTTCCGTTCTGAGGCAGAATTGGAAGAAGTAGGTACCGTACTGCAAGTGGGTGACGGTGTCGCTCGTATCTATGGCCTTTCCAAAGCACAGTCTGGTGAGCTATTAGAGTTTGAGAACGGACTTCAGGCGCTTGTTCTGAACCTGGAAGAAGACAACGTAGGTGCCGTAATGCTCGGCGACTACAGCGAAATCAAAGAGGGTGCTACTGTAAGAAGAACCAACCGTATCGCTTCCGTAAAGGTAGGCGAAGGCATCATCGGCCGCGTGGTAAACACACTGGGCCAGCCGATCGACGGTAAAGGTCCTATTGCTGGCGACCTGTACGACATGCCACTGGAGCGTAAAGCACCGGGTGTGGTATTCCGTCAGCCAGTAAATGAGCCAATGCAAACTGGTATCAAGGCGATCGACTCCATGATTCCAATCGGTCGTGGCCAGCGTGAGCTGATCATCGGTGACCGTCAGACAGGTAAATCTGCCGTTGCGATTGACACGATTCTGAACCAGCGCGAGTTCTTCGAAAAAGGCCAGCCTGTATTTTGTATTTATGTGGCCGTAGGCCAGAAAGCTTCTACTGTAGCACAGGTAGTGAAGTCACTGACTGAAGGTGGCGCAATGGATTACACCGTAGTAGTTTCGGCTTCTGCTTCTGATCCGGCTCCAATGCAGTTCTTTGCTCCGTTTACAGGTGCTGCTATCGGTGAGTTCTTCCGCGATACCGGCCGTCCTGCACTGGTTGTTTATGACGACCTTTCAAAGCAGGCCGTAGCTTACCGCGAAGTGTCGCTGCTGCTGCGTCGTCCTCCAGGGCGTGAAGCATATCCTGGTGACGTATTCTACCTGCACTCTCGTCTTCTGGAGCGTGCTGCCAAGGTAAACGCCTCTGACGAGATCGCTCGTAACATGAACGACCTTCCTGAGTCTATCCGTCACCTAGTACGTGGTGGTGGTTCTTTGACGGCCCTTCCGATCATCGAGACGCAGGCTGGTGACGTTTCTGCCTATATCCCAACAAACGTAATTTCGATCACTGACGGTCAGATCTTCCTGGAGACGAACCTGTTCAACTCAGGTATCCGTCCGGCGATCAACGTAGGTATCTCGGTATCACGTGTGGGTGGTAACGCTCAGATCAAGGCGATGAAGAAAGTATCTGGTACGTTGAAGCTGGATCAGGCGCAGTTCCGTGAACTGGAAGCGTTTGCGAAATTCGGTTCTGACTTGGATGCCGCTACCAAGCTGACTATTGAGCGTGGTCGTCGTAACCTGGAAATCCTGAAGCAGCCACAGTTCTCTCCGGTATCAGTAGCAGAGCAGGTAGCCATTATCTACTGCGCTACAAACGGTCTATTGGACAATGTGCCTGTGAACGAAGTTAGAACTTTCGAGAAAGACTTCCTGCGCACCATGCGTGCTCAGCACCAGGACACCCTGAACGCGCTGTTGGCTGGTAAGCTGGACGACGAGACGACAGGTGTTATCAAGCAGGTAGCCAGAGAGCTTTCTGCCCGTTACAAAAAGTAATAGTTGGTTATGAGTTAGAGACTGCTGCTACTAAGCGGTCTCTAACTTTATGCTCATAACATACATAATATGGCAAGTTTAAAAGAGGTTAGAAGCCGCATCACATCGGTACAGTCGACACAGCAGATCACAAAAGCCATGAAAATGGTGGCGGCTGCCAAGTTGAGACGTGCTCAGGACAACATTCTGCGTATGCGCCCTTATGCGCAGCGTTTGAGTGGCATTCTGGCGAACCTGTCTCAGTTGACGGAGGGTTCTGTATCGAACAAATACTCTGAAAAGCGCGAAGCAAACAGAGTGCTTGTGATCGTGGTGACGTCTGACCGTGGTCTAGCGGGTGCTTTTAACTCGAACATCATTAAAGCAGCCAACACGCTGGCGCAGGGTAAATACCGCAGCCAGCAAGAGGCCGGTAACCTGACCTTCCTGACAATTGGTCGTAAAGGCGCTGAGGCACTGATCAAGCGTGGTTACAAAGTGATTGGTGACTACACCGGCACCTTTGCAAATCTTTCTTTTGACACGGTTCGCGTCGCAGCAGAGCGTGCCATGGACGGATTTGTTGCCCGCGAGTACGACCAGGTGGACATTATCTACAACGAATTCAAGAACGTTGCGACGCAAATTGTGCGTAACGAGCAGTTTTTGCCGATTGAAGATAAGCCGGTAGAGGAAACCACTAACAGCATGGTGTCTGACTATACCTTTGAGCCATCAAAAGAGCAGATCATTGAAGAGCTTATACCCAAATCGCTTAAGATTCAGGTATACAAAGCGGTGCTTGAGTCGAATGCCTCAGAGCACGGTGCCCGAATGACAGCCATGGACAAAGCGACAGAGAACGCCGGCGAACTGCTCAAAGAACTGAAGCTTACCTACAATAGGACGCGTCAGGCCGCCATCACGAAAGAGATTCTTGAAATCGTGGGTGGTGCAGAGGCGCTTGCTGCAAAATAGATTAACTTACCAGATATTGAAGCAACGCCCATCAGACCCGGTGGGCGTTCTTTTTTTGGGGATATAATACAGTGTGTTATATTTTTGTTAAAACATCGAATACAGAGGCCTGCTTGCGCTGAAATGTTGGCCGGGGCTGCCTATATTTGAGAAACTCAACAACATACCCATGAAGTTAAGCGGTTATAGATCCGGCATTAAAACTTTGTTTGCAGCAGTTTTTTTGATGACTGTGCAAGCATGTACTACAACCAATACAGCCAACAGCCCGGATGCGGCGAGTACGCAGGAAAGCAAGCAGGTAAGTGGTGTAGAAAGTCGACCAAAGCTGGTTGTGGGCATTGTGGTGGACCAGATGCGCTACGACTTTCTGTACCGCTACTGGGACAAGTACAGCGAAGGCGGATTCAAGAGACTGGTCAGACAGGGGTTTAACTTCAAGAACAACCAATACAGTTATGTGCCGACCTATACCGGGCCGGGCCACGCCTCGGTGTATACCGGTAGCGTACCTGCCCTGAACGGCATCATCGGCAATAACTGGTACGACCGCAGCACAGGCAAGTCTGTTTACTGCGTGGAGGATAAAACCGTGAAAACGGTAGGCAGCACCTCCGATGCCGGCCTGATGTCACCGCGCAACCTGCTGACAACCACCATTACCGACGAGCTGCGCCTTTCCAATAACATGCAGTCTAAAGTGATCGGTGTATCTTTGAAAGACAGAGGTTCAATCCTGCCGGCTGGCCATGTTGCCAACGGAGCCTACTGGTTCGACTCTCCTTCCGGCAACTGGATCACCAGCACCTATTACGCCAACACCTTGCCTAACTGGGTGCAGGAGTTCAATAACCAAAAGCATCCGGACAAATTGTTGGGTGAGGTATGGAACACACTCCTGCCCATTGAGCAGTACACCGAAAGCACAGCAGACGACATGCCCTGGGAGCGTGCCCTGCCTGGCGAAGAAAAACCGGTATTTCCGCACAACATACCTGCCATCCGGGGGAAAGATTACGAGCTGATCCGCTCTATACCAGCCGGCAATACCCTGACGACGGAGTTTGCGAAAGCTGCTTTGCTTGGAGAGAACCTGGGCAAAGGCAAGCACACCGATTTCCTGGCGCTGAGCTACTCCACGCCAGACTACACCGGTCACTCGTTCGGGCCAAATTCGATAGAAGTGCAGGACGTATACCTGCGCCTCGACCGTGAGATAGAAGAACTGATCAACCTGCTGGAAAAGGAAATTGGCAAGGACAACGTGCTGATCTTCCTGACAGCGGACCACGGTGCGGCGCACGTGCCGGCCTATATGGAATCACTCAAGATACCGGCAGGCACATCCGCCTCTGGCGTTATGCGCGACTCACTGGAGCTGCACCTGAACAAGACGTTTGGCAAAGGCCGTTGGGTGGAGCGCTACACGAACCAGCAGGTATACCTGGATCACAAAACGATCGAAGGTAAAAAGTTGAAAAGAATAGATGTACAGGAAGCCGCTGCAAACTACGTGATGCGTTTCGAAGGCGTGGCCAGAGCCATTGCAGCAGATGCGATACAGCGCGTAGGTTGGACCAGTGGCCTGATGTCGCGGGTGGAAAGTGGCTACAACGCACAGCGTTCCGGGGATGTGATCGTGGTGCTGAATCCGGGTTGGTTTGAAGGCTATGGCAGCGGACCGCAGAAAGGAACCACCCACGGCTCGCACAGCAATTACGACACGCATGTGCCGCTGGTATGGTATGGCTGGAAAGTGAAGCCGGGCGAAAGCTCTGTTGAAACCGCCGTGGCAGATATTGCCCCAACCATCGCCTCCTGGCTGTACATTCAGGAGCCAAATGGCAGCGTGGGGCGCCCCTTGCAAGAATTAATGAAGTAACAATACCTGTCGGGACAATTGGTTGCGACGATTTTAAGAAAGATTATATGATGGAGAATTTAGAAAAGAATAACCCGTGGCACAGCGTAAGCTACGGTGAGGAGGCCCCGGCAGTCGTTACTGCCATTATTGAGATTCCAAAGGGTTCGAAGGCGAAGTACGAGTTGGACAAAGAAAGCGGCATGCTGAAACTGGACCGCGTGCTTTTCTCTTCGGTGAACTACCCTGCCAACTACGGCTTTATACCTAAAACTTATTGCGACGACAAAGATCCGCTTGATATTTTGGTGATCTGTTCGCTTGAAGTACAGCCGATGTGCCTGATCGACGCGAAAGTGATCGGTGTGATGCGCATGATCGACAACAACGAGGAAGATGACAAGATCATCGCCGTGGCCAACAACGACATGTCGGTGCGTCACATCAACGATATTTCTGAACTGCCTCCGCACACCCTGCTGGAGATGCGCCGCTTCTTCGAAGACTACAAGAAACTGGAGCACAAAGAAGTGATCGTGGAGCAATTCCTGGGCCGTGAGCCAGCTTACGAGATCATCAGAGAAAGCATCAGACTGTATGACGCTACCTTTGGCGAAACCGAACCAAAAAGCACAATCTAAACCTTTACTTTTCCTGTAAAGCCTGATGTGGGGTAAACCTGCGTCAGGCTTTTTTATTTACAGCCGGGCGGGGTTTGAAAGCCGTACCTGAATTGCGAACTTGCAGGTGAGG
Source organism: Pontibacter ramchanderi (assembly GCF_002846395.1). GTDB lineage: Bacteria > Bacteroidota > Bacteroidia > Cytophagales > Hymenobacteraceae > Pontibacter > Pontibacter ramchanderi. The sequence goes on from NZ_PJMU01000002.1 coordinate 1,261,078, forward strand.
ATGCTAAAAAAAGAACACAGCGACATAAGACGCCGGCAACCACTTGCCGACTGGCTTCGGGCAGGTATAGAAGCCCTGCTCTACAGCAGTGTGTTCATTTCGCTTTGTGCTTTCGGGCTCACGGTGGAGACCTACCTGCTCACCGGGCTGGAGGTGTCGCTACCGATGGCGGGCTTTGTCTTTCTGGCAACGCTCTTTACCTACAACACCAGCAGTCTGCAGCGCATGTGGCGCGGCTGGCGGGCTGGTGAAGCAGGGCAGCCCTGGAGTATCCGGCACCAGCGGGAGCTGGCGGTGCTGGCTATGATCAGTCTGGCAGGGGCTGTTGTCCTTTTTTTTCTGTTTGAGCTCCGGATCAATCTGTGGTTTGTGCTGGTCCTGGCGCTTATCTCGGTGGGCTATACCGTGCCGCTGGCGCACAACCGCCTCAGGCCTTTCCGAAGCATACCCTTGCTGAAAGTGTTCCTGATTGCCCTGGTCTGGTCGGCCGTCACCGTGCTGTTTCCTTTGATTGATGCAGCCGTTACCTTGGACAGCTCCGTGATGCTGATCTGGCTACGGCGCTTCCTGTTTATCCTGGCGCTGGCCCTGCTGTTCGACATTCGCGACTATACCTACGATCGCCACACCCGCACCCTGACCTTTCCCGGGTTGCTGGGCGAGCACTATACCCGGTTCCTGTCGCTGGGGCTGCTGTTGCTATACCTGCTATTAGTGCTGCTGACGGAAGAGGGCGAGATCCTGATCGGCTTGCTGAGCGCGTCCCTGGTGGCTGGCCTGATCGTGTGGCATGCTTCGGAAGAGAAGCCCCGCATCTACTATGCCCTGCTGGCCGATGGGGCCATGCTGGTGCATTTTGCTTTCGTATACCTGGCCGTTAGTTAAGAACGACGCAGGTGCTCGTATACCCGCTTTGTTCTAAGCGCGGCGCAGGTGCTGAAAAGCCTGGGGGAGGAACTGGATCACGTCTGAGGCAATCATGGAGATCTCCCCCACCGTCTCTTTGGCAAGATCTCCGGCGAGGCCGTGCAGGTATACGCCCAGCAGACAAGCCTCCTTCAGGGGATAGCCCTGCGCAACCAATGCCGTCAGGATGCCGGTCAGCACATCGCCGGTACCGCCGGTAGCCATACCCGAGTTGCCCGTCGTGTTGAAGTAAATGTCCCCTTCCGGCGTGGCGATGGCCGAGTGGCTTCCTTTGAGCACCAGGTAGCATTGATAAACCCGACAGAACTCCCGTAGCTCCTCCAGCCGTTCGTATTCATTGTTGCTTTTGCAGACCAGCCTTTCAAACTCTTTGGGATGCGGTGTGAAGATGACCTTGCCTTTCGGGAGTTGGGCTTTGAGCTTGTCACTGCTGGCAATCAGATTGATGGCGTCGGCATCGATGACGAGCGGCAGATTGGTGGTGGCCAGCAGCTGGCCGAGCAGCGTCTTGGTGAGTCGCTCGGTGCCGATGCCCGGCCCTATGCCGATGGCGTTGAATTTCTCCATGCTCTCCGGTAGCCTGGACAGGTACTTGCGATTGTTGTCAGGTAGAAACATCGCCTCGGGCACAGTCGTTTGCAGTACGTCGTAGCCAATGGCAGGCGCCTGCACGGTGAGCAGGCCCACTCCGCTTCGTAAGCAAGCCCTGGCCGCAAGCACCGCCGCCCCCATTTTGCCATAGCCTCCGCAAAGCAGCAGCGCATGCCCGTAGGAGCCTTTGTGCGAAAACTTGGTGCGCGGCTTTATCAGTTGCTGCATCTCCTGTTGCGTCACATACTGGAAGTTCGACTTTGCCTCTGCCAGGTAGGCCGGGCTCAGACCAATGGGTACGGTATGCCATTCGCCCACGAATTGCTCGTGCTGTGGCAGAAAGAAGGCCAGTTTGGGCAGTTCAAAGCTCACCGTATGTTGCGCCTGTACAATGGCTCCCTCAGCAGGCGTTTGCTTGTCCGTGTACAAACCCGAGGGGATATCGATGGCGACGGTGCAGTGGCTGTGTTGGTTGAGCCAGTTGATCACCTCGGCATAGAGTCCGGTGACAGGTCTGGAGAGGCCGGTGCCGAACAGGGCATCGATCACGCAGGCTTTGTCAGGTATAGTTGGCAGGTCTGTTTTGCTATGGATGTGGTGCGGGGGTACCTCGTGCGGCAGTCGCTCCAGGTTGAGCTGAAAATCCGGGGAGGTCTGGTTGCCATCGTTGACCAGGTATAGCTGCACATCGAAAAGGCGCTGGTGCAGCAGCCGGGCCACTGCCAGGCCGTCGCCTCCGTTGTTACCAGGTCCGCAGAAGATAAACACAGGTTGCTCCGGCGTAAACTTGTTCTCAAACCAACCCACAAAGGCCCGTGCGGCCCGTTCCATCAACTCGTCAGAGGCAATACCTTCTTCGCGGATGGTTTGCGCATCAGCTTCGCGGGTTTGTTGGGCGGATAGGATTTTCATATGTTGTTTTTATACTTCTGTCCTTAGAGATAGTTGTACGCATTTTTAAAACCAACGCCCGGCTACTTTCTTTTGACAGGTACAGCTACTCTCTTGCGCTAGGTAGAGGGGAGGCTCTTTGGGTATAGCTGTTTTCCTTTGTCAGGTACAGCAGGATGTCTTTCAGGTATAGAAGAGGTCAGCGCTTATTGGCGTGACTTCCTCCCTTTTAAAATGCCAGCGTCGCCGTCAGCTTGATCCGGAGGTTGTCCTTTTCACGCGGCAGGGCATAGGGGCCGTAGCGGTAAAAGGCGCCCACCCCCACACCCGAAAAGGCAGAGCTGATGACGTTGTTGAGCATCAGCCCGGACTCAAAAAAGCCTTTACGCATATTGGGGTACTCGACCGGTGCAATGTCAGGTATAGGCTGGCGCAGGTCGCCGATGCCCATGTTCTGCACCAGCACCAGGTCGGGCTTAAAGAGTTTGGTGTTGAGCAGGCGCTTGCCCAGGTCCTGGCGAAGAAACAGGGCCGCATAGCGATCGGAGAAAAACTCATAGGGGCGCATCGTCTCGAACCCTTCGCCGGCATATACCTTGTAGTTAGAACTGTAGCTGCCGTAGCCGTTGTAGAGGCTCACAAAAGGCGCATCGCCCTGTACCAAACCACCTGCCATCACGAAACGGGTCTCGCCGAGGCTGCGTTGCCGGATGGCTCCTTCGGCGCGCAAATCGAACTTGTTATAGGTATAGCCATCGCTTTCCAGCCCGTCGATGCCGCGGCTATACTGCAACCAGAGCACAGGGTAGCGGTTGGGCAAGGGCATCATGCGGTTGAACAGCTGCATGTACTGCTCGCCATAGGCAAAGCGGAGACTAGTAGTTACTTCGGCCAGGTTAAACGCTGGCATGCCTATACCTGGCTCAGGGGTGAAAAACGGCAACGTAGGGCGGCGCTGCTCTTGCCGAATACCTGTCTGCCACTGTACATAGCGCAGCATGCGGCCGCTCAGGCTGGCACTGCGCTGGGTTGTATAATCAAGGTGAGGCAGCAGTACAGGGCGCAGGTCGCGCAATAAACCGCTCTCCCGGAATGGCAGACGCCGACCGCCGGGCTCTTCCACATCTTCGGCGTAAGCGGCGGAAAGCGTAAGTTCGGTTGGTTTGTGTAGTTTAACGGCGGCATCAGCCCCGTATTTGTGCTCCTTGTCGCGTAGGCCGTAGCCCCAGTAGCCCCCCACCGTGAAGCGCTCCGAAAGCAGGTTGTTGGTATGGGCGCCTATACCTAAGCGCATACCCTCAAAGCGACTTACCTTAAACAACCGGTTCAGGTCCAGGCTGATGGGACCGATAGGCAACTGTTTGGCCATCAGGTACTCCATGGTGCGGATGGTGCGGTCAAGTTTCTGGGCACGGCCCACACTGTCGAGGCGCTGATAAGTGGTCTGCTCTTTTGTTGAGAGTGAGTCGGGGCGGTGCTGCTGCCAAAGCTCATCCTGAGGACGCCAGGCATCGGGGCGCTGCTCCAGGGCGATCACACCAAAATCGCTGCGGCGCAGCGGTGGGTCGAGGTTGACGTTGGTGATGTAGGTGCGGATGTGCCCGTAAGGCTGGTGGCCCCGCATGTAGATCTGCTGCACGGTTATCTCCACGTCCAGCTCCGAAGGGAACCACTGCCGGCCGCCCACTTTCACGAACTGCTGCTGCAGTTTCAGGCCGCGCTTGTCATCTGCGTGCGATTCGGCCACCACGTTCTGCACGGCCCAGCCATCGCTGTTGATGTAAAGGAGGCCTTTGAGTCCGTTGAAATTCTTGCCGGGCTGAGGTGCGTATGAGATGATGAAAACGGTGTCGGCCCCTACTACGGCTGTTTCCTGAAGCACAAAGTCGTAGCGCCGGATGCTGCCATTGCTCAAAGGGCTCAGGTAGCGCTTGCCAAAGAACACGGGCATGTCGTCATACACCGAAAACTCCCGCGCCTCCGCGGCCACCACCCCAAAGCCAGGCTGCTGCAGCCCCGACACCCGGGTGGCCAGGATCGTCTCCTTCGAAAGATTCTGGCCCAACTGCGCGTAGTCAGTGATGCTCTCCATCAGGAAAAGGTGCTGCCTGGCCAGCAGGCTGCGCATTTGCAGGAAAGACGAGTCCTGCTCTGCCAGGCGCAGCGTGTCGCTCAGGTCGAGGTCATCGGGGGCGTTGGCCGTCAGGATGAACTTGTTGTAAGTACGGTAGGTATAGGCCGGAATATTGTCGAGGCGGTGACGGTCGCGGTTTTGGTTAGCGAGCTGAATAATACGGTGCGCCGGGTTTATGCCGGATCGAATGACTACCTCCCGGAGTTGAGCAGCCGACGGGCGCAGGGCAATGTTAAGTTGCGCTACCGAATCGACCGGAATGGTCTGTGGGGTATAGCCCACGTAGCTGAAGCGAAGGCTCGTGATCGGGCGGTTGTGCCGGAGTTGGTACTGGCCATTGAGATTGGAGGTGGTGCCTGTTTCGCCGTTGTTGACCACGATGCTCACGAAGGGCAGCCGTTCACGGGTGTTGGCATCCCGCACCGTGCCCTGCACCTGGTATACCTGTGCATGGGCAAAGCTCACCTGTAAGCACAGGCACACATAAAGCAGGAGGCGAAGCAGCGATAGGGGCATGCAGTAAAGATATGAAAAGAATGGTCGCCTCCTCTACTTGCGGGAGCGCCGGGCTATACCTGAATCGAAAGCGAATTTAGAAGGTAAGCGACATGGCCATACCCATTTGCCCGTTTGGCAGCACAACAGGGAACATGGCCGTGTTCAACCCGCCCCCCTGTGTGAGCTTGGCATGCACCCAGTAGACGGTGTTCACGGTGAGTATACCTACACCGGCGCCAGCCAGTACATCCGAGAGCCAATGCGCATCGTTCAGCACTCGCAGCACGCCGGTTCCGCCGGCTATACCATAACTCACCACACTCACCCAAGGGCTCTTGTGACGGAACTCCTTGTCCATGAAAGTGGCGATGGTGAACGCGTAAGCCGTGTGGCCAGACGGAAAGGCATACGGTTTGCCATTTGGTCTGTCCCTATCGGTAAGCTTTTTAGTAGGCCAGACAATGGCCGAGGCCAGCGCCCCCGAGGAAAGGAGCAGCAGCGTCTGGCGGCCCAGTTCGTGCCTGTTCTGCGACGAGATGATGTTGAAGCCATACAAGCCAACCAGCGGGGCCAGCATGGCAAAGTCATCGGCGTTGGTGGCAAAGTCCGGGAAAACCTTGTGTCGGTAGTTGAACACATCATCGCTGTTTAGGATACCGTGCCCGCCCATGGTATAGAGGCCGGCACCGATCAGCGCGACGGCAGGTATAACTGCCCGCTTCAGATAGCGTTTGTTGTCGCCCTCCAGTCGCTGCGACTCTGTGAAGGGGTGTTTCTGCCCAGGAAGAATCGTGTCGGCCGGAAGTGTGAAGAAATCTTTTCCCACAGACCTGAGCGTGTCGGGTTTTGGTTTCTGCTGCGGGGGCTTCTGTACCTGCGCCAGGGCTGTGGCAGGTGCGAAAAGTACACTAAGCCAAAGAAGGTGGATCGTTAATAGCTGGTTTAATTTTATCTGCATGCTCTGGGAAATTCGTCTGAACTCAATATGCAACAAAAGGCACATCCGTGAATTTTAACGGTTACCCTTGCCATGGGTTTTGAAAGGTAGCTACAAAGTATTGCACCACACAGTCACCAGCTGGAAGTCATAGGAACTTTATCGGTCTACTTCGCCCAGCACGATATCCACAGAGCCGACAATGGCAATAAGGTCGGCCACCATGCAGCCACGGCTGATTTCGGGTAGTACGGACAGGTTCACAAAGCTTGGGGCACGGCCGTGGCAGCGGAAAGGCACGTCGCTGCGGTCGGTGGTGCGGAAGAAGTAGCCCAGCTCGCCACGCGGTGTTTCGCCCCGGAAGTAGAGCTCCTGCGTGCCCGTCATGCGTAGCTTTTTGGGGCAGGCCGCCTGCGGGTCAAAGTCGGGGGTGCGCTTGTGCTCGCCCGTCAGTTTGTCGAGGCACTGGCTGATGATCTTCACTGACTCGCGGCACTCGAGTGCCCGCACGTAATTGCGGTCCCAGCAGTCGCCGGTGCTGCCCATCATGCCTTCACCGATCGGTACTTCAAACTCCAGTTCCGGGTATACGCTATACCCATCCACACGGCGCAGGTCGTGGCGCAGGCCGGAGCCACGCAGCATGGGGCCGGAGCAGCCGTAGTTGATGGCCACATCCAGCGGCAGCACGCCCACGTTCGCCGTGCGGTCGATAAAGATCTTGTTAGTTAGTAGGATGGTGTCGAGCTCGTCGAGCTTGGGCTGCAGGTAGTGGATGAACTCGCGGCAGCGCTCCTCAAAGCCAATAGGCAGGTCGTAGTACAAGCCACCTACCCAGATGTAATTGTACAGCATGCGGGCTCCGGAAGCCCACTCGAGCAGGCGCTGGATGTGTTCGCGGTCGCGCAGCAGCCACAGGAACGGCGTGAAAGCCCCGATGTCGATGGCGTAGGTGCCGATGGCCAGGAAGTGCGAGGCGATGCGGTTGAGTTCCGTTACCAGTACCCGGATGTACTCGACGCGTTTCGGAATCTGGTCTGTTATACCCAAAAGCTTTTCCACGCCCATGCACCACACATGCTCCGAATTCATGGCAGCCAGGTAATCCATGCGGTCCACGTAAGGAATGGTCTGGTTATAGGCCATGCTCTCGGCGTGCTTCTCGAAGCAGCGGTGCAGGTAGCCAATGTGCGGCGCCACCTCCTGCACAATTTCCCCGTCCGTGACCACCTCCAAGCGCAGTACACCGTGCGTGCTCGGGTGCTGCGGCCCCATGTTCACGATCATTTCACCCGCCTGCAGGTGTTCCAGGCTGAACTTGTTCGGCTCCGATTGTAGCAGGTATTCTTTGTGCGTGGTAGACAAGGTGCGAATGATGAGTGACGAATGAATAATGCGTGATGTAGAGCAAAGTTCGGAAAAATAGGGGAATTGTGAAGGGCTTTGTGAGGCAGAGATAAATGAAGAAGAAATATATAGTTTAGTGTATATATTGTATATTCGGTAGTCTGATTCGAATCATCTGCTAAAGTCGATCAAACCTGACTGTTTAAGCCATTTAAAAATGCCGTTGCAGTGCCAGCAATAAATAGAAACTATGAAAAGAAACTTGCTTCCAATCAGCTTACTCTTTCTATTCACTTCCTGCGAAAAAGAAGAAAGCCTGGATTACAAAGAAGGCCTTACAAAACAGGAGTGGGCACAAGTGACAGGTATAGTTGACAATATTTATTACGGAAATATCAAGCAATTCTACAGGATAAAATTCCGGGCGGACAATACCTATGAAATGATACTGGATTACGGCGGAGTTTCTGAATTTCCGGACCCGGTGAAGTTAGACACCCTATCTGGAAGATACGCTATCGACAAGGACATTATCGAATTCCATGGGCCAGTCGATACGCTTTATGCAGGCGACGAGAGAATCGAGACAAAGGTCTTTATCAATAGCTGGAAGATCACTTATCTAAACGCAAATACGCTCCGGACGGAACCTGTTGCCGGCTACTCCGCACCTGAACAACCCGGGTTAACCATCGGCGTGAACTCTTACCTATTTAAGCCCCATCAGCCATAATACTATCTATTGTGAAGCGGCGCTTTAAAGAAGCCTAAAACGGCGCGAAATACATGCTGCAAAATAATATCTGAATGAAAACAACTACAAAAATAGGGCTCATCGGGGGCATTGTGCTCATACTGGCCATCGGCATGGCATTCCTGTATAGCAAAGGGTTTTTTGAAGCCAGCGGTAAGAGTAACCAGGAGCTTGAAGATCTCCATCCACTTCTGTCGATCCAGAACCTCCATAGTTTCTATAACAGAGATGTGAGTAAGGAGTTTGATAAACTAGCTGAACATGCGTCTAGTGATCAGAACCTCAAATCGATCAAACTATATCAGTACAGTACTGGCTATGGAAAGATGCTTCTTGATAAAGAGTTTTTCTTTGATTTCAAGGGCAAGCCTGTCAGAAGTGTCGCTTACTCAGCTGATGGGGCGGATTTTTCGCACACCTACTACTTCTACAATGATCTTGGCCAAAACTACCTTGACGTATACATCGGCAGCAACAAGTATGATACCGTGTATACTTTTCGCAATTATAACGAGCAGAATCATGTCATTGATCAGGCGGAATATAACACCAAGGGAAATGGGTTAATAAAGTACACCACCTGGAATGCGAAATTGATTTCGGATAATGTACTGCGGCTGGAAGAGATTATCTATGATGATGACCTGGTGTCAAGCGACATCGTTCCCTCTTACAAACAGGACATGCACCTGACGCTGATCAGTCCAAACGAAGTAGAAGTCAGGACTGCCAGAACGGTGTATCAGGACACGGTACACAACTCTCACTACGAGGACGATTTTAAATTGGAAAATAGGCTGTTAGTTTCTGTTGAAAACCCGATTAGGTACGAGTTGGACAAAGACGGCGATTGGTTTACGGCAGCAGCAAAGGGTTATTCTTACAGAAGAGAGTTAAGCTACTATAAAGAAGGAGAACCAGAGCTAATACGAGACTTCAAGGTCAGTAAGGCAGTGCTTGAAAAGTTAAACGCGCTGGCGCAGACAGTACCTGCAAAAGCGTGGAAAAATCACAATAAAAAGCATTCGGCCATTTCACACAGGGCCGGGTTATTTAAAGCAGGCAAGTATGGCCAGCGCATCGACATAAGAGAGGCGAAAGCAATCGATGACTTTACGCCTGTGTTGTGGCACTTGGTGAGCCTGGACTCGGGAGACGTTGCCGGCTTTGAGAACAAGTGCTTTGTAGCTGGGTACAACACTCCTTTGCAGGATAAAGATGGGTTCAACCTCAGGTGTTTAGCCATTTATGAACGTGTGAATGGCAGTTACATCCTGCGTAAACAGTCCTTTAATGCGATCGAGACTTTCAATGACTACGAAGACGACTTTGCCTATGATGGTTTTAATGAAACAAATTTTTCTGTTAGCCTGGAAGGAGGAGAGGTAGTCGTTCATTACAGCTACATGAGAGGGGAAGCTTCCTATGCCTATGCCTATCAGGACGGAAACTGGGTTTTGGTGAACTATGAGTCAAGCCACAGGACCTGCTGCCAGGCAGAGTTCTACTCATATGATTACAGAACCCAGATGTACCATGCGTCCATCATGAGCACAACAGAGGATGCTACCGGAGATACGACCATCAATGTGCTGCAAAACAGGCCAATGGTGTACATGGATAGCATGGATGTGCAGCAATACGATTATGCGGAAACTGGATTGCTGATTAAGTAAGAAGCCAGGGTTAATCGTCTATGCAGGCGCGGGTTATAAGCCTGCTACTGCAAGGGTGCACACTCGATTTACTTTTGTCCATACTCCTCAACAGACGAAACAGCTTATACCGTGAATACGAAATAGCATTTCAGGTAGGGTTGCAGCACGAGTTGCCGCTGGTGCGAGCCTGTAGCCCCTACTGCTTCTCGGGTGGGAAGGTATAGCTGCGTCGGAAGGGGATAGGCATTGCGCCAGTAAACGATCTTTAAAGTCCTCTTAATCAAAACATAATATGCCTCAACAACAGGTGTAAAGTATATTCCCTATCTTTCACGCATCATGAAAGCAGCAGTACATACCAGGTATGGCCCTCCAGAAGTGGTCAGCATCAGGGAGGTTCCCAAGCCAGATCCGAAAGACAATGAGGTGTTGATACGGGTCTACACCTCGACCGTCAACCGCACCGACAGCGGGTTCCGAAGCGCCGAATATTTTATTTCAAGGTTCTGGAGCGGCCTGCTCAGGCCCAAGTGCCAAATACTTGGCTGTGAGTTCGCCGGCCAGGTAGAGGCGGTGGGCAAGGCAGTGAAAGCAGTAAAGGTCGGGGAAAAGGTATTCGGCTTCAACGACAAGAAATGGGGCGGACACGGTCAATACATCACGCTGGACGAAAACGACCCCTTCACGACCATACCCGAAGGCCTGACCTACGAAGAGGCCGCCCCGATCACAGAAGGAGCCCACTACGCACTGTGCCACATCCGGGCAGCAAAAGTCAGGAGCGGGCAGGAGGTACTGGTGTATGGCCCGACGGGTGCCATCGGCTCGGCCATGGTGCAGCTGCTCAAACATTTCGGGGCGCACGTAACGGCCGTGTGCCACACCCGGCATGTGCCGCTCGTCGAGTCGTTGGGCGCGGATGTGGTTATCGATTACACGCAGCAGGATTATGCCCAGACAGGCCGCAAGTATAGTGTGGTGTTCGATACCGTCGGGAAAACGTCGTTTGGGCACTGCAAACCGGTGCTGACGGAAAAGGGCCTGTACTTCTCTACTGAACTCGGCAAAAACTGGGAGAACGTATACCTGGCGCTGCTAACGCCGCTCAGAAAGGGCAAGAAAGTGATGTTTCCGATACCTACCATCAGCAAAGCAGATGTAGAGTTCCTCAAGCAACTGGTAGAGCGTAAGGAGTTTAAGCCTGTAGAGGACCGGCGCTATAACCTGGAGCAGATCGTGGAGGCTTACCGGTACGTGGAGACAGGGCAGAAAACGGGTAATGTGGTATTGACGCTGCCTTAAGAAAGCAAAACCCAGAACCGTAGGATAGAGCTCTTTAAGAGCTGATCGGCTCTGCAAAAACATGCTTTATCCCAACGGCTGCCTGATAAACAGTGCTGAAAATAAATTCGGCACCACCAGGCAGCTACGCCACAACCTAGGTTAGAAAAAAATACTTGTTTAATTTTCGGTTGCTGAACGAATGTCTTAATCACCTTCTTTGCAAAAAGAAACGTTATGACTTTCAAGCAACTACACGAGCAACCAGAGCCCCTCATGATCTGCAATGTATGGGATGCGGCCAGCGCCACGATAGCCGAACAGCAAGGCTTTCAGGCAATCGGAACATCTAGTGCCGCCATGGCCAGAATGCTTGGCTACGAGGATGGCGAAAAAATGGAATTCGCTGACCTGGTATACCTGGTTAAAAGAATTAAGGCCAGCACCAGCCTGCCATTTACAGTAGATATTGAAGCGGGCTTCGGCAGAACTCCTTCCGCCATCCTGGAAAACATCAAAGTGTTAGCCGATATAGGCGCCGCCGGCATCAACCTGGAAGACAGCGTAGTAGACAAAGAGAGAAGCCTCTGCGACAGCCATAGTTTTGCCAGAACGCTGGAATCGATCAAAGAGGCACTCCTCAGGGATGGAACGGATCTTTTCCTAAATGCCCGGACAGACACCTTCCTGCTCGGGCACCCTGACCAGCTGCAGGAAACCATCAGGCGGACCCAACTCTATGAGGCGGCAGGTGCAGATGGTGTTTTTGTGCCGTGCATGGTAAGCGAAGAAGACATTAGTGCCGTAACGCAATGCACCCGGCTGCCCCTCAACGTGATGTGCATGCCCAACCTCCCGGCATTTAAGCAACTGCAGGCTTTGGGGGTGAAGCGCATCAGCATGGGTAATTTTCTTTTTGAGAAGATGCATGAACAGTTTGGGCACACGCTGCATCGTGTAAAAAAGCAGGCAAGCTTTAACGCCGTGTTTGAGCCATGTTAGTGACAGATTCAGATAAAATAGAGACCTATTACAAAGCCCTGGTTGATCGAAATCAGGGTTTTGTAGGCATCTTCTTCGTCGGCGTGAAGACCACGTCCGTCTTCTGCATTGCCACATGCCGCGCCCGCAAACCAAAGGCAGCGAACGTGGAGTTTTTCACTACTTTCAAAGACGCGCTGGACCACGGCTACCGCCCTTGCAAAATATGCAGGCCAACCGAAAACGCCAACCTGGCCCCCGATCCGGTAAATGCCGCGATCGAGCTGGTCAGAAGTAACCCGAAGGAAAAAGTTTCTGACTATACCTTGCGGCAACAGCAAATCTGCCCTGTGTTGGTGCGCAGGTGGTTCAAGCAGCATTACGGCATCACCTTCCAGGCCTTTCAGCGGATGTACCGGATAAACCAGGCCTTGCTGGAACTGAAAGGAGGAAGAAGCGCCACCGATACCGCCTTCGACGCCGGCTACGAGTCGCTCAGCGGCTTTGGCTATACCTATAAAAAGGTGATGGGGAGTTCTCCCAACCAGGGCAAATCGAAGCGTGTGATCTTGCTGAATCGATTGACGACTCCGCTGGGCCCCATGATCGTGTGTGCCACCGAAAAAGGCATTTGCCTGCTCGAATTCGTGGACAGAAGAATGCTGGAAACAGAGTTTAAGGACCTGCAAAAGCTGTTGGGCGCTACCATTGTGACCGGGGAGAACCAGCATATTCAGCAAGCCCGTATGGAGGTAGCCGAATACTTTGCGGGCAGCCGCAAAACTTTTACTCTTAGCCTGGATACGCCGGGAACTGTGTTTCAGAACCTAGTTTGGGAGTCGCTCAGTCAGATTCCGTACGGGGAAACGCGCTCCTACCAACAGCAGGCCGAGTTGCTTGGAGCCCCAGCCGCCGTGCGGGCAGTCGCCTCGGCCAATGGATTCAACAGAGTAGCCCTCGTAATACCTTGCCACCGGGTTATCGGCAAAAACGGCAAACTGGTAGGGTATGGCGGTGGTCTGGAGCGGAAGCAATGGCTGCTGGAGCATGAAAAGCAGTATGCCGTGCAGTAGTCACCCAAAGTATATAACACTGACCTGATGCTATACCTCAAAAGAACTGATTCAGACGATCCCGACTTTGTAGCCTTGGTGAAATTGCTCGATGCTGACCTGGCCGTGCGCGATGGGGAGGAACATGCCTTTTATGCACAGTATAACAAGATCGATAAGATAAAGCATGTGGTGCTGGCTTGCGAGGGCGAAAAGGCGCTGGGCTGCGGGGCGATAAAGCAATACCAGCCGGGCGCCATGGAAGTAAAGCGCATGTACGTGCTGCCTGAGGGAAGGAACAAAGGTATAGCCAGTCAGGTGCTGTCGGAACTGGAAGCGTGGGCGCGGGAACTTCATTTTGAAAGGTGTATCCTCGAAACAGGCAAGAAGCAGCCCGAGGCCATTGCTCTCTACCAAAAGAACGGCTACCAGCCTATACCTAACTATGGGCAGTATGCAGAAGTGGAGAACAGTGTATGCTTTGAGAAAGTGCTGAACTAGGAGAAAGTGCTGAACTAGGTCACTTTTTACACTTCCGGCTTCGCCCGCTTGTCGGTAAAGGGTTCTTCGTGTGAGGTCAGCTTCACCGGCTCGCCCCTAAAGCCGCTGTTCTCGTTGTGCTGGTCGTAGGGCACTTTGATGCCGTGATAATAGTCCTGCAGTTGGTAGTCTTTGCGAAGCGGGTGGCCTTCCCAGTCGGCAGCGCAAAGGATGCGGCGCATGTCGGGGTGGTCTTTGAAGATGATGCCCAGCAGGTCGAAGATCTCGCGCTCCTGCCAGTCGGCGGTGCGCCAGATGTGGCTCACGGTCGGCACGACAGGTATAGGCTCTTCTGGTGTGTTGTTGCGCGGCACGATCACCTTGAGCATCAGTGAGTGGTCGTAAGGTATAGAGTAAAGATTGTACACCACCTCCATCGTACCTGCCTCCGGACCATTGTCTATACCTGTCACGCTGGAGAGAAAGTCGAAATAAGTCGCTTCGTTGTCGTGCAGCTCCAGGCATACCTCCGCCAGGCGCTCTGTTTGGATCACCAGGTAGGGCTGCAGGTTGTCGGTGTGCTCCGAAACGATCCCCTCCGGACCAAACTGCGCTACTATAAAATCCTTTATCTCCCCGAAGGTCATGTTATTTAGTGAATGAGTGATTTAGTGAATGAGTGAATTTTTAATGAGTAATAATTAATGACGAATGAATAATTCATCAGGCTCGAACTACCTGGCTGCTAACCTTAAGCTACCGGGTTTTGCTCTTCACTGGCCTCTGATGTTGTCGGGCCTTCAACAGACTTTTCATTCACTACTTCGGCCCCATCATTCGTGCTCACCGATTCTCCATTATTCATTATTAATTCCTCATTAGTCATTCCTTTTTCCATTCGTCTAGCCATAATCTGCTGCACGGCTCTGGGTTCGCGGATGGTTTCCTGGCGGATGATCTCCTGCAGGCGCAAAAAGCCGCCGATCAGTGCCTCCGGTCTGGGTGGACAACCGGGCACGTACACATCCACAGGTATGATGCGGTCCACGCCCTTTACCACATGGTAGCCGTGCTCCCAGTAGGGGCCACCGCAGTTGGAGCAGCTTCCCATCGAGATCACGTAGCGGGGCTCCGGCATCTGCTCGTAAAGACGGCGCACGCGGTCGGCCATTTTAAAGGTAACCGTACCAGCCACAATCATCACATCCGACTGACGAGGCGAGGCGCGCGGTATAATGCCGAAGCGGTCGAGGTCGTAGCCCGAGGCATAGGCCCCCATCATCTCGATGGCGCAGCAGGCCAGACCAAAGCCCATTGGGAACAGCGAGGTGAGTCGCGCCCAGTTGAGCAGGTCGTCCAGTTTGGTGATGATCACACCGCCTTCTCCCGTCTTGTCCTGTGGAATGTTCAATGGATAATGAATGATAAATAATGAGTAATGAATAGTGAGTAATGCTGGAGGTTCCTAAAATCGACTCCTTTCTATACCTTCCGTTTTCCTCTTTTGTCCTTTTTCACAAAGTCTTTTGTCAAGAACTATTTTCTTACTTCGTACTTCCGCTCGTTCACGCGCTGGTATACGTCCTTAGGTATACGGGATCGGCTTTGTGGCACCACGGGCTTGGGTCTGATCCAGTCGAGGTGGCCTTTTACCCAGGCATAAGCCAGGCCGAGCGCCAGTACACCAATGAAGATGAACATCTCGATCAGGGCAAACCAGCCCCACACGCCGTCGGTAGCTTCGATCAGGTCGCGGCGACCGAACACGGTGGCCCACGGAAACAGGAAGGCAAGCTCCACATCAAAAATGATGAAGATAAGCGCCACCACGTAAAACCGCGGGTTGAACTGCACCCACGAGTTGCCGATCGGCTCTTCGCCCGACTCATAGGTCGTCAGCTTCTCGGGGTTGGGCCGGCTGGGGCGGATAAGCCGGGCGGTAAACAGACCGATCACCACGAAAATAGCTCCCCCGATCAGGAAAAGCAGGATCGTTCCGAAGTCTGAAAGGTAGGTTTCCTCCATAGCGCCGCAGCAGTTTTACACAAATTTACGATAAAATAACTTCTTGGCATCATACCTGTGCACTGTCTCGCCTGAGGCAGGATACGCGTTAAGTTGAACAGGACATAATCAAAAGCGCCCGTTAATGATGGCTGACCAGTTCCTCGGCCGCCGCACAAGCCAGGGCCGGCCAACTTATACCTGAACACAGGGCAGGGGCGTTATACCAACAACCTTTCCCAGGCTATACCTGTACGAGAGAATCCACATCAAACGAAACCGCACATGCTCACCGGACGCGTCAATGCACCAGAGATCAACACCCCGCACGGCTGGCTCAACACCGACCGGAGCTGGTCTATCAAAGACTTCAGAGGCAAGATCGTATTGCTCGATTTCTGGACGCTGGGCTGCATTAACTGTCAGCACATCGTGCCGGACCTGAACCGGCTCGAGGAAGAGTTTGCTGATGTACTGGTCGTGATTGGCATACACTCGGCCAAGTTCGATGCCGAGAAGCAGACGGAAACCATCCGGCAGGCCATTCAGAAATTCGGAATAGCGCACCCGGTGGTGAACGATGCCGACTTTGCCATCTGGAACCAGTACGGCGTGCGGGCCTGGCCGACGACCGTGCTCATAGACCCGAACGGAAAAGTGGTGGGGCAACATGCCGGGGAGAATGTGTACAACACCGTGCGCCCCTATATCCAGCGCATGAAAGAGGAGTTTCAGGAGGAGCTCAACCAGAAGCCTATACCTGTGCAGCCTGAGAAGCTCGAGGCTAGTGTCCTGTCCTTCCCCTCCAAACTGATCAGCGACCCGGAAGGCAACCTATACCTGTCGGACAGCGGGCACAACCGCATCCTGAAGCTGAACCAACAAGGGCAAATATTGCAGGTGATCGGCAGCGGCGAACGGGGCATTAACAATGGCGGATATGCTGATTCTTCCTTCAACGAACCGCACGGACTGGCCTTACACGGCGATGTACTGTATGTGGCCGATGCCAAGAACAACGCCATCCGCAAAGTAGACCTGCAGCACCGGATGGTGAGCACGGCAGCCGGCACCGGCGAACTCGAATACTACTTTCACGACGATAAGCGCAGCGAACCCGTGAACCCCAACAGTCCCTGGGACCTGCTCATACACGGCAAAAGCATGTTCATCGCCAACGCCGGCAACCACCAGATCCTGCGCATGGACCTGGAGACCGAACAGATATACCGTTTTGCCGGCAGCGGCCGCGAAGCCCTCACCGACGGCCTGCTCGACGAAGCCGCCTTCAACCAACCCAGCGGACTCTCCATACGGGGAGAAGTGCTCTACGTAGCCGATGCCGAAGCCAGCGCCATCCGTACCGTCAACCTCAAAACAGGCATGGTGCTCACCCCGCTCGGTCGCGGCTTGTTCGACTTTGGTGATGTAGATGGCCACGTGGACGATGCCCTGCTGCAGCACTGCGTCGGGCTGGAAGTGATCGACAGCGACGTATACATCGCTGACACTTACAATGGCAAGATCAAAGTGCTTGATATGGAGCGCCACCGCGTGCGTACCCTCACCGCCGGTCTGCAGGAACCCAACGATGTGCTATACCTGAACGGCCGCCTCTGGGTCACCAGCACCAACAGCCACCAGCTCTTCCGGATCGACCTGCATACCGGCGCGAAGGAAGAAGTGAGCCTGAGTTAGAAAGTTAGAAAGTTTGGGAGTTAGAAAGTTAGTGCTTGTAGCGATATTACCCTGTAAGGTCGTTTCCTGTTTGGGAGCAATTATAGGAACAGGTCGCGACCTGTCCGGATCGCGCACGTGCAGCCATACCTAAACCTATACCTACGCCGCCACTTTCGCCTCGATCAGGTTGTTGCGCACCCGCTGGAAGAAGCGGAGTGTGACCTGGAAGATCGGGCTCATGATGAAGGTATAGAAGAAGGTGGCAATGAAGATCGGTCCGCCCAGCACATAGCCTATACCCAGAATCACACACTCCACCAGAATGCGGGTACGGCTTACAGACAGGTTCATTCGCTCCGACAAGGCCAGCATGAAGCCGTCGCGGGGGCCAGCACCCACACCACCTGCTATGTACAGGCCGCCGGCTATACCCGCTATTACCACCGAAACAGCCAGATTAAGATAGTCGAGGGGCGTGTTGGTGGCCGATGGCAGGATGTCGAGCCACAGGAACAGGTCCATGAAGGGGCCAATGAGCATAGCATTGAGGAAGGTGCCTACATTGATGTATTTCCGGTTGATGAACCATGAGATAATGACAAAAAGCAAGCCCACTGCCACGCTCCAGGTGCCAATGGTAAAGCCCATCTGCTGAAACAGCGCGACATTGAGCACCTCCCAGGGGTGCAGGCCCAGGTACTTCACCTTCACGGCAATGGCGTTGGCAAAGCCGAACAAAAGCAGGCCCAGGAAGAAGAAACTATAACTAACTACTTTTTCGCGCATAACTTGGCAGTCCCGGTTTAGTCAGGGACTGAGGAAGAACAAAATCGGGCGCAAGAAAGTTAATTTCAGCCGTAATAAGAAGAAACCAAAACGCACCACACACTATTGTAAAAGCAGTTATACCATAATTGACAAAAAAGTCTTATATTCATCCAGTATTTAGCTGTTTATTACCCCAATGAAGCGACCATTTTTGCTGCAATTGCTAGGCATTTGCTCTTTTTGTCTGCTGCTCGGTTCCGGAGCCTTTGCGCAAACCGAGATTGTCGACTACATGGGCCGCCCTGTCATGGCAAAGCAGTATCTGGACGTAAAAGGCTCGCCTTATTTAGATGATGAATGGCAGGAAGGCTGGGTTAAACTGCAGGATGGAAGAGAATACGCTGGTGTGCGGCTAAAGTACGACCAGGTGGCGGACGAATTGATGTTCAGTAATAAGAAAGGAGAAGCGCAGTTGTTTGTGCACCCAGTGGTAGCGTTTGAACTGAATAAACGGTTGTTTGTGAGCGGTTACAATCCAGTAGATGCTACACCACTGACAGCTTTTTATGAAGTGCTGGTGAATGGCCCCACCCAACTTTTAAAGCGCACATCTAAATGGGTGCATGAAGAAGTGCCATACAGTTCGGCTACGAAAGTGAGGAGCATTATAGAGCAGCAAAATTATTACCTGTCCGATCGGGAGGGTAGGCTAACTAAACTGAAGAAAGACAGAAAATCGCTGCTACAGGCGCTCGGCAGAAAGCAGGCAGATCTGGAAAAATACACAAAAGCTAACCGACTGGACCTAAGACAGGAACAAGACATGGCAAAGCTTGTGGCTTATTATAATACATTGTGATCAACCCTTAAACATTTAACTGAGTGATGTATGAAAACACTTGCTTTACGTTTTAGCCTGGCTTTGTTGGTAAGCTGTCTGTTTGGTCTGCAGGCAATGGCACAGTTCACACACACCAACGACATGGAGGCCCGTCCGGTACACGAGTACAATACCATCACCATGATAGGCTCCCCATACCTGCACAAAGAGTGGGCAAAGGGCACCCTCACGCTCAAGAACGGTACTGTATACCAAGGCATCGACCTGATGTACGATCAGGTGAAGGACGCCATTGTCTTCAGGACACAGAAGGGAGAGGTAAAAGAGCTGCTGGAGCCGGTGCAGGAGTTTAAGATAGGGTATATCGAAAGCAACAAGCAAATGGAGCGCACCTTCCGCTCGGGCTACACTGGCGAGGGCTTGTCGGCTAATGCCTTTCTGGAGGTGCTGGCCGACGGGCAGGTATCGTTGCTGAAGCGTACTTCCAAAAAGATTTTTGACCGCAAGCACTATAGCTCAGCTACCATCGACCGAGAGGTGCAGGCAAGCGAAGACTACTACATTGCAGTAGGCGACAAGGCAGTAAAGGTTAAGAAAACCAAGAACTCCCTCCTGACCGCTATACCTGACAAAAAGGACTACCTGGAGACTTACATCAAGTCGAATGCGCTGAACCTGCGTGAAGACCGTGACATGGCAAAACTAGTGGCCTACTACAACTCGCTGTAAACCGTTGTAAAGCGCTTTGAAGATATTTTAAGCAGCTGCCTCGTTCAGGGGTAGCTGCTTTTTTATTTGAAGGGCCTGCTGCAGGTGTCGCTCCTGGTGCAGCACCACAAACTCCAGCGCCTCCCCGATGCGAAGCTTCAGCAATCTGAAAAACTCCACAGGTATAGCTTTCTTGTGCAGGTTGGCTCCTTTGGCTTTGTCGAGAAGTTGTAGCAACTCGGTTTGGTGGTCGAGGAACTCCTCCAGCGTCTGACGGCCTAGCCGGCTGTTGTTGGGGTTCATATGCCGCACGGTTTTGCTCTTTTTCCCATTGTCGGGCCGCACCATGTCCAGCGACTTTATGCCCAGCCAGGTATAGCTGATCATCTGCTGCGGTTTAATGCCCGTGTTAGCAGCAATGCCCTTCGCCAGCGCCGGAATGTAGTAGCGGCTATACCTGTTGAGGTGCTCCAGGCACTCGAGTATACTCCAGCTATCCGGGGCAGGTTTGTGGTTGAGCAGTGAAAGCTCCAGCGGCACAAAAGCGGCTATCACAGTGTGCTTCTGGTTGCTAACGGTGCGGGAGAGTTGCTCTAAAGTGTTCATAGCGGTCAATCGTGTTCTGTTGTATGTACCGGAGGCAAACAAGCTCAACCTGATATGTATAATATAAAGTTAATATATAATTATACACCATCCAATACTTTTACCTCCGCTGCTCAAACCGCTCGAACCCTGCCAGCCCCTCCTTCTCCTCCACTTCCACTTTCTCGACCCGCGCACGGTCTGGGCCTTGGTGCGCCCATTTCTCCAGTTCCTTTAGCGCCTCAGGCTTTCCCTCGGCTTCCAGGTATACAGTGCCATCGGGCTCGTTCTGCACAAAACCATAGAGGCCAAGTTCCAACGCTTTGCCCTGGGTGCTGGCCCTGAAAAATACACCCTGCACCCGGCCGTGTATGCGCATGGCCACGCGCTTTTTGTCTTTGTTTTCCATCAGGTATAGGTATAGCTCGTTCACTCTCAAAAACGGAGTCGGCAGGTATAGGTTGAGAGGAATAGCAGCGCCCGCCGAAACAGAACGTTTCACCCCGCGAGCCGTGTTATCAAATGGAGCGGGAGTTTAGCGGATTCCTGAAATTTAGAGTATCTTTAACACCCCTGTCCGCCAAGTCGCGGGCCGGCTACAAGCTATACAATATGTCCCTATTATTCAACGATTTTAAGAGCTGGGAAAAGCATTGTGCTGAAACCGGCGAACCCCTATATCAGCCCGTGCTGGAGTACGAAATAGAGCAAAAAGGCCGCACCGAGGAGTTTATTTGGGAAAACATTGCCAAGGCCTACGAGGTGATGAAGGACGCCGTGCAGACCGGCCTGACCGAAGACATGACCTCGCGCTCCGGTATGGTGAACAACAGCGCCAAGAAAGTAGCGAAGTCGCCGGTAACGGTGCTGTCGCCGGAGTTTCAGATGCTGGTTTCGCGCGCGCTGGGTGCCAAGGAGGTGAACTCCTGCATGGGCCGCGTGGTGGCCGCGCCAACGGCCGGTGCTTCCGGCATACTGCCCGGCACGCTTACGACACTGCAGGAACTGCACGGCCTCGAAGACCGCAAGATTCATGAAGGTCTTCTGGTGGCCGCAGGTATAGCACTCATCATTGAGCAGAACGCCTCGCTGGCAGGCGCCGTGGGCGGTTGTCAGGCCGAAACAGGTAGTGCGGCAGCTATGGCAGCCGGCGCGATTGTGTATTGCCTCGGCGGCAATGTAGAGCAGGTGTTTGCGGCAGTGGCCATTACCATCCAGTGCATGTTGGGTTTGGTGTGCGACCCGGTAGCAGGCCTGGTAGAGGTGCCGTGCATTGTGCGAAACGCCAGTGCGGCGGCCATCGCCTACTCTTCTTCGCAGCTGGCCATCGCCGGCGTTAACCCGGTTATACCTGTCGATCAATGTGTGGCCGCCCTTGGTGAGGTAGGCGAGAGCATGGAGCGCAAGTACAAGGAAACCGCCCTTGGTGGACTGGCCAATACCCCCAAAGCCCGCGAGATCGAAAAATTCGTGCTGGTGCAGGACGTGGAGATTCTGCCGGACGAAGACGAGAACAGCTGATTTAAGTTAGAAAGTTAGAGAGTTAAAAAGGTAGAAAGTTTTCTGGCTGATAGGTATAGAAAGGCAGTGGCTGCAGAGGTCGCTGCCTTTCACTATCTATACCTATACCTGATGCCGCATCTCTTTGTGGCTTAATCTTATTTTCTATACCTGAAGATTGCTGGTCTGCTGACAAGTCGCTATACCTGCACTTCTCTCTTTTTGTCATTCTGTAAGAATCTTGGTAAAAAGGGGACCCTACACCGCTAGTAGCATCGGCTTAACCTCCCGGGTAAGGAGCTTTACGTGCAGATTCAGGCAAGTCACTATACCTGCGTTCGTGTACTTAAAATGGGGTGAGACGAGCCGTAAATACGTTGAACTTAACGGGCTCAGGCGTGTGTTGCCGCAGTAGCGGGGCAGTTCGTCACATTTTAGAGGTGGTTCATCACATTTTAAAGGATAAAAGTATTAAAGCCAGTAAGTTAGGCGTTGTTATTGCATACTGCCTTTGCATCAGCTTTAACCTGTACAGGACAATACATGAAGAAATTTTTTTGGTGGTGCGCCGGTGCCGACGATACCATACTTGAGAAATGCTCCAAGTCGGAGCACATAAAATATGCCGGTGTAGGCGCCACCGTTCTCTTTACAGGTGTGCTGGCCAGCTTATCGGGTGGCTACGCCCTCTACACTGTCTTTGATTCGGTGCCGATGGCCGTGACCTTTGGTCTGCTCTGGGGCGCCGTTATCTTCAACCTCGACCGTTTTATCGTTTCAACCATCCGCAAAGAAGGCCGCTTCTGGAAAGAGCTGCTGATGGTGACGCCGCGTATCCTGCTGGCACTGGTGCTGGCCGTGGTTATTTCCAAGCCGTTGGAGCTCAAGATATTTGACAAAGAGATACAGGCCGTCCTGAAAGAAAAGCAGGCTGAGCTCGCCATTCAGCACAAAGCGTTGGTGAACAAGCAGTTTGCCGAGGTCGACTCCGTAAAATCAGAGATTGCAGGTATACGGGCAGAGCTAGAAGCCAAAATACAGGAGCGTAACAAGCTTTACGAAATGGTAGCCGCCGAGGCCGATGGTACAGGAGGTACCGGCAAAATAGGCAGAGGCCCCATTTACGAGGAAAAGAAGCGGCAGTACGACAAAGTAGACGAGGAACTGAAGCTGCTGCAGGCCAGCGCCGCCGACAGAATCCTGGTAAAGGAGCAGCGCATCACCGACCTCATGAAGCAGTACGACAGCCAGGTAGCCGAAGGACAGCAGAGCTTCTCGAACTACGATGGCCTGATGGCCCGGATCGATGCCCTGAACCAACTGCCCTGGCTGCCGGTGTTCTTCATCACGCTGCTGTTCGTCTGCCTCGAAACTGCCCCGATCTTCACGAAGCTGATCACCAGCAAAGGCCCTTACGACGACATTCTGAAAGGCGTGGAGCACGAGCGCACCACGCAGGAAATGCACCGCGTGCAAGAGCGTCAGAAACAGTACGACACCCGCCATGCCGTGGCCGAAGCCAAATTTGCTGCCCGCCAGGAGTTTGAGATAGAAGCCAAGCGCGAGGAAGAGCGCATCAAGTCAGACGCTCACCTGGATGTGGTGCGTGAGTCTGCCGCCGTTTGGCGCGAGCGTAAACTGGCCGACATCAACCGTAGCCCCAACACCGCCGCTGATATATTGAACGACGGCGAGGAGAGTAGTTATTATCAATGGTAGGCAGGGCGTTGGAGCCTTTTAACTGGTTCTCCATTGGTCTGCATCCCTGTGTAAGATAGGGATCATGTGAGCAATGTTAGCCCAAGTGTCTTTACTGTCATTTCGACCTTTGGGAGAAATCTGAAGTAATGCCAATATACTGAATGCACCCAGATCTCTCCATTCTGTCGAGATGACAATGTTGGATAGTCCTGGCTAACGCCAATTGGCATCTCACTAGCTAATATCAGTTTTTGTATCGCTTTTGGGGCATACTTTTTCCAGAAGTTAGTATCTTGTTGCGTACTAACTTACAGGCTCATGACCGTTTCTAAAATGGCGCAAAACCTCATCGGCTCCGAGATTATCAAACTCGCCGGTGAAGTCAACGCAATGATTGCCAAAGGCGAGCAGATCTGCAACCTCACCATCGGCGACTTCGACCCCAAGATATTTCCTATACCTGGCGAGCTGCGTGCCGGCATTGCCGAAGCCTATTCCGAAGGCCATACCAATTATCCGCCTGCCAACGGTGTGGCCGTGCTTCGCAAAGCCGTAGCCGACTTCACCCGAGACCGCTTGGGCCTGACGTACCCCGAAAACGACATACTGGTGGCCGGCGGCTCCCGTCCGCTTATCTACGCTACCTACCTGGCCCTCGTAGACCCTGGCGACAAAGTGGTTTTCCCAACGCCATCGTGGAACAACAACCACTACTGCCACCTCTCCAGTGCCACGCCCGTGATGGTGGAGACCAGTCCCGAGAACAACTTTATGCCAACTGCCGCCGACGTGGCTTCCAGTCTGAAGGGCGCTACTCTGCTGGCGCTTTGCTCGCCGCTCAACCCGACGGGTACTATGTTCTCCAAAAAAGATCTGGAGGACATTTGCGATCTGGTGATAGCCGAAAACAAAAGCCGTGGCGCAGACGAGAAGCCGCTTTATATCCTCTACGACCAGATTTATTGGATGCTGACTTTCGGCGAGCACAAGCACTACGATCCGGTGAACCTGCGCCCTGAACTGCGCGACTACACCATTTACATCGATGGCACCTCTAAATGCTTTGCTGCTACAGGCGTGCGCGTTGGCTACGCCTTCGGCCCAACGGTGGTGATCGACAAAATGAAGGCGATACTCGGCCACGTGGGTGCCTGGGCGCCGAAAGCCGAGCAAATGGCTACCGCCCGCTTCCTGCACCAGACCGATGCGGTGGATGTGTTCCTGGATGAGTTCAAGCACAACGTGCGCGAGAGCTTAGATATCCTCTACCGGGCCTTCCAGGATCTGAAAAAAGAAGGGTTTAACGTGGATGCCATTGAGCCGATGGGTGCCATATACCTTTCCGCCAAACTCGATCTTGCCGGTAAAACCACACCATCCGGACAGGTACTCCAGACCAGCAAAGATATCAGCTTCTATATACTGCAGGAAGCCAAACTGGCTGTCGTGCCATTTTCTGCCTTCGGTTCTGCCCCGGAGTTGGGCTGGTTCCGTTTGTCTGTAGGCGGTGCCTCGCTGGACAGCATTAAAGACTCGCTGGGCAGATTGCGAGCAGCACTTCAAAAGCTGAAGTAAGGTATAGCTTAGCTCAAAGCAGTCAACTTTACGAATGAAGTAGCAGCAAAGCCGCTTCGGGTCAGTCCGGAGCGGCTTTGCTATACCTTCTCCGCCCCTACAGAGATTTGCCGCGAGATGCTTTCCTCCAGCGAGATAAACGTTTCGGTGCGGTGCACACCTGCTATACCTTGCATTTTTTCGTTGAGTACCTCGCGCAGGTGTTTGGTGTCGCGGCAAATGATCTTGACGAACATGCTATAGGCGCCAGTGGTGTAGTGCAATTCCACGATCTCAGGTATAAGACGCATTTTCTCCACCACTTCCTTGTAGGCCGACCCTTTCTCCAGAAACACTCCAATAAAGGCACATATGTCGTAGCCTATGGCAGCCGGGTTGATAAGCAACTGCGCACCCTGTACAACGCCCATCTCCGTCAGTTTTTTCAAACGTACGTGAATTGTGCCGCCCGATACGCCTAGCTCTTTGGCTATATCAGTATAAGCACGGTTCACATTCTGCATCAAAAGGTGCAGTATCTGGCGGTCGAGTTTATCAATTTGTAAATCCATACCCCTTTTTCTATCCTATATTTTAAAGATTTAACAAAAATGACTTCTATATATTTGATTATTTTCAACAAAATTACTTAAATGTTAAATATTTTTCAATAAAAAACTGTATTAGGTATGTTTGTAATACTATAAACCATTAAAAATTAGTTGAATGGAATTGCAAACACTCACACAGCCGACCGTGCTCGAAACTACCATGAAGCACTTGAGTCGCGCGTCTCTGCCCAAAGTGCTTAAAGTACAGCAAGGGATTATCCGTGCCACGCACGATTTTATGTTTAAAAAAGGCCTGACGCAGCTCATGCCGCTCATGCTATCACCTATCACCGATCCGCTCAACCACGGCGTAGTCGATGCCAGCATTGGCTATGCTGACCAACGCTGGAGCCTCACCAAGTCCATGATCTTCCACAAGCAACTGGCCCTGGTGAACTCCGAGCTCGATAGCCTCTACATCGTTTCACCGAACGTACGCCTCGAGTTTTCAGACCGCGCCGATACTGGCCGTCACTTATTCGAGTTCACGCAGGTTGATTTTGAGTTTCGTGGTAAAGACCGCTTTTTCGTGATGGAGTTTATGGAGGAACTGGTGAACTACATTTTCGCGAGTCTGAACCGCGATCTACCTGAAACCCTGATCGAATTGCGTGGCGAGTTGCTGCCACAGTACGAAAAGTGGCCCGTATACCGCACCGAAAAGCTGGAAGCCGCCCTTGGTCCGGATTATGAGAAGCTGAAATCGGAAGAAGCAACGGAGCCGTTCTGGCTGATCAACCACAAGCGAGAGTTCTACGACAAAGAAGACCCGAGCCGCCGCGGCACCTACCTGAACTATGACGTGATCTGGCCCGAAGGCTTTGGCGAAGGTTTGTCTGGTGCCGAGCGGGAGCACGAGTATAAGCAGATTCTGAAGCGCATGGAGGAAGTTGGAACCAGTCAGGAGACCTTCAAACACTACCTGGAAGTAGCCAAAGCGGGGTTATTGCCTAAAACGGCCGGTGCTGGTTTCGGGGTGGAGCGTATGACGCGGTTTATTTGTCGACTGAAGGATGTGGATGAAGTGACGGTGTTTTCGCGTAAGCCCTGCACTCCTGCAATTTTTTAAAGGTATAGGATATGGATGATGGTAATAATTGCCTGAGGAATCAGGCACTGAATGGAATGTAAAAGGCCTGCAAAGTTAATTTGCAGGCCTTTTTGTGTTTATGTGGTAGTCTATTGCGCGAGCGTCCACGCTCGTGTCTACTATAGAGAGACCTCTGGCCTCTAAAGCATTATTGGGTTAATTTAGCAGCTGGGGGCAAAAGGGCGTCGATTGTGCACGAGAATCCTGAAAATCCCTTAATCCTGCAAATCCTGATCCTACTTCCCCTCCCGCTCTCTCCAAAGCTGGTTAAACGACTTCGGCGCTACTTTGATAGGCTCGCGGCGCTTGCTCCAGGTATCTTTAAGCACTTGTTTCAGCACGAAGTTCTTTACGCCGGCAGGGGCCATGTTCAGCAGCTTGCGGCTCTTCATGGCCTTTAGCCACAGCTTAAATGTCGTGCGCTCGTTCTTCTCGGCAAAGCCTTGCTCTACACTCTGGCGGCGGTTAAGCAGCAGCAGGTTGTGGATATTTATCTTCACGGGACATACCGACGTACAGGCGCCGCAAAGCGAACTGGCAAAGCTCAAGTGCTTGTTTTCGGCCATGCCGTTGTAGTGCGGCGTGATCACGGAGCCAATCGGGCCGCTGTAGGTGCTCTCGTAGGTATGGCCGCCGATGTTCTTGTATACCGGACACACATTCAGGCAGGCGCCGCAGCGGATGCAGTTCAGAGCTTCGCGCTTCTCTGGCAAAGCCAGTAGCTCCGTACGGCCATTGTCGAGCAGCACCACATACATCTCCTCTGGTCCGTCCTTCTCGTTTGGCTGGCGCGGACCCGTGAAAATGGTGTTGTAAATAGTCACTTGCTGGCCGGTGCCGCTCGTGCTCAGCAGTGGCCAGAACAGGTCGAGATCCATCACCGAGGGCAGGATCTTCTCTATACCTACAATGGCAATGTGCGTTTTCGGGAAAGCGGTTGACAAGCGTCCGTTGCCTTCGTTCTCCGTTACAGCCACACCACCAATATCAGCCAGCAGGAAGTTGCCGCCGGTTATACCTACCTCGGCCTCGGTATACTTGGCGCGGAGCAGGCGACGGGCCGTGGCTACCAGTTCCTCTGCACTCTCGGTCGGGGCGATCTTGAGCTTCTTTACAAAGAGATCTGCAATGTCCTTTTTGGACATGTGCATGGCCGGGGTCACGATGTGGTAAGGCCGTTGCTCGGCCAGCTGCACAATGTACTCGCCTAAGTCAGTTTCCACCGTCTCCACACCATTCTTCTCCAGGAAGTTGTTCAGGTGAATCTCCTCCGTGGTCATCGACTTCGACTTTACCACCGAACGGGCACGTTTCTTCTTCATGATCTGGCCAATCTCCTTCAACGCCTCCTCGGCATTGCGGGCCCAGATCACTTTGCCACCACGGGCCGTGAAATTCGACTCAAACTCCATCAAATACTTATCGAGGTTGTTGATGGCGTTTGTTTTTATGAAAGAAGCCCTTTCGCGGGCGAGCTCGTGATCGCTGTATTGGGTAAGGCCACGCTGCACAGCGGCGTTGTACTTGCCGATGTTGAACTTGATGGTGGAGCGGTGGCCCAGGTCAAATGATTTCGTTTCGGCGTCCAGCAGAAACTGTTTTAGTCTACTCATATAAATAAACCCTGCGGTTTTCCCGAAAACGGCTAGTAATCAGGAAGTGCTATTAAAAGAAAAACACCCTTAAAGTTAGGGTGTTTTCCTTAAAGCTAATAAAAGCGGAATGTTTTTATGATAAACGGCCGCTTATGCGGGTTTAGTGTATTACTTTTTGTTGCTGTCCACCACAATGCGGTTGTCGCGGTTGGCCAGCTCCCATGCCACGTGGAACGCCAGACGAGCAGCCTTCTCAGCTTTCTCGAAAATGATCTTGTCTACTGTGTCAGTTGCCTTGTGGTAATCGGCGTGTACCCCGTTGAAATAGAATACGATCGGAATACCGTGCTTGGCGAAGTTGTAATGGTCAGAACGGTAGTAGAAGCGGTTCGGGTCGTTCTCATCATTGAATTTATAGTCGAGGCGAAGACCTACGTGCTTCTGGTTCATTTCTTCGTTGATCTGGTGCAGCTCCGAAGAAAGCTTGTCGGCACCGATCACATAGATGTAGTTCTGGTCGTTGGTCTTCTCCGCGTCGAAGTCCATGCGGCCGATCATATCGATATTGATGTTGGCTACCGTATTTGCGAGTGGGAAGATCGGATTGCTGGCATAGTACTCAGAACCCAGCAGGCCTTTCTCCTCTGCCGTTACCAGCATGAACAAAATGCTGCGACGTGGTCCGAAACCGTCTTTCTTGGCCTGCGCGAAAGCCTCCGCCAGTTCCACTACGGCTACCGTACCAGAGCCGTCGTCGTTGGCACCGTTAAAGATCTCGCCGTTTTCTATACCTACGTGGTCGTAGTGCGCGGTTACCACGATCACTTCGTCTTTCTTGTCAGTGCCCTCGATGTAGCCCAGCACGTTGTCAGATGGAAGTGCTTCGCTCTTACGCTCGGTCTTTACCTTCACGTCTTTCACAGCTGTGAACGTGCCCGGAGTCGGCTTGCCTGCTTTTGCTACTGCGTTGGCGTAGGCCAGCATTTTCTCCGGTGTAGTGCCCAGCAAAGCGGCCCCTACCTGTGGCGATACCATCATGGCGGCCGTAGCACCTTGTGCACCGTTGCTCTTCAGACCGATAGACGGACGAGTCAGGAAATTGCGGTAGCGTGCCGTCATGGTGCCAAACTCACCGGCATTGGCGCCAGTTACGATCAACACGCTCTTAGCGCCACGCTTGGTGGCAGCATTGCGCTTCGTGCGGAAGTCATTGCCCCAGTCAGAAGCCTTCTCAGTACCGCTGATCAGGTATTTGCCATCGGCGCCTTTCGGCTCGCCACCCAGCACTACCACCATTTTGCCTGTCACGTCGAGGTTGGCGTAGTCAGAATAGTTGTCAGCATCGATACCGTAGCCGGCGAATACGATCTCAGCAGCTTGCTCGGTCTGGTATGGCGAGGCTCCCAGCACGAAGAAGTCCTGCCCCATCATAAATTTCTGCTTGCCCACTATAATATAGCCGTCGCCCCACTGGCTGCGCTCCAGGGCTACAGGCTGGTAGTACGGGTTGCTGCTGTTCTTTACAGGACCAACCAGGCCATCTTCCTTAAACTCCCTGGAGATGTACTCAGCAGCCATTTGCAGGCCTTTAGATCCCGTGTCGCGACCTTCGTACTCGTCAGAGGCAATGATGTTAAGGTGCTTGGAAAGGTCGGCAGCCGTGATAGTGGCCGCATACTTAGGAGCAGCTTCGCGGAGACGGTCGGCGTCTGCAACCGGTGCCTCAGCGGTGGTGCTGGTGCTTGTGGTGGTAGGCGTCTGGGCGCAACCTGTTGTCAGGAAGGCTGCCAGCGCATACACATAAAACTTGTTATACTTCATGTTTGTGGAAGGTGATGAAAAGGGTTAGTGATTGTTATTGCTTATAGATTAAGACCGTTGCAAAAGCGGCCACGCCCTCTTTCTTGCCCACAAAGCCCAGGTGCTCGGTGGTGGTGGCCTTAATAGAAATGTCGTTTTCAGGTATACCCATCACCTGAGCCAGACAGGTTTTCATGGCAGGGATATGCGGGTTCACCTTGGGCTCCTGCAGGCAGATGGTTGAGTCGATGTTGCCGATCTCGTAGCCTTCGCGGGAGAGCAGGTGCACTACTTCTTTAAGCAAAATCTTGCTGTCGATGCCCTTGTACTGCGGGTCCTTGTCGGAGAAGTGGAAACCGATGTCGCGCATATTGGCGGCACCGAGCAGGGCGTCGCAGATTACGTGCACCAGCACGTCGGCATCGGAGTGGCCCAGCGCGCCGTGTGTATGCGGAATCTTGATGCCGCCAAGCCAGAAGTCCAGCCCTTCCTGCAGTTGGTGCACGTCGTAGCCGAAGCCCGTTCGTATTTTTAATTTCATAGTGTGTTGAAGGTATAACGCATGTCTTATACGGCAGGTATAAAAAGTAAATATAGTTCTTTTAACCTTTCAGTAAGATGCAGCAGGCGCATTTTTAAAGGGTATAGACTGAAATCCGAAAGAAAGGTTTAAAAAACAACAGCCAGCCACCGGTTAGGGTAGCTGGCTGTTATCAGACTATATATGAAAAAGCACCTTCGCCTTAGGCTTCTACCTCTGCCAGGGTAGGGTAATCCACGTAGCCTTCAGGGCCGGGCGCGTAGAATTTGCCTGGGTCTGCTTGCTGTAGCTCTGCATTTTCAGCAAAGCGCTCCACCAGGTCCGGGTTGCCAATAAACGGCACTCCAAAGGCCACCATATCGGCGTCGCCATCGGCAATCACCTGATTGCCGGTCTTCTGCTTAAAGCCACCGTTGATGATCAGGTTGCCGGTATACAGTGGGCGGTAGCGCTTGGCCACCTGCGGTTCGATGTGCGGTACATCTTTGTTGGCCGGCGATGCCTCCGTCAGGTGCAGGTAAGCCAGGCTATACTTATTCATCTGCTCCACAATGTAGTCGAAGGTCGGAATGGTGTCCTCGTTAACCGTGATGCCGAAGCCGCCGTGCATACTTGGGTTCAGGCGCACGCCAATACGATGCTGCGGCACCACTTCCCTGATGGCATCCAGCACTTCAAACAATATGCGGGCGCGGTTCTTAACGGAGCCACCGTATTCGTCGGTGCGCACGTTGGCGGTGCTCACAAAGAACTGGTGTAGCAGGTAGCCGTTAGAGGCATGCACTTCTACCCCATCAAAACCGGCGTCGATGGCATTGCGGGCAGCTGTTTTAAAGTCCTGCACAATCTGCTTGATTTCAGGTATGGTGAGCTCGTGTGGCGTAACGGTGTCTTTGAAACCCTCCGGCGTGTAGGCTTTGTCGTTCGGGTTGATGGGAGATGGGGCAACCGGTAGCTTTCCGCCATGGAAATCAGGGTGCGACATACGGCCCACGTGCCACAGTTGCAGGAAGATCTTGCCTCCCTCTTTGTGCACGGCATCCGTTACCTGCTTCCAGCCTTCTACCTGCTCTGCGCTGTAAATGCCGGGCGTGTTAATGTAACCAACAGCCTGCTCCGATATTTGCGATCCTTCGGATATGATAAGGCCGGCGCTGGCACGCTGGGCATAGTAAGTGGCCATCAAGCTATTGGCTACATTGCCAACGGCACGGCTACGTGTCATGGGTGCCATGATCACGCGGTTGTTCAGTTCCAGATCGTGTAACTTTATAGGTTCTAAAAGTGGTTGTGACATATGTTCGATTGTTAAATTACTAGTTGTTAAATTGTTTTTTTTCGTGCATGATTATAAATGATCGTCACTCGTTTATCTTCCGTGCACGATTCTGGCAGGTCGTGACCTATCCCTTTAAATTATGACCTCGTACCCAATGCTTTTCAGCGGGAACGCTTGGAAGTTAAGGTTTTGAAATTCCTAAACTCTCAAACTCCCTAGTCCCAGTCTGGCGCGAAAGGTGGGTTAACTACCCTTTGGTTGTCCTTTTTCAGCGCATCGATCCGGGCCATGTCTTCTGCAGACAGCTCAAAGTCGAAAATGTTCAGGTTATCCTTAAGCCGCTCCGCCTTCGAGGTTCTAGGTATAGCCATCACGCCGTCCTGCTGCAGGAGCCAGCGCAGCGATACCTGCACTTCGCTTTTGCTATACTGCTCGCCGATGCTCTTTAGCGTAGGGTTACCCAGCACTTTGCCTTGTGCAATGGGGCTATAAGCCGTCAGCGAGATGCCATGTTCACGCAGATAGGTATAGAGCTTGGTCTGGTCGATAAGCGGATGATATTCTACCTGGTTAGTGATAATGTCGGCACCGGTGGCCAGTACCTGGTCGAGCAGGGCGGTCGGGTGGTTGCTCACACCGATATACTTGGTATAGCCCTTGCGCTGCGCTTCCATCAGCTGGTCCATGTACTCGTTCACGGCCACGTTGCGGTTTGGCCAGTGAATGAGCAACAGGTCCACGTAGTCGGTCTTGAGCTTGCGCAGGCTTTCCTCCACTGATGGCAGAAAGTCCTTTTTAGCCAGGCTCTCTCTAAAAACCTTGGTCGTCAGGAAAATTTCATCGCGGGCTATACCTGCGTTCTTAATGGCAGAGCCTACGCCGTCTTCGTTCTGGTATACCTGTGCCGTGTCAATGTGGCGGTAGCCTGTTGAAATGGCCGCTGCCGTTATCTGGCGTGCAAGCTCATTCTCCAGCTGAAAAGTACCCAGGCCCAAGGCCGGTATCGTAGCTCCTTTTATCTTGATTTGCTTCATACTTATCTTGGTTTGTACATTATTTGTGCATACAAATATTCGATTAAAAAAATAGCTCAGCCTCTGAGCTTGTCGAGCAGCTTGCTTACCAGAACGGCCTCATCCTGCGTCAGATTGTGGAAGCGCTCAAAGAAAGCAGGCATTTGCTCGTCGATCTGTTGCAGCAGTTCTGTGCCTTTGGCTGTAAGCCGTACCTCGATCATGCGGCGGTTCGCCTGGCAGATGTCGCGGGTCACATAGCCTTTCTCAATCAGCTTGTCCACGAGGCGGGTTACATTGGAGTTGCGGTCCACCATGCGCTCCTGCACCTCGCCAAAGCAAACCGGCTTGGGGTGCTGGCCACGCACAATGCTCAGCACATTGTGCTGCTGCAGCGTAAGCCCAAACTGCTTAAAGAAAGGTATAAACTGCTGGTTCAGCCAATTGTTCGTGAACAACAGATTTACCACCATGCGGCGATGGTCATCTTTAAAGTCTTTCTGCTGTATTTCGTCTTCTATCCGCATAGGCTGAATGTAGGTGCAAAGGTATAATTCTTGTTTGTATATACAAATGTTGTGCCCAAAAAGTTGCGCCTGCCCCGTCATGCGTCTTGCTGAGCAGTAGGTCAGCTTCTGCTAATCCCAATACGGTTGCCGGAGTGTCTGACCGTCGGCTGAAAAAACCGCCTCAAGCTCTGCCGTGTTGCTTCTCAATACCACCTGGTAACAGGTAACATCGCCTTTCACAACCGCATCGACCTCCGTAATCATATACCCTGGGTGTTTGGCAGCAATGGCACTGGATACAGCCTCGGGCAACGCGGTGGCAGGTATAGCCTGCTTGTACTGCATCAGTTGCCCTGACTGCCGGAAGAGGGCGCTGTGTTCGGCGGCGTGTACCGTGAAGTCGGCTTCGAAATCCTTTCCGCTTTTTTCCCATTCGATATAGTAGGCCATCGGAAACGTTTTGAGTAAGTTCTGGCGCACCTGCAACGGTACTTTCTCTGGCATAACGTCGTCATCGCAGGAAAACAGGATGACTGAAAACAGAAGGGTGGCGGTAAGTTGCTGCTTCATAAAAGGGTTAATAGCACACAATTAGGTGAATAAGGTCTAAGATTACAAATTAAATCTGAAGACAATTTGTAGAAAGCCTCGATTTCTGTATTCGATTGCTGCTGAGATCACTAGGCAGGTGTAAGTGGCGCTGAGGAGAAGCAATGCATGAAGGCGGATAGCTCTTCAGTTTCCGGAAATAATGAAAAAGCCCGGGACGTGTTGTTCCGGGCTTCTTGTGAAAGTGTTTGCTACAGGTATTAGTCCCAGTAGGCGTGTGTTAGTTTTTGGCCATCGGTAGAAAAAACCAGTTTTTCGTCTGTGCTGGTTGTATGGTCGAGCTCCACCTGGTAGAGGGTGTCGCCATCCTGCACCAGCACCTCAGGGTCATCAATCTTATACTCGGCGTAATTCTGGGTGATATTGGCTCGGATTGGCTCCGGAAGTTCAGTCTCAGCAATGTCGTATTTATGCTTCATCAATGAACCCGACGCATTGAACAGCGTGCTGTAGTCTACTCTGTTTATATCAAAGTCGGCTTCATAATCCTCCCCTTTTTTCTCCCAGTCTACATCTGTGGCGTTCGGGAAGGCACTCGATAGGGCTTCACGCACAGTAGCAGGCACATCCTCAATCTTGATATCATCATCCTTATCGTCACACGATACTAAAGTGCCAGCCAGTAATAGAAATGCTAATGCGGTTGATTTCATGGTAATAAATTCTATGTTCTAAATGATTACTTATCGCTAGATACAGCACGATCCTGAAGGAAATCTGAAGAATTGTGATTTCTACGCATCAAAGGCAATAAAAAAACGCGACGACCATTTATCGGGTCGTCGCGTTTGCAATTTTCTAAGATGGGTTTATGCCTGGCCTACACCTCCTGCTCTGCCTGTTGCTCTTTCTTTTCAGCTTTGTAAAGCAGCGTAGAACAATTGTTCGGGTCAAGCACCTGCTTGGCGCAACGTAGGATATCCTGTGGCGTAATGGCCTGAATTTTCTCGCCTTCGGTGTTCACAAAGTTGGCGTCACCGAGTAGTTTGCCGTAGGCCAGGTTCATGGCGCGGTTCAGCAGCTCGATCTCGGAGAACACCAGCGAGGTCTCGGCCTGGTTCTTCACTTTGTTTAGCTCTTCTTCGTCTACCAGGTTTTCCATCAACTCTTTATTGATAGCCTCGATGGCGGCGTTGGCTTCCTGCAGGTCCACGCCCTCGTTCAGTTTGCCCTGGATGATCAGCAGACCCGGTTCGATGGAGCCGGTCACGGAAGCGGAGATGGAGTTAAACAGTTTCTGCTCCTTTACCAATTGCTCGTACAGGCGCGAGGACTTACCACGGCCCAGGATGTCGCTGATCAGGTCGACGGCATAATAGTCTTCGTGATTGCGGTGCGGCATGTGATAGGCCTTGTAGATGGCGCTCAACGGCACGTCGGCGCTGGTTTCAAGCACGCGCGGTGCCTGCTGCTTTGGCTCGTTAGGTATAGCGCGTGTATATTTCTCGCCTGCAGGTATAGGGCCAAACCATTTTTCAGTCAGCTCCTTCGCTTTTTCAAAAGTCACATTGCCGGCTACCACCAGAATGGCGTTGCTTGGCGAGTAATGTTTCCTGTGGAACGCTTTCACGATGTCCATGGTCGCGTCTTCGATGTGCGCGATCTCTTTGCCGATGGTGGCCCATTTGTAAGGGTGCTGCTCATAGGCAAGCGGGCGCAGCTTCAGCCACACGTCGCCGTAGGGCTGGTTCAGGTAGTTCTGCTTGAACTCCTCTACCACCACCTTGCGCTGCACCTCCAGCCCGTGCTCACTGAAAGCCAGGTCCAGCATGCGGTCCGACTCGAGCCAGAAACCCGTCTCGATGTTCTGGGCCGGCAGCGACAGGTAATAGTTCGTGATGTCGGGGCTGGTGAAGGCGTTGTTTTCGCCGCCCACGCGCTGCAGGGGCTCGTCGTATACCGGAATGTGCTTAGATCCGCTGAACATCAGGTGCTCAAACAGGTGCGCAAAACCGGTGTGCTGCTCTACCTCGTCGCGGGAGCCCACATCGTACAGCACGTTCAGCACGGCCATGGGAGAGGTATAGTCTTCGTGCACGATCACGCGCAGGCCATTATCCAGCGTAAATTCCTCGAACTGTATCATAATCTTCTTCTCTTTAAAGGGCGGCAACCCATGTTACCTTTGCCTGATTTCTTTCCTGTCTTTTCTTTTTTAACAGGTATACCTTGTGCCCTGTTCAATCAAAACCCGCAAACACTTGCAGGCCTGACAGGTTTTCTGTAGCTTTTGCTTTCTTTACGGGCTTCCGGACGCCGCTTGTTGCGTAGGCCGGGGCCGGTAAGGCACGAAGTACCGAACAAATTTATAAATTAGCACCATAATCGGCGGCCAAAGCAAACGTTATGCTGCCATACCACAACGAATTTCCCTGTCAATAAGATGAATTATAACCGCAAAGAATATTCTGACGACGAACTGATCGCTTTATATAAAGGTATCCTGAAACCCCGCATGATCGAGGAGCGCATGCTGGTGCTGTTGCGCCAGGGCAAGGTGAGCAAGTGGTTCTCAGGTATAGGCCAGGAGGCTATCTCAGTAGGCTCGGCCATGGCGCTGGAATCGGACGAGTATATTCTGCCGCTGCACCGCAACCTGGGCGTGTTCACGAGCCGCGAGGTGCCCCTGGACAGACTTTTTGCGCAGTTTCAGGGCAAGAAGACCGGCTTCACGAAAGGCCGCGACCGCTCTTTCCACTTCGGCTCCAACGAGCACCACATCGTGGGCATGATCTCGCACCTGGGTCCGCAACTGGCGGTGGCCGACGGTATAGCCCTGGCTGACCTACTGGATAACAGAGAAAAAGTGGCGCTTGTGTTCAGCGGAGACGGCGGTGCCTCCGAGGGCGACTTCCACGAGGCACTCAACGTGGCGGCTGTCTGGAACCTGCCGGTGATCTTCATGATCGAGAACAACGGCTATGGACTCTCCACACCAAGCAACGAGCAATTCAAGTTCAAGCACTTCATCGACAAAGGCCCGGCCTACGGGATTGACGCCCTCCAGATCGACGGCAACAACATTGTGGAGGTATACGACACCGTGCGCCAGGCTGCCTACAGCATGCGCAAGAACCCGCGTCCGATGCTGATCGAGGCCATCACCTTCCGGATGCGCGGACACGAAGAGGCCAGCGGTACCAAGTATGTGCCACAGGAGCTGTTCGAGAAGTGGTCGAAGAAAGATCCGGTAGAGAACTTTGAGCGCTACCTGCTCGAGGAGCTGATCCTGACCCAGAAGGCGATGGAAGGTATACGCGAGGAGATCAAAGCCGAGATCGAAGAAGGACTGCAAACAGCCTTTGCCACGCCAATGCCAGTGGCCGATCGCGAGGAGGAACTGGAGGACATGTACGCCCCGTTCCAGCAGGAGGTGATCAAACCCGCGACGGATGCCAAAACTGAACGCCGCTTTGTAGATGCTATTTCCGACGGACTTCGCCAGAGCATGGAGCGCTACCCGGAACTGGTGCTCATGGGCCAGGACATTGCCGAGTACGGCGGTGTGTTCAAAATAACAGAGGGCTTTGTAGACAAGTTTGGCAAGGACCGTGTACGCAATACCCCGCTTTGCGAGTCTGCTATACTAGGTATAGGTCTGGGGATGTCCGTGAAAGGCAAGAAGAGCATGGTGGAGATGCAGTTTGCAGATTTCGTGAGTGCCGGCTTCAGCCAGATCGTGAATAACCTGGCTAAGAGCCACTACCGCTGGGGCCAGAATGCCGATGTGGTGGTGCGCATGCCAACAGGTGCCGGTACAGCAGCGGGTCCGTTCCACTCGCAGAGCAACGAGGCCTGGTTCTTCCATACCCCGGGCCTGAAGATCGTATACCCGTCGTCGCCCTACGACGCGAAAGGCTTGCTGAACGCGGCCATTGAGGATCCGAACCCGGTGATGTACTTTGAGCACAAGCTGCTCTACCGTTCCATCTCGCAGGAGATTCCGGACGATTACTATACCGTGGAGATCGGCAAGGCCAGGTTGGTGGCTGAAGGATCGGATATTTCGATCATCACCTACGGCATGGGCGTACACTGGGCCAAGCAACTACAACAAGAGATGACCGACATCAGCTTCGACATACTGGACCTGCGCTCGCTTATACCTTGGGACAAAGAAGCCGTGCGCGATACCGTAGCCCGCACAGGCCGTGTCATTGTGCTGCACGAGGACACCATGACTGGAGGTATAGGCGGAGAGATAGCAGCCTGGATCGGGGAGCACTGCTTTGAGCTACTCGACGGACCGGTAACACGGGTTGCCAGTCTGGACACCGCCGTGCCATTTGCACCACCGCTGGAGCAGGAGTTCCTGCCGAAGCAGCGCCTGCGCGAGAAGGTGGAGAGCATTATGGCCTTTTAAGGAAAATAAAGCAAATACACGTATATTGCCTGTGATGCAGAAAAGTAGCTATTGGATAGTAGGCCTGCTGTGCCTGGCCCTGTTGTTTGGGTCAGGATGCCAGCGCAAAGGGATCATTCCCTGCCCGAAGCCGGGCAAAACGGCCAAGGTGTCGGGCAAGAACGCCACCGGGCTGGAGTCGGTGAAGGTAAGCATGGACAAGAACGGACGTGTGAAAAAGAAGCGAATGGGAATTTTTTAGGGGAGCAACCCCTATTCCTGAATTCAGTATAACAACTGTAGACGGAAAGCTGTTATGAAGAAGCTGGGATTTGATAAACAAACGAAACGTTTGGCGTTGATGACAGGTATGCTGCTGCTGGCGGCCTGGCCTGCATTTGGTCAGATCACCTATACCATGACAGACAAGCACGGGCGGCTGATGCGCAAGGCTCTTCGGGAGGCAGATCAGGTGGAGGCAACTACTTACAAAGAAACTCACCTGAACATGGACGCCTATACCTTAAAGAAAGGCGAGTCCGGCAAGGTGGAGCAGCGTCGGGTGCTGGGCCTGTTCAATCCAAAGCATATGAGCGCCAAAGACGCCGTGCAGACCGGCCCGGCTGACCGTGAAAAAAAGAAATTCAGGCTTTTCCGGAAGAAGGAAAAGTAAACCTAACCAGAAAATTATGAACTGGCATCCGCTTACAAGCGCAGAGCAAATAAATACCCTTATTGAAGAATCGAAACACACCCCGGTGGTGATATTTAAGCATAGTACGGCCTGTTCTATCAGCTCTACTGCCAAAAGCAGGCTGGAGCGCCAATGGGATGGTGCCAGTGTGGATCATATTAAACCTTACTATCTTGACCTGTTGCGCTACCGCCCCGTTTCAAACGAAATAGCGGAAGTGTTTCAAGTGCAGCACCAGTCGCCCCAGCTGCTGCTGATACAGGATGGTATGTGCACCTATGACGCCTCGCATTTGGGTATCAGCATCGATTCTATGAAAAAGAATATAGCAGTTTAATACGCCGCGCCTATACCGGCCGCTTAATTTCTGCAGTACCCCTTACCAGCATCCCTGCCTGCTCCGGAGCGGGCTTTTTGATAGAGCATACCTAACCCAAACTGTATAAAGGTGGCAAGAAACCTGGTACTCACAATTGCGATGACGCTGCTGCTGGTGTTGCCAGCCACAGCGCAGTCTGACGATGACTTCAGCAATGAGCTAAGCTACGGCATCAACCTGAACTCGAACGGCGGTTTGCTGGGCGGTGCGTTTGTGCGCAGTTCCTGGTTCATGAAAGAGCGGCTTTACCGCTTTGGCGGCCTGGAGATCGTAGAGATCAAACATCCGAAAGAGAACAGGCTCTACAACCCGGGTTCAGGCGACCACTTCATCGCGGGCAAGCAGAACCACTTTTTTGCCGTGCGCCCGCATTATGGGCTGGAGCATGTGCTGTTCCGCAAGGCGGCCGAAAGTGGGGTGCAGGTAAACGCCCTGGGAGCGGCCGGTCCGTCGCTGGGCCTGCTTATACCTTACTATATCCGATACGACTATGGTAGCGGCCTGGGCAACGATGTTCGCACGGAGGCCTACGACCCTAACAAACACCTGAGTTTTGAGAACACCCTAGGGAACGCCAACGTGCTCACCGGCCTCGGTGAAACAAACTTTAACTTGGGCGTGCACGCAAAGGCAGGTCTGAGCTTCGAGTACGGCCGCTACCGCGAAAGCATCACAGGTATAGAGCTGGGCTTTATGGTGGAGAAATACTTCAAAGACATGGTCATGATCCCCCAGACCGAGAATTACAGCACCTTCACCTCCGTATACCTGAACATCTACTACGGTCGCCGCAAATAAGCGCCGCCAAGAACAATTCCATGCCAGCTTTTGTTGACGAGGAAGCGTGCCAGGTAGAAGGGCCATTGCCTTAATTTCCTGGTGCATTTGCTGAAGTCTTAACGCATTATACCTATCTTTGCAGCATGGATGAAATGATGACACTTCCGGTGATACAACCCAATGCTAAGCCCGAGGGGCTCAATGCTTTGGGCCAGCCCCGCAAGCCAAACTGGCTGCGTGTAAAGCTGCCGGTAGGGAAAGAGTATGCGAAGGTAAGAAACATCGTAGACGAATATAAACTGCATACCATCTGTGAGAGCGGTAACTGCCCGAACATGGGCGAGTGCTGGGGTGCCGGTACAGCCACTTTCATGATTCTGGGCAATGTGTGCACACGCAGCTGCTCCTTCTGCGCCGTGGCTACGGGCCGCCCCAACGAATACGATGTAGACGAGCCGCGCCGTGTCGCTGAAGCGATTCAGCTGATGGGTGTGAAGCACGCCGTAATAACCTCCGTTAACCGCGACGAGCTGAAGGATCGCGGTGCTGCCATCTGGCACGAGACCGTGCGCCTGGTAAAAGAGCTTTCTCCTGCCACTACAATCGAAACCCTTATACCTGATGTGAAGGCCAGCTGGGACGCGCTGATCACCATGATCTCGCCAGGCCAGGAAGTGGTATCACACAACATGGAAACAGTGAAGGAACTGTACCGCCGTGTAAGGCCGCAGGCCAAGTACGACCGCAGCTTGGAGCAGATCCGCCGCACCAAAGAGTATGGCAAGCGCACCAAAACGGGCATTATGCTAGGCTTAGGCGAAACGCGCGAGCAGGTATACCAGGCCATGGACGATCTGGCGGCCAACGGTTGCGACATCTTAACGCTGGGCCAGTACCTGCAGCCAACCAAGCTGCATATTGAGGTAGCGGAGTTTATTCACCCTGACTTGTTTGAGCACTATCGTGAGGAAGGCCTGAAGCGCGGAATCAAGTATGTGGAGTCTGGTCCGCTGGTGCGCTCATCTTATCATGCTGAGCGCCACGTACATGTGTAGGTTTATACCGTGTATAACCTTTTAAAGAATTTTTAGAAAATTTTATTTTCTTATTTGAGGTGCCCTGTCGATACCTAAATACCGGCGGGGCACTTTTTTATTGTACTCATTCCCTTCCCTAAATTTCCCTACTTTGTTTAAGATTTTTTCAGTTCCTTTGCCCGCTCTAGTAACAAAAGGTATACAAAATGAGCCTTTGCAGGCAACAAAAGCCGAATTAGATTAGTATATGCGAATATTTAGACAATGCTTCAAAACTATATCTACATATTCAGATTCTTGCACTAGAAATCCAGACTGTTGAAAAAAAATTTTAACTGTAACATGTTAGAATAGTAATACAAGATTGCTGTTATAACATTTGATATGGAAACATATATTGTATTTTTTATATTGTATTAAACCTATCTTAAATATATAAGTATCAGGATATAGTAAAAGTTTATGAAAATACATTTATATTTATGCCTGATCCATTACGCTTTTTTACATATTTCCTATGAGTAGAATTTTACTGCTTCTCACCCTTTTTCTGTCTGCCATCCCCACCCTTAGCTTTGGGCAAACGGAAATCAACCTAGGCCGCGTAAACAGATTCATTGCATTGGCAAATGAACAGATTGTTGTGAACGGCCCGGGAACAACCTGGATTCGCGGAGACATTGGCATTAGCCCTGGCAAGGTCATTATTGGAGAAGAGTACCTGGAAGTAACAGGTAAGAAAGAAAAAGGAACAGCGCTGGCAGCAGAGGCGATGGCTGACGCCAACAGGTTGTACCAGGAATTCATGGCCATGCAGGAGACTGAAAACCTGAACCCCAACCTGGGTAATGGCCGTGAAATTTACCCCGGTGTTTACAGTATTTCGGGCAACGCCACGATCAGCGGTATTTCACTGTTGGTGACGCAAGGCAGCAGCTCTCCCATTTTCGTGTTTAAGATCAACGGCGACCTGAAAGTAAACCCGGGCGCACTAAGCCTTTCTGGGGTAGGCGTTGAGACAAAGAATATTTACTGGGTTGTAGACGGCGATGTGGAGATTCAGGCCCCGAGTAGCCTGTACGGTAACATCATTGCAACAGGCGACATTACTTTTGGGAAAGGCGTGTCGCTGTATGGCCGGGCCATTTCCATTGGAGGCACTATTTACTTCGACAACAACCCAACGGTGTTGCAGAACGTGACCAATGCCGACTTAACGGTAGTGAAGAACGTTGACAACAAGGATGTGGCGCTAGGGTCGCGGGTAACCTATACCATTACGGCCAGAAACAACGGCCCGGGCATTGCGCGCAACGTGGTCGTAAAAGAGCAGATACCATCCGGCCTGAGACTAATCGAGGTAAAGCCAGCCACAAGAGGAACGTATAACATAGAGAGAAACGAGTGGGTGATTGGCGACATGGACGTGTTCGAGAGCCAAAACATTCGCCTGGTGTTTGAAGTGACTGGAACCGGCAATATCAAGAACGAGGTAATTATTATCGGTGATGACCCGGACCCGAATCCGAATGACGATAAGGATGACGAAGAGATCGTGTTGCCGAACCTGGGCCTTACCAAGCGCATCGTAGATCCGAAATCGAGCTATAATCTGGGCGATGTGGTGGCCTACGAGATCAAGATTACGAACACATCTACAAAGGAAGAAACGAACATAAACGTAAGAGAGCAGCTGGCAAGCGGTCTCAAGTATGTGCGTCACGAAGCAACTACAGGCACTACCTACACACCTGCCACAGGCATCTATAACATCCCGACACTGGCTGGCAATTCGTCTGCCACGCTGATTGTCTATGCCGAAATCGTCAGCACCGGCAACATCCGCAACGTGGCTACCATCATCGACCGCCCGGATGACAAAGATCCGGATGACGATGAAGATGAAGTAGAGATCGTGTTGCCTGACCTGGGTATAACGAAAAAACTGATTGATCCGAAGGAAAAGTACATGGTAAACGATGTGCTGGCTTTCGAGATCAAGGTAACGAACAACGCCTCTACGCCTCAGACCAATATTAACGTGCGGGAGCAGTTGCCGAAAGAGCTGTCATTTGTAAGGTACACGGCAACCAACGGCACGACATACGATGCGGCTACAGGTATCTACAACATCCCGACGCTGGCCGGCAAAGCTTCCGCCACACTGATTGTCTATGCTAAGATCGTGGGTACAGGAGCCATTCGTAACGTGGCCACCATCACCGACCGTACGCCGGACAACGACAAGGACCCGGACAACGATGAAGACGAGGTAGAGATCATTCTGCCTGACCTGGGCGTGACCAAAACGCTGGTAGACGCTAAGGCAGAGTACATGGTGGGTGAGATGGTGCAGTACCGCATTGTGGTAACGAACAACGGCGCCAAAGTAGAGAAAAATATTGTGGTAGGCGAGAAACTGCCAGAAGGCCTTCGCCTGGTAGACTTTACGGTGAGCAATGGCGCATCCTACGATCCGGCCACCGGCGCTTTCAAGATTCCTTCGCTGGAGGCAAAAGCAACAGCCGAGCTGGTGATTAATGCGCAATTGATGAAGGCTGGCCAGGTGCGTAACATTGCACGCATCATCGGCAAAGATCCTGTAAACCCGACAGATCCAACCGATCCTACTGACCCGACTGACCCAACCGATCCAAATAATCCGGGTGACTCTGATCCGGACAACGACGAAGACGAAGTGGTGATTCCGGAAGTGAAATGTAGCCCGAACATTCAGCTGTCGTTTGTTGATGCGCCAACTTCGGTGTGCCGTGGCGGTGAGCTAACGTTCAAGGCAACTTCAGATGTGATCGGTGGCACCTATACCTGGACCTTGCCGGCAGGCTGGAAAACGGTAAGCAAATCAGCTGATGGCAGCACGATTACGGTGACTGCAGGCACTGCCTTGAATGCCCAGACGATAAAAGTAACGGTGAACACCCAGTGCAAGGACGTGAATAAGTCGGCCGAAACCACGGTGAGCGTAATTGGTGAACCAGCAGGAGTAGCGATTACGGGAGACGTGACCATGTGCTTCAACAGCACCACCGGCATCGTGCTGAGCGCAACGGCTGTAGACGGACTGACTTATAAGTGGACACTGGACAGCAACCTCGAGTTTGTAGAAGGCACAAACGATGCCGGCACCAGCGTGAGTGTTCGTCCGAAAGGCCAGAGTCTGCTGGGCGGCAAGGTATACCTGACCGTGACCAACGCCTGCGGCTTTAGCACCACCACCGAGAAACTGCTAATCGTGACGCCAACACCGGCTATACCTACTGCTATCGTAGGCAACTTGGATCTGTGCGAAGGTGAGGAGATAACTTATAGTACACCAGTAGTAACGGGTGCCACCCGCTATACCTGGACCTTCCCGGCAGCAGATTGGACCGTGGTGAGCGAAGAAGAAAACGGTAGAATCGTAAAAGTGAAAGTGGGCAAAACAGGAGGTCAGATTGGTGTGAAAGCCGGAAATGACTGTAATGCAAGTGCCGCCTTCAGCAGAGAAGCGAAAGTGACC
Source organism: Pontibacter ramchanderi (assembly GCF_002846395.1). Lineage (GTDB taxonomy): Bacteria > Bacteroidota > Bacteroidia > Cytophagales > Hymenobacteraceae > Pontibacter > Pontibacter ramchanderi. Next base: position 1,305,749 of record NZ_PJMU01000002.1, read on the forward strand.
CTGAAACCAAAGGCGCCATCTATTTCCAGCACCGCTACGACAGGTTGTATCGGGGCAACGCTTACCTTCAGCATCGAGTCGCCGGAAGCAGGCCATACCTATACCTGGGCAGTGCCGCAGGGCTGGAGCGCCGACAAACTAACAGGTACTAGCATCACGGTAACAGTAGGTGAGACAAGCGGCGATATTGAGGTATACGCTACCAACACCGTGAAAAACTGCGGCGCGGGTGCGGTAGCCAAAGTGGCTGTTTCGCCATCGCTGAAGCCGGCCACTCCAGGCGCCATCAAGAGCAACATGAACGTGTGCCTCAACAGTACGGGCAACGCCTTCAGCATCGAGGCTATACCTGGCGCGACCTCTTACGAGTGGGAAACGACCGGTGGCCTGACGATTGAAGGCGCCAACAACGGTACCAGCATTACAGTGAATGCTGCCGAAGCAGGCGGTACGGTGCGGGTGCGTGCCATCAACGCTTGCGGTGCCAGCGACTGGTCTACCCTGAACATCGACATCACCATGCCGCCTGCCCCTGTGACCCGCATTACTGATAACAGCAGCGTATGCGAAGGCCTGATCTATACTGCCGATCCGGTAGAAGGAGCCACCTCTTATACCTGGACCGTGACAGAAGGCTTCACCATTGAGTCTGGTCAGGGCACGGCTACCATCAAGGTAAAAGCCAACAGCCCGACTGCTACCGGCCGCGTGAGTGTGATCGCCTACAACGGCAGCTGCGCAGGCTCAGCAGAGTACAGCATCGACATGGACGCCAAAGTAGCAGACGGTCAGCTGGACTTCCCGAAAGCCTTCAGCCCGAACGGCGACGGCAAGAACGACGAGTGGCTGGTGAAGAACCTGGACAAGTTCCCGGACAACGAGATGGTGATCTTCAACCGCTGGGGTTCTGAGGTGTTCAAGCAGAAGAACTACAAGAACGACTGGGCTGCCAAAGGACTGGAGCAGGGTACTTACTTCTACAAAGTGAGGGTGAAACTATGCGATGGCAAGTACCAGGAGTATAGCGGCTACGTGACCATCTTCCGATAAGCGAGTGCATTCATTTGAAAATTTTATTACCATGAGAATACTTTATACCCTGCTGGCGCTGCTTTTCACCTTTGCCGCGAACGCCCAGCAAAACCCGCAGTACTCGCAGTACATCTTCAACAGTATGGCCATCAACCCGGCCTATACCGGTACCAAAGGTGTGCTCAACATCAACGCCTTCCACCGCTCGCAGTGGACGGGCATAGACGGCGCGCCCACCACGCAGGCACTGAGCGTAGACGGCCTGACCAGCCACGAGCGTCTTGGCTTGGGCCTAAACTTCACCCGCGACAAGATCGGTGCTTACTCCACTACTTCGGCTTATGCTAATGCGGCAGCCCGCGTGTCGGTGAGCGCCCGCGGAACGCTGAGCTTAGGTATAGCAGCTGGTGTGGTGCAGAGTGTGGTCGACGGTTCGGAGCTAGGTATACCAGATGATCCGAGCATACCTGCAGGAAAGGATGTGTTCTACCGTCCGGATGTTAAACTGGGTGTCTATTTCAACACGACGCGTTTCTACGCCGGCCTCTCTGCCTCTGACCTGATCCAGTACAAGGATGTTTTCCAGATCGAGCCGGTGCGCCACTATTACTTCACCACAGGCTACGTGTTCGATGTGAGCAACTTTGTGAAGCTGAAGCCAAGTGTGCTGATCAAAGAAGATTTCAATGCGCCTGCCAACGTGGACCTGAACGGTTTTGTGCTGCTTGGCGACCGCCTGTGGCTTGGTAGTTCTTACCGTACGAGCATGAACCTGTTCAACAAGAACGCAGAAGCCGACCCTGTGACAAAGCGTACGGCTATGGCCCTGATCGCGGAGCTGCAGGTGACCAACGCCCTGCGCCTGGGTTACTCTTACGACCGCATGCTCAACGACCTGAACGGTTTCCACTCGCACGAGATCTCGGTAGGTTACTACTTCTTCAAGAAGCAGGACACGAAAATGCTGACGCCGCAATACTTTTAATATTAGCTCTTACCGCATATGAATTTCAGACATATACCCTTATACCTTACCGCTGCCCTGTTGCTGGGCGCCGCCCCTGTAGCCCAGGCACAGCAGGAGCTCCGCAAGGCAGACAAGCACTACGAAAAGTTTGAATTTGCGCTGGCTTTGGAGCAGTACAAAAAAGCGGCCGAGAAGCGTAAGCCGGATGTGAAAACAGCTGAACGCATTGCCGACTCTTACCGCCTGACGCGCCAGACTGTGGAAGCGGAGCGCTGGTATGCCCAGGTGGTGGCCATGCCGGGCCGCGACCCCCAGAACATTTACCACTATGCAGAAGCCCTGCGCAGCAACGGCAAGTACGAAGAGGCCAAGCAGCAGTACATGCAATGGGCTGAGGAAGTGCCGCAAGTAGAGGAGCGTGCCCAGCACCTGATGGCCTCCTGCGACAAAGCCATGAACTGGATGAACCAGAAAATGCCACTGGCCGAAGTACAGCGCCTGAGCGGACTCAACGCCCAGGGTTTCTCTGACTTCAGCCCAATGAACTACGGCAAAGATGCGATCATTTTCACCTCGGACCGTGGCGTAGATCAGGACGGAAAAACTGCCGGCACCTACGGCTGGACCGGCCGCCCATACCTGCAGCTCTTTATGGCCAGCCGCGACGGCAGTGGCAACTGGGGCAAACCCACGGCACTGCACGAAATGATCAACGACCAGTACCACAACGCCACGGCATCGGCCACGGAAGATGGGCAGACGCTTTACTTCACCCGTACCCAACTGGTGCAGAAGCGCAAATCCGGCAACGCTGACCCTACGAGCTGGGTAGACAAGTCGCAGGTGCAGGAGTATATCAACCGACTGGAGATTTTCTCTTCGCAAAGACGTGGCACTACCTGGTCCGAGATCAAGCCTTTTGCCTTTAATAATGTAGAAGAGTACTCTGTAGGTCATCCGGCCCTTTCGCCTGACGGCAAGATTATGTACTTCGTGTCGGATATGCCGGGCGGTGTAGGCGAGACGGACATCTACTATACCTTGCGCCAGCCGGACGGAAGCTGGGGAGAGCCCGTGAATGCCGGTATCCTGATCAACACGCCGGGCCGCGAGAGCTTCCCTTACGTGGATCAGAACGGCAAGCTGTACTTCTCGTCTGACGGACACATGGGCATGGGCGGGTTGGACGTTTTCGCTGCAGAGGGCAAACACGCCGCCTGGACGGCCGTGAACAACATGGGCCACCCGATCAACTCGTCGAAGAACGATTATGGCATCATGTTCAATGAAGATGAAGAAACCGGCCTGCTGTCGTCTAACCGCGAAAGCAGCAATGGCACTGACGATATCTTTAGCTTTAAAGTGTTGCAGAAACCTGTTGTAATAGCCGTGACCACGTTGGAACGTAAGCAGAACGAGCAAAAGAAAAACGTACAGCTCCCGCTTCCACAGGTACAGCTTCTGATCGCGCAACAGAACCAGAATGATAGCAGCACAGCCTTGACGAACACGAAAGGGCAGTACTTTATGGATGGCCGTAAAGGGAACTCATATGTGATGCAGGGCTCCAAACAAGGCTACCTGAACCAAAATGTAAAGGTGGAAGTGCCTAAAACAGCCGCAGATACTGTGCAGGTTGCTATGGTATTTGACAGAGATGAGAAGAACGTCGCCATCGTGCTCGAAAACATCTACTACGACCTGGATAAGTGGGATATCCGTCCGGATGCTGCCAAGGAGCTGGATAAGCTGGCCGAAGTACTGGAAGCGAACCCGACCATCAAGATCGAGCTGAGCTCACATACCGACAGCCGCGAAAGCCTGAAGTACAACCAGGTGCTTTCGGAGCGAAGAGCCCAGGCTGCTGTGGATTACCTGATTGAGAAAGGTATAGCCAAAGACAGACTGACCGCCAAAGGCTATGGTAAGACAAGGCTGGTGAACAAGTGTACCGACGGCGTGTCTTGTCCGGAGGAAATGCACCAGCAGAACAGAAGAACCGAGTTCCGAATCAAATAGGGACTCCCTTATAGGGAAATCAAAGTTTCATTAGCTTTCATAGTTTGGAAAGGCTCCGCAGATTCTACGGAGCCTTTTTTCATGGTGTAGCAGGTATAAGTTTAGCGACGGTTGCGCTGGGTGTCGCGCTGTTGGTTGCCTCCGGTGTAAGCCACCCGGTATACCACGCCGTTCGAGTCGTCGGTTACCAGAAGTGAGCCATCGGTATGAGTAGCCAAACCAACCACACGGCCAAACTGCGCCTTGTTGTCGTCTACCAGAAAGCCGGTCACAAAATCCACAAACTCTTTCGGCTGTCCATTCTCGAAGCGAACGCGCGCCACTTTGTAGCCGGCCGGTTTGGAACGGTTCCAGGAGCCGTGAAAAGCCACAAAAGCATCGCCGCTGTACTCTTTCGGAAACTGGTTACCACGGTAGAAGATCATGTCGAGGCCGGAGGCGTGGGCGGTATAAGTGAGCAGCGGGTACCTGGTTTTCTTCTTGTATGCTTCGTAGCTCATGTCCTTGGGCTGATCGCCGGGGTTTTCCTTGCCCTCGCCGTAGATGTAAGGCCAACCGTAGTCAGCGCCTTGCTCGATCTTGTTCAGTTCTTCGCGCTGCTCGTCATCCCCGAGCCAGTCGATGCCGTGGTCCATGCCGAACATCTCTTTGGTTTGTGGGTGCCAGTCGAAACCGAGGGTGTTGCGCAGGCCTTTGGCGTATACCTTGCGGTTTTTGCCGTCGAGGTCGGCCTGCAGAATGGTGGCGTGTTCCTTGTTGGGTTCGTCGCAGGAGTTGCAAGTACTGCCAATGGAGATGTAGAGCTTGTTGTCCTGACCAATGCGCAAGGTACGGTTCGGGTGCTGACCGCCATCCGGCAGGTCGTCAGCCAAAAGTTGCAGTTCGGATAGAGTGCCGTCTTTGTTGATGTTAGCTGTGTAGAGTTCTTTAATAGTCGCCAGCCATACCTTGTCATCTTTTATGACGATACCATGCATATGCTCTTTCGTGGCCACCACTTTCTGCTCATCGGCCTTGCCGTCTTTATTCGTGTCACGGAGCATGGTCACGGTGCCTTTGTCGCGGTCGGTCACGTAGATTACACCTTCCTTGCTCACGGCGATCATGCGCGGCTTGTTTAGGTTTTCGGCGAATTTCGTGATCTGGAAGCCAGCTGGTACTTTGAGCTGTTTTACCCGGTCATCGGTGGCATCGACACGGGCGGGTTTAAAGATGTGGCCTTCTACGGAAGCGCTTACTGGTTTCTCTCCTTCCTGGGCAAATATCGGCGAACTGGTGAGCGCCAGTGCCAGGCTTAGGGAGGCGGTAGTTGACAATATTTTCTTCATAGCTTTAGTTCGGTTAAGTTTGTGGAGGTGATTTGTGTTTTGATTTAACCGAATACCGGCTATGATTGTTGCAACCGGTGAGGTATAGCAAATTCAGCGTGATGCTAACCTTGCCAGATAAAAGCCGTTTTGTTAGCAGCTAACTTGCACCCATGAACTTCATACTATCCCCGTTCCGTCTCTGTCTCCTGACTACCCTGATGCTACTGCCTTTGCTGACTCATGCCCAACAGCAGATTTCAGGGCAGGTGTTGAGAGCCCAAACCCGTCAGACGCTGGAAGGGGTAACCATCACGGCCAGTAGCGGCGAACAAACGTTGACCAATGCCTCCGGCCACTTCAATCTAACCGTGGCAGACCAGGCATCTTTTCTGTTGATCTCACACATTGGGTATAGATCCGACACAGTTTCATTGCAGCGCACCCGGCCAGGTATAGCACTGCAGGTACACCTGCAGCCGCTCACGGCAAGCTTATCAGAAGTGGTTGTAACGGGCTATGAAAGCAACCGGCCTCTGCTGGAAACCGCCGGCGCCCTGAGTATCATCGACCGGGAAGTGATGCAGCGCTTCGACGAAAGTTCTCTGGTGCGGGCGGTGAACACCGTGCCGGGCGTACGCATGGAAGAGCGGGCTACGGCCAGTTACCGCCTTTCGATCAGGGGCAGCAGTTTGCGTTCGCCCTATGGCATCCGAAATGTGAAGGTATACTTGGGTGAGGTGCCGCTCACCGAGTCTAATGGCATTACAAACCTGAACCTGTACGATGCGGCAAATTTCAACAGCATGGAAATTTTGAAAGGACCGGCAGGCAGTATTTACGGCGCAGGTACAGGGGGCACAGTATTGCTCGAGCCCCGCAGAGCAGCTCCCGGAGAGAAGACGTTTCAGGTAGGCACTACTTTTGGTTCCTTCGGTTTGCAGCGCTATACGGCCAGTGCCAGTGTGGGCGGCGTGAAGCAGAGCCTATACCTGCAGTACACTCGCCAGCAACTCGACGGCTACCGCGAGCAATCGGGTATGGACCGCGAAACACTCCTTCTCACCTCTACCTTTAACCCATCCGACCGCAGCACAATACAGGCAAATCTAATTTACTCTGATCTCTTTTACCAGCTGCCTGGCGGGCTAACGCGGGAGCAGTATGAGCAGAACCCGAAGCAGGCGCGCGGTGGGATGTTCGGGAGCGTAGCGCAAAATGCTTCGATGAACCAGCAAGGTATAAACCTTGGCTTGTCGCAGGAGTACCGTTTCACGGAGAACTTTAAAAACACGACAGCCGTGTACGGTCTTTTCAGGTATAGAGACCACCCCTTCAACACCGACTACGAGCGCAACACCAACCAGGAGTATGGAGTCCGCAGCCGCTTTGTTTACAACACCAATCTGGGTGCTATACCTACCACCGTCACCTTCGGCGGAGAGTACCAACGCGGTTTCGAAACGGCCCGCACTTATGACAACAATCGAGGTATACCTGACTCGCTCCGCACCGACGACGAAGTGCTGGCCAAAACAGGTTTGCTTTTCACTCAGGCTGAGTTCGAACTGCCCGGCAACTGGATAGCCACGGCCGCTCTCAGTCTGAACGATACCCGCTACGAGATCACCCGCCTGCACCAGGCCCCTGCCGGCGGCCCTTACCAGTATACCCGCGATTTCAGCGCCGTACTTTCGCCCCGGGTGGCCTTGCTCAAGCGCCTGACCGAGCAGGTATCGGTACATGGCAGTGTGAGTGCCGGTTTCTCGCCGCCTTCCGAAGAAGAACTGCTCACCTCGGACGGGGCCCTGAACCAGGAATTGGAAGCTGAGAAAGGCATTAACTACGAAGCAGGTATACGTGGCTATACCCTGGGCAGAAAACTGAGCTTTGATGTGGTGGCTTTTCACTTCCGACTACGGGAAACAATTGCGAGCCGACAGGATTTGTCCAGTATAGCCGTATTCCGCAATGTAGGCGCAACTTCACAAAGTGGACTTGAAACCGCCCTGGGCTATACCTTGCTCGAAGATGCTACGCAGCCGGTGAGTTTGCTCAAGGTATGGAGCAGCTATACCTACAGTCACTTCCGATTCCGCGATTACCAGAAGGACGACACCGACCTGAGCGGCAACAGACTCACCGGCGTAGCCCCGCATACCTTAACCGCCGGCCTCGACCTGGCTACCCGCGTCGGCCTATACCTTCACCTGACAGCCAATTATGTTGACGAGATCCCACTGACAGACGAAAACACGGTTTATGCAGATGCCTACTTGGTGGCTGGAACCCGACTTGGGTTGAGACGGGAGCTGGGACGAAATTTTTTGTTGGATGTCTTCGCCGGTGTCGAAAATCTGACCGATGAGAAATATAGCCTGGGCAACGACCTGAACGCTTTCGGCGGTCGTTACTTTCAGCCAGCTTCACCACGCAACTATTACGGCGGCTTCAGCTTAGCTTACCGACTATAAGTTATCGTGAGGTCGGTCTTTCAGAGGCGGGCCGATTGGGAGGGTATAGAGAGAGGATGCTAATGATAGACCTTCTTATTCTGCTTTCATCGGTCTGTGTCACATTGAGTTCACCTTCTGCCACACCTCGCCACAGCAGTTCATTCGTGCTAGCCGATACCAAATCTATGAGCATAGTGCCGGGTGTGTATTGAGCCACAGGCCTGAAATTCGGGAAATCAATCGTATTATAATTGAAACGATAGCCGAACCAGTAGGCATAACCAAATTCAGGCGAAGCTGTGGCAGCCTCCTGTGCGACTGATACATCATAAGCGACCAATAGATCCGGGTTATCTGCATCGAGGATCAATCCCTTCTTCACCAGTTCAGCCGCAATGGCATCGCGCACGCGCCTATCTAATAATGGTTCATATCGATTGGGATCAGCTGAGGTATTGGCCATTTCCGGTTCCAGCAGGGCAAAGGTGCGGTATACCTGAAAATCCACGCTGCGGTCGTAAGTGCTGTCAGCCACGATAGAAGGGAGGCAGCTACTCAGCCCAAGCAACAGAGCAGGTATCAGGTATAACCAATGTTTGAAGTAAGGTATAGTGTTTCGCATAGAGCTGTTGGTTTAGGACGTTTCTAAAACAGGTATACGGTTTGATGCAGGCAGTAGGTATAGCCAGGTATAAACAGATATAGCAGTCGGGGCCAGTGCGGCTAAAACAAAAAAGCCTGACCACAAGGCCAGGCTTTTCAGGTATAAGCATGGGATAGATTAGCCGATAGCTACCATCTCATTTCCATTTTCATTATAAGCTTCGATCGGAGCGCAAGAGCATACCAGGTTACGGTCGCCGTAGGCGCTGTCGATGCGGCTCACGGTTGGCCATACCTTGTTGTTGCGCAGGTATGCCATCGGGAATACCGCTTTCTCGCGAGAGTAAGGGCGCTCCCAATTTTCTACCAAGGCTACTTTCATGGTGTGCGGTGCGTTCTTCAGCACGTTGTTTTTCTGATCAGCCTTGCCCGCTTCGATCTCACGGATCTCCTCACGGATCGAGATCATCACGTCGCAGAATCTGTCCAGTTCTTCCTGTGCCTCCGACTCGGTTGGCTCCACCATCAGCGTACCTGCTACTGGGAACGATACGGTTGGCGCATGGAAACCATAGTCCATCAGGCGCTTCGCAATATCCTCTACCTCCACGCCATACTTCTTGAACTCGCGGCAATCGAGGATCATTTCGTGTGCGCAGCGGCCGTTCTTGCCCACATACAGCACTGGGTAGTGTTTCTCTAGACGCGCCTTGATGTAGTTCGCGTTCAGGATCGCCACTTTTGTAGCCTCTGTCAGACCTTCGCCGCCCATCATCGCGATGTAGGCATAAGAGATTGGCAGGATAGAAGCAGAACCCCAAGGCGCAGCCGAGATAGCGTTGATGGCCTCTTTGCGACCCAAGTCAACCACAGCGTGGCCAGGCAGGAACGGAGCCAGATCTTTCACCACACCGATCGGGCCCATGCCAGGACCACCGCCACCGTGAGGGATACAGAACGTCTTGTGCAGGTTCAGGTGACACACGTCAGCACCAATGTGAGCTGGCGACGTAAGGCCTACCTGGGCGTTCATATTGGCACCGTCCATGTATACACGGCCACCGTTGTCGTGGATGATCTGACAGATCTCGATGATAGACTCCTCGTACACACCGTGTGTAGACGGGTAAGTCACCATCAGGCAAGACAACTCATTCTTATATTGCTCAGCTTTCGCGCGCAGGTCGGCTACGTCAATGTTGCCTTTCTCGTCGCACTTCACGATTACCACTTTCATACCGGCCATTACCGCAGAAGCCGGGTTGGTACCGTGTGCAGAAGAAGGTATAAGCGCTACGTTACGGTGGTGGTCGCCACGTGACTCGTGGTAGGCACGGATCACCATCAGACCGGCGTACTCGCCCTGTGCACCTGAGTTAGGCTGCAACGACATCGCGTCGAAACGGGTGATCTCGCACAGCCAGGCCTCCAGGTTCTTGAAGATCTCAGCATAACCCTGTGTCTGGTCGGCAGGAGCGAATGGGTGCAGCTGTCCGATCTCTGGCCAGGTTACCGGGATCATCTCCGCCGTAGCATTCAGTTTCATGGTACAAGAGCCTAGGGAGATCATGGAGTGAACCAAAGAAATGTCTTTGTTCTCCAGGTGCTTCATGTAACGCAGAATCTCGTGCTCGGAGTGGTGCTTGTTGAACACCTCGTGCGTCAGGTACTCGCTGGTACGGATCAGTTTGTCTGACCAGGTGATCTCCGTGTCTTCCGGAAGCTCGTCTATACCTAGCACGTCAGCAGACTTACCTGCTACTTTCGCGAACACAGCCAGGATGTCTTTCACATCTTCCAGCTCGGTGTTCTGGTGCAGGGAAATGCCGATGAAGTTCTCTTCGAAATAACGGAAGTTGATACCTGCCGCTTCTGCCTCCGTGCGGATGGCATTTTTCATGTCAGCACTCTCCACCGCAATTTTCAGCGTGTCGAAGTAAGCTTCGTTCAGTTGCTCGAAGTCAAGGGCTTTCAAGCCTTTCTCGAGTTGCTGCGCCAATGCGTGCGTGTTCAGACCGATGTACTTCAGGCGACGTGGGCCATGGTACACGGCATACATACCGGCGATTACCGCCAGCAATACCTGCGCGGTACAGATGTTAGAAGTTGCTTTCTCACGACGGATGTGCTGCTCACGCGTCTGCAGGGCCATGCGGTAGGCTCTGTCACCGGCGGCATCCACCGAGATACCGATAATACGGCCCGGAATAACACGCTTGAAAGCATCTTTTGTAGCAAAGTAAGCGGCGTGCGGACCACCAAAGCCCATTGGCACACCGAAACGCTGGGTAGTACCCACTACCACGTCGGCGCCCATCTCACCCGGAGGTGTCAGGAGCGTCAGAGAAAGAATATCAGCAGCCACAGCTACCAGGATGTCCTGGGCGTGAGCTTTGCTGATGAAGTCTGTATAATCGAAAATGGCACCGTCGGCGGCGGGATACTGCACCAAGGCTCCGAATAGAGTCTCGTCAGAGAGATCCACTTCGCGGTGGTCACCGATTACCAGCTCAATGCCGATAGGTATAGCACGTGAAGTAAGAATGTCAATTGTCTGCGGCAACACCAGGTTGGATACGAAGAAGCGGTTGGCATTCTTGCGTGCGCCCTTGCGCTGGGCAAAGAACATACCCATGGCCTCGGCAGCGGCAGTGCCCTCGTCCAGCAAAGATGCGTTGGCGATTTCCATACCGGTCAGGTCCATCACCATAGTCTGGTAGTTGATCAGCGCCTCCAATCGGCCCTGCGCGATTTCAGCCTGGTAAGGGGTATAAGCAGTATACCAACCCGGGTTCTCCATAATGTTGCGGAGGATCACAGGAGGCATGATGGTGTCGTTGTAACCCAGACCGATATACGATTTGTATACCTTGTTCTTTCTGGCGATCTGTCCGAATTGCTTCAGGAAGTTTGTCTCAGAAAGTGCCTTTGGCAGGTTCAGCGGCTTCTTCAATCTAATGGCGGCCGGTACGGTCTCCTCAATCAGTTGATCCAACGAGTCTACCCCGATGGTTTTAAGCATGTCCTGCATTTGCTCTTTGTCGGGGCCGTTGTGGCGCTCCTTAAAAGTGTCAGCAGGTTTTGTTTTAAGTATCATAACGATGAAGTATTGATTGGGAATTTGGGATTTTCAATTGCTCTGGAAGACAGGCCAAAGGCGCTCTTTCAGTAATTTCTACAAAAGTAATAGTAATTGTTTATTATATTGAAGCATGAAAGCTAAATAGTTCGGGGTGTGGCGACTGGCCTTGGACACGATTATATAAGGCACACCTATATATAAGGTATAGCGCCTGGCGTTCCCCAGACTTTCAAACACAAATACTAGCAGAACAATTCACAAACACGCACCTATGGAAAAAGTTAAGATTGGCATTATTAAGGAGGGCAAAATACCAGTTGACAAGCGCGTACCGCTCACCCCTAAAAAGTGTGTGGAAGCCATGCAGGAGTTTCCGGGAGCAGAAGTGGTGGTGCAGCCCAGCGACGTGCGCTGTTTTACCGACGAAGAGTATGCCGAACTAGGTATAGCTCTGCAGCAGGATCTGAACGACTGCGATGTGCTGATGGGTGTGAAGGAAGTGCCGGTTGATCAGCTGATCCCGAACAAGACTTATTTCTTCTTTTCCCATACCATCAAGAAGCAGCCCCATAACGCCAAGCTCCTGCGGTGCGTGCTCGACAAAAAGATAACCTTAATAGACTACGAGCTCCTGACCAATACACAGGGGCAGCGGGTGGTGGCCTTTGGCCGATATGCAGGTATAGTGGGTGCCTACAACGGCATCCTGACCTATGGCAAAAAGTGGAAGCTCTTCGACCTGAAGCCCGCCTACCTCTGCCATGAGATGGAAGACATGCAAGAGGAGTACTTTAAGGTGAAGCTACCACCCATCAAGATCGCCGTAACAGGTGGTGGCCGAGTAGCAGGCGGCGCCATGGAAGTGCTCGATAAGATGGGAATCAAAAAGGTGAGTGTATTCGATTACCTGTACAAGCAATTCAACGAGCCCGTATACGCCCAGCTGCACTCGGGCGACTACAACAACCGCCCCGATGTAGAGGTATGGGACTCGCCTGATTTCTACGCACATCCAGAGCTATACCAATCGACTTTCCGTAAGTTCACTAAAGTAACCGACCTCCTGATGGCCTGCGCCTACTGGGATCCGCGTGCTCCAAAGCTGTTTTCAGAAGAAGATACCCGTCAGCCAGACTTCAAGATCGACACCATTGCCGACATCACCTGCGATGTGGACGGCTCTATACCTACCACCAAACGCGCTACTACCATACCTGAGCCCGCCTATGATTACAACCCGGAGACAGGGAAGACGGAGCCAGCCTATAGCAGAAAAGAAAATATCACGGTCATGGCAGTAGACAACCTACCATGCGAGCTGCCCCGCAACGCCTCCCGCGATTTTGGGCGCAACATTATAGATTATGTATTCCCGCAGTTCTTTAATAATGATGAGGGTGGTATGCTAGAGCGAGCTACTATTGCCAAAGCAGGAGAACTAACTGAAAGGTATAAGTACCTGCAGGAGTATGCTCAAGCGGCAGCGGTTTAAGTAGACACTATAACTATAGTAGACACTATAACTATAATAGAGTAGCAACAAAGTAAGGTATAGTCTAGGGATAGGCTATACCTTATTTGTTTAAAAAGGAGGTAGCATAAGGTTTATAATAGATAACGCATTAGAAAGAATCGATACAATAAAGGCAATGTGTAACATTAGATAGAAACTTTGAAACTATTTGAAAAATAATGAAGGTGCAATTCAGGTAGTTAGAAGAAACCATCTTGAAACACTAACTAATGTTATAACATACCCCTTGCGGAGAAGAAAACTTTTGCGACCTTTGCACTCCCAACCCGGACATACGGTTCGGGGGAGAGGGACAAGGCTAGCCGGCAGGGCGGC
>NZ_PJMU01000003.1 GCF_002846395.1 Pontibacter ramchanderi
ACATCCACGCCGAGGCCGGTTACGCCAGGGCCGTGGTCAAGACCTTCACCGGCGTGTCGGTGACCGACGGCAAGCTGACAATTGGGTTCTCCTCGGTGACAAACAATGCCATCGTCTCCGCAATCGAAGTGATTAAGGAAGATGCTACAACAATTACTTCTGCCGTTCTCACCAACTCAGGCGGCTCGAGCTACAAGGACAGCCAGTCCAGAACCTGGGCGGCGGACGCGGCCTTCTCGGGCGGGGTGTCCGGCTCGCAATCCATCAGCGTGAGCAACACCTCCAGTGACGCGCTCTACCAGCGCTACCGCTACGCCAGCAACGGGGCCCCCTTCAGCTACAACATCCCTGTGGCCTCGGGCCGCTACACCGTCAAGCTGCACTTCGCCGAGCCCTACTTCAAGAAGTCAGGCGCCCGCAAGTTCAACGTCGACGTGGAGGGCGCGCGCAAGTTGAGCAGCTACGACATCCACGCCGAGGCCGGTTACGCCAGGGCCGTGGTCAAGACCTTCACCGGCGTGTCGGTGACCGACGGCAAGCTGACAATTGGGTTCTCCTCGGTGACAAACAATGCCATCGTCTCTGCAGTAGAAGTAATTAAGGAGTAGAAACTTATTTTACCGAATGAGGCGATCTAAATAATTGTTTTAGATTAAGTTCATAATAACTAAGCGATGTAGGACCTACCTACATCGCTTTTTTTGTTAAATACAGTATTTTTCTGAGTCTTTGCTCACTTATAGGAAGTATATATCATTAGTTTTTTAATGTTCAATTGCATTTATGTTTTCATAACACTTAATGGAATTAATATTAACCTATGCATCTCATTTGGGGATCCAATGCATTATCAGCCTGATTGATCAAAGGATAACTTATTTCTTGTTTTTTCTTTACAAGTATAAATTCATTATCAGTAACTGCTAATTATATTCTATTTAATAAGCATTATAAGTCCTCTACTATATACCCTAAAGCAATAATACTACCTGACTACTTTAATTATAATTATCATTCTATTGACCAGTAGTAGGACTACTGATCTTATACCCTATAGGCCCTTAGGCCAGTACATTTCATTAAAAGCCATAAAAGACACAAGAATTTCGAAAATTAAATTCTAACTCAAATGGTACATATCGAATAATGCACAACGACAGACTATTAAATATTTTATATATATAAAATATAAAAAGCGAATTGATCTATTGTAAAAAAATACAAATAAAACAGCAACCATTCCAATATTATACGTAAATATCAATAGGCTGAAATAACATTATTAGTTTAGAAAATTACATCTAAACCTATTGAATATTATATACATCATAGATATATATAATAATATATTTAGGAATATTATAAGATTCATTAAAAATTTTGATCTGGATTATTGAATATTCTATTAGCTCTTGCTAGAGAAATCTCGCCTTTTGCAGACATCTTATATATCATTTACTCTTTGAATGCCTGGTTGTTACCATACTATACGTCTAATATAAAGCTAAAATGAAAAAGACATTTACAATTGAACCTAGAATAATCTTCTCATTAATTATCAATAGCCTATTCATTTTAACACTTGTTACTGCTATAAACAGCAGAACAGAAGGTGCTGACCTTAAAAATCTTGCAACAAGCTATCAAACATCTCCTGCCTTAATAAGTAACATATCTACAGGCTCAGGTAAGGCTTATACAACTACAGGTCTTGTTATAGGGGCCAAAACCTACGTAGATCGTACATATCAAGTCACTAGCTTACCCTCAATATTATCTGGATCTTTCATTTTACAGACAGCTAATGATGATAAGCAAAATACAAGTACTTCATTTCTTTCTTTTGACTTAAGTCAAAGTTCAACTGTTTATGTAGCTTATGATCCAAGAGCTACCTCATTGCCTAACTGGCTTAGTGGTTGGCAAAAGTTAAGTGACAGGATAGGTTTTAACGATCCTAAGATTAGTCATATGGATTTATACAGCAAAACTTTTCCAGCCGGGAAAGTTAGTTTAGGCGGCAATTTGGCGAGTCCAGCTTCAGGATCACAAACTAATTACTTTGTAGTCGCTAAACAATCTACATCGACTTCTTCGAGCCTAATTTCGGGGGTCTCCTCAAAAACTGGTAGAAATTATAATCTTACCACTCTAGCTGTAGGAAAAGAAGCGTATACGGACCGTACTTATAAAATAACAGGTGTTCCTACATCTTTGAACGGAATACCCTTTATTCAGACACCAAATGAGGACAAGCGGTCTACAAGTACTACGGTCGTATCATTTAACCTCAGCCAGACTTCTACCGTTTATGTAGCTTACGACCCGAGAGCCACAGCTTTACCTACTTGGCTCAGTGGTTGGCAGAAGCTTTCAGATAAATTATATTTCGACGATCCTGGCACTAATTACTTAGATTTATACAGTAGATCATTTCCTGCGGGCACAGTAAGCTTAGGAGGAAATATGGCTAGCCCGGCAGCTGGTTCACAAACAAATTACCTGATATTAGCCAAACAATCTACCACCACTGGTAACACACTTGCATTTACACCAAACACTTTAAATTATACAGTAGAACAGGGTGCAAATGTAACAAGTCAATCAACAACATTATCAGCAAATACTGGATCACCCAGTATTACCTTAGTCAAGTCAGAAGCTAGTTGGCTTACCTTACCTACCTCTTCACTAGGAACAATTTCTTTTGGCCCGTCAAATATCAGTTCAAATCTGACCCCAGGTGTATACCAGGCGACAGTGACTGCAAATGCGAGCAACTATCAGTCCGCCTCATTGCAAATTAACTTAACGGTTACTAAATCAAGTACTACAACCCAGGAAAAGAAATTTAATTTTCAACCCGCTGGCTCTTCTACACCGAGCGGTTATACCCAAGATGTTGGGCTAGCTTTTGATAATGGTAGAGGCTATGGTTGGGTAGATCCATCTACAAAACAGCCTAGAGATCTAACAGCTAATATGCGTCTCCGTTCAGGTACCGATGAGCTACGACTCAGAACATTATCTCAAATGCAAGCGTCCGATAAAGGACAACTCCCAGGAAGCTGGGAACATGTTACTGCTAATGGATCTTATAATGTGACAGTGAGTGCTGGAGACCCTAATTATTTCGATAGTAACCACCGTATAAATGTAGAAGGCGTCACTGCTATATCAAATTTCATACCTTCAACTTCACAAAAGTTCAGATCAGCAACTGTTACAGTTCAGGTTAATGACGGAAAGCTTACCATAGACGCTAATGGTGGAACAAATACAAAAATAAATTACGTCATTATCACGCCTGCATCTTCTGATGGTGACAAAATTCCACCTACAGTAGCTGTGAAATTAAGCGGCGTGTTGCTATCGCCGGGAGTTTATGCCAATGAAGCCACCATTGCAATTGAAGCATCTGATACTGGTGGTTCTGGTCTTGCTTCGATTCAGTACAGTCTGAATAATGGCTCTTATACAGCTTACAATTCCCCTTTCAAAATAAGTACTGCAGGCAGTTATACTATTCGGGCTAGAGCAATAGATGGCAATAACAACCAGACAATAACAGACATAACTTCTTTCAGTATCGTAAAGTCTTCCCAAAGCAATGCTTATATGGTGGTGGAGAATATGGACAAGTTCCAAGCACCGGACAGGCTGACATTCTCACTTCTTCAGACTCCTTGGAGGCGACAGAACGAGGATGGCTCTTATACACCCTATAATGCTAATCATAATAAGGTGAGACTTAAAATAAGTAACCGAGGATCGGGGTCTTTAACAGTTAGTGGTTTAACGTTTTCTAACACCTCCGCATGGAAGATTGCTACTCTGAATGGTTCAACTTATTCTAGTTCATCTTTGCCTATTACCCTGAATAGTGGTGCGTCAGTAGAGGCAGTTGTCGAATTCATAGCTAAGGATTTAGGAGGACGCGTAAAGCTGCTTAATGATAAGCTGTACATTTCATCCAATGACCCTAACACCCCATACAAGGAGATAAAACTTCATGGATTATGGCAATTTGAAGGTGAGGGGAATGATGAGCCTTATGCACAGGAGATCATCAATGCATTTGGCTTTAAGACTAAAGTAGGATTTAGTGCGACAGACGGCACCTCAAAAGGGAACACCGTAATTGCTAACTCTGATGAAATACTTTCAGCTTACTTCCTTCGTGCTGATGCGACTAAACCTGTACATGTCGTTCAGATGGCTGCCTATCACAGTTGCTGCTCCTCTACAGAAACCTTCCAATGGTATGACAAAGGGAGTACAACCAACAGAACTGTTTTCCAGCATAACACCCTGGATGGTCAGTCTCTATTACCAAGGCTAAGAAGTTCTTCAACTGATGTTGCGCAGGGAACGTTCTCACCTAGCGGCGCCTTTGGCTTTAAAACCAATAACTCTTATTCTGACCGAACAAAAAATTATGAAGGCAGAATAGGTATGCGTATTTGGAAAGCAGTTGATCAGGATGGCAATATCATTCCGAATGCCTATATCATAGGTATGGATTACCTTACATCTCCATTTGTTAATTACGACTATCAGGATAACATATACTATGTGAGTAATGTTAAACCGGAAGTGGGGGCTGTTTTCTATTCTGAACTGCAGGCAACACCATCAGCCTCAGACTTTGGCACATTATTAACAGGAGCTAGCAAGTCACAGACTATAAATCTTAAAAATTTAGGTAAAACTTATAGCAATGGAAGTAGCGATCCTTCCATAACAATCAGGAGTATAGAAATTGTAGGACCAAATAGAGACGAATTTTCGGCTTCTATGCCAACTACTACAACATTAACCCCACAAGCCACCACTGGCATCAATGCCGTTTTCCGTCCTTCCAGCTCAGGGATAAAGAACGCAGCCTTACTCGTGCATTATAATAATTCTATGTCACCTTTACGCATACCTCTTTATGGTATGGCTAATACAAGTAACAGCACGGTTAACATTACAAAGCGCATTAAGGGTGGGGCAGATACGAATGTAACGATTGGTGGCAAGTTATGGGAGGCTGACATAAACTATAGGAAAGGGAATATCAAGTTAGATAGACCAGGAGCTACTCCTATTGCCGGTACAGACGATGACCCACTCTACCAAACTTACCTATCCTCCAACGCTGATTTCGATGAGATCCGCTACGACATCCCAATTGCGAATGGCAATTACGCTGTTAGAATGCACTTTGCAGAGAACTTTTGGTCGGTAGCGGGTGCCAGGGTATTCAATATCAGTCTAGAAAATGTGACGCAGCTATTCAACTTTGATATATTCAATGAAGTAGGTTTTAAAGCAGCTCTGGTAAAAGATTTTGAAGTAAGTGTAACTGACGGTACTTTAAACTTGAAATTTAACCCTACAGCAAACAGACTGGCATTAGCTGGTGTAGAAATTTTCAGGATAGCGTCTGGCTCTAACTTGACAGCATCTCAAACTTCTTTAATCTCATCGACAGACAAGGTTTCAGGGAGCAATCAGTTCAACTTTAAGGTATATCCCAATCCTAATAAAGGTGAGAATCTCCATATTGAGATTGAAGGATTTGGTAGCAATGAGCATGTTACAATTCAGCTTTATGATGTGGCAGGGCGCACATTACAAGTTTCTGAACTGATGACTGATGCTAGTGGCACAAAGAAGACAGAATTAGTTTTCAGCAGAAAGTTGAGCAGAGGAATGTACATAATTAAAGCTAGCACTGACGCGGGTGAATCACACATGAAATTAGTTATAGAATAAGTTTCACCCATCTATCCTAGGGGGATTTTGGGAATCCTCCTAGGATAGATGGAAAACGCCACAAACCTCCTCTGTACTATTCTTTTAGCAGTTGCCTTAGCCACCGTGTTCTAAGCTGCCAAAGTGAAAAGGGAAACATAAAATTTCACTTAAAAATTTCCCAATATGAAAAAAACATCTACATCTGGTAAAAAGGCGATTATAAGACGCTTTGGCCTTACGCTACTCATCCCTGTTGTAGCTTATATGTTTAGTTTATCTGCTTTGGCTCAAAGTTGTCCACCTATTAGCCCAATTTCATGTGACAAAGTTCAGGTCGCCCTACCTTATAACTTAAGTTTCAGCAGCTCTGTTTCGGGAACTGTGCCAGATAAAAACGGGATCGGAACCGGCTTCACCATGGTCGACGCCTACTCCGGTTCCCGACATTCGGCCGACGGGAATCCTTCCAATACAGGTATGCCTGGCTATGAAGCCTCTAAGCTAACAGTAGCATCAGGCAGGCTTCAGATAGTGACAAACAAAGGAATTGCGGCAACAACAAGTAACAATCAGTTAAATGCTCTGGGCGTACGAATAGATTCACGTGCAAAGCTAAACGTAGAAGTAACACTCATTAATCCTTTTAATGGCACTTCATACCAACAAGGAGGTCTTTGGTTTGGGTTAAATGACAAGACCTATCTTAAAATAGTTGCTGTAGGCAATAAAGTAGAACTTCGAAAGGAGGTAAATGATGTAACTGCAGCCTCAGACCAACGAATCACTTCCTCGCTATCTGACCTCCATAATTCTGCCTTACGTTTAAGGCTGGAGATAGATCCTAATCTGAATGTGGCAAAAGGCTATTATACGATTAATGGAGGAGCAGAACAAAGTGTGGGTACAGCACTAAGTATTTCAGGTATGGGCATAACTTCTTCAACAGCCTTTGCTGGCATTTTCGCCACGCACCGTAACGGCACCAGTCCTGTTACCTATACCTTTGATGACTTTGCTGTAAAAAGCCAGACAACCACAGGAAATAATCATCCTACTTTCGTCACGAAAAACTACTCCTACTCTGTTTCAGATGCAGTAGCTCCAGGAAGCAATGTCGGTAGCGTGAAAGCAAACGATCCGGAGGGGGGGGCAATTACTTATGCGGTTGTAGCAGGAAACACTAACAACGCCTTCACTATTAGCTCGAGTACTGGGGTTATCTCAGTAAATAAAAAGCTTAATTATCATTCACAGGCAAACTATTCCATCAGAATCAGGGCTACAGACACCGGCGGACTTAGTGACGAGGCTTCCGTTAACATTTCGGTAAGTAATGGATCTTCCACTGCAAATTTTACATCAATTTCTTGGAGCACTGCTGCAAATCAACCATTCAATGTCAGCGAAGCCCAAGGTGAAGTTGTGAATGGAAAGCTCTATACCTTTGGAGGTTTCGATAGTCAAAAATCCTGCTGCACACCTACAAGCCGTGCATACGTCTATGACCCTTCACTTAATAAATGGACATCAATCGCGCAAATGCCTCCGATGAATGGCACTAATTATGGTGGAGTGACTCATGCTGGTTTTGCGACCGATGGAACTGATATATACTTTGCAGGCGGATACACTTCAAACGCTACCGGAACAGGTCAAATATTTGGAACAAAAGAAGTATGGAAATACATTGTTTCTGAAAACCGGTATGTAAGGCTCCCCGATCTACCAATTGTTATCGCCGCAGGGCAACTAGAGTATGTAAATGGAAAGCTGCATCATATAGCGGGAACTAACCAAGCACGCACCGCAGATTTAGGCAATCATTATGTTCTTGACCTAGACAATTTAGGTGCTGGATGGAAAACTTTAACATCTCTCCCAAGCCCTAGGCAACATGCAGGTTCGGCGGTATATGAGGGCAAAATATACTTCATTGGCGGACAAACTGGTCATGACAGTCATCTTGTTGCTTCAAAAGAAGTACACCGTTACGATCCTGGATTGAATAGTTGGGTAAAGGTAGCAGATCTTCCTGTTCCTAGCGGAGCTACAGGCCGCGGACATATTTCTTCTGCGGTTGTTGTAGTGGGTAATCGTATTTTAGTGCTCGGCGGAGAAACCATTCACAATAGTGGACGGACTAATATGGTGTCTGCCTATACTCCGGCCACAAATAATTGGCAAAATTTAACCAGCCTTCCTGCAGCACGTTTTTCCGGCGTCGCGGCTCTTCTTAACAACAATATATATTACACAGGAGGCTCTAGCTCCAGTACAACCTATAAAGGCATACCAGGCACAAGTGGCAGCACAAGTCAGCAAGTGGTAAGTTTTACGTTGATAAACGCAGATACGAAGCAAAATATACAAGTGCTTCAAAATGGCGCAACACTTAATCTATCCTCCCTGCCAACGAAAAATTTCAATATTCGAGCTAACACAAACCCTAGTTTGGTTGGTAGCGTGATATTCAACTTAAGTGGTGCGCAGGTCCTAAATGTGACAGAAAACCGGGCACCTTATGATCTAATGGGAGATGACGGAGCTTGGACACCGGCTGCAGGGAACTATACCCTCAAGGCAACGCCGTATACTTCGTCTAGTGGAAGTGGAACAGCTGGGAATGCCTTAACAATTAGTTTTTCAGTTACAAATCAGTCTAGTACTCCATCCAGTTCTAATTTGCTTAATGCTGGAGGTGGCCAGTACACCGACGGCCAGTCCAGGACCTGGTCCTCGGACAGCCACTTCACCGGCGGCGTGGCTGGCTCCAAGTCCTTCGACGTGGCCGGCACCGCCGACGACCGCCTCTACCTGGCCTACCGCTACGCGGCCGACGGGGCCCCCTTCAGCTACAACATCCCCGTCAGCGGGACCGGCCCCCACACCGTCCGGCTCCACTTCCTGGAGCCCTACTTCGGGGCCCCGGGCGGCAAGACCTCTAACCTGGCCGGGGCGCGCCTCTTCCACGTCGACGTGGAGGGACAGCGCGTGCTGAGCAACTACGACATCTACGCCCAGGACGGGGCCGGCAAGGCCGTCGTCAAGACATACGAAAACGTCTCCGTCAGCGACGGGGCCCTCACCATCAGCTTCACTTCCGTGGCTAACAACGCCATCATATCGGCCATCGAAGTCATCTCGGCGAGTGGCAATATTACAATGCTAAATAGGTTAGAAACTTCGGAAAAAGCGGAACTTGCGGGTGAGAGCTACCTGCGTGTACACCCTAACCCTAGCGAAAAGGGCGATCTATTTTTTGAGATTCAAGGCTTCGGAGCGCTCGAATCAGCCGAGATCACATTAGTTGATGTATCAGGACGTTCCTTGTATAGCGAAGTAACCAAAACGGATGGAAGTGGTGCTGCAAAAGGAAAAATAACTATACATAAAAATATAAAACCAGGTATCTATTTCCTCAAAGCTCAATCGAGCTATACAGTAAGATCAACCAAATTAATCAGGCAATAGAAGAAGCTGCAGCCATAGAAAATAACCTACTAAGTAATATCTATGGCTGCACATTTACTCGCTTGGCATCTTGTTATTCCGATGAATTTCCTTCAGTGTCTTATTAATTATTCTCCACTCGATGATGTTTACGCACTTACAAGCGGCATCCAATTATTTTGTTAAGTACCTATAAATTTTATCTCAATTTAATCTAAACATTTTCCTAACAAATCATGTAATACTAATTATTATAAGTTTACTGCAATTATATGTCAAAGGGGAAAGCTGTTTGGGATTGGGAAATAAACAGCAAAACAAGCTTTTGGGGTCACGGAATACCTGAACTTTGGTCGTATAGGCATCTAATGGTAGGATTAGTAAGGCGTCACTTCCTGCTTAACTACCAGCAGACTGTACTTGGACCATTATGGATACTTTTCCAGCCTATCTTGACTTTATTTACTTATGTATTAGTATTTAATAAAATTGTAGGTATCCAAACTGGTTCAATACCACCCGTTGTCTTTTATGCTTCGGGTATTGTACTATGGAATTTCTTTAGCGAAAGCTTCACTGGTACTGCAAGCACCTTTAAGGATAATGCGCAGCTTTTCGGTAAGGTATACTTCCCAAGAATTATCATGCCGATATCAGTAATCAATACCCATGCTCTGAGGCTATTGATTCAGCTTCTGCTATTATTTATGGTAGTTGGTTACTACAGCATATTTTCTAGTTTCTCAATACATTTTAATATATGGATTCTGGCTTTTCCTTTCACCATCATTCTGATAGGTATATTCGGATTAGCCTTAGGTTTGCTATTCTCGGTGATTACTGCAAAGTACCGCGATATTACCAACCTGGTAACACTAGGAGTACGCCTTTTTATGTTTATCACACCGGTAATTTATCCTTTATCGACTGTTCCAGAAAATCTGCGTTGGCTCGTTCAACTCAACCCACTGACACCCTTGTTTGAGTTGTTCCGCTTATCCTTACTAGGTGAGGGCTATATTACTTCTTATCAACTACTGTACAGCGTTGTAATTACTTTGCTTGTACTTGTTGGAGCAACACTTCTATTCAACAAACAGGGTGACAAATTAATAGATGTAGTTTAACAAGAATTTATATATCTAGGTATGCCTGAAGTAGTAATAGAGGTAGATAGACTTTACAAGAAGTACAATCTAGGAACAATTGGCACTGGTTCTTTCCGACAAGACCTGCAACGTTGGTGGACCACTGCTATCGTGAAGAAACAGGATCCATTCTTTCAAACAGATAATAGCCCAGAAGCCAGAAAGAAGTCCATTCTAGCATTACAAGACATTAGTTTTGAGGTAAAACATGGCGAAGCGATTGGTATAATAGGCAGTAACGGATCTGGTAAATCAACCTTACTTAAGATCATCTCAAGAATTGTTCGTCCGACACATGGAACTGTAAGAGGCCGAGGCAAAGTTAGTAGCTTGCTAGAAGTGGGCACAGGTTTTCACCCTGAGTTGACAGGAAGAGAGAACATTTATATTAGTGGCTATATATTAGGTATGAGTAAGGCTGAAATCAAAACTAAGTTTGATGAGATAGTAGCCTTTTCTGGAGTAAATGATTTCATAGACACACCTGTTAAAAGGTACTCGTCAGGTATGTATGTGCGTTTGGCTTTTGCCGTAGCTGCTCACCTCGAACCAGATATACTTATTGTGGATGAGGTTCTGGCTGTAGGTGATGCTGATTTCCAAAAAAAGTGCTTGGGCAAAATGCGGGAGGTTTCTCAATCCAATGGCAGGACTATTTTATTCGTGAGCCATAGCATGCAGGCCATAAAAAATCTGTGTGATAAAGCCATGTGGTTAAACAAAGGGAAGATGCAGGCTTTTGGAGAAGTAGCAGGAGTTGTAAACAAGTACCTGACAACTGTACAGCAAGCCAAATTAAAACAGAGTTGGGATGTACCACAAACTGCACCTGGAAATGAGTGGGTCCGTATGCGATCTGTTGAGCTAATTCCACATCTCGAAAATCCTGATGAGCCGTTGGATATAAGAGTTCCTCTTACTGTCAAGTTTAGTTTCTGGAACATGCATGACAACATGTACCTAAGTGCAGGACTACATTTATTTACTCCTGCCGGTGAATGTATCTTCGATGTACCCTCACCCTCCAGAATTTGTGACAAGGGAATAGTTGAAGGAGAATGTTACATCCCAGGTAACTTACTGAATGATGGGCCATATTATTTTTCTATGGTTATAGTAAAAGACACATCAGTACCCTTATTTAACTTCGAGGAATGCTTAACATTTGAACTTGACGATTATCGCGAAAATATACAGTGGTATGGGAAGTGGTGGGGAGCAGTTAGGCCAAAGCTGCCTTTTCACCTAACGCAAACTGAGTCTGTACTCCTTTAGTATTAACCTGCTCTATTACCACCCTAGCTATTACCACCCTAACCCGAATGGCATATGCTTACCTATCAAGATACTTCGCCTCCTCCCCTAGTGTCAGTAGTGATCCCATGTTATAATCATGGAAACTATGTTCGTAAAGCCATTGAGAGTGTTATAAAACAGACATATAGCAGGACCGAAATAATTGTAGTAGATGATGGTTCCACTGACGATACAAAAGACACTGTAGAGCGATACGCTGGGGTACGTTACATCTATCAAGAAAACCAAGGCTTATCCGCAGCTCGCAATACCGGAGCCAAGTATAGTACTGGTAACTATATCATGTTCCTTGATTCAGATGATTGGCTATACCCTAAAGGCATCGAAACAAACGTAAATTATTTGATACAGCATAGTGAAGTTGCTTTTGTATCAGGCATTTACGATGCTTTCTATGTAGACGAAAATACCATAAGTGAGGGCAAGCATATTGTAGATTCAGATCATTACTACTGCATGTTGCAAGGCAACTATATTGGCATGATTGCAACTGTGCTATTCCAGCAGTGGGTTTTCAAAGAGTTTTCCTACGATACATCGCTTCGCAATTGTGAGGACTATGACTTGTACCTTAAAATAACCAGAAAATATCAGGTATATCACCACCAGAATAAAATAGCTGCCTACAGATTACACGCTAAAAATATGTCTTCTAATATCCCATTAATGTTAGCGGGAGCGCTTCACGTACTTAAGCGACAGGAGAATCAACTAAAAACAATGTCTGAAAGGGAGGCTTATCTATCAGGCATAAAGGCATGGAAAGAGCACTATTGCAAGAAGCTATACCTTGAGTTAATTCGCAGTAGAAGAACAGCATCTCATTCAGAGCTCCGCTTATTATTCGAACATCACCCGAGGTTCCTTTCCAAATATATTTTAAATCAAGGCAAAGCCACTATGAAAGCAATGATCAAAAGGTTTATACCCGCTACCACGAGTAAGAGGTTACTCAACCGAATGGGGTTGTATAAGAAATTCACTCCTAGAGTAGGCCAAGTCGATTTTGGAGACTTTAACCGTGTGTTGCCTTTCAGTAATATGTTTGGATATGATAGAGGTGGCCCAATTGACCGTTACTACATTGAGAAGTTTTTAAATGAGGAAAAGGACTCTATCAAAGGGCGCATGCTTGAAATAGGAGATAATGCTTATACCCTAAGATTTGGAGGCAGCAAAATAGTTCAAAGTGACGTTTTACATGTAAACGGAAGCAATGAAATCGCCACCATTATTGGGGACATTAGCCATGCTCCACATATACAAGACAATACCTTTGATGGAATCATTCTGACACAAACGTTACACCTGATATATGATTTTAAAGGAGCTCTCAATACTTGCCATCGAATTTTGAAGCCAGGGGGAACTCTCTTACTTACTGTGCCAGGCATCACGCCCATAGATCAAGGTGAGTGGAATTCTATTTGGTATTGGTCGTTCACTGATAAGTCCATGAAGAAACTAATGCAGGAATCGTTTCCAAATTGTCCTTTCGAGGTGAAAACCTTTGGCAATGTATTGGCTGCCTCAACATTTCTGCATGGGATGGGCAGAACCGAGATCCCTCAGGAAAAACTGGACTTCCATGATCCACAGTACCAAGTCATAATTTGTGTGAAAGTTCAAAAGTCAACTGCACCATGAAATCGCAGCTACGTCATATTTACCATAAGTACATTAAGCCAAAGGCCATCGTGCTTATGTATCATCGCGTGGCAAACCTGGAGTCAGATATTTGGGATATCACCGTCAGCCCTTCAAACTTCGAACAACATCTTCAAGTAATAAAAGAACTGAAAAGTGTAGTGCCTCTTAATGTTCTGGCTCTTGATGTGAAAAAGAAAAACATCCGGAAAAATAGTGTAGCAATAAGCTTTGATGATGGTTATGCTGATAATTTTACAGAGGCCTGCCCCCTCTTAGAGAAATATGGTATTCCTGCTACTTTCTTTATTAGCTCTATAAATATTGACACATCTAATCTTTTTTGGTGGGATGAATTGGAGCAAATAATCCTCTACAAAGATTCTTTACCTCAGAGGATATCGATTGTTTTAGGTGAACAGCTGGTAGTGTACAACCTTCAGGAAGAGGCTATCCTGACAGAAAATAAAAAAAGTGAGAATAAGCGGTGGAAAGCATACTTGCAGTTGCCGCCATCAAGACGATGTGAGCTCTACTTAATATTGTGGCGACTTCTGAAACCACTGCCCCATAACATGCAAAAACAGAGCCTTCAAAAAATAAAGCACTGGGCAGGACTGCAGGAGGAATCCCTTATAGCATATCAGAGTATGACAGGCGATCAATTACAAGCCCTCTCGCGAAACAAGTTATTTGATGTAGGGGCACACACCACCTCGCACCTCTCATTGCCCTTACATACCCGTAAACTACAAGAGTCTGAAATAATTGAGAATAAGAATTTCCTTCAGGCCTCAATAGGAAAAAACGTAAAGCTATTATCTTATCCTTACGGGGATTATAATGATATGACAGTGGCAGCCACTGCGAGTGCAGCCTTTGACGCAGCCTTTACAACGGCTGAACAGGTTGTTACAAACCACTCCAATCAATTTCTTATTCCTAGATTTCAGGTAAAAAATTGGGATGGAAAGGAGTTTCAGCAGCAACTAAATAAATGGTTATTAAAATAAACCCTTAAAGTATGGCAACTACTTTGAAGCCTAAAGTCTCCATCATTACCTGTTTTTTTAATACAGAACAGTTTATAGTAGAAGCCATAGAAAGCGTCTTGAGCCAGACATTTACTGATTGGGAGCTATTACTTATAGATGACGGCTCTACTGATGCTAGCACTCAAATAGCTAAAGGGTATGCTTCAAAATATCCTGGTCACATACGCTACTATGAACATGCTGCACATATAAATAAAGGGCTTAGCGCCAGCCGAAACAAAGGCTTGAGCGAGGCTTCTGGTGACTTAATTGCATTTCTGGATGCCGATGATGTGTGGCTGCCGGATTATTTGCTAAACCAGGTTAATCTGATGGAGCAGCTTTCTGTAACTATGGTATGTGAAGCTACTGAATACTGGTATAGCTGGAGTGATGCATCCAAAGAAGATAAACATACACCTGTAGGGGTAAATGCCAGCACTGTCTACAACCCGCCGCAGCTCATGCTAAGTTTATATCCTTTAAATACAGGTGCTGCCCCCTGTATGTGTAGCATACTTATTAGAAAGGATGCTTTGTTAAAACATGGTGGCTTTGACGAATCTTTCACTGGAATGTATGAAGACCAAATATTTCTGAGTAAGATTTATATGAATGAGCCAATTTATGTATCGCATTTATGTAATAACCGATACCGTCAACGCCCAGGCTCTCTAGTTAATTCTTCTACTAAAGCAGATTATCATCAAGTAAGAGCACGTTTTCTGTACTGGTTTCAGATGTACTTTTCTAAAAAGTCTCTGGAAAACCCTTACATATCAAAGTCACTTAAAAAGGCTCTTTGGCCGTACCAATACCCTATGCTCAACAAATTAATGAACATGAAATATAAAAGCTTAGGAAAGAGATTGAAGAGAATCTTATTTGGAAGGCTTAGGCTTGCAATATTATAACATAGGAGGGCTCATACGATGCCACTAGTTACTGTTTTAATGCCAGTTTATAATTCAGAAAAATACTTAGCTACAGCTATAAATAGTATTCTGAACCAGACACTCCACGATTTTGAGTTTCTAATTATTGATGATGGCTCCACTGACAAAAGTATAGAGATTGTCAAGCAATATGATGATTCACGCATCCGGTTTTATGAGAATACAGATAATCTTGGAATAACAAACACATTAAACAGAGGAATTGAGCTTGCATCTACTCAGTACATTGCAAGAATGGATGCAGATGACATCAGCTACCCTGAGCGCTTGAAACTTCAGTTTGAGTATTTAAAAGAGAACCCAGCATGTGCTTTAGTATCTTCTCATGTCGAAGTCATATCAGAGAATAGCTTGTTGGTTCATGAAGAAAGATACAACGCTAAATATTTTTACTATAATCTCATCTTCTTCAGCGGTATCTGCCACCCTTCTGTTATGTATCGAAAACACGCTGTACAAAATGTGAAGGGATATACTGCTGCTTATGCTGAGGACTTTGAACTATTCTGGCAACTGTCACGAAAGTATGAGATGCATAACATAAATCAAGTATTGTTAAAATACCGTCTCTCTGAACAAAGCTTGCACCAGAAAACCAAGAAATTAGAGTATGAGCAAGCTCACCTTGAGCAGATGATGCGGAACATTAGATACTATACAAGTAATGATTACACCATCCCCACAAGCTATCTGGAGTGCTACAGAAACAATTATACACCGCTTTTAAATGACTTCACATTAAGTAACCTTATATCATGCATCGAAGAGTTAGACTTTATAACAAGATGCGTGATCAAAAAGGAATCATCAAAACATAGCATCCTGGACATTCAAAATGCAGCCTCATGTAAAAGGAAACAGATTATAGCTTTCTTTTCGCAGCACCTTACTTTATCAGAAAGAACCAAATTACTTTTTCATACTAAGTCACCTAAACAAGTTTTGAAACATGTTCTACTAGGTAATTAAATATCGTTGAGCGGACTGTATTGATCACAAAAGAAGTTTTTCTCACAAAACAATTCTAAGAATTTATCCATATTTTGTTTTAGATTATTTAAAAAGATCGCAAAATATTACAGTAATGCATCATATAAATCCGTATAAGAGCAATTGTTAATCAACAAGTTTTATGAACCGAGTACCTATATCGCCCCCTGCAATACCAGTACTATCTGCAGTTTATAAAAGGCCGCTATGGTCAGTTATGATACCGGTTTATAATTGTAATCAATTTTTAAAAGAAACGTTGGAAAGTGTTTTATGCCAGCTGCTGCCAGAAGGAGAAATGGAAATCGAAGTAGTGGATGATGCCAGCACTGATACTGACGTTGAGGTACTCGTGAAGCAAGTTGGCAAAGGGCGGATAAAATACTACAGGCAAAAGGAGAATGTAGGTAGTCTAAAAAATTTTGAGACATGCATTGTTCGCTCAAAAGGTGAATTGATTCATATTCTACATGGAGACGACTTGGTTAGACCAGGTTTCTATGATAAACTAGGTTCCCTTTTTAATAAGTACCCAGAGGCTGGAGCTGCGTTTTGCAGGTATAACTGCATTGATGAAAATGGTAAGAGCTTATATACAAAAAGCCCTGAAAGTAAACACGATGGCATATTAGAAAACTGGCTTTTTACTATTGCGGAACGCCAGCACATTCAGTATGCTGCTATTGCTGTAAAAAGAGAGGTTTATGAGAAGTTAGGATCTTTTTATGGTGTCAATTATGGCGAAGATTGGGAAATGTGGGTACGTATAGCTAAGCATTACCCTATGGCCTATACACCAGCTATTTTAGCTGACTATAGAAAGCATGTTAATTCAATATCAAGTAATAAATATCTTACGGGTCAATATTTAAAAGATATTTCATTTGTAACAGAACTTATACAAAACCATTTACCATCTGAAAGCAAAGAATCTATCTTAAAGAAATCAAGAAAATACTATGCATCCTATGGTATAAAAATGGCAGGCAATACCTGGACAGCACTAAAAGATAAGCAAGCAGTAGATGCACAAATTAAGCATGCACTGACCTTATACAAAGGTCCATGGACATATTGGCTGACAGCTAAATTATACTTCAAATTAGCCCTGTCTAAACTATGGCACTCGGTATCACAGTTGTAATTTGCACATATAATGGCTCAAGGTTACTACCAGAGACTATTAGGCATATAGCGCAGCAAAATGTAAGCCCTGATATATCGTGGGAGGTGATTATTATTGATAATGCATCAACTGATAACACATGCAGTATTGCCTTAGCAGAGTGGCAAAAGTACTCCAACCCTGCTCCGTTTAGGGTTGTAAAGCAACCGAAGCAAGGCATCACTTTTGCGCGAAAAATGGGCGTTAATAAAGCTAGGTATGATTTCATTTTGTTTTGTGATGATGATAATTGGTTAAGCCCAAACTATGTTGCTTTGTCTTATGAGATAATGCTCAACAACCCTACGATTGGTGTACTGGGCGGCCATGGCGAATTAGTATATGAGGTCCCTCCACCAAGCTGGGTATCTAAAATGAGCCTGTTTGGTAATGGAGCTCAGGCCGAAGCGTCTGGAAAAGTAACACGAAATTTAGTATATGGTGCCGGCTGCGTAGTCCGAAAATCAGCATACCTAGAAATCTATACATTTGGGTTTAAGCCAATGCTTGTAGGTAGGCAAGGTAAAAATCTTACCTCTGGTGAAGATTATGAAATATGTTACTCAATTGCTTTAATCGGCTATGATATTTGGTACGACCAAAGGCTAACATTTAAGCACTTCATGCCTAAAAACAGGCAATCATGGGATTACCATATCAAGTTTTTTAAAGATGGTGCAGGAAGCCATGAAGTGTTATTTCCATATCAATTCGTACTTAATTATGGGTGCAGAAATTTACTCCTATTCCACGTTAGGCTAATCAGGGTTATGCTTTCAAGCGTAAAACTATTCTTAAAGCTTAGTTTTGAAAAGACTCTGCTACATCCTCTGTCTGATGATGGCAAGATTAATAAATTAAGGCTAATCGCTGTAAAAGCTAAAATTCAAAGTAGTGGCAGGTACTACGAATTGAAAAAAAATTTCTTGACTATTCTACACCTAAAAAAAGACTTTGAGCAAAATATTTCGATCAAGCAGGCTGATAATTTTTATAAAGAAGGTAGAGCTTACTCAAAGAAGATCAAAGTTTTACTGAACTAAATTTTAAAGATAGAACTGGCTCTATTTTATCCCCTAGACGTATTCTTGAGCTCTAATAGATATTAGTCAACCATTTAGTATATGCATTATTCACAAAGCTCAGAATAATTTAAAGCAATGTACCTTGCGTTAAAGCCCAATAGAAATTATTATCTCTATCCAGATAACCAGCTTCTTTATAGGCAGTTACAAAATATTCTTCCAATTTTCCAGTACAATACTCCAATTATAGTTTATATCTAGTTATCAAAATTAGTACAATTCTAACATTTCTGTTGATACCCAAAGACAGAGATCTAGATAATTATATTTGATGTTAGAATATAACCTTTATATATTATAGCACGTTATACTATATTAATTAAGTAATAACTATTTGTCATTTAATAATAAAATTTAATCCAAATAAATCTTAAACTGGATAATCTTTTCTTGACAAAAATCAATTTTCTGTAACAGTGTTTATACTACCTTAAATTCACCCTAAGGAACAATACCTGATTTAAAATGAAACTACTCTTCGTTCTTGAGCTTGGTTTACTGCATTACCGCATACCAATTATAGATCAGATATCAAGGTCTGAACACATCGAACAGTGTGATGTAATTCATACAGAAGAGTACACAGGTAAAAATTACCACTTTAGAGAATTAAAAACGGAGGTTAGAAATTACGGCAAAATAAAATTGTTGCCAGATGTCAAGCACCTAAAAGATAATTATGACATCATCGTTTTCTCATTCAATTTATGGAGACCTAACTGGTTTTATACTTTATTTAAAAGTAGAAAAGCAAAGTACATTCTTTGGGGACAAGGCTTTGGAAGAAGCAACAATTATTTAGTAGCCAGAATGGCAAAAATTGCCTTCGCTCATTGGGCTGACGCTCTAATCTTTTATACACCCAGCGGCTGCGACGACTTCAACCGATTTGGGGTTGGACGGCATAAAATGTTTGTTGCCCAGAACACACTTCATGTCGAGAACGCAGGCTTAACCAGCACTACTTTTAAAAAGGATCTTCTTTATGTAGGTAGAATTCAAGAGCGTAAAGGGATAGATCAGCTTATCAGGGCGTTTGCTTTAATTTCAGATGAGATTCATCATTCTATAAGCATCAGGATAGTAGGGGATGGTGACATAACTGATTTACGGAGAATTGCTACTGAACATAAGGTAGAAGACAGGGTTATCTTTGAACCAGGAGCTTTCGATGCCGAAGAACTGAAAGCTAAATTTGCTAGTGCCCTAGTGTATGTCTCACCTAATCATGTGGGACTCGGAGTGGTACATAGTTTTGCGTATGGAGTCCCAGTTATTACGAACCGGAACAGGAAGCATGCACCGGAGTTTGAGTATTGCGATGCAAGCAATAGCCTTGTTTATGAAGGAGGTATAAGTGAATTAGCAGCTGCTTTAAGAGAAATCTGCAACAATAAAAAACTACAAGAAGAGCTGTCTGACGGTAGTTATAACTACTACAATAAGCATTTGCAGGCTGGTACAATGGTTAATGGATTTTTATCAGCCTTTGACTTTGTATTAAACAGACGCAAAATGATTGCCTAACCAATAAATCATCAATTCAATTTTAACCAACCAAATCTAATAGGTGCAGAACTATGATTGTTTCTATTGTTGCAGGTGCACGTCCCAATTTCATGAAGATTGCACCTATTATCGAGGCCATTCAAGTAGCTAAAGAAAGGGGAGCCGATATTGGCTACCGCTTGATCCACACCGGACAACACTATGACAAGAAGATGTCAGGTGACTTTTTTGAGCAGCTTGGCATACCTCTACCAGATACCAACCTGGAGGCCGGAGGTGGAACTCAGGCTGAACAGACTGCTGCCATTATGGTACGATTTGAAAAGGAGCTAATTGCGCACATGCCGGATTTAGTACTTGTTGTAGGAGATGTTACCTCAACAATGGCTTGTGCTATCACTGCTCAAAAGTTATGTATACCTGTTGCACATGTTGAGGGGGGTATACGGTCCGGTGATTGGACTATGCCAGAAGAGATCAACCGGCTCGTGACGGATAGTATTACTAACTACTTTTTCACTACATCTGAGCACGCAAATGCTAACTTAAGAAACTCTGGTGTATCAGAAGACAAAATATTTTTTGTTGGCAACACCATGATAGATACGTTGTTAAAGCAGACACCCAAATTTATCAAACCCCAATTCTGGGATCATTATGGCTTAGCAGAGAAAGAATACTTGATCATGACACTGCATAGACCTTCCAATGTTGATGATGCAGTTCAATTACAAAGTATTATCAGTGTACTTGAAGCTGAAGAAAACTCGCTGCCAATCATCTTCCCGATACATCCAAGAACACGGAGCAACATCGAAAAATTTGGGATAAAGCTTGACAAGGTTATAGCTGTAGACCCACTTAGCTATTTAGAGTTTAATTATCTGGTTATGCATGCCAAGGGAGTCATAACTGACTCTGGGGGTATAACAGAAGAAACAACTGTTATGGGACTACCATGCATGACACTCAGGAACTCTACCGAGAGGCCTGAAACCTGTACCCTCGGTACAAATGAGCTGTTGGGCAGCGATCCTCAGATGTTGGAGCAAGCGCTTGTTCGTCTATACTCCGGGAATTGGAAAAAAGGCAGCATTCCCCCTCTGTGGGATGGCCATACAGCAGAGAGAATTGTCAATCATCTGTGTGAGATTTTTCAAGTTAAAAGTGAAGAAGCTGTCTCTGTATTATAATACGATCAGGTATCTGAAGATTAAGCAACTGGTCTATCAAGTCACATACCGGCTTAGAAAAGCTAAGCCTTTATATGCCTATATACAAGAGAAAGATCCTGCACATCTTAAGCAACTCAATTTTTCTGATTACCTATCGAGTTTTACATATGCTACCCCTGATGGTAGTTTTAACTTTATTAATCAGGAAGTACACTTCGGAGAAAATATTGATTGGTCGTACTCTGAAAATGGAAAGCTATGGAATTATAATTTACAGTATGCCAATTACCTTCTGCAAGAGGAAATTCCATTGGCTATAAGGCTTCAGTGGATTCGTTCCCTTTACGAAAGTTTAAACAAATCAGAAATTTCCCTGGAGCCATACCCTGCCTCCATCAGGATAATGAATTTAATCCGACTAATCTGCCGCCATAAACTAAACGAAGAGGATCTGCTGGTCTCTCTACGGGCAGAGCTAAACTTTCTATCAGGAAGAGTTGAGTATCATCTTTTAGCAAACCATGTTCTTGAAAATTCTTTTGCCCTGCTCATGGGTGGTGCCTTCTTCGAGGAGCCAAACTGGTTAACAACCGGCCAAAGTATTCTATTAGATGAAATGGATGAGCAAATTTTAGAAGATGGGGCTCACTATGAACTGAGCCCAATGTACCATCAAATCATACTGCATCGGTTACTTGAACTAGTAGATTGGTATCAGTCATACGATGGTCAGAATGAAGCATTCCTAGAAATTCTAAAATCGAAAGCAAGTAAGATGCTTAGTTGGTTGGCTAAAATCACGTTTAAGAATAACCAAATTCCTTGTTTAAACGATAGTGCCCCTAACATTACTTATGACACAGAATCACTACGCAATTATGCTTTATTTCTAAACATTGAATCAGATACTCCGCGTCCTCTTTCATCTTCCGGATACAGGAAATATGAGTTCGGGGACTATGAATGTCTTGTAGATATGGCAAACATTGGCCCTAGCTACCAGGCAGGGCATGGACATGCAGACGCTTTGTCTTTTATCCTGCACTATAAACAGGTTCCACTGTTTGTTGAAGCAGGTACATCAACTTACCAAGCAGGCCCTATCAGGTCTTACGAAAGATCCACATTTGCGCATAATACTGTCGTTATCGATAACGCTGATCAATCTGATGTGTGGGGTAGCTTTCGATTAGGGGATAGGGCGATAACCAGTATCAATTCTGAAACGAAAAACAGTATCGAAGGCGAACACGACGGATATGAAAAAAGATACGCGATAAAACACAATAGAAAGTTTTCATTTGACCGATCAACTATAACAATACAAGACAGATTGGTGGGCAAAAAAGCTTCTGAAGCTATTGCTTTGATTCACTTACACCCTGCAGTAACATTTAAAGTAGAAAGTTCTAGGATACACCTGGATACAATAGGAACGATCAGTTTCAAAAACGCGCTCCGTATCGAAACAGCTCCCTATCAGTTTGCTTCAGCTTTTAACACCTACCAAAAAGCAACAGTTTTTAAAATACATTTCAAAAATGTGCTTGATACAGTTATCGAGTTTGAATAAATGACTTACTATGAAAATACTTTACTTCTATCAAAATTTTTCGACTCCTAAGGGGTCATGGGGCACCCGTGTTTATGAGTTTGCCAGTAACTGGGTAAAGCAGGGACATGAGGTAACTGTAGTAACCAGCATTCTTAGCAAATCGGATCTTACTGCCACTAAACTTATCGAAGACCAGTATTTCGATGGTATTCATGTTAAGGTTTTGAATATTGTTACTGATAACAAGCATTCCTTTTACAAGAGGATCTGGACGTTCCTCTTATACAGCATACTATCATCTTATTATGCGCTCACTATAAAAGCAGATGTTGTCATTGCCTCATCAGGTCCCATTACAGTCGGTATTCCTGGTTTAATAGCACGTTACATCAGAGGAAGAAAGTTGATTTTTGAAACCAGGGACTTATGGCCTGAAGGGGCTATAGAGTTAGGTATCATTAAAAACAGACTCATAAAAAATATAAGCTATTGGTTTGAAAAACAGTGTTACAAAGCTTCTTCGTATATTGTTACCCTGTCTCCCGGCATGACAAAAAACATCTTCCAGCGCTTTGAATTTGAAAACATAGTAGATGTAACAAATGCAGCCAATATACCTCTGTTTTCTACTCCAAGACCATTTACAACGACACATCCTTTACTGAAACCAAAACAATACGCTATTTATACAGGCAATATCGGCATGGTGAATAACTCATACTGGTTATATGAAGCTGCAAAAGCTTTACACAAAATGGGGCGACAGGATATTGTCATACTGCTTATTGGAGAAGGGCAACAGCGTGAAGAACTAGAGCAGAAAGCATTTAGTGAAGGCATAACCAACTTCATCCGGCTTGGTTTAATGCCTAAGGAAAACTTAGTTACATACGTACAACATGCTCTTGTATCTTTGGTGCCCTTAAAAGGGACTCCCATACTAGATACCTCTTCTCCAAACAAATTTTTCGAGTCACTGGCTGCAGGTGTGCCGGTTGTCCAGAACACACAAGGCTGGATGAAAGATTTTCTTGAAGAACACCATGCCGGATATACCTTAGACCCCAATGACCCTGATCAATTGGCTCAAACCTTGATAGAACTGAGTGATAATCTAGCCTCTACAATTGCTATGGGAGAAAGAGCCCAGATTATTGCGAAAGCTTTGTTTGACAAAGACTATTTAGCTGATAAAATGCTCCGCACACTACAAGTTGTCCATGAGATGTCTGCAGAAGTTTCGCCCCAAAGTGTTACCTCAGAATTGCATCAAAATAGTACAGTAAAATTATAGAATAATTTACTCCAAAGTTTTAGTTGACTAAAGTTTGAAGCCATATATAACACAGGACGTCCTAAAAACTTGCCTTAATCTCACAATAATGCATTATTCAGTGAATAACAGGCTGCTTAATGGCCAGCATTTATCTATCGATAAAATATTATTTTAATATCATAAACTATTTTTAATAGGATAATATTTTTATCATAAAATCAGTAATATAAATTTATCATAATATAATATTATTCCTATATAACACTACCTCAGACATCAAAAAACAGCATTGTTATTAGTATCAATATTAGAAACAACTAATCATAAATTATTTAATTATTTTTTTAAATATTCTTATTACTTTTTCTTCCACCTCCCCGTATATACAATTATTAGTTAATATAAGTCAAGAACTTAAATCTCTAGCTTTTTTGGACCCTTTAGTTATTAAGGTTATGAATTTACAATTACTATATTTTAATGGCCTTGATTTAAATAAGACAAAGCTTAATGTTATTAAGCACGAGAAAGTCAGTGAGAAAAAGTGCCTTATAATTAATCCTGGTGCAATCGCATTAGAGCTAATACAAGAACCTAAATTCAAAAAAGTATATACAGTTGACTTTTGGGAGAACTCCTCTGAAGTAGATTTAGCAACATTTCTATCACAAAAGCATTTTGATGTTGTTTTACTAGACCCTAGTTATAACATTACATTGAATAACTCGCAACTGAAGCAGATCAATAATTTAAGAGTGAAACAAGTCTGTGTATACAATTTGGCGTCATTTTATGAGAGCTTTACCGAGCGTATCCCATCAGTTCACTGTAAATCCTGGCTTATTAGCAGTGACTTATTCTATGTTAATTCCCGCACAAATTTTTTCCAACTTAAAAGAGCGATAGATCTAACCGTTGCCTTTTCTTTCGCACCTATAGCTTTTTTGCTTGTATTAATGGCTATAGTGTGCATAAAAGCTACATCAAAGGGGCCAGCATTTTTTATTCAGAACAGAGTAGGTTTGAAAGGCAAAGTTTTTAGCATCTACAAACTAAGAACTATGTACTATTCGCCTGAATCAACTAACAACTCACATACAGTACTCAACGATAGCAGAATTACACCCATCGGTAAGTTCTTGAGGAAAACGAAAATAGATGAGTTACCTCAACTTATTAATATTATTTGCGGGCATATGAGCTTGATTGGTCCAAGGCCGGAGAAAGAAGACATAGTGTGCAAACTAGCCGAGGAAGCCCCATACTATAACTTAAGGCATGCAATACGCCCAGGAGTAACAGGATTAGCTCAAGTTACTTATCCTACTGCTACCCCTGAGCAAAACCTACAAAAATTAGAGTATGACTTGTTTTACCTAAAAAATGCCTCTCTCTTATTAGATATTAAAATACTTTTCAAGACTATTAAAGTCGTACTGACTATGAATAGTCTTTAGATTAAACAGATATATTCAAAAATTTTGAATGACCATAAATATCAAGAATCACGTTAATCAGATCCATTACTGCTTTTATGGTTTTTTGCAAGACAAGTTACTTAATAACTTGAATGCGTTAGAATTGAAAAATTGTAAGAGATACAATTTGTATCTTTAAAATCAGAAAGAGTCAGATTGCGAAAATTAAGAGTAATACTCAGTATATCAACATTATCAATTACGTCACTCCAAAATTCTGTAAACCCTTGAGGTAGGAGCCCAATATTAAGATTCAGACAACCTCCCTACCCCACTCACTTTCAACCCCCGCTGCCCCAGAAACAACAGCCCCAACCCCAGCGGCATGGGCACACTCGCCCAGAACATCAGCCAGTTGAAACTTGGCAAAGCTCTCAGCCCGAGCCAAAGCAAAGTGCCCTGCCCGAATAGCAGCAATTCCGTGGCGAAGAAGCCCGTCAGGAAAAGTACTAGCCCGATACCGCCATATCGGCCGAGGCGGTAGAGGCCTTGCTGCAGGAGGAAGCCCAGCACGAAGAGCGACACAAAACCGAGCAGGGACAGGTGCAGGTAGCCGATGATGAAGTAGCGGATTTTGTAGGCCAGGTCGGCCATGTACGGGAAAGCAGATACGGTCTGTAACACCAGTTTCAGCACAAAAAAGAACAGCGCCATACCTGCCAGCGCCCGCACCCAGGGCTTCAGCAAAGGCACCACCTCCGCCCATATCTGCCGCAGTACTTTTGCCAGGTATAGCAGGCCCGCCAGTTGCATGCCCACCGACACATACCCGATGGCGTATACCCAGTCCGCAGGTTTGGTCCAGAGCACCGACAGCGCATAGGCAGGTAGACAGGCCAGCGCCAACAGCCAGAAAGCCCATATGGTCCAGCGGCGGTTGAAAGGGATGTGGTGGCGCTCCAGAAACCAAAATAGCAAGCCGAGCACGGCAAAAGTAAACCAGCCGTTGTACTGGAAGTGCAGGTAGAAATAGATGGCCGAGTAGTAGAGTTCACCGCCAATGGTGCCTTTGGCCATAATCGGCCCCATGGCCCAGGGACCGATGGAGGACAGCACCATAAACAGCAAGGCCGCCCCGATAAACTTCAGCGAAACACCATGCGCTTCCTGCGCCACATGCTGCCGCAGATGGCGCCAGTAGCTGCGGGCAAACCAGTAGCTGAGCAAAATGTGCAACGTCGAGAAGATGATGGAGAAGAGCGCATAACCCTGCACCGGGAAGGTAAAGAGCATACCCAGCACCGATACCTGCGTCAGGAAAAACTGCCGTCGGAAAGAGGCGCGGTCAACGGGGGTAGTGGCAGGGAAAATGTAGAGCAGGGCCGCAAAAAAGGCGCAGTAGAGCCAGCCCAGCAAGGCCACATGCGAATGCGCGTGCAGGAAGTTTTTGTAGTTGACGCCCACAACAGGCGACACCATGAGCCAGCGCAGGAAAAGGCCCAGCACCGCCACGAGCACAAAATACCCAAGTGCGAGCCGAGCCCGCACCAGGGTATCCTGTTCTGTTTTCGGTAGCCGCTGCGCCTTTACCTCCGCCATCGTTTATTCAAAATAAGTGTTGTATTCTTTTAGGCGCGTGCTTACCCGCGCCAATGCCTGCTCAGACAGGTGCTCGTCTTTTTCGGCCAGCACGTTAACATCTTCCACTAGTGGCATTAGATATACGTGCAGC
The DNA here is from genome assembly GCF_002846395.1 of Pontibacter ramchanderi. Classification (GTDB taxonomy): domain Bacteria; phylum Bacteroidota; class Bacteroidia; order Cytophagales; family Hymenobacteraceae; genus Pontibacter; species Pontibacter ramchanderi. The sequence goes on from NZ_PJMU01000003.1 coordinate 27,203, forward strand.
ATGTCATGCGCGGGACCTTTCATGCGGCAGTCTTTAAAGAGTTGCTGCATCTCAGCTTTCATGGCCTGCCCCAGGTCGTTGTACGCCTCTGCCGAATTGTTCTCCGCCTGCAGCTTAAACTCCTGCAGCATACCTTGAAGTTGCGTGATGTGGCGGTTGGTTGGCTCGTCGGCCTGCCAGCGTTCGGTGCCGTTCAGGGCCAGAGTTTGCTCTTCGTGAATTACCTCTTTGTGCTCTGTTTCGAGATCGCGCTCGTGTCCGCACATGGAGGTCAGGCTGGCCAGAAATATGGCGATAATGACTAGCTTCATGATACTACTCCCTCCTCTTTTTCCTGAACAGGTATAGCGCTTTGCACCAATTGCAGCAGATCCAGCTGCAGCGATTGGCTTCGGTCTTTGGCGTATAGCGTGTGCACCAGCAAGTGTACCTCTTCTTTGGTCGCAAATGGGTTTTGCTCTTTAAACTGGAGCACCTTTTCCTGAATCGCTGCCGGGCGTGGTCCCCAGGTAAAGAGGCGCTCATTCGTTTCGGCATTCAGGCAGATCAGCTTCGGTATAGCACGGCTTCCGTTGGTCAGGCAGGTGTCCATCCAGTCGGGATTTTCGTCGCGCAAAAGCACCGTCAGTTCTATGGTGGGCACCGCCTCGGCAATGGCAGCCAGGGCAGGCAGTTGTTGAGCTCCGTCGCCGCACCACGACTCCACCAGCACCACCCAATGCCATTCGGGGCGCGGTTGCTGCAGGGCCTCGAGTAAGTCAGGGTTAAGGGTGAATTGTTTCTCGACACGCTTCATGCGCTGCTGGTTGAGTTTGGTGTAAGCAATGCGTTCTTCGGTCTGCTCCGGGCCTGTGGTTTGATCCTTTGCTATGAGTTCGTCTGCCAATTGCTTGAAGCTTTGATAAGTCAACGGATTGATGAATTCAGGCGTGAGTATATCAGGGGTGTTCATGAGACTTGGGTTTTAAATTCTATGCAAGTCTAGCCATATGCCTAGCTTTATAAAATGACTTAAGTCACTCAAAAACAATATTTAACGCATCGTTCTACAGCTGTAAAAACAAATACACAGAAAATGATCTATGTCATTATTTGAACTAACGCTGCTCATTTCCGGGGCATGCCTGCCAGGCTAACTTGTGCCTTCATCCAGGCTCGAACCTACTGGTTAAACAACAGCAGCCATATACCCAAAGAATTGCAATTACCATGAATACGACAACCATACAACCCACCAGCACCTTCGATCCGAACGACCTGAAGATCGCCTTCGGCACCAAGACGGACCAAGAGCTTAAAATGGCGCACTTTCTTTTTAAAATGATGGGAAAGCCCATGTTGGTGAAGCTAGGCGGAGTTGCCTCGGTTTGGGCACTGAAGCTGGGACTTCCGATCAAGGGACTGGTTAAAAAGACGATCTACAGTCACTTTTGCGGGGGCGAAACGGCGCAGCAGGCCCAGCGTGCCATCCGCCGCATGGCCAACGCCGGCGTATACACCGTGCTCGACTACGCCGCCGAAGCCAAGGAGGATGAAGCCGGTTTCGACTACGTGCTCGACGAGATCATGCGCAACATACGCCTGGCCAAAGTAACGGGCGAGATACCCTACATCAGTGTGAAACTGACAGGTATAGGCTCCCGCGACATTTTCCAGAAACTGCAGGAAGGAGTAACGCTGTCGTCGGAAGAGCAGGCTGCTTTCCAGCGAACAGAGAATCGGCTGAACCTGATCTGCAAAGCCGCTTACGAAGCCAACATCACGGTATACCTTGATGCTGAGGAAACCTGGCTACAGCAGCCCATGGACGAACTAGCCGAAAAGATGATGCTGCGCTACAACGAGCGGCGCGCCGTTGTGTTCAACACACTGCAGATGTACCGCACCGACCGCGTGGCTTACCTCACCGATCTGCTGAAACGCAGCGAAGGTTACGACGTTATTTTAGGTATAAAGATCGTGCGCGGGGCATACATTGAGAAAGAGCAGGAACGCGCCGCTGAGTACGGTTACCCGAGCCCGGTCTTTCACATCAAAGCTGACACAGACCGCAGCTTCGACGAAGCGATTGACATCTGCCTGCAGCACCTGCACCGCGTCGAGCTCTGCGCTGCAACACACAACGAAGCCAGCACCCGCTACCTCGTCAACCAGATCAACCGGCAAGGTATAGCCGACCACCGCAAGCGCATCCATTTTTCTCAGCTCTATGGCATGAGCGATAACCTGACCTACAACCTGGCCAGCGCTGGTTTTAACGCCTCCAAGTACCTGCCTTATGGTGACGTGGCTACCACCCTGCCTTACATGATCAGGCGGGCGGAGGAAAACACGTCCATTGCCGGGCAAATGGGCAGGGAATTGAGCCTGCTGGAGGCGGAAATGAAACGCAGGGGCTTGTAAGTCGCTGAGAGTGGTCATCCCCTTGCTCCTTTTAAAGAAAGCAAGGGGACAACCCGGCAAATGCAAAAATCCGGAAAATCCTTTCCTCCCTGGGGGCAGGAACCCTATTTGAAGAATCAGACAAAAGGGGTTAGAGCTTAACAAATAGTAACAAAATCAAACCGATACCACATTTTCATTCATGATCAAAAACACACCGCACAGCTTCCATATCCCGGTTATGGGATTGGCCTTCTCGATTGACTCGCCCATGAAAGTGGCGCAGTATGGTATCTCTTCGGTTATCTCGCTCAGTGACGACACGCTGATTGAGCAAATGCGCGAGTACTACAGCCAGGTATACCAGGAGCCATTTACTCCTATCTCGCAGAAAGAAGAAGATTACCGCGCACGTCGCATTACGGCTTACCTTGACCTGGCCGACCGCATCGTAACGTTACAGGTACAGGCCCTCCAGCAGGAGTCGTTCGACTCTGAATCGCGCCTGACAAAGTACTTTCTGTTGCTGCCGGAAAACGCTCCCCTAAAAGCGATGTACAGAAAGATGCTGCAGACGAGCAACCCGGAGCTGAAGAAGATCATGCAGGATGAGTTGCGCAAAGCCGTGGTACCCGGAAGCATCGATGTGAACATCATGACCAAGCTCGACAAAACCAATTACGACAAAGACGGTAACCCGCTGCCATCCGAGTATTCCGATGCACTGGCCGCGCTGCGTGGTTTTGCAAAAAGTACCGTGCATGCTTCGGTGATTTTTTCGGCCGGTATGAACATGCGCCTCTACAGCTACCTCGAGCAATTCCCCTGTTTCTTCCCTGACGAAAACGGCTACCTCCAAAAGCAGGTGGTGATCAAAGTGAGTGACTACCGCTCGGCCTTTGTGCAGGGCAAGATCCTGGCTAAGAAAGGCATTTGGGTATCGGAGTTTCGCATCGAGTCGGGCTTGAACTGCGGCGGCCATGCCTTCGCTACCGACGGCTACCTGCTCGGCCCCATCCTCGAAGAGTTTAAGCAAAACCGACAGGCCATGCAGGACGAACTCTATACCTTGTTCAGCAATGCGCTTACCTCCAAAGGCTATACCGTACCGGCCGCAGCGCCTACCATGCACATCACGGTGCAGGGCGGTATCGGCACGGCAGAGGAGCACGACTTCCTGCTCGAGCACTACGGCATGGATGCTGCCGGCTGGGGTACCCCTTTCCTGCTGGTACCCGAAGCTACCACTGTCGATGCGGAGACCATGGAAAAACTGGCCCGTGCCAAAAAAGAAGACCTATACCTGAGCCCAATTTCCCCGCTTGGCGTACCTTTCAACTCGCTGCGCGGCACCAGTTCGGAGGCGCTCACTTTGGCACGTATTGAAAAAGGCAAACCTGGTAGTCCGTGCGAAAAAAAGCACCTGGTCTCCAACACCGATTTCACAAAAGAGCCGATCTGTACCGCCTCCCGCAAATACCAGCGCAACAAGCTGGTGCAACTGCAAGGTATGGGGCTGCCGGAAGCAGAATACAAAGCCGAAGAAGCAAAAGTACTTTCGAAAGAATGCCTCTGCGAAGGACTGGCCAACACAGCGCTGGTGAAACTAGGTATAGCCCGAAAAACCGTAGCTTCCAGACCGATCGCCATTTGCCCGGGCCCGAACCTGGCCTACTTCTCCAACATTTTTAAACTGCAGGAGATGGTCGACCACATTTACGGTCGCATGAACGTACTTAACAATACCTACCGTCCGCATGTGTTCATCAACGAGCTCAACATGTATGTGCAGTACTGGAAAAACAAGAAAGCCGAACTGCAGGAGACCATGACAGACAAGCAGGAAAAATACCTGCAGAGTTTCTGGCAGAACCTGCAGCAAGGTATAAGTTACTACAAAGAGCTGGTGCCGACACTGTTTAAGGACCAGTTGGAGAAGCGTGTGCTGATGTTGGATGAATTACTGGAAGCTGAAGACCAGTTGCAGTTAGCAAACCAGAAGGTATAGTCAGGTATGAGCAGAATACGATTAACCCGCCTGTTTACATTTGAAGCGGCGCACGCCCTGCAGCATTACAAAGGTGGCTGCCGCAACATTCACGGGCATTCCTACAGGCTGGAGGTCACGATCATGGGCACGCCCATCGTGAGTGAAACGCACCCGAACGACGGCATGGTGATGGACTTCAAAGAGCTGAAAAAACTGGTACAGGAAACGATCATCGACCCGATTGATCATGCGCTTTTGTTGCGGCAGGATGCCCCGCAGGAGTTGATCCTGGCCTTGCGGCACTTCAACCACAACCTGGTGCTCACGCCGTATCAGCCTACCTGCGAAAACATGCTGATCGACTTCAAGCAGCGCATCCGGCACCTGTTGCCGCCCTATGTGGAGTTGCACAGCCTCAAGCTCTGGGAAACGGAAAAGTCTTTTGCCGAATGGTACGCAGCCGATAACGACTAAGCCTGCCCTCCTCCCCTTCAAAGCGCCCTGTCTGACGGCCCCGGCCAAGTACAGGGCGCTTTTTTTGCATTGGCCTGTCAGTTTGTAACTGGTTTTCAGAACTATGCTTTGAAACGAACGGTTTTTAAACTCGTTTTAGATAGTTTAAACCAATACATACGACTATGAAAAAGACACTTATAATTTTTGCCGGTATTTTCTTTTTCTCCTGTAGCTCCGACAACACGACCCACGACACAGCTGGTGAAACCGACACCCGCAATAACGAAACCATAGATGAAAGTGTAGAGATCGGGTCAGGCGAAGAAGTAAGCCCGCAGCTGGATATGCAGGACGATACAGCGGCTTTTGAAGTAGACACCGTATCAACCACAAACCGCAATAACCAGTAAGCCTATAAAACAGAAATCCCCGCTTTGCAGAAGGCGGGGATTTCTGTGTCAGCACGTGGCTGGCTATACCTGTGAATTACATTCCTACAGGTCTCTTTTCTGAAAGATGCGCTTGGAACTGAGCAGGGGCACTATCACCCAAAGCAGCATCACTGCCAGGGCAATGCCGATGCCCCATAAACTTCCAAAAATGCTCTTGTAGAGCGCCCCGGTATAACCCATCATCGCCGATACATCCAAATGAAGCAGTACCATCACGCGCCCCAGGTCCACTGGGTTGAGTGCCGTAAGAGCGAGCGTGGTCTGTTCGAGCGGATAGTCGCTGAAGGCGTAGAGGATTAGCAGCACCAGCCCGTCGTAGATCAGGGCAAAGTAGAACCAGAGCAGCAGCGCGATACCGATGCCTTTGGCCTTGTCGCGGGTGATGACCGAGGCCAGGAAAGCCAGCGCCACGAAAACGAAAGTGATCAGCACCCCCGTCACAACCAGGAACAGACCCGTGGTGCTCGGGGCGAAGAACAGCACCGGCGCCCCCACCCCAACCAGAAAAGCGGCTGACAGCGACAAGGCCACGCCCAGGTACTCGCTCATAAAAATACGGCTACGCCGGATTGGCTGGGACACCAGCAGCTCCATGAACTCGTAGGAGTTGTAAAAGTGGGTCGTGGCGAAGACAATGCTGATCAGCGGCACGGTCAAGAGCACCAGGTTGAGAAGGCTCAGCAGGCCCTTGTCGGCACTGCCTCCCAACTGGAAGAGGCCAATAGACAAGAGTAACAGAAACAAGGTATAGGCCACGATGATCTTATTGCGCACGATGTCATACAAAACGTATTTGATAAGCTTGTTCATAGTGCAGTTCCTCCGTTCATCATTTTAGCAACTGCCCGGCTCAGGCGGGTTTCCTGGGTCTGGTTTTTGATGTCTGCAATGGTTTCGTAAAACATGATGGCGCCATCTACAAGGCACAGCACTTCGTCAGCCACTTCTTCCACTTCGCTCATCACGTGCGAGGTGATCAGCACTAACTTGCCTTTCTTTTTCTCTTTCAGGATTTTGCCTTTCAGAATCTCGGCAGCAAAAGGGTCCAGGCCGGCAGTGGGTTCATCGAGTATAAGCACCTGCGGGTCGAACAGGAAGGCCAGCGCCGCGCTCACTTTCTGCTTCGTGCCGCCCGACAAGGCGCCCATCCGTTTGTCGTACATCTCTTCCAGCCGGTAAAGCCCGATCAGTTCGTCGTCGATGGGGGCGTTTTTGCGGATGTCGCGCACCATTTCGATCACCTGCCGGATCTTCATGTTTTCGGGATAACGGCCGATCTGGGGCATGTAGCCGATCTGGCTGCGGTAGGCATGCCTGTTCAGCACACTCTCTCCCTTAAATTTAATGTCGCCGCTGTCGGGCAGCACCATGCCCAAAATGCACTTGCTCATGGTGGTTTTGCCCGCACCGTTCGGCCCGATGATGGATATCACTTTGCCTTTTGTGAGCTCAACGCTCACGCCACGGAGCACTTGCAGTTTGCCGTAGGTTTTGGACAAATTCTCTATTGTTATCATGATCTATCTTCTTCATTAGCGGTCGCTCGTCCATCAGGTTTTGCGGAATGATACTTGGCAGTACCCTTTCCATGTTATCGAGCAGATCTACCATAAAACTGCGCATCAGCATCACAGAGGGTGGCACGCGCTCCACCAGCATCGCATATAGGCTCACCGGCCGGTAGGGCACATCCCCTATGCCGTCCTTATCCAGGTCGTAGCCCGTGTACTTGTCCCAATAGTTGTGTTCAAAATAGTTATGCTGCGCGTTGCCATTCGTGCTGATGTCAAACGAGTTGCCGGTAAAGTTGTTTAACCGGAAGGTATCGTCTATGCATGTGGTCATCAGTTTAATGGCCCAGCCGTTGCGCTCAAAATCATTGTGCCTGAAATCGAGCCGGCTCGAGCTTTCCATGTGTATACCTGTGGTGTTGCGCCGGAATACGTTATTGTAAATAACGCTGTTGTTTATCTCTTTCAACAGCAGTCCGTAAGAGGCCGCGCCCCAGTTATCCTCAAAGGTGTTGTGCTCCATGCGCACATTGGTGGTGTACATCACGGCCACACCAGCGCCGTTCCTGCGGAAGGTGTTATGGGTATAGGCGTTTCCGTCTGAGAACATAAAGTGCAACCCATAGCGGCTGTTCTGGTGGCTCACGTTCCGCTCCACTGTACTGTTTTTCACGGTTTCCAGGTATATGCCATCGCGGTGGCCCTGCACCTCGTTGCCGATGATCTGCACATCGTCCGTTTTGTAAATGTGGATGGCATTGCCCAGCGAAGACTCGGTTTTACCCACGTTTTCTCCTTTCACCACATTGTCTTTGATGACGATCCCCTCCGAGTACTGCAGGTATATCCCGTAGTAAGTTTTCAGGATGGTGTTGCTGAGGATCCGGATGTTGTTCTGCTGCCTCACCCGAATCGCGGCGTCGTCGCGGGTATAGCTGGTGGCTACGTTCTGCAGTGTAAAGCCCTGGACCGTTACGTTGTCGGAGGACACCGTAATGATCTGCCCGCTGTTGTTGCCGTCTATCACCGGGTTGTTCTGCCCGATGAGGCGGATGGGTTGGGTGATCTCTATACCTGCTTCCTGGTATACGCCTCCATCCACAAGCACCACGTCGCCGGCTTTTGCCAGGCTTACAGCCTGTTTCACGGAGGTATAAGGACAGGAGGCACAAACCTTCAGCGTGTCGCCAAAAGCCACCGGGCTCGTCAGCAGCAACACAAAAGCGCCCAGCAAGCAAACAAAATACTTACTCAGGTTTCTCATTATTTCTCACAGCTTGTTTGGCCCCCTCCCAGGTTAGCAGGCGGCCTCCGTACTTCTCCTGCATTTCTTTGGCCCTCGCTTCATCTGCCACAGCCGTCAGGAACATGCCCATGGGGCTGGGCAGCTCCGTGCTCTGCAGAAAATGCGCCTTGTCTGCCTCAATCAGTGTACTGGGTTGGGTGAAATCGGTCACGAGCAGGTAAGCAGCTTTGTCGCTTATTTCAGGATGCTCCAGTACGTAGGAGGCAAGGCACTCGGCCGCGTCAAAATAAAAGGGTTTGCCTTTGTCGTTTACCAGCTCGGCGCCATACCGGTTATCCGACACGGTCATCTGGCAATGGGTACAGTTGGCCTCGCCATAGGGCACAGGTTTTGGCTCCACCGAGCAACCCGCTGCTCCTATCAGCAGGAAAAGTAGACTCAGGGTGTAAAGGGTGTTTTTATGTAGCATGTTAAATTTATTCGGATGTAGTAGAATTGATTTTAGCCCTGCTTAACAGGTATACGAGTGTGCCGAACACGATAGCCAGGAAGATGCCGATACTACCCCAACCGGGCAGTGAGAGCGCATTGAAGTTTAGCAGCGTCTTATGTCCCAGCAAAGGCGGTATATAGGTCATGCCCGGTACTTTTATGGGCGCTTCCGGACTAAGGTTAGTGCCAAACTTGTACAACCAGAGGTAGAAGTCGGCAATGCCAGAGGCACCTGCCACGGCCAGCAAAATAACCCAGTACAGCACCAGTTTTCTTTTTCCCAGCAACCCCACGGTCACGCCCGTCACCATAAAAAAGATAACGATATACTGCATGTACTTGAGCTCGGCAAACGAGTCCGGGTGAATGGGCTCCATCCCGATGTAATGGTTCAGGATGTTGAAGTTCTGGAGCACACTCTCGGAGCTGCCTCCCAGTTTGTTGATCCAGATATGCAGCTCAAGCCCCTCCGGGTACTGGGGTGCCTCCAGGTATATCTTCCACATGGGGAAGAAAAACAAAGTACCGAGCAACAAAGCTGCCACTACCATTATTATTCTCAGGTAAATGCGCATCTTTTCTGATTAAAATTATAAAAAGACAGCGAAGCCTGGTCTTAACAAACTCCGCTGTCCTTCACAATCAGCTAATCTTAGTTTACACTGGCCTGTGCCGGAGGAACCGGTTTCTTCTCGCCCGTCGAGAATTTCAAAGGCACGTTAGATCCGCGCGGCGAAACACGCACATAGCCCTGCATTTCCTGGTGAAGGGCAGAACAGAAGTCCGTGCAGTAAAAAGGGTATACACCGGCCTCCCTAGGTACCCAGCGCAACGACTGCGTGGCGCCCGGCATGATCAGGGTCTCGGCGTTGGTGGCACCCATGATGGCAAAACCATGCGGCACGTCCCAGTCCTGTTCCAGGTTGGTCACGTGGAAAATCACTGTATCGCCTACCTGCACGCCTTCAATGTTGTCTGGCGTGAAGTGGCTTCGGATAGAGGTCATGTTTACTTTCACGGTCCTGCCCTGGCGCGTTACTTTCACGTCAGACTCCTTCTTGACAGCCTCCGGGTGCGAATTTTCATCCAGCTTGAAGAACTTGACACTGTTTGGCGCCACCTTGTCCGCCTGAATAGCTTGCGCGTAGTGCGGTTCAGCCAGGGTCGGGAAGTCGAGCAGCATACGCATTTTGTCACCGCTGATGTCGATCAACTGGGCCGAGTGCAAAAGTTCTGGTCCGGTTGGCAGGTAGCGGTCTTTGGTGATCTTGTTCATCACAACCAGGTACTTGCCGTCAGGCTCTCTGGTATCTCCGCCCGGGATCATGAGGTGGCCCGGAGAATAGTAAACCGGCATTCTGTCCAGCACTTTCAGGTCTTTCACATTCCACTTCACCACCTCCGACGACACGAACATCGTAGAGTAGGCATTTCCCTTTCCATCGAACTCGGTGTGCAATGGGCCGAGGCCTGGCTCCTGTACTTCGCCATAGAGTACCGACTCATACTTGAATACAGGTATCCCATTCACTTCGCCATCAAAGTCCTTGTTTTCGATGGCTTGCTGCATTTTAGAGAAAGAGAAAACAGGCAGGGTAGCGGCCAGTTTGCCGTTCACCACCATGTACTCCCCAGTGGGGTCCACATCGATGCCGTGCGGCGATTTAGGCGCCGGGATCAGGTACATCATACCCGGGCATTCTTCCGGCAGCAGGTAGCGCACTTTTTTGATCACGTTGGATTTGGCGATGTGGGAGTTGTGGTCCATCGTGTTGTGGTAGTAGTTGGCCGGCATTTCGTGTGCCTTGCCCTCGGCAGCGTACTTGGCCGCCAGCTTCCAGTTAATGGCCGCCAGGTAGTCGCGGTCGTTTTGGGAGGCGCCCAACTCCTTTAAAGTAGAAGACTTTTCGGTGTTGTAGGTGGTAAAGAAAACCCAGTCGCCGGAAGGCCCTTTGCCGCCATTGGCCAGGTCATAGTCAAAGCCGGGCACCAGCACCTGAAAATCCAGCTCCATGTGGCCGTTGCCCTCGTTTGTCTTTATAAAAGAAATAGAGCCCCGAAACTTGTCTTTGTACTCGTCCAGGCCGGCATCTCCTATACCTGCTTTGTCTGTGTTGATCGGCACACTGAAGCGTGTACCCGCCAGAATGTACTCGTTGTTGTTGGTTGGGTAAGGCGAGCAGTGGTTACCGGCCGAGTTCGGAATCTCCATGATTTCCACTGTCTCAAAAGTCGTCAGATCCACTTTTGCCACCCTTGGCGTGTTATTACCATTCACGTACAGAAATTTTCCGTCTGCCATCCCATCGGTGCGCGACAGCTTGGGGTGGTGCAGGTCGTCCCAGGGTACAAATCCGTGCGAGGTCATCAGCATGGGCTTTGTCTCCTCGTTATACCCGTAGCCATTCTCGGCAAACTGCGTGAAAACAGGTATAACTTTCAGCAGCCTGCCCGAGGGCAGCCCGTATACTGATACCTGCCCGTTAAAACCTCCCGACAGGAAAGAATAATACTCATCATGTTGCCCTGGTGGTACATATACCGCAGACGCCGCATCCGAATCGACTGCAGTCGATTTCTGATTTCCTTCTCCTCCTCCACATGCCTGCAGTACCGCACCAGCCATGAGCGTGAGCATAAAGCCCAGCTTAGGTGCTATTGCTGTTAACTTTTGGTTTAGTACTTCCATGATATTTTGGGTTAAGTTTATTTTCCTTGTGCCTGGAGATCGTTCTGACGGAGGAACTCCAGAATAGCGCGTGCGTCTTTCTCGTTGATGTTCTGGTTGGTCATCTGCGTTAAGTGCTCAGCCAGTAGCTTTTTGGCGGTCGGGTCTTTTTTGGTCATTTCCTCGGGGTTGATCACCATGTTCATGATCCACTCCGGCTTGCGTTTTTCGGTCACGCCCAATAGCCCGGGGCCCACAATTTTCTGGTCAGTGAGCTGGTGGCAGGCTGAGCATTTGCCCTCGAAAATGGTCTTGCCTTCGGCGGCCAGGGCATCGTCTATGTCTGCGCTTACTTCAATAGAAGAGACAGGTCCTATACCTTTGCCATCATCTTCTACAGGGGCTTGCTCCTGCTGATGTGCCAGTCCGGTTTGCTCCTGCGATTCGGTGGCTTTATTTTCATTATCGCCGGATGAACAGCTTAAAAGAAGCGAGCCACAGAATAGCGCCACAACGCCATACCTGAAAGAATCGGGGAGAAGACCGCTCAGAATTTTGTTTAATGAATTGGACGGATTTGCCATAGTTTTGATGGTTTAGGTGTGGTAACGTTAAACATTCTTGGCATTTGTACGCACTGACTTTCTTTCGGTTTGATTCAGAGGCAGTACTGTACTTCAGCCATATCCGTTTTATTACATAGCTTCCTCTGCTGATACAGGAAAAGGATACCGCCATTACTTAAAAGTGCTATTACTGCATCGACACAAAACACAGCGACACGTTAAACAAAAGAGCGCAGACCGATTAGCCTGCGCTCTTTTGTTTGAATAAAACTTCTGGTCTTTTCTCTTGCCTGTGAAGGCTATTTTTTCACGCTTTAAAGGTCTCGTTTCTGGAAGATGTTTCTGGAAGTGATTAAAGGGATCGTCACCCAAAGCAGCATCACCCCAAACGCCGATACAATTCCCCACATACTGCCGAAGATGCTCTTGTAGAGGGCACCGGTATAGCCCATCAGAGCCGACACATCCAGGTTCAGCAATACCATGATGCGACCCAAGTCTACCGGGTTCAGCGCCGTCATGGTCAGGGTGGCGTACTCCAGCGGGTAGTCGGCAAAAGAATACAGGATGAACAGCACGATGCCGTCGTAGATCAGGGCAAAGTAGAACCAGAGCAGCAGCGCGATGCCGATGCCTTTGGCCTTGTCGCGGGTGAGGACCGAGGCCAGGAAAGCCAGCGCCACAAAAATAAAGGTGATGAATACGCCTGTTAGCACCAGGTATAGCCCTGTGGCCCCTGGCGCAAACAGCATCACGGGTATACCCATGCCGATGACAAGCGCAGCCGAAAGAGACAAGGTAACACCCAGGTACTCGCTCATGAAGATCTTGCTGCGCTTGATGGGTTGCGACACCAGCAGCTCCATGAACTCATAGGAGTTGTAAAAGTGGGTTGTGGCGAACACAATGCTGATGAGCGGCACGGTGAGCAACACCAGGTTGAGCAGACTCAGCAAACCCTTCTCCGGGCTACTGCCCAGGTTAAACAGGCCAACCGAGAGCAACAGCAGAAACAAGGTATAGGCCACTACAATCTTGTTGCGCACGATGTCGTACAAAACGTATTTAATGATCTTTTTCATGGCTTAGTCCTCCTCATGCATGATCTTGGCAATGGCGCGACTCAGGCGCTCCTCATTTGCCTGTTGCTTAATTTCCGTGATGGTGTCGTGGAATTTTACCGAACCGTCCATCAGGCACATGACCTCGTCGGCCACTTCCTCCACTTCGCTCATAATGTGCGAGGTAATCAGGATCAGCTTCCCTTTCTTTTTCTCCTTCAGTATTTTGCACTTGAGAATCTCCGCGGAGATCGGATCAAGGCCTGCGGTGGGTTCATCGAGAATAAGCACCTGCGGGTCGAACATGAAGGCAAGTGCCGCACTCACTTTCTGCTTCGTGCCGCCCGACAGGGAGCCCATTCTTTTATCATACATATTTTGAAGCCCATAAAGGCCTATTAACTCTTCGTCAATCACGGTGGCGTCTTTACGGATGTCGCGCACCATTTCGATCACCTGCCGGATCTTCATGTTCTCGGGATACTTGCCGATCTGGGGCATATAGCCGATCTGGCTGCGGTAGGCGTGCTTTTTCAGTATGCTCTCGCCTTTGAACTTGATGTCGCCGCTGTCGGGCAGCACAATACCCAAAATGCACTTGCTCATGGTGGTTTTGCCCGCACCGTTCGGGCCGATGATGGACACCACACGGCCACCCTCAAAGCGCACGCTCAGGTTGTCGAGCACGGCCAGTTTACCGTAGGTTTTGGACAAGTTTTCTATCGCTATCATGATTTATTTTCTTCATTAAAGGGCTTTCATCTATCAGGGTCTCGGGTATAAAGCTCGGCATCACCCGCTCGATGCTGTCCAGGAGGTCTACCATAAAACTGCGCATGAACATCACTGAGGGCGGCACGCGCTCCACCAGCATCGAGTACAAGCTTACAGGCCGGTACGGCACATCACCTACACTGTTTTTGTTCAGGTCGTAGCCGGTGTACTTGTCCCAGTAGTTTTGCTCGAACAGGTTCATGGTAGGGCTGCCGTTGGTGCTCACATCAAAGGAGTTGGCCGTGAAATTGTTGAGCCGGAACGTATCCTGTATGCAGCTGGCCAGCAGACGAATCGCCCAGCCGTTGCGGTCAAAGTCGTTGCCCTCGATGTGCAGCCGGCTAGAGCTCTCCATGTAAATACCGGTGGTATTTCTACGGAAGGTATTGTTGCGGATCGTGCTCTGCGAAATATCCTTCAGCAGGAGGCCATAGGCAGCGGCGCCCCAGTTATCCTCAAAGGTGTTGTGTTCCATCCGGATGTCGCGGGTATACATCACGGCCACACCGGCGCCGTTCTTGCGAAAGATGTTACGGGTATACACGTTGCCGTCTGAGAACATAAAGTGCAGGCCATAGCGGTTGTTGCGCTCGCTTGTGTTCTCGTGCACCAAGCTGTTGGTCACGTATTCGAAGTAAATGCCGTCGCGATGGCCCTCCACCCTGTTATTGCTGATCTCGGCGCCGTCGGTGCGCCACACGTGTATGGCATTGCCGAGCGCCGATTCTATCTTACCGGTATTCACTCCCTTCACCACATTGCCTTTCACCACGCTGTTGTCCGCGTTTTGCAGGTATATACCGAAGTAGGTATTGAGTACCGTGTTGTTCAGTATCTGTATGTTTTCGCGGTCAGCCACCCGGATGGCAGCATCGTCGCGCATGTAGCTTACGGCCACGTTCTGTACCGTGAAGCCCTCCAGTTTCACGTTGGAGGATTTGATGGTGATGATCTGCCCGCTGTTGCGGCCATCGATCACCGGGTTGTTGCGCCCGATCAGGCTGATGGGCTGGGTGATCTCTATACCTGATTCCAGGTATACGCCTCCGTCCACGAGCACCACGTCACCGGCTTTCGCCTTGCGCACGGCCTCTTTCACGGAGTGGTACTCGCAGGTGTTGCATACCTTCAGTGTGTCGCCAAAAGCCAAGGGGCATCCCAGCAACCACACCAAAGTGCATGCGGTCCAAACTACGATATTTTTACTCAGGTTTCTCATTGTTTCTAACGGCTGTTACGGCCTGTTCCCAGTTCAGCAGGCGACCGCCTACTTCCTGTTGCATTTTGGTGGCTGCGGCCTCGTCGGCCACGGCGGTCAGGTACATGCCCATCGGGCTGGGGAGCTCTTTGCTCTGTATAAAATGGACGCTGCGGGCTTCGATCAGCTCACCGGGTCTTGTGTAGTCGGTCACCAACACGTGAGCGGCGCTTTCTGCCAGTTCCGGATTTTGGTCCAGGTACTGGGCCAGGCACTCGGCCGAGTCGAAGAAGAACGCTTTGCCTTTGTCGTTCACCAGTTCGGCGCCGTAACGGTTGTCCGACACGGTCATCTGGCAGTGGGCGCAGTTTACCTCTCCGTATGCGATTGGCTTGGGCTCTACCCGGCAGCCGGCCAGCAGCAGGATCACCACGAGCACCAGGCAGTTCAGGTATAGGTTATAAGATTTCATGCGGTTACTTTTTCTGCTGTTTTCACTTGCGCTGTGCTTCTGCTGAAATAATACACCAAGCCAGCTAATAAGATCGCGAGTCCTATACCTAAGCTACCCAGGGCTGGCAACGACAAGGCATCGAAGTTGAGCAGTTGTTTACTGCCTAGCAAAGGTGGCACATAGGTCATGCCCGGCACTTTGATGGGGGCACTTGGGTCGAGGTTGGTACCGAACTTGTTCAGCCACAAATAGAAGTCAAGGATACCTGCAGCACCGGCCACCATTAGCAGCACTGTCCAGCCGAGCACCAGCTTGCGTTTGCCCAGCAGCGCTACTACTATACCTGCCACGATAAAGAAGATGACAATGTACGGCATGATCCGAAGCTCAGCGAAAGAGTCGGCGTGGATGGGCTCCATACCGATGTAGTGGTTCAGGATGTTGAAGTTCTGGATAGCCCCGTCTGAGTTACCCGCTATCTGGTTTACCCAGATGTGCATTTCCAGTCCTTCGGGGTACTGGGGGGCTTTGAGGTAAATCTTCCACATCGGGAAGAGGAATAACAATCCGAGCGACAGCGAGGCTATCAGCATCAGCACTTTGTGGTAAGCTTTCATCCTTTTGGGTTTAAGGTGAAAATTTAAAAATTAAGCGGAGGCTGCTGTGGGCAACCTCCGCTTTTGTTTTGCCCAGCTTAAACCTTTTGGTTAAGCAGCAGGCTTCTTCTTGCCTGTAGAGAATGAGATCGGCACTTTAGAGCCTTTAGGAGATACCCGGATGTATCCTTGCATTTCCTGGTGGAGGGCAGAGCAGAAGTCGGTGCAGTAGAATGGGAACACACCGTCTTTCTTTGGTACCCAGCGCAAGGTCTGCGTAGCGCCTGGCATGATCAGCGTCTCGGCTGTGTTGGCGCCCATCACTGCGAAGCCGTGCGGTACGTCCCAGTCCTGCTCAAGGTTAGTCACGTGGAAGAGAACAGTATCGCCTACCTGCACACCCTCAATGTTGTCTGGGGTCATGTGGCTGCGGATGGCCGTCATTTTCACGCGCACAATGTTGCCTTCGCGGGTCACGCTGGCGTCAGACTCTTTCTTCACCGCATAAGGGTGCTTGTTCTTGGCCAGATCGTAGAATTTCACGCTGTTCGGTGCCACTCGGTCGGCTTTGATGGCCTGTGCGTAGTGTGGTTCCGCCACAGTCGGGAAGTCAAGCAGCATACGCATCTTTTCGCCGCTGATATCGATGAGTTGGGCAGAGTGCGCCAGCTCAGGACCAGTTGGCAGGTAACGGTCTTTGGTGATCTTGTTCATAGCCACCAGGTACTTGCCGTCCGGTGTGTGCGTGTCACCACCCGGGATCATCAAGTGACCAACTGAGTAGTAAACCGGCATTCTGTCTACTACTGTGAAGTCGCTCAATTTCCATTTCACGATCTCAGAAGACACGAACATAGAGGTGTAGGCGTTGCCTTTTCCGTCAAACTCGGTGTGCAATGGTCCCAGACCTGGCTCCGGCACTTCTGCTTTCAGCACAGACTCGTATTTGAACACTGGGATACCGTTGATCTCGCCGTCGAAAGACTTGTTCTTGATGGCTTCCTGCATTTTAGAGAAAGAGAACACTGGGATGGTGGCAGCCAGTTTACCGCTTACAACCATGTGCTCACCGCTTGGGTCCACGTCGATACCGTGTGGTGACTTAGGCGCCGGGATCAGGTACATCATACCTGGGCAGTCTTCTGGCAGCAGGTAGCGCACTGACTTCTTGATGGTAGACTTCGCGATGTGCGAATCCTTGTCCATTTTGTTGTGGTAGTAGTACGCTGGCATTTCCTTTGCCTTGCCTTCTGCGGCATACTTGGCAGCCAGTTTCCAGTTCACGGCAGCCAGGTAGTCGCGGTCGTTCTGCGATGCACCCAGTTCTTTCAGTGTGCCAGAACGCTCTGTGTTATAAGTGGTGAAGAATACCCAGTCAGAAGATGGGCCTTTGCCACCGTTAGCCAGGTCGTAGTCGAAGCCTGGTACCAGGATCTGGAAGTCAAGTTCCATGTCGCCTTTCTCCTGGTCTACTTTAATGAAGGAGATAGAACCGCGGAACTTGTCCTTGTACTCGTCCATGCTCACGTCAGCTGTACCGCCTTTCATGTCAAGTGGCACTGAGAAGCGCGTACCTGCTATCACGTACTCGTTGTTATCGGTTGGGTATGGCGAGCAGTGGTTACCGGCTGAGTTCGGGATCTCCATGATCTCCACAGTCTCGAAGGTGCTCAGGTCCACACGGGCTACACGCGGGGTGTTGTTACCGTTGGCAAACAACCAGCGTCCGTCGGTCATACCGTTGGTGCGCGACAGTTTTGGGTGGTGCAGGTCGTCCCAAGGCACGAAACCGTGGGATGTGTTCAGCATCGCCTTAGACTCTTCGCTGTAGCCGTAACCGTTCTCGCCGTGCTGCGTGAACACCGGAATGATCTTCAGCAGTCGGCCGGAAGGCAGGCCATACACAGACATCTGTCCGTTAAAGCCGCCCGACAGGAAAGAGTAGTACTCGTCGTGCTTGCCCGGTGCTACATACACCGCCTGCGCGGCATCCGAAGCAACACCGGCAGCTGTAGCGCTACCTTCGCCAGGACCGCTGCTGCAACCCTGCAGGGCCGTGCCACCGGCCAGCGCCAGTGTAAAGGCAGCAGCAGGAGCCGCTTTTTTGATAGTTGTGAATAATGATTTCATGTTGATTATTGTTTTGCTGTAGTTTTTATATTAAGAATTCTTGTCGTTCTGACGGAGGAACTCAAGGATAGCACGTGCGTCCTGCTCGTTGATGTTCTGGTTGGTCATCTGCGTTAAGTGCTCAGCCAGCAGCTTTTTGGCGGTTGGGTCTTTTTTGGTCATCTCCTCGGGGTTGATCACCATGTTCATGATCCACTCCGGCTTGCGACGCTCCGTTACACCGGCCATACCCGGTCCAACCACTTTCTGGTCAGACAACTGGTGACAGGCAGAGCACTTGCCCTCGAAAATGGATTTACCCTCAGCAGCCAGCGCCTCGTCTACATTGTCGCCCACTTCAACCGTGGTAATAGGGCCCACCCCTTTGCCGTCATCCTCTACCGGGGCAGCAGGTGCCTGATGGGCCAGGCCGGATTCCTGTTTTGTTTCGGTAGTGGCGGTGTTGTCTGAAGAGCAGCTGTAGAGTACAAGGGCAGCCAGGAAAAGGAAAGCAGCGGATTTTAAAGATTTCATGATGGTTGGGTTTTGATTTTTGGATTTCATGTTGTTAATCTGTTTGGCATTGAGGCATTCAGCTTCCCGCACATTTTCTAATTCCCAGGCACTGAACCCCTCTTTAATTGGCACTGTTTGGCTTTCATTTACACTACAAAGGTATTCTCCTCAGCTTCTGAAATAAAAGACCTTTATCTCTTTTAATAGTGACCTTTGTCATCTTTTTGCTTCTGGCTCTATTCATTGCCAGCAAAGCTTCAAGGCAAATCAACCCGTTAATTTGACTGAGTTCTAGCGATTAGCGGAACGACCGTCAACAGAAACATGCTCTCTTACAGAGCCTTAACACTATACCAGACATACTCAGGTAGCATGAGCACCTTCTCTTTTAGCTCACGCGCCAATGCAAACACATTCGCGTAAGGCAAGTGCTTTTTATTTACTTCATCAGAGGATTCATCCAGGTGATGTGATTCGTTCTCTGCCGCCATATTCAAAAACATATTATAGGATATATATAAAAGCATGAAAAGAAGGTATAGCGCCCGTTTGTGCTTCAACCTGCACAAAGGTATTTTGAAGGAGTTTTTAAATAGAAGACCTTAATCTCTTTTATTAATGACCTATATCATTTTTCTGCTTGACCCTCTGTATGACCTTTGCAGCAGTTCGAAAATAAATCAGGAGTAACAGCTACAGATCGGCTTGCTCTGGCTGCTCGCATTGGTGGAATAAAAAAGCATTGTTCCAATACCCTATGTCGCAGCCTTACCAACACGGCCTGCATGGTTAGTCGGACCAAGGCGGAAGCTCCCATAATTCAGTTTCAACCCTAAAAAATAAACCACTCAAATTTTTAGCCTTTATGAAATACAGAAACCTCTGGCTGGGATTTATCGCCGTGATCGTCGGTTCCTTTGCCGTTCTCGGGTACTATGGTATCGAGATTTACAGAGAAGCACCACCTATACCTGACAAGGTGGTCACCACATCCGGAAAAGTCCTCTTCTCCGGAGATGACATCAAAGACGGACAGAACGTATGGCAGTCGACGGGTGGCCAGCAGTTGGGCTCGATATGGGGACACGGTGCTTACATAGCCCCTGACTGGAGCGCCGACTGGCTGCACAAAGAGGCCATGTACTTCCTGGATTACTGGGCGCAGCAAGAAAAGGGCGTGTTGTATGACGACCTGGACGAAGAAACCCAGGCCATGCTGGAAGCCCGCCTGCAGAAACAGATCCGTGCCAACACCTACGACCCTGAAACGGGCGTGCTGACTATATCGGACCTGCGTGCCGAGGCCATTGCGGAGGTGAGCAAGCACTACACCGGCCTGTTCATGAACGACCCGGCCCTTGCCAAGCACCGCGACGCCTATGCTATGAAAGACAACACCGTGGAAGACCCGGTGCGCATGGAGAAACTCAATAGCTTCTTCTTCTGGACTTCCTGGGCCTGCGTGACCGAACGTCCGGGCAAAAAAATCACCTACACCAACAACTGGCCAGCTGAGAAACTGGTAGCCAACGAGCCAAGCTCCGACCTCATCATCTGGACAGGTTTCTCCGTGATCATCCTGATTGCGGGTGTGGGTATGCTGGCCTATTATTATGCCTCTAACCGTGAGGAAGAGATCGACCATTCCAAACTGCCGAAGCAGGACCCGCTATTGGGTTTAACTGCCACTCCTTCTATGAAAGCGACCCTAAAGTATTTCTGGATCGTTACCGCCCTTATACTGGTTCAAGTCACGCTCGGGGTTGTTTCAGCGCACTACGGTGTGGAAGGGCAGGCCTTGTATGGCTTCCCGCTGGCTGAGTACCTCCCCTACTCCATTACCCGTACCTGGCACGTGCAGCTGGCCATCTTCTGGATCGCGACATCCTGGCTGGCAACTGGTTTGTACATCGCCCCTGCCGTGTCTGGTCACGAGCCGAAGTTCCAGAAACTGGGTGTAAACTTCCTCTTTGTTTGCTTGCTCATCATAGTGGCGGGTTCGCTGGCCGGTCAGTGGTATGGTATTATGCAGAAACTGGGCTATACCGAAAACTTCTGGTTTGGTCACCAGGGCTATGAATATGTGGACCTGGGTCGTTTCTGGCAGATCTTCCTGCTGGTGGGCTTATTCCTGTGGCTGGGTCTGATGGTACGCGCTATTCTACCGGCCTTTAAAAAAGACGTAGATGGACGCCACCTGCTGGGTATGTTCCTGATCTCATCGGCTGCCATTGCCATCTTCTATGCCTCTGGCCTGATGTGGGGTCAGCATACTAACCTGGCTATTGCCGAGTACTGGCGCTGGTGGGTGGTGCACCTGTGGGTAGAGGGCTTCTTCGAGGTATTCGCCACGGTGGTAATCGCCTTCCTGTTCGTACGCATGGGCTTGCTTGACACCAAAATGGCGACGGCCACCGTGCTTTTCTCGACCATCATCTTCCTGTTCGGCGGTATCATTGGTACCTTCCACCACCTCTACTTCAGCGGTACACCAACGGCGGTAATGGCCCTGGGAGCTACCTTTAGTGCCCTGGAAGTGGTGCCACTGGTACTGATCGGTTTCGAAGCTTACCACAACCTGCAGATCAGCAAGCTTACCCAGTGGATCAAAGCCTACAAGTGGCCCATCTACTCTTTCGTGGCCGTGGCCTTCTGGAACCTGGTGGGTGCCGGTGTATTCGGTTTCGTGATCAACCCACCGATTGCGCTCTACTACATGCAAGGCCTGAACACCACCCCGGTGCACGCCCATACCGCTCTGTTCGGGGTTTACGGGATGCTTGGAATTGGTCTGATGCTCTTCGTACTGAAAGGCCTCTCTGCCCGCCGTCGCTGGAAAGACGGGGTGATCAGCTTCGCTTTCTGGTCTATCAACATCGGTCTTATTCTGATGGTGCTCATCAGTGTGCTGCCAATCGGCCTGATGCAGACCTGGGCGAGTGTGGAGTACGGACTGTGGTATGCCCGCTCTATGGAGTTCATGCAGACTGATACCATGAACATCCTACGCTGGCTGCGTGTGGTAGGTGATACCATCTTCGCCGGCGGTGTGCTGGCCCTGGCCTGGTTCATCATCGGCCTCAAAACAGGCTGGTCTTTGGAAGAAGACGAGGATGTGGCACCGCTGATCGAAGAAGAAGCTCCTGCCAAACAAGCCCGCTCTTAACATACAGCCATACCCAAAAGTTGAACTCCGAGCACAACGCTCATTATACCTATACCCTTTACTTAATAACCCCTCTGCCCTTGGTGGAGGGGTTGTTGTTTTTAGGTATGGACTACGCAGGTATAGATGCAACCCATCGACAGCTCCGGGTAAACAGAAGCACAAGCCTTGTAGAAAGAAAGGTATAGAACCTCAATTAATTTTTTGTTCCATACCGCAAGGCCGGTTTGTTCGTAAGGTATAGGCGGGTTTAGGTATAGTGAAATTAGCACTTAGGCATTTATCAATCCCGATTAAACTGTAGGGGTTTTTCTAATCGCGGTATACCTACATGATGCACATGCGGGTCAGGAGCCCCGGAACAGTGTGCTTTCAGATTTATAAGGCTGAAAGAGCAAAAAGCAAAGTCCGAGCTAGCCATGTATTACTCAGGCGCCCATTCGGACACCCTTGTCCGAATGAATAGAGTCGGGAAATGCCATGTCGCCGTATACAGTTGCGCTATACCTACGCCAGGGGGCCAGGAAGTCCGGAAGAGTTAAAGCATGAAAGAGCTATACCTGTAAGCACAAAGGGGTAATGAGGTTAAGTGAAAAAAATTCACAACCTATCCGAATCGCCCCAAATTAATCACTCAACAACTAAAGCAGAACAAACGATGGGCATCAAGAAAATAGTCGATAAAGTTAAGGAAGAGGTAAAGGTATTGAAAGGGGAAGAGTCCAAGGACAAGGTATACCAGAACGAACAGGACTACCCTAATGCAGCCAGCGCGCGTGCGGCCTTCGAAGAATCGAAGCAGAAGCTCTTTAACGTGAACCTGTGGTCAAATCTGGAGGGTATCAACTCTACTTTTGAGTTGCACGACGAACGCGGGAGGAAAACGACAGCGGAAGCACCCAAGATTGGTGATTATGTGAAAGTAACACTGCCCGGCGCCGAGGTGGAGAACTGGGTGCAGGTAAACAACATCAAAACCACCGAAAACATGGCCGAATTTACGGTGCAGCCCAGCAGTAAACCCAACCCGCCGGCTGACGAGGAAGCAGTGACCGAGCACTTCTTCACCAGCGACGCCACCAGTACGTTTCGGGTAGAGGTGCAGGGCACAAAACTGATCGCCTCTGAGATTGGCAAGAACGAATACATCAACAACCAGGGTGATGAATCAGGAAAGCGCGCCGTGCTCAACACCCTGATCGCTGAGGGCGGCTGGGCCGGATTTCAGGGGCTGCAGTGGGACAAACTCACCAGCTACCTCGTGCACAAAGAAGAAGCTAAAACCGACTAAAGTGCCTTTTCAGCTTCTGATTTTCAATTGTGAACGCTCTCAGGTATTTCAAGCCTGAGCCTGCCATATTTTTCTGCTTTTGCTCACCGTGCTTCCTTTCACTATAAGAAGCATGCGGCACCGGCGGCACTACAGCCAATAAGCCTATACCTGTCCTTCTATACCTGGGGGCAGGTATAGGATAGGCACTATGCTGCATTTCTCTTATATTTGGTGAAACAACCGATAAATCTGCATGAAACGCTTTCTGTTTTTGGCCCTTTTCTGTGGGCTTTTGCTGCAAGAAAATGCCTTTGCCCAATCGCTGGCCCTTGACAAGCCGGTCGAGAAATCGCTCAAAAAAGTAAAACCGAACGATATAAAAGCACACGTGAAGTACCTGGCCGACGACCGCTTGCTGGGCCGCAAACCAGGCACGGAAGGTTACCAGATGGCCGTGGACTACGTGGTGGAGCATTATAAGAAAGCAGGTATAGAACCCGGCGGTGAGAATGGGACTTACCTGCAGTTGGTGCGCCTGCGCCAGGCCTTTCCTGGCAAAGAAGCCAGCATGACGCTGGCAGATGCGCAGGGCACTGCACTGCAGCTTGGCTATAACAAGGACTTCTCGATTTACCCGCACGCCGAGGAGCAGTCTGTGCAGGTGGAGGCACCGCTGGTTTTTGCAGGCTACGGCATCAGTGCACCAGACCTTGGGTATGATGACTACGCAGGTATAGACGTGGCCGGAAAAATTGTAGTAGTAATGCGCGGTGCTCCTGCCAGCTTTCCTTCCACGGTGTCGGCCTACAGCCGTGATTTGATGACGGTACTGAAGATCGCTGCTGAGAAAGGTGCTGTGGGTGTGATCGTGGCGACGGATAACCCCAAAGCGGGTGTTGCCAACCTTGAGCGCGGTACCTACAGCGTAATGGACGCTAACGGAAAAGTGGCGGTATCGCGCAACTATGTGTCGGATAAGATCCGTGTGCTGGCCAACATCAACGCCGCCACGTTCCAGCAACTCCTCAAAGGAGCAGGTATAGAAATGGCGGGGCTTGGTGAGCAACTAAAACAAGGCAAGCCTGCCTCTGCCCCGCTTACGCACACCTTGCGCACCAGCTATACCTCTACCTACAAAGATTTTGAAAGCCACAACGTGATTGGCAAGATCACGGGCAGCGATCCGCAACTGCAGCATGAGTACGTAGTACACAGCGCCCACCTCGACCACGTAGGTATAGGCCGTGCCGTGAACGGTGACTCCATTTACAACGGTGCGCACGACAATGCCTCCGGCGTGGCCAGTGTGCTCGAAATCGGTAAAATCTACTCCAGGCTTCAAGAAAAGCCAAAACGCTCCGTGCTGTTCGTGATGGTAACGGCCGAGGAGATGGGACTGCTGGGCTCTGCCTACTTTGCCCGCTATCCTACTGTTCCGGCAGACCAGATCGTGGCCAACATCAACACCGACATGCCAACCATCATCGCGCCGTTGCTTTCGGTGGTAGGCTTAGGTGCGAACCACTCCACCCTTGAGAACGAAGTGGCCGTTGCCGCGCAGCACTTGGGCATGGTAGTGGAAGACGACCCGGAGCCGGAGCAAATGCGCTTTATCCGCAGCGACCAGTACAGCTTCGTGATGCAAGGTATACCTGCCCTGCACATTAAGTATGGCAACAAGACCAAGGACGGACGGAACAACCTGAACAAGCAGGTAGAACAATGGCGCAAGGTACACTACCACATGCCGCAGGATGAAGTTACCAGCACCTTCGACTTTGACGCTGGCAAAAAATACGTTCAGCTGAATTTCCTTATCAGCTACCAGGTGGCAAACGCAACCCAGCGACCAAGCTGGAAAGCAGGTGATTTCTTCGGTAGCCGCTTTGGCCGCCAATAACAGGCAGGACTTTTTGACAAAAGGCAGTTAGACAAAAGATATTCGTTATTAACAAAAAAAGGCGCTGCGCTAGAGATAGCGCAGCGCCTTTTTTTGTTAATAAGACAAGACCAACCGAATGATCATTTTTTCAATTCTATCTCCAGGCATCAGGTAGCCATCAAGTAGTGGTTAGTTGTCTATTGTCCTTTGTCAAAAAATCTTTTGTCAAATAAATTAGTACATCTGCTCATAATACTGGTGAGCCATGCGGTCTGAGTCGAAGAACGGCATGACGTCGCGCATGCTCTGCTTCACAATGCCCATCCATTTGCCACGATCGTTGTAGTAGGTCGGGATCACCTCGTTTTCCAGGATGCTCATCAGGTTCTTGTGATCGATCTCATCCTGCATAGAATCGGGCAGGTTGCTGTCTACCACGGGTAACACAAAGCTGTTCTCGCCGTGCCGGGCAAATTCCGGCAGCCAGCCATCTAGTACCGAAAGGTTTACGGCTCCGTTCATGGCAGCCGTCATACCGCTTGTGCCGGAGGCCTCGCGGGGTCTGCGTGGCGTGTTCAGCCAAATATCCGCCCCTTGCTTCAGCTTACGCGACAGTCCGATTTCATAACCCGTCAGCACGGCGAAGTTCTTCCGTTGGTAGGAAAGGTTCACCAGACTATTGAATACACTCACAGCGCCTTCATCGAAAGGATAAGGTTTACCAGCCCAGATCACCTGCACCGGATGCGACTTATTCGAGATCATTTCAAAAAAGCGCTCTATGTCATGCACCAGCAAGTCGGCGCGTTTGTAGGCTGCAAAGCGCCGGGCCCAGACAACGGTTAGCACATCTTTCCGGAAAAGTTTTCCTGTCTGGTCTGCCACCAACTCGAACAGCTCCTGTTTCATATCGGCCTTCCGTTGGATCAGCGCCTGGTTGTCGTCACGCTCCAGTGCCTGCCGCATGGTGTTATCCATCCAGAACCGGGCATTCTGCGCATTGGTAATGGCCTTGATCTCGCACACATTGTCGTTCTCGTACCACATGTCACGCGCCACCTGCCCATGCAGTTGCGACACACCGTTTGCTATTTTTGCAATTCGCAAGGCGGCCAGGGTATAGTCAAAGAAGTTACCGTGCATTCCCGTCATGTGGCGGGCCTCTTCCAGTGAGGTCTTGTTGAAGAAGGACATGTTGTTGAGCAGATGAATGTCATGCACCTCGTTACCTGCTTTCTCGGGGGTATGGGTGGTAAACACAATGCGCTTTCGCATATCCTCTGTGTTCCCGAATTTTTCGTGCAGGTAAAAAGCCAGTGGCAGCGCGTGGCCTTCATTCATGTGGTATATATCTGCGCCGCCCAGTTCTTCCACCACCTTGGCTCCGGCTATACCTAGCACAATGCTTTGCGCAATTCGGGTAGAGGGTTCCTTGTCGTATAAGTGGTAAGTAATGGTACGGGCCAGGTGGTCATTCTCCGGGATGTTGGTGGTCAGGAAATACATCGGCACAGTGCCGAACACTTCGGGGCGCAGCACCAGCGCCTTCACCTTCACCGGGTGGCCGTTCACCATCACGGTCACCACAATGCCCGTGTCTTCCAGGTAGGTATAGTATTTCTTCTGAAACTGCACCCGCATGGTCTGGTCATCGTTGCGCACCTGGTCGTAGTAGCCGTATTTCCAAAGTATACCAATGCCGATCATGTTCTGCCGCAGGTCGTGTGCGCTCCGCATGTGGGAACCGGCCAGGAAACCCAGACCACCGGAATAGGTTTTGAGCGCCTGGTGTATCCCGAATTCCATGCTGAAATAGGCCACACGTTTCTGATACTTCTCATTGATCTCGTAAGGATGATACCACTTGCTGTATACTTTCATATTTAAATGCTACTTGTTTATGGTTCTGCGGCGCCCTGTTATGCAAATCGCCTGATGACTCTGCTGCGTTTTAAAATAAAAGCAGTGAACAGCGAAATACAACAAAAGCTGGAAGTATCGCCTATTCTACTGCTTGTACACTTTCTCTGAGACGGAATTAAGATGGTGCAAAAGTACCAAAAGAAGCGCAACCGCACTATACGCCCGAAAAAGCCTAAGTACAATATACTTGTAACACAGCCAAAGTGATACAATTTATTTTTGAAAACCACGATCTACTTTACAAAAAAGGCCCTCCCAACCAGGAGAGCCTTTTATCAGTTGGTTTTGCAAAGCTTTATTTTGCCAGCAGCATCTTGTTGGAGTATACCTTCTGGCCTGCCTCTACTTTGTAGATGTAGGTACCGGCAGGCAGATTATCTGCTCTGAAGTCTACGCTGTGCTCCCCTGCCGTTTTGCTTTCCGACACCAAGGTGCGCACTTTTTTGCCCAGTATGTCAAACACCTCTACCAGCACCGGACCGTCCTGTTCTACTGTGTAACGAATGGTTGTTACATCAGCGAATGGGTTCGGATAGCTTACCAGTTTGCCTTCTGCTGATATAGCCAGGTTGGATGTACCCGAAGTGGCAAGCGGTTGCTGTCCACTGTTCCACAGGCTATGCGTGCGGGTAATGATCACAGCAAAGTCGGCGCGGGTCACATCCTGTAGCGGCTTGAAATTAGCGTGCAGTACAGGCTCCAGGTCATACGGACCTTGGGTAGCAGTGAAGAAGGCATTGATCATATTCAGTTCGAGCGCCACGCTCACATAGCCTTCCAAACCGGCAGGTATGTCGGCGGCATCCTCAATTGGGTAGCTTTTGCCGTTGTACTCCACAGCAGGCGTTTTACCATTGCGTTCCAGGGCATAAGCCTGTAAGCCCAGTGCCTGCACCAACGAATAGGCTAGCTCGGCGCGGTTCACTTTGCCATTCGGATTAAACTTGCCCGGAGAAGCGGCCAGCATGATGCCATTCTGCACATGGTTCTTGTCACGCAGGGCTGCACCACGCGCGGTTACCGATTCTGCAATGAGATTGCGCTCTTTCACATCGGTCAGGGTATAGGAGCCATTTACTGGTAAGTACTGGCGAATCGCCTCCCCCATCACCAGGTAGTCAGCCAGGTCGATGCGCTTTAAAGGTTCATCCGGTTTATAACTGCCGCCCCTCAAACCATCGGCCAGACGGGCACCTACTGCCATCTTGATAGAAGCCTCGGCCGGGTGACCAGCTATGTCATTGAGTCCGGTAGTGCCGGCTGCCGTCATCATGTTCACCACCCCGTTTATGTTTTCCGGGAAAGCAACGCCGTTCAGGCCGGATATCTCAACGGTCCAGGTACCTGGCTCAGGAGAGGCAACTGCCACGCCACGGTCATAGCTCAAGGCAAACAACACCGGGATACCAGCACTCGTGCGGGCACCGCTCGGGGAGATTAGCGTTAGTCTTACCGGGTTGCCCGTCTCACCGGCAACACCCTGGGTCCTGATCTTGGATTCGATACCCGTAGTACCAGAAGCCACAGTAAAGGTATAGATGTTAGTGGCAGGCGTTGCAGGATTGTAGTCGATTGCGAAGTTGAGCGTCTCGCTGTTGGCGTTCACGCTGCTGTTGAACGTGCGGTTCATGTTCAGCGTCGAGCCATAGGGAGCGGACGCGCGATAGGCTCTGTCAACCGAGGCATAAGCGTTCACGTAACCGGCCCCTACCTCCCACTTCTCACGGTTCGGGATGTTGGTAGCGGTTTGCTGCAGAATTTCCTTTACCTGATAAGGTGTGAGCGTGGGGTTGGCTTCTAAAAGCAAAGCCACAATGCCTGCCACATGCGGCGCGGCCATGGAAGTACCGCTCATGTGTGTGTAGTAGGGCACGTGCGCCGGATCCAGTTCTGCGGCGTCTTTGTCAGCCGATAGCGAAGAAACTGGCGCAATAACACGGGCGGCGATGATATCCACACCCGGTGAGGTCACCGTAGGGCGGTCTTCCCAGGTATAGGTTTTGCCATCCAGCGTAAAAGAACCCGCTTTGTTTTTGATGCCGCGCGAGGAGAAGTCTGCCAGCTGACCGGACTTGTTACCAGCAGCCACCGCAATTACCCAAGGCGCTTTTTTATACTGTCCGGTCATGGTGCCGGAGCCTGGGCCAGAGTTACCCGCCGAGAACACCACCACGATGTTACGGTCCACGCAGCGCTTGGTGGCCAGCGTGATCGGGTCTGCCGGGTTTAC
This sequence comes from Pontibacter ramchanderi, assembly GCF_002846395.1. Lineage (GTDB taxonomy): Bacteria > Bacteroidota > Bacteroidia > Cytophagales > Hymenobacteraceae > Pontibacter > Pontibacter ramchanderi. The sequence goes on from NZ_PJMU01000003.1 coordinate 56,148, forward strand.
GTCGGTGCCGGTGTCGCTGGTCGTGCCGAAGGAGTTGGTAATCACGCGGATGTTGTAGCGTGCCTGGTTGGTAATGGCGTAGTCGAAGCCTGAGAGCACATCGAGCAAGAGCAAAGCAGCGCCGGAGCCGTATCCCACCAGGTTAGCACCTGGTGCCACACCCTCATACAAACCTTGCGAGGCCTGCCCCGTGCCACCCACTATACCTGCCACGTGCGTGCCGTGGCCTCCGGTCGCGTCGGTATTGGGCACATTCTCGATCGGTGTGTACGGCAGTATAGAGGATAGCGCGTTGAGGTTGGTGGCAGCCGTCACATTTTGCACCAGGTTTTTACCGAACTGCAGGTCAGGGTGTGTGCCATCCACGCCGCTGTCGTTTACGAGCACGCCTATACCTTTACCGGAAACAGGAAACCCGCCATTCCGACTGGTAAACAGCGGGTCTTTGCGCAGTTTGTCTACACCGGTGAGCGCGGTACCGGAGTTGTTTTCATACTCAAGCGATTCGTTCAGGTATAGTGAGAGCACGCGCGGGCTTCTGGAGAGAAGATCTATTTGCAGGCCTGTAGCCAGCACACCGGCAATTGGAAGAGATTTGAGCGTGAGGCCCTTCGTGATTCCTGCCTGTGAGAGTGCTGACAGGTCAAGCAGCGTAGGAGCACTTTCACCTTTGAATGTTACAACTACCTGCACTAACTTGGTCTTGTCTGTAATGGCTGCTTGAAGTCTGCTGTCGACATAGGCCTGTGCAAAAATGTTGCTTATTACCAAAAGGCTTACTGCAACCACTGCTAAAAGTTTTCTCATAAAATAAGGATTAGTTAAATGTGTTACATAAGGTGTATTTAAAGTAAGAAGCCTGCTTCAACCAAGGGAGAGCAGTAGAGTAGAGAGAAAATTTGGTAAATAAGGGTGCTATTATAAAGAGAGTAATACGAAACCTTGTCGTAAAATAATTATATTAAATAAACAAGACATGGTATATTAAATGGAAAATCATCAGTTAAACCTCTGGATTTAACCCAGTGTTATACCCTCAAATAATCATACTGCAACACATGTTACAACATACGTTTGAGTGGATGCTTTACATTGCCGATAACATGTTTCGACATACTCCCAGGCAAATCATCTATTGCTTTTTAAGGATTCAGAATTCTGATGGAATACCTTCGCGCATCTCAGTTGGGTTCGCCCTAATGCGTAGCATGGAACTACACATGGTTGATTTTATACCCCATCGATCCTGCCCCTATACCTGATCGCATAGTTGTTTGTGCAATGCTGCAGCTACTCCAGTAACTGATCGGGGCGGCAACGTAACTGAGTGGGTTTTGAAGGGAAATGCTACACTGGCCATCGAGTCAGAATGTAAACTTGTCGGCTATTTATCCGGAAGAGAAGAAAGTAGAAAACAAGCCCTGTAAATTGCTTGGGTGAGTTTACAGGCAGATTGGCCTATCCTGGAAATCGGTTTGCAGGTGAAGCGGTAGGAAGCACCGATCACTCCGGATCACTCAAACAACATCCCCATTTTGCCCATCTGGTAATCGCGCATGGCCTGCATCACTTCGGTTTGGGTGTTCATCACAAAAGGCCCGTGCATTGCCAGGGGTTCATTCAGCGGCTGCCCGGAAAGGAACAGGAGGCGTGTGTTTTGACGGGCAGTTAGCGTACAGGTGTCGCCGTCTCGCTTTAAAAGTGCCAGGTGCAATCCTTCTATCAAACCATAACCTTCTAGCATGATTTCACCGTCAAGCAGGTAGAGCATGGCGTTGTGGTCGGCAGGTATAGGAATGGAGCATTGCCCTCCGGTTTGCAGCGTGAGTCGGAGCGCCATAACAGGGCTTGGGGTTTGTACTGGTCCGCGGGTATGCTTGTATGCACCTGCCACCACGGCAATCTGCACACGCTCATCATCTTCCGTGCCGGTGGGAGTTTCATGGGCCTGCAGGGGAAAATAGGCCGGCTGATCCATTTTGTTCGCCTTCAGTGTGTTTATCCAAAGCTGCACGATCTCCTGTACACCTCCCTTTTCCTGCATTTCGCGGGGTGGGCGCTCGCTGTGTACAATCCCCCTGCCGGCCTGCATCCACTGCGTACCGCCTGCCCAAACCACACTGTCGTTGCCGCGGGAGTCGCGGTGATGCACGCCGCCCTGGTACACAAACGTGACCGGCGAAAGGCCGCGGTGCGGGTGCGGATCGACGCCTGACTTGTAAGGGTAGTCTGACTGCGGGATGCTGGTGTTAAGGTGGTGGAGCAGCAGAAAAGGATCGTGCTGCTCTACCTGACTGGTGGGCAGTGGCTGCCGGAGCGGCAGTCCACCCATGTCTGTTTCTTCAGCATAAAGGAGTTGTGCGACACTGCGGTTTTGTGGCATGGGCGGTAGGGCTTTAATTTATCCGAAGATACGAAAATACCGCAGCCAGGTAAAGCATCAACCAGTAACCCGGCAAACCTTAGCCGCCAGCCTGTACCTATACACTTAAACTGTAGCGTCGGAGAAATCAGGAGATAAGGCCGCGTTGCAAGGCGTATTTGACAAGTGCTGCCGTGTTGCGCGCTTTGGTTTTGTCGAGCAGGTTCTGGCGGTGTGTTTCAACTGTACGTTTGCTGGTGAACAGTCTGTCGGCAATTTCGGCGTTCGTGTAGCCCTCCCCGATCAGGGACAGTACCTCCAGTTCACGCTTCGAAAGCTCGCGGTGCTCTTCCCCGTTTCCGCTTGGCGAAGGCATTTCGGATGGGAACTGCTTCACCTTGCGCAGTAGCTCCAGTGTCACATCCGGACTGATGTAGCGACAGCCCTGTGCGATGAGTTGCAGGGCGCAATGCAGTTCGTCTTTGCCTGCATTTTTGAGGATATAACCCGAAGCACCCAGCTCCATCATGCGGCTCACATATTTTTCGTGACTCAGCATCGAAAGGACCACCACTTTGAGTTCGGGATAATGCTTGAAGATATGAGCGGCCGTATCAAAACCATCCATCCCAGGCATGCTGATGTCCATTAGTACAATATCTGCTTCCACTTGCGGCAGTAATTCGAGCAATTCGCTACCGCTTGCGGCCTCACCTACCACACGCACAGCGCTGTGGTCCTGCAGCAGAGCTTTCAGGCCATCACGCACTATTTTATGATCATCAGTGATTATTAAGTTTATCATTTTTTAAGTTTGTGTCAAAGGTTGTAAAGAACCTTTAAGTCCGACAACTTCAAATTTTAGGGCTGAAGCACAAAGCCAGATATGATGAAAAGAAGAAAACAGGCTAAAAGTGGCAGAGAACTGTCCCTCTCAGCGCCATAATTTGACAATTTTCATCATAAATAACTGAATGTACAATCGCACCTGTCGTACATTTAACTTAAATTTGATGCATTGGTAAAAATTCAGTATTTACTACAGAGTAGTGTACGTATTTACTACGGTGTTATCTGGAAATAAATAACAGGCAGGTACAGGCAAGTACGTATACCGCCAAATTTGAGGTGTTTCTTATATTTTGAAATACCTAATACCTTAAGGCAGGACAGCCTGAATTGCATTTTTGCGTATGATAGGCAATAGCATAAACCGATCAACTCCTGGCAACGAACAGCCTGCCCGAAAACCGGAGAAATCGGCCTAAAGACTGAAAAACATACATGAAAACTTTTAGCGCTACGACAGATACGATTGGCAAAGGAGCATTGCTTCGATTTAAAGGAGAACTTGACGCCAGTTCATCTGTGTACGCCGATAATGCACTGGAGGAAGCAATCAATGCCGCGTCGGGCTTTGTGCTGATTGACTGCAGTGAACTGACTTACATTTCCTCAGCCGGATTAGGCGTGCTGCTGGCTGCCTTCCAGGCCTGCAAACTAAAAGAGATGGAAATGGTGATGGTGAATATGCCGCCCAAGATCCGGAACGTGTTCGAGATCCTCGGCCTCGACCGCCTGATCAAATCGGCTGACACAGTGGAGAGCGCCAGACAGATGATTGCCAAATAAAAAAGAGGGACCGCATAAAACGGTCCCTCTCTCTTTTTGCTAGCGTTGGTTTATCTGCCCCACTCGTTGCCATAGTCCTGGTCTTGCTGGCCCCGGTGCATCTGCTCCCGCCGCGAGTAATCATAATCAGAGCTGCTGTAACCGCTGTCAAAGTCACGATGCTGCGAGCCGCCTGCCCTGTACCCCGCGCTGCCGGTATTGCTGTAGGGGCCACCGCTCCAGGGCCCTGCCCCACTGCCGAAGTAACCGCCTCCCATTGAGCCGGAACCGCCCCTGCCGTAGTCGGAACCGCGCGGAAAGCCCATGGAACTGCGCCCATAACCCGAAGAATCGCCGTAGCCGGAGGAGCTGCCGTAGTCTGGCTGGGAGCTGCCGTAGCCTGAGCGCTCCGATGCGCCATACTCGCTTTTGCTGGAGCCTGCCCCGTACAATGAGCCACTGCGGCCATAGCTACTGCCCTGCGAAGCGTTACCGTAGTCCTGTGATCCGCCATAGCCCTCCTGCGACTGCCCCCTCTGCTGCGAGAAATTACCATAATCAGACATACGGCCACTGTAACCGCCGGCGCTTCCACCTTGTCCGGACTGGCTCATACCGGTGTAGTTGCTTCCCTCCGAACGTTGTGGACTGTACCTGCCCAGCTGCGATTGTCCGTAACGGCTACCCTGGCTGCCCGAATTATCCGGACTATAAGAAGAGGTGCGGTATCCACCGCGGTCGTGCTCCCCTGAATAAGGGTAATGCCCGCTTCCCCTCTGGCTGTATTCGTCCTCTCCTCCGGTCATTCGCTCCCAGGTATTGCTGATCTTCTCGCCGATGCGGCCAAAGAATCCGCCTTCCTCCTGGTGCGAGCGGTCACGGTCATGAGAGCGATAGTCTCCCCTTCTGTAGTTATCCTGATAATCTCTTGCCATTTCTGTATGGTTAATATATTATATAACTTATTAAATACACGCTTAGACAAAACACGCACTAGTTAAACGATTTACACGAGGCGGGGTTCTCGATTTGGCTATCCTGGAAGTGCTATCAACTGAAAACTCGTACTTATACGGATAAAAGCCGGTAATAACCTCAGGTGACGCCGGCCTGCATGTTCAAACTACTCATTTTTAGGCGCTTTCCACTTTATTTGCAAAGCCCCAGCCCTCCCAAATTTTGCCTTATCCGTAATTATCTTAGGCACAGCCCCTGTGCCTCACACCTGTCGGGCACAGGTTTGTACACGAAGCTAGAAAGCAAATGAAAATACTTGAACTGAGGATCATGCGTGGACCGAATTACTGGTCTATCAAGCATCCTAAAATAATTGTCCTGAAGATAGACCTTGAAAACCTGCAGGATGTCCTCACCAATGAAGTGCCCCAATTTCCGGAGCGCCTCGAAAAACTGTTCCCGGGTATGTACGAGCACCGCTCCTCCAAAGGCACACCAGGCGGGTTTTTCAGGCTTGTGCGTGAGGGTACCACCTTCAGCAAAGTAGTGCAGCACATTGCGCTCGAGCTACAGACGCTGGCCGGTATGGACAGCGGCTACGGGAGGCGCTATGCCGGCCCCACCGCCGGTGTGGACTACGTCGTGTTCTCATACCAGCAGGAGCGCGCCGGTGAGTATGCCGCCCACGCTGCCATTCGTATTGCCGAGCAGATGGCCAGAGGCAAAAAGCCCAGCATTGTGCAGGATATCGCCAGGCTGCACCAGATCCGGGAGGACGAGTATTTCGGGCCGAGCACGGAGGCCATTGTGTCGGAGGCGGTGAGCAGAGGCATACCCTATATCAACAACCACAGGAGCGGACTTATCCAGTTGGGCTACGGCATTCATCAGAAACACATACAGGCTGCCATGACCAGCCGAACCTCTTTTTTTGCGGTGGAGAATGCCGGCAACAAAAACGCCACCAAGCTCATCCTCGACGAAGCAGGTATACCAGTGCCGCGTGGTAGCATTGTCACCGACGCCGACGAACTGGACGAGGCAATTGCTGAGTTGGACTACCCCGTGGTGGTGAAACCGCTGGACGGCAACCAGGGAAAGGGTGCCACAGTCAACATCCATACCTGGAAAGATGCGCAGCGGGCCATGGTCGAGGCCCAGCGCTACTCTAAAAAGGTAATGGTGGAGCAGTTTATTACAGGCGATGATTACCGCCTGCTTGTCATCAACGGCAAGTTTACCGCCGCCGCCAAACGCACCCCGGCCATGGTCACCGGTAACGGCATTTCCACCATACAGCAACTCGTGAAAGAGGTGAACAAGGACCCCAGAAGAGGTATAGGACACGAAAAGGCGCTCACACACATCAAAATAGACAAGCATACCCGCAGCATACTCAAAGACAAGGGCCTGACACTTCAGTCGGTGTTGCCTGCGGGCGAGGTGCTCTTCCTGAAAAGCACGGCTAACCTGAGCACCGGCGGCACGGCCACTGATGTGACCGACCTGGTGGATCCGTACAATGTGCTGATGGCCGAGCGCATTGCCGGCATCATCGGGCTCGACGTATGTGGCATTGATGTGATGACGACCGACATTGCCATCCCGCTGCCCGAAACACGCGGCGCTGTGATAGAGGTCAACGCGGCTCCGGGCCTGCGCATGCACATCTCCCCTACCGAAGGCTTGCCGCGCAACGTGGCCGAACCGATCATCAATATGCTGTTCCCGCACGGTACCCCTACCCGTATACCGATCGTGGCTATTACGGGCACTAACGGCAAAACCACCACTTCGCGGCTGGTGGCGCACATGCTCAAGTTCAAAGGGTACCAGGTAGGCTTTACCACCACCGACGGTATTTACATACAGGACAAGAAGATCATCAAAGGCGATACCACCGGGGCCTACAGCAGCGAGTTCGTGCTCAAGGACCCCACCGTAAACTATGCCGTGCTGGAATGCGCCAGGGGCGGCATGTTGCGCTCAGGGCTGGCTTTCCGGCAGTGCGACATCGGCATTGTCACCAACGTATCGGCTGACCACCTGGGGCTGGGCGACATCAACACCGTAGAGGAAATGGCCGAAGTGAAAGCCGTGATTCCGCGAACCGTGTGCCAGAACGGGTATGCCGTGCTTAACGCTGACGACGATCTGGTATACGAAATGGCAACCGGGCTAAACTGCAAGGTGGCTTTCTTCAGTCTCGACGAAAACAACCCGCGCATCCTGCAGCACATCCACAAAGGGGGGCTGGCGGCCGTGCACGAAAACGGGTACATCTCTATCTTTAAGAACACCTACAAGATCAGGGTTGACCGCGTGGCCGACATTCCGCTTACCTTCGGGGGGCGTGCCCGCTTTAACATACAGAATGTACTGGCGGCTACCCTGGCAGGCTATATCAATCACTTCGAGATCGCGGAGATCCGGACTGCGCTGCGAACCTTTATCCCTTCCGCTGAGACCACGCCGGGCCGCATGAACCTGTTTAAGCTTCCGCGCTACGAAGTGCTCATCGACTATGCCCACAACATTGCCAGCATGGAGGCCATCGCCGACTTTATCGACAACGTGCATGCCACCTACAAGATCGGTATTGTGGCAGGTATAGGCGACCGCCTGGAAGCGGACACGATCGAGATCGGGCGCATCGCAGCCGAAACTTTTGACGAGATCATCATCCGGCAGGACAAGGACCTGCGTGGCAAAGCTGGGGAAGAAATAAACAGTCTGCTCAAACAGGGCATCATGTCGGTGAAGCCGAACCTCAAGGTAACGGAGATAAATCAGGAAAGCAGCGCCCTGGCCCACGCCATGGAGTATGCGCCGGAGGGCTCCTTTATTGCCCTGTTTTCGGAAGATATTCCGGAGTCCGTTAAAATGGTCGAGAGTTTCCGCATTATCGAACACCGGCGCATCTCCTCACTTGAACAGGATTCATTCTAATACCTATACACCTTCTGCAGCGGCCGCTTATACCTGGCAGGCTGCTGCAGAAACGGTAATCTTCTCTTGAAACTCAAGGGAAGATCGCCTGGCTTATCTTAACCCGAATAACTGTAAACAAACTACTATGAAGAAATTTGCGATTGCGATTCACGGAGGGGCAGAAACAACCAAGCCCAGCGAACTTGACAACAAAAAAGAAGAAGCCTACAAAGACGGCCTGGCAGATGCTTTGAAGGCCGGGTATGATGTGCTGGAGAAAGGCGGCAGCGCACTCGATGCGGTGGAGGCGGCCGTTAACAGCATGGAGCGCAACCCGCTGTTCAATGCCGGCCGCGGCGCCAGCCTGACAGAGCGCGGTGAAAATGAATTCGATGCTGCCATTATGGACGGCAATACCCTGCGGGTAGGCGCTGTGGGAGCTGTGCGCTATGTGCAGCACCCCATTAGTCTGGCAAAGGTTATTCTGCAAAAGTGCGACTACTGCCTGCTGGTGGGAACAGGCGCCGAAGAATTTGCCCTGGCCAACAACCTGTCTCTGAAAGGTCCGGAATACTTTGTGACACCTGAGAAAAAAGAGGCCTGGCTCGACAAGCAGCAGAACAAAGTGGAGAAGAAACGGATGCCCGGCTCCATGACCGACACGGTGGGCGCCGTGGCCCTGGACATAAACGGTAACCTGGCAGCTGCTACCTCCACTGGTGGCCTCACAGACCAACTGAAGGGCCGCGTCGGGGATACGCCCATTATAGGTGGCGGCACCTTTGCCAACAACGAGGTATGCGCCGTGAGCTGCACCGGCGAGGGTGAGGTGATCATGCGCGGAGCACTGGCCCACGAGGTATACGCCATGATGAAATACGCCGGACACTCACTGCAGGCAGCCACCGAAAAGGCCATTCAGTTACATGCCGATAAGTTACAGGGGGACCGGGGCATTCTGTCGATGGATAGCAGTGGAAAAGTAGCCTTTGGCTTTAATACGGGCTTTATGAAGCGCGGCTATTGGGCTGCCGACGAAGAACCCTTTGTAGCCCTGTGGGAATCTGAAAAACTAAAGAAACCGGTGAAGCAAAAGGAAATGGAAAAATAACGTGCAACGAAGCACTGGCTATACCTGCGAGGCATTGGCTGTATACCTTAGTGTATGGCCAATGCCTTTTAGTTACGTAACAGCTATAGTAGGTCTTAGGTAGGTATAGCTGTTTAAGTCCGCTTTAAAATCTTTAAATTTATTTAGCCCCACAGCTTGACTTTACGTAAACCCGTATTAACTTTGAAACTCAAAGTACTTTACTATGAATCAGCAGCAAGACCAGTTAGAAGCCCTGCACGAGATCCGTAACATCATGGATCGCTCTTCCCGCTTTATTTCCCTGAGCGGCTTGTCCGGCGTATTTGCGGGCTTGTCGGCGCTGGTGGGGGCTGCGGTGGTAAAGTGGTATTTCAGTCAGCAAAACATCAATTACTACAGCGATCAGGCCCGCAACTTTAGCCAGGAAGATGTTTTGTTCTTGCTGGCCGTGGCGCTTGGGGTGCTGGCGCTGGCCTTTGGTACGGCCACTTACTTTACGGCCCGCAATGCCCGCAAAAAGAACCAGCGTACCTGGGACAACCAGTCGAAGCGACTGCTGACGAACCTGGCTATACCTTTGGCGACGGGCGGTGTGTTCTGCGCTATCCTGCTCTACCACGGCATTCTATACCTGGTGGCACCCGCCATGCTGGTTTTTTACGGCCTGGCCCTGCTCAACGGCAGCAAATATACCTTGGGCGATATCCGTTACCTGGGCATCATCGAGATTGTGATCGGGCTGGTGGCCTGCGTGTTTGTGGGTTATGGCCTGATGCTGTGGACCTTGGGGTTTGGGGTGCTGCATATTGTGTATGGCGCGCTGGTGTACTTTAAATACGAACGCTAGCAAACCGGTGAAAGAGTATCTTGAAAATATAAACAAGGCCTTCGAGAGCAAGGCGCGGCTGGGCATTATGTCGGTGCTGCTGGTGGACGACCGGGTGGATTTTAACACGCTGAAAGAAACCCTGCAACTGACGGACGGCAACCTGGCCAGTCACCTGCGGGCGCTGGAAGAGGCCAAATACCTGCAGGTGGAGAAGCAGTTTGTAGGCCGCAAACCCAACACCACCTACCAGGCAACAGAGGCAGGCCGCGAGGCTTTCAAGAGCCACCTGGATGCCCTGGAGCAGCTGATTTTAAACAACAGGCAAAGTGATTAATTTTTTTTGGCTTTACACTTTGAACTTCAAAGTACTTTAAACACGAAAACAGGTATACACACAAACCCAAGATTGACATGGTACAGCAAAACGACTTTCAAAATCAAAATGTGCTAACCGCCGCGGCAGGCCGTCGCACACTCACAGGCGCTGCCTTCGCACTGGCCCTGATGGCCCTCTTTCTGGCTGGGGTGCAAAATCCTGATCCGGCCTGGGGCAAACTTTGGGTGTTAAGGCCACTCATCGTTGTGACCATGGCCGGTGCGCTGGGTGGCTTTATCAACTACATGCTGCTTCATTATCACCGCAGACTCGGCATTCACAAGGGCATCGCGGTGGTACTCAGTGCACTGATCTACCTGGTGGGGCTGTGGCTGGGTTCTGTGCTGGGTTTGGCCGGTACGCTGTGGGACTAAGCGATAAATGCTATAAAGATCATTTTCAAAAATAACCAAACAGGTATAGCCACATGAAAGAGCAGATACTAGCGCAACTGGACAACCCCAGGCAGTTAGAGAAACTGTACCGGTCCGACAAGGCCAGCTTTAAACAGGCCTTCAGCAGCCTATACCCGCAGCTGAGCGGCGAGCCTTTGGCTTCGTTCTGGCAAGCGAGGCTCCACTATGAAACAGAGGAGGTTTTCTGGCGCTTCAACCGGGAGTTTGGGTTTGTGGTGATCCTCGCGCTGGTGGCAGGTGTACTGGTGAAGCTGCCGGCCATCTTCCCGATCAGCGAGGACTTCTACTACCCGCGCAACCTCGGTTTCTTTGTGCTCCCGCCCCTGATGGTCTACTTCGCCTGGCGAAACAAGCTGCCGGCAAACCGGGTTGCTCTTATCGCTGCCATCACGGCCGTTTGCGCGCTATACATCAACTTGCTGCCCAACAGCCAAAGCGACACCCTGGTACTGGCCTGCATCCACCTGCCTTTGTTGCTGTGGGTGCTGCTCGGGGTGTCGTATTCCGGCAAGGACCTGCACCTGTCGCAAAAGCGCCTCAGCTTCCTGCGCTTCAACGGCGACCTGGCCGTAATGTCGGCGATGCTGGTAATAGCGGGCGGCATGATGACAGGTATAACGATCGGCCTTTTTGCGCTGATCGGGCTTCGGATCGAGGCGTTTTATTTTGAGTACATCGTCGCCTTTGGCTTGCCGGCTGTGCCCATCGTGGCCGCCTACCTCACGCAAAACAACCCGCAGCTGGTCGACAAAGTGTCACCGGTTATAGCCCGCATCTTCAGTCCGTTGGTGCTCGTCATGCTGGTGATTTACCTGGGAGCCATCATCTACTCCGGCAAGGACCCCTACAACGACCGCGAGTTTCTGCTGCTCTTCAACGTGCTCCTGATCGGGGTGATGGCGCTGATCTTTTTCTCGGTAGCGGAGAGCTCCGGCAAGTCAAGTGAACGCTCAGCAGTATGGGTGCTGCTTCTGCTTTCGCTCGTAACAGTAATCGTGAACGGCATTGCGCTGTCTGCCATTTCGTTCCGGATTTCGGAGTGGGGCCTTACGCCGAACCGGGTGGCGGTGATGGGAGGCAACGTGCTCATACTGGTGCACCTGCTCATCGTGACGGTTATGCTGTGGAAGGCAGCTACCCGTAAGGCCGCCATCACCGAAGTCGGGCGCGCTATCGTGCTCTACATTCCGGTATACTTTGCCTGGACCATCGTAGTCGTGTTTCTCTTTCCACTGCTATTCGGCTTCAACTAATCGCTTACACAATATCAAAATACACGGCATGGAAAAATCATTGCAAATCGGGAATGTAGTCAGTTGGCTCGCGGGTTTTCTCTTTCTGGCGATCGGGTTCATCAATACGTTTTGGGGAAACGATGGCGGCTACGGCCTGTTGGTGATCATACTGGCGCATGTGTACTTCCCTCCTATGGCGACTGTTCTACAAGAGGCAACAGGCTACACCATTCCACTGCCAGTCCGGATCATACTGGCGCTCTTCATCCTGTGGTCGGCGCTGGGTGTGGCCGAATTGGATGACAAGATCGAGCTGATGCTACTGGATTTTTAACATCTGAATACTTTCAAAATCAATTCATCATAAACAAAAACAGATATGGTAACGCAAAACAAAAGACTTATCGGCATTGTGCTCGCAGTGGCTTTCCTGCTGCTTATTCCGCTTATCGCCATGCAGTTCACCAGCGAAGTAGACTGGGGACTGTTTGATTTCGTGATCATGGGCATTCTGCTGCTCGGCACTGGGCTCGCGGCAGAGTTCGTGCTCCGCAAAGTGAAGAACACCGAGTCCAGACTGGTTGTCATAGGCCTCATTTTGCTGGTCTTCTTCCTGATCTGGGCAGAGCTGGCAGTGGGCATTTTCGGAACTCCTTTTGCAGGCAGTTAAGCAGCAGCACTATGAAAGCTTATACCTTAACCTATCCCCTGCTCGGCTGGTTTTTCGGACTGGTGGTGGCAGCTGTGGGCGTCCTGAACCTGGTGCTGGTACACCCTGTGCCTGGTATAGCCTACCTCTTGCTCTCGCTCGTGTACCTCCCGCCGGCCAACGCCTACCTGAAGCGGCATCTGAACATCTCTATACCTGTGGTGGTTAAAATTATACTGGCCATCGTGTTGTTTATGTTCACACTAGGCGTGAGCGACCTGGGCGATATGCTGGACAAAGCGCTAATTTAATCTCATCCGGCACGGCATAAACGGGGCGGTTTGCGGCGAAAGCTGTGAGCCGCCCCGTTTTATAACAGAATTTGCTATGGAAGCTTAACACATGGCCGTATCTTTACGGGAGAAAATTGATCGATCAAAAGCAATTTTAAATGGACAGAATAACAACCGATATATGCATTGTGGGCGCAGGTCCTGTGGGACTGTTCGCAGTGTTTGAGGCAGGTTTGCTGAAAATGCGCTGCCACGTAGTAGATGCCCTGCCGGTGGTGGGTGGCCAGCTGGCCGAGATCTACCCTAAAAAACCAATCTACGACATACCTGGCTTCCCGTCGATTCTGGCTGGTGAGCTGGTGGATAACCTGATGAAGCAGATCGAGCCTTTCCACCCGACCTTTACCCTGGGTGAGCGCGTGGAAGAACTCGACAGGCAGGAGGACGGCTCGTTCATTGTACGCACTTCCGAAGGCACTGAGATTGCCTGTAAGGTGGTGGCCATTGCCGGTGGACTGGGTTCTTTTGAGCCGCGCAAACCGGCCATCGAAAGCCTCGAAAACTTTGAAGGCAAAGGCGTGACCTACATGGTGCGCGACCCGGAGCTGTTCCGCAGCAAGAAAGTGGTGCTGGCCGGCGGCGGCGACTCTGCCCTGGACTGGGCCATTTACCTGGCCGGTGTAGCCGAAGAGCTTACCCTTGTGCACCGCGGCTCTACCTTTAGGGGAGCGCCCGAGTCGGCGGAGAAAGTGCTGACCATGGCCGAGGAAGGACAGATCAAACTGCTGCTGAAGTCGAACGTGACCGATGTGCATGGCAACGGTAAGATAGACTCCGTGACTGTGCTCATCGACAACAAGGATGAGTACAAGATCGAGACCGATTACTTCATCCCACTGTTCGGTCTGGTGCCAAAGCTGGGCCCGCTCGAGAACTGGGGACTGGAACTGGAGAAGGGCGCCATCGTGGTGAACACCTTCGACTACTCCACCAACATTCCGGGCGTATACGCCATCGGCGACATTAACACTTATCCGGGCAAGCTGAAGCTGATCCTGTGTGGCTTCCACGAGTCGGCTTTGATGGCTCAGAGTGCTTACAACATCATTTACCCGGACAAGAAGTTTGTGTTGAAGTACACCACCGTAAACGGTATACAGGAGCTGAGCTAATGGAGGAGCTGATCAACATACATGTGGAGCTGCCAGATGGTAGCCGCGTGACGCTGGAGGCACCGACCGACATGGGCCTTTCGGTGATGGAAGTGATGAAGGCGAATGAGCTGGACGTGCCGGCGATCTGTGGTGGTATGGCCATCTGCGCCACCTGCCACGTGGAGGTGCTCGAAAGCGGCGAACTGCCAGAGCCCGGCGACGACGAAGCCTACATGCTCGAAACGCTGCCTCACGCCACGGCCACCAGCCGCCTTTCGTGCCAGCTGCGCGTCAACCCCGAGCTCGACGGACTGGTAGTGCGCCTGATGCCGGAAGCATAAGTCGCTATACTTTATACCTGAAAAACCGGAAAGCCATACCTGCACAGGGTATGGCTTTTTGTTTGGCTATACCTGAGCGTTTGTAGTTTAATGCCTTATATTGAGAACCTCTTCCTGTTTAACTATTCTCTCTATACCATACGCACTTACCACGCCCTGCTACTGCGCCTGCAAAGGGGCGGCACAGGCAAAATGGACCGCTCCAGATGCTTCTCGGGCCCAGAAACAGCAAGACAACCGAGACCTGTACGCATGTGACTACCCACGCGCCAGACAAAATCATGAGCCCGCTTGACAATCTGTAGAAAAGAACTATATTAGTGTAGCGCTATGGAAGTGATGGAAATAAAAGGCCCTCAAATTAAAAAACCATGTAGAAAAGAGCCAAACAGTACTCCGCACATAGTGCAGATAGCAGGAGTAGGCACTCCTGCTAGCAAATAGTTAGCTAGCACTCTCAAAAAATGAAATATATTTTACCTGCAGTAATATTCTTGCTTCTAAGTTGTACTGAGCAGAAATTTTCAGATTCAAAAACCACTGAATCCTATACAACTGCACTTTCTGAGGCAGACAAAGCCTACAATAGTGACAACTTCAAGCTTGCTATTGAAAAATACACTACTGTTTTAGAAATTGATTCACTCAATGCTGAAGCTTTCTACAAAAGGGCTTTTTCAAGTGCGAAATTAGATGATTTTGAAAGTGCAGCAAGAGATTATCATAGAGCAGCAGAGCTTGGCTATAGAATTGCCGACTGTTATCATAACTTGGGGCTAACTTACATGATTGCATTTCAGGATTATGAAAAAGCTCACTACTATCTAAAAAAGGGGTATGAACTGAATCCGACTACAAACAATAGAGAACTTATGGAATTGGCAGAAGAAGAGCTTTTAAAGGCTCAAAAAAAGAGTGATAGCTAACCTAACCTATAGTGCATGAACGCACCATAGCAAAACCGTTAACCTATAACCAATCAACCACCTCAACCAATCACTCGGAACCGATATGCATCCTATCCTTCGCAACACCCTGGCTGTGCTGGCAGGCATTATTGTTGGCAGCATAGTCAATATGGCGCTGATCTCGGTCAGTGGCTCTGTTATTCCACCTCCGAGCGGGGCCGACGTGACCACTACCGAAGGGCTTCAGGCAAGCATGCATTTGTTTGAGCCGAAGCATTTTATTTTTCCATTTCTGGCCCATGCGCTGGGTACTTTAACGGGCGCCTTTTTGGCAGCTACCTTGGCCGCTGCGCACAAGTTTAAATTTGCGATGGCGATTGGTGTCTTTTTCCTGGCCGGGGGTATAGCGAGTGTATTCATGCTTCCCTCTCCTGCCTGGTTCACCATACTGGACCTGACTTTTGCCTACCTGCCCATGGCCTTTGCCGGCTACGCCATTTCCAGGCGCACCATTATGGCCTGAGCCCATGGGCAGGCTGTGGCCTTTGACAGCTATACCTGGCCGGGGCTTCAGAAATTTCGTAAGTTGCACCTATGAATCAAAGATCACCGGAGATCCGGACCATAAACGTTATCCGCTACATTACCCCTTTGCGCGAAGGCGGGTCCCTGCCCGCCATTGTCGAGGCGGACGACGAGTTTCTGTACGTCCTCAAGTTCAGGGGCGCGGGGCAGGGCATTAAAGTGCTGATTGCCGAACTGATCGTGGGTGAAATCGCCCGAACACTGGGCTTTCGGATTCCGGAGATTGTGTTTATGCACCTCGACGAAGCCTTTGGCCGCACCGAGCCCGACGAGGAGATACAGGACCTGCTGCGCGCCAGCGAAGGACTCAACCTGGGCTCGCACTACCTGTCCGGCGCCATCACCTTCGACCCGGTGGTGACCACCATCGACGCCGATCTGGCTTCGCGCATCGTGTGGCTCGATGCCCTGGTGACCAACGTAGACCGCACCGCCCGCAACACCAACATGCTTATGTGGAAGAAGGAGCTCTGGCTCATCGACCATGGCGCTTCCCTTTTCTTCCACCACTCCTGGGACAACTGGGAAGAGCAGGCCAACCGCCCGTTTGCCATGATCAAAGACCACGTGCTGTTGCCGCAGGCCAGCGAGTTGGAAACGGCAGACAAAGCGGGCCGTGAAGCGCTCACCCCTGCCCGCATTCAGGAAATCCTGGCCCTTATACCTGACGAGTGGCTAACTGGTGTGGAGTCGCCGTTTGCCACAGCCGCGGAGCACCGGCAGGCCTATGCCCGCTTCTTCGAGATCAGGTTAGCCCATTCAGATATTTTTGTGAAAGCCGCCCAAGATGCAAGAAAGACACTTATTTGAGTACGCCGTGATTCGGGTGGTGCCGCGGGTGGAGCGCGAAGAGTTTTTGAATGTAGGCGTTATCCTGCTCTGCAGTTCCCGTGGCTTTTTGCAGATGCGCTATACCTTGAACGAGGCCCGGCTACAGGCTGCGTTCGGGGAGTTGGACATAGAAGAGCTGCGGGCACGCCTGCTGGCTATTGAGAAGGTATGCGACGGCCGCCGCGAAGGCGGGCCGATTGGTCAGTTGGGCACGGCCTCCCGTTTCCGGTGGCTCACAGCCAACCGCAGCACCATTGTGCAGACCTCTGCCGTGCACCCGGGCCTCTGCCTCGACCCCGCCCAAACCCTGGAAAAGTTGCACCGCGACCTGGTGCTGTAGCCTGTGTCGTGCAACTCAATCTGACTGGCTTTTTGTTATATTCGCATCACCCAGACTTTCCTCTATGAACATCTCCCGCATCATCACCATTGTTCTGACCATTGGCGCAATCGTATTCCTGGTTCTGATGCTCTCAGACCCCTACTTTTTCGCGAGCACCAAAAAGATGCGCAAGAATGCAGAGGCGAAGCTGGAGGAAGGCATCATGGGAAATCCGAACGCGTTTAAAGAGGCAAGCTATTTCTTCGATGCCCTGATTGAGCAGGGGCACGGCGACCGCCAAACGCACGACCTGCTGTACTGGAGCTACCGCTACGACAAGAACTATGCGCAGGCCGAAGCAGCCCTGAGCGAGGCCCTGGCGCTATACCCGGATGACCTGAACTTTCGATACCACCGCGCCGAAATGCGGCTGGAGCTGGGCAAGTACGAGGCGGCGCTGGAAGATTACAACGCGGTTATACCTGCCGCCAGGAGCGAAAGCTTTTACTACGATGCCCTCTACGGACGCGGCGCAGCCAGGTATATGCTAGGCCAGAAGGCAGAAGCAGAGGCCGATCGCGTAAAAGCCCAGGAACTGACACAAGATACCTTACAGACCTATACCGTGTATTTCGAAGAGTAGGCTATACCTGAGGCGTTGCCGTGCAAATGTCCTGCCTGGTGCACGCAAAACCCGCTAAGGTTCTTTTCTTTCCAGCGCTGGTTTTCCCCTTCTCAGATACTTTTTGATACAATGCAGCGCGCCTGATTTTTCGGCAAATGGATTGAAATCCTCCAGCTGAACGACCCTGAAACCGAGCTCTTCCCATACCTGCTTGTTGGCTTCGTCGGTTTTGCGAAGGTATTCCCAATTGCCGTGGCCGTAGGTGGGTAGCCAAACAGTTTTATCGGTTTCGCTTTTAATCTCCACTACCGCGTTGTTGGAGGTGGCGTAGTACCATTTGCGCTTTTTCTCTTACGGATCATCGACATAGGTAACAGGCAGGGGGTTCCGGACTACCTCAAAGCCTTGCCGCTCCAGTAGGGCCGCCACATCATCAAACACATCGGGTATACCGTAATTTCCCAGCTCCTCTCCCAGCACTTCAGCCGCCAGGCGTGTGTCGCCCACCAGCACCGTGTATTTGCCCGATTTGCCACGCCCGGCCAGGGTCAGGAACATATCGATGTGAAAGAGCGGTTGCACGGTGCCCTCTATGTTTTTGTTGTGCAGGGTCTCGGTCCAGGTTTCGCCATTGAGCTCAAACTTCTGGTCTTCCTCCTGCGGCACGTACAGCAGACTACCCACCTGAAAGAAGGTACGCTCGTGGTCGAGGTAGCGCCTGTACAGCTGCGCCAGTTGCTCGGTGGCCAGGGTGCCCTTTTCTGGAAAGAGCACACCGCCCAGGTCGAGCATGGAATCCACGATGTAGTCGGCGCCCATCAAAAAGAAATCGTCGCCGACAAGCAGGTTGCCGCCCTCAAAATAGATCGGGGCTTTTACGCGGTTAATACCCAGCGATTTGCTCAGGAAATAGCCCGTGTAATCGTCGGCAGCCCGGCGATGTGAGTGCGGCTGCAACAGGCAATAGCTACCGTTTGCCTTGTCGTGCACCACTTCGTAGTCATCTTCGGCCCATACCAGTATTTTGATGGCCTCCGGCACTTCGTGAAAGTGGCATCGCTGCAGCAAATCATGCTCTCTCAGCCAGTTTTCCAATTGTGGTCGGGTCTTGCCGTCGTCGGGTACCAGCAAGTGGAGCTCCGTATAGGCGGGCAGTTTCCGGAACATGTCGCTGTATACCTTCCAGAGGGGGTTGTCGCGGTGCCTGAGCACATAGGCCGGCACAGTAAAGACCATCGCCTCCAGCGCGCCGTCAGCGCTCGACACCAGGCTGGGCCGCTCTGGTAACGGGCTGTACTGCTGCAGCAAGGTCATGGCAATGGCGCGGCGCCGCATCCCTGACTCCGGCAGGTCCTGCCGCGATTCGCTGGCAAGTTCTTCGATGTGGCGGTAGTGTCTGGTGCGGATGGGACGTGTGGAGCGGTGTACAGGATTAGTCATGTGGGGTGTGTTGGTTGCTTCTAGAGGTTTTCAAGCCCTGTCGCCCGGCCCAAAGCCAGAGCAGTATCAGGGCCAATTCTCCTACGGCATCCAGCAAATAGACGTTCCGGATTATATCATTCAGGCTGTAGTACACATCAATAAAACCAAGGCCGGCCGCTCCGCCTATACCTAGCCACTTGATCTCGGCTGTTACGTTTTTCCTGATCCCGGCCGTTAGCAACACCAGGCCGATCACCAGGATCAGGATACTGACGGTGCGCACCAGCCAGAGGTCTTCCTTCGGCCCCGTCACCCACAGAAAGCTGGGCATATGCAGCAGTGGCCAGATGCCAGTGGCTGCCCAGTAAGTTCCCTGCAGTATAGCCACCAGTGCAAGTCGGTTTTGCATGCTCTGTTTTTATTGTTTGTATGGCCTCGTTTTCCTGTGTTTTTAAAACTGCAAGTGTCGCATCCCCTCCCGCTATATGTGGAGCATCTCGTAGAAGGGGATGTCAAATGTTTCTGTGTCTGCCGCCAGATGCACCTTCAGGTCGCAGACGGTAAAGGGCTGTCCTGTTTTGATCTCGTGGATGGTCGATTTAGAGATGCCTGTGCCGTCCACTACCGTCACCAGACCGCTTCCCACCACCTCCACACGGTTTCCATCTGTCACCAGTATGGCCGTGTCTTCCTCAATGCCGATGCCGATGCAGCCCGGATTGGTGGCAATGGCCTGGGCCATGCGTACGATGCGCCCGCGGGCAATGAAGTGCGTGTCGATGGCGACGTTCTTTAAAAACTCAAGTCCGGTGGTGATGCGCACATCGCCTTTGAGCATGCCGCCCTGGGTTTCCCCTTCGTAGATCATCGGCGTGGACAGTGCTGTGGCCCCGGCGCTGGTGCCGGCTATGATGATATCGTCGTAGGTATAGCGCTGCTTCATCAGTTGCAGGAGTGGTGTGCCGCCCAGTATAGCGGTCAGGCGCAGCTGGTCTCCTCCTGTGAAGATGATGCCAGCGGCCCGCTCCACCAGTTTGAGATTCTCCGCATCAAAGGCATCTGTTCTTACTTTGATGTTGAGCACTTCGATGTTTTTCTGTTCCAGCTGGCGAAACAGCTTCACGTAGTCCTTCGCTGCTTCCTCTGGCTCTGTGGAGGCCGTGGGAACCACCAGTATAAGCGGGTTGGAGCCTTTGAGCTCATCCACGAAGCGCTGCAGAATCTGCTCTGCGATAAAGTCAATGTTGTTCTCCTGCGTTTCCGTCTCTTTATCAGTGCTTTTGCTCTCCTTCCCGCCTATTGCCAAAAGCTTTCCTTTGGGCACAGGCAGCGCCTTCCCATGAGCGCGTTTTTTCATCTCGAGCTTTTCTAGCACCAGGTCCTTCTGCTCCTGCATTGCCGTCTGCTCCGTCACCGGATTGCCATGATCACTTTCTTTTTTCTTTGCCATAAGTCACGTCAGGATTAGTTTACAGAATCACTTTTAATATTATTTATGGCCGCTTGTAGCTCACTACCCTTGCCGCAAGCGAGTCAGTCTGCCTTATGTTTTCTCTAAAGATCACCCAGCCCTCCCGCTTCGACTCTTTCGGGGAGAAAGCAATACTCAGTTCGGCCTGCTCTACCTCTTCTCCGTCCCGTTGAAGGGTGAGTTCCACCTGCACCTCTTCCGCGGTTTCGCCGCCTTTGTTTTCCACCACTACCCGGTAGCGCTGCGGGGCATGGGGAGCGGGGTCGTGAAAGTACTCTACTGTAAGGTCGGGGGTTGACGGTTTGCTGGTATAGGCCATGTAACCCAGATAGGCCAGTATGGCCAGCACCAGCACCAGGCTAATGGCAAACACCGTCCACTCCAGGGCATTTTTATCGTCGTCATCGCCGGCCCTATCCGAGCGCTGCGCCTTCTTTACTTCGTGTTGTTCTTCCATTCAATTGGTTACTTAATCAGGAGCCTGCCGGCCGAGGCACCCAGGCTTGCCAACACACCCAGCACAATGCACTGGGCAAAAGCTATCTCAAAATCGACACCCTCAAAGCGACCGAAAAACCAGAGCAGAAAGGCCGAGGCCGCCAGCGCCGTAAGGTAACTCAGGCAGGTGTCGAGTGTAATGGCGAAAGCCAGGTTTTTTTTTTGGTGATGCCCTGTGCCTTTGAAATCGCTGAAGTACACGACCACCACACTCATAGCCAGCGAGAGCACGGCCATCAGCAGGATGTGCAGGGGCTCGGCCCCAACGGCCAGCACAATGACCTCTTCGGTAGGGGCTACGTTGCCACCCACGATGACGCTGCCGCAAAGCGCCAGCACCACCAGACTTACCTTGCTCCTCAGCCCGGTGCGCCAGCCGGCTTCCTTTGCTTCCGTCTTCACCTCGTCCTCCTCTTCCGGCTCATCCTCCGGGCTGCCAAGCTGTGCCGTCCCCACAGAAACACCAATCGAAACGGCCATTGCCTCTACGATCACTTTTCCCATGATCTCTTCTATCGACATGCCCCCGAACTCGATGCGGTTGAGCACGAACAGCACCGCAAAGGCCAGCACGATGCCAAGGCCCATTTCCTCTACCGAATCGATGAAGACACTGCGCCACGAGGCTCCGGGCCGCATACCTGCGTAGCGGTTGTACCCCAGCAGAAGCAGGTACGTAACGAGCACCATGAGCAGCAACTGCACCGGCGACGCCGTAAAGCCAGCCCACCATACCTCCATGGTATAGAGCAACGGGAAGCTGAACAACAGGCCTCCGGCTATACCCCGGGCATACTCTTGCAGCGATTTCCGGACAGGTCTTATCTTCTTGTCGTTTGCCATACCTGCTGCACGTTAACGAGGGAACCGAAATGCCAGACCAGTCGTGACGAAGCGGCGCGGGGCTGCTTTGTTAAGCCGCCTCCCAGCCGCCAGATCGAACTGCAGATTGGGCAACAGCAGGAATAAAAGTCCCAGGTCGGCCTGGTGCTCGGCGGGCTCGCCCCTTCCCTTATCTCCAAACACCTCCAGGTATAGCGACAGTCTATCTATGAATTGCCGGGTAATGTTGGCACCGTACGAAAACTCGGGGTTGCCACCTGTCCAGCCGTAGCCCAGGTTGTAAGTCAGGTCCAGCTTCTCGGAAATAGCATTGCTGAAACCAAGGCTAAACTGGGGCTCCGCATTATCCGGTTTGAAAACATCGCTCCCCAGGGGCAGGGCCAGCATCGCACTCAAAGCAGCCTCCGGTCGCCAGCCGCTTTCCTTCCATAGCTTCACTTTGGTACCAACACTCAATGGCCCCCACCCTTTGATCCTGCGCGACGTGCCGTTCTCAATGACCGAGTCCTTGATAGCACCCTGCAGGCGCAGCTCCACACCCTCTAGCAGGCCGATGCGCAGCAGGGCCGTAGGGTATGCATGTGTTCGGATCGCATCGTTCAGCTTCTGGTAGTTGTAACCGGCCTCTAACTGCACAAATCCACGCGACACAATACCAGGCCCCTGCGACCGGTCGGGTCTGTCGGCATTGATATCTTCCCGTTCCTGTTGCGCATGTGCTGGTAGCATCGCAGCGCTGACCAAAAAACTGAGCAGCAACAGCACGCGCGTTTTATTTCCTATCATGACCTTGTGTGTGCATCTGTTGCGCTGTATACGCTTATGTATCCAACAGGTAGGGTGCAAGCCACACAAATACCGATTTGCACGTAGCAGGGTCGTATTTTTCCACCCGTTACCGGCAAATGCCGCAAAGCCGCAAAATACATTCAGGAAGACCAGCAGAACAGGGAAGCTGCTTACAAAGACTGCTCTCTTAAGAGCGGAAGAAAAAGGGAGTTCATCGAGGGAGAGAAAAAAAGGGAGCCGGTTCCAACCGCCTGCATTATAAAATAACAGATACCGACTCCCTCTGTAAACATGTACAAACCACTAAACGCACCCCAGATAGCGGCAAGTACATGGTCATTCAAAACAGCACTCTGTTTGGCAGTCTACCTGCTAAGGGCAGGCGCACCTGGTTCAACCAACCTAAAACCAAAGCACTTCGCAGCCTGAATGCTGTTATGTGTTCTTATACGGCGAAGGCCGCTGCAGGTAAGCCCAGAAGCCCCTAATCCGTTCTTAATCAAGTATTTTCAGTATATAAACTGCTCCCCTACGTGTTTCTACGCAGCCAAAAAAGGCCGGACGTTTTTAGCGCCCGGCCTTTCATTTTATACCTATGCGTGTGCTTTACCAACCACTGGCCAGCACATCGGCAATATGCATGGTCTTGATCGGTTTTTTGTTTTTCTGGATATAACCGTTCAGGTGCATCAGGCAGCTACTGTCGGTGGAAATGATGTAGTTGGCGCCAGTGGCCAGTGCATTTTCTACTTTCTGCTCGGCCATGGCTACCGAAATAGCTTCGAACTTAACGGCAAAGGTACCGCCAAAGCCGCAGCAGGTTTCGGTGTCTTCCATCTCAACCAGCTCGAGGCCATGAACGCCCTGCAGCAGTGCGCGCGGTCCTTCTTTGATGTGGCATTCGCGGAGGGCGCTGCAGGAGTCGTGGTAGGTGGCTTTCCCGTCGAGGCGGGCACCGGGCACCTGCGATACCTTGAGCACATCCGTCAGGAACTCGGTCAGCTCAAACACTTTCTTCTGCATGGCGCGGTACTTCACCAACTTCGAGGACTTCACAAAAATATCCTGGTAGGCATTGCGCACCATGCCCACGCAACTCGCCGAGGGTGCTACAATGTAGTGCGAGGTCTCGTTTGAGAAATCGTCCAGAAACTTATTGGCAACTTCGCGTGCCTCGTCGAAAAAGCCGGCATTGAAGGCAGGCTGCCCGCAGCAGGTCTGATTGGGGTTATAGTTCACTTCGCAGCCTAAGCCCTCGAGTACCTTCACCATACTCAAGCCTGTTTCGGGATGCAGCTGATCTACGAAGCAGGGAATGAAAATATCTACAATGGTTCTTCTTGCCATAATCAGGAGAAAACAGAGCCTGAAGCCGCCAGCGCGGCAGCAAAGGCCTCTTTGTCAAGCCCCAAATTTAAGGCATTATTTTCGAAGTAGCTGACCAAATTTTCGGTGGCCATATTGCCCACGAGTTCGTCTTTGGCCATGGGGCAGCCCCCGTACCCGCGCATGGCCCCATCAAACCGACGGCAACCGGCCTGGTAGGCGGCCTCTACTTTTTCGTGCCAGGTGGTGGGGGTGGTATGCAGGTGCGCTCCAAACTCGATGTGTGGGAAAGCAGGTATAAGCTCCTTGAACAGGTAGCTGATGTTCTCCGGGTTGGATACGCCAATGGTATCGGATAGCGAGATGATCCTGACGCCCAGTTTATCCAGCTCCTCCACAAACCGGATCACGGTAGCCGCATCCCAGGGGTCGTTATAAGGGTTTCCGAAGCCCATGCTGATGTAGGTCACGAGGGATTTACCCTGGCGCTGGCAAATGTCCTGTATCTGGGCCAGTTGGTCCATGGCCTCGGCGATGCTCTTGTTGGTGTTACGCTGCTGAAACGTTTCGGACACCGAAAGCGGAAAGCCCAGGTAATCGATGGCCGCATGGGTGGCCGCTTCCTCTGCCCCGCGCACATTGGCTATGATGGCCAGCAGTTTGGAGCGGGTACTGCCCAGTTCGAGCCCGGCCAGCACCTCGGTGGTGTCGGCCAGCTGCGGAATAGCTTTGGGCGATACGAAGCTCCCAAAGTCGATCGTGTCGAAGCCCACCTGTAGCAGCTTATTGATATAGTCGATCTTGGTCTGTGTAGGTATAAAATCGTGCAGGCCCTGCATGGCATCGCGCGGGCACTCGATCAGTTTAATGGTATCGTCTGTCATAGAAAAGCGATTTTGGTCGTTTTGTCAAAGATACAAATAAGCGCCTGCTTGGGTTGGTGTGTAGGTGATAATTTGCATACGCCAGGTATAGCAACGCAAGGCTGGGCTTATCCAGGGCATCTAAAGAAGGATAACGGTATAATAATTTTTATATATGCCGCCAATCTCCTATATTTTGCTTGCGAAATACAGAGGTTACTTACCAAGAGCAGGATGACCCACATCAGGAAGAGCACAGTACTCATAACAGGAGGAGTTTCGGGAATAGGCAAGTTGATGGGCAGCAAATGCCTGCATCGAGGCGCCACCCGTTTGCTGGTGTGGGACATAAACCCGGATGGCCTGCAACAGATGCGCCTGGAGTTGAGCGAGGCAGGCCATGAAGTGCATACCTGGCAGCTGAACATTGGCGATGCGGCACAGGTGCAACAGGCTGCAGACGCTGTAAAAGACTGTTTTGGCGCGCCTGATATATTGATCAACAATGCGGGCATTGTAGTGGGCAAGCCTTTCGTGGAGCACAGCATAACCGAGATAGAGCGTACCCTGCAGGTAAATGTGCTGGGCGCCATGCTGGTGACACAGGCTTTTTTGCCGGCCATGGTGGCCCGTGGCAAGGGCCATATCGTAAACATCGCCTCGGCGGCAGGCCTGCTTCCCAATCCGCGTATGAGCGTGTATGCGGCCAGCAAATGGGCGTTGCTCGGCTGGTCAGAAAGTCTGCGGCTGGAGTTGGAGCAGACCGGCCCGCAGTTGAAAGTGACCACCGTTACCCCAAGTTACATTGATACCGGCATGTTTGCCGGCGTGAAGGCGCCGTTCCTAACACCCATCCTGCAACCCGATACCATTGCCGAAGCCATTCTGCAGGCTGTGGAGCAGAACAAGATCCTGTTGCGCAAGCCTTTTATTGTCAACCTTCTCCCCTTGCTGCGAGGCCTTCTTCCTACCCGCGTGTTCGACGTGGTGGCAGGCCAGTGGTTTGGGGTCTATACCTCCATGAATGCCTTTACCGGGCGGCCGGCTGCCGACACAAAGCCGACACACGCAACCTAACCCTTTACCCGCTATGAACGCAACAAACACCTTTGTAAACAGGGTCAGCCCCGCCAAGGAAGCAGACCCGCAGGCCGTGCTGGACCTGCTCGAGCAGCAACGCTCCTTTTTTGCCGGAGGCCATACCCTGGATATCGCTTTCCGCAAAGCACAACTCCAGCGCCTGCTGGAAGCTATACGCAGTCACGAGCAGGAGCTGATCGATGCTATGTATGCTGACTTCCGGAAACCGGCCTTTGAAACTTACACCACCGAAATTGGCTTTGTCGAGAAGGAGCTGCAGCTCGCCCTGAAGCACATGGAACGGTGGGCCAAACCACAGCCCGTCAGCGAGACGCTACTCAACTTCCCGGCCCGCAGCTATATTTATTCACAGCCTTATGGCGTAGCACTTATCATCGGCCCCTGGAACTACCCACTGCAATTGGTGCTTAACCCCCTGATCGGCGCGCTGGCGGCAGGCAATTGCACCATCATCAAGCCCTCTGAGCTCACGCCTGCTACTTCGGCAGTCATCGCAAGGCTTATTGCCGTAACGTTTGACCCGCGCCTGGTCGCTGTAGTGCAAGGTGGTGTGTCAACCACGCAACACCTGCTAGCCCAGCGGTTCGACTTTATTTTCTTCACAGGAAGCACTCAGGTGGGGCGCGTGGTAATGAAAGCAGCCGCAGAGCACCTGACGCCGGTTACGCTGGAGCTCGGCGGCAAAAGCCCTGTGATTGTGGCCGAAGACGCTGACCTTGGGCTGGCAGCGCGGCGCATCGCCTGGGGTAAGTTCATGAATGCCGGCCAGACCTGCGTAGCCCCCGACTACCTATTGGTGCAAGAACAGGTAAAGGACGAACTGATCGAGCGGCTGCGCATCGCCATCCACGAGTTTTACGGCGACTCACCACGGCACAGCCCGGACTTTGCCCGCATCATCAACGACCGGCATTACCAGCGCCTGAGCAATTACCTGCAGGACGGCAAAGTGCGGATAGGCGGGCAGCACGACGCCGAAAGCCGTTTCATCGCCCCCACCGTGCTGGACCAGGTAACCTGGCAGCACCCCGTCATGCAGGAGGAGATTTTCGGCCCGATTCTGCCTGTGCTCACCTATTCCCAGCTGGATGAGGCCATCCGGCAGGTAAATGCCCGAGAGAAGCCACTTGCCCTGTACTTCTTCTCATCGGACAAGTGGCAGCAGCAACAGGTGCTGGAGCAGGCCCACTTCGGGGGAGGCTGCATCAATGATACCATATCCCATCTCATCAACCCTAACCTTCCTTTTGGAGGCGTGGGCGAAAGCGGCGTGGGGAGCTACCACGGGCAGGCAAGTTTTGAGCTGTTCTCTAACCAGAAAAGTGTCGTGCACCGCGGCACCTGGATCGACCTTCCGCTTCGCTATCCGCCTTACGGCAACCGGCTTGCTTTTATCAGAAAGATATTCAAGTGGCTGTAAGCTAAGGTATAGGTATACCAGCGGAAGGTATGTAGCCGAGCCCTAGTACTTCACGTATGCAAATAAATGAGGGCGGATGCCGTATAGCAGCTGTACACCCTCTTATACCTGATAAAACTATGGAAAACCTGATTGAATACCTGGACGAATCGCTGGTACCCCTGGAGGAAAAGGTGAAGGAGTACCTGCACGTGGAGCGCGACATCCGGCTGCTGGAGGTAGAACTGCTGTCGCTGCAGAGCATGAAACCTGACTTTGACCCGGAGCAGAACCTGGAGCAGCACCTCACCAACCAGCAACCCCAGAACACCCTGAACGACAAAGAACAGAAGCTGAAGGAACTGCTCGAAAAATATGGTAGCCTGCAGCAGGAAGTGATCCGCATGCTGCCCGAGCAAAACAAATTTGTGGAACTGAATCTGGGGTATGGGCCAAGTATGGTGGGCTATTTTACGGTAGACCCTGAGACCCGCACACCGCTCGAAGAACCAGTGCTTCGCGTGGTACACTAAATTTGTTACCTTTGGCCGACAGCCA
Source organism: Pontibacter ramchanderi (assembly GCF_002846395.1). Lineage (GTDB taxonomy): Bacteria > Bacteroidota > Bacteroidia > Cytophagales > Hymenobacteraceae > Pontibacter > Pontibacter ramchanderi. The sequence continues at coordinate 83,936 of NZ_PJMU01000003.1, forward strand.
AAGGCTACTGTCACCATATACTTCCTTCATGGGCTTACTTTTCTTTTACCTGATCATTTCGCTTCTATTCTCCTTTCTGTGTTCGCTGCTCGAGGCAGCTTTGCTCAGTATAACGCCCTCGCATGTAGGCATCACTGCACAAGAAAACCCTACACTGGGCAAGCATTTACAGGAATTTAAGGATAACATAGACCGCCCCTTAGCGGCCATTCTGACGGTGAACACGTTTGCACACACCATCGGCGCGGCTGGCGTGGGAGCGCAGGCGCAGATCATCTGGGGGGAGGAATACCTTTCGCTTGTTTCGGCCATACTCACCATCATTATCCTCATTCTTTCCGAGATCATACCTAAAACCCTGGGCGCCAACTATTGGAGGCAGTTAACGCCGTTTACGGTAGCAACGCTGCGCATCATGATCTATTCACCATTGTATCCGCTCATCATCCTGTCCCAGTTCATCACCAAGCGCCTGAAGCGCGAAAAAGACAAGAGTGTGCTGAGCCGGGCCGACTTTACGGCCATGGCCGAAATAGGTATAAAAGAAGGTATTTTTAAGCGGGGTGAGTCTCAGATATTGCGCAACGTGCTGCGTTTCAACCAGATTCTGGTGCGCCACGTTATGACGCCCCGCACCGTGGTCTATGGGGCGCAGGAAGATATGTCAATCGTCGATTTTTTCAAACAGGCCAAGACGCTCCGCTTTTCCCGCATACCGCTATACCAGAATAACCTGGACGACATCAACGGCTATGTGCTCAAAGACGAGGTGCTGGCCAAACTGATCGATAACCAGGGCAACCAGCCACTGAAAAGCATCAAACGCGACATTGAAGTTGTGACGGAGTACATGCCTATACCTGAGCTGTTCAGCCGACTGTTGAAAGACCAGAACCACATTGCGCTGGTGGTGGATGAATATGGTGGCACCGCCGGTATTGTCACCATGGAGGACATCATCGAAACGCTGCTGGGAATGGAGATCATGGACGAGATGGACAACGTGGAGGACATGCAAAAGTGGGCCCGTGAGAACTGGGCGAAAAGAGCCAAAAGCATCGGACTCAAGACAGAGTAGACAGCCTGTTACAGAATATCTACAACCAACTGAAACTAGAAACACCCCGCCGTGTGATGGACGGCGGGGTGTTTCGTTATACCTGCAACTTTGTCTTAATGAAACTGCTCTTCTTCGGTAGAGCCTACCAGGGCGGCTGTAGAGGCGGTGCCTGACGTAACCGTGTTTTGAATGGCGTCGAAGTAGGCAGTGCCCACAAAAGACTGGTGTTTCACTGCTTTGAATCCGTCTTTCACCAAGCCAAACTCCCGCTCCTGCAGTTCAGAGTAGCCTGCCATGCCACGGGCCTTGTAGGCCTTGGCCAGCTCGAACATGCTGGTATTGAGCGCATGGAAACCGGCCAGTGTGATAAACTGGAATTTGTAGCCCATCGCCGCAAGCTCTTCCCGGAACGTCTCCATTTCCTCTACGCTCAGTTTGGCAGCCCAGTTGAAGGACGGAGAGCAGTTATAAGCCAGCAGTTTGCCCGGATACTCGGCATGAATTGCCTCCGCAAAGCGGCGTGCCTGTGCAAGGTCCGGCGTAGAGGTTTCCATCCAGATCAGGTCGGCATAGGGGGCATAGGCCAGGCCGCGGGCTATACCTTGCTCAATGCCGCAGTTCACACGGTAGAAGCCCTCACTCGTGCGCTCGCCAGGTATGATGAACTCGTGGTCGCGTGGATCAATGTCGCTGGTGATCAGGTTGGCAGCGTCGGCATCGGTGCGGGCCACTAGCAAAGTCGGTACGCCCATGACATCGGCAGCCAGTCGCGCCGCCACCAATTTGTTGATGGCCTCCTGTGTCGGCACCAGCACCTTGCCACCCAGGTGGCCACACTTCTTGGCGCTCGATAATTGATCCTCGAAGTGCACCCCAGCGGCACCCGCCTCGATCATCATTTTCATCAGTTCAAAGGCATTCAGATTGCCCCCGAAACCAGCCTCCGCATCGGCTACAATCGGCACCATCCAATCAATTTCGCCCTCACCCGTCACGCTCTGTATCTGGTCGGCACGCAGCAGGGCGTTGTTGATTTTCTTGATGACATTTGGAACACTGTCAGCTGGGTATAAGCTCTGGTCGGGGTACATGTGCCCGGCCAGGTTGGCATCGGCCGCCACCTGCCAGCCGCTCAGGTAGATGGCGTTGAGACCTGCCTGCACTTCCTGCACAGCCTGGTTGCCCGTCATGGCGCCCAGTCCGGCCACATACGCTTCGGTGTGCAGCTTGTGCCACAGCTTCTCTGCCCCATTACGGGCCAAAGTGTACTCGATCTTTACGGAGCCCTGCAGTTTTACAACTTCGTCGGCAGTGTACGGTCTTCTTATACCTGCCCAGCGTGGGTTCACCAACCAGTCCTGCTGGATCACCTGAATTCTTTCGGTCTTGTTCATATGAGTTTAGAAGTTAGAGAGTTTAAAAGTTTAGGAGTTAGAATTAAAAAGTTTGGAAGTTGAGAAGTGAGAATTAGAGAGTGTGGAAGTTTCAGTTGTGAGTGATTATAGAATTGAGAGGAGGATCAGTTTTCATGAATCTTCTCCTGTTATTTCCTAAACTCTTACATCTTCAACTCCTAAACTCTCAAACTCCCCAACTCTCAAACTTTAATCGATGTACTTGTATGCCGGGAGGGTCAGAAAATCGACGAAACAGGTGGAGAGCACGAGTTCCGAGAAGAGCTGGGAGGCGCGTTCGAAGTGGCAGTTCTTGAACATGGCCAGGCCGACCTCCTCTTTGATGTGCTCCGTCTCTTCTTTGATGAGCTGCAGCACCCGCGCTTCAGTAATGGGCTCATCCTCGGCGGTGTGGGTGCCCGCGTGGTGCAGCCACTGCCATACCTGCGCCCGCGAGATCTCGGCGGTGGCGGCATCTTCCATCAGGTTGTGGATGGCAGCCGCGCCGGTGCCACAGAGCCAGTTGCCGATGTAGAGGATGCCCACGTTGATGTTGAGTCGCAGTCCGGCCTCTGTGATCTTTCCCTCTTCGATGTTGAAGTTGAGGAGGTCATCAGCGGTAACGCTCACCTCTGCGCGCAGCACCTCTTTTTGGTGCGGTTTATCGCCGAGCACTTTGTCGAAAGCCTCTCGTGCCACTGGAATCAGGTCCGGATGCGCCACCCAGGTGCCATCGAAACCGTTTCGGGCCTCGAAGTCCTTGTCGGCTTGCACTTTCTCGAAAGCGGTCTTGTTCACAGCCGGGTCGTGGCGGTTCGGGATAAAGGCCGCCATACCGCCCATGGCATGGGCTCCGCGCTTGTGGCAGGTCTGCACCAGCAAGTCGGTGTAGGCTTTCATAAAGGGCACCTGCATGGTGATGGCCGTGCGGTCCGGGAAGATGACATCCGGCTGGTTGCGGAACTTCTTGATGGCGCTGAAAATGTAGTCCCAGCGACCGGCGTTCAAGCCCACCATGTGCTCACGCAGCTCGTACAGGATCTCGTCCATCTCGAAAGCGGCCAGTATCGTCTCGATCAGCACGGTCGCTTTGATCGTGCCCACAGGCAGGTCCAACGCCTCCTGCGCCGCCACAAACACATCGTTCCACAGCCGGGCCTCCAGGTGACTCTCCAGTTTGGGCAGGTAGAAGTAAGGGCCCGTGCCACGGGCGATGAGCTCCTTGGCATTATGAAAGAAGAACAGCCCGAAGTCAAACAAAGCCGCAGAGATGGGTTTGTCCCCGATGACCAAGTGCTTTTCGGTCAGGTGCCAGCCTCTGGGGCGCACTTTCAGCAAAGCCACTTCGTCTTTCAGCTGGTATACCTTGCCGTTCTGGTAGGTGATGGTGCGGCGCACGGCATCGTAGAGGTTGAGCTGCCCCTGCACCACGTTTTCCCAGGTGGGTGAGTTGGCGTCCTCAAAGTCAGCCATAAACACATCGGCACCGGAGTTGAGCGCGTTGATCACCATCTTGCGGTCCACCGGCCCTGTTATCTCGACGCGACGCAGTTGCAGGTCGGCAGGTATAGCACCCACTTTCCAGTCTCCCTCCCGAACCACTCTGGTCTCCTGCAGAAAATCGGGACGCTCACCGGCATCAATACGCTGTTGCCGCTCCGCTCTTGCTCTCAGGAGTTCTTCTCTACGGCTGTCGAAATGCTCATGCAGCATAACCAAAAACTCAAGGGCTTCAGGCGTTAAAACTTGCTCTACACCTTTAACAGGTACTCCTTTTACTTGGGCTGTGCTTTCTACTAACATATATATAAACTTAAGGTGATGGATTGTCATTTTACCATCTATACGCGAACATTTTAATTTTGGCGAATTTTCGCTAAATAAATTTTTTACGTTTTTAGGAAAAAATTGCAGAATCGCGTTTATTTAGCATATAGACCAAAAAAAAAATTTTCCATGCGGCTACAGGAAGATGTTATCCGGCTTATACTCGGGCTGAAAATCAAACAGTTAAGAACAGAAAAGAACATCTCACTGACGGACCTGGCCACGAGTACAGGCATATCGGTGTCGTACCTCAATGAGATAGAGAAGGGAAAGAAACACCCCAAGCCGAGCAAGATTGCCGTGATTGCCGACGAACTGGGCGTGACCTACGATTACCTGGTGTCGCTGCAGCTGAGCAAGCGCCTGCAACCGGTGGGCGAACTTTTGCAATCCAACATTTTATCGGAGTTACCGCTCGAGCATTTTGGCCTAGATGTGAGCCGCTTGCTGGATTTGTTTGCCACGGCCCCGGCCAAACTGAGTGCCTTTGTGAACACTTTGCTGGAAATCTCCCGTGCATTCGATTTGCGTGTAGAACAATTCTACTTCTCTGCCCTGCGCTCCTATCAGGAACTGCATGATAATTACTTCGAGGACCTGGAACTTGAAGTGGAGCGTTTCATGGAGGTACAAGGCATAAGCGCTGAGACCACCCCTACTTTTGAGCAACTGGCAGGTATACTACAAGAATCATTTAACATAAAAATTGAAACGGAGACAATACAAAGCCATGCTGAGCTGATCTCGCTTCGGTCTGTTTTTATTCCGGGTGCGACACCGTCCCTGTCGCTCAACCCCAACCTGACAGCGCAACAGCGTGCCTTTGCAGTGGCCCGGGAGCTTGGTTTTCAGGTGTTGCAATTGCAGCCACGTCCCTATACCTCTACTTGGGTGCGGGTGGGGTCTTTTGAGGAAGTGCTTAACAACTTCAAAGCCTCTTACTTTGCCGGCGCCCTCCTACTCAACCGTGACCGTTTGGTGCAGGACCTGCAGACATTCTTTGCGCAGCCTACCTGGCAGCCGGCCATGCTGGTGCAACTAATGGAGGGCTACCGCACCTCTCCGGAAACACTCCTGCATCGGCTCACCTCGCTTTTACCCCGCTTCTTCAGCATCAAACAGTTGTTTTTCCTGCGCTTCCATCACGACGCGGCCCTCAACAGCTTTTCCCTGACCAAAGAACTGCACCTCTCCGGCCTGCACAACCCGCACGCCTCGTTCCTGAACGAGCACTACTGCCGCCGCTGGATCTCGCTCACGCTGTTTGAGGAAATGGAAGAGCACAAACGGGCCGGCAACCTGGAACAGCCGCTGGTAGGTATACAACGCTCCTCCTACATCAATTCTACGAACGAGTACCTGGTACTGGCCCTGGCCCAGCCAACCGAGAGTCTGACCGGCACCATCAGCATCGGCATGCTGCTCAACGAGAACCTGCGCAGAAAGGTCCGCTTTCTGGACGACCCTGCCATTGTGCACCGCTACGTCAACGAAACCTGCGAACGCTGCCCTGCCCTGGATTGCCTCGAGCGTGCGGCGGCGCCCGTAGTGCTGGAAAAACAGCTGTGGCAGGAGAAGGTGATGCAGACGCTGGAAGGGTTGAAAGGGTAAAATCCCTTAACACCTTACAAAATTCCCCTAAAACCCCTATCTTCGGGATTAGATTCTTCACCCGCTCCATGGCCCAGTTCTATTTCCGGCAAACCACCGTCACCCAGGGGTTCAACGCTCCGCTTTCGCTCTTCGAACTGCACCAGCAGATACGGGAAGAGCTGGAAATGGCGTTTCCGGAGAGCTACTGGGTGGTGGCCGAGATCTCTCAGGTAACACCCGATCGCCGTAAAGGGCATTGTTACCTCAACCTGATCGATAAAGGCGATGACCCGCGCGGGGCGATACAGGCGCAGGCCCGGGCTACGATCTGGAGTAGCCGCTTTCAGATGCTGGGGCGCTATTTTGAGGAGAAGACAGGACAGCCGCTCAAGGCCGGCCTTAAGATCCTGTTTCAGGCGCAAGTGCGTTTTCACGAACTCTATGGCCTGAGCCTCGACATTGTCAACATCGACGCCAATTACACCATCGGCGACCTGGCCCGGCAGCGACAGGAAACCCTGAAGCGCTTGGAGGCAGAAGGCTTGCTCACGGCTAACAAAGAGCTGGAAATGCCACTGGTACCGCAGCGACTGGCGATTGTATCGTCGGCCTCGGCGGCGGGCTATCAGGATTTCATTCACCAGCTCGAACACAACAGCTACGGCTATACCTTCGATACGCGTCTTTTTCCGGCCACCGTGCAGGGCAATGAAGCACCAGCCTCCATTGTGAAGGCCATGGATCTGATTGCCAGGTATAGCCACTTGTTCGACGCCATTGTGATCATTCGTGGGGGCGGTTCGCAGACGGATCTGGGTTGCTTCGACGATTATAAAGTAGCCGCTGCCATTGGCAACGCTCCCCTGCCTGTAATAACAGGTATAGGGCACGAGCGCGATGAAAGCATTTCCGATCTGGTAGCGCATACCCGCCAAAAAACCCCAACCGCCGTGGCGAATTACCTGTTGGAGAAAGCGCTTGCTTTTGAATCGGAGGTGGAAGGGCTTTTTGACAGCATCTACATGTTTGCCGCACAGCAACTGCGCCTGTCCGCCGATAAACTGGAGCGCCAGAGCCTGAAGATTTCGAACCTGACCAATGCTTACCTGCAGGAAAACCGGGAACAGCTGGAGCATTTCTCGAAGAGCCTGCTGCTCAGACCGAAAAACTTCCTTCACAACCTGAAACTGCTCCTCAGCGACAAAGAACAGCTCATCCGGGCCAACACAAAAGACCTGCTGCACCTGCGCGGGAAGGAACTAAGCGAACTGAGCGTATGTGTGGAAGGTATGGGCCAGCGTTGGCTGCACATGAAAGAGCAGGACCTGAACAAACTGGTGCACTGCATCGAGACAGAGGCCAAGGACAAGCACAAGCGGAGCCAACTGAGTTTTGTGAAGTGCAGCGACCGCCTGCAGTACAGCGCCCAGAAAAAACTGAGCACCGACAGCCACAAGCTCGAACTCCTGGAGATGCGCATTCAGGCCAATGACCCGGAAAAGCTGTTGCTGCGCGGCTATACCTTGACCCTGCTCAACGGCAGGATCATCAAGCATATGGGACAGGTGAAAGAGGGAGATGTGATCGAAACGCGCCTGCAGGATGGCAGGGTACACAGTTTAGTTGTAAACAAAGACGAAAATGAATAACAAAGACATAAGCAAAATGACGTACCGCGAAGCCACCCAAGAGCTGGAGGAAATTCTGCGGGCTATTGAAAGCGACTCCGTGGATGTGGACGAACTTACCCAGAAAGTGCAGCGCTCATCGTTGCTCATCAAATTCTGCAAGGACAAGCTGCGCCATGCCGAGAACGCCATTAACCAGGTATTTAACGAAGAAAACTGCGAAGATCCTGCTTCGAAGGCGGAGAAAGGCAGTAGCGGCAATGGCACCTTGTTCCAATAGGCAGAAGTGATCATCGCATGAAAAAATTCGCTCTTATCCTGATCGTCCTGCTAATAGGCCTGATCGTGTACAATGCGACTAACATTGACTTTTCGGATTCACTGGCTTCTGTGCCTAACCAGCATGTATACATGCGACTGGTGACCAATGTGCTGGTGCTTATTTCATTGATATACAGTTATCGCAGGTATAGCAGGAAGGTGGACAATCAGTCACAGGAATAGGTATAGCTTATCTTTCTATCACACACAAAAAGCCCCGAACTGTCTTTTGCAGTCGGGGCTTTTGCGTTTCACTATAACCTCTCTAAAGTAATTCTTTCGGTAGTTTTTTCTGCTTTAAACCGATCAGGCGGGAAAGTAATTTACGGGCCTCTTCACAGCTGTCGAGGTGGTACTTGGCCACAGAGTGCGAGTTTCCGATCTTGACGGTATAGGCCTCGCGCGGCATGGCTTTGAAAATGTCTTCGTCGCCCCAATCGTCGCCGATAGCCAGCACAAAGTCGTGCGGGTACATGTTGAGCCAGTAACCGGTTGCCTTGCCCTTGCTCACTTCCTGCGCCTTGATCTCGACAGCCATTTGTCCGTCGAGCACCTGCAAATTGCTGTTGGTGGCCAGGAAGTTGAGGTGACTCACGAGCTCACGGGCACGCAGCTCGCCCAAACCGGTTTCTACGCGGCGGTAGTGCCAAACCAGCGAGTACTCTTTCTCTTCAATAAACGAGCCAGGCGTGCGGTCCACGTACAGGTCCAGGATCAGGCGGATGTCGCTTTTCCAGTCGTCGATGAGGCTGGTCATGGTCTGCCAACCGGTGCCGCGCTGCTTTATCCAGACGCCATGCTCGGCAATCAGGTCGATGTTCAGGTGGCCCAGCCAGCGCTGCATGTTGTCCTTCTCGCGGCTGCTGATCACCACCACCCGGTTCTTTGGATTGCTGCTCAGCATCTGCAAAAGCTCCAGCAGGTCCTCGTCGGGCGCGGCCATGAGCGGACGGTTGTGGTAGTCGACCAGGGCGCCGTCGTACTCCAGGAAGAACAGACGTGAACTAGCTTCTTCGTAAGAGTTGCTGAGTTCCTGGTAGGTCGCTTCATCGAGGTAGGTAGTGGCCATGGACAGCTGCTTGATCTTCACATAAGAAAGCCGGTCCATGAACATGCTCACCCAGTGGTGGATGTTATACCTGCGCAGCGACTCCTGCATGTGCTGCATGTGCTGCTTCTGAATATCTTCGGGCATGGTGAGGGCCGTGTGCAGGGTCTCCACCATCTGGTTGATGTCGTTCGGGTTGATCAGCAGCGCCTCCGAGAGCTCTTTGGAAGCCCCCGCCATTTCGCTCAGGATCAGTACACCGGTCTGGTCGAGCTTGCTGGCCACATACTCCTTGCACACCAGGTTCATGCCGTCGCGCATCGGGGTTACGAGTGCTACATCCGCCATGCGGTAAAAGGCAGACAGGGTTTCGAGCGGGTATGAGCGGTAGAAGTACTGGATCGGGTTCCAGTTCATGTGGCTGTACTTGCCATTGATGCGGCCCACCAGTTCGTCCACCTCGTTTTTGAGCTCTTTGTACTTCTCCACCGCATCGCGCGAAGGCACCACCAGCATCACCAGGGTCACTTTTTCATGAAACTCGGGGTAGCGCTCCAAAAACAGCTCAAAGGCCTGCAGGCGCTGCGGTATACCTTTGGAATAATCCAGGCGGTCGATGGAGAGCACGATCTTCTTGGAGTGCAGGTTGTTTCGGAAAATCTTCTCCCGCTTTTTCACATCCTCGCTGTCCGCTGTCTGCTCATATTTCTCGTAGTCGATCCCCATCGGGAAAGAGTCGACAAGCAGGGAGCGGTTGCCGGTGTTGATCCAGCCGTGTGTGCTGCCGTGGCCCACCAGGCGGTTGACCGAACTGAGGAAGTGGCGCATGTCGTCGTAGGTATGGAAACCGATCAGGTCGGATCCCAGCATCCCTTCCAGCAGCTCTTTGCGCCAGGGCAGCAGGCGGAACACTTCATAAGATGGAAACGGAATGTGCTGGAAGAAGCCGATAGTGCTCTCGGGTAATTTCTCGCGCAGCATAGAAGGCAACAGCAAAAGCTGGTAATCGTGCACCCAGATCGTGTCGTCGGGCTCGGCCACTTTCACCAACTCGTCGCAGTACTTCTGGTTCACCTCCACGTAGGTTTCCCAAAGTTGCTGCTCATAAATGGCGTACTGACTGAAGTAGTGAAAAGTAGGCCACAGGGTTTCGTTGCTGAAGCCTTCGTAAAATTCTTTAATTTCCTTTTCGGTGAGAAAGACCGGGTGCATGTTCTGACCGTTCAGGTTCTCGACGATCTGCTGTTGCTGCGCTTCCTCCTCTACCACCATGCCGGGCCAGCCAATCCAAAGGTTGTTCTTTTTCTTGTAGATAGAGCCCAAACCCGTCGCGAGGCCGCCCTCGCTCGGTTTAAAATCAAGCCGGCCCTCATGTTCCTGTAGCTTGACAGGGAGCCGGTTTGAAACAATAATCAATTTCGCCATGTGATTATACCTAATGTCAGGCTGCTGCAGCTGCTTGCCCAGGGTGTGGGTCCACAACGTTCAGTGTCCGGATTCAAAAAAATTCTCTGCCTATTTTTATGGCATAGGCAGTCTTTATAGCATACGGATATACTTGTGCGCACGTTTTAGCTATATAGTAAAAAATATATGAAATAAAATCCGGGGACTGACTGTAAGGTATTTATCCCACAGCGCTTCAGGCGCCTGATACCTGTCTGGTCAGTGTATACCTGGGTTTGGGTTACCAAATCCGCAAAAAACTTACTATCTTTAGACAAGAGCTTCATCCCGAAAGATTGGCGTCAGGTTCGGGATGCTCCAGATCAGGAAACCATTTCCGATCGTTCGCAGTAACAGCTTACACATTAGCCAAAGAACAAACCACTCCATGGATTACTTCAAAGGAATTGACCCTGCTATTGTCAGTTGGGTCATTATACCTGCTCTTATTTTTCTTGCCCGTATTATGGACGTTACACTGGGCACGCTCCGCATTGTTTTTATCTCGAAAGGCGACAAGATCATTGCTCCGCTGCTGGGTTTTGTGGAGGTGCTCGTCTGGCTCGTGGCCATCACGCAGGTGATGCAGAACCTGAGTAACATCGCGTCTTACTTTGCCTGGGCGGCGGGCTTTGCAACCGGCAACTTCTTGGGTCTGCGCATCGAACAAAAACTGGCGCTGGGCCAGGTGGTGGTGCGCGTCATCACCGTCGACTCAGGCGACGAGCTCATCAGCCGCCTGACCAATCGCGGCTACCGCCTCACGGCTCTGGACGCTAAAGGCTCTCGGGGCAAAGTGAACCTGCTTTTCATGATCTTAAAGCGTAAAAAACTACAAGAGGTCATCCAGATCATCCGCGACTACAACCCAAACGCCTTTTATTCCATCGAAGACGTGCGCTCTGTGTCCGAGACTGACATGCCAGAAGAAGAGAGCAATCGCCGACTCAACATCTGGAAACACTTCCCGCTGCGGAAGGGAAAATAGGGCTTTAATGAGGGTATAGACTAACGGGAAAAGGGCTTTTGTATTTGCTTTCTGCCTGCAGAGAAGACGGATAGACAGCGGATTTTGGTCTTTAGGAATAAGTGCAGATACTACAGTATACCTGTGCATAAATAACATCCCCCTGCCCCCTTCTTTGTCGAGGGCCTCTACCCCCAAGGGGGACTTTTCTACTACTACACTTCGAAAGGTATAAGCACTGTAGCACATGAACACTGGCAGGTATAGCAAGGCTAACTTGCCCCTTGCGCTATGCAACAAACAGCCTTAGCCAGGTGCACCTAAATGATTACCCACTGTTTGAGCGTTCAGCGAGTGGGGGTAGGGGCCCTCGATTTGGGGAATCTTGACTTTTTTGCCTACTTTGGGGGTAGGGGCCCTCGATTTGTGTCAAGACAAAAAGTAGGGCCCGCCCGGCCAGGGCAAGCTATAAAACAAAACAGTTTAAGGTATAGAAAAGCAGCTACGCCAGGTATAGGTATAGGTATAGGTATAGCTATGCTACCAGCTACACCTGGGCCAGCGTCTCTACGATACCAGACACGAACGAGGACGCTCGCCCCAATACCGCTATACCTCCTAAGCATAAAAGATGAGTGTCTGCCTAAACCAGACAGACACTCATCTTTAAAACTTACTTTAAAAGTAACTCTAGGGCTGGTACTTAAAATACACCACCGCCATAGGCGGCAACCGCAACACAAGCGAATAAGCATGCCCATGGAAAGAATCAGGTACAGCCTGCAGCACCCCATGGTTGTGGAAATTACTACCTCCAAAGTGACTGTCGTCGCTGTTGAACACCTCTACCCAGTTACCTCCGGTAGGTACCCCCAAGCGATAATGCTCGTGCACACCCGGCGTGAAGTTGCAGACCACCAATAGCTGGTCCTCTGCCCTGTTGCCTTTGCGCAGGAAACTGATCACGCTGTTGTGCGCATCGTTAAAGTCGATCCATTCGAAGCCCTGTGGGTCGAAACCTTTGTCATAGAGAGCCGGCTCGTTGCGGTAGAGGCGGTTGAGCGAACGGACCAGTTCCTGCACGCCTGCATGGTAGCCGTAAGCCAGCAGGTGCCAATCCAGGCTGCTGTCGTGGTTCCACTCTGTGCTTTGGGCCATTTCGCCGCCCATGAACAAAAGCTTGGCACCCGGGTGGGCATACATATAGGCATAGAGTGCCCGCAGGTTGGCAAAAGCCTGCCATTCGTCTCCCGGCATCTTCCGGATAAGAGAACCTTTGCCGTGTACCACCTCATCATGCGAGAGCGGTAGCATGAAACGTTCACTAAAGGCGTAGATGATGCTGAAGGTAATGTCTCCCTGGTGATGCCTGCGGTAAATCGGATCCTTCGAAAAATAGGTGAGCGTGTCGTGCATCCAGCCCATCATCCATTTCATGTCGAAGCCGAGCCCTCCGTCTGCTACTTTGCCCGTCACCTGCGGCCAGGCTGTAGATTCCTCTGCAATGGTCAGGGTGTCGGGGAACTGCGTGTGCACAGCTTCATTAAAGTCTTTCAGGAAGGAAATCGCCTCCAGGTTTTCGCGGCCACCATACTCATTCGGGATCCACTCGTCGTGCTTGCGGCTGTAGTCCAGGTATAGCATGGAGGCTACGGCATCTACCCGCAAGCCATCCACGTGGTATTTGTCGAGCCAGAAGAGCGCGTTGCTGATCAGGAAAGAGCGTACCTCGTTGCGACCGTAGTTGAAAATGTAGCTGTTCCAGTCGGGGTGGTAGCCTTTGCGCGGGTCGGCGTGCTCGAACAGGTGCGTACCGTCGAAATAAGCCAGCCCGTGCTCGTCGGATGGAAAGTGCGAGGGTACCCAGTCCATGATCACGCCAATGCCCTCGCGGTGCAGGGCGTCTATCAGGCACATGAGGTCCTCCGGCGAACCGTAAAGACTAGCCGCAGCAAAATAGCCTGTGATTTGATAACCCCATGAGCCGCTGAAAGGATGGAACATCACCGGCATGAATTCCACGTGCGTAAAACCGAGATCTTTGACGTAAGCCGGCAGTTCCTCGGCCAGTTCGCGGTAGGTCAGCGGACGGTTGTTGTCTTCGGGTTTGCGGCGCCAGGAACCTACGTGCAGTTCGTAAACAGAGTAAGGCTGTGGCTGGCCATTTTTCGCTTTCCGTTGCTGTAGCCAGCTGTCGTCCTGCCAGGTATGGTGCAGCTCGTGCACCACCGAAGCGGTTTGGGGCGGCTTTTCACGACGCAGGGCAAAGGGGTCGCTCTTCTCCACATGGTACATGTGGTAGCGCGACCGGATATGATATTTGTACAGCATACCGGCCTGCACATCCGGAATAAAACCCTCCCATATTCCGGAGCCATCTGCTCTGGCCTGCAACTGGTGGCTTTCGCGGTTCCAGGAGTTGAAATCACCCATCACCGAAACCTGTTCGGCATTCGGAGCCCATACCGCAAAGTAGGCGCCCTTGGTACCCTGCCGCTCCATCAGGTGTGAGCCAAGTTTTTCGTACAGGTTGAAATGGCGACCTTCGCGGAACAGGTAGATGTCGAACTCGGACAACCGACTGATATCGTAGTAGACAGGACCGGTTTGTTCCTGCTGGGGCTGCTCCATGGCAGGTGCGGGAGTGGTCGAAAATGCTACCTCCTGTGCCTGCTGTTGCGCAACCGACCTGGGCGTTCTCCTCTCCTTCGGCTTGGGTTCACTTTGTCCTGCGGCTGTTTCGGCTGAAGTGAGCTGCGCCGCACGTCCCCGGGTTGGTTTCACCATCACTTCCTGGGCTGCAGCTCCCGGTTCGGATGTGTCCGTTTTGCGCGGCCTGCCCCTTTTAGCGGGCGACGCAGCAGCTCCGGACTGTACTTCTACTGTAGCTATACCTTCGGCCTTTCTGCTTTTTTTACCTCTCCCCTTTTGGTCTGGCACTGCGCCTTCGTTCATGGCTGCGCCGGTTCCGGTTTCCATACCTGTCAGTGGGTTCTGCTGTGTGTTCTCCTGTTCCTTTTTCTTAGCCATTCTGATATTTCCTCATGATGTACTTTATGCCTCTGATCGGGATGAGCACCCAATCCGGACGGTTATTCAGTTCGTAGCCCAACTCGTAAATCGCTTTCTCGAGCAGGAACGTTTCCATCAACACCTGGATGTCCTCTTCGTTGCCTGGTACTATACCGGAGCCCTGCGTTTTGTCCAGGTAGCTGTGCATGAAGAAGCCGCTGGCGTAGTGGTACCATTGCTCGGCCCATTGCTCCAGGTAGGCGCTGTCTTCTTTGCGGAAGCTGTCTTGCTGGAACAGCGCATTGTAGGCCGCGTAATGGAACGAGCGAATCATGCCCGCCACGTCGCGCAGCGGAGAGCGTTTGAGTCGGCGCTCGCTGAACGAACGGGCAGGCTCACCCTCAAAATCGATGATGATGAAGTCGCGGCCCGTGAAGAGCACCTGCCCCAGGTGGTAGTCGCCGTGGGTGCGTATTTTCAGGGTGTCTATCTTTCGGCGGAAAATCATCTTGAAGCGCTCGAGTATCTCCTGGCGCATCTGCAGCACTTCCTCAGCCTCGGCCCGCACGTTGTCCGGCAAGTTGGGCAAGTGCTTTTTCAGACTGTCGAAGTTGCTTCGCACCAATGAGGTGAGCGACGAGTACAGCGAACGCTGGTAGTGCAGCGAGAATGCCTCTGGCGCAAAGTCCTTAGATTCGGCCATATCGGCCAGCGCCAGGTGCATTTCGGCGGTGCGCTGCCCCAGCAGTTCGATGCGCTCCACAGATGCTCCTCCTAACTGTAATTGCATATGCTCCGGCGATTCAGAAAATGGCACTGGTCTGGACAGCGTACCTGTTGTATCGGTCAAAGGCTCGTGGTCTTTGTGGGTCTGTAGTCGCTCGAAGAAGCGCTTAAGCGAGTCCTCCATGTACACCCAGGCATCGCCCTGGTTTGGCACCAGTTCCTGCAGCATGACAAGCACCATCGGTGGTTTGCCATCCTCTTCGTGTTCTATCGAGCCCAGGTATAGCGGCACGTTCGGGAAGTCCCTGTCCGTGAGCGCCTGCACAATCTCAACATCGGGGTTTTTGGTGCGGTCGAGCTTACGGTATACTTTCAGGAAGAACTGGTTGTCGTACAGCACCGACGTATTGCTTTGCTCGGCGCCCAGAATCTTGGACGAAAGCGCATGCCCCACTTCCTTTATTTTGGAAGCGATGGAACGCGTGCCTGTACCTACCAACTCGGCGCCATCCACCTTTATGCTCTTGCGCTTGGCCATCAGGTTGAGCAGCAACTGGCGGTAATCCTCCGAGTACACGGCGTCGTAGAGTACTCCCTCTTTGCCGTCCATGGTCACACGGGCAATCACACTGTTCGGCTGACTGGCTATCAGCTCCTGTTCCTGTTCGCCGCTGGCAAAGGCAACTGGCAACTGGTAGAGTTCGGGCAGTCCCTCGTTGTAGCTCACCTCAATGAACAGCAAGGATGCGGCAAAGCGACCCGCCGTCATGGGCGTGTTACTCACCACCTGCATGCGCTGTATCGTGCGGGCCTTGCCCCCGAACCAGCGGCGGTTCATCACGTACGGCTGCAGCACCTTGTTCTCTAAAGTTTTAAGTGCCCGTGCAGGTATAGCCTGGTTCAGCGGCGGCAACTGCATGGCTGGTTTCTTCATGTCGAGCCCCTCGCGGCCGCTTACTTCCTGCGGCTGCAGCTCGAACCAATAGTAGCCATGCGCCCCCATCGTGAGCACGTAGTTCTCGTCTTTTATCTGCGGGAATTTGTTTTTGCTGAACACCTCCACAGGCACATAGGCACGGAACTCTGGCAGGTCCAGTTCCACCGCCTCGGGGAAGCGCGACAGGTTGGCAATCACCAGGATATTCTCGTCTTGGTACGAGCGCACAAAAGCCAGCACCTTGGCGTTCGACGGGTTCAGGAAACGGATAGAGCCACGGCCAAAGGCCTTGTAGCGCTTGCGCATGTTGATGACGCGGCGCATCCACCAAAGCAGCGAGTTGGCGTTGTGCTGTTGCGTCTCCACGTTCACCGACTCGTACTTGTACTCGGGGTCGATAATCACGGGCAGGTATAGCTTCTGCGGGTTGGCCGTGGAGAAGCCTGCATTGCGGTTGTCGTTCCACTGCATGGGCGTACGCACGCCGTCGCGGTCACCCAGGTAGTAGTTGTCGCCCATGCCAATCTCGTCGCCATAGTACACCACAGGTGTGCCTTTCATCGAGAAAAGCAGCACGTTCATGAGCTCTATTTTGGCGCGGTCGTTGCCCAATAGCGGGGCCAGACGGTGGCGTATACCCAGGTTGATTTTGGCGAGCGGGTCACGCGTGTATACCTTGTACATGTAGTCGCGCTCCTCGTCGGTCACCATCTCGAGCGTGAGTTCGTCGTGGTTGCGCAGGAACATGGCCCACTGGCAAGTCTCCGGTATTGCGGGCGTCTGGTCGAAGATGTCGATAATCGGGAAGCGGTCCTCCATCTTCACCGACATGAACAGGCGCGGCATAATCGGGAAGTGGTAGTTCATGTGGCACTCGTCGCCGTTGCCGAAGTACGAAGCCGAATCCTCGGGCCACATGTTCGCCTCGGCCAACAGGAGCTTGCCCTCGTATTTCTGGTCCACGTGCGCCCGCAGCTTTTTCAGGAAGTCATGCGTTTCGGGCAGGTTCTCGCCATTGGTGCCCTCCCGCTCAAACAAATATGGCACGGCATCCAGACGGAAGCCATCCACGCCCAGGTCGAACCAGTAGTCGAGCGTCTTGAACACTTCTTGCTGCACATCGGGGTTGTCGAAGTTCAGGTCGGGCTGGTGGTGGAAGAAGCGGTGCCAGTAGTATTGGCCCGCCACGGGGTCCCAGGTCCAGTTGCTGGGCTCGTAGTCGGTGAAGATGATGCGCACGTCCTTGTACTTAGACGGGTCGTCGGACCACACGTAGTAGTTGCGGTGCTTCGAGCCCTTTTTGGCGCGACGCGCCCGCTGGAACCAAGGGTGCTGGTCGGAGCTGTGGTTGATAACGAGCTCGGTGATGACCTTGAGCCCGCGACGGTGCGCCTCTTTCACGAACAGCTTGAAATCCTGCATGGTGCCATAGCTCGGGTTGATGCTGTAGTAGTCGGCGATGTCGTAGCCGTCGTCCTTGAGCGGCGACGGGTAGAACGGCAGGAGCCAGATGGCCGTCACGCCCAGCTCTTCGAGGTAGTCGAGCTTTTGCATGAGGCCTTTAAAGTCGCCGATACCATCGCCGTTGCCGTCCATAAAGGCCTTGATGTGCAACTCGTAGATGATGGCGTCTTTGTACCAGTGAATGTTGTCGTCGAGAAGGGTGTTGTCCTCTGCCATATATTTTTTTCTGTTTTATTCGTGTTTGCCGTGGTCTTCAGGTAACCAGGTATCGTCCAGGTTGTCGTGGCCCATGCCTGGGGTGGCCGTTTCGATGCGGAATACGTGCACGGGCATTTCGTGCGGACGAAGCTCCACGTAGTTCCACTCGCTGTTCCAGGTATACTTGTGCTCGGTCATCAGGTCGTGCACCAGGTATTGCTGCGTGCCATCCATCTTGAGCGCATGCAATGGCACCTGCACCCAGCCCGCCTGCGTATTGTGGTAATCCATGTTCACGACCACCAGCATCTTGTTCTGGCGGCTGTCGTCCCACTTGGCGTAGCACAGCAACTGCGGGTTGTCGGTGTCGCCAAAGGCGATGTTCCAGGTGGTTTGCAGCGCGGGGTTCACCTGCCGTATTCTGTTTATCTTAGTGATGACCTCCCGTATTTTGGTAAGCTTGCCCCAGTCCCAGTGGTAGATTTCGTATTTCTCCGAGTCCCAGTACTCCTCCTTGCCCTGCACGGGCGTGTTGATGCCGAACTCGTACACAGGCCCGTACAAGCCGTAGTTCGACGAGAGCGTGGCCGCCATCACCACACGGGCGATGTGCGCGGGTTCGCCGCCTGTCTGCAAGTCGTGCGGCAGAATGTCGGGCGTGTTCGGCCAGAAGTTCGGGCGGTAGAAATCGCGCATCTCGGTCTGGGTGAGTTCGCGCATGTACTCCTTTATCTCAGCGGGGTTGTTTCGCCACGTGAAGTAGGTATAGGACTGCGTGAAGCCAATCTTGCCGAGCCGCTCCATCACCCGCGGACGGGTAAATGCCTCGGCCAGGAAAATCACCTGCGGGTATTGTTGGCGCACTTCCCGAATCATCCACTCCCAGAAGCCGAATGTTTTGGTGTGTGGGTTATCGACCCTGAAAATGTACACGCCCTGTTCTATCCAGTGCACCACAATGCTCTTGAGCTCGCGCCACAGGTTCTGCCAGTCCTCGGTTTCGAAATTGACAGGCAGCACGTCCTGATATTTCTTGGGTGGGTTCTCGGCATACTGCACCGTGCCGTCGGGGCGCCACTTAAACCATTGCGGGTGCTCTTTCACGTACGGGTGGTCGGGCGAGCACTGAATGGCAAAGTCCAGCGCGACCTCGATGCCATGCTCGCGGGCGGCCTGCACAAAATGGCGGAAGTCGTCCAGCGTACCCAATTCGGGAAGTATGGCCTTGTGTCCGCCTGATTCAGCGCCAATGGCCCAGGGCGAACCTGGCTCTCCTGGCTGCGATGTCACGGAGTTATTCTTGCCTTTGCGGAATGCGTGCCCAATCGGGTGAATAGGGGGCAGGTATATCGTGTCGAAGCCCATTTCGGCGATGCGAGGCAGTAGGCGCTCACAGTCCTGGAAAGTGCCGTGGCGACCAGCCTCGTGCGCGGCGGAGCGGGGGAAGAACTCGTACCAGGTGCTGAACAGCGCTTTCTGGCGCTCCACTTCCACGGGCAGAATTTTGTGGTAGGTCGTTACGTTCTTTCGGTCGCAGCAAGCGTGCATCAGTTCCGACACATCATCGCCCGTCGCCAGGGCAACGGCATCGGCCACGGAGCTAGGTCTGTTCAATTGCTCGGCCCATTTGCGCAGGCGCTTTTGCTGGCCAGGCTTGGCAGTGGCGGCTGATGCCTCCATGAGTTGTGCGCCAATCTGCAGTTCCACCGTAACATCCTGGTTCGCCTCGAATTTCTTTTTGAGTCCTTTCTGCCAGGTATAGAAATGGTCCACCCAACCCTGCAGGGTATACTCGAAAGTACCCATGCTGTCGGGTCTGAAGCTTACTTGCCAGCGGTCGTTGCCCAGAAATTGCATGGGCACTTCGCTCCATTTTTTCTTTTTGGCGTGGCGGTAAAGCAACACGGCCTTTACCTCGTCATGACCGTCTCCGAACACATCCGCCGTCACCACGACCTCCTCTCCCACGATGCGTTTGATTGGATACTGCCCACAGTTTACCTGCGGCTTCACGTTCTCGATGACAACCCGTTTGGTTCCTTCCAGTGCTTCCATGTATGCTTTTTTTCCTGATTTGCTTAAAAGTAGCTAATAGGTACTCCTTGCGCGCGCAATAGGTTTCGGGTGGAGATGGGGTGCTATCCTGCAGCCTGTGTTAAGTGGCTCATAGCGCAGCTTTGCAAGCTGAAAAGATTGAATTGGCTAAAAAAGAACAACCTAATCCTGCATAAGGCAGTTAAAAATCAGGCGAAAACAAACACAAAATGAGCATAACACGAGAGATTGGTGCACATTACACCCCCGACAAAGGCACCCTGTTTACCGTATGGGCACCTGCTGCCGCACAAGTGGATGTGGTGTTAAAAGATAACGATAAGATAATACCCCTGCAGCGCGAAGCCTTTGGCTACTGGACCGCCCTGAGCGAAGAGACTGCCCCAGGCACCCGCTATACCTACCGCATCGACGAAGAGATAGAGCGCCCCGACCCCGCCTCCCAGCACCAGCCCGACGGCGTGCACGAGCCCTCTGACGTGGTGAGTCACCACGACTTCAACTGGACCGACAAAAAGTGGAAAGCACTGCCGCTGGAGCAATTCATCATCTACGAACTGCACGTGGGCACTTTCTCCGAAGACGGCACCTTTCAAGGCGTAATCGATAAGCTGCCCGAACTGGTGGACTTAGGTATAACAGCCATTGAGTTGATGCCCGTGGCGCAATTTGCTGGCAGTCGCAACTGGGGTTATGATGGCGTGTATCCCTCGGCGGTGCAGGAAAGCTACGGCGGTCCCGAAGGGCTCAAGAAACTGGTGGACGCCTGCCATGCCACCGGTATAGCTGTGGTGCTCGATGTAGTGTACAACCACCTCGGTCCTGAGGGCAATTACCTCAACGACTTCGGTCCCTACTTCACCAATAAGTATAATACACCGTGGGGCAAGGCGCTCAATTTCGATGACGCCCACAGCGACCATGTGCGCAACTTCTTTATCCAAAACGCGCTCATGTGGTTCCGCGACTACCACATCGACGCCCTGCGCCTCGACGCCGTCCACGCCATTCTCGACACAGGCGCCAAGCACTTTCTGCAGGACCTGCAGGAACAGGTGCACCATCTGGAAAAACAGCTCGGCCATACCTATTTGCTTATCGCGGAGAGCGACCTGAATGACGTGCGCCTCATCAACCCGATGGAGAAAGGCGGCTATGGATTGGCAGCACAGTGGAGCGATGATTTTCACCATGCCGTACACGCCTTGCTCACAGGCGAAAACTCCGGCTACTACAGCGATTTTGGAAAACTGGAGCAACTGCAAAAGGTGCTGCAGCACGGCTTTGTGTACGACGGCCTGTACTCCGAGCACCGCAAGCGCACTTTTGGCAGCGATGCCACCGCCAACCCTGCCCGGCAGTTTGTGGTATGCGCCCAGAACCACGACCAGATAGGCAACCGCATGCTCGGCGAAAGATTGAGCAAACTGGTTTCTTACGATATGCTCAAAGTAGCGGCCGGCCTGGTCTTGCTTTCCCCGTTCACCCCGATGCTTTATATGGGCGAAGAGTATGGCGAGGAGAACCCGTTCCTGTACTTTGTGAGCCACTCTGACAAAGACCTGGTGGAGGCGGTGCGCAAAGGGCGCAAAGAAGAGTTCTCGGCTTTTGCCTGGCAGGGCGAAGCACCCGATCCGCAGTCCGAAGACACGTTCCGCCAATCGAAACTGCAGCGCAGCTACGAGCACAGCGAACCGCACCGCCAACTGCGCGATTTCTATAAGGCGCTCATCAAGCTCCGCAAGTCAGCCCCCGCCCTGGCACGTCCCGACAAAACCCGCCTGCATGTTTCGGCTGATAGTCCTACCCAGGTGTTGCATATGATCCATTCAGGTGAAAGTCCCTACCTGTATATCTTATTTAACATAAGTAATCAACCACAAAAAGCAAAAGTGGTAAAAGAAGTCGGTGCGGATTGGAAATTGGTGCTGAGCTCTGACGAGCACCGATATGGCGGCGCAGGTAAGGCTCTAATGCAGGAAATAAATGCGGGTCAGGAAATAGAGCTACCTGCCGCCTCGGTTACCGTATTTCAAAGCAACATTATATTGTAATAGGGTGCAGCTATAGATTTTAAGTGAGGTGTCAGGGCAGTTGAGCGCTGCCGAAAATTATCCCCTTGAGGACAAGTGAGAACAAGAGTTCGAAACTTGCGACCATAGGTCAATAGGGGTATAAATTAGGGGCTGAAGCCAATTGTTAGCCGATTTGTAATTCCCTTGAATACGCTAACACCCCTCTGAGAGCTACGCTCGCTATCTTCGAACTCGCGTTCTCGATAGCCCTCAAGCCAAGAGTTGCGATAAGCTAGCGCCTCCGATAAAGTTTTATCGGAATCTAGGTATAGCACTTCACCCATAAGTAGCCGAGCACAAGTATACCTAACAGTTCTATTTCAAACAGTCATTTGCCCAAAGTAAACCCATGAACAAATACATCTGCATTCACGGTCACTTTTACCAGCCGCCCCGCGAAAACCCCTGGCTCAACGAGGTAGAGTTGCAGGAGTCGGCGCACCCATTTCATGACTGGAACGAGCGCATTACGGCTGAATGCTACGCACGCAATTCGGCCTCGCGCATCCAAAACGACAAAGGCCAGATCGTGGACATCCTAAACAACTACGCCCGCATGAGCTTCAACTTTGGGCCGACCCTGCTGGAGTGGATGGAGAAAAAGGCGCCGGACATCTATGAGGCAATTCTCGAGGCCGACAAGGAGAGCCAGAAGCGCTTTTCGGGGCACGGAGCTGCCATCGGACAGGTATACAACCACATGATCATGCCTTTGGCCAACGCCCGCGACCAGCACACGCAGGTGATCTGGGGCATTTATGACTTCCGGAAACGATTCGGCCGCGACCCTGAGGGCATGTGGCTGGGCGAAACCGCCGCCAACACCGAAACCCTCGAAGTGCTGGCTGAGCACGGTATCAAATTCACCATTTTATCGCCTTATCAGG
The DNA here is from genome assembly GCF_002846395.1 of Pontibacter ramchanderi. GTDB lineage: Bacteria > Bacteroidota > Bacteroidia > Cytophagales > Hymenobacteraceae > Pontibacter > Pontibacter ramchanderi. Next base: position 106,574 of record NZ_PJMU01000003.1, read on the forward strand.
CTAAACGCTACCGTAAGATCGATGAGAAAGAATGGCATGATGCCACAGGGGCTAAGATTGACCCGAAACGCCCTTACCGCTGTACTTTGCCTTCAGGCCGTACCATGGCGCTGTTTTTTTATGACGCGCCCGTGTCGCAGGCCATTGCATTTGAAGGTTTGCTGGAGAGCGGCGAGAAATTTGCGCACCGCCTGACCGGTACCTTTGACGAACACAGCAAAGACCCGCAGCTCATGCACATCGCCACCGACGGTGAAACGTATGGGCACCACCACCGCTTCGGCGAGATGGCCCTCTCCTACGCCCTGCACCACATCGAACAGGAGCAGCTGGCTAAAATCACGATCTACGGCGAGTACCTGGAGCTTTACCCGCCCAAGTATGAAGCGGAGATCATCGAAAACACCTCATGGAGTTGCATGCATGGCATAGAGCGCTGGCGCAGCGACTGCGGTTGCCACACCGGCGGGCACGACGATTGGAGCCAGGCCTGGCGGGCCCCTGTACGCGAAGCATTTGACTGGGTGCGCGACCAGTTGGAGCCCCTGTATGAGCAGGAGATGCGGCAGCTGGGCGCTGACCCCTGGCAGACACGCAACAATTACATCCAGGTAATCATGGACCGCAACGAGGAGCATGTGCTCGACTTCATACGAGCCCACACCGACCGCGACCTGAGCAAAGGAGAGCAAATCAAGTTCCTCAAACTGCTTGAGATGCAGTACCACGCCATGCTCATGTACACAAGCTGCGGTTGGTTCTTTGACGAGGTGACAGGCATCGAAACCATGCAGGACATCCTCTACGCCACCCGCGCCCTGCAACTGGCCAAAGACCTGAGCGGCAACGACTATGAAACGACCTTTGTAGATTTCCTGAAGCGGGCCAAGAGCAACAATAAGGAGTATGGCGATGCCTCCAAAGCTTATTACAAAATCGTGCAGCCTACCCAACTGGACCTGCTCCGCGTCGGTGCCCACTATGCGGTTTCGTCTCTCTTCACCGATTCGCCCGAGGAACTGCCACTGTATAGTTACAAGGCCACTTCGGAATATTACGAGATGCTGGAGGCCGGCCGGCAGCGTCTGGCCATTGGCAAGGCGTTCATCCGCTCGACGATCACCTGGGAGGAAGCGGACATTTCATTCGGGGTGCTGCACATAGGCGACCATCAATTGTTTGGGGGCGTGCGCAAATATGTGGGGCCCGACGCCTTCGCTACCTTACACCACGAGCTCAGCACTGCCTTCGACAAGGGCAACATCACGGAGGTGATCATGCTGCTCGACAAGCATTTCGAATCGCACAATTACTCGTTCTGGCACCTGTTCCGCGACGACCAGAAAAAGATCCTCGATCAGGTACTGGAGCAAACCATGCGGGCACTCGAGCACGATTTTCAGCAGGTATACGACAATAACTACCCGCTCATGGCTGCCATCAAAAACGTAGACATGAAACTGCCGCGCCCCCTTCAGATCACGGTAGACTATATTGTGACTGGCCGTTTGCTCGAAGCCCTGATGGCCGAACGAGTGGACGTGGACACGGTACTCAAACTGCTGAAGGAGGTGGAACGCATGGGGGTGAAACTGGACGAAGACGCTGTGAACTATGCCGCGACCATCCATGTGGAAGAGGCGATGCACTACCTCGAGGACAATCCCGACGATACCGACCACATGCTATACCTGACCGAACTGCTGACGGTGATCAACGGCTCCAGTCTGCAGCCGGAGTACTGGCAGTCGCAGAACATTGCCTTCAAACTGCGGCAGGGCACCTACGAGACCTATTGCAATAAACAGGAAGAACATAACGAAAAAGCCGCGGCCTGGTGCAGGCAGTTTAAAAACCTGTATGAGAGCCTCAACCTGAAGCTTTAGCCCGCCGGCGAACTGACCTTTCTCTCTACAGCTAAAAAGAAATCAACATGGTATACATACCTTCCTCTACCTACCGAGTACAGCTCTCGCATCGGTTTACGCTGCGCGACCTGAAAAACATAGTCCCTTACCTCCATAATCTGGGCATCAGCACCGTTTACGCGGCGCCTTTCTTCACGGCCCGGCCTGGCAGCGAGCACGGCTACGACGTAACAGACCCGCACCAGCTCAACCCCGAGGTGGGCACCCTGGAGGAACTGCAGGAAATTGCCGAAGAACTGAAAGCGCACGGTATGGGCTGGCTGCAGGACATCGTGCCGAACCACATGGCTTTTCACCCGAATAATGCCTGGCTGATGGATGTGCTCGAAAAAGGCCAGAAATCGCGCTACTATACCTTCTTCGACGTTAACTTCAGCCACCCGGATTTCAAAGGCCAGCTCATGGTGCCTTTCTTAGGGGAACCGCTGCAGAATGTGCTCAGGCAGGGACAGATCAAGATCACGTTCGATGAACAGGGATTTCGGGTGAATTACTTCGATAACGTTTACCCGGTCAGTATCGACAGCTATACCTGGCTGCTGGAAAAAGTCGCTACTGGAATCACCTCAGACCAGGCCAAATCCCGACTCACAGAGCAGGTGCAAAAACTGGAGGCACTGATGGCGCAGGACAGGCTGGACCCCAACGACTGGCTGCAGGCAAAGAAAGTCCTTTTTGAAGCCGTGCAGGAACAGCCCGACCTGAAACAAGGTATAGCCGATGCACTGCAAGGTATAAACGACGACAGAAGTACCTTGCAGGAGTTGCTGGCGCAGCAGTACTACATCCTGAGCCATTGGCAGGAGACGGAGCACAAGATCAATTACCGTCGCTTCTTCACCGTCAACGACCTGATCTGCACGGCCATGGAGCGGCAGGAGGTATTTGACCATTACCACCAGTTCATTAAGGAGCTGTGCATGCGGCAGTTGGTGCAGGGCCTGCGGGTAGACCACGTCGACGGCCTTTTCGACCCGGACACTTATCTGGAGCGACTGCGGGAGCTGGCAGGTGAGCAGGTATACCTGGTGGTCGAGAAAATTCTGGAAGGCGAGGAAAACATGCCCGACTACTGGCCCATACAGGGCAACAGCGGCTACGATTTCCTGGCCTGGGTGAGCAACCTCTATACCGATGCAGAGGGAGAAAAGAAACTGACGGAGATTTACCGTCGCCTTGTTCCCAACGCTGCCCTCGACTATGAAGAACTGGTTTACGAAAAGAAACTGCTGATACTCGAAAATTACATGCAGGGTGAGTTGCAGAACCTGCTCCGGCTGCTGCGCGATTGTGCGCTTATACCTGCGGATGATAACAACTGGCACCATGCGCTGGCGACCCTGCTCGCCTCTTTTCCGGTATACCGCATTTACGGCCATACCTTCCCGCTTCCTGCCGCCGCCATGGAGGTGGTAGACCAGGCCTTTGCCATCGCCTATGAAAAAGCCCCTGAAGCAAAAGCTGAACTGGAGCATCTGCGCACCCTGTTCGAATCTGATGCACAGGACAGCGAGGAGAAAAAGCGCGAGAAGCTCTACTTTGTGATGCGCAGTCAGCAGTTCACAGGCCCGCTTGCCGCAAAAGGCGTGGAAGACACGACTTTCTATAACTACAACCGCCTGCTGGCGCTCAACGAAGTGGGCAACAGCCCGGATGTGTTCCACCTCGACCGTCGCGATTTTCACGAGCGCATGCAATACCGCATCCAGACCTACCCGCACTCCATTAATGCCACCGCCACCCACGACACCAAACGCGGTGAAGGCTCCCGCATGCGCCTGCAGGTGCTGAGCGAGCTGCCTGAAGAGTGGGAGAAGAACGCCGGAGAGTGGTTGCGACGGGCACAGCAATACAGCCAGGAGAACAGCCCGACGCCGAACGACCTCTACTTCTTGCTGCAGACCTTGCTGGGTGTGATGCCGATCGACGGGAAAGTAGACGACACGCTGGTGGAACGAGTGCAGGAGTACCTGGTGAAAGCATTCCGGGAGGCAAAGGTCAATACCAACTGGTCAGAGCCAAACGAGCGCTACGAATCAGCCACGAAAGACCTGGTAAAAAAACTGCTGCAGGAAGACGAGCAGTTTATGGCCTCTTTCCGACCGTTCTTCCAAAAAGCGGCGCACTTCGGTTGGATCTACTCGCTCTGCCAGACGCTTCTTAAGACGACTTGCCCGGGAGTACCCGACGTATACCAAGGCTGCGAACTCTGGGACTTCAGTCTGGTAGACCCCGACAACCGCCGCCCCGTGGACTATGAACAGCGGCAGCAATTTCTGCAGGAAATAAAAGTAAATGAGCAACCCGCCGAACTACTACAACAACTCCTTTCCTCACCTACCGATGCACGGGTCAAGCTATACCTGCTGCACCAGGTGCTTGGGCTACGCAAAGGCCTAAAAGCGCTCTTCGATAAAGGCAGCTACATTCCATTGCAACTAACAGGAGCGCACAGCAACAATGCCATGGCTTTTGCTCGGCACCACGAACAGGATTGGTGCCTGGTGGTAGTACCGCGTTTGCTCACGAACCTGATCTCTGAAAACGAGCTGCCGCTGGGCGAGCAGGTATGGGGCGATACCGCACTACAGCTGCCCGCCGATGCTCCGAAGGTATGGCAGCACCTGTTTGGCGGCCAGATAGTGGAGGCGAAGCAAACAATACCACTGGCTGACATTTTCAAGACTTTCCCGGTTGCACTTTTAACTTCACCAACACGATGATCATACCTAAACGAAGTAGCGGCATCCTGCTCCACATCACCTCGCTCCCATCGGCCTACGGCATTGGCGACCTGGGACCCGAGGCCTACAAATTTGCCGACCTGCTGGCCGAGGCCGGACAGCGCTACTGGCAAATACTGCCCCTTAACCCTACCGAAATCGGGTCAGGCAATTCGCCCTACAGCAGTCACTCGGCCTTTGCCGGGAACCCCTTGCTTATCAGTCCGGAGAGACTGGTGGACGACGGCTTGCTGGACAGGAAAGACCTGCGGGCGGGCGGTGGTTTCAACAAAACAAAGGTAGACTTCCCGAAAGTGGCGGCCTATAAGGTGAAGCTGCTGCATCAGGCCTACGACAATTTTAAAGACGGGCAGGCCGGCAAGCTCAAAGGGGAGTTTATCCGCTTTCAGGAAGCGCACAAAGCCTGGCTGCCAGACTTTACCTGGTTTGTGGCTTTTAAGCATTACTACGACCGGAAGCCCTGGACTGAGTGGCCTGAAAAATTAAAGAACCGACAGGGGCACGCCATGGAGGCCCTCACCGCTGAGTTGGCCGGCGAAATTGAACGGGAGGCTTTTTTCCAGTTTCTGTTCTACCGCCAATGGGAGGCCCTCAAAGCTTACTGCACATCCAGGGAGATCACGTTTATTGGCGATATGCCCTTTTACGTGAGCCACGACAGCGCCGACGTATGGGCACACCCGCACATTTTCAAACTCGACCGAGCCGGCATGCCAACGGCCGTGTCAGGGGTGCCCCCCGATTATTTCAGCGAGTCAGGTCAGCTTTGGGGCACGCCGGTATTCGACTGGAAGGCCCTGCAGGAACAGGGCTTTGACTGGTGGCTGCAGCGCATTGCCCACAACCTGGAGCTGTTCGGCTTGCTGCGACTCGACCACTTCCGGGCTTTCTCGGCATACTGGGAAGTGCCTGCCGATGAGAAAACCGCCATCAACGGCAAGTGGGTGAAAACACCGGGAGCCCCGCTCCTGGACCTGGTGCGCAAGCGCTTCCCGGCCATGCCCATCATTGCCGAGGACCTGGGTGAGATCGACCAGCCGGTGCGCGACCTGATGGCAGCTTTTGACCTGCCCGGGATGCGTGTGCTGCTTTTTGCCTTTGGCGAGGATCTGCCCCAAAGCCTGTATGCGCCGCACCACCATGTGCTGAATTCGATTGTGTATACCGGCACGCACGACAACAGCACCGTGCGGGCCTGGTACGAGCACGATGCCAGCCGGGATGACAAGAAGCGCCTTTCAGACTACAGCGGGCAGCAGCTCTCGAAAGAAAATGCACACCAGGTGATGGGAAGACTGGCCTATATGTCGGTGGCGCAACTGGTGGTATTGCCCCTGCAGGATGTGCTGGGCCTGGGCAAGGAGGCGATCATGAACAAACCCTCCACCGCCAATGGCAACTGGCTATGGCGCCTGCAGCCTGGTCTTTTCACAAAGGTCATCGCTAAAAAGCTCCGCCAGCAAGTGGAGTTGTACGGAAGGTAGCGCCTCTCTCCGACTCACCAACTAGGTATAGCGCTATTTCAAAACCTAAAAAGAGAATCTGCAGCGACAAAGCTCCTGGGATTCTCTTTTTTTATTCGCTTTAAAATCTTACATTGATTCAGCTTTCAGGTATAGCCTGAAAGATTTTCTCACCTAATCTACAGCACTATGCCATTAGCTTCCACAGCATTACCCCTGGGCACTGTAGCACCCAACTTTGCCCTGCTCGACACGGTCTCCGACAAGCTTGTTTCGCTACAGGACGTCGTTTCCACCAAAGCCACCGTGATCATGTTCCTCTGCAACCATTGCCCCTATGTGCAGCACATACTGGACGAACTGGTGCAGGTAGCCAGGGAGTATCAGCAAAGAGGAGTACATTTTGTGGGCATCAGTGCCAACGACGTCACGCATTCCCCGCAGGACGGACCGCAACAGATGCGTGAGCTGGCCAGGGAGAAAGGTTTTCCCTTTCCATACCTCTACGACCAGACCCAACAGGTAGCGCGTACTTACCAGGCCGTTTGCACACCGGAGTTCTATGTGTTTGACCGTAACATGCGCTTGGCCTACCATGGGCAGTTTGACGATGCCCGGCCTAAAAACGAAACGCCCGTAACAGGCCGAGACCTGCGACAGGCGCTGGATACCTTGCTGGCGGGCGGCCAGGTGAATGCTGACCAGAAGCCAGGTATAGGCTGCGGCATTAAATGGAAAACGCAGCAGGAGGCAGTGGATTAGGCTGCGTGCTGGCCATGTAACCCGCCAGGGCATTGGCCTGGTCCAGGTAGTGGGAAGTGTACTGGGCATCTCCCGAATGAATGTAGAGGGCTGTCTTTCCCATGATAGCATCGATGATGCTCTCGTGCTCGCCCAGCGGCACAGCCGGACAACCCAGGCTGCGGCCCAGTCTTCCGTACTTGTTCATGAAGTCCTCGGTGGCATACTCGGCTCCGTGCATCACCACGGCACGGTCGCGGGCATTGGTGTTATACCCTTCGTCCAGGCCGTCGAGCCGCAGCGACTTTCCGTGCTTGCCGTGGTAGATGTCATCGGTTACATAAAAGCCCACACTGCTCATAAACGACTTGTGCTCGTTTGAAAATTCCTGCGCCTGCACTTCGCCGGAGTTGCGCCCATGCGCGACATAAGTGTTGTACAGCACCTCCCGGTTTTCCAGGTCGAGTACCCAGAGCCGCTTTTCGTTCGAAGGTTTCGTAAAATCCACCACTGTCAGGATACCCTTGTCGGAGAGGCGGCCTTCGTTGTACATGCCGTAATAACCCATCAGCGCACTGTTGAACACATCGTAGCTCAGGTCTGCCGCACTCAGGTTCATCTGCGTATAGAGGTCAAACGATACCTGCTCAAAGCGCATAACAGAGAGGGCCGTCACACGCGGTTTCACTTTCTCGACAGAGACATACTTGCCCGCGCCAATGGAGGCCGAGGGAGATAGTATCAGTGGTGCAAAGAGAGGCAGCAGGCGTTTGCCCATTTTCTTTTTGCGGTTGCGCCACCGTTGTTTTATGCTTTTCTTTCTGACGTTCGTTCTCACAATCCAATCCTGTTGGTACATCTGGTTTTACGCGTCTGGCCAGGCTCTGTTTAAATTCGCTCCAAGGTCCAATCGTACTTTTAAATCATTCTATATCAGACGAAAGGAATCAAAGCGGGTATCATATTTGTATAGAAAGGAGTACGTACCCCAAAACCGGAAACGATAACAAGCATGAACCCGAAGCCGATCCGCTATTCTTCTTTCTTATACCTCTTACTTTTTGCTCTTATCCTCACAGGCTGCGGAAGCCGGGAAACCCTGCGGGGTGTGTTCAAGAAAGAGACGCCTTATGAAGCCTACGCTACTTCCCTGAAAACCGCTAAACTCGACGAAACCGCCATCGGACAGGATTGGCTTGCCGCCGGGCAGTTGGCCTTGCAGCGCCCCATACCTGTGACGCTCCCTTTCAAGGAAACCGGTTATTTTCCGGCGGACAATCCGCGGGCGCTGGGATACAGGCTAGAGGCCAAACGAGGGGAGCAACTGGTGGTGAGCCTGGAGATGAAGGCCCGCCAGACCATACAAGTGTTTATTGATTTGTTTGAAGCCGGCACCGATCCGGCAACTCCTAAACGCGTAGCCTCTGCCGACACAGCCGCCACAACACTGACTTATGTAGTGGACGAAGACATGGCCCACCTGCTGCGCATACAGCCCGAGCTTTTGCGGGGCGGCACTTATACCATTACCATAGAGGCACAACCCACGCTGGCATTTCCTATACCTGGCAAATCGAGCCGGCACATTGCCAGCATCTGGGGCGACCCGCGCGATGCCGGTGCCCGCAGCCACGAAGGCATTGACATCTTCGCCCCTCGCGGCACACCTGTGGTTGCGTCGGCAGACGGCGTGGTATCGCGGGTTAGCGAGACGCCGCGCGGCGGAAAAGTGATTTGGCTTTCGGATCTGAACCGCGGCCATAACCTGTACTATGCCCACCTGGACCAGCAATTAGTGACGGCCGGGCAACGCGTTAGCCTGGGCGATACACTGGGGCTGGTAGGCAATACCGGAAACGCCAAAGGGACGGGACCACACCTGCATTTCGGCATTTACCGCTACGGCCGCGGCGCCACCAACCCCTACCCTTACGTGCATCAATCCGCAGCACCTATACCTGCCATAAAAGTCGATGCCTCGCACATTGGTAACTGGGTGCGGGTCTCGTCGAAAATGGCCAACGTTCGCATGGCGCCTTCGGCTAAAGCAGCGCTGTATACCTCGCTCCCCAAAAACACACCACTGCAGGTAACGGGCGCCGCCAACAACTGGTACCGCGTGCGCCTGGCCGATCAAACTGAGGCTTACATCATCAGCTCGCTTGTGGAAGGTATAGCCAAACCCATCGCGGTAAAGAAATTGACTCTGGGGCGCCCGTTGCTGGACGAGGCGCACCCGGAGGCTGGCCAAATAGACAGCCTACGGGCAGGCGCTGCTATACTTGTAGTGGCCGTTAACGGTAATTTTGAGCTGGTGCGACAGCCAGACGGCAGGCTCGGCTGGGTGCAAAGTGCTGATTAAAATTCTGTTCCCCGCTGCCATATTTTGGTGATTCGGGAGTTTTCTGCGTACAGCTTTTATACTTATATTTGAGTTGGGAAAGCATGTTGAACGCACTTAAACAGATTCTATTTGAAGTTAGCTGCTATTGATATCGGTTCGAACGCTGTGAGATGCCAGATTTCCAGTGTCCTGAACCAGAATGGGAATGTCATTTTTAAGCGAGTAGAATACATCCGCTACGCCATCCGGTTTGGCGAGGATGTGTTCAGCAACGGTTTTATCAGCGAGCAAAAAATTCAAAAATTCATCAAGCTTCTCCACGCCTTTCAACTCTTGCTCGATGTACACGATGTGGACCACTACATGGTATGCGCTACTTCGGCCATGCGTACCTCCGAAAATGCGCCCGAAATTCTAGACCGTGTGCAGCAGGCGATCGGCATGGGTATACAGGTGATTGACGGAGTAGCGGAGGCGGATCTGATCAACAAAGTCATCGTCAATTTCCTGGATGAGCGCAACTACCTGCACATCGATGTAGGCGGCGGCAGCACCGAGTTCAACATTTATGTGAACCGCGAAAAGATGGCTTCGCAGTCTTTTGAGCAGGGCTCCATCCGCCACATGCACGGCGTGGACTCGCAGGAGCTTTGGAACAGCATGCGCGCCTGGATCGAGGACAATGCCCGCAAGTACCACCTCACCCGCGCCATCGGTACAGGCGGTAACATCAACAAGATTTTTGACCTCTCAGGCAAGGCACTCGGCAAGGCGATCTTCCGCAAGCAGATCGAGGAGATCACGCAGCGTATCGCGTCTCTGACCATGGAGCAACGCATCACCGAACTCCTCCTCAACCCCGACCGTGCCGATGTTATTCTCCCCGCCGCTGAGATCTACCTTTCAGCTATGAAATGGGCGAAACTGGAGAGTATGCTCGTGCCGGCTGTTGGTTTGAAGGATGGGATGATTCATGCGCTTTATGAGCAGCACCATCAGGAGCGTTTTGTGATTAGTCAGATTAGTCGGTAGTTTTCGCCTTGCCGGTGGGGCTGAATTTTAGGTATAGCTTAATAGCGTACGACTGCTGGTCATTCATGGCGCGAGTGTTTGGTATGGTGGGGCCTCTGACCCAGGTATAGGCATACCTGGTGTGGCTGCGGTTGTCTACACCTTAAGCTGATTTATTCTATAGCTTCGCCTGCGCGGCGAGCACTCACTTTTTGTCTTGACACAAAAAGTAAGCAAAAAAGTCAAGACGCTCCAAACTCGCTGAACGCTCAAACAGTGGAGCGCCGAAAAGTGCCCCGTGCGCCGCTTTCTGCTTTGTAGCCCAAGTGCAAGGTAGCCTTGCTATACCTGCCAGTGGTCTATGACAGTAACTACAGCGCTTATACCTGTAACGTAGTAGGTATAGATTCCCCGCCTTGGACAATCGAGAACGTGAGTTCGAAGATTGCGAGCGTAGCTCTGAGGGCTAGGGGTGGTTGGACCCGATATAGCTAAACAGTAAACACGAAGCTTATACCTCTAAATTGGCAATGCCGGGAAATTCCCCTCTGGGGGTAGGGGCCCTCGATAAAGGGAGGGGCAGGGGTGGATATAATCGTGCAAGAGAATCCTGTTAATCCTTAAATCCTGTAAATCCTGATCCAGACAAACAAAACCCCCCTCCTGTTTTTAGGAGGGGGCTAGGGGGAGGTTACACCAGTTCTACCTCCTGTGCGGCATCCTCGAACACCTTTTTGTAGAATAGCTTATGCACGTCAATAACATCTTCCGTTGCGGCTGGTTTTTTGCGGGCGTAGGTGCCGTCTTCGCGCATGATGTAGGAGTTCTGGTTGTCGAGCAGGTTGTAGTAGAGGATGTTGATGGCTTCTTTCTTTAACTCCTCGTTCACGATCAGGAACAGCGCCTCGATGCGGCGGTCGAAGCTGCGCACCATGATGTCGGCGCTGCCGCCGTATACCTTGGAGTCGCCGTTGTTGTGGAAGTAGAAGATGCGGCTGTGCTCCAGGTACTCGCCCACAATCGACTTCACCGTTATATTCTCACTCAAATCCTCGCGCCCAGGGCGCAAACAGCAGATGCCCCGCACGATCAGCTTGATCGGCACGCCAGCCTTGGAGGCTTTGTAAAACTCATCGATTACCTCCTTGTCTTCCAGTGAGTTGATCTTGATCACGATCCCACTCTTCAGGCCCTTTTTGGCATTGCGCGCCTCATTCCGGATCAGCTCGATCAGCTGCTGGCGCATGGCTTTAGGTGAGGTAAGCAGGTACTTGTACTCGTTCGGCCGCGAGTGACCGGTAATAACATTGAAAAACTCTGATACGTCGTGCGCATATACCTCGTTGGTGGTGAGCAGGCTCACGTCGGTGTAGAGGCGGGCGGTCTGCTCGTTGTAGTTGCCACTGCCGATGTGCACGTAGCGGGTCACCTTCTCCCCTTCCTTGCGGATGATCATGAGCATTTTGGTGTGCGTCTTGTACTTGCTGATGCCGTAGATCACAAAGCAACCGGCTTTCTCCAGGCGCTCGCCTTCGCGCAGGTTGCGCTCTTCGTCGAAGCGGGCCTTTACCTCGAACAGTACCGACACGTGCTTGCCGTTTTCAGCCGCTTTCAGCAACGCAGCCGTCACCCGCGACTGGTCAGCCAGGCGGTAAATCGTCTGCTTGATGCCCAACACGTAAGGGTCTTCGGCGGCACGCTCCAGCAGTTGCACCACGGGCTCCATGTTGTTGTAAGGGTGGTGCAGCAGCACGTCGTGCTCCTTCAGGTACTCAAACATGTCAACCGACTCGGCTGGCAGACTGAGCGGTGTTACGGGGGCGGGCTGCTTAAAGCCTTTGTCCTTGAACTGCCGGTGGTTGATGATCTGCCACAGACCGCGCAAATCGATCATGCTCGTGATGGTGAACACGTTGGCATTGTCGATGGTCCAGCGCTCCTTCAGGATCTTCATCATGAACTGAGACGGATTGCGCTCGATTTCCAGGCGCACCACACGGCCTTTCTTGCGCGTCTTCAGTTTCGATTTGATCTCCTGCACAAAGTCCGCTTCAATGTCATCCGATTCCTCCAGCGTGAAGTCGCCATTGCGGGTGATTCGGAACAGGTTCACCGACACGATCTCCACGTTGCGGAAAAGCTTTTTGATCTTCCAGCGAATGATCTCCTCGATGGGCACGAACACGATCTTGTCTTTGCGGTTGATCTCGTAAAAGCGGGCCAGGTTCTGCGGTATCTGCACAAAAGTCACGCGGTCCTGCGCTTTCTGCTCCTCGGTGGTGCGGGTTACCACACCAAAAGTCAGCAGCTGGTTCATAAGCAGCGGGAAGCCATGGTAATTGTCGAACACCATGGGCGTGAGCAGCGGGTAGATCGTGTTTTTGAAGTAGCTGTCCACCTTTTTCTGCTCCACCTCGGTCAAATCGCCCACTTTCAGGATATCGAACCCGCTCTTATCGAACAGCTCAGCCAGTTCGTTGTTGAACGTGAGGTACTGGTCGTTGACGAAGCGGTGGGCGTAGTCGAGCAGCTTTTTACGGAAAGGCAGCTCGCGCAGTCCAGAATAGTCCAGTCGCTCCTTGCCGTAGTCGATGTAATTGTACAAGCTGCCTACACGGATCATGAAAAACTCGTCGAGGTTGGAAGCCGTGATGGCCATGAACTTGAGCCGGTCGAAAATGGTGCGGCTGGTATCGCGGGCCTGGTCGAGCACACGATAATTGAAGCGCAGCCAGCTCAGGTCGCGGCTGATGTATTTACTGCGTTTTATCTGGTCAGAAACCTTATTGATCAGCATGTTTTCAGATGTTAAAAAACCCCGTGTCGGTTTGCCAAACCAGCACTTCCGGACAGAGGCAGGTATACGGACATTGCCTTAAGAACGCCCAACTGCTAATATAATTTTTGTATATGAATTTGTCATGCCTTTTGCCGAAAGCTTGCACAAATGTTTTACAAAAGCACTTTTTAAACCTAAAAAAACCGCTATACCTGTCGCGTAACCAAGATAACAAAACCAATCGGGGTGCACAGGGTATAAAAGTAAGCCAAGCACAGAAACCGTACAGGCGCATGCTATACCTGCAAAAGGTGGTTATATGCGTGCCCCCTCCTCCTGACAAACTGGATTTGAATCGAAGTGCATGTTGCTGATGTTGCATGATAAGTAACGAAGATGAAGCCTTGTGGGAAAAGCTTACATAATAGCCTTTTAGTATCCTTAGCTCTGGTCCTGACCTGTTTATGGCAGCCTGTAGTAGCCGGGGCTTTCTGGCAAAGCGACTCCTCCAGATCCGCCATCAACATCGGTCTGACCGGGCATACGGGCTTCATCATCCCCCACTCGCGCGACATCCGGGATGTTTCCGGCTCCAACCCATGGGGTATAGAGGCAGACGTGAGCCTGCACTTTAGTAACGAACGTGCCTGGCAGTACCTGCAAGGTTACCCGAGGCTAGGCGCTGCACTGGCCTACTACAACTTCGACAACCCGGATGTGCTGGGCAGCGCCTATACCCTGCTGCTTTATGTGGAGCCTTTCCTTTCGGCGCACCGCCGCTTCAGTCTCTCTTTCCGCTTCGGTGCCGGGCTGTCTTACATGGATAACATTTATCACCCGGAAACAAACCCGGACAACCTTTTCTACAGCACGCGCATCAGTTTCCCGCTCGAGATCAACCTGCTGGGCAATTACCGGTTGAGCGAGCGCTGGATGCTGCGGGCAGGGGGCACCTACAAGCACATTTCGAATGGAGGTTTGCGACAGCCAAACAAAGGAATTAATTTTCCGTCTGCTACACTGGGCCTTAACTATACCCTGCGGCCAGCCGATTTTCCGGAAAGGCAGCTGGCTGCCAGCATGCTGGAGCAACAAGAGCGCTCCCTTCTGGTGGCTGCTTTCGGCACTGGCAAAGACACCCGCGATGCTGCCTCGCGCAAGCTGCCGCTACTGGGCATAGTCGCTTATGTGAGCCAGCCCATCGGCCGCATCAGTGCGCTGACCGGTGGCGCAGAATGGATTGCGGACTACTCCTTGCGGAAGCAACTGCAGGACAAGGAAGATGGCCGTGATTTTCAGCGGGGTGCTTTGCTGGTGGGGCACGAGCTGCGCATCGGGCGCTTCCGGTTCAATCAGCAGTTGGGGGTGTACGTATACGCTCCTTACAAAGCCCGCGACCCCGTGTACCAGCGCTGGGGACTGGAGTACCACACCCAAAGGAATATGTTTTATGGCATCAACCTAAAGGCCCACCGCCATGTCGCTGATTTTCTGGATGCCCGTGTCGGGGTTAGATTTTAATATCATGAAACATCTCACATTAGCTCTTTGCCTGTTCCTTTGCACCGCCTGTGCAGGTATAGCCCTGTCTGAGCAGTCAGATCAACTGGTCACAAAAACCAGCCGCTACGGTATGGAAGAAACACTGACCAGACTGCGAACAGCCCTGCAAGGTATGGGCATCAACCTGGTAGCGGAAGTGGACCATGCCAAAGCTGCCACAGGCAATGGGCTGACGCTCCGCCCTACCCATGTGCTTATTTTTGGCAACCCACTGGTGGGCACCCGCCTGATGCAGGCCGACCAGCGGACTGGTCTGGACCTACCCTTAAAGTTACTGGTATGGGAAAATGAAAATGGCCAGGTATACCTGAGCTACCGTACGCCCCATGCGCTGCAACAGGACTACAAACTGCAGAATGAGAAAGCTGTACTGGATAAAATGGACAAGGTGTTTGAGAAACTAAGTACCGCTGTTCAAGAGTAGCTACCGATTTTCAAGCTCCTGAAAACAACCGCTTAGCCTTTATCGGGACAAGGCAAGCGAGCAGACCACAGGCTAAAAATTAGCTCTCACACCCATTGTAAGTGCCTATATTTTAAATTATTATTGCGGATTAAGGGACACCTAACAGCTTCCTGATCCTACTATGCCAAACTATCGTCCACTCGCTTTTGGGGGAGGCTTTCTGCTCCTGTTCGCCATCTACCATTTTCCGGAGTTTTTTGATTCCTTCTGGCTAATGGCTTTGTTTAAGATCGGGTTTCTGGTGGTTGCTTTTGTGTTGGCCAGAGCCCAGGGAAGGCGTGGGCTGGGAGGCTACGGTTTGGGACTGACATCTAACTGGCTGGGGCAACTAACGGTAGGACTAGTCCTCGGACTGGCATTTTTTGTGCTGTCATTTTATCTCACGGTTTTACTGGGCTACGAAAGCATTACGGCTAACGCCACTATTGGGGCTTTTGCCAAACAACTGCCCATGCTCCTACTCATGACTGCGGTTCCTTCTGTAGCGGAGGACATCTTAACACGGGGTTATCTCTACGCCCATCTGCAGCACATAAAACCTGTTTATTGGGTGCTGCTTTCAGCCCTGGTCTATGTTTTGAACCATATCTGGCGCTTGGATGATGGCGCTGCGGTCTTGTCCTATCTAGCGTTGCTGGGCCTGGTGCTTGCCTATGCGGTCATCATCACCAAGTCACTCTGGCTTGCCTTTGGCATACACTGGGGGGCTAACATTGCCTACGAATCAACCAAAACACTTTTCAGCACTGCTTCGACTTCAAGTGATGCCAGCACGTGGATATTGGCAGGCTGCTGGGGTGTAGTGTTGTTACTGTTGATCTTATGGCGGTCCTACAGAAAGCCCCGTGCACTCAGGTATAGCACTAGCGTCTGATGTTTATTTCAGCAAACACAAAGGTGTTAGAATAGTAGCAACTGCCTTATTCCAGAAGCAGCCGTTGCTGTTCTCACATTTCGTTCGTCTATCATCTGCTGGTAACGTGCTCGTGCAGCCGAAGCCCGTAGCGTAGCAAGGGTTAAAGCTGCACCTTGTTGGGCTGTCGTTGTTTTTAGTTATATACAGCGAAATGGTAGAAGTCTTCTTCAATATTCTCAAACAGGTCAAATCGGGTCGAGTCTTTTGGAATCTTTCGACTGCTGTAGAGAATACCTTCTTCGCCATACATGGCTGATACTTTCCATCTATAAGAGATTCCTTCTTTACGTATGCCTACATCACTTATTCCAGCGTCCTTCATTCCTTTAATAACAGCCATAGCTTTTACACTATCAATTTTAATACTATGAGCATTTAGAAGGCTGTCTAGAGAAGTATAAGGTGTTCGGTCTCCTTCTTCGTAGTAGCTATTGTAGAAGCCTAGCTCTGGTGAATATCCAAAAGTCTGTTTAGCTAAATTGATTACTGTTCCATTTATAACAATATAGTTCTTGTCAGGCAAGACTGCGATATTTTCTATGTTATCGAGAGAGACGACTGATTGATGTAAGCTTCTGAATTCACTACTCTTCAGCAACACACTGCTGTCAACCGCTTTTTCATTGGAGCCAAACATAAAATGAGCAACTACAACCAGCCCAATAAAAAGAACTACCAAAGCGAAGGCTGTTATTCCAATTAGCTTAAATATGATTTTAAAAAACTTCATTACTTATCTATGTAGCCCAACTATCTGCTAGCAGGAGCACTAACTCCCACTATCTGCATTATGTCAGGAATGCTAGCGCTTCACCAGAAGCACACTCCTAACACAGCGCTTATCCATTCAATATACAAATTCTCCTATACCTTTCATAGGCACTTAAAAAAAGCGGCTGCTTCTTTTCAGAAACAGCCGCCATCAGGTATAGCTAAATCAATTCAAATTTACACGTCTACGCGGGCATATTTGGCATTGCGCTCAATGAAATCGCGGCGAGGACCTACCTCGTCGCCCATCAGCATCGAGAACAGGTGGTCGGCCTCAGCGGCTGACTCAATTGTCACCTGCTTCAGGCTGCGGGTTTCAGGGTCCATGGTGGTACTCCAGAGCTGCTCCGGGTTCATCTCACCAAGACCTTTGTAGCGCTGCACGCCTACGCTCTCGTCTTTGCCCTTGCCCAACTCGGCAATGGCGTCAATGCGGTCCTGCTCACTCCAGCAGTAACGTTCTTCTTTGCCCTTCTTCACCAGGTAAAGCGGCGGCAAGGCTATGTAGATATAACCTTTCTCGATCAGCTCGCGCATGTAGCGGAAGAAGAAGGTCAGGATCAGCGTCCGGATGTGCGATCCGTCCACGTCGGCGTCCGTCATGATGATGATGCGGTGGTAACGCAACCTCTCCATGTTCAGGGCCTTCTCACCATCGGCTGTACCGAAGCTCACGCCCAGCGCCGTGATCATGTTCTTGATCTCATCGCTTTCGTAAATGCGGTGCTCCTGCGCTTTCTCCACGTTCAGGATCTTACCGCGAAGCGGCAGGATGGCCTGGAACATACGGTTACGGCCCTGCTTGGCAGACCCGCCGGCTGAGTCACCCTCTACCAGGTATATCTCGCAGTTTTCCGGGTTGTTGTCAGAGCAGTCGGCCAGTTTACCCGGCAGGCTGGTACTGGAGAGTACGTTCTTGCGCTGCACCATTTCGCGGGCCTTGCGGGCGGCGTTACGGGCCTGAGCTGCCAGTATCACCTTCTGCACAATGGTACGCGCCTCTTTCGGGTTTTCCTCCAGGTAGGTGCTCAGCATCTCGCCAACGGCCACATCCACAGCGCCCGACACATCGGAGTTACCAAGTTTGGTTTTGGTCTGCCCCTCAAACTGCGGCTCGGCCACTTTTACGGATATAACCGCAGTCAGGCCTTCGCGGAAGTCGTCACCGGCAATCTCGATCTTCACCTTGTCCAGCATACCCGACTTGTCGGCGTAGGCTTTGAGGGTACGGGTAAGGGCGCGGCGGAAACCGGCTACGTGCGTACCACCCTCAATGGTGTTGATGTTGTTCACGTAAGAGAAGATGTTCTCGGTATAGGACGTGTTGTACTGCAGGGCAATCTCCACAGGTATACCGTTCTTTTCGCTCTCCACATGGATCGGTTCCGGAATCAGGTTCTCACGCGTCTCGTCCAGGTAGGCCACAAACTCTTTCAGACCACCCTCCGAGAAGAAGGTGTTGGAAAGCGGCTGTCCGTCTTCGCCTGTCTCGCGCAAATCCGTCAGGTTGATGCGGATGCCTTTGTTCAGGAAAGAAAGCTCGCGCAGGCGACTGGCGATGGTGTCGTACTTATACTCTGTGGTGGTAAAGATCGAAGCATCTGGCTGGAACGTTACCTCAGTGCCTGTTCTGTCTGTAGTGCCGATCTCGCGCACCGGATAGGCAGGTATACCGATGTTGTAGTGCTGCTCAAACACCTTTCCGTTGCGGTGCACGGTTACGTGCAGGTCCGTCGACAGGGCGTTCACGCAGGATACACCCACCCCGTGCAGACCACCGGAAACTTTGTAAGTGTCTTTGTCGAACTTACCGCCGGCGTGCAACACGGTCATTACTACTTCCAGCGCCGAGCGGCCCTCTTTCTGGTGAAAGTCAGTAGGTATGCCGCGGCCATTGTCCGACACGGTAATAGAGTTGTTGGGGTTGATGGTCACATTGATCGTGTCGCAATGACCGGCCAGGGCCTCGTCAATGGAGTTGTCCACTACCTCCCACACCAGGTGGTGCAGGCCTTTGATGCCAATGTCGCCGATGTACATGGCAGGACGCTTGCGCACGGCCTCGAGCCCTTCCAGTACCTGAATACTATCTGCTGAATAATTATTGTGCAATTGTTTTTCTTCTACTTCACTCATGTGTGTATCTGGGTAGATTGAATAGGTAAAATTACCAATTTATTTCGTTTTATCTATGCTTTGGCGCCGAGTTATTATGCGGGCGACCGGCTGCTGCTTTGCAGACCGAACCCGGCTTGCCGCCACACTTTATTTAAAACAAAACCACAAGCTCTTTAGTGCCTGTTTATCAGACTTATATGCCTAAAAATACAAAAAGACCGCCCTGTAATAAGGCGGTCTCCCTGCTTTTTCGAATGCAAAGTATATCGGCAAAATGAGGCAACCTGTAAACAGGTATAAGCGCGCGCTCTTTTTGCCTAATGGAGTGACTACTGAAGCCGCTCCGTTTTTTTCATAGCTCAGTCAGGCATTGCATCGTGTACAAAACGAGTTTACTGTATTCGAATTGTTAAGGTTGCTGAAAATTTCTGTCGCTGTATGGGCGTCTTATGTTAAATTTCGGCCATGAAAACGATCCTTCTTCTCCTTATTTCCAACATCTTCATGACCTTCGCCTGGTATGGGCACCTCAAGTTTAAAGAAACAGTGCTCTGGAAGGTCATACTGGTCAGCTGGTTCATTGCCTTCTTCGAGTATCTGTTTCAGGTGCCGGCCAACCGGATCGGCCACGGGCAGTTCACCGCCTTTCAGCTCAAAACCATTCAGGAGGTGATCACGCTTGTGGTGTTCGTGGCTTTCTCGGTGCTATACCTGAAAGAAGAAGTGAAATGGAATTACATCGTCGGCTTCGTCTTCATCCTGCTCGCCGTGTTCTTCGTGTTTAAGAAGTGGTGATTTTTGATTGTTGGATTGTTAAATTGTTGATGGCTGAAATGTTGGAAGGTTCACGGGCGAAGGGCGGCCCTTCTAACTTTGGCTGCAGCCAGAATTAATGCCCACCTTTGGCACTATACCTGTATCTTTGCAGTTGACAGCTGCCTGTTTCAGAAACAGCAGTTGTATTGTCTAACCCAAACTTATACCCGACAGATGAAAAAGTGGCTGCTATACCTGAGCCTGCCTTTCTCCCTGATCGCATGCCAGGGGGGTGCCTCTGAAGCGGAAGACCCGCAGCAGGCACTGCAGACTGCGGTAATGGACCTGCACGACGAAGCCATGGCCGATATGGGCAAGATCTACCGCCTGCGCCGCAACCTGACCAGCCTCCGCGACAGCCTGCAGGCACACTCCTCCGACACCACCACCATCAGCCTGCTCACGCGCCGTATACATGAGCTAAACCAGGCCGATGAAGCCATGATGGACTGGATGCGCCACTACAAAGCGCCCGACTCGCTGGCCCACGAGCAGGCCATGCTATACCTGAACGAAGAGCACCGGAAAATGGAGCGCGTCAAATCCCTGATGGACAGCACCATTGCCAACGCAAAAGAAACCTACGCGACTTATGAAAAGAAATAAACGAGGCACCTTTCTCCCGGCCCTGCTGCTCGGCCTCGCGGCACTCAGCTGGCAAGCCTGCTCGCAGGAGCAGTCCACTGGCACGGGCACACTACCCTACCTGGGTGAGCGCCAGTTGGTGCAGCGCGAAGTCGATGGCCAGCAGGTAACCGACACGGTCTACCACCGCATCCCAGACTTCGCCTTTATCGACCAGGACAGCCAGGTAGTCACCAGCCTCACGGTGCAGGACAAGGTATACGTCACCGACTTTTTCTTTACCACCTGTCCTACCATCTGCCCCAAAATGAAGAGCCAGATGATCCGTATTTACGAAGCTTTTGCAGATGACCCGCGCGTGATGCTCCTCTCCCACACCATCGACCCGAAACACGACACCGTGGCCGTGCTGCGCGACTACGCCGACCGCCTGCAGGTGGACAGCAACAAGTGGCGCTTTGTAACCGGCGAAAAGGACAGCATTTACAGCATTGCGATGCAGTACATGGTGTCGGCGATGGAGGATGAGGAAGAGCCCGGCGGCTTTGTGCATAGCGGCGCCTTTGTGCTCGTAGACCAGAACCGCCACGTGCGCGGCATTTACGACGGTACCGACCCTGCCCAGGTCGACCGGCTGATCCGTGACATACCTGCCCTGTTGCCTAAAAAGAAAAAGAAGGATGCTGATAAAAACTAAGTTTCTGCTCTACTCGGCCGGTGCAGCCGCCTTGCTTACCCTCACGCAGTGCTTTTATACCGATAAGCAGAACGAAGGGGAGCAGCTTTATACCCAGTACTGCGCCAACTGCCACATGGACGACGGCAGCGGTCTCCGCAACCTGATCCCACCCCTGGCCGGCGCCGATTACCTGGAGAACCACCGCGATGACCTGGCCTGCATCATCCGGCACGGGCAGACAGGCAATATTGTGGTGAACGGCAAGAATTACAACCAGGGTATGCCGGGTTTCGAGCATCTCAATGCTGGTCAGATCACCAACATCCTCAACTACGTGCAAACTAACTTCGGCAACAACAACCCTCGGTTCTCTATACAGGAGGTAGAAAAGCAGTTGTTTAAATGCCGCCATCTGTTGGAGCAATAAAACCGATTAAAAAGAAAAGGCGCTGTAATTATGCTACAGCGCCTTTTTTTATACCTGTGAGGTAAGACTGGTCTATCTTCCAAAATCGTCCTGCACGCGCACAATATCATCTTCATTTGACGGGTTAGCGGCGTCGGTGTGTTGCCAGATTTCGGCCAGCACGCCCCAGCCGTCGAGGCCCACCAGGCGGTGGCGTTCGCCCTGGCGCAGCGTGATGAGGTCGCCGGGGTTAAGCACTTTCAATTCGCCTTCTTCGTCAGTGTCGCTGGTCACGACGCCCACAGTGCCTTTCACTACTTTCCAGATCTCGGCGCGGCGGTGGTGGTATTGCCAGCTCAGTCGCTTCTTCGGTGCCACGAGCAATATCTTCGGGCTCAGCTTTCCGGATATCTTTAACTGATCAACCGGTATGCTGTCGAAGTAAGCGTTGGCAAAGTCTTGGGCCTGTGCTTCGTCGATCACAAAAAATCCGCCCCAGGGACGGCTTTGGTCCTGGTTGCTGATGTTGAAACGCTGCTGCTTGAGTTGCTGCTCTACTTCTGCGAAAAGGGCTGCTTTATCAGTTGTGTCGGTAGTCATGTTCTGTTAGGGCTTTAAGGGTGATGGCGGACTGTTTGCAGGTATAGGCTAACGAAAAAGGGATATTGACTGTTTGGGCGGAACGCAAATTTAGTATAATTCTGTAAAACTCAAACGGACGCCGGCAGGTCGCATGCCTGTACCTGAGCGCCCGGTTTTGTGCACAGCTAAGCTGCTTTGCCTGCCAAAACATTTTGGAAGAAGCGCTCAAAATTCTTGTTCAGGGCGCCCCATTTAAACTCGTGGTTGGGTGTGCGGTAGCTATACCCTGCAAAAGTGTTTTTGGTCACCACCGGAAACTCACTGATCCGCTTTCCGCTGATCCAGCCGTAAAAGCCAATCTGCTTCTGCGCATAGTCCACCCAACCCACGATCACAAAGTCTTTGGAAGCCGGTTTTTGCTCCTGCGGGTAACCATAGGTCCAGTTGTCGTTCGGCGACCTGTCAGTTGATTTTTTTGCGACCTTCACGTCTATTTTGCTGCCACCTATCAAAAAATCAAAGGCATCTGAGTTCCTGTTCTCGAAGCCCGCACGATCCACCTCGTAGGTATAGCCGAGGGACTTGAGCCAGTGCTCGAAGGCGTATTCGCCCATACAGCCCAGCACGGCCTTCTCCAGGCGCTCCTTTTCTGTTAATCCAAATCTAGAGTACAGGCCATTGCGCACCATATCGGCCGCACACTCCCGGGCCAGCGTCAGGTTTGCATCAAAGTCGAAGTTTTGTACCAGCATGGCAGTTCATCAGATTGATCTAAAGTCAATACCGATATCCTGCAAGGTTAGTTGTAAATGGCTTTTATCAATTTCGTTGAACTGAAACAGCGCATCGGGACAAATGAAGGCCTTGGGTTTCAGCTCGATCGCTTTTTTAAGGACCGCTTCAGTAATCGTGTCCAGGGTATAAAGCATTTTTTCTGGCAGCACTTCGTAGAGCACCGCTTCCTCTACGGGAACTTCGTTTACAACTGCGCTCAGCGGTATACCTGTCCGCAGCAATAGCTCCCAGAGCCTGTACAGCCGCAGGGCCCGGTCGTTTACCGGCTTGGAGAAAAGTGCCAGTTGTTTTGCCTTGTCGATTCTTCCACTTTCCCCCTGCCCTACCTGAAAACTGGAGGGAGCGAGTTTGAAATACCTGAACCCGGTATCTTTGCCTTTAGCGCCTTCCGGTGCGGTCAGTTTTTCATGCAGCAGGAGCAATCGTTTCCGGGTAATTTCGGGGATGGTCCGGAAACCCTGCTGGAAGGCCCTGGTGGTTGGGGCGATCTGCTCGTCGAGCTGCACACAAATATACCTGCGGTTGCCGCCGTCCTGCTGGTTCATTTCGAGCACGGCCTGGGCAGTGGCACCTGAGCCGGCAAAAAAATCCAGGAATATGCCGTCCGGGTCATCCGAGAAGCCCAGCAGGTATTTGATCAGACCGGGTGGTTTCGGGAAGTCAAAGACCTTGGCGCCGAACAGGGCCTCGAGCTGGGCGCTGGCATTTTCGTTGGTACCCACGCCTACCTTGGCATTGATCAGGTTGGGCGGCACTTCCTTGTCGTACACCAGCTTCTCGTACGATGGACTGAGCTTGCTAGTAGGGATGCTGATGCGGGTGCCTCTGCTGATCTCGTCGTCGAGCTTCGGCTGCGACCACTTGAATTTGGCCCTCAGCACAACGGGCTTTATGAACAGACCACCCTTTACCTCCGTGTCTTCCAGCAAGTCAATGGCATACCTATCGGTGCCGTAACTTCCTTTCGGCAGTACGCCGTCCTCCAGGCGGGTCGTTACCACATCAGCCGGAAATACCAAAGTGCCGGGTTTGTTTGTCTGGTTCAGCAATCCATTGGAGCTGGTGCTGTTTTTTTGGATGCCCTTAAACTTCTCGCTGTTTTTATTCTTTTGGTAGCAGAGCACGTACTCCACCACCTTTTTGCTTTTTCTGGATAAGTTGGCCGGGGTTTCGGACTTAGCCCAGCAGAAGTAGTCGATAAAGTTCTCTTCGCCGAACACTTCGTCCATGAGCAGTTTGAGGTTGGCCAGTTCGTTATCGTCGATACTCACGAAAATGATGCCGTCTTCGCGGAGCAGAGGGCGGGCCAGAAGCAGTCTGGTGAACATCATGCTGAGCCAATTGGAATGGCCGCTCTGCCTGCGCTCCGCCTGCGAACGGCCGGACTTGGTAGCAAAATTGTCGGCGTAGATAAAGCTGTCGGAGCCCGTGTTGTAGGGTGGGTCAATGTAAATACCCTTTACCTTGCCCCCATAGGCTTTTTGCAGTACTTTCAGCACCTGCAGGTTATCCCCTTCCACGAACACATGCTGCGTTTGCGACCAGTTAACAGAAGCCTCCCGGTCAGGTCTAAGCGTATGGGTTGCAGGTGTCTGGGCTTGTTTGTAGGCATCAGCCTTTCCGGCCCAGGTCAGTTGGTATAGCTCGGGCGCTGCGTATACCTGATCTCCCAGCAGTTTCTGCAACTGCGCCACGTTCAGCTTGCCTTCGGTGAAAGCAGCCGGCACGATCTCTTTTAACCTGGCCAGCAGGTCGTCAGGTATAGGTAAGGACTCGCCCTTCATGGTCAAATCTACTATTAAACTGTATTTTAAAGGATGGCCAGGTATAGCACAGGCAGTTTGCACCGACATGCCACACAGCACCTTGCGCTCTTTAAAGGCCTGCACTGTATGGTATCGTGCCCTGAATCAACAGGTATGCCTTGCTCCTAGGTTTTCTATCTGGTGCAGAAAACAGGTTGCTGTGCCCCGGCAAAAGTTGAAGATAGTGAATAAAGCAGAAACGGCAGGAAGGAAATTTCTGCTTCAGATGAATTCTTAAAAAGCAAGCTCCTGGCTAAGAAATGTGCTATAAAAGAAGAACGAGGAGTTTAGTCTTCGATCGCCTCAATCCCCTGCTCCTTTAACCTGGCCAGATGGTCTTTCATGGCCTGCAGCTGCTCCGGGGCATGGCCCTGCCAGTCTGTGAGCTCTCCGAGCACCCGGAGTGGGTGTTTTGTCCGGTAGGACTTTGTCGGGTTGCCCGGAAATTTCTTATCGGTCAGGTTAGGGTCATCTTCAATCGGCCCGGTCGGCTCCACCATGTAAATTCTGCCTCTTCCTTCACCCACAGCCAGTTCGGCACCCCAGGTGGCAGCATCGAGGGTAGCGGTCAGGTACACATAGGAGGCTTTTTTGCGCATACCGTAGTTGGAGTTGTAGCCAGGCGCAATCAGGTCGCCCTGGCGGAGGTCGGCTTTCGTGCCGTGGTAGTAAGTCTGCGCTGAATACTCGGAGCTGCCTGGCACTTCCTGGGTATTGCTGTTTTCTGATTTCATGGCCTTTGACTTCTGTATAATCAGTTATTTTTTCTTGCTATGACTGATACGTGATTGAGTGGGTACTGATCGAGCTCCAGGTGCCTGCACTGGCAGTTGCTCCCGCGCAATGTGCTCAGGTTTTCATCTATACCGATGGAGCTATACCCGAACTTTTCGCCGAGCCAAGTGTCTACATGGGCACCTTCTGCATCCCCAAACGTGTACACCAGAATGCCATTCGGGTTCAGGAACCGACAAAGCTTCTGAACAACCGGCTTTTGGCTTGGCAGTGGCAAGTGAAAAACACTGTCCCATGCGACGATCAGATCAAATCTGTCGGTTGTTTCCCATTCGCTTATATCGGCCTGTATAAACTCCACCGCCGGATGATTTTCCTGTGCCAGGGCCAGCATTCCACCCGATACATCGATGCCAGTCACTTCAAATCCGTTTCCCAGAAGCCTGTTGATGATACGCCCGCCACTGCCGCAGCCCACATCCAAAGCAGTTCGCTTGTTGGTGCAGTAGCTGATGGCCCGGTCAATCATGACAATACCGTAACTGGATTCGATCATGTCGGCATTCCAGCGGGCAGCGATTTTGTCGTAGCTTTTGGCGAGTTTGGATGGGTGCAAGGAGATGGTGTTTTTATGGGATCAACGTCTGTTTAATACAGCAGACGACCTTCGATGAGCGTGCGGGAAAATAGCTATCTGCTTTGTTGATGGTTGAATGCTGTGAGGGTGCCTGCTTTATTCTGTTGCTGGCAACAGGTTATTTTATCTTTTCTTCTTTATTAGCAAGAGTCTGTAAATTCTTGTTCAGCTGCTTTTGAGTCCAAACTTTAGGTATCATAAAAACAATAACATCATACCCACCAGATTTAGCTTTTTGATTCTTGTCAAGCTTACGGTATGAAATTAACGGCTTTTCATTTTTTGCAAGATAGGGCAAGATGTAGACTCCAAAAAAGTCCTTCTTTGTCTGTATATCCGTCACTGAATGCCCTGCGAAAAAGCCAACTTTTTTATTCGTAAAACTAAAAGCTCCTCTATCCTTATGGAACAGGGAATCTAACAAGGCGGATTCCTGCAGATTCAAAACCGGATTGTTATCAACACCAGGCATATCCTGGCTGTAAGCCTGCGCAGTCAAAAAGATAGAAAACAATGCTGTTAGTAGAATTTTCATGTTTTTACTTGTTGCGGACTGGTATAGCTAATGGGTGAGGCCTAGTCGAGCATAAAGGCTAAAACTTTATACAAGGTATTTCCTTTATTATTGATAGAAGTTTAGCTTTTTCATTATTCGTTCGTCCGACCTTGCTACTTTAACTACAATGACTCTTCCCGTCGTGCAGTTACAAGCGTAACAGAGTTGTTGTTTGTTCTGATTAAATTCAAACTCAATATTCTTAACGTTCACGTTCTGATTCTCTAAATAACTTTTTATTTCCACTTTCCTCTCCTCCTCCGTATCCTCGCTGTTCTGTTTCCATGGATCAGCGCATCCGGTTTCATCCCAATAGAAAATCGTTGCTTCATCGTCCTTTTTACAAGAGGAAAGCGCAGCAAACAGAGTCAGAATAATAATAATCAGTTGATTTTTTATGGCCATATATCTTTTGCTACGTGCTGGGCTATGAGGTGGAGTAGTTGTCTCAGAAGCGTTGTTGTCTTTTCTTATTTATTCAGTTCCAAACACTTTTCCATTTAAGGTGTGAGTGCAACAATCACAGAATGGAGCCAGGTCTTTCGCTTTCAGCTCAGGATTTGATAGTTGCAATTTCCCACCATCAATGAACATTCCTGAAACATAGGTGGATTCTCCGACTCTGACAAAATCCTTTCTATCCTCTTCATTCAGAGCGACTACCCAGTATATAGGTTCCGGTTTATCTAATCGAGATTTTGCTTCGCTTAGGACGTCCTCCCAATCATTCCCAACTTTTGATAATAGAAATCTGAAAAGAGGGGTATAGTCAAGTCCTCTTTCTTTTTTACCGTGCATAGAACCTTTGGTTTGCTCAAGTGTTTCCCGCTTTTTGTTTCTGGAATTTTTGAAATCACCGCCAAAATTATGACGAACACCTCTTGCTCTTGTATTTATCTTTCTAAATAAGGGTGTTTTATCTCTATTCATTTCGTTTTTCTAAATGAAATACAACGGACTGGTGCAGACGATGTGCGAAGCATAAAGTATACACGTGGTTGTGGGAAGTTATATTCCCCAATTTACCATTCTTTCATACTCGAAGTATTCATTCTGGCAGTTATATTTAAAGAGGATTTGTGTTCCACCCCCAAGAGCCAGATTTAAGTTTCCATTTCTTTTTCTCACCCCACTATAGGGTATGAGGCTAACCACTATTCTTCCATTTTCAACTTTAATTGGGAATAATTTTGTGTGGGTTAGGCTATTGTTATTTGTCTTGTATACCTGCTTTATGTTTTTGCTTGTCAGGACTACTATCTCGTATCCATTTACCTTATTTGGTATGCTGTCTACAAAGTCAGGTATTTCTAAGTATATGGTGTTGATTACATGGTTTCTGTTACCAGCAAACAACGAATCCAAATGAAGAGTGTACTTATTCAGCGCTTCTAAATAGATGTCTTTGCTATCATTAGTTTGGGCAAATGAAGCAAAGGAAACCAAAGCCAAAAGGTATAAGAGGAAAATCTTTTTCATACTTCTAATTACCCACAACTACCTCAAAAGCGTGAACATACGTTTATCTGCACTATGTGCGAAGCTAAAAGTCATGCTATTTAGCAATTTTACAGACTCCTCTATACCGTATGGCAGCATTCTGATTGTTTTATATTTATCTCAGCCAAGATACCATTTTCCCCCAGAAATCCAGTTGGATAGCTTCTAAAATTCCTGCTTTGGTCGTCTTAATAGCGATTTGCCAACCCCGTCAGGTATAGCCCATTTATAACAAGAAAATCAGGTATAAGTGATAGCGGAAATTACTATATTGTCAGGTTGAAACAGATATGCTTATACCTGTGTATTGGCCAGAAATAGGCCAATTACCAGTGCATCGCGTTAGCACACAATCATCATACAATCGCTTTCCCTTACCGCTACTATGAATAAAACAAAAGCTCACCCCGAACAGCTTCGACTTCTCCTCCAACTCAGTGTCTGGCTGTGCATCCTTTGCGTGATCAGCTGCCGCAGCAAAAGCGATGAACTGCGGCTGCAAAACAAAAACTTCGACCAGGAAATAGCCCGGGAGCAGAACCTGGTCTTCACTTTTGACAAGGATCTGGTGGGCGATTCGCTGCTGAACCAGTGGGACACCATTCCATACCTGTATATCTCCCCGAAGGTAGCCGGCAAGTATAAGTGGACAGCACCGAACGAACTGGTTTTCTCGCCGGACAAGCCCTTTGCCCCTACGACCAATTACAAGGCCGAACTCACCGAGAACCTGCTCCTGCACGCGCAGACAAAATATAAAATACCCGCCGGGCAGGGTGTTACCTTCCATACCCCCTACCTCCAGCTGCAACAGGTCAAAAGCTATTGGGTGGCCAACGAGAACTCGCCGAACCAACTGGAGGCAAGCCTTCAACTGGACTTTAATTACCCCGTGCTTTTCCAGGAGCTGCGGGAGCATTTGCGGGTATACGCCGGCAGCAAAGAACTGCCTGTAGAACTGGCCAGTGGCAACCGCGACAACATCACCATCCGGGTGAAGAACGTGGAGGGACAATCAGACAAGGAAATTCCGTTGCGCCTAAGCATAGCAAAAGGACTGAGCGTGTCAGGCAGCACCTCTCAAACGGACCACACCATAGAGCGGGATATTTTATTGCCAAGCCGCCAGCACATGATGGTGTCGGAAGTGGTGACGGCCCTGGAAGAAGGCCAGGAGCGCATTTACATCCTCACCACTCAACCGGTTACCAACAGCAACATCAGCAACCTGATCGAAGTGAGTCCGCGGCGGGAATATACGGTGGAGCGCCTGCAAAACGGGCTGGTGCTGAAAGGTAACTTCAACCAGAACAGCACCTATACCCTCACCCTCTCCGGCGACCTGATGGGCATGGCCGGAAAACCGATGGGCCAGCCCTACCGCCACAGCGTCACCTTTGCCGACACCGAGCCGGGCATCAGCTTCGCCAACGCCAGAAGCATTTACCTGAGCAGCCAGGGTGCCCGCAACATCGCCCTCAACCTGAACAAGGTGCCGCGCATCAAGGTGAGCATCAGCAAGGTATACGAAAACAACATTCTGCACTACCTGCGCGAGGGCAAGATGTACGACGGCTACTACGACGAGGAAACGGAGGAATACTACTCCAGCTCCTACTACGATGTGAACGAGAACAACGGCAACACGCTTTTCGAGCGCGAGTACAACACTGAAAATCTGCGCAAGCAGGGTAGCTCCTATCTTCTCAACCTCAACCTGCACGACCTCGACTTCGACAGCCAGTTCAAAGGCCTGTATGTGATCACGGTGGCCAGTACCGACAAGAACTGGCTGAAGGATTCCAAGATCGTGTCTGTTTCGGACATCGGCCTGATCGCCAAACAGGGCAAAGACGAAGTGGTGGTGTTTGCCAACTCCATTCGCGAAGCGGCTACCCTGGAAGGCGTGGAAGTCCGCTTCATCAGCACGAATAACCAGGTGGTGCACAAGGCCACGACAGATAAAGACGGCGTGGCCCGGTTCAGCAACACGGGCACGGCAGCACCGGACTTTAAGATCGGCATGATCACGGCCCGCAAAGGCGACGACTTCAATTACATGCCCTACAGCCAGACGCAGGTAAACACTTCCCGCTTCGAGGTAGGTGGCAAACGCCTGACCGAACTCAACTACGATGCCTTTATCTACGGCGACCGCGACCTCTACCGCCCCGGTGACACCATCCATGTGAACACCGTGGTGCGCACGCCCGACTGGAAAACGGTGGCCGGACTCCCCATCAAAGTGAAACTGCTCTTGCCCAACGGCAAAGAGTACCGCAGCACCAAAGGCAAGCTCAACAGCCAGGGCGCCAGCGAAACCAGCTTCATCCTGAACGGGGCAGCCGTGACAGGCACCTATACCCTGGAGGTATACTCGGGCAACGATGTGCTGCTGAACTCGAAAAAGATCGGTGTGGAAGAGTTTATGCCTGACCGACTGAAGGTGACGGCTACGCTGAACAAAGGCACTTACAATGCCGGCGAAAAACTGATCCTGAACCTGACGGCCCAAAACCTGTTCGGTCCACCAGCTGCAGGTCGCAACTACGAAACACAGCTCAGCCTGAAAAAGAAAACCTTTGAAGCCAGGCGCTACCCCGACTATACCTTCGACATCCGTACCTCCGGCTCGATCAATATCCAGACCAGCACCCGCCAGGGGCAGACGGATGCGCAGGGCAAAGCGCAGGAAACCTTTGAGCTGGAGAATTTCAGGGATATTGGTCTGTTGGACGGCTCGCTTTATACCTCGGTATTCGATGAAACCGGCCGCCCGGTCAACCGCCTGAGCAAGTTCGACGTGAGCACGCAGCAGGCCTTCTTCGGCATCCGGAACTTCGACGATTATGTGAGCACCCGCAGCGCACTCAACATACCGCTGCTTGCCCTCGACCGCACGGGTTCTCCGGTTACCGCCACTGCCAGGGTGCAGCTGGTGCGCTATACCTACGAGTCAGTCATGGCACGCTACAGCGACGAGTACAGCTACAGATCGCAGCGCAGAGAGCAGGTTCTTATCAACCAGGACATGCAGATTCCGGCTACGGGAGCCGTTTTCAACTTCACGCCTGTCACCTCCGGTCAGTATGAAATACGTGTGATGCGCCCGGGAGCCTACAATTATGTGGCGCAGGAGTTTTACGCTTACGGCTGGGGCGACACCGAGAGCACCTCCTTTGCCGTGAACACTGAAGGCGAAGTAGACATCTCGCTGGACAAGGAAAAGTACGAAGTAGGCGACAAGGCCAAAGTACTGTTCAAGTCTCCGTTTGCAGGCAAGATACTGGTGACGGTGGAGCAGAACAAAGTGCTGAGCTACTACTACCTCAAAACCGACAGGAAAGCCGCTTCGCTCACGCTGCCGATCAAGGACGAGCACCTGCCAACAGCTTACATCACCGCCATTGCGCTGCGCCAGGTAAAAGACAGCCAGATGCCGCTGACCATTGCCCGTGGCTTTAAACCGCTAAGCGTAACCAAAAAGAGCACGCAGCTGGATGTAGCCATACAGGCACCGGAAATTTCCCGCTCCAGCAGGGTGCAGCAGGTGAAGGTAAAAACGGCTCCAAACGCAGAGGTGACGCTGGCCGTGGTGGATGAAGGCATCCTGCAGATCAAGGATTACCAGACACCCGACCCGCATGGCTTCTTCTACCAGAAGCGGGCGTTGGAGGTGACAGGCTACGACCTGTACCCTTTCCTGTTCCCGGAACTGGGCAGTCGCTCCAGCACAGGCGGCGACGGTTATGATCTGTCCAAACGCATCAATCCACTTACCAACAAACGGGTGAAGCTTGTATCGCTGTGGAGCGGACAGTTAAAGACAAACAGCAACGGTGAGGCAACAGTGAATGTGCGCATACCTGAGTTTTCGGGAGCGGTGCGCATCATGGCCGTGGCCTATAAAGACAATGCCTTTGGCTCTTCTGAAAAGATGATGCGGGTGTCGGATCCGGTGGTGATCAGCACAGCGCTTCCACGATTTGTGAGTCCAAGAGATACTATCCTGGTGCCGGTAACGCTCAGCAACACGACCGCCAACAAAGCCACAGCCGCCAGTACTATCTCGGTAACAGGCCCTTTGCGCGTGGTAGGCGAAACCAGAAAAACCGCAGGTATAAATCCGAACACAGAAGCGCAGGTAACTTACAAATTAGTGGCTACGCCAGCCATCGGGCAGGCAACGGTGAAGGTGACGGTCAATGCGCTGAACGAGTCTTTTGTCAGCAACACCGACATCACCGTCCGCCCCATTGCGCCGCTAACCAAAGTAACAGAGGCCGGCAGTGTAAAGGACGGCGCCACGGCCGACATCAAACTAGCCAACGACTTTATACCTTCCTCCGTGTCGACGAAGCTGGTGGTAAGCCGCTCGCCACTGGCACAGTTCACCGACGATATTACCTTCCTGCTGCGCTACCCGCACGGCTGCCTTGAGCAGACAACCTCTACCGCTTTCCCGCTCCTATACTATACCGACCTGGCCCGTTCGCTGCAACAGGACAACAGGAGCCGCAGCTTTAACCCGAACTACCTGGTGCAGGAGGCCATCACCAAAATTGAGCTGATGCAGCAGTACGACGGCGGCTTTACCTACTGGCCCGGCGGCACCTACACCGACTGGTGGAGCAGCACCTACGCCACGCACTTTTTGCTGGAGGCAAAGAAGGCGGGCTTCCCGGTAACGCAGGAAGTTCTGGACAAAGCCGTGCGCTACCTGCAGCAAAAGGTAAAAGGCAAGGCCATGGAAGAATACCGCTACTACGATGCCAGCCGCAAGGTGAAGAGCAAGTACATCGCCGCCCGCGAAACCACTTACTCGCTCTATGTGCTCAGCATCGCCGGCACGGTGGATTGGTCGACCATGAACTACTACAAGGCCAAACCGGAATTGCTGTCGCTGGATGCCCGTTACCTGCTGGCCAGCACCTACGCCCTGAACGGCAGCCGCGAGAGCTTTAACCAGATCCTGCCCCGCTCCTTCGCCGGCGAAACATCGGTGCGGGCGCTCAGCGGCAGTTTCAACTCCCCGATCCGCGACATGGCCATCTCGCTGAACAGTTTGATAGAAGCTGATCAGGATAATCCGCAGATCGGCACGCTGGCACGGCACCTGTCAGATGAACTGCGCTCGAAGCGCTGGTACAATACCCAGGAGCGTGCTTTTGCCCTGATGGCCTTGGGTAAACTCTCGAGCAGGAACCATGGCAACCAGACGGCGCAGGTATACCAGAACGGCAAGCAGATCGGCACCTTCTCCGGCAAAGACCTGACGCTGACCAACAACATTGGCAGCGGCCCGATCAGCATACGGGCCAAAGGTAACGGCACTGTATACTATTTCTGGGAACTGGAAGGCATCAGCCAGAGCGGCGATGTGCAGCGCGAAGACAATTACCTGAAAGTGCGCAAAACCTTTTTCGACCGCAACGGCCGGGAGATCACCAACAACACCTTCCGCCAGAATGACCTGGTGGTAGTGCGGGTGGAGCTGCAGTCGCTGGACGGCCGCAGTATGCCCAACATCGCCATCACCGACATGCTGCCCGCCGGTTTCGAAATAGAAAACCCGCGCCTGATGACCGCCCGTGAGTTCGGCTGGCTAGAAGCTCAGAAACCAGCTACGCCGGATCATATCGACATCCGCGACGACAGGATCAACCTCTACGCCACCGCCAAGCCAGAGCCTCAGTACTTTTTCTACCAAGTGAGAGCCGTGTCGAAGGGTACTTTCCAGTTAGGGCCTATTGGAGCTGATGCCATGTATAATGCAGAGTACAATAGTTATTCGGGAGGTGGAGTTGTGAAAGTGAGGTAATGGAGTTTAGAAGTTGAGGAGTTTGAGAGTTTAAGAGTTGTTTCGCATACACCACTGGAACGCGTCGAAAGACATACTCGCACTCCAGCAACGAAGCAACAACTTTTGCCAGGTGCACCTAAACGACACTCCACTGTTTGAGCGTTCAGCGAGTTTGGAGGGTCTTGACTTTTTTGCTTACTTTTTGTGTCAAGACAAAAAGTAAGGCCCGCCCGGCCAGGGCAAGCGATGAAACAATTCAGGTTGCAAGAAAGCAGACAGTAATAATTAATATGCAAAAGCAACAACCAACCTATACCCTACCCCAGCGGCTGCTAACCTACAGCAGGCCCTTGCTCAGGTATGGCTTATACCTTGTGTTGCTGCTTTGCTTTGCCTTCACCATCCTCAACCACCTCTACCCGCTTAAAGTAAACATCTCCTACTCCCCCGTCATCACCGCTTCTGATGGCAGCGTCATCAATGCATTTTTGAGTCGCGACGACAAGTGGCGGATGCAGCTGGAGCCGGGCGAGATTAACCCGGTCCTGAAAAAGGCGGTGCTGCTGAAGGAGGACAAATACTTTTACTACCACCCCGGCATTAATCCCTTTGCGATAACGCGTGCCTTAGCCAACAACCTTTTCCAAAATAAGAAAACTTCCGGTGCCTCTACCATCACCATGCAGGTGGCCCGACTGCTATACCCCCAGCAGCGCACCTATGCGAACAAGCTTTACGAGATGTTCCGGGCGCTGCAGTTGGAGTGGTATTACAGCAAAGACGAAATCCTGCAGCTATACCTGAACCTGGTGCCTTTTGGCGGCAACATCGAAGGCGTGAAGGCGGCTTCTGTTTTATACTTCCATCAGTCACCAAAGCAGCTGAGCCTGGCGCAGGCGGTCACACTGACGGTGATTCCGAACAAGCCTTCCACGCTGCGGATTGGGGAGCAGAACGAGCGAATCATTGAGTTTCGAAACAAATGGCTGCGCTACTATCAGGCGCAACAGGCTTTTCCAGCCGCCGAGATTGAAGATGCCTTGCTGGAGCCGCTGGAGGCACGTCGGCAGGAGGCGCCCAAGGTAGCGCCGCACTTCGCCTACCGCATGTACCGAAGGTATAAGAACCAGCCCATCATCAAAACCACGCTTAACCGGCAGGTGCAGGAAAAGGTGGAGCAACTGGCCTATAACTACATGCAGCGACTACGTTACCAGAACATCCACAACGCAGCCGTGCTGGTGATCAACAACCAAACCCGGGCTGTGGAAGCCTACCTGGGCTCCGCGGATTTCAACGATTTTGCGCACCACGGACAGGTAGACGGTATTCGGGCGGTTCGTTCGCCGGGCAGCACCTTAAAGCCTTTCCTGTATGCCACCGCTTTTGACAAAGGCCTGCTCACGCCGAAGGCGGTGATTACGGATGTACCCGTGGATTATGCTGGCTACCGACCGCAAAACTACTTTGGCAACTACAATGGCAATGTCACCATCGCGCATGCCCTGGCTACTTCGCTCAACGTGCCCGCCGTGAAGGTGCTCGACCAACTGGGGGTACATACCTTTGTGCAGAAGTTGAAGCAGGCAGAGTTTTCGGAGATGAAGCGCAAGGGCAACCAGCTTGGTCTTTCTCTGATCTTGGGAGGCTGTGATGTGAAACTGGAAGAGCTGACTTTGCTCTACGCCACCTTTGCCAACCAGGGAATGTATAGCCCGGCACGCTGGCTACAGGAAGACACGACACAGCAGGAAACGCAGCTGCTGTCGCCGGGATCGGCTTTTATGGTAAACCAGATCCTGACGCAGCTCACGCGCCCCGACCTGCCGCACAATGCGCACAACAGCCCGAACCTGCCCAAGATCGCCTGGAAAACCGGCACCTCTTATGGCCGCAAAGATGCCTGGAGCATTGGCTACAACAAAAAGTACACGGTAGGCGTGTGGGTAGGCAATTTCTCAGGTGAGGGCGTACCCGAACTCAACGGCACCGACTCGGCCACTCCCCTGCTCTTCGACATCTTCAACAGCATCGACTATAACTCCTCCGACGGGTGGTTTCAGCAACCTAAGGGCATTGGTTTAAGAGCGGTGTGCGCTGAAAGCGGCAGTCCTGCTAACAACTTCTGCCAGAACCAGGTGCTGGATACCTTTATACCCGGCATCTCGGCCACCCAAAAGTGCAGCCATTTGAAACGCATTGCTGTTTCTGCGGACAAGAGGTATAGCTACTGCACCAGTTGCCAGCCAGCTATGGGGTTTGTGCAGCAGCTCTACCCCAACTATGCCCCGGAGCTACTCACATTCTATGATGCTGAACGGATTCCATACAAGCAGATTCCGGCGCACAACCCCAGCTGCAGTCGCATTTTTAAGGAGCATGCCCCGGTGATCACCTCGCCCGCTGCCGGCATGGAGTATTTGCTCGAGCAGGAAGAACGCCAGCAACTGATGCTCCACAGCAACCCCCACAACGAAGTGAAGCAGGTATACTGGTACATCAACGACCAATTCCTACGCGCCACCCCCGCCAACGAGAAGGTGTTTTTCGAGCCGCAAAAGGCCGGTAGGTATAAGATCTCCTGCACCGATGACCAGGGACAGAACACCGATAGTTATATCACGGTGAGGTTTCTGTAAATATCAGGCTAGTAAACGCCGCTTTTATACCTGCTGAAACTGTGACCTGAGTCTTCTAATCAAGCATTTCGGCTACATTTCACCTGCTCTTCAGTTAATCTATACCTAAGGGGCTGCTGTTTTATACTTTTTCCTGAGGTATTTGCCGCTACACTTGCCTCGTTCTAGAAAGTAAAAAAGATTGCGCCTTTAGAGGCATTCCGGTACTTTTGAAGTAAACCCGGCAGCCTATGAAAAAGGAAACCCTTAATCGTTTTGATCGCATCGTGGCCATCCTGATCCACCTGCAGTCGGGGCGGATAGTGAAGGCTCAGGAGATGGCAGACCGCTTCGAGGTGAGCCTGCGTACCATTTACCGGGATGTGCGTTCCCTGGAAGCAGCCGGTGTGCCGATTACCGGGGAGGCCGGCCTAGGTTATGCGCTTGTGGAGGGGTACCGCCTGCCGCCTGTACTGTTCACGCCGGAGGAGGCGGCCAGCTTCGTTGCCGCCGAAAAGCTGATGCAGCAGTTCACCGACAAAGCACTTGGCGCCCATTACGAGTCGGCTCTGTACAAAATAAAGTCTGTACTCAAGAGCCACACCAAAGAGCGGCTGGCCACTTTGGAGGCGCAGATCTGGGTAGATGCCTCGCAGGAACTCTTCAGCGAACAGGCCCCCGATGCATTGCATGTGGTGATCAGTAGCATTGCTGAGCAAAAGCAGGTCAGTCTGCAGTACCAGGCGCCCTATGCCGACGAACGAACAGACCGCACCATTGAACCGGTGGGGCTCTTCCATGAAAACAACTACTGGTATATACTGGCCTATTGCCTCTTACGAAACGACTACCGCCAGTTCCGAACAGATCGCATGACGCGCATCAGGCTTACGCAGCAGCCCTTTACCAGAAAGCACGGTTCCCTGGCCGACCACCGGAAAACAGAAAAACCCCTGAACGCCACACAAGTTACCATACGGGTGGACAAGGAGGTAGCCAAGTACCTCCGCACCGGGCGGCAGTACTACGGCTTTGTCTCCGAAAAAATAATGGGCGATAAAGTAGAGATGACCTTCCGAACCAGTGACCTGCATGAGGGACTATCACGATGGTACCTGATGTTTGCTGACTGTGCCGAGATTGTGGAGCCTGAAAGTTTCCGGCAGCGGGTGAGCCAGATGCTCGAACAGGCGAAGGAAAACTTACAGCTGCAGGGCAGCCTTCAGTCCTCCAGCTCCTCACAGGTATAGCCCGCTTCGCTCAGCCTACCGATAATGCTGGCAGGGTGAATCGAGACGGCTTCGACCCGGAGGATATTGTCGCAATCCTCCAGGTCAAAGTTCCAGCGCTCTCTGCTTCCCATCAGGCTATCCAGCAAAGGCTTTACCATGCGGGCCTCACAGTCTGAGGAAACAGATGTTTTAAAAACCAGCACCGTCTTCATTTCTCTCAACTTACCGATCCCAGAATTGTGGCGGCTCTATGCCCAATGTGCGCAGGTACACATAGCCCTGCCCCCGGTGATGGATCTCGTTGTCGATAAAGTAGAGAATAGTGGACCAGACCGTTCCCTCGTACTGCCCAAAGGCCAGGATGCGCTCCCGGAATCGCTCCTCCGGGATCTGCGCCCAATAGCGGTTCAGTTCTTCGGTGGACTCGTCCCACAGGGCCAGCATGCCGGCTTTGGTTTTAGCCTGCTCCAAATGCTCGTTCAGTTCTTCGGCCGGCTCTCCGGCAATCTGCTTGGTGCCAGGTGCCGCAATTGCCAGTAGTTCCTGCACCATCTCGCCAAACGGTCGCATGCCGCCCAGGCTGTAGGTATAGAGCTGTTCTTCCGGAAATGCCTCGATCACGCGGCGGGTCAGGTCTCGGTGGCCCTGCCAGTGCGCCAGCAGCTCGGCTGGTGTAATAACAATAGGAGATGTGGTTGCTTTTACTGTCGTGTTCATGCTTTTCGCTTTAGGTGAAACAAATCTTTCCCTCAAAGCTAGAGCCCCGGTATGACAACGGTTTGTCAGCAGTCTGCGGTTTTTTCTTAAATTGTTGAAGGGGGCCCTCCGGCTTTTACTCTGCTAATCGGTTGGCAACTGTAGGCAGCTTGATATCCGGTTAGCATCATTTGGGATTTAGTATGGACAATGGAGTCCACTGAAAGCCGCCTCTCCGCATTTAAACCATCCAGCTGTGCAGGATCAATTCAAAAAGGGACCTGCTGTACGCGTGTCCATTCTTGGAGCGACGTTTAAAGCCCATACCTACATTTACACAAACAAACTCAGAAAATCGGGTTGGTCGTTCAGGTATTCAAAATTAAAGCCTTCCACATTCATCCGGCTCTTAATGGCCTCTACATCATGTGGCTCCTTTACTTCTATCCCTATAAAAACAGGCCCTTTTTCCTTGTTGTTTTTCTTCATGTACTGGAAGTGGATAATGTCGTCCTCCGGATGCAGCACCCGATTCACAAATGTTCTCAGAGCACCGGGCCGCTGGTTGAACGTGACCATGAAGTAGTGCTTCAGACCCTGGTGGCGCATGGCCCGCTCTTTTATTTCTTCCATGCGTGTGATGTCGTTGTTACTGCCACTAATGACACAAACCACATTTTTACCCACCAGCTGGTCGGCAAATGATTTCAGGGCCGATATGCTCAGCGTTCCGGCCGGTTCCAGCACCACTCCCTCCTCGTTGTACATCTTCAGGATGTCCTCACATACCTGTCCCTCGGGCACCAGCACTATTTCATCCAGCAATTCCCGACAGATGGCTAAAGTCAGTTCCCCCGGGCATTTGACGGCGGCACCATCCACAAAACTGTCGATGGTGTCGAGCGTCAGGCGCTGGCCTTGCCGGATGGAATTGTACATGGAGGGAGCGCCCTGCGGCTGCACGCCTATTAGCCTGGTCTGCGGACTTAGCTGCCTGAACACACTGCACACGCCGGAGGCCAGCCCGCCGCCACCGACAGGCATAAACAGGTAATCGATGTGAAATGACGCATCCCTCAGGATTTCCATCCCCACCGTGGCCTGACCCTCTACAATCGCCAGGTCATCGAAAGGCGGGATAAAAGTGCCACCCCGGCTGTCGCAAAAATCCTTAGCGGCCTGAAATGCATCGTCATAGGTGGCGCCGGTCAGGATAATCTCGACCAACTCTTTTCCAAAGAGCCGCACCTTATTCACTTTTTGCGCCGGCGTGATGGCAGGCATAAAAATGTAGCCCTTGATGCCCAGCAGCTGACAGGCATAGGCCACGCCCTGGGCATGGTTCCCGGCACTGGCGCACACGATTTCCCCCGCACGGCGGGCAGGTACCAGGGAGGCCATCATGTTGTAAGCCCCCCGAATCTTATAGGAGCGCACTACCTGCAGGTCTTCCCGCTTCAGGTATACATTCGCCCCGTAGGTTTGCGACAGCCATAAGTTTTGTAACAGGGGCGTGTTGGTCACCACGCCCCTGAGTCTTTGTGAAGCCTGTTCCACCTTTTGCAGCGAGACAAGGCAATCTGTGTCTGTTAGAGTCATTTCCACGTCCTGTTTACTTACTCTGGGAGCGTAACTCTCTTACCCTTGCCCCTGTCTGCCATAACTCTGATTCTCGCAATTCCTGCAGTTCCGCCTCCAGCTCAGTGCGGTAGCCTGGCGCAGAACCTCTTTGGATGGTGCGTTGCGCCTCGGTACCGGATGCCACGCTGTCGTAGAGCTCGTGGAGCACCGGGAGGGTCGCTTCTTTGAACCTGCCTTTCCAGTCGAGTGCGCCACGCTGAGCCGTCACGGAGCAGTTCGAGAACATCCAGTCCATGCCATTCTCGCCCACCAGGGGCACCAGGCTTTGCGTGAGTTCTTCTACCGTTTCGTTAAATGCCTCGGAGGGCGAGTGACCACGCTGACGCAGCACCTGGTACTGTGCCTCGATGATGCCGGCCAGCGCCCCCATCAGCACGCCCCGCTCACCGGTCAGGTCGCTGTAAACCTCTTTCCGGAAGTCTGTTTCGAACAGGTAGCCCGAACCGATGCCGATACCCATGGCTACGGCCTTTTCATAGGCTTTGCCCGTTGCATCCTGGTACACGGCAAAAGAAGAATTGAGGCCTCCTCCCTGCAGGTATAGCCGACGCAGGCTGGTGCCGCTTCCCTTGGGGGCCGCCAATATAACGTCTACATCAGCAGGCGGCACGATGTTGGTATGCTCGTGAAATGTAATGCCAAAGCCGTGTGAAAAGTACAAGGTCTTGCCGGCTGTGAGCCTTTCCCGCAGGGTTGGCCATACGGCGATCTGACCGGCGTCTGAAAGCAGGTTGGCGATGATGGTGCCCCGTTCTGCCGCCTCCTCGATGCTGAAGAGCGTTTCGCCTTCCACCCAGCCATCTGCCAGGGCCTTTTGCCAAGAGGCAGAATCCTTTC
The DNA here is from genome assembly GCF_002846395.1 of Pontibacter ramchanderi. Lineage (GTDB taxonomy): Bacteria > Bacteroidota > Bacteroidia > Cytophagales > Hymenobacteraceae > Pontibacter > Pontibacter ramchanderi. The sequence continues at coordinate 147,341 of NZ_PJMU01000003.1, forward strand.
GCTGCCCTACAATTACGTTAAAGCCATTGTCGCGCAAGTTGAGCGCCTGACCGGGCCCCTGTACGCCATACCCTATTACTGCAATCAGTTCATGCTGGAGCACTTCACGTGCTTTTGCAAGTGGAAATTCCTCCCGTGTTACAACGGTTTCGTCTACTCCTCCGAAATTGATAGTTGCCATAAAATGTGTTCGTTTGTAAGTTGATTTTGCGATTATGAATTATAAGCTGGCTGTTACAGCCGGTTTCGATTTGGCGATTGAGCGGGAAATGGCCGCGGCATGTGGTTCTAGAGACGGCTGTTTCCCCTCCTCTTGTCGCTGTACAGTAGCATACCTTACACCGATGATCTTTTGCAGTTCCTTTGTGATCTGCTCTGCCCAATGCGGGGTAGTGTTCGCCTCAATGCGAAAACTGTAATGCGAACTGTCGTCCGGTCTGGACGCTGTCAGACGTTCGAAAGCAATATTACGCCGCGTATAAAGCATCAGGACTCTATTCAGGATGCTCTTATCCCCGGCTGCACTGATGGTGAATACAAATGATTCTTGCATGGTTTTCTTCTGTTCAAATGATTGGATGGCGAAAGCATTACAGATGCTCCCGCATAACTTTTCCTGGCACAAGGCCCGCCCGGGTAGCGGCTACTCCAGTCTTACTTCAGATACACAGGCTCCTGTCGGGATCATCGGAAAAACATTGTCCTCCCTGCCGACCACCACTTCCAGCACCTCTGGCTGCTGGCTGCTCAACACGGCCCGCATGGTTTCGGCGAGTGCTGAGCGCTGCACTACCTTTCGGGCGCTGATGCCATACCCCTGCGTTATCTTTACAAAGTCCGGGTTCTCCATTTCCACAGAGGAGTAGCGTTTCTCAAAAAAGAGCTGCTGCCACTGCCGTACCATGCCCAAGAAGTTGTTGTTCAGGATGATGACCTTCACGGCAATCCCGGTCTGCATGATAGTGCCCAGTTCCTGGATGTTCATCTGGAATCCTCCGTCGCCGATCACGGCAACTACCTGCGCCAGCGGCCGCCCGGCCTTGGCGCCAATGGCTGCAGGCAAGGCAAAGCCCATGGTGCCAAGGCCCCCCGAGGTGATATTGCTGTTCAGGCTGCGGAAGTTAAAGTAGCGGGAGGCCACCATCTGGTGCTGCCCCACGTCCGTTACCAGCACACTGTCCTCCTCTGCAAGCTCGTTCACCAGGCGCAGCACCTCTCCCATCGTAATCTCCCGATCATCTGCAGGGAATAGGTCATGCCGGACCACTTTCTCAAATTCCTGATCCATGCAATCTCTGAACTCCTGCAACCACTCCGGATGCTCGTTTTTAAATACGAGTCTGGTCAGCGCCGCCAGTGCCTCGCGGGCGTCTGCCACCAGGGCCACATCGGCCTTGATGATTTTATTGATTTCGGCCGGGTCGAGGTCGATGTGAATGATGCTTGCCTGTCTGGCATAAGTGTCCACTCGGCCGGTCACCCGGTCATCAAAGCGCATCCCCACGGCAATGATCAGGTCTGCTTCGTTGGTCTTGAGGTTTGGTGCGTAGTTGCCGTGCATCCCCAGTAAACCTACATTCAGAGGATGCTCAGTGGGTATAGCCGAGAGACCCAGCAAGGTGGTTGCCACCGGAATATCGGCTTTTGTCGCCAGGTCCAGCAATTCCTGATGGGCCCCAGCCAGGTGTATACCCTGCCCTGCCAGGATGAGCGGCTTGCGGGAGCTGTTGATAAGCGCTGCAGCGCAGGCAACCGCCTGCTGGTCGAGCGGGGGCTTGGGAGCATAGTAGGCCACTTGCTTACAGGGCGCATACCTGAAAGGAGTTTTGGCGAACTGAGCATCTTTCGTGATGTCGATTAGAACTGGTCCGGGCCGACCACTCTGGGCCAGGTAAAATGCCTTGCTGATTGCGGCCGGAATATCGGACGCCTGGGTTACCTGTAAGTTCCACTTGGTGACAGCACTGGTAATGCTGATGACATCGGCCTCCTGAAACGCGTCTGTGCCCAGCAGGCTGGAGGCAACCTGCCCTGTTATACATACCACTGGCGTGGAGTCTGCCTTGGCATCCGCCAGTCCTGTGATAAGATTGGTGGCTCCGGGGCCAGAGGTGGCCAGGCACACTCCCACTTTCCCGCTTACCCGGGCATACCCCTGAGCGGCATGAATGGCGCCCTGCTCATGGCGCACCAAAATGTGGTTGAGCTGGTCGGCGTAATCATACAGTGCGTCGTATACTGGCATAATGGCCCCTCCCGGGTAGCCGAAGATCGTCTCCACATTTTCGGCCAGAAGGGAAAGGATCACCGCCTCCGCCCCTGTCACAGTTATTTCCATTTCAGGCGCTTTGGGGGCTGGGTTTTCTTTCGTTAACATGTGCTTCTTCTAAATCAGTTATACATCCTCTGCTGGCATCGCTCACTGTTCTTATATACTTCAGCAGCACGCCTTTTTCTACTTTTGGGGCTGGCTGTTGCCACTTATCGCGGCGCAAGTCCAGCACGGCTTCTTCCACATGCAAGTGTATTGTGTTCTTGTTGGCGTTCAGCGAGATCCAGTCTCCATCTTCTACCAGTGCCAGTGTGCCGCCGTCGTAAGCCTCCGGACAGACGTGTCCTATCACAAAGCCGTGCGTGCCCCCGGAGAATCGTCCATCGGTAATCAGGGCCACTTTGTCTCCCAGACCGGCCCCCATGATGGCAGAGGTGGGTTTCAGCATCTCCGGCATGCCGGGCCCGCCTTTGGGTCCGACATAGCGGATGACGACGACCTGTCCGGCCACGATCTTGCCAGTGGCTATACCTTGATTAAGTTCTTCTTCTGAGTTGAACACGATCGCCGGCCCCTCGAAAGTCAGGCCCTCCTTACCTGATATTTTGGCCACTGCCCCTTTTGGTGCCAGATTGCCGTACAGTGTCTGGATATGCCCATCTGCCTTGATGGGGTTGCTCAGCGGCCGAAGCAAGTCCTGCTCCTCCCCCAGCGGCTTGACGCCCGCCAGGTTCTCCGCCACGGTTTTCCCCGTCACCGTCAGCAGGTCGCCCGTGATCAAACCTTCGTTCAGTAGGGTTTTCATCACGGCCGGCACGCCTCCCAGGGTCGAGAGGTCCTCCATCAAGTATTTTCCACTTGGTTTCAAATCGGCAAGCACCGGCACCCGGTTGCTCACCGCCTGAAAATCCCGGAGTGAGAGGGGGACACCCGCTGCATGGGCAATGGCGATCAGATGCAGCACGGCATTGGTCGAGCCTCCCAGCACCGTGATCAGCACCAGCGCATTCTCAAAGGCCTCCCGCACCAAAATGTCCTGCGGTTTCAGGTCCATTTCCAGCAGGCGCAGCAGGTACTCCCCAGTACCTAGGCACTCCTCTTTTTTGGATTGGCTGACAGCAGGCGACGACGACGAAAAGGGAACTGACATACCCAGGGCTTCCGCAGCGGAGGCCATGGTATTGGCCGTATACATACCGCCACAGGCGCCAGGCCCCGGGCAGGCGTTCCGGATGATGCCCCTGTAGTCTTCTTCCGAGAGCTGTCCGTTCAATTTCTTGCCGTAGGCCTCAAAACAGGAAACGATGTTGAGCTTTTCCCCTTTGAACTCGCCCCCTTTTATCGTGCCGCCATATACCATCAGGGCAGGGCGGTTCAGGCGGGCCATGGCCATGAGCGAGCCGGGCATGTTTTTATCGCAGCCTACCACGCACGCCAGCGCATCGTAGTTGTGTGCACCTGTTATGGTTTCGATAGAGTCCGCTATAATTTCCCGTGACACCAGGGAGTAGTTCATGCCCTGTGTGCCGTTGGTGATGCCATCGCTCACGCCGATAGTGTTAAACCGGAGCCCTACCATACCTTGCTTGTTCACGCCCCGCTTTACCTCGTCGGCCAGGTCGTTGAGATGCATGTTGCAGGTATTGCCATCAAAACCCGTCGAGCAGATGCCTACAAAAGGCTTGCGCAGGTCTTCGGCTGAGAGGCCCGCTCCCATGAGCATGGCTTGTGACGCAGGCAGACTGTCGTCCTGGGTATAGATGCGGCTGTATTTGTTCAGTGCCATTATATTCGCGTATTTTTTTATCAGTATACCTACCATTGGCTGCAGCTCTGAAAGCTTTAAGCCTAAGCAGTTGTTCTTCTCTTAATTTCTGGGTAAAACCTCCTCCCGGAATTCAATCTCTGTTACTTTGCCAGCTGCAATTTCAGCTTATTACCATCGCTACAGAAAACAACACTTGTATCTCTTTACTATTTCCAAGCTCTCCAAAAGCCAATTTAAACACCTATTAACCAATGAATTACATAGATTTAAATACATTTTCTAAGGACAGCATAACAATTGGTTCTTGTTGTTTACACAGGTGGAAGCAGGGTTCACATATTGCTGCAGCTGCTAAGTCGAGAGCAGGTGTGGGGCGGCCTTGCCGGTAACCAGCGCGGTATATTGCTGAGCCAGCTGTGCTCCGATGGTGTCTGCATAGGGTTTCCTGAACACGTGCTCCCCGATGGAGGACACGCCCACCACTTCAGCGGCTGTACCTGTCAGGAAAGCACCTTCTGCCTCTAGTAATTCTTCAGGTCTGAAAAATTGCTCGTGCACCCTGACACCCGCTTCCCGGGCAAGTTCTATCACAGTCGCTCGGGTAATACCTTGGAGAATGCTGCCTGCAGGAGCGGTATAGAGTTCTCCGTTTTTCTCGAAGAAGAAGTTTGAGCCCGGCCCCTCCGCTACAAAGCCATGCATGTCGAGCAGGAGCGCCTCGTCGTAGCCTTTCATTTTGGCATCGGAACTGGCAACAATAGAATTGGCATAATGCCCGGATATTTTGGCCTCAATGGGTACAGCTTTAGGGTTAGGCCGTTCGTAGGGGGAAATCATCAGGCGCAGGCACTGGTCTCCAAGATATTTGCCCCACTCCCAGGCTGCTATGAACAGGTTGCTCGTCGCAGGAGCCTTTATCCCCATGTTGGGTTCGCCGGCATACACCAACGGACGAATGTAGGCATCCGAAAGGCGGTTCAGCTCGAGCAACTCGTAGGTGAGCGCCGTCAGCTCCTCCACCGTGTAGGCGAGCGGCAAACCAACTGCCTGGCAGGAATAGTGCAGGCGTTCGTAATGCTCCTTTGCCTTGAAAATGCGTATGCCTGCCGTTGTGCTGTAAGAACGAAGGCCTTCAAAAGCCGCATAGCCATAGTGCAGCGACTGGGCATATACACTGCAACTGGCCTGCTCGGGTTTTACAAAATGGCCATCCAGGAAAACAAGTGTGTTGTCGTTGAAATACATTGTAGCTAATTATTAATGGTTATGATTGATTAGGTAAAACAAAAAAGCCTTTCTGACCGGGTAGTCAGAAAGGCTTTCTATTGGCAACAGAACTCCGTTTCTTCAACCCGGTGGCTGAGGAATAAGAATAATGATGACAATAATGATAGCAGCTATTGCGTGCATAATCTGTGATTTTCTATAGTGGTATAAACAAAAACAGCCGTCTCTTGCGGGAGACGGCTGCCAAAGTATAACTTATAATATCAATTCAGTTTCAGCAAACCATCTCCCTGCCTCGTGTAATTACCACGAGGTTAATAATGCTAATAATGATGGCTGCGATTTGATTTTTCATACGGTGTTGGCAAAAGTAGCGCATTTTTGACAGTAGACAAACTTGTCAACAGATTTTTTTAAAAAATCTGCTTTGCTATGACTTGTTCTTTAATGTGTTACCTAATATTCGAAGCTGCCAACAGACAGATTACCAGCATAGTACTTTCATAAGCCGGATACGCCTGGCATCTGTCTTCACAGCCTCGGGTACAGCTATTTTAGTTAGATGATCGTGCTCAGGCCTACTTCAATGTTCCCTTTTTGGGGCACGCTCTCCACGTCCTCCAGCACACAGTAGGCGATGAAACTACCTACTTGCTCTGTAGTGAACGGAGAGACCGTGTTCAGTTCAGGCGTTAGTACCTCGTTTCGCAAAGCATTTTGCACGGCTTCTTTCACAGCGTCAGCTTCTTCTTGCAGGCCAAAGTGCTCCAGCAGCATCGCGCCAGACAGGATGGCTGCGATCGGGTTGGCTATACCTTTGCCTTTTGCCTGCGGATAAGAGCCATGGATCGGCTCAAACAGCGACACGATATTCCCTACCGAAGCGGAAGGCAACAAACCCAGCGAACCGGCAATGACAGAGGCTTCGTCTGAAAGGATATCCCCGAACATGTTCTCAGTCAGCATTACGTCGAACTGACGGGGATTTAGAATCAGCTGCATGGCGGCATTGTCCACAAACAGGTAATCTACTGCAACTGAAGGGTATTTTGCTGCTATCCCCTGCACCACCTCTCGCCACAACCGTGACGTTTCCAGTACGTTGGCCTTATCCACCAGCGTCAGTTTGTTGCGTCTGTTCCCCGCAGCCTGAAAGGCAAGGTGAGCAATGCGGGTGATCTCCTCCTGGTTATAAGTACAGTGGTCGTACGCCTCTTCGGCAGTTCGGCCTTTTTCACCGAAATAAATACCCCCCGTCAGCTCCCTGAGAATGAGCATATCGGCTCCGGCAATACGTTCATTCTTTAGTGGTGAGTGGTCCAGCAGCACATCATAGGCTGTCACCGGGCGTATGTTGGCATACAGCCCCAGCGACTTGCGCAGCTGCAACAGGCCCTGCTCCGGCCGCACCTTGGCCGCAGGATCGTTGTCATACTTCGGATCGCCAATGGCGCCCAGCAGCACCGCATCGGCATAGTAGCAGGCCTCCAGCGTTTCTTGCGGAAGCGGACTGCCTGTTGCATCTATGGCGCAGGCGCCCATCAGGTGCTTCTCAAAGTTGAACCGGTGGCCAAACCTTTCTGCTACTGCCTCCAACACCTTAATGGCTTCCTCACAGACCTCAGGTCCGATGCCGTCGCCGGGCAGTACCACAATCTTCTTAGTTAATATATCCATGCTCTTGTGCTTTCGTATGCTGTTATCGCCTCTTTCTGGCTCACTAAAAAATCAATGTCATCATAGCCCTTAATCAGGCACTCTTTCTTGTAAGGATCTATCGCAAAAGGGATGCGCTCCCCGCTTGCCGGCAGGTATAGTTCCTGCTCCGGGAGGTTGATCACAAACTCGGTCTGCGGGTCTGCCTCCACCAGCGCGAACAGGCGCTGCAGTACTTCATCCGTCACCTGCAAGGGCAGTAAGCCATTGTTGAGGGCATTCCCCCGGAAGATGTCGGCGAAATAGCTGGAGATGACTACCCGAAACCCGGCATCATAAATGGCCCAGGCGGCGTGCTCGCGGCTCGATCCGCAGCCAAAATTTTTGCCGGCCAGAAGTACCTGCCCTTTATAGCGGCTATTGTTCAGCACAAAATCTCGTTTCGGCTCTCCGCTACTGCTGTAGCGCCAGTCCCTGAAAAGGTTCTCTCCAAAGCCTTCCCTGGAAGTGGCCTTCAGAAAGCGGGCAGGTATAATCTGGTCGGTGTCAATATTTTCTATCGGTAGGGGAACAGCGCCCGTCCGGATGATTTCAAACTTTTCCATTAGTTCAGGTATTGAGTTATGTCCACGATCTTTCCCTCCACCGCCGTTATGGCCGCTACCAGCGGACTGGCCAGCAGTGTGCGGGAGCCCGGCCCCTGTCGTCCCTCAAAATTCCGGTTAGAAGTTGATACACAGTAAGCACCAGCCGGTATCTTGTCTTCGTTCATGGCCAGGCAGGCGCTGCAGCCCGGCTCACGAAGCTCAAATCCAGCTTCGGCAAGTAGTTTGTCCAGTCCTTCCTCGCGGGCCTGCAATTCCACCTGCTTCGAGCCCGGCACAATGATCGCCTCCACATGACTGGCTTTCTGCTTTCCTTTTACATAGGCCGCTACCTGGCGCAGGTCCTCGATACGAGAGTTAGTGCAGCTCCCGATGAACACAAAGTTGACCTCCTTGCCGAGCAGAGACTCGCCCGGCGCAAAGCCCATGTATTGCAGGGACTTTTCGAAGCTGACTGCTTCATTGGCTGGCACGCTGGCAGGTATAGTGGAATTGATGGCAATTCCCATACCTGGGTTGGTGCCGTAGGTGATCATGGGGGCCATGTCAGCCGCATCGAAGTGAAACTCAGCATCAAATTCTGCCCCTTCCTCTGTATAAAGGGTGCGCCAGTAAGCCAGGGCCTGTTCCCAGAGCTTACCCTGCGGGGCATGCGGCCGGCCCTTCAGGTAGGTATAGGTGGTCTCGTCGGGAGCAATCATGCCGCCGCGGGCGCCCATCTCGATACTCATGTTGCACACCGTCATGCGCCCCTCCATACTCAGCGAGCGGATAGCACTGCCAGCATACTCTACAAAATACCCTGTTGCACCCCCAGTGCCCAGTTTGGCGATCACGTACAGGATCAGATCTTTGGCGGTCACGCCCTTGCGCAGTTCACCCTCCACGGAGATCCGCATCTTACGAGGACGGCTGAGCAGCAGGCACTGCGTGGCCATCACCTGCGCCACCTGGCTGGTGCCTATACCGAAAGCAATTGCCCCGAAAGCGCCATGGGTGGAGGTATGGCTATCGCCGCATACGATGGTCATTCCGGGCTGCGTGATGCCCAACTCCGGACCGATCACGTGCACGATGCCCTGGTTCGGGTGGCCCAGGCCAAAAAGCTCCACCCCATACTTTTCACAATTGGAAGTCAGCTTATCTACCTGAAACCGTGACAGCTGATCCTGAATCGGCAGATGCTGGTTACGGGTAGGAACATTGTGGTCAGCGGTGGCCACGATCTGCGCCGGGTTGTGCAAGGACAACTGGCGTGCCTCCAACTCATCAAACGCCTGCGGACTGGTTACTTCGTGTATCAGGTGCCTGTCGATGTAAAATACACCCAGGCCACCTGGTATAGAACGCACTACATGGGCGTCCCAGATCTTGTCAAATAATGTCTTACCCATCCTAGTTTTCCACTAACAGATTTTCCTTTTCTACCAACACGTGCAGATCCTTGTCATGCACTTCTTTCGCCCGGTCTGCCACCTGCAGAAAAGAGGCATAGGCTCTATCCAACGTGTTTTTATCAAAGTTGTAGCCGATCTTCTGCAGGCGGAAGGCCAGGGCAGCGCGGCCTGATCGGGCTGTCAGCACGATGGAAGAGTCCAGCACGCCGACATCACGCGGATCAATGATCTCATAGGTCTCGCGGTGCTTGATCACGCCATCCTGGTGAATGCCACTGGAATGCGAGAAAGCATTGGCTCCAACGATGGCCTTATTGGGCTGCACCGGCATGCGCATCATATGCGATACCATGGCCGACGTTTCGGAGAGCAGTTTGCTGTTGATGTTGGTCTGCAGATTGAGGTAAGGGTGCTGCCGCATGATCATCACCACTTCTTCCAGCGCGGTGTTGCCGGCACGTTCTCCCACCCCGTTGATGGTACACTCGATCTGCCGTGCGCCGTTAATGGCCCCCGCAATGGAGTTGGCTGTAGCCAGGCCCAGGTCGTTGTGGCAGTGCGTCGAGAGTGTCACCTTCTCTATACCTTTCACATGCTCCACCAGGTATTTGATCTTGGCACCGTACTCTTCCGGAAGGCAGTAGCCAGTCGTATCAGGTATGTTGAGCACGGTGGCACCTGCTTTAATGGCTGCTTCGCATACCCTGGCCAGAAACACGTTATCGGTTCTGCCGGCATCTTCGGCATAAAACTCCACATCCTCTACAAATCTCTTGGCCATACGCACGGCTTCAACCGCACGCTCCAGTACGTTGTCCTGCGTACTGCGCAATTTGTGCGTAATATGAGATTCAGAGGTGCCTATACCTGTATGAATGCGCGGGCGCCGGGCTGGCTTTAGGGCCTCCGCAGCCGTCAGGATGTCCTGCTCCACTGCCCTGGACAAGCCGCAGACCGTGACATCTTTCGTCTGGGCAGCAATTGCCTTCACCGCCGCAAAATCTCCCGGACTCGAAACCGGGAAACCGGCCTCGATCACATCCACCCCCAGGAGTTCTAACTGCTTTGCAATCACGAGTTTTTCATCCATGTTCAGCTTACAGCCGGGCACCTGCTCGCCATCCCGCAGCGTGGTGTCAAAGATTTGTATTTTCTGGACCGACATAATTAATTTGATTTCTGTATTGCTGAAAATTCTCTACTTTGGAGGGCAATTAAGGTCAAAACCGGCACCTCCAAAAACGATTTCCAGATAAGGCTACTATTTCCAAGACTGGACTTTCTTGCTCCAATCGCTTGATAACCACCAGCTTAACTTACCCAAAAATACAATGGCTACCGAAACGACAGATCCAGTTTTTCAATTGGTAAAATCACTGACCAAATCTGAGAAGAGGCATTTCCGTCTTTTTGCCAAGCGGCAGGGAGCTACCGAGGGTTTAAAGTTTCTGCAACTGTTCGATGCGCTGGACAGCCTGCCCACCTACGAAGAAGAGAAAGTGCTGACACTGGCACCGGCTCTCAAGAAAACGCAGCTCGCCAACATGAAAGCGAATCTGTACAAAAACGTGCTGTCCAGCCTGCGCCTGTACCACGCCGGCCAGAACATGGACATCCAACTGCGCGAGCAGCTGGACTATGCCCGTGTGCTCTACAACAGGGGCCTGTATCAGCAGAGTTTGAAAATGCTGGAGAAAGTAAAAATGCAGGCGCAGCAGGCAGAGATGCACCACATTGCACTCGAGGCGCTTGACTTTGAGAAGATGATTGAGTCGCAGTACATTACCCGGAGTCTGGCGGGGAGGGCAGACGCCCTGTCGGAGGAGACTATGCGCACTGCAGACCACATATCACAGTTACATCAGCTTTCCAACCTGGGACTTCGCCTATATGGGCTCTACATAAAAGTAGGCCACGCCCGCAACGATGAGGATTACGAGCGAATCACAACTTATTTTAAAACCCAGCTGCCCAAAATCCAGCTAAGAAATGCCGGTTTTTTCGAAAGACTTCATTTTTACCAGGCACATGTATGGTACTATTACATTGTACAGGATTTCAGAGCAGCCTACCGATACGCGCAAAAGTGGGTGGATCTGTTCCAGGACAATCCCGCCATGCAGGAAAAACAAACGCTGCTCTACATCAAGGGTCTTCACAACCTGCTGGCCGCCCTGTTCAACTTGCAATACCATAGTAAATTCAAAGAAATACTGCAGCAACTCGAGGACTTTTCTGCCGACGAAAACAGGCGCATCAGCCCCAACACCGAAATGCTCCTGTTCCTTTACATCGAGACAAACCGTATCAACCTACACTTTATGGAAGGCCGGTTTACGGAGGGGCTGGAGCTGGTACCCGATATTCTGGAAAAGTTAGAGTATTTTAAGGCGCAACTCGACCCGCATCGCAAGCTGATCTTTTACTTCAAGATCGCCAGCCTTTACTTTGGCAGCGGGGATAACCATAAGGCAATTGAGTACCTCAACAAGATCATTCGTTTTAAGGACCTCAGCCTGCGGGAAGACCTGCAATGCTTTGCCCGTATTCTGAACCTGATCGCCCACTACGAGGCTGGGGAAGACGAGGCACTGGAATACCAGATCAAGTCGGTCTACCATTTTCTGGGCAAAATGAACGACCAACAGCAGATGCAGGTGGAGATCTTTCGATTCCTGCGCAAAGTGGGTGACATTGCGCCGCATGAACTTAAAGATGCCTTTGTATCGCTCAAATATAAGCTGGAAGGTATAGCGGCCAATCCCTTTGAACGAAGACCCTTCCTCTACCTGGATATCATCTCCTGGCTTGAAAGTAAGATAGAGAACATACCGGTGCAGGAGGTGATGCAGCGTAAATTTAAGTCCATGCGGTAAGCCCGAGGCAGTTGTGCTAAAAGTCTTTCAGACGTACTCGTACCACCTTGCCGGCGCTTACCGGAACCCGCAGTTGCCTGCCCTGGTAAGTCAGCACGCATTCACCGGTTTTGTCGGCTTGTATACTAGCCTGGAGCAGTCTGCCCGCAGCCCATCTTATACCTACAGTATAGCCGCCTCGTGCCCTCAAGCCTTTCACCTCGCCCGACTGCCACACTGCAGGGAGCGCGGGCAGCAACTCTAGTGAACCAGCATGCGACTGCATCAGCATCTCGGCCACGCCGGCGGTAGCCCCCATGTTTCCGTCCAGCTGAAAGGGCGGGTGAGCGTCCAGCAGGTTGGCATAGGACCCCGAACCGCCGCTAAAGGATTCAGCATTGGAAGCGCCTCCTGCCGGCTTGAGGATCATGCGGTATAACTTATGCGCCCGGTCGCCGTCCCGCAAGCGTGCCCAGAAGTTGATCTTCCAGGCCAGTGACCAACCTGTTCCTTCGTCGCCTCTGGCTTCCAGACTCACCCTGGCGGCTTCGGCGAGCTGGGGTGTTTCCTGCGGAGAGATTTGCCTGCCCGGGTGCAAGGCAAACAGGTGCGACACGTGGCGATGCTTGTTGTTCGGGTCGTCCACATCCTCCTTCCACTCCTGCAATTGGCCCCAGCTGCCAATTTGCGGTGCCAAAATCCTGTCCCTAACCTGTTGGGCCTGCGCGACGAAATCCTGATCATCCCCCAAAATGGAGGCAGCCTGAATGCAATTGTTGAGCACATCCCAGGCCAGCTGGTGGTCCATGGAGGCACCTCCCGAGATACCGCCGTGTTCAGGCGAATATGAAGGTGACGAAACCAGAAAGCCACTGCTGTCCGGCGTGAGGTAGTCCATCCAGAACAGGGCGGCCTCTTTCATCACCGGGTAGGCTTGCCGTTTCAGGTAAGCCACATCCTGGGTATAGGCATAATGCTCCCACAGGTGCTGCGCCAGCCAGGCGGCCCCTCCCGGAAAGAAACCCCAAGGTAGCTCCCATCCCGGCGCAGTATAGCCGTAGGCATTATTCATGGTGTTCACCACCCAGCCGCGGGCGTTGAAAAAATCTTTAGCGCTCTGGTGGCCGGGTGCTACCAGAGCGGCCGTATAATCCAGCAGGGGAACATGGCACTCTGATAGGTTTGTCACCTCAGCGGGCCAGTAGAGCATCTGCAGGTTGATGTTGGTATGGTAATCGGCAGCCCAAGGCGGGTTCACACTGTTGTTCCACTTGCCCTGCAGGTGCATCGGCATAGTACCTGGCCGGGAAGCAGCGATCATCAGGTAACGGCCGTATTGGAAGTAGAGTCTCTCCAGGCCCCGGTCTTCCGCCCCCTGGTAATAATTCTGTTGGCGTACATCTGTCGGCAGGCTGTTGTGCTGCACCCCTTCCAGTGTAAGCGCTACCCGGTTGAACAGACGGGTATGGTCCCGGGTATGCTCTTTCAGGAGGCTTTGCAGACTTGTCTTTTTCAGGGCATCCAGCCGTTGTGCCACAAGGGCTTTGTAGTCGTTGCCTTTGTAATGAGGGTATTGCAGCAGGTAGTCTGTGGCAGCCGTGTGGATGACCTGCACCGATCTGGCAGAACTGATCTCGACTACTCCATCGGTATATCTTACCTTGCCGTCTGTAACGATACGGTAAGCTGTTTCAAACTCCTGCAAGTTGTCGGCTACATGCCCTCTGAAGGAATAAACGTCGTCCTGGAATTGTTCCACTACTTTGGGGTGAGGTGTTTTGTAGGCGATCGTGTAGCTTTCGGGCTTGGTGGAGGTGAAGGCATACACCATGACTCCCCTAGGGTAATTGCCAAAATATAGGCGGCTGTATTTATTTTTCCCGATCTGATACTGCACGCTGCCGGTACCCGTGCTTAGGTCGAGCTCGCGGCGATAGCCTTGCACTTGCACGTCTCCGTGGCCTGGTTTCACATACAGCTCACCCATGGTCTGATTCGCGCCATAGTCACCCCACTCGGTGGTCTTCGCCAATCTGGTCGGGGCTGCGCCGGTCAGGTACCGCTGCGCCAGTTGGTTGGCTTCCTTCAGTTTTCCCTCACCGATCAGCCTCCTGATCTCCGGCAGGTGTTTCCAGGCATCAGGCTTGTTTCCATAGTTGTAGTCCGGGTTGGCGTGCGGGCCTCCTGCCCACAGTGTCCCTTCCGAAAACTGCAGCTGCTCCTCCCCCACTCCTCCGAAAAACATCACGCCCATGTAGCCGTTACCGATCGGCAGCGCCTCACGCATCCAGTCGGTGGCGGGCTTGTCATACCACAGTCTTAAGGACTTGTCCTGCGCCTTAGCCGGCAAGGCCAGCACAGCCAGGTATAGGATGAACAAAAAGAACTTAGAGCGTACTGAGAGGCGGTATATCATGTAACAAGCGGTTTTAAAGCAATGTGTCCGGGCAGGTGCTATGCTTACTTTATCCGGAAAAGAGGATGCTCGGCTGGCACGCGCAACTGGTCCATGAGTTCCTCCAGCTCTTTTACTTTTTGTGGATTGGCGACACTCAGGTTATGTTGCTCCCCTATATCCGATTGGAGGTTGTACAGCTCGGTGCGTTCGGGTTTGCCGTTATGGTAGAAGCGGATGGCTTTCCAGTCGCCTTGCCGCACAGCTTGTTTAAAGCCCCCCTCCCCGAACTCCCAGTACAGGGCTGGGTGTTGCTGCTGCTTGCCCCTGCCCAGCAGGTCTGCCACGATGGAGACCCCATCGGTACCCGCGGGGGCGGCAGTGTCCCCTGCCAGTTGCGTGAACGTGGGGAGCAAGTCCCAGAAAGCCCCAATATGCTCACTCGTTGTACCAGGCTGCACTTTCCCTTGCCAATAGGCGATGAAAGGCACCCGAATGCCTCCTTCATAAAGGTCGCGTTTCACGCCCCGCAAAGGTCCACTGCTTCGGTGCGCCTCCAGGGCATCTGCCAGCGATCGCCCACCCTCAATGTGGGTGCCGTTGTCACTGGTGAAGATAACCAGGGTATTACGGGCCAGGCCCTCCTCCTCCAGTTTCTTCAGTATCCGCCCCACATAATCGTCCAACGTCGTCACCATGGCCGCATATGCCGCCTTCGGGTAGGGCTGTGGTCCGTACCATTGCCCTTCGGGCTGCGGGGTCTCGGGGGCAAACACGCTTTCGCCGTCTGCGGTCAGGTAGCGCTGCAGGTATGTGTCCTGCACATTAAGCTCGGCGTGGGGCAAGGTATAGGACACGTACAGAAAAAACGGGTTCTGCTTCTGTGTCTGTATAAAGACGAGGGCCTCCTGGGTGATCGTCTCGTTCACGTAAGTGCCCTGGGGCACTGGTGTTTTGGTGCTTCTGCCATTGGCCAAACGCCACAGCGAGTCGGCCTGTTGTTTGTGGCCCTCCAAGTGGTGCAGGTGCCCGGTAAAGAAATCCCAACCCTGTTTCTCCGGCACGCCTGTGGTACCCTCCAGCCCCAGTCCCCATTTGCCAAACAGGGCGGTCGTGTAGCCGCTTTGCTGCATGCATTTTGCCAGCGACACATCCGTCTCACGCAAAGGTACCTCGCCGTTGCCACGGATGTAGGTATGGCCCGTGTGCTGCCCCGTCATCAGTGCGGCCCTGGAGGGCGCGCAAACGGTAGAGCCGGCATAGAACTGTGTGTAGCGTTTGCCCTTCTCTGCCATTTTATCCAGGTTCGGGGTCTGGATTCTGGTTTGTCCGTAGGGGCCGGTATCGCCATAGCCCAGGTCATCGGCCAGAATGAAGATGATATTTGGCTTTGTCGTTTCGAAACCTATCTCCGCTTCTGGCGCGGCTGTGCGGCAGGAGAATTGAATCATAAGGAAAAGCAACAACAGGCGGGCAGGGCGCAGCTTCATACGGATGGTGGCTTGTGTAACTCCGGGGTTAATAGCTTTCAAAGTAGCTAATATTTCTCCAAGCGCGAAATCAACGGTTACGCAAACGATTGTGTAGCTTTTGTGTGCCGATTTGTGCACGCTTCTTTCTAATTTAAGAAAACAATTACCGTATGGGCTTGGCTGCCCGGATGCTTGCAGCTCAGGCGCCCCAGCAGTCCATCCGAATTTTTAGCTCTCAGTCCTTTATCATCATGCGTCAACTCTATGCGTTTGTATTTGCCCTCTTTCTTTTCACGTCTCTTCACGCCCAGCAGCTGCCTTCCGAGCTTCTCACGCCCCAGGTGGTGGAGCTCAACCGCATGCCGATGCGGGCAGTCTCGTTTGCCTTCGAAAACCGGGCGCTGGCCGAGCAAAAGGAAAAGGAGAAGTCTCAGTTCTTTCTCTCGCTGAACGGTACCTGGAAATTCAACTGGGTGCAGGACCCCAGAAAGCGCCCGACCGAGTTCTACAAAACCGATTTCAACGACGCCAGTTGGGACAACTTTAAAGTGCCCGCCAACTGGGAACTGAACGGCTACGGCCTCCCCATCTACGTGAACCAGCCAACGGAATTCGCGGGCCACGCCAAGCGGGGCGGCAAGCTGAACCCACCCCTCGACATACCCGAGGACAACAATCCCGTGGGCTCATACCGCAAAAAATTCACCCTGCCCGAGAGTTGGGACGGTCGCCAGGTGTTCATTCACCTGGGTGCCGTGAAGTCGGCCTTCTTTATCTGGGTGAACGGCGAGAAAGTGGGCTACAGCGAGGACAGCAAACTGGCGGCTGAGTTCGACATCACACCCTACGTGAAGAAAGGCGAGAACCTGGTGGCTCTGCAGGTATACCGCTGGAGCGATGCCAGCTACCTGGAGTCGCAGGACATGTGGCGGATTTCAGGTATAGAGCGCGATGTATACCTGTACGCCACCCCAAAACTCGATATCCACGACTTCAAAGTGACCGCCATCCTGGACGACAGCTACACCAACGGCGTGTTCGACTTGACAGCCGAAGTCAATAACTACAAGATAGACCAGAAGACACTGCACAGCAAAGCCGATACGTTCGCCATCGAGATCGAGCTGGTGGACGCCGCCGGCAAAACAATATTCACAGACAAAACCCAGGGTGCGCAGCAGGTACTGGGCAATTACAAAAGGGAGGTGAAGTTCCGGCAGACTGTACCGAACGTGAGCGCCTGGTCTGCTGAAACACCCTACCTCTATACCTTGTACATCACCCTGAAGGACAAAGATGACCGGGTGCTGGAAGTGGTGCCGCAACGCGTGGGTTTCCGCTCGGTGGAGATCAAAGACAGGAACTTTCTGGTGAACGGCAAGCGGGTGTTCCTCAAGGGGGTGAACCGCCACGAGCACCATGCCACCAGGGGCCACGTGCTGAGCAAGGCAGACATGCGCAAGGACATGGAGATGATGAAGAAGCTGAACGTGAATGCCGTGCGCAACTCCCACTACCCACCCGACCCCTATTGGCTGGAGCTTTGCGACCAATATGGCCTGTATGTTATAGAGGAAGCCAACATCGAATCGCACGCCATCGGCTACGACCTGCAGTATACTCTGGGCAACAACAAGGCCTGGCGCAATGCCCACTTTGAGCGTGTGGCCCGCATGTACGAGCGCAGCAAGAACTTTACGTCGGTGGTTACCTGGTCGATGGGCAACGAGGCGGGCAACGGCGTCAATTTCTACGAGATCTACGACTGGCTCAAGGCAAAGGACTTCCGCCCGGTGCAGTACGAGCGCGCCGAGTGGGACTACAACACCGACATACTGGTGCCACAGTACCCAAGCCCGAACTGGCTGGCCCGCTTTGCCAAGAGTAACCCCGACCGTCCGCTGATCATGAGTGAATACGCACACATTATGGGCAACAGCCTGGGCAATTTCCAGGAGTACTGGGACGTGATCGAGACGCAACCGTACCTGCAGGGCGGCTTTATATGGGAATGGATCGACCAGGCCATCGACACGGTGAGAAACGGCAAGCGCATTATGGCCTACGGCGGCGACTTCCCGCTGGAGGGCCCCGTGAACCACAACATCAGCGACAACAACTTCAGCATCAAAGGGGTAGTGACGGCCCATCGCAACCTCACGCCCATGGCCATTGAGGTGAAAAAGGTCTACCAGCACATCAAGACAAGGTATAACAACGGCTCTCTGGAGGTGCGCAATGGCTACTTTTTCCGAAACCTGGCCAACTACCAACTGAGCTGGGAGGTGCTGGAGAATGGCAAGGTCATCGAGAAAGGGACCGTAAAAGACCTGCACGTGCTGCCGCAACAAAGCATTCCGGTAGCCCTGTCGTTGAAGAAAGAACAGAAACAAGGCCGGGAGTACTTCCTGAATGTGCGCTATACCTTGAAGGCGGCTGAACCGTTCCTGCCGAAGGGCTATGAAATCGCTACAGAGCAGTTTGCCCTAAGCCCTGTATTACAGCCTGCCACAGTGGCTGCCGGTGGCAAAGGAACCCTGAAAGTGAGCGACAATGGCGACAACCTGGTACTGACCGGCAGGGACTTTACCGTGAGCTTTGACAAGAAGAACGGCATCCTGAGCAGCTATACCTTGAATGGTGAAACGCTACTGCAGCAAGGGCCTAAACCAAGCTTCTGGCGTGCCCCTACCGACAACGACATCGGCGCTGGCTACAACAAATCAAAGCGCATGTGGCGCGAGGCCTACGACTCCGGCAAGCTGTCCAAGGCACAGCATAGCCCAACGACCAATGGCTACGAGGTGCGGTTTGAAAAGGAAGTCGTGGATGGCGATGCAGCCACAGCACAAGTGTTCACGGTATACAACGACGGTACGCTGAAGGTAGAGACGAGCATCAAGCCCCTGAAAGGTGATCACAAAGTACTGTTGCGTGTGGGTAACAACCTACAACTCAACAAGTCTCTGGACAACATTGCGTATTATGGCCGCGGCCCATGGGAGAACTACTGGGACCGCAAGACGGCCTCTTTTGTAGGCCTATACAAACAAAATCTGGACGACCAATACTTCCCCTACGCCCGCCCACAGGAGAGTGGCAACAAGAGCGATGTGCGCTGGGTACAGCTTACCAACAAAAAAGGCAAAGGACTGCGGTTTGAGTTTGCCGACAGCCTGCTCAATTTTGCCGCCCTGCCCTATTCCCTCGACGACCTGGACCCCGAGCAGGACAAAAAGCAGTACCACTCGGGAGAGCTAGAGAAGCGTGACCGCATTTACATGCATGTAGACCTGCAGCAGACCGGCATGCAGGGCATGGACAGTTGGGGAAGTCAGCCGTTGGAGCAGTACCGTATACCTTACAAGGAGCACCAGTACAGCTATTGGATCAAACCGCTACGATAAGGAGCCAGTACGGTACCAGTTCTATAACAAAGGGAAGGTATACTGCATACCTTCCCTTTGTTGTCTATAAAGGTTGAGGAATACATTGGTGTCGGCAAGTCTATTGCGTGTACGATCACTCAAAGTTTTGAATTGTACGGTCAACTTTCGTAATTTACTCTTATGAAATTCATCCGCCTTACCCCTGCACTCGCCATTACCGCACTACTCTCCTGCAACTCAGAACCCGCACAATTGCGCCAGGCTGGGGCATCGTCCGCAGACACGGCTGCCCCATGCTGCCACTCCTCCATGCCATCTCGCTTCCAAGCGGCCAGCCCCCGGGAGGAAGCACCCACCGCGCAGAGAACAGCGACGGAGCAAACTGAAGGCATGGTGCTGGTAAAGGGCGGAACGTTCCGGATGGGGGCCGACAATGACCAGGCCCGCCCGGATGAGTACCCGAAGCACCAGGTAAAAGTGAGCGATTTCTGGATGGATGAAACCGAAGTGACGAACGCGGCATTCGCCCGCTTTGTGGCAGCCACGGGCTATGTCACCACCGCCGAACAGAAACCCGACTGGCAGGAGATACAACAGCAGCTACCGCCCGGCACGCCCAAGCCCGACGAAAGCCTCCTGGTGCCCGCTTCCCTGGTTTTCAGGGCGCCTGCAGGACAAACCGACCTGCGCAACTTCGCCAGTTGGTGGACATGGCAGGAAGGCGCCAACTGGAAACAACCGCAGGGCCCGGGCAGCAGCATAGAGGGCAAGGAGAATCATCCTGTGGTGCACATCTCCTGGCACGATGCGCAGGCCTATGCCAGGTGGGCAGGCAAACGCCTCCCGACAGAGGCCGAATGGGAATGGGCTGCCCGGGGCGGAAAGCAGGACTATATTTACCCCTGGGGGAATGAAGGCATTGAATCAGGTAGAACAAGGGCCAATACCTGGAACGGGCGTTTCCCGACAGAAAACACAGCGCAGGATGGTTATGACCGCACGGCGCCTGTCCGGTCGTACGCCCCAAACGGGTATGGCCTCTACGATATGGCAGGCAATGTATGGGAGTGGTGCGCCGACAAGTACCACAGCCAGCAGTACCGCACAAGCGGCGGCACTTCAGTAAACCCGACCGGCCCAAACCGGAGCTTTGACCCGGATGAACCTTATGCCACCTCCAAAAGAGTGATGCGTGGCGGGTCTTTCCTCTGCCACGACAGTTATTGCTCCGGATTCAGGGTGGCCGCCCGCATGAAGAGCACCGAGGACAGCAGCTTGGAGCATCTGGGCTTCAGATGTGTGCGGGACAAGGACTGAGTTTATTTATTGCACTGAAACAAAAAAGCCTCTGGAATACCAGAGGCCTTTCTCCTACTTTGCAAAAGCTCACTTTGCAAATAAAATTGTCCCTTTATTTTATATAAAAGTATAAAATGTTATCGAACACGCAAAATAATATTTACTTTTTTCTACTATTGTCTCAATACTTTCTTTAAGGGTTCTGCACGAGTTTGGGGTTCAGGATAATCTCCTCTTCGGGTATAAAGAAGACTACCCGCGGATGTGTGTAAGGGATCTCCTGCGTTGTCTGCCCGGACAGCAGGTGCGTGCCTGGATAATTGCGGTACATTGTCCGCTTATTGCGAAATACATCATACTTTCGGTGCGCCTCCCACGCCAGTTCCAGCCGTCGCTCGTCCAGCACTATATCCAGCACGCTGGCATAGCCCATCATGTTAGAGGCCGAGAACAGCGCATCACCCGTCAAGCCGGCCCGTTGCCTGATCAGGTTCACATCTGCCAGCGCAGCTTCCGTGTTACCTAGCTTGGCATGGGCCTCTGCCCGGTTTAGATACATTTCTGCCAGACGCAGGTATACAGGAGAACTCAGCGTCACGACGCCTTCCTGGTAAGAGTACTTGGTTATAAAATATTTTGCATACCCGTTTCTGGAAGCCAGCAGCGGTTTACCATCGGAGCCGGTCTGTATGGAGCCGTCCGCATTTTTCAGGTATACCGGTACAATGAATTCCCTGCGCCGGTCCTCCGGAAACCTGTCTATCAGGTTGCGATAGCTGGCAGAGGCATACATTTCTCCGTATCCCATGCCGTCGCTCAGGTACATGGAACCAAGGGAGCCCCAGCCCCTGTCGTCCTGTATGGTGTGCTTAATGGCAAAAATCGTTTCCTTATTGCCCTCGTTGGCCAAGGAGAAATACTTGGGCAAGTCGGCCGTGCCGAGCAGGTTGTAGCGACCGGAATTGATGACCTTATCAGCATATTCGATCGCCTGTTCATTTTGCTCCATATACAGGTATACCCTGGACAGCAGCGCATAAGCGACCTCTTTCGAGGCAAAGCTGCTATTTTTGCTGCTGCCCATCAGTGCTGCTGCCTTTTCCAAATCCTTTAAAACGAACTCGTACACCTGCTTAACTGTGCTGCGGGCGGGCAGATCGTTGATATCTGTATTGTCCCGGATCATTATGCCCAAAGATGCCCCCTGGTCCTGCGCATATGGCCGGCCAAAAATATTGACCAGGTCAAAGTGCACCATTGCCCGCAGGAAGTAGTTCTCCCCCAGTATCTGGTCCAATTCAGCTGACTGACCCTCTTTCAGATTCTCTATCACCACATTGGTCCCATATATTGCCTGATAGGCCTTCCTGAAAAAGTTGGTTGTAATGGACATCGAGGTCAGGTGCTGGTAATTGTAGGCATAGAACAGCGGGTCTGTGGTGGTTCCGCTGAGCGCTACATTATCACCAGCATACTCTGTGAGCATGTGAAAATTGCGCACATAGTAGCTGTCTTTCAAGTAGGAATAGTTACCGATGGTAGCCGCTTTCAGGCCCTCAGGGGTACTGGTGGTCTGGTCAATGGTCATCCCATCATAAGGCTTCACTTCCAGGTCTTCGGAGCAACCGCTGAGCATGCCCGCACTCACCAGAGCCGGGATTATATATTTTCTGAGTGTCAGTTTCATGGCAAAAGCTTTAAAGGTTAAGGACTAAAAATCGATATTTACACCGAGCATCAGCTTCTTGCTGATGGGGTATCTGGTGACAGAGGAACCCGTACTCAGGTCCACTTCCGGATCCATTCCGGAGAAGTTAGTCCAGGTCCACAGGTTGTCCCCACTGACATATACACGCACATTCTCGGCTCGTAGCTTGCCAGCCAGGGCGACTGGCAGGTCATAGGAAAGGTTGATGTTACGCAGGCGGAGGTAGCTGCCGTCTTCCAGGTAGCGCGACGAGGTTTTGTTGGAGGCAAGATTGCCATTCAGCACAGCTTTGGGGTGCGTGGCGATATCACCTTCTTTCTCCCAGCGGCTCCAGCCATCCTGCAGTACCATGCTGTTATAGGTCGGATAGGCTCCATCGGCATCGAAAAGCTCGCGGTTGTAGTTGTAGACCTTGTTGCCGTACACGAAGTTGAAAAATGCTGAGAGAGTAAAGTTTTTGTAGGCGAAGGTATTGCGGAAACCACCTGAGAATTTAGGAACGGATGTACCTGTATAAACGCGTGTGGCATTGTTGTAAGAGGTTGTGACCGTATCCTTTACAAAATTGCCTTCGGCATCATACCTCCGCAGCCGCCAGAGCGGCGCCCCGGTAGCCGGGTCCACGCCTTGCCAGTCGCGCATGTACCAGGACCCGATCGGCTCACCGACCTCAATGCGCTGGTTGCCCCGCTCTATCGGCTGCCCACCGTACAGTTCCAGGACCTCGTTGCGGTTAACAGACAGGTTAAAGTCTGTCTCCCACACGAAGGCTCCCTTCAGGTTCTGGGTGCTCAGCTCGATGTCTACCCCCTTGTTTCTGACAGATCCGATGTTTTGCGTCTGCCAGTAGAATCCCGTGGCGGACGAGAGCGGCACATCCTGCAGAATGGCTTTGTTGGTTCTGTTGTAGAAATCTACAGAGAGGCGCATGCGTTCCAGCAGGCCCACCTCCAGTCCGATGTCAAAGGTATGGGCTTTCTCCCAGGTCAGGTTCGGATTCACGAGACGTCGTGGGAAGCCCCCCGGCTGGTTGGCATACTGCACGTTGAACTGGTACAGGTCCAGGGCAGCAAAGTCCCCGATATTGGCATTACCCGTCACCCCGTAGCTGCTTCTCACCTTCAGGAGGTTAACCGTAGTGGCATAGTCCTGGAAAAAATCCTCGTTGGAAATGGACCAGGCGGCACCGATGGAGTAGAAATCTCCAAAACGTTTGTCCTGCCCAAAGCGAGAGGATCCGTCTCTTCTGTAAGATACTGTTGTAAAGTAACGGCTATCGTAGTCATAGTCCACATTCACAAAACCGGACATAAACTTACTTTCGGACTTGCTGCCCCCCATGGCAACTGGTTTGGCAATGGCGTCCAATACTTCCAGACCAGGGAAAATGCCCTGTCCCGTCGCACTCATTCCATCATAGTAATTGGATTGGTATTCTGCTCCCAGAATCCCGCGCACGTTATGCAGCCCAAACTGGTGGTTAGTGGTCAGCAGGTTAGAAGTCAAGAAGCTGTTATTGTAGCTGTAGGAATTGCTCAAAGAGCCGTTAACTGACCTTCCACCCGGCGTTCTGGAGTCGTTGTTGGACTCAGCGCGTACGTTCCCCACACTATACCTGTTGGTAGTGGCGAAAGAGAGCCAGTCGGTTACCCTGTACTCAAGCTTCAGGTCCCCGTCCAATGTCTGTCCCCTTCGCTTGTTGTAGTTGTATTGGCCTGTAAAAAGGAAATTACTTCTGTCGCGGCCGTACCAGTCGCTGCTGCCGGCGTCGACATAGCGTATGGAGCCATCCTCGTTATAGGGGTTGTCCCAAGGCAGGTTGATAAAAGACTGGTAGATCGCGCCGGAGGGATCATAGTCTCTGTTTGAAAACTGCGTATTCACCCGGGCCGTCAAGGTCAGGTTCGTGTTGATGTCGTGTGTGATATTGGCCCTGAAGTTGGTTTGTTCATAAGCCGTATTCACCACCGTGCCCTCTTCCTGAAAGTAGTTGCCACTCAGGTAGAAACGGGTCTTTTCAGAACCTCCTGATACGGAAAGCTGGTGATTATGCGTAAGCCCCGTCCGGAATGCCTCGTCCAGCCAATCCGTATTACCGGGTTGACTCGGCAATACGCCCTTTACATAATCCGCGTATGTCAGCGGAAAATTTCGGGAAGCCAGGTAGGCGTTAATCTCCGATTCTGAGGGGTTGGGCGTTGTTTTGCTCAGGGTGGCAATGTGGTTGCTGCGCTTACCGGTGTAGTCGTTCTGGTACATCTGACTGGTGTAGTCAAAAAGCTGCTGCCCATCCATCACCTCAAAGTTACCTGTCGTGCGGCGGCTTATCCCGGAGCTTCCATTATAAGAAACCCGTGTCTTGCCAGCTTTTCCGCGTTTGGTAGTAATCACAATCACACCATTGGCCGCCCGGGAGCCATAGAGACCAGTAGCAGCGGCATCTTTCAGTACTGTAATGGTTTCAATGTCTGTTGGGTTTGCCGTACCGCCAATCACACCGTCTACCACGTAGAGCGGCTCCGCTCCGGCCGAAATGGAGCCAGTGCCGCGGATGCGCACGGAGGGCGCTTCACCGGGTTGCCCACTGGCACTTGATACCACAACGCCGGAGGCTTTGCCCTGCAGCAGGGTAGCAGTGTTGTTACTGGTGACATCCCGTAACCTCTCCCCGCTCACCACGGAAACAGAGCTCACCAGTTCAGATTGGGAACGGCTGGAATAGCCCACCACTACAACTTCATCTAAACTTTGGGCATCTGTTGCCATCTTGACCCGGATGGTCGTTTGACTCCCAACCGGTACTTCCTGTACCTGGTATCCTATATAAGAGAAGACCAGCACATCTGTTGGAGCTGCCGCGATGGTGAAGTTTCCAGCTGCATCCGTGGCGGTACCCGTCGTAGTGTTCTTCACAACAACAGTCAATCCGATCAAAGGTTGATTGCGTTCATCTACTACACTGCCACTTATCTGCTGCTTCTGCTGTGCAAGCACCGGACCGGAGGCAAAGGTAAACCAAACCAAACTTGCCAGTAGTGGCAACGATTGGAGGGACTTTTGGCCCCTTTTCTTAAGATGATGAAGCATTCTGCTGAGAATAGCTCCACCTTTACTGTAGTTTTCAAGCATACGTTATTAGGTTAAGTGGTTAGAGGATCAGGTTGGACTCAAGAAGCGTGTTCGATAACGCTTGCCTTAATTTAGAAATAAAAATAGATCTTATGCTATTTTCATGACTAGTATCACAGCGCAAACGTTTGTTAAAGTCCGCTCAGGCATGAAACCGATACCTGGCTCAACCAGTGGATAGGCGAACATACATATAGGTTATTGTTAAAGGATCGGGCTCAGAAGTATGGCATATCCGGCAGCAGAAACAAGACAGCCTCCTGATATTCAACAGGCTAGCATGGCTGCTGAACACTAGGAGACTATATGGGGCTTTAAGATGACTCAGCTCAATACGAGTCAGCAGAAGGAAGGCCTTTTACAGGTACTATAAACAAAAATAGCCTCAGCAAATGCAGAGGCTATTTTTCCCTAATTAACAAATCAATCTAGTAATTTATGATAAGAGACTAAAACAAATATACAAAATGTTAACGAACACACAACAATTTTGATATTTTTATTCATTCTTTTTAAAAGC
The DNA here is from genome assembly GCF_002846395.1 of Pontibacter ramchanderi. Lineage (GTDB taxonomy): Bacteria > Bacteroidota > Bacteroidia > Cytophagales > Hymenobacteraceae > Pontibacter > Pontibacter ramchanderi. The sequence goes on from NZ_PJMU01000003.1 coordinate 173,033, forward strand.
TTCCGATTCCATTTGCATTGCCATGCATTATACCTATTTTTAATGCACCATTCGTTACCTGTATGCCAGCAAAGCCCGTTACGATAAAGGAAATCGCCAAACTGCTAGAGGTCTCCACCTCTACAGTTTCCAGGGCGCTACATGACCACCCAAGCATAGGGCTGGCTACCACACAAAAAGTAAAAAAACTAGCTAAGGAACTGCAGTATGAGCGGAACCAGACGGCTATTTTTTTTCAGCAAGGCAGAACCTATACCATCGGCGTTATTTTACCGGAACTCTCAGAGGCCTTCTTTTCAGCGGCCATCAGCGCCATTGAGGACACAGCCTATAAGCGTAACTACACGGTGCTGCTGGCACAATCCCATGACGACGAATTGAAAGAGAAACAACTGGTAGAGAAGATGAAGCACCACCGGGTAGACGGCTTGTTGGTGTCCATCTCAAAAAACACCTCCTCTTTCGAGCATTTCAATAGTCTGAGCAAATACAACATTCCTGTCGTTTTCTTTGACAGGATCCCTGCATTGGACAACATTCACTCTGTTTCCTGTAATTTAGAGACCGGCACCGTAGAAGCCGTATCCTACCTTCTAAAAAAAGGGCACCGTGCCATTGGCATGATCAATGGTCCTGACACCCTCTTTGCCAGTAAGCAGAGACGGGAAGGTTACATAAAAGCCATGCTCAAAAATAGGCTCAAGTTCGACCCATCCCTGCTTGTAAACTGTGATCTGACAGAGGTCAGTACGCAAAAGGCATTGGATGAACTATTGGCGAACCGGCGCAAAGTCACGGCTGTCGTCACTTTCAACGATTATGTCTGGCTCTATGCCATGCAATATGCCCGTAAACTTGGCATCAGGATAAACGAAGAGCTAGAGTACGTTAGTTATGCCAATCTCCCGATAACCAGTTACATGTCCTGCGCTCCTTTGGCCTCTGTTGAGCAATTCCCTTACCAACAGGGGCAGAAAGCTACCGAGATCTTGCTGGACCTTCTGAACTCAAGAGAAAAGGAACCGAAGCAGCAGGCCTACTACAATGTCTTGGTAGAGTCGCAACTAGTAGACAAACAAGGGAAGGATCAGCAATTAGAGTAGGCCCGAACTCCCAAACATCGCCACATTACCCTTTCCGACAATCTTAATTATATAAAGACATGATAGCCCTATTAATATGGGTGCGTTATCGTACAAACCAAGTGCGTGTTCGTAAACATTATCGAAAATTTCTTGCTTTATATCGTACGAGGCTATACATTTAGGAACAATACGGTCAAGAGTGTCTCAACATGCTGATAAGTAGTGCCGGGAACCTCATAATTATAGCAATTTATTTTACCGACGGTCTCAGTTTTTGGTTTTATTCTAAAACCATGGAGGCTTGTCTTTATTTCTATCTTATATAGCATGCATAAACGTCCGACTCTACTGATCTTAGCAGCCGGTATGGCGTCAAGGTATGGCAGTCTGAAACAACTGGATGGCTTTGGGCCAAACGGGGAAACCATCATAGACTATTCCATCCATGATGCGATCAGAGCAGGATTTGGCAAAATCATCTTTATCATCCGGCAATCCATCGCTGATGAGTTCAAGGCTGTCATGCAGTCAAGGCTGCCTGCTCACATACCTGTTGTGTATGTAGCACAGGAACTGGACATGCTACCGACGGGCTATGAAGTACCTGCAGGAAGAGAAAAGCCCTGGGGAACTGGTCATGCCGTTTGGGTAGCCTCTCGCCTTATTGCGGAGCCTTTCGCAGTTATAAATGCCGATGATTTCTATGGCTATGAATCGTTCAGACTGGTTGTAGATTTTCTACAGAACAGCACGCTGGATCATAAGCATGGTCTTGTGGGATTTACCTTATCAAACACCTTGTCGGAGCATGGAAGCGTATCCCGCGGCATCTGCTCTTTTGCCCCGGACAACTCGCTTTCATCCTTAACGGAGCTAACCAAGATCGTGCAGTCGTCCAGCGGGGAAATTACGGTGCAGGATGAGGGTGCAACCTGCACGCAGTTGCAGGGCGATGAAATAGTGTCGATGAATCTCATGGCCTTCAAGCCCACGGTGTTTCCCTATTTTGAGAAGTATCTGAAGGAATTTCTAAATGATAGAGGCCAGGAGTTAAAAGCCGAATTCTACCTGCCAGCAGTTGTTAACAAAATGATTGCGCATGGTGAGGCACAGGTTCGCGTACTACCCTCACCTGAAAGATGGTTTGGAGTCACCTATCCTGACGATAAACCAACGGCAATTGCAAGAATCAAGGAACTGGTAGACAGTGCCGTCTACCCTGAAAACTTATGGACAACCATACCATGAGCAAAACAAAAGCTAGTACTCCGGTTACGGAAGACCTGAAAGAGATCCTGTCCCATTTCCTCATAGAAGGGAGTGTAGCCAGTGTGAAGGCATATGGTTCGGGGCATATACATGACACCTATTACGTGCAGAACCAGTCTCTCACTCTGCCTGACTACCTGCTACAGCGCATCAATCATCATGTTTTCCGGAACGTCCCCCAACTAATGGACAACATCGAGCTGGTTACTGCGCACCTCCGCAAAAAACTCGCCGCCATGCCAGGCCGTGAACCCGACAAAGAAGTGTTAACGCTCATTCCAACAAGGCAGCATAGGAGTTATTTTGAGGACCCAGCCGGCAACTTCTGGCGGCTATACCTCTTGCTGCAGGGAACGCGCAGTTACGACCTGGTAGAAAACACACAACAGGCTTACGAAGGAGGTAAGGCTTTTGGGCTGTTCCAGGCCCTGCTCGCCGACATGGACGCTCACCTGCTGCACGAGTCTATACCTGATTTTCACAACGTGGAGCACCGGCTAAAGCAATTCGAAGCAGCTTTGGTGAAAGACAGGGTAGGAAGGGTAAAAGCCGTGCAACCGGAAATAGCGTTTGTAAAGCAGCGCGCGTACGAGATGACGGCACTCCTGAGGCTAGGCCGCGAGGGAAAGCTCCCGCTTCGGATCACACACAACGACACCAAGTTTAACAACGTGCTGCTCGATCGCCAGGACAAGGCGCAGTGTGTCATTGACCTGGATACGGTAATGCCAGGCTTTGTCGCCTATGATTACGGGGATGCCATCCGTACCACCGCCGTCACATCGCCCGAAGATGAAGAAAACCTTGACCGAATCGACATCGATTTGGGCTTGTTCAGGAGCTTCACGCAGGGTTTTCTGGAGGAGACACACGCCTCACTCACAGATGCTGAAATCGCGTCCCTATCGCCTGGCCTCACACTTTTACCCTTCATCATGGGCCTTCGTTTTCTGACAGACTACATCGACGGTGACCATTACTATAAAATCCACGCGCCGGACCACAACCTGCAGCGGGCCAGGGCACAGTTCAGGTTAGTTGAAGTTCTGGAAGAAAAATCCGGATTGCTTCAAAGTATCATTCAAGAGATCTATCAGGCCTGCCAACATACTGACACCCAAAAAATCAGCTAAAGTGATGCATCATTTAAACGTCCCTCTTCTGCCCCATCTGCGGCAAGACAGCCCCATGCAACTGGTTTCTTCCGAACTGGACAAGTTAGCGCCGGAGCGTATAGAAAACACGCCATGGTCTGCTCACGAGAATGGGACCATAGCATCTTTTGCCATGGCCCACAACAACGCATGCATCTTTCTAAAGTACTATGTAACCGAACAGGCCATTCAGGCAAAATACCGGAACACCAACGACCCAGTATATAAGGACACCTGTGTCGAGCTTTTCATCGCGTTTGAGGGAGAAACGGCCTATTATAACCTGGAGTTCAACTGTCTTGGCACCTGCCTGGCTGAATTTGGTTCTGACCGCCAAACCCGCAGATTGTTACCTGCAGAGACGATAGCTAAAATCAGGCGTATGGCATCCCTGCGCGCAGGTCATGAAAATGCTCCCTTAAAGACATGGCAACTTACGCTCGTGATTCCGACTGACGTGTTTTCGGAGCACGCCCTAGCAAAACTGGAAGCGACTCAGGTACGCGCCAACTTTTACAAGTGCGGAGATGAGCTCCCCATTCCCCACTACATGACCTGGACTGCTGTGGAAGCTCCGGCGCCTGACTTTCACTTACCAGAATACTTTGGAAGAATTAACTTTATGGAGGCACCATATCACCCTACGGAGCATTCTACCGGCCTTTGCTTTTCCAGCGCATCGAAAACCCTTTAATCATATCACCTGGACTTAAAGAAATTACCATGAGCAACAACCGCAGAGATTTTCTTAAACTAACCGGCCTGGCTGGTATTGGCCTGGCCGGAACCGGGCTACTGAGCAGCTGCGCGACTGCAACTACTCAAGCAGCTAATGACCCAACGAAACAGCAAGCAGCACGTTCCTACACCCAACAGTTCAACATGTCAGGCTACCGGGCCCCAAAACTCGACAAGGTGCGTGTTGGCTATATAGGGCTGGGGATGCGGGGGCCCGGTGCGGTTATGCGCATGAACCGCATCGAAGGTGTCGAGATCAAAGGCCTCTGCGACCTGGTGCCTGCAAAAGCACAGGCAGTAGAAAAAAAATTGGCTGAAGCCAACCCGGAACACAAGCCCACCCTGTACGCAGGCAGTGAGGACGCCTGGAGGAAAATGTGCGAGCGAGATGACATTGACCTCATCTACATCGCCACCCCCTGGGACACGCACACGCCGATGGCCCTCTATGCCATGGAGCATGGCAAGCACGTTGCCGTTGAGGTGCCGGCCGCCGTTACCATAGAAGAGTGCTGGCAGTTGGTAGAAACCTCTGAGCGCACGAAAAAGCATTGTATGATGCTGGAGAATTGCTGCTACGACTTCTTTGAAATGCTCACGCTCAACATGGCCCGCCAGGGTTACTTCGGTGAAATCATTCACGGAGAGGGTGCTTACATACACCAGTTGCTTGACCTGAACTTCGACAAAAACGGCTACGAGGGAATGTGGCGCCTGAAGGAAAACATGACCCGCAATGGCAGTCTGTACCCCACGCACGGCTTAGGCCCTATTTGCCAGATCATGAACATCAACCGGGGTGACCTGATGGACTATCTGGTGTCGGTGTCTACCGACGACTTCCAGATGTACGAAGAAGCCAAGCGACTGGCAGCGACGGATTCCTTCTACAAGCCTTTTGTGCAGGACACGTACCGCGGCAATATGAACACCACCACCATCCGCACCAAAAAAGGCAGAACGATCATGATCCAGCATGATGTCACTTCCCCGCGCCCCTACTCCCGCATCCACCTGGTGAGCGGCACCAAAGCGATTGCCCGGAAGTGGCCTGAAAGAAAGATCGCCACCAGCCACAACGGCTGGCTCAAACCAGAGGAGTTTAAGGCTGTGGAAGAGAAGTACACACCGGAGATCATTAAAAAACTGGGCGAGATGGCCAAGAAGATCGGAGGACACGGCGGCATGGACTTCCTCATGGAGTGGCGCCTGATCGACTGCCTCCGAAACGGACTTCCTCTGGATCAGGATGTGTATGATGCCGCCTCGTGGACGGCAGTAGGTCTGTTGAGCGAGTGGTCTGTAGCGAATCGATCCAACTCCATCGATGTGCCCGACTTTACGGCCGGTGCATGGCAAAAGAACGCCCCCGTTGATATCTCTCTGCAGGGAGCCGGCACTACTAATGTCAGAATCTAGCATTTCGACGAACTGGTCTGCAGATCAGCCCCAGCAATATAACAGCTGATTTCAATGCCCCGGCTCCCTGAGCGCGGGGCATTGGCGCTTTTGGTGCCTTGTTCGCCAGATTTTTTTAACTTCCCGGGTAACTTAATGCACAGGTAGTATAAGATTTAATCTATATTTTTGGTGTTCCCCGGTTATTTAGGCTACCGGAGCATTGTCATTCAGAATTTAAGTCGCGGTAAATCCGACCACGAGATAGAAAGCAACGTGAATAAACAGATAGTCAGAATAAAAGATATAGCAGAGAAAGCTAACGTGTCAGCGGGAACGGTGGACAGGGTACTGCACAACCGGGGCCGGGTGGCGGAAGACGTACGCCAGCGGGTGCTTAAAATTGCGGAGGAGCTAAACTATACGCCCAATATCCTGGCGAGGGCCCTGGTAACAAACAAGGTATACAATATAGCAGCTCTGATACCAGACCCGGCAGCAGACCAGTACTGGCAGGCACCAAAAGTAGGTATAGAGAAGGCCGAAGCAGAACTCAGGCAGTATGGCATACGGGTCACTCAGTATATATTCGATCCCTTCCATGCAGCCTCTTTTCTAAATGAGGCAGACAAGGTAGCGGCTATCAAGTATGACGGCATTCTGATCGCTCCGATCTTTTACCGACAGTCCTTGTCCTTCTTCACCAAGTGGAGAAGGGATGGCATACCTTTCGTGCTCTTTAATACCCACATACCGGACTATGAACCGCTCATGTACATCGGTCAGGACTCTTACCAGAGTGGCGTGCTGGCGGCCAAGCTGATGCATTATGGATGTCGCGACAAAGCCACTTTTGTGGTAGCCCACGTGGAGGAAGATATCCAGAATTCTTCTCACTTGATCCACAAAGAGCAGGGCTTTGTAGACTATTTCTCCAGAAATAACCTGGATGGCTACTATAACATCGTCCAGAAAGACCTGCAAAGCACTTCCCAGGCTTCCATGTTGCAGCAACTGGATCAGCTTTTCGAAGAGACACCCGGTATCAAGGGTATTTTTGTGACAAACTCAAAGTCAAACATCATAGCCGAATACCTGCAGCAGAAAAAAATGCAGCATATCAATCTGATAGGTTACGACCTGCTGGAGAAGAATCTCCAATACCTCAACAACGGCGTGATTGATTTCCTCATCAACCAGAACCCGAAAGGACAGGGTTACTGGGGCATTCAGGGCCTGGCGGACCACCTGGTGTTTCAAAAGAAAAACAACCCGATCAAATACCTGCCGCTTGACATCATCACCAAAGAAAACCTCCACTATTACATAGAGGCTGACCAGTAATTTTCAGGCGGCTGCCTATTGGAGGGAGCCGCCTGAGTCCATTCTGCTGTTGTCCTGGTTTTCAACAGTAACCGGCACGAAAGTGAACATCCATTTGGTGGGGTTCTGCCAGTCTTTCCCTTTGAAACTGCCTGCCGGCAACTTTACCAGCACCGTGTTCCATCCTTTGCGAAGTGGCAGCGCAACGGGTGTTCTGTACTCGTACCCTTCATCGAGAAGCGGAATTTCAGAATTGCCTTTCTGGCCGGCCCGCCTCCACTTAGGTGGCGCTACCGGCTGCCCGTTCAGGTATACTGCGCTGCCCCTGTCATCCCAGGTGCCCGGCGCGGGGGAGTCAGAGTTGTAAGAGCGGGACAGGTTCTGAAAACCGATCCAGAAATGACCGGTGGTATCCGTATCGCTCCAGAATTGGGTGGTGGCATACCAGGTGGTGTTTTCCTCCGGATCAGGCAACACGCCCTTCACCAACGGATGCCAGAAGTGGCGTAACACCACGGTGCCACCTATCACCTCCATCGCCGGTTTGCTGTTCTTGAAGTTCTTCTTCTCCGAGGTAAAGGAAGCCTTCAGATCGCCCTTGTTTTTGTAAGGCCCGAACAGTTTCCAATTTATACCTGCCTGCGCGGCATACGGGAAAGGAAGCCCCTCAAAATTTAGCTTTTGCTGATCCAACAGGCGGCGTTCAAACTCCTGAAACTCCTGTAGCCGCCCGGGCTGATCGGCCGGAATGTTGGTGATCCATCCATCGTGACCACCTCCCTTCCAGCTGCGCTCTGCAAAGGCCAGTATACCAGGGTACACCGGATTCATGTGCAATACGTCTTCCTGCCGCAGCACAATACGGTCGTGCCAAAGGCAAAGGGTAGCTCCCACAACGCTGCTGTCGCCTTTCACCCGGTCACCGATGCGACGGCTGAAAATAGTATTCACTGCCTCCAGGGGATCCATGTGGTTCAGGTAGAGATGACGCGACTCAATGTACTTTGACTTTGGGTTGACAGCGCCATCTTTCATCCAGAGTTGCCGTATTGTGGCTTCGTCTAGGTTGCCTCCGGGGTCCCAGCCGATCGTCTTTTTGCCTCTGTCGTGCAGCCACTTGGTGACCTGTGGCAAAAACTTGTTGTTCGTAATTTCCACTTCGTCCCCCCCGATATGGACGTAGGGCACATCGTAAGTGTCAGCGAAATCCGACAGGATGTTTTTGAGTATAGCCAGTCCCTCATCACTCTGCATATCCACTCCCATGGCCCGGGTAAAAGCGGCGCTGTGACCTGGCATGTCTATCTCAGGCACTAAGGTTATGTGGCGGTCCTTGCAGTACTGGATCAGCTCCTGCATGTCGGACACGGTGTAATAGGCGCCTTTGTTGCGGGTCATGTGCTCCGGTGCCGTTAGTTGCGGATATCGGGGTATTTCCAGCCGCCAGGCAATGTCTTCGGTCAGGTGGAAGTGAAAAATGTTGAGCTTATACCTCGCCATCACATCAATTTGCTGCTTGAGCATGTCCATTGTCTGGTAATTCCTGCCTACATCTACCATGTAGCCTCTCCAGCCAAAGGCAGGCCAGTCACGTATCTCACAGCCAGGTATAAACACCCCATCACGCATCAGCTGGTCGAGCGTCTGCACGGCGTTGAAAATGCCATGCGCCGTGTTGGCCTTAAGCTGCACCCTGCTCCCATTCACTGATAATGTGTAGGCCTCGTCTGAGTGCTGTGGTGCGACTGTTTTCTCCAGCGCCAGCGCAAAATGTGGTTCGTTGCCTACTGCCTTCTCTGTTATGTGCACTGCCAGCCCTTTGCGGGCAAGCGCTTGTTTGAGACGTACCGCCTCCGCCTTTAAGGAGGGATCCTTTACCACAATTGACTTTGCCTGGTAAAGCGGGAAGGCCTCATCCTTCCACTCCAATTGCTGGGGTACGGGCAGGATGGCAGGCTTTTGCTGCAGGTCAAATACTTTGTCGTAGATCAGATGTTTCCAGAAGGTATAGCCATCGCCGTTCAGGTGCAGGCCGTCGTTGGTATATTTGGCGTTGAGCCTGCCGGTGTGATCTGAAAAAAGGGTGTGCAGGTCAAGGTAGGTATAGGCCTGCTTCGCAGCATTTACCCGCAGCTGTTCGTTCACTTTTCTGATAAGCTCCGCCTTGCTGGTGTGGCCTCCAAACTTGTTGAACTGCTCGTTTACTGGCAGAATGCTCTGTACATACAGTTGCGTAACCGGAGATTTCGCCCTCAGATAATTTGCTATCCAGGACATGTTCTTCAGCAGGCTGTCAGCCGTTATATTCTGGGCCAGGTCATTGGTACCAATCAGCAGAAAGACTTTTGCCGGCTTGCGTTGCGCCACCTCTTCGATACGATGCATCACACCAGCAGAAACATCGCCGCTTATGCCCCGGTTCTTTAGCCCGCTGTCGGCAAATAACTCACTCCACTCACCTCCGTCGCTTATGCTGTTGCCCAGGAAGATGATGTCGCCATTGGTGTACGGCAGGTTCTTAAACAGGCTTACCCGTTGATGGTAATAGGTAGAAAACAGATTATCTGCCAGTTGCACCGGCTTTACCTGGGCAGTAGCGGTGCTGATTAGCAACATCAACAGGAGCGTGAGTCTTGTCATAGCTATAAAGTAAATCTTTTATGCCAAAGCACAAAGTGCAGGGTACGATTGGTTATACACAATGTATTAGGTATGACATATAATTATAAAGTTAGCTATTTAAGTCAGGAACAACCAAATCTCTATCACCAGACTTAGGAGGTGAAGGCATAAAAAAAGGCAGGTGACCAACTCAGGCTGGCACACCTACCTCCCACATCCGGCTGATTGCTCTTCAGCCGTACATAAACTCAATTGTGCATCAGCTTATTTCTCCCTGGACAGGGAGTAAGGATAGGCTCCTTCTTTTGTACCTCTTTCCTTGTTTGGGCTATTGGTCATTTGGAAGTCTATTGCACCTCCTTTTAAAAGCTCACTGTGACTCAGCCAGTTCTTATCGTAGGATTTGCCATTGAGGCGCATGCTGTTGATGTACTTATTGTCGGCGCTGTTTTCCGGTGCGCTGATGACCAGTTGCTTACCGTTTTCCAGCTGCAGCGTCGCCTTCTTGAACAAAGGGGCTCCCAGCACATACTGGTCCGTGGCTGGGGTAACCGGATAAAATCCGAGCGCAGAGAACACATACCAGGCAGAGGTCTGCCCATTGTCTTCGTCGCCACAGTAACCGTCCGGTGCAGGCGTATACATGCGGTCCATGGTCTCGCGTACCCAGTACTGCGCCTTCCAGGGCGCACCTGCATAATTGTAGAGATAGAGCATGTGCTGGATGGGTTGATTACCGTGTGCGTACTGGCCCATGTTGGCAATCTGCATTTCGCGTATCTCGTGGATCACGGCTCCATAGTAACTCTCATCATACACAGGGGGCAGGGTAAACACAGAATCCAGCTTGGCGGTGAAGTTGGCGTTGCCGCCCATCAGGTCGATCAGGCCCTGCACATCGTGGAACACAGACCAGCTGTAGTGCCAGCTGTTGCCTTCCGTAAAGGCATCGCCCCACTTAAAGGGATTGAATGGCGACTGAAAGGTCCCGTCCTGGTTTTTGCCGCGCATCAGCCCGGTGGCAGGGTCGTATAGGTTGCGGTAATAAAGCGCCCGTTTTGCATACAGGTTAATCTCCTTCTTAGGACGCTTCAAAGCCTTGGCCAGTTGGTAAATGGCAAAGTCATCGTAGGCGTACTCGAGCGTACGGGCGGCATTCTCGTTGATCTTCACATCATAGGGCACATAGCCCAGTTTATTGTAATAGGATGCGCCGGCACGCCCCACTGCCGTCAGAGGCCCTTCGTTGTTGGCCCCCTTGAGCACTCCTTCGTAAAGCGCTTTGATGTCCTGGCCCCGTACCCCCTTCAGGTAGGCGTCTGCCACGACAGAGGCAGAGTTGTTGCCCACCATCACGTTGCGGTAGCCCGGACTGGCCCACTCCGGTAGCCAACCGCCTTCCTTGTAGGTGTTAGCCAGGCCCTCCTGTATTTCAGCATTTACAGACGGGTACATCAGGTTCAGGAAAGGGAAAAGTGCCCGGAACGTATCCCAGAAGCCGGTGTCGGTGTACATAAAACCCGGCAACACCTTACCGTTGTAGGGGCTGTAATGCATCACTTTCCCTGCCGCATCTGTTTCGTAGAACTTGCGGGGGAAGAGCAGGGTACGGTAGAGACAAGAGTAAAAAGTACGCATCTGTTCCGGGGTGCCACCCTCCACTGCAATACGGCTCAGTTCTTTGTTCCAAGCCTGTTTCCCTTTTTCCTTTACCGTTTCAAAGTCGTCGTCTCCGATCTCTTTCAGGTTCAATACGGCCTGTTCAAGACTAATAAAAGAAGAAGCTATACGGGCATGCACCTGCTCTCCCTTGCGTGTCTTAAAGCCGACTGCGGCGCCAACGTGATTATCCTGCAACTCCAGCACGGTCGCCTGCAACTTATCCCCGCTCCAGGTCGCCGTGCTGGCGAAGGACTTGTCGAAGACGATCACAAAGTAGTTTTTAAAATTCTCGGGCACCCCGCCACTGTTTCTGGTGGTGTAACCAATGATCTTGTTTTCGTTGGGTATGATCTTGATGTAAGAGCCTTTGTCAAACGCGTCGATCACCACATAAGCGCTCTCAGTTTCGGGAAATGTAAATCGGAAACTGGCAGCGCGTTCGGTAGGGGCCATTTCGGTGGTTACGTCGTGGTCGGCCAGGTATACGCTGTAGTAATAGGGTTTGGCCACTTCGGATTTGTGGGAAAACCAGCTGGCACGGTCCTCTTCGCTGAACTTCAGCTTTCCCGTCACAGGCATGATGGCAAACTGCCCGTAGTCGTTCATCCAGGGTGAGGGCTGGTGGGTTTGTTTAAAGCCCCGGATCTTGTCGGCGCTGTACATGTAGCCCCAGCCGTCCCCCATTTTGCCGGTCTGTGGCATCCAGAAGTTCATCCCCCAGGGAAGCGCGACAGCCGGATAGGTATTGCCATTGGAAAGGCTGTGCTTCGAATCTGTACCCATCAGCGGATTCACCCACTCTACCGGGTCTGTCACTTTATCAACCAGTACGGTTTGCCCGGATACGGAGAGCGTGGCAAAAGCAAGAAAAATGAGTAGAAGCTTTTTCATGATTAAATTTGGAGCTAGACAATAGCGTATGGTTGCACTATACTATACAGCGGCCTTTTTACCGTTCTTCAAGTATACTATATTTTAGATTAAGGAAAAACTACCCTCCCTATCCAAGTCCGCTATACCTGCTACAGCGCCCGGTCCAGGTGCACATAGCCGCCATCCACATGCACAAGCTGCCCGGTGGTGTGGCTGGATTTTGGGGAGAGCAGAAACGCCACCGTATTCGCGATCTCTGTAGTAGTGGTCATGCGCTGCTCAAGCGGGATTTTCTGTGTGATGGCTGCCAGCTTGTGCTCCGGCTCTTCAAAGGTGCTGATCCAGGAGGCATACAACGGCGTCCAGGCTTCGGCCACAATCACGGCATTGACCCGAATGCTGTAAGGCAAAAGTTCAACGGCCCACTCGCGCGTGAGGGCGTTGCGGGCTCCGTTGGCGGCGGCATAGGCGGAGGTGCCTCCCTGCCCGGTTTCGGCTGTCTTGGACCCGATGTTCACAATGGCGCCTTTCGAGGCTTTCAGGGCTGGCAGGGCGTGGTGTGCCATCAGGTAATAATGCACCACGTTTTTGTGAAGTGAAGCCATGAATCCTTCGTAGCTACCCTGTTCCAGGCCCACGCCATCGTTCTCGCCGGCGTTGTTTACCAGGCCATCGATGCGCCCGTACTGCTGCATGACCTCTTTTACGGCTTTCTCGCAAGTTGCCGGATCTGTCAGTTCGGCAACTACCTGGAATGCCTTTCCTCCGGCAGCTTCCACCTCTGCTACAGTTTTCTGATTGTCTTTCCCGGACCTGCCTACAATAACAGGTATAGCCCCCTCGGCAGCCAGCACTTTCACGATCCCTTCCCCAATTCCTTTGGCCCCGCCTGTCACAATGATCACTTTATCTTTTAGCTCTAAATCCATAGCAGCTTTGTTTTAAGTCAGGTTGTAAAATCTGGCTGCATTCCCTCCGAAGAAAGCCGCCTGCTCCGTCTCGCTGAAAGAAGCGAAGTACTCCTCCACGATGCCCAGCATGTCGGCATAGCTGGCGGCCACCAGGCACACCGGCCAGTCAGAGCCAAACAGAATGCGTTTTGTTCCAAATGCTTCTACCGCAGTGTCCAGATAAGGTATAAAGTCTTCTTTTTTCCAATTCCTCCAGTCTGCCTCCGTCACCATGCCCGATAGTTTGCAGTAAGTATTTTCATGAACGGCCAACGCGCTTATACCTTTTCGCCAGTTACGCAATTCCTGGTTTCGGATATCCGGCTTGGCCAGGTGGTCGAGCACGAAAGGCTGGTTTGGGAAATGCGCTACAAGCTGCTCCGCATACGCCAGCTGGTCCCGGTAGATCAGAAGGTCATAGGTATAGCCATACCTGGCGAGCTTTCCGATACCCCGCATAAAGTCGGGCCGTAACATCAGGGCCTTGTCCGGCTGCCCCTGCAAGATATACCGGAAACCTTTCATCTTCGGGAACTGGCTGTAATAATCCAGGCGGGCATCCAGGTTTTCGTCTTGTAGCTCCACCCAGCCAACGACTCCTTTTACAAAGTCATGCGCCTGCTCCAGCAGAAACCTGTTCTCTGCTTCGGGCTGCGCCGACTGCACCAGTACACAGCCGTCAAAGCCGTGCTGCCGTAACAGCGGTTCCAGATCCGATGGCATAAAATCCCTCCGGATCGATGCCATTTCATCGGTGATCCAGCTGTCACGCTCCGGGTTATACTGCCAGAAGTGCTGATGGGCGTCTATTTTAACCATAGGCTTTTACAATCTGCTTAGACGAGCCCAAACCTTCTATCCCTAACTCCACCACATCACCTTCCTGCAGGTATACTTGCGGGTTCATACCTAAGCCGACACCGGCGGGAGTGCCTGTCGTGATCATATCGCCGGGCAGCAGCGTCATGAACTGGCTCAGGTAAGAAACCAGGAATGGAATTTTGAAAATCAGGTTGGCTGTGGTGCCCTCCTGCATGGTCTTACCGTTCACGGTCAGCCACAGGCGCAGGTTATCGATATCGCCTAGTTCGTCGGGCGTGGCCAGGAAAGGCCCGACCGGTGCGAAAGTATCGTTGCTCTTGCCCTTCACCCACTGTCCACCACGCTCCAGCTGAAACTCGCGCTCGCTGTAGTCGTTGTGCAGGGTATAGCCTGCCACAAAATCCAGCGCTTCCGACTCCGACACATAGCTGGCTTTTCTGCCGATCACAACGGCCAGTTCCACTTCCCAGTCCAGCTTTTTGGCGTTCTTCGGTATTACTACGTCATCGTTGGGCCCGCATAGTGCCGAAGTTGCCTTAAAGAAAACGATTGGCTCCTGTGGGATGGCAGCGTTTGTCTCCCTTGCATGGTCAGCGTAGTTGAGTCCGATGCAAATAATCTTAGACGGGCGGGCAATTGCTGAACCGAACCGCACGCCGTCCGGTACCAGCGGCAGCTTCCCCTCATTTTGCTGTACATAGGCTGCTAGTCGATCAAGGCCGTTGCGTTCAAAGAACTGCTCATTGTAATCTTCACCAAAGGCAGAAACATCGTATTCTACATCGTTCAAAATCACGCCGGCTTTCTCCTGCCCCGGCTCTCCGAATCTGAATAGTTTCATGGTAATTGTTTGTAAGTATTAATTTCGCTCCAGATTTGCACTCGAGCGCTACATTTTGGATTTAGAGCGTGTACCCCCTGATCGAGGTAGCTCGGTTCATTCAATTTGTTGTCTCTGTCGACTATCATGCCCCTACCATTCCCGAAGGCGGGACTCATCGTCAGAGTTGTTTCGTTAGTTGTTCAATTTGATAAAGCCTCCGTCGATCGGGTAGTCGCAGCCGGTAATGAAAGCCGCTTCGTCAGAGCAAAGAAAGAGGGCGAGTGCAGCTACTTCCTCCGGTCTGGCCATTCGTCCGATAGGCTGGGTTTTGGAGAGTTTTTCAAACATCTCATCTTCCTTCCCCGGATAGTTCTTCGCAATAAAACCATCCACAAAAGGGGTATGGACGCGGGCCGGGGACACGCTGTTGCACCTGATATTATCCGAAAGATAATCTTTTGCGACAGACAAGGTCATGGCATGTATAGCGCCTTTGCTCATGGAGTAGGCAAAGCGGTCCGGTATACCTACATGGGAAACGATAGACGCCAGATTCAGGATCGTACCGCCCCCCTGCTCTCTCATCCGGCTGACAGCAGCCTGCAGGCAGTTATAAGCACCTTTCACGTTTACCTGGTAGATCCTGTCCAGGTCTGCCTCAGAAGTATTTTCCAGGTTGCCCACATGCGCTATACCTGCATTGTTGACCAGGATGTCCACTCCCCCAATGGCTTCGAACACCTTGTTTACCTGGTCCTGCCGGCTCACATCGCAGGTATGGATGAAGACAAGACCACCAGCAGCTTCAATTTCTGCCCTAGTTTCATAGGCCGCCGCTTCGTGCAGTTCCACCACGTGCACCTCGGCACCCTGTCTTGCGAATACCAGCGCGATGGCTTTCCCAATGCCGCTTCCGCCACCGGTCACAATCGCTTTCTTTCCTGTTAGCTTAAACATTTCGATTGTTGATTGTTAATTATTGATTGTTGGTTGTTTTGGGGTGAAGATGATTAGGCTGGTCATGTTAATTGCGAGGTATCAACCACAATAGTCAAACAAACAATTGACAATCAACATTTAACAATCCACATCTTCCTTTAGAGCGAAACCCCGCGTTTCCAGAAGATAAAATCGTCCTGCCCCAGTTCCATTGCCCGGGTATCGTATTCCCCGCTGGCCAGTCCGATGATATATTCCAGCATCTCCTCACCCAACTCTTCAATTGTTTTTTCCCCACTGATCACAGGCCCGGCATCCAGGTCGATCATGTCGGGCAGCCGGGTGGCCAGGCTAGTGTTACTCGAAATTTTAACCACAGGAGCAACAGGATTTCCGGTAGGCGTGCCCAGGCCTGTGGTGAACAGCTGCACTGTACAGCCCGCCCCCGCCATGGCCGTTGTGCTCTCTACATCATTGCCCGGTGTACAAAGCAGCGTCAGTCCGCTCTTACGCACGTACTGGCCATACCCGAGCACGTCCACTACCGGCGAGGTACCTCCCTTTTTGGCGGCTCCTGCCGACTTGATGGCGTCTGTGATCAGGCCGTCGCGAATATTGCCCGGCGAGGGATTCATATCGAAGCCGGATCCTACTGCCTCTGCACGGGCAGCGTATTCCCGCATGAGCCGCACAAAACGCTCCGCGGTTTCATCGTCTGTGCATCTGTTTATTAGTTCCTGCTCTACCCCGCATAGCTCTGGGAACTCACTCAGCACGATTCTGCCTCCCAGGGCTGCAATCAGATCTGCCGTATAGCCCACCGCCGGGTTAGCCGATATGCCCGAGAAACCGTCCGAGCCACCGCATTCCACCCCAATGACCAGTTTGTCGAGTTTGGCTGGCTGTCGTTCGCAGCGGTTGGCCTCAGCCATACCTTTAAAAGTCTGCAAAATGGCCTCCGACAGCATGGCAGACTCTGAGGCGGCTTGCTGTTGCTCTAGTACAAACAGCGGTTTGGCAAACGCTGGGTCCCGTTCCCAAATCTTTTGCTGCAGCATGTCTACCTGCGCATGCTGGCAGCCGAGGCTCAGCACCGTTACGCCAGCCACATTCGGATTAACGCAATAGCCGGCCAGCAGTGCGCACAGGTTTTCCGCGTCCTCGCGGGTGCCGCCGCAACCACCGTCATGGGCGATAAACTTGATCCCATCGAGGTTCGGGAAGAGGCGGCTCTGAGAGGTATAAACAGGACTCTCGGCCAGGTCGATCTCCTGCAGGTCTTTGCCCTGGCGGTAGAGGTTGGAGAGCTCCCGTACCTGCGCCTGGTATCTGTCCGGAGCGGCATAACCCAGCTCTTTCAGAAAAGCGTGCTTCAGCGTCTCGATGTTCCGGTTCTCGCAGAAAACCAGCGGCAGCACCAGCCAGTAGTTACGGGTGCCCACCTGCCCATCGGCGCGGTGGTAGCCCCTGAAGGTACGTTGCATCCACTTGCTCACATCCGGTGCCTGCCAGGTATACGACGCGCTCTTCTGCGAAAAACCTTCGGCAGCGTGTTTTAAATTTTCGGTAGTCAGTAAACTCCCCGCCGGCAAAAAACAGGTCGTTTTACCGACCAGCACGCCATACATGTATACCTCAGCACCGATGGCCAGGTCCGTTATGGTGAACTTGTGCTTGGCTGGCACGGGGTCATTTAAGGTAAGCTCCTGTCCGTCAATGAAAATACGGTTGCCCGCCTGCTGATCCTGCAGTGCCACCAGCACATTGTCTTTGGGGTGAATCCGGAGGTAGGTTTGTCTGTCTGTCGTTTTCATCATCGTGCTTATAAAGCAAATAGCTTATTCATCGGCTGCCACTTCTCACCGGCTGCTACGCCCGGCAGTCCCTGCTGGTATTTCCACATCAGTTCTTCCCACTCCTGCACTTTGGGGTTGGCAGCGTCCATAGCTGCTTTACGCTCAAAACAGAATGTATCTTTCACTTCCATGATCATAAAAAGCCGGTTCTCCCACCGGTATATCTCCATATGGTCTATACCCGCATACCGGATACTGGCGATGATCTCGGGCCATACACTTTTATGCCAGGCTTCGTATTCGGCGATCAGGCATGGGTCATTTTTCAGGTCTAGCGCAAAACAGTAGCGGGGCATAAAACTGGCTTAAGGTTGAATGGGAAAAGCTAAAGGACACTTGTCACAGGCTGCGTTACCAACGCATCTGCTTCTTTTTTACGAGCTGCTATTTCCGGTTTTTCTGCCACGAAGGCATACAGCGCAATTACCAGAAAACACAGGAGCGGCACATAGAACGCCAGCCCTATATCCTGCGTCAGGTCGGAGACGTAGCCCTGAACGGAGGTCAGGATTGCGCCGCCAAGTATAGCCATGATCAGGCCCGAGCCGCCAATCTTTGTGTCTTCTCCCAAGCCCCGTATACCTAATCCGTAAATGGTGGGGAACATCAGGGACATACACCCGGATATCCCGATGAGCGCGTAGACGCCTGCCGGGCCGTTCCCGTAGATCACGACAAGGGTAAGCGCAGCGGCGGCAATTGCGGTGGCAAACAGGAGTGTCTTCGGTTGAATGAACTTCATCAGGGCTGTGAACGCGAACCTGCTCGCCATAAAGAGCACCAGTGAGGCCATGTAGTAAGTGGAGGCATCGCTTTCGTTTAGCCTGAGCTCCAGCATGACGTAGCGGATCGTAAAGGACCATACGCCGATCTGCGCGCCCACATAAAAGAATTGGGCCACAACCGCCCAAACATAGTTAGGTGTTCTGACCAGCCTGCTGAACGTTGCAGCCAGCTCTACCTTCGAATCGGTATCAGAGGCTTTGGGCATCCTTGTAAAATAGAGCACACCCCACAGCAGCACCAGGAAAAGGGCGATGCCCACGTAAGGGCCCATTACAGCGGTCAGTTCCTCAGACTGCACAGCCGCCAGTTCGTCGGCGTTCAGGCCTGACCGTTCTTCTGCATTTAGCTGGTTGAGTTGCGACAGGATAAACACTTTGCTCAGCAGCACCCCCGATATAGAGCCGATCGGGTTAAAAGACTGGGCCAGGTTCAGGCGCCTCGTGCCGGATTCCGCTGGCCCCATGGCTACAATGTACGGGTTGGCTGCCGTTTCCAGAATGGATAGTCCGCCAGCCAGCACATAGAGCGCTACCAGAAAATAACCGTAAGACAACGTGAGGCTGGCCGGATAGAACAGCAACGCCCCAAGGATAAACAACCCCAGCCCTACCAGTATACCTGTCTTATAGGAATACTTTTTTATCAGTATAGCGGCAGGCAAGGCCAGGCAAAAGTAGGCCCCGTAAAAAGCCATCTGGATCCATGAGGTCTGGAAGTCAGACATGCTCATGATCCGCTTGAAAGCAGCCAGCAGGGTATCCGTCATGTTATTAGCCAGCCCCCATAAAAAAAACAGGCTTGTGACAAGGATAAAGGGTCCTAAAGTGCCCGGTGCTAAAAGAAAATTTTTTCTGGGAGCTGTATGCATGATCTTGGTTAGTTAAACAAACACGGATGATCGTTAAAATTTGCAGGAACAGGTACTACAGGGTAGCTGCATGAAGCCGCTACACCAGTCATTAAGAAATTCAAACCACAGTGTTGATAGAGGCAGCTACTACAAAGTAAACAAATTACGCTTCCCGGAATAGTGAAGAGATTGACCAATTAATAAACTATTTTGGCATAATTGGACACAACTTTTGTTAAATCCCAACCAACATGACATATTAGAAGTGTCTTTGCTGTACCTGTTATCTCCAGCTCTATGAAGTCACACCTTATAAAAATTTCAACCGCGCCAACACAGTCTTTCAGCATCCGGCAGGACAAGGTACCCTTCATTAACAACAGGTGGCACTACCACCCGGAACTGGAGCTGATTCACATCAGGCAGGGAGAAGGTTTGCAGTTTGTAGGAGACAGTATTCAGCGCTTCTGCTCGGGCGATCTGCTGCTCATCGGATCTAACCTATCACACTATTGGCGCTTTGATGATGCCTATTTCGGTGAAGACCCAAAACTAAAGGCCGATGTATGTGTCGCTCATTTCGGTGAAAACTTTTGGGGAGAGACATTCAGCAACTTACCAGAGAATAAGCTTATCAAGGCGACACTGGAGAAAGCAAAGTTGGGTATGCAGATAACAGGCAAGACACGGCAAACGGTAGGCCGCCTGCTCGACGAAAGTCTCCAGGCAGATGGAGCCAGAAGGATCATTCTACTGCTGGAGATACTGGACCTGATTTCCAGGAGTAGCCAGACGCAAATGCTTTCCTCCATAGGCTTTAAGATGAAACTTGAAAAAGCAGAAGAAGAGCGGATTGGCAGGATATACGAGTATTCCCTGGCCAACTTCAGAAACAAGATAGAACTTCAGGAGATTGCGTCTGTTGCATACCTAAGCCATAACTCATTCTGCCGTTATTTTAAGTCAAAGACCAGAAAGACTTACTCTCAGTTTCTAATAGAAATCAGAGTTGGGCAGGCCTGCAAACTTATTATGGAAAACAGGCTCGACATGAAGCAGGTCTGTTACGAAAGCGGTTTCAACAACCTAACCAGTTTTTACAAGTGTTTTAAAAAGATTACAGGCAAAAGTCCGCTACTCTACCAAAGGGAATTCCTGCATTCGGGGTAAACTAGGGGCGCAACTCCAAATTATATGGTCCGCGCCCTGGGTTCACGGTACCTGTACTGCTTGCATATGTTAAACATAAGCGATAGTTCCGATGATGACAACGCAAACGTTTGCTATACCTTATTCAACAAACTATGTGTGAGAAGGTATGCCCGACAAGCATTTTTTCCTTAACTTTTGCCTATAAAATCAAGCTTACTCCCAAACGAACGTTGTTTTCAGCCATTGAGGGGCGAATTGAAGTCTGAAGTTGATCACCAGACTTTACCTGCGGTGCCAGTGCACATCCACTAAAACAGAAGATAATGCGGCTTTACACCGCCTTAATACATACTACATAATACATCTCTAAAGCACTAACCAATTTAATATGAATCCACGCTTCAGGAAGAAGATTGCCAGTTTAGCCGTCGCCTGTGCCCTGGCAGGCTTGACAGGACCACTCGCATTCGCACAGGGTCAGCAGAAATCCGCTCCCCAACAAACCGTTTCTATTATTCCGCAGCCAGTTAAACTGACCCAGCAAAGTGGCAGTTTCGCGCTGGGGAAGGAGACGAAGATTATTGTTGATCCCAAAAATGACGAGCTCCGTAAAATCGGGGAATACCTGGCCAAGCACCTACAGGAAACAGCCGGCCTGCAACCGACGGTGCTCCAAAAAGCACCTGACAAAAACAGCGGCAAGCACATTTACCTGACGCTTAACACCCCCATCGACACGTTGGGCACCGAGGGTTATACCTTGGAGGTAACACCGGACAAAATCACGCTGAGCGCCAAAGCGCCCCAAGGCCTTTTCCTGGGCACGCAAACCATCCGGCAGTTGCTCCCAGCCTCGAAGGCAAACGTCCCAATTTCCATTCCGGCGCTCGAGATCGTGGACAAGCCCCGTTACCAGTGGCGCGGCATGCACCTGGACGTAGCCCGTCACTTCTTCCCCGTGGAGTTTGTAAAAGAGTACATCGACTACCTGGCCATGCACAAGATGAACACCTTCCATTGGCACCTGACCGAGGACCAGGGATGGCGCATCGAGATCAAGAAATACCCGGAGCTGACCCAGGTGGGCGCCTACCGCGACGGCACCCTGATCGGGCACTACAGCAACCAGCCCCACCGGTTCACCAACGAGCGCTACGGCGGCTACTACACCCAGGAGCAGATCAAAGACGTGGTGAAGTATGCCCAGGAGCGCTACATCACCGTAGTGCCGGAGATCGAGATGCCGGGCCACGCGGTGGCCGCCCTCACCACCTACCCGCACCTTTCCTGCACCGGCGGGCCGTTTGAGGTAGAGAAGAAATGGGGTGTGTTCGACGATATTTTCTGCGCCGGCAACGAAGAGACATTCACGTTTCTGGAAAACGTGATGACCGAGGTGCTGGACCTTTTCCCAAGCAAGATCGTGCACATCGGCGGTGATGAGGCGCCAAAGACCCGCTGGAAAGAATGCCCGAAATGCCAGAAGCGCATCGCCGACGAAGGCCTGAAGGACGAACATGAGCTGCAAAGCTATTTCATCCAGCGCATGGAGAAGTTCTTAAACGCCAAGGGCCGCACGATCATTGGCTGGGACGAGATACTGGAAGGCGGTCTGGCACCGAACGCTCTCGTGATGAGCTGGAGAGGCACCGAAGGGGGAATTGCCGCCGCCAAGCAAAAGCACTATGTGGTGATGACGCCCGCCTCGCACGTATACTTCGACTATTACCAGGGCGAGCCAAGCCTGGAGCCGACTGCCATTGGAGGCCTGGTGACTATGGAAAAAGTATACTCCTTCGAGCCAACTCCGGCCGAACTGAGCGCTGATGAGAAAAAGTACATCCTGGGTGCGCAGGCCAACTTATGGACGGAGTACATCCCGAGCACCGAACACGTAGAGTACATGGTTTTCCCGCGCATCTCAGCCCTGAGCGAGGTGCTTTGGACGCCGGCCGCCAAAAAGGACTGGGACAGCTTCCAGGCACGCATGCAGCAGCAGTACAAGCGCTACGACGCAATGGGCATCAACTATGCCCGCAGCACGTTCAACGTGAAACAACAGATACAGGTAGATCCTGCCAAAAGCGTGGCTACCGTTCACCTGAACACAGGTGCCAAAGGCACGCAAATATTCTACACGCTGGACGGCTCCGAGCCGACCACAGCTTCACAAGCATATCAGGGCCCTGTGCAACTGACAAACTCTGCGGTGATAAAGGCTGCTTCTTTTGACGAAAAGGGGGGGCTGTTGAGCAAGGTGAGCACGAAAGAACTAGACATGCACAAAGCTTTTGCGCACACGGTGGAACTGAAGCACCCGCCCCACCGCAACTATACTGCCGCCGGTCCCACCACCCTCGTAGATGGGCAATTGGCTTCTAACAGCTTTACAAACGGGCAGTGGCTTGGCTTCCTGGGCACCGACGTGGAGGCCGTGATCGACCTAAAGGAGAAACAGCGCATCAACCGCATCACCAGCTCCTACCTGCAAACGAAAGGCGATGGTATCTATCTGCCAAGCCAGGTGGAGTTCGCCATCTCCAAGGACGGCAAAAAGTACCAGACCGTGAAAGTGGTAAAAGAGCTGACAGATAAGCCCGGCGTGTTCAAGGAAGTGCTCACAGCGGAGGTACCTAACAAAAAGGTGCGCTTCATCAAGGTGACCGCCAAAAATCCGCTCCCCGGCACGGAGCAGGACAAACGCAAAGCCTGGTTGTTCACAGATGAGATCATTGTAAACTAAGCTTTCCCGGCCTGCACCAGAAAGGCAGGCTTCATTACAAGTAAATGAAGCCTGCCTTTTTCTTTCCGCAGCAATATCCTATTTTTACACTAGCCAAAAGTGTCCAGAACCCTCACCCTGACTGCATGACAACTTTTACCATCTCCCGCTTTTTAAGCTTATTTATCTGCACGCTCTTCGGCCATGCGCTCCTTGCTCAGAGCCAGTACGAGCTTAAGGCTGGGTGGATGAGTGCGCCCATCTCCCAGGTAAAGGAGAAAGGCGAAGCCATCTCCACGTCCTCCTACTCCACCGCAGCATGGGCCCCAGCCGTGGTGCCGGGCACCGTGCTCACCACGCAGCTACACAACAAACAGATACCCGACCCCTTTTATGGGATGAACAACGAGCGTATACCTGATATCTACACCACGGGCCGCGAATACTATACCTATTGGTTTGCAAAGGACTTTACAGAGAGCACCCCGCAGAAAGGGGAGCAGGTATGGCTGCACCTTCGCGGCGTCAACTACAGCAGCGACGTATACCTCAACGGACGAAAGCTGAACGAAAAGACCCACCATGGGATGTTCCTGCGCCAGACCTACAACATTACCCCCTACCTGGCTAAAGACGGCAACAACCGCCTGGCCGTGTTGGTATACCCACCCGACCCGGTGGGAAAGCCTAACGGCGGGCAGGGTGGCGACGGCACCATCGCTCGGAACGTGACCCACCAGTATGTGGCCGGCTGGGACTGGATACAGCCGATTCGCGATCGCAACACCGGCATCTGGGATAAGGTGATCATTGAGAAGACAAAGCAGGTAAACCTGAAAAACCCGCACGTCATTACCCTGGTGCCCGGCAAGCGCAAGCCCAATGGGCCACAGCAACCCGCCACCGTGAAGGTAACGGCGGAACTGGAGAACCCAACATCCGAAAAAATCCGTGGTGTGCTGCGCTATACCCTGGATGGAAAGACCGTCTCCAAGAAAGTAAGCCTGCCGGCCAATAGCACACAAAAAGTTGCACTGGACGACCTGGTGCTCCAAAACCCGAAACTGTGGTGGCCGAACATGTACGGCCCGCAGCACCTCTACCCACTCCATTTACAATTCCTAGTAAACGGCAAAACCGTGTCGGACGAGGAAACGGTGCAAGTGGGGGTGCGTGAGATCCAAACCGTGTGGAACGAGCGCACCCGCAGCATGCAGGTGAACGTGAACGGGCAGCCCATCTTTATCAAGGGCGGCAACTGGATCATTTCGGATGCCATGCTCCGCTTCTCAGATGCCCGCTACGACGCCGAGGTGCGTTACCACCGCGACATGAACCTGAACCTGATCCGCATCTGGGGCGGCGCCCTGGTGGAGCGCCCCGAGTTTTACGAGGCCTGCGACCGGTATGGCCTGCTCGTGATACAGGACTTCTGGATGACAGGCGACGCCAATGGCCGCTGGGTGGACCCCCTGAAAGCAGACGACCAGTGGACCCGCCGCAAATACCCGGACGACCACGGCCTGTTTCTACGCTCTGCCGCAGACCAGGTGAAGATGATCCGGAACTACCCCTCGCTGGCCATGTGGTGCGGCGGCAACGAGATCACACCGCCCGCCGGTATCCTCACCGCCCTGCAGGACTCCATCCTGCCCGAACTGGACGGCACACGCTGGTTCATCCCCTACTCCAATGCCGACAGCATGTCGTTCAACACCATCGGCGGCAACGGCGACGGGCCTTATACCATCCAGCCCATCAGCCAGTTCTGGGCCTACCGCACCTGGCCGTTCAACTCCGAGGTGGGCTCGGTAGGCGTGGGCGACCTGGAATCGCTGGAGCGCTTTATACCCAAAGAGAACCTGGTGGCACCGCAGTACCTGGGCAAAGACCACAAACCGTCTGAAAAAGTGGATTCCGTTTGGACCTACCATACCTATACCGGCGTGGGCTACGAGCAACATATCCTGCCCTACGGCGCCCCTACCGATATTAGGGACTTCACCCGCAAGGCGCAACTCGTGAACTACGACCAGTACCGGGCGCTGATGGAGGGCTTCAGTTCCCACATGTGGGACTGGTACACGGGCACCATCATCTGGAAGACCCAGAACCCCTGGACCTCCATGCGCGGCCAGATGTACGACTATTACCTCGACCCGAATGCTGCCCTCTTCGGTTTGCGTAATGGTGGTGAGCCGCTCCATGTCATGTTCGACCCGGTGGACAGCATGGTGATGGCCGTGAATAACGGCTTTGAGATGAAGCGCGACCTGATGCTGGTCGCTACCGCCTACGACATGGCCGGCAAGAGCACCTCACTGGGACAGCTGATCGTGGAGATCAACCCGTCCACAGCAAAAAAATACTTCCCGCTAAAAGGTAACCTCAGGCGCCTCGGAAATGAAAAAGGCGTTTTCCTGTCGCTCCGTTTACTCGACCTGGACCAGAACGTAATCAGCAACAACTTTTACTGGCTGCCAAACGCAGCAGGCAACTACACCGGCCTGAACGAGCTGGCGAAAGCAAAAGTACATGTGACCGCCAAACAGATAGAGAAAGGGAAAATGGAGGTAACGCTCAGTAACCCAGCTACCAACACGGTTGCTTTCTTCAACCGCGTTTCGCTGATAGACCCGCAAACCAACGAGCGTATACTGCCCGCATTCTACAGCGACAACTATATCTCGGTTCCCCCGGGAGAGCAGCAGCGCATTACAGTGGAATACACTCCAGTGGAAGGCGCGGCATCACCCGCTATCACAGTGGAAGGCTGGAACGTGGAGAAACTAACCCTGCCTGTAACGACAACTGGCTCAGCCGGCCGTTGATACGCTAGCGACAGAGCAACTGAAATGCTATACCTGAACGACTTTATACCTTGACAACCCTATACCTAAAACGAACCCGATGCACCTGAAAGCTTTCTCCAGATTAAAAGCCGCTTTCGTTGTGCTGGCCTGCATCTTTGCAGCCTGCACAGCCACCCACCAGCAGGACAATCCCTCCTCCACCGCCTCACTGACCAAGTACGTAGATCCCTACATCGGCAGCAGCTATCACGGCCATGTGTTCGTGGGGGCCAACGTGCCGTTTGGGGCGGTGCAGCTGGGCCCTACCAACATCACGCAGGGCTGGGACTGGTGCTCGGGCTACCACTACTCTGACTCCACCATTGTGGGCTTTGCGCACACACACCTTAGCGGCACGGGCATCGGCGACCTGGGCGACATAGCGGTGATGCCCGTGACGGGCCAGGTGCAGCTTGTGAAAGGCAATGTAAAGCAGCCGAACAGCGGCTACTATTCGCTATTATCGCATGACGAGGAGACGGTGCGCCCAGGCTACTACGCAGTCAGGCTAAAGCGCTATGATATTGCCGCCGAACTCACCACCACTCAGCGTGTGGGCTTTCACCAGTATACCTTTCCGGCATCAGAGGAGGCGGGCATCATCATCGACCTGAAGGAGGGCATCGGCTGGGATTCGCCCACCGAAACGTTCATTGAGCAGATCAACGACAGCACACTGGCAGGGTACCGTTTTTCCAAGGGTTGGGCAAACGACCAGCGCGTCTATTTCACCGCCGTCTTCTCCAAGCCAATCGGCAAGTTCGAGAGTTATCAGGTATACGACACGGCTGCCACCTCGCCGACGCCAGCCGCTAAAGGCAATCGCATCAAAGGGATAGCGCGCTTTAAAACCCAGCAGGGCGAGAAGGTAAAACTGAAGGTAGGTCTCTCGCCAGTGAGCACAGAGAACGCCCTAGCAAACATACAGGCCGAGCTGCCCCACTGGAACTTCGACAGGGTGGTGTCCGAGGCCGATGCCGCCTGGAACAAAGAACTGCAAAAGGTGCGCATCGAGGCCCTGGATTCGGCGCAGCTCCGCACCTTCTACACTGCGCTGTACCATACCCTGATTGCCCCGTCCATCTTCAACGACCACAACGGCGACTACCGCGGCACCGACAAAAAAGTATACCGTAACGCTGATTTCACCAACCTGACCACTTTTTCGCTCTGGGACACCTACCGGGCCGCCCACCCGCTCTACACCATCCTGCAGGCAGACCGCGTAAATGACATGATCAACTCCATGCTGGCCATTTACCAGCAGCAGGGCAAGCTACCCGTTTGGCACCTGATGGGCAACGAAACCAACACCATGGTGGGCTACAGCAGCGTGCAGGTGGTGGCCGACGCCATCCTGAAAGGTTTTGACGGGTTTGACCACGCCCTTGCTTACGAGGCCATGAAAGCCACCGCCATGGGTGACGAGTTCGGGCTTACCTGGGTCAAGAAACAGGGCTTTATACCTGCCGACGAGGAGGTAGAGAGCGTAGCCAAGGGCCTGGAATACGCTATCGCCGACTGGAGCATCGCGCAGGTGGCCAAAAAGATGGGCAAACAGGAGGACTATGCCTACTTCAGTAAGCGCGGTAGGTACTACGCTAACTATTTCGACCCGCAAACCCACTTTATGCGCGGCAGAATTTCACAAAATGAATGGCGCACCCCGTTTGACCCGTTCCGATCTGAGCACCGCAAAGATGACTACTCAGAGGGCAACGCCTGGCAGTATACCTGGCTGGTACCGCAGGACGTGGAGGGGTTAATCAATTTACTGGGTGGCGAAGAGGCTTTTGCGCAGAAACTGGACTCCCTCTTCACAGTGGAGGGCGATATGGGCGAAGAGGCCTCCAGCGACATTACAGGCCTGATAGGCCAGTATGCCCACGGCAACGAACCGAGTCACCATATCACCTACCTATACCCCTACGTGGGCCAGCCCTGGAAAACAGCCGAAAAGGTGCGCTTCATCGTTAGGAACATGTACTCTGATAAACCAGACGGATTGATCGGCAACGAGGACGTGGGCCAGATGTCTGCCTGGTACATTTTCTCCACGCTTGGCTTTTACCCGCAGAACCCCGTGAACGGTGCCTATGTGTTCGGTAGCCCCGCCGTTAAGCAGGCGACGCTCACCCTGCCGAACGGAAAGGTGCTGGAGCTAGAGGCCCTTAACAACAGCCCGGAGAACAAGTATATCCAGCGGGTAACACTGAATGGCAAGCCCTATACTAAAACGTATGTCCTACACAAAGACCTGATACAGGGCGGCAAGCTGGTGTTTGAGATGGGACGCCAGCCGAGCCCTACCTGGGGTGTCGCTAAAGAAGACTGGCCCCGCTCAACACCTGGTGAGTAAGGTATAAGCCCCAAAATAAACAAAAGCCCTGCCCCGGATTGCCTGGACAGGGCTTTTGTTTTAATCACTTTAGTTTATTTAACTGGCGCTATCCTCTCGCCGAGGCCCGCTCCAGGGCCTGTAGCACCTGCTCGTTCACATCCCCGAAGATAGAGATACCTGCCGCGCCGTTCTGAAGTGCATACTCCATGCCCTGCTGCAGCTCTTGGTTGTCCTTAAAATCAGGCAGGTATAGCCCAGCGTAGAGCGGGAATTTCCCATTCAAGAAGTGCAGTCCCTCTGCCACGGCGTCCCCGATCCAGCGGACGTCCTCTTTGTAGAATCCGTGGTAAATCATGGGATATACGGCATTCAGGTTCCAGTTAGTCCAATCCTGGCGCACGATGCGGCGGGCCACCTCGGGCGTCGGGAAAACGGCGGCGGTAATGGGTTTCTTTTTCTCTTTGGCCACTTCGGCAAGGTGGTTCACAATGGCATTGACTGCGTTGTAGCGGAACAGTCGCCACGAAAGGCTGGCCTCCGGGTACTCCAGTTCCTCAACAGCCTGCCCACGCCAGGCTTTAAATTTAGCGCGGCATACCTCGCAGTAACAATAATCATATTCCGGCAACTCTTTTGTTTGCTCGATTTTATACGTGTCCCAAAGGTTTACAGGAAGAATCACGTCGCAGAAACGCACGTAGTCCAGGTGGATGCCGTCGATGTAGTCTTTGCTGAGAATGTTGCGCACGTCCTCGGCCAGGTATTGCTTTACCTCTTCGCGGGAAGGGCATAGCCAGCGGTAGTAGTTGACATAGGGCGGCTTGTCGGCACAGGACTCACCCTTGCGGTTGCGGGCATACCAGTCGGAGTGCTTTTGCAGGAGCTCTTTCTCACCCCTGTTCATGGTCCACATCCAACGGTGCGCCTCCAGTTTGCTGGCTTTGGCTGCCCGAAAGTGCTTCTCGCTGTCGGCCTCGAAAAAGATGCCCCGGATACCTGCCTTGTAAAAACGGGCATACTGCTGTTGCAGGTCAGACACCTTGTCTGCTTTGTTGGGCCTTACCCATACCCAGTGGCGGAGTTCTTTTTTTGCTGCCGTCCCAGTTGCTGCCACAACCCCAAAGGCAGGTGCCGCAGGTATACTGGCCGCCAGACCGGCCACTACCCCAGCTTTCAGAAAGCTTCTTCTCGATTTCATAGGAGACCCTTTATCTTGTGTACAAATCCGTTTTCATTGATACCCCATACCTGACCGTCGGTACCCTGTATGGCCGCCATGAATTGCAGCGTGCCCGCCTCCAGCATCATCCGATTTTCCTGCCCCTCTACCTGCACGACAGAGCTCTCCAGGCCCAGCTCTTTGAGTGATTGGCTATACCTGCCATGCTTGCCAAAGTATTCTTTTTGACGGTAATACACCAGCCACAGGTACTGCTTCTGCCGCTCGGCATGGGGCAGGCTAAAAGCAACGGGACTATTCCCAGCAGCTTTTCGTGTGAAGTACAAATAGCCCCACCGCTCTGGCAGGTGCATGTTGACCACTCCCTGCGGCGACCATACCCAGTTATGCTCTGGCAGTGGTTTCCCGTCTTCGGCTTTGCGCTTAACATACCTGCCATCCTCGACGTCCACATCCCATTGCACCCTTGAGAAGTTGATGCGCCACAAGGTTCCTTCTTGCGGCACTTTCGTGTGGTTGCCTATGGTCACGGAGCGGAAGGGAATGGCCATTTCCACGGTCCAACCCTCGTCTGTATCGGTGGTGTTGTTCAGCGTACCCTGTACCTGCACTGCCGACTTCAGCCCATGCATGTCCCAGGCTATCAGGGCGCCATTGTTGTTGCGGTAAGGCTTGGACATGAACAAATCAAAAATCGTGTTCAACGCATTCACCTCCACCTCAAAGTACTGGTGCGTGTCATTGTCAGGGTCGATGAACACCTCAAAATCGTTGTCGTGGAAAACCACCTCGTCGTGTTCGGTCAGGGTGGCCCACACATGCGGGTCTTTCAATTCCGCGGCAATGTATAGGTAGGTATTGTCCCAGGCCATTTTCACGCGGGTAAGGTAAGACGGCGCTGGTTTTGTGTCGCCCTCTATATCGGTAAAGAGGTCTGTCCAGACGGCCTGTTGCCATACCTCATCATCCAGGTGCCCATCTATGGCTGGAGCCGTGTCCGTGAAATGGGCAACGTAGTGTCTGGGCTCAGTGAACAGGTGCTCCAGGCCTTCGAAAGGTGATACGGATGATAGGGGCTGGCTTATGTAATGGCTGCCCTGCTCCTGCTCAATAGATGAACGTGCCATCTGCGCGCAACCCGCTCCGATAAAGGCCAGAAAAAGCACTATGCAATATTTTATCATGTCATTGGTTATACAGCCTGTTTTCAGTATACCTACCGAAAAGCGTTGCCATCTTTAAACTCACCTCTCCGTTTTTCCTCCTTTATAAGGGTAATGCGGAATGATGCGAAGCCGCTTTGGCTCACAAAAAAAATCAGAAGGTAGTTGAGCTTTCCGTACATTCAATTACTCTCGATGGGCTTTATCTCCTCCCGGTAGAGCTCCACAGGCCTATCCAACAGTATGGCGATCACGGTCAGGTCATCGTCCAGCAGCTCGTGCGGCACATCGATGTAGGCAATGCCAGGGATGTCGCTCCAGTACTGCTTGTTGAAAATCTCGTGCCCCAGTAAGGTGCCGTTGCCCACCACCCTAATGCGCTGCAGTTTATTTTTAAGCCCCTTGATGGCGATAGGCCCTGTGGGTTTGCCTTCCACGAACAGGTATAGCGTCTGCCTGTCCGCTGACAAGGAAGTGGCCCCTTCGTAATGCCCGGCAGGCAGTCCTGGGGAGGCTTTGTACAGCGTCTCAGCATGTTTGCGCACCCAGCGCTCTACTCCCGCATCGGCCAGCTTCAACTGCTTCACATCCGTGCCGTCTGCCTGTAGTGAGGTATTCTGGAAAGGATTGTGCCCCGCCTGCAGGTTGTCGGCCAGTTGGCTAATGGTGCGGTTTCGCTGTACATTATCCAACTTACCTGTTTGCTGCAGTGTCGTCAGCTCCACTTTCGTTTGTTCTGGTAATGTTAATTTCAACGGTTCTTCAAAGAACAGGGCCAGCACTGTCAGCTGTGCATCATAGGCTTGGGCAGGCACCTGCATGTAGGTGGTGTTTCCCTGCTTTTCATAGCTGGCAACTGCATTGGTCCCCACTACTTTCACCTCTTTCACTGGCGTGGCGAGCCCCTTCACCCGCACCGATTCCGCTCCCTGATGCTCAACGAACAGGTATAGCGTTTTGCGATCTTTGGATAGGGTGGAGTTACCATGGTAGTGCCCCTCAGGTATACCCGCCACCGTCCCGTAAATAGCGTCTGCATGTTTGCCCGTCCAGCGGCCCAGTTCCTTCAGAATCGCCACCTGTTCCTCGGGTATAGTGCCGTCTGGCTTGGGCCCGATGTCGAGTAACAGGTTGCCGCCGTTGCTAATGCAGTCGGCAAAGGTGCGTATAATCTGGTTGGGGCTCTTGTAGTGACGGTCGTGCGGGGAGTAGCCCCAAGAGTCGTTCATGGTGAGGCAAAGCTCCCAGTAGGGGTCCTGCGGCCGTACCACAGGCACACCCTGCTCTGGGGTGGCATAGTCGCCGTAGTGGTTCAGGCGGGAGTTCAGAATCACATTCTGGTTATACCCCAGCAGCATGTCCCGCACCTTAGCCGACTCCCATTCCTCGGCACTGTGCTCCCAGTCGCCATCGAACCAGTACAGGTCGGGGTTGTAGGTTTTGGAGAGTTCGCGCAGCTGCCCCTGGTAGTAGTGGAGGAACTTCTTCCAGCGGCGCGGCTCCTGGGCCAGCGTATAGCGTTTTTTGGTCCGCGTGAACACATCGTAATCGGCATGGCTCCAATCAGGCAGCGAGTAGTAGAAGCCCGTCTTCAGGTTCTCTTTCCGCAGCGCCTCCACAAAGGGTGTGAGCACATCCCGTTTGGCAGGCGTGTGTTTTTGGGTATTGATGCCGCCCATTTTGCTGTCCCAGAGCGCCACCCCATCATGGTGCTTGGTGGTGATGACGGCATACCGTGCGCCCGATTCCTTTATCAGCTTCGCCCATGCCGCCGGTTGGTAGTTGGCCGCCGTGAACCCATCGAGCTGTTTCATGTAGTCCTCGTGGCTGATGTAGTTATTGAAAAAGGACCAGGACTCGGGAATGCCGTTGACGGCATAGATGCCCCAGTGGATGAAGATGCCCAGCTTAGCGTCGCCAAACCATTGCATTTTATCAGCCTCCTGCGCTGGGTTTGCCTTTTTTGACTGGGCAAAGCAAAAATTACCGCTCAGGGCAAAGAGAACAAGCAGCCATAGTCTGCACTTCGTTACCATCATAATTAGTGTCTACTTTAAGCCTTTTTGATTTAATACACGGCGGCTATTCCTCAAATGCTGTGCGCATGGCACGCACCTGCACTACGTCGGCCACCAGTTGCTCAAACTCCGAAAGGACGCTGTTGCTGGACATGGGCGGGTAGTCTTTGCGGAAAACCATGCCGCTTTCCACAGCCGTTCGCACCGAGGCATGCACCTCGCTTACCCCTGTTCTGGCCACCAGCTCCCGCACGTTTGCAGGACTCACACCGCCCCCGGGCATAACGCTCAGCCTACCTGCTGCGCGCCTGTTTAGCTCTTTTATCAGATTAGCCCCCTGCAATGCGGACTCCTGCTGCCCAGACGTAAGCAGACGCTGTACTTTTAGCTGCAGCAAGTCATCCAAAGCCTTATAAGGGTCTGCCACCAGATCGAAGGCTCGGTGAAAGGTAACGTTCATCGCACCAGCCGCTTCCATCAGTTCCTGCGTAAGGGCCAGATCAATATTCCCCTCTTTTGTCAGGGCACCGATGACCACGCCATCGACGCCCAGGTCCCGGCAGACCTGTATATCGTGCTTCATGACGGCGCATTCGGCTGCCGTGTAGAGAAAGTCACCGCGGCGGGGTCGGATAAGGACGTGCAACCCGATGCGGATGCTGTTGCGCACCACCGCGATCATACCCGCACTCGGTGTGGTGCCGCCACCCGCCAGGTAGTCGCACAGCTCCACCCGCTGCGCCCCACCCGTCTCAGCAGCCAGGGCCGAGGCGACAGAGTCCACGCATATTTCCAGTGTCAGGGGTGTTTTAGAACTTGCTCTTTCCATCCAGTAGTTTCACACCAGCATGATCCTGCACGGCGTAGTTAAATCCCTTGTGAATGCAGTAGCCGCCATATTCGCCTTTTTTGTTCAGGGCGATAAAGCCAACCTGTAGGTCTTTCACGTCTTTGTGCTTGGCGATGATGCGCTCTACTGCCAGGCGGCAGGCTTTCTCGGGAGAGTTGCCCTGCCGCATCAGCTCCACCACCAGGTGGCTGCCCACCATGCGGATAACTGCCTCACCCAGACCAGTAGCCGTAGCAGCCCCCACTTCATTGTCCACAAACAGGCCCGCCCCGATGATAGGGGAATCGCCTACGCGACCATACATTTTGTAGGCGGCGCCGCTGGTGGTGCAGGCACCTGCCAGGTCGCCGTTGGCATCGAGGGCCAGCATGCCGATGGTATCATGGTTCTCGATGTTGATGACAGGCTTGTACTTTGACTCCCGCAGCCAGTTTTTCCAGTCTTTCTCGGAGGCAGGCGTGAGCAGGTTCTCTTTCGGAAAGCCCTTTTCGAGCGCAAACTGCAGAGCGCCCTCTCCAACCAGCATCACGTGCGGAGTATCTTCCATCACTTTGCGGGCCACAGAAATCGGGTGCTTGATGTGTTGTAAAAACGCCACGGCGCCGCAGTTGCTGTCCTTATCCATAATGCAGGCATCCAGCGTTACGTGGCCCTCCCGGTCAGGGTAGCCGCCGTAGCCCACGGTGCGCACCTCGGGGTCTGCCTCTGGCACGCGCACACCTGCCTCTACGGCATCCAGTGCGCTTCCTTTTTGGGATAGTATCTCCCAGGCAGCCGCATTGGCAGGTATGCCATGGTTCCAGGTGGAAATCACCACAGGCTTGTTTGTTTTGGCTACTCCCAGCGTACCAGCAAAGGCGCGCTCAAAAGGAAATCCGCCGCCCAGAATAGTCGCTCCCAGGGCGGATAGTTTTATGAATTTTCGTCTGCTATTCATCTTCTATAGTTCTGTTATCGAAAGGTATGTGGCTGCTGTACCCCATAACCAGGTATGGCAGCCTAAGGCATGTGCTTTCCTGTTATGCTCTGGCTTTGAGTATATGTGGTCGTTCGGCATGCAGCTTCAGAATCAACTCACCGAACAACGTATTGGCCCAGGCAAACCACTCCCTGGTAAACTTAGTCGGGTCGTCTTTGTGGAACGTTTCGTGCATAAAGCCTGTGCCCGCGTGGGTGTTCTTCAGGATCTGCAGGCAGTTCTTTATCTCTTCATCAGACTGGCTGGTCATGGCCTGCATGATGATGCTCATCGGCCAGATCATCTCGGGCCCCACATGCGGACCGCCAATGCCCTGCCCTGCCTTGCCCTTGAAGAACCAGGGGTTGTTCTCGCTCAGTACAAACCTGCGGGTGTTCAGGTATACGGGGTCGTCAGCGGGGCAGCAACCCAGGTAGGGCAATGAGATCAGGCTTGGTATGTTGGCATCGTCCATAAACAGTTTGTTGCCGAAACCGTCCACCTCGAAGGGGTATACCTTGCCAAAGTTCAGGTGCTCGGCCACGGCATATTGCTGCAGGGCTTTCTCCACTTCGTTGGCCAGGGCGGTACACTCGCTGGCGAACGCGCTGTTCTTTTTTATCTGCTGGCTCATTTCAGCCAGTTGTCGCAGCGAGGTAACGGCAAAGAAGTTGGAGGGCACCAGAAACAGGTAGATGGTGGCATCGTCGGAGGGGCGAAACGTGGAACAGATCAGACCGACGGGGTTTATCGGAAAGCCGTACCCAGCGCCCGCCACGGTATCTGTCTGCTTCGGTGT
The DNA here is from genome assembly GCF_002846395.1 of Pontibacter ramchanderi. Lineage (GTDB taxonomy): Bacteria > Bacteroidota > Bacteroidia > Cytophagales > Hymenobacteraceae > Pontibacter > Pontibacter ramchanderi. The sequence goes on from NZ_PJMU01000003.1 coordinate 208,218, forward strand.
TTCGCGCTGAAAGGTATAAGGCCCCTTTCCCTCCTTGCGTTGCTGCTCCTTAAAGGTCTTCACGACCAGTCGCATGGCTTTGTCCCAGTCGGCATCGAAAGGAGCGGTATCCCCAGTGGTTTTCCAGTAGTGGTAGCCCAGCCTGATCGGGTAGCAAAGCGAGTCTATTTCCCATTTTCGCTCATGCACGCCGGGCTGCATATCCGTCAGGTCTGTGGCCCATTCCCCTTTTCGGTTCGGGTCGTCATAAAAGGCGTTGGCATACGGGTCTTGGAGGATATAGCTGGTCTGTCGGTTCACGACGCCAGCCACCAGATGCTGGAGGGCCTTGTCCTTTTTCATCAGGGGCAGGTAAGGCCATACCTGGGCCGAGCTGTCGCGCAGCCACATGGCATCGATGTCGCCCGTGATGACATAGGTATCGGGGCGGCCGTTTTTCTCACGGTAGGTTACGGTGGTGTCGAGCGTACTGGGGAGACAGTTCTCGAACATCCAGGCCAGTTCGGGGTCGGCTATGTCTTTTTTCACGTCCCTGATAACCTTTTCAACCGCCTTGCTCGTGAAGTTGCGCTGGGCGCTGGCGGGGCGCTGGCTCACAAATTTGTCCCGCTGGGTGAACGACATGAACGAAAAGCCTGTAGCGGCGATGCCAGCCGTAGCGAGGGCGCTTGTCTTTACAAAATCTCTTCTTGTAGGCATAAGGATGGAACTGCTTTTAGTCAGGATATTTGTTTTGGTGTATCGCTATTAAAGATAGTGATTTCAGTATTCATTTATGGGTTCAAAGTAACGTCCATGGCGCTATCGCACGATTATTTCATCGGCGAATAGCCAGGCCGCCTCTCCCGCTCCGTTATGGCCCTCCGGCATGGCGGTGAGGTGATAAGCCGTTACCCGCACATACTTTGCTTTTTGCCTTGGAAACTCTGCCTTGAAATCGTAAATGGTGGCCTGCTGCACGTTCGGCGAGACTGGGTTTTTCACGGTCTTCACCTCTTTGAAATTGACACCGTCGGCCGACACCTCAAACTTCACCGCGGTCGGCAAAAAGATCCAGTCGCGGTAGTGCTGCAGGCAGCCCAGGGCGATGCTGGAGATGTTTTTTGCCGCTCCCAGGTCTATGGTGGCCACCAGGTCTTTTCGGCTGAAGCCGTGCCAGTATTTGCCCACAGCCTGCCTGCCGCGCACGCCGTCTGTCAGCGAGTTGGGGCCATCGGCATTGTAGTGCTTGCTCACAGGGTTTTCGTAGTGCACATCCCGCCCGATGGCCTGGTGCATGCTAAACGACTGCTCTGCCGGTTTCAGCCCCATCACCTTGCCCTCCACCACGGTCACTGCCTTCAGCACCACCGACGAGTCGATTGGAATGGCTTGCGTATACCTGCTGCTTTGCGTGGTGGGGGCTGAGCCGTCCAGGGTATAGTATATGTCCCCGTTCATGGCTTCGGTAAAAAGACTCACGGTGAGCTTACCCCCCGCTGAACTTGGTTTGATATCCACCGTGAAATTGCCTTTGGAGTAGTTCAATCCTTTTTGGTCAAAAGCCCTGAACTGGGGTTGCAGGCGTCTGTTGAAACTTCCCCAGTCACGGCTCCCCGGTGGCGACCAGACTACCTCGGCCAGGGCCAGCATGCGGGGCAGCACCATGTACTGTAAGTGCGATGGTGTGGTGATGTACTCCGCCCACACATTGGCCTGCGCACCCAGCACGTGCTTTGCCTCGGCTGCCGTAAGTTCCTTAGGTATAGGCTCATAGTCGTACACTTTCTTCAGCGTGTTGAATCCCCCGATGGCCAGTGGCTCTCCTTCCGGGCCAGCCTGGTACTGGTCGAAATACACGGGGTTGCCAGGCGTCATGATGACGTCGTGCCCCATCTTGGCCGCCTCTACCCCTCCGCTCTCGCCGCGCCAGCTCATCACGGTGGCCTGCGGGGCCAGTCCTCCTTCCAATATCTCATCCCACCCAATGATGCGGCGCTTCTTTGTGAGCAGGTAGTTTTCCATGCGCTTGATGAAGTAGCTCTGCAACTCCTCCACGTCCGCAAGCCCTTCGGCGGCCATGCGTTGCTGACATTTCGGGCACTTCTTCCACCCTGATTTGTCTACCTCATCGCCGCCGATGTGCACATACTGCGAAGGGAACAGCTGCACCACCTCGTCCAGCACATCCTCCAGAAACGTATACACCGCTTCGTTGCCCGGGCAGTAGTTGGAGGCCATGTTGGTATAGTCGCCGCCCGTGAGTGGGAGCTGTGACTTTCCTTCGCAACTCAGGTGTGGGTAAGCGGCAATGGCAGAAGCCACGTGACCTGGCATCTCAATTTCCGGCACCACGGTTACGTTGCGCTGTGCGGCATAGGCCACTATTTCTTTCACCTGCTCCTGGGTATAGTAGCCTCCGTAGGTGGGTTCATCTCCTGGCCTGGCCTGCGGTCTTGCATCCCAGGGTTTGTCGGTGTGGTCCACACGCCAGGCGCCCACCTCGGTCAGTTTCGGGTATTTCTTGATTTCAATGCGCCAGCCCTGGTCGTCTACCAAGTGCCAGTGCAGGGTGTTCAGTTTATAGGCTGCCATCAGGTCGATGTACTGCTTCACGACCGCTGGTGAGAAGAAGTGACGGCTCACATCCAGGTGCATACCGCGCCAGGCAAAACGGGGGTAGTCCGTTACGGTCATAGCGGGCACTTGCAGCGCCGCGTTGGTACGCACGGCTGGCAGTGTTTGCAGCACTGTCTGTATGCCGTATACAATGCCTGCTTTAGTATTGGCCTTTATGCTTATCCTGGCAGGTGTCACCTCTAGGGTATACCCTTCTGGCCCTAAACCTTCTATGCGCTCAAGGGTCAGGCTGATTGTTTTGCCTTTACCCTTTCGGATGGGAAGTTCGTGGCCGGATAGCTCGCTGATGCGTGCCGCCAGAAACGCAGCGGCGGGCTTCAACTCCTTTTTTTCATTTTCCAGATATATAACAGTCTCCCTGTCAATCACGAAGCTGCCGTCGTGGTGAGCTATGCGCACAGGTTGCGGTATGATGCCTGCAGGCTCCTGCGCCAGTGCCAGCAGGGGAATCAAAAATGCGAGTAGAAGGGGAATCCGCTTTATCATGTCTGTTCAATCTTTCCCAATCAGGGTTTAGGGTTATGTGTCATCAGAAGGCTATACCTGCCAAAGCAGGCAGTGTCGGTGCTTCGGTATACCTAAATGGTAATTTGTGTTATCCTTGCCTTTCAGCTTACTCCTGTTTGTTGGCTGAATAGTTTGCCCCAGAAAGGGCGTTCTTGTACAGTCCAATTTCCGAAATGGTCGGGTTCAACCGCGATGACGCAATGCGCAGCCTTACTTTACTGGCCGTTACAGGCTCAAAACGTAGCAGTCGTTTGTAGCCGACGGTGGTACCCTCGGTTGCCTTTTGCCACTGCCCTTCCTTCCAGTACTCAAACGTGAACTTTTCAATGCGCTGTCCCACGCTGATGTTTTCCTGTAGCATCAGCACGTCGAAGGTCTGCTCTCCTTTGAGCCGCAGTTCAATAATGGCGGTGGTATCTTTTGCGGATTTGGTCGTAAAGTGCGTATCGTACTTGCCGTCGAGCAGGGCGTGCTTGTTCCTACCCGCCGCTTTCACTTTGGCTCCGTTCGCAAAGTTCCTCGCAAAAGTGTCTTGGCGCAACTTGGCCCAACCCTGTAGTGCTTTCACATCGCTTTCATGGATCAGCCCCCGGGTGTCGGGTGGAATGTTGAGCAGGAGCACGCCGTTGCGGCCCACCGAGCTGTAATAGATGTCCAGCAGCTTCTCGGGCGACTTCACTTTATCGTCTTCGCCCGGGTGGTAGAACCAGCCCGGACGAATGGACACGTCTGTTTCGGCGGGGTACCATACAAGTCCCTTGGCGTTGCGGATCTTTTCACGGCTGCCCAAAACTTCCCCGCGCATGTCGCCCTGCGGCTTAAAGGCAACGGCTTGCTGCGAATTGGCCGCCACAGCTTCCTGTTCCAGGTTATCGGCAGGCACAACACTCCACTCAGTTTCGCGTCCGTAGCCCGTCTCGGTGCCCACCCAGCGCACATCGGGTCCCATAATGGCAATCGTGGCCGTGGGCTGCAGCTTGCGGATGTGCCTGTACCAGCGGTCGAAATCGTATACCTGCTTTTTTCCGTTTGGTCCCTCACCGTTGGCACCGTCGAACCACACTTCATCTATCTGGCCGTAGTTTGTCAACAGTTCCGTCAGCTGCGCCACAAAGAGGTCGTTATAGGCGTCGGTGCCGTACACGGGTGAGTTCATGTCCCAGGGCGACAGGTATACGCCTACCCCAAGCCCATACTCCTGGCAGGCCTCCACGACTTCCCGCATCACATCGCCTTGCCCGTTCTTCCAGGGGCTGTTCTTTACCGAATGCTCCGTGGTGGCAGTGGGCCAAAGACAGAAGCCATCGTGATGCTTGGCTGTCAGGATCACCTGCTTGATGCCCGCTTCCTTGGCCACGCGCACCCATTGGCGGGCATCGAGCTGGGAAGGATTGAAAATTTTAGGATCTTCCTTTCCCGTGCCCCACTCCCGGTTGGTAAAGGTATTGACGCCGATGTGGAAGAAAGCGGTGAGTTCCAGCTGCTGCCAGCGCAGCTGCCGGGGTGTTGGCACCACGTTCGCAGCTTTGCGGATGATGTCGGACTCGGTGTCATTCGGGCGGATGATATAGAAGTTTTGTTTATCGTCTGTTCCCTGTGCCAGCACCTGGGGTGAAGTGACCAAAAGGATGCACAACATGCCAGCCACCAGACATTTCATGCCACCACAAAGGCAAGTTGAATATGGGTATTGTATTCTCAGCATCAGTTTATCGTAAAATCAGTTTATCGTAAAAGCTGCATTTACTCATTGCATATATCCATGTGACCATGCCAGTCGTCAGTGTGTCGCCCTTTTCAATTGACAGGCCCGCTTGAGAAAACCGTGGTAGCAAACCCTGTCTATGCTCCAATGCGAAAGGCGCATGCTCCGTAAGCACCATGCATGTCAGGAGTTCCCACTGCCTTTCTCCAGTAGCTGCCTGGCTTCGTCATCCTCGTACTTTTTAATCATTTCGCGCAATTGGCTTCTGAGTTTGGCGGTAATTTTCTCATAGCCCTTTTGCCCGTACAAATTATTCATCTCCTGCGGGTCTTTCTCGAGATCATACAGTTCCCACGACTCCACTCTTTTGTAGAAACGAATCAGCTTGTAGCGTTCCGTCCTGATGCCGAAGTGAGGTGATACAGCGTGCTCGCCGTTCTCATAGTAGTGGTAGTACATGGCTTCGCGGCCCTTGGCCCTAGGCTGTTGCAGGTATTTCAGAAAAGACTCGCCCTGCATCTCGTTCGGGATGCGCACGCCGGCTGCATGGAGCATGGTAGGGGCTATGTCGAGGTTCATCACAAACTGCCCCAACTGTGAGCCTGGCTTGACCACAGCGGGCCAGCGCACCACCATGGGCGTGCGGAACGACTCCTCGTACATGAAGCGCTTATCAAACCAGCCGTGCTCCCCCATGTAAAAGCCTTGGTCGGAAAGGTACAGCACAAGGGTATTTTCGGCGAGCCCGTGCTGGTCTAAGTAGTCCAGCATACGGCCGATGCTGCGGTCCATGGAGGCAGCTGTGGCCAGGTAGTCACGCATGTAGCGCTGAAACTTCCACTCCACCAATGCCTTGCCCTGCAGGTTTTGGGCCATCAGGTCTTCATAGATAGGCTTGTAATAGGCCTTAAACCTGGCTCGCTGAGCTTCGGTCATGCGGGTGATGTTACCGTCGCTGATCTTGTCGTAATCGGGGAACATCTTCAGGTCATATCCCATGATCATGGTTTTGTCTATGGTCATGTCCTGCACAGTGGCGGCCTCGCGGTTTTTGTAATGATCGTAGAAGTTGGCGGGCAGCGGAAAGGTCTTGCCATCGAAGATCCCCATGTCATTGAGGTCGGGCATCCAGGTACGATGCGTCGCCTTGTGGCCGATCACGAGAGCAAAGGGTTTAGTCTTGTCACGGCTGTCCAGCCATTCCTCTGCCACATCCTGTGTCAGACTTGACACATACCCCTCGATGCGCTCGCGGCTGCCGTCCATGTTAATAAAGTCCGGGTTAAAGTAGTGGCCCTGCCCCGGTAGTATTTTCCAGTAGTCAAAGCCCTGCGGTTCAGTTTCCAGATGCCATTTGCCCACCCAAGCTGTTTGGTAGCCGTTGTGGCCCAGTTCTTTCACAAAGGTGTTCTGGCTCCCGTCGAAGCTGGAGTTTTCGTTGTCCTTGAAACCGTTTTTGTGGCTGTACTTACCCGTCAGGATCACGGCACGGCTTGGCCCGCAGATCGAGTTGGTAACATAGGCCTTGTTCATGATCGCCCCTTCCCGGGCGATGCGATCTATGCTGGGCGTCTGCATCAGATTGCCGCCATAGGCACTGATGGCTTGGTAGGCATGGTCATCAGACACAATGATGACAATGTTGGGCCGCTTGGCGGGTTGCTGTGCGTAAGTAGAGAATCCGTACCCTAATACCGTGATCAGGCATAAAAAAGTCTTCATTATAGCATGTCGCTGTATCATGTAGCCTGGAATTAAAGGGTAAAGGGCTGCTCAACCCGTAACGGGATGGCAGCCCCTCTCACCTAATTAAACTCTAATCTATCACCACTTATACTAATCTTATCAATAATACACTGCACATGCAGTTGCTGAGATTCACTTGCCCTTCGGGCCCAAAGCCTGATGGGCACCATAGGCAGTAGGATCAGCTTAAAGCAAACAGGCAGTAATTACCGCTTCTGTGCCCACCACAACGGTGTGGTTACGGCATCTTCACCTCCCAGGAAGCCTACAGCCTGTTTGTAACCGGCAGGGTTTGCATTTTGGAGCCCCGATGGGTACCTGAGGCGCTGCGGGAAGAACTCCACTTTACTGTCCATGTAGTTGGAAGCCGTTAGAGATGGCAGGTTAGGAAGTGGGTTCTCCACGGCAGGGGTCTCGAAGAATGGAAGCCCTAGCCTTCTGTGATCATTCCAGGCCTCCAGCGGTAACCACGGAAACTGTGCAAGATACTTCTGTGTGATGATCTTGGTCAGGTGATCATTTTTAACAGTCCCGTTCTTATACAGGTGATTGTCCGGATATTTTACAGTAGCCACACCGGTTGCGCCTGTATACCCGTTCTCAAACTGCATCGAATAGGTAGCAGGAGGTTCTGCCGTGTGGTTCCAGCTGGCAGAGGTGCCGTTCCGGTTATATTCCTGCGACACCAAGTAACCACGGAGGGGTAGATTCCAATACTCGAAGCTTTTGGTAACTCCAGCTTCATACGCTTCTTGTGCACTTACAGGAGTGCTCCAACCACGCACAGCTCCTTCGGCCAATAAAAAGTAGGTTTCCCAGGGACCGAAGAAAACACGCTGGCTCTGGCTTGTCCTGAACTGATGAGACATACGCGGAATAGTACCTACATAGGTATAGAGCCTGTTCTTTGCACCTTTAGCGCCCCAAGACCCGTTCGTCGTCGAATTCCAGGTATAGGCAGCGTCAATTTCCTTCACCACACCACCATTATCGTCAATAAGCGTACGCTTGGTGTTTCTGGCATCCGTTGTCCAGGACGGGTAATGGCTGAAGTTAGGGTTTGAGAAATCTCCTGGTATCACGAATGCTTTGTAGGCACGAGGGTCTACTGCATGCGGCAGGCCATTGAACCAGTAGCCAGCGGTTGGGTTGTTCGTTTTGGTGGCAAAGTGCTCCTCAAACTTTTGTCCCATCCAGTTGGCAGGCTTAATATAGGGATGATAGGTGCTACCAAGCTGTGCCTGTGATTCTACCCCACCCAGGTTAAAGTAGGTGTTGAAAAGCGTTTGAGACAAGAACTGTGCGTTCCACTCTCTGCTCATAACTCCTGATAAAGCATCCCAACCTGGTCTCTCCTGTACTTTAAACGTCTCGTTCGTGTTAAGCAGCAGCGCACCCGTGGCAGCTGCGGCTTCAAACTCAGAACGGGCCTTGGCCGGGTCCACTTCAGAAAGCCTCATCGCCAGGCGCAGGCGCAGCGAGTTGGCATACTTCTTCCACTTGATAAAATCATAGGCATAGGCTGGATCAAGCGCGCGCAGCCGGTCAGTTGTTGCTACCGACTCATCCAGTTTGGCACTGGCATCCTTGAGCTCCTCAAGTAAAAAATAGTAAACAGACTGCACATCCGAAAACTCCGGGTTTTGTCCCTGAAATGCGTTGATCGGAATTGGGCCGAAGTTGTCGGACATCTCGCTCATCAGATAAGCTCTCCAGATACGGGCCACCTGCAGCAGGTTTCCGGTGTAGGGCTGTGTATTGCCCGAACTGATGTGACCTTCGGCAATCTCAATGGCGGTGTTGGCAGCATTGAGCCAGCTAGCCACCTGATTGTAGTAGGCTCCCGTCCAGCCATCGTTGTAGCCACCGGCAGATAAGGTGCCCCCTTCCTGATAGTGCGCGGCAACTTTCCAGTATAGTATAAAGGATCGTTCCGCCACGTCGGGGTTCATTTGTGCACTGATGATGGAGTTGTTTATAAAATACTCCACCTGCACCTGATCGGCACTGGCCGCAACAGGGTTTACGTTAATTTCATCAAAGTCGTCGCAGGCAGTCAGCATCAAACCGGCCCCTACTAGTGCCCATGATTTTTTCAGTATATTTCTCATCTTGATAGTACGTTAATTGATTAGAAGCCAAGCGTGAGGTTAAACAGGACAGAGCGGGTAGTTGGCATGCTGCCATTCTCAAAACCTGTCGCGTTAGTGCCCGTGGCAAACACTGACTCAGGGTCCAGGCCATCCATGTGGCTGGAGATCAGCCATACGTTAGTAGCCGTTACCCCAACGCTTGCCCGTTGCAAAGGCAGTCTGGACAAGAGCCCACTTGGGAGCGCGTAGCTGAGCTGCACGTTGCGCAGGCGCACATTGGTTGCATCGTAAATATTTGCTTCGGTTATACCCAGGTTGCCGACGCCAGCCACGGCATTCCAATAGTTCTGCGGAGTGACAGCGGTAGTGTTAACAGTATAGGCACCTGTGTTGGGGTCCTGTATCACACCCTCCACCACAAAGCTCTCGCGGCCTCCATTGCGCAATGTGGCAGCACCCGTACCGTTGCGCTGCATGCTCACGTGCGTGCCAGAGAAAATCTCTCCTCCGATGCGGGCATCTACCTGGAACGTCAGGCCAAGTCCTTTGTAACGCAGGGAGTTGATCACGCCCACCAAAGCATCAGCCTGTTGGTTCCCCAGTCGCACACCTTGCTCTCCCACAGCGGGCAGGCCGGCACTGGTCAGCAGCAACTGACCGTGGTATGGGCTCTCCGGGTCATCCACCCTTTTGAAGGTGCTGCCGTAAATCTCGCCATACTCGCCGCCTACTACGGCCCACACCCGCACGTCATCAAAGCCACCCAGCGGATAAACTTCAATGTCCTCGTACAGGTCTTCTACCGTGTTGCGGTTTCTTGAGAAATTACCAGTGATGTTCCAGTTGAAGCCGGCAGGGTTACGGATAAGCTCCGCATTTACCATTACCTCTACCCCTTTGTTCTGGATATCACCCGCATTGATTTTTCGGAAACTGTAACCGCTCAAAGGGTCCATTGGCAGGTTGATGAGCTGGCGAGTGGCGTTGGACTTGTACCAGGCCACATCAACACCAATCCGGTTGTTAAAGAAGCGGGCCTCCAGACCTGCCTCGTAGGCTTTCACCAGTTCACTTCTCAGATTCGGGTTATACAGGATAGGGTTCCTGCCGGCAGTAGGATTGCCGATCGGATCTTTGCCCACCCAATAAGTATTGTAAAGTTCGTATGGCCCGAGGCTGTTACCTACCTCTGCATAGGAGGCTCTCAGCTTGCCAAAGCTCAGCCAAGAGGGGGCTGTACCGCCAATGGTTTCCAGCATGTCGGTAAAGACATAAGAGGCGCTCAGGGAAGGATAGAAGTAAGAGCGATTTTCCTTGCTTAGTGTGGAAGACCAGTCGTTACGGAAGGTGGCGTCCAGAAACAGGTAGCCGTCCCAGTTAAACTGCACTGATCCATATACTGAATTGATTTTGTGCTCGCGCAAGTCCTGGCCCACGCTTGGGTTGGAACGCCCGTTATTTAAAGAGAACAGGTTGGGCACTTCCAGTTCGCCCGCGCTGCCACTGATCGAACTGAATTTCTGGGACATCAGGTTACCACCCAGTGTCACCATGCCCCCTAGCCTGCCGATCACATTGTCGCGCTGCGCTGTAAGGAGTGTACTGTAGTTGGTCTCCATGAAGTTCTGCTTGTTCAGGCTATACCTACCGGAGGGTGTCTGCGGACTGCCTCCGTAGAGTTTGTTCTCGGCAGTCGTATAGTGCATATCCCCGCCACCCTTAATCTCAGCACTCATCCAATCAGTGAAATCATACTTAACCGAGCCGTTCAGGATAAAGCGATCCCTTACATCCTGGTTCAGGTTATACCTGCCGTTCCAGTACGGGTTCATCTGGCTGCTGGATCCATACCAAATCATCTTGCCTTCCTCGTCTACTGCCTGCTCAAAGTCGCGCACATCGATGGAGCGAGGCAGCCCGAACAACGTTCCAAAGGAGTTATTGGGATTGTTGCCGCCAATAGGCCTGTTTCTGGCATCCGACTTGGTGTATTGCACCTTGGTGTCGGTGGTCCAGCGGTCGGTCTTGCCAAAATGGCTGACGGCTCTGGCCATCAGGTTGGTTCGGGAAAGCTCTACTCCGGGAGAAATTCCCTCGTTATCAAACCGGTTGAAGGAGGTGTAAACGGAAGTTTTATTATACTGCTGCTGGAAAGACACATTCTGGCTGGAGTAAAGCCCTTTCCCGAAAAAATTATCGATGTTATCGTAAATACGAAGCGGCGCGCTTTCGCCTCTCCAGTTCTTCTCTGGCTGGCCTTCGGCTCGCGGCCCCCAACTCAGCCCCGACTGTTCATTGTAGCTTCCTTCAGTCCCTTGCCCAAAAACGTTCTGCAGCTGGGGATAGGTAAATATCTCATCGTAACCAACTGTGGAAGAGATGGTGATTCCGAGGCCCTCTTGTGGCCTTCCGGATTTTGTAGTGATCAGTATGACGCCATTGCCAGCTCTTGACCCATAAAGTGCCGCCGCAGAAGGCCCCTTCAGTACAGATATACTTTCGATATCCTCTGCATTGATATCAGCCAGGCCGTTGCCCATGTCCAGGCCCGGGTTCCAATAGTCGTTATTGTTTCTGCCTGTGAAGTTATCGATCGGGATGCCGTCTACTACGATAAGCGGCTGGTTGTCGCCCACCAGGGAGTTATTGCCACGGAGCACGATCTTGGAAGAACCAGCAGGGCCATTGCTGGATCGGGTGATCTGCAAGCCGGCCACCTTACCCGTCAGGGCGTTAGCCAGGTTAGCCTCTCGCGACTCCACCAGGCGCTCTCCTCCCACTTCCTGCACAGCATAACCGAGCGACTTCTTTTCACGCTCAATGCCCAGGGCGGTCACCACTACTTCGCTCAGTTGGCTGCTGCTGGTACCCAGTGTCACAGCCACAGTGCTGGCAGTTCCCACCCGCACCTCTTTTGTGTCATATCCAATGGATTTCACCACCAGCACCGCTCCTTCATCCACAGAAAGGCTGAAAGAACCGTCGTCTCCTGTTGTAGCCCCAATCGTAGTGCCCTTCACCTGTACGGATGCGAAAGGTACGGGAGCCCCCTGTTCATCCTTTACTGTACCGGTGATTGTTCGCTTCTGCTGAGCAAATGCCAGTCCCGTAAAAAGGCACAGCACCAAACAGAGCAGAAACTGCTTTGTAAAGACTTTTCTCATAAATAACAGTTTTGAATGTGTGAATTAAATTTTATCCCTTAATTTTTTCAGGATACTTACCCAGCTGCTACTACACAATCTGTGCGGGTCCGGCCAGTTGATGTGTTGACAGGCTCAGCGTATCGCAATGCTCCATCACCAGGGCGGCAGCCCCTATGATTTCGGCCTGGAAACCAAGCGAGGATATTTTTATTTCTGTGTCTTCTGCGATTTTAGGGATACAATGCTCGTTGATGGCCTGCTGGATAGGCGCCATCCAAAGCTTACCGGCCAGCGAGCCTCTGCCACTCAGGACGATAAGCTCAGGATTGAGCAGGTGTATGAGCGTAGCAACCCCTCTGCCAATATTATAGGCAGTCTCTGAGAACAGCTCGACTGCAAAGCGGTCGCCGTGAAGGGCCGCCTCCATAATGGCATTGGCAGTGGCCTCTACATCGTCGAGCGTAAGTCCTTGTAGCTGTGATGCCCTGCCCTCCCGCAGTCCCCTGACTGCCTTCTCTGCCACTACCACCAGCGATGTCTCTGTTTCGAGGCATCCACTTTTGCCGCAGCTGCACAACTTACCGTTCATGAAAATAGGGATGTGGCTGAGCTCGCCTGCAAAACCATTATGCCCTCTAAAAAGGCTACCATTCAGCACCATCCCCAAGCCAATGCCCCAGCCTATGTTGAGCACCATCACGTTCTGTCTGTCTCTGGCCGCACCCAACTTCTGCTCTGCCAGCGCCACCAGGCTGGCGTCATTGTCGATCAGAACGGGTATCTTCACAATGGATTCCAGGTAGCTGACAATACTCCCCTGCGGTGCTTTAAGGAATGAGTGGTTCACGCCCTTAATTACATCTATAAATCCAGGCATGCCGATACCAATGCCTATGATCTTATCGCTCGAGACCCCTGTCTTTTGAATGAAATCAGAAATGTGATCTGCCAGTTGAGTCAGCGCGTCAGGATTGTTGGCCAAAGGCAATTCAACGCGTTTCACCTCCCCGATGTAATTATGGTGCATGTCCAGCAGTGCGATGCGTGTGATCAGCTGATCCATCGCCACGGACACAGTATACATCAGATCAGCCTTGAGGGTGTATACCTGCGGGCGGCGCCCGCCTGTGGAGCTGGCATACCCTTTCTCTATCACCACTTCTTCGCTGATCAGTTCATTTAGTACACGTGTCGTATGGGGCACACTTTTATGAGTTAGGCCACTTAACTCGGCGCATGACAGTTCGCCTGCAAAGTATAGCTGCTTTACAATGTTCCTTTTATAGGCAAACTGCTTATCAAACATCCAATATAAGTTATAAACTTTCCTTGTACATGTTACGAATATGTTAACAAGTTAGTCATACTTTTTAAAAATAAAAATAACTTTTTAAAAAATTTAATAAGTATTTCTATTTACTTGGTTCCCGGTTTCCATGTTAGTACAGGATGCTACTTGATACTGCCCGATGACGTGAGTGCTTCTCACCTTGCAGATTAGTTTAAAACAAAAGCCACTCCCTGCCAGGATTGCTCCAATAACAGACAGTGGCTTATTTGCCCAAAAGCAATGCTTACTCTTTTAGTCGGATGCGCTTTTTGAACTTTTCCTCCCCGCCAACAAACACTACTAAGTAGAAGCGCCCTTTCGGGTGATGGCTCAGGTCGTAGGTAAAAACACCCTCCTTCAACTCTGCATATTGCTGCTCCAACACTACTTCCCCACCCGGTTCGGTCACTATTTGCACCAGCACGTCGTGCGGATGGTTAGCGTAATAATCGAAGGTGGTGGTGTCGTTGGTGCGGGTAGGGTACAGGCCGAAGGAAAGTGCATCTGTGGTAGGAGTTGCCGGTGTGCCTACCTCGAAAGCATAACGCACCGAGGAACCGAAGTCTGACTCGAAATCCTGCAGCATGGCGCCATTGCCGTCCAGCAAACGGAGCTTGCCCCTGCCACCGCGCGGATTGGCCCAAAACTCCAGGCCGTTGCCTCCGCTGTCCTGAAACAAGAATTCATAATTCCCTTGCCGGAGCTGCAGGGTATCCCGGTACAGGGTATTGGCTTTCAGAGTCCCCACCACTCTTTCTTGTACAATTTCACCAGCGCCATTCTTAAGTGTGTAGAAATTTTGATCTGGCTGATTATTGGTCATCAGGTATACCACCATTGTTGCCCCATGCTTCGGCACCCCCTCAAAGGTGCTGGTCATTTTATTGTCTGCCGGATACTTGTCTTTCTTACCGTTTGGCTTAAGCAGCTCCACCTCAAACATGTTCCGCCCGGGTGCTTGGTCTATCACGCCGGGTAGGGAGATAGTGGTGGAGGCGGCGGGTGCTAGGTTGCCCGCCCAAGTATAGCTGCGCTGCCCAAACCCTTTGGTGCCGTAGCGGATATCCAGGCGGGTGAGCGGAGCCGCCCCCATGTTGCGCACCACTACCTGCGGCTGCACATTGGCGGGGTTCTGACGTCGGTGCGCGTCTTTCAGCGTCGGGCGCACGATATCCGAAATGGCCGCATCCTGCTTGGCAGCTGGTTTTTTGTACTGAATGACATAGGCGGTGATGTAGGCTTCGGCACTGGGGGCAGAGGAGGTATAGTCCTCCATGTTGATGTCCACGGTGTGCCGGGCTCCCGCCCGCACGGGCAGGTCAAACAGGTCGGGTTGCATCAGGTCGCCGGGACACCAGTCGGCCCGGTCGTAGACCCAGGTACCCGCCTGCGGGTAGAGCGGGTTGTCTCCGCATTTCTTCCAGATGTCACGTTTGTCGATCAGTTTCTGATCAAAGTATATCTCCCGGTACTTACTGCAGAACTCGGCGCAGTTGTCGGGCTTGTCCATGCCGTGGCCGGTCTGCACAACCCGCAAACGGGCGAAAGCGGCGTTTTTATCTGCCGTGAAAGCGGTAGGTTTCAGTGCGTTCTCAATCGGGTTGGCAGGGTCGCCGTACCGGTAGGCCCCGTCATAAATCTTGTGAATGGAGATCGGTTCCCAGGCGGGTTTGCCCTTCACTATCTCAAAATCGAGCGTGATGGTCCAACCCCTGTCATTGTTGGGTTCCCAGCCGGTATGGTTGTACTCTATTTCCACGCTGTCGCGCAGGAGCAGACTGAAATCGGTGACATCCACTTCCCAGTCGAAAGCCCAGTCTTTGCTGAAGGCCCCTCCATAGGGTGTGAGCATCCGCCCGATCTCAATGTCCTGCGACTCGCCCTTTACCCCTCCCGTGCGGCGGATGGTGATGTGGTCTTTGTAGTCCCAGTCGGCGCAGCGCATCGTATCGGGACACCCCATGCGCAATTTAAGCTTGATGCTCCGGATGCCTTCTTTGGGGGAAGGAAATACACCCCATGCTTTGTAAAAGTTAACGCCCTGGCTCGGGTCGGTCACAACAGTCAGGCGCTTGTGCGTGACCACATGCAGAGTGTCGGAGGCATAGGTCTGAAATGAAAAAAGCAAGAGAATAGCAGTGAGGGTGTAATACCATACCTTGCTGTTGGTCTTGGAGCTCATGTATTTCCGTAGTTATTGATGGTGTAAACAAAGAGGGCCCGACAACCACCAGAAGCGAGTTGCCGGGCTTTTTTTGACTAGTTTGCTATACCTATTCGAGCGGTATGGGTCATTCTACTTTTTCACAGGCACGATGCGGTATTCATACTGGTAGGGCTTGTTGAGGAACAACTGGTACTTATCCAGCGGCAGGAGCCCCCAGCTGTTGTTACCGCCCAAGCCAAGCTGCTGCAAGTCCACGTGCAGGTGTATGTTCTTGTCTGGCTCCAGCGAGCCTGAGTGCGTCTGGTGCTTATCGAAGCCCGGGAACAACTGGTTTGGGCTGTAGGGCAGGGCGCTCACGTTAAGCAGTGTGTCGATGTATTGAATGATAATGCCAGAACCATCCTTGCGGCTGATCTTGGCCCAGCGCACATCCGCCTTATTGCCGCTTTCCTGCGGACGGGCGTAGGGGTGGTACTGCTCAGCAATGCTGCCCTTGTAATGCCCCACCAGGGCAGCCGTTTTCCTGTCCCAGTAGCTCTCCCACGGACCGCGGCCATACCACTCCATGCTTTTAAAGTCGGTCGGCAGGGTCATGTGGTTGCCTACCTTCAAGGTCAGCATCCTCAGTTCCTTAAGTGGCTGCACACTGTTTTTCACCGTCAGGGCGCCTCTGCCGTCGGCGACTAGCGTTTGCGCATACCGCAGCCCACCATCCAGCAGTTCCTTTTCGATGCTTACCTGCACCCGCCCATCGGGGAGTGTTTCTGCAGTTACTATTTTTACCACGGCTTTATCATCTGCGTCTTTCAGAACGCGCAAACGTTTCTGCAGATTGGCACCAAAGTCGTTATCCGTACTAGGACGCCAGAAATTGATGCGCGGCCCGCTTTCGAAAACCGTCTTGCCGTTGGCTTTGTAGGAGGTGATGTTGCCGGTTTTCTTATCCACCTTCAGGCTAAAGCTTTTGTTACCCAGTTCGATGGCAGCAGGCCCATCCGTCACGGTTATTTTGTCGTTGTTCGCGGCATAAGCCGGAGGCACCGACTTGCTTAAGGCGAACTCCTCGAGGGCCAGCTCAGTGCCTGCTTTCAGCATGCCCTCGTCGTTTTTGAGCACAGCGCGCACTTGCAGGTAATATTCGTTCAGGCTATCCGCCTTGATAGCCTCTGCCGGCAGGGTAAGCCTGGCAGTTTGCCCTGGTTGCACAGTCAGCTCATCTATCGTGCCGGCCTTCACTTCCTTTCCATCGCGCAGGAGTGCCCATTGCAGCTTGAAGTTGTCCAGGGAGCGGAAGAAATACTTGCTGCGCACGCCGAGCTGATCTCGCTGCAGCGTGAAGGCGATGTTCTGGTATACCTTGCGCACTTCGTAGGCGTGCGGATGCAGGCTGCGGTCCGAGGCGATCACCCCGTTCAGCAGGAAGTTGTTGTCGCTCGGCGTGTCTTTATCACCCCAGTCGCCGCCATAGCCCAGGATTCTCTTGCCGTCTTTCTGGCGATACACCCCCTGGTCCACCCAATCCCAGATGAAGCCGCCCTGCAGCACGGGGTAGGTCTCGAAGATATCCCAGTACTCTTTCAGGTTGCCGATACTGTTGCCCATGGCATGTGCATACTCACACAGCAGGTGTGGCTGCGTGGGGTTGCTTTGGGCATAGGCAACCACCTCGTCAGGCGTGCTGTACATTTTTGAGTAGATGTCTGTGTTCCAGTCACCTGACGCCAGTTCGTAATGCACGGGCAGGGAGGGATCCAGTCGCTTGGCCAGTTCGTAGCCTCTGTAAAAGTTCCAGCCGTTGCCTGCCTCGTTCCCCAGGCTCCAGGAGAAGATGCTCGGGTGGTTGCGGTCGCGGAGAATCATCCGGCTGATGCGGGTCAGGTGCGCCAGTTCCCACTCGGGGGCATTGGCCAGGGTGCGGCCCGGGTCGTAGTGCATGCCATGCGACTCCACGTTGGCCTCGTCCATGACGTACAGTCCGTACTCGTCGCAAAGCTCGTAAAAGTAAGGGTCGTTCGGGTAGTGGCTGGTGCGCACGGCGTTTATGTTCAGCTGCTTCATCAGCCTTACTTCCTCGCGCATGTTTTCGCGGCTCACCACCTGCCCTGTTTCTGGGTGCGTTTCGTGCCGGTTCACGCCCTTGAACATCACCGGCTTGCCGTTCACCAAAATCTGCGTGTTTTTGATTTCTACCGTGCGGAAACCAATCTTGCGGCTGATCACCTCCTGCACGGTGCCATCCGTATCGTTTAGTGTTATTTCGAGGCGGTAGAGGTGTGGGGTTTCGGCGCTCCAGGCTGCCGCGTTGGCAATGCGGGCAGTAAAGCGCAGTTCGGTTTTGCCCTGCTTCATTTTCAAGCCCCCGGCCTGCTGTTGTGCGCTCCATACCTTGCGGCCGCCTGCGTCGTAAAGGGTCGCTGTCACCGCATAGCGCTCCTGATTCTCGTCCGTGTTGTTCCAGGCTGCTACATGCAGGTTCAGCAGTCCATCGCGGTAGTTATTGTCCAGCGAGGCATTGGTCACGAAGTCGTAGAGGTGCACATTGGGGCGGGTATAAAGGTAGCAGTCGCGGCTGATGCCCGACACGCGCCACATGTCCTGCGCCTCCAGGTAGCTGCCATCACTCCAGCGGCGCACCTCCAGGGCAATCAGGTTCTGCCCGGGCTGCACATACGGGGTGATATCGAACTCAGACTCCAGCTTGCTGTCTTTGCCCAACCCCACATACTTCCCGTTCACATAAAGCTTAAAAGCTGATTTGACGGCCCCCAGGTGAATAAACACACGCTGCCCGTTCCAGTGGGCGGGCAGGCTAACCACACGGCGGTAGGCCCCCGCCGGCTGCTCGATATCATCAGGGATATCCGGCGGCTGCGGGTTCTTCATGTTGAACTCAAAGGAGGGGTTCACATAAATGGGCACACCATAGCCGTTGAACTCCCAGTTGGCCGGCACCGGGAAGTCGTTCCACCCCTTATCACTAAAGCTGGTGGCGTAAAAATCCTGCGGCAGCTGCTTGTAATCTTTCACCCAGTGAAACTTCCACGTCCCGTTCAGGGAGAGGAAGTGGGATGATTTGGCCTTGTCGCCGGCAGCGGCTTTGGCAACATCCTCGAAGGGGAAATAGGAGGCCCGCATGGGCAGGCGGTTTTCTTCCTGTATGGCGGGGTTCTCAAATACAGGGTCCAGGTAGGGCTTTTGTGCGAATGCCAGGGACACGCCCATAGCCAGCATCAACGTAAGCGATAGTAATTTATTCATGGTAGGTGAAAAAAGTCGGGTGATGTTTGAGGGGTGACAGGCGGGGATGTGCCTACTTCTTGGAAAGCCGGAAAAGCTTTGTCTCATGCGCCTGCACACGGCCTTTCCAGCGCTTGCCTGTACCTGCTCCCTTGTGCTCCCACAGGTCGCGCAGCGCATAGCTGCCATCCAGGCCCAGCTCTGCCCAGTTCAGGGTATAGTTCCGTGGCTTGTCGCTGCGGTTGAGGATGGCAATCGCCACGTCACCGTTTTGCAATGGCTTCACAAACACGTCCCAAGTACCATCGTGTATTTTGCGCTCGGCCTGTTTACCCAGGGGATCCTGGTTTACTGCTATCACTTCCTTGTTCAGCAGAATACGCCTTGTGGCCCCGTTCATGTTGCGCACATCGTTGGTGGCAATCAGCGGGGAGGCCATGATACTCCACAGGCTCATCTGGCTTTGATATTCAGTGTCGTTCATGCCCAAGCCGCCCATATCGCCTGAAGGGCCCGGTTTGCCGTAGAGCCCCACCACCAGCATGTCGGCATCGTTCCACCGACCGGGGCCGGCGTAGGCATGCAGACCGGCATTGATGTCAAGTATGTCGATGATCCCCTCGGCGTTCTCGTCGCTGCTCAGGTTTTTCCACTTATCGCGCACGTCGTAGGTAGTGCGCCACAACTGCCCGCCTGCCTCCGCCGCCCAGTGCCAGGGCTTCAGCTGCCCCCATTCGCAAACGCCGTACACGATCTCGCGACCGCTCTTACGTAGGGCATCCCCCATTTTAGTATAGCGCTCCACGGCCGTGGCTGAGTCTTTCGGCGCATGGCAGTAGTCATACTTGAGGTAGTCGATCCCCCAGGAGGCAAAAGTTTTGGCATCCTGCTCCTCAAAACCCAGGCTGGCCGTGTAGCCCGCGCAGGTTAGCGGTGCGGCGTCGGAGTAGATACCGAGTTTCATGCCTTTGCTGTGCACGTAGTCCGCCAAGGCCTTCATGCCAGAGGGGAACTTAGCCGGGTCGGGAATCATGTTGTTGCGATTATCGCGTCCACCCTGCCAGCCATCGTCGATGAAGATGTAGGTATAGCCCGCCTCCACCATACCTGAGGCAACCATGGCATCGGCCATCTCCCGAATGTCCTTTTCGTGGATATTGTCGGCAAAGTAGTTCCAGGTCATCCAGCCCATAGGGGGTGTGGGGGCCAGCGGGGTCGTTTGTTGACCGTGGGCAACATGCAGGGTGCACAAGCACAGCAGCAGTGCAAGAAGGTTTTTCATGGTCTCGTGTTTGATGTTGTCAAGTTTCTGGTGCGAGTGGCTGGTTTCCTTAATTTTCCTGCAATCGCTGCAGGGCGGCCTTTGCCTGCGCCACTGAGGCAGCGGCCGGCTTTGTTTTCAGTTCGCTTATCTCGAAGGCACTCAGGAGACTGTCCAACTCCTGCAGCTTGTTGTGCTGACCACGCCGGGCAAACTCCTCGCGTAGCAGCCTTATCTTCTCAAAGTCCTGCACTCCCTCAATCAGTTTTTCGAAACGGATGGATGTCATTGGCCCTGGGTATACCTGGTAAGTGTCGCCCGCCGGCCATGTCCTGAACCGACTGTCCTGCATTGGTTTTTCGACCCAGCTGTTGTAGGCCCAGCGCAGATAGCCGGTAAAGCCCTGCGCTGCCGCATACCACCCCAGCCAGGTATGCTCTGCCGGGGGAGAAAAGGTAAATCCGTTCGGATAAGCCTCCTCGCAGCTGGTATAGAAGGTGCTGGGCATACCGATGGCCTTGCGGCGCTCCAGCACCCGCTGTTCGAACTTCCATTTCGAAGCGATGCTGTAATCGAATATGTCCGGCTCTATTTCGGGGTGATAGATACCGGCCAGTGTTATTTTCCAGTCAGGGTTGGTTTCTTTTAACAGGCTGATTACGGCCTGCATATCGGCCAGCGGACGCTCATCCATGGCGATGGAGGTGATGGAAAACCAGCCCTTTGCCTTCAGGTGCCGTGCAAAATCGCGGAGGAAGGCGCCCCAGAACGCATTGTAGGCAGGCGTGCCGGCCTTTCCCGTATAAACGGTGTCCCGGCCGGTAGCCTCGTCAAAGTACGGGAAGGCCATCTTCCAGGGGACCATGGTGTAGCAGTTGATCCGCTCCCTGATCCCGCAGGACATCACGAAGGACACGTACTCGTCGAAACGACTGTAATCATAGGTCCAGGAGCCGCCCTTGCGCTTGCGCCACCCTATCAGGCTCGGAAAATCGTCGTAGGTTTGGTGGTTCCAGGGCTCGTCTATGATGCTGGTCGTTATCGCCTTCTGGCCCGCCCCCGCAAGCATGGTATAATAGGGTCGCATGGCGTCGTAGTGCGCCCTGCTCCAAAGCGGCACCCCGTGCACGCGGGCTATAGCGGCTGGGTGCTGCCACAGGTCCAGGTCAAAAGCCCACTCAGCGGGCGGCGGCAGGCGCCTGTCCTGCACCGTCAGCGAGATCGGCATTTTGTAGGCCTTCCCGGCCTGTACGGTTATGGTGCCCGTATATTTGCCGGCGGCCAGGTTGCCAGGTACGGCTATGCTCAACCACACGGGCTGCACTGTGTTCTGCTCCAGCACCGACCATGCGGCCGTATCGATGGCGTCTGCCACACAGGAGGAGTCAAAGTCGGTGGGTTTACGGTGACCGCAACCCTGGCCAAATGCATCGGTCATCACGTAACGCACAAAGCCAGCTGTGATGTTGGCGGCCGGCAGGCGATTGCCCTTGGGCCCCTTCAATTCCGACACACTCACACGCAACTGCGGTATTTCCCTTTTGGCCCAGACCAGCAACTGGGTATGCACTTTCTCCCCCTTCCAGGCTGTTGCCTCCCAACTTTTCTGCATCGCCACCGGTACCTGGTTCTGTGCGTAGCGGGTATCGCTGGGAGCAAAGCTCACGTTCACCGGTTCTTTCAGGCTTTCCCAAGCCACCTGTTGCTGTGCAAAAAGGGGCAGTAAAAGCAAGAGCTGAAAGAGCAAGGCTAAGGTAAAGGGTAATGCTTTCATCCGTAAGGCTTAACTGGCTGGCAAACCATTGCTCCCTTTTCTAACTGGAACAGCGGCCATTCGATCGCACACGCTTGGCAGTACGGCGAGCGGCAACAGGTGAAGTGCTGCAAAGGGCACCTACCAGCTCCCACTCGCCGGACAATAGTGTGAATCTACAAAATGTCTTCGTAAACGCAAATCACACACTTGATTTACTACTATATAAGACCTTTCATTTCCACTTCAGGGTAGTAAAGACGATACGCCGGTAGCCATTCTTCTCGTAGAGCACCCCCACTTCCTTTTTTCCTACCTGCACCAGGTCTGAGTAAGCAGCATAGTCCTTTTCATCGTCCGGACTTTTGGCAATCACGTGCTGCACAGGCCAGGTCTTGCCTTCGTCGTAGCTGATGCGCAGGGTCAGGTTGTCGCGGCGCTTTGGGTCGGCTGCGTTGCAGAAAGCCAGTATGGTTTTACCTTTCTTTTTGCCAAGGGCCAGAATACTGCCCTGGTTCACCGGGTCGGGCAATTGCGCATCGAAATAGGTCGTATCCCAGGTGGCACCCCCGTCGCTGCTGATGCTCACTATGCGGGAACGCACATCGCCCTGTTGGTTGCGAATGTTCATCATCAGCCGGTTGTTTGTGATCTCCACCGCCATGGCTTCGTTCCCACCGGATTCAGGCACCGTCGCGCTGATCTTGAATGTCTTGCCGTGGTCGTCGGTATAGAAACCGTGGGCAAAATAGTCTTCCGCATTGTTTTTGGGCTTTCCCTCCGAATGATTGGCTGCCACATAAATGCGGCCTTTATATTTCCCGTCTTTAAGCTGGATGGCATGGCCCGGCGTGTTGGCATAGGCGCGCCAGTCCTCTGTAAAGGTATAGGCGGGATTGGCTGCTGGCATTTGAGGGCGGTGCACCTGCGCCGTAATATTCACGGGCGCCGACCAGGTTTGGCCGTTGTCAATGGAGGTGATATACCATACCTCGCGCCAGCCCTTCGCGCTGCGCACCTCATGCTCGTGCGCATTGCCGGTGTTATAGAACAGGAACAGACGGCCATTCGGATAAGCCGGGTCGGTCAGGTCCATCACGGGGGCGGCGTTGCCTGCCTGCAGTGTGTCATAGTCCACTACCGTCTGCAGTCCAGACCAGGTCTTGCCCTTGTCCCTGCTGCGCTTCATGACAATATTCACGTCCCCGAAGTCGGCGGCTCCGTGCACCCGCCCTTCTGCAAAGGCCAATATGTCGCCATTGGGCAGGTCGAGGATGGCAGGTATACGGTAGGATTTATGTCCTTCTTCACCGGAGACAAACACGGGGATATCCTTAGATTGTGCTGGCGCCAGCAGTGGCGCAAGCATCAGAAAACAGGCAAAAGCGAATCGTAACATAGAAATTGATTTGTGTAAAATGTAGCTATAATGGGTAGGGCTATCAGATCTGGTTTTGCAGCAGCTGCCAGCAGTACCACTCCTGACGCGGCAAGTGAAACGGCCCTTTAAATAAGTTACCTTTGATGGAAGATGACTGGCGCCCGTCGCGGTGCAGGTAGCCAAACCACTCTCCATGCTCCTTGTCGTGAAAGTGGCTGTAGGCGTAGTCGTGCACCTGCTTGTGCCAGTCGGCATACTTCTGTTCTCCGGTCAGGGTATAGGCCAGCAGCGTGGCGATAATGGTTTCGTTCTGTGGCCACCAGAACTTCATGTCGTGCCAGTATTCCTGCACCGGTTTGCCGTACACGTCGCGGAAGTACAGGATACCGCCATGGGTTTTGTCCCAGCCCCGTTCCCACATGTAGTCGAGCATGCGGCAACCCAGACCAATCAGGTGCGGGTCGTTGTGGCGGTGCTTTGCCTCATGCAGGATAAACCAGGCTCCTTCGATGGCATGGCCGGGGTTCAGTGTTCTTCCGTCAAAGTGGTCGATGATGCTGCCATCGGGGGCGACCTGCTCCATCACACAGCGAATGTCGTCTTTCACAAAGTCACGCTCTATTTCGGCAATCCACCTGGTGATCCACTCATCGCAATGCGGATCGCCGATGGTGTCGCGCAGTTGCTGCGCCGTGTTCAGCATGATCATGGGTATGCCTATTCCTTTGGCGGGCCGTGTGTCCGTATATTTGGCAGGCAGTATACCTGGCGTGGTGGCGTACTCGATGCACTGGCCAAAAAGCCTGCGGGCCTCCCCGGCCACCTCTTCGTCGCCACTGGCCTTGGCATAGGCAGCAAAGGCAATCACGGCAAAGGTTTCGGAGAAGAAATAGCGGCGTTTGCGAATGGGCTTGCCCTCGCGCGTCACGTGGAAAAACATGCGCCCGTCCGTGTCAAAGCAATGTTGCCGCAGGAAGTCCACCCCTTTCCGGGCACCCTCCAGCCACTCCGGCCGCTGCTCGACTGTGTTGTAGAGGGTGGCCAGCAGCCAGGCAGCACGGCCCTGTATCCAAACGGCTTTGTCATCGTCGAGCAGGCTGCCGTCTGCGTCGCGCATCAGCAGGTAGCCGCCGTGCTCCTCGTCAATGGAGCGCGGAAACCAAAACGGCACGGTGTCCTCCAACAGCTGCCGCCTGTAGAAGTCTTTGTAGTAGTCCAGTGTGAATGTGTAGTCTGAAGTCATATAAATAGATAATCTTATTCGCTTCGGGTTGTGAAACTAGTGAAGGTGGAGGCAGGGAAACCAGCTTTGTTGACAAGATTGGCTCTGGTAAAGGGCTCCCAGGCGTAGCGTACATACTTCGGTGCGGGCACCTTCTCTGCTGACACCCATACCTGGCTGCCACGGATCTCGGCACTCGCCTTATGAAACACCATGTCACTGCCCGCCACCTCAAAACCGCGCAACACTGTACCGTCGCTGGCACGCAGGCCCTTCGCGTGCTCAAACGAGCATACCGCCTGCTGACCGACAAACCTGGCCTTGTCGAAGAGTGGCCCGCTATAGGGCACGCGTTGCCTGTACGTGTTGGCCAACGCCCAGGCAGCCAGCCGATTCCCCACCTGCCGCTTCTGAGTCGGGTGCACGTCAAGCGAATCACCCAGATCGCTGGTTACGGCCATACCGGTGTTTTTCAGTTGCGAAAGCAGCCTGCGCTGACTGTCACGGAAGTGCTGCCAGCCCGGACGGTCGATACTGGAGAGCTGGGCATAGTAGAAGGGAATATCACCCCCCCACTTTTCGCGCCAGCCGCGAACCAACGTCCTGAACAATTCCTCGTGCAACTCTGTGTTATGCGCATTGCTCTCGCCCTGGTACCAGATCACGCCTTTGATGGGAAATAGCGTGAGCGCCGCTATACCTGCCTCGAAGTTGTAGGCAGGCTCATAGGGGTGCCGCTGCTTCGCATTGGCAGTTCCCTGGGTGTTCACACCCGCCCGCTCCCTGGCCCAGCCCATCACAAAGTCGGAGCTGCGCCAGTTGTGCAGCATGTCCACCAATTGGGGGTGGTGCTCCAGGGTATGGCGGTCAATCCACGACTCCGTAGTGGAACCTCCCACAGCCACCTGTATCAGCCCGACAGGCACCTTTAGCCGTTCGCGCAGTTGCTTGCCGAAATGGAAAGCCACCGCAGAATACTCTCCGGCCGCGGTGGAGTCGCAGCGCTGCCAGGTGCCCGAGAAGTACGCCAGCTGGTTTACTTTGCGAAGCGTGGTGGAGTCCCAGACAAAGTTGCCTGTTTCGGCAAGCGGTTTCATGTGCAGCAGGCGAATGTCAGCTGTCTGTTGCGCCTGCCGCATCTCTCGGCGTCCTTCCTGCGATGCCTTCAGCGGAAAGGCCATGTTGGACTGCCCCGAACAAAGCCACACCTCTCCTACCAGTATGTCCTGCACGAGTATCTTTTTATCCGTCGTGCTAACCTCCATCTGGAAAGGACCTCCTGCCTTCTGAGGCGACAGCTCAACCCTCCAGCGTCCATCTGCTCCGGTTGTGGCTTTTCTTGTCTCATTGCCGAATCTCACCACCACTTCCTGGCCGGCATCGGCTATGCCATACACGGGCAGCACCAGCCGCTGTTGCAGCACCATATGGTCTGTAAACACGGGTGCCAGCTGTAGTCCGCCATACCTGCCCGTCAGGTGCGCTGCTACTGTTGCTGCTATCAAGGCCGCCCCCTCGGCTGTGGGGTGCAAGTTGTCCGGGAACAGGTCGGGGCGCCTGTGCAGGGGCGTGTGCAGGTCGATCAGTTCCACCCCTCTGCTCTGGGCAATCAGGGGGATGCGCTCCTGTATCTGCCAGAACCAGTCGCGGGTGCCGGATTTGAAACGGGGATGGCCCGAAAAGATGGGCGTGAGCCGGGAAATGACAATGCGCACCCTGGGGTTTGCGGCACGCAGCGTGTCGATCAGGTGATAATAATCGGCGGCGAACTCATCGCGGTAGTTCGGCCAGTTGCGTGGATCGGTGTCGTTAAGACCCAGATGGATGACGGCGATATCGGGCCTGAAGGTGATGGCGTCGCGGTACTGCTGTGTTTGCGTGTACGGCCGGTGCCCCTTGCGCAGCAGCGTGGCCCCGCTCAGCCCGAAATTTGCCACTTCATACCCTGCTCCTAAATGCTGCTGAAGCTGCACCGGGTACGCCTCCTGTTCCCTGTTTTGCAAGCCATAGCCATAGGTCACGGAGTTCCCGATGCAGGCCACTTTCAACTTTGTTGAGCTTTGAGTGGCATAACCAGGTATAGCGCACATACAAAGCAGGTAAAACAGAATATAGCGAATCATGACAGCGTAAGTAAACTATACCTTTGCCCGCATTTATATCCTAGCAAGGGTATAGCAGTTGTTTATCGGATCATCTCCTGCACGTTGCAAATGTTTATTTTATTGCTGGATGCCATCGTTTGACGAGCAAGCTCAAAAACTAATGTGTCTTTTCCAGGGTTTTGCGATTCCTCCATGCCGCAGCAGGTACCTCCTCCCCGTGCATCGTTAGCCCATCCGTGTTTTTGTCCTGCCCCCCGAACAGTAGGCTGAATACATAGCCAAACACTACACAAGATACCAGCCCGGTGAATGCATACAGCAACAGGTTGATCTGGGTATACTGGCTGATGTAAAACTGTACCAACCCGCTCAGCAGCAAGCCCGTAATTGCCCCCCGGGCATTGGCGCGTTTCGTGAAGATACCGAGCACAAACAAGCCTCCCAGTCCGCCTGTAAACAAGCCAAGGATCATATTGAACTGATCCCAGAGTGAAGAGATGCCCCACTGCGCCATGACCAGCGCCAGGGAGGTACCGAGTATTCCGATCGTCAGCGTTAGCGCCTTTGCTGCCGTCAGGTAATTCTTCTCCGATTTACGAGGATAGAACCTTCTGTAGAAATCTGTGATCAAAGCGGTAGTTACGGAGTTCATGCTGCTGCTCAGTGTAGACATGGCCGCGGCAAAAACAGCAGCAATCAGCAAACCTGTAATGCCGGCGGGTAACTCCCGCACGATATACCATGGGAAAATCGCATCCTGGCTTTGCAGCTGATAGTTCACTTTCTCGGGGTGCTCCTTGAAAAACAAATAGAGCAAGGTACCAATCGAAAAGAAGATCAAGGCTGAGGGCAGCGCCATCCAGGCGCCCAGTCGCATGCTCCGCTTAGCGGCAGCTTCATCGCGGGTAGTGATATAGCGTTGCACCACCGATTGATCGGTGCCGTAAGAGATTACATTGATGGCCAGCCCGCCCAGCAGTACTACCCAAAGCGTCGGTTCGTTGAAGGTGAAGGTCGTGTTAAGGATATCCAGTTTATCGTTGTCCTGGATCGTTTGCCAGATAGTGGCCGCATCGCCTTCCAGTTGCAGCGGGATCATGACCAGGCAAAGCAGCGCCCCTCCCAGCAGGATGACCACTTGCGCTACGTCCGTCCAGATCACGGCCTCAATACCCCCCTTCATGGTATAAAAGATCGTGATCGCACCCATCAGCAAAATGCAGAAGTTTACGTTAATACCCGTTACCAATGTCAGCGCCAGACTTGGCAGCAACAGCACAATGGCCAGTCTGCCCATCTGCAGCATAATGTACAGGAGTGAGGCCATCGCACGTGCCGTGTAATTAAAGCGCTGCTCGAGGTACTCATATGCCGAGGTTATCTGTAACCTTCGGTAGAAAGGTATAAAATAGGTTGTGATGACAGGGATTACCAGGATAATGGTGATCTGCAGGATGAAGTAGTTCCAGTTGGTGGCGTAAGTTTTGGCAGGAATCGACATGAAAGTAATGGCGCTAAGCTGCGTACCATAAATACTCAGACCTGCCGCCCAGGCCGGAATGCGCTGCCCGCCACGGAAATAGTCATCGGTGGTATCCTGGTGTCTGGAAGTCCAGAGCCCGATACCGACCATCAGCAGCAGGTATAACACTACCACCACATAATCCAGCCAGCCAAAATACTGCTGTGGGACCAGGCTTCCTTTCAGAATATCAGGCGTGCGCACACCTGGTCTGATCTCACCCGATGGAATCAACACGTCGTTGTCCCACCTGGCGGCAAACGTAGTAACCGGCGCGTAAGGGAGCTGGTCGGTTTTAGTCCAGGTGTCGGTAACGGTATTGTAGAGGTATACATCCCTGCTAAAACCATCGTGCACGGTCTGCAGTTTGAGCCTGCTTGCCTGCAACTGCTGTTTTTCGGCTTCATCTGTTGCTTTGGCGATTGCCGCATTCAACTGCTCGATCTGTGTGAAAATATTCCCTTTGTCCCCCCCGAATACCAGAATGTAATTGGCCCCGGTAGCCAGGCCGGTTGCGGCAGAAAGCGTAGTCTCATTTCCTCTTCCGTCTGAAATGGTGCTGAGCCGCTTCCACTCGTTCTTTTTAGGATCAAAGCTAAACGTAGTGCCATGCAGCTCGCTGACGCCGGTCGGGGATTGGGTCCTGCCTCCTATCAGGTATAGCACCGGATACTCACCATTGGACTGCACCACTGCTACCGCATGCGACAGCGCCGTTGGCAGGTCCGGCAGTTTCTCCCAGCCTTTGGCTGGGGCTGATATGTCCAGCCGGTAAAATGCGTTAGAGGTCCTCCCTGTTGTTTCGCCACCGGCAACGTATACCTGGCTCCCCATCAAGGTGGCGGCAGCGTTGGTAAGCGGCAGCGGCAGGTCAGGCATTGGCGTCACGGTTACTTCTTTGCTCCCGGGGCTCCACTGCAGCAACTGCACGGTATTCTGGATGCCCTGCTCGTTTTCTCCCCCGATGCTCAGTATACCTTGACTGGTAGCCACACTGGCACTATAGCCTAAAGGCTCGGGCAGTTTGAAAGACTGAGAATGCCAGACATAATCTCCTTTCTCATTTTTGAGTAAAACGAAGATATCCTGCCAATACTTCTTTTTGCCTCCCTCCCAAGGCAGGGCCTCCGGAAAGTTTGCACCACCAGCCACCAACAGCGCATTGTTGTGCACGCCTCCTGCCGCTCCAGCGAGTCCGGCCTGTATAGGCTGCTCCGGCGCTGCAGGGATAGGTGCGATAAATGACCAGTGCATGCTTTCAAGCGATTTCTGTTGCGCCCTAGCCACAGAAGCGCAACAGAAGAAAAGAAGTATGACAAGGATATGCTTCATAGGTCAGTGTTATGCAGGTTTTAAAACCGTGGAGCGTGAACAATACGCATCAAATCCCAAGGCTGCCACATCGGCGGCAAAAGCTTTAAATTGGTCAGTACTCATGTTGCGTACTGGTAACCGGAACTCGCCACAGTCCAGCCCGACCAGTTTCATGTAGGCTTTGCCTGTCGCGATGCCGCCATACTTACCCAGTAGCCGGATCATATCGATCGACTGCTTCTGCAACTGACGGGCTTTAACCATGTCACCCTGGTCATAGGCCTCGATGAGCGCCGAATACAGAGGGGCAGCGTAATTGTAGGTACTGCCTACACCGCCTTTCGCCCCAAGCACGAGCGCCGACAGCAGGTTTTCATCCCGACCCCAAAGCATATCGTATTTCCCGTCTTCAAATTGCAGACACTCCAGGAAATCCATAAAGTCTTCATGCGTATACTTGATTCCGGCAAAGTTCGGGATGTGTCCATTCACCTCCGCCAGCAAGTCAATCATTTGAAAATTGACGCCAGTGAGCACCGGAATGTGATAATAATAAAAGGGCATATCGGGCACGGCGGCGGCTACCGCACTGCAGCAAGCCGCCAGCAACTGCACATTGGCTGGTTTGAAATAGGAGGGTGCCGTAAAGGACACTGCATACAGGCCTAAGCGCTGGGCGTGCTGCGCCAGGTCGATGGCATCCTGCAGGCAGGTGCCACCTACTAAGGTAATGATTTTAAAATTATCATCTCCCGCTGCGGCTGCCGCCCATGCAGCCGCAACTTCCTTCTTTTCAGCCAGCGTAAGCGATACCCCCTCGCCGGTTGAACCGCATATAAAGGCACCGATGTTCCCATTTGCTTTCAGCAGGTTGTAGTAAGCGGGAATCTGTTCTGTGTTTAAGCGGCCATCCGGATGCATCGGTGTAAAAGGAGCTGCTATGAGCCCGTGCAGGTGTGTTATGTTCATTCAGGTATTTTTATTCGAATCTGTTTTTACTTTTTTATTTAATTCCCCGCTGTCCCGGGGAGGAACTTTCCTGCCGGGACAGCGGGGAAACATGAATAAACTAGGGTTTAGTAACCCGGCGTCTGCGTAAGCTTAGGATCTGAGTTGAGCATGCCCACAGAGATTGGCAACAAGAACTTGTACTCTTGTCCGGGTGCCAGGTATACCGGGTCCACATAACGAAAAACCCACTCATTGCCTGCACGCCGTAGCGACCACCAGCGCTTGCCTTCGCCAATAAACTCCCTCAGGTCCTCCTCCAGAACAGCCTGCATGTTTTCCTGCTGACTGCCGCTGATGAATGGCGTATAGTTCTCTCCATAGGCCCGCTGACGGATTTTGTTTATCTCTTCGGAAGGATCTATCCCCAGTTTTGCCTTAGACTCTGCTAACAATAGCAGCACGTCAGCATAGCGGTAAATAGGGAAGTCCGTGTCGTACAGCTGCATGCCTGCATCCACTCTGCCGATAAATTTAGTTAAAAGAACACCGGCAATCGGGTAAGAAGGGGGGTTATTTCGGTGCATTATCCGGAAAGTAGTAGCCATTCGCTTGTCATTCGGGTCGTTCAGCTTCTGGATCATCTCCTCTGAAAGCCCTACTCTGCTGGCACCCCCTACAAAGGGATAAACCTGTGAGACCATTTTAGGATCGGTGAACGGGTCGAATACCAACGTACTGGCCTGCGTTGTGTTCACCATAAAGCTGCCGTACACACCAGCAGTGGCTTCGTTCTTTTCGTAGCTCAGGGCAAAGATGATCTCCTGGTTGTTGGCCTCCATAGCCGGGTTGAAGATATCGGCGTAGTTCGCCCGGAGACCAAGCCCTGCAATTGAAGTGACTTCTTCCAGTGCCTGCTGTGCAGTGGCCAGGTCAGCGCCGCCGCCGCCCATGTTCGTTCCAGACCAGATGTATACATCCCCTTTCAAGGTCAAAGTGGCTGCCCTGTTCCAGTAAATGCGTCGACTCGTCATGCTGTTGTTCCCATTGAACAAGGCAAGCGACTGCTCAATATCGGATTTTATCTGCTCCATTATCGCTTCTGGTGTTGCCCGCTCCTTATACAGGTCGGTAAGCCCCTTCACTTCCGTCACAGGCTCAGTGGTCAATGGCACGCCTCCCCAGGTCTTGAGCATGGTATAATACACATAGGCGCGCATCCCGTACATTTCGGCCAGGGCGCGGTCACGCTGCTCTGCAGGCACAAGCGTCATTGGAAAAAGCTTAATAACGGTGTTAACCTTATCGAGCAGACCATAGAATCCAGCCCAGTTGGCTGCCGGTACAATATTCGCGCTGATGTTATGGGTATAATAGTTTCTCAGGCCACCATCCTCTGATTCTGTAAACAGGCCATCCGCCCATATCTCTGAGCGCATTTCCCCAAGTTGAAACAGGGTGCCATGGTAGTTTCTGAATGAGCCGTACACGCCATAGTACAAGGTCATGGCAGCATTCGGATCTTTCAGGATAAGGTCTCTGTTGAGCGCCGTCTGAGGCTGCACTTCTTCTAATTTATCTGTACAGCTTGTCGTGCACAGGACCAGTGAAAGCCCCAGTACATACTTTATTTTCGTAAAATAACTTTTCATATCTGTTAAGTTAAGAAGTCTACTATAGTGACACATTCAGGCCTGTTGTAACAGTGCGTGGAAGCGGGAACCTGCCCACATCATTCCCTCCTACTTCAGGGAAAGTACCGCTGTAACCTGTGAAATACATCAGGTTGGTCCCCGTCACATGCAGTCTGAGTCCTTGAATTCTATCTTTGAGGACATTCTGTAAAAATGATTGGGGTACCTGAAAGCTCAGGGTAATCTCTCTCACTGCCAGGTAATCACCTTTTTCATAGAAATTAGCAAATGAGGTGGTACCACCGCCTGCGTCCTGGAAGTAGTTTCTTCCGTAGTTAGCCCAGTAGTAGCGTGGCAGCGTACCATTCGGGTTGTCCGGGTGCCAGGTGTTCTTCACATCCACCGGGCCGTTCTGCGAGCCCTGTACCTGTGACAAACCTCTGAGCTTGGCCTGGTTCAGGATCATAAAGCCAAGTGCGTAGTCGAACTGGGCATACAGGTTAAAGCCTTTCCAGCCGAAGTTGGTAGCGAAGCCGCCTTGTACTGTTGGGATCGTTCTTCCAACATACACTCGATCACGGAAGTCAATGGTATCATTGCCGTCCACATCACGCCAGCGGGCGTCGCCCAGGAGCTTTACTTTTTTATCGCGGTAAGGCAGGTATGAATTATGCAAATTGGCGTCTTTATCCAGATCACCCTGCGTCAGGTAGATGCCGTCATAGATGGGCGCCCAGATTTCATCAAGCCCTACCCGTTTGCCTTCCTGAAGACCTCCCACATGAACTAACTGACCGGTTGCCGGGTCCCATACCTGCATGGTACCTTGCCTGTTGAGTTCCTGCCCGTTGTCCGGAAGCTTTTTGACGTAATTCTTCACATGATAGAAGTTACCGCTCACGTCCCAGCTAAAGCCTCCGGGCTGGCTTGGGCGCAATACATTTGCCCGCAATTCCAATTCAACCCCTCTGTTCTGCAACTGCCCCAGGTTCGTGGTAAAGCTGCCATAGCCAGTCCAGGTGGGTATTGTAAGCGAAGTGATCTTGTCGTAGATATCGCGCACAAAGTAATCGCCGATCAAGGTGATCCTGTTGTCGAACAAGCCCAGGTCAAGGCCAACGTTCAGGGAGGAAGCCCGCTCCCATTTAAGGGCCGTGTTCAGCAGAAAGTTAGGGGCAAAGCCTGCGTTCCCGCCATATATGCCGGTACTGCTGTAAGTGGCCGCAGTGGCAAAATCACCGAGTGGCTCGATGCTGCCGTTCTGGCCCCAGCTGATGCGCGGCTTCAGGGTAGTGACATAGGAGCTGATAAAAGAATTAGAGAAAAAGGTCTCATTATGCACATTCCAGCCAGCCGATATACCTGGGAACAGGCCGTAGCGGTTGTCAGCCAGGCGCGAGGTACCGTCGTAACGCATGTTCACGTTCAACAGGTAGCGTGAGTCATAGTCATAGGTAAAACGGCCTATGCCAGACACCAGCCGGTGCCAGGAAGAGAAGGCGGAGTAGGGTATACCCACAGCCTCGGTTGAGGCGGAAAGGTAAGGGATAAAATCCGTTGGCGCATTGCGGCCGGCGCCCCAGTAGCCTGTGCCCTGCGACTCGAAATACTCTCCACCACCCATCAGGCTGATCGTATGCTTTCCAAAGTTGTTGTCGTATACCAGGAAGCCATTGTATGAATGCTGATTAGCCTGCGGAAGCGAGAAAGAAGCATTTCTGGTGGAGATAAACGCACCTCCTGTGCCATTCTGGTAAGCTTTTGTAAAGCTTTCGGAAGCAGTATAGCGCATGAATCCTGAGGCGGAGCCTTTGAACCGAAGCGTAGGCAGAATGGTGTATTCCAGATTCAAGCCACCAGAGAAGCGCTGTTCCCTCGTCTCGTTCATAAACTTATCCTGCAGGTATAGCGGGTTACCCAGCGTACCGCCGTCTACACCAGGGAGTATCTCACCTGTTTCGTCATGCGTCAGGCGAACGGTAGGGGCAATGGCTCCAAAGCGCTGAATCAGGCCGCCGGTCAAGCCACCTCCCGCATCAGCTGTCAGGTAGGATGGCGTGTTTTTGTCGTTGTAGGCTGCCAGGTTCAGGTTCACCTTCAGGTTTTCATTTACATGCAGTCCCCCGTTGAAGTTCAGGTTATACCTTCTTAAGGAAGAGCCAACCACCATCCCCACATCTTTTACTGTACCCACTCCCAATGAGAAGGTACCCTTGTCATTTCCTCCTGAAAAGTTAATATAATGCTCCTGTAAGGTGCTTTGCTGCAGAATCAGGTCTTCCAACTCCCTCTGTGACATCGAGCGGTACAGGATACTGTCCATTTTGCTTGGATCAAAGGGGTTCTTGTCAACCAGCAGGTTCCACTGCGGGTCATTGAGCAGCGCCCTGTTACCGCTGTTTACCAGTTGCGTGGAGTATTTGCCATTAGGCGAGGCCCAGGCGGAGTTTAGCCCCCAACCCCATGCACCAGTCAGTTGATTCCGTGTGTTGTTGGCCTCTGCCATATTATTATCTTTCATAGCTGCCTCATACCTGCTGCCCAGGCCTCTTCTGTTCCAGATAATGTAGTCCTCTGCACTCATGTATTCCAGCGGATTCCGGCGTACATTGTTCTGCGCCGTCTTTACACTGTAGGTAACCTGCGACCGACCTTTTTTCCCTTTCCTGGTCGTGACCAGCACCACGCCATTGGCAGCACGCGCGCCATAGATGGCAGTAGAGGCCGCATCTTTCAGCACGTTGATTGATTCTATATCCTCTGCGTTGATGCCATAGAGCGAAGGCAGGATAACACCGTCTACTATTACCAGCGGAGAACCGCTTCCGTTAAAGCTGGTTCCGCCGCGAAACGATATAGCAGGAGTAGAGCCCGGCTGGCCCGTTGTCTGCTGCACACGCAGTCCGGCCACTGTACCTTGCAGCGCTGTAGCCACATTAGTGCGGGGAGCGGACTGCAGCACCTTTTCGTCAACCGTGGACACAGCCCCTGTAAGGGTTTGCCTGCTCTGCTCCCCATAGCCGACTACCACTACTTCATCCAGTTTGGCGTAGGCAGGCACCAATTGTATCAGCAGTTCTTGGGCAGCGTTGGCTACTGCGACTTCTTGTGTCTCATACCCCAGGTACCTTACCACAAGTACATCGCCTACGGCAGCCTTCAGGCTAAACTTACCTTCTACATCCGTCTGTACGCCCTGGTTAGTGCCTTTTACATTTATACTGACTCCTATCAGCCCCTGCCTGTCTTCTGCTGAGACAACACGGCCTCGTGTAGTAGTGGATTGCGCCAGCATCTCATGGCCAAGCAGCAAGCTTAGCCACAGAAAGGCAAATCTGAGTAAATGTTTTAATTTCATATAGTGAGATTTTAGGTTGTATTAAGTATGACATATTAAAACTATTTAGTTAAATTTTAATTTCCTAATCTTTTCTTAACAATTAGGCAACAGAAACTTAACACATCCATTTTGAGGAAACCAAATATTAGTTAGATTTGTATAGTGCTGGCTTTGCAGGCACCGTTTTTAAGTCAGACATAATAGAATGGAAAATCTTTTTGACAAGATTAAGACAATAGACACCAGCTCACTTGTAGACAAGGTGGAGATGAGGTTGATCGAATTACTGATTCAGCAAAATTTCAAAGTGGGTGATGCAATACCAAAGGAAGTCGAGTTGGCAAACAGCTTGGGAGTTAGTCGCACCGTAATCAGAGAAGCTCTGCTGCGTTTGCGTATGGTCGGGCTCATTGAATCCAAGCGCCACAGAGGTGCTGTGATCACCAACCCGGACCTACTGGCAATGCTGGAGAAGCGGATGATTCCGCAAGTGCTGGATAATGCCACTCTGCGCGAGGTTTTTGAACTGCGTCTGGTGCTGGAGATCGGCATGGCCGATTTCATCATGGAACGAGTGACCAAGGAGGATATCGAAGAGTTAAAAGAAATCGTGTCCAACGAACCAGATCTCTCGGACACCATGCACTTCCAGATTCAGCATGAAATTAATTTTCATGGCAAACTCTATGATATTACCGGCAACACAACACTTAAGAAGTTTCAGAAAATGCTCCTGCCAGTATTTGATTACGCGCACAGCAGCGGTATCCTGAAAAAGGAAGTCGCTGTGAAGAAATTTGTTTCCCATAAAGGGCTGGTGGACATCATCGAGCACGGCTCGGCAGAGATGCTGCGTAATGGCATGCGCAATCACCTCGACAACCACTTCGCAAGGATTCTACTCTAGCAGACGCCCTTTGCCCGTACTAGCAAAAGCCCATGGCATGTGCGTTTCCAGACCTTTGGTATTACAAGGATCCGGAACCACAGGCCCAAGTTCCTGATTTGATGTGATGCCCTGGGAGGCTGTGAGCGTTACCTGCCAAGGGCTGTCTGGCTGGAACATGCTGTCAAGAGCCCGCCCCGGTGCGGGCAAAAATGATTGGAAGGGTTTTCTGTAAAAACAGTCCCAGGGGCCTCCAGACCAGAGGAGCACTTATAGTTAAAGAAGTCAATGGGAAGGCTTGTCTACCTCTGTTTTGATCAAAAACAGGCAAAAGATCTGAGCATAAATTGTGTGCAAATAAAAAAAGCACTTACAAGTTTTACCTTGTAAGTGCTTGATGCTGAAGTGATCCCGTTTGGATTCGAACCAAAGACCTACTGCTTAGAAGGCAGTTGCTCTATCCAGCTGAGCTACGAGACCAGCGTCCTTAGGAGAGCGGATGCTCTACCCTTAAACAAAAAATTTCGGAATTGCTTCCGAAATTTTTAAGTCGGGGTGGCAGGATTCGAACCTACGACCTCCACATCCCAAATGTGGCGCGATACCGGGCTACGCTACACCCCGAACTGTGCTTTCAACTCCGGTCAGCGATTGTGTCACTGTTATTGTTGAACGCGGTGCAAAAGTAAGCGAAGAATTTAAATTGTCAAAACTTTTTCAATTTATTTTTCCGCTTGCGGAGGAGGGGGGATTCGAACCCCCGGTACCGTTTCCAGTACGGCAGTTTAGCAAACTGCTGGTTTAAGCCACTCACCCACCCCTCCGGGTCTCTCCCTGCTGAAGAGATTGCAAACATACTACATTAAATTTGCCCACACAATACTACCTGCCAAAATTTTAGCAGGCAAACCTGTCTTAAGTGATCCTAAGCTGCCTTCTCAAAAACTAACTCCTTGATTCTATTCAGCTTTGTGAAGCGATATTTTTTTAAAAAAAATTACGCGGCCAGCCTCTTTTGCGCGTTGAAATTATCCATACCTCCCCAACTCTACCTGAATCTGCTTATAGCCGTGCGTAAAAGCCCGGCACATTGGCTATCCTTTCTTATATTTGTCATCGGGCCATTGCCCGAATCTGCATCACATGACCTGGTACCAAACGCTAACCTTACTCGAGATTTTGTTCGGCATCCTCTTTTTGGGGCTGTATATCGGCTATCTCTGGCGTGTGCGCCGTGTGTCCGCTTTTTTTGGGCAGCGGCCCCACGGCGTTTGGTTTAAGTTTATGCTGCGGCATGCCTATGTGGTGTTGCTTATTATAGCTATTCTCGGCCCCTCTTTCGGCGCCATGAAAAAGGAGATCAAAACCATTGGCAAAGACATTTACATTGCTGTAGACCTCTCGGCCTCCATGGACGCCAACGATGTGCAGCCGTCCCGATTGGAACGGGCCAAGCGAGATATCATCAGGCTGATCAGCCGCTTTAATTCTGACCGTATCGGCCTGATCGTTTTTGATTCGGAGGCCTACCTGCAAAGCCCCCTCACTTACGACCAGCAGGCGCTCACACTCTATACCCAAACGTTGCGCACCGGCCTGCTACCGCACGGAGGCACCAGCTTTATACCTGTACTGGAACTTGTCTCACAGAAATTCGGGCAGGCGGCCTCGCCGGAAGCCAGCGAACAAAAGGCACGCATCCTGGTGCTGATAAGTGACGGTGAAGATTACGGAGGACGCACCTCGGACTGGGCAGATCGGCTACGCGAACAAAACATACGGGTATTTGCGCTGGGCATCGGCACCACAGACGGCGCTCAGATACCGGTGGGCGCCACCTTTAAGAAAGACCAGCAGGGCAACCCTGTTGTTACGCGGCTACACCCCGAGGGGCTGGAGCAGCTGGCAGATGCCACAGAGGGCGAGTACTTCGAGGTAAATGGTCGCATCAGTGAAGTGAGCCGTCTAATCAATGCCATCAATAACATAGAGGGTGAGCTGCGCGAAAGCAAGACCATTGACGTAACCGCCAACAAGTACATTTATCCCCTGGCGGTGGCACTGGCTCTTATCCTGCTGGACATACTCATCACCGTGAAACTGATCCGACTATGAAAGCACTGGCAGCGATTATTTTGTTTATCGGATTTCTGTCGGGCGGTCTGCGGTCCATCTCCCTCTTAAATGAGCATGCAAACCTGGCGGCGGCAGCCTACAAACGCGGAGATTTTATCGAGGCGGTGGCCTCGTACGAGTACCTCATCGATGACCTGAACGTGCAGGACGATCAGGTGCGGCTGAACCTGGGGCATGCCTACTTCCGGTTAGGCGAAATGCAGAAGGCACAACAACAGTATACCTTGCTGGCCGACCATGCTACCCGCCACATCAAGGCCGTTTCGCTTCTGCAACTTGGAGCCATTTCTGCCCAAAGCAAAAAATACAAACAGGCACTCTCCTACTTTCGCCAGACGCTGATTGTGGAGCCTGGAAATCAGGCTGCCAGGTATAACTACGAGCTGATCAAAAAGCTATTGGAAGAACGCCCGGATTTGGCCAAGGCAGCCGAGGAGGAAGACCAACTTCCTGCTGACCAGCCGGCAGCGCAGCAGCAGTCCAGCCAACAGCAACAGGAGCCAAACGAAGAAGAACAGGTAGAGCAGCCGCGCAAAAACCCCGACAGCGAGGGGGACCAGGAGGCCGAGGTAGAAAAACCTGAACAAGACGACCAGGGCCAGCAACAGGAACAAGGCGGCGCTGGTGAAGAGAAAAACGGGAAAGAGAACGGTAAACAGTCAGAGAAACAAGAGATCAGCGGCCAGGAACCGGGCGACACGCAGGGCATGAACCCCGATAGCAGCTTCGACCCCAAAAGACCGGAGCGCAGTCGCAGTTCTGAACCACTCTCCGATGCGGAGCAGCGGGCACAAACCCGTAACAGCCGGCTACAGCAGCACAACATCAACCCCGAAAAGGCACGCCTGATGCTGGAAGCCATGCGCAGCGCAGAGCAGCAGTACATTCAGCAGTTGCCCAAGAAAGCAACCCGAAAGCCCGACCCTACCAAGCCCGACTGGTAAATTGATTAGGAATTTTAAAACCGATTGGTTTATTTTGCGTATCCCCTAACAACATGGACGCTACCTTATCCAAAGCAGAACGCACGCGAAAGCTCATCATTGAGCGCTCGGCACCACTCTTCAACCAGAAGGGCTATGCCGGCACCTCCATGCAGGATATTATGGCTGCATCCGGTTTGACAAAGGGAGGCATTTACGGGCACTTCGAGAGCAAAGAGGAGATCGCGCTGGCTGCTTTTGAGCACGCTGCCGGCATCATCACAGGTATGATCGCGGAGCGCGTTGCAAGCAAAGAAAGTGCTACGGACAAGCTAAAAGCCATTCTGCAGTTTTATAAAACATACCTGTTCTCACCGCCTGTGCAGGGCGGATGCCCAGTTCTGAACACAGCAGTAGAGGCTGATGACACCAATCCGTTGCTTAGGGCCAGTGTCGTAAAAGTACTCAACCGGCTCCATAAAGCCGTTGCCAACATCGTGCTGCAAGGTATAGCCAAAGGTGAGTTTAAGCCTGAAACCGATACACAACGCTTCTCTATTCTGTTTGTGAGCATGATAGAAGGAGGTATTATGCTTTCTAAAGCCTATGGCGATCACAAATACCTGAACACGGTCATTTCCCAGCTAGAGCAGATGCTGGAGCAGGAACTAAAAATCTGATATTTTTTTACCTTAAAATAAACCAATCGGTCTTTTTTTAAACAAATAAACCTATGACTAAAACATTCAGCAAAATCCTGGAGAGCAAGGCTCTGATTCGTTTCGAGGACTGCGATCCCTTCGGCCACCTGAACAATGGCCGCTACATTGACTATTACCTGAACGCCAGAGAGGACCAACTGCGCGACAACTATGGGTTAGACATTTACGCCATGGGCAAGACCACGGGGAAGGCATGGGTGGTGGCCTCTAACCAGATCGCTTATCTGCGTGAAGTGAAGTTCATGGAAACAGTCACGATCAAGACCTGCCTGCGCTGGTATAGCGGCTCCGACCTGCTCATGGAGGGCCAAATGGTTGACCCCGAAACAGGCGCGATCATCTCCGTTATCTGGACACGATTTGCCTACATTGACATCCGTAAAGGGCAGAAGGCAGAGCATAGCGAGGAGCTCACGGAACTGTTTGGCAAGGTAGCTATATTTGGAGAGGGGAGACCTGCGGAGTATTTTGAAGACCGTGTGAAAGAGCTGCGGATGGCCGCGGTGGTAGTGTCTTAAAACCAGGTATACCGCCCTGGCAAAAAGATGCATCAACAATAATTCCGGACCATGCCACAACATAGTTCAGGAATAGGAGTATAAGGAATTCATAGCACAAAATATAACTATGAAAACGGGCAGCTATCACTAGCTGCCTTTGTTTTTTTATACCTGCTATCGTCGCGGCTTAAAGCTTAGTTTTGGGCGTGTGGGCTACCTCCAAAACAAAGCCATTCGGGTCCCGAAAATCAACGGTATAGTAACTCGCATCATAGCGCGGCATCTCCTGCGGCCCGCGAATAATGTCAGCGTTTTGCCGACGCAGCCACTCCCCTACCTGGTCAACCACCTCTCTGCTTGTGGCATGGAAACAGATGTGCCGCACACCCAAACTGTCGCAGAAAGCAACCGGCATTTGCTTGAAGTATATTTCATGCTGCCCACAGCTAAAAGAGGTATCGTTGAGCGCGTGCCAGCCGATCAACGGAAAAAGTTCGCGGTAAAACGCAGTGGATTCCGCCAGGTCTTTCACCCAGAATTCGATGTGGTTAATGCCGGGAGCGTAAGGATA
The DNA here is from genome assembly GCF_002846395.1 of Pontibacter ramchanderi. Taxonomy (GTDB): domain Bacteria; phylum Bacteroidota; class Bacteroidia; order Cytophagales; family Hymenobacteraceae; genus Pontibacter; species Pontibacter ramchanderi. The sequence goes on from NZ_PJMU01000003.1 coordinate 248,986, forward strand.
TTTCATCTTAGGCTTTTTCCAAAATCTCCTTCAATTTTTTCAGATCTTTGTTGTTGGCTTTCCGCATCATGGTTGCCATAAAAGGCGCGAACAACTTAGAAAAACCCGACGGCCGCCCGGCATTGCGCAAGGTCATGTGCGTCCTGTTAACGCCATCGGCTTGCCAGGTATAGGTGGTTTCCATCGGGAAAGGTCCTTCGGCAGTATGCATCACCATTTCCTGACCCGGTATGTAGGATACAATTTTGTAGGTATAGGCCAGCTTTCTTCCCAGAAAATAAGCCACAAAAGCAACTTGAGACCCCACTGTTAATGGTTTCGGTGTCTTCCATTCCACTGACCTGATGTTGTCGTACCACACCGGTGCCTTGTCCGGATCAGCCGCGTAGTCTGACACCACATCAAGCGGCTTTTCTATCGTAATCTCAGTCAGGACATCGACCATAGAGGAAGATTTACAGCCAATCCATTTAGGCTTTTCTGACAAACTCGGACTTAAGTCCCATCGAGCCAAAGCCGTCTATTTTGCAGTCAATGTTATGATCTCCTTCAGTAAGGCGAATGTTCTTCACTTTTGTTCCTGCTTTTACAGGCTTCGGAGCGCCTTTCACAGGCAAGTCTTTTATCACCACAACCGTGTCGCCATCCTGCAGCACGTTACCATTTGCATCCACTACTTTCAGCCCCGCTTCTTCTTCCACTTCACTTGGGTTCCACTCGTTGCCGCACTCCGGGCAGGCGTAAAGCTCCTCGCCCATTGCGTAGCCGTAAGGTGAATTGCATTTCGGGCACTGTTTCATTTCTTCTGACATAAATAAATACTCTAAATGTGATGTGCGTATACCCGTGCCATGGCACTGCTTATACCTGCGCACTGGCTCCGCACCTACGTTCTGAATGCCGCCAATATACTAACATTCCGGCACTCTTGGCCTGCTCTTTCTTCTTCTTAAGTTTAATTGGCTGAGCAGCATTGCGTATACTTGCACAAAAAACAAAGCATGTCCATAACGCCAGAACTGCATTACCGGAAACTCGAAAAGCTATACCTGAGCGCCAACGTGCAGCAGCTGTTCAGCGGCAGCAGTATCCAGGTATCACACAGCAGGACGGAGATTTCCTTGCCGGTTGATCCGAAGTACTTTCATGGGGCACAAGCCATACACGGCGCCACGTACTTTAAACTGCTCGACGATGCCGCTTACTTCGCTGTCGCTTCGCTGGTGACAGACGTGTTTATCGTGACTTCTTCGTTTCAGATCAACCTGCTGCGGCCCGTCAATTCAGGTATACTCAAAGCCGTGGGTACCGTGCGTTCGGTAGGGAAAAACCTGTTTGTGGCGGAGGCTACGTTGTACAATGAAAAGGGCAAGGAAATAGCGTTCGGAACAGGGCAGTTTATGCGCACCGCTCAGCCCTGGGAAAGTCTGGAGAATTACGAATTGGGAATTAAGAATTAGGAATTGAAAACTAAAAAACCGCCTGGATGAACCTAAGCGGTTTTAGCTTTTCATAGCGAAAAGGCACTTTAAAAATCTGCCCTACTCTGCTTACACAGCGTCTGACAAACTGCTGAAGGTGAAGTCGCGGACTTTGAGCGGCGGCAAAATGTAGTTGACATTCGACTCGCCACTTACCACGCGTTCCGGCCGGCCCATCTCCTCCAGGTTGTTGAGCATGATGATCGGGCTTTCGTTGAAGCGGAAGTTCTTCACCGGATGCTTTATTTTTCCGTTTTCGATCAGGAAAGTACCGTCACGCGTAAGACCCGTGAGCAGGAGCGTCTGCGGGTCTACGGAGCGGATGTACCACAGGCGTGTCACCAGGATGCCGCGCTTCGTGTTCTTGATCATGTCTTCCAGCGAGGCCTTGCCACCTTCCATGATCGCATTGTTCGGCATCGGGATCGACTTGGCTCCTTTGTTTTCGGCCCAGTAGCGGGAAGCGTATAGGTTCTTCACCACGCCATTCTCGATCCAGTTCACACGCTCCACCGGTCTGCCGTCGCCGCTCCAGGTGGCAGCAGGCAGCTCGGGATGCGTGGGGTCTGAGTAGATGTTCACTTTCGCATCCACCAGCTTCTCTCCTATTTTAGTTTTACCTCCCTGTTTGCTCATAAAGCTGCGGCCCTCGTCGGCACTGCGGGCATCCATGTTGAAAAACATGTTCTCAAGCAGCACCGCTACAGCGGCCGGCTCCAATATCACGGTATACTTGCCCGGCTCCAGGGCTACTGCTTTGGCCGATCCCTCGGCCTTGTCCATCGCAATCTTAGAGGCCTGGGCGGTGTTTAGTTTGCTGATGTCGTTGTACCCACGTGAGGCATAACCAGAGCCTGTGCCTGCCTCGTTTCGCGCTGTTACCGAGAATTCCACGCTGGTGCTCGGGTGGTAGGCGAAAAGCCCCTTGGAGTTAAGCATGGCCTGGAAGCCGGCGTTGTGCTGCAGGTAGCCAGCCGCCTTCAGCTTTCGCTCACGGGCAGGCAGTATACTGGCTGCTGCTGCATCGGCACGTTGCTGCGGCGAGAAGTCGGCGGTGCTTTTGAAGTAGGCGTTAGAGCTTTGGTATTTCTGGGGACCCAATATCGGCATGTACTCCGGGTTTTCGGGAGCTAGCTGGGCCAGTTCCTCTGATCGTCGCACGGCTTTCTCGAGCGAGGCATCATCAAATTCGTTGATGGTGGCTATACCTGTCTTCTTACCGAAAGCGGAGGTCACGACCAGACTGGAATTGCTGTTTTCGCCGCTCGTCGACACGGCGTTGTTGGCGTAGCGTATGTTGCCACTGGTATAACCCTGCAGGTTCACCACGCACTCGTCGGCCTTGGAAAACCTGAGGGCCTTCTGCATGATCTCCCGCGCCTGTTGTTCTGTGAAAAGCATAGTTTCTTTTAGTTAGAGAGTTTGGGTGTTTAGGAGTTTGAGAGTTATTTGGTTAGAAAGTTAAAAGGTTTGGAAGTTAGAAAGTTGAATAAACCTTCACAGAACTTGGCTGTCGCTGCCATCAGCTTATAGTGCATAAGCAAACTACACTTCCTTCTCTAATTCCTAAACTCTCAAACTCCTAAACTTATCAGATTTTCCTGGCTGTATTGATCACGTTCACGCCGTTGAAGCGGGCGGTGGCGCTGCCATGCGAAACGGCACTCACCTGCATCGGCTGCCCTTTGCCATCAAAGAAGGAGCCGCCCAGGCGGTAGTCGCGTTCGTCGCAGATGGCGGAGCAGGAATTCCAGAACTCCTGTGTGTTGCTCTGGTATGCAACATCGCGCAGTTGGCCGGCAATTTGCCCGTCCTTGATCTCGTAGAAGAGTTGTCCGCCGAACTGGAAGTTGTAGCGCTGCTGGTCGATGGAGAAAGAGCCATCACCGATGATGTAAATGCCTTTCTTCACGTCCTTGATCATGTCCTGCACGCTGAGCGGTGTTTTGCCAGCCGCCAGCGACACGTTCGGCATGCGCTGGAACTGCACCGAACTCCAGCTGTCGGCGTAGCTGCAACCATGCGATTCTTTCTCGCCGATGATGTGTGCCTGGTCGCGGGTGGCCTGGTAGTTTACCAACGTACCGTCCTTTACCAGGTCCCACTGTTTGGTCTTCACGCCTTCATCGTCGTAACCAACCGCACCAAGCGAGCCCGGCTGCGTTTTGTCGGCGAAGAGGTTCACGATTTTGCTGCCGTAATTAAAGTTCTTTGATTTCCACTTGTCCAGCGTGGCGAAAGAGGTGCCTGCAAAGTTGGCTTCGTAGCCCAGCACACGGTCGAGCTCCAGCGGGTGGCCTACCGACTCGTGTATGGTCAGCCACAGGTGCGAGGGATCGAGCACGAGGTCGTACTTGCCTGCTTCCACCGATTTGGCTTTCAGTTTTTCCACGGCCTGCTTGCCGGCAGCGGCGGCATCCTCGAGCATGTCGTAGTGCTTGCCGTAGAGGGTGGTCACGCTGGCAGTCTTGCTTTCCTTGCGCCCATCCAGGTACTCGTAGCCCATGCCCATCGGCGCGCTCAGCGACTGGCGTGTCTCGAACTTGCCGGAGGCCGGGTCGATGGCCGTGGCCGTGAAGACCGGCCAGATGCGGTGCACGTCCTGGTCGATGTAAGAGCCGTCGGTAGAGGCGAAATACTTTTGCTCGTTCACCAGAAAGAGCAGCGAGTTCATGTAGTTGGCACCGTTCTTCATAGCAGCATCGTTGGCAGCCAGCAGCAGGTCGGCTTTCTCCTTAACAGGTATAGCCAGCGCGTTTTTTTCAATGGGTGTTTTCCAACTCACTTCGCCATAGCCGCGTTGCGGTGCCAGTTGCACCGGCTGCTCGAGCAACTTGGCGTTGGCTTTGGCAATCGCCACGGCCCTTTTGGCCATGCTGGCAATATTGTCTTTGGTGATGTTGTCGGCTGCCACAAAACCCCAGGCACCGTCGGCGATCACCCGTATACCTGCGCCGTATGACTCCGTATTCACGGTGTTCTCCACTTTGTTGTCGCGAGTGATCACGAACTGGTTGAGGTAGCGACCGATGCGGACATCGGCATAGGAGGCGCCACTGGATCGGGCAGCGTTCAGGGCCACATCCGCGAGTTCTTTCCGGAGCCCCACATCCATGGTCTCCAGCAGTACCTCCGGTGACACATCTTTCCCAATCAGGGGGATAGGCAGCATCAGCGCACCAGCGCCCATACCTGCCAGGTACATAAAATCACGACGTTTCAAAGTAGTTCAGTTTGGTGAAAAGGCTTCTGAAGTTAAGGAACGTCTTTTACAAACACAAGTTTTTATTGGTTTTAAAATAATATACCAAACACTATTTTTTAGCTACTAAGTTGACGCTTTCTTAAACGAGCAGCGGCCGCCTCTATTCGGAGACGGCCGCTGTCCTTCAGCTATAAACAGGTATAGAAACTACTCTTTCGGCGCAGAAGAAACCTGCGGCTCGGTCAGTTCAAAGCCGTAGTCTTTTCCTTTCAGCAGCGTCGGAACACCCTTATCCATCCACTTCGGAGCCGGAGCGCCTTTGAGGTAATGGTCGAAGAACTGCGACATGCGCACGGATAGGTCTTTGCGGTTTTTGCGCTGCACCAGGTTATGGTCCTCGCCGTTGTATACGAGCATCCAAACAGGCTTCTCCAAACGACGCAGCGCCATGAAGAACTCGATGCCCTGGTACCACGGCACAGCACCGTCCTGGTCGTTGTGCATGATCAGCAGTGGCGTCTTCACACGGTCGGCAAAGAAGAGCGGTGAGTTCTCGATGAACTGCATCGGCTTTTCCCACAGCGTGCCACCAATGCGGCTTTGCGTGCGCTCGTACTGGAACTGGCGGCTCAGGCCCGTGCCCCAGCGGATACCACCGTAGGCGCTCGTCATGTTCGATACCGGCGCTCCGGCCATGGCCGCCTTGAACATATTGGTGCGCGTCACCATGTAGGCGATCTGGTAGCCGCCCCAGCTCTGCCCCTGCAGCGCCATGTTCTTGTCATCCACGAAGCCCTGCGCTACGAGCATTTGCACACCCGGTATGATGCAGTCCATGGCGCTCTCGCCCGGATAGCCTTCGGTATACACAATATCGGGCACGAACACGAGGTAGTCGTTGCTTACAAAGTAGGGGATGTTGATGGTAGAGGCACTCGGGGCAGGCACACGGTGGTTGTGGATACCATCCGAAGAGCGCTCGTAGAAGTACACCATCATCGGGTATTTTTTCTTCGGATCGAAGTTCTCCGGCTTGTACAACAAACCCTCCAAAGGTATACCATCCGTCGATTTCCAGCTGACCAGCTCCACATTACCCCACAGGTAGTCCTTCATCTGCGGATTGGCATCGCTCAGCTTTTCTACATTGGCAAAGCTCAGGTCGGAGGTATAGAGGTCGTTGTACTCGCGGAAAGAGCCGCGGCGGAAAGTGATGCGGTCGCTGTTTTTGGCCTTGTTCAGTGAGGTATAGCCATGTGGCGTCATCACCAGTTTTTCGGGCTGCACGGTTTTGCTCACGTGGTCGCGGAAGTAGCCGGCCGATTTGTCAACAGTGTTGAAGGCGCTTAGGTAGAGCGTGGCGTTTTCAGGTATAAACTTCTCTTCGCTGTCGAGTTGCTCGTAGCGCAGGCGCAGCTTGTTCGTGCGGCCATATTTATCGGTCAGGTTTTCGGGAGCTCTTTTGCCGCTTGGGTCCAGTTTCCAGATGTCGAAGCGGTCGTATACCAAAAAGGCATTGTCTTTTTCTAGCCAGCCGGCTGCACCGTAAGAGCCCGGCAAGGAAGGCACGTCGTTGTCTTCTTCATAAAATGGCAAACCGATGCGCTTGGTCAGGTTGAGGTTAGCGCCGCCTTTGGTGGTCATGGCATGCCAGCTGCTGTCGGTTGGCTCGTACCAGTACACGTAGTTGCCCTGTGGCGACAGGCGCGGAAAACCTCTCGTTTCGTTCAGTATCTGCTTGTTGGTACCCTTTTTCAAGTCGATCAGGTAGGCGTCTTTGCGGGTTGGCGTGTCGTAGCCGACAGTGAGTTTATACTTCTCGTCGCTCACACCCAGCGCCACGTCCGACTGCCCGTAGGCGTCCAGGTATACGTCGGGCATTTCGAGGGTAGCGAGCTGCTGCATTTTCTTGCCGCGCAGGTCGTACATGGCCAGGAACGAGCGCTTCTGGTCGCGACTCAGTTGCTTGAGCTGCATCGGCTGGATGAGTGGGTCTTTGTAACCCCAGATATCCAGGTTTACTTTCTCTTCTTCGAGCTTGGTGGTGTCTTTCTCGAAGCGGGTCGGGCGTGGGAAGGTGCCGAAGAACAAGCGGCGTCCGTCTTCTGAGAAACGCAGGTTACCGTGCTCACTCACCATCCAGGCCTTCGGCATCCCTTTGGTTACCGTATCGGCCAGGGTAACGGCTTTGTTGTCTTTCTTATTCCAGTGGTAGAGATTGAAATAGCGTAGCTCTGCTCCTACCGTGTCCTTCGTCGCGACATAGGCCAGTTGCTCGCCCGCCTTGTCGGTGCTGATGCCGGTGTAAGTCACCTTGCCGGTATCGATCGGCATAACTTTAAGATCGGCTGTACTGAAAGCGTATACCCCGGCGGTGTGCAGCGAGTCAAGCTCGTCTTTCACAAAGTAGAGCATGTTGCCCATTTCGGAGAACACGTAATCCACTACGCGGTTGAAGCGGTGCTCTTGTCCACTTTGCAGGTTGCGCACCACTAGTTCCGTGCCTTCTGATTTCTTCTGCTTCGGCTTGGCGGCAGGTTTTGCAGCGGCTGTTTTGGCAGGTTCGGTCTTCGGAGTTTCAGGTATAGCGGGCTCTGTTTTCGGGTCCTCTTTTTTGGCCGTTTCCTTCTTAGCGGGTACCGGTTTCTCCAGTTGGTAGGCTACCCAGTTGCTTCCCTCTTTCGGCAGCTTGTAGGATTTCACGCGCGGTACTTTCACCACGTTCATGTTCTCCAGCGTCACGATGGCCAGGGAATCTTTCGGCAGGTCGTCGCCTTTTTTCTTCTTCAGCTTGAGCGCACGCACCTTGTTATACTCCGGCTTGATTTGGAACACGGCGTAGCGGCTATCGTTGGTAAACTCCGCTTTGGTGCCACGCGCAAATTCTTTCCAGGCTTTGCTGGCGTAGTTACGGATGTAGAGGGTGCCGTCGCCTTCCTGCGGATCGACGTTGAACAATACGTATTGGCCGTTGTTGGAAAGTTTGTCCCCGGCCACTCCTTTCCAGCTGTCGTATACATCGTGGGTGAGTGGTTTTTTGGTGGCTTGCTGCTGTGCCTGCGCCTGTGTAAGGCCGGTACCGAACAGGGCCATCAACAATAAGAATCTCTTCATTGTAAAAGGCTTGGCTATTGGTTCTCTATTTGATTGGTTCTCTATTTGATTGGTTCTCTAAATGTACAAATTATTTTGCGGCTGCCCACGTTATTCGGTTAGAGGCTACTCTACAAGAAAGGTTTAAAGGAGGATGGCTCAACACTAACATTTAGACGCATGCAAACCCACTTCTATGGGCTCGACAATTTAACAATTAAACCATTTAACCTCTAACAAGCCATTTACCTAACGATTGTTTGGTTTTCCGCTTGAATCCTGATAATTTCACACTACAAAACTATTAGAGACAATCTTATGCAAACTAAGGAAGTATATATTATCTCAGCTGTGCGTACTCCGATCGGTAGCTTTGGCGGCGTGCTGGCCAGCCTGACTGCTACGGAGCTGGGTGCAGCTGCTATTAAAGGTGCCCTGGAGAAAGCAGGTGTTGACAAAAGCCTGGTACAGGAAGTGATCATGGGCAACGTGCTGTCGGCCAACGTGGGACAGGCTCCTGCCCGTCAGGCGGCTGTGAAGGCAGGTCTAGGTTACGAAGTAGAGTGTACGACGATCAACAAGGTATGCGCATCCGGTACAAAAGCGATCATGTATGCGGCGCAGGCCATCATGCTGGGTCACAAAGACGTGATCGTAGCGGGTGGTATGGAGAGCATGAGCAACGTTCCTTACTACCTCGACAAAGCCCGTTTCGGTGCTAAATTGGGTCACGGTCAGATGATCGACGGCCTGATGAAAGACGGTCTGTGGGATGTGTACAACGACTTCCACATGGGCAATGCCGCTGAGAACACAGCCCGCGAAATGAAGATCACCCGTGAAATGCAGGATGAGTACGCGATCAGCTCTTACAAAAAAGTAGCTGCTGCCGCTGAGGCAGGTATGCTGAAAGACGAGATCGTGCCGGTGGAGATTCCGCAGCGTGGCAAAGACCCGATTGTGGTAACAGAAGACGAAGAATACAAAAAAGTGAACTTCGAGAAAATGGCTGGTCTGCGCCCTGTGTTTGACAAAGCAGGTACAGTAACGGCCGCCAATGCCTCTACCCTGAACGACGGCGCCGCTGCACTGTTGCTGATGAGCAAGGAGAAAGCAGAAGAACTGGGTGTGAAGCCGATCGCAAAGATCCGTGGCTTTGCTGATGCGGAGCAGGATCCGATCTGGTTTACCACTACGCCATCTTTGGCTATACCTAAGGCGCTGAAAAATGCCGGCGTATCGCCTGAGGAGGTTGACTTTTACGAAATCAACGAAGCCTTCTCAGTCGTATCGATCGCTAACAACCAGAAACTGGGTCTGGAAGGTGGCAACGTGAACGTGTTCGGTGGTGCCGTATCACTGGGTCACCCACTGGGTGCTTCCGGTGCACGCATCGTAACCACGCTTTGCAACGTGCTCGACAAAAAAGGCGGCAAAATCGGTGTGACCGGTATCTGCAACGGCGGTGGCGGTGCCTCTGCCCTTGTGATCGAAAAAATGTAATTGCCCAAACAGGTATATTTTTTGCAGGAAGCCTTACGTTATTTCGTAGGGCTTCTTTTTTATACCTTGCTATCAATTAAACTGTTTGCCATACTTTTGGTGTTTATCCTTTTTGAAATACTATGTCATTAGAAAACGAACTGGCCAGGTTCTGGGAATGGGCCAAGATGACGCCCGACACCTATAACGAACAAAGAGGTTTGGGCGAGTGGGAAGCAGACTACCCTGAGAGGGACGCTTTGTACAAGGCAGCTGAAGAAGCACTGGAGCAACTGAATAAAGAGTTTAACCACGACCTGGCACAACTGCTTGTGTATGCCCTGGCGATCGACAATGAGGCAGGTATAGTGTTGAAAGCTGTGGAGGAGAAACTCGCGGAGCCCTTGCGATTTATACGCAAAGGGGTATTCTCGAACCAGCCGCAGGCCCGTTGGCAAATGGCCGAATTGCTCTCGCATGTGGAGGTAGAAGGCCGCGAGAAAATGCTCCTGCACCTGATCAAAAGCGAACCGGACAAGTATGTGATCCGGCGTGCCTTGATGAGCCTCGACAAAGTCAACCATGCCAAGGCAGTAGAGCTGGCCCAGCCCTATGTACGAGACACCGACCCGTTCATGAAACTAGTGGCAAAAGAGATAACCAAGAAGAAGGTATAGTTTTCTTGACAAAGGACAAAAGACTCCTCGGTTCAGTTGCTTTTGTGTGATTTATACCTGCTTTGTAATGCTGCACTATTTGTTCAGGCGCTAAAAAAAGTAAAATCTGCTTTAATCAGGATTTATCAAAAGACCTTTGTTAAATAGTCCTTTGTCTGGAACACATTTAAAATCAGTCCCATGTCTAAATTGCTTTTCATCTTACCCGCCTTTTTGCTAGTCGGCGCCACAGCTTTCGGGCAGTCCACGCGCAAAGTGGTCACCTACCACGACGAATCGATGACGACGGTGAAAGAGGTATACTACATAACACCAGATTCGGCCATTGTGGGCTACTACAACCGCTACTACCCAACTGGCGAGCGGGAAGCCTTTGCCAAGTTTGTAGCGGGCAAGAAGGACAGCGTGTTTACGGAGTATTACCAGAACGGGCAGCCCCGCATGCAAGTGACGTATGTGCAGGACCAGAAGCAGGGCCCATTCCGAGCTTTTCATCCGGACGGCCGCTTGCTGCAGGAGGGCAGATACGAGAATGACCAGCAGAGCAACGTGTTCAAGACCTTTTACGCCGATGGCAAAGTGCGCAAGGAGACAAACTTTGTAAACGGTTTCCCGGAGGGGCTGGTGCGCGAGTTTTACCCGAACGGCAAGCTGAAATCGGAGATCACCTACAAGAACAGCCAACAGAATGGCCCGGCTAAAACCTACTTCGAAAACGGCAACCTCGAAACCGATGCCACTTACCGCAACGGCATGCTGGAAGGCTCCTACAAAACCTACTTCGACAATGGCCAATTGGAAACAGAAGTGATCAATGTGGCGGGTCAGCGAAACGGTACTTTCAAGAGCTATTACCGCAGCGGCAAACTTAGCACTGAAGGCAGCTTTGTGTCCGGCAAGATGCATGGTCCGTCCAAAGCCTATTTCGAGAACGGGAACCTGCGCAGCATGATCACTTACCGCAACGGACAGGTACAGGGACTTTCGCAGATCTACTACGAAGACGGCAAACTGAAGGAGGAAGGCCAGTACAGCAACAACGGCGACGACCGCAAAATCACGACCTATTACCCCTCCGGCAACATAAAAGCCGAGGAGCAATACAAAAACAAACTGCGCACCGGCAACTGGAAAACTTACTATGATGTCCCCGGCAAAAAGGAAGAGATAGCCGAAACCTACAATACCGACAAACTGACCGGCGAGCGCGTGGTGTACTATGAAAATGGCCAGGCCAAGGCGAAGTATACCTACGGCAAAGGCGACGGCAAAATTGTGAGCAGCCAGGAGTTTTACGAAAGCGGCAAGCTCAAATCCGAGACAAGTTACAAAGACGGCCTTCGCTTCGGCCCTTACAAACAGTACTTCGAGGACGGCAAAGTAGAAGTGCTCGGCCAGCACCGCAACAACAGAGCCACCGGCACCTGGAAATACCACAACCCAGAAGGTAAGGTATACATGACGCGCCTCTACCGAAATGGAGAGGTTGTAGAGGAGAAACAGAAGTAATATGCGCTGCCGCGAAGCCAAACTCACCGACATTCCCCAGCTGCAAATCATCCGCCATTCGGTGAAGGAAAACATCCTCTCCGACCCGACATTAGTCACGGACGAACTTTGTGCGCTATACCTGACCGAGCGCGGCAAAGGCTGGGTATGCGAGGTAGATGGAAAAGTAGTGGGCTTCTCCATTGTGGATATGCAGGAGCATAATGTGTGGGCCTTGTTTCTACTGCCGGAATTTGAGAGCCAAGGTATAGGCAAGCAACTGCACAACATGCTGCTCAACTGGTACTTCGAGCAGACCAGGGAAACGATCTGGCTGGGCACCGACCCCGGCACGCGGGCCGAGCAATTTTACCGCAGACAAGGCTGGCGCGAGATAGGTACACACGGTCGCAGCGAGATAAAATTTGAGATGCGCTACGAAGACTGGAAAGCTTGCTCCGAATAGGTATAGCTTACTATACCAGTGTTAAGACATTCCTTATACCTATCCTAACCCTTTTAAAGTCTGTCCCATGATGGGGTTATTCTTTGATGCTGCAAAGCTTTTAGTTTAGCAGTGTGCAGTTCTCTCCAAATGTAAACACCCCTCTTCGCTCCCCTCAAGGGGAGAATCAGTTACATTGGAACGACCATGCCTTTATCCCGACTTTTGCCCGCTTTCTACCGTATAGACGAATCACGTTTTCACCAACCAAAACTGATGCGCTATGCTGGAAGAGCTATGGTATAAAAATTCAATAATTTACAGTCTTGACCTCGAAACGTTCATGGACCTGAACGGTGACGGCGTGGGCGACTTCGAAGGACTAGCCCGCCGCCTCGACTACCTCAACGCCATGGGCATCGACTGCATCTGGCTCGCCCCTTTTCAGCCTACCCCCAACAAAGACAATGGCTACGATATTTCCGACTACTATGGTGTAGACCCGCGCCATGGCTCCAGCGGCAATTTCGTGGAGTTTATGCACCAGGCCAACAAGCGCGGCATCAAGGTTATCATCGATCTGGTGGTGAACCATACCTCCGACCAGCACCCCTGGTTTCAGGATGCCCGCAGCAGCGAAAACGCCAAGCACCACGACTGGTACGTGTGGCATAAAAAGAAACCCTCTGACTGGAACGAAGGCATGGTGTTTCCGGGTGTGCAGGAGTCAACCTGGAGCTACGACAAAAAAGCCAAAGCCTGGTACTACCACCGCTTTCACCATTTTCAGCCTGACCTGAACTGGGACAACCCCGACGTGCGGGCCGAGATCAAGCGCATCATCGGGTTTTGGCTGGAGTTAGGTATAGCCGGCTTCCGGGTAGATGCCGTGCCTTTTATGATCGAGTCGCCGGAGCCGAACACGAGCAAGCACGAACTGAATTTTGACTACTTGTGCGAAATGCGCCAGTTTGTGCAATGGCGGCGAGGCGAGGCTATTTTGCTGGGCGAGGCGAATGTGATGCCCGAGGAAAACAAAAAATACTTCGGTGAGAAAGGCGACGGCATTCACATGATGTTTAATTTCTATGTGAACCAGTACGTCTTTTATGCGCTGGCCACAGGCAAAGTCGAGCCGCTCGAAAAGGCTTTGGAGGCCACCCGCACGCACCACCACACGGTGCAGTGGGCACACTTTCTCCGCAACCACGACGAGCTGGACCTGGGCCGCCTGAGCGATGAAGAACGCGACGAGGTATTTGCACGGTTTGCCCCGGACAAAGACATGCAGCTCTACGACCGCGGCATACGCCGCCGATTGAGCACCATGCTCGGCAACCGTCAGCAGAGCGAGTTGGCCTACAGCCTGATGTTCTCACTGCCCGGCACCCCCGTAATCCGCTACGGCGACGAGATTGGCATGGGCGACGACCTGAGCCTGAAAGAGCGCGATGCCGTGCGCACTCCTATGCAGTGGACGGACGATTTCCAGGGCGGCTTTTCGAAGGCCGAGAAACTGGTGCACCCCATCATCGACAAGGGCCCTTACTCCTACCACCACATCAATGTCGAGAACCAGCGCCGCGACCCCAATTCCATGCTGAACTGGATGACCTCGCTGATACGGCTGCGGCAGGAGTGCACCGAAATAGGCTGGGGAGACTGGCAGATCCTGAAAACGAACAACGAGAAAGTGCTCTGCCTACACTACAGTTGGCAAGGCAGCTCGCTCATCATTCTGCATAACTTCGACAAGCTGGCCCACGAGGTGGTGCTGGATTTGAAGCAGGAGAAAAACGACAAGCAGGAAAAGGAGCATCAACTGGTAGACCTAATGGTAAACTTCACCAGCGAGGCCGATAAAAAGGGCAGGCACTACATCACACTCGATGCCTACGGCTACCGCTGGTTCCGGGCCGGTGACCTGAGTCACTTGCTCAAAAAAAGCTAGGTACACAGGTATAGGCGCGAGGCTCGACGGGTATTGCCTATACCTGGCTACTGTCCTTGCAAGTCAATTGTATCGGTGGGTAATACTTCTACCTTCACTCCCATCTTTTTCTGGATGATCTTGAAGTGGTGGGCATCTTCTGGCGTGATCAGCGAGATGGCTTCGCCGGAAGCTTCTGCACGGCCCGTGCGGCCAATGCGGTGCACATAGTCTTTGGGAGAGCGGGGTAGTTCGTAATTGATCACGTAGGGCAAAAACTTGATGTCTATACCTCGCGAGGCCAGGTCAGTAGCGACCAGCACCCGCAGTTTGCCGGCTTTAAACTGGCGGAGCGCTTCTGTTCTGCCACCCTGGCTTCTGTCGCCGTGAAAAGCCGCCGCTTCTATTCCATGCTTCTTCAGTTTGCCCACCACATTGTCGGCGGTACGGATTGATGAAGCAAATACGAGCACCTGCTGCATGTCGTGCTGCCGGATGAGGTAACGCAGCAAAGGGCCTTTCTTCTCAGGCTCCACCTGGTAGGCTACTTGTTTGATCAGCTCCGGCACGGTCGCCTCTTCCTGCACTGTAATTCGCACGGGGTCCCTCAGTAGTTTTGCGATCAGGTCCTCCACATCCTGGCTCAGTGTGGCCGAGAACAGAAGGTTTTGTCGACGGGCTGGCAACATAGCAAGCAGCTTGTTCACTTCCTCCTGAAAGCCCAGGTTCAGCATTTTATCGGCCTCGTCGAGCACCAGCGTTTCCACTTCCGAAAGGTGCACGGCTTTGTGTTCGATCAGGTCGAGCAGGCGGCCGGGCGTGGCGACGAGCACATCGGTACCACTCAGTTTCATCATCTGCGGATTAATGGAAATACCCCCATACACAGCCAGCGTTTTTACCGGACGTTCGAGCCCTTTGGCGAAAGCCCGGAACACTTCTTCGATCTGCACAGCCAATTCGCGCGTCGGCACCAGTACCAGCGTGCGCACGTACCTGTTGCGGCCGGCTTGCTTTTTTCGTTGCATCTCCAGAATCGGTAGCGCAAAACCCGCCGTCTTGCCAGAGCCTGTCTGCGCTATACCTAAAACATCTTTGCCTTGCAGGATGGCAGGTATAGCCTGCTCCTGTATGGGATAAGGAGCCGTGTAGCCGTGGTCAGAAATGGAGCGAAGCAGGGGAGCCGAGAGGCCTAACGAAGCAAATGACATAGAACAGGCATAAGGTGGCAGGCACGCGCCTAAACCATTGCAAAGGTAGGGATATTATACGTCTTTTTGGGCAGGCGCCACCACAATGCGTGTATGGTACTTTGTGAGCATATCCAGCAAGGCATAGATGAACAACGCCACGCCCGACATTTCAAGAAATTCCTCGATGCAATACAGGATGCGGTTGTAGAGGTGGTACAAGCCATAGCGCTTGTAGAGATACCCTTCAATAAACTCCAGGCCGAGCGCTCCGACCACAAACAACGCCCCCGACAGGATAATGAGGTTGCGGGAATACTGGGGCAGCCTCAGCACAAAGCGAAGAAAGTAGGCCACCACTGCCAGCGTGAGCATACCATAGGGCACCACCCAGGCCCAGTGCAGCATACCCGACAGGTCGGTAGCCAGACGGGGGCGCACAAAATCGGCCACCCGCTCGTGTATCTGGGTGCTTTCATCGATGGCCATAAACAAAAAGATACAGCCAAGTATAAACCAATGGCGGCTGTATTGGTCAGGTGCCTGAACGCGCAACTGCCGGTTCAGCAAAAAAAGCAGGCCACTGGCCACCAACAGCAGCACCGAGGAGAAAAATGCCGGGATGTTGCTCTCACCATTAAAGCTGAAGTAATGTACCACCAGCCGCGTTAGCCTCGATTCATACGCCCACACACTCTCCAGCAGGATTCCCGCCACATCGGCCAGCAACAACACCGTGATAATGGAGGCAAGCATTTGCAGCACCTGCTTTGGGCAAAACACACAAGCTGACGTAGTGGGATAAGTCTGATTCTGTAGCATAAGCCATAGACAAAGTGAAGCATCGACAAGGTATAGCTCCCTCTTACCCTGATTCGTGGCGAATGGTTATCGTGCCGGGCCAAAGTACGTATGCAGAGCTAAACCCCTTAACCATGCAGCACAACGACACCTCCACCAGGTTCTCCTCCGGCAGCAATCCATGGCTCCTGGCCTCTGTTACCGTCTTCCTGCTCGTGTGGGTCAGCACCTTCGTCTGGACCAATGACCTAAACAACTGGTTCATCGAAAACGCACTGGTTTTTCTGTCGCTGGCTTTTCTGATAGGCACTTACCGGATCTACCGGTTCAGTACCCTAAGCTATGTGCTGATCAGTGTGTTCATGTGCCTGCACGTGTATGGCTCGCAGTATACCTACGCAGAGAACCCTTTTGGTTATTGGATGATGGAAACGTTTGATCACTCCCGAAACCACTATGACCGGCTCGTGCATTTCAGTTTCGGCCTGCTGCTCGCCTACCCCATGCGCGAGGCGTTCATACACTGGCTGGATTATCCGCGCAGCAGCGCCTGGCTCTTACCTATTTTAACCACACTGGCGGTGAGCGCCGTTTATGAAATGATAGAATGGGCGGTAGCTGAAATACTTTTCCCGGCGCAGGGCCCGGCCTACCTGGGCACGCAGGGAGATGTCTGGGATGCTCAAAAAGACACCTTCATGGCCTTCTCCGGGGCTCTGATCGCCACCATTGCGATGGGCCTGACGCGAAACAAGGGCCTGATTAATGAAAAGTGAAGTGGCTGTGCCGGTTAAACCGGGAAGTGCCTGCCAGCACCAATTTTCTTTCCCAACAAATTAACAAACCATTTTTTCCACAGAAATACATCAGCTGCTGAATAAGTTAACAAGTTATCCACCGAAACTACCCCCAAATCCAATTTTTTATTCCTAAAACTTCAGATTATCTTCGTCCTCTAAACCCAAGCCATTATGACGCAAGACGGACAGAACACAGCCATTCGAAACGACTGGACACTGGAGGAAATCAAAGCGATCTACTATAAGCCAGTGTTGGAACTGATTGTAGAGGCAGCCAACGTGCACAAAGAGCACCAGGCCACAGGCGAGGTACAGGTATGTACCCTGCTGTCGGTGAAAACAGGTGGCTGCCCGGAAGACTGCTCGTACTGTCCGCAGGCGGCCCGTTTCCATACCGGCGTGGACGTGCATAAACTGCTGAGCCAGGAGCAGGTGCTCACGGCGGCGCAGCGTGCCAAAGACGGCGGCTCTACCCGCTTCTGCATGGGGGCAGCCTGGCGTGAGGTGCGCGACAACCGCGACTTCGACAAGGTGCTCGACATGGTGAAAGGCGTGAACGAGATGGGACTGGAGGTTTGCTGTACCTTAGGTATGGTAAACGAGTACCAGGCTGAAAAGCTGAAAGAAGCCGGCCTGTACGCTTATAACCACAACCTCGATACCTCAGAAGAGAATTACTCCAACATCATCACTACCCGTACCTACGGCGACCGTCTTGACACAATCGAGAACGTGCGCAAGGCAGGTATATCGGTTTGCTCAGGTGGTATTATCGGCTTAGGCGAGACCGACGAAGACCGCATCGGAATGCTCCATACCTTGTCTACCCTGGTGCAGCACCCGGAGTCTGTTCCGGTAAATGCCCTGGTGCCGGTAAAAGGAACCCCGCTGGAAAACCAGCCGCTTGTTACGGTTTGGGAAATGGTGCGCATGATTGCCACAGCCCGCATCCTGATGCCAAAGACCATGGTGCGCCTGTCTGCTGGACGCGAGCGCATGAGCGTAACCGATCAGGCGCTTTGCTTCCTGGCCGGCGCCAACTCCATCTTCACAGGCGAAAAGCTGTTGACAACGCCGAACCCGGACTTTGACGCAGACAAAGCCATGTTCGATTTGCTGGGCCTGACCCCGCGCAAGTCTTTCAAGGAAGAAGCACAGCACGTTTGCTAAGCAGACAAAAGACTGTTTGACAAAAGACAAAAGACTTTCTAAATTGATTTATTGTCTTTTAACTCCTTTGTCCTTTGTCAAAAATTCCTTTGTCACAAAAACTACAGCAGAAGCTGGCGGAGCGGGCAGCGCAGGATACCTTGCGCCAACTTAAAACCACCGCCGGCCTCATTGACTTCTGCTCCAACGACTACCTCGGCCTTGCTCGCAGCGAGAAACTGCGGGCGCTTATCCACAAGGAAGAGGAGCACTACAGACATTTACCTTTGGGAGCAACGGGCTCCCGACTGCTATCCGGCAACCACGGCCTCTTCGAAGAGCTGGAAGGTATCATCGCGTCCTACCATAAGGGAGAGGCCGCATTGCTTTTCAACTCGGGCTATACGGCCAACGTGGGCTTGCTGTCTGCCCTGCCGCAGCGTGGCGACACTGTGTTTTACGACGAGGCCAGCCATGCCTCCATGAAAGACGGGCTGCGCCTGAGCTTTGCCAAGACCTATGCCTTCCGCCACAACAGCGTGGCCGATCTGCGGCAAAAGCTGAAGCATGCCACCGGGCAGGTATACGTGGTGGTGGAATCGGTCTACTCCATGGATGGCGACCAGGCTCCCCTGCGGGAGCTGGCGCAGGTATGCACGGAGGTGAACGCCGCCCTGATTGTAGACGAAGCCCATGCCGTGGGCTTGTACGGATCCAAAGGTGAGGGATTGACCGTAGCCCTTGGGCTGCAGGACCAGGTGTTTGCGCAGGTGATTACCTATGGCAAAGCCATGGGCAGCCACGGAGCTGCCGTAGTGGGGCCGCAGGTGCTGCGTGACTTTTTGATTAACTATAGCAGAGCCTTTATTTACACAACAGGTCTGCCGACGCATGCGCTGGTGGCCTTGAAGTGTGCCTATACCTTGCTGCCCGAACTTGCGCCTGAGCGGGAGCGCGTGCAGCAATTAGCGAACCGACTGTACCAGAAACTGAACAAACTTAGCGGCATACGCTGCACCCCGGAAGATAGTGTGATACTCTCTGTTTTCCCGCAACAGCCCCGGCAACTCAAGGCGCTGGCGGCTGCGCTGCAACAAGCTGGATTTGATGTACGCCCCGTGCTGCCCCCTACTGTGCCTGCTGGTACAGAGCGGCTCCGCGTGATCGTGCATGCCTATAATAGTGAAGAAGAAATTGACGGCCTCGTGCAGGCCATAGCGAAAGGTACATGAAAAGATATTTTGTAACAGGCATCGGTACGGACGTTGGCAAAACAGTTGCCGCAGCCATACTCACCGAAGCCCTGCAGGCCGACTACTGGAAACCCGTACAGGCGGGTGGACTAGATTTTACAGACACCGATACGGTCAGAAGTCTGATTTCAAATGAGAAGTCCATATTTCACCCCGAAGCTTACCGGCTTAAAATGGCAGCCTCGCCGCATAAGGCAGCTGCAGCTGAAGGTATAGAGATTGACGTGCACGGTCTGAAACTGCCGGAGACGCAGAACAACCTGATTGTGGAAGGAGCCGGTGGACTGATGGTGCCACTCAACAAGCGCTACCTCGTGCTGGACTTGGTGCAGCAACTGGGGCTGGAGGTGATCCTGGTGTCCCGAAATTACCTGGGCTCGATCAACCATACCCTGCTCACGGCAGAGGTACTGCGCTACCGCAAAGTGCCGGTGGCGGGCATTATCTTTAATGGAGAGGAGAACCAGACATCCGAGGACTTCATTGTAAAGTACACAGGGCTGCGTCGCCTACCCTCCATTCGGCAGGAGGCAGACTTTTGCCAAGAGGCTGTGGCAGAGTATGCTAAGGCATTCGTGCCATACCTGTAAGCCTTCATAACAAAGGATAAACCACACGATTGCCTATTGAGTACACTCTACAAAACGACAACATTTACCGCAATAATAAAACACATTCTGGATCAGCCACTTGTTCGGGAGCTGATCTGGGGTAAAATGTAGGCAGGCGCTATACCTGCGCCCCGTATACCTGGCCTATGGACGAAGAGGAATTGCTGCAATCATTAAGTCAGCCGTTGGGCAAACTGCAGGTACAAGAGCTCGCTGCGAAAATGAACTCGGGCAAGCTCTCGGTGCAGCAACTGTTGGATCTCTGTTCTTATGATAAGGATCGATCAGTGGCCTTTCGCGCCGCCTGGGTGCTGGAGTACGCAGCCTATACCTTTCCTAAACAATTTTTGCCATACCTGCCCGTTTTCATTGGCATGCTGCCGACACAGCATAATTTGAGCTGCCAGCGACACTTCTCCAAAATACTGATGTGCTGCGCCAACCCGGACGCCAATCCGATTTACAAAGCGGCATGGCGCGCGCTGCCAGACCGTGAACCCGTGGTAGAGTCCATGTTCGAGTGGCTGATCAACTCACGGACGCCTGTTGCGGTGAAAGTCAACTGCCTGGACGTGCTCGTATACCTGCAGCCAGAATTCCCTTGGGTGAAAGACGAGTTGCTGGCCCAGATCGAGTTTCTGATGAAAGACGGCTCACCGGCCATGCTTAGCCGCGGCAAACGAATACTCAAGCGCTTTTTGCGCGGTAAGGGTAGGTAAATCCCCTCCCCTTGCCTACTTTCGCACCAAAGCGAACACATTTCACCATGTCCATCACAAATCTTGCTACCCGCGACCAACAGGTTATCTGGCACCCCTACACCCAAATGAAGACTGCAGCCCTTCCCATACCTATAGTGCGGGGTGAGGGTGCGCTGCTCTATGCCGAGGATGGGAAGACCTATGTGGATGCCGTTGCCTCGTGGTGGGTGAACCTGCACGGGCACGCGCACCCTTACATTGCCCGGAAAGTGGCTGAGCAATTGCAAACGCTTGAACATGTGATCTTTGCCGGCTTCACGCATCCGGCCGCCGTTACCTTTGCCGAGCGCCTCATCCAGATCCTGCCGCAGGGCCAGAGCCGCATCTTTTACTCCGACAATGGCTCTACCGCCGTGGAGGTGGCCCTCAAAATGGCCATCCAATATTGGCAGAACGAAGGTATAGCCAGGCGCAAGATCATCGCTTTCCGCAACAGCTATCACGGTGATACTTTCGGAGCGATGGCCGTGAGTGCCCGTAGTGCCTTTACGGCTCCTTTTTGGTCTTACCTGTTTGAGGTGTGCTTTATTGATGTGCCTATACCTGGTCAGGAAGGGGAAACCCTAAAGCAGCTGGAGGCTTTTGCTGCAGCCGGCGATGTGGCTGCCTTCATCTACGAGCCGCTGGTGCTGGGTACGGCAGGTATGGTGATGTATACCCCGGAGGTATTGGATTGTCTTCTGGAGACCTGCCAGCAGCACGACATCCTAACCATTGCAGACGAGGTGATGACAGGTTTTGGCCGCACCGGCCGCACGTTCGCCAGCGACTACCTGCAGCATCAACCTGACATGGTCACTTTATCGAAGGGCCTGACAGGCGGCACCATGGCGTTGGGCGCAACCTCCTGCAACGAAAAAATTTACGAGGCTTTCCTGAGCGATGATAAACGCAAAACCCTGTTTCATGGTCATAGCTACACGGGCAACCCGGTTGCCTGCGCCGCCGGCCTCGCCAGCCTGGATTTGTTGCTGCAGGAACAAACAAAGCAGCAGATTGATCGCATCGGACAGCGACATGCGGCTTTCAGCCAAAAATTCCGTGCGCTGCCTAAGGTGTTGGAGGTTCGCCAGCAGGGCACCATCCTGGCGGTAGAGTTCGAAGCGGAGGGCACCTCGTACTTTAATAAATTAGGTGATACGCTCTATAGCTTTGCGTTGGCGCAAGGCGTAATTCTGCGACCGCTCGGTAACATCATCTATGTGATTCCCCCCTACTGTATCACCGACCCGCAACTCGACCAGGTATACCTGACGCTACAAGGGATGCAGGAGCTGATTATAGGAGAGCGCTACTTCGAACCACCTTCACAAACCACCTTGCACGATTAACAAACATTCTAAAGATTCATTTTGGGAAAAATGAGTTGATCAAAGCCAATTTTACGGAGAACGCGTACGTACAAATCCAATTACACTGCTATCCTAGCATAAATAACCCAATACATAAACACTTGATAATTAATTCGTTGCCAATTAACAGCAGATAAAATACGGATCATCCATTGGCCTTTTGCGTTCAATTCTACTTATTCAGAAATTAGCCGTATCCCCACATTTTATATCCGAATCGTTCAAAAAATTCCACTGTTAGGATAACATTTCCAGCTTTTGGAAAATTGGACTCCCTCTGCACGCCTACAATGCTTTGTAATGGCGCAAACTCCTTCTTCCTAAAAAAATTTTTACACCTGACTTCCAATGCGTTATACTCCATGTTGCACTATTTCTTTCTGAATAAAAAGTACTGTATAAAATGGCATTTAATTTTCTTCCGACTCAGCAATTAACCAGCTAGTCTTAGCTAAGTAGGATTCACCATCTCTATATTATCTATCGGAGGGTTAAGTTTCAAACCATTATTTACTTAACCCATATGAATCAAATTTTACCCTTCTACAAGGCTGTCTTGTTGAGCCTGGTGCTTTTACTATTTGTAACCCCTGCCTTGCACGCGCAAACCAAAGGCATGATCGTGAAGCCTGCTACAGGGGCGGGCAAAGCCGTGCTCGACCCGAACGGCGAT
Source organism: Pontibacter ramchanderi (assembly GCF_002846395.1). Taxonomy (GTDB): domain Bacteria; phylum Bacteroidota; class Bacteroidia; order Cytophagales; family Hymenobacteraceae; genus Pontibacter; species Pontibacter ramchanderi. The sequence goes on from NZ_PJMU01000003.1 coordinate 271,377, forward strand.
GGCTATGTTTCCAGCCCCGCCACCCCTCCGGGCTTCCGGTTCAACGATGTGCAGGAGAGCGAGATTCCGTACAGAGCCTTGCCGCTTCCTGCAGGTGAGGTGTTGGGCGACCTGCTACGCGGACCTACCGGTGGCTTCTCCGACTTCTCATACCTGTTCGGCAACGTGGACCCGGTGTATACCTACCTGTCTGGCGGCAACCTCATGTTCCGCTTCCGTTTGGGAGGTATAGCGCCAAACTCGAAAGGCTACAGCATCCTGATCGACACGGATAATAAATTCGGAAATACGGGGCCGAATGCCGACCCGGAGTATACACCTGCCAACCCTGGCTTTGAAGTAGAGATCGTGTTGGCGACAGGTTTTGGGGTGCGGCTTTACAATGTAAATGGTGTGTCGTCTCCGGCTGCCGGAAGCCAGTTGGTTAACCTGCCTTATGAGCAGTATGCCCAGAAAGCCATAGCCTATACCACAAATGGCGGCAGCCCGGACTATTTTTACGATTTCTACATTCCTTTCTCCGAGATCACTAAATACATACCGTCGTTCACGGCCAGCACACCGGTGCGCATGGTGGCCAACACGGTCATGAGCGCACAGCACAGCGCGCTGGCCGGGCCGATCTCTGATGTGGGAGGTATAGACGACAAGGTATACGCTGGCAACTACTCGGCAGCATTCACCAACATCATCCAAAGCATCATACCAACCGCCCTGAACGTTACGCCTACTTCAGATTTTCCGGCGCTACGCAGCGCTGCCCCAGTTATCACCGGGACGTACACGGCAGGCACTTCTACTGCTGCAAATCCTCTGCTGGTAAACGGCACATCCACGGAAGCAGCTGGCACTGTGATTGCGGTATACCTGAACGGCACAGCGCTGGGCACTACAACAGTGGGTACCGGTGGCACCTGGAGCTATACCTTGCCCGCCAACACAGTACTTGCCGCAAGCGATAAACTTACTGCCACCGCCTCTGCCACAGGGAAGTCTGTCTCTAACCTCTCGAACGAAGTTGTTGTGATATCGCCAGCTTTTGTTTGTCCGGCAAGTGCAACTCCTACCATCCTGTGCGCATCAGACAAAGGCTTCACCGGAACAGTACCGGCTGGAGTAGCTGCAGGCAGCATCATCAGAATCTATAAATTCGGAGAGCCGGACAGACCGGTATTGGGTATACCTGATATCCCGGTCAGATCGAACGGCACCTGGGGCTGGACTTGCCGAGACGGCGTGAATGCAACCGACTGTAGCCCGGGACAGGGTTGTGTGGCTGGGACCGTGACTTTGGGTAACGGCAGTTACTATGCGATACTGGAAGAAGGGAACGGCAAATGTTCCTCTGCCAGATCGAACGAGGTATGTGTGGGCAAGGGCAACCTGGCCACCACTGCTACACCAAGCATCACAACAAACCCAATCCTGCAAAGCACGACGACCATCTCAGGCACCGCTGTTGCCAACGCCACTGTCATTGTGTTGATCAACGGAAAACTGTTTGGCAACACCACGGCGACAGGAACCGGCGCCTGGACGATGCCAGGTATGGTGCTGAAGGCAGGTCAGGTAGTTTCGGCTCGTGCACTGACTCAGAACATCTGCGTGTCGAACGAGACCTCAGCCACTGTTATGGCAGAAGCCTCTGTTGCTCCCGTCGTGAACGGACCTATCCGGGCTGGTGCTACCTCAGTATCGGGCACGTCTACAGAGCCGGCTGGCACCGTGATCACGGTTTACCGTAATGGTCAGGCCATCTGCTCTACAAACTGCCCGGTAGTGGATGCCTATGGCAACTGGACGCTGAGCGGACTTGCCTCTACTGCACTGACCAGCGGCAACACCATTACAGGTACCGCTACTGCACCAGGCAAAGGCGCCAGTGCTCCATCGAGTGCCGTAACCGTTCAGGCTGCAGCAGCGGCAGCGCCTGCTATACCGGTCATTACAGGGTCATATGTGGAGGGTGCCACTGCCGTTGCAGGCACGGGACCTGCTAATAACATGATCAACCTTTACATCGATGGTTATTTCCTGGGCTCCGTTGTCTCCTCTGGAAGCGGAAACTGGACAGTAAGCGGGCTGAGCGGAAACGACATCGAAAAACTACTGTATGCCGGTGGCGTACTGACTGCTACCGCAGGTACGATCGGCACAAACGAAAGCAGGCATTCAGCTGGCGTAACTGTATTGTGCTCTAATACCATACCTGACAGAAACAAAGCCGTAACAGCTATTGCCTCCGCGATCTGCCAGAACAGCAGCGCCACGATCAGGATCAGCAACTCTGAGCGGGGCATCAGTTACGTACTCCGTAACGAAGCCAACACAGCCGATCTGAGCTCCTCTGTGTTAGGCAACGGCAGCGACATTTTGCTTATGTCATACCCGCTTAGCACAAGCCAGAAAATCAAGGTGGCTGCTACACGTGGCGAGAGCCCGGGTTGCGGCGCGGCTACGCTGAATAACACGGCCGACATTACGGTTAACCCGAACCCAACTGCCTTTATGGTATCGGTTCAGAACACGCAGGTATGTATCGGTGCTAAGGCTGTCCTGACCGTTACAAGCTCGCAGTTGAATATGAACTATCAGATCAGGCTGAAGGCAGACAACAGCGCTGTCGGGGCGCCGGTAGCTGGCACAGGTGGCCAGATCACACTCGAAACCCCGGTTCTGAACACGACAGGCAGCTTCAACTTCTATGTACAGGCTACTTCAGGTATAGCGCCCACCTTCTGCGGCACACAGATGAGCAACGAGGTAACGATTACAGTAAATGCGCTGCCTTCTAAAAACCTGGAGTTTATAGAAGGCACGTTTAATGCTGATGGCACTATGAATTTGATCGTTAAGAATTCGGAAGTGAACGTGCTCTACCAGCTTCGTCTGAATGGCACGGATTTCCGAACGCCGGTAGCCGGCAATGGAGCTGATGTAGTGCTGGTGTCTGATGTGGTAAACTCCGAGAAAAAAACTTATACTGTAATAGCCCGCCACATCAACTCTGGCTGCCCTGTTGAGCTCGAGCAAAAGATCGAACTACAGAGCATCACCCCGCTCCCGGTAGAATTGGTTTCATTTAAAGCAGTGGCCCAGCATAACCAAGTATTACTGCAATGGACAACCGCCTCTGAACGCGACAACGACCGTTTCGAGGTGGAGCGTAGCCAGGACGGACGCAAGTTTACCCTCATTGGCCAGGTAAAAGGCAAAGGTACCAGCAGCCTAACCAGTTCATACAGTTTCACTGACCAAAACCCCGGCACTGGGGTGAACTACTACCGCCTGCGCCAGGTAGACTTCGATGGTACGTTCGAATACAGCAAAACAATAGCGGCACACCTGAAGGAAACAAGCACTTCGGTTAAAGCCTATCCGAACCCGTTCTCGCACAGCGTGCAGGTAGGTATAGCAACTGAAACCTCCGGTCCGATCCGGGTGACTGTGGCAGATGCCCAGGGCCGTGTGGTGATCGAGCAGTTGCTAAATGCTGAAGGCAGGTATAGCAACTTCGAGCTCTCGACACAGCAGCTGGCAACAGGCGTATACTTCCTGCGCGTGACTGGCGGTGGCCTTAACTCTACCACCAAGCTGATCAAATCGCACTAGCTTTCACAGAACACGAAGCAAAGATCGGGGTGACAGAGGTTTGTCACCCCGATCTTTGTTTTTACCTTTGCCCCGCATTGGAAAGCGCGAAAGAACATATCGTCATCAGGGGCTGTGGTGCCATTTCGGCCTTAGGCTATGACACCCCGTCTGTTACCGACGCCTACCTACAAGGCAAACCCGCCTTTACCTATATCCCACACGGAGGTAGCCTCACGCCAGTGGCTGCGCTCTCAGCAGCGGCAGAGACGCAATTGCAGTCCATCGCAGCGTCGAACTCCAATTACCGGCACCTGGACCGCTCTGTACTACTGGCCATTTTTGCGGCCAGGCAGGCAGTAGCACAGGCTGGATGGCAGCCTGCAAACCCGGATGCTGATCTGCGGGAGGACATGGCCGTGAACATCGGCTCTTCCAGAGGTGCGACCGGCCTTTTCGAGCATCATTACGAAGGCTTTCAGCAGGGGCAGCTCTCGTCCTCGTCCTCTCCTACCACTACCCTTGGCAATCTTTCGAGTTGGGTGGCGCATGCCATCCATGCCGGAGGAGCCCAGATCAGTCACTCCATTACCTGCAGCACCGCCCTGATGGCCGTGGCCAATGGAGTTGCCTGGCTCAGGGCAGGTATGGCCAGCCGCTTTCTGGCCGGCGGTACCGAGGCGCCGCTCACCGATTTTACAATTGCCCAGATGAAGGCTGTGGGCATCTACTCCCGCCTGCAGAATAATTTATTTCCTTGCCAACCCTATGGCACTTCCGGGCAGAACACGTTTGTGCTGGGAGAAGGCGCCGCTGTATTTGCTCTCGAAAAAGCCAATTTGGCTACCTTGCAGCCAGGAGACGTTGTGGTAGAAGCGGTTGGTTTTGGCTTTGAAAAAATCACGAGCAAGACAGGTATATCGGCAGAAGGGTTGAACTTTCAAAGGTCCATGCAGCATGCCCTCAGTCAGCTTGAACGTCAAGATAACAAGGTGGATGCAATCATAACCCACTCCCCCGGTACCAAGGCTGGCGATCATGCCGAGCTAACCGCTATTGAAACTGTGTTTGGTAACCACCTGCCCTTGTTGACGACAAACAAACACCTGATTGGCCACACCCTGGGAGCTTCCGGCGCACTGAGTCTGCAGTATGCGATGCACTTATTAGCAACCCAGCAAATTCACAAGCCGGGCTACAGCCATACACTACCTGCCTCCGCTCCGGAACAGCTGCGCCGCGTTATGGTAAATGCGGCTGGCTTCGGTGGAAATGCTGCCAGCGTCATCCTGACGTCAGTCTAGTAAATCAAGGAATTTTTAAATTTCAACTCCACTACAGCTCACCTATATTGACAAGCGCTATATAGGGCAAATATTGTACATTTCCGCTCCTCCTATACCTGTATCTTTCCCTGAAAATTGCACTGATTTTTCATTGAAATACTACTCCCAATCTGGTTACTTTCTTTCTGCTAACCCATCTGCACACAAAAGCTCTCATAACACAGGAAACTGCCTGCATATAATATATCACTAGATATTTCTATAAAAATATAGCAAGTTAACTATACAATTCCCAGTACCTGTCACCTCCGATTTCAGTTCAATTGCACACTAAAGTTTTATAGTACAGGAACGTATAACTCAATACATTTTAATTGTGGGATTCAGGTATACAATGCCTGGTTCACGCAGTCATTTATTGTGTTGATTACCCTTTAACTAAATACTTGCTATAACAAACTTTTACCCAAACTATGAAAAGATATGTACAAGTCTCGATACTACGGAGCAGCTTGTGGGTTGCCATTTTACTCGTAGTCACGATCGCAGGCGCTTTTGCGCAAACCACGCCTGGCCTTATCATAAGACCATCAGTCGGAACCGGACAACAAATATTGGACCCTAACCGAGATGGGTTTGTTTCCATCAGTAGAACAGGATTCACAAATGGCAGAGATGAGGGGGTCGGCAACAGCGAGATTCCCTACAGACAATTTCCAGCCCTGACCTCAGAGCCCACCGGGGACCTGAATACAGGTACTGCAGGTGGCCACACCGATCTGGCCGGACCAGCCACCCCAATCACATCACCCTCCACAGGCTCTCCTGTTGCCGTGTATTTTGACGGCGCCAACCTCATGTTTCGGTTGCGTTTGGGCGGCACCTCTACTGCCTCCAAAGGCTACAGCGTCCTGATTGACTCGAACAATTTGTTTGAGGGCACGGGGGCAAACCCCGGGTTTGAATTTGAGGTACTTCTTGCTTCCAATTCAGCTGTGCAGGTACTGGACCACAGAGGCACGACAAGCGGCACCATTTTCACGGGGGCAGTTGACCAGTATTCGCAGCGGGCGGTGGCAGGCTCTACCAATGGAGGCAATCCAGACTACTTTTACGATTTCTTTGTTCCGATAAGCGCATTTGGTGGAGCTATTACAGCAGACACTCCGCTGCGTATGAGTGGCATTACAATTACAAGCGCGCAAAGTGGTTTTACAGGTACTATATCAGATGTGGGTGGGGTAAACTTTCAAGCCTATGGGTATAATGCACCGGATGCCTGGCGTGCCCTACTGGGTATATTTCCGCCTACTACGCTAACTCAGGTCAGAAACTCAGGTATAACGCCTGCGGCTTCAGCAGCACCAGTAGTCAATGGTCCCATCAATGCTAACAGCACATCCATCTCGGGCACCAGCACCGAGATAGCAGGCTCTGTTGTGACTGTACTTTTAAACGGTGAAGCCATTTGCGGAAGCGCTGGCCAATTGGCCTGTCCAACTGTGAGTGCAAACGGCACCTGGACACTGAGCGGTATACCGAGCACCTTGTTGGTGACAGGCAACATTATCACGGCTAGAGTGACAGCTCCTGGTAAAACCATTTCCCCGCTCTCGAATGCGGTAACGGTTACAACTGGGGTGTGTACAGAAACTCCTGCTCCTCGTATAACCGGTCTGACTAGCTCTGGCAACGACAGATACCTAACATTCATTCCTAGCATAACCGGACGCCAAAGAATAACTATTTACAGCACATCAGGCACAACAACCTCTTCAAATACAGTAATTCTAGATCTTGTAGCTGGTACTGCATACCCAAATAGTACATTAACACCTATACCTTCTAACTTCTTTCTAACAAGCCCTGGCACTAGCTATGCTATAACAACAACACCAGTAAATGTCAGCAACAATGCAACAGGATGTGAGTCTCCCAGATCAAATCTATTATGCAGAGAGCAGGGCAATAACGCTACTGTCAACACACAAGTAATTATAATTACTGGCGTCACTTACGACGGTGCAACTTTCACGAGTAACTTTACAAATGTCCCTACTAACCTAACCTCTCTTACTGTTTCCATTAGTGGGGGTACAGCTACAGGCAATCTAGTTTTGTATAGAAACGGAACAGCTACTACTATCACCACACCTCTTAATGGTGCTGCCTCACAAACGTTGAGCGTAGCAGGCATCACGCCCGCTCTGACTTCAGGGGATATTTTATCAGTTAGGTCAGTATTATCTAGTAGTGCCTGCCCTTCTGCATCTGCACCTTCCAACTTTGTAACGGTTCGTCCAACCCTAACGGCTCCTGTAATCAATGCGCCCAGTTGTGGTTTTGTCACAACCTTATCAGGGACTTCTACCAACCCGATCGGTACGACGATCCAGTTTTACACAGGTGGCACGGCTGGCACCAGAACAGGTACGCTCGTTACACAAAGCGATGGCACGACACCAGTTACGGCAACAGTTACGAGCACCGGCGCGTGGGTAGCAGATTTCACATCGACCACGGCAGGAGGCATTGCAGCAGGCACAGCTATTACAGCCAGAGCTGTATCGCCAAACAACGTATCTAGTGTGAACTCTAATGTAGTAACAGCTACGCCTGGGCCAGAAGGAGTGCTCACCGTTAACCCGATCACAGCAGGCGCTACCACCATAACAGGTACAGCCCCAGCCTCTGCTGCCGGCGGACAGATCACCTTGTATATCGAAGGCACACCATTCCCTACACCAGTGTTTATCTCGGGAACAACCTGGGGTGTAGAGGGCATCTCAGCCCAGGATCTGTTTGCAGGGGCAACTGTTACAGCCACTTTCACGCCGCCAAATGGTTGCGAGAGCAGACAATCGGCACCGGTTGTTGTCGCTTGTAGCCCTCCGCCAACTGCCTTCACACTGAGTCCTACCACGGCAACAGTTTGCGGCGGTAACACTACGAGCTTCGAACTTTCCGGCTCAGAGTATGGCATCATCTACCGCCTGTTGGTCAATGGAGAAGAGTCAGGCAGTTCAGTGCTGGGTACAGGCGGACCGATCACGTTAATTTCAGGACCGTTCACAAACCTGACATCTGCTAACCAGAATCAGACCGTTACTTATCGGGCCAGAAGCCTGACCGGTATTGCCTGCGATGCTATCTCGACCAACTCGGTGACTGTAACCGTTTTGCCACAGCCTGTAACTACCGGACTTACCTTAACGCCAATAACCCCACAACCAGTATGCGGCAGTCGCAGTGTGAGTTACTCACTTGCTGGCTCTAACCCTGCTTATGTTTATCAACTGGTCAACCAGTCGACCGGGCTGCCAATTGGCTCACCAGTACCCGGATCAACAGGAAACATTACCCTGAACACCGGCCCGATTACAGCTAATACCACCATCGGCCTGCGTGTTTCTTTCCCAGGAGAGGGCGCCTGCGGCGTGACTATACCTGATCAGGCGACTGTGTTCATTTCTGGCCCGTCCGTTAATAACTTCGTGTTTGCAGAGAATAACAAGGTATGCGTTGGCAACGGAACTATCATCAGCGTGCAAACAGAATTTAACGCTAATACAACCTATACCTACCGTATCTACCGTAGGGTGGGCTCAGAAATAAACTTCAGTGCCGACCAACTTATAGGAACTCCATTTAACGGTACTGGCGGCGTGGTGAGTAGACAGACCCCTGGCCTCCCCGAAGGCAACCAGTTCTTTTATGCTACTGTGACCAGTCCGAGTTGCGGGGAAATCGTGTTGGCGAATACCGTCACCGTTCAGGTAACAAATGCCGCTTTGCAAGCCAACGCTGGTCCTGACCAGACTGTGTGCGGCTCCAGCGTAGTGCTCAGCGCGAATGATGTGGGGCAGGATGCTGGCCTTTGGAGCCAAGTGAGCGGTCCTACTACTGCTGTGTTCTCTCCGGCAAGCTCCAACAATGCGACCGTATCTAACCTGTCTCCGGGCACCTATATTTTGCGCTGGACTTCTACCCCGGTTTGCGGCGCAGGTGGCGCAGCCACATTCGACGAGGTAACGATCACGGTTAACTGCGACGCCTACTATACCATTAATCCGCCAAAGTATAACAATGAATACATAGTTGGTGACTTACTCGCTTTTGCAACAGACCCGGATGGCGATATTACAGGTGCGGCAATTGTTTTTGGCAGTTTACCGGACGGCCTGGCATTGGCAAATAATGGTAACATTTCCGTTACAAACCCGGCTGCTCTGGGCGAAGGGGCTTTCCCGCTGACAATTAGGGTAACAGATCAGTTTGGAGGTTCTATCGACCTTAGCATCGTCATTCGTCTGCTCGGCAACGAACCGATCATCATCCCGCTCCCAGTCGAGCTGGTATACTTCACCGCCACTGTCCGCAACAACCAGGCGCACCTGGAGTGGCTCACGGCATCAGAACTGGACAACGACCGCTTCGAGATAGAACGCAGCCTCGATGCGAGAAGCTTTGAGAAAGTGGGCACCGTGAAAGGCAAAGGCACGACCAGCCTGGAAACCAAGTACCAGTTTACAGACCGCACACCGGTGCAGGGCACTGTCTACTACCGACTCAAGCAGGTAGACACCGACGGACAGTTTGCTTACAGCAACGTGATTGCAGTGAACGCCAAGGGTTTGGCGCGTGAACTTGCTACGCAGGCCTATCCGAACCCATTCCAGGATGTGATCAAGGTAACACTAACAGCACCTGAGGCGCAGACCGCGGTGATGACCATCTATGACATGAACGGACGCCGGGTAATGAACAAGGAACTGCAGCTGGATGCCGGCCTGAACAGAATGGAGCTTAACCTGGAGCAGCTACAATCAGGTATGTACATTCTGAAAGTAGTGGGCGCGGGCATGGAGTCCACCACCCGAATCATGAAAAACTAAATAACAGGTATAGCACACACAGAAAAGGCAGCCGCAAATGGCTGCCTTTTCTTTTTTAACCAGTTATCACACTTCTGCACTGAATTTGTTAAATTTACGGCCAGATTTTGTTCACCCTATACCTTGCAAAAGGCTATACCTGACCATCTTCTGGCTATATCCTTTATTCCAAACTAATTAGATGAAAGTTTTAAAGTTCGGCGGCACCTCGGTAGGGTCGGCTGAAAGAATGAAAGCAGTGGCAGACCTCATCAACGATGGGTCCCCGAAAATTGTGGTGCTCTCGGCTATGTCGGGTACTACCAATCAACTCGTACAGATAGCAGAGACACTGTACCAGAATGCCAACCAGGAAGCGAACGCGCTCATCGATGCGCTACATGATAAATATAAACAGGTAGTAGCGGAACTCTACGCTACCGACAAAAAGAAAAAAGAGGCCCTCGAACTGATCTCCATTCATTTTGATCATATCCGCTCGTTCACACTCGACCTTTTCACCATTTATGAAGAGCGTGCCGTGCTGGCACAGGGCGAGCTCCTGTCTACGGCGCTGTTTCAGTTTTTCCTCGAAGAACAAGGTATAGCTTCTGTTTTGTTACCTGCCCTGAACTTCATGAAGATCGACGAGAACGAGGAGCCGGACAATGCCTACATCAGTAAGAACCTGAAACTGGAGCTCGAGAAGCATCCAGGGGTAAACCTGTTCATCACGCAGGGCTACATTTGCCGCAACGCCTTTGGCGAAGTGGACAACCTGAAGCGCGGCGGTTCCGACTACTCGGCTTCGCTAATCGGGGCTGCTGCAGACGCCAGTGAGATCCAGATCTGGACCGACATTGATGGCATGCACAACAACGATCCGCGGGTTGTGAAGAATACCTTCCCGATCGCGGAGCTGTCGTTTGACGAGGCGGCGGAGCTGGCGTATTTCGGCGCCAAGATCCTGCACCCTTCCAGCGTATTGCCAGCCAAGCAGAAGAACATACCCGTGCGCCTGCTCAACACCATGCAGCCACAGGCCCACGGCACCACTATTTCATCGCAGACGGGCCAGGGGGGCATTAAGGCGGTAGCGGCCAAAGACGGTATCACAGCGATTAAGATCAAATCAGGTCGCATGTTGTTGGCCTATGGTTTCCTGCGTAGCGTGTTCGAAGTGTTCGAAAGGTATAAGACTCCGATCGACATGATCACCACCTCCGAGGTAGCCGTTTCGCTGACCATCGACAACCCGAAATTTCTGACCGAGATCACCCGCGAACTGCAGGAGTACGGCCAGGTGGAGGTTGACCAGGACCAGTCGATCATTTGCGTGGTAGGCGACTTTATAGCAGAGCGCAGCGGCTCGGGACTGAAGATATTTGAGGCGCTGAAAGACATTCCGCTGCGCATGATCTCGTATGGCGGAAGCAAGAACAACATCAGCTTATTGATCAATACTACTGATAAAGAAAGATCCCTTATCCAGCTGAATGAGGGCATCTTCGAAAGGAACAACCACAATGCTTAATCTTTCTGTGCAGGAGTTGCAACAGCACGCCACTCCTTTTTATGTGTACAACCTCAACCTGTTGCGCCAAACCCTGCAACGGGCCAGCCAGGAGGCAGCCAGGTATAACTTTCAGGTGCACTACGCCCTGAAGGCCAACACCAACAGCCCGATTCTGCAGGAGATGCGCGCAGTGGGTTTCGGTGCCGACTGCGTGAGTGGCAACGAAGTGAAATGCGCCATCGAAAACGGTTTCCCGGCACACCATGTGGTGTTTGCCGGTGTAGGCAAGTCGGATGCCGAGATCAATTATGCGCTTGACAAAGACATTTTCTGCTTCAACTGCGAGTCGAGCCACGAGTTGATCGTGCTCAACGAACTGGCGGAAGCCAAGGGCAAAACAGCCCGCATTGCGCTGCGCATTAACCCGAACGTGAACGCCAACACGCACAAGTACATCACCACCGGGCTGGAGGAAAACAAGTTTGGCATCAACGCCTGGGAATTGCCGGATGTGCTGGCGCTGCTTAAAACACTTCCTAACCTGTCGCTTATCGGGCTGCACTTCCACATCGGTTCGCAGATCACGGATCTTTCGGCCTTCAAAAACCTGTGCACGCGTGTGAACGAGTTTCAGGACTGGTTTGAGTCGCAGCAGGTGCATCTGGAGCACATCAACGTTGGCGGTGGTTTAGGGGTAGATTACTACAATCCGGACGAGCAGCCTATACCTGATTTCGAAGCGTACTTTTCGCTCTTCAACCAGTTTCTGAAAGTGCGTCCCAACCAGCAGGTGCACTTTGAACTGGGCAGAGCGTTGGTGGCTCAAAGCGGTACGCTTATCTCGCGGGTACTCTACATCAAAAAGGGTGTCTCAACGAATTTTGCGATTCTGGATGCCGGCATGACCGAGTTGATCCGACCGGCGCTTTACCAATCTTATCACAAGATCGAGAACATCAGCAGCAAGGGCGCGGAAGAGCGTTATGACGTGGTAGGTCCTATCTGCGAATCGTCTGATTGCTTCGGCAAGGCGGTAGTGCTGCCGGAGACCAACCGGGGTGACCTGATCGCGATTCGGACAGCGGGTGCCTATGGCGAGGTCATGGCCTCGGCCTACAACCTGCGCGACAAAGCGGCCGCCGTATACCTTGGGTAGCTATACCTAAAATTGATCTAAAACGAAAGCCCCGCCTTCAAGTCTGAAGGCGGGGCTTTCTCACTCTTAACCCAAAACCATCGCAATCTATTATCTTACATGGCAAGCGAGACCACGAAATCCGGCTCCGCATGCTTTATATGAGGCTGTTTCTGAAAGAAATTGGCCATCTCGAGCGCATTGCCGCGCGAATTTTTATCGGCACGCAGCACAAAAGTATCTTCACTCAACGAACTCACCACTTCGGTGCGTGTGGCATTGGCAAGGCGCTGCAACACCTGTGCGGCCGGCATCCTACCTGTTTCCACGCGCACAATAAACTCGTTCGATATACCCAGAAGCTCTCCTCCCGCTGATTCAAAATAGGGAGCGGCATAACGCACAGCAGGGTCCTTCGCAATGTCGGCCAACAACGTTTGCACCTGGCGGCAGCTTAAGCCGGCGGCAAGCCTGGCTGGGTAAAGCCTCGCAGAATTTGACTGGACTGGCTGCCCAAGTGCCTCTATATACCCATAACGACCAACAGCCGCTGTAACCTCTTCATAAGTCAACTCCTGGCTGAATGATAGCAGCACCATGCCTCCGTAAACTGTGCCCAGTGACTTTTCAGCATCGTTGTAATAATAGCTATGTGAAATACAGGGCGCACCGTCGGCTGCCTGCAGTGGGTTAAGCAAACCAGGGTCGAAGCGTACGTTTCTGATCGGCGACACATTGTCGTTTCTACAAGATGAAAATATAATTATCAGAAGTAGAGCGTTTATCCAGAGTATATTGATTTTCATTGCTGTTGGGTATTATGAATCGTCCATAAATATTCTTTGTACGATAGTATAACCACAAACAGATGAAAATGATAAGGTTATTTACACAAATAGTTTCGAATGCCGGCTTAAAGACTGTAATCAAAATTATTTAAACATACCTATACAATTAAGATACAATTAAAAATACACATTATCTAATTGTTAAAATTGAATTATTTCCATAAATCTAATATACAGACATTGCTTTATAGAAAATCGCTATACTTAAACGAGCAAAACCTAAACTTATAAAGTTTCAACCGGCAGGATTTCTTCTGCTTTAAGTCGTTCTGGTATTTTATCAAGCGAGACATTTGCTGGTATGGCTGCCACAAAAACACCCTGCTGCTTCAGGAAGGCGGCATGCTGGCCGAGCTGCTGCGGCGACAGCGACAGTATAACCTGGCTTTGATCCTGTGACTGAAACAGTGCCTCTGATGGCACCTGCTCCAGAAATTTAGCGATTTGTTCGGGTTCACCCTGCAGCAAAATAGTGAGGCCGGTATCGCCTGCGGTGACGGTTGCCTGGTTGGTGCACAGCTTGGGGTAGGTATAGCGGTAGCCGCGCACAGCTGCCGCTACGTCGGCCCACACGGCTGAGCCGGTTGGGTGGCTACCGGCACCGCGGCCTTTCAGGAATTGTTTACCCGCAAACCGAGCTTCTACCTCCAGGCCATTAAATTCGGCCTCCACATCGTACAGCGCATCCCCTGCAGGTATAAACGTAGGTATAACCTGCAACACCACTTGCCCATGGGCTACAGCTTTTAAGGACCCAACCAGCTTGATGCGGCATTTCAACACATCAGCCAGCTCAATAGCTTCCGGGCTGATATGCTGAATCCCAAAATGCAGCACGTCCTCCGGATGCACCAGCACTCCATAAGCGTGTGCTGCCAGTATGCAGAGTTTGTGCAGGGCATCACCCCCTTCTACATCAAGGGCAGGATCGGCCTCGGCAAAGCCTAATTCCTGTGCCTGCCTCAAAGCGGAATGATAGCTACCCCGCTCGGCATGCAGCTTGCTTAATATATAATTAGACGAACCGTTCAGAATACCCCTCACTTCTACCAGTGGCTCTGAGCCATAATAGGCCTCGAGTGTGCGCAACACAGGTATGCTGCCGCACACGGAGGCCTCATAAAGCAGTACGCCGCCGTAGCGTTGCTGTAGCTGTATCAGTTCCGGCAGGTTCTCGGAGATCACTTTCTTGTTGGCCGACACCACTGTTCTGCCCTGCTGCAGGGCTTGCCGAATTATGCCGAGCGCTTCTGCAGGATCGCTGATCAGCTCGGCTATTATATCCAAACTGGCATCCTGCAGCACTTCCTGCACATTGTAGGTAAAGGAGGATGCAGGCAGGCTGCGCGGTTTATCCTTGTCTTTCACGCAGATACTGCCGATTTCCCAGCCCAGGTGCCGGTTGGCCTCCACCACATCGTACAAGCCCTGCCCCACGCAGCCAAAACCGATCAACCCGATGCGTTTTCTAAACTTCTGTATTTTCATAGTGTATATGCTTTACTGTTTCAGATTCATAAAACTCCCGGATAACCTGCGTGATTTGTGCCGTTTCCACTAAGAAGCCGTCGTGGCCATAGCCGGAGTGCAGCAGCGCAAATTTTGCTCCCGGCACCAGTCGCTGCAGCTGCTGCTGCTCCTCTACCGGGAAAAGCAAGTCGGTGTCGACGCCTATAAAAAGACACTTCGCCTGTAACCGCTCCAGCGCTTTGGCTATACCTCCCCGGTCGCGGCCAATGTTGTGTGAGTCCATGGCTTTGGAAAGCAGCCAGTAAGTATAGGCATTGAAGCGCTGCGCCAGTTTCTCGCCTTGGTATACCTGGTAGGAAGCCGCCCGGAAATTGTCGGTGATGCTGTTGCCTGGCTCCTGCTGGCTCTCTTCGTAGCAGTTATAGTGCCGGTACGACAGCATGGCAATGGCACGCGCTGTTTTAAGTCCTGCTATACCTGCCTCAGCCGTGCTGATCTTCCAGGTTGGGTCCTGCCGGATGGCCATGCGCTGGCTCTCGTTAAAGGCGATGCCCCAGGCCGAGTGCCGCGCATTGGAGGCCACCTGTATCAGGTTTCCGAAAACATCGGGCTGCAGAATAGCCCACTCCAGCGCCTGCTGTCCGCCCAGCGAGCCGCCGAGCAAGGTATGCACCCTGGCTATACCCAGGTCCTGCCGCAGCAGGTCGAAGGCACGCACAATGTCCCGGTTCGTTAGTTGCGGGAAGCTGTGGTAGTATGGCTGGAGCGTTGCCGGATTAACTGCAAGTGGTCCCGTGGATCCATAGCAGCCACCCAAGGTGTTCGCACAAACCACAAACCAGTCCGCCGGTTCATATAATTTCCCCTCGCCAAATAATTCGCCCCACCAGTCGGTGAAGTCCGAGCTGCCCGTGAGGGCGTGGCATACCCACACCACATTGCTTTGGTCTTGGTTGAGTTGTCCATAGGTTGTATAGGCCAGTTGGAAGCCGGGAAGCGAAGCCCCCGACTCCAGCTGGAATTGTTTCTGATAATGAAAAACTAATTGCTCAGGCATTATGCTTCGTTCAAAACTGCTTGTTTGTCATGCTGCCTTACTTTGGCAAAAGCCTGTTCGAGGTCAGCTTTTATATCATCAATGTGCTCTATACCTGCCGAGAGGCGCAGCAAAGTCGGCGTTACGCCTGCACTCAACTGCTCATGCTCCGAAAGCTGCTGGTGCGTAGTGGAGGCCGGGTGGATGATCAGCGTTTTAGCGTCTCCCACGTTGGCCAGGTGACTCACCAGTTGCAGACTGTTCACGAAAGTTTCCGCTTGTTTTTTATCGCCTTTCAGATTGAAGGAAAGCACGCCGCCGAAACCACGATGCAGGTATTTTTGGGCTAGCTCGTGATACTGGCTGGATGGCAATCCTGGGTAATTCACACTCTCCACCTGCTCGTGCTGCTCCAGCCACTCGGCCAGCGCCTGCGCATTTTGCACGGTGCGGTCCACGCGCAGCGAAAGGGTTTCCAAACCCTGCAGTAGCAGGAAGGAGTTGAAAGGGCTCAATGCCGGACCAAAATCCCGGAGTCCCTCTACCCTTGCCCTGATAGAGAAGGCAATGTTGCCAAACGGCCCGTCGGTACCGAATACTTCCCAGAAATTGAGTCCGTGGTAGCCAGGGGAAGGCTCTGAGAATTGCGGGAACTTGCCGTTGCCCCAGTTGAAATTGCCGCCGTCCACGATCACGCCGCCGATGCTGGTGCCGTGACCGCCGATCCACTTAGTAGCCGACTCCACCACCACGTTGGCACCATGCTCGATGGGTCTGAACAGGTACCCGCCCGCCCCAAAGGTGTTATCCACTACCAGCGGAATGTCATGCTTTTGGGCAATGGTTGCGATGGCCTCAAAGTCGGGTATGTTGAAGCGCGGATTGCCGATGGTCTCCACGTAAATCGCTTTGGTATTTTCATCGATCAGCTTTTCGTAATCAGTCGGTTCGTCGCTCCCGGCAAAGCGCACTTCTATACCTAGCCGTTTGAAGGATACTTTAAACTGATTGAAAGTACCGCCATAGAGGTAGCTCGTGGACACGAAATTATCGCCAGCCTGCAGGATGTTGTTGAGGGCTATGAACTGAGCTGCCTGTCCCGAAGCCACGGCCACTGCCGCCACGCCACCCTCCAGTGCTGCAATGCGTTTTTCGAACACATCGGTAGTGGGGTTCATGATGCGGGTGTAAATGTTGCCGAACTCGCGCAGCGCGAACAGGTTGGCACCGTGCTCCGCGTCCTTGAATGCGTAAGAGGAAGTCTGGTAAATGGGCACGGCGCGGGAACGGGTGGTTGGGTCTATTTCCTGGCCGGCGTGTAATTGAAGCGTTTCGAAATGAAGTGTATTAGACATAGTCGTTTCCTTTAAGATTTTGAAAAGTATAAAATAGATTAGCTTGCTCTGAGACAAGAAAAGAAGAGGTGCAGCAATAGCTGTGATTACAGGTATAGCCTGTAAAAAGCGCGCAATGCAGCAGGTATTTAGTGGGAGATTAAATCACTGCTAGCAACAGCAGCTACACATGCACATTCGGCTACAGCAGGTGGTAGCGAAAACAGAGGCATGCAAATAAACCAGGCATTGGGTTGCCGGGGTTGATCGTAAAAAAAGCGGTGTTGGTGTTGTTCCCTTTTCCATAACGTTATCAATTTATATACATCCGGACATCCGGAATCAGGAATTAGCACCATGCACTGCGGCTGGTTGCTAGCGTTTCACAGAGCCTGTCTCTCCACGCTTCTTTATAAATCGATACCCACAAAGGGATATCAGACTTGATGATGCAAAGCTAGAGCAGCATTTCAAAAAATCCAAATTATAATTTCAAATATTTTCAAGTTCATCAAAAAATCAATTTTACAAAACTGCTTTTCAAGCCTTTACACACACTATAATAGCAACACGTTCTGCCTATTGGTTTAGAATCTTCGAATAAGTATAATTGCTTACACATAACAATCACCAGCTATACCTGTTGTGCAGGTATAAACTACACGGCGAACACGCATGAAAATACTCCTGACCGGCGCAAACGGCTACATTGGCAAACGAATTTTACCTGTGCTGGTAGAAGCAAAGCATGAGGTGGTCTGCCTGGTGCGCGACCCGCGCCGCTTTGAGGTGCCGGAGAGCTTGCAGGGCAAAATCCAGGTAGTACAAGGGGATTTACTCAAACCGGAAAGTTTACAAAACCTGCCACGTGACATAGAGGCTGCCTATTACCTCGTGCATTCCATGGGCTCCGGCTCAGCTGACTTTGAGGAGGCCGAGAAAGCATCCGCCGCCAACTTCGTAAATTACCTGAACTCAACCAACGCCCGGCAACTGATTTACCTCAGCGGCATCGCCAACGACGCGCATTTGTCGCGCCACCTGTCTTCGCGGCGGCAGGTAGAGGATGTGCTGGCGCAGGCCAGGGCTTCGCTTACGGTGCTGCGGGCCGCCATCATCATCGGGTCTGGCAGTGCCTCGTTCGAGATCATCCGCGACCTGGTAGAAAAACTGCCTGTGATGGTGACACCGCGTTGGCTCAACTCCCGCTGCCAACCCATCGCCATACGCGACGTTATCTTTTACCTAACTGCCGTGCTCGCCCATGAAGGCTGCTATGGCAAACGCTTCGAAATTGGCGGGCCCGACGTGCTGACCTATAAGCAAATGCTGCTGCAACTGGCCAAAGTCCGGAACCTGAAACGCCGCATCTATACCTTGCCGGTGCTCACGCCAAAGCTCTCATCCTACTGGCTATACTTTGTCACGAGCACCAACTACGCCCTGGCCCGCAGCCTGGTGGAGAGTTTGCGCAACGATGCCGTAGTGAAAGACTGCAGCATACAACAGATAATCCCGCACAAGTGCCTTAGCTACGAGAGCGCTCTGAATCTGGCTTTTACCAAGATGGAGCAGAACATGGTGGTGTCGAGTTGGAAGGATGCACTGGTGAGCGGCAACATGCAAATCGACTTCATGGATTTTGTACAAATTCCAGAGCATGGCGTCCTCACCGACCGGCAGCGCATGCGCTTTGACAGAGCCCCGGAAGAAGTGATGGAGAACATCTTGCGCATCGGGGGTGAGCGTGGCTGGTACAAAACAGACTTTTTGTGGGAGATTCGCGGCCTGCTCGACAAACTGGTGGGCGGTGTCGGGCTGCAGCGCGGCAGAAGGCACCCGATTGATGTCAGAGTTGGTGATTCGATTGATTTCTGGCGTGTACTAGCCGTTGATCGTAAAACAGAGCGCCTGTTGCTCTATGCCGAAATGAAGCTACCGGGTGAGGCCTGGCTCCAGTTCCGGATCTGCCGCGAGCAGGATGGCAATTACCTCGAGCAGTTGGCCGCGTTCCGCCCGGATGGTTTGGCGGGCAGGCTGTACTGGTACGCCATGCTTCCTTTCCATTTTATAATTTTTAAAGGAATGGCGCATAATATCATCCATTACCAGGAGCCATTGGCGGATAAAATTTTGCCACCAACGCAACATTCTCCATAATGTACAAACAATAGATTTCAAAATATAAAACTATCACTATACTTAAGAGTATACAGCAGTGTCAGAACTCAGAGGAAAGTCCTTTCTGCCGTGGCATTTTACATTTATAGCTGTACCTTTTCACTCGCACCGACAAAAATATTTTAACTTTGCCCCTCTCTAACCTAACAGACCTAATGGAGGCCATAAAAGAAACTAACTTCTCCTTCGCCGGACAAACCGGTTTTTATAGAGGCAAGGTACGCGATGTATATTATTTCGAGGACCGTCTGGCGGTTATAGCCACCGACCGCATTTCTGCCTTTGACGTGGTTTTGCCGCGGGCTATACCTTATAAAGGACAGGTATTGAACCAAATAGCCAGCATAAACCTTAAAGCTACTTCGGACTTGGTGCCGAACTGGGTGCTCTTGACGCCGGACCCGAACGTAACCATTGGCTACCGCTGTGAGCCCTACAAAGTGGAAATGGTGATCAGAGGTTACCTGGCTGGGCATGCCTGGCGCGAGTATAAGGCTGGCAAACGCAGCGTGTGCGGTGTGGCGCTTCCGGAAGGGCTGCGCGAAAACGACAAACTGCCGGAGCCGATCATCACCCCGACTACCAAGGCAGACGAAGGGCACGATGAGGATATTTCGCGTGAAGAAATTCTGGCAAAAGGCATTGTATCTGAGCAAGAATATATTAAATTAGAAGCTTATACCCGGGCGCTCTTCGCAAGAGGCACCGAACTGGCCGCACAGCGCGGACTGATACTGGTAGACACCAAGTATGAGTTCGGCAACTACAACGGCGAGGTATACCTGATCGACGAGATCCACACGCCGGACTCTTCACGCTACTTTTACCTGGAAGGGTACCAGGAGCGTCAGCAGAACGGCGAGTCGCAGAAACAGCTGTCAAAAGAGTTTGTGCGCCAGTGGCTGATCGAGAACGGGTTTCAGGGAAAGGAAGGACAGGTTATACCTGAAATGACTGATGAAGTGGTGAACAGTATTTCGGATCGCTACATCGAGTTGTACGAGGTTTTCACGGGACAGCCTTTTCACAAGGAAAGTTACGACAATGTGCTCTCACGCATTGAGAATCACATCGTAGAAAACATTTTTAACGAGAAAAATTAGAATTATTAACGTGGATTTTGGTACATTCGCGTTTAAATCCTTTACTGGTAGATCTATGAAGTACACGATTGATAAGAAAGAAAACTACACGATTATCACGATAGACGAGAAGAAACTGGATACTTCAATCGCTCCGGATTTAAAATCTGAGTTCGTGAAACTGAATGCTGAAGGGATCACCAACCTGATTCTTGACCTCAATAACGTAAAATATACCGACTCTTCAGGCCTGAGCTCTATCCTGATCGCGAACAGACTTTGCAACTCCTCCAACGGCTTGCTGATTCTGACCAGCCTGCAGGACCACGTGATGAAACTGATCACAATCTCTAAACTGGAGTCTGTGCTGAACATCCTTCCTACTGTGGAAGAGGCCATCGACCGTGTGTTTCTGCATGAGATCGAGCAGGACCTGACCAACAAGGAAGACTAGTCAACCCTACTTTGTGGATTTCGAACTCAGGATACTCGGCAGTTCGTCGGCCACACCCTCGGCAAACCGGCACCACACAGCCCAATTGCTGACCATTGACAATCAGCTACACCTGATTGATTGCGGAGAAGGAACCCAAATGCAGCTGATGCTTTACAAAATAAAGCATCAGCGCATTTCTAACATCTACATCAGCCACCTGCACGGCGACCACTACTTCGGGCTGGCAGGCCTTCTCTCCACCATGCATTTGCAGGGCCGCCAACAGCCGCTGCACCTTTTCGGCCCTCCCGGCCTTTCCGAAATTCTCAGCCTTCAGCTCAAGTACTCCGGCACCAACCTGTGCTACAAACTCGTATTTCACGAGCTGGACACGAGCATTTACCGCAAAATCTACGAAGACAAAAAGATTACGGTACACACGCTGCCTATGGAGCACCGCATACCCTGCTGTGGTTTTCTGTTCCGTGAAAAGCCAAAACCACGACCGCTGATCAAAGAGAACCTGCCCGGCTTCCTGACGCCGCCGCAACTCGTGCGTTTGAAATGGGGTGAGGACATCCGTGATGAGCAGGGCCAGGTGTTGGTACGAAACGCCGTCGTAACACTGGAGCCCAAGCGCAGCCGCAGCTACGCCTACTGCGCCGACAGCAGGTATAAGCCCGATCTCCTCCCCTTTTTAAAAGGCGTGGACTTGCTCTACCACGAGGCTACCTTTACCGACGACTTGCGCGAGCGGGCCCATTATACCTTCCATAGCACCGCCCGGCAGGCCGCCGAGATGGCCACTGCCGCTGAGGTGCGCCACCTCCTGCTGGGCCACTTTTCGGTACGCTACAAAGACCTCACGCCCCTGCTCGAGGAAGCAAAAGAAGTATTTGCGAAAACCGACCTGGCTACCGAAGGCAGCATCTTCTGCGTACAGGAATAGGCAACACGCAAGCTATACCTGGATCCGTTTTAATCACAAAATTCTTATCTTGCCGCACCATCTCTATACCTATGGCGGCAACTTCCTCCCTCGAAAAAAAACGTACCAATCTGTTCCTTGTCCTGAGCGGCATCTTCCTGGCCAATGCCCTGCTGGCAGAGCTGATCGGGGTCAAGATCTTTTCGGCGGAAGCACTGTTTGGTTTGCCAGGCGCCCAGATCGGGATCATGGGGGAGAAATTCGACTTCAACCTCACAGCCGGTGTCATCATCTGGCCGGTCGTGTTTGTGACCACCGACATCATCAATGAGTATTTTGGCAAATCGGGTGTCAAGAAGATCAGCATCCTGACGGTGATCCTGATCCTGTATGCTTTCCTGGTGATTACGGTGGTGACGGGCCTGCCGCCTGCTGCTTTCTGGCTGGAACTGAACAACCAGGATGCAGCCGGCAACCCTTTTAACATCGACTACGCTTTCAACTCCATTTACCGGCAGGGGCTGGGCATTATTATCGGTTCGTTGGCGGCTTTCCTGATCTCGCAGTTTCTGGACGCAACGGTATTTCACTGGCTACGCTCCTTTACAGGCAGCAGCAAGATCTGGCTGCGGGCGACGGGCTCCACGCTGGTGTCGCAGCTGATCGACAGCGTGGTGGTGCTCTTTGTGGCCTTCTACATCTTCGGAAACTGGCCGATTTCGCTGGTGCTGTCGGTGGCGGTGATCAATTACATTTACAAGTTTTTCATTGCCATTGCCCTCACGCCTGTCCTATACCTAGCACATTATCTCATAGACGGTTACCTGGGCCATCGTACCGCCGAAGCACTGATAGAGGCCGCTGCCGAGGAGAGCGAAAAATAGCCTGTGTCAGTAAATATTTGCTTTTAACCTCAATAGAGCCGTATCTTTGCGGTCTTGCAAAACGAAATGGCCGCACACTTAGCGCATACACAGATTTTCATCACGGGGTACGTCCTGCACGACCTCTAGAATGACCCACCTTTGCCATTGGGTCTGAGGACCCGCTCGTACACCTAATTTTCTACTGTTTTTTTCAGAAGGGACATCTATGTTCAGAGGCATCCTTTTGGTATTTCTCGGAGCGTGTAGCTTCGGCATACTATCCACATTCGTAAAACTGGCCTACCAGGAAGGCTATACCTTGGGTGACGTCACCGGCACGCAGGTCTTCTTCGGCTTCGTGATACTTTGGAGCATTGTGCTGGTGCGGCACCTGATGGGGCACCGCACACTGGGGGTTACTACCATGGATAAACTTAAACTGGTGGCCATGGGCACCAGTACGGGTCTGGTGAGCATCTTCTATTACAAATGCGTGCAGGCGGTGCCAGCCTCTATTGCCATCCTGCTGCTGATGCAATTCACTTGGATCAGTCTGTTGCTGGAGTCGGTGATCAAGCGCAAAATGCCCGAGCTGTCGCAAGTGGTGATGGTGCTGCTGGTACTGGTGGGAACGGCCATGGCAGGCAGACTTTTCTCCGGCACTATACCTGATTTCGACCTGGCCGGCGTTGGCTTTGGTTTGCTGGCGGCATTCTGTTATTCGGTGTTCCTGATGATCAACGGGGCAGCCGGCAACAACCTGCACCCGACCACCAAAAGCGCGCTTTTACTGACAGGTGCCACCATCCTGGTGCTGAGCATTTTCCCGCCGATGTTCCTGGTCAACGGGGCTTTGGGAGATGGTCTGTTCAAGTGGGGCTTGCTGCTGGGTGTGTTCGGCACGGTTATTCCGCCGCTGTTCTTTGCCTACGGTATACCTAAAACCGGGCTGGCGCTTAGTGCCATTCTCAGTTCGGCGGAGTTGCCAGTGGCGGTGGCCATGTCCTATTTTGTGTTGCAGGAAGAGGTATGGACAGTGCAGTGGCTGGGCGTGGCGCTCATTCTCGTCGCCATTGCGGCAAGTAACCTAAACCGACTGTACCAGCGGCAGAAGAGCAGAAAGCTGACAACAGCCTAAACGATAAAGAATTGATTTTTATACCTAACCCGAGCAAGCCTATGATGTAATTGACTTTGAACTATAAGATTTGATTTTTTTTGAATGGCTGGGTGCCTGCTCCTGAGTGAAGCGCCTGGTCATTTGTTTTTTTGGGGTGAGTGGGAATTGTATGATCACAGAAAAGATACAATTTGCAACTGCTATTTTAGTTTCTCTCAACTGCACTCGCTTCACTTTCGTATCTCACATCCTGACAACAGGCAAGCGGCAAACATCACAGCAGCAACCTCCGCTACAACACACAATAAATTAATTTTTCAGCAGTTAAATTAGAAATAGTCTGGCTGGCAGCGTGCCGCTGAAAAACTGGTATATTTTCTGATAAGATTACCCCGAACGACAAACACAACACGACATGAAAGCAATTATCGCATTTTTCGTCCTATTCTCCCTCACCCTAGGTTTGCAGCAGGTACAGGCGCAGTCAGGCAAAAGTTACAAAGAATGGCTGGAGGAAAACCGTGGCGGGAAGAAAACAGCCGCCAAGGCACCGGCCAAAAGTAAAGCCAAGCCCACCAAAGCAGCAACTACGGCAGCAGCCGAGCCAGAACCGGAGGCCGCTCCTGTGCTGGCACCGCCAAGCGGCACTTTCAGGGGCACACTAGCCTGCAAAGACTGCCAGGGCATCCAGACGGAGCTGACGCTGAGCCCCGGTGCAAAAAGCTCCAGCGGATCCTTCAATATGAAGCAGGTATACGTGGGCAAGCCCGTAGACAAAAGTGTGGTGAACAGCAGCGGCAAGTGGTTCCTGGCCAGAGGCAACAAGCAAAACCCCGACGCTGTGGTGCTGCAGCTCATCCCTACCGCCGGCGACATCGACCCGATGTATTTTCTGCAGGTGAGCGACTCGGAAGTAAAGCAGCTCTCCAAAACGCAGGACGAAATCAGCAATGCCAAAAACGTCTCCCTCAAGAAACTTTAAAGCACAAGGTATAGAATTGTCGTAGTCGGGCTAGGCGTGTTTTCAGCAATTTGCGTTATTTTGCAGTTGTAAACCATTTTCCCGACTATGGCACGATACCTTACGGGCATTCAGAGCACAGGCCGTCCGCATTTGGGCAACCTGCTGGGTGCTATCCTCCCGGCCATCGAACTTTCGAAGGCATCGCAGGAGCAGGCGCTTTATTTTATAGCCGACCTGCACTCCCTTACCACCATCCGCGACCCGCAGGTGCTGCGCCACAATACCTACTCGGTGGCCGCCGCCTGGCTGGCCTGTGGCTTCGACACCGATAAACATATCCTATACCGCCAGTCGGATGTTCCGATGGTGACCGAGCTGAACTGGTACCTCAACTGCTTCGCTCCTTTCCCGATGCTGGCCAACGCCCACTCGTTCAAGGACAAATCAAGCCGCAGAGGCCTGTCTGATGTAAATGCCGGTCTGTTTACCTACCCAGTGCTGATGGCTGCCGACATCCTGATGTACGATGCTAATATTGTACCTGTAGGCAAAGACCAGGTGCAGCACCTCGAGATCACGCGTGACATTGCCAGTTCGTTTAACCATATTTACGGCGAGACTTTTGTGCTGCCCGAGGCGAAGACGGACGAAACCGTGATGACCGTGCCCGGCATTAACGGCGAGAAAATGAGCAAGTCTTACGGCAACATCATCGACATATTTGAGGCCGACAAGCCATTGCGCAAAACGATCATGAGCATCGTGACAGACAGCACGCCGCTTGAGGACCCGAAAGATCCGGACGAGGATACGACATTTAAGCTGTATAGCCTGCTGGCCACTCCGGAGGAGATTCTGCAGATGCGCAACAACTACCTGAATGGCGGCTACGGTTACGGCCATGCCAAGCAGGCGCTGTACGAGCTGATCATACGCAAGTTTGCCAAAGAGCGTGAACTGTTCACCTACTACATGAACAACCTGCCTGAAATAGACAAGAAACTGCTGGAAGGCGCTGAAAAAGCAAAAGCGATTGCCGCCCCGGTGTTGGAGCGCGTACGCCAGAAACTGGGTTACTAGGCGCTATACCTGCCAAATCAAGAAGCGGCTGCTGAAACCTATTCAGCAGCCGCTTCTTGTTTATGCTAATACTTCAGGGTTTATACCTATACCTTAAGCTCCGGTTCCGATCGGGCGGTCATTGCGCGACCATTCGCTCCAGGAACCTACATAGAGCGTTGGTATACCCAGGCCCGCCTGGTCCATGGCTAAGGCGGTGTGGCAGGCGGTTACCCCGGAGCCGCAGTGCACCACCACATGTCCCATGTCACGGCCGCTTACTGCTTTCTCGTATTTTTCCCGCAGGGCTGCAGGTGATAAAAAGGTGCCATCCGCAGCCAGGTTTTGCTGAAACGGGATGTTGACAGCCCCCGGTATGTGCCCGGCCACCAAGTCAATCGGTTCGGTTTCTCCCTGGTATCGGGCGGCATCACGCACATCCACTACCAGATAGTCCGGATCTTTGACGACCCTTGCAACCCCCTCCATGGAGATGGTCGGCAGCTCCCATGCTTTAAAAGGATATGGCTCAGTTGACTTTGCCTGCTCCACCCCACTGACGACAGGTATACCAGCTGCCAGGGCAGCCTGGTAACCACCGTCGAGCACCTGCACCTGGGCATGCCCGGCAGCACGCAGCATCCACCAGAATCTGGAGGCGGCATTCGCCCCGTTCATGTCATCATACACCACCACGTGGCTGTCAGGTGTTATACCTAAACGGCCCAGCAGCTCGGCAAATTTCTCCGGCTCAGGCAAGGGATGTCGGCCACCCTCTGCAGCATTGGCTTTTATCTCTGCCAAGTCTTTGTCCAGGTCCACGTGCAGTGCGCCGGCCAGGTGCTCATGTTCGTATTTGGCGCGGCCATTGGGGCCGGAGCGGGCGTCGATGAGGATAAAATTTCCTTTATTTATGCAATCGTGAAGTTCTGCTGTAGCGATGAGTGGGGACATGGTGGAAATCATTAATTAAGAGAATATCATTATATTTACTTTATAGCCTGTAGGCAGGCTAAGTCAGAGGCCTAGCCTGGTGTGCTTTGGCATCTTAATTTTAAACTATTTTTTGCTTTAAGCAAGCAGGGACACCCATGAAAAAAACTTTACGCATCACGTTTCTCCTCTTCTCCTCGTTACTCTCCTCTTCCCTGTGCCAACTGCAAGCCCAATCACTACCATCCAAAGCTTGGGACAAGTCCTTTGGTGGTGTTAGCGAAGATTACCTCGAAGGCATGGTGCAAGCCCAAGATGGAGGGTTCTTGCTGGCTGGCTACTCTGCCTCTAACGTTAGTTCGACTAAAATGAGCTATCCGCTTGGCAGCACTGATTTCTGGGTGGTGAAATTGAATACCGATGGTAGCAAAGCTTGGGATAAAGTTTATGGAGGAACACGAGAAGACGTTCTGAAGACCATGACTGCTACACCAGATGGGGGCTTTCTGCTGGGTGGCTATTCTGACTCAGACGCTGGTAGCTCCAAAACGGAGGACTGCCGAGGGTTCTATGACTATTGGGTAATCAAGGTGAACAAGGATGGCGAGAAGGAGTGGGACAAGACTTTTGGCACTTCGCAGTTAGATTACCTGGAGTCAGTAACGGTCACCCGTGACGGTGGCTATATCCTGGCTGGCCACTCTGGAGCCGGTGTAAATACTGACAAAACAGGTGAGTCCAGAGGGTCATTTGACTTTTGGATCTTGAAAATAACAGCGGATGGCAGCAAAGTATGGGACAAAACGTTCGGTAGTGGCAGTGACGATGTGTTACGCTCTGTCATACCTGTGTCTACGGGCGGTTACCTGTTGGGTGGCGGCAGCTTTCAAGGCAGCGGATTCGACAAATCGGAAAACCCAAAGGGATCTGCCGATTATTGGATTATTAGGATAGACGAAAACGGAGAGAAGCTTTGGGACAAGGCATTTGGAGGTAACGGCTTTAATGTGTTCACGACCATGCTCGAAACCCCAGACGGTTTTCTGCTTGCAGGCCACACCGATGCAGGTATAGGCCACGACAAAACACAGGCATCGAACGGAGAGTACGATTACTGGGTAGTTAAAACGGACCGAAGCGGCTATAAGATATGGGAAAAATCGTATGGCGGCAGTTTAAATGAGCATGTTGGCACATTGGTTGGTACTCAAGATGGTACCTTTGTCATCGGCGGGCATTCTTACTCGGGCAAAAGCGGTGATAAATCGGAAAGTAATAGAGGTACTGCCGACTTCTGGATGGTAAAATTCGATCAAGAAGGGCGTAAAGTCTGGGACAAAGCCTTGGGAGGAGCCGACGGCGATTTCCTGACGTCCATCATACCTTTAGCCAACGACAATTACCTGCTCGGTGGTATGTCGCTTTCTGGGGCAAAGGCCGACAAATCGACGCCAAATCTAGGCGCTGCAGACTATTGGGTTGTGAAACTCGGTCAGGCTGAAAATGCTGAAGCATCTGCCCCATTTTGTTTGCCCACTTCTTTTAACATTCACCCTAACCCAACGACAGGGAGTGTACGGTTTATTACAAGCGACGAGTGCCAGAAGTTGCCTCTGTTCAGTCTCACAGTTACGAACCCCGTCGGGCAGATACTGTTAAGAAAAGATGCAGTGAGCAGCACCGACCTGATAGATCTGTCGGGCTTGGCAAGTGGGCTATACCTGTTTGTGCTTACTTTTGAGGACAAGCAGCGGATCGTTAAAAAAATTGTTAAAGTGACTTAACGCTATTTTTAAACGATACTATACTTCTAAAATGATGATTACTGTCATCATGGGGATCACTCCGCTGGGTCTTGACTTTTGTATTGATGTTCTTAAAATTAGAGAAAGCCTTAGAATAGCCAAACTAAAAACCGCACTTACCCTTATTTTTTAAGAGCAAGTGCGGCTTCATAAATCCTTAATGTAAGGGCCTACTCAGCTTTCCAAAGCTCGCGCTCCTGGTCGCCGATCAGCACCACGAAACGGGCAGGGTTGGCTGTCAGCACCAGGCGCATCTCCACCCCAGGAAATTCATCCGACTCGATCCAAACACCTTCTTTCTCGCCGTCGGCATTTACGTGCGCACCGTTGAGTGAGCTCGGCAAATAAGCAGTTGGAAGCAAAATATCAGCATCCGAACGCAGCTTGCCGTGCACGTCCTCCAGCACGTCCTCCAGGTAGTCGCCGTACTCCTCGTTAAAGTCGTCTTCGAGGTCGTGCAGTTCTTCTTCCATATCGTCGTAGCGCTCGTCGTTATAGTCCAGCGCGTTCAGTTCTTCCTTCTTGCTAATGATAGCCACCAGCGAATTATTCAGTGCATTTGCGTTCATAGCGTTGTTCTGTTTTTTACAAAGTTGAAAACATGCTCCAGTAATTGCAAGAATTAACCATGATAATTTACCACGGCCTTACCGGGGTTTTGATAAACGTTTAAAAAACGTATTTTTACAAAATCTATGATTTAAACCATACCTATCCCTATGGCTACAGATATTCTGCCTCTTAATGGTACCGACCATATTGAGTTTTATGTGGGAAACGCCAAGCAGGCTGCTCACTTTTACCAGACGGCTTTCGGCTTTAAACTAGTGGCGTATGCAGGCCCCGAAACAGGTGTGCGCGACCGCGCTTCTTATGTGCTTCAGCAAGAGAAGATCCGCCTTGTGCTTACCACCTCCCTCGACCCGAACTCTGCCATTGCCCAGCATGTGCACCTGCACGGCGACGGCGTGAAAGTACTGGCCCTGTGGGTAGACGATGCCGAGGCATCGTTCCGTGGTACGGTGGAGCGTGGTGCTAAACCCGCCATGGAGCCCAAGACGCTCACCGACGAGCACGGCGAAGTGAAAATAGCCTCTATCCATACCTATGGCGATACCATCCATACCTTTGTGGAGCGTAAGAACTACAGCGGTGTGTTTATGCCAGGCTACGTGCCGCGCCAGAGCCAGCTCGACATAGAGCCGGTAGGCCTGAAGTATGTTGACCACTGCGTAGGCAACGTAGAACTGGGCCACATGAACGAGTGGGTGAAGTTCTACGAAGATGTGATGGGCTTCAAGCTATTGCTTACTTTCGACGACAAAGACATCAGCACCGAGTATACTGCGCTTATGTCGAAAGTAGTATCGAACGGCAACGGCTACATCAAGTTCCCGATAAACGAACCAGCCGAGGGCAAGAAGAAGTCGCAGATTGACGAGTACCTGGAGTTCTACAAAGGTGCGGGTGTACAGCACATTGCCGTGGCCACCAACGACATTCTGCATACAGTAAGCGAACTGCGTCGCCGTGGCGTAGAGTTCCTGTACGTGCCAGAGACCTATTACGAAGACCTGATCGAGCGCATCGGCCACATTGACGAAGACATGGCAGACCTGCGCAAACTCAACATCCTGGTAGACCGTGACGACGAGGGATACCTGCTGCAAATTTTCACGAAACCGGTAGAAGACAGGCCAACGGTTTTCTACGAAATCATCCAGCGCAAAGGTGCCAAATCGTTTGGCAAAGGTAACTTCAAAGCCCTCTTCGAAGCCATCGAGCGCGAGCAGGCGCTACGTGGCAACCTTTAAGCAGCAAGCCCAGTATAGCACGGTGTAACCCGTGTTAAATACATCAATTTTGCTATATTCCTATCACACCAGTTCTCAGAACCGTTAAGCGGGAAACGAAGAACTGGTGTGATTTTTTGTGGAGTTGGAGGTATGGAAAGAGACGGAAGGGTAAACTATATAGCGTGAGTGTCCTCGCTCGCGCCATAGCAAAAGGCGACCCCGAATTGAGTTCAGAATCTGCGACTCGCGCTATGAAAAAACCGACATAAACATCAATACATACATAACAAGACTATGATTGAACCAACGATACAACAAAAAATAAACGCCTGGCTAGACGGTAACTATGATAAGGCTACCAAATCAGAAATAAATGGACTCCTTGACCGCAACGAGCACGAAGCCCTGGCCGACGCCTTTTACAAAGACCTCGAATTCGGAACAGGCGGCCTGCGTGGCATCATGGGTGCCGGCAGCAACCGCATGAACCGCTATACCTTGGGCATGGCGACCCAAGGCCTCTGCAACTACCTGAAGCAGAACTTCCCTGGCGAGCGCGTTAAAGTGGCTATTGCGCACGACTGCCGCAACAACTCCGATGTGTTCGCCCGCATCGCCGCCGACATTTTCTCGGCCAACGACATCGAGGTATACCTGTTCCAGGCCCTGCGCCCCACCCCGCAGTTGTCCTTCGCCATTCGCCACTTGGGTTGTCACAGCGGCGTGGTGGTAACGGCTTCGCACAACCCCAAAGAGTACAACGGCTACAAGGTATACTGGAACGACGGTGCCCAGGTAACCGCCCCGCACGACAAAAACATCATCGGTGAAGTAAACAAGATTACCTCTATCGACGAAGTGAGGTGGGAAGCCAAGCCAGGCAACATTCACCTGCTTGGGCAGGAGATGGACGAGGCCTATATCGCCAAGGTACAGAGCCTTTCTATTTCACAGGAAGCCATCAAAAACCAGCACGACCTCAAGATTGTGTTCTCCTCCATCCACGGCACAGGCATTACGCTGGTACCCGAGGTGCTCAAGCGCTTTGGCTTTACCAACGTGCACGTGGTAGAAGAGCAGGCCACGCCAGACGGCAACTTCCCGACGGTAATCTACCCGAACCCTGAAGAAAAAGAGGCCATGACACTGGCCCTGAACAAAGCCAGGGAGATTGATGCCGACCTCGTGATGGCCACCGACCCGGATTCGGACCGCGTAGGTATAGCCGTTAAAAATCTCAAAGGCGAGTTCGAACTCCTGAACGGAAACCAGACGGGCGCTTTGCTGATGAACTACCTCCTGCTGGCCTGGCAAAAAGCGGGCAAACTAACTGGCAAAGAGTTCATTGTGAAGACTATCGTGACTACAGACCTTATCAAGGACATTGCCGAGAGCTACAACGTGACCATGTACGAAACGCTTACAGGCTTTAAATACATCGCCGAGAAAATCCGTGAGCTGGAGGGCAATGAGCTTTACATTGGTGGTGGCGAAGAAAGCTATGGCTACATGATCGGGGACTTCGTGCGCGACAAAGACGCCATCTCAGCCTGTGCCCTGATCGCTGAAATGGCTGCCGTTGCCAAAGACCGTGGACAAAGTCTGTTCGAGATGCTGGTGGAGATCTATACCCAGCATGGCTTCTACAAAGAGGAACTCGTTTCGTTCACCAAAAAAGGACAGCGCGGTGCCGAAGAAATTCAGCAGATGATGGCCGACATGCGCGCCAATCCGCCGCAGACCATTGCCGGCTCCAAGGTGGTAGAGGTTAGCGACTTCAAGCACAGCACCCGCAAAAATTTGGTGACCGGCGAGGAGTCAAAGCTGGACCTGGAAAGCTCAAACGTGCTGCAATACCTGACCGAAGATGGCAGCAAAATATCGGCTCGTCCGTCCGGCACTGAGCCGAAAATCAAGTTTTACATCAGTGTAAACGAACCTCTGGCCTCGAAAGAAGATTTTGATAGCGTAGACCAGCAGCTTAGCCGAAAAGTTGAGCAGATTCTGGTGGATCTGAAGCTGAAATAAGTTTTAAGGTTACATTGTTGAATGGCTGAATTGTTGGTGGGTATACCTGCCAGCGGTTTAGCCATTTTTTTGCGACTTGGGTATAAGCTATACCTTGCTGAGGCGCTTATCGAGTTCTGATAAAGTGGCAATAAACAAATCTGAGGTATAGTTAACCTCTTTCAGTCCATCGTGTGCCTGCTCAATCTGCCCGCTACTGTAAAGCTTGTGCAGATCCAGCGCAATGTTATTGAGCTTTTGATGCAAACGTTCGAGTTGCTGTAGCTCAGGCTCGTGCCCGTACCGCGCCTTCCCTACTGTCGTAAACCATGTATCTACGGGGCCTGCGGCAGAGAAGAAAGCGGTGTCGAAGGTGCCGCCGTACAAAAACGAGCGCACCTTCGACTTGTACAGGATGTGCTTGATCCTGAGTTGCTGTAAATCTAACTGGACTATCTCCATCTATCCGTCATCCCCTCTTTGCGGCTATCCCTTGTTTCATAGCACATCATACCGTGTCTGGGTTCTCCAGCATTCGCTTATACCTGATCTCGTTGCTGATGTCGTAGCCAAAAGCCAGTATACCCACCACCTGTTCGGCCTCGAAGATGGGCTGGTAAGAGAAATTGAAAAACCGTTCCTCTGGCTCGCCTGTGCCCGCCTTGGGGAGCACAATGGGGACTCCCTGCGCCACAAAGGTCTTACCCGTGCGGTATACCTCGTCGAGCAGCTCGACAAAGCCCTGGGCCTTTATCTCTGGCAGCGCTTCGCCCAGAGGCAGGCCTATCAGGTTGCGGTCTGGGTAAATCTGCTGGTATTGGTCGTTGAGCAGCTCAAACCTGTGCTCAGGTCCTTTTAGGATCACGAACATGGCTGGCGCCTCCATGATGAGCCGCTGCAAGGTCTTGCGCTCCGATTCGGCAATGTCGTAGGCATGCTGCACCTGGTCTGCCAAAAGCGCCATCTCCTCGTTGGAGGTGAGCAGTTCCTGCACCAGTTGCCGCGTGTCGTGTATGTCCGTAGAACTGCCTACCCACATGGTCGTTTTGCCCTCGGCGTCTTTCATGGGTATAGAGCGGCTCAGGTGCCAGCGGTATACCCCTTTTTTGTCGCGCAAGCGCAGCTCTACCTGCATCTCCTGCCCCGTCTCAATGGCAGTCTTCCACTTATCCAGGGCGGTTGGCAGATCCTCAGGGTGTACAACCAGCTCCCAACTGGGCTGCAGGAGTTTTTCCATGGGCACGCCCGTGTAGGTTTCCCACCGTTTGTTGAAGTACGTGGGCTTGCCATTGGGATCCAGGGTATAGATAAGCTGCGGCATGACCTCCGCCATAAACGTAAACTTCTCCTCGCTCTGCGACAAAGCCTCCTGGGTTATTTCGCGCTCTGTCACATCCAGGGGTTGCTGCAGAATGTATTCCACATTTCCAGCGTCATCCAGAACAGGCGTTTGGTTGATTTCCCAATAGCGCATTTCGTAGTTCTCCGCTGACAACTTAATGTCATAGCGTGTCACGCTTAGTCGCACAGGCTGCTTGGTGGCCATCACCCGGTCCAGGCCTTTTTTAACAGGATTGTCTTCGTAGGCATGTTCTTTATCGGGAAATACCTCCAACAGAAAGTGCTTCCCGATCACTTGCTCTCTTGTGCGTAGGCTGGTTTTTAGAAAACTATCGGTGGCCGCCACCACTTTATAGGCTGGCGAGAGCACCACAATAGGTTCAGGTATTTTATCGAAGAGTTTGTTGAAATCCATAGAGCTACTCTAAAGCGTAAGAAGCGAAAATGAAAGGTAGGAAATCTCAGGCAAAATGTGACTGTATCCATTCCCTGCATGAAGCTTAGGGCTGCAAAATCCCACCTTATACGGATGCTGTACCCGATGATTATACAGGATTATGCCCATGATACTGGCGATATGCACCTCAGGTTCGTATTTTGCAAGAAATACACGCTCACTAGTAGATTGCATGAATACATCATTCTCAGAAATAAGCCAAACCATAAAGCTGCGCAGAACCACCAAACCCGGCAAGATGAACGGGCAGCGCATACCTGACGCCCATATCCGCGAGTTGCTAGCCCTGGCCGATTGGGCGCCCACGCACGGCCACACAGAGCCGTGGCGCTTCCAGGTATACGCTGGTGACAAGGTGGCTACTTTTTGTGAGGCACACGCCGAACTCTATCGCCAACACACAAGCCCAGACAAGTACCTGCAGGAGAAATACGAAAAGCTTTACCACATGGGCGATAAGGCCTCGCATGTGCTGGTGGCGTATATGCAACGGGGTAACCTACCAAAGATTCCTGTACTGGAAGAAATCGCGGCGACCTCCTGCGCCATCCAAAACATACTGCTTGGTGCCACGGCCTTAGGTATAGCCAGTTACTGGGGTTCGGGTGGCATGGCCTATCACCCCGCCATGAAAGAGCTGCTCCACCTGCGCGAAGAGGACATTGTACTCGGCATCCTATACCTGGGCTATAGCGACGAATCGTTTACAGGAGGCAAGCGCGTGGTACCGCTCGAAGAAAAAATGAAGTGGATGTAAAAAAGAAAAGCCGCTGGCTCTCGGGCGCAGCGGCTCATCATCCTTTGGCTTAGGCTCTTTGTTTACTAGGGTCTTATCGGGAATTCATGCTACGTTGCAGCTAACCAGCAATTTGTTGAAATGCTTTCCCTTTATCCTTTGTCAAAAACTTCTTTTATCAAAAATTAAAACGGTGGCTCCTCGTCAAACCCCGATGCCGGGAAACCTCCCCCACCGCCATTGCTTCCGTCGTTCATGCGGCTACCCAAGCGTATAGCGCCTGGCGTCTCGGTATCGAAGCTGCTGTTGGGCAGGGCATTGAAACCACCGTCGCCCCCAAAGTCGGAGTCGAGATTGGTGAACTTGGTGTACTTGCCGATGAATTTGAGCTGCACGTTTTCCAGGGAACCGTTACGGTGCTTGGCAATGATCACTTCGCCCACACCCGCAGTCGGGTTGCCCATTTCGTCTTCGGTGATACCATAGTATTCCGGACGGTACAGGAAAAGCACCATGTCGGCGTCCTGTTCGATGGAACCGGATTCACGCAAGTCCGACAGCTGCGGACGCTTATCACCACCGCGGGTTTCCACGGCACGGCTCAGCTGCGAAAGCGCAATCACAGGTACGTTCAGTTCTTTTGCCAGCATTTTCATGGCCCGCGAAATGGAGGCGATCTCCTGTTCACGGTTGCCACCCCCTTTGCCTTCGGCGTTACCGCTCATCAGCTGCAGGTAGTCGATGATGATCATCTGGATGTCGTACTGCGCCTTGAGTCGGCGGCATTTGGTACGCAGTTCGCGGATTGACAGACCTGGCGTATCGTCAATGAAGATTGGCGCCTCAGTCAGTTTCGAGATCTTGTGGTTGAGCTGTGCCCATTCGTAATCCTCGAGACTGCCCTTCTTAATTTTCTCGGAATCGAGTTCGGCCTCCGAGGAGATCAAACGATTGACGAGCTGCAGCGAGGACATCTCCAGGGAGAAGATCGCCACGCCCTTCTTGAAATCTACGGCCGCATTTCGCAGGCAGGATAGTACGAAGGCGGTCTTACCCATCGCGGGACGAGCGGCAAGAATAATCAAATCCGATTTTTGCCAGCCCGATGTCACGCGGTCCAGCGCAGTCATGCCGCTTGGCACACCCGTCAGGCCGTCGGTTTGCTTGCGTTTTTCTTCGAGTTCCTTAATGGCCTGGTGCATGAGCGAGCGCATGTCGTCGAAGTTCTTGCGAATGTTCGATTCCGACACCTCGTAAAGCTTGGCTTCGGTCTTGTCAAGGAGCTCGAAAACGTCGGTGGTGTCTTCAAAGGCGCTCGACAGCACTTCGGAGGAGATCGAGATCAGGTCGCGCTTGATCGAGTTCTCTGTGATGATACGGGCGTGGTACTCGATGTTGGCCGCCGAGTTCACGCGGGTGGTCAGCTGGGTTACGTAATAAGCCCCGCCTGCCAGCTCCAGTTCGCCGCTCTCGCGCAGTTCGTGCGTCACGGTCAGAATATCGATCGGCTCCGACTTGTCGAATAAGGCCAGGATCGCTTTAAAAATGCGTTGGTGCGCCTCTTTGTAAAAAGAAGTCGGACGCAAAATGTCGATTACTGTAGTAAGCGCATCTTTTTCCAACATCAGAGCGCCTAGCACGGCCTCCTCCAAATCTAGTGCCTGCGGCGGTTTTTTACCCAACTCTGCCACGGCAGGGGCTTTTTTGGCCCAGTTGCCGCGGTTACCCGTTGGCCGCACGTTCATTTTCATCTCCTCCATACCACAAATTTAAAAAGTAAGCCGCCTAAGTAATCCACAAAATACGGAAGATATCCACATATTAGCGTATAGCTATTTACATTTACAAGAGGAATTCTAATTTTGTCGGTTCGCTAAACGGATAGCACGGATTATGGAGAGAACGGATTTTAAACACATACACCTGATCGCCACGGGCGGCAGCATCATGCATAACCTGGCCCTGGCCCTGCACGATAAAGGGATACAGGTAACAGGTTCGGACGACGAAATTTACGAGCCAGCCAAAAGCCGCCTGGCCGCCGCAGGCATTCTGCCCGCCCAGGAAGGCTGGTTCCCCGAAAAACTTGATAGTAAACCAGATGCTGTGATTCTGGGCATGCACGCGCGCGCTGATAACCCCGAGTTGCTACGTGCCCAGGAACTCGGTATACCTGTCTACTCCTTCCCCGATTTCATTTACGAGCTGAGCAAAAACAAACAGCGCATCGTGATTGGTGGTAGCCACGGCAAGACGTCCATTACCTCCATCATCATGCACGTGCTGCAGCACTGCGGCCGCCTGTTCGACTATGCCGTAGGCGCGCAACTGCAGGGCTTCGACCGCATGGTGAAGCTCACAGAGGAGGCCCCGATCATCATCATCGAAGGCGACGAGTACCTCTCCGACCCGATCAAGCGTGTTCCGAAGTTTCACCTGTACCATCACCACATCGGCGTGATCAGCGGCATCAGCTGGGACCATATCAATGTGTTCCCGACGCAGGAAAACTACCGCGACCAGTTCCGCATTTTCGCGGAGATGACCCCGAAGGCGGGCACCCTTATTTACAACCAGGACGATGAGCAGGTACAGCTGGTGGCCGTGCCACGCAACCCCGCCGACATTGCCTACATTGGCTATACCGTGCATCCGCACAGCATCGTCAACGGCAAAACCATTCTGCATACCAAAAAAGAAGGGGATGTGGAGATCCCGCTCTTCGGGGAGCACAACTTGCGCAACATCAGTGCCGCCAAAGAAGTTTGCAAGAAAATCGGTATCAAGGCCCACGATTTCTACGAGGCGCTCAAAACTTTTAAAGGAGCCGCTAAGCGATTGGAAAAGCTCGGTGAGAATAGCAGCACGGTGATCTTCCGAGACTTTGCCCATGCGCCCTCCAAGGTGAAAGCCACTACCGAGGCCATGAAAACGCAGTACCCACAGCGCAAGCTCGTAGCCTGTGTGGAGCTCCATACCTTCAGCAGTCTGAACAAAAATTTCCTCCCGCAGTATGCCGGCGCGCTCAATAAAGCCGACACGCCCATTGTGTTCTTCAGCCCGAAAACGGTGGAGCACAAGCGCATGGAAATGCTTTCGGAGGACGATTTACGTAGCGCTTTTGGTAACCCGAACCTACAGATTTTCACCGACTCAACCGCACTGCTCGAGCATCTGAAAGGGATGGACTGGCAAAACGCCAACCTGCTACTGATGAGCTCAGGCACTTATCAAAACCTTGACCTGGAGGCGCTCAAGAAAGCGGTTCTGTAACCCCTATACCTTTATGCAACTGAACCTGAAGCGCCCCATCGTATTTTTCGACCTCGAAACCACCGGCACCGACATCTGCAAAGACCGCATTGTGGAGATCAGCGCCCTGAAGGTGATGCCCAACGGCGAGGAGATTCTCAAGACCCGTCGCATCAACCCGACCGTGCCGATCCCGCTGGAATCGAGTTTGATCCACAAGATTTACGATGAGGACGTGAAGGACTGCCCTACCTTTCAGCAAGTGGCCCGTAACCTGCACCAGTTCCTGGAGGGCTGCGACCTGGGTGGCTATAACCTCGTGCGTTTCGATATCCCTTTGCTGGCCGAGGAGTTTCTGCGTGCAGGTATAGACTTCGACATTGACAACCGCCACGTGGTGGACGCCTGCCGAATCTTCCACATGATGGAGAAACGCACGCTGTCGGCCGCCTACAAATACTACTGCAACAAAACGCTCGAGAACGCCCACAGCGCCGAAGCTGACACCGTAGCTACCTACCATATCCTGAAAGCCCAGCTGGAGCGCTACGAAAACACCGTGGTGGAAGTGGCCGAGGGGATCGAAGAAACGCCTATCCAAAACGACATGGCCCTACTGCACAAGTTCACGTTCGAGAAGTCAGCCGACCTGGCAGGCCGCATCGTGTATAACAACGCGGGCCAGGAGGTGTTTAACTTCGGAAAGCACAAGAACGTTCCTGTGGAGGACGTGCTCAGCAAAGAACCCAGCTACTACGACTGGATGATGAAAGGTGACTTCCCGCTATACACCAAGAAGATATTAACTCGTATTAGATTGAGGAATATGCAGAGTAGTGTATCCTAAATTTCTGAAGAGAGAATTTCAGGTATAGCATAGCAAAAAAGAGAGCGGGCTGCCAGATAACTGGCAGCCCGCTCTCTTTTTGTATACCTTAGACTAATTCTGTCCCGAGTTTTTAAATCTAACACCCTGCAGCAGGCTATTACCTTCCTGCACTTTGTGGCGGCAGTCGTAACCGGCAGCCCGGATCGAGCACTGGCAACCCGTGATGCGGTTGTCCTCAAAAGTGAAGTAACAGAAGTCGCAGCCGGCTGTGGCTTCACAAATGTGCTTCACCGACTTGCTGCTCAGGTATAGGCTATTGTCGGATGCTATATCCAGTTCCAGGGCCATGGAGCGGAAAGAACCGTTGTATATGCCTAAGCCAACCAGGTAATAAGTGGCCGGCAGGTTTTTGTTGTCCTGCACCTTGTGGATCGTTACTTTGTTCACCACGGTACCATTACCGAATTCCTTTATAAAAGGCTGCACCAATTCCTGCTGCTGCACCACAAAATTCACCTCGTCCAGCACCACCTGCGCCAATAATTGCCCGTCGTACTTGGGTCCGGCCTCTGCGTCCAGTGGTTCTTCTTCACTTTCCTCCGGGAAAGCTTCGCGGCGTGTACAGCCAGCGGCTACGAGTAGAATCAGCGTCAGGGCCAGCGACCAGCGCAGGCAGGTCAGCAGCAAAGGCCGACCATGGGCTAAGGGTGATGCAGTCATGTAGGTGAACGGGTTAGTGATTATTTCTTGTAGTATTTCATCGCTTCCGGCATGTAGCTCTGCAGGTTAGCACGACGTGTACCAGCGCTTGGGTGCGTGCTCAGGAACTCCGGTGGCGCCTGACCTCCCGACTTAGCTTCCATACGCTCCCAGAAAGGAATCGCCTCCTGCGGATTGTAACCGGCCAGAGCCATAAAGATCAGCCCCAGACGATCAGCTTCACTCTCCTGATTACGACCGTACTTCAGAAGACCCAAAGTAGAGCCGGCACCGTAGGCTGTCATGATCAATTGCTGCGCTACACCCGGCTGTGAACCTGCAAGGGCAGAAAGCGTCTGGCCGCCGAACTGCTGGGCCAGCTGCTGGCTCATGCGCTCATTGCTGTGCTTGGCTATAGCGTGTGCAATTTCGTGCCCCATTACCACGGCAAGGCCCGTCTCGTTCTGGGCGATCGGCAGTATACCTGTATAGGTCACGGTTTTACCACCGGCCATCGCCCAGGCGTTCACTTGGTCATCCTCGATCAGGTTGTGCTCCCACTGAAAGCCCTGCAACTGGTCTGACATGTTGTTGGCAGCCATGTACTGCTCCACAGCACGCTGAATGCGCTGCCCGGTGCGCTTCACCATGGCCGTGGCCTGCGCGTCGCGCGACAGCTTATTCTCTTTCAGAAACTGGTCGTAGGCATCGTAACTCATTTGCATCATCTGCGCGTCTGACACGAGACTCAGCTGTCTGCGGCCAGTTATGGGCACTGTCGTACAGGCTACCATCATTACTGCCGCTATCGAAAAGGCGATTAACTTCTTGTACATAGTTTTAAAATTTTAAATGACTCTTTAAAAAAGGCTTTTCAAATTTTGAACCAATTTTAAGGAGCCAGGATAGAGTGGATCGTTTAATATGATAAAATTACTATACTTTAACCGATAAAACAAAGTGCAACCTGACACAAATCGGCATGCTGCCACATTGACCGGCTTTGTTGAGGTATACGAACGCTGTATTATAAAATGTTGTACCGCCCAGGCACACAATAAAGCGTGGCTTCTCTTGTTAAAGTATAAAAAAGGCTCAAATCCATTGAGGCTGGGCACTGGCAGAAAAAATTGTCCTGAAACTGATTCTTTTTGCGTAACCATGCTGCACCAAAACCGGATATAGCCTATTTTTGAGAATCGATAAAGAAAACTCCCTGAACATTTTATGAAGATACTCGCCATCGGCCGCAATTATGCTGATCATATAGCCGAACTGAAGAACGAGGTGCCGGACGAGCCGGTGATATTTTTTAAGCCCGACACGGCCATTCTTAAAAACAATGAGCCTTTTTACTATCCCGAGTACAGCCAGGACATTCACCACGAGGTAGAACTGATTCTGCGGGTGAGCCGCGAAGGCAAGAACATAGATAAAAAATTTGCCCACAAGTACTACGACGCCATTGGTTTAGGTATAGACTTCACGGCCCGCGACCTGCAAGCCAAAGCCAAGGCCAAGGGACTGCCCTGGACACTGGCCAAAGGTTTCAACGGCTCTGCCCCTATCTCGGAGTTTCTACCGCTCGAGCAGTTTGAGGATTTGCAGGACATCAATTTTAAGCTTGATGTAAACGGCGAGACCCGTCAGCAAGGCAACTCAAAGATGATGCTCAACAATTTTGACGATATAATCGCGTATATCTCCCGCTTCATTACCCTGAAAAAAGGTGATATCATCTTTACAGGCACGCCTGAGGGAGTAGGCCCGGTTAAGATCGGCGACAGATTGGAAGGCTATGTTGAAGATAAAAAACTACTTGACTTTGAAATTAAATAAGCGCCTGGCGCTCCTTTTCGCTTACATCTTTACTACCCTCGCCGCGGCCGCCCAACCAGCGCCGGAACAGGGTTACTTTATGTTCCCCATCAAGCCGGGCGTGCGCAACTTCCTGTCCGGCTCCATGGGCGAGATACGTGCCACCCACTTCCACGGCGGCCTCGACATCAAAACCGACCAACGGGAAGGCCTGTCGGTATACGCGGCGGCAGATGGGTACATCTCGCGGGTAAAAATGTCGACCTACGGGTATGGCAACATCATTTACGTGACGCACCCGAATGGCCTGACGACTACCTACTCGCACCTGCTGGCGTTCTACGACCCGCTGGCAGACTACGTACTGCAGAAGCAATACGAGAAGGAGACTTTTGAGCTGGAGCTGTTTCCGGAGAAAAACCTGTTCCCCGTGAAGAAAGGGCAGATCATCGCTTTGTCGGGCAACACGGGCGGCTCCGGTGGCCCACACCTGCACTTTGAGATCCGCGATGCGGAAGACCGCCTGTACAATCCGCTCCGCTGGGGCTTTAAGGAGATCATCGACACCACGCCACCAGACCTGCTGGGCTTTGGCATACAGCCGCTCAATATCCATGCGCGCATTAACGGCGAGTTTGAGCGGAAGGAATTTACGCCTAAGAAAACCAATGGTGTACATACTTTGCCAGACACAGTGTTTGCGCACGGCTTGATCGGGTTTGAGCTACAGACCATCGACCGCTACGACGACACCCAGAACCGTAACGGCACCCAGGATGTGACCGTTTTTGTGAATAACAAACAGGTATACAACCACCACATCGACCGGGTGCCCTTTGAACTCTCGAAGCAGGTATCGCAACACGTGAACTACAACGTGTACCGACGCACTGGGCGCACTTTCCAGAAAGCCTATGTGGACTATGGCAACGACCTGCCCCTCTATACTGCACCGCAAAATCGTGGCCGGCTGAACATTCAGGCCGACTCCATCTACCATGTGCGCCTGGTGGCCAAGGATACGTACAACAACGCCTCTACCCTGACCTTTGTAGTAAAGGGACAGAAACTGGTTTTCACGCAGAAACTGAACGGCAAAGTAACCAAACCACAGTTGAGCTACGAGATCATCGGTAATATTCTCAAAGTGAACGCCTCTGACACTTCGGCCACCCCGCGCAACGTGGAGATGGTGGTGAACAACCAACGCCTGATGCTGGTGCCAAGCTATACCAAAGGTGCTGCCTCGGTGAGTCTTTATGACCTGCGCGGTGGTTTGCCTGAGTCGCTTGAGTATTGCGGCACTTCCACCCCACTCAATTTGCAGGCCGCTATACCTTCGGGTCAGGAGTACAGCTTCACGAACCGCGACATGACTATCCGTTTCGAAAAAGAGAGCCTGTACGATACGCTATACCTGCACGCCAAAAAAGAAGGCGACGTGTATACCATCGGCGACTTCTACACGCCATTGCACAAACCAGTCAAAGTGACCATCACGCCGGGCACACCAGTAACCGATAAGAGTAAAGCGGCAGTCTATTACCTGGGTCAGGGCAAAGGCCGGGGTATGCTGGGCGGCGTTTGGAATGGCAACAGCATTACCTTCTCAGCTCGCGCAATGGGCAAGTTCAAAGTACTCGAGGACGTGAAAGCACCTACCATCAAGTTGCTCAGCAAAAGCCCTACTCAGATCAGGTTCAGGATTGGAGACGACTTGTCGGGCGTCAACTCATTCCGCTGCGAAGTGAACGGCAAGTGGCTGCTGATGAAATACGAGCATAAAACTGCCACCATATACTCCGAAAAATTAGATAAAAGCATACCTTTGTCGGGCAAAGTGGTTTTGAAGGTAAAAGACAACGCCGGAAACGAAGCGGAGTTTGTTACGACGATTTAATTTTGGACAAAAGACTTTGTGACAAAAGATAAAAGAGATTATGAATACAATTGAGTCTTTTGACCTATGTCAAGTAGTCCTTTGTCAAAATAAAAAAGTATGGAACTGAAAATTGGAGATAAGGCGCCTGAGTTTGAGGCAAAGGACCAGAATGGCAACACGGTAAAGCTGAGTGATTACCGCGGCAAGAAGGTGATTCTGTATTTCTACCCGAAAGACGACACGTCGGGCTGCACCGCCCAGAGCTGCAACCTGCGCGACAACTACAGCGAGCTGCAGCAAGCCGGCTACGAGGTGATTGGCGTGAGCATCGACGGCGAGAAATCGCACCAGAAGTTTATCAGCAAATACGAGCTACCCTTCACGCTGCTGGCCGACACCGAGAAACAGCTGGTAGAACAGTACGGCGTGT
Source organism: Pontibacter ramchanderi (assembly GCF_002846395.1). Classification (GTDB taxonomy): domain Bacteria; phylum Bacteroidota; class Bacteroidia; order Cytophagales; family Hymenobacteraceae; genus Pontibacter; species Pontibacter ramchanderi. The sequence continues at coordinate 315,088 of NZ_PJMU01000003.1, forward strand.
GGCAGGAGAAATCGATGTATGGCCGCAAGTATATGGGCACGATGCGCTATACCTTCGTCATCGACGAGGAGGGCACCATCCAGGACATCATCACGAAAGTGAAAACAGCCGACCACGCTGCCCAAATCCTGAATAACTAAACAAGAACGCAGCTGCCCGAAAGGGTGGCTGCGTTTTTCGTATATTTGAATCTTAATTATTAATTCATAATTCTTAATTCCATATCGTGAACCCACACAACAAAAGCATCGACGAGCTGAAGCAAATCGCATCGCAGGTACGTCGTGACATCGTGCGCATGGTGCATGCGGTAAACTCAGGCCACCCAGGCGGATCGCTTGGCTGCACCGACTACTTCGTGTCGCTTTATTTCCGCGTGATGAACTACAAGCCATCACCATTCAACATGGACGGCGAGGGCGAAGACCTGTTTTTCCTTTCCAACGGGCACATCTCGCCGGTATGGTACAGTGTGTTGGCTCGCGCTGGCTTCTTTGAGGTATCCGAGCTGGCTACGTTCCGCAAAATCAACTCACGTTTGCAAGGCCACCCAGCTACTGAAGAAGGTTTGCCAGGTATACGCGTGGCGTCTGGCTCACTGGGTCAGGGCTTATCGGTTGCGGTGGGCGCTGCCCAAACCAAGAAGCTGAACAATGACAACAACCTGGTGTACGTGCTGATGGGCGACGGCGAACTGGGCGAAGGACAGGTATGGGAGGCGGCCATGTATGCTGCCCACAACAAAGTGGACAACCTGATAGCCACCGTAGACCGCAACTACCAGCAGATCGATGGTGGCACCGAAGAGGTGTTGGCGCTGGGCGACCTGCGCGCCAAGTTCGAGGCCTTTGGCTGGCATGTGCTGGAGGCTGACGGTAACAACTTCGAGACCTTGCTGCCTGCTTTGGAAGATGCCAAGAGAGCCACAGGAAACGGTAAGCCGGTTATCATTTTGATGAACACCGAGATGGGCTTTGGCGTGGACTTCATGATGGGTTCGCACAAGTGGCACGGCGTGGCGCCAAACGACGAGCAGCTGGAGATAGCGCTGCAGCAGCTGGCCGTAGAAAAAGCTTCTGATTACTAAGGATTAACACAGAGATGAAAGAATATACATTTTCAGAGAAAAAAGATACCCGTTCTGGTTTTGGCGCTGGCTTGCTGGAGCTGGGTCGCACCAACGAGAACGTAGTAGCCCTGTGCGCCGACCTGATTGGCTCACTTAAAATGGACGCGTTCAAAAAGGAGTTTCCGGAGCGTTTCTTCCAGGTAGGTATAGCCGAGGCCAACATGATGGGCCTGGCAGCAGGTATGACGATTGGTGGCAAGATTCCGTTTACAGGTACATTTGCCAACTTCTCGACTGGCCGCGTGTACGACCAGATTCGTCAGTCTATCGCCTACTCGGGCAAGAACGTGAAGATTTGCGCTTCGCACGCAGGTCTGACGCTGGGTGAGGACGGTGCCACGCACCAGATTCTGGAAGATGTGGGTATGATGAAAATGCTGCCGCACATGACTGTTATCAACCCTTGCGACTTCAACCAAACCAAGGCCGCTACGATTGCAATTGCCGAGCACGAGGGCCCGGTATACCTGCGTTTCGGTCGCCCTGCGGTGCCTAACTTCACTCCTGCCGACCAGAAGTTCGAAATTGGTAAGGCTGTGATGCTGAACGAGGGTACCGATGTAACCATCATTGCCACAGGTCACCTGGTATGGAAAGCGATTGAGGCGGGTCACAAGCTGGCTGAGAAAGGCATCAACGCTGAAGTAATCAACATCCACACCATCAAGCCGCTGGACGACGAGGCTATCCTGAAGTCGGTTGGCAAGACCAAGTGCGTGGTAACAGCCGAGGAGCACCAGATGAACGGTGGTTTGGGTGATTCGGTGGCGCAGCTGCTGGGCCGCCAACTGCCTGCTCCACTGGAGATGGTGGCCGTAAACGACTCTTTCGGCGAGTCAGGTACGCCAGACCAGCTGATGGAGAAATACGGTTTGAGCACCGAGAACATCGTGGCTGCCGCTGAGCGTGTGATGAGCCGTAAATAATCTGCCGCTTATACCTAATAATAGAAAGGCTATACCTTAGCTTTTTTTCAAAAACCCAAAGGGCTGTACTGTTAAAGTGCAGCCCTTTCTGTTTTTATGCATTATATTGCATATTCAGAAGGCCCGAGCGCCTTATAACTGACCTGTGGAAGACAAAGAGATCCTCGAGAAATTCGCCAACCCCGACAGTCGCAACCTGGCCTTTAACCAGCTTATCCGGAAGTACCAGCAGAAAATCTACTGGCACATCCGTAAGATGGTGATCGACCACGACGACGCCGACGACCTGACACAGGAGGTCTTCATCAAGGTATGGAAGAATCTGGAGAATTTCCGGCAGGATGCGCAGCTTTATACCTGGCTTTACCGTATCGCCACCAACGAGTGCCTTACCTTTCTGTCGAGCAAGCGCAAAAAGTTTTTTCTGCCCATCAACGACGTGGCCGCCGAGCTCACCGAAAAGATTGATTCATCACCAGATATTGACGGAGACGAGATACAGCTCAAGCTGCAAAAAGCACTGCTAAAGCTGCCAGACAAGCAACGACTGGTGTTCAACATGAAGTACTACGACGAGCTCAAATACGAGGAAATGTCTGAAATTCTGGGCACGTCGGTGGGTGCTTTGAAGGCCTCGTACCATCATGCCGTAAAAAAAATTGAAGAATTTATAAAACAAGATTAAACTATAGCGCTCTATCGCTATCTAACTGATAAGTACACAGTATATGAAAAACGATTTTAAACTAAGCGACATCCCTAAGCGCAACATCTACGAAGTGCCTGACAAGTACTTCGACAGACTGCCTGCGCAGATCATGGAGCGCGCTGCCGGTGCCGGGTATAGCAGCCCCGCCCCTTGGTACGCCGCCTGGAAGCCGTTCAAGTTGGCCATGGCACCGCTTGTATTGCTGCTGGTGGCAGGCATCGTGTACTTCTCGCAGCTGCGTCTGGAAAAAGAAGAACCAGCCGTCATACTGGCCACTGTGGCCGACGAGGCGATCATGGATTACCTGAGCACTTACGCGGTGCTTGAAAGTTCTGATTTCTCAGATATATCCTCGCTTTCGAAACCAGAAACGACCGCTGAGTTTTTGAACGTAAGCTCAAAGGCTGCTGAGGAAGAACTCGAATATTACCAACTCGATACGATTGACTACTAATTTACACATGAAAAGATTGCCCTTTATTTTAGTTCTTTTTTGCGCACTCGCATTTGGCAGCACCACGGCCATGGCGCAGTCTGGCCGTTCGCAGGACAAAAATGTGGAGGCGGCAAAAGTGGCCTTTTTCACTGATAAAATGGGTCTGACCACAGAGCAGTCGCAGAAGTTCTGGCCACTCTACAACGAGTACGAAACCAAGCGCCGCGAGCTGGTTCGCTCTTACCGTAGCGGCTACCGTGAAGACGTGGACCAATTAAGCGAGCAGGAAGCCAAGGCCCGCCTCGACGGCATGTTCAGCACCCGCGAGAAAGAACTGGAACTGGAGAAGGAGTATGTAGCCCGCTATCAGCGTGTCATCTCCTCGAACCAGATCATCAAGCTGTACCGCAGCGAACGTGAGTTTACAAAGCTTCTGCTCAAAAAGCTGGAAGCCAACAACAAAGCACAGTAGTTTTTTTTGAATAGATAATTATAGTGAGAACAGCAAAAGGACCTGGCATTTTGCCTTGTTTTTTTCAACAAAAAAACCCCTGCTTAAGGTATAGCAGGGGTTTTTTAATTTCTAATCATTTCGCTTTAAGCTTTTAATAGGCTTCGAGCAGAAAATTGATATCGTCCTCGGGCTTAAACTCCATGGGCTTTTGCCCCTGCAAAAAGATACGGGCAGGCAGCGGTCCCAGCAGGCTAATCTTCTCCCCGTTTATGCGTAGCATACTGCCCTCGCGCAGGCCTACCACAGGCTGGCGGTTATGCACATGAAACTCGGCAATGCGTGTCTCGCGGGTCTCACCCATGTGTGTCGAATCTGGCAAGGGGTCTAGGTAGTGCGGGTTGATGTTGAAAGGCACCAGTTGCAACGCGTCGAAGGATTTAGGGAACACGATGGGCATGTCGTTGGTGGTCCCGATGGTTTTGCCTGCCACGTTGGTGCCCGCGCTGGTGCCTATGTAGGGCATGCCCTGCTGCACACGTTGCTGCAGCGGCTCAATCAGCTTATTGGCATACAGCTGGCGCAGCAGCAAAAAGGTATTGCCGCCGCCAATGAACACGGCCTCTGCCTGCCGCACAGCTTCTACTGGGTTCTCCGCTTCGTGTATGCCTTGCACCTGCACACCCAGCGGGGTAAAGCCTTCCTGGGCCTTGGCCGTGTACTCGGTGTGTGAGATGCCACCCGGGCGGGCGTAAGGTATAAACAGGATGTGCTTGCGGTCGCCAAGCAATTCTTTTATTTCGTTCCGGCAATGCTCCAGGTAGCCTGTGCCGTGTGTAGTGGAGGTGCTAACCAAAAGGATATCTTTCTTTAGAAGGGCTTTTTTCATTTATCTCGATTGTAGATGATACCGGTCTTGTATACCTGCAAAAGTATCAAATTCCGGCGAACACTCCCTAAATCCTTGCACACTGCCGCTATACTTTGCACCGCAGTTGAACGGCGCGAGCCAGATCCGCTTCCACAGCCTGACTATACCTTCAGGTCTTCACTCGGAGCTTGATCGTTTCCAGATAGGGGTCCAGGGAGGCTTTGTTGGTGAGGGTACGAACCAGGCCAATGGTTTTCAGATCGTATAGGAACCAGATCTCCACATAGTAGTTGTGAAACCAGTACAAATCAATTTTGCACCATCCCCGAATAATGTGGTGCAAGTAACGTCCTTTCTCCAACACGATGGCGGCCTGCTCCCGTGTCGAAAGCGAATTAAACTCAGCAATGCTCATCATAAAAATCTACTCCATACTCTTAGGCAAAGAAAAAGGCTGCCGGGGCAGCCTTTTGGTTAACGAAAATATCAGCGGTTTTGATATTAATTCAGATGAAGGGTGTACAACTCAAATCGGGTGGAGGCAAAACTCCAGTGCGAAGAAGATGGATGGATCTCAACGCCGTCCTCATCCATGATCGTCACGGCAAAGCCGTCACCCTGGTTGAGGGGCTCAGTAAAGTGCTTCACAGGATACACTCTCCCTTCCTCGATCCACTCTTCCGGTTCGAAAGCCGGCATCGACGCATCCACGCATTTTGCATAGACGGCCATATAGCTTGGGGGAACAAATAAATTTACCATGTGTATGTAACGTTTTCAGAAAGATAAATAATTCCTGTCAATCAGGAAACATTGTCCACATTATTTTAGTGGATGCCTGCATAGTCATAACACAAAAAGTATGCCTTTGTTGTCAGGCATCCACTCAGCCGCTCCCACTCTCCCAATGCTTACATTTTGGCAGCAAAACCAAGGCATTGCCGGATAATATATGACAAACAGCCCAATGGGAAGTGAATCTGCCAGTTAACTGCAGCCAATTGTCACCACAGCCGTAGTATATATTCCGCCCATTAACATTGGAAAATAAAACATAGTGAATGCCTATGGAAACTTCTTACCGTACCGCTCCCCACGCCAGCAAGGAAGCGTTTGCCGTTGCGCCCGGAGTATGGGGACTCAAGACTGTATTTGTCAACCTTTATTTTGTGGCAAGCCCCGATGGGTCGTGGGTGCTCGTTGACGCCGGTGTGTATGGCGCCGCCCCGAAGATCAGAAAAGTGGTAGACGAGCTGTTTGGCGGCAAGCGCCCCAAAGCCATTCTGCTCACACACGGCCATTTCGATCACATCGGCGCCCTGAAAGAACTGGCCCGTGAGTGGGAAGTGCCGGTTTATGCCCACCCGCTGGAGATGCCCTACCTGAACGGGAAATCGTCTTATCCGCCACCGGACCCAAGCGTAGGCGGCGGAGGTATGGCGTACATGTCTTTCCTATACCCTAAAAAACCCATCGATGTGAGTGAATACCTGGAGCTGCTGCCAACCGACGGATCGGTTCCTGGTCTGCCAGACTGGCGCTGGGTGCACACCCCGGGCCATACGGCGGGGCACGTTTCCTTTTTCCGCGAAAGCGACCGGCTACTGCTGGCAGGCGATGCTTTCATAACGCGGGATGGGGAGTCGATGCTGGCCGTGATGACGCAAAAACGCGAAGTACACGGACCACCGAAGTACTATACCTCCGACTGGGGGTCGGCTCACCGCTCTGTAGAAAAGTTGATGGAGCTCAACCCAGGTATAGCCGCCACTGGCCACGGCCTCCCGATGGAGGGAGGATTGCTCATGCGTCAGTTAGAGGAACTGGTGAAGGATTTCTGGTCGGTGGCAGTGCCGGGTCAGGGCCGCTATGTGCATGAGCCCGCCATTGCCGACGAGCAGGGCGTGCTTTCCGTACCGCCGGCCACAGACAACACTATCCCGAAAGTGATTGCCGCGACCGGTATTGTTGCACTGGCTGGTGTTGCCCTGGTTGCCTATGCCCGCCGAAGTGGCCAGGACAACCGTCGAAAGCAACAGGAGCGCGCCATGCGGGTGCGACCTTTCTCCCACAACAGACCACTGCAAGGTATACCGCCAACGGTAGCCGCCACTTTGGATGAAGACGATCCGCAGGCGCACACCAACAATTACCCATAGACGGGAAAGGCCGGAAGTGAACACTTCCGGCCTTTCTTTTATAACGCGATTATAGTAGCTATACCTTATTTGCCTCTTCCGGAGCCGCTCTTCTTGCCGCCTCCGTCATGCTTGTTCACAGTTGCCCAGGCGCGTTTCTCCGCTTCTTTGTGGCTTACACCCTTCTTTTCATAGCTTTCTTCGATGTGCTCTGCCTGGCGCTTTTGCTTATCGGTGTAAGATGATTTATCCCCTTGTGGCATTTTATCCTCCTTTTCTAAAGTTCAACATCAGACCGGCCAAACGGCCGATCAACCCTATTGTACGTACGGCAGGTAATCAAGAACAGGTTATCGTTAATAAATTCACCATAGGCATCACCTCGGGTCGATAGCAACGCGATGCTGCAATAGCTTCTAAAATTGCCTAAATTGCGGCATGGTATCATTGAGACAGCTGTTTTTGCAGCACCAGGCACAGACTAGTGACTTTCCGCTTATGATTGAAGTCGAGAAGGCAGAGGGAATTTACATGTACGGCAGCGACGGGCACCGCTACATCGACCTGATTTCAGGTATAGGCGTGAGCAATGTCGGGCACCGCCATCCGAAAGTACTGCGCGCCATCCACGACCAACTCGACCGCTACATGCACCTGATGGTGTACGGCGAGTTTGTGCAGGGCCCGCAGGCGCAGCTGGCGCAGGCTTTGTGCAGCACGCTTCCGCCAAGGCTCAACAATGTATACCTCCTCAACTCGGGCACCGAGGCCGTAGAGGGCGCCATGAAACTGGCCAAGCGCTACACCGGACGCACCGGGTTTGTCACCTGCCGCAACGCCTACCATGGCTCCACTCAAGGGGCCCTTTCAGTGAATGGCAGCGAGGGTTTCAAAAACGCTTTCCGCCCCCTCCTGCCCGATGTGCGTGTCATTAACCACGGCGCTATACCTGACCTGCAACAGATCACGGAGCACACGGCCGCCATCATTATTGAGGCGGTGCAGGGCGAAGCAGGTTTACGCGTACCGGAGGCCAGCTACATGCAGGCCCTGCGGGACCGCTGCACCGAAGTGGGCGCGCTGCTCATTCTCGACGAAATACAGACCGGCTTCGGACGTACCGGTACGTTCTGGGCTTTCGAGCAGTTCGGTATCGAGCCCGACATCCTGCTTTGCGCCAAAGGGATGGGCGGCGGCATGCCGATCGGGGCGTTCATAGCGCCGCAGGAAATTATGGCGGTGTTCAAAAACGATCCGATCCTGGGCCACCTGACCACTTTCGGCGGGCATCCGGTTTCCTGCGCTGCCTCACTGGCTACGCTGCAAACCATACAGGAAGAAAACCTGCTGGCCGGTGTGGAGGAAAAAGCCAATCTGTTCAGAGAGCTGCTTGTTCACCCGCGCATAAAGGGCATTCGCAACAAAGGCCTGATGATGGCAGCTGAGTTTGAATCGTTTGAAGTGTTGAAGGCGGTGATCGACCAGGCGATCGTGAACGGCGTACTGACTGACTGGTTCCTGTTCTGCGACAACTCCATGCGCATCGCCCCTCCGCTGATCATTACCGAAGAGCAAATCCACGAAGCCTGCCAGATCATCCTGCGGTCCATTGACGAGGCGCTCGCCTGATGGCTGTACCTGACAGTGGCTACACAGAATAGACCAGAACAGGTATAACGGACCCGAGTTAAAAATATTTTCCCTACAGAGACCATCTGGAGCAGCTTTGTCACGTAAAAGCCGTTGCTACACCTTTTAGTCGGTGTACCTTCCCAAACGTCCTCTATGGAAATAGCCATTGTCCTGACCTTGCTGGTGATAGCGGTTGTGCTGTTCGCCACCGAAAAGCTATCGGTGGAGCTGGTAACCCTGCTCATCCTGATTATACTGGCGGGTCTGCGCATTATCAGTCCGGAGGAGGCTTTTGCCGGTTTCAGCAGCGACTTCATCATCATCATCGCCTCTATCTTTATACTCAGCGCGGCCCTCGAAGAGACCGGCATTCTCGACTTTGCCGTGGTACGGCTGGTGCGATTGGCTAAGCAGAGCAACAACCTCATGCTGCTCACGATCATGCTGATTACAGGTGTTGTGTCGGCTTTTATGAACAATACCACCGTAACGGCCATGTTCATTACGCCACTAGTCGGCCTTTCCAAACGCATCAACCTGAGTGCGTCCAAGCTACTGATGCCACTGGCCTATGCGGCCATCTTGGGAGGCACCTGCACCCTGATCGGCACGTCCACCAACGTGGCAGTGAGCGGCTACATTGCCAAGGCCGGCCTGGAGCCGATCGGTCTGTTCGAAATCTCAGGTATAGGCTTTATCATTTTCGTGGTCGGTATGATCTACATGATGACGATCGGGCAGCGGATGTTGCCCAGCCACGCCGACCAGGAGCTGGCCGAAGAGTATAAGCTGCAGAAATACGTAACGGAAGTGGTGGTATTGCCAGACTCACCGCTCGTCGGGCAATTGGTTTTTGCCTCCGATCTGACCACCCTCAACCTGCGCATGCTCAATGTCATCCGCTCTAAAGAAAACTTCCTGCCCGACTTCCGTACCCGCATCCGGGCCAACGACATTTTGCTGGTGGAAGGCGATGTGGACACCCTGATGAAGGTAAAAGAGACCAAAGGTATACAGATTATGGCTGATGCGCTGATCTCGGAGGACCTGGAGACGGAAAACATCCGGCTGGCGGAGATTATGATCACCCGGCAGTCGAACCTGATCAACCGTACCATCAAAGAAGTTGAATTTTTGCGGCGCTTTGGCTTGGTAGTGCTGGCCGTGTCGCGCCATGGCGAAACGCTGCGCAGCAAGATTGGGAGCATTACCCTGCACATGGGCGACGTGCTGTTGGTGCAGGGTGCCCCTGAGCGCTTCGAGCAGGTCCGCAACTCTAACCACATTGCCGTGCTCGATGAGTTTGAGCCGGTGCTCTTCAAAAAGAAAAAGGGCCTGATCGTGATCATCAGTTTTGCGCTGGCCATTCTGGCGGGCACCCTGCAACTGCTCCCCTTATCAATTGCCTTTTTGTCGGCGGCCGTCGTGAGCATTTTGTTGCGGGCCATCAGCACAGAAAAAGCCTACAACGCTATTGACTGGCGCTTGCTTATCCTGATCGGGGGTATGACGGCCTTTGGTTCGGCCATGGAAAACTCGGGTGCCGCCGACTTTCTGGCACAAGGTATAGTGGATGTGATGGAGCCGATTGGCGGTAGGACAGGTATATTGGCGGGCTTCGTGATCCTGACTGTTCTGCTCACCCAACCCATGTCCAATGCGGCGGCCGCCCTGGTAGTTATACCTGTGGCATTGCGTGCCGCCATGGAGTTGGGCGCCGACCCGCGTTCCTTCGCCATTGCTATTATGCTGGGAGCCTCCGTGTCGCTGGTCACGCCATTCGAGCCGGCCTGCATCCTGGTTTACAGCCCCGGTAAGTACCGTTTTCTGGATTTTATAAAGATTGGCTCCCCGCTTACCTTACTGCTGGTGGTCGTCATCCTGGTGATGGTGCCCATGATCTGGCCAATGTAAAGGCATTTACTGCAGCCCGCCCAGTGCAACCAGCACCACGGCAAAAAAAGCAGCAGATATACCCACAGCCAAAGTCAGTTTGCCAGCCTGCATGGCCACTATTTTCTCAGACCGTGGGAGCCAGAAGTAATTCAGGCTGAGGTTGAGCAGGTATACCATGATCGTCAGCAAAAAGCTGATGAACCAGAAGGCAAAGAAGCGCAGGATAAAATCATCGGAGAGGAAGGTGGCCTCGTAGGAGACCAGTTGTAGCTCGTGTGCAAAAAAGAAGTACGCCATCAGCAACAGCGCCACCGCGTAAACTCCCAGGATGGCCCCGTTCCACAAACGCTGGTTTTTCATGCTGTGATATTAGTAATTGAGAAAGGATTGCGCATCCTCCCGGATCTGTTCGCGGGAGAGCCCGTCCTTCACGCCAATAGAGATTCTGCGCACCAGCACCCCAACGATCGACTTTTTAAAACCGAGCCGCACCGCCATGTTGATGCAGAACTCCATTTCGTTTTCATCCACAATGCCATCGGCCAGCATCATCTCCACCAGGTCGTAGATCTGGTCGAATCGCTCGGCATCGTTGGTGGGCAGTTGCGGTTTTACGGATTGCACATTGGAGAGGAGGTTACGCACTTCGCTGGGTTTAAGGCCGTGCCGTTTGCCGATCGAAATAATAAACTCCATCTCGGTGGGATCCATGTGGCCATCTGCCTTGGCGAGGGCACCCAGGTTGGTGATGTGGCTCTTTAATTTCTTTTCTGCCTCGCTTTCAAAAAAACTAAACATACAGCTCCCTTTTGACTAGTACAATTTCATAATAATAAAATAACGGCTGCACAAAATACGGCTATACCCAGGCAGCTAATTTTGCAGCAGCTACAGTAGAAACGTATTTTCCCAGTTTTAAGTCTGCAGCCAACGGTGCATTTACATACGGTTTTTGCTATCTTATGAGTTATTATTTTGTATTCTTTTTTTATTTCCACTTAAATTAACAAATGTATACCTTGCGAATTCATTAAAACCGCCGCGGTTATTGCGGCGATCTATCGTACGAGGCTGACCAACAGCTACTACAGGGAACACATTAAACAGCAACTCTTTATGAAGAGGATAGGAGTATTTACATCAGGAGGCGATGCGCCGGGCATGAACGCCTGCATACGCGCAATCGTTCGAACGGCCGTGTACAACGGTTTGGAAGTGTACGGTATCAGAAGAGGATACAACGGCATGATCAAAGGCGACATCTTTAAGATGGAGTCATTGACAGTGAGCAACATCATACAGAAAGGCGGCACGATCCTCAAATCGGCCCGCAGCAAAGAATTTACTACCAAAGAAGGGCGGCAGGCAGCCTACGAGCAACTGAAAGCGCACGGAATCGAAGGGCTGGTGGCTATTGGCGGCGACGGTACCTTTACCGGAGCTAATATTTTTTACGAGGAGTTCGGCATCCCAACCATCGGCGCACCGGGCACCATCGACAACGACCTCTACGGCACCGACTATACCATTGGCTACGATACGGCCGTTAACACCGCCCTCGATGCCATCGATAAGATCCGCGACACGGCCGACAGCCATGAGCGTGTGTTTTTTGTGGAGGTGATGGGCCGCGACTCTGGCTACATTGCTATACCTTGCGCCATTGGCGGCGGTGCTGAGATCGTGATGATCCCGGAAACTGACACCTCCATAGACTATGTGATCGACCAGTTGCGGGCGGGCTGGAGACGCTCTAAAACCTCTTTCATTGTAATTGTGGCCGAGGGCGACGAAGAGGGAAGCGCGACCGAGATTGCAGCCAAGGTATCGCAGCAGATACCGGACATGGATGCGCGCGTAACCATACTGGGTCACGTACAGCGTGGTGGGGCTCCTTCCGCTGCCGACCGTATGCTGGCCAGCCAACTGGGCATTGCCTGTGTGGAGGGACTGCTGGAGGGCCGCACCAACGAAATGGCCGGCATCATCAACAGGGAGCTCGTGTACACCCCATTCATCGAGACCATTACCAAACAAAAGCTCATCAACCCGAACTTCACCAAAATGGTGGACATTCTGTCGGTTTAAAACAGCTATACCTGAAAGCAGCGAAGCCGGTCACTGTTTGTGCCGGCTTCGCTGCTTTTACACCTATACCTGTTAAGTCACCTGCATCATCTGTTCTCTGATGAACGTCAGTATTTCCTCCCACTGCTGTGGATGAAACCAGGTATAGTCGGCGTGTTTATGGAACCAGGTGAGCTGGCGCTTGGCGTAGCGCCGGCTGTTGCGCTTGAGAAGGCGCACGGCTTCCTCCCAATCGTAATGCCCATCCAGATAATCAAATATTTCTTTGTAACCGACTGTTTGCAGCGCGTTGTGGTCGCGGTATGGGTATAGTGCCCTGGCTTCTTCCAGCAGCCCCTGCTCCAGCATCAGGTCCATGCGGCGGTCTATGCGCTCGTATAGCTCCTGTCGGTCGCGGCTCAACCCAATCTTAATGATGTGAAAAGGGCGCTCATGGGCTTCTGATCTCCGGAAATCAGAGTATGACTGCCCACTTGAAAGGCACACCTCCAGCGCACGGATCACACGCTGCGGGTTGGCCTTGTCCACACGCTCGTAATAGGCCGGATCGAGTTGCTGCAACTGCTCTAACAGGGGCTGTAGTCCCTCCTGCTTGTAACGTGAGGTTAGGCTTTCGCGCACGGCGGGGTCTGTTTCCGGCATCACGTCCATCCCATCTGTTACGGCGCGTACGTACAGTCCCGACCCACCCGTCAGAATCACCGCCTGGTGCTGCTCAAACAACCGCTCCAACAAAGCCAGTACATCCTGCTCATAGGCACCTGCGTTGTATACTTCCGTGATCGGGTGCGAGTCCACAAAATGGTGCCGTATACCTTGCTGCTCCTCGGGAGTTGGTTTGGCCGTTCCAATCGACATTTCCTTGTAAAACTGGCGAGAGTCGGCCGACACGATCTCGGTGCCGAAATGTTGGGCCAGGCGCACGCACAGGTCGGTTTTGCCCACGGCCGTAGGACCTACAACTACGATCAGAAAACGGGGGGCTTGTACTGCAGGCATGGGCGGGTAAGACGATTTACTTGAAGAATATGCCACAAATTAACTTCCTTTCTTGTTATTCAGGAAGCAAAAATGCTATTGCTTGTGTTTTTTTACTAATTTATGGGTTTAAACGACAACTGATCTACACCGGATGCCACTGATACCTAGCCGACAAACTACTGAAAACCTGACAACTATGGCAGAGAACCTGCTACAGGTGCTTAGCCAGCTCTACCCTGCTGACCATGCCTTGCTTGTTGCTTCTGCCACCGGGGAGCTGCTGGCGGCTAACCCCAAAGCCGAAACCATTTTACCTGTAGCGCAAGGCGCCTCGTTACGTCCGCTGATGGGGCTGGAAAGCGAAACCGATTTTGCGGCTTTTAAAGTATCGTTGGCTCAGCAAGATAAAGTGACCGGCGAAGTGAGGGACCGCCGGAATGACCTGTGCACCTTCCATTGCCAGCAACTGCAGTTTCAGGGGCTGCCTTTTCTATACCTTGACATCCCGGAGAGCAACATTACAGAAGCCACCGACTCCAGTTACCATAACCTGTTCGACGATAGTGCAGAACCGCTTTTCGTTCTGGACCGCAACGGCATTTTTATCGATATCAACCTAAGCGCCTCCGATTTGGTAGGCCTGAAAAAGGAAGAGATCATTGGTAAGTCACTTTTCAAGCAGTTCGAGCTGAATCTGTTTGAGCGGGTTGCCCTGCGCAACCAACTGCAGAACACACTGAAAGGCGAGCCGCAGCGCTTTGAGTGGTGGCTGCGCGAAACCGACCAGGAGCTGATGCCTGTGGAGATCTCCCTTAAAAAAGGCAGCTTCAATGGGCAGACGGTGATCTTTGGTTCTGCCAAAAACCTGTACGAAGTGGTTGGTGCTGAGCGTAACGTGCGCTTCCGCAATCACCAACTCGAGTTCGTTAACCACCTTATCACCAACCTGTCTGGCTCCGAAAGCCGCGAGGATGTGCTACGCTCCACGTTGAACGAACTGCTTGACAAGACCGATATCGTAGGCGGGGCGGTCTATACCTACGACGCGGCAGCAGGCAAGGTGCTGCTTTCTTTCAGCACCGGCGAAACACTGTCGGGTAGCCTGCCAACCTCGATCCCGATGCCGCAAGCCCAGGCCGAACTGCTTGCGCAACCCGACCGCCGCAAAGCCCTGCACGACACTATACAGCAGACCGAAAAGTTGTTGGGGCAGCACCTGACGGTGCTACCGGTTAGCTCGGAGGCTGGCCTGACGGCCCTGCTGCTGGTATGGCCCGGCCATGATGCCAAGATCACCGAATCGTTTATGTCGCTGCTCGATTTTATCGGGGGCGCCATTGGTAACTACATTGCCAAACACGACCTGCAGCTGAAGCTCTCTTACACCGAGGACAAGTATAAAATCATGTTCGAGTCTACATACGATGCCATCCTGCTTTTCCGGGACGGTATTGTAGTGGACTGCAACGAAAAGGCGCTGGAGTATTTTCGCTGCACCCGCGACGAGTTGGTGGGCAAGTCGCCGTCGGATTACTCGCCGGAGTACCAGCCGGACGGCATGCGATCGACTGAGAAGACCGCCATGCTGATCGATCAGTTGATGGCAACCGGAAAGCCGATCACCGTCGACTGGAAAAACATCCGGAAAGACGGCACCACCATGGACACTGAGCTCAACCTGAACCGGGTGATGATCGATGGAGTCTACCATATCCTGGTGTTCAAGCGCGATATCACCCAGCGCAAACAGGTACAGAACTCGAAGCGCCGCGAAGAGATTGCCCGCGAATCGATGGCCCATTTCCGCAGCTTCCTCGAGAAGGTTAACCTGATCTACTATAGCCTCGACACAGAAGGAAACATCGCTTACGCTAACGACTATTTCCTGACTTATGTGGAGTATAGCCGCGAAGAGCTGATCGGGCAGAACTTCTATGAGCTGCTGGTGCCAGAGGCTGATCGCGAGGCCCGCTACGCCGACTTCAGGCGCTCGATCGAAACCAGGCAACTGAACTCGTACTACGAACGGGACCTGGTGACGAAGACGGGCCAGGTGAAGACCGTGCGATGGAACTGCATGTTTGAGTATGGTCCGGAGGGCGACCTGATCGGCCTCACCAGCGTGGGCAAGGACATGACAGACAAGCGCATCGCCATGGAGGCCCTGAAAGACAACAAGATTCGCCTGCAAGACCTTTTTGACAATGCGCACGACCTGATCCAGAATATCTCCGTCGACAACAAGTTCATTTTTGTAAACAAAGCCTGGAAAGACCGCCTGGGCTATACCGATTACGACATTGAGTCGCTCACGCTCAACGATATTGTGCATCCCTACTACAAGGCCAAGCTGATCTACCAGCTGCGCAACCTGTACAAAGGCGAGAACGTGAACAAGATGGAGACCGTGTTCCTGACCAAGGCGGGCAAGCCGGTGCACCTGATCGGCTCCATCACCTGCAGCTGGCAGGACGGCCGCCCGGTGGCTACACGCGCCATTCTGCACGACATCACCGACCGCATCAAGGCCGAGCGCCTGCAGAAGGTATACTACAGCATCGCCAACCTGGCTATCAGCAGCAAGGACCTCAACTCGCTCTACTCGGCCATTCACCGCGAGCTGAGCAAGATCATCGAGACGCGCAATATCTATATTGCCCTTTGCGACGACAGTCACCGCCACCTGCACTTCGCCTACCTTGTCGATCAGTTTGTAGACAAGTCGTCTAAGACGCAAATGCGGAGGCAATTCTCGCATGGCCTGTCTGAGTACATAATCGAGACGGGCAAGCCACTTTACATGCAGAAATCGGAGTTGCTCGATCTGGCCAAAGAGCAGAACATCACCATACATGGCGCTATTCCGGAGGTGATCCTCTGCTCCCCGCTGGCCATCGGCGACCGCATCATCGGGGTGATCACGCTGCAGGACTATCAGGACCCGAACGCCTATGTGCACACCGACATCGAGATCCTGCACTTTATTTCGAACCAGGTGGCGCTCGCCATTGAACGAAAGCGCAACGAAGAGCAGATCAACAACCAAAACGCACGGCTTAACGCTATTTTTGAGTCTGGTTCGCACCACATGTGGTCGCTTAACCGTGATTTCGAGCTGACCTCTTTTAACCAGAACTTCGCGACAGCCTTCTTTAACCGCAGCGGGCGGGAACTGGAACTCTATACCAGGCTGAACGATGATAATGTAGTGAGCTTCCATGAGAACACATTTGAGTTCTGGAAAGAAAGGTATATGCAGGCCTTCCAGGGGCAGCCGCAGCACTTTGAGGTGCACCTGCACAATCCGGAAAGCTGGCGGGAGGTATACCTGAACCCGATTTACCTGGAGGACGGCAGCTTTGAGGAGATTTCAGGTATAGCCCTGGACATCACAGACAAGAAACGCTCGCAGCTGGCACTGGCCCAGAGCGAGGTGAAGTTCCGAAGCATATTCGAGTCGTTCCAGGACGTGTACTACCGTACCACCATGAACGGTGCCTTCGAACTGGTGAGCCCGTCAGTCTACAACCTGTTGGGCTACAACGAAAAAGAAGTGCAACACATGTCGTCAGAGCAGTTGTATGCCAACGCGGCTGACCGGGCGCTGGTGAAGGAGCGGGTACTGGAACAGCAGAGCATCCGAGATTTTGAGATAGAGATGATCTGCAAAGGCGGCACCACGAAAACCGTACTGCTGGATGCCCGCCTCACCTACGACCAGGAGGGCAACCCGGCAGGTATGGAGGGTGTGCTCCGTGACGTGTCGGAACTGAAGCGCACACAGGTAGCTCTGCTCAAAGCCAAGGAAGAAGCAGAGAACCTGCTCAAGGTAAAGACCCAGTTCCTGGCCAACATGAGCCATGAGCTGCGCACGCCGATGAACGGTATTATTGGTATGATCGATCTCCTGAGCCAGATTGTGGTGGACGAGGAACAGAAAGAGTACATCGACACGCTGCGCAAGTCTTCGGATGCCCTGCTGGCCATCCTAAACGATATTCTGGACCTTTCGAAAATGCAGGCCGGTAAGCTGGTGCTGCATGAGAGCGGCATGGACGTGCACGACACGCTCAACAAGATCCACTCGCTCTTCGCGAACCGCGCCCAGCAGAAAGACCTGCACTTCACCTATACCGTTACGCCGGAGACACCGCGCTACGTGCTCACCGACGAAACACGCTTCCTGCAGGTGCTCTCGAACCTCACCTCCAACGCCATTAAGTTTACCAACGAAGGCGAGGTGAGCATACACGTAGATGCCGAGCCACTGAAAAAGGGCCAGGAGTACATGCTGAAAGTGCGCGTGAAAGACTCAGGTATAGGTATAAGCGAAGATGACCAGCGACTGCTCTTCACTGACTTCACGCAGCTCGACAACTCATCTACCAAAACCTTTGGCGGCACGGGCCTTGGCCTGGCCATCTCGAAGCAGCTCACGCACCTGCTTGGCGGTAGCATTGGGGTGGAATCCAAACCAAACGATGGCAGTACCTTCTGGTTCACGATAAAAGTAAAAAAAGCCAACAGCGAAGAAGTAGAGGCACAACTACAGCGCATGCAGCTGCAGAACGCCGAAGCCGAGGTACTGGATTTTGAACCGTACGTGCTGCTGGTAGACGATAACCAAATTAACCAGAAAGTGGCCTTCAAACTGCTGGAGCGCCTGGGTTGCCGCACCGACGTGGCCTCGAACGGCTACGAGGCCATTGACCGTGCCCTTAACAACGGCTACGACATGGTGTTCATGGACATCCAGATGCCTGAGATGGACGGCATAACGGCTACCACCATCATCAAGGAAAAACTGGGCAATGCGTGTCCGCCGGTAGTGGCCATGACCGCCTACTCCATGCGCGAAGATGCCGAGAAGTTCATGAGCCAGGGAATGGACGACTACATCTCCAAGCCAGTGAAAAGCTCAGACCTGTATAAGGTGATCATGCGCTGGCACGAGCAAAACTGGAAGCGCGAGAATGCCGGCGGCCTGACCAACGCGACGGAAAACGATGCGGAGGCGGAAGCCGTGCCGGTGATCGACCTGTCCATAACAGAGCAGCTCAAAGAGATTGGCGGGGCTGATTTTGCCCGCCAATTGTATGTGGAATTTGAGCAGGAAGCCGGCGAATTGCTCGAGGAGGCCAAAAAAGAGATGGAGGCACAACAATACAAAAGTATTTTAAGTACATTGCATCAGCTAAAGGGAACCGGCTTTACACTTGGTATAAACCAGGTCGCAGAACTGGCCAAAATCCTGGAGCACGATATTAAACACGACCAGTACGATAGCGTAGGAGATAATTTTGCGAAATTGCTGGCTCAATACGAAAACTACCGCAAAACTTATAAAGAGATCATTTTATAGTTTATTAGACCCATGGCAGACAACAAAACCATCCTGATTGCAGAAGACAGCTCTGTGATCCTGAACCTGACAAAGAAAATTCTGGAGCTTCAGAACTACAAGATCCTGACGGCCAAAAACGGAAGCGAAGTGATCAAGCAGGTAGAAAACAATAAGATTGATGCGATCCTGATGGACCTGAACATTCCGATCAAAAACGGTATGGAGTGCTCCAAGGAAATCCGCGCGCACAAAGACGAGCAGATCTCTAAAATTCCAATCATTGCGGTAACAGGCAACGCCAACAACTATACCATGGACGACTTCAAGGAAGTGGGCATCAACGAGTACCTGCCGAAGCCACTTGATTTTGACATGCTGGTGCAAACGGTAAAAAAACACACTGGAGAGTTGTAGATGGAGCTGAAGTACACGCGGCCATTTTTAAATAAGCTGGAGGATATTTTTGCGGAGTCGGATTTTGTGCTGCGCTACGAGAAGGGGAATTTTAAAGCGGGCTACTGTGTGCTCAAAGACATGAAGGTAGCTGTCGTGAACAAGTACTTCAGTTTGGAGGGAAAGATCAACTGCCTTTACGACATTCTGAGAACCATTAACGTGGATGAAAGCCTGCTGACTGAGAAAAACCGCCAGCTTTACCAGGACATCCGCGACCAGAAAAGAACCAATTGAAAGTAACGCTTCTAGGCACGGGCACTTCGCAGGGCGTACCGGTTATCGGCTGCTCCTGTGAAGTGTGCCGTTCTGTTGACTACCGGGACAAGCGCCTGCGCGTGTCGGTGCACCTGCAGGTGGCCGGCAAGAGCATCATCATCGACTCCGGCCCCGACTTCCGGCAGCAGGTGCTGCGCGAGCGCATCCGCACGCTCGACGCGCTGGTGTTCACACACGAGCACAAAGACCACACCGCCGGCCTCGACGACATCCGCGCCTATAACTTTTCGCAGCACAAAGACATGCCGCTCTACGGTGAGGAACGGGTGCTGGAGCAGCTCAAGCGGGAGTTTGCCTACATTTTTTCAGGTATACAGTACCCCGGCATACCGCGCGTGGAGTTAAACCCGATTACAGAGGAGCCTTTTGATATAGATGGGGTTCTGTTTATACCTATCCGGGTGAAACATTACAAGCTGCCGGTGCTTGGCTACCGTGTCGGCGACTTCACTTACATTACCGACGCCAATTATATCTCCGAGGCTGAAAAGGAAAAAGTGCGTGGCTCTAAAGTGATCGTGCTCAACGCCCTGCGTCAGGAGCCGCACATATCGCACTTCTCGCTGCAGGAGGCGGTTGAGATGCTCGAGGACCTGCAACCCGAACGCGCCTACCTCACGCACATCAGCCACCTGCTGGGCCTGCACCGCGAGGTAGAGCTCACCCTCCCCGACTTTATCCGACTAGGTTACGACGGCCTGCAGATCGAGGTATAGCTTTTTCTTTTGACAAAAGACAAAGGACATTTAGACAAAGGACTCTTGTAAAAGTGTTTTGATGTAGATGTAAACGCACACAGACCTCATCTGGAAAGTCACTCTTTTATTTATCGAAAAGTTTCTTCATCTATTTACCAGGCTGTCGTTTGTCACATCGTCGTCTGTCAATTTAACCCATGCACCAGAACTACTACTTTTTAAGGCAACTCTCCGGGCAGCTACAAAGCGAGCTCGTAGGTATGGAGGTGCTTACCTGCTTCAGCCAAAATAAGGATGAGTTGGTGATCGGGTTTTCCGATGGGGAACGGGAACTGTACGTCCGGGCCTCGCTTACCGCCCATTTCTCCACGCTATCATTCCCCACCGAATTTAAACGGGCCAGGGCCAATACCATTAACCTGTTTGGTGAACTGTTGGGGCAAACTGTGCAGCAGGTGGTGCAGCACCTGAACGAACGCAGCTTTTACCTGAAGCTGAGCCAGGGCTATACCTTGTTGTTCAAGCTTTTCGGGAACCGCTCCAACATCGTGCTCTTTCAGGATGAAGAACCGCTGAAGCTTTTCCACAAGAAGTTCGGTGCCGACCTGGAGTTGGACCCGCTACAGATGGATCGTCCCATTCGTCAGAATTTCGAAGCCTTCGCCGCTGCAGATGGCAATTTACGCCAGGTATACCCAACCTTCGGGGATCTACCTGCCCTATACCTGGCGCAACAAGGGTACAACACCGCCTCCCTAGAGGAGAAATGGGAACTGGTACAGGCCATGCTCGAGCAGCTCGACGCGCCGGCAGCCTATTACCTAATCAGACTAAATGGCAAATTGCGGCTCTCGCTGCTCCAACTCGGCGAAGTGCTGCAGGTATACGGCAGTCCGATGGAGGCGCTGAACGGCTTTACGCGCAGTTACCTGAGCGAGACTGGCTTTGAACGGCTCTTTGAACAGACCCAGCAGCAACTCCTGAAGAAGCAGCGTGCCACGCAGGCCATACTGGAGCAAACGGAAGCCCGCTTGCACGAGCTGCGCCACGGCCGCTCCTACTCTCAGATCGCCGACATCATCATGGCCAACCTCACGAACATCCCGCCACGCGCCAGCGAAGTTGACCTTTACGACTTCTACACCGACCGACTGCGCAAGTTCAAGCTCAAAGCCAGTGAAACGCCCCAGAAACAAGCCGAGCGCCTGTACCGGAAAGCCAAAAAGCAGCACGTAGAAATTACACAGTTGGAGGAGCGACAGGAGCGCAAATTTGAAGAAGCCATCGTGCTGGAAGACGCACTGCAGGCGCTGGAAGAAGTGAAAACTTATAAAGCGCTCAAGCTATACCTGAAAGAGTACGCCCATCTGCTCACCACCAAGCAGCAAGCTCAGCAGGAAGCGCCTTTCCGTTTATTTGAAACCGAGGGCTTTAAGATACTGGTTGGCAAGAGCGCTCAGAACAACGACTTGCTCACCCAGCGTCATACCTACAAAGAAGACATCTGGCTGCATGCCAAGGATGTTTCGGGCTCGCATGTGGTGATCAAATACCAGGCAGGTAAAGCTATACCTGCTACCGTGCTCGAGAAGGCCGCCCAACTGGCCGCCTACTACAGCAAGCGCAAAAGCGACTCACTATGTCCCGTGCTTTACACGCCCAAAAAATGGGTACGCAAACCGAAGGGTGCCCCCGCAGGTGCCGTGGTGGTGGAGCGTGAGCAAGTTATGCTGGTAAAGCCCGAAAATCCGTTTGAGCGGAAGGTATAGGAATGGAACCGCTGGATTAGAAAAGTCACTACCGGGCCTTTACTAATCTTGATTCATGGCACCTCTGAAAAACACTCCTATGGAATACATATCGTCACTAGAACAAATGGATCAATCATTTAAGATTAATCCAGTGACCGAAAAGACCTCTACATTTTAGGTCACCGAATAGGTCATCAAAAGATAGGAATAGGAAAGCTAAAAAAGGCCCTTAAAACAAAAAAGCCCCATTCAATTAAGAACAGAGCTTTTGATGTGCGCGCGGGGAGATTCGAACTCCCACACCCGAAGGCACCACCCCCTCAAGATGGCGTGTCTACCAGTTTCACCACGTGCGCAGCTGATTAGGTTTGCAAAAGTAAATTGCAGAATTGAGAATTGCAACTGCCTTTTGTGTGCCAAAACAATTTTCTGCAGCTATTCTCCTGCAAATCTTTCATCCAGAACGCCAATTCAACCAATAGCATTCACAAGGTCAAACACTTAGCTTACTGCGGCAAGGTATAGCGAATGCCCAGAAAAAACCGTCGTCCCTGCATGGGGGCGTAGTTATACTCTGTGTCGAAGCTGTACCCGTAAGGGTTATCCACTCCCACCTGGCGGTCAAACGGATCGAAAGGCCGCATGAGCGGGTGCATGGGCATAAAGTTGAAAAGGTTCTTGACGCCACTGTATACCTCCAACCCTGTTCCCATGCGCTTGGTAACTTGCAGGTTCTGTAGACTGAACAGAGGCGATTTCTCTGGCCGGAAGTCGTTTTCCTGTACCGGCAAGTGCATCGGGCCTTTTACGCTACCGGTATAATCCAGCGTCAGACCGAGTTGCCGGAACTGGTATGAGGCCGTGAAAGTGCCTGAAAAGCGTGGTGCATGCAGCTGCGGAACCCGCTCCTTACCCGCCTCCTGCGAGCGCTGCACCTGGTATACATCCATTAGTGTAACGCCCGCGTGCAGCCGCAGCGGGAACGTAAAAGCCAGCTCCGTGTTTAGCGCTAGACCTTTGGAGATTGCATGTCCGCTCAGGTTGTCATAAATGATCTGTGTGTTGTTGGTCAGGAAGTCAGCGACGATCTTGTTGGTGAAATAAGTATAGAAGGCGGATCCCTCCAGGTTGATAAAACCACTCCCGAGCGGTATGTAGCGCTGGTAATTCAGGTTTGCATTGTAGGACTGCTCTGGTTTCAACTCGCTGCGGATCACCACTTCGCGGGCACCGGTAAGGGCAGCGTGATCTTCGGTGAACAGGTTGACCACCCGGTAACCATTGCCCAGGCTCAGCCGGAAAATATTGTCCGGGTCGGGAGCCCAGCGCATGCTCAGCCTTGGCGAAAAGATACCGCCGTGTGCCGAATGCAGGTCGTAGCGCAAGCCGGAGAGCAGCGTATATTTTTCCGATGCCTTTAACTCGTGCTGCACGAAGGCACCCGGAAGCGAGGTCTGGTCCGGCTGGTTCTCGTTATCCTCTCCCTGCCCGGTGGCAGGCGTGTTATCGTCGTACCAGGTATAGCGGTAGGTGGCGCCCAACAACAGTTGCTGCTTCTCGCCCAGTTCACGGTCCCATACCAGTTGCCCGAAGCCAACACGCTGGTGCCCTTTGTAAACAGTCTCGCCGTAAGCGGCATTTTGTTGATGATCGTTGTAAGAAAAGCTCAGCTGCAGGTTTTCAGGTATAGGCAACTGGTAATTCCCGAGCACTTCGTAGCGACTGGTGTAGACTGACTCGCCGTATACCTGGTCGCCTCCCCGGTGAGCAGGCTGCCATTGCATTTCCCCCCCAAATCGGTCTTCGTAATAATAGCGGGCCGCCAGGCTAGCTGCCCTGCCCTGCGGACGGTCGAGACTCCACTTGTTGAAAATCGAAAGACGGTGCTGCAGCGGGATGTCCGTAAAATTATCCTGGTTCACATCGCGCCTGTCGTCGAACCGGAAATAGTTGGTGCTGAGCAAAGTCGAAGCCCGGTTCCAGCGCTTGCTATACCCTACATCGGCGTTCAGTTCACGGTGCGAGCTATAAAAGAGGTCTGCTGAGAGCCGCGGAGCCGTAGCTGGACTTTTGGTGATGATGTTGATGAGCCCTGCCACCGCCTCGGAGCCATACAAGGTCGAGGCCGGTCCCTTCACCACTTCCACCCGCTCAATCAGGCTGTTCGGAATTCCACTCAGGCCATAGACCGTGGAAAGGGCACTTACAATCGGCATCCCGTCGATCAGCACCATGGTATAGGCGCCTTCCATGCCGTTGATATGAATGTCGCCGGTGCCGCACACGTTGCAGTTGATCTGGGGTTGCACCCCATTCACGATCTCGAGCGCTTCGAATATAGCCGGTGTCGGGTTTTTCTGAAAATACCTGGGAGTATAGATCTCTACTGGAACCGGCGACTCCATCAGGTAAGTCTCGCGCATGGTACCACTCACCACCACCTCTCGCAGACGAGCATCCTGTGGTTGTAAACGTACCTGCAGCATGCTCACCTGCCCTGGCTGCACTGTTAGCGGCAGTTCCTGCACCCTAAACCCTATGGCCGACACACGGACCATTTGCTTGCCTGCCGGTACTTGGTCGAGTTCAAAATGCCCACGCTCATCGGCCGTCGTACCCGTGTTGCTCCCAACCAAACCTACACTGGCAAAAGCTGCCGGGGACTCTCCCGCCATCACCCGCCCTTTTACTTTACCCGTTTGGGCATTGATCATGTAGGGAATGATCAACAACACACACATTAGATACCATTGCCTCATATTCTTTTAAGCTAACTATTACACAATACGAGGCAAACTTAAATAAAAGTTTAGATATGGGGTATATATATTTTAGATAAGCCTAAAAACTTCCCACCAACTTAGTTGTTTAGATGACGAATAAATTATAAAGCACTAATAGTGAAAATATTGCGGAACAGATCCACAGAAAACAGGAAACATTTAGGAGATACCGAAACCTTCTGCATAGCTAACACTGTTGCTTAAATGCAAAGCGCATAAAGTTTTGGGGAGACTATCAGCTGTAGGCTTAATTTTAGCGCTTAAAGCTTGGACTATTTCGGGGGTATAGCTAAATTTATACCTCCATTAAGAATAGTTATATTACAATATTTAGCCAGGAAAGTGTATGAGCATCGAGATAAAAGGACTATCCAAAGCGTATGGCAACAAGCATGTGTTACAGGCGCTAGACATTACCATAGAGCAAGGCCAATGCTACTGCCTGCTCGGCAAAAACGGCGTCGGTAAAAGCACTTTCCTTAACAGCATTCTCGATCTCATAAAACCTGACAGCGGCACCATTTCGCTGTATGGCAAAGACTACCAGAATAACCCACTGGAAGTAAAGCAGGACTTGGGCGCCCTTTGCGAAGACAATCCCCTCATCGAAGAATTTACGGGGCTGGAGTATCTCAACTTTGTGGCAAAGCTTTACAAGCTACCCCAAGAAGAAGCACAGCAGCGCATCACCAGCCTGACCAACTACTTTTTCTCGGAGCGCGAGTCGCTGCACAAGAACATTGCGGGGTACTCCACAGGTATGAAAAAGAAGGTAGGCATTGTGGCTGCCATCCTGCACAAACCACGTGTCCTTATTCTCGATGAGCCCTTCACTGGTCTCGACCCCATAGCGGCCCAGCTGCTCGTGAAGCTGATCCGAAACTACAGCACACCAAACCGCGTGGTGCTCATCTCATCGCATGACCTCAACTATGTGGAGCGTGTTGCCACGCACATTGGGGTGCTCAACGATGGACAGCTGATGTACAACGGATCTGTGCAGGAGTTTACCATGAATGGCGAGGCCCTTATCGATCAGGCCCTGTTCCAGCTGCTACAGCCGCACCACACCACTACCGAGGCCGACATCGACTGGATGTTGAATTAAGTTAGAAAATTAAAAAGTGGGGAAGTTAGAAAGTCATTTTTCTGACTCTTCGACTTTCTACCTTTCTAACTTCTGAACTTTTCAACTTAGAAAATGGATCTGATTTTATATTCCTGCAAAGCAAGACTAAACAGCTATTTCCGGCATAAGAAAGTGCAGCGGGTACTCCTGCTTGCACTGGGCATTGTGCTCTCGGCTTTTTACGCCTGGCTGTTTACCTACCTGCTGCAGCAGTCGCGCGAGGGTGGCCTGAACATGGATGTGAACCAGATGCTGGGCTATACCAACCTGCTGCTACTGGCTTTTACCATCCTGCGTGGCTTCTTTCCGGCTTACATCCCGAAGGCAGATTTCATTAACCGCATTTACCCAGTTAAACCACTCAAACGCTTTTGGACGGAGCTAGTCGTGGAGCTGGTATCGCCGTTCTATTTTGTGCTGCTCAATTTCCTGCTGCTGCTCTTCATGATGTCGTCTGACTACACGGTGCTGCACCTTGCCCAGAGTTTCCTGGTGTTTCTGACGGCGCACATCACCAGGCGTTCGTTGCAGGTGTTCATTGAGCGCCGCATCAACTGGCGCAGCAGTGCTTTCTGGGGAGCAGTGGTGATGGCAGGTGCTTTTGTTGCCGTAGAGGCGCGCGCTCCTATGTTCGAGCCGGTATATTCCGGGATGATGCTTGTGGTGCACCTGCTGTCGTTGACGGCATTTTTAATTGCGAACTACCTGCTGGAGCAAGCTGCCTATGAGCCGAAGCGCCGCACTGTCAGCTACAGCAACGATGCCCGGCGTAGCCTGGGCTGGCGTCTTTTCAAGAACCACAAAATGGCTAAGCAGTTGCTCTTGTTCGGCCTGGGCTTTAAAGTGCTCATGCTCGGCATCGACGCTACGGTATACACGGCCAAGGGCATCCACATGCTGGATAAGAACGTCACGCTTTGGCTGTTCGTGGGTCCGCTCGTGATCTATACCTATGTGTTCAACAATGTGTGGGGATTTTACAAGAACCTGTGGTTGACGACCGAGCGCGCCACCGGTAGTTACAAAGAGTTTCTGAAAGCCAGCCTGCTGCCGCTGCGCATGCCGATTCTGATAGACGCTACCATAGTCGTGCTGTATGTCGCTTTCTTCAACCACGAGCAGGCCACCTTCATTCTGCTGATGTATGCCGCTGCCGTCATGGTGCTTACCCCGATTGGCATTATTGCTTCGTTCACAAGCCCTAAAATGGTGAAGGGCGGCATTCTGAGCTTCAGTGCCAAAACCTCATACCTGTACAGCTTCATTTCTATTTTGCTGCTGGGTCTGCTGTTTTTGCCCTTGCTGCACCCTATGCTTTATATGGTATACCCTGTTGTGATCGCCCTCACCCTTTTTGCCATGGTGGCCGTGTTGCAGGAGTACAAGCAGTACAAGTACAAGCTCTTCGAAACGCTCTATAAAACCGAATAGGCTATACCATGTGCTATAAAAAATAAAAAGGCTGCTTACTTGCGTAAGCAGCCTTTTCGACTTAAAGTGATCCCGCTGGGATTCGAACCCAGGACCCATACATTAAAAGTGTATTGCTCTACCAGCTGAGCTACAGAATCAGTACTATATTTTTCCCGTGAAGGGAGTGCAAAAGTAGGGCTTTTTACTTAATTCGCAAACCCTGCCGCTTATATTCGCTCTTCACAAGGTATCTGTATAAAACGCTAGCGCTCTGTTTTGGTTTAATCTTCCTTAGCATCAAGCTGTTAGTGAGCCCCTATTTTTTCTCCCTCCGGAAAATAAAGTGCAGCAACCGACTAAAAACTTACCAGACAAACCGACTATACTGGCTAAGCAGGGAGCAGCTCGCTCAGGTCAACGACATCTACTTCTACTTTGGCCTGCACTTCCAGGTTCAGGAACATCCGGTTGGGTTTTGGGGTGATATCCTGCACGCGCACCTCCTCTACTTCTCCCGTCAGTTTCAGCCCTTTCACCTCCACACCTGTTGCCAGCATACCGTTCGCCTTGATCAGCTCAGCACCGATAATGTCTGTCAGGTTAACCCTTGCCTTCTGGATGATTTGGTTATAGGCCACTTTGTTAATCAACACCTCGAGCGAGGAATTGTAGAACCGACTACTCGTCTGGGCCTGCATGTTGAACCGGCGGATGTATACCTGCTGGGTTGTGTTGTCGTAGCCGGGCATTGCCTGCACATACAAGTCCACATTATCGCGCTTGAGGAGGGTTCGCAAAATCCGGATCCTGACCCGGAGGATGATTTCGCCTGTCCCGGCACTGCTGCCCGCCAGCCCGACATCCAGTATCTGGGCGTATGCCGTTGCCTCAGTGTCGTCGGATGGCTTGGGAATGTACTCACCTACCAGTTGTTTTTTGAGCACACTTTCCAGAGCGGGGTAAGAGATCGTAACCGGTACCTGTAGCTTGACAAAGTTTTCCATAGTTAGACATTAAGTACGCTAAGGCATTTAAACTCAAAATTGCCCAAAGGGTTTGCGTTTGAGATTGGCAGAAATAAAAAAAAGCCCCAAACACAGGTTTGAGGCTTTTTAGAAGTGATCCCGCTGGGATTCGAACCCAGGACCCATACATTAAAAGTGTATTGCTCTACCAGCTGAGCTACAGAATCGGCACTATGTGTTAGTTGATTGAAAAGTACTTTATCGGAAAAAAAGCACTCGTATTTGTGATCCCGCTGGGATTCGAACCCAGGACCCATACATTAAAAGTGTATTGCTCTACCAGCTGAGCTACAGAATCTTTTTACTAACTTGCATTCCCAAGGGCGTTTCCCTTAATTGCGTTGCAAAAGTAATAGCTATCTGTTTAAATGCAAAATCTTTGGTTCAAATTCTCTGGTTTTTTGCTCCTTTTTTTGGCGCTCAACACCGAACCAGTTTATAGTCAGACAGATAATAAAGCGCTCTCTCAAGCTGATTCTCTCTTTAATAACCTGCAGTATACCGAGGCATTTACGATCTACGACTCGCTGCTGCAGCACCAACAGGTATACACGCCGCAGATGCTCCTCAAGATGGCTTACATCAAGGAAAGCGCCCGCGACTATACCGGAGCCATGTATTACCTGCATCTCTTCTACAAGAAACAGCCCAGCCGCTCGGTCTTAAAAAAGATGGAGGAACTCGGCCAGACGCACCGCCTGAGTGGCTACGAATACAACGACCTGCAGTTCTTCAAAACCCAGTTCAGCAAACACTACATGCGCATTCTGGAGTTTATGCTACTGGTGGCTGTCGTAACTGTAACGGTCATGTTTGTAAGCTGGCGCAAAGGGCACCGGTTCAGCCGTACCTTTAAGGTAGGCTTTACGCTATACCTGCTCTTTATCCTCTACTACATCAACTTCCTCAACCTGGGCGACGCGGGCATTATCCGCAACGACCAGGTGGCAATCATGTCGGCCCCATCGGCTGGTGCTACCTGGTTGGCTACCGTGTCGCAGGGCCATAAAGTGCCCATCATAGGTGAGCAGGACATCTGGTACGAGATACGCTGGAAAGGCGAGAAAGCTTATGTGCGGAAGCACAACCTGCTAGAACTACCGTAGGTGGAGACAAAAGACAAAGGAAAATTTGACAAAAGACTTTCGTTCAAAGGTATAATACTGCAGCAAACGACCGCTCTTTCGGATTTAAAGTCCGAAAGTTCATAACGAGCGGATTTGTAATCCGTCTGGCAAAGGTTATTGCTACTGGTAAGCAAGCAGTTTATAAATCCGCCAAACAGATGGATCAGGATTGCAAATCTGAAACAGCAATAAAAGTCTTTTGTCCTTTGTCAAATAATCCTTTGTCAGATTCTCGCTGAAGAAGTCGTGCTA
Source organism: Pontibacter ramchanderi (assembly GCF_002846395.1). Classification (GTDB taxonomy): domain Bacteria; phylum Bacteroidota; class Bacteroidia; order Cytophagales; family Hymenobacteraceae; genus Pontibacter; species Pontibacter ramchanderi. The sequence continues at coordinate 344,599 of NZ_PJMU01000003.1, forward strand.
CCTGATACGAAAAATCACTTCTTAAGCGGTGAATCTTTCTCCTTCGCCATCACATTGTACACCAGTTTATCAGCCAGGCTTGGGAAGAGTTTGTTCACCCAAACGGCCATTTTGCCCTGGGTGGTCATCACAAGGTCGCGCTTACGTTTGATGGTGGCCTGCAAGATGCGATCGGCTACCTCTTCGGCACTCATCATTTTCTGCTCGTCGCGGGGGGTTTCACCTTGCTGCTGGCCATCGGCGGCCAGGGCCGTGTTGCGGATGTTGGAGGCCGTGAAACCCGGGCAGGCGATGAGCACATGCACGCCGGAATGCAGCAACTCCGTACGGAGCGTTTCCAGGAAGCCGTGCATGGCAAACTTCGAAGCTGAGTAACCGGTGCGTGCAGGCAGGCCGCGGTAACCGGCTATGGAAGAGATGCCAATGATTGAGCCTTTGGCCGCCTGAATGTAGGGCAAGGCAAACTTGGTACTGTATACCGTTCCCCAGAAGTTGATGTCCATTACTTTACGAAGCACATCCAGGTCCAGGTCTTGAAAAAGCGCCCGCATGGAAATACCCGCATTGTTGATCAGAACATCCAGCTGGCCATACCTGCTCACGGTTTCGGTCACCATGCGCTCACAGTCTGCCTCCACGCTCACATCGGCGTTGATGGCCAGGTTGTCTATAGCTGCCGCCGTCAGTTCCTGCGCGGTCTGGTCAAGGTTCTGCTGTTTACGGCCCGAGTACGCCACTTTTGCCCCTGCCTTGCCGAAGGCAAATGCAAGTGCCTTGCCTATACCTGATGTACCGCCCGTTATGAGCACCACTTTATTTTTCATTTTCATCGAATCAGCTTATACCTTGCCCGAGCACCGCTGCAGGCATTTCTTCTATACCTTCCTGCTCAGGGCAGGAGCCAATTGCAAAACTACTATTTCTGAGCTAAATATCGTGCAGGAATTCCGCAAGGGATGGATTACTCCTATACCTTATAAATTGCGTACCTTTGCAGGTATAAAGTAGAAATAAAATGAGCAACTATACCCCACTTAGTGAATTAGGCGAGTTTGGCCTGATCAAGCGATTGAAGGAAAAGATCGAACTGCAGCAGCCTTCCACTATCAAAGGCATTGGCGACGATGCGGCCATTCTGGAGCCGGGCGAAAAACAGATTGTGGTGACCAGCGATATGCTGTTGGAGGGTGTGCACTTTGACCTCACTTTTTGCCCACTGAAACACCTGGGCTACAAGGCCGTGGCGGTGAATGTTTCGGATATTGCGGCTATGTATGCCAAGCCAACCCAAATCACCGTGAACATTGCACTAGGGGCAAAATATACCGTTGAGGCGGTGGAGGAGCTGTATGAAGGCATGCGCCTGGCCTGCGAAAACTACAACGTGGACCTGGTAGGCGGCGACACCACTTCTTCCCGCACCGGCCTGGTGATCAGTATCACGGCAATTGGTGAAGTGGCCAAAGGTGATGCCGTGTTGCGCAGTGGCGCCAAAGAAAACGATCTGATATGCGTGACCGGCGATTTGGGTGCTGCTTACCTCGGCCTACAGATTCTGGAGCGCGAGAAGCAGGCCTTTATGGCAGACCCCGAAATGCAACCGCAGCTTGAGGACAAGCAGTACATTGTGGGCCGTCAGTTGCGCCCGGAGGCGCGCATGGATGTGATTCATGACATGAAGGAGCGCGGCATCAAGCCTACCTCCATGATCGATGTGTCGGACGGACTGGCTTCGGAATTGTTCCATATCTGTGCGCAATCGGGTGTGGGCGCCACGATCTATAAAGACAACCTGCCCGTGGATGAGCAGACGCTGGAGGCGGCCATGGAGTTCAATCTCGATCCGATCACCTGCATTCTCAACGGTGGCGAAGACTACGAACTGCTGTTCACGGTACCGCTTTCTGACTACGACAAAGTAAAGAACCACCCCGACATCAGCATCATCGGCAAGATCACCGACAAGAGCGAAGGCATCAACCTGGCCAACAAGCACGGGCAATCCTTCCCGCTACAGGCACAGGGCTGGCAGCATTTCTAAGCGCTGCGCTTTTTTGACTCCTTGACAAAGGACTGTTTGACAAAAGACCAACATCTTTCCATTTGTAGGTATAAACAAAAAGAGAAGCGCTGCCGCTTCTCTTTTTGTTTGCAGGAATCCATGAAATTCCTTTGTCTTTTGTCAAGTAGTCCTCTGTCAAAAAACTAATCCTCCGGATAAGGTATAAACACGAAGTTGGTAAAGTTCTCACCGTCCACTACAAAGAGGCAGCAGAACTCGTCCGGGTCTTTGTAGGCAGCCTGAAAGTCCTCTATTTTCTCTGGATCTACCAGGCGGTGTTTAATGAAATCTTCCAGGTATGAGGCGTACACGTGCCACTCTAAGGCCAGTTCTTCTTTTGCCAGCAGCAAGCCACCAATAGGCACTTCTGCCCGGCTGAAAACGAAGATCGGGTATTTGGAAATATCGCGTTTGCGCACCTGATACGATGCCTCGCGCAGGGTCTCGGCCACCACCACAAAATCTTTGGAGATGGTACCAAGGTATTTGCCGTTCAATTCTGGATCGTTTTGCATACGCTTTTATTTAGCTGTTAACAGAACAATATTTTCTACGTGGTGCGTCTGCGGGAACATGTCTACCGGCTGCACGCGAGCTACGTCATATTTCTCAGATAGTAGCTCCAAATCGCGGGCCTGCGTGGCCGGGTTGCAGCTTACGTACACAATGCGGTCCGGGTGCACCTGCAGCAGTTTGGCCACCACCTTTTCGTCCATACCTGCACGAGGCGGGTCGGTGATCACCACATCTGGTCTGCCGTGGCGCTCGATCAGCTCATCCGACAGAATGTCTTTCATATCGCCGGCGTAGAACGTGGTGTTGCTGATGCCGTTGATCTGGGAGTTAATTTTCGCGTCTTCGATGGCGCTCGGTACATACTCTATACCTATCACCTCGCGACATTGACGGGCCACGAAGTTGGCAATCGTTCCGGCCCCGGTATAGAGGTCGTAAACCAGTTCATTTCCGGTCAGGCCAGCGAAATCGCGGGTCAGCCTGTAGAGTTCGTAGGCCTGATCGCCGTTGGTCTGGTAAAAAGACTTTGGACCTACTCTAAAGCGTATACCTTCCATCTCCTCGTGTATGTAAGGCAGCCCCTTGTAGCACACCACTGCCAGGTCGTGGAAAGTCTCGTTGCCTTTGCCATTTATAACATACTGCAGCGAAGTGATCTCGGGGAATGTTGCTGCCAAGTGATCCAATATACCGGTCAGGGCCTCCTGGTCGTCGTAGTATACCTGCAGGATCACCATCAGCTCGCCTGTGTTGGCTGTCCGGATGATGAGGTTGCGTAGATAACCGTTCAGGCGCAGCTTATCGAAAAAAGGCAGGTTATGGGCGCGGGCATAGTCGCGCACGGCCAACCGAATGCTGTTAGACGGCTCCGGCTGCAGGTAACAGTTCTGGAGGTCGAGTATCTTGTCGAAGCGGCCCGGCATGTGGAAGCCAAGCGCCCGGCGCTCGTGCTCCTCCCCCGACTGAATCTGTTCGTTTGTCAGCCAGCCGTAGTTCGAGAACGTAAACTCCAGTTTGTTACGGTAAAACTTGTCTTTGGCTGATCCCAGAATTGGGTCGAATGCCGGAAGCGCCACCTTGCCGATGCGCTCCAGGTTATCCTGCACCTGTTTTTGCTTGTAATACAGTTGCGTTTCGTAGCCTATGTGCTGCCACTTACAGCCACCGCAGGTACCGAAGTGCTCACAGAAAGGCTGTACGCGCACATCGGAGTAGGCGTGGAAGCGAATGGCCTCCGCCTCCATAAAGCTTTTCTTTTTGCGGGTCACACGCAGGTCCACAACGTCGCCAGGTGCCACGCCGCCCACAAATACCACCATGTTATCGTGGCGGGCCAGGCATTTCCCTTCGGCCACCATCTCCTCGATTCGAATATTCTCGAGTATCTCTAAGTTGATCTTCTTCTTTTGCTTTCTCACAGTGCTGCAAAATTAGCTAAAATTCGGGAGATGTGAGAAAAGGAACTTGCAGCCGCTGCTATCTCTAAAAGGACTTTCCACTCCCGCTCTTAGAATGTGGGGTAGATGCAGGTATAGCTATGGGTATACATCAAGTTGCTATACCTAACCAAGTAACCACTACACCAGCACAAACTTTAGTCATCGTCGCACGAACATGGGCCAGCTCCCTGCGCAGAAGACATAAGAAAGGCCGCTCCCATGCAGAAGCGGCCTTTCTATACCTAAACAAAGAGCAGTTTAATACGGCTTGGCTTTATGCGACTTTTGCATGGCATCCTCCACGCCTTCTTCTCCGGTTACATTACCCATAGGGCCGTCGGTTCCTTTGTCCATTTTCTGCAACTTCTGCGTGGCCTGCTGTATACGCTCTCGCACCAGGCGGCCATAGTCTTCATCAGCTTGGGTGAAGTACTCCAACATCTTCTCTTGGATGCGCGGGTCGCATTTGGCCAGGTCGTTGCCCAGGTTGTTGATCAACTCCTCGCGCTCCCACTCCTCGAAATTGCGGAACGTCTCCCCTGCCTGCTTAAACGGATTGGCCCGCTCAATTGGCTGGCGCACCAGGTTGGCTTCGTAGCGTGGGGTATATTCACTGGCCGGCTTAGGCGCTTCGCTGAGGCCGCCTAAGATAGAAGGCTCGTAATTCACGTGGATGTTCTGGCCTTCGGCAAAGTCCGTGTCATACGCCATCTGGCCGCCGCGCTGGTTGGTGGCCACATGCACCTTCGGCGCGTTGATTGGCAGTTGCAGGTAATTGGCCCCTACACGGTAGCGCTGCGTATCGGAGTAAGAGAAGGTGCGGCCCTGCAGCATCTTATCATCCGAAAAATCCAGACCGTCTACCAGCACACCGGTACCGAAAGCCGAAAGCTCCACTTCGTTAAAGTAATCTACCGGGTTGCGGTTCAGCGTCATCTTGCCTACCGGATGCCACGGAAACTGGTCCTGCGGCCATAATTTGGTATCATCCAGCGGATCAAAGTCCAGTTCCGGGTGGTCATCGTCGCTCATGATCTGTACATTCAGTTCCCATTCCGGATAGTCGCCGCGCTCGATAGCTTCATACAGGTCCTGCGTAGCGTGGTTGAAGTTCTTGCCCTGCACCTCCTGCGCCTCTTTCTGTGTCAGGTTGCGGATGCCCTGCAGTGGCTCCCAGTGGTATTTTACGAGCACGGCCTCTCCATCTTCGTTCACCCATTTGTAGGTGTTTACACCAGAGCCCTGCATCTGGCGGTAGTTGGCCGGTATACCCCAGGGCGAGTACAGGAAAGTAACCATGTGTGTTGCCTCCGGCGTGCCCGAGAAGAAGTCGAAAATACGCTCGGCACTTTGGATATTGGTCACCGGGTCGGGCTTTTGGGAGTGGATCAGGTCCGGAAACTTCATCGCATCGCGGATAAAGAAGATCTTCAGGTTGTTTCCCACCAAATCCCAGTTACCGTCCTCAGTGTAGAATTTCACGGCGAAGCCACGTGGGTCGCGCAGGGTTTCGGGGGAGTGGGTGCCGTGCCCCACCGTGGAGAAGCGCACAAAAGTTGGCGTTTCTTTTCCTTTCTTAAATACTTTGGCGCGGGTAAACTTCTCGATCGGGTCGTTGCCTACCTTGCCGTATGACACGAACACACCATGCGCGCCCGCACCTCGGGCATGCACCACACGCTCAGGCACACGCTCCCGGTCAAAATGCGATATTTTTTCAATGAAGTGGTAGTTCTCCATGGTGGCCGGACCACGGTTACCAATCGTTCTGATGTTCTGGTTATCGGTGACAGGGTGGCCCTGGCGGGTGGTGAGGGTGCTGCCTTTGCTGGCATTGCGGGATTTGTCGGCTTTGGTGTACTTTGACTTGTCCTGACCATTGCCTTTCATGCTCTCGTTTTTTTTCATGACCTGTTGATTATTGATGGATTTTCAGATAGTATTTAACGAAACCAATACCCAAGAGTTGATCGTTTTCTCTTAAATCCTTGATTAGTACCTCAATATCAACTACGTGCTCTCAATTTTGTTATAGTCCGATAGCTAGTCTACAATATATCGTTTAGCCATTAAAACAATATCCGATCATTGTTCTTCCCGGAAACATAATGCACACTGGCATTGCTGCTGCACAAGATTCTGGCTTCTCCCATCCGCAAGCGAACAGTGTCGCTATACCTGCCGGAACGCGAACACACCCTTTGTTGTGATTTTTCAGCTAGAAGGTAGAACGGGTTTATTTTACCAGATGGCCGGCAGAGCATGCCTGTTCGGGAGTGAGCTAAACACTGCGGCCCAAAGCCCGTTTATAAGGCATAAGGTTCATCAACCCAAAAACATAAAACTATGAGATACAGAGAAAGAAACTACGACAGCGACCATCGTAACCGGGGCAGCCGCTCCGGTGACAGTCATAACTTATCTAATTACCAGAGCCGCTACCAAAGCAGAGGCAATTACTACGGCATGCCGGACCAGGATTACGAGTACCGTGGCGTGAGCGCGCAAGGACGCAACTATGGTGGTTCTTCTTCCGGGCCGGGAGGCGGATACGGCGCCAGCAGTTGGCGCTCTGGCCAGGGTGATCGCCACACCCAAGGGCAGATGCACCAGAACGAGTGGGGCAGCGGTACCTCATACAGCAACCGCGACTACTATGGTACAGGACGCTCACAAAGCGACCATTACCGCTATGGCGACCCGAACCCTTACATGAATTACCAGCGCCAAAGCAGCTACGACCGCGACACCGACTGGCGCAGAGAAAGTGACGTGGACCATGCCAACCGCCGCTATGCCCGCCAGGAGAACAGCTACCGACACACCGGCCACGGGCGCCGCTTTGACCAGTACGGTCAGGACGAGCGCTACAACTATGCCCACGGGCAACAGGACGGCCGCCGTAGCATAGAAGACTCTGAAAACCTGGACGACCGCTACTACGACCGCGGCGAGCACAGCCGCAGTAGCAGCGACAACGATTATGGTCGCCAGTATGGCAGCAACTACGACCACCGCAACCAGGACCGCTGGGGCCGCGACGACAATTATGAGTCAAGACGCTACCGCGAGCGTGGCCACGATGACTCGCCAAGCCGCAGCCCGCGTGGCTATGGTTACCCTTCCGGCCCCGACTACTCGGCCAACTCCCCTATCACGAATTACGGCCCGGGAGTTCGCGGCTATCAGAAATAGAATTTGAAGGGAAGCCCGCCTGACTGGGTGGACTTCCCTATTTTCTAAAGACTTAATCACCTTATTAACCGGGCTATACCCTGCCTGTGCAAAACATAGGTATAGCCAAGCCCATTAAGCATCAACCATGAAGAACATTTTACACACCACTTTATTCCTGCTAGTGTTAATCTGCCTGGGCGCCTGCAACCTCAGCAAGAAAAACAGGCAATACGGCGTGGAGGGAGACACAGAGCTGCAAAGCTCCTACTGGGTTCTGCTTTCCCTGCAGGACCAGCAGTTCAAGGATAACCCCGAGACTCAAACAGCCTACATCCGCTTTGAGGTGGATGGCAATGAGCTGACAGGCTTTACAGGCTGCAACCGGCTCATGGGCAGGTATAGCTTGAACAATGGTTCGCTGCAGCTGACAAACCTGGCCACTACCCGCGCCATGTGCCCGATCATAGAGCAGGAAAACCTACTGATGGCCGTGCTCGAGAAAGCCGATTCCTATGAGATTGCAGGCGATGTGCTTACGCTCTTTCATCAGAAAACCGCGGTGGCCACCTTCAGAACAAGCTCGGAACCTAACCTGCCTACCATGCGGTGAGCAAATAACTCCCAGACTATAACCCTATTACCAGCAAAGCAGTATGCTAAAGGCACCAACAGTGATGTATAAATTGATAAGCTAAAACCCGTATCCCTATGGCAACAACTAAATGGATCGTAGATCCTGCGCACAGCGAAGTACAGTTTAAGGTAAAGCATCTCATGATCACCACGGTGACCGGCTATTTCAATAAATTCAATGTGGAAGTAGAGACCGAAGGCGAGGACTTTCATTCTACCAAAAACATCGTGTTCACGGCCGACGTCGACTCGATCAGCACCAACAACGAACAGCGTGACACACACCTGAAGTCCGCCGATTTTTTTGATGCCGACAATCACGGGCAGGTACGCTTCGAAGGAAAAAACTACGAGGAGCTAAAGCCGGGCTTCGAAAAGCTGCAAGGAGACCTCACTATTCGCGGTACCACGCGCCCTATTACGCTGGATGTGGAATACCACGGCACTGTGGTGGACCCGTATGGGCAGACCAAGGCAGGCTTTAGTGTGGACGGTAAGATCAAGAGGAAGGAATACGGCCTGACCTGGGATGCCGTAACCGAAGCGGGTAGCGTAGTGGTAAGCGACGAGATTCGCATTCACTGCGAGATACAGCTCATAAAACAATAGCCTATTAGCTGCGCTGGTACCTGGCGCCCCGGCTGGCGCAGCTAAACCAATACCTTGTCCCTTAGCAGCATACTCCCGTTCGCGTCGCCCTCCAACCTCTGGCGAGCGCCTCTACTGGCATCACTCACCGGTAAACCATGTCCGTGCTTCACCCGGCCGTTCAGCCGTACTATACCTCAGCATGTCCTCCTGCAGGAGCCTCCTACTATTATGCAAAAGAAAAGCGCCAGAAAAGCTATAAAAGACACGTTGAACATCGACCTCAACGATAAAGCAGCTCAGGAGCTATACCTGAACATCTGCAACTTTCTGCTTCATAATGATGACAAATGCTACATCAGTGTGATCAGGTATAAGTACCTGCTGCTCTGTGGCGAAATAAGCACGGCGGTGAGCGATTACCTGGTGATGGAGCAGCTCATCGAGAAAATGCAGGCCAAGCACCCGCTCGTGCTCTCGGCCATCGCCTACATAGCACGCTACAAATCCTGATTCACAAAAAAACAGGTATAGCTCACCCAATAGGCAAGGCTATACCTGTTTCTAATCTTTTGCACCTGCTATGCGTGCAGCAGCTTCTGATAGTTTTCGTTGCGGTCAATAAATTTCTTCACCACCGGGCAGGTAGCGATTACTTTTTTGCCGTTCTCCTCTGCATAGCACAGGCCCTCTTCAATCAGCTTGTTGGCCACGCCCTTGCCCCGCGCCGACTCCGGCACGAAGGTATGCGTAAAGTCCATTACCTCGTCTGAGGGAGTGGCATAGGCCAGCTCGGCCTCTTCGTCGCCAATGCTGGCGGTAAACTGCTGGTATTCTTTATCGTGTGTGATGTTCAGTTCCATGTTCTTTTTATGTAGTTAAAACTATGCGGTTACCAATTGCCCTGCCGGATGGTGCAGCAGTACAATGGAGCGGCTCCCGATCCGGATGTTGCCTCCAGCCGGGATGACAGGGCCGTCGTCTTTGATCTCGTGGTGGTGAGTGTCCAGTATTTTCGTCCACTGTGCGCCATACTTCGCCTCGGGCATGGTATAGTCCAGGTCTTCGTGGTGGGCGTTGAAGATCAGGTAAAAGCTGTCGTCGATGATCTGCTCCCCTTTGGGGCCAACAGAGTGCAGGCCACGGCCGTTCAGAAACACCCCCAGCGACTTTGCAAAGTCCTGGTTCCAGTTCTCCTCCGTCATCTCCGACCCATCGGGCTGAAACCACGCGATGTCCTCTACCCCAACGCCTTTGATGGGCTGCCCCTGAAACCAGCGGCGCCGGCAGAACACCGGGTGGTTGCGGCGAAGCTCAATAATCTTTTGCGTAAAGGCAAGCAATTCTTTATCGGCGGTGAGCCAGTTGATCCACGATATCTCGTTGTCCTGGCAGTAGGCGTTGTTGTTGCCTTGCTGTGTACGGCTTATCTCATCACCGGCCACCAGCATTGGCACGCCCTGCGACAAAAACAGCGTGGTCAGGAAATTGCGTTTCTGGCGCTGGCGCAGCTCAATGATCTTTTTGTCTTTGGTCGGGCCTTCGGCACCGCAGTTCCAGGAGCGGTTGTGGCTCTCGCCGTCGTTGTTGTTTTCGCCATTGGCCTCGTTGTGCTTTTCGTTGTACGACACCAGGTCGTTGAGCGTGAAACCGTCGTGGGCCGTGATAAAGTTGATGCTGGCCGTGGGGCGTCTGTAGTCGTCGCGGTAGAGGTCGGAGCTGCCCGTGAAGCGCTCGGCAAACTCGCCCAGCGTGCTTTCCTCGCCGCGCCAGTAGTCGCGGATGCAGTCGCGGTACTTGCCGTTCCACTCGGCCCAGCCCGGCGGGAACTTACCCACCAGGTAGCCGCCCTCCCCAATGTCCCAGGGCTCCGCGATCAGCTTCACCTGCGAAATAACCGGATCCTGGTGGATAATGTCGAAGAAAGAACCCAGGCGGTCCACTTCGTGCAGCTCGCGGGCCAAAGTGGCAGCCAGGTCGAAGCGGAATCCATCCACGTGCATCTCCAGAATCCAGTAGCGCAAGCTATCCATGATCAGGCGCAGCACGGGTGGCATCATGGCGTTGAGCGTGTTGCCCGTGCCGGTGTAGTCCATGTAAAAGCGCTTGTCTTCTTCTACCAGGCGGTAGTATGAGGAGTTGTCTACGCCCCGGAATGAGAGCGTTGGGCCCATGTGGTTGCCCTCGCCGGTATGGTTGTACACCACGTCCAGTATCACCTCTATACCTGCCTTGTGCAGCGCCTTCACCATGTTCTTGAACTCCACCACCTGCTCGCCCAGCGTGCCACTGCTCGAGTAGCGCACATCTGGCGCAAAAAAACCGATGGAGTTGTAGCCCCAGTAATTGGTAAGCCCGTTGTCAGCCAGGTGCCGGTCGGTGATAAAGTGGTGTACCGGCATCAGCTCAATGGCCGTAATGCCCAGTTCTTGTAGGTGCTTGATGGTAACCGGGTGCCCGATGGCTGCATAGCTCCCACGGATCTCCTCAGGTATATCGGGGTGCAGCTTGGTGAGTCCTTTGACATGCGCCTCATAAATGATGGATCTGTGGTATGGAATCTTAGGTGCTTTGTCGCCCTCCCAGTCATAGTTCGGGTCCACCACCACGCTGCAAGGTATAAAGGGAGCGCTGTCGAGCGTGCTCATTTTCAGGTCTTCTTCGTCGCTGCCAATTTCATAGCCAAAAAGCGAGTCGTGCCAGTTGATCGTGCCCGAAATAGCCTTGGCGTACGGGTCGATCAGGAGCTTGCTGGGGTTGAACCGATGCCCGTTGGCGGGTTCGTACGGTCCGTACACGCGGTAGCCATACAGCTGGCCAGGCCTGATCTCGGGCAGGTATGCGTGCCACACCTGGTGGGTACGCTCTGTCATTTTTATCTTCACCGATTCGCTTTCGTCTTCGGTCGTGTTGAAAAGGCATAGTTCTACGCCAGTCGCATTGTCGGCGTACAGGGCAAAGTTCACGCCTGCTCCATCCCAGGTGGCACCCAACGGGTATGGGCTGCCAGGGTATACAGTGATATTCATAAGGATTTTGTAACTTAGATAGTTGTTAATATCCTTTTCGGGACTTTCACGTCTACGCAGAAAGCCCTGAAAGAGTCGGGCTATACCTTTATTTATTGTCAGGTATGGGAGATGGCTGTATTGTAGCTTTCATGTGCTCACGACGCACACTAAATTTAAATGACCCGGAATGAACGCCCTTGATTTTCTGCTATTCGCGCTTGTGCTGCTCAGTGCCTACATGGGTTGGCGCCGTGGTTTTGCCTTCAGCCTGCTGGACCTAGTGCGCTGGGTGGGCTCTCTGGCACTCAGTTTCCGGCTATACCCCGCGCTCGCCGACTGGCTCAGCCGCGCCACCGACTGGAACGTGTACTGGATTCCGCCCATCTCCTTTTTCATCATCGCGGTACTTTCCAGCATGCTCATTCAGTTTATCGGATCGCTCATACTGGACCTGTTTTCAGATGAGATGCACGAACATCCTGTTAACAAAGTGCTGGGCACTATTCCGGGTCTGTTGAGCGGCGTTATCACCATTGCCATTATTACCATACTGCTGTTGCTGCTCCCCTTGCCGGAGCGCATTCAGCACTATGTACAGCAGAGCAGCATGGCAGGCAGGTTTGGCAACTATACCCATTTGGCGGAGAACGAGCTCAATTCGGTATTTGACCGCGTGACAGAACGCACCCTGAACGAACTCGCTGTTGCAACTGAAACCAACCAACTCGTTGAGCTGCCATTCACGACCGAAGACTACCAGCCAATGCCGGCACTGGAGGCCCGTATGCTGAAACTTTTGAACCAGGAGCGCATCGCCAGGGATTTGCCGCCGCTGCAAGCCGATCCGTCCCTCACCACGGTTGCCCGACGCCACGCCGCCGACATGTTTACCCGTGGCTATTTTTCGCATGTGAGCCCGGAGGGTGCCAGCGCTGCCGACCGTATACGGGAGGCCAATATTCCGTTTCGGGCGGTGGGCGAGAACCTGGCCTTCGCTCCCAGCCTCCGCATTGCCCACGAAGGGCTGATGGAGTCGCCGGGACACCGGGCGAACATCCTGCATGAGCGTTTCGGGCGGGTAGGTATAGGTGTGCTGCAAAGCAAAGCACATGGCCTGATGATCACCCAGAAGTTTCGGAATTGACGTATACCGGAGTAGTTTCCAGGTATAGCCATGCAGCCAGACAGCAGTCATTTTATCAGCATACAGCTCGGTCATGACGACCAAACCGCCATCTTTATCCTGGATGTCAGTAAACTGTGCTTTGCCTATTTTAAACCGGAAACCGAGCAGCAAACCGCTAAGTTGGTGCTCGATTTCGGAGCCTCCCAAAAGATATTCGAGAAGCAGGACGCAGAGCAGGTATACCTGGCACTTTCGCAGCATCACGCTTTTAAATTTGACCCAACCGGCAGGTATAGCACTTAAACCAACTCCTGCATTCCGCTCAGATAGCTACCTCTGACTGGACATTATACTTCTCTTTATCAAATCAGCCGAAACCCGAGGTCCGTTTCGTTCTCTTCTCTTGGTCATCCTGATAAAGAATCCTGGTCAAGGGAATTCTAACCTCCGCTTGTAGCATATACCCTCCATGAAGTAGAGGCTTTTACTTCAGACAAGTTTCTTAACAGACTGACAAGAGTTTTTGCTTAGAATGGAGCAGACCTGAATTGAGCCCTTTAATGTGTTGACTGATAGTGTATATAGCCTTTTTATATATTTTATAAAAATAATTTGGTATTGATAAAACAATATCTACATTTGTAGTGTACTATTTAACTAATACACTAAAACAAACAGATATGATACAGATTGAAAACCTCAGTTTTGGGTATAGCCGCAAGTCGCTGCTGTTCCGGAACCTGAACCTCAGGCTGCAGGAGGGCCATATTTATGGACTGCTGGGTAAGAACGGGGCAGGCAAGTCCACGCTGCTCAAAAACATGGTGGGGCTCGTCTCTCCGATGGAGGGCAGTTGCCGGGTAAACGGCCTTGAGGCTAGCAAGCGCTTCCCTGCCATGCTCGAGGATCTGTATTTTATTCCGGAAGAGATTTACACGCCCTCGCTTACGGCCCGCCAGTTTGTGGCAAACACCGCCCCGTTCTACCCGCTTTTCGACGAAGAGGCTTTTTACCGTTACCTTTCTGAGTTCGATGTGCCGCAACAGGAGGTGTTCAGCAAAATGTCGTTTGGGCAACAAAAGAAAGCCATTATCGCTTTCGGACTGGCCACCAACACCAGCGTGCTGATCATGGACGAGCCGACCAACGGCCTGGACATCCCTTCCAAAGTACAGTTTCGTCGCATCATTGCCTCTGCCCTCACCGAGCACCGCTGCATCATCATCTCCACTCACCAGGTGCGCGACCTCGACAGCCTGATCGACACGCTGGTGGTGGTGCATGACCGGGAGATCGTGCTGAACGAGTCGCTGGATACGATCAGCGAGCGGCTCTCGTTTACGACCATACCGGAAACCGAAGCCCAGAATGCGCTTTACACCGAGGATGCGCTACGTGGCAAAAATGCCATCCTACCCAACCTGATGGGCAACTACAGTAAGGTGGACATGGAGCTGCTCTTCAACGCCATTACCAGCGGCAACACTTCTGTAACCGAAATTCTAAAAAGACCTCATTATGAACAATCATTTTAACCTGAGCCGCTTTGCGTTGTTGTTTCGTAAGCACACTGCAGAGCAATACAAGACCTACCTGCTGTCGCTGGGCGTATTGCTGGGCGCCATGTTCCTGATCATGGGCATGGCCAGCTACCTGGCTTCCAGACCAATAGCTACTTCTGAGCAGTCCATCTTTTTCATGTTTTTTATGATGGGAGCTGGCATGGTGTTCTCAAGTACTGTGTTTGCGCAACTAGGTGATAAAAAGAAGGCCATCGCCTTTCTAACCCTGCCCGCTTCTCAACTGGAAAAATACCTGGTGGGCTGGCTCTATTCGTTCCCTATTTTTCTGCTGCTGTTTATACCTTCTTTTTACCTGGTACTCTCCATTCTGCTCAGCATCGACCCGCGGGTAAGCGATGATTCGGACATGATCAACATACTGACCTCGGAGCCGCACCTGCATGTGTTGCTGACTTTTTACGCGCTTTTCAATGCCCTGATGCTGGTAGGTTCGGCTTACTTCAACAAGCATCATTTTATCAAAACGGCGTTTGCTGGTTTCTTAGGCCTCCTCCTGTTCTACAACCTGAACAAGCTTTGGGTACAGGCCATGCTGGGACGTGACCTGGTTTCGGCGGGTCCTTTCTCGGCGGCCTATTTTATGGAAAATGAAAAGCGTTTCGAGGTAGGCGCTTACGAAGGAAATGAGTCGCTGATTCTGTTACTGTTGGTTGCGCTGGCCCTGATCAGCTGGGTGGTGGCTTATTTTAAAATAAAGGAGAAGCAGGTATAGCAGGGAGGAAACAAGATGGAATTTAAAGAGAACGAACCCATTTACCTGCAGATAGCGGCGCATGTGTGCGACCAGATCCTGTTGGGCAAATGGGCAGCAGAAGACAAGATCCCGTCGGTGCGCGACCTGGCGGTGAGTTTCCAGGTGAACCCTAATACGGTGATGCGTACCTACGAGCAGCTGCAAAACCAGGAGGTGATCTACAACAAGCGCGGCATCGGCTTTTTTGTGACGCCAGATGCCGTCCAGAAAGTAAAAGCGCAACGCAAAGAGCGCTTTCTGCAGCAGGACCTTCCGGCCTTTTTCCGCAACATCTTTTTGCTGGAAATTGACCTGGACGATATTCAGCAGCGCTACGAAGCTTTTAAAACACAAAATTACGAATCAGAAATTGAGCAGAAACCATGAAAACCAGCAATAAACTCTTACTCTTCGCCCTCGTTGTGCTGCTGAGCGCACTGGCTACCTACAACATTGCGCTAAAGGCCGAATACAACACCAAGTCTTACCGGGACCCTTACCGCAACTACATCGTCCTGGACTACAGCGGCTTCGAGGAGATTAACGTGAACGCAGGCGACATGCTCAATGTGCTGATCGAGCCAGGCGACGAGCATGCGGTATACCTGTATAAGGGCAACGAAGAGGTAGTGCAGATCAACCAGGAAGCCAATACACTGAAGGTTGATGTGGCCAATACTGACGAGCAAAAAGGCGTACGTGGCTGGGGCTCTCCACACCTGATCATCAAAACGCCAAGCCTGCACATCCTACGCGCCAACGCCACGCACACCCTAAACGGTGAACCCGTGACCCATGTGCAGCGCCTGAATACGGCCAGTTACCTGAACACCAAGTTGATCGGATTTAAACTGGACAGCCTCACACTGGAGCTTGACAATGGCGTGATGGTGCAATTGGATGGAAACGAGCTACAGCGCCTGCATGCCGTTACAGGCACCAGTCCGGAAAGTGAGCCTAAGCTACTCATTCATAACAGCAATAAAATACAGCAGGCCAACTTCGACATCCGCAACCGCAGCTACTTGTCGCTGCTCAACGTGGCTATACCTGCACTGCAGTATACCTTGTCAGAGCAGGCGCAGGTGGAACTTACCGGAGAAGCATTGGCCGTATTGAGAAAGTAATTCGGTGACAGCGATGAAAAAAGCGGGATTAATACTTTTGGCTGGACTCTTACTTTTCAGCCTGACACATAGCAGTAGACAGGTTTCGGGGCAAATCCTATGCCTTAAAGCGCACTCTGACCTGGAAGGGAAGTGCCATGTGGCCGGCTATACCTACGACACCAATCAGTCGGATGTGCCAGCAGAACTTGCCACACTTCAGGAACCCGCAACAGAACAAGTTACCTTAACTGGCAGGATGCTGCAATTGCTAGACACGTTTGCCAGGCTGGTGATGGTGATCTAAGCAGTAGACTTCACTTTAAATCAAAGGCCCGGGCATTAAGTCCGGGCTTTTGATTTTGGATGTTTTGTCACAAGGTATAGCCTATTCCCAGCATGGAGTTGACCGTATGCATCGGCTGTTTTAACGTGCTACGGTTACCCTTTGCATCCGTGATCTCGAAGCTTGGGCGGGTCCTGAGCACGCCTATTTCCACGGTGAGAAGGAAGCGGCCGTTCTGAATTGCAAACCCGCTCGACAAGCCGTAAGCCGGTACCAGTACCGGATCAGCGCTGTGTCGTATAGGGCCAAAGGTCGTTTCAACCCGTACTTCGGGCGATTTGTTTAGAGCCGCACCCAGAGAGCCCTTTACAAAGCCAAACACAGTGCCAGGCGGTGTTTGCAGGTATATATCGGCCAAGGCATAAGTCGTCTTCCACCCACTCGCCTTGCGGTGCTGTACTAATTCATCATCAGGTGCTGCAAACATATCTAAGTCGAAGCGATTGAAACGGAAGCCCGCCGTGGCACCCACCGCCAGGTAAGGTTTTATGTCCACACGGTAGTTCCCCTGCACATTCGCCCCTCTTCTGGCCAGCGGCGGGTAGTCGTCCTCAAAATGGTCTTTCTTGAAATCGCCGATCGGTGCCGCCATGCCCACCTGCAGGCCAAAACGCCGCGCGCGTTGTGCCTGTGCCGTTGCAGCCAGACAAGCCATCAGAACAAGGGAAATCAGAAGACGAGAGGTGAGGTAGCGCATAATACATCCGAGATTGGTCAGGTATAGCAAAAGCGGCAGGCCATCAGTTGATCACAAAATCATGCGTGAAAGTGGTGTCGCGTTTCAGTTCACTTGAGTACAAGGTATAACGCTGGCAATTCGTCTCGTTACAACCTCTGCCTTGCGGCACTATCTCTATTTCCCCTTCCATCATCTCTTCATCGCGCAGCAGGAAGCGCAAGGTATAGCTACCGTCATTGTCGGAATGGGCGACGGCTTTTTTCCGGACCGTGCCGCCGATGCCCTCTTTAAAACTCTTCCGGTTATCCCAAGTGGCCAATATCTGCATACCCGGAATGGGTTGTCCGCTGGCAGCCCGCAATACCCTACCTGTTACCTCGGTGCAGGATCCGGGACAGTATTTGCTGATGTAGTCGTCTTCTTTCTCAATGCAGCCGGTCAGCAGCAGCGACAGGATTCCGGATACCACCCAGGTCTTGAGATTTGTTTTCATCAGGAGCAGCGCTTATTCCTTAACAAGATAATAAAAAACGGCTATACTCCAATTCGAGGCTATACCTGCTTCACCATTTTGATATGGTCGATCCCGTCCTCGTCGTATACCTCGCTGGACTGCTCAAAGCCAAAGCGCTCATAAAATTTCTTCGCATACAGCTGCGCCCCGATCCGGATCGGCCCTTGTCCAAACAACCGATAGCACTCCTGAATAGAGTAATCGACCAGTTCCTGGCCTACCCCCGTGCCCCGCACCAACTGGCTTGTCACGATGCGACCGATCGACATCATGTCGGGGTACGATACCCCGACCGGCACCAGGCGCGATGTGGCGACCAAAACATTATCCTGGTTGTAAAAAAGTACATGATGGCACACCTGGTCCTTATCGTCCATGTCGAGGAACACACATTGCTGCTCTACCACAAACACCTCGCTCCGAAGCCGCAGCATATCGTAAAGTTCGTTGGGTGTCAGGTCGTGGAAGGCTTTGCAGATTTTAGTAAGGGCCATACGGGAAGCTAAGGTTATTTGTATTGTTCTTGCCAAAGATACGGCTCCCCGCCATTTATACCTATATTTGCGCTTTACCTCAAAACACAGCATCCCCCATGGCAAGCGATATGCTCGAAATCCTTTTCAATATCATCCCACTGGCGCTGTTCCTATATCTGTCCCTTACGCTGATGGGCGTTATCAAATACAACCAGCATACTGCCTTTCTTTCCAACGCCTCTCCCATCACCAAATTCGCCGTGTATGGCGGCACCGTTGCTTTTGCTATTATGGCTATTATAGACTTGACTAAATAAGGCTTTACTTAGCTTCTATCCCCATTCACCTTCTCATACTTCTCCGCAATTTCGGAGGGCTCTACTTTTCGACCGTGGTTGTCGGCGTAGGCCTTGGTGACTTCTGCACCCAGCATGAGGATAACCGAAGAGTAGAAAACCCACAGTAAAACGACGACAAAAGACCCCGCGGCCGCATAGAAACCGACCACTTTCACACTGCCCAGAATGTAGTCTATCACTTCTTTGCCGATCAGGAACAGAATGGAGGTGATGATACCTCCGGCTAAGGCATCCTGCCATTGTACCTTTGCGTCGGGTAGTATTTTGTGTATCGCTGTGAAAAACGCCAGCACCACCAGGATCGAAAAACCGGTTTTGATCAGTTTGATAGTGGAAGTCAGGTGCTCCTCCAGCAGCTCGTAAAGGGGATCGCTGAATACAATCAGGGCCGCATCAAAAACCAGGCTCAGCAGCAGCAGAAATCCCAGCCCGGCAACGATGCCAAGGGTCACAAGGCGGTAACGAAGCAGTTTCAGGTAGTTCACGTCGTGCTTCACCCTAATATGCCAAACCGAATTGAGGGCTTTTTGCATGATGAAGAAAATGATGGTGGCGCTTTTCACAACCACGGCTACCCCTATCAATATACTCCAAAAGCCAATGGGTATCTGCGTCACGTTGTCGAGCAAGTCATTTACCTGTTTGCCCACATCTTCACTCATCAAGTCCTCCATCTGTTTGACGATCTCTGCCTGCACTGTCTCTTTGGCAAAGAACACAGAACCTGCCAGGGTAAGCACGATCAGAATGGCGGGCAAAGAAAAAATAGTAAAAAAGGCGATGGCGCCACTATACACAATGGGCTCCCCCCGCTGAAAGTTTTTGTAAGAGTCTTTCAGTATATTCTTTGTACTACGCCAAAATCCTTGCTTGTGCTCCATGTATAGCTTTTGTGCCCGATGCGCATTAAGTTAACGACCGGACCTTATTTTGGTTAAAAGCAAAGAAAAGCAGAATTGTTCAGGGCACCCTCTGCAAAAAGTGCTATACCTGCTGAGAGGCAGCCCCATAAAAAAAGCCTGTCCTTCTACAGAACAGGCTTTTGAATGTAAATTCCGTTGTGATTAGTAAGCACGTACCGCCTTGTTTTCCACGAAGTTCATGAAGGCACGGTTCACGACGCGGGTACCACCCGGCGTTGGGTAGTTGCCGGTAAAGTACCAGTCGCCTTTGTGATTCGGGCAGGCCAGGTGCAGGTCTTCGATGCGCTGGTAGATTACTTGTACTTCGGCGTTTACTTCTGGCGCTTTCACAATCTCTGATACTTTAGCAGAGATCTCATCGTGCGTGAACAGGTCGAACAGCTCCTTCACGTAATTGGTTTCCATGATAGCCGGAGTACCCTGTACAGCCTGTATCTTGTCGTATACCTCGTCCACTTTGTAGTACATGTCTCTGTCCTTCAACAAAGCCAGCATGGCGCGGAATGCCACAAACTCTTTCACGCGCGACATGTCGATGCCATAGCAGTCCGGGTAGCGGATCTGCGGTGCGCAGGAAACGATGATGATCTTTTTCGGCTCCAGCTTATCGAGCATCCGGATGATACTTTTCTCCAAGGTCGTGCCGCGCACGATGGAGTCGTCGAGCACCACCAAGGTATCGATGCCTTTTTTCACCACCTCGTAAGTCGTGTCGTACACGTGCGTTACCAGGTCGTCGCGGCTGTCGTTGTCGGTGATGAAGGTACGAAGCTTCACGTCTTTGATCACGAGCTTCTCGGCACGCGGCTTAAACTGCAGGATCTCGTCCAGCTGCTCTTCTGAAAGCTCCTGGTTCAGGATGGCCTGCTTGCGGTACGCACGCAGGTAGTCCTCGATCCCCTTCATCATGCCCAGCCAGGACGACTCAGCCGTGTTCGGGATGTACGAGAATACTGTGTTTTTCAGGTCGTAATCAATCGCCTCAAGTATCTGTGGACAGAGGCGGCGGCCCATGTTCTTGCGCTCTTCATAAATCTCGGGGTCATTACCACGGGAGAAGTAGATGCGCTCGAAGCTGCAGGATTTCTTCTCGAGCTGCGGCAGAATCTCTTTCAGATCCGCGTTACCGGCTTTGTCCACAATCAGGGCATGGCCTGGGGTAATTTCGCGGATCTCGCTGTACTCGATGTCGAAAGCGGTTTTGATGGCTGGTTTCTCAGAGGCAATCACCACCACTTCGTCATCCATATAATAATAAGCCGGACGGATACCGTTGGGGTCGCGCACCACGAAGGAGGCCCCGTAGCCGGTCAGGCCTGCCATAGCATAGCCCCCGTCGAAGTCCTTACAGGCACGCTTGAGCACGCGCTGCAGACTCAGGTTATCTTCGATCAGGGAAGTGATCTCTTTATTGGAATACTCATCTTTGTAAGACTCGAACAGCATCTGGTTTTCCTCGTCCAGGAAGTGGCCGATCTTTTCGAGCACCGTGATGGTATCAGATTTCTGCTTCGGATGCTGGCCCAGTTCGATGAGTTTGTGGAACTGCTCGTCCACGTTGGTCATGTTGAAGTTACCGGCTACGGCCAGGCTGCGGCTGCGCCAGTTGTTTTCGCGCACCATCGGATGGCAGTTATCTACGGAGTTGATGCCGTGCGTACCGTAACGCAGGTGGCCCAGGTATACATCGCCCAGGAAAGGCAGGTTCTCCCACACCCAATCCGTATGCTGCGATTTCTCAGGCTGGTCTTCTTTCAGCTTTTTGAACTCCTTGCCAATCTTCCCGAAAATGCTGTCAATGGCGCGGGTCTTCACAGAGCGGAAGCGGCTGATGTACTCCATACCCGGCCCCGCGTCTATTTTGATGCTGGCTACCCCCGCCCCGTCCTGTCCGCGGTTATGCTGCTTTTGCATCAGCAGGTATAGCTTATTGACACCGTACATCGGAGTGCCGTACTTTTCAACGTAATATTCGATTGGTTTTCGGAGCCTGATCAGGGCTATACCGCACTCGTGCTTAATAGAATCGCTCATAGGGTTGTAAAGTATCTAGGCCAGCAGTTTTTCTATCCAGTGCAGCAGCAGGTCAGGCTTAAAGAAGAAGACCAGCAGCGGCAAGGCGAAAAAAACAAGCAGCAGCTTATTTGACAGTGAAATAACTAAATTTTCGTCAGTTTGATTCCTTTTCAGGAAAAGGTAATATGGTATTTTGATATAGTAGAACAAAGCCACCCCTGTCAGCAGGATACCAACCACCAGCAGCACCAGCAGTAAAGTCTGTCCGGTGGCGGTATAAGCCTCCCAGACATTGCTAAAGACAAGCAGCTTGCCCATGAAGCCAGCCAGTGGCGGAAGCCCGGTAAG
The DNA here is from genome assembly GCF_002846395.1 of Pontibacter ramchanderi. Lineage (GTDB taxonomy): Bacteria > Bacteroidota > Bacteroidia > Cytophagales > Hymenobacteraceae > Pontibacter > Pontibacter ramchanderi. The sequence continues at coordinate 366,234 of NZ_PJMU01000003.1, forward strand.
CGAGAGCAGAAAGAGCAGCGCCATGATGCCGGCAAACGGAATGCGGGGTCCCATCCCCTGAAAATCCTCGAGCGTACGTACCTGCCAGTTATCCTCAGCCATCTGCAGGAACAGGAACATACCGAAGTTCATAAAGAGCAGCACCGTCATGTAAAACAGCACGCTCACGGTATAGTCGCTGCCAAAAGCCAACAGCGCCATCAGCAAAAAACCGGCATGCGACACAGAGGAGAAAGCCATCAGGCGACGTGGCGTGCGCTGCCAGAGCGCCGTGAAGTTACCGACCGCCAGTGTTACCAGGGCGGCTATACCTAAGAAAAGCTGCACATCAGAAAAAGCATTGGCAATAGTCGGGTCGGCGAAGGCCGCCACAAAGCGCAAGATGACGATGATGCCCGCCATTTTAGGACCCGTGGAGAAAAGTGCCACAATCGGCATGGGCGCCCCCTGGTATACATCCGGCGTCCAGAAGTGAAAAGGCGCAGCCGATATTTTGAACAGAAAACCAGCAAACACCAGTATGGCTGCCACCGTCACCATCAACGGACTGGCATCTAAAAGACTGCGCCAGAACGACACTAAGGTATAATCCAGTGAACCAGTGAGGCCGTAGAAAAAGGACATGCCATAGAGCATGACACCTGCCGAAAGCGTGCCGTAGAGCACGTACTTCAGGCCAGCCTCCACGGCGCGTTTTTCTTCTTTGAGGGTGAGCGTGAGGATGTAGGAAGCTATGGAAACGACCTCGATCGCCAGGAAAACCATGAGCAGGTTTACGGATTTGGCCATCAGGTTGAGTCCCAGCACGAGCATCAGGATCAGGGCGTAGTACTCGCCACGGCCTTCACCCTGCTTGCGCTTTTCAATTTTCGGGTTCTGCAGCGAGAGCAGAATCGTAAAAATCCCCGTCAGGCTGAAGAGTATACCTGCGTAGCGTGCAATGCCGTCGGAGCGCAACAGGTTCAGGAACTGCACCTCAGCCAGATGCCTGTCCAGCACCAGCAGCACCAGTACGGAGAAAAGCCCGGTGAGGGCCACCCAAGGTAACAGCCGCTTAATTGTTTTGGATTTGAAGAGGTCAAGCGTAACCAGCAGCAGGAAGAAGATAGCCAGCAGCAATTCGGGCAGCAACGAGCCTGCTCCAGCTAAGATGCTGTCGATGGCTTGGGTGAGGTATGCTGCCTGTTCTTCCACGTGTCGGTATAAGGTATAAGTCAAGGCGCCTGAAGGGACATCCCGTCAGGCGCATCTGTTATTTGTGTAAAATCGCTTGTAAAATGTTCAGTTGCTCCTGCCCGTTGCGCAGCACCAGTTCCGTAAAACCGGTCACGGACATGCCTGTCTTGTCGAGCAGCAGGTGCGGGAAAATGCCGAACACCAGGGCCAGAATCGCCAACGGCACCAGCATCAGGTATTCGCGCTTGGTCAGGTCGGAGATGATGGCCTTTTCGCGCAGTTCCGGGAAAATCCAGTATTTGCCGAAGAACATGCGCTGCAGCGCCCACAGGTAATAGGCTGCCGACAGCAGCAAGCCGATTACCGCCACCACTGCCATCCAGCGCGGCAGCATACCCGTTGACTCAGGTGCACTGAAGCTGCCCAGCAGTACCAGCAGCTCGGCAATAAAACCCGAGAAGCCCGGCAGGCCAAGCGAAGCAAAAAAAGCGACCACGACAAAAGCGGTATAGGCAGGCATGCGCCTGGCAAGTCCCCGGAAATTGAGGATCATGCGGTCGTGTGCGCGGTCGTAGATCACCCCCACCACCAGGAAGAGCATGGCCGAGATAAGACCATGGCTGAACATCATGTAAATGGCACCGTTTACACCTTCGTTCGTGAGCGAAGCCAGCCCCAGCAACACAAAGCCCATGTGTGATACCGAGGAGTAAGCGATCAGCTTTTTGAGGTCGTTCATGGCCAGGGCACAGAGCGCTCCATAGATGATGGAAAGCACCCCCAGTCCGCCAACAAAGGTGGAGAAGTAAGCACCCGCATCCGGAAAAACAGGGTATACGATCCGGATCAGTCCGTAACCACCCACTTTCAGCAGGATAGCCGCCAGCAGCACCGAGATCGGCGTAGGCGCCTCCACGTGCGCATCTGGCAGCCAGGTATGCACCGGCACCGACGGCACCTTGATCAGGAAGCCCGCCAGTACCAGCAGGAAGGCCACAAAACGAAGCGGGAGATCGAAGAGCGTCACGCCCGAGAACACATGCAGCAGACTGCCCGGTATAAAGTTGGCCGGTTCCATCATGGCCGGTATGCTGAAAGTGCGCACCATGTCGGCCTCCGCAATCGTGCCCTGCTGCAGCATCTGCTGTACCTGTCGGATCAAGTCCAGGCTAGCCGGCACGTCCTGCCCTAGCAGCCCCATCTGCTGCGCCGTCGCCTCCGGATCGATCACCGAGGTATAGAGCCCGATCATCACGACCAGGATAAACAGCGAGCCGATCAGGGTATAGATGAAGAACTTCAGTGCGGCATATTCCCGCTTCGGACCACCCCAGATGCCAATGAGAAAGTACATGGGCAGGAGCATGAATTCGAAGAAGAGGTAAAAGAGGAAAAAGTCGAGGGCCAAGAAACAGCCCATCACGCTGGTCATGAGCAGCAGGTAAAGCAGGAAGTAGCCCTTTACGTTTTTGGTGATGGTCCAGGACGAGATCACCCCGATCACCCCCACAATGCCCGTGAGCAGCACCATGCCGATGCTTACACCGTCCACCCCCACAAAATACTCGATCTGGAAACGCCCCAGATTGCCCAGCGAAAATCCGATCCAGTCGAGCTTCTCTACAAGCTGGTAGCCTGTCTGCCCGTTCGCCATGGAGGCGCCGTCGAAACTCAGGTATAGCCACACGGCTACCGCCAGCTGCAGTATAGTGCCACCCAGCGTTACCGCTTTTATACCTTGCTGCATGCGTGTCGGCAAGAGCAACACCACAAGCGCTGCCAGCAGAGGGAGAAAAATAAGGCTGGAAAGAGTATAATTCATCAAGCTAAACGCTTCCTATTTAAGTTAAAAGCAAACTCTGCTTAGTTAAGAGTTAAAACCTATTTGGTTCGAAGTCGCTTGCGCGCCCGTTATGCGTACTTTCAATTTTCTGGCTATACCTTGGCAACCCGTGTATCCTACCGAATGAACCGCTTTGCTGTTATTTTGAATATGCCTGAGACCTAAGTCGGGGGAGCGAGTACAGCTCAGAGATATATGGAATATTGCTCAAGCTATGAGAAACTCCAAATCTCTCCTTTTGTCGAGATGACAAGAAAAGCCTCCCTATTCTCTCATTAGCACATTGTCGAATTACCACATTAGCGCAAAAGGAAATCAGCGCATTCCCCCATCCCCAAATCTACACATCTCCAAATTTTCAAATCTTTTGGAACGCGAAATTAACATCAATTCAGCATGATGTATAGTATTATCAGAATAAATCCGAAAAGGGAGTAGGCATAGTAAGACTGTACCTTGCCGTTCTGGAGTCCGCGCCCGAAACGGCCCAGCACTTTTGCCATAGCCCCGATCAGCCAAACGCTGCCATCCACTACCCAGTTGTCAAACCATTTCACGATCTTAGAGAACACCACCAGCCACTTGCTGGCGTATTCCAGGGTATAGTCGATCACGCGTTTGTCGAAGCGGTAGAGCATGCGGGCCATCCACAACACTGGCCGAACCAGCAACCGATCATACACCGCATCCAGGTAAAAATGATGATAAGAAAGCTGCACCAGCGTCCCCTTCGGCTGCTCCTGCAGCAGGGCTTCGCTACTCTTGCCTTTGTACCTGCCAATGGCCAGCGCTATACCTGCTATGCCCAGCAAAGCCGAGAGCAGCCCGATCACCAGGTGTGCCGTTCCGTTGGCGGCATCCTGCACTGTCACGGCCTCCACTAAACTACTGGCCAGCAAAGCTCCTTCCTGAGAAAGCTGGTTCAGACCAATGCCCTGCATTACCCAACTTCCGGCAAAGGACAGCGGGTTGAGCGAAAAGAAAATTCCCAGCGACAGCACAGCCAGCAACAGCACAGGTATAAGCATCACCCGCTCTATCTCCTGACTTGCAGAAAGTCGTAGCGCCTGCACATCGAAGGGAAGCCGGAACGTGCCGAAGAACATGAACCACAGGTGCCGCCCCATGTAGTAGGCCGTGAGCAGTACCACCACAAACCCGATCACAGGAACCACGAAGTACAGGCTGTTCCCATTGGTCTGACTCATTGTCTGCGCCCAGGCCCAGCTCCCAGAAAGGATGGCATCTTTAGAAAGGAAGCCAGAGAACAGCGGTAACCCCACCAGCGCAGCAGCGGCCAGCAGATAGGTATAGAAGGTAAGCGGCATCGCTTTGCGCAAGCCGCCCATGTTCCGGATATCCTGCGGATCGACTTCAGTAGGTTGGTGCGTATGGTGGAGCCCACGGTGCATGGCATGGATGATAATGCCCGCATTGAGGAAAAGGGCCGCTTTAAAAAAGGCGTGCGTGGTCAGGTGGAAAAGCGACGCATCATGTGCTCCGGTTCCCATCCCCATCACCATATAACCCAACTGGGAGATTGTGGAGAATGCAAGCACCGCCTTGATATCGTACTGCGTAAGTGCCGCCAGCGCACCAAGCAGTGCTGTAATAGCACCTATAATAGCGATAACGGTGAGGGCATCGACCGTAAAGAAAGGGTAGCAGCGTGCTACCAGGTATACGCCGGCTGCCACCATGGTAGCAGCATGTATGAGCGAAGAAACTGGCGTAGGCCCCTGCATGGCATCGGGTAGCCATACCTGCAACGGAAACTGCGCCGACTTGCCCACGCAACCCATAAACAGGCCCAGTCCCGCCAGCGTCAAAAACAACGGACTCAGCTCTACCAGCCAGGGCTGCCCCTGCAAGGTATAGCCGGTTACAAAAGTGCCGTTCAGCCACTCCCCTGCCCCCATCAGGGTGCGCAGGGCTTCCAGGTCGAAAGTCCGGAAATAGGTATAGAAAGCAAACAACCCGAGCAGCAGCCCTATGTCGCCAACCCGGTTGACCAGAAAAGCTTTTTTGTTAGCCGCAATGGCAGCAGGACGCTCATACCAGAAGCCGATGAGCAGGTAAGACGACAGCCCCACTAGCTCCCAGAACATGAAGAGCAGCAGCAGGTTATCGACCAGCACAATACCCAGCATGCTGAATGTGAAGAGCCCCAGGTAGGCGAAGTAGCGGCTATACCCTCTATCGCCGTGCATATAGCCCACAGAGAAGAGCTGCACCAGCAGGGAGATGAACGTGACGATGACCAACATTAGCACCGTCAGGTTGTCGAGCAGTATCCCTGCCGTGAAGACTGCTATAAAGACCGATGGTAGGCTGAACCAGACCGTACGGCTGTGAGAGACCTCCGTGTTCCAGGTTTGGGTGAAGAGGTATACCGAGAGTGCAAAGGCTATACCTGTGGCACCAATCCCCAGCCAGTCGCCATGCCGGGGCAGCTTTTTGCCCGCCAGGTACAGCACCGCAAAGGCAAGCAGTGGCAGCAGGAGTACGACCAGTGCCAGATGGGTTTGGGGCGTACCGGCCAGCGGTTCAAGAAGTGCGGATAGCTCCAAGGTATAAGCTGCGTATTAGGTTTGGTCTTTAATAGAAGGTATGCTCTGGGCACCTTCTGTTTTAAGCCGGCAATTTACATATATTGTCGCAATAATATAGCTAGCCGCCTGCGTGACAGGCTACAGGCAGCCCATATTTTTCAAATTTTGCAAACAATCATTCCTCTATTTCGTTCTGTATGGTATTGTACCATCTAAACAAAATAAGAACTATGGACACACAAGATCTTAAAAGAGACGCACAAGATTTGAAAAACAAAGCTGACAGAATAAATCCACAGCATAAAGAAGGACCAGTTGCTGCAGCCATCGAAGACTATACTTCCCGCATCCCATCCGACGTATTTCTATGGGCTGCCTTGGGCTCCATGGCCGTATCTGCAACCCTGAAGATTATGAAGAAAGATGAAGAGGCTTTGTTCGTAGGACAGTGGGCTCCTTCTTTCCTATTGCTGGGTAACTACAATAAGATGATCAAGCTGGTAGGTTACCAGAGCGATAAATAAGAAGCGTCTGATATAATCTCTTGATGAGAAACAAAAAGAGGGAGCCAAGGCTCCCTCTTTTTGTTATCATCTGTCTATCCCCTGTTGTGCCTTCCGCAATAAATCAGCGGCACCGAAGCCAGATTTAATGACATTACGAGAAGAAAGTTCAAAAAAAATATTTTTTTTCACAAACAGCACCGGTTATAGGTATAATTATCTCTATATTTGCACCGGCTAAAAGTTGAAGGTTGCCCCTCGGGTAATCCTTTGAAGAAGCAAGGCTCCTCACAAAGGGGCCTTCGCTTTTTATAGGCCATACCTTTCCCGGGAAACGTCCAGCACCGGCCGCTTCATTTAGGAGTCAAAACACAGGTTTTGGAGCTTACCTGCTAAACTGGCGCTTTTGAAGTTTCGGTAGTAATAACCTCGCCCGCGTGCAACACTTCACAGTACTTTTTGCGAAGGTTCTGCACGCCATTCCAATCAATCACATCCTCCTCACTGCTGAGAAGCGATAGATTTTCTTTCACAGAGGCATCTGATATAAACATTCTGTCCTGATAGAGTCCGTTGGCATAAAAACGGCAATAGGTGCGGGTTTCGTCCGCTTCTGTCAATACAATCAGGTCGCAAGTTTGCAACTTGCTGGTAAAAAGAGAAAATTCATCCATAACAGGCAATCGGTATTCTGAAAGCACAGACCCCAAGTTGGGCAATATATCCCGCTTTGTCAAGATCAATGGTGCTTGTTAATCTCACAAATTACGGTCATGTTATCAAAAGGTTACGATAACCATTGCGATGATTAATTTTTTCTATTCTCCATGCGGGCAAATGCGGCAATTCTTATACCCGAAGTTGAAACTAACAACTCTTTCCGATCCAATCCAACAACCCAACAAAATACTGATTAACAATTTGTTAGCAAACCTAAAGGTATAGTTAATGGTTGAGACAAGAACTTTTAAACCACCCGGCAAGAAGCCCTGCCTTATCATCCTTTTCCAAAAAATATCGGCACAAAATAAAAAGCTGAACTAGCTACTCTTTAGGGCGCCTTAACCTGTTGGGTTCTGAACAACATAAAAAAGCGCTCTGCAAGTATATCCTGCAGAGCGCTTTGGTGTGCATAAAATAGGCTAGGGATTATTTCTTGCCTTGCTGGCCCGGTACCGGGAAGCCACGGTCACGCATCAGTGCGTCGATCTTGGCGTCGCGGCCACGGAACTGACGGTAGGCGTCTGCCGGATCCATGGAATTGCGCGGCGCGAACAGGTATTTTACCAGTCTGGCTGCCACTTCTGCATCATAGAACCCGCCTGGTGCTTCCGCAAATGCCTCTGCGGCATCCGAGGTCAGCACATCGGCCCATAGGTAGCCGTAGTAACCGGTGGCATAGCCTTCGCCGGAGAACACGTGCCCGAAGTGCGGTGAGCGGTGACGCATCACGATCTCCTTCGGCATACCTAGTTTCGACAGAGTTTCTTTCTCAAACTTGTCCGGGTCCAGGTTGTTCGGATCGGCCAGGTGGAAGTGCATGTCCATCAGGGCAGAAGCCAGGAACTCAGTCGTAGCGAAGCCCTGGTTAAAGGTAGAAGCTTTCTCAATCTTGGCGATCAACTCTTTCGGCATCGGCTCACCTGTCTTATAGTGCTTCAGGAACTGGTTGATCACTTTGTCGGTAGATAACCAGCGCTCCAGCAACTGCGACTGGAACTCAGTATAGTCACGCACGCCGCTGTTCAGGGTCGGGTATTTCACGTTCGATGCCAGGAAGTGCAGCGCGTGGCCGAACTCGTGGAAGAACGTTTCGGCATCGTCCCACGACACCAGCACGGGCTCACCCGGAGCAGGCTTTACGAAGTTGGAGTTGTTCGAAGACAGCACGGTTTTCTTGCCGTCGAAAGTGGTGTGGGCGCGGTAAGTCGTTGCCCAGGCACCGGAGCGCTTGCCCTGACGTGCGAACGGATCGAGGTACCAAAGACCAATGTGGTCGCCTGTTGTCCTGTCTGTCACTTCCCATACTTTCACGTCTTCGTGGAACACAGGTACAGAGCCTTCCGGCACTGGCGTAAATTTGAAATTAAACAGCTCCCCTGCCGTAAAGAAAATCGCCTGTGTCAGGTTGTTCAGTTCCAGGTACTGCTTCACCTCGTCAGAGTTCAGGTCGTACTTCTGCTGACGCACTTTCTCGGCGTAGTAGCGGTAATCCCAGGGCTCGATCGTGATCTTCGTTTTGCTCGTTTTGTTGGCCAGTTGCTGCATGTCAGCCACTTCTTCTTTGGCGCGTGCGATAGCCGATGGCCAAACGGCCATCATCAGGTCCATTGCAGCCTCAGGTGTTTTAGCCATGCGGTCCTGCAGTCTCCACTCGGCATAGTTGTCGTAGCCCATCAGCTGCACGCGCTCGCGGCGCAATTTCAGGATGTCCACAATGTTCTGCTTGTTGTCGTTTCCGTCGTTATTGTCGGCACGGGAGTAGTAGTTTTTCCATACCTTCTCACGCAGACCGCGCTCGTCCGAGTAAGTCAGGAACTGGTCCATGCTCGAGCGGGTGTTGGTTACGGCGTACTGGCCTTCCTTGCCACGGTCAGCGGCGGCTTTGGCAGCGGCCTTCACAAACGACTCCGGCAATCCGCTTAACTGGTCTTTGGTGAAATATACAACATACTTTTCCTCGTCGGCCAGAATGTTGTTTGAAAATTTGGTGTACAGTGTCGAAAGCTCTTTGTTGATGTCGGCATAGCGCTTCTTCTTTTCAGGGCTCAGGTTAGCGCCTTCCATCTCGAAGCCTTTGTAAACGAGCTCCACCACGCGCTGCTGATCAGCTGGCAGCGGGTTTTTCTGGGCGTTGTCGTATACGGTTTTGATGCGCTGGAAGAGCTTCTCGTTCTGAGAGATCTTGGAGTTGAATTCGGAGATTTTCGGGGCCATTTCCTGCTGCACGGTACGGAACTCCGGTGTAGACACGTTGCTGCTCCAGATGCCGTAGTAGGTGAAGACACGGTTCAGCTCCTTGCCGGCACGCTCCATCTCTTCGATGGTGTTCTCAAAAGTGGCAGGCTGCGTGTTGTTGGCGATCTTCTCGATCTCGGCCAGGTTCAGGGCCATGGCTTTCTCCATGGCCGGCTTCAGGTCGGCCAGGTTCATTTTGTCGAAGGCCGGCACGCCGCCGTACGGGCCTGTCCACTCCTGCAGGAGCGGGTTGGTCTCAACGGCCTGCTGTTGCTGCGTGGTTGTCTGTGTGTCCTGCGTCTGGGGCGTCTGCGTTGAGGTGCAGCTCGCCAGCGCCAGCAGGACCGCCATGCCGGATGCCTTACCGGCTAATATGATTTGGTCTTTCATAGAAATTTAAAGAGAGTGATAAATTCAGCCCAAGATACAAAAAATAGACCAAATGCCTCGCGTCGCAATTTTGGGCGCCCTGCTATACCTGAAACACCACCTGCATGCGTTTGTAAAGTATCCTTCCGGAGCGGTGGCAGAAACTGAGGCCAGCTCGTATAACAAGGACCGAATACCCTTTTACCATGCAAGAATCCCCTGTTAAAGACAAACAAGCTTTAAGAAAGCTTTACGACACTATTTTGCCTGAACTGGCGCAGCACATCCACCAGCACCTGGCCGATGTAATCCCGCTTTTCCACGACTTTAAACTAGAGAAGCTGGTGGACACCTGGACGCGCGAGCCGGGCGCCGGCACCTCCACCGAGATCAGCCTCGACAAAGGCAATGTGAACCAAATGGGGTTGCGCCTGCGTCTGGAGGGTTTCCAGCGGGTGGGGGCCGACAACTTCGACCTGACCAAAGACCTGCTCTTCCAACTGGACCGCACTTTCTATACCATCGGACCCAACCCCGACAATGTATGGCTGGAGAAAGACTACCTCCAAAAGTGGGACGAAGCCGACTACGAACTGGTAGCCGAAAAGTGGACAGAGCAACTGATAGACGACCTGACCGAGCGATTAGAGAAATACACGTTATGACCAAACGCCTCCGACTTACTGGCTCCTCCTTTTTGCTCGCCCTGCTGGCCAGCTTGTGCCTGAGCGGCTGCCACGCCTGCCAGGCACAGCAGCCCATTGCCAAAACGAAGGACGGCTATACCTACAAAAGACCCTCGTCTGGCGGTACGGGCAAGGTATACATGGGCCGGGAGATCGCCGCTATTATGACAGCCACCGGAGGCAACTGGCTCGACCGCGACACACGAGAGGAGGAAGAGAACTCTTCCCGCACGATAGAGAACATGGACCTGCAACCTACCAGCGTTGTGGCCGACATTGGGGCAGGCACAGGTTTCTATACCTTTCAGATAGCGCCAAAGGTACCAGAGGGCAAGGTATACGCGGTGGAGGTACAGGACCGGTTCATCAAAACGCTGAAGGAGCGCCGCAGCAAGGAAGAGGCTAATCATGTGATGGTTGTGAAAGGCGACAGCCTGGAGGTGAACCTGCCAGCTCATTCAATAGACATCGCCCTGATGGTGGATGTGTACCACGAACTGGCTTACCCGAAAGAGATACTCCAGTCTATTCACGAGGCTTTAAAGCCCGATGGCAAGCTCCTGCTGCTCGAATACAAAGCCGAGGATCCGGATGTACGGATCAGGGAGCTGCATAAAATGACCGCCGCGCAGATCCGAAAAGAGCTGGAGGCAAACGGTTTTCGCCTGCAGCGCCAAGAGGACTTCCTGCCAATCCAGCATTTCATGCTTTTCGAAAAAACACGATAAGCCGGCATAGGCTCCCCTACTCTGTGCAAGTTAACAGAACGGCCAGATCCTGCAGCAAACCTGGTACTCTTTATAAAACTTTAAGATTCTGCACCTTAAATCATAACATGTTACGTAGTATAAGGTATAGCTGTAAAAATTGTAGTTTATGCATGCAACCACGTTTAAATTTGAGGAGGGCAGCCCCTATGTGGGTAGCCACCGCCCCATCGGGCAGGAGATCCATGAGCGACTGATGTGGCAGGCCAGGCGTTTGCACCGCGAAGACATGCTAAAAGCAGGCTGGGAACTGATCATTTACACCCCTATACCTGCTTACCTGGATAAACCCGCCACCATCGAGGTCTACTGGGATTACGATAACCCGAACGATCCCTGCTGCGATTGACACAGCTTTTTCACCCGAATACCCTGATCACAGCATGAGTCTTACTTTTTTTAACAAGCACACACTGGCCGGCAGATGGGAGATGGTATGGGCGCACGGTACGCTGCTGGCAGAAAGGGGACGTCGGGGTTACCGCATCCAGCTCTACGACATGGGCGACTTCTTTGCTGAAGTGTGGAGCAACCCCGAAACGCAGATCATCGGGCTGATCAGGGGCCTGGCCAGCAAAAGGGCGCTCGAACCCTACACCAATAAAATCAACCTGATCGACATGATGTGCTGGTAAAGATTAATGCGCTATTTTTGAGGCGTGAATTCTGTCAAGCTTAGCTCATACTGCCGCCTTTATGCTTTCTCCGACTACCGCAGCATGAAATCGGCCCTCCCCTATATGCGCCAGGTCGTGTTGGCAAAAGCCCTGTCCGAAGTAGAGGAGTCCGATGCCAGGCGTGTGGTGATGCGCCTGCCCGGCGCCGGATACCAGAACTACCTACGGCCACTTGCCGGCCTGCAAACCAAAGCCAACGCTATTGCCTCCCTGATCACGGCCCTGCAGCTGCTCTACAAACAAAACGGCTATGCGGCCAGGTACATCGTGGTGGAGCGTAGCTAGCCGCTGCCTTCATACCTGAAGGTGGCATAGCTCAATTCATAACAATTCGGTAACAGAAAGGTAGAAGGTATAAGCTATTTTAATCGTAATATTGCAATCATAAACCAGCTAAGCACCAGCCCGGAACACAATTGCCTGACAGCAACCCGGGCATGCAGCAACCTAACTAGATTATACCTGAACTGCCATGATCCGGATAGCCCTATTTAGTGACATACATGCCAATCTGCCCGCTTTGGAAGCCTTTTTTGAAGATGTGGATGCCCGCCAGCCGGACTTCATTTACTGCCTTGGCGATCTGGTAGGGTATAATGTATGGCCCAACGAAGTAATTGATGAAATCCGAAAGCGCAACATCCCGACCATAGCAGGCAATTATGACTTTGGCATTGGCCGGGAGAGCAATGACTGTGGATGCGCCTACAAGTCGGAAGATGAGAAAGCCAATGGCGCTGTTTCCATCGCTTTTACCAATCGAATCATCAAGCAGGACCGCCGCCGCTACCTGCGCACTTTGCCGGCACACATCCGGGTGGAGTTTCAGCTCAACAACGACAAACTGAACCTGTTGCTGGTGCACGGCAGTCCGCGCAAAATAAATGAGTACCTGTTCGAAGATCGCGACGAAAAAAGCTTGGCGCGCATTATGCAAGAGGCGGATGCCGACATCATGTGTTTCGGACACACGCACAAACCTTACCACCGCACTCTCAACACGGGCACCGGCGAGCAGCCGCACTTCCGCCATGCGATCAACATCGGCTCAGTTGGAAAACCGAAAGACGCCGACAACCGGGGCGGGTATGTCCTGCTGACCATTGATGAGCACAGTTCGGTGCTCGACAAGGACAGCATAGAGGTGGCCTTCATCCGCTTCGCTTATGACTTTGAGAGAGCAGCCAGAGCAGTAGAAGCTTCCGAACTGCCAAATGCCTATGCCGACAACCTGCGCAAGGGCTGTTAAACTTCAGGACCCGGCAAGTAAACAAGCACTGTATACCTACACCATGAACCGACGAGCTGTCCCGAAAAGGACGGCTCGTTTTGTTTTCGGCTTCTTCAGTTGCAAAGAGGACTCACCTACTATCCTATGTTACTGCCAATCAACAGAATATATCATAAAAAATCTTAAAGGTATAGCCAAAATCTTCAAACAATCAAAAGTATTGCCGGTTGAGCTTAGTAGAATAATCTAACGCTCACTTAAAAAAACAAAAACATGAAGAAAACAGTAACTACCTCCGTTTTCGGCAGTAAGCTGGGTGCGCTGGCTTTTCTGCTGGCTATGCTTTTCTCCTTTTCTGCCTGCGACAAGCAAGACGACGTGCAACCGGAAGCTGACCTGCTCTCCGCTTCGGAAGACATGCTGACCGTACTGCAAAGAACCGACCTGATGAAAGGCAATGCACCCGCCCACGCCAAGGCCCATAAGAACCAGGATCGCAAACCCACTTTCAACACGCTGCTGGTTGCCCTGGCCAAAACAGGACTCACCTCTACAGTGGCCAAAAACGACCTGACACTTTTTGCACCGTCCGACGAGGCCTTCGCCAAGCTGGGCCTCTACCCCAATAACATCGGGAGCGTACCCAACTTACGGGAGATCCTGCTTTACCACGCTGTAGCGGGCAAAGTATATTCTACTGACCTGACGGCTGGCTACGTACCCACCCTGAATGGCGCGGCCCTGAATATCTCGTTAAATGGTGGTGTGCAGGTGAATGATGCCAATGTAATCCTGGCGGATGCCCGTGCACTGAACGGCGTGATCCATGTAGTTGACAAAGTGCTGATGCCACCAACACTTAACCTGGTGGAACTGGCCCTTAGCTTTGACCCGGAGTTTTCGATCCTGGTAGCGGCCGTGCAAAGAGCCGGCTTGGGTGAGACGCTGGCCAGTGGTGGCCCCTATACTGTGTTTGCGCCAACAAACGATGCCTTTATCGCCGCGCTGGGTGAGTTAGGGTTTGCCAGCCTGGAGGATGTGCCCGTGGAGGCGCTAAGACAAATTCTGCTATACCATGTGGTGGAAGGCCGTGTGTACTCCTCTGATCTGCGCTCAGGTGAAGTGAGCACCGCAAACGGCGACGCTTTCGTTGTAAATACCAGCAACCTCACCCTCACCGATACGCAGGGCAGAGTCGCCAACCTGGTACCATCCTTACTGAATGTGCAGGCTACAAACGGCGTCGTGCACGTCATCGACAAAGTGATTTTGCCTAACCTGGGCAGCTGATTGCGATTGCCACAAAACCTAAACAGCGGGACCTGAATTAAAATCAGGTCCCGCTGTTTTTTTAAGATCCTGCCGCTATAATTTACGGCACACGTTAGCTTAAAAAATGATTGTGAAGGTAGTGCCTTGGTGCAACACGCTGTCCACTTTTATTTCTCCGTGCACATTGTCTACCATTCTTTTCACAATATACAACCCGATGCCGCTGCCCTCCACGTGGTCGTGCGCGCGCGTGAACATTGTGAACACACTGTCCTTTTTGTTGAGTGGTATACCCAGGCCATTGTCCTGAACCGACAGGTAAGTCTTCCCACTGTGTCTCTCCAGTTTGATGGTAATCTCTGGTTTTCTGGCAGGCGATCGGTACTTGATGGCGTTGCTGACCAGGTTGCTGAGGATGCTTTTGAAATTCTTCGGCGTGAAGCCCGTCACATGACTGTCTGGCGCGATCACCTCTATCCGTGCATCGTTCTCTACCACCAGGCTTTGCAGGTCTTGCCTCACTGACTCCATCACCTGGTTAATATCAAGTACGGAGGCATCTTCGTCGGATCCCGTTTTATCTATCTCCACAATTGCGGTCAGGTCCCGGATCGTGGTGGAAAAGCGCCTGAGCGAGGTCTTCATCATGGCGGTGATCTGCTTGAGCTCTTCCCGGTCCAGGTGCTCGTTCGACACAGAAACAGAAAGTAACTCTATAAGCCCCGCAATATTGGCAACGGGAGATTTCAGGTCGTGCGAGGCGGTGTACACAAAGTTGTCGAGGTCGAAATTGGCGCTGGTGAGGCTCTTGTTCTCCTGCTGCAGTTCCGCCGTAAACTGATGGCTCCGCTCCAGCAAATCCAAGCTCTCCAGATGAAAGGCCAGCAGTTCGGCAAACATTTTAAACGTGTTGATCACCCTCGGGTTGTTTACAAGGGCCGGCCTGGAGTCGATGGCGCAAAGAGTTCCGAAAAAGTCGCCGTTGCGGAGTAGGATCGGTATTGAGATATAACTCTGGAGCCCGTAAATACGAGGGGTATGGTGCTCTCTGTAAAGTGGGTCTTCGGCCACGTTGTCGATCACGATCGGGTTGCGGTGTGCCCTTATTTCATTACAAAGCGTGGTTTTGATTGGAAGTTCACCACCTGCCTCCAGGCCAAAGTTCACTTCGTCGCGCACACTGCAGGCTATCCATCTGTCTTCTGTTACACGTGCCACTGCCGCAAAGCCCATCCCGGTGGTCTGGCAGATAACTTCGAGCATAGTCGGCACAACCGGAATCTGCCTGATGGCTTCCAGGTCTTTCAAAAGCTCGTCTTGGATTTCAATCATTTGAGAGGGTTGGATCTTAGAGTCGCATTACTGTGCGCTCCGTCACCTTGTTTTCATTTCATGTTTAAATTAATAGATAATGTGTTAAAATAAAAATCGATGCTGCCAAACGTACCTTTTCTCCCTACAAACTGACATAGTTGCCCGGCTGCCAGTGAGCAGAACAGCCAGGCAACATGTCATAGCCCTAGCGGGTGATCTGGCCTCTCAGCTCGCCATCGGGGTACTGGCTGCTGTGAATGTTGATGTACCACTCGCCTGCCAGCAGCTCTGCTTCCTGCGCATCGGTGAGAGGGGAAGTGGATCTTGACATGGGACTCACGAAAGGATTAGTACTGGAGTAAGGGTCGTTGCTGGCGCCGGGGTTTATGGGCAAGACAATTGGTCCGTCAACCCCTACCGCGCCCTTATGAAAGTGCATGCCCGTGGGCGTTATACCCTGAAAGGTAACCGTGTAGCGCATCACTTTGGTGTCTCGGTTATAAGTACCCTTGAAGGTTCCGGTAGCCTGGGTGCTGACGGCCGGCACCTCGTCAGCACCAGTCAGGGTCACTTCATTAAAGGTTATGATCTCCGCGTCAGGTATAACGGTGGTGTCTTCGTCGTCGTCGCAGCTAGTCAGCATAAACGAAAGGCTCAGCAGTGCGCCAAGCAGTATTCCAAAATTGATTCGAAACGTTTTCATCTTCATTAAAAATTAAGGAGAAGTGAATGAATAATAAGAGCACTGTTATTCTTCCTGGCACAGCCGGGGCCGTGCCATAACGTGAGGTGTTATGAAACTGCAAATCTGGACCTTGTTATTTTAGGGTGAAGCCGGCTGAAAAAAACACGCCTGCACTGGTGAGTTTCACCCGCCCTTCGCCGATACTGGCCAGCGGTAGTTTGACAAAGGGCGCCGCTCCGATCGTGATGGCAGGAGACAACTGGTATGCATAGCCTACAGCCAGGTTCTGTATCCCGAACCAGTGCCTGTTCTTGTTCGAGAATTCGCGGGTGCTGCTGTAGGGTTCTCTTCCAGGGTAGTAGTAGGTATAAGTATATTCTTCGTTGAGCATCAGGTAGCTGGAAAGCCCCGCCTGCACGGTCAGTTGGCTCCTGCCCCAGTCCAGCACCCGGTACTGCAGGTCGACAGGTATATCGAGCACATTACACTGCGCAGCAATCACATCCGGTCGCCTTTTGCCATCCCAGTAGTCGGGCGAAGGGGCATAGTCTGCGGGGGTGGCGTTGTATAGTTTGTCTGCCCACACAGCACCCGACACCAAGCTCAGCCTGCTGGTAAGGGGCACGCTCAACAGCACGCCGGCATTGGTACTGACCGCATCCCGGTCTTTGAAGCGAACGGTGGTGATATCCGGTGCTGCCACCAGCGTGACCCCGATACTGCGCAGAAACACCCGCTTCCGCTCCTCTGGTATTTCTTCAGGCACTGCAGGTACAGCAGCAGGTATAGGAGGGGCCGCTACCTGCCGGGCTATACCTGGCACTTGCGGTGGCGCGGCTATCGGCAATGCTGTCTTCACTGTTTGCAAGGGTTCCGCTGCTTCCGCCACTTGGCTGGCAGGTATAGCACTGCGCAAAGGTATAGCCGGAGCCGAAGGTATAGCTTTGCGTTCAGGTATAGCAGTGCGCTCACGCACAGGTTCATTGGCGGCACTGATTCCCACCCCGGAGCCTGGCTGCACGGCAGGGTATGGCGCAGCGGGCGAAGGTGGCTCCGGCAAGGTAGTATGCGCTTCTTCCTTGGTCTGATCAGGTGCGGTAGCCACGCTACGAGCTGCCTCCTCCCCTTGCGCGGCAGGTATAGCAACGCTTTCCTGAGGCGGCGCCTCTTTTTCCAGCTGCCGCCAGACAATGCCTACCGACACCAGCATGGCTAGCAGCAGGATGGGGAACAAGCGTTTCATGCCGGTCCCTTTTCCCTGGGCTCCATCCAGCTTCCGCTCCATCGCCTTCCACGCCTCCTCATCGAAGGGCGGCTCGTACTGCCCGGCCGATTTCCTGAACAGGCGGTCCAGTTCCTTGTCAGACATATTGTTTGCGCTCATCGATTCTGCTCCGTTGTAATGCTTCCCGCAAATTTGCCCGTGCCTTGGCCAGGTTCGACTTGGAGGTACCCACTGCTATACCTAGTGTCTCGGCTATCTCCTCGTGGGTATAGCCATCAATCGCATACAAGTTGAACACAGCCCGGTAGCCCGGCGACAGCTGCTGCACCAGTGAGATGAGGTACTCGTAGTTGAGTTGCTGCTCCACACCAAACGGTTCGGCTGCCGGTGCTGCTTTTTCAATGTCCTGCAAGTGATAGTTCTTGAGGTTATGCCGGTAGTTGTCCAAAGCCGTGTTGATCATGATCCGCCGCAGCCAATTTTTGAAGGGCTTGGGCGGGTGGTATTGGTCCAGCCTGGTGAACACCTTCATAAATCCGTCGTTCAGCACATCTTTCGCTTCCTCAGCGTCGTGTGAGTAGCGGACACAAACACTCATAGCGTAGCTGTAAAAGAGCCGGTACAGCTCTTTTTGCGCTCCGCGGTCCTGCTTCAGACACTGACGTAGCAGCACATCCAATACTTCGCCTTCTGTTTTGCTCACTGTTCCAGAATTTGCGCTCCCATCACGGACCAAACGCCAAAAGGGTTGCCTCCAAAAATAAAAAAATCTGTCTACCGCACTTCTTTTTACGATTTTAAACTACTGATAACCAAAGCATAACAAGAGACATTAAAAAGTGCCGACAAAGCAGGAAGCCGGGATGGGTATTTGACTCCATGGCAAAAAAAAACCTGCAACCCAGAGGCTGCAGGCACCCTAATCAGCGTGTGTTCTGACTAAGCTGTTCGTAAAATCACCGGTTTATACCTACATGAAGTTCGCCTTGACCAGGGCGATGACCGCAACAAGGAGGAAGATGGTGTTGAGCACGTAGCTGGCATGTGCTTTTTTAGACGAGGCATAGAAGATCATGAACAAGCACCCCAGGATGTTCATGCCCAGGTACTCCACCGACTGCCCGTGTGTATAGCCCATGCTGTTCAGGCCAAAGGCCAGAAGCGAAAAGAAAGCGCCTGCCCACCCGATTGCCTCTCCCATGTATTTGCGTATTAAGATCATAGCTTTGCTGACTAATATAATATTTGCAAATAAAGCAGGTGAAAATGGGCTAAAAAATGCTTTTATTCGCTTAACTAATGCAATAAACGAATCACAGCGAATGGAGCTACAGCAAATAAAATACTTTCTGGCATTGGCGCAGGAGCTGCACTTCTGGAATACGGCCGAGCGCATGTTCATCACGCAGTCTGCCCTCAGCCGACAGATCAAAGCCCTGGAAATAGAACTTGGCGTGCAGCTTTTCGAGCGAACAAAGCGGAGCGTGAAGCTGACCGAGGCGGGTGCCTTTCTGCGCGACCAGTGGGCGCCGCTGCTCGACGAGATAAACCGGGTGCACTTGCAGGCCCGCAAAATACACGAGGGTGCGTACGGCACGATCCGGATCGGCTACCCCGGCTCCATCGCCTACGGTTTCATGCCGGACCTCATCAGCCGTATTTCCAAAGCTTTGCCAGAGTTGAAGGTAGACCTGGTGGAGCCGACCGACATCAGCTTTGAGCAGTTGTTGCTCAATTACCAGATGGACATGGCCTTTAGGCGGGACCCCGCTGAGAATCCGGCACTGCAGTCGGTATGCCTCTACTCGGAGCCTTATGCGCTGGTCGTGCCCCAAAGCCACCGCCTCACCGAGCAGAACTTTACCGGTATGCAGGATCTGCAGCACGACAAGTTTATCCTCTCCAACCTGACGCAAACTACTTATTATACCGCAGGCCTTCGCCAGATCTTCGATGATTACCGCATCACGCCCGACGTGCGCATCGAAACCGATTTCGGGGGCATGGTGCTGGGGCTGGTATCCAAAGGGCTGGGTGTGACTATTTTACCCTATTCCTATTCATTCAGCGCCTTGCCCAACGTGCGCTTCATTGCCCTGCCCTACAAGACGAACCTGTATGTGACCTGGCGCAAAAACGACAACAGCCCGGTACTCAAAAACATCCTCAAACTGGTGTCTGAAGCCGCCGCGGGTTACGATGCAAAAGGAAGTTAGAGCTTAGTGCGCAACCTTCTCAGCCGGACGCTTGAACAATTTTTTCCCAAGCGTGACCACCTGTGCAATGACAGCCCCTAGGAGCAGACCTCCCAACGCCAACACCAGCACCTTTACGAGCCACCCGAGCGCCGGAATGTCGGGGAACAGGTGATCGAGTGTTTCCATGGGGTGGTGCATAAACGGCAGACCGTGCGCGATGATCTCAGCTCCTACCCACAGCATGGCGGCAGTGCCCACATAGCCCAGTATTTTCAGGAAGGCTGGCATGGATTTCACGATGCCACGGCCGATCTTTTGGGTGGTCGGGTGGAATTTGTCCTGGGCCATGTGCACACCAATATCGTCTGCTTTCACGATCAGGGCCACAAAGCCGTACACGGCAACAGTAATAAAAATTGCCACCGCGAACAGCACCACGATCTGGTTCATCAGCGGGCTGTCGGCTACAGTAGCATAGGCAATGGCCATGATCTCGGCCGAAAGGATGAAGTCTGTGCGGATCGCGCCGCTCACTCTTTGTTTTTCCAGTTCTGCCGGGGTGATCACCTCCATCTCTTCGGTGAGCTCATCGGTTGGCTCGTGTGTTTTGCTGAACATGGAGTGCACCTTTTCATAACCTTCGAAACACAGGAAAGCGCCGCCCAGCATGAGCAGGTAAGGTATAACCGCTGGCGCAAAGTAACCCAGCACCAAGGCGGCCGGCCCCAGAAAGATAGCTTTGTTGATGAGCGACCGCTTGGCGATCTGGTAAATGATGGAGAGCTCGCGTTTCGGGTCGAGGCCCACCACATACTTGGGCGTTACAGCCGTGTCGTCGATCACGATACCCGATACCTTGCCCGTGGTTTTCGCTACCTGGGTGGGCACGTCATCCAAAGTTGCCGCACTTACCTTAACCAGTGCCGCCACATCGTCTAAAAGCGCAAGAAGTCCTGTCGCCATGTTCTAGTTTTATTATAAAGTGAGTTTAATTGGCATTGCCTGCTTTGTACGGATGAAATTGCGAAGCTGGCTGATACAAGGTCGTAATTTAAGCGAAAGAAACGGGATTGTGATGGAGTGGATTTGGCAAGTGATAAAAAAGCAGGAGACCGCTCGTTGACATGTGGGCCTCCTGCTTTCTTGTTTTGCTCTGTGATTATCCGGCGTTAAGGCACCAGGTATAGCTCCGTTTTGCGATGCGCTTTGCCCTTGCCCGGGAGTACTTCTCCCTCTATTTCTACCTGGAAATCCTTGGCTCCAAAGTAGCGCTGGATGTACTCCTTCACACTCTGGGCACGCTGCTCGCTCACCCGCTGCTTTGCCGCAGGCTCCCCGTATCCGTCCGAATAGCCTTTGATGACAAAGCCTGTACCGTCTGGCTGCAGGCGCAGGAAGCGCGATAAGCCGGCAAGTTCGCTTAGGCTCAGGTGCACGCGGTTAAACTCGTTATAGAGTACCAGCGATGGGGTCGCCGCCCGCATAGGCTTAGCTTTCACCGACTCTTCAGCAACAACTTCTGACTCAGCCGGAGCAACCTCCTCCAGTGCGATCTGCTGTGGCACCACTTCTACCTGTGGTTCAGAAACAAGCTCCTCAACAGGCGCTGCGACTGCAGCAGCAGGCAGGTCTCCCAACAGGTAAGCAACATAGCGCGGCTGCTCCTTGGCAGTGCCGGTCACCCATAAGGTATGGTCAGCGCTTTTCCTGAAGTAGGCATTGTAGCTTTCCTTTTCGTTCACCATACCAGTCAAGCGCACTGCCTCACCTGGATTACCGTTGTGTAGAGCGGCTCCGTAGATGTAGGCTGTTTCCCCCTCTTGGCGGGAGAAATACAGTGAGTCGTTGCGCACGAATGGGGCGAACTCTGCTTGATTGGAGTTGACCTGTTTGCCGAGGTTGCGTGGACGTGACCACGACTTGCCATTCCACTCACTCAGGTATAGATCGTCGTAGCCCTGTGAGCCTGCCAGTTCGGCGGCGATGAAAAGCCGGCGCTGGTCCTCGGTCAGGTATAGGCCCAGGTTGTAAGAGTGGTTGCGCAGACGTGGCACAGGAATTTCCTCGCCTTTTACGAACTCGCCGTTTGTCCAGCTATACTTTGTGATTCGCTCCTCTCTCCTGCCCGACTTATGGTAGACGAACACTTCGCCCGCCGCCAGGTTGCCGCCAACCACAGCATTGATGTGGCCGGCATTCAGGGCGATGGCCCGCTCCTTAGTCTCCGTCTCGCCGAGGCGGGCGGTGTAGAGGTATTGCCCGCCGTCCTCTTTTTTGGTCACGAGCAGCATGTCCTCTCCTACCAGCGCTACGCCGGCCATTTCAGCGTTCGTTTCCTGCAGTTTTGTCTGGGCCTGCCCTGCGGTCAGGGTCCCTAAAATCAATCCGATGGTGTATACAATCTTCTTCATGTTCGCTTCGCTTTACCAGATGGTTACTTGTCTGCCGTACTTCGGATATTTCACCGGGATCAGGTTGTAAGTGAGGGAGATCTCGTTCGTGCTCCGGCTCACGTGGCGGGCGTTCTGAATCGGAATCTCGTAGGCATAGCCGATGCGGAACTGGTCCAAGCGCAACCCGGCCGTGGCGCTCCAGGCCAGGTCCTGGCGGTAGCTGCCTCCCAGCCAAACCATGTTCTGGTAAATGGCCTTGAGCTGCAACTCGGTACTCTCTTTCAGCTTGTTGTCATACTGGAACATGGCATTGGCCACCAAGCCAAACTGATCAGAAAGAGCCGTGCGGTAGCCCGCCTGCACAAGGTGCTTGCGGGTATAGAGGTCCTGCAAAAACTCGTCTCCACCCGACACAATACCGCCTTTGGTCACGTCCTGCATGGCATAGCCGATGTAGAAATTATCGGCGGTGAGCGTCCAGCCCAGGTTCAGGTCGAGCTTGCCCTGGCGCAGGCGCTGCCCCAGAACCCCCTGAAACTCCGGATCGCTCTCGTTATCCACTGTGAGTTTGTTGCCATCGAGGCGCTGGGCGTTGTACACGGCGGCACCACCCCAGCGCAGGCTCAGTTTCTCGGAGAGACGCACACGCGAGGCATAACTCAACTGCACCTGGCTTTCGGAAAAAGGCCCGAACTCGTCCTGCAATACCGCTACTCCAAAGGCGTGTTTGGCACCCATCTGTCGGCTGTAGTAATCATCCTGCCGGGTGCGGAGTAGATCGCTTTTCTTCCAGGCAGACACATCGGCCAGGTCCAGCTCAGCGGAGGCGAAGTAGGTGCGCGGTGCTCCCTCAAAGCCCGTCCACTGGTTGCGGTGGAAGCCCTTGAGCATGGAGCCCTCGTAGCCCGTCAGCGAGGGGTTGTAGTATTGCTGAAACAGCTGAAAGTTGGCGATGTGCTTTCTGTTCTGGGCATTCGCACCCAGAACAGAAGCAACTAATAGTATGGATAAGATTAACTTTTTCATTTGATTACTTGCTAAGGATTGTCACCACACCTCTTTTCACCCAGTTGATGTCCTTCACCTCCACCGTGAAGAGGAAGGCACCTTTCAGGATCTGTCCGTTCGGGCCGCGGCCGTCCCAGCCTTTCTCCGGATCAGACGTCTCGAACACACGCACACCCGAGCGGTCGAACACCTGGATGTAGACCTGGTTGTAGAAGCGCAGCTCCGGGATGGTCCAGTTGTCGTTGATGCCGTCGCCGTTCGGAGAGAAGGCGTTGACGATCTTGAGCTGGTCCACGGTGCGGTCATAGGCCTGCTTGGTCAGCGTGAAGGTGCGCTCGATCGTGTTCAGGTATGGGTCGGTGCTGCGTACGCGGATGGTGAAGGAAGTCATACCTGACAGGCCGTTGTTCGACTTCAGGTATACCTGGTCACCACGGATCTCGAAGAGCGCATTGTGCGTGTCTCCCTCGCCGCTTACCAGGGCATAGACAAACTCAGTATCGTCCGGGTCAGTGGTAGTCAGCGTACCGATCACATCGGCTGCCGTCGCATCTGGTTTGAAGGTGGTGGCGCTGAAGGCAAGCGCGGTTGGCACTTTGTTCGGCTGCACTTCCACGGTTACTTTGGCAGTCAGGTTATCCAGGTTGGTCGACATCTCGGCCAGCTCCAGTATGCCGGTCAGCACATAAGGTCCGGCTTTGGTGCCATCGTAGGCACCGGCTTCCCAGCGTACTTTCACTTGCGCTGTCTCGTCGGTAGAGTAGGTAACCGCGACAGTAGCCGGCAGCGGAACCTGCTCGAACTTCGTACGGATCGGCACCTGGATCATGGCTGGCGTTGCCACAGAAGCGATGTTGCGGGTGATCTTCACCACCTGCGCCGTTACTTCTGCTCCTTTGTTTCCGGCCTTGTCCGTCAGGTATAGCTGCACGGTCAACGTGCCATCCTGGAGTTTCTCCAGGTTGAGGTTTCCGATGCGGAGGCTCTCTTCCGTCACCTCGCCCGTACCGGAAACTTCTGTGTTTTCCTGGGCGCTGGTGATGCGGTAGGTATAGGTAGTACCCGGTTCAGCACCTGTGAGCAGCAGCGCCATATCCTCCAGGTTCGATACATCCACACGGTCAGCGCTCCAGGCGATGGCGTAGCTGGCAGGTGCCGTGACATCATAAGTCAGGGTCAGTTTATTAGAGGCTGTATTGCCGTTCGTGGCTGCGTCCGCTACTTTGTTTTCGGCAAGGACGATGCTTACTTCTCCGTCAGCAGCTGGTGTCACCAGGGCGCTGTACCTTGTTTCACTTATCTTCGTCAGGTCAGCCGCTGTACCGTTGGTGACGGTGATATCAGCCAACTCAAAGCCACTTACCGCTTCACTGAACGCAATCGTGACAGGTATAGCAGCATTGGTCAGGGCCGGAGCCGTGGTAGCCAGCGTGACTGCCGGACGGGTTTTGTCATACTGCAGGCGCAGTGTGTTAGAGGCCAGGTTACCGTTGCCGGCTCTGTCTTCTGCCACATCTGCAGCAACACTTACGGATACTTCTCCTTCAGCAGATGGCGTGATGGTAGCGGTGTATACCTTGCCGCCTGCGGCAGGTGCAAGGTTAGATACAGTTCCTCCAGTCACTGCTACGTCAGCCAGGGCAAGACCAGAAACCTGCTCGCTAAACGTAAATTCGACTTCGAAGGCAGCGTTAATTGGGCTAATAGCCTCTGTGCTCAGCACCAGGGTTGGCTTGGTAGCATCGTACATTCTGGTCAAAGCATCAGCCTTCAGGTTACCGTTTCCGGCAGCATCGCGGGCTACGTCAGCCGCCACCGCTATACCTACTTCGCCATCCGCCAAAGGTGTTACCAGGGCAGTGTATACCTGCGCTGACACCTGCGTAAAGGCAGAAGTAGCGCCATTTGTCACAGCGATATCCTGCAACTCAAATCCTGTCACAGCTTTACTGAAGGTAAAGGTTACCTCGAATGGGCCATTCACCACATCCGCAGCAGTAGTCGACAGCACCAGCGCTGGCTGGGTCACATCGTAGCTTACCTGCAGTTGGTTAGAAGCCAGGTTGCCGTTACCAAACGCATCCCGCGTCACATTCTCAGCCACGGAAACTGTCACCACACCATTTGCACTTGGTGTCACCAGGGCTGTGTATACCGTAGCGCTTTCCTTGATCAGGTTCGAAACGCTTCCGTTCGCTACCGTGATGTTGTTCAGATCAAAGCTTTCCACAGACTCCGAGAAAGTAAAACGTGCGGTAAAGGCGGTATTGACAGGACTGGTTATGGCTGTTGCCACTGCCACTGCTGGCCTTGTCGTGTCGTAGAGTCGGATAAGCTGTTCGGAGGCCAGGTTCAGGTTACCCGCTGCATCCTGCGCCACGCCGGCAGCAATAGATAATCGCACTTCCCCGTTCGCTTGCGGCGTGATCTGCAAGGTATATTCCTTGTCACCTTTTGCCGCGAAGGCTGTCACCGTACCATTTACAACCGTTACATCAGCAGCAGTGAATCCGGTTACCGTTTCGCTGAAGGTGACGGTTACCTCGAAAGCAGCGTTCAGCTTCTCAGGCGCACCGGAGGCCAGTTCGACGGTTGGTTGTGTCTTGTCAATGGTCAGTTTCAGGGCTGTGGCTGCCGTATTGCCGTTGCCGGCCGCATCTTGGGCCATATTTTCTGCTACACGCACCATCACTTCGCCCTCCGCACTTGGTGTGATGCGGGCAGTGTATACCTGCGCAGAAACCTGCATGAAGGCAGCCGCCGCACCGTTGCTCACTGCAATGTCTCCTACTTCAAAGCCACTCACTTCTTTGCTGAAAGTGAAGTTCACCTCAAAAGCAGCGTTGGTTGGGTTGGTTGCAATAGTGGAGAGGGCAAGTGTAGGTCTGGTAGCATTGAAGGTTCTGGAGAGTACTGCAGAAGCCGTGTTGCCATTGACTGCCGCGTCCTGGGCTACATTAGCCGGCACCGAAACCGTTACCAGTCCATCTGCCAGCGGGCTTACCTCCACGGTGTACTGCTGGTTATCCGTTGTGGTCAGGCCGGAGAGCGTAGCGTTTACCACTGTTATATCCTGCGCTGTAAATCCTGTTACAGGCTCGGAGAACCTAACGCTTACCTGGAAAGACCTGTTGATCGGGTTCGGGGCAGTGCTTGCCAACACCACAGTTGGACGGTCGGCGTCGTATACCACGGCGAGCGTGTTGGAAGGCAAGTTACCGTTCGCAGCAGCATCAGCCGCTGCATTGGCAGGCACCTGCACTGTCACTTCACCGGCTGCCGCAGGCGTTACCAGCGCACTGTAGCGACGACCGTCCACCTGGCTGAACTGAGAAAGCGTACCGTTGCTAACCGCTATACCTGTTGCAGCAAGACCTGACACGTTTTCGCTGAACTCCAGCGTAACAGTGAAGGCACTGTTAACAGGACTGGAAGCGCTTGTGCTGACAACCACAGCAGGTCGCGTAGTATCGTACAGCGTCGTGATGGTATTGGAGGCGGCATTCAGGTTGCCTGCTACATCAACTGCCACACCGGCTGCCACGCTTACTCTTATTTCTCCCTCAGAGGTAGGTGTTATGGTCGCCGTGTATACCTTATTGTCCGCGGTCACCAGGTTGGAAGCCGTGGCGTTCACCACTGTCAGGTCTGCTATCGTGAAACCGGTAGCGGCTTTGCTGAATGTGAGGGTTACATCGAATGGCTTGTTGGTAGCAGCCTGCACATCGCTGGTGAGTGTGAGCGTGAGCGGCACATTGTCCAGGATTATCTGCGCCTCCGCCGTACCGATGTTGCCGGCACCGTCGCGCAGTTGGGTGTATACCTGGCGGTTGCCGTTTACAGCAGGTAGTGTCCAGGCTTGACTTGCCGCGAAAGGCATCCAGGCGCTCCAGGTGGTGTTGTCGTTGGAGAAGCGCATGTCGGCCACGCCGGTCAGGGCGTCGGTTGCCGAATTACTCAGCGTAACTTCCGTAGCGGCCGTGTGGGTAGCCCCGCCGTTGATGGCGAGCGTTCCGGTCGGCGCTGTTTTGTCGAAGGTAACGCTGCTGCTGTTGGTGGTAGCGCTGACAGCGGTGCCCACGTTGCCGGCCAGGTCATTGAAGTTGATGGTGAAGGGAACCATTCCCTCCGCATCAGCTGCAGTCAGGGTATAGGTGGCGGTGTAAGTGGTGCCACTAACGGCCATTATTGGTGCCGTCTTTCCTGCGATGACCACTGTTGGCTGTGCGATTAGCTCGGAGGCCTCCAGGCGAAGCGTGACTACATCTCCTACTTTTGCTTTTGTAGCGTCGCTGTTAGACGAGGCGATAGTGACTGTTTGCAAGGTTGGCGCAACAGCATCTACCAGAACACCGGCTGTTGAGGCCACCCCGTTCAGCGACAAGACAGCTGCATTGCCGATCGCGTCGGTTATTGTTCCGCCATTCAGGGTAATACCAACTGCCAGCGCAATACCATCCGTATCAATCTCGCCTGGCTGCACGGTATAGCGGAAGGTCAGCGCTGATGTGCCCGAGCCGCTCACGTAAACTGCCTGCCGGGAAGCAGCGCCTATGGTAAGGCCGAGCGTTGGGGTACCGTTTTCGGTAGCTACAGTCACGGCTTCACTGAAGTTAACCGTGAAATCCAACTGCTGACCTGCGCTGTAAGCACCGTTTGCAGGTACAGAAACGGAGGTGATAACCGGTCTGGTGGTGTCTATTGTATATGTCTGGCCAGCGGTATACCCTCCGCTGAGCCCATTCCCGACTTCATCTGTGATACCGGTTCCACTTGCCATTACATCCAGACGCAGGGTGCCGCTTCCAATGATGTTAGAGACTGTTATCTCGTATCTAGTTCCCGCACCACTTACGCCTGAAACGGTGCCTGTTACCCCCCCTGTAGTTGCCAAAGAGAAATCGTCTGCATCAACACTTGTAACTCCCTCGCTGAAGGAAACCAGAAAGGTAACCGAGGTCACGTTGGTGGTTGCTGTTGCTGGATTGTGGCGGGTGATGCCCGTTACGGCCGGAGCCGTTGCGTCTACCGTCCAGGTATAGGAGGCCGGCGTAGGATCCAGATTTCCGGCTGCATCCATGGCCCGAATCTGCACGGTGTGCGTGCCTCCGCTCAAGCCTGTCAACGTAATCGGCGAAGTAGCAATGGTAAACGGACTGCCATCCACGCTTGCCTGGAAGGTACTGACAGTTTCGTTACTTGTGAAGGTAAAGGTAGCGCTAGTGGCGTTTGTAGCAGCAGCAGGGCTAGCGGTTATGGTAGTGTTAGGAGCCGTTGTATCAATCACTACAGTTAAGGCGGCTGAAGCAGGGCTTTGACTTCCTGTCCCATCCACCGCTATTGCCGTCATACTGTGGGCTCCATCTGCCAGGCTACTGGTTGTTATTGTCCACTTACCAGAGTCATCAGCCCGAGCAATTCCAACCGCACTACCACCGGAATACAGGGTGACGGTATAACCAGGCGTCGCCGTTCCGGAAAAAGTTGGCGTGTTATCGTTCGTGATGTTATCGCTGTTGCTTATACCAGTATCGCTGGAGCTGAGCAGGTCCGGCACCGATGGGGCGGCCAGCTCAACGATCGTTACATTGATAGTAGCTGTATTTGAGGTGGTTGTTCCATTGCTGACCCTGTAAGAGAAATTATCAGCACCAACCGCATTTGTATTTGGTGTATACGTGAAGGTTCCGTTGGCATTGAGTACGAGCGTGCCTATGGATGGCCCGGTAACCAGGCTATAGCTCAAAGGCTTACCCTCGGGGTCGCTACCAGTCAGTTTGCCAGCGTAGGCTACATTCTTTTTGGTGATGATATCACCTGCCGTTGATCTGACTCTGGCAGTTGCCAGATCCATATTCCTGAGTGTGCCATGGTTTGCGTTTGCTGTTGCATCATACGCTGTAGTGCCCGATGTCTCATCAAAGCGCCAGTAACCTGCTAGCCCCGCTTCGTTGCCGTTCAAGGTAGTGGCTCCAAGTGTTTTGATCTCTTCTGCAGTCAGCGCCTTTTTCCAAAGCGACACGTTGTCTATCTGCCCGTTGGCAAAGCTCTCATCTGCATTAATGACAGTACCAATGCGTATGGATGCATTGGATGCTGAAGATGTGTAGTTTACTCTATCTGAACCAATTAAAACGCCGTTGGCATAGATTTCCATTCTGCGCTCGCCACCAACATTGCGCCTTACAGTGGTTACCTGTACCCACTCTCCCAGTTTATAAGCTGTTCCGGTACTGAGCCAGGTCCAGCCAGTTCCATGCTTGTCGATTCCGTAGGTAAATGTACCGTTTTCTGCACTCAGCCAGAACTGCATATCGCCACCACCTGAAGGTCTGCTGAAAAGACCGGCTCTGCTCATACTGTTTGCCTTGAACCAAAGCGAAACAGTAAACTCTGTTTCAGAATCGAACTGGTTGGAAGGTTGGGACGAAATCTCCACATAATCATTTACACCGTCGAACTGAAGCGCATTCACATACCCAGCCACAGGCGGAGGCGACACAATGGGTGCAGCCCGTGTTACGTTTACAGTATAAGCTTTAGAGGTGGTCCCGTTCTGAGCAGTGACAACAGTCGTAATTGTGTTTGCCCCTACATTCAGATTAACTGCTCTGGAGGTCACGCCACTGGCCAGCACGGTTCCGTTGATACTCACAGTCGCATTGGCATCTGCTTTGGTGGGGGTAACCGTAACCGATGCTACTGCATTGGCTACACTTGCTGTGTAGTTGACTGTATTAGCGCTGAATACCGGTGACAACGTAGTGCCTGAAAGGGTCAGGTTGGAGAGATTGGCATTGCTGGATAAGGCTGTTCCAACAGGACCTATTACCAGGTTGTCAAGGTATAAGGTATGAAGCCCCGAAAAGTTAAGTGTCACCGATCTAACCTCCACATTCTTCGAAAGTACGAGACCTGCTTGGTTTGCCTCATTAAAAGCATCCTGCGGAAGGTTGCTTTCATGATAGGTCACTTTTAGATGAGGTGGTACATAGTAAGGTGGACTGCTATAGCAGCCATAGCTCATCCAAAGCCCGTAAAACTTGAATTTCTGGCTGTCTTTACGTTTAATTGTTATATAGCTATCAGCCGCCGTACTGTAGTGAAGGCTCGCACTGTTACTGGCGCCCCCATTGCCTCTGTTTTCCCAACTGCCGTTACCGGTTTGTGTTAACTCATACTCCACTCCTCCAATGTTCACCGTGGCGGTAGTATTCCAGGGCCATGATGGCGTTTGGCCACTTAGGGCCGCAGCGGTGAAAAAATCATGTGTGAACTGGGTTTGGGCATGAGCAACTTGTGCTAAAGAGAGCCCTCCTAAAAAGAACAAAAGCCATGACAGCCTTTTCAAATAAGATTTGAAAACGTCATAGCCTGTCCCGCTCCTTTTCGAGCTGGAAAAAGCAGTGGTGGGTTTCATAA
Organism: Pontibacter ramchanderi; assembly: GCF_002846395.1. Classification (GTDB taxonomy): domain Bacteria; phylum Bacteroidota; class Bacteroidia; order Cytophagales; family Hymenobacteraceae; genus Pontibacter; species Pontibacter ramchanderi. The sequence goes on from NZ_PJMU01000003.1 coordinate 396,513, forward strand.
ATGAACTGGGTTGGTAGAACTTTTTGGATAAAATTCCTGTGTTATACCAGCAAATTTATGAACTTGATATATAGCTTGTTATCTATATTTTCTGAACATTAGAAAATTATAATATAACAAATCCATCACTTCTTCGCCACCATAAAGCATTAATCCATAAGTATTAATACTTATACATTACCCTCTTAAACTAAAAAACATACCACAATGATGTTTTAACACAAAAACGTCACCTTCAGCCTCTTTGTACGCTCCTGCCATTCTCCTAAAAATTGAGAATCAACCGCTTCGCTTTTCTTCTTCGAAAAATATAGAAACAAAAATCACCCCATACCATAGCCTATTGGCTATCATGTAGTACCACAATGGCCTGACCAGAAAGACGCTTCTTTGGGTCTGGATTGGTTCAACCGGTGACCGCGGGGAGTAATTAAAGTTAAGCCGCAAAGTATACCTCGAACTCGGACCCTACACCCTCCTCGCTCCGCACCTTAATGCTGCCTCAGGCATTGTCTATGATGCGCTTCACCATGAAGAGACCTATACCTGTCCCGTCTATATAGTTATGAAAACGCTGAAACATGATAAACAACTTGCGCAACTGTGTTTTGCTCATGCCCAAGTCATTGTCTTTTACTCGCAGCACCACCGCTTTGCTCGCATCTTCCTGGAACCCCATCAGTGGCATTCCCATTCGACAAGTTTTGGTCTAGCAGCCAACGTGCTACACGATAACAAAGGCAGTGCAGCAATTTTTAGGTAAATTTGAGCCAGATATTTCACGGACTTATCACGATACAAATATTATGGAAGATAGAACAGTGCTGAATTATATTGAAGCTATATTAGAGAACATGCCGTCTGACTGGTTGAGACTAACCACGCATCGACTGGATATTTACAACGAACAATTAGCCAAAACCGAATTTCTGGAAAAGTTTGAGGCCTTGTTTGAGGTCCGTACTGCTGAGACCGCAGCTCTCAGTGCCTTACCCACTGCTTTCGATTATATTAGATTAGGTCACCCCTTGTCTACAGTGCTGGAATGGGCTATTGCCAGATTACACAATCTGAAACCGGAAAATGTGATCAGCTTTTCTTCCAGAACAATGCCTGTTCTGGCTGTCCTGAGAAAGAACTTACTTACCAATAAGCACACCCGCATTGTTTATACCGGCGAGCTACCCGCTTTTTTTGATGCTGAGGTATTGAAGCAGGTATATGGCTATACCTTCGACCTGGAGCGGGTTGAGAAGCTGGAAGAGATTACAGCATTTGACGGCAGCACTGTTTTCTACTCACAGGAAGATGAAGTGGGCCATGCCAACCTCAACCCTAATTTTGACTTCTATGTAAGCGTGCACGCACAGCTTGGCAGTATCATCCTGGTAAATGGTGCGCAGAATAGCGGGTACATCTCCGAGATACAGCATGTGAGGAGACGAGAGAGCATCGCCATGACGCCGGCCGATTGCCTCACTGCCCTACAGCAGCTGATAAAGAAGCCCGCTTCTCATCAGGAGAAGACCAATGCCACGGCGAACAAAGCACAGGTGGTAGAGTTGATCAAGGGGATCACTGGTACAAATACAGACGCGCTGATTGGCTCTTCCGGGCTATCAATACAGTATGCGATCATGATGGGGCTCGTGCATGATGCCCTGGAAAAACATCCGGGAAAGGCCATCCGATTTGTGGTGCCTCCAAATTGCTATGGCGGCACAAACGACCAGGCAAGGCGCATCGCTGCTTGTCTGGACAATGTGGAGGTAATGGATTTGCTCGTTGACAGGGACAACAACATGGTGCAGAGCATTGACACCGTGCTAGAGCAGATTGCCAGCCAGGATGCTGTGCCTTACATCATCGCGGAAATCCCAACTAACCCAAGAGTTGAAGTTCCGGATCTGGATAAGCTGAAGGAGGTTCTGAGCAAAGAACGTAAGACGGCAACCGGGGAAGTCGCTGTTGACCCGGTATTTATCCTGGATCAAACCTTCTGCCCGAACTATCAATTTTTAAGTAAAGACGGCATTCTCTCCACGATCAGGAGTATCTCCTACGTGAGCGGATCGAAATTCCCGAGTGGCGGAAAAGCTACTGCCGGTTACTGTGTAGCCAATACAAAAGCCGAAGACTTGCTGAAAAAAATAGACAAGCACTTAAGACTCTGCGATAACCAGGCAACCGAGCTTCAACTGGAAATACTGGCAGAGCAGCTACCTTCCATGAATCAGCGGATTGCTGATGCGTACCGAAACACGCGTGAGTTTGTTAACTTCATCAAGGAGACGCTACCGGAGGCGAAGATCAATTTTGTGTCAGAAGAACTGGCACAGCAAGGATTTACGCCGTCTGTGTTTTCACTGGATCTTCCTACCAAGGGGAATACGGCGGAAGAAAGGGAAACTTACAAGCGGGCGCTGAATGATAAACTGATCACGATGATGATCGGGAAAATCCCGCATGAAAGTAAATACTGTGTGAGCTACGGGCAGTTAAAGGGAAGCTACTGGACCATACCTGCCACCTCCACGCAAGGAACGACCAAAGAAGCCGACAAAGATTACATTGCCCGGGTATCCCTCTCCCCAGACATGGATATGGAGTTACATAAAAAGGTCTTTAAGGATTTTGTAACGCAAATTTCATACTGATGGAGGTGGATAGAAGCAGAAAAGCCCTTGCAAGTTTTGGCTTGCAAGGGCTTTCTATTTGTACCTTGGGCCGGAGTCGAACCGGCACGAGTGTAACCTCATTGGTGTTTGAGACCAACGCGTCTACCATTTCCGCCACCAAGGCATTTATTCCTGATCTACTATCAGGAACGGGTTGCAAACTTAGATAAAGTTTCCTGAATACGCAACAAATATTTTTTCTTCAAATAGTAGGTTTTTACCTCCTGCAGGGCCTCTTCTCTGGTAACTCCATGAAGCTCAGGGTATCGCTGCAAAACCGGCAGGATATCATTTTCCAGTTGAGCCATTGTGCCGGTGCTCTTCTCTCCTATCTCGTGCAGTTTGGCGGCGTCAAAATCGAACTCCAGCTCCATCAGTTCCTCGTTGATCTCCATCATCTCCATCAGGAAATCACCCGGAATCTCGTTTTTGCCGCCCTCTTCCAACAGGCCATGCTGCTGCAGGATGTACTGCATGCGCAGGTCGGCATCGCTCAGGGTGCGGTAGGCATTGGTGTTGAGCGTGGAGAGTTCCAGGATCTTCTGCTGCGTGCCCAGATCCTCGTTGGCATAAAAGTCAGGGTGGTACTCGCGGCTCAACTCGTAGTAGCGGGCTTTTATCGCTTTCTCGTCGGGCAGGAAACTCTCAGGTATATGGTAAAACTCGAAGTAATTCATTTTATACAGTGATCAGTTAACAGTTATCAGTAAACACCATCAGGTATACGTTGCAAAAGTACAGGAATTGTTGATTGCTGATTGTTAATTATTGATCGGTTGCTGATAGTTGTTTATTGATAACTGTCTAAATGTTTACGGACACATTAGACCAGGCCTGCGGCTTGTCAGCAAACAGCGCCTTGGTGGCCTTCCATACCTGCCCGAACAGTTCGGAGTCGCGGTAGTTGTTGAGGTGCTCTTCGGAGTCCCAGAGGCTGTAGGTGCTGTACACGTTGGGGTGGTTGAGGTCCTGCAGCAACTCCACATGGTTACAGCCTTCAAAGGCCCTGATCTTGTCTTTGGAATTGCGGAAAATCTCCAGAAAATCGGCGGTCTTCTCTGGCTGAAAGGTCATGCGGACGATGCGAATTAACATATTGAGTGAATGAGTGAGTTAGTGATTGAGTGAGTTTTTTGATTTTTGAATGAGTGGTTGAGTGAATGAGTGAATCATTGTTTTCTCAATTATTCATTTCAAATATGAACACAAAGGTATGGCTTACGAGATAAAGTCCAGACCCAATTCTATGCAGAAGTGGTGGAGTGCACCCGCAATTCCCCCATTAATCAGCTATCAAATCAAAAAATTACTCAATTAGAAATCACTCATTCACTCAACCATTCAATCACTCAATCAAAAATCACTCAATCAACTCATCCACCCGGATAAAACCGCACGTCTACCTGCGAGTCGAAGCCGAGGCCGAGCAGTTCGGCGGCGTTGCCTTTGTTGATGCCGATGCAGAGCTGGCCGAGGTGGTTGTAGAGGCAGCAGCAGTCGCCGTCCTCCACCTGGGTATAATTCTGGTGAATGCGGCCCACCGTTTCGCGGCCGAAGTGCACGGTATAGGTGCGGCCGTGGGCAATGGTCTCCACACTGTCTTTGGTGATGTTGGTGATCAGGTTGCCATAGCGGTCCACATGGATCACGTGCCCTGTTATGGAGTGGTCGTTGAGGCGCAACTGGCGATTGAGCAGCTGCTTGTACGAGGTGGTTCGCTCGCCCAGCACATCAATGTCGCCACCTTTTGCCAGGAAGAGCGCGGCAGGCGCCAACAGTTCTTTGGCCGGGAAAGGCAGCACTGTTTCGTCGGTCTGCAGCTCCACCACAATCTCGGCCTGCCCCTCGGTTATGAGCGAAAGCAAACCGTTGTCGGCGAGCAGAAAGTAGTGCCCTTTGTATTTTGCAGCATGATATTTGCCCTGTTTACAGCCGTGCGTATCTACGGCGATCAGGTGCACGGTGCCCTCCGGAAATTCCCGGAACACCGAACCGATGACGTACTCGGCCTGCGGAATGTTGAACGGCTCGATGCCATGCGAAATGTCCACAATCTGGGCCTGAGGCTGCAGCGACAGCATAGCGGCCTTAACGGCAGCCACATAATGGTCGGTGTAACCAAAGTCGGAGGTGAATGTAATTACAGCCATAGAGCGAACTATAATTTGTGTAGATTTGTCATCATTGTGTAACAATTTTAGCTAATTTACAGAATATATTACCAACGTACTATATAAGCATAAACATTTGGTAGAGAAAACAATAACATTAGAGAACATCTCTCTTATCGATTTTCTGGGGACAGAGAATCAGAATATCAAGCAGCTTGCCGCCGCATTTCCGAGCAGCAAGATCATATCCAGAGGTAACGAAATCAAAATTCAGGGGCAGACGCCTGAGATAACCAAAATACACGAGATCCTTTCTTCGCTGATCGACCACTATCATAAGTTCGGAAAGATTACGCATAACAGCGTAAATAGATACCTTTCTCCTGATCCTTTTACGGAGGAGGATGTGATCGTGACATCGCCGGACGTGATCGTGTATGGTAGCAAGGGCGGCATCATCAAAGCCAAGACGCCGAACCAGAAAAAACTGGTGGACCTGGTGGAGAACCATGACCTGGTGTTTGCGCTGGGTCCTGCTGGTACCGGTAAGACCTATATTTCGGTGGCCATGGCGGTGCGCGCGCTCAAAAACAAGGAGGTCCGCAAGATCATCATTTCCCGCCCTGTGGTGGAAGCCGGTGAGAACCTGGGCTTTTTGCCGGGCGACATGAAGGAGAAGGTGGACCCGTATCTGCGCCCGATCTACGACGCCCTGGAGGACATGATCCCGATGGAAAAGCTGAAGTACTATCAGGAAAACAAGATCATCGAGATCGCTCCGCTGGCCTATATGCGTGGCCGTACCCTGAGCAACGCCTTTGTGTTGCTGGACGAAGCGCAGAACACCACGCCGGCGCAGATCAAGATGTTTTTGACCCGTATGGGCCCTACTTCCAAGGTGATGATCAACGGTGACCGCTCGCAGATTGACCTGCCGCGTCACCAGCGCTCTGGCCTCATGGACGCCCTCCATACCTTGCGCGACGTGAAAGGCATTGGTTTTATAGAGATGCAGCCTGAGGACGTGATGCGCCACCGTTTGGTGCGCGACATCGTTGACGCTTATTCCAAAGCCGACGACGAGCGCCTGGCTGCCCGACTGGAAGCTGAAGCCGCCGAAGAAGGCAAGCCTGTAGCGGTAAACGGTCGCAAAAAGAAGGTATAGCAGCTGATCGGATAACAGAAGATGATTGACGTAATACGTGTTGAGCGCGAGCAGGATCGATCTGCCGCGTTCAGCATACGTGAGCAGGTTTTTGTAGAGGAGCAGCAGGTACCCCGCGAGGCCGAGCGTGACGAGTTTGAATTGACGGCCCGCCACTACCTGGCTACTTGCGACGGTGTCCCTTGTGGCGCCGCCCGCTGGCGCCAGACCGAACAAGGTATAAAGCTGGAGCGCTTTGCCGTATTGGCCGACTACCGCAACCGCCAGGTAGGTGCCGCGCTGTTACAGGCTGTTCTGCAGGACGTGCAGGCCAACCATGCCAGCAGCAAGGTATACCTGAATGCGCAGTTACCGGCTGTTAACTTCTACAAGCGCCATGGCTTCGTGGCCGAAGGCGACATGTTCACCGAGTGCGACATACAGCACTACAAAATGGTGTATAAGGGCTGATGAAACGGTGGGCACCCTACCCGTTTGTCCGTATTGTCCTAAGCTTTATAGCAGGTATAGCCGTGTACCTGTATACAGGCAAAGAGTTCAGGTATAGCCCAGAGCTCTTTGCCTTTTTTGTTGCCTTGTACCTGGTGCTATACCTTGTTTCGCGCCGCATGAAGTCTGTAGAGGCCAACACCCTGGCAGGTATAGCCGGGCTTTTGTGTTTTGCGGCTGGCGGCATGTGGGTAACGCATCAGCATACCGAATCGCACCAGGCCAATCACCTCGGTCGGCTTCCTTCCTCTCCTGCTTATTACATGGGTACTGTAAACGACTACGTGGTGCAGAAACCCGGCTACCAGAGCACGGTGCTGCAGGTAGAGCAGGTACAGGTAAATGGGCAGTGGCAATCAGCGACGGGAAAGGTGCAGCTCTCCGTCCCCCACGACTCGAACCGCGAATACGAACTAGGCTATGGTGACAGGTTGCTGGTGAAAGGTGCACCTCTGCCCGTTGCGCCTCCCTCCAACCCAAACCAGTTCGACTACAGGGCTTTTCTGGAGAACAAGCAGATCCACCACCGCCATTTCCTGCAGGCGCACCAGTACCAAAAATTGGACACTGACCCGTCTAATCCGGTGCTGTACTTCAGCATTTACCTGCGCCGTCAGCTCGATGCTTTACTGAAGGCTTCTGTCGACGAACGACGGGAATACGGCATCTCTTCAGCTTTGATACTGGGTGTGAAAGACGAACTCGACAACTCCATCCGCGATGCTTATGCCCAGACCGGCACCATGCACGTGCTCGCCGTGTCGGGTCTGCATGTCGGGTTGATCTACGGCATACTGGCCTTGCTCCTGGCCAGCTTCAAGAAAACTGCCAGACAGCGTACAGTGTATGCCACCGTTATACTGGGCGTACTCTGGCTTTATGCCTTTATCACGGGTCTTTCGCCATCCGTGCTTCGGGCCGCCTTTATGTTCAGCCTGATCACGGTGGCGGTAGTTTCCAGGCGGCAGCACAACATTTACAATACCCTTTCCATCGCTGCCTTCGCATTGCTGTGGTATAATCCTTACTTCCTGCTAGAGGTCAGTTTTCAGCTTTCTTTCCTGGCGCTGCTCGGCATCGTATACCTGCAGCCCCGCTTCTACCGCCTCCTCACATTCGACAACAGACTGCTCGACAAAGGCTGGGCACTTTTCACCGCTTCTCTGGCAGCGCAACTGGCTACTTTCCCGCTGGGTCTGTATTATTTCCACCAATTCCCGGTCTACTTTTGGCTGGCCAACTTGCTCGTGGTGCCTGCGGCTACGTTTGTGCTCTATTCGGGTGTGGCCGCCTTGTTTTTCTCCTGGGTACCGTTGCTCAACACCGTGCTGTTTAAAATTCATTTTGCTATTACCTGGTGCATGAACGAATTCAACCTGCTGGTAAACCAACTGCCCCAGGCTGTGATTAACGGCATTGATATCAGCGTTTCCCAAACCTGGTTGCTCTATACCTTGCTGCTACTGTTCATCCTGTTCTTCGCCTACAAAGAGCTGCGCTATTTCGCCGCGGCCACAGCTGTTGTAGCCGTGCTGGCGGTACAGGAGATCAGGGAGATGTCCGAGCAGCGCGTCCAACGCAGCCTGGTCGTTTACAACCTCCGCAACGCCACTGCTTTCAGTTTTCTGCAGGGTCGCCAGGCCACTGTTGTGAGCAACCAGGCCCTGGCGCTACAAAATTACACCTTCAACATACAGCCCTATCTGTGGCACAAAGGCGTACCGCAAGCCAGTGTCTATACCCTGGTCGATACCCCGCCATCAGGTATCAGCCACGCCCTGTTGCCCGATAGTAACAGCTTGTATGTTTGGCAAGGCAAGCGCATGCTGGTAGTCTCTAAACCTATTAAGATACAGCCGATGCCAGATTTTGAAGTGGATTACCTGCTGCTCACCCAGAATGTGCGCATAAAGCCCGCGGAGCTTCAGCCTTTCTGGTTTAAGCATTTGGTGCTTGATGCATCCAATGCACCCTGGTACCTGCAGCGGTTGAAGCCACAACTAGCAGAGGCAGGTATAGGCTATTATGATATAACCGAGCAAGGGGCGTTGGTGGTGGAATTGTAGCGCTTAGCTAAAGTTTGTACACATTGCCTGCTCATGTCTGTGCTCAGCTGATATCCTTGACTCTCACCAAGAAGCAAGTTGGGAAACAATTGACATCCTACTGTCTCCTTCCTTTTCGTGCCTTTACCCCAGGGAAACTTTGGCATCTACCTATCCTAAGGTATAACTGCGTGGGTTAATCTCGTGCATGATTAACCTGCCCCTCCCGAGAGGGGAATCTCTGCTGCTGCCATATTTCAGGTATTGGCTATATAGTACTGTATACCTTTGCACAATTGACATCCCCCTGCCCCCTTCAAAGGGGGACTTCTATTCCTACTATTCGAAATGTATAAGCATTGTGGCACGCACCACTGGCAAGTATATGCATTGTAGAATCTGCTACAGTTCACTGGCAGGTATAGCAAGGTAACTTGCCCCGCTGGCAATGAAACAGATCACCTCAGCCAGGTGTACTTTTCGGCGCTCCACTATTGGGGGTGAAGCCCCCCTGTCAAGAGCGTTCAGCGAGTGGGGGTAGGGGCCCTCGATTTGTGTCAAGGAAAAAAGTGAGTGCCCGCCGCACAGGCGAAGCTATAGAATAAGTCAGGTTGCAAACAGCAAAAGCTGTAGCTATACCTGGGTCAGAAGCCCTCACTCTACGAGACACGAGCGAATACGCCCGCGCCATGAAAACAAAAAACGCCGCCTCAAGCGGGCAGCGTTCTTTCGTTTAAGGTGAGTATGTAGTATTCTAATTCTGTGCTTTAGGCCCTTCGGCCTGCTTCGGCTGCTCAGCCTGGTACTTGCCGTTGAACTTCTCGTAGAGGTACTTCTGCTTGTCGTTCAAATCGATCTGGCGGCCCTGGATGAAAGCATGGGTAACGTTGTTGGTGCGCATGTCCAGGATGTCGCCGGCGGATACCACGATGGTGGCGTCCTTGCCTACCTCAACCGAACCAACCTCTTTGTCTACACCCAGGATCTTGGCCGTGTTGAGCGTGATGGCCGCCAGCGCCTGCTCCTTGTCCAGACCGTGGGCTACGGCTGTGCCGGCAATAAACGGCAGGTTACGGATACCGTGCGTGCTCAGGTCGTAGTCCAGCGCGAAAGGAATGCCGGCCTGCTGCAACAGGTAAGGCGTTTTGTAAGGCATGTCCACATCTTCGTCGGAACGAGACGGCAATGCGTGCACACCAGAGTAGATCACGGCAATGTTGTTCGCTTTCAGGAAATCGGCTACGGCTACCGCGTCGCGGGCGCCCACCACCACGATGTCCTTCACGCCATGCTGCTTCACGAAGTTCACTCCTTCAATGATCTCCTTCCCATAGTTAGCGTGCAGGTATAGCTTTTTGGATCCGTCGAACAGACCGGTTAGTGAAGTCAGTTTCAGGTTCTCTTTCTCGTTCTTGGCCTGCTTGTACACTGCAGCGTCGCGCAGCAACTGACCAAGCTCTGTGATGGCCTGCTCACGATCCTGCCCCATGCTGGCCATGCGCGGATTAGCTGCCATACCGGTGTTAATGATCATGTTCGGCCAGCTCAGGTGAATCCCCACGTCGGCCTTCACGATGGCGTCTTCCCAGTTCCAGGCATCCAGCTGCACCACCGACGACGAGCCGGAAATGGTACCGCCCACTGGTGTGACCTGCGTCATCAAAACGCCATTGGCACGTATGGTCGGCGCAATATCAGAGTCGGTGTTATAGGCTACTACGGCACGCACGTTCGGGTTGAACTGCCCCACTTCACGCATATCCAGGGTGGCGCGTACACTTTCAATCTCGTTCAGACCCAACTGAGAGTTCGGCTGTATGAGGCCCGGGTAAATGTGCTGGCCGGTCACGTCGATCACCTCGTGCCCGTTGCGGTTGGCACCGTTCACCGGACCCGCATACGTGATCTTGCCATTATCGAACCCAACGGCGGCATTTTCTACCACTTTGCCATTCCCTACGTGCAGGGTGGCGCCTGTCAGCAACACAGGCTTGCTTTGCTTTGGAGCCGGCACGGGCACCTGCGCGAAGGCAGGCACGCTCAGCAGCAGCGCAGCGAAAGCTGAAATATATCTCTTGTGAATTTTCATCTTTTACATTGTTGAATGATTTGATTGTTGATTGCTTATTGCTGATTGTTTTATTCTTTAGTAGATCAACAATTAACAATAATCAATTAACTATTTTTTCTAGTAAGCCAGATACTCCTCTTCCTCGTGGTGCTCCACGTCTTCGCAGTGCAGTACAGCAGCTCTGGTTCTTGGGGGGGCCTGTGTTCTGGCACCGGAAGTCTTGGCCTGCAGCATCTTCTGCACGAGGCGCATACGCTCTTTCTCCAGATCCTGACGCAACTGCTCGTCGCGCTGCAGGTCGTAGTAGGCGATGCCATCCACGAAGGTTTTCTCAGGACGGGCATAGATCGACAGCGGATGGTTGTTCCACAGCACCACATCGGCGTCTTTGCCCACTTTAATGCTACCCATGCGGTTGTCGAGGTGCAGGAGTTTGGCCGGGTTCAGGGTTACCATTTTCAGGGCTTCCTCTTCGCTCACACCGGCGTATTTCACACTCTTGGCTGCTTCCTGGTTCAAACGGCGGGCCATCTCAGCGTCGTCGGAGTTGATAGCCGTGGTTACGCCCAGTTTGTGCATGATACCGGCATTCTGCGGGATGGCGTCTTTCACTTCCATTTTGTAAGCCCACCAGTCAGCAAAGGTAGAGCCACCGGCTCCGTGGTCGCGCATCTTGTCGGCCACTTTATAGCCTTCCAGAATGTGGGTGAAGGTATTCACCTTAAAACCCATCTGATCGGCCACTTTCATCATCATGTTGATCTCGGACTGCACATAAGAGTGGCAGGTAATATGGCGCTTGCCATCCAGAATTTCTACCAGTGTCTCCAGCTCGATGTCACGGCGCGGTTCGCCAACGGCAGCTTTCTGCTTCTTGGATAGTTTATTGTAGTCGGCCCAGGCCTGCTTATACTCTTTTGCACGCTGGAAGGCATCCACGTATACCTGCTCCACACCCATACGGGTCTGCGGGAAACGCACGTTGTGCGAAGGGGCACGGTTGGAGTGCTTCACGTTCTCACCCAGGGCGAATTTGATAAAGCCGTCAGCGTTCTCAACAAACAGTTCCTCCGGGCTCTTACCCCAACGCAGCTTAATGATGGCCGACTGACCACCGATTGGGTTAGCCGAGCCGTGCAGTAATTGCGAAGTGGTCACGCCACCAGCCAGCTGACGGTAGATGTTCGGATCTTCGTGGTTTACCACATCCTTCATGCGCACCTCAGCGGTTACGGCCTGCGTACCTTCGTTCACACCTTGCAAGGCAATGTGCGAGTGTTCGTCAATGATGCCGGCTGTCAGGTGTTTGCCAGTGCCGTCAATCACACGGGCGCCTGACTCGCTCAGGTTCTTACCGATTTTAGCGATCTTGCCGTTTTTCAGCACGACGTCGGTGTTCTGCAGGATGCCTTCTTTTTCGTTTGTCCAAACAGTGGCATTCTTGATCAGTACAGTCTCCTGCTTTGGCAACTCTACCTGACCGAAAGCCTGGAACGGATAGATCATGTTACCCAATTCGATGGTTTGCTTCTCCTTGGCAGCATCTTTCTTTGCCTGCTGCGTCATGGCTTCGGAGAATTTCGCAGACCATTTCACCGGTGTTGCATCCGGCAACTGGCCTTCGCCCTGTAGGTTTTTGTCAGCGTACCAGCCGCTCAAACGGATGGCTTCTTTGCTTTTCTTGTCTTTATTGAACGACAGGGTTACCAAGTTGCCGTTGAAGGTGATCTTACCCGTCACCGTGTCCTGACCGATCACTTTCAGTTCCGGCTTCTCCGGCGTACCAGTGATCTGTAACTTGCGTTCCGGCTGCTGCCCGATCTTCAGGGTATACACGCCGCGGTAATCGGATGGCACTTCGGTGATTTTGTATTGGTTGCCCTGTACCCAGTTCTCCAGGATTACATTGTCTTCAGCGAACAGGTTGCCGCTGGTGATGATGAAGTTGGCCAGTTTGCCTTTGTCGAGACTGCCTACGTGCTTGTCAGCTTTCAGGAGCTGGGCCGGGGTGGCGGTTAAGGCTTTCAGGGCCTCCTCTTCTGACAGGCCGTACTCAATGGCTTTGCGCAGATTAGGCAGGAAGTCTTTTTTGTCTTTCAGGTCGGCTGTGGTGAAAACGAAGGGTATACCTGCCTTCTGCAGCGCGGCCGGGTTGGCCGGGGCCATTTCCCAGTGCTTCATGGCGTCAAGCGGCACACGGCGGGCGTCGTAGGTGTCCTCCACGTTATAAGCCTCCGGGAAGTTCAACGGCACGATGATCGGAGCATTAGTTGCCTTGATCTCTTTGATCATCTGGTACTCGTCGCCACCCCCTTTGATGATATACTGTTTTCTGAACTCGTCACCCACTTTGTCAGCGCGCAGCACGTTCAGTTTGTTATTCGCTTCGAATATCTGCGGGTAGTTGTTGGCGCCGGTAAAGGCCGCCAACGAGATATTCTGCTCACGGCCCGGGTTCATGTTGTTCCACTGCGCATCGAGGTAAGTCTGGCGTAGCAGGGCGATGGAGCCCATTAGCGAGTTCGGATAATCCTGCGGCGAAGAACCTTTCTCGAAGGATAGCGCAGCGGCCGCCTTGTCCAGTAGGATCACTTCGTTTTCGCGCTTGTCAGCCAGTGTTACCAACGTGGCCGTGCCGCGGGCAATCCCGTCGCGGTGCACCGACAGCACCGTACCAAAACCCAGCTTGCGCATTTCTTCTGCCTGTTTCTTATCCACTTTGAAAAGCTCCACGGCATTGGTTTCCGGGCGAATGGCCTGGTTCCAGTTATAGGCTCCCTGCTTGGTCGACTCCTCCTGCGGCGGCGACATCCAGTTACGACGGTCTACCTTTACCTCCGGCAGACCATAGCTGGTATACATGTCCACCAGGCCCGGGTAAATGTGCTTGCCTTTGGCATCGACAACCACGGCGCCGGCAGGCACCTGCACTTTGGTGCCCACGGCCTCTACCTTCCCATTTCGGATCAGGAGGGTCGCGTTTTCGATTTTAGTTTTGTAATCGGTGTGGATGGTGGCGTTGGTGAGGGCCACCAGTCCGGTGCGCTCATCGTACACGCCATTGCGCGGAAAGGTCTCCTGCGCCATCGCACTGCCCGCTGCTCCCAAAGCGAGACAGGCTGCAATGGTTAAGATTTTTCTCATTGTTCAGTGAAGGTGATGAAGAGGTTAGTTAAGGTTTAGAACACAATATAGCCATCTTCACTTTAATTTTCCATGCAAAACATCATAAAATAATCTACTTCTGCTGTCATTGAATTTTTACGGATGTGGAAACACCAATCGGTTGTGGCGAAGTAGCCAGGTATAGACCAGAAATGCGGCTCTTACGTATGTACTTCTGACATTTTGATAACTCTTGTAGAAACAACATTTGCATGCGCTTAAACCTATACCTCACCTTCCTGCTACTTGTACTTCTGACCATAAAAACCTATCCTGTGCTGGCGCAGGAGCAAACCACAGAAAACCAGACCGTCGATCCGCCCAAGCCGAAAATGCGCAGTGTGAAAGGCCTTATACCTGCGCCCGTCCTCTACTATACCCCTGACACGAAACTGGGCTTTGGCGCCTCGTTGCTGGGTTACTTTCGCCTGCGCAGCTATACCGACACCACCTATACCCGCCTCTCACTGGCCCGACTGGTGGTGGACTATACCCTGAACAAGCAAACCGACCAGTGGCTGTACTGGAACATTTTCACCCGCGAGGAACGCCTGATGCTACGCGGCGAGCTGCGCCACCGCATCTACACCGACCGCTTTTACGGCCTGGGCAATGATTCCCGAGAGGAAGACCGCGAGCTGTATGACTATGACATGATCAGCGCCAAAATAGCCGTGCTCAAAAACGTGGGCTTCCGCAGCTTCCTGGGGCCGGACCTGCATTTTACGGAGTACTACAATGTAGAGCTCGAAGATGACAGCCAATTGCGTTCGCTAGAGCTGCCGGGCTACAAAAAAGGCCGAAACGTGGGCCTGGGCGCCATCTTCCTCATCGACCACCGCAACAGCACCTCCTACCCTAGCAAAGGATTTTACCTGGAGCTTTCCGGTTACCATTTTGGCAAGGCCTTTGGCAGCGACTTCCGCTACAATAACCTCAACTTCGAATTTAACCGCTACTACGGCCTGGGTAATGACCGCGTACTGGCTACCAACACAATGCTTCGCCTCAACGAGGGCGATGTGCCGGTACAGCGCCTGCCCACCGCCGGAGGTGACAAGTTGTTGCGCGGCTACGCCCGCAATCGCTTCCACGACGACCATTTTGTAGGCTCTCAGGTGGAATACCGCTTCCCGCTGTTCTGGCGGCTGGGCATGGTGACCTTTGCAGGTATAGGCGATGTGTTCGACAAGCCCAAAGACGTCAGCTTCTCTACCCTCAAATACTCCATCGGCACCGGCCTCCGCTACGCCATCCGCCCCGACCAGAAATTAAACACAAGGCTGGACGTAGGGTATGGGCGGGAAGGCTTTAATATTTATCTGATGATCGGGGAAGCTTTCTAGAATTTTCGCCCCCATCCCTTTTGGTGAGGCGCCACTAACTGTAGAGGAAAGCGAGAACGCTTGGAATACCCTTCGTTTTTTAGGAAAGCCATTCCAACAAGGTAACTTTTGGCTAATGTTCTTTAAAGGGGTAAGATAGGTAGTTATAGCAGTTCCATTACTGTACCGGGTCAAACCACCCTCCTTGTCATTTATCGAGGGGCCCTACCCCCAAGGGGGACTTTTCTACTACTACACTTCGAAAGGTATAAGCACAGTAGCACATGACCACTGGCAGGTATAGCAAGGTTAACTTGCCCCTTACGCTACGAAGCAAATAGCGGTGCCAGGTGCACATGGATGATTACCCACTGTTTGAGCGTTCAGCGAGTGGGGGTAGGGGCCCTCGATTTGGGGAATCTTGACTTTTTTGCCTACTTTGGGGGTAGGGGCCCTCGATTTATGTCAAGACAAAAAGTAGGGCCCGCCCGGCCAGGGCAAGCTATAAAACAAAACAGTTTAAGGTATAGAAAAGCAGCAGCTACGCCAGGTATAGGTATAGGTATAGGTATGCTACCAGCTACACCTGGGCCAGAGGCCACACGACAGTAAACACGAGCGAAGACGCTCACGCCATGATCGCACCCCACGCTATACCTTGAACACCCTACACCACACCCCTAAAAAATCAAGCGAAAAAAACCTCAATCCGCTTGCAGAAATCCTCTCAAACTTCCTTACATTTCTACTTGTAAAACCCTGATTTATACCTGCTATAACACAGAACCTCCACCTTATACCTGACCGGCCATATGAAACCACATCTACTCACCCCTTACTTACTGGGCCTATGCTTGGTATTGTGCACGCTGCCCCTGGCAAAGGCGCAGGAGCAACCGCCGCAGGCCGATGCTATACCTGTAACAACGCCCCCCAAGGCTGAAAAAACCCGTGGCCTTATACCGATACCGGTACTCTATTACACCCCTGACACGAGGCTTGGTTTTGGTGCGGCCTTGCTCGGATTCTTTAAACTGAAAAATAGCGAAGGCGAAGGCTATACCCGCCTCTCGCAGGCGCGCTTGATCGTGGACTATACCCTGCGTAAGCAAACCGACCAACTCCTGGACTGGACCATCTTTACCCGTGACGAAAAGTACCTCCTGCGCGGCGAACTGCGCCACCGGGTATACACCGACCGCTTCTATGGCATCGGCAACAACACGCCCGTGTCGGATGAGGAGATTTACGAGTACGACTATGTGAACGCCCGGCTGGGAGCTCTGAAAAAAATAGGCACGCGCACCTTCCTGGGCCCGGATTTTCAGATTGCCAACTACTACGACCTGAAGCTCAACCCTATCAGCGAAGAGCGGGAAAGCCAACTGCGCACGCAGCAAATTCCAGGCTATCAGGGTGGACTCAACAGTGGCCTGGGGCTTGTTTTCCTGCTCGACAGTCGCGATAACGTGGCCTTTGCCAGCAGCGGTACCTACCTCGAAATGTCGGGCTACCGCTTTGGCAGCACCTTGGGCGGCGACTTTGGCTACAACAACTTCAACCTCGACTTCCGGAAGTATTTTCAGCTGAAGCCGTACCATGTGCTGGCTCACAATACAAGCTTTAACTTCAACAACGGCGAGATCCCTGTCATGCGCATGGCCATGGCCGGCGGCGACCGGATACTAAGAGGCTACGCCAAAAACAGGTTTCTGGAAGATAATTTCGCCGGCACGCAAATGGAGTACCGCTTCCCGCTTTTCTGGCGCTTCGGCATGGCAACCTTTGCAGGTATAGGCGATGTGTTCGATAAACCAAAAGATGTAAGCTTTTCTACCCTGAAATATTCCATCGGCTCCGGCCTGCGCTATGCCTTAAACCCAGAGCAAAAGCTGAACATCCGGGCGGATATCGGCTACGGCAGGGAAGGCGTCAACTTTTATGTGATGATCGGGGAGGCCTTTTAGAACTGGCTATACCTGTAGGCAGTCCTTACACATTTGGTGATTAGCTAAAAGCGACAAAAGTCACACAGATAAACTGGAAAGAAGTGTAGATTTGCCAGCAATAAGTCAATCCGCCTCCCGTAAAGCATGCCCAAGCTGTTTCCGTTCCCTTCTCCCCTGCTGCAGAAAGCTATTTTTAGTGCGCTTGTGCTTCTGATCCTGTTCACGCCGCTGCTTAACTCGGCAATGGCGCTGGCGGCGGGTCTGGTAGTCGGGCTTTTGCTAGGCAATCCGTTTCAGTCGCATACCGGCGAAATTTCCAAGTACCTGCTGCAGGCGGCCGTGGTGGGCCTGGGTTTTGGCATTGACCTTTACCAGGTTGCCGAAACCGGACTGACAGGCATTGTCTATACCCTGGTGTCGTTGGGGGCTACCATGCTGGTGGGAGCGCTCTTAGGCAAGCTCTTCTATACGCCGCCCCGCCTCACACACCTTGTCTCTTCGGGTACCGCCATCTGCGGGGGCAGCGCCATTGCGGCGGTAGCGCCGGCTATCAGGGCAAGCGACCAGGAGATATCGGTGGCGCTGGGTATTGTGTTTGTGCTTAATGCCGTGGCCCTTTTTATTTTCCCGCCTGTTGGTGCGGCGCTTGGCCTCACACAGGCGCAGTTCGGCACCTGGGCGGCCATTGCCATACACGACACCAGTTCCGTTGTAGGTGCCGCCACGCAATACGGAGAAGAGGCGCTTCAGATCGCGACCACCCTAAAACTCACCCGGGCGCTCTGGATCGTGCCGCTGGTGCTGGTCTCCAGCCTGTTGTTCAAAAACGGCGAAAAGAAACTGAGCATCCCGACCTTCATCCTGCTCTTTTTGCTGGCTTCTGTGGTCAGCACTTTTATACCTACCCTGGCTATGGTGTCTTCTGGCATTGTCCTGCTCGCGAAGAAAGGCCTGTTGCTAAGTCTATTCCTGATCGGTGCCAATATCAGCCCCAGCGCTTTGAGGTCTATCAGCGCAAAGCCTTTTTGGCAAGGTGTGCTCCTCTGGCTTTTTATTTCTGCAACCTCATTGGCTGTTATCTACCAGTTGGGCTAAACTTGCATCATTATAAGTAAATCCTATTACACCATAAATTTAATTGATTTGATCTATATAGCTTTGGGCTATACTTTTGAGGCATCTAATTCAATAGAAACCCAAAACCCTTCGCTATATGCAAAACGAAAATCAATTTCAGCGACTGACAACTGCCTCCGGCAAACCATACTATGAGCACGAAAACAGCATGACGGCTGGCCCGCGCGGTCCGATCCTGCTTGAAGACTTCATCCTGCACGAGAAACTGGCGCACTTCAACCGCGAGCGTATACCGGAGCGTGTCGTGCATGCCAAAGGTTCCGGCGCTTACGGCACTTTCACCGTTACCCACGACATTACCAAATACACCAAGGCCAAACTGTTCAGCGAGATCGGCAAAGAGACCCGCGTGTTCCTGCGCTTCTCTACGGTAGGCGGCGAAAAAGGAAGCGCCGATACCGAGCGCGACCCGCGTGGCTTTGCCGTGAAGTTCTATACCGAAGAGGGCAACTGGGACCTGGTGGGTAACAACACGCCGGTGTTCTTTATCAAAGACCCGAAAAAATTCCCTGACTTTATCCATACCCAAAAGCGTGACCCGCGCACCAACACCAAGAGCGCAACCATGATGTGGGACTTCTGGTCACTGAACCCGGAAAGCCTGCACCAGGTGATGATTCTGATGAGCGATCGCGGCACACCGGCCTCTTACCGCCACATGCACGGTTTCGGTAGCCACACCTTCTCATTCATCAACAAAGAGAACGAGCGCTTTTTCGTTAAATTCCACTTCAAAACGCTGCAGGGCATCCAGAACTTCACCGACTCCGAAGCGACCGTGATGAAAGGAATGGACCCGGACCAGGCGCAGCGTGACCTGGTAGAGGCCATTGACCGCGGCGACTTCCCGCGTTGGGCTCTGAAAGTACAGATCATGCCGGAGGCCGAAGCAGCTACCTATAAGTGGAACCCATTTGACCTGACCAAAGTGTGGTCACAGAAGGACTACCCACTGATCGATGTGGGCGTGCTGGAACTGAACGAGAACCCGGACAACTACTTTGCCCACGTAGAGCAGGCCGCTTTCGCGCCGGCGCACCTTGTGGACGGCATTGGCTTCTCGCCAGACCGCATGCTGCAGGGCCGTATTCTGTCGTACCCGGACGCACAGCGCTACCGCATCGGCGCCAATTACGAGCAGATTCCGGTGAACCGGTGCCCGTTTGCGGTAAACAACTACCAGCGCGACGGCGCCATGCGTGTGGATGGCAATGGCGGCAGCGCACCGAACTACTTCCCGAACTCTTTCGATAACATCAGGGCAGACGAAACCTACAAGGAGCCTGGCCAGAACCTCGGCACCAACGTGGTAGCCGACTGGTACGACCGCAACGCCGAAGGCGAGAACGACCACTATACCCAGCCAGGCGACCTGTTCCGTTTGATGACGCCGGAGGACAAGAAAAACACCATTAGCAACATCGTGGGAGCCATGCAAGGTATAGACGGACCGAAGCGGGCAGAGATTATAAACCGTCAGCTGTGTCACTTCTTCCGCGCCGACATCGGTCTTGGACTAGGTATAGCGCAAGGATTGGGTGTGGACGTGAGCGCCTTTGCAGGCAGCACCGTGCATGCCAACTAATACGGACACGTTTTATTTTGTGCTATGGAAAAGCCGGCCCTGTGCCGGCTTTTCCTGTTTTAGCTGTTGCCATACATGCTACCAGGCAGTTCCATTAGCCGCTTTCAGCCCCAGACAGGTATGGCTTGCTTCATAGCACAGGTATAGGCCCTGTTCTGGAACCTTAGGTGAATTAAAATTGTATTCCTTTTTATACATGAATAAATGATCATGTATTGCAATTACCTATTATTTATACCTGCATGAGTGACCTGAAAGTAAGGGTAGACAAAAAGAAACTGGAACGAACAGCCTATGTGCTTAAATGTGTGGCCCATCCGGTGCGCATCAGCATCATCGATTTGCTGGAGCAGGAAGCGCAACTGACCGTGAGCCAGTTACAGGAGGTACTGGAAATTGAACAGTCTCTCCTCTCCCATCACCTGACCAACATGCGCGACAAAGGCCTGGTGGAGACACGGCGGCAGGGTAAGAACGTGTTTTACTTCCTGGCAGACTCCGGCATCTCCAACATCATCGATTGCATTAAAGGCTGCAAACCGGTGCAGTAGACGACTCATCTGTATCGTTAAATGAAATTATTTTCATATAATTACTTTTCGATCTGAATTCAGAGACCGTAGCGGCACCAAAAAATGCCTGCTTACGTTAGAAATAACATAGGTTAACCTTTTCTCTCCATGAAACTATTCCTTTTGACCCTAATGACAGCCAGCTTGATGAGTTGCAACAGTCCACAGCAGGGCGATGCCCAACCCAAAACCCTTTCTGCCACCGAATACAAGGCCCACCATGAAAAAATCGACAATAAAGACGTTATCCTGGTTGATGTGCGCACTCCTGCTGAGTTTGAAGCGGGACACCTCGACAAAACGCAGCACGCCGACTTCCTGAGCGGTGAGTTTGAAAAAGAAATGCAAAACTGGGATAAGGACAAGACCTACTACTTATACTGCGCCAGCGGCAACCGCAGTGGTAAAGCAGCCAAGCTGATGGAGCAAGCAGGTTTTAAGAACGTCTACAACATTGGCGGCTACCAGGACCTGAAGTCGGCCGGACTGCCTGTGAAAGAATAATAGTGGCAATTACGTAGTCGGCAGCACCAACAAAGGTATTTATACGTACCTTTACATAATTAATTTACGGCATGCTGCTAAAACCGAGTCCTTTTAAGCTCTACTACTCTTCCGACTTTTATACCATAAAAGTTGACAGGGGAAATAACCTTTTGCTGGCGGAGTGGCAGCGTCCGGTTAACAAAGATGAGATGGTTGCAGGCGGTACCAAACTCTACGAGGCACTCCGCGACACGGGCATCACCCGGGCAGTGGCTAATGCCGAACGGCTCGTCATGCTGGATACTGTCACCAAGGAGTGGATGTCCACCACTTTTTACGAGCTGCTTTCCCAGACCTCGCTTCAAAAATTGGCCAGAGTGTTGCCCAACAGCCTTTTCTCTAAACTGGCCCTGGAAGCTGTCGCCACCCGGGCCGAGGCGCAAAACATCAACCGCTTCGAGTTTAAGAACTTCTCCAGCCAAACAGAGGCCCTGCTCTGGATAAACCAGTAAGGTATAGCCACAAGCACCTTTCCTGTATATAGCAGAACTGCTATACCTGATCCGGAAAAATTTATATCACAGACTTGCAGTATAGGTATACCTTAATGTAACTTGTGGTGCAAAGGAGAAAGGATTAGGGATATGCGCGTACTACACACTTCAGACTGGCACCTCGGCCAGCGACTCGTCAACCTCGAACGAACCGAAGAACACCAGCATTTCCTGGACTGGCTCCTGCAAACCATTGAGGCCGAACAGATAGAGGTGCTTCTGATGGCCGGCGATGTGTTTGACACCGGCGCCCCTTCCAACACCGCCCTCAAGCAATATTACAACTTCCTGACCAGGGTATGCGCCACCTGCTGCCGCCACATCATTATAACGGGTGGCAACCACGACTCCGTTGCCACGCTCAACGCGCCTAAGGAACTCCTCGACTGCTTTAACATAAAAGTGATAGGCGGCGCCACCTGCGATCTATTGGATGAACTGATCGAACTGCGAAACGAGAAGGGCGAGCTGGAACTGGTGGTTTGTGCCGTGCCTTTCCTCCGCGACCGCGACATACGCCTTTCCATACCTGGCGAAAGCTACGACGAGCGCGAGCAGCGCATCAAACAAGGTATAGCCGCGCACTACGCCGCCTTTGTGCCGCATGTGCAGCCCTACAAAACACAAGGTATACCGGTGGTGGCCATGGGCCATTTGTTTGCCGCCGGCGGCTCGGCTTCCGACAGTGAAAAAGAAATACACGTGGGCAACCTGGGCCAGATCGGGGCCGACCAGTTCCCGAAAGAGTTCGACTACGTGGCCCTCGGGCACCTGCACCGTCCGCAGCAGGTCAACAAAACTCACCACATCCGCTACTCTGGCTCCCCTATTCCGCTTAGCTTCAGCGAAGTGGCAGATAAGAAAGTAGTCTATGTACTCGATTTTGAGGACGGAAAACTCACCGACCTGAAAGAGATCGCTATACCTGTCTGCCGCAAACTGGTGCGCTTTAAGGGCGGACTCGAAGAGGTAAAACAGAAAATAGTGGTTTATGATAACAGCAGCTATACCTTGCCGGCCTGGGCCGAGCTGCAGGTAGAACTCGATGCGCCTATTCCTGACCTGAACCAGCAACTGGAGGATGTGCTCAAATTAAAAAGCGACGAACTGCAACTCCTCATCCACCGTCCGCCCCTCATCAAGACGGCCCGGAAAACGTTGGAGCAGGAGGTGCGCGAAGAAGTGGACCTGCATACCCTGAGCGAAAACGATGTGTTCCTGAAACGCTGCGAAAGCGCCTTCCCCGAAAGCGATCACACCGAGCTGCGCCATACCTTTTCGGAGCTGCTGGAGCTGATGCGGCAGGAGGAAAATTTATAGAGGTTTAATTAACATCTATACTTTATGGCGACTCAGCACTAAACCCCTTTAAAATGATTCAAACCTATACCTACGCTTTATCACCTAATACCTACTTTAGGATTATAGCCGAAAACAGACTCCGTCGATTCTGGTGGCTATACCTATTCATGATTATCTTCTGTGTATCGTCACTCGACAGGTTTGGTAATGACAACTTTATTACCATTTACATCCTTGTATCGACCATCTATTTACCTGGTCTATTTATTTACCTCTACTTCTGGTCGAAGTCACAGAAGAACCAAAACTTATTTCTGCCCCACGCCCTCACAATGGATGAGAAGATAATGACATCCACGAGTGAGGCCAACTTCCAGAGTGAAATACCTTTGCAACTAATCATAAAAGCTGTTGAAAGGAAAGGGTATTGGCTGCTTTATATCGCGAAATCACAGTTCATATACATCCCAAAGACTGTATTTCAGACGCAGGAAGGTCTTGTTGCCTTCAAAAGGATTGTAACTCGCACAAAAAGCAATTAGTAATTACACCCTCGCATTATCCCCCATGAAAATCCTCGCCGTCCGCTTTCTCAACCTCAACTCACTCAAGGGTGAACACGAGATCCGCTTCGACCAGAGTCCGCTGGCTGATGCGGGGTTGTTTGCCATTACCGGACCAACCGGGGCGGGTAAGACCACGATTCTGGATGCGATCACGGTGGGGCTATACGGACAGGCGCACCGGCACAACAACGACCGTCCGCTGGAGCTGATGACCCGCCATACGGCCGAGTGTTTTTCGGAAGTAGAGTTTGAGGCCAACGGCAAGGTATACCGCTCGAAGTGGCACCTCCGCCGCAGCCGGGGCAAGGCAGACGGCAAGATACAGCCGGTGCACATGGAGCTATACGACCTCGAAAAAGATGAACTGTTTGACCTGAAACCCAGCGAAGTGCCCGCCATGATAGCCGAGATCTGCGGACTTGACTACAGCCAGTTTTTGCGCTCGGTCATGCTGTCGCAGGGTGACTTTGCGCGCTTCCTGAAGGCAAGCCCGACCGAACGCAGCAGCCTGCTGGAAAAGATCACCGACACCGCCATCTACTCCGACATCTCGAAATTCGCGTTTGAGAAAGCCAAGCAGGAACGCCTGAAATACGAAGGGCTGGAGCAACAGCTTCGAGACTCCCAGCTCCTGCCCGAAGAGCAGCGCCTGGCCTACGAAACCAGCATTCAGGAATTGACCACGCAGGAAACCACGCTTCAGCAAGACCTGGCCACACTGCAAATCAAGGTGCAGTGGCTGCAGCAGGTAGCGCAACTGCAGGCCCGTCAGCAGCAGCACCAGCAGGCGCTAGCCGTGCAGGAGCAAAAACTGCAGCAGCTGCAACCCGAGTTTGCCAAACTTGAGCAGCACCAGCAAGCGCATCAGTTTGTGGGTGAGCTGGCCGAGATCCGGAGCGCTAACTCCAAAGTGCTCGAAGTGCAGGAGCAGTTGCAGACTTTGCAAAAACGAGTGCCCACCCTGGAGACCGAACTAGAGGGGGCCGGAAAGACCGCGCTGGACGCAACCACAGCCTTTCAGCAGCAGGAGGAAAAGGTGCGCCAGCTCGAGCCTATGCTGGTGCAGGTTGTCCGGCTCGACCACCAACTGAATAGCATCCGTGCCTCCTATTCGAAAAACAAAGACGCCTACAAGAGCTTCGAGCAACAGCTGCAACAAGAGCAGGCACAGCTACAGGCCAGGCAAACTGAGCTGGACAAACTCAGGCAGGAGGCCACAGGTATAAAAAACTGGCTCGAGCAAAACGCCCGCCTACAGGACCTCAAAGTGCATTTGCCGGAGTTCAAAGCCACACTGCGCGACCTGCAGGAGGTGGAGCAGCGCATCCGGCGCAACCAGCAGGAGCAACAGGAGCTGGCCCAGCAGCGCAGTCAGGAAGCGAAGCAGCTCATGGCGCTGCAAGAGCAGCAGGCCAACCAACATGCAAGCCATACTCAGCTGCAAGAGCAGAAAACTGAGAAGCTGACCGCCCTGCAAGGTATACTGGCCCATAAAAGCATGGACGAGCTGGAGCAGGAGGCGCAGTCGCAGCCTGCCTTGCTGGCCCGCTACGAGCGTATGCACGAAGTGGCACAGCTTCATGCCGCACAGCAGCAAAAGCTACGACAAAGCAACGACCAACTGGCACAACTAAAGCACCAACTTGGAGAGACAGGCGGGGCCCTGCAGGATAACAAAAACAGGTATAGCCAAGCCAGAGAGCACTTGGAGGCGCTTCAAAAACTTGTGCAGCTGCAGCAGCAGATACAGCAATACGAGGAGGCCCGCCATACCCTGACGCAGGACGAACCTTGCCCATTGTGCGGTTCCACCCATCACCCGTTCGCCGAAAACGGCTATACCTTCGACCTACCCGAGGAAGTACAGAAACGCGACAGTCAGCAGAAACTCGTGCAGGAACTGGAGCAAAATATACAGCGGCTACAGCTACAGCACAGCACCCTGGAGCAGAAACTGCAACTGGAGACAGCAGCCCGCGCAGAGGCAGAAACCGGAGTGCAACAACTGCGCTATACCTTCGAGCAGGTGTCGGCTGGTTTGCCACAGGTAACAGGTATAGACCAGGTAGACCAACTGGCACAACTCCTGAAGCAACAGCAGGAAACCGCCTCCGCCCTGCAACAGCAGCTCTCCCAGGCCCGGGCACTAAGCCGTGAACTGGAAAGTATAGCCCAGCAAGGGCAGCAGCTCCGCGAAGCGCAGGTACAGGCACAGGCCACCTTCAACCAGCTGCAGGCCTCCGACAAAATGCTGCAAGAGCAACTTCAGCGACTGCAAACGAATCTGGCCGATGAGCAGGAACAACAGCAAGCACATACCGAAACGGCCGAATCTTTTGCGGCTACTTATGGATTGCCTTACAAAGCCGAAGAGCGCCAGCTCCTGCTGCAAACGCTGGAGCAACAAGCCACTGCATATACCCAGAAACAGCAGGCGCTGGAAGGAATGCGTGAACAATACATTGCACTGCAACAGCTGGTAAAGAACCTGCAGGCAAACGAATCTGATAAGAAAAAAGAACTCGACCAGCGCAAGCTCAGCCTGACGGAAGAGCATGAACAACTCACAAACCTAAAGGCTGAGCGCTATACCTTGTTCGGCGACAAAGACCCTGAACAGGAGCGCAGGCTAGCCCACGAAGAGCTAAGCGCCAGGGCCAGGCAGGCCGAGGAGGCTCGTCGAAGCCAACTGCAGAAACAACAGGAGCTGCACGAGGCCCGCACGCGCCAGACCGAGTGCCAGCAAAAGCATCAGCAAAACACATCGGTGCTCGAAGAGCTGCGGCAAGGGCTGTTGCACGTGCTGCACCAGAAAGGCATCGAAACCATCGAAGCACTGAGCCTGATGCTGCTGCACCGCGACGATGCCGACCGCCTGGCTAACCAGAAGGCCCAGACCGAAAAGCACCTGACCGAACTCCGAAAAACCCTGAGCGATGTGCAGCAGGAACTAACGCAATTACAGCAGCAACAGCTAACCGACCAAGGTATAGCCACTTTGCAGGAGCAGCAACAGCAAAAAGCCACACTGCAGCGGGAACTGATTGCGCAGCGGGCACGCCACCAGCAATTGCTGGAGCAGGATGCCCGACAGCGCGAAAAGAACAGGGAGCTTGCCCAGCAACTGAAAACACAGCAGCAGGTATGCCACCGCTGGAGCCAACTCGCCGATTTGATCGGCTCGGCCGACGGGTCGAAATTCAGCCGTTTTGCGCAGGGGCTCACCCTGGCCCGGCTGGTCGAGCTGGCAAACCGTCACCTATATAAATTAAACGACCGCTACCGCATCCTCAAGTCGTCCGACGAAGACCTGGCCTTGCAGATTGTCGACACCTACCAGGCGGAGGCGGTGCGCCCCATGAACACCCTGTCGGGCGGCGAAAGTTTCTTGGTTAGCCTGGCCCTGGCGCTGGGCCTTTCTGACCTGGCCGGCCGCCGTACCCAGATTAACTCGCTGTTTATTGACGAGGGGTTTGGCACACTCGACGCCGACACGCTGGAGGCCGCCATCTCGACGCTCGACAACTTACACGCGGCCGGCAAAACAATCGGTATCATCTCGCATGTGGAGGCACTGAAAGAACGCATCAGCACCCAGATCGTGGTGACTAAAAAGTCAGGCGGCGTAAGTTCCGTTCGCGTCGTAGCGTGATATATACTTTTCTATTCATTTCGTAACATAGCACTACAATGGCCCGGTTTGAGGCATTGTAGTGCTCCTATTCCAAGCAAAGGCCCTTCGTTTATTTACAAATTGCACTTTTCCAAAGCGACCTTATATTCTCGATTTCGGATTGGTGTTTTTAAACATTAAATTCTTATATTGCTGCCTACTAATGAATCAATTACGGTCATTCAAATTGTAGAGAGGTACCTATGCTTCTACTATTCCTGGGTCGATTATTCTTCCTGATAACGCTTACACAACCACAGCAAAAAGTCCTTATTCAGGACTTGAGGACTGAATTGGACAGAACAGAAGATGTAAAAAGGAAGGTAGAGCTGTATTGTGAGTTAAGCAAGGCACACAACAGCATCAATCCAAAAACCACGATCTCGTACGGCAACAAGGCGGTTGCGCTCGCCAAGGAAGCGGGTGACGACAAACTGCTGGCGCAAGCCTATAACGAGACCGGCTCAGGCCACTACCTGCTCGGCGACATAGACAAAGCCGTGCAGTTCTACTACAAGGCACTGCGCATCCGCGAGAAACTCGGCGATCCCTCCGACCTGAGTGCCAGCTACAACAACATCGGCAATGTATACGCCGACCAGAACAACCACAAAGAGGCACTGCCGCTTTACAAAAAGTCGCTTTCGCTGGCCACTACCGCCCAGGACACTCTACGCATTGGCAGCGCGCTAAGCAACATTGGCGGCGTATACCTCGACCAGGGCAAGTACGACCTGGCGCTTGTCTATTACCGGGAGGCGCTGCCAATTCAGGAAAAACTGGATGACAAACAGGGTATCCTGATCTCGCTGATCAACATTGGGGATGCCTACAACGGCAAAAACGATTACCAGACCGCCCTCTCCTACTTTAACAAAGCCCATCAGATCGCCAATGATCTGGGCAGTTCGCATGACGAGGTGTATGTGCTGCGTGGCAAAGCTGAATCGTACCTAAAGGCCGGCAAATACGAAAAAGCGCTGGATAATGCGCTCGCCAGCATGGAGCTAGCCAAGGCGTACGAAGGCAAATACGTGCTTAAGGAAAATGCCGCCATTCTGGACCGCATCTATACAGCCATGGGCAATTATGAATTGGCGCACTACTACCTCACGCTGCACACTTCCTATAGCGACAGCCTGCACAACGAACGTGCAGCAGATCGCATTGCCCAGGAGCGCGTAAAGTACGAAACGGCCCAAAAGGACAAGGAAAACCTGCTGCTCCGCGCCGAACAGGAGCTGAACCTGCGCAAACTGGAGCAGCGCAGCATTGTGCAGTATTTTACGGTTGCCTTGTTGCTGTTGGTATGCGCCGTGGCCTACGTCTTCTTCCGCGGACGACAGCACCAGAGCCGCATCAATAAGCTGCTCACGCAGAAGAACGAGTTGATCATGCACAAGAACGAGGCGCTGAACCAGCATCAGAAAGCCCTGACAGAGCAAGCCGAGCAGCTTAACATCCAGAAAGAAAAACTTACCCAGCTCAACACGATCAAGGATAAACTTTTCTCAGTGATCGCCCACGACTTGCGCGGTCCGCTGGTGGCGCTCAAGGGCTTGCTGCATGTG
Organism: Pontibacter ramchanderi; assembly: GCF_002846395.1. Taxonomy (GTDB): domain Bacteria; phylum Bacteroidota; class Bacteroidia; order Cytophagales; family Hymenobacteraceae; genus Pontibacter; species Pontibacter ramchanderi. The sequence goes on from NZ_PJMU01000003.1 coordinate 424,957, forward strand.
ATGGCCATGGGCAAGGTACCCGCCGATAAACAGGAAGGACTTTTCAATAGCTTGGTAAAAGGGCAGCAGAACGTGCTTTGGATGCTCGACAACCTCTTTGACTGGGCCAGAGCACAGATGGAGGGATTTGAGGTCGACCCCAAACCGTTGCCGCTCCGCGAGCTGGCCGACGAAAACATTCGCCTGCTGCAGCCGGTGGCCGGCAGTAAGGAAGTAGCGTTGAACAATACCATCGATCCGAGCCTAGTGGGTAGCGCCGACAAGGAAATGATCCGTTTGGTACTCCGCAACCTGATCTCCAACGGCATCAAGTTCTGCAAAGCCGGCGACACCGTAACGCTGTCGGCCAGAATACACGAGAACCAGGTGCTGGTATCGGTAAAAGACACCGGCATAGGTATGACGGCCGAAGTGCAGCAAAAGCTCTTTGGGGGCGGCAGTTACTCCAGCCGGGGCACGGCCAACGAAAAAGGCAGTGGTTTGGGCCTGGCCCTTTGCAAAGATTTCGTAGAGCACAACGGCGGCTCGATCTGGGTCGAAAGTGCACCAGGTATGGGAAGTACGTTTATGTTCACGCTCCCCTGCCCAGCCAAGCCAGACGAAGAAGATAACACGACGCCGCAGCATCTCTCACAAAAGGAAACAGCCCAGTTGGAATTGGCTTAGCGTTCTTTTTTATAAAAAAAATAAGACTGGCTGCTTCCTGAATGAGGCAGCCATTTTTTGTGGGCCCGATGAGAAAAACAAATCCTTCAGTTTGCGGTAAAAGGAGAATAGCAGCACCTTTGCCACATGAGAAATTTTCATTTATACCTCCTCGCACTGATCAGCCTGCTGGCCACTCCAGCCTGTAAGCAGGACAACGAACAAGCGAGGGAGGAATTCCGTCGGCGCCGAGGGCCCGTTGAGCAGCAAATGCCAGGCGAAACGGCTACTACTGTTCCGCAGCAAGACCCCACCCAGCCGACTGTCGAGCCGCAGGACAACACACAGGCCGCACCTGAAACGGAAGCACCTACAGTACCTGGCGACCGCGTGGTCGGCGTGAAAGACGGCGATACCTTCGAGCTGCTGCGCAACGGGCAGACCATTACGGTGCGTCTTTTGGGAGTGGATACACCGGAGAAAAACCAGGCCTATGGGCAACGCGCCAAGCAGTTCGCCTCTGACCTGGCCTTCGGCAAAAACGTGCGCCTGATCGAAAACAGCAAAGACCGCTATGGCCGAACCGTAGGCACCATCATACTGCCCGATGGCCGCAGCCTGAACGAAGAATTGGTGCGCGAAGGTTATGCCTGGCACTACACCGCCTACTCCAAAGACAAAACCCTGGCTAACCTGGAAGCGGATGCGCGCCGCTTTAAACGCGGCCTCTGGCAAGATCCGAACCCGATCGCCCCCTGGGATTTCCGGAAGCAAAAGCCCGCCCCAGTTGACAATAGCAAAGCTCCTATTCCTGCAGGTGCCACCAAGCGCCAAGTATACCTCTGCGACAGTTCGGGCTCCTCTGTTTATCACTACAGCACCAATTGCTCGGTACTGAAGCGCTGCAAAGAGCAAGTGCTAACCGTAACAGAAGCCGACGCAATACGCCAGCACAACAGGCGGGCCGACAAAACTTGCAGCCCTCAGTAATTCCGGTTAATTTAGGTTCAGCTTTCTACCATCACCCTATTTTTATGTTGAAGAACACCCTGGCAGGTATGGTTTGCCTGCTCATCTCGCTGGCCGCCTGCCAGTCGCCTGACAACGCACAGACAGAACAAACGGGCACGCAAGAGGCAGGTACAGCTGCCGCCGATACCGTGCAGCGACAGCCTCGTCCCAAACCTGAGCATTATTCCTTTAAAGGAGTAGAGAAAACGCGCGTCTACATCTGCATGGACGAGACCGAGGACACCTTCCACCAAAAGCACGATTGTCCCGTGCTGGTTAGCTGCAAGAGCACCTTCCGCAACCTGACGCTACCACGCGCCGTGGAGGCCTTTGGCCGTTACAACTGCGAAACCTGCAGCGCCGACCTGGCCTATGTGTTCGACGAGGATGCCGTTCAGTTTGAGACAGGCCTGTAGCCCCAGCTTTATGCCATAAAAAAAGCGGCGACCCCGAAAGAGGCCGCCGCTTTTATGTGGCTATACCTTATTTTCTGCCTTTCAGCACAAGTAGCGGCACTTCGGCCTGGTAGGTCATTTTCTCAGCCAGGCTTTGAGAGAAAAGCTCTCGCAAAAAACCCTTTTCACGGCGCAGAATCGCGACCATGTCGGCACCCGATGCGTTGTAGTACTCCTTTATCCCGTCGGTGCGGTGCTTGCTCACTATTTCCTCAAAACGGATGGGAGCGCCTGGAAAAGCCTGCTCCATATCCTGCAGGAAGCGTGCCTTTCTGTCGCTGCCGGAGCGGCCCTCTTTGAGCACATGCACCACCTCTACGCTAGCCCCGAACATACCTGCAAATTCCAGCACTTCTCGCAGCGTGGCTAAGTCGTCAGCGGCATAGTCCGAAGCGTAGATGATCTTGTTGATGCGCGGATGCACTGAGGTAGAAGGGATGGAGAGTACCGGGCATTTTACCTGCTCCATCACCGCCTCGGCATTGCTGCCGATCAGCAGTTCTTCGAGCGCATTGCCGCCACCGGTGGTTCCCATCACAATCAGGTCGTAACCGCTGGTTTTGGTCAGGTGCTCGGCTATATCTGTCAGCAGTGCTTCTTTTAGTATGAAGTCGCAGGTGAAGGTGCCGCTTTGGTTTGCTCCGTGGCGCTCTTCTATTTCACGGCAGAGGTTTGTCAGCCGCACCTCCGCGTCTTTCATCTGCTCACCCAATAACTCACTGGCCACCAGGGCGGTTTCAGAGGTATCAACAATAGGCAAGTGCACAACGTGCAGCAGGGTGAGGTGGCCTCCGGACTGGCGGGCGATGAGTATAGCGTACTCTAAGGCCTTGGCGGCTGTTTTAGAGAAGTCAGTCGGGCAAAGGATTTTTTTCATGGCGTTTGGTGGTTGCGCAAAGCGGTCTATATCAAGTAATCACTATGTATACGTATCGAAGCAAAAATGTGCTTTAATCCCGAAAATAAAAATGACCTGCATCATCACGGGCAAATTATATGCGCCCGTTTGCGATTACTTCAGGTTCTCAGGCTATCTGCCAATTCCCTTGTTTAATGCCTTTACCTCCTCCCAGGTCCAGTTGCGCTTCGGGGCTATACCTGTGTACTTCTCCCGGAAGTAGTCCACTACCACTTGCTTCAGCTGTCCGGCAGGTATAGACGAAGCGTAAATTTCGCGGGTGGTGGGATGGTCATAGCGCTCCATTCGCGACAGGTCTTTGCCCTCCAGGCGCAGCAGTGGCCCCGTTTCGGTAATGCCATCTGCGGTCCAGGTATAGCCGGAGGTCTCCAGGGCATTGAGCTGCCCGGCCAGTGGCTGCAGGTTGATGCGAGGAAGTGTGGGCCTGGAAGCGATGTCGACCCAGGTCGTGTACTTGTACTCCAGCTCGTAGCGGTTACCTTCGTAGCAGCTCAGCACAATATCGAAGCCGATGGTGCGGCTGAACAGGGCATAATAATGCACAGGGCGTTGCGTGTCAATGATGATCAGGCTCAGATCGGGGTGGCGCTGCAGTTTGGTGTCGGGTTTGAACATGTCGCGGTAGCCGAGCAGCACGTCCGCCACCTCATCTTCCCAAACCGGCTTTTCCCAATCCGGATCCTGGAGCACGCGCCCAAACTCACGCAAAAAATACCGAAACTTGTCCACGCAGCGCTTCGCCTCTTTCTCCTCCGATTCATCGGCAGCAAAGGGAGCATAGAACATATCACGCTCGCGGGTATTGAGCCAGCAGACCAGTTTCAGCGCTTCGCCTGCCAGCGGGTGGTTCAGGTCCAGCTCCCGGAAGTCACCGATATGAGCCATCAAACGCAGTATCTCCTCGTTCTCCAGCGCCAGCTCCGGATTCAGCAAGCTCCATACGCCCACAAACCCGTCGATGTCGAAATGGTTGGCGGTGACGTAAGGCAGGTCCAGGCCGGGCAGGTTGAGGCGCAGGGCGTGCAGCACCATGGCCGCGCTTGTGTCGTCGCGCACCTCAGCCGGTGTGGGAGCTCCTCGCCAGTGCGAAAGCACCAGGCCGTTGGGGTGCATGCTGTCTACAATGATGGCTTTTTTCTCTTTTACTTCGCCAAAAGGTATAAACTGTCGCTTTATCATGGGTTAAATATAGTTAAATCTAACGTCAACCCTTAAATTCGGGCGTCCATTGCAGCAAGGCAGTGGCCCCAGGCTTCTGATACATCCTATTGGCCTGGCATTCGTTTTAGCTACAAAACCATTCAAAGGCATCCCCATGACAACGCTTCAGCAGCTATACCGCAGTTCCCTTTCCCTCCTCACCGATCTATACCAACTCACCATGGCCTATGGCTATTGGAAAGAAGGTATAGCAGAACGTGAGGCGGTGTTTCACCTCTATTTCCGGAAGGCGCCCTTTAAAGGAGGGTATACCGTGGCTGCCGGACTGGCGCATGCGGTGGAGTATCTGCAGCAACTGCATTTTACGGAAGAGGACCTGACCTACCTGAGCAGCCTGCGGGCGGGCAACAACGAGCCGCTGTTTGAGAAGGCTTTTCTGGACTACCTGCGCAACCTGCGCTTCACCTGCGATGTGGATGCCATACCGGAGGGAAGCGTGGTGTTTCCAAGTGAGCCCCTTATCAGGGTACGCGGACCACTGCTGCAGGCCCAACTTGTCGAAACGCCGCTGCTTACGATCATGAACTTTCAGACGCTGATCGCAACCAAGGCCGCCCGCATTAAAGAAGCGGCAAAAGATGATCTGGTGAGTGAATTTGGTATGCGCCGCGCGCAAGGTATAGACGGATCGCTGGCGGCGGCCAGGGCTGCCTATGTGGGCGGGGTGGATGCGACCTCCAACCTGCTGGCCGGCAAACTGTTCGACATACCTGTAAGCGGCACCCATGCCCATAGCTGGGTACAGGCTTTTGAAAGCGAGGCTGATGCCTTTGAAGCCTATGGCAAAGCTTTTCCGCACGACTCCATATTTCTGGTGGACACCTATAATACCCTGGAAGGCGTGCGACACGCCATTGAGGTAGCCAAAAAACTGAAGCCCACAGGCTTTAAGCTCAAAGGCATCCGGCTGGACTCCGGCGACCTGACCTACCTGAGCATAGAAGCCCGCAAGTTGCTCGATGAGGCAGGTATGGCCGACACCAATATTGTAGCCAGCAACGACCTGGACGAGAATATTGTGAGCAGCCTCAAACAGCAGGGCGCCAGAATCAACGTATGGGGAATCGGTACGCAACTGGTGACAGCCTACGACCAGCCCGCGCTGGGCGGCGTGTATAAACTGGCGGCACTGAAGCAGGAAAACGGGGAGTGGAATTTTACGCTGAAACTATCGGAGCAGCTGGAGAAAACATCCAACCCAGGTATACAACAGGTGCGCCGCTACTACGATGCGCACGGTTTTGTGGCAGACATGATCTACAACGAAGCAGCACCGCTCCCAGAAAAAGTGCTTATTGTGAGTCCGCTCGACAGTACGCGCCGCAAGTCTGTGCCAGTCGGCACGGCTTACAAGGACCTGCTGCAGCCTGTTCTGGCGAAAGGAAAACTGCTGCACGAGCTACCTGACCTGAAGGCCATCCGCAAGCACCGCGCAGAAGAGATCGGCAAGCTGCACGAAAGTATCCGCCGCCTGCTCAATCCGCATGCCTACCCGGCTGGTCTGGAGGCAAGCTTTCACCAGTTCAAAACCGACCTGGTACTGGCCCTTCGCGAAAAAGGAGAAGAAGCGCTCAAGGAGCAGCAGGCACAGTAGCCTGCACTATACCCTGGCCTAGCGCCGACGGCCACGCCGGTTGGAAATACGCTCGATGCGTTTGCCGCGCACCCATTTCAGGTACTTCTGCAGGTCCTCGGCCTGCTGCAGGGCAGGTATGGAGTTGTATAGGGTAGCCAGCTCGCGGTTGCTGAACGTAAGGTGCAGGGTGCTGTGGCAGGGTTGGCAAAGCTCGGCAGTAGCCCCATAGCGGCCTCCCTCCTCCCGGGGCACGAGGTGGTGGCGCGTAAGGTACTGCACCTCCCGACCGCACAGCTCACAAACCAGTTCCTCTTCCTTCTTTGCCATAAGGTTAAACTTTTGTGCAGCCTAACTGTCGATTAAGGCCTGCAGCATTCTTTTACGCATAGCTCCTGCAAGCGTGCGGTATTAGCTACTAATATACTCCTCCGCGTGCTTCTCGCCAAACAAAGGCATATGCTCGTGTAACATGCCACTTGATCGCTTGTTCGCGTATACACAAGGTTCTTCGGTTGGCTGCGGCTGTCTCTATTGCAGGTATAGCCCGGAAACCAACATAATTTTACCGCCAGACGGTCATAAATTATTTGTACATTGGTGCCCTGTTTTACGTTTCAGTGTTTAAACTATGAATAAATTCCAGGAAAATTCTCCTGCTTCTATAGCGGCTCCCATTCAGGAGCCTTTGGTACCCAAAGTGCAGATCCGGGAAGGGCTGCTGATCTTTTTGCTGGCGGCAATCCAGTTCACGCACATGATGGACTTCGTGATCATGATGCCGCTGGGTCCGCAGCTGATGCGGGTTTTCAGTATTTCACCGCGGGAGTTTGGCCTGCTGGTGTCGGCCTATACCTTCAGTGCGGCCATCGCCGGTTTTGTAAGTGCACTCTTCATCGACCGCTTCGACCGCAAACATGCTTTGCTGGCGCTCTACCTGGGTTTTATTGTGGGCACGCTGGGCTGTGCCATTGCACCTAATTATGGGTTGCTGCTCCTGGCCCGCGTTGTGGCGGGTGGCTTTGGCGGCGTACTGGGAGCACTGGTGTTGGCCATTATTGGTGATGCTATACCTGAGCAGCGCCGCGGGGCGGCCACCGGTCGTGTCATGGCCGCTTTCTCGGTGGCTTCTATCGCAGGTATACCTATCGGGCTATACCTGGCCAGCGAGATGAGCTGGCATGCACCCTTTTACCTGCTGGTGGGCCTGAGTGTGGTCATTCTGCTGGTGGCGGTGCGCTTTCTGCCGGCCATGCGCGGACACCTGACCAATGCCCGACCCGGCAATCCGTTCCGGGCGCTCAAAGCAATGGTGGTGCAGCCGAACCTGCAGTGGGCCATGGCCCTCACCGTTACGCTCACTATGGCGGGCTTCCTGGTAGTGCCTTTTATCAGCCCCTACATGGTGGCCAATGTGGGCTTTACTGAGCGCGACCTCAGTTACATCTATCTCTTTGGCGGACTGGCTACCGTGTTCACTTCTCAGTGGGCGGGACGTCTGGCTGACAAGCATGGGAAGCATTTTATCTTCCGCTGGGCCGCCATCCTTTCTATCATCCCGATCGTGCTGATCACTAATTTGCCGCCTGTGGGTATGGTATTGGCTCTAACGGTTTCCACGATCTTCTTTATCTTTTTCGGGGCGCGCTTCGTGCCGGCCATGTCGCTGATCACCTCCAGTGTAGAGCCGGAGCTGCGCGGCAGCTTCATGAGCATCAACTCCTCGGTGCAGCAAATGGGTGCAGGTATAGCGGCCTTTGTGAGCGGGCTTATTGTGCAGGAAGCAGCTGATGGCACATTGGCACATTTTAATTGGGTAGGCATTATGGCGAGTGTGGCCACGTTAGTAGCCGTGTGGGTGGTGAGCCGCATTCGGGCAGTTGGCTGACAGACATTAAAAAAGCCGCTCGGAAGGGCGGCTTTTTTAATTTTATCGTAGTGTAAAAAAGTTCTGTGAGAAGACAGGGTAATGCGTTTTCCCGCTTCGGAGCAGTTGTAGCACTTCCCGAAGTTCCTCCGGGTCAGCGCTCTTGAGCAGGTAGCCATGCACGCCCTCTTCCAGTAGTTTCCGTACCAGCTCCTCTTCGCCGTACATCGACACAACCAGTATTTTTACTTTAGCATACTTGCTAAGCACGTAGCGGGCCACGGCAATGCCATCCATATCCGGCATTTCGAGGTCCAGCATGATGATGTCCGGCAGGTTGCCTTCTATTTTCTCAAGCAGTTCGGCCCCGTTAGCAGCGTCACTTGTCACGGTGATCTCCTCAAAATTCTTCAGAATCTCGATTACGCCCTTCCTGAAAAGGGTATGATCATCAGCGATCGCTAGTGTGAGTGGCTGCAGCTCCATAAAGTAAAGCTTAGGTTAGCAAACCAAAGTTATAAATAATAACGATAATATATGCAACAGGAACCACTATTTCAGCTTTTATACCTGCGCCCAGCCTCGAAAAGAAATTGATGGCCCCGTTCAACAGGTCTACGCGGCTCTGCAGGTTCTTCAGGCCCAGTCCGCCGCCTGTGCTACCTGCATCCAGGGTGGCATTGTAATTGAACCCCTTGCCGTTGTCGGTATAGCGCAGGATCAGTTTATCGTCTTCGCGGTGCAGGTCGATCGTAATCAGGCTAGCCTCGGCATACTTCAGAGTATTGTTCACCAGCTCCTGCAGGATGCGGAACAACAGCAGTTCCTGCCGTGCTTCCAGTCGGAAGTTTTCGAGGTTATGGGTAAACTTCACCTCCAGGCCGCTGTCAGGGGGCACAGAATGCACCAAGCTGTTGATGGCCTGCACCAGCCCCATTTTGTCGAGCACCACGGGAAGCAGGTCGTGGGAGATGCGGCGCACGCTCTGGATGGCCTCGTCGAGCAGTTCTTTGGAACGATGGGCTGTTTCGGCAGCTGCTTCATTTTCAGCGCACTTGCGCTCCACCTGGCCTATGTTGAGCCGAATGAGGGCCAGCATACCGCCCACTTCGTCGTGCAGGTCGCGGGCCACGCGGCGGCGTTCTTCTTCCTGCGCCTCCAGGGCTGCCTCCAGCATTTGCCGCTGCCGCAATTCCTGCAACTCGCGTAGGTGTTCCTGGTGCTGCAGCATGCGCCGCTGGTAGGCAAACACAAACACAATGATGCCAATGGCAAGCACCAGCAAAACAGGTGTGATGATGAGTAGAGGCGTTAAGGTTTCTATCATGCGGCCATCCTCCTCAAAATAAACACGTGGCTTGCGTAAAACAGGATAAGAAGTATCATGTTGATGGCTACACAGATGCGTGCCGCATCATTTGAAATGGCCAGCGCCTCATTAAAAATAGCATAGGACATACTTGTTCCGGCATAATAAATCAGGATGGCGCAACTCAGTAAGAACATTGGGTCACGGTCCAGGTAAATGATTTTAGCATTGTTGGCGACCTTGTAAAAGTAAGTGATGGCCAGTATGATCAGCATGACACTGGCCGCAACCTGCGACACGGAATTCATCTTGGTTAAACCGTCCGTTATAAAGGCATCATAATAGTTGAGTACACAAAGCAAAACTATCCCGAAAATAATGGTGCGCTTGAGCATGATTTTGTCGAAACTGTAATAAAATATGCCAGCCAACACGCTAAAGCCAATTAAGGTGTACACATGATTCATCCAGAGATTATTCATCCCAAGCTTTGCTGTTATGATTTGCGCCGCCTGCGCAATTACCCCTAGTATTATATAGAGGAGCATTAACCTGAATTTGGGATCTTTCTGATTGCGGATCAACCAAAGCCCCACTCCGAAAGGCAGGAGAGGACTCAACACGGCCACCCATTTCAAGGAAGGATAGATATGTGCCAGGAAGAACTCCATTAGCCTGCTAACTCGCTTTTGTTAACCGAACAGTCAGGAGGACAGGGCGAGGCTAAGTCGAGGATCAGGCCTTCAGTCATGTCGTTGCCTTCAGCGTCTGTTCCGACCAGCAGCAGCTGCTGTTCGCCATTATCATCCAGGGCATAATAAATCCGCATACCGACGCATCCCTCCTGCTCGAGCAGATTTCTTACCGTCTCAGCCCCAAATAAGTGTGAGTTAGTTTTGCCCCGGCCACTGGTTCTGTACTTGGCCGTCCACCGTTTTGCTTGGTTGCGGTCTATTGGCCCGCCCTCTTTTCCTGTAACTTTCATGTGGTTGTAATTTGTTCGTAGCGAAGATTAAATGTAAATATAGGAAATTTTAGATTAAGCAATTTATTGTATTTTTATCTTTTAACAATCTTCTACTCAACTGAAAGAAAAGATGGAACAGGAATATTTCGAAGCAAACCGACAAGCCTGGAACCTGCGCACTGCCGTGCACAAGGATTCGGCCTTTTATGATGTTGCCGGTTTCAAAGCAGGGAAGTCCAGTCTCAATGCCATTGAGTTAGAAGAGCTCGGTGATGTTACTGGCAAGAGTCTGCTGCACCTGCAGTGCCATTTCGGGCAGGACACACTCTCATGGGCCAGACTGGGAGCCGAAGCCACCGGGATAGACCTGTCGGACAAGGCCATCGAAGAAGCGGAAAAGCTGAATGAGGAGCTAGGCTTGAATGCCCGCTTTGTTTGCTCCAATGTATATGATCTGAAGGATAAGTTGCAAGGGCAGTTTGACATCGTGTTCACTTCCTATGGTGTCGTTGGTTGGCTGCCCGACCTGGACCGCTGGGCCGAAGTGATCGCCCATTTCCTGAAGCCAGGCGGCACTTTTTACATGGCCGAGTTCCATCCGGTGGTGTGGATGTTCGACAATGATTTCAAGCAGGTGAAATACCCTTACCACAACACTTCCGAGCCGATTGTGGAGGAAAGCACCGGTACCTACGCCGACCGCAATGCGCCAATTCAATACAGAGAATATTCCTGGAACCACAGCCTGAGCGAGGTCATTACAGCGCTGCTGAACCAGGAACTGCAGCTGGAGCTATTTCACGAGTTTCCCTACTCCCCTTACAACTGCTTCAACCACACCGTGCAGGGCCCCGACGGCTACTGGCGCATCAAACATCTTCACGATTTGATCCCGATGGTGTATAGCTTGAAGTGCAGGAAGGTAGATAGGTAACTGCTACGCTGCGTCCTAACTTAAAAGGAAGTTTATTTTTTCAGAATAGGGGGGATTTTTCTACTACCACTAATCAACAGGTAAAAGCACTGTAGCCCACTTACCACTGGCAGGTATAGCAAGACTAACTTGCCCCTTACGCTATGAAACAAAAAGCTGTGCCAGGTGCACCTAAATGATTACCCACTGTTGGGGGGTGAAGGGGTTCCCCTGTCGAGAGCGTTCAGCGAGTGGGGGTAGGGGCCCTCGATTTGTGTCAAGACAAAAAGCAGGGCCCGCCCGGCCAGGGCAAGCTATAAAACAGGTCAGCTTAAGGTATAGATAAACAGCAGCTACACCAGGCATAGGTATAGCCAAATGGCTAGCTATACCTGAGCCAGAGGCCCCATTACACCTATCACGAGCGTGGATGCTCACGCAATAACCGCTATACCGTCACGTATAAAGGATCACCACTACCGACTCGCCTCAAACGACTGCATCCACGGAATCAAATCCGTAAGCATCGGAATCATACTACTGCCGTGCGTGCCATGCTGGATAGGAATAAGCTCTAGCTTCGGAGCGCCGGCAGCTTTCATGCGCTCAAATGTCTGGCGAGAATTGGCATACGGCACAATCACATCGGCTGTGCCATGATACAGGCGGGTAGGGCTCTGCGGCACCCAGTTGTTAAAACTATTCTCCTGCAGGGCTTTCTTGAGTTCCTGCTCGCCATTTCCGCGGAGCCCTTCCAAGAAAGTAGCTGAAAACAAGTCCTCCGTCTGGGTGGTCAATTGCTTGTTGATCGCGCTGCCGCTGTGCTGTCCGTTGAAAAGCGTTGCCAGTCGGGTCGCGTAGGGCTCCTGGTAAAAATCAGTGAGCGGACGGTTCCAGGCGTATGTTTTGTTATAGCTCATCAGCACATAAGCCAGGTAGGCGGGATAGGTATAGGGCTTGCCTGCCTTCACATCGGCCAGCATGCTTGTGAGGTCGTAGCTGCCAGCTCCCGCACCAGAGGCCGTGATCTTCAAACCATGCTGCGGGTTGGTCTCGATCTCTTTTTGTGCAGCCAGTGTTACGTAGCCCCCTTCGGAGTATCCCGCCAGAAACAACTGGCCGTTGTCGGCTATACCTTCCTGTGCGTACAGCGACTTGGCGGCTTTGATCAGATCGACCACGGCTATACCAGAAGACTGCTGATGGTAGTAGGGATGAAGCACGTTCCTCGAAGCTCCAAAACCCAGGTAGTCAGGTATGAGCGTGATGTAGCCACCGGAGGCAAAAACTTCGAAACCGCTCAGGCCACCGCTCATGGCAGAGGGGGCTTCATCGTGCCGGAAGATGGTGCCATGCTGCACACTTAGCACCGGTGCAGCTGTTGTCAGGTTCATGGGCAGGGCCACCAGCCCGGAGGCTTCGGTTTCACGGCCCTGAAAGGTGGTCAGGTAGCTTACCTTGTAAATGGCCACATCGTATTTGATCTGGCTCTGGAAGCTGCCGGCATAGGCACCGGCCAGTTGCTTGAGCATAGCGGATGACAAGGTACCCACCTTCTCCGCCGATACGAGCCGCTCGCGCTCGGTTACGCTCTCAGGTATAGCCGCATCGCTCTTGCTGCAGGAGCTGAACGACAGGGTAACAGGTGCCAGCAGGGCGACAAGGGCCAGGGTGCTGCCCCACTGTTTCAGCTTGTATTTCAGGTTCGTCATGTACTTTGGGAAAGAATGATCTACCTGATAAGGAAGCTGCGTCGCCTATAGTTCCCGGTTGTCTGCTTAAGGTATAAGCACACTCCGCTTGCGGCAATCGACCAGAAAACATTTAACTGAATACCACCAAAACTGCGTAGCAGCCATAGCAGGTATACAACCGTGCCTTTTCCATCTAAGTGGTTTATCTTTTAGCTTTGCGCTTCGTAAAAACAGGTGAAATAAACTGAACTATGGCAAAGAAATCATTCGCTGAACTGATAAAAAGCCCGGGTATGCCGGTGCTCGTGGACTTTTATGCTGACTGGTGCGGCCCCTGTAAGACGATGAACCCTGTGGTAGAGCAGCTGGCCAAAGACTTTTCTGGCAAACTGAAGGTCATCAAAATCAATGTGGACAAGAACCAGGCGGCAGCGCAGCAATACCGTGTGCAGGGTGTGCCGACCTTTATGCTTTTCAAAAACGGGCAGGTGGTTTGGAAGCAGGCTGGTGCCGTGCCGGGCCATCAACTCAGCCAGATCATACAGCAGCATACCACTTAAGTAGGTAGAGCCGGCTCTTTTCTGGAGTTCCGGTAAGGTATAGCAGCGATTCTGTTCACGTGTGCAAAAAAAATTCAGGCACTGAAGCAGCCTTTTGGCTTTAAAATGCATCTATAGAACAGACATCGCTACAGAAAGGAGAAAGGAAAAATGAACAGTGCCATCGCCGTTTTCTTCGCCTCGCTTATTTCAGGTGCCTTCAGTTTCGGAGACCTCCGTCCTGCCCTGTCTGATATGGTGCAGATCCTCACAGGGGTGCAGATTACGGAACAAACTACGTCGGAGACTCGGCAGGAAGCATCCTGCAGCACTATCCCAGCCACAGATGAGGAGCGCCTATACCTGAGTTCGGATATGAGCAAGCACCAGAACCTGGGCTGCGAGGAAGCGGCCTATGACCAACAGACCGTTTACGTTCTTTAAGCGCCACCGCAGGCATGTTGTGAAGTTCCTTTTCCGCTGCTGGTCGCACACTTCTCTGTCTATAGCCAATTTCTGCTAGGCCTGCTGCGCCAGCTGGGTTGGGGTGTCCGAATGGCTAGTTTGATGGCCCACAGCGGTCAGTCGTTGTCGTTATACCATCCGGTTGCAAAGCTTATTTTCACAGGTTTGTTTGACCTGTTCAACGATGCCGGCCCCCTCTCCGTCGATTCTTTCGTACAGAAAAGGCAACTGCAAACCCAAAAGCAGCCCACGACCGTTAACTAGTTTGTTAACTCACGTCCGCATACATGAAATTAACCAAAACAATCCTTTTGCTGCTGCTCAGCCTGCATTTCAGCTGTTCCAGCGTCGCAACGCAATCAAGCACGGCCTCCAACTATAGCGTCTCCCTCGACCTCACCCAGGTGAAAGGCGACAAGATACAGGTAAGTGTGCGCCCTCCCGCCATCAAGCAGGGCGAAGCCATCTACAACATGCCCAAGATCGTGCCCGGCACCTACTCTGTTTCTGATTTTGGCAAGTTCGTGTCGGAGTTTCAGGCCTTGGACAAGCAGGGCAAACCGCTGCCCGTGGAGCGCATCGACACCAACCGCTGGCGCATCTCGGAGGCTCAGAACCTGGACCGGATCACGTACTGGGTGGACGATACCTTTGATGCTGCCCGCCGGCAGGATGCGGTGTTTGAACCCGGCGGCACCAACATCGAAGAAGGGCAGAATTTCCTGCTCAATGCCTTCGGTTTTGTGGGTTATTTCGACGGACTGAAGCAGGTGCCCTATGAGCTCACTGTCACAAAGCCACAGGGCTTTTATGGCTCCACGGCGCTACAGGCCACATCCAGCACCGCCACCACCGATACCTATACCGTGCCCAATTACGTGGAGCTGGCCGACTCGCCTCTTATGTACAACAAGCCCGACACCACGGTGCTCAACCTGGGCGGCACCAAAGTGCTGGTATCCGTCTACTCCCCTACCGGCCGCGTTACCTCCAGGCCCATTGCCGACAACATCCAGGACATTCTGGAAGCGCAGCGCAGCTACCTCGGCGGCACTCTGCCCGTCGATAAGTATGCTTTTCTGATCTACGTGCCCCAGCGGCCGGGCAAATCGGGTTCGTATGGGGCGCTCGAGCACTCCAACTCATCGGTTTACTATTTACCTGAAATGCCCGAGGAGCGCTTCAACAGCACCATGCGCGATGTAGCGGCCCACGAATTTTTCCATATCGTAACGCCCCTCTCCATCCAGTCTGAGGAGATTCACGACTTCGACTTTATCAACCCGCGCATGTCCAAACACCTGTGGTTGTATGAAGGTGTAACCGAGTACTTTGCCTCGCATGTGCAGGTATATGAAAACCTGATTTCGGTGGACGAGTTCATGCTCAAGATCCGGGAGTACATTTTCAGCTCCATGGCCTTTAACGATACCCTGCCCTTTACCGAAATGAGCGCCAAAGTGCTCGATGAGCACGAAAGCCAGTATGGCAACGTGTACCAGAAAGGGGCCCTGATCGGGATGGCGCTGGACATACAGCTGCGCGACCTCTCGGATGGCAAGTACGGGCTGGTGAACCTGATGCAGGACCTGGCCAAAACCTATGGCAAAGGCAAACCTTTTAAAGACGATGAGCTCTTCGATAAAATAACTGAACTCACCTACCCCGAGATGCGGACTTTCTTCTCCCGCTACGTGGAGGGCGGTGAGCGCCTGCCTCTGACACAGCTGTTTGAAAAGGTCGGCGTGAGGTATGAGCCGGTGGCCATGCAACTGGTGAACTCCTACGGTGGCTTTGTACCGGGCTACGACCGCGAAGCTGACAAAATTACTGTGGCCGAAGCCGATGACATGGACGAGTTCGGGCGGCAGATGGGTTTTAAGCAGGGCGACCAGTTGCTGGCCTTCAATGGCAAAGAAGTTACCCCGATGAACATCCGCGACATTATAGGCGAAGAGCTGCAGCAGGCCAAGCCAGGCAGCAAAATCGAGATAACGGTAGGTCGCAAGGATGCAAAGGGCACTATAAAACCCAAAAAACTGACAGGCAAAGTAACCGCTGTGAAGCGCGAGGTGCTGCACCTGCTTGAGCCCGTGGAGGCACCAACGGAGCGGCAGCTTCGCCTGCGTGCCGCCTGGCTGAACGAGACACTCCCCTAAGAAACCACGCCCGGAAGGAACATTTTAACCAGCACACTGTTTCTTTAAAGCAAAATTGCCTGAAATGATCTGACAATGATCGTTTTACAAGGGCAGATCAGGTTATTTGTGTGTACCTTTGTGCCTGATCTTCCAAGCCCCGGTTTTAAATTTAGTTAAATGCGCTTTCCAGCTTTTGCTGTATACCTGATTTTTATACTTAGCCTCGTTTCTGCCAGTGTGTTTGCCCAGAGCACTTATACCATCAGCGGTTACGTGCGCGGCACCGGCGGCGAAGACCTGCTCATTGGGGCTACGGTTTCGGTCCCGGAGTTATCTGCCGGCGCTGTAACCGACGCCCGGGGCTTCTATACCTTGCAGTTGCCTGAGGGTAGCCATACCTTGCAAGCCACTTACATCGGGTACGAGAGTGCTACCCGCACCATTGAGATCACCGACCAGAACCTGACTATCAACTTTGCCCTGCTGCCCGCCAACAGCCAGCTGCGCGAAGTCGTGATAGAGGCCAATTCCCTGCAACAAAAGCTCACCGCCAACCAGATGAGCGTCGAGACGCTGACCACGCGGGAAGCCAAGCTCCTGCCGGCCCTTTTCGGGGAGGTCGACCTGATCAAGACGCTGCAGCTCAAGCCGGGCGTGCAGTCGGGAGGCGAGGGCGCCTCGGGTTTGTACGTGCGCGGCGGCGGCCCCGACCAGAACCTGGTGCTGCTGGATGATGCGGTGGTTTACAACCCGTCGCACCTGTTCGGTTTTTTCTCAGTGTTCAACCCGGATGCCGTGGAAAGCGTGGAGCTCTACAAAGGCGGCTTTCCGGCGCAGTTTGGCGGCAGGCTCTCCTCGGTCGTGGACGTGAAATTGCGTGAAGGCAACAACGAGCGCCTCGGCGTGAGCGGTGGCATTGGCCTCATCGCTTCTCGCCTGACTGTAGAAGGCCCTTTGGTGAAAGACAAGTCATCGTTTCTGGTTTCCGGGCGCCGCACCTATGTCGATGTTTTCACGCGCCAGATCAACCGCATACAGGACGGCAAAGAAGACTTCAACCCCATACCAGACTATTATTTCTACGACCTCAACGGCAAGGCAAATTACAAGCTCGGCGAAAAAGATGAGCTGTATCTGAGCGGCTATTTCGGGCGCGACTTTTTTACGTTCAACGACGCAGACTTTCAGTTTGGCTTTGATTGGGGCAACAAAGTGGGCTCCCTCCGTTGGCAACACACGTTCAACCCGCGCTTTCAGGTAAACACCACGCTTTCGGGCAGCAGCTACCAATACCAGGTCAGCAACAAGATCGACGTGTTCAGCTTCAACCTGACCTCCGACATCCGCGACCTGGCCCTCAAAACAGACTTCAACCTGATTCTGGACAAAGGCCATACCCTGCAGTTCGGTGCCATGGCCACCCGACACGCCTTCACCATCGGCCGCCTCAACTTCGACTCCGACGACAACCGCCTTAGCTTTGGGGCAGGCAACGATTACACGGCCACCGAGGCTGCTGCTTATGTGGCCGATGAGTATCAGGTAAATGCCCAACTCTCGCTCAATTACGGTTTGCGGCTCTCGGCCTTTAACAGCGGTGGCAAAACCCACGGGGCCCTTGAGCCGAGGGCCTCTGCCAGGTATAGCCTCAGCGAAAACACCTCGCTCAAAGCCAGCTATGCCAGCATGATGCAGTACATCCACCTGGTGGCCAACTCCGGTGCCTCGCTCCCAACCGATATCTGGTACCCTTCCAACGACTACGTGAAGCCGCAGCGCTCGCAGCAGGTGGCCGCAGGTATAAGCCATCTCTTCGGCGGAGGACGCTATTTGGTCACCAACGAACTGTATTACAAGTGGATGCACCGCCAGATCGACTTCCGCGATGGGGCTAATTTGTTTGTGAATGACGATCTGGAGGCCGAGTTTTTGTTTGGCAAAGGCGAGAGCTATGGCAACGAGGTGTACCTCGAGAAGATTAAAGGACGCACCACGGGCTGGCTGGGCTATACCTTGTCTTGGAGCTACCGCCAGTTTGACGAGATAAACGAGGGCCGCCGCTTCCCGACCCGCTACGACCGCCGCCACGATCTCAGTCTGGTGGTGGTGCATGAACTGAGCAAGCGCGTTAACCTGACCGGCGCATTTGTATATGGCACCGGTAACGCCTACTCGCTGCCCGTAGCCCGCTTTGCGTTTCAGGATGTGCAGGGCAAGAACGCCACCGTGGTGCCCGTGTACGGTGACCGCAACAGCTTCCGGCTGGCCGCATATCACCGGCTGGACCTGGGCCTGGTGCTCAAGCTCAAGCCCAAACGCGGCGAGGCCGACCTGACCTTCAGCGCCTACAATGCCTACAACCGCCGCAACCCGTATTTTGTGTATTTTGAACAGATTAAGGACGAGGAAGATAACGAAACCCTTGGCTTTCAGGCCAAACAGGTGTCGCTTTTCCCGGTCATACCCTCTGTTACTTATAATTTCAAGTTCTGATGAAGTCTCTGCGCCCGCTCTATACCTGGCTGTTGCCCCTGCTATTGCTGCTTTCGTCCTGCGATCTGGAGCAGGATGTAGACGTAAAACTGCCGCCGCACGAATCGCAGTTGGTGGTGGAATGCTATCTGGAGCCCGGCAAGCCTCTACGGGCCGTGGTGCTGGAGAGCGTGAGCTATTTTAATGAACCCGAATTGCCGCTCGTGCCCGATGCGGAGGTGATCATTACGCACAAGGGCAGAGCAATCAAGCTACCCTTCAGTCCGGTGCAGAACAAGGAAACCGGTAAGTATTATACCCACCGCAAGAGCGAGAAGCTGAACCTGCAGCCCGGCGATGTGGTGACGCTGGAGGTGAAGGACGGCAAAGGGCGCCGCGTAACGGGTTCTACCACCATTCTGGGCCAGGTTCCGATCGAAGCGGTGGAATGGAAGTTCAATGAGAAGAACAAAGCCTACCTCCTCACCTCTTTCCAGGATGACCCAAATGCCGCGAATTTCTACCGCTATATGGTGCACCGCGACAGCCTTTCCAACTCATCGGACCGCGATTTCGTCTCCAACGACCGGCTCACCAATGGCAAGCGCGTATCCTACGGTTCGGGTTACGACTACGAGGAGGGTGATACGCTGATCATTTCGCTGTTCCACCTTGAGCAGCAGTACTACGATTTTCTGGGTTCTGTTTCGGATGCACGCAATGCCAACGGAAACCCTTTTGCACAGCCTTCGCGCATTATGTCTTCGGTAAAGGGCGGTATCGGCATCTTCACCAACCTCTCCTACAACCGCAGAACCGTGGTGATCACGAAGTAAAACCATTCGAATGGAAGCAACTATACCTACCGAACAGGTCGAGATCAACCCACCCCTGCGCGAGACGGTGCTGGCGTTCTGGCATTTTCTGAAAGCGCCGCAACCGTTACAGCCTCAACTTCTTGAACCCAAACAGGTATGGAGGCCCCTGCTGCAACTGTTCGCGCTCAAATTTAGCCTGAGTGTAGGTATAACGCTGGTGATCTTTGGTCTGCTCAGCCTTTTGGGATTCGATCATTTCGGCAGCCACCGACTCGAAGTGTTTCTGCAGGAGACCCACCCCCTGCTGGTATTGCTGGCCGTAGCCGTGGTGGGTCCAGCTATAGAGGAGTTCTTTTTCCGTGCTCCCCTGCGCTATACCCGCAAACGGCTCATCGTCTCGTTTCTGACAATTAACATTTTCGTATTGCCGCCGCTGCTGGAAATGAGCAGAATCAGCACCCTGGTGAGTGCCCTGGTCTGGCTTACAACACTAGCCCTGGGTATTTGGGTGGTGCTCTCGGATGATCGGGCAGAGTATATGCGCCAAGTTTGGGAAAAGCGTTTCGGAGCGGTCTTCTATACCTTTACGGTCGTGTTTGCCCTCGTACACCTGGCCAATTATGAGAACCTGAACTTACCGGCCGCCCTGATCCCGCTCCTGGTCGTGCCACAGTTTATCGGTGCCTTGTTCTGGAGCTACATGCGGCTTCGTTTCGGCCTGACCTGGGCGATACTGGCGCACGGCACCTCCAACGCCCTGCTGCTCGCCCTCACCTACCTGACGACATAACCTATACCCAAAGCAACGCGGGGCAGCCACATGACTGCCCCGCGTTGCTTCAAAGGGACTCTAAATTACTAAAGGAAATCTACTGCTGACGCACCAGTTCCTTGATCAGCATGGTCATGCGTGGCTCGGCTATCGCAGCGGCTTCCAGAATGTCGGACAGGTTCACTTTCTTGATGCGATCCGGCGTACCCATGTCGGTGATCACCGAAATACCGAAGATCTTCATGCCCATGTGGCGGGCGGCGATGGCTTCCGGCACAGTGGACATCCCCACGGCATCGGCGCCTATGCGGGCAATGTAGCTGTACTCTGCCAATGTCTCGAGCATCGGTCCTGGTACGCTGGCGTATACGCCCTCCTGCAGGGTAAAACCGGCATCTTCGGCTATTACCATGGCCTGGCGCACCATCTGCTCATCGTATACCTCGCTCATATCCGGGAAGCGCGGGCCCAGTTCGTCCAGGTTTGGCCCGATGAGCGGGTTGGAAGGCTGCAGGTTAATGTGGTCAGTGATCACCATCAGGTCGGAGGTATTGAAAGCCGGGTTCAGACCACCGCTGGCATTGGAGATGAATAGCTTATTCACACCCAGCAGTTTCATCACGCGCACCGGGTGCACTACCTGGTTCATGGTATAGCCTTCGTAGTAATGGAAGCGGCCCTGCATCACGATCACCCGGCGGCCGGCCAGCGTACCGAATGCCAGACGACCGGTATGGCTCTCGACCGTAGAAACCGGGAAGTGCGGAATATCGGCGTAGTTGAGGCTGTACGCTATTTCAATTTCTTTGATCAAAGCACCCAGGCCAGTGCCCAGTATGATCCCGAACTCCGGTTGAAAATTGCCTGTCTGTTCCTGAATAAAAGAAGCGGACTCTCGTAATTGCTGCATCATATCGTTCATTGTTTTTTATGCTGTTTTTGGTTCGCGAAATTGGTCATTAATTCTGAGAGAAGAAATGATTTAAATCATGTACATGCGCAGGGCTTTTACAGCTCCGCTGTTCCGATACGCAGCAAAAGGCCGATGCGAAACAAAAAGCCCGCTGGTTTGAACCAGCGGGCTTTGGAAAAGAAAAGCAGCGACAGGCTATACCTGCCTGCTTTACTGTATTGTCAGTTCAAAAGGCATGCGTGTCTGAATGCCCTGCATGTTCTCCACTTTTTTGTACATGTTGTACATCGGGTACAGCTGACCCAGCTCGGCTTTCACGGCACGCTCTTTCACTTGCGAGCCGGCCTCTCCAAACATCTCTTCGATAAAGGTCTTGCGGCGCGGCAGTTCCTTGATGCGGTAGTCATCTGCTATACCTACGCGGGCGGCGGCGATCTCAATGGCTTTGTCGAGTCCACCATGCACGTCCACCAGGTTGCGGTCCTTGGCTTCTATACCTGACCACACGCGGCCCGAAGCGTATTTCTTCAGTTCGTCCTGCGTCATGCCACGGCCGTCGGCGGCTTTCTGCGTGAACACCTCGTAAATCTTGTTGATCTCGCGCTGCACGATCTCCTTTTCAAATGGCGTCATGGCGCGGGTCACGGTTGGCATATCGGAGTGGTTACCGGTGCTTACGCGGTCCACTGTGATGCCCATCTTGTTTTTAAAGAACCCTTCGAAGTTCGGAACGATGCCAAACACACCGATGCTACCCGTAATGGTGTTCGGGTGCGCCACGATGGTATCGCAACCCATGGCCATGTAGTAACCACCGGAGGCAGCCACGTCGGACATAGAGGCGATCACCGGCTTCACTTTGCGGGTCTCCTGAATCTCGCGCCACATCACATCAGATGCCAGCGCGCTACCGCCCGGAGAGTTGATGCGCAGCACCACAGCCTTCACGTTCTTGTCCATGCGGGCGTTGCGGATCGCTTCGGCATAGCGGGTGCTGCCGATCTCGTCGTCACCGCCTTCGCCGTCTACGATGTCGCCTTCTGCATAAATAACGGCGATGCGGTTTTTGGATGAGCCACTCTTCTCAGAGTCTTTCACTTTCTTATACTTGTCCAGGCTCACCAGTTGCAGCTTCTTGTCTTTCTCCACACCCACCTGCTCTTTCATGTAGTCAATGGCTTCGTCAAAGTAGCCGATGTCGGTAGCCAGGCCATGGGTTTTGGCGTCCTCGGCTTCGCGCACCAGCACCTCGTCCGATACTTTTTTCAGCTCCTCGTAGGTCTTGCCACGGGCCTTGGCAATGTTGCGCAGCTGGTAGTCGTTGATCGAGTTCAGGAAAGAGGTCATCTGCTCGCGGTTGGCTTCGCTCATCTTATCAAGGAAGAAAGGCTCTACGGCGCTCTTAAAGTCACCCACTTTAAAGATCTCGGGTTTGATATCGAGCTTCTCCAGGGTGCCTTTGAAGAAGAACACCTCGGAACTGATGCCGTTGAACTCGAGCGTGCCCATTGGGTTCAGGTATATCTTATCGGCTACAGAAGACAGGTAATAGGCCTTTTCGTTGGTCATGTCGCCATAAGAAACGATGAACTTCCCCGACTCTTTAAAGTCGATCAGCTCGTCACGAATCTCTTCCAGCTTGCCCATCCCAGCATCCACGAAGCGCATGTTCAGGAAAATGCCTTTGATGTTGTCATCGGTCTTGGCGCGACGAATGGAGGCTTTGATCTGGTCAAGGCCGTCGTTGCTGCTCATGGAGAAGAAGCCAATGGAAAAGTCGCCGAAAGGATTCTCCTCCTCGCGCTCTACGATGGCTTTGTCTAGTTTAAGTTCCAGCACGGAGTTTGCGGCTACCGTCACATCGCCTTTTGAGGCCGACGCGGCGATGATGCCCACCATGATCAGGAAGCCCAGAAAGAAGAATATGAACAGGCCAAGAATAGTTGCCAGCACATATCTGAGGAAATTCAACATAGGTTCTAATTAGGGTTAAGGTTCTGATTTAAAGGTACAGGAAAATAGGTGTCCCTGCATACAATAAACAAAAATAGCGCTTAAAGTTCAATACCAGGTGCCATTAAACCGCATACTCGACCAACCCGGCCTTTTCATAGACGAAGGAGTTTGGGAGTTAGAAAGTTGAGAAGTTAGAAAGGTTGGAAGTTAAATGGTTGAATTGTTGAATGTTGACGGTGCACAATTCTGACAGGTCGCGACCTGTCCCTACAAATGACAACTCGTAACTTCTGATAACTTTCTAATTCCTCAACCCTCTAACTCCCAAACTCCTAGTACCGATACTTCTTCCCCCACTGGGCTTGCAACTGTTTGAGCAGGTCGCGCTCGCGGGCGTTGTCGCCGGGCTGGTAGAGGGCCGTGTTGGTGAGCTCCTGCGGCATGAACTCCTGCTGTACAAAATTTCCTTCGTAGTCGTGGGCGTACTTGTAGTTGTTGCCGTAGCCGATCTCCTTCATCAGTTTGGTAGGCGCATTGCGGATGTGCAGCGGCACGGGCAGGTTGCCGGTCTGTTGCACCAGCTGACGCGCCTGTTTGATGGCCTTGTAACTGGCGTTGCTCTTAGGCGAGGTGGCCAGGTATACCGTGCATTGCGAGAGAATAATTTCCGCTTCCGGGTAGCCGATCATCTGCACCGCCTGGAAACAGTTGGTGGCCATAAGCAAGGCGTTCGCATTTGCCAGCCCAATGTCCTCAGAAGACGCAATAAGCAAACGGCGGGCAATGAACTTGGGGTCCTCGCCACCCTCGATCATGCGGGCCAGCCAGTAAACAGCTGCGTTCGGATCGGAGCCGCGTATGGACTTGATGAAGGCAGACACCAGATCGTAGTGCATCTCACCCGACTTGTCGTACATCACGATGTTCTGCTGGGCCACCTGCTTCACCAGTTCGTTGGTCACCACCACCTCGTCGGCTTTTATACCTTCGGCCACGATCTCGAGCAGGTTCAGCAACTTGCGGGCATCGCCTCCCGAGATGGTCAGCAGCGCTTCGTACTCCTCCACCCGCACCTTGCGGTGGCGCATCCACTCATCCTGCTCCAGTGCTTTGTCTACCAGTTCGATCAGCTCATCTTTGGTCAGGTGCTTGAGAATGTATACCTGGCAGCGGGACAGCAAGGCCGATATCACTTCAAAGGATGGGTTCTCGGTCGTGGCGCCCACCAGTGTGACCGTGCCTTTTTCCACAGCGCCCAGCAGCGCATCCTGCTGCGACTTGTTGAAGCGGTGGATCTCGTCGATGAACAACACTGTGCCCTGCCGCTTTTTCGCCTGATCGATCACCTCCCGGATGTCTTTCACGCCCGAGTTGATCGCGCTCAGGGCCACGAATGGCACTTTCATTTGGTTGGCGATGATGTTGGCCAGGGTTGTTTTGCCCACGCCGGGAGGTCCCCACAAGATCATGCTCGGGATAACGCCCCCCTCGATGTAGCGGCGCAGGATGCCGTCGGGGCCTACCAGGTGTTTTTGTCCGTAATACTGGTCCAGGTTGTGTGGCCGCATGCGCTCGGCCAAAGGTATGTTCGGGTGAATCATCAGCTCTTTTCAGAAAATCAGTCTAAACAAAGTTACGAATATCTGTCTATTCCTTTTTCTTATCCTCCGGATTGTCGCTTGCATCCGTTGGCTCAATGTCGTTTTCGCGCTCGAGCTGTCGGCGCACCGCCTTGGTATCCCAGCGCAGCACAGGTATAGCCATGGGGCTCAGGCCGGGCCGCTCATCGCCAAACAGCACACCCCACTGCTTAAACTGTTCTGTGCGGTCGAACACCACCTTGAGCATGGCGATGACGGGCAGCGACAGGAACATACCTGTTATCCCTGCAATCTCCCCGCCCACGATCACGCCCACAATGGTGGCCAGCGCATTGATCTTCACTTTGGAGCCCACAATGCGCGGCATCAGGATATTGTTGTCCAGAAACTGCACGGCGGCGATCGTGCCCAGCACTGCCACCACGGGCCATAGTTCTTCAGAAGACGACAGTGTGAGGAGCACCCCAATAATGTTGCCCAGCAAAGCGCCCACATAAGGTATAAGGTTGAGGAAAGCGAAAATGATTCCGATGAGCAGGGCATGCTTGATGCCGATGAGCATGAGCAGCCCACCCAGCAGGATGGTCATGTAGGTGATCTGGATGAGCAGGCCAAAGAGGTAGCTTTTGATGATGACCTGCATCTCGCTCAGCGTCTCTTCCACCTTTTCGTGCTGGTCGCGGGGGAACCACAGGAAGATAAAGCGAAGCAGCAGGTTTTTGTAAAAGAGCAGCAGGAAGATGTAGATCGGCAGCAAGCCCAGGAAAACGAGCGTACCCGTTACCCCACCGGCCACGCCGCCCAGCAGATTACCGGCATAGGTGAACAGGTTGTTGCTCTGCTCCTTCACAAAACTGGTCTGCTCCTCTGTCGAAAAAGGCGTTTTGCTTCCGATCCACTCACTTAAGGTGGTCAGGTGCTTCATCACGTTTTTCTGGATGGTCGGGAAATCTTCGATCAGGATCCGCATCTGCGAGGTGAAAAACCAGACAATGCCGGCCAGAATCACGATGAGCACCAGCAGACTGATGCCGATGGCAACTGCATCCGGAAATTTGCGCTTGTGGAAGAAGCGGTAGATGGGCAGCAGCATAATGCTGATGAAGAAGGCGACAAGCAGCGGGGCCAGCAGGTCGCGCCCCAGCACGATGATCCAGCCCAGAAAAAAGAGCCCTGTAACCTCGATGGCCCGGCGGACCGTGAGTGGCATTTGGTTCATGCAGAAAGATGGTTTGAGGTATAGTTTTTAATTGCCACTCCTTATACGGCACATACAGAATAAGCACGTAATTTTGCGGCATGAATAAACAGGTACAGGTGCACGCCTCGCTTTTTCTGGTGGCACTTATTTACGGCAGCAACTACAGCATCGCCAAAGAAGTGATGCCCGAGTACGTGGGCCCGTTCGGACTCATCGTGATCCGGGTGGTGTCTGCGGCGATCTTTTTCGGGCTGCTGTCGCGGTTGGTGACGAAGGAGAAGATCGTAGGCCGTGCCGACAACATCCGGGTGGTGCTGTGCGGCGTGACCGGTGTGGCCGTAAACCAGCTGTGCTTCTTCGCCGGCCTTAACCTGACTGCCCCGATCAATGCGGCGCTCCTGATGGTGATCGTGCCGGTGGTGGTACTCGTGTTTTCGGCCCTGCTCTTACGCGAGCGCATCGGCAAGCGCAAGGTATCCGGTATAGCCATGGCCTGTTTGGGTGCTTTCCTGCTCATCTATACCTCGCGTGGCGAACAGGCGACCGGCAACCTGTGGGGCGACCTGCTCATCATCCTCAACGCCACATCCTTTGGCTTATACCTGGTGCTGGTGAAACCGCTTATGCAGAGGTACAAGGCCATCACCATCGTAAGCCGTATCTTCACGGTGGGTGCCGTGCTGGTGATTCCGTTTGGCTGGCAGCAGCTTCTGGCACCCGACTACGGTTCTTTTCCGGCTTCTATCTGGCTGGCTATTTTGTTTATGGTCTTTGCCGTTACCATCATCGCCTATCTGCTCAATACCTGGGCACTGCGGTATGCCAATCCTTCGCTGGTGGGCGCCTACATTTACCTGCAGCCGGTCATGGCTATCCTGATCGCGGTGGCGGTGGGGAAAGATATCTTCACGGTGCAGAAAGCGGCTTATGCGCTGCTGATCTTTGCTGGGGTATACCTGGTGAGTCACTCCAGGCAGCATGCGCTCAAGAAAGCCGCTTAGGGCAAATAGCTTTCTTCTGGAAGGTCGGTGGTGCTGTGCGAAACCGGCACGCGGCGCAGCGGGGTATATTGAAAATCGACAGTGTCGCTTTGGGTAGGGCGGGCGTGCATCACGGTAATGCTGTCGCCCTCGAGCAGGGTGTAGTAAAAGTTGCCTTGCCCGGCCCACCAGCCGCCGCAAGCCGACAGTGCCTGGCGCGGCACGCCGAAGGAGGTAAACATCTGCGGTGAGATGACCGAACAGGTATACACGGTGTCGAGCACGTACTGTTGCTCCAGCTGGCTCAGAAATACCACTGCAACCGGGTCCTCTTCATCGGCATTCCGGATTTCCTCGCACAGCAGGTCTGCTTTTACCCAGGCGTTTGCATCAGAGGCCGTGTTCTCATCGGCAAGCCGCTCATACTGTGCTTCCTCTTCCGGCCTGCAGGCCAGCAGGGTGCAGAGGTATAAAACAGATAAAAGGCGAAGCTTCATAGCGCATGCGGATTTGTCAGCCCCAAAGGTAAAAAGAGAATCGCATCAGGCAATGTCTCTTTTCATGATCACCATGCCCCGGTAAATTTCTTTCATCTGTTCGTAGTCGAGCTCGTCGGTGCCCCACCGCACAAAGCCGTTCTGCTCATAAAAGTCCACGGAGCGGCTGCTGTCCATGGCTCTGAGCCAGATGATGCTCTTGTTGCTTTCCAGGGCGTATTGCACCGCAAAATCCACGGCCCATTTGCCGATGCCCATGCCCGAGGCACGGTCCACCAGGTATAGCCGCTCCAGCTCAAGGCACTCGGCGTCGGTGTATCCCTCCAAGGCTTTGTCTTTGTTGAGCTTCATAAAGCCCACCGGCTCATCCTGGTATTGCACCATAAAATAGGCGGAGTTCGGATTGGCCATGTCTTTGCGAAGCGCCTCCTCCGAGAAGCTCCGATTCAGGTACCACTCTCCGCCGTCGTTCCAAAGGTAGGTATAGTGGTCGTTGTAAGCCTCTATGGCTATGTCCCGCAGGTCGGTCAGGTCTGCCGGCAAGCAGGGTGAGATGGCGATATCGGTCATGTAGCGTCGATGATAAAAAAATTGCTTTAGCCAATATACTATACAGCGCGCGTTTTTGTGCTGACTGAAGGCGTAATTTTCTTGCGCCGGACGGTAATTCGTGTTTATACTCATACAACAAGCTGGCCAAAAGGCGGCGTAAATTGCACTATTTCAGAGTATAACAGAAACAACAGCAACCCAGAATTCGTATTATACTCACTTAAAACTATGAACTATGAAAAATTTAAGAATTATATCTTTTGCAATTATATCGGTATTTCTACTAGGTGGATGTGCCGGCTCAGACAACTGGAGTAGTAAGAAGAAGGGCGCCGTGATAGGCGGCGCGGCGGGTGCTGCCACCGGTGCTGCCGTGGGTGGTACCTCTGGCGCTGTGATTGGTGGCGCGGCGGGCGCTGTAGGTGGTGGCGCTATCGGCCGCAAGAAGGACAAAAAGAAAAGGGAGCGCGAACGTGAGCGCAATCAGCAGTATCAGCAGGACCAGCCACAGGACGAAAGATAAGCTAAACTTGTCTCATTAATCAAAACAGGCCGTTGGGAAACCAACGGCCTGTTTTGATTTTTGGAAGCTGCTATCCCGGCCCCCAAACCTCATGCCCGTCTTCCAATTCCGCGGGTATACAACTGCTAAGCCAGTCAGGTAGAGCTACTGCGCTTTAGTGAGACTCTCGCAGGAGCTATGCATTTTGCCAGGTCTGAAGTTTACCTTCTTCCCCGCTTTCCTTTGCCGGCGCTTTTTTTGTTGCTGTTCTTTGCTGAGGACGATTCCGCTGCCTCTATAAAATCCTGGGCCGAGAGTGGATAGGGATGCTGGTCTACCACAGGTATGGCTTTGCCCGTCAGGTTTTGGATGGCGATGAGCAGAGGGGTTTCGCTGGCGCCGCAAAATGTAACGGCTGTGCCCATGTTGCCGGCACGTCCGGTTCGACCGATGCGATGTACGTAAGTCTCAGGTTCAAAAGGTAGTTCGTAATTGATCACATACGACAGGTCTTCCACGTCAATTCCACGTGCGGCCACATCCGTCGCAACGAGCACACGTGTTTCGCTGTGCTTGAAACTCTCCAGCACACGCTCGCGGTCGCGCTGGGCACGGTCGGCGTGAATGGCTTCGGCGGCTATACCTGCGGCGTTGAGTTCTTTGGCCAGTTTGTCGGCCCCCTCTTTGGTGCGCATGAACACCAGCGTGCGGTCTATACCTTTGTGCTGCAACAGATGTAGCAGCAAAGGTGTTTTGTTTGCTTTCTTCACGTAGTACAGCTCCTGCCGGATGGTACCTGCCGTCGACGAAACGGGCGTGACTTCTACCGAAACAGGTTCTGTCAAAATCTTCTTTGCCAGTTTGCTTACCTCGGGCGCCATGGTAGCCGAAAAGAAAAGCGTCTGCCGTTTTTCAGGTATAGCCTGCAGCACCCGCCTTATGTCTGGCAGAAAACCCATATCGAGCATGCGGTCGGCCTCGTCGAGCACCAGCAGCTGCACCTGCTTCAGGTCCACAAAGCCCTGATCGAGCAGGTCGAGCAGGCGGCCAGGCGTGGCGACGAGGATGTCTATACCTGCCTGCAGGGCCTCGGTCTGCATTTTGTAAGGCACGCCGCCATACACCACCAGTTGCTTTAAGCCGGTATACCTCCCATAGGCCGCAAAACTATCCCCCACCTGACTGGCCAGCTCGCGGGTAGGCGTGAGCACAAGCGCCCGGATGGCTCGCGGCGCAGGTATAGCCTGCCTGTGCAGCAGTTGCAGGATAGGTATAGCAAAGGCCGCCGTTTTACCTGTGCCTGTCTGGGCGGTAGCCAGCAGGTCGCGGCCCTGCAAGACGGCTGGTATAGCCTGTTGCTGTATGGGCGTAGGTTGGGTATAGCCTTCTTGTTCCAGCGCTTGCAGGATGGGGGTGATCAGGTGTAGGTCGTTGAAGGTCATAACAGTAATAATTTTCCTGACAAAGGACGGTTAGACAGAAGATTTTTAGAGAAAAGACTATTGGACAAAAGACAAAGGACTTTCATCAATTTTTCATTTAGAAGAAAATCAATCTTAGAAAATCAATCTTATAAGAAGCGATAGACTGATTCCGATTGTCTCTTTTATCAACTTCAACTCAAAAAGAAATCCTCCAAGTTATCTTAAGCCAGCCTCAAATTTCCCCTCCTGCAAAGGTATAGCGAACGAGCGCAGGCGGCTATACCTGCCCCAACAAAAAACGGCGAAAATCTCTTTCCGCCATTCTTGATAAAGTATAACCTAAAGGACTCGTATCCTTTGTCAAAAAATCAAAAAGTCTTTTGTCAAACCACTTACGCCATTACCTCATTCAGATTGGGCAAGCGCAGCCTGCCGAAACGGTGCAGGGTGTTCAGGTGTGAGCGCACAGCCTGCATGAAGGTCTTGCTCTCGATGTATGTGAGGTTGAACTCAGCCGCGGTCTGCTTCACGATTTCCGCGATGGCGGGATAGTGCACATGGCTGATGCGCGGGAACAGATGATGCTCGATCTGGAAATTCAGGCCGCCTACATACCACGATAAAAGTCTGCTTCTGCGTGCGAAGTTCGCGGTGGTGCTCAGTTGGTGAATGGCCCAGTCGTTCTCGATCACACCCGTATTGCTTGGTAGCGGATGGCTGGTGCCCTCCACCGTGTGCGCTAACTGAAACACTGTGGAAAGGATGATGCCCGTCACAAAATGCATCAGCAGAAACCCGACCAGCACTTCCCAGAATGGTATGCCAAAGACAAGTGTTGGAGCCACTAGGATAGAGAAGAAATAGAGTACTTTAAATGCCACTATTTTAGAAAAAGCGACTGCATTTTCGGATTTGGAGTTGGCGTTCACCCCACTTCGGATGTACTTGAAGAACTGTACAAAATCTTTCAGGAGCACCCAATACAGGGTAAGCAGCCCGTAGAAGAACAAGGCATACGCCCACTGCAGCTTGTGGTAAAAACGCACCTTGGTGTGCGGCGAAAACCGCAGAAAAACGATGTCGTCGATATCCTCGTCCATTTCCACTACGTTGGTGTAGGTATGGTGCAGGATGTTGTGCTGCAGCTTCCAGTTAAAGGCCGAAGCCCCCAGCAGGTTCACGGAATGCGCCATCAGGTAATTCATGGTCTTGCTCCTGGAAAAAGCACCGTGGTTGGCATCGTGCATCACGCTCATGGCTATACCGGCCACCCCTACTCCCATTACAAACCACAGCATCAGGCTAATGCCTATACCTGGCGTAAGGGTCAGCAGTGCCGCAAAAGGCACCACGTAGAGCAGTATCAGCACAATGCTCTTGATGAGTAAACGGGAATTGCCTGACTTTGGCAGTTTGTTTTCAGAAAAATATGCATCCACACGTTTGCGGAGCGTCGGGAAAAACAGATTCTTGTCTTTATTAACGAACTTTACTTTGCCTTTAAGCTTCATGTAATCCTATTGTAATCTTTATTCGGAGCCGAATGCAATGGTTTCTACACCCGGGCATCGGCTAGTTATGTGTTTGTCTGTTAACGCTCCAGCCTGTATTTTATCGTGCTTGCCCACTTTTAAAATCTAAACGCGGGGCGGCAGGCACAAAATGGAGGCTACAAATATAGCGGGGATTTGTGGGAGTAACAGCAAGTGCGATTAATTTGATTTTGTCAGCCAATGGCCTCGTTCAGGCCTGGCAGCCTGCCAAAGCGGTGCAGAGTCTCGATGTGGGAGCGCAGGGCCTGCCCAAAGGTTTTGTTCTCCAGGTAAGGTATATCAAACTCAGCTGCCGTCTCCTTCACAATAGCAGCAAGGGCCGGGTAGTGCACATGGCACACACGCGGAAACAGATGGTGCTCGATCTGGAAGTTAAGCCCGCCCACATACCACGAAAGAATCTTGTTGTGCCGCGAAAAGTTAACGGTCGTGTTTAGCTGGTGAATGGCCCAATCGTTCTCGATCACGCCATGCTCATCCGGCCGGGGATGGCTGGTTCCCTCTACTGTATGGGCCAGCTGGAAAACCACCGTGAGCACGATACCTGCCACAAAGTGCATCAGCAAAAAGCCCAGCAACACTTGCAGAAAAGGAATTCCGAAGAACAGCGTAGGCACACCCAGCACAGTAAAAAAGTAAAGGCCTTTCATGGCGAGCAGCTTCATGAACCAGGTTCGGTTCTCCGCTGGCGTGTTGCTGTTCACACCGTTCTTTTTGAAGAGCGCATACTGCACAAAGTCCTTTGCCACCACCCAGTACAACGTGAGCAGCCCATAGAACACGAAGGCGTATACCCACTGCAACTGATGGAAGAACTTCACCCTGGAATGGGGGTTGAAGCGCAGCACCAGCCTGTCCTGAATGTCTTCGTCCATCTCTACCACATTGGTGTAGGTATGGTGCAGGATGTTATGCTGCAGCTTCCAGTTAAAGGCTGAGCCTCCTACCAGGTTCAAGGTATAGCCCATCACCGCATTGACGCGCTTGCTGCTTGAGTAGGCACCATGGTTGGCATCGTGCATCACGCTCATGCCTATACCTGCCAGGCCCAGCCCCATTACAAACCACAGCAGCAGACTCAGCGGGAAGGTTGGCTGAAATGCCAGCAGCGCCGCAAAAGGCAGCAGGTAAGTCAGCAGCAGCACCACGCTCTTCAAGATCATGGTATTGTTGGCGGTTCTCGGGATGTCGTTATCAGTAAAGTAAGCGTCGACGCGCTTGCGAAGGGTAGGGAAAAAGAGGCTTTTGTCTTTGTTGACAAACTTGACTTTGCTTTGCAGCTTCATAGTTTACGGGTGATGTGTGAGAAGATCAAAACTCACACATAGCAGCCATAAAGGCACAAAGCATGAATTGAGGGAATACTATATACAAGCGAATCCGGCGTTTTAAAGTTCAGATGCCTTGGCAGCGCCACGTGTACTTATCACTGAAAAACAGTGTAGCTTGAGCTCTTTCGAAAACACGCACACTACCAGCTTTAATAGCTTATATAAGTATGCAATATACTCAATTTATCAGGATAAACGGTATGTACATCCTGTAATCTAAGATTTTGACCAAAGGCTATCCCTTCTTGCAAGCTCATTAAAAAAGCCTGACCGGATTTCCCGGCCAGGCTTCTTATAGCTATACCTGAAAAAATTACAGGTGAATCACTTCGTCGTAAGCAGCGGCGGCAGCTTCCATCACCGCTTCGCTCATGGTTGGGTGTGGGTGCACCGACTTGATGATCTCGTGGCCAGTAGTCTCCAGTTTACGGGCTACTACTACCTCCGCGATCATCTCGGTTACGTTGGCACCGATCATGTGCGCGCCCAGGAACTCGCCGTACTTGGCATCAAAGATAACTTTCACGAAACCATCCTTCGCACCGGCGGCACTTGCCTTACCAGAAGCTGAGAACGGGAACTTGCCTACTTTGATGTCCAGACCTTGCTCACGGGCAGCTTTCTCAGTCAAGCCAACGGAAGCGATCTCAGGAGAGCAGTACGTACAACCCGGGATGTTACCGTAGTTCAATGGCTCCGGATCGTGACCTGTGATGGCTTCCACGCAGATGATACCCTCAGCTGAGGCAACGTGCGCCAAAGCTGGGCCTGGCACGATGTCACCGATCGCATAGATGCCGTCCACGTTAGTCTTGTAGTACTCGTCCACGATTACGCGGCCTTTGTCTACTTTAATGCCCAGCTCCTCGATACCGATGTTTTCCAGGTTAGTCTGTATACCTACTGCCGAAAGCACTACTTCCGCTTCCAGTGTCTGCTCGCCTTTGGCAGTTTTCACTTTTACTTTGCAGATGTCGCCGCTTGTGTCCACAGCCTCCACAGAAGACTCGGTCATGATGTCGATGCCCGCCTTGCGGAAAGACTTAGACAACTGACGCGATACCTCTTCGTCCTCCACCGGCACGATGTTCGGCATGTACTCCACGATGGTCACTTTGGTACCCATCGCGTTGTAAAAGTAAGCGAACTCCACCCCGATGGCGCCAGAACCTACTACTACCATGCTCTCCGGCTTCTTGTCCAGCGCCATGGCCTGGCGGTAACCGATGATCTTCTTGCCGTCGATCGGCAGGTTAGGAAGCTCGCGCGAACGGGCACCTGTTGCCAGAATGATGTGGTCGGCCTCTACAGTGTCTTTCTGACCGTCGGCCTTGGTTACTACGATCTTGCCCTTGGCCACCACTTTACCGGTACCCATAATGGCGTCGATCTTGTTTTTGCGGAACAGGAACTGGATGCCTTTGCTCATGCCGTCGGCCACACCGCGGCTACGCTTGATCACGGCGTTGAAGTCTACAGAAGCCTCCCCGATCGTAATGCCGTAGTCAGACGCGTGGTTGATGTACTCGAACACGTTAGCGCTCTTCAGCAGTGCTTTGGTCGGGATACAGCCCCAGTTCAAACAGATGCCGCCCAACGACTCACGCTCGATCACACCTACTTTTAAACCCAGCTGCGACGCGCGAATAGCCGCCACATACCCACCTGGGCCACTACCCAGCACTACCAAATCGTATTTTGATGCCATAGTTTCTCTTTTTTAAATGCTGAGCAAAATTAAACGATAATCCCAACTTCACAAAACCCCTTCTGCGACAGTACCATCTAACTCAATAGTAGCACTTTATAAAGCCGAGCCTCTCAAAATAACAAGAATTGCTACAAAAATTGACCGACCTGTTCCGTATTGGGCTGAACTGTTGTATTTTGCGCGCTATAACATGAGGTAACCCCTACTGCATGAAAACAATTTTACTGCTGATCATACCTGTACTTTTTGCACTGCCGGCTTTCTCGCAGAAAGCCGCCACACAGCCTGCCCCGCAGAAGACGGCGTTGCAGCACTTTAACGCAGGTAACCAAAAGTTTAAGTCGGGTAAGTATACCGAGGCCATCAAGGAATACAGTGAGGTGCTGAAACAGGAGCCCGAACACATCGTCACGATGACGAACCGTGGCATCGCCCGCGACCGCATACTCGATTACCGGGGCGCCATTGCCGACTTCGACAAGGCCCTGGCGCTCGACCCCAAACACGTGGAAGCCTGGGTAAGCCGAGGCCTCTCAAAATACAACCTGCAGGATTACAAAGGCGCTCTGATCGATTTCAACACAGCTGTTTCGATTGACCAGAAGCAGGCCCGCACCTATAATAACCGCGGCCTGGTGCGTTACGCCCTAAAAGACTACCGTAGCGCCATCATCGACTATGGCCGCGCCATCACCCTCCAACCCGACTACGCCGAAGCCTACTACAACCGCGGCGCCCCCCGCTATACCAGCGGCGATAAAAGCGGCGCCTGCGAGGATTGGATCAAAGCGGAGAAGCTTGGTCTTAAAGAAGCTGCGCAATACCTGCGGGAGTATTGTGAGCAGAATTCTACTGCTACTAATTCATCGAAGTAATCTAGATTCTTGCTTGCGGTAGGTATGGCGCGAGTGTCCACGCTCGTGACGGCTATCGTTAGGCCTTTGGCCCAGGATCAGCTAAAAAAAGGGACGCTTTACAGCGCCCCTTTTACGTTCACACATTCTAAAGATTAAACTTCGTCTTCATCCAGGTTCTTGCCTGACCGACCAGTAGCCAGCAATTCCTGCTGCACACCTTTGGGCTCTATCGCCATCAGCTTACCTTCCAAATCAGACTTTATTTCCTCAAAAGCCTCTTTATACTTCTTCTCGATCGGGTGGGCAGATGGTAGCTTTACTTTCAGAGCATCCACTTGTCTGCCGTTTTTCCAAAAGCGGTAGCACAAGTGCGGGCCCGTTGCCAGTCCGGTGCTGCCTACGTAACCAATGGTTTGGCCCTGGCTAACGCGGGCACCTTTCCGGATGCCTTTCGCGAATTTCGACATGTGCAGGTATTGCGTCGTGTAAGTTTTGTTGTGCTTGATCTTCACATAGTAGCCATTGCCTCTCGTGAAAGCGGCCTCCAGCACCACGCCATCTCCTACCGTCCGGATCGGGGTACCACGCGGCGCGGCAAAATCGGTGCCCAGGTGCGGCTTATAGCGCTTCTGCACCGGGTGGAAGCGGTTCATGGTATAGCGGGAGCTGATGCGGCTGTACTCGAGCGGCTCTCTCAGAAAAGCTTTTTTCAGACTCTTGCCGTCCTGGTCGTAGTAACCGGCTTTCTGTCCGTCCTGCTCAAAGGCGATGGCATAAAGCGGCTTGCCCTCGTGCTCAAAGTAGGCTGCCTTGATCTTGCCGAAACCGATCACATTGCCGTTTACCTGCTTTTCGTCATAGATCAGCTTGAAATGGTCGCCAGGCTGCAGGCGGCTCAGGTTAAGGCGCCAGGCGTAGATATCGGCAAAGTGGTTGACCAGCTGCGGCGAACCTCCGGCAGCCAGAATAGACTCAAACAGGGAACTTTCGATAAATCCGGCGATAGCACGCTCCACTACTTCCACCTCGCGTTTCTCCAGGCGCACGTCCAGTTCACCGTTCAGGTCGTAGATCACGTACTCCACCTCATTTGGCTCATAGATAAAGTAACGTGCCGTTTGGGCCGAGTCTTGGGCATGCAGGATGATGTAGTTGCGCTTGGCGTTGATCCGGCGCACATCAAATATTTTCTTGGATTTGCGGGCCAGTTGGTCGATGGTGACCGGCGAGATGTTGAAGCTGGCCAGAATCTCTGACAGATTCTCGCCTCTTTCCACGGTGCCTTCTACAATTTCGAGTGTGTCGGTGGGGATGCCAAAGATGATCGGGGCGGGCTTTTTAACTTTCACCACTGGCTCTGGTTCAGGCTCAGGTGCTTTTTCCTCGTTCGGAAAATTGAAGTTTTTGAAGCTGATTGTTTGCGCTGCCGTGATAAACACGAACAACGACACCGCGATCAGGATGGCTAGTCCGACACTACGTTTGAACATTACGGGGTACCTTTGGTTGGAAGAATGGCACGAAAATATGGTTAAACCGATAGAAATAAAAATATTTCGCAACACAATATTCA
Source organism: Pontibacter ramchanderi (assembly GCF_002846395.1). Taxonomy (GTDB): domain Bacteria; phylum Bacteroidota; class Bacteroidia; order Cytophagales; family Hymenobacteraceae; genus Pontibacter; species Pontibacter ramchanderi. The sequence goes on from NZ_PJMU01000003.1 coordinate 461,389, forward strand.
GATTATAAATATGTTGCAAACTATATTCAGGTACAGAATATAGCATCAAACACTTTTCAAGGCATCATCTCCAATTGTACATTTCCACATATATAGCAATGCAAATAACTAGCAATCAGAAAATTAGAGCTAAATAAAACTGGAGGATGCGGCGGCTCTTCTGAATAAAAAAATCTTTTATAACTTTGACCCTTATGAAAGCACTAGAAGGAAAAGTAGCCCTCGTAACCGGGGCATCAAAAGGTATAGGTCGCGCCATCGCCGAGAAATTGGTAGCGATGGGCGCACAGGTAGCATTCACCTACCTCTCAAGCGTTGAAAAAGGCCAGGCCCTGGAGCAGGAACTGACTGCCAACGGCGGCAAAGCCAAAGGTTTCCGTTCCGACGCCTCTGACATGGCGCAGGCTGAAAAGCTGATCGAGGATGTGGTAGCCGAGTTTGGCAAGATCGACATCCTGGTGAACAACGCAGGTATCACGCGCGACGGACTGCTGATGCGCATGACCGAAGAACAGTGGGATGCGGTGATCAATACCAACCTGAAATCTGTATTTGCTTTAACCAAAGGTGCCACCAAGCACATGATGCGCGCCAAGAGCGGCTCGATCATCAACATCACGTCCGTGGTAGGTATAAAAGGTAATGCCGGACAGGCCAACTACTCTGCTTCTAAAGCAGGCATCATCGGCTTCACCAAGTCGGTAGCGCTGGAGTTGGGTTCGCGCAACATCCGCTGCAACGCTGTAGCCCCTGGCTTCATCGAAACTGAAATGACCGGCGAGCTCGACCAGAAAGTGGTAGACGAATGGAGAAAAGCTATACCTCTGAAGCGTGGCGGTACGCCAGAAGATGTGGCCAATGCCGTAGCCTTCCTGGCATCAGACCAGTCATCGTACATCTCTGGCCAGGTGCTGCAAGTAGACGGCGGCATGCTGACGTAATAAGTGAGTGATTTTTGATTGAGTGAATGATTGAGGCACTAAAAATTTCTCATTATTCATTCATCATAAGTCATTAATAAAAAGACCAATGCTGTGGCGTTTACGTTAGTAGCATTGGTCTTTTTGTTTTATCTTTAATCTTGAGATTATTTGATTCTTTAGAAGGAGTACTTCTCAAACTCCTAAACTTTTTAACTCCCAAACTCTTTGGATTCTTTCCGCCTCATAACGACCTATTCGCCCTGGCTGATCCTGGCCTGTCTGGCTGTTGGTGCGCTCTATGCCTGGCTGCTGTATAGCAAGCGTATGCCCTGGTCGAAAGGTATAAACTATACCTTGGCGGCAGTGCGCTTTGTGGTGGTGAGTTTTCTGTGCTTTCTGCTGCTCGGCCCCCTGGTACGCTACGTCAAAAACAGCACGCAGGCGCCCACTATCGTGTTCGCTATGGATAACTCACAGTCTGTGGCGCTGTTTTCGGACTCGGTACAGCTGCAGCAGGCGCAGCAGGCCTTACAGAGTTTGCGTGACAAACTGCAGGAGCAAGGGATACAGACCGAAGTGCGGGTGCTGGGCGCATCCGATGCTCCTCAAAACTTAAGCGACCTAAAGTATGAGGCCGAGAGCACTAACCTGAGCGAATTGCTCCGCAACGTGCAGCTCGACTTTGAGCAGCAGAACCTGGCTGGCGTTGTGTTGCTCACGGATGGCATCGTGAACCAGGGCACCTCTCCTACCTACAGCAACTACAGCTACACCATCTACCCGGTCGCCGTCGGCGATACTGTGCCTAAGAAAGATATTGTGATGGCCTCTATGCGCTATAACAAGGTAAACTATAGTGGCAATCGTTTTCCGCTGGAGGCCGAGCTGCAGCAGCAGGGTTTCGATGGCAGGACTGTGACGGTGCAGCTGAAGGAAAACAAAAAAGTAATTGACCGCAAAACCGTGACCCTCAAAGCCGGCCAGCCACTGCAGCAGGTGCCGTTCCAGGTAATGGCCAGTGGATTAGGCAAGCGTCACTACGAGGTGGAAGTGCTGCCACAGCAGGGTGAGTTTACGGAACTGAACAACTCGCGGAGCGCTTACATCGATGTGGTAAAAGGCAAGATTAAAGTACTGGTGGCCGCCGCTTCTCCGCACCCGGACATCAAGGCGCTGCGTGCTGCCATCGAGTCGAACGAGAACTATGAAACGGAGCTGTTTATACCTGGACTGACTACCCTGAAGCAGCAGGACTATGATGTAGCGGTGCTGCACCAGTTGCCGGGCCGCACAGCCGGTGGCGATGCCGCGCTTAACCTCGTGCGCCAGAAGAACCTGCCCGCTCTTTACATCGTGGGCCCGCAAAGCGACATTGGCAATTTCAACCGCCTCAACGTCGGCATCCGCATCAACACACCAGGCCAGTCCGACGAGGTAACCAGCGTCATCAACCCGAACTTCAGTACCTTTAAAGTAGCTGAAGAGGCCACCGAGCGACTGCAGCAGTATCCGCCTGCTACGGTGCCTTACGGCGATTATCAGCTCACGCCTAATACGGAAACGGTGCTCTACCAGCAGGTAGGCCGCGTGCGCACGAACAAACCGCTGCTCACCGTGCAAACTGTGGGAGACAGACGCAATGCAGCCCTGCTGGCATCTGGTACCTGGCAATGGCGCCTCACCGAAACAGCCACCCACGAAAACGCCGCTGTATACGACAAGCTGATCACCAACCTGGTGCAACTGCTCACCGCTCCCCGCAACAAAAAGCGCCTGAACGTATACCCGCAGCTGAACGAGTACAGCAACTCCGACGAAATCCGATTTTCCGCTGAAGCCTATAACGAAGCGCTGGAGCCCATCTATGGTCAGAACATTACCCTCAAGATTCGAGACGCGGAAGGGGCAGAGAAGTCCTTTGAGTTTGCCAACGGCGAGAACCAGTCCGGGGTGAATATCGGCACCTTGCCGGGCGGCCGCTATACCTACAACGCCTCGGCCCGCATCAACGGGTCGCTGCAGCAGGACAAAGGCGAATTTGTGGTAGAAGAACAACAACTGGAAGCGCTGCATGCCGTGGCCGACCACAACCTGCTCTACCAACTGGGAACCAATACTGGCTCCAAACTCTACTACCCGGCCCAGCTGCAGCAGCTCGAGCAGGACATCCTGCAGGCAGAGCACAAAGACCTGATTTACAGCACGGAATCCCTGAATGACCTGGTAGACCTGAAGTGGCTGTTCTTCGTGATCCTGGCGCTGGTATGTAGCGAGTGGTTTGTGCGGAAGTACAATGGAAGTTACTAGCTTTACTGTAGCATGATGAAAGATCCGGCATTCCCCCACCCTGTTGTACTCGAAACAGAGCGCCTCTACCTGAGCGAACTAACGCCTGCCATCTACCAGCACCTGTTCACCGCCTGCAGCGATGCGGAAATAAGCGCTTACCTCGGGCTGAAGAATGCGGCTGAGTTGGCAGAGGAGAAAGACAAGTATAGCAAAGGGCTAACCACCTATTTCCACTCCTTCAAGAATTTCAGAATCCTACACAAGGAAAACGGTACGGTGCTCGGCCGCTGCGGCTATCATACCTGGATTGTGAGCCACCGCCGGGCCGAAGTTGGCTACGCCCTGCTCGAGGACAGCTACAAACAGAAGGGCTACATGAAGGAGGCCCTGGGCCCCATCATCGCCTATGGCTTCGAGGAGATGGGCCTGCGACGCGTCGAAGCCCTGGCCGCCGATTACAATACGCCTTCCATTAAACTGCTCAAACGGTTTGGGATGCAGCTGGAAGGCGTGATCCGGGAGCATTATGTGGTGAATGGCCTGAACGAAGACTCAGTGCTCTACTCCATCATCCGCCCCGATTACGACCGACTTAAACAATCATGGAACCTACAGTTTCAAATTCGTTATCCGGAGAAGGTGTAAATAATTAAATTGCTGAGGGTTAGGTGCAGCATTGGGTGGGTCGCCACCTCTGCCTACAGGAAAACGGAAAGGCTACGTAGCCCCACTACTTCATACCTCAACTTTCTACCTTCCCAACTTTTTACCTTTTTAACCCTAAGTACCTCTCAACTCTTAAATTCTTAAACTTGAAATACATTCTCGTTAATAAGCCTTACGAAGTCCTGACACAGTTTACCGACGAAGCTGGCCGTGCCACGCTCAAGGATTTTGTGCATGTGCCGAACATTTATCCCGTTGGCCGACTGGATTACGACAGCGAGGGCCTCGTGCTGCTCACCGATGACAAAACGCTGCAGCATCGTCTGTCTGACCCGAAATTCAAAATTGAGAAAACCTATTGGGTGCAGGTGGATGGTATACCTACCGAAGAAGCGCTGGAGGAACTGCGGCGCGGTGTGACGATCAAAAATACAAGGACGGCCCCTGCCAAGGCCATGCTTTTGGAAAACGAACCACAGGTATGGGAGCGCTCCAAACCAATTCGTTTCCGGAAAGAAATCCCGACGAGTTGGGTAGAAATTAAAATATCGCAGGGCATGAACCGGCAGGTGCGCCGCATGACCGCCGCGGTAGGCTTCCCGACCCTGCGCCTGATCCGGCCGGCCATTGGGCCACTTAACCTGGGCAAACTGCAACCCGGCGAATACCGGGAACTGACCGAAGAAGAAGCGGCCAGGCTTAAAAGCCTGACTGCGGGCAGTAGTTTTGGAACCAGTAACAGACCAAAGGGAGCCGGAGGCGCGATTAACAGACCAGGCAGTGCCCGCAAAAGCAATGGTGGCAGGCACTACGACAGCCGCAACAATTCCAGCCGAAAGAAGCGTATCGACCGATAACTTATTTTTTGAGTATATCCTGCACAATCTTCACAGCATGCTCCCGGGAGTTTTCGATAAACCACACATGCGTTTCCATGCCGCCGCACACTACGCCCGCCAGGTATAGCCCGGGCAAATTGGTTTCCATGGTCTCGGGGTTGTGATATGGGTGCCGGTAGAAGTCATCCGACAGCTTCACCCCCACCTTCTCCAAAAAGGCAAAGTTGGGCTGGTAGCCGGTCATGGCCATCACAAAGTCGTTGGGGATCGTTACTTTGCCCTCCGGCGTCTGGATATCAACTTCCTGCTCCCGAATTTCGGTCAGCTTGGAGTTGAAATAGGCCTTGATACTGCCTTCAGCGATCCGGTTTTCCAGATCGGGTTTGATCCAGTATTTGATGCGGCCCAGCTCGCTTTCGCGCACCACCATGGTAACTTCAGCCCCCTTGCGCCAGGTCTCCAGGGCTACGTCGGCCGAGGAGTTATTGGCTCCCACCACCAGTACTTTCTGCTTGTAATAGTAATGCGGGTCGTAGTAGTAATGGCGCACTTTGGGCAAATCCTCGCCAGGAATAGCCAGCAGGTTGGGGATGTCGTAAAAGCCGGTTGCCAGAATTACATAACGTGACTGGTAGTTGCCTTTGCTGGTGCTGGTCAGGTATAGCGCACCCTCCCGGCTTATACCTGTCACTTCTTCAAACAGCAGGATGTTCAGTTGCCCGATGTCAGCCACCCGACGGTAGTACTCCAGTGCCTCGCTTCGGTTAGGTTTGGGGTGAATCGACGGAAAGGGAAAGCCGCCTATCTCCAGCCGGTCAGCCGTGGAGAAGAAGGTCATGTTGAGCGGGTAATTGAAAAGGGAATTGGTAATGGTGCCTTTCTCGATGATCTGGTAAGAAAGCCCTGCCTTTTCAGCTTCCAGTCCGCAGGCTAAACCAATGGGGCCGCCGCCTACTATCAATATATCGAATGTGTTATTCACTGTTACGTGCCTGGTTATGGTAGAAAAACTGCCGCATGCTGGAGTTTATGAAAGAGTAATACGCAAGTTAGCTCAATTTACTCACGTTCTTTTCCCATGGCATAGGCAATGCCTCCCCACATGTGCTGTAGAAAAGCTGGCTCACTGTAACTTTCTTCGGTATGGCCCAGGCCGGTATAGAAAGCCCTGCCCCCATCGTAAGCATGGTACCAGGCAATCGGGTGATCATTCCCGTGCTTGCCCCCTCTGTAAGTTGATTCGTCGAGTTTGGCCAATACCTGTACCTCCGGATTCAGGTTTTTGAAATTATACCATTCATCGGTCCGATCCCATCTGGCTGGTAGTCCTGCTGTGGCCGGGTGGGCTTGGTTCACCACAGCTACCACTGCCCGTTGCACTTCAGGATGGCTTTCGAACTGCGCTCCAACAAGTTTTGTGTACCAGGGCCAGTCATACTCGGTGTCAGCTGCGGCATGTATACCCGCAAAGCCTCCTCCACCCCTGATATAATTTTCGAAGGCTGTTTGCTGCTCGGGGTTCAGTACATCAAGCGTCGTGTTCAGAAACACAACAGCCTGATACTTTTGCAGGGAATCTGCCACAAAATAGGTTGCATTCTCGGTTGTGTCTACTTTTACCTGATGCTCCAACCCTAGCTTCAGCAGCGCCTCCTTGCCAGCATGTATAGCGGCATGCCGAAATCCCGCTGTTTTGGAGAAAACAAGAATGCGTAGCTGATCTTCCTCAGGCTGTGTCGACAAAGGATGATCTTTTGAGTTACAGGCTTGAAAGCTGCCAGCTAAAAACCATACCAGCAGGTATAGGAGCAGGGTATACTTCATAGGTGCAAGTAAATAAGGTCTATAGGCTCCATCAAAAGCACTATACTAATTCCGGAATCCCGATTCTTTTTAAGAGATCATAAGTACCATCATAAAACGCAGGTTGCCTGCTGTGATCTTCACTATCACCATAAGGTATAAACAGTACCATACCCTGGCGAGCCCTTGTTAACAATACGCGATACGCATTAGCCAGGTAAATAGAAGCGAGCCGACTGTTGACATTCTGCCATTTCGTGCCTTTAAATTTCCGGCAAACCCACTGGTTATTCTGATACGAGAAATCACCGTCCCAGCATACGCAGCTCCAATCCAACTCTAGTCCCTGTATATCAAACTCGGTAGCTACTTCTTCCAAAAAGTAAGAAGCCCGCACATCCTCTTTATCGTTCAAAAACCAGATGGGCGCTTCGATTTTACTTTTCACATGCACACCAAAGGGCTTCAGTCTATACCCTCCGGAAGACGCCAGTAAGCCATACCTTTCTGAGCCACGGGCCTGCCCTTTTAGCCATCTTTTGGCTTTGGCGAGATCTCTGGTTAGAACAATGGGATAGTTATGCTGAATGGCTCCATACAGACTTGCAGCTTCCTGCTCTTCTCCAGCTATCAGCGCACGCACAAAATCCGACAATCTTTCAGAGCGAAACGACCTCACCGAGACAGCCAGATGAAGATCGTCCCGTGCAAAAGCCTTTTCAGCGGCCAATTCATGGAGCAAATTCTGGCTCCAGGTATACTCATACTTATCCAGCACATGACTGGAGTAATACACTTCCCAGTCCGGAAAATTCTGCTGCAGTGCCTGAAACCACGCACCTAGCCCGGCTTCTCCGGTGTTAATCTCCTGGCCGCCGCCAATCAGGCAGACAATCGTACACCAGTCCTGGTGCCTATCCATGACACTGATCAAAAACTCCGGTTCTGATTTGTCAAAATCAGCGACTCCTTTTTTGCGCCGCATAAAGCTGGATGCCTGCTCGGCTGTCCAGGCGCGCTGTGCCTCATCAAACACGACTACTTTTTCAATCGGTGGCTTTTCATTATCCACCAGCGCAGCGTCTCTGAAATGATGGATGTTCTGAATAAAACTCTTTACGTTTCGCTCGGCATCTATCTTTGAGAGTTTCTCTCCCGCCCCTTTGGCCTCCTCCACCCTGTTCCGGCTCAAAGCCTCCCGAAGCACATCAACCAAAGGCCCATTACCAGATAGAAAAACAGCATGCTCCTCCTCAGCTACTTTGTTGCGCTCGGTCGCAATGTTGAGCCCAGCCAATGTTTTGCCAGCACCAGGCACGCCGGTAACGAAACAAATCGCCTTGAGCGAATTTGTCTTGGCACGGTCGATAATGTCGGCTATACAGGCTGCAGTTTTGGAGAGATTTTCTGCTCCTGCATCCGATCGGGAGATTTCCTGCACGCTGTGCCCCCTATACAAAGCCTGCGCTGCCTCTACAATAGTAGGGGTTGGTTTGTATGCGGCCTGTTGCCAATCATTTACACAGAATTGCTGTGGCGCAACGTTTGCCAGCACTGCATCGATGACGTGGGGTAAGGTATAGCTGTTGGCTTTGAGTGGCAAGAACACATGGTCATCATGGTGCCGAATCTCGTTTTCAACTGATGGGGCTGAGGTGGAGACCAGGATCGGGACGATCATTTTGTCGTGGCTTGCAGCATGAAAATTCTTCAGGTCGAGTGCATAATCAGTCACCTGATCCAGGGCATGTTTCGGGTAATGCTTCTCTCCCACTTTATACTCGATCACAAAGATGACCCCGTCGATCACCAAAACATTATCCACCCGCTTTCCCATTCTAGGTATAGCAAACTCGAAAAAGATGTTTCCGCTACGGCAGGAATTAAGACAAGTCTTCAGGTGATCGATCTGGAAGACCCACGCATTTTTCTGCTGATCCTCCAGCGCATGCCCATGGTTTTTGCTCAGTAACCCGAAGATCTTTTCGCTCTCGTCGGTTAAAAAACTAGCTAGTGTACCTGCGTAGTACGATCTCATGTTGGGTCTTTTAGACAAGTAAAGGAATGAAAGCAGACGGCCTTTGAGCCTAATGTTACATATATTGAGGATTCAATATAACAAATGTTTTACAGGGCTGCTCTTTCTTCCATAATTGGGTTCAAATCCTTAGCTTTAGACACACAAGCTAATCTACGCGAACCTTTACCTACAACTACACAATGCAAAAACGTATACTTTCAGCAGCCCTGCTGGTGGCCCTGAGCGGGGGCGCTGTGCAGGCTCAGAAGAAAGCACCCAAGCAGCCTGCCTACACACCCGCCAAAGAACGACTGCAGGCATTCGACAAGCGGCAGCAACTCGAGCAAAGCTCCCTGGCCCGCAACGTGGCCTTCCGCAACGTGGGCCCGACCGTACAGAGCGGCCGCATCACCGACCTCGATGTAAACCCGAAAGACCCCACCAATTTTTACGCAGCCTATGCCTCTGGCGGACTTTGGAGAACTACAAATAACGGCATCTCCTTTGAGCCGATCTTCGATAACGAGGCGGTGATGACCATCGGTGACATTGCCGTGGACTGGAACAACAACGAAACCATCTGGATAGGCACAGGCGAAAGTAACTCCTCCCGCTCGTCATACTCGGGCGTGGGCGTATACAAGAGCACCGATGGTGGCAAAACCTGGCAGCACATGGGCCTCGACGACACGCACCACATCGGCCGCATCGTGCTGCACCCCACCGACCCGAACACCCTTTGGGTAGCGGCTGTGGGGCATCTGTACTCGCCCAACAAAGACCGTGGCGTTTATAAAACCACCGACGGCGGCAAGACCTGGAAAAAAACGCTGTACACAGACGACAACACAGGCGCCATTGACCTGGTGATTGACCCGAAAAACCCGAACAATTTGTATGCGGCCATGTGGCACCGCGAGCGCCGCGCCTGGGACTTCGTGGAGGGCGGCAAAACCTCTGGTATACACAAGTCCACGGACGGCGGCAACACCTGGACCCGAGTGAGCACCGAGGGCAGCGGCTTCCCTACTTCTGCCGGCGTGGGCCGCATTGGTCTCGACATCCATCCGGGCAACCCGAACATCCTTTACGCTTTCCTGGACAACCAGGAGCTGCGCCAGGTGGAGAAGAAAGAGCCGAAAGCCGGTGAACTGCAGAAAGACCAGTTCAAAAACATGAGCACAGAGGCATTCCTGGCGCTCAACGATAAGGACCTGAACAACTACCTCGACAACAATCGCTTCCCCGCCAAGCATACCGCCAAAACGGTAAAAGCCGATGTGAAGAGCGGAAAACTGAAACCGGCTGCTTTGGCCTCCTACCTGGAGGACCCGCTGGCCGTGACCACGGAAGCTCCGGTGAAAGGTGCTGAGGTATACCGTTCTGACGATGCAGGAAAGACCTGGAAGAAGACGCACGAAAAGCCGATCGACGACATGTACTCGAGCTACGGCTACTACTTTGGGGTGGTGCGTGTGGCGCCTTACAACCCGGATAAGATCTACATTTTGGGTGTGCCTATCCTGACTTCGGACGACGGTGGTAAGACGTTCCGCAACATCGAGGGCGACAACGTGCACTCCGACCATCAGGCCCTGTGGGTGAGCCCTGACAAGCCGGGCTACATCATCAACGGTAACGACGGTGGCCTGAACATCACCTACGACGACGGCAAGACCTGGGCGATTGCCAACACACCGGCCGTGGGCCAGTTCTATGCCGTGGCTGTGGACATGGAGAAGCCTTACAACATCTATGGCGGTCTGCAGGATAACGGTACCTGGTATGGACCGAGCAACTACAAAGCCAACACCTCCTGGACGCAAAGCGGTCGCTACCCGTACCAGCGCCTCGGCGGTGGCGATGGCATGATGGTGCAGATCGATACCCGCGACAACAACACGATCTACCTCGGCTCGCAGTACGGCAACTACGCCCGCGTGGACAAGCGCACAGGGCAGCGTGTAACCGTGAAGCCAACGCACGAACTGGGCGAGACACCGCTGCGCTTTAACTGGGAAAGCCCGATACACCTGAGCCGTCACAACCAGGATATTCTGTACTTCGGCTCCAACAAATTCCACCGCTCCATGAAGAAGGGCGAGGACATGCAAACCCTCTCAGGCGACCTGACCAACGGCGGCCTAAAAGGCGACGTGGGCTACGGCACGCTAACCAGCATCGACGAATCTCCGCTGAAGTTCGGCCTGCTCTATACGGGCTCCGACGACGGCGCGATTCATGTGTCGAAAGACGGCGGTTATACCTGGGAGAACATCTCCAAAAAACTGCCGCAGCACATGTGGGTATCTACGGTCGTGGCCTCTAACCACAGCGAGAACCGTGTGTATACCTCGCTCAACGGCTACCGTTGGGACGATTTCACGCCCTACCTGTATGTGTCGGAAGACAACGGCAAGAAGTGGGAGCGCCTGGGCACCAACTTGCCTGCCGAGGCCATCAACGTGGTGAAGGAAGACCCGAAGAACCCGAATCTGTTGTACGTAGGCACCGACCACGGTCTGTACGTTTCGCTCGACCGCGGCAAGACCTTCATGCAGATGCGCAACGGCATGCCGGCTGTGTCGGTGCACGACCTGGTGGTGCACCCGCGCGATAACGATTTGATTGTGGGCACGCACGGACGCTCGATTTACATCGCCAATGTGGAGCACCTGCAGCAACTCACGCCAGAAGTGCAGAACCAGAAACTTCACCTGTTTGCCTTCCAGCCGACGAACTACAACCCGCGCTGGGGACAAACCTGGGGCGCCTGGGGTGAGCCAGCCGAGTCGACACTGGAGATTCCGTTCTACACCGCCCAGGCAGGTACCACCACTATCCGCATCAAAACGGATAAGGGCCAGGTGCTGAAGGAGCTGAAAGACGAGAATGAGCGCGGCCTGAACTACGTGACTTATAACTTCTCGGTAGACGAGGCCAAAGCCAAAGCCTACGAAACCGCTCTAAACGGCAGCAAGAAAGACGGCGAGGAAGCGACGAAAGTAGAAGCCGCTGCAAACAAGGTGATTTACCTGCAGCCTGGCAAGTATACCGTAGAAGTAGAGACAGCCGATGGTGGTAAAGCAACGTCGGAGTTTACACTCAAAGCACCCGAAAGAAGAAGCCGAGGCTAGTTTTTAGCTTTGGCTATATGATAAGGCAAAGGCAGTTCCGAGAGGGGCTGCCTTTCTTTTTTATACCTACAGCTCTGAATAAAAGGAGGCTTGGCACACATCTTGTTATTAAATATTTACTATATTAGATACGTATACTGCAACAATTATTTAATACTAACACTTAACTCATCTTTATGAACAGCAAACTTTTACTTCTCGCCCTTTTTCTCTTCACTTCTATTACAGTTATGGCGCAGGACAAATGGGCACCCAAATTGGGCTACGGCATCGTATATGCGGGCAACGGCGATATACCTGGCCACTGGTTTATGGCAGGTATGCAAACGCACCTGTCGAAACGCTCGGGTATTGAAATCATGGCTAGCGGCACATACATTGAGCAGACCCGCCGCTGGGGACAAGGCTACGAAACCTTTCAAAAGTCAAACGGGGTGGCACTCGAGGGGTCTTACAATCTATTCTTCAATGCGGGCCCTGTGCAGATTTACCCGGCTGTGGGTCCGGTGCTGAGGTATGCCAGCGAGCGCGACCTGAACGGGCTTTCGATACACACCGACGGGCAAGGGAACATCACAGAATTCAGCGCCGATATGCGTTCCAGAAACGGCCTGCAGGCAGGCTATGTACTGGCGCTAAACCTGGACGTAAAAGCAACACAATACCTCACTTTCGGTCTACGGGGCTCCGTGCAAAGCTTTCTTGATGGGCAACGGCTGGCCGCGGTGGGCATCACCTTGAAAAATGTGCGGTGGTAGTTGCCTTGAGCCAGGCGCAATAATCAGCGATTCGCCTTTCTTTGTTTTGAAGCGCTATACCTCCCCTGTATGAAAAACCCATCTGCCTGTTGCTCGGCAGGGCCACCAAAGTAACTACCGGGGCAGTAATAAAAGTTAAAACGAAGCCCGAAGCGACAAAATGAAATTTCGGCCAGGGGCAACTATACCTGAGGAATAAGGGCGATAGCGTACGTTGGTGATGTTTTCGATGCCTGCGCTCGCTGCCAGGTGCTGGCTCAATTGGTAGCGAGCCTTCAGGTTGAGCGTGGCCCAGGCGGGACTGTAAGGGTTTCCGTTTGCATCGGCAGCGTAGAGGTAGGCTTTGTCCTGTTCTTCTGGGGCCAGCTGGCTATACCTGATGGCCCCGTTGTACTGCGCATACACATCGGCTTTCAGTCGGTTGCGGGTATAGGTAAGGCGGGTAAGGCCAAACGACGGCGCCGCATGCCGCAAGGGAGCCTCTGTGCCGTTGTCGAGCTCCTCGCGCCCGCGCTGCAGGTTATATCGGGAGGAGAGCCCAAACCCCGCTGGCAGTTTCATCTCTATACCTGCCTGCACACCCCACACCCTTACAAAAGCGGCATTCTGAATCGCCTGCACCTGACTCCACTCGCCCTCGTATTCGATGCTGCTCTGCCCACTCAAGGTATAGTCGCGTCGCACCAGCGCATCCTGCAAGTAGGTATAGAAAGCGGTGGCGTCCAGCTTCAGCACATCCCCAAACGTTTTGGCAAAACCCAAATCGGCATTGTAAGCATACTCCGGCCTAAGATCGGGATTAGGCACCACGACCAGGCCAGGCGCCGAATCGAAAATCTTGCCGATGTCATCCACGTTTGGGGACCGGAAACCGGTGGACAAATTCGAGCTCAGCTGCCAACTCGGTTGTGCACTGTATACCAACCCGGCACTTCCGGTCACAGCACCTGCGTTGATGTCGGCGGAAGTGAATGGCAGGTTGTAGAATCTTTTATCGAAGTCTGCATGGAGCAGCACGTGGTTATACCTGGCTCCGGTGAGCACTGTGAGCTTCTCTCCGGCTTTGAAGCGGTAGGTCAGAAAGGAAGCATAAGAACTCCAGTCGGCGCCGTTAGGGTAGCGGGACGGCCCCGGAACTAAGTCGCCTGTACTGTTATTTTCGTCAGTGCCCGTGGAGGCTACCTTGTTGTAGATCGCCTCTAGCCCATAAAAAAGATGATGCCGCTTGTCCAGCGCTTTTTCAAAATCAAGGTTGGCTGAGAAGGCGTTTACTTTTTCGTAGCGGTTATACCGGGTCGGCTTGCCCAGGTCACGGTTATGGCGACTCTCCTCAAACAACTGGTACGCCAATCCAATATTCAGCTGATCGAAGAATTTGCTGCCCGCCTGGCGCCTGGCCTGCAGGTGCTGCATGGCCCATACCTGCGGACCGTAGTACCACTCCGCCGAACGCAGCTTGCCGTTTTTATACAGCGTCAGGCGGTCGTAGCGAGGTACGTCGGAAGTGGTGGCGTAATGGAAACCGTATTGCAGGTCCCAGTTCTCACCTGGCCTATACCTGATCTTCTGCATCAGGTTCAGTTGCTCGTAGCCCGTGCGCACCTGCAGCCTCGGATCAGTGTTGGTGAGTACTTCGTCCTGGCCGTTATGGCTGCGGACATATTCCTTTCGCAGATAATCATCCGGGCCATGCGCCCCCATACGCAGGTCACCGAAGTCGCTGAAGGTGGCACTGGTCAGAAAGGCCCATTCCTTAAAACCCAAACGCAGGTCCAAGTGGCCGGTTTTTTCGCGGTTAGCCGACGACCAGCGGGTGGTCGCGCTGCCTTTCAAAAGCGGCGAATCGTCTGTTGCAAATGCAGGCGTCAAGGTATAGAAGTTCATCACGCCCCCGATGGCATCGCTGCCAAACATCACCGAGCCTGGCCCAAAGAGTACCTCCGTTTTGGCGATGGCAAAAGGGTCGAGTGAAATAACATTTTGCAGGTTGCCACTCCGGAAAATAGCCGTGTTCATGCGCACACCGTCCACCGCGAGTAATACCCGGTTGGCAGCAAAGCCACGGATCATGGGGCTTCCGCCTCCTCCCTGGCTTTTTTGGATATATACCTCTCCGGCCTGCCCCAGCATATCGGCCGCGGTCTGGGGTTGCTGCAACTGCACATCCTTCGATTCGATGGTGCTCACCCGCTGCGGCACTTCCTTTGCGTCCTGTTGCCAGCGGGTCGCCGAAACAACCACCGTGCGCAGCGAAATGTTGTTCTCGTGCAGGTATAGCTCAAAGCCCTGCCGCTCCAGTTGCGCATAAGCCATAACGCGTTGGTCGTAGCCCACCAACCGAACCACCAGGCTGTCGAGGATGCTGAACGAACTGATATCGACCTGTCCTTTCCTATCGGTAAAGTGGATCTGGTCCGACGTTTTGCCGGAGAGCTGCACCATTTCCAGGGGCTGCTGCGTGACCTGATCTCTTACAGTCAATATTTGTGAGAAGGTGGCAGTAGGGAGCAGGCACAACCCTCCAATCAGGAATAGAAGCTTCCTCATGCTTTACTCGCTCTTGATCTTTCGGATTTTCCGTGGGTAGAACCACAGGAAGAAACCTGTGATGGAAAGGATCAACAAGCCGAAGCCCAGCACGTTCATGGAAATCAGCTTGAACAGATCGCTGATAATGGAGCCGTCGTGCACTTTCTCTATCCAATCAGAGTGGCGACGGGCCACCGAGAGCACTTTGCCGGTGCTGGCGTCGAGCTGCACTTCCCAGCTTCCCTCCTTAAAAATAGTCTTCACAATGCCTTTGTCGAGCCGCGCCTCGATGCGGTCGATGGGGTTATTGTTGATAGCCGCGGCCGAGTCCAGACCGGCAAGCGATCGCGCGGACAGCTCAGCCAAGGGCAGCCACTGTTGCAGGTCGGTACTGGAGCCCTTTTGAGTAAGTGGCTGGAGCAAGTCCACGTCCTTTTTCCAACCCAGTAGTATACCTGTTGTGCTGCTTATGAGAACAAACACGCCCAGCACAAGCCCCAGATAGCGATGGTATACCCGAAAATTGCGCAGCCGTTCAGCGAGCGTTTTCACTTTCTGTTTTACAAGGGTGGCGGTACTGGTACTCACGTAGATAGATTAGAATAGGGATGAAAGCCCAATATCTGACAATTGAAGCAGATAAACAATGTGGCGACACCAGTCTTTAAAATTTGCACACTAATTGCAACCATCCACCGTTTTAAAGGCTCTTACGGTTGAATAACCTATACTACTATGATTAAACTGTTTTATCCACTGTTGGCGCTGGCGCTCTTTACCCAATGCCAGCAGGAAGAAGAGACTTACGAAACGACGGAGTTCACAAAACAAACCGGCGATTTGAAATTTGGCCAGGAGGCGCTCCTGTCGCAATTCGGGCAGATTACGCTTTATGGCGAAGAGGTGCCCCGCCGCCTGATCGTTTCCTTGAAAAACATCGAAGACTCCCGCTGCCCCACCGACGTTAACTGCGTGACGGCAGGAAATGCCACAGTTGCGCTGCGTGCCTCCAACAGCCAGGGCATCAATGAAAACATTACCCTCTGCATCGGCGACTGCGGCACAGATGGGGCAAGAGAAACCCATACGGTAGAGGCTGAAGTGGGCGAAGTAAACTATAAGTTCACGCTAAGAGGTGTGAAGCCATACCCTGGCGAGGCACATGAAGGGGAAGTGCAAAAGGCGCAGTTAGTGGTCGAGAAGCTTTAACCTCTTCAGCTATACCTGCACCCGATTTGCATACCTATTATTAGGCAGAAATGTACCTGCTTCATCAACAGACTTGACTTAAAATCTAACAAAACAGAAAGCCCTGTCATTACTGACAGGGCTTTCGTGGTTTCAGCTATAAGCAATACCTTATAAAGAACCCGTTGCCGGAGCAGTCTCTGCTTTCTTCACCGAGATGGCATCCACGCCTTTCTCCTTCACGAGCCTGTTCAGCGCCGGCACATCCTGCGACTGCACCTGCTTGAACAGGTTAAGCTGCTCGTCAATCTGGGCGGTGATCTCTTGTTTAAAGGCATAGGCCTGATCCGTTGGACGGAAATCGCCGGTACTCACCTGCCCCACCAGGTTCGCCAGTTTGTTGTTCAGGCGGATCGGGTAGTTAAGCGGGTCCTGGCCGCTGCGGTTCTTCGTCTGGTACAGCGCTTCTTCAATAGCCGTGATCTTTTTATCGATAGCCGTGGCAGACTCCACAACATCTTTGTAGCTCTCCTGCCCTTTCAGGTTGCCTTTGAGCGTGTTGAGCTGGGCCCGCATGGTTCGGATGTCTTTGATCGCGTCATGCGTTTCAGTGAGCTTGTCACGCACCTCGGTCAGGAAAGCGAACTGGGCGGCGCGGTCTTCCGGCGTGGCCTTGGTGCGCGGGTCCGGCAGGATGGTAAAGGCTGTCTCCTGGCTCTCCTTGTTCACGGTCAGCTTTGCTTTGTAGTTACCAGGTATAGCCTTAGGTCCCTGCAGACCGCCTCCCCACAGAATGATGCCATCAAACTTACTGGCCTCGGGGTAGCGCATGTCCCACACGAAGCGGTTCAGGCCTTCCTTAATTGTTAGCTTGTCCTTGTTCTCCTTGGCATTGCTGGCGTAGCTGCGGATCAGTTTGCCGTTCTGGTCCATGATCTCGAGCTGCACCACCGTAGCTGAGTCGGGTTTAGTTGGCAGGTAGTAATGCACCATCACACCGCCCGGGTGGTTCTCGCCGGCAGTCTTGGAAAGTCCCCGGTTGCCACCATCCATTTTGTAACTGTCGAGTGGTTTGTACAGGTGGAATTTCGCCTTGGCTATACCTTCGTTCAGTTGGTGCAGCGGCGTGAGGTCGTCGATGATCCAGAAGCTGCGGCCCTGCGTGGCGGCAATCAGGTTGTCGTTTTTGATCGTCAGGTCCGTGATCGGCACGATCGGCAGGTTCAGCTGGAAGGGTTGCCAGCTCTGGCCGTCGTTGAACGACACGTACATACCATACTCGGTACCGGCGTAGAGCAAACCGTCGCGTTTCGGATCGGCACGCACCACGCGGGTAAAGTGGTGGCCCTGTATACCTGTCGTGATCTTCGTCCAGGTCTTGCCGTAGTCGATTGTCTTGTACAGATAGGGGCTGAAGTCGCCTGACTTATACATGGTCGCAGCCACATAAGCGGCTCCTTTCTGGGTTGGGTGCGCCTCCAGGCTGTTGATCTGGATCCACTCCGGCATACCTTTCGGCTGCACCTTTGTCCAGTTCTTGCCGTTGTCGCGTGTCACATGAATCAATCCGTCGTCCGAACCAGTCCAGATCACACCCGGCTCTACCGGCGACTCCGCAATGGCGAAGATAGTGCCGTAATACTCCACGCTGGTATTGTCCTTGGTGATCGGTCCGCCGGACGGTCCCAGTTTAGTAGGATCGTTGCGGGTCAGGTCCGGACTGATCAGTTCCCAGGTTTGCCCCTCGTTGTAGGTCACGTGCACGTGGTTGGAGGTGGTGTAGAGCTTCTTCGGATCGTTTGGCGAGAACATGATCGGGAAGTTCCACTGGAAGCGGTACTTCATGCCTTCTGCACCATGGCCCATCGGGTTGTCCGGCCATACGTTGATTACCCGCTCCTGCCCGTTGCTGTGATCCACGCGCGACAAAAAGCCGCCGTAGTTGCCGCCATACACGATCTCCGGGTTCTCCGGATTTACGGCCAGGTGCGCACTCTCCGATCCGGCTGTTTCTTCCCAGTCTTTCTCGGTGATGCTCCAACCGGAAGAGCGGTGGCTGATGCGCACCGTGGAGTTATCCTGCTGCGCCCCGTAAATGCGGTAAGGGAAGTGGTTGTCGGTCACGACGCGGTAAAACTGCCCTGTCGGTTGGTTGTCCATCGTGCTCCAGTTCATGCCGCCGTCTGATGTGACCTGTGCACCACCATCGTCGGCTATCACCATGCGCGACGAGTTCTCCGGTGCGATCCATAAATCGTGGTGGTCGGAGTGGCCGGCATAGGCGGAGCTAAAAGTTCTGCCACCATCTTTGCTGCGGTGGTAGGCCACGTTCAGCACGTACACCACGTCCTCGTCTTTCGGGTCGGCATACACGCGGGTATAGTACCAGGCCCGCTGGCGCAGGTTACGGTCGTCGTTCATCTTCTTCCATGTCACGCCGCTGTCGTCGGAGCGGAAAAGCCCGCCTTCATCAGCTTCTACCATGGCGTATACCCTGCTCGAGTTGGCAGGCGATACGGCTACGCCAATGATGCCCAGTGTGCCCTTCGGCAATCCTTCGTTTTTCGAGATGTCTTTCCAGGTTTCGCCACCGTCGGTGCTCTTCCAGACGCCCGAGCCCGGTCCGCCTGAGGATAGGCTATACGGATTACGGCGCACGTTCCAGGTGGTGGCGTAGATATGGCGCGGGTTATTCGGGTCCAGGATCAGGTCCACGGCACCGGCGTCTTTATTGGCGAACAGCGTGCGCTTCCATGTCTTACCGCCATCCGTGCTTTTGTATACCCCACGTTCTTCATGCGACTTGTAGAGGTCGCCCATCACGGCCACATACACGATGTCGGGGTTGGTTGGGTGGATGCGGATGCGGCCAATGTGCTTCGAGTCTTTCAGTCCGATCGACTCCCAGGTTTTGCCGGCATCCACTGAACGCCACATGCCATGGCCTGACGACACGTTGCCACGTACCGTCTTCTCCCCTTCGCCTACATAAATTACGTTCGGATCAGACTCGCTTACGGCCACTGCCCCTATCGAGCCGCCGTAGAAACCGTCGGAGATGTTCTCCCAGGTAGCACCGCCGTCAGAAGTGCGCCATACGCCACCACCCACGGTGCCCATGTAGTATAGGTTTGGTTTGCCCGGAACGCCGGTTACGGTAGCGGAGCGGCCACCCCGGAACGGGCCGATGGAGCGCCAGGTGATGCCGTTGTAGAGTTTTGCATCAAAGGGTGCGGTTGTCTCTTTTTGCTTGCTGCTGCGTGGCTTCTGTTTCTGCGCCGTCGCATCCGGCGACGACAAGGTAAGAGCCAGTAGCAGACACGCCGTAGTGCCTGTTCTGAAGAATGTGCTTTTCATGTAAAGGTGAGCGAGAGGTTTAGCGATTCGTTTGTTTGGAATAATGATTTAGAAAAGTTTAGCCTAAAAAGCAAATGATCCCCTTCACCATTGCAGGATCCGTAGCCTATACCCAATCACTTTCGAAGTGAAGCTCTTAACACAGGGGCTCAGCACAAATCTTAAACAGAGCTACCTGGCTACCCTCAGCTTGCCCTTCCCTATACCTTTAGTCGAGGTCACTTTGCAGGTATAGCCCTCTGTGCTATCAAAAAAATATTCTGGTATAAATGCGGAGCAGGCTTATTAAAAAAAATTATATAACACAATATGCGTTCAAACACTAACATTAAACCATTTGGAAAATATCCAATTTTATCGTCACTATGTTTAATAAAACAAAGACTTGTTAGATAAAATTTTTACAAATTCCAAACATGCATCTTGAAATTAAAATGCCTGACAACAAGGTGTTTAACCATTAAAAAGTGTGAAATACTTAAAATTTAATCCAAGCCTTTTTAAAAAAAACCAATATAGTGCAAATTAAGTATAGAGCGGAATAACTATAACGTGTAAGTAGTCACCTTATACTTACCCGAATTCCATCCAATTTTTAACCAAAACAACTCTTCTATGAACAAATTGTTTACCTTGATTGCTGCCCTCTTCTTCCTGACGGGCAGTGCATTTTCACAGGCAATCGTAGACCCTGAGTTACAACAGGCGCTGCGTTCTTCCATCCTACCACAACAGGTCATTGTCACGTTCCATGGCGACAAGGCCCCGAGCGCTTCCAACATCCTGTCGCTCAACTTACTGGGTATTACAACAGGTGTTTCCATGCAGACGCTTCCTATTGTTGGCGTGCTGGCCACAGCCACACAGGTTAACTCCCTGGCTGCCAACAAGCAGGTGCGCTCCATCTACCTAAACAAACGACTCACCTATTTTAACCACCACGACACGCACCTGACAGGGGTACAACGACTCCGCAACGACATGGAGATGACCACCCGAAACGGTGGCCTACCGGTGTCTGGCAAAGGCGTGACGGTGGTGATTAACGACAGTGGCGTGGACGGCACACACGAAGACCTGAAACTGGGCAAAAACCTGAAGCAGAACGTAATGGGCACCACCAACCTGAACGGACTTTCAGCCCTGTTGCCACCTGTTTGGCTGGAGAACGTGCCGAACACCGACAATAACTCTGGCCACGGCACCCACTGCGCGGGCACTGTTGGCGGCTTGGGCACCATGTCCAAGGGCAAGTATGCTGGCGTGGCTCCGGGCGCTGACCTGGTCGGTTACGGCTCTGGTGCTGCTCTTTTCATCCTGGATGCCATTGGGTCCTATGACTGGGTGATGCTGAACCAGGCCCGTTATGGCATTCGGGTAATCAGCAACTCCTGGGGTACGTCGGGTGCTTTTAACCCGAACCACCCAGTAAACGTGGCTTCTTTGGCCGCTTATAAAAAGAACATCATCTCTGTTTTCGCGGCCGGCAACGAAGGTCCCGGCTCTGACACACATAACCCTTATGCCGTGGCTCCGTGGGTGATCTCGGTAGGTGCCGGCGACCGCTACGGCAGACTGGCCAGCTTCTCTTCCAGAGGCGTGAAAGACCACAAGGAGACACTTACTTTTGATGGCAGAACCTGGACCGTGGAGAACAGACCAACCGTAGTGGGCCCTGGTGTGGATGTGGTATCTACCAGAGTGATCGGCCCTGTTGCCTCACTCGGCATTCAGCAGGACATCGAAACGCTGGAGCCTTCTGAGGTACCGTTCTACACCCACATGGACGGAACGTCAATGGCAACGCCGCACGTGTCTGGCATCATTGCCCTGATGCTTGAGGCCAATCCACGCCTTACACCAGATCAAGTAAAAAGCATTCTGCAACAGACCGCCACAAACATGCCCGGCCGTGAGCCTTGGGAAGTGGGCGCAGGTTACGTGAACGCTTATGCCGCCGTGGACCATGTATTCAGAAACACGTCTTTCGGTTCTCAGCTGAACATCAGCAGAAAATTCAACAGCAACATTAATTCATCGGCTGCTGAGCAGACCCTGCGCATCGACTACAACCCGGCCACGACAGCTACGAACGAGCGCACCTTTGATGTAGCCAGTGGTGTGACAGGTATAGAAGCCAAGATGTTTACCACGGGAGCGCTGGGCGAAACAGGCAATACCGTTGGATTGCGCCTGGTAGCGCCAGACGGTACGACTTACGGTTCGGGCATCTCTGCGCTGTTCACCTTGTATACTGACCGTGCTGTGGCAGTAGCTAACCCTATGCCGGGCCAGTGGAAAGCCGTGGTATATGGCTTGCAGGGAGCAGGCTTCCCGGAAACGCTGGACGTGAAAATCACGCAAACCCAGATCTTGGGCGCCACCGGACTGAACGATATTGCCAGCCACCCGGCCAAGTCGGCCATCGAACTCGCTGTGGATGAGCGTCTGGTTGACGGTTTGAGCGATGGCACCTACAAGCCGGATGCCCTCTTGAAGCGCATTGAGTTGGCAGACTACCTGATGATGGGTCAGGGCGCCCGCCAATTTATACCTACAGATGGTACTGAGTCATTCACAGACGTATCGGCCGCTCAGAAACTGCTGGCGGAATCGGTGACAGCCAAAGGCGCTGCCCTGCGTGACAACTTCTATGCCTTCAATGGCCTGATGACGGCCGCTTCAGCCGGCAAATTCAACCCGAATGGCACTGTGAGCCGCGCCAGCCTGGCCTACTCGCTGGTGCAGGCACTAGGTCAGGAGACAGAAGCGCTCAAACGCAATGGCTTGGCACCAACGGTTACGCTTAATGGCACCACCTACCCTATCGAAGACGCCAAGGACATACCGGCAGGCCTGGAAGGCTATGTGAGTGTGGCACTGGAGCTGAACCTGATCAACGCCTTCTACCATGTGACGCAAGTACCTTACGACCTGCAGCCGGTAGTGCATGCCACCTTCAAACCGACTGCCAGTGTGACCCGTGCCGAATTAGCCGTGATCGTGACCCGCACGTTCACCGGCTGGAATCAGTTGGCTGCCGCTACAACTTCGGCGATGCAAGTAGCAGAAGCGACCAATGCGAAGGCGATCGCCTACCCTAACCCATTTGCTGAAACAACAACTATCCAGTTCGGTATGGCAAACGACGGATTCGTGACGGTGGATGTACTCGACATCATGGGCAAAAAGATCAGAACGCTTGTTTCGGAGACCAAGCAGTCAGGCAACCATGAAGTGAAGTTCGATGGCAGTACGCTTCCAAGCGGCACCTACCTATACCGCATTCAGACACACGGAAAAACATCGACGATGAAAATGGTGATCGCACGCTAGCTGAACAGCTAAGTCCTTTGAAAAGCTCTCCGCATGGAGAGCTTTTTTTTATGGGCGGTAACTTGGTTCTCTGCTAATCGTTTAGCCTGAGTTAGTGTATGTGTAGCAGGTGCCAGCAGGAAAATATGGCGGAGAATTATATAGCTTCTTCCGGCAAAAACGACAAAAGGAAACGCAGCTTCGTTTCTTGTGACAGAATGACAGGCAAAATAAGCGATTTTAGCATTGGCACATGCCTTGATAGACTGCTACCAACAGTAAAAAAGAAATTGAATCTCGAATCATTATAAAACTATAGAATGGGAAAGATAATTGGTATTGACTTAGGTACAACCAACTCCTGCGTTGCCGTAATGGAAGGTAACGAGCCGGTGGTTATTCCTAACAGCGAAGGCCGCAGAACTACTCCGTCTATCGTCGCTTTCCTGGATGGTGGCAAAGGCGAGCGTAAGGTAGGTGACCCTGCCAAACGTCAGGCAATCACAAACCCGCAAAACACGATCGCTTCGATCAAGCGCTTCATGGGCCACAGCTACAACGAGGTGAGCGAAGAGGCGAAGCAGGTGTCTTACAAAGTGGTGCAGGGGGGCAACAACACTGTGCGTGTAGAAATTGGCGACCGCCAGTACACACCACAGGAAATCTCTGCGATGGTGCTTCAGAAAATGAAGGCTACGGCAGAAGACTACCTGGGCACTACAGTAACGGAAGCGGTTATTACGGTACCGGCTTACTTCAACGACGCACAGCGCCAGGCCACGAAAGAGGCCGGCCAGATTGCAGGCCTTGAAGTGAAGCGTATCATCAACGAGCCAACGGCAGCAGCGCTTGCCTACGGCCTCGACAAAAAACACAAAGACCAGAAGATCGCGGTATTCGACTTAGGTGGCGGTACGTTCGATATCTCTATCCTGGAGTTGGGTGACGGCGTGTTCGAAGTACTTTCTACGAACGGTGACACGCACCTGGGTGGTGACGACTTCGACCAGAAAATCATCAACTGGCTGGCGGATGAGTTTAAGAACGACGAAGGCCTGGACCTGCGCAAGGACCCAATGGCTTTGCAGCGTCTGAAAGAAGCCGCTGAGAAAGCTAAAATCGAGCTTTCTTCTTCTAACGAAACAGAGATCAACCTGCCTTACATCATGCCGGTTGACGGTGTGCCGAAGCACCTGGTACGCAAACTGACGCGTGCTAAGTTCGAGCAGTTGTCTGACGACCTGATCCGTCGCTCAATGGAGCCTTGCAAGAAGGCGCTCCAGGACGCTGGACTATCAACCTCCGACATCGATGAAGTGATTTTGGTAGGTGGTTCTACCCGTATCCCAAGAGTGCAGGAAGAAGTAGAGAAGTTCTTCGGCAAGAAGCCATCTAAAGGTGTGAACCCGGATGAGGTTGTGGCCATCGGTGCTGCAATCCAGGGTGGTGTACTGACAGGTGAAGTAAAAGACGTGCTTCTGCTGGACGTAACCCCACTTTCACTGGGTATCGAGACCATGGGTGGTGTGATGACGAAGTTGATCGAGTCTAACACGACCATTCCTACGAAGAAGTCTGAGACATTCTCCACGGCATCGGACAACCAGCCATCGGTAGAGATCCACGTACTGCAGGGTGAGCGCCCCATGGCGAAAGACAACCGTACGATCGGTCGTTTCCACCTGGACGGCATTCCACCAGCACCACGCGGCGTTCCACAGATCGAAGTAATTTTCGACATCGACGCCAACGGTATCCTGCACGTAACGGCCAAGGACAAAGCGACTGGCAAAGAGCAGAAGATCCGCATTGAGGCTTCTTCTGGTCTGAGCGAGCAGGAGATCGAAAAAATGCGTCAGGAGGCAGAAGCCAACGCCGAAGCTGACAAGAAGGCGAAAGAAGAGATCGAGAAGCTGAACGCAGCTGACTCCATGATCTTCCAGACCGAAAAGCAGCTGAAGGAGTACGGCGAGAAACTGTCGGAAGGCAACAAGTCGAACATCGAGAGTGCACTGGGTCAGCTCAGAACAGCACACGGTGCGAAGGACATCGCCGGAATCGACGCAGCGATCGAAGGTCTGAACAATGCCTGGCAGGCGGCCTCTCAGGAGATGTACGCAGCCGGTGCCGGACAGGAAGGCGCAGCCGGTGGAGCCGGAAACGGTCAGCAGGCGGGTGGTCCGCAGGGCGCAGGTTCTGACGACGGCGGTGTAACCGACGTAGACTACGAAGAAGTAGACGGTAGCAAGAAATAAGCATTAAATCAAAATAGTAGAATCCCCTGTCGAGTATCTCGGCAGGGGATTTTTTTTGCCTTTCAAACCCGCTTAAAATTCTGGAAGAAAATCTATACCTGGCACCAAAAAAATATTTATTTATTTCTATATTTCATGGTAATACCTCACACCATGAAAACAATAAACCTCTTCTTCCTGGCCATGCTGATAACCGGCAGCGCCTTTGCCCAACTTCAGCCAGGTACCAGGTTCTCCGGCATAGGCATAGGCATAGGCATCGGCTTTAAAAAACCTGATGAGGGCAGTAAGACCTTCTCCTACGAAGCAAGGTCCTCGGCCGGAAGCTTCGTAGCAGACAATCTGGTGGTTGGCCTAAGCATGGGCTACTACCGCGCAATCCAGCGCTTGAAACAGACAGAAAGCCCTCCTGACTATAGCAGTCATTATCGTTCTGAGAATGAAACAATTACACGGATTTACAACCTCGGCCCTATGGCCCGCTATTATTACAGCCTGGGCAATCGGTTCGCCCTATTTGCGGAGGGCACGGCGGGTTTGCAGACCGCTAAAGTAAAAACAGAAAGCTATTTTTCCGGCGCCGGGCATCCCGACGGCTCCTGGGACCCGGCAACGGGTGGGGAGTCTGTTTATAAGTCGGAAACGAATGAGGTCTCCCTCTACGCCATGGTCTCGCCCGGCCTGGTATATTTTCCGACTGATAAAATAGGTATAGAACTGAAGGCCAATCTCCTGCGCTACCAGCATGGCTTTGGCCGGGGCCACTACACAGATCTGGACTTCGACCTGAGCAGGACGAATCTGGGTGTGGGCTTTTATTTTTAACCGCTCCCTATACCAAAGTATATGCTATCTGTAAGTTTAGCTATATTCGCCGATTAATTATCTGAAAACAACTTAATGAAACACTTCTACCTTACCCTCCTGCTTATAGCTGTATTTATTGCTCCTGCCTTTTCACAGAAAGATTTCAGGCCTGGTTACATTGTTCAGAACGACGACACGCTTCGTGGTTTTGTTGACTACCGGGGCGCTGTACGCAGTTCCAAAACCACCACTTTCAAAACCGACCTGAATGCCACAGAGCAGGATTTTGACCCTACGCAATTGGCTGCGTATGGCTTTGCGAAAGAGAACAAGGCTTACGAAGCACAGGTTATACCTGCAGAGGAGGGGCAGCCGGCGCAGCGCTTATTTCTGCAGGTACTGGCAAAAGGAAAGGTCTCTATCTACACGCATCGGGACGATTCAGATCTCGACCGGTTCTACCTGTCAAAAGACGGTGCCGAACTGGTGGAGCTGAAAGCACGCGTCTACAATAAAAAAGACCCAAAGACCGGCAAAACTTTCCGGATGGTGGAAAATCTATACCTGGGCGTGCTGGGATCCGCTTTCTTTGATTGCTCGGCTCTGTCAGAAGAGCGCCTCAGGAACACAACATTACGCCATAGCTCCCTGACCAAAATAGCCAACGACTATAATGAATGCATGGGCGGCGAGCAGTACACACAGCCATCCCGAAAAACAATTGTAAAACCTTACCCGCTGCTAGCTTTCTCAAAGGCAACGCTGCAAATGTCGGGGGAGCACCCCTATGCGAAAGCCACTTTCCAGCATACTGGCTTAGGCCTGGGAGGCGGTTTGGGCCTGGAGGTTACCAACCCCACCATCAGCGAAAAGCTGTCGTTCATGCTTGAACTGCTCTATGCCCCCTATCGCTATGAAGGTGAAATCAGAAACATAACCAACCTGGGGCGTACCACCAACTACGACATCCTGCTCGATTTGCACTACCTGAAAGTACCCGCCCAATTGCGCTATACCTTTCCCAAGGGTAGAATAAGACCATTTATCAATGCAGGTGCTTCTTACGCTTATGCAATCAGTACCGATAGAGTGGAAACCAAAAACAGCACGTTCCAGAACACCTCATACACGGAAGTAACGGAAGCTATGCCGGACGGCATTTACAAACAGTATATGTTTGGTGCGCAAGCAGGTATAGGCCTTGTATACCCTATTCGCGGACGGGCACTCCTCATCGAGACGAGGTATGAAACCACCGAAGGCATCTCCAGTGTCCGTAGTCTGAGTAGCAGCATCAAGGGGTTCAGTTTCCAGGCTGGGTATAAATTCTAGCCTCACAGATACAAAGTATAGATAAAACCTCACCTGTGGTTTCCAACAAAGAAGGCCCGCAGCTTTATGAGCTGCGGGCCTTCTTTGTTGGGGTGAGCTATACTTTAATCCAGATCCCGATCCCCTCTTCTCAGTTCCTCTACTGAGCGCATCACTTTGTCTTTCAGGCTCACTTTATATTTCTCCAGTTTGTCGGCCACGGCGGCGTTGGAGGTGCCGATGATCTGGGCGGCCAGTATACCTGCATTCAGGGCACCATCCAGCGCTACAGTGGCCACTGGCACACCACCCGGCATCTGCAGGATAGACAGCACAGAGTCCCAGCCATCGATGGAGTTGCTGGACTTCACCGGTACACCGATGACAGGCAGTGTCGTAATGGAAGCCACCATACCTGGCAGGTGTGCCGCGCCGCCAGCTCCGGCAATGATCACCTTCAGTCCTTTTTTGCGGGCCTGCTCAGCGTACTCGAACATCCGGTGTGGGGTGCGGTGCGCCGAAACGATGGTGATCTCAAAAGGCACGCCCAGGTTTTCCAGTATTTCAGCGGCCGCTTCCATTATTTTCATGTCAGACTGGCTGCCCATGATGATGCCTACCAACGGCTGCTGTGTTGTTTCATTTGCCATATTATGCGATTACTTTGATGATATTACGAATAGATTCGGCCCGCTGCTGCGCTTCCTGCAGGTCGGTGCCCAGCACGGTGATGTGGCCCATCTTGCGGGCGGCACGGGTATACTTCTTGCCATACAGGTGAATGTACACACCCGGTACGGCCAAGGCTTGCTGCAAGCCTTCGTATTTTGCCTCCCCGTCATAGCCCGGTTCGCCTAATAGGTTCAGCATCACAGCCGCACTTTGGATGTCGGTGCTGCCCAGCGGCAAGTCCAGGATGGCGCGCAGATGCTGCTCGTACTGGGATGTATAATTTGCCTTGATGGTGTGGTGCCCGCTGTTGTGCGGACGCGGCGCCACTTCATTCACCAGTATCTGTCCATCCTTGGTCAGGAACATCTCTACAGCAAGTATACCTACCATGTCAAATGACTCGATCACGCGGGTCGCAATCTCAATTGCGAGGCGCTGCAGTTTGTAGGGTACATTGGCTGGTGCGAAGAGCGAGTCTACAAGGTTGTGCTCTGGATGGAAGCTCAGCTCTACGACCGGGAAAGCCGTCACCTGCCCGCCGGCGTTGCGGGCCACGATCACAGAAATCTCCTTCTCAAAATCCACCAGTTTCTCCAGCACCGAAGGTTCTGTGAAACCCTTGCCCAGATCGGCTTCGCTCTGCAGCCTTGTCACGCCACGGCCGTCATAGCCTTCGCGGCGCAGCTTCTGGAAAGCTGGCAGAAAGTCGGTGTTCGCGGCAAGTTCTTCGGCATCTTTCAGGATTCTGAAGTCGGCAGTAGGTATAGCGTGCTTGCTGTAAAACTCCTTTTGCAGGCCTTTGTCCTGAATGGTGCGTACCGTCCTGGCGTCCGGGTATACCTTCACGCCTTCCTGCTCCAGTTTTTCCAGGGCGTCGGCGTTCACGTGCTCAATCTCGATGGTGAGTATGTCGCAATTCCTGCCAAACTCATACACCGTATCGAAGTCGCGGAAACTGCCCACATAGAACTCATGGCACACGTCCTTGCAAGGTGCGTTTTCGTCAGGGTCGAGCACCAGGGTATAAATATTAAAATCGAGCCCGGCCTGGATGAGCATGCGCCCCAGCTGGCCGCCGCCCAATATGCCAAGCTTTACTTCTCCTTTCATGGTATGTTGCTTTGGGTGTTGTTCTACCCAAAATTAAGGATTATGTTTTAATCGCGCAGCCTTCCGCTTCTTTTCTATACCTGTCAGGTGTGTGTCTTTGGTTTTATATTGATTAAAAACTATATTGGAGGTTCTACGTTTATCGCACCCATGGAAATTATTCTTGCTACGCTTTCTGCCCTTTTCTCCGTTGTGAACCCCTTTGGGGCCATGCCGGTCTTCCTGACGCTCACCCAAAACGATACCCCTGCCCAGCGTAACCAGCAGGCCCTCAAGGCTTGCCTCTACATGGTAGGTATACTGGCCGTCTTCTTTCTGGCCGGGCAGTACGTGCTCAATTTCTTCGGCATCCGCATCCACGATCTGCGCATTGCGGGCGGTCTTATGATCATGAAAGCCGGTTTCGACTTGCTCACGCCGGGTGGCAGCAATAAAAAGGTATCGCCGGATGTGGTAGAAGAGGCACAACACAAAGAGGATATTTCCTTTACCCCGCTGGCCATGCCCATGCTCTCCGGACCGGGTGCCATCGCGGTGAGCATCGGTCTGTTTACCACGTCCCTCTCGTTCTTCGACATGGTGCTGATTTTGATCGGTATTATTCTGCTGGCCGCCATTTCCTACGTTATTCTGCGTTTTTCTACCCAACTCACCCGTTTCATGGGCAAGGCGGGTCTGTCAGCATTGTCGCGCATCATGGGCTTTATCGTGCTCTCCATTGGAGTTAATTTTATAGTCTCGGCTATTTATGCGCTGTTTTTGTCGTAATCACGCCGCATGTATTTCACCCAGAAGCCTTTCCTGAGGCTGGCCCTTGGTTGAGTATAACTGCCTGCACTGTAATGATAGAAGGGCACTATAATATGGCGACTGCACGTGCAGAACGGAGAAAGCCTATGTCCGGCAAAAAACCAAGCATGTGAGCACCAGCACACGCTGCCTATACCTGCAACTTGCCACATACGAAGAGCGGTTTCCCCCCCGGAAAGCCAGCGAGTGGGAGCCCTTTGCTGTTGGTGACTCACTGGAGTTAACGGTGGGGACAGGCGATCCCGGCTATACCTACATCTTTCTTTTCAGGCCGCTCAATCAGGCAAGTGGTGCTTTAAAATGATGCTTACTTAAATAGCGCCTTTTGCGCCAATCGGCTATACCTGTATTTTCTGCTCCTGTCAGTTCTGCTTTCCCGCAAGACACTTAACAATCATACAACACAGCGATAACCCAGGCATAATTTCGTCGGCATAGTTTTGCAACAGAAAACAACCTGACCAAGCTATGGAAATGATGCTGGCCACATTCTCGGCCCTGTTTAGTGTGGTGAACCCTTTTGGTGCCATGCCCGTTTTTTTAACGCTCACCCAAGACGACTCCCCTACCAACCGGAACCAACAAGCCTTACGCGCCTGTATTTACATGGCTCTGATTCTGGCGGTGTTCTTCCTGGTGGGGCAGTATGTGCTCAACTTTTTTGGCATCCGGCTGCACGATATCCGCATTGCCGGCGGACTCATGATCATGAAAGCTGGTTTTGAGCTACTATCCAGCAAAGCACACCGCGGCAAAAAAGTATCGAAAAGCGTACTGAAGGAGAGTATGCAAAAGGAGGACATCTCCTTCGCGCCGCTGGCCATGCCCATGCTCTCCGGACCGGGCGCCATTGCCGTGAGCATCAGCCTATACTCCGATGCGCTTCGGTTTATTGACCTGGGCTTGGTGGTAGTGGCTATTGTCGCGCTGGCTGTAGTAGCTTACCTCATCCTGATCTTCTCGCAGCAGTTGTTGCAGTTTTTAGGCAAGGCCGGTTTGTCGGCGCTATCCCGTATTATGGGCTTCATCGTACTTTCGATCGGGGTAAATTTCATCGTGACAGGTATACAAGCCCTGTTCTTCTCCTAAATTTCCTGATCACTGTTCCGCCCCTGCAATTCACTTCATCAGCGCTGCATTCGGAAGCTTCGCACTCGTGTTCTTGTTTGTCCAGGGAGAAGCATTATGTTACTTCGATTCTATAGGCATAGAAGATAAAGAAGCTGTAGTTATTGTATCCCTGCGCACGATTGACATCCCCCTCCCCTACCTTATCCAAGGGCCCTACCCCAGGCGGGGAGACTACTACCGCCTTTTCAAGGTATAGGCGCTGTTGGATAAACCACTGGCACGCTTCGAAAGACTAACGTGCCCCTCCAGCAATGAAATAAATGGCTTTTGCCAAGTGCAAAAACTGACACTCCACTGTTGGGGGTGAAGGCCCCCCCCTGTCAAAAGCGTTCAGCGAGTGGGGGTAGGGGCCCTCGATTTGTGTCAAGGAAAAAAGTAGGTGCCCGCCGCACAGGCGAAGCTATAAAACAGTACAGTTTAAGGTATAGAAAAGCAGCAGCTACGCCGGGTATAGGTATTGTCATTTGGCCAGCTCCACCTGGGCCAGAGGCCCCACAATAGCAGACTCAATCGAAGACGCTGGCACCATTTAAAAGCCCCGCTGGCAAAGCGAAAATCAATTCTACCTCAACCATAGGCAAGAGTAAAACGTCTTGGAAGAGAAAGAACACCCCTGTCCGTTTGGTGATAACAATCATCTTCCGACAGTCGGTATTTTTAACGTATCTTTGTGCCATGCAATTGAAGAATGACCTGCTTATAAGAGCCGCCAAAGGAGAAACCGTAGAACGTACTCCGGTGTGGCTGATGCGCCAGGCTGGCCGCATCCTACCTGAATACAGAGCCGTACGCGAAAGCCTGAGCGGATTCAAGGAACTGGTGGAAACACCTGACCTGGCCGCCGAAGTAACCATTCAACCCGTGGATATCCTGGACGTGGATGCCGCTATCATTTTCTCTGACATCCTGGTGGTGCCCGAGGCGATGGGCTGTACCTACGAAATGGTGGAGAAGCGTGGCCCGTGGTTCCCGAAGACGATCCGTACCGAAGCCGACCTGGCCCGCCTGCGCGTGGCCGATCCACACGAACATTTGGGCTATGTGCTGGAGGCCATCAAGGTAACCAAAAAAGCATTGAACGGACGTGTGCCACTTATCGGTTTTGCCGGTGCTCCGTGGACCATTCTGGCCTATATGGTAGAGGGTAGCGGCTCCAAGACATTCTCGCATGCCCGCGGCTTGCTTTATACCAACCCAAAGCTGGCGCACCAGATGCTGCGCATGATCACCGATACCACCATCGCCTACCTAAAGGCGCAGGTAGAGGCAGGTGCCAACCTGATCCAGGTTTTCGACTCGTGGGCAGGTATACTCCCGCCGGCGCATTACCGCGAGTTCTCACTGCCTTATATCAGCGAAATTTGCAACGCCATCAA
Source organism: Pontibacter ramchanderi (assembly GCF_002846395.1). Lineage (GTDB taxonomy): Bacteria > Bacteroidota > Bacteroidia > Cytophagales > Hymenobacteraceae > Pontibacter > Pontibacter ramchanderi. Next base: position 493,685 of record NZ_PJMU01000003.1, read on the forward strand.
CGAGGTGCCGGTAACGGTATTTGCCAAAGGCGCTTTCTTTGCGCTCGAGGATTTCAGCAAACTCAACTGCGAAACCATCGGCCTGGACTGGAACATGGACATCAAAACGTCCCGTGCGCAGGTTGGCCCGAACAAGACCCTGCAGGGCAACATGGACCCTTGCCTACTCTATAGCTCGTTCGAAACGATTCAGCACGAGACCATCAAGATGCTGAAAGAATTCGGCCCGCAGCGCCACATCGCCAACCTTGGCCACGGCGTATACCCTGACACCGACCCGGAGAAAGTAAAATGCTTTATCCAGACGGTGAAAGAGTATAGTGCCAGTATCAAAGTTTAGGAGTTAAAGAGTTGAGGAGTTAGAGAGTTGAAGTGACGTTACACGATAATATCGTGGTGCCAGCATATTCTTCTAATCGAATACAAAATCCCCCTTGGGGGTAGGGACTCTCGATAAAGGAGAAGTTAGGGGTAGGCTAACCGTGCACCACAAAATCAACGATTTGACCATCAACCATTTAACCTATACCCAAAAAGCTGTGACGAGAACCATTGTATTAGCCCTACTCCTCCTAAGTTCCATCACCGCATTTGCGCAAACAGATACCACTATGTCGGCAAGTCCTGAAGTTCGCTTCGAAGGGTTTGCCGACATTTTTTATGCTTACGATTTCAACAAGCCTGCGGTGGGCTACCGGCAGCCTTTCCTCTACAACCACAACCGACACAACGAGTTTAACCTGAACCTGGGCCTGGCGCGGGCGGCGGTGGAGCACAACAGGTATAGAGGCGCTCTGGCCCTGCAGGTGGGCACCTACGCTTCTGACAATTATGCCGCCGAAGAGGAGGTGATGCGCCATGTGTTTGAGGCCAACGCAGGTATAGCGCTGGACAGGCAGGCCAAGCTTTGGCTCGACGCGGGCATCATGGGATCGCATATCGGGTTCGAAAGTGCCATCTCAGCCGACAACCTGACCCTGAGTCGCTCTCTTCTCGCAGAAAACTCGCCTTATTTTCTATCAGGTGCCAAGTTCAGCTACAGCCCTACCCCAAACTGGACATTGGCAGCGCTGGTCGTAAATGGCTGGCAGCGCATTCGACGGGTGCCTGGCAACTCGCTGCCCTCTTTTGGCACGCAGGTCAACTACGCGCCCCATGACAACCTCACTTTCAACTGGAGCACCTTTATTGGCACCGACGACCCGGATGCCACCCGCCGGATGCGCTACTTCAACAATTTTTATGGGCAGTTCGGACTGGGAGAAAAGTATACACTTATCGCCGGGTTCGACATCGGGGTGCAGCAAGAAAGCAAGGGGAGTAGCCACTACCATACCTGGTATAGTCCCGTGCTGATTGCACAGTATAAGTTGAGCGACATTTGGGCCATCGCTGCACGCGCCGAGCATTATTCCGACAGAAACGAAGTGATCATCACGGCTCCAGTCAGTACCAATGGTTTCAGAGCTTCCGGCCTCTCCACCAATGTCGATTATCATCCTCACCCCAACGTGGTCTGCCGGGTAGAAGCCCGCTGGTTAAAAGGCCGTGGCAATATTTTCGAGAAAGAGGAAACCGCAACAAGCAACAACTTCACTTTGTTGTCCTCCATTGCTATCCGACTGCGGAAGTAAGTTTCTATTCGTTGAAAGATAGGTGTTTATATTGCTGAAAGATCTAGAGGACGTAGTACTATCACCCGAACAGGTATAGCACAATTAACAGAGGTCGCGACCAGTCCCAAAAGCACTTTTACTATCTGCTAACTTTCAAACTTCTCACCTTTCTAACGCCACGCCACAGCTCTCTTACCCGACAGGCACATGCGTTTCCGGATACTTGTAGGCGGTGGTGGTGGCGCGGGTACTCAGTGCGAGTGCCAATGTGAGTGTTCCTACCCTTCCCATAAACATCGACAGAATAATGACACTCTTGCCCGGATCTGAAAGGCCGGCTGTTATACCTGTGCTCAGCCCTACTGTGGCAAAGGCCGACACCTGCTCAAAGGCCAACCTGAAAATATCGAACTGGGAGTCGGTAATGGTCAGGATGAAGAGAAAGAAAATGTTGATCATGGCGGCAAACGTGAAAACCGAAAAGGCTTTGTAGGAAACTGAGTGCGGAATAGTCCGTCTCCCGATTTCTACGTTTCGCTTGCCACGGATCGTAGCCCAAACCGATAACAGGATAATGGTGAACGTCGTGGTTTTGATACCGCCGCCTGTGGAGCCCGGTGATGCGCCAATGAACATCAGGAAAATGAACATAAGCAGGGTAGGCACATTCAAGGCAGAAATATCCAACGTATTGAAACCGGCGGTGCGGGTGGTTACTGCCTGAAAAAAAGACGCAATCACAGCCTCCACAAAACTTAAGTGAGCCAACGTGTTGAAATACTCCAGTAAGAAAAAGCCCACCGTGCCCATTGCGATCAGGGCGGCTGACGTAAAAATTGTAATTCGTGACAGCAGTCTCCAGTTCTTCCAGGGGGTACGCATGCGGGAACGCATGGCTTTTGGTGAGAGTACATCAATGATGGTTGGAAAGCCAATGCCACCAAACAGGATCAAACCGGCCACCGTCAGATGCAGCACATAGGCAAACCGCACAGGCTCGGTATACAGCCCCTCCGGGTATAGCGAGAGCCCGGCATTACAGAAAGCGGACACAGCATGAAACACCGAAAAGAATATCTTACTGCCCACACTCTCGAACTCTGCATTAGGCCCCCACGTCATGAAAAGGATGACAGCTCCGATCGCCTCAATCGAGAAAGTCATCAGGACGAGTTTGCGCAGTAGGTTTTTGGTCGAGAAAAGCGACTCGCTCTCCATAAGCTCGAACATGGCCACGTGCTGCTTTATACCGATCCCCTGCCGCATGAGGGTGGCAAAGAAAGTGGCGAAGGTCAGAATTCCCAAACCGCCCAACTGCACCAGCATTAGCAGCACTACCTGCCCCGAGAAGGTAAAATAAGTACCCGGATCCACGACCGCGAGCCCGGTTACACACGAGGCACTGGTCGCCATAAACAGCGCATCGATGAGGCGCATGCTGCCCGGAGAATTGGTCATGTTGGGCATCATCAGCAAACCTGCCCCAGCCAGTATCAGAAATAGAAAGCTGAGCAAAAAGGTAATGGTAGGCTTGATCTGCAGCGTTTTGAGGTGCACCCGGGTTTCGAGCAGTTCAATCAGCAGCAGCAGCAACATAAACAGCGACACCGCCACCCGGTACAGTTCCTCCGAGAGCGGAATATCGAACCGCTCTAGAACAGTATAGATAATGGACTCCCCGAGGCCGTAGGTAGTTACTTCATTGATGAAAATGAGCGCCATGAGCACCCCCTCAAACCAGGTGCGTTTCAAGAACTTGACCCGCTCAAACGCATACAAAATACGCAGCAGGTAAATCACAACGAAGATCGACAGGATGGCATCGATGGCGTTGAACAGCAGCTGGATAGTGGCAGGTTCCTGCGCAATGCCGTGGGCATAGATGAGCAGGCCCACCGAAAGAATGGCAAGCAGGTATGTGGTCCGCCGCATCAGAGCGTAGGCCTTGAGTTTACTTCCGTATAACGCTCTGTTCAGCCCTTCTGTACCCATGTAGAATTAAGTTCAAGTCTCAAAGCTAATACAGCCTTAGCCAATCGCCAAATGCGTATCCGGATATTTGTAAGCAGTGGAAGGAGCCCGGGTACTGATAGCCAGCGCCAATGTCAGCGTGCCTACCCTCCCAATATACATCGACATAAGAATCACGGTTTTACCTACATCCGAAAGGCCAGCGGTTATACCTGTGCTCAGGCCTACTGTGGCAAAGGCCGATACCTGTTCAAAGGCCAGGCGCAGGATGTCGAACTGCGCGTCAGAAATAGAGAGGATGATCAGGAAAAAGATATTGAAACCGACCGCAAATGTAAAAACAGCAAACGCTTTGTAAGATACTGAGTGCGGTATCGTGCGCTTTCCGATCTCGATGTTGCGTTTGCCCACGATGGTTGTCCACACCGATAGGATGATAACCGTGAAAGTCGTCGTTTTGATACCGCCGCCCATGGAACCTGGAGAAGCACCAATGAACATGAGCATCATCATGATCAGCAGCGCCGGCACCGAAACAGCCGAAATGTCCACGGTATTGAAGCCAGAGGAGCGTGTAGTGGCCGACTGGAAAAAGGACGTGATCAGGGCCTCGGCAAAGTTGAGGTGCGAAAGCGTGTTAAAGTACTCCAGCAGGAAGAAGGTAACTGTACCAAAGGCCAACAGCGCCGCCGATGCATAAACGGTCACGCGGGTCATCATCTTCCAGTTGCGCCATGGAGTTGCCATGCGGGCACGCATTGCTTTGGGCGAAAGGATGTCGAGGATGGTCGGAAAACCGATACCTCCCATGATGATCAGGGCGGCAATGGTCAGGTGCAGCACATAGGCTTTCTGGAGCGGGTTACTGTAAAGGCCCTCGGGGTATAACGAGAAACCAGCATTGCAGAAACCCGAAACGGCGTGGAACACCGAGAAAAAGATCTTGCTTCCCAAGCTTACAAACTCCGCCTCAGTACCCCAAGTCATAAAAATAATGACAGCTCCGATTGCCTCAATCGTCAAGGTCATGACGATGAGTTTGCGCAGCAGCCCCTTGGTAAAGGAAATCGACTCACTTTCCATGATCTCGAACATGGCTACGTGCTGCTTTATACCGATCCCCTGCCGCATGAGCGTGGCAAAGAAAGTAGCAAAGGTCATCACCCCCAAGCCGCCGAGCTGCACCAAAATCAGCAGCACCACCTGCCCCGAAAAGGTAAAGTAAGTACCCGGGTCCACCACAGCCAGGCCCGTGATGCAGGATGCGCTTGTGGCCATAAAGAGGGCATCGATAAAGCGCATACCTTCCGGGGCATTGGTCATTTTAGGCAACATGAACATGGCGGTACCCAGAGCGATCAGCGTCACAAAGCTCATCAGGAAGATAACGGCAGGCTTCACTTGTAGCGTTTTGAGGTGCACCCGGGTTTCGAGCAGCTCTACCAACAGTAACAGCAGCATGTAAAGCGATACCAGTATGCGGTATACCTCTATTGAAAGCGGCATCCCCAAACCTTCGAAGATGTTGTAAATAATCGGAAAGTTGAAGAGATAGGTACTGAGGAGATTGACCAGGATAATCCCCATCAGGATACCTTCAAACCAGGTACGCCTTAGAAATTTGGCACGCTCAAATCCGTAGAGAATCCGCAGCAGGTAGATCACGACAAAGACGCCGAATATGGCATCAATGGCGTAGAAAATCATATGAAGTATTTCAGGGTCCGTTACGACACCGTGTGCATACAGCAGCAAGCCTATCGCCACGATGGTGAGCGTATAAGTGGTGCGGCGCATCAGCATATATGCCCGCAGCTTGCTGCCGTATAGTAGCCTGTTAAGCTGTTCGGTGTTCATGGGTTTCGTACAGCCTGTTCTCTTTCGCTTCTTCGAACAAGCGTGCTCTGTCGACAGGCACCACGCCTACCTGTTCGCACACCAATCCACCGCCCAAGTTGCTCAGGCCGGCCATAAACGGAAGCGAGGTTTTAAGGGCCATACAAAGCGCCGCAATGCTGATCACGGTATCGCCCGCACCCGACACGTCGGAGATGGAGCGGCGGTGTGCAGGTATATACGTCTTTGCCTCACCATCAGCCACAAATACCCCTCGCTCTGAGAGCGTTACCAGCACCTGTTTTGTTTCCAATCGCTTCTGCAGTTGGGCTACGGCCTCTTCAAAGGCATGCAGGTTTTCGTCCGCGAAGTCTACTTTCAGGCCCTCTTTGAGCTCTTTCAAGTTAGGTTTGAAGAGTGTACACCCCTTGTAGCTCAGGAAGTTTTTCTTTTTCGGGTCCACCACGCTCGGTATGCCGCGCTCGTTGGCCAACTGAATGAAGCGGGCAATATTCTGCTCTGAAAACACGCCTTTGTCGTAGTCTTCAAACACGATCACATCAGCCTTGTCAAGCAGTTTCAGGTAGTGCTCTTCCAGGTAGCGTTCTTCGTAGTCGGTCAGGTTATGCTCAATCTCAGCGTCCACGCGCAGCAGTTGCTGGCCTCCGGCTATAATACGGTGTTTGATTGTGGTTACTCGCTCCGGGCTCTGCACGATGCCCTCTGTGGAGAGAGTACGTTCTTCCATCAGGCGCAGGAAATCACCGCCGTCCGGGTCGTCGCCGATGACAGAGCAAAGCAATGGCGTTGCACCCATGGCCTGCACATTCAGAGCCACGTTGGCGGCACCGCCGAGTCGCTTCTCGCGCTTTACCACGTTCACGATCGGTACAGGGGCCTCCGGCGAAATGCGCGTCGACTTGCCCCACAGGTATGAGTCGATCATCACATCGCCCACGATAAGCACGGTCAGCCGGTCGAAGGCGCTGAAAATATCTTCTAAATTGGTATGCTGATTCATTACTGCAATTTGGCGAGACTCTCCTTGATGCGGCGGAGTGCCTCAATTAGTTTATCGTCGGATGTGGCGTAAGAGAAACGGATACACTGCGGTGCACCAAAGGCCTCGCCACTCACCAACGCCACATGTGCGTCGGTGAGAAGGTATAGGCTCAGGTCGAGTGCACTACTGATGACGTTACCGTTGTAGCTCTTTCCGAAGTAGTAGCTCACATCCGGGAAAATGTAAAATGCGCCGGTCGGCACGTTGGTCTTAAAGCCCGGTATACCTTGCATGATCTCAAGTACCAGGTCACGGCGGCGGCGGTAAGCGTCACGCATTTCCAGGGCCGATTCGTTTCCACCCAACAGCGCCGCATGGGCCGCTTTCTGGGCGATGGAGCAGGTACCGGACGTAATCTGGCTCTGCATTTTCTCGCAGGCAGTTGCGATGTCTTTGTGCGCCGCAATATAGCCCACACGCCAGCCTGTCATGGCATAGCCTTTCGAAAAGCCGTTCACGGTGATCACACGGTCTTTGATGAAATCGAAACCAGCCATGCTAGCGTGCTTTCCGCCAAAGTTGATGTACTCGTAGATCTCGTCGGCGATGATGTATACCTGCGGATGCTTCTCCAGCACTTTGGCAATCGCCAGCAGCTCCTCCTCGTCGAACACCGAACCGGTCGGGTTGCATGGCGACGAGTACATGACCACCTTTGTATTGGAGGTAATGGCGTTCTCAAGTTGCTCCGGCGTTACCTTGAAGTCGTTTTCCAAACGCCCCTGCAATGGCACAGGCACGCCCTCTGCCAGCTTCACAATCTCTTCATAGGACACCCAGTAAGGCGAGAAGATGATCACCTCGTCGCCCGGATTCACCAGGCACATCACCGCATTGGCAATGGATTGCTTGGCACCCGTTGACACCACAATGTTCTCCGGACCATAGTCCAGATTATTATCGCGCTTAAACTTATCGGCAATGGCCTGACGCAACGCCGGGAAGCCTGGTACAGGGGTATAGAACGTGAAGCCTTCATCAATCGCCTCTTTCGCAGCGTCCTTGATGTATTGCGGTGTCTGGAAGTCCGGCTCCCCGAAGCTCAGGTTGATGATATCGTGTCCCTGCGCCGCCAACTCACGACCTTTCTTGGCCATGGCAATGGTCTGTGACTCCGATAGGGCGGTGATTCTGTCGGATAATATATGGGATGCTGTGTTCTGCATGTAATTCTGAATTAAGCCCCAAAGTTAATATAATGCAAGAGATTTCCAGTGAAGTAGGGGTGGTAATATGGCGCACACGCTTGCTTGTATACTTCGGACATCAACGCTTATGTATACTATTGTGGAACCTCTGGCCCCTAAGTCACCTCCCCCCAGCCCCCTCCTTTATATAGGGCTTCTACCCCCAAAACAGGAGGGGGAGCTCTGGGAATGATTCGAGCGGGGTATATTTGTCTGAATCAGGATTTACAGGATTTAAGGATTAACAGGATTCTCTTGCACGATTATACCCACCCCTGCCCCTCCCAAGAGGGGAATTATGCCATTGTCAATTTAATAGGTATAAGCCCTGTAGCACATACCACTGGCACGCATTGAAAAAGGTAACTCGCACTCTGACAATGAAACAGACAGCTGCGCCAGGTGCACCAACTGACACTCCACTGTTGGGGGTAAAGGGGGCCCCCTGTCAAGAGCGTTCAGCGAGTGGGTTAGGGCCCCTCGATTTGGAGGGTCTTGACTTTTTTGCTTCCTTCTTGTGTCAAGACAAAAAGGAAGGCCCGCCAGGCCAGGGCAAGCGATGAAACAGCTCAGGTTGCGACTAAACTAAAGCTGTTACTATACCCACCAAAAAAAGGACATGCTTTCACATGTCCTTTCCCAGCTATTATAAGCCGCGAGTTTAGTTCTTCCCGTAAGACGTCCGCTCTACAATGCTGCGTCCCAGGGTAATCTCATCAGTATATTCTAACTCTCCCCCTACCGGCACACCACGAGCAATCGTAGTAATGCGCACGTTATGGTCGCGGAGTTTGCGGGTCAGGTAAAAGGCCGTGGTGTCACCTTCCATGGTCGGGCTGATAGCCAGCAGGATCTCTTTTACTTCGGAGTTCGGCAGACGCTCCAGTAGCGAATCGATGTGCAGGTCGGATGGGCCTACGCCTTCGATCGGAGAAATCACACCGCCCAGTACGTGGTATAGGCCTTTGAACTGCGAGGTGTTTTCGATCGCAATCACATCGCGGATGTCGCTTACCACGCACAGCAGGCTGCGATCACGCAGTGGATTGAGGCAAATGCCGCAAACTTCAGTATCGGAAATGTTGTGGCATTCCTTGCAGTGCTTTACCTCGGTGCGCATTTTCACGAGCGCCTCGGCCAGCAGGAACGTCTCTTCAGACTCCTCTTTGAGCATGTGCAGGGCCAACCGCAGGGCAGTCTTGCGCCCCACACCCGGGAGTTTCGCCAGCTCCTCCACGGCGTTTTCAATCAGTTTAGACGGAAATTCCATTTAACCTCCCGCTACTCGATGTTGGCCGAAAGGTCTTTGTCGTGAAGGGCGGTGCACATACCTGCCAGCTCTTCGTAAGACCCTACCTTTACGGTGCACTTGCCTTTGTAGTGGATCAGCAGCGTGCATTGCTCCGCCTGTTCCGCCGAGTGGCCGCATACCTTGATGAGTGTGGCGATCACATGGTCAAATGTGTTCACGTCGTCGTTATACACAATCAGGTTGCGCAGATCGGTGCTCTCTTCGAGCAAGGCTACCTCGTCCTGATGTAAAATTTCTGTCTCAATATTCATAGTGCAAAATTACGAATTTTCACGGAGCTATGGAAGCAGAAGCAACTATAAAACAGCACTTCCCGTCCAGCTCCGGCTATCCAAAAAAGGTATAGGTTAAAACAATCTGGAGTCGGGCATAATTCCAGTCAAGGCGGTTATTATTCTGTCTGAATCAGGATTTTTAGGATTAAAAATAATTTAGAGGATTGAGTTACCCTCTCTAGAGAATATTGTAATTTTAAAACAAGGTATAGCCAAATTGTTTTCACCTCGCCCCATCTTGAACAGCAAATCAATTTTACCTAGTTTTACAGGTATAGCCAGCAATTACGCAACTAACATCACCAGCGCCCGTTTTGCCGGATTATACCTTAGCTTATACCTTATGCCCACCGTCTCCACTGGTTTTAAAAAAGCTGTCAAGCAGCTGAGCGATAAAGAAAAGGAAGCCATCATCCTCAAAGCCGCAAGACGTGACGGGGAGCTTTATGACTTGCTGGCAATTGAGCTGGGCGAACTCACACCGGAAGAAGCCTACGACCAGACCGCCGAGAAAATCCACGAGCTAATGATTGGCACCACTGGTCGTTACCTCGGCCGTGCCCTTACCAAGTCGCTTCGCAAGTCAGCTAAGGAGATCGCCCGTTTCAAGCGCGTTACCAAGGACGTGAAGCTGGAAACCGACCTGCACCTATACCTGTTGCGCCTGATCTTCGACAATTTCACCGGCCAGTTCGACAGCTACTACAAAGCCTTTTACACCGCCACGGCGCGTTTGCTGCAGCGCACGATCCAGTTGATCCGCAAGAACCTGCACGAAGATTACCACCTGGAGTACAAAGACGAATTGGACAGTTTCCTGGAGCAGATCCACAGCCGCAACAAGCCTTTGAGTTTTGATTTGCCGTGGGAGTTTGAGGTGGAATAAGGTATAGGAATCAATTTATCTGTAGGGACAGGTCGCGACCCAATGCTGTCGACTTAATTCTTTTTTGTCATTCCGACAGTATGGAGGAATCTGAAGTATTGCCATTGCGTGGAACGAATCCAGATCTCTCCATTCTGTCGAGATGACAATTTAAGCTCATTAGCTCTTAAATTGACAGCATTGAGCCGCGACCTGTCCCTACACCCCTTACCCCTCCTACATCATCAATCCTGCCCATCCCTTTTAAACCTTTTCTGATTTCTCCCCTCAAATCCTTAAATTTGAGAATCTAAACTAATCTAATCGACAACACACCCTGTCATGAAGAAGCATACCTATTTGAGTATGTTCCTGGCGGCGGCGCTTGCCTTACCTTTGGGCTCAGCCTCGGCGCAGGACAAAAAAGACAATAAGTGGAACGTGGAAGAAGCCCGCGGTCCGCAAAAAGAGATTACCGTAACAACCGACGAAGGCACCTGGATGAGCCTGGATGTGAGTCCGGACGGCAAGGAGATCGTGTTCGACATGCTCGGCGACATTTACATCATGCCTATTTCTGGTGGCAAAGCTAAACTCCTTCGCAGCGGCCGTGCCTACGAGGTGCAGCCCCGCTTCAGTCCCGATGGCAAGTTCATCTCCTTCACTTCCGACGCAGGCGGCGGCGACAACATCTGGGTAATGAAGCGCGACGGCTCCGATGCCAGGCAGATCACCAAAGAGAACTTCCGACTCCTGAACAATGCCGTTTGGACGCCAGACGGGGAATACCTGATCGCCCGCAAGCACTTCACGGCCTCCCGTTCGCTGGGTGCCGGTGAGATGTGGATGTACCACAAGTCGGGTGGCAGCGGTGTGCAGCTGACCAAGCGCAAAAACGACCAGCAGGACGCCGGTGAGCCGGTGGTATCGCCTGACGGCAAGTACGTGTACTTCTCCGAAGACATGAGCGGCGGCACTACCTTTGAGTACAACAAAGACCCGAACGGACAGATCTACGTGATCCGTCGCGTGGACCGCAACACAGGCGAGATCGAGAACGTGGTGACCGGCAACGGTGGCTCGGTTCGCCCGGTCATCTCCCGCGACGGCAAGCAGCTAGCTTTCGTGCGTCGCGTGCGCACCAAGTCTGTGCTCTTCATCCACGATCTGAAAACAGGTGAGCAGTGGCCGATCTACGACCAGCTGAGCAACGACCAGCAGGAAGCCTGGGCCATTTTCGGGGTATACCCATACTTCTCCTGGACGCCCGACAACAAGAGCCTCGTGTTCTGGGCCAACGGCAAGATCAACAAAATTGACGTAGCCAGTCAGAAAGTAACCAACATTCCTTTCGAAGCCACAGCCACGCACCACATCGCCGAAGCCGTTCGCCATGACTTCAGCAAAGAGGGCGTTTCGCCGGCACAGTTCACCGCCAAGGCTATCCGCCATGCCGTGACCTCGCCTGATGGCAAGCTCCTCGTATTCAACGCCGCTGGTCATATCTACAAAAAAGAGCTACCAAACGGTAAGCCGGAGCGCGTGACCAATGGCAAGGACTTCGAATTCTACCCGGCTTTCTCACCAGATGGCAAAACACTGGTATTCTCTACCTGGGACGATGAAAACCTCGGTGCGCTGGTGAAAGTGGACATCCGCAAGAAAAACGCAAAGCCGGTTAAACTGACCTTTGAGAAAGGCTTCTATACCAACGCCTCTTTCTCGCCGAACGGCAAGCTGATTGTGTACAGCAAGGACGGCGGCAACAACCACATGGGCTATGCGCACGGAAACGAGCGCGGCACCTACTACATGACCGCAGAAGGCAAAAACCCGACGCTGATCATGAAAAATGGCTTCAATCCACTGTTCAATGCTTCGTCTGACCGCATTTTCTTCACGTCCGGCGGTGGCGGCAAGTATACCTTTAAGAGTGTGAACCTGAACGGCAACGATGAGCGCACGCACTATACCTCTACTTACACCGATCAGTTCTACCCGAGCCCGGACAACAAGTGGCTGGCATTTGTAGAGCTCTTCAACGGCTATGTGGTGCCGTTCTCGGCCAACGGTGCCGGTATGGAACTGAGCGCTGAGACCAAAGCCGTACCGGTGGCCCGCTTCACCAAAGACGCCGGCACGAGCGTGCACTGGTCAGGCGACAGCAAGAAAGTGAACTGGGTGCTAGGCGATGAGTATTTCTCCAACGACCTGAAAGACCGCTTTGCTTTCCTGGAAGGTGCTCCGGAGAAACTGCCTGCCATCGACACGACAGGTATAAAAATCGGGTTAGAGTTTAAAACAGATAAGCCACAGGGCAAAGTAGCCTTCACCAACGCCCGCATCATCACCATGAAGGGTGATGAAGTGATCGAAGGCGGTACGATCGTGGTGGACGGCAACCGCATTGTGTCGGTAGGCAAAGGTATTGCCGTGCCGAAAGACGCGAAAGTGATCGACGCCAGCGGCAAAACCATTATGCCGGGCCTGGTGGACGTACACGCGCACCTCGGCACGTTCCGCAATGGCATGAGCCCGAAGCAGCAGTGGTCGTACCTGGCCAACCTGGCCTATGGTGTAACCACGACGCACGACCCTTCTTCTACCACCGAAATGGTGTTCAGCCAGTCAGAGGCCGTGAAAGCTGGTCACATGGTAGGTCCGCGTATCTACTCAACCGGCACGATCCTGTACGGCGCTGATGGCAACTTCAAAGCCGTAATCAACAGCCTCGACGACGCCCGTTCGCACCTGCGCCGTATTCAGGCTGCCGGTGGTTTCTCGGTGAAGAGCTACAACCAGCCACGCCGCGAGCAGCGCCAGCAGGTGATCCAGGCAGCCCGCGAACTCAACATGACCGTGGTACCGGAGGGTGGTTCGACGTTCTTCCACAACATGAGCATGATCCTCGACGGACACTCCGGCATTGAGCACAACATCCCGATCGCGCCGCTTTACAAGGACGTGGTGGAGGTATGGAAAGCCTCGAACACCGGCTATACCCCTACCCTGATCGTGAACTATGGCGCGACGAGCGGCGAATACTACTGGTACCAGAACACCAAGGTATGGGAAAAAGAAAGACTCCTCAAGTTCACGCCGCGTTCCGTAATCGATGGTCGCTCACGCTTTGTGATGCAGGTACCTGACGAGGAATACCGCAACGGTTACTTCAAAACATCTGAAGCCTGCAAGGCCCTGACCGACGCCGGTGTGAAAGTGAACCTCGGTGCACACGGCCAGCTGCAAGGCCTTGGCGCGCACTGGGAGCTGTGGATGCTGCAGCAAGGCGGCATGACAAACATGGAAGCCCTGCGTGCCGCTACCCTGAACGGTGCCGAGTACCTGGGCATGGGCAAAGACCTCGGCTCACTCGAGGCAGGCAAACTGGCCGATCTGATCGTGCTGGACCAGAACCCACTGGAGAACATCCAGAACTCCGAGCACGTGCGCTACACCATGGTAAATGGTCGTCTGTTTGATGCCGCTACCCTGAACGAAGTAGGCAACTACGAGCGCAAGCCGGGCAAATTCTGGTGGGAGAACAACAAATACGCTTCAACCTTTGATTGGCACGAAGGTACTGACACCCGCTTCGAAGGTATAGCCGGAGAGCATTGCACCTGCCGTCACTAATTAATCAGGTATAAACTAAAAAAACGCCCCGGCTCAGGAGAGTCGGGGCGTTTTTTTATTGTCAGAATCAGGATTTTCAGGATTCAAGGATTGACAGGATTTTCGCAGATGCCAGGTCACCCCCTGCCCCTCAGATCTGCGCTCGCAACCTTCGAACTCACGTTCTCGATCGTCCAAGGAGGGGAACACGTTATTGCCAATTTAAAGGTATAGGCGCTATAGCAACAAATTCTTGCAATTTCGTTTATAACTATTAATTTAGTTTAAAACTTAAGCAACCTCTCCTATGCCGCTATACCTGTACAGCTTACTCTTCATCATGCTCACGGCCTGCGGCTCCAAAGCTGAGCAGCCAGCGGCTAATATACCTGAAATTGTGGCAGAGCCAGAAGTGCTGGTACACCCTGAAGGAAAGACGATAGCCGAGCGGTTCTCCCCGCCAAAGGGATACGCGAGAGTATTACAGTCTGAAAACAGCTTTGGGGCCTATTTGCAGCATTTCCAACTAAAACTATATGGCGCCCAGGTACATTACTACAACGGGGCGGTAAAACCAAACGATGGTATTTATGATGCTGTGCTTGACATTGACGTCGGCAACCGTGACCTGCAACAATGCGCTGATGCCGTCATGCGCCTGCGGGCGGAATATCTGTATGGGCAGGAAAGGTATGATGCCATCCACTTCAACTTCACGAGCGGCTTCCGGGCCGACTATAGCAAGTGGCGGCAAGGATACAGAATAAATGTGAGAGGAAATGATTGCTCCTGGGTGAAGAAGGCAGCCCCATCTAACGCCTATACCTCTTTCAAGGATTACCTACAGGTAGTCTTCACCTATGCCGGCACCTTATCGCTCGAGAAAGAAATGAAAGCTGGTTCGATAAATGATATGCAGGTAGGTAACGTGTTCATCAAAGGAGGAAGTCCCGGCCATGCTGTGATCGTGATGGACATGGCAACTCATAATGAGACAGGCGAAAAGCTTTTTCTACTGGCCCAAAGCTATATGCCAGCGCAGGAGATACAGATTCTGAAAAACCCCATGAATCCAGGCATAAGCCCATGGTATAGCACCAATTTCAGCGGTCCGCTTTTCACGCCGGAGTGGACTTTCCAGCGGAGTCATTTGAAGCGGTTTTAAGGTATAGCACGAGCAAGATGTCCATACCTTCTCACGAAATAAAACAACAATCAACAATTAACAATCAGCAATTAACTTACTCCTTCACCGCCGCCAGCACTCGCTTAATCAACTCATCCGGATTCCCATCATGCCAGCGCCACACGATCACGATATCATGCTCCGGATCCACCCAGATCGTATTCTGACCGGCGCCTAAGGCAGCGTAACTGGTAGTGGGCGCACTTGGCCAGGCTTTGCCCTCGGTGTTAAGCCACCACAGGTAACCGTAATCCGGGCCGACAGGACCTCTAGCGGTCGTTGCTTCTTTCACCCACTCCTCCGACACGATCTGCTTGTCTTTCCAGCGGCCGTCACGCAGGAAAAGGTAGCCAAAGCGGGCTTCGTCGCGGGTACTGATCCAGAGGCCACCGCCCCAGCGGGTACCGCCGCTCACCGAAGGCATGCGCTTGCCATCGATCTCAACATAGGAGTTATGGTAAGGCACATACTTCCAGGTGTTGGAAGCGTCGATCGGGTCCATCACTTCATCTTTAAACACCTCAGGTATAGGCTTTTTCCAGAGGCGCAGCAGCGACAAGGCAAAACGGTTGATGCGCACGTCATTGTACTCGTAGAAAGTGCCCGGCTCCTGCAGCTCACGCGGCTTGCGCTCGCCGCGGCCGTATTCCTCCTTGCCAACAAAGTCGTGCTTCTTGCCCCAGAGTTCGCCTTCCCACTCACTTGTCTGCCGCACGTGGTGCTCCCAGGTTACCTTGCGGTTCTGCTCTGAGTCGTAGCCGCCGTCCTGCACGTAGTTTGCCACCGGGTCTTTGATGTCTTTGATCAGTCCCCGGTCAATAGTTATACCTAAAATAGTAGAAAGCACACTTTTGGCCACGCTGTAGGTCGGGTCCACCCGCTCCGTTTCGCCCCACTCCGCCACAATGTAGCCGTTCTTCAGGATGATGCCGTTGGTACTGGCCCGATCGCTAGGTATAGAGCCGAGCATTTTACCGAAGATATCTTCCTGGGTGGAGAAGTCTTTGGGCATTTGTTTTGTTTCCTGTTGCTTCGCCCACGCCACCGCTTCCTGCAGCAGGGCTGCATCCATACCCAGGTCTTCCGGTTGCTTCTTCTCCCAATTGTCACCCTTGCCCGGATAGTATACCTTCGCTTCAGCCTGTTGCGTGCCGGAGGTCGTGGTCTGCTGCGGTTGCTGCTGACAGCCGCCTAGGCTCAAACTCAGGGCAAGAGCCAGGTATAGGAGTTTACTTTTTGTCATCGTGTCAGGTGCGTTTAGATCGTGTTGCTAATTTACCCAAAGAAAGGTATAAAGCTAGTTTGGTTACGCCATCACAAACAAAAGGCTGGTCCATGCGGTAGAATAAGTTCATCTACAGAAAAACGATGCTACAAATAAAAGTATATTCGGATTACGTTTGTCCCTACTGCTTTTTTGGTGAACAGGTGCTCGCGAAGGCCTTGCAAGGTATAGAGGATCAGGTGCAGGTAGAGTGGTTGCCGTTTGAGCTTCGGCCTTACCCGAACCCGACGCTGAAGCCGGAGGGTGAGTATTTGCAGACGACCTGGGAGAACTCGGTATACCCAATGGCAAAGCAATTAGGTATACCCATTGTACTACCCAAGGTATCGCCCCAGCCCTACACGCACCTGTCGTTCGAGGGGTACCAGTATGCGCAGGAGCAGGGAAAAGGCGAGGCCTATACCCACCGCATGTTTACCGCTTTTTTTCAGGAAGAGCAGGATATCGGGGATATAGATGTGCTTACCAAACTGGCAGGTGAGGTTGGTTTGAATGAAAAAGAATTCCGGCAGGCGCTGGCGTCGCGCAGGTATAAGGAGGCGCACCAAAAGTCTTTACGCCATGCTTATGAAGAAGTAGGTATACAGGCTGTTCCGACCTTTATCATCGGCGACAAACTGGTACGGGGACTGCTGCGGGAAGAGGACCTGCGAAGGCTAATAAAATTAGAGCTGGAGGTATAGCTTACCCCCAGCTCTAATTTTACAGTTATATCTATACGCCTAACCTATACCTACCAGCCAGTGCCTCCACCGCGTTTGCCGCCCAGCAAACCTCCAAGCAAGCCACCCAGTCCGCCGGAGCCCATGCTGCCGTAACGGCTACGGCCATTCAGCCCACCCAGCACCGAGGCCATGGAGCCCAGGCCGCTAGTGGATCTGCGACCACCGCCCATCAGACCGCCCCGACCCATCATCATGCCACCGAGCAAGCCACCCAAAAGGCCACCGCCCATGCCACCCATCATGCCACCGCGCCGGCGTCGGCCGCCGCTCATCAGGCGGGCCAGCACAATCGGGGCCGCTATACCCAGTATACCCTGCACCATCTGCGGGGAGATACCTGCGTTCTTAAACATGTCGCCAAAACCATTCTTGCTCATAAAGGCCTGCGAACTGGGGTCCTCCCCGTGTTTCTGCGCTTCGTCTGCCTTGTCTACAAACTGTTCCAGCAAGCTGTACTGCTTTTGGTCTACACCCAGGTAACTGGCCATTTCCTGGATGCGTTTCTGCTCCTCCTGGGTATACTCTCCATCAGCTTTCGCAAAACTGATGATGTCGGTAATAAACGAAAAGCGCAGCTGGCTTTTTTTGAGCACATCCAGCACACGCTGCACACTAATCTGCGAAGGATTCCTGGCAATCGAAATCACCTCCTCTTCCACATTCTCAGGCATTTCGGCGGCCTCGCTCAGCACACGCAAAAACTCCAGTTCCTCTTCAGAGGCGTGTCCGTCGGCAGAGGCAATAGAAGCCAGGGCCGCCAGGTAAGCGCCCTTTTCTTCCATGGTATAATCTTTCAGTAATGAGGTTTGTTCTTGTTCCATAGCTTTTAGGTTTTCTTACACAATTTAAACGCGTAGCCCTGCCAGAAGTTGATGTGGCCAAACGGAGCGTTTAAATTAAGTTCTCACCCGGTCCAGGGTATCGCTCAAGTGCTGAGCCTCGTCTGCCGAAAGGTTCTTAAAGGTGTCCTCCTCCAACTGTTTCATCAGCGGGTCCAGGCTATCGAGCAGCTTCAAGCCTTTGTCTGTGATGGCAATTTCTACCTTGCGCCTGTTCTGCTCACAGAGTTCGCGCGTAACCAGGCCTTTCAGGCGTAGCTTTTCCACCAGTCGGGTGGCATTGCTCATGCGGTTGAGCATGCGCTCCTGTATGGCAAAGAGGTTGATCGGTTTCCCCTGTTGGCCCCGGAGGATGCGCAGCACATTGTATTGCTGCGACGAGATATCATAGGGTTTGAGCAGGCTGTCGACGCGCGCCATCATCCACTCGCCCGTAAACATCAGGTTCAGGGAGGCCTTTTGGTATGGGCCGCTGAACCTCGGCATTTTTAATTCGTCTTCTAACTTCATGTGAGAAACAGCTGAGTTTAAAGTGCAATAACGTTTGCAATAATTGTATATACTAACATATTCAGTCATTTAGTTATGTTCTCTCTATCTGTACTTTTTCCATATTTCACTTTGCTATTATTTTTTTAGGATTAACCTGAATTAAAAATATAATATGCATTTTTGAATTGCTATATTGCAATGATCGTCCGCGCCGAAACTGCTGCTCATGGAAAATAAACGCCTCCTCTACCAAGCCGCCACCAACGAAAACCTGTTCGGCTCTTCGCCACAGGTACTGGCTGCCATGCAGCAAGCGCTCAACAGCGTGCATGGCTATCCTACCCCCGACGCAGCCGACCTGCGACACGCTTTGGCAGGAAAACTGGGCGTGCAGGCCAATGAGATTGTGATTGGAAGCGGCTCAGCAGAACTGATCTCGCTGCTGGTGCGTCGGTTTTGCGGACACGACAGAGAAAGTGAGGTGCTGACCTTTACACCCTCTTACCCCTTGTATTGCCATGAGGCGCAGGCGCTTCGGATCTCCTGCACCGAGATTCCGCTTACAAGCAGCTACCAGGTTGATGTGCAGGCGCTCAGGCGCCAGCTGCGGCCCACCACACGGCTTTGCTTTATCTGCAACCCAAACAACCCGACTGGCACCTACCTCACCAGCACCGCGTTGGAGGAAGTGCTCGACTGCCTGCCGGCGCACGTTACCACAGTGGTCGATGAGGCTTATATAGAGTATGCCACCGCTACCGACTGTGCCGATGCAGTGGCTATGCTGGCACGTTATCCCAATCTGGTGGTATTGCGCACTTTTTCCAAAGCCTATGGGCTGGCCTCTGTCCGGATCGGGTACATGGTTGCGCAGCGCCACCTGATCGAGCAGGTACTGGAGGTGAAACAGCCTTACAATGTAAATCAGTTGGCCCAGGTCGCTGCGCTGGCGGCTCTGGAGGACGAACATTTTCTGGAGATGACCGTGGAAGCCACCCAAACCGGGAAAGCCAAACTGGAGAAGGCCCTGCTCAAAATGGGCGTTCAGTTCTGGCCATCGCAGGGCAACTTTCTGCTGCTGGATGCCGGTGGCTACAGCGCCGATGACATCCACAACTACCTGCTGGCAAACAACATCCTGGTGCGCCGCGCCGATCAGCATACCCTGCGCCTCACCATAGGCCCGGACGAACATCAGCTATACCTCCTGCATATGTTACAAGAATTGCTACATCCCTCCCGCGTTTACGCCGATCAACCACTGCTGGCAAAGGTGCTTGACCTTGGCCACCAATTGCAGGAAGAGCCTGAAGAAGCCGCTGCCCAGCTGCATACCTTGCTGCATCAGGCGGCCGAGCAGCCGAATGCGGATGGTCGTATCGCACAGGCGTTTGCGCGGGCGCTTATTTTGCGTAGCCAGCAGGACAAGCAGGCAGCCGCAGGCAATTTGTATGCGACTAATTTCGGTGAAATGGACATGATTGCGGCCTTCAATGTACTGGTGACGGCTACCCCACTCGTTACTTTCGGGCACCGTTTCGCCAACCACTCCATCCTCTCCGCCATGGCCGGAAAGCCTGCCGTATACCTGCTCGACCTGGGTATAGGCAGCGGCTTGCAGTGGTTCCATTTTATGGATTTGGTGGCCTCTCTGCCGGGTGAGCGCCCAAAATTCCACCTTACCGGCATCGATATTCCGGACAGCAGCAACGCTGACCCCGCTTACAAGCTTCGGGCAACAGGCGAACGACTGGCAGCACATGCTGCTCGTCTGGGCCTGGACTTCAGCTATACCTACGTGGCCACCCGCCTCGAAGACTTCGATCTGCAAACACTGGAGATCGACTCATGCTATACCTTGGTTGTGAATGCGGCGCTTACGTTGCACCACCTGGCCGATGAACTGGTGGCTATACCTGACCAGCGCGACCGGGTGCTGCAACAGATCCGCGCACTTCGACCGCAACTCATCACCCTCACCGAACCTGATTCAGAGCACAACCGCCTCGAGTTTCTGCCGCGCCTGCGCGAGTCGCTGCGCCATTACCATACCGTGTTTGATGTGCTGGACACACTGCTGCCAGCCGACATGCCGGAGCGCCGTGTTATCGAGCAGGAGTTTTTTGGAAGGGAGATCCTCAATGTAGTGGCCTTTGAAGGAATTGACCGGGTGGAGCGCCACGAACGGCAGGATGCCTGGCAACACCGCCTTTTACGCAATGGCTTTAAGCCTGCCCCATGCCAGGTAACTGCCGCCCAGATCAAACAAGAGTTGGATCTGCACCCGCAGTTCAGTCTCGCTGCACACACGGCAGGCTATACCCTGCACTGGAAAGGCACTAACATCATTGCGGCCACCGCCTGGCAGGTAGCAGACTAAAGCCCCAACTTGCGGAGCGCCAGCAGGCATAGCGCCACCGAACCTGACACGTGTATCTGTCCGCTGAGCGCCATTTGCGCCACTTCCTGCAGGGGCACTTTCAGCACCTCAATGTACTCACTTTCGTCCAGGTTCTGTGCAGCTACTTCGCGCGCGTTGCGCATCAGGAAAAAGTAGATCTTGTTCGTGTCTTTCGTCGGATTGTCAATCACTTCCAGGAGCAGTTCCAACTCGTCAGAGGTATAGCCGGTTTCTTCAAGCAGTTCGCGGCGGGCTGCTTCCCTAGGATCGGTTTCATGGGCATCGATCACACCACCCGGTAATTCGATGAAAATATCGCTGGCGGCGTGTTTGTACTGCCGCACGAAGAGTACATGTCCGTCATCGGTGATCGGGAAGGTCAGTACCACATCAGGCCGCACGCTCACAAAATAGTCGTCCATCTGGTGGCCGTTGGGCAACTCCACATGGTCGCGTCTCAAGGTATACCACTTGTGGTCGAACACCACCTGCGACTTGAGCGTTTTCCAGCGTTCTATTCCTTTTTTTGTCATGGTTTGTTCGTTAATCTGGCAGGGCCTTAGGCTCCTCTTATTACACAAAGAACAGCCATACCTGCTGCATGCAGGTATGGCTGTTCTCAGTTAAACAGGTATAAATCAGCTGACTGTCTCCAGCCTTTCTTCGTTCGTGGTGCCGAGGGTCATGAGTTCTCCCACATACGTCTCCAGTTCGTGTGCTCGATGCGCGGCTGTATGGTGGGCCATCACGTTGCGGCGGGCACGTGTGCCAATGGCTTTGCGCTCCGAGGTGCAGATCTCGCGTAGGTAGCGCAGCGTTTCAGTAGCGCTTTTAGTGATCAGGATCTCAGACTCAGGCTCAAAAAGCGTTTCTATACCTTCCCAGTAGTCCGAAATAACAGGAGTGCAGCAGGCCGCGGCTTCAAATAGTCGCATGCTTGGGGTATAGCCAAACCGGCTGGTGCCAGCGCGGGCTATGCTCAGGGCAAAGCGCTGGCTGTTAAAGAAATCGCGGTGCTCGACTGGTGTGAGGTGGTGGAGCATGGTAATGTTGCCTGGCCAGCCCATGTCCTCCGGGTACTTCGTGCCGGCCACCGCAAAACGCCCGGCAGGCCACTGTGCTGCGGCATCCACCATCAGTTTTTGCAGCGTGGACTGGCGATCTTCGGAGTAAGCGCCCAGGTAGCCCAGGTCCCATTTTATCTCGCGGTACTCGTGGTGGTACAATGCCGGGTCAACCGAAAAATAAAGGGGCCGCGCCATGCGGGCACCATACTTCTGCTCAAACAATTCCAATGCCGGGCCACCTGTGCAGGACAGGTATAGGTCGAAGGCAGGAATCAGGCCTGCCTGCAGGTATGCGGGCCCCTGCCCTTCCAATTCGGTCAGGGTGGCAGGAGCATCCAGATCGTAAAAGGCCTTGATGCCCTTTGCTGTCTCGATCACCCACTTGCCTATGGCGCTGCCTTCCGTAAGACTGGAACCCACGATCACCATATCGGCCTCGCGCACCTGTTCCGTATACTGCTGCAATTGCTCCATCGAAGCGTAAGTGCCAAGCTGGCAAAAATCCGGCTCCCCCAGATCTGGCGCGGTGCGATGTGTTAACTCTCTCTCCAGGAACAGGATATGGTGTGCATTGGCATGCAGCGCCCGTACCAGGTTACGGTAAGTGGTGGCATGGCCGTTGCCCCATGAGGTAGTGATCGAAAGGCCAAGTATAACAATGTTCATGTCGTGGTCTGACAATTTTTGGGTAAAGATAAGCTAGATTTTCATTTTGAGACCGGAATCGGTGCCTCGACCAACTGTCCGTACAGGTAATTGTAATCCTGGGCCATCTGGTCGGCGGTATAGCCATGCGAGCGCTTCACCGAGCGGCAAGCCATGATGTTTCGGCAAAACTCGTCATTTATCAAATCCTCGATCGTATCGCGCAGTTCATCTGCACTGGCCGGGTCTACGTACTTGGCGGCGTTGCCCCATACCTCGGCCATGCTCTCGGTTTTGCCAACTACCAGTGCACAACCCGACATAGCCGCCTCCAGCACCGTTAAACCGAATGGCTCATACTTGGCTGGCAGTGCATAGATAGAGGCTCTCGACAACCAATCCGTCACTTCTTTGTTTGTAAGATGGCCCAGAAAGAACACGTTTTCCAGCTCCATGGCCTCCCCTGTTTCCGGGTGCTTGCCTTCGCCGGCTATGTACACCGGCCACTGCAGGTCGGAGGCAATGTGCGCCAGCATCGAGATGTTCTTGGCCTCGTCCCATACCCTGCCCAGGCTGAAAACAAAAGGCTCTTTGCGGCCGAACTGGAAGTACTGCTGTCTGCGGCCGTTGTACACCACTGCGCTTTGTTTGAACGGCCCATAAAGTTCCTCAGCCTGGTGCATCATGGCCTGTGTCGGGGCCACCACTATATCGGCAGCCTGGAGTCCCTGACGCACCATTTCGCTATACCTGCTCCATTTCTTTGGGGCCTCTTCCTGCTTCACGGCTCGCCACCAAGACAGCACGCACGAATGTATAACAGCCAGTACGGGCTTGCCCCAGTCCAGGCTCCCGAAGCTCATGTGGTTGAGGTGGATCAGGTCGGGTTGCACCTGATCGCGCAGCTGCAGCAGCCATTCGCCGGCCTTTGCTACATCCTCCCAGGGCTTGTCCATCCACTCGAGTTTATACTCGCTCTCGTATACCGCGAGGTTCGGAATGCTTTCAGCCTCTGCGCGCTGTTCATCGGTTAAGGGCTCTCCCATAGTAGCCAGCGCTACGTTGGTGCCGTGTGCTGCTACGGCTCTTGTTAGCTCCAGTGCATAAGTCCATACGCTGCCAACCGTATCGGCAGTCATCAGGATTGTCGATGGATGATGAGGTGTTTTCATTATCTGTTCTGTAGATATATATGACATCATGTTTTGATTCGGGTCAGTACACCATCTCCATCAAGGTGCGGAAAGGCATGGGGAGACAGGTACAAAATGGGTAAGTGTGCCAGTCAGGTTACAGGATGGGCCAATGACTGACCTGCCGGCCTTTACCGACAGTGCATTCTATTACGCGTGCAAGCCCTATTCCGTTAGTGTGAAGGCCGCTTTTTTATGTTTTTTTATCCTTCCTACATCCTATACTCTTTTTATTCATACAGATCCGTGCATTATTCTGCTTCTGATACCGGTGAACAGGCATCGTAGGCTTGCTCCTTGCGTATAACATGTCTGTGAATCACGCGCCCTCTGCCTTGAAAGGATTAGCCGAAACCAGCCATACAAAAGCACGTATCTTCCTGATCCGCCATGCAAGGCCCATGGTGCCCAAAAAGGGTTACTTTAACAAGGCAGCGGCACAGGGGTACATCAGCGACTACGATGCAGCGGAAGTAGAGCAGTTTGTCATGGAGCACGAGTCCATCCCCTACCAGGAGGTGAAACAGGTATACTGCAGCACGCTGGTGAGGTCGCAACTCACTGCCCGCCAGATATTCGGCGAGAAGGTAGAGTTGATTGTGCGGCACGAGTTCCGGGAGTTTGAGCGGCGGATTTTCTCACTGCCCCTGCTACGGCTTCCCATCCGGCTCTGGCTGGTGAGTGCCCGGGTCCTCTGGATGATGGGCCTGAACAGCAAGGGAATTGAATCGTTCCGGCAGGCGAAGCAACGGGCGCGGGAAGCGGCTTCCTTTTTGGCAGAGCAGGCAACGCAGAACCCACCTGTGGTTTTGGTAGCGCATGGCCTGCTCAACAACTTTTTACGCTGGTACCTGCAGGACATGGGTTGGAAATCGATCCTACACGAGGGAAGCGGCTTTTTGAGCGTGACGATGCTGGAAAAGAAAGGATGAGGCTACAGGCGGGCAAAAGGGCAAGAACAAGTTTGAAGAAAACTAAGCCACACGTACATAACACTTTATACCTCACTTCGGTTACTAATTATAATAAATCCCATATTTTAAAAGAATATCTAGGGACTTCTTGTTTAAATTTGCGAAATTAGTAAAGGCGCTCTTTCATTTTTTTCGATTTAGCGGCTGAACTGACTGTATTACCTAAATCAATTTTTTATCAAACTTAACTACTATGAAGAAGAGTATACTCTTGAGCTTCTTTTTAGTCCTGGCGCTTGTAGGGAGTGTCTGGGCTCAGACTCAAACTGTATCCGGTAGAGTGACCGCAGCCAATGATGGCTCCGCGCTACCAGGTGTTACCGTGCTGGAACGGGGCACATCCAATGGTGTCACCACAGGCATCAACGGCGAATATACCTTAACCGTGCAGCCCAACGCTACCCTGGTGTTTAGCTTTATCGGCATGCAGCGCCAGGAAGTACCCGTAAACGGACGCTCTACCGTAGATGTGCAGCTTGCTGCCGACGAACGCCAGCTGAGCGAAGTAGTGGTAGTGGGTTACGGTACGCAGGAGCGTCGCGAAGTAACCGGTGCCACTGCCAAAGTAAAATCAGAAGACATCCAGAACCTGCCGGTGGTTGGTGTTGACCAGGCGCTTCAGGGACGCGCTGCCGGTGTGCAGATCTCACAGAACTCCGGTACCCCTGGCGGTGGTATTACCGTGCGTGTGCGTGGTGCAACCTCTATTTCTGCCAGCAACCAGCCACTTTACGTGGTAGACGGCGTGCCGCTAACAACAGGCGACTTCTCTCAGTTGGGCTTTGGTGGTCAGTCTGTTAACGCTGTGACCGACATTAACCCGAACGACATTGAGTCGATCGACATCCTGAAAGACGCTTCTGCCGCCGCCATCTACGGTTCGCGCGCGGCCAACGGTGTTGTACTGATCACTACCAAGCGTGGCTCTGCCCGCCAGACGCAGGTGAACTTCAACATGTACGCCGGCACACAGAACTACTGGAAAAAGCCGAAGCTTTTGAATGCGGATCAGTATTTCGAAATCATGAAAGAAGCTTTCGTGAACGATGGTTTTCCACTGGAAGATTATAATAAAGAAGAGTTCTTTGAGTGGTACTATGGTGGTGATCTCGGTTTCCCACTGACAGACACGGATTGGGTAGACGAGATTTCCCGCTCGGCAGGCATCTCCAACTACGAAATCTCGTTGAGCGGTGGCGATCCGAAAACTCGCTACTATGTATCCGGCAACTACTTCGACCAGAAGGGCGTGGTAATCGGTAGCCGTTACCAGCGCTACTCTACACGTCTGAACCTGGACCACCAGGCAAACGACAAATTCTCGCTGGGCACCAGCATACAGCTCAGCCGCTCCGACAGCGACCGTATCATCAGCGACAACTCCATTACCAGCCCGTTTGCCAATGCACTGGCAGCCTCTCCGCTGTGGCCTGTTTTCACCGATCCGGCTACCAGAACGTATTCTTATCCTAACTTCTACTATACCAACCCGGTAGCAGAAGGCCTGGAGAACGACAACGAAACACGCAACCTGCGTGCCGTGGGTAACGCCTTTGCCAAATACGCAATTGTACCAGGCCTTGACCTGCAGGTGAAGGGTGGCGTGGACGTGCTGAACGTGGAAGAACGCCGCTACAGCGCTGCAAATTTTGAGGGTGCTACATACCTGGAGCAGGATGGTCAGGCTGTGAACGCTACCACAACTGTTACCAAGCGCCTGTTGGAAGCAACTTTGGCTTACAACAAGACTTTCAATGAAATACACAGCCTGTCTAGTGTGATTGGTACCAGCAACGAGGACAACCAGATCCGCAGCGCCAGCGTAACGGGCGAGGGCTTTGCCAGTGAGCGTTTCCGCTACGTATCCAGTGCTGCCCGCGTGAATGCAGGTACAAACTCTGAAATTGAGTCTTCACTGGTTTCATTCTTCGGTCGTGTTAACTACTCCTTCAGAGACAGATACCTGTTGGGTGTAAACTTCCGTGCTGACGGTTCATCACGCTTCGGTGAGAACAACCGCTATGGTTACTTCCCATCTGTTTCTGCTGGCTGGAGACTGATCGAGGAAGACTTTATGTCTGGCCTTGACTTCATGAGCGAACTGAAACTGCGCGCCTCTTACGGTGTAACGGGTAACCAGGAGATCGGCGACTTCCGATACCTGGCCCTTTACACAGGCGGCAGCAACTACCTCGACCTGTCGGGTCTGGCACAGTCGCAGTTGGCTAACCCGGACCTGAAGTGGGAAACGACGAAGCAGTTTAACGTGGGTACCGACATCGGCTTCCTGAACGGCCGTGTTAACCTGGCCTTCGACTACTATGTGAAAAAGACCGACGACCTGCTGTTTGCACGCCCTGTGCCTACTCAGAGCGGTTTCTCAAGCGTGCAGTTTAACGTAGGCTCTACCGAGAACAAAGGCTTTGAAATTGCCCTGAACACCGTGAACATCTCTAACCCGGGCAACGGTTTTAACTGGACTACTGACTTCAACATTGCCCGTAACCGCAACAAGGTAACGTCGCTTTACGAAGGACAGGACATTTTCTACGGTTTCGGTGGTAACTCACTGGTGCTGCGCGAAGGCTACCCGATCGGTACGTTCTACGGCCTGATCTCTGACGGTATCTACAGCAGACAAGACGAAGTGCCTGCCTCTAAAACAGAGTTTAACGGCACACTGGCCGGCGACGTGAACTACCGCGACCTCAACGACGACGGTATCATCACAGACGACGACTTCACCGTAATCGGTAACGCACAGCCAGACTTTATTGGTGGTTTCACAAACACATTCCGTTACAAAGGCTTCGACCTGAACGTGTTCTTCCAGTTCTCTTACGGCAACGACATCGCCATGCCATCGCGTGAGTACCAAATGCACCTGGGCCGTTACGACGACAACATGGTGGAAGAGGTACTGGGCAGATGGCGCCAGGAAGGTGACGTGACCGACGTGCCGCGTGCCACTTATTTTGATGATAACTACAACGGCAGAAGCAACTCTTCACGCTTCATCTACGACGGTTCGTACATGCGCCTCAAAAACATGGTACTTGGCTATACCCTGCCAACATCAGTAAGTGAGCGTCTGAAAATGAGAACCCTCCGCGTGTATGCGCAGGCCCAGAACCTGGTTACGTTCACAGATTACCCAGGCTTCGACCCGGAAGTGAACTTTGCAGGTACCAGCAACACCACATTGGGTGTAGACTTCTACACAGTGCCACAGAGCCGTACCATTACATTTGGTGTTAATGTTGGATTTTAATCATTAAACCGATTATCAAGATGAAAAAATATTCATACATATTGGCCGCAGCACTTGGTTTGAGCGTGATGACCGGCTGCGAAGAAAGACTGGAAGTGGCACCGACCACGCAAGTGGAGGCGGATATTGCCGTAACAGATTTCAATTCGTTGGACAAGGCTGCACTTGGTGCTTACAGTGCCGTACAATCTTCAGACTACTATGGTTACCGCTACGCCTTCTACAACGAGGTATACTCCGACAACATGGAGTTCATCGGTACTTTTACAACCGACCGTGAAGCGACAAACCGCAACTTTACAGCTTCTAACCTGCAAATAAACAATACCTGGAGCGCGATCTATGTGGTGATCAACCGTGCGAATACGGTTATCACGCAGGCAGAACGTTTGTTCACTGCCGGTACGATTACAGCGGAGCAGCGCGATGCCATTCAGGGAGAAATGTATTTCCTGAGAGGCCTGGCTTACTTTGACCTGGTAAAGGTGTTTGGCGGCGTGCCGCTTGAACTTAATGCTACTACCGGCCTGCCAGATATCCAGTTTTTGCCACGCTCTTCTGAGCAGGACGTCTACAATTCGATCATCAGCGACCTGACCAATGCGGAGAACATGCTGGGTACGACCGAAAGCTCAGACCCACGCCGCGCATCCGGTTTGGCTGCGTCTGCCCTGCTGGCCCGCGTATACCTGCAAAACGGCAACTACGCCCAGGCGCAGGCCAAAGCCAGCCAGGTGATCGAGAGCGGAGCCTTTGAACTGATGCCTACGTTTGCCAGCATATTCACGACTGAGGGAAGCGGCAACCGTGAGTCTATCTTCGAGGTCGACTTTACTACAAACGATCAGAACAGCTTGGGCTCTGCCACCAACCCGAACACGCCCGGCCAGAAGTTTTATGTACGCCAAGGCACTTATGAGGCGCTGCAGGCATCGGCGGCTAATGGCGATACCCGCTTCCAGGCAACTGTGCGTGTTGAAGGATCTGCCAACCGCCGCAGACTGCTGAAGTACGAGGATGCTGTGAACAATGCGGACAACGTGATCGTGATCCGCCTGGCAGAGATGTACCTGATCAGAGCAGAAGCTGCTGTAAGGCAAACTGCCAACGGGGGCGATAACATTCTGCCAGTGCTGCCAACGGTACTTGCCGATATCAACGCGATCAGAAGCAGAGCAGGCCTGCCACGACTGCTGGCCCTGACAAACAGAGCCGCTCTGGATGAGATCCTGCGTCAGCGTCGTTTGGAGTTCGTAGGTGAAGGCCTTCGCTTTATTGACCTGCGCCGCTACAACCAGACCTGTAGCGTGCTGGGCTTCTGCGATGCGCAGGCCTTCCGCAACCTGTGGCCTATACCGCTGCAGCAGATTGAGCGCAACCCTAACCTGGACAAGAACGAGGGTTATTAACACCTGATATTCAATCAAATAAAATAAAAAAGCTCTCCCTGTGGAGAGCTTTTTTATTTTAAATCGCACAAAAACTAAACAATTAGTTTGAAAACTAAGTAATTAGTTATATGTTTATCCTAACATAGCGAAAAGCACCTTATGAAAGAACTCACCAAAGCCGAAGAAGAGATCATGCAGATCCTCTGGAAACTGGAAAAGGGATTTGTGAAAGATATCCTGGAAGAGATGCCCGAGCCCAAACCAGCCTACAACACCGTGTCCACCATCGTGCGTATTCTGGAGAAGAAAGGCTTTGTCGGGTATACCGCCTTTGGCAAGTCGCATGAGTATTTCCCGCTCGTGGCTGAGGACAAGTATAAGAGCTTCTTTCTGAAAAACTTTATGAGCGGCTATTTCGGGGGTTCCTTCGAAAAGCTCGTTTCGTTCTTCGCCAAGGACAACAACCTGGATGTGAAAGAGCTCGACCAATTGATGCGCCATGTAAAAAACGACCTGAAAGAAGAGGACCAACAAGATGGAAACAACGGTTAATTACCTCCTGCAATCGGCCCTGGTGCTGCTGGTGCTCTATGTGTTTTACAGAGTCGTGCTGCACAACCAGCCCGGCCTGCTCTACAACAGGCTATACCTGCTGCTGGCTCCTCTAGTGGCCCTCATCATTCCGCTGCTGGAGCTGCCGCTACCCTTCCAGACGGTGCTTCCCACACCTAATGTGATACCGGCCATCCAACTGCAGGAAGTGCAGGTAACTGCTTTCGGGCCTTCCAGTGCAGAAGCTGCACCTTTACTCAGCCTCCGTGAAATGCTGCTTCTGCTTTACGGTGCCGTGGGTCTGGTTTTGCTCGTCCGACTAGGTATACAAGTGGCTCGGATCCGGTCGCTGGCCTCCGCCGCCAGCCCCCTGCCCGCGCCAGATTCCGCAGCAACCGTGCTCCAGACCGAAGGACAGGCACCTTCTTTCGCCTTTCTGCACTACGTGTTTTTGGGAGACATGCGGCACCTGTCCCCACAGGAACAGCAGCAGATCCTATCGCATGAAATAGCCCACGTGCGCCTGCGCCATACCTACGACGTGCTTTATTATGAGGTGTTGACGGCGGTGCTGTGGTTTAACCCGTTGGTGTGGCTGATGAAAGAAGAGCTGCGCAACGTACACGAGTTTCAGGCAGATGCCGAGGTGCTGGCCAACTGCCAGCCGCAGGAATACAGCTCGCTATTGGCCAAGGAGGCGCTTTTTATGGCCGGCATTCCGGTGGGGAGTTATTTCCAGAAACCGCAGGTGTTCCGCCGGCTGCGCATGCTGCAACTGCATGGCCAGCCAACCAGCAAAATGCGCCTGTTGCTGGCACTGCCGGTTATCCTCTTGTTGCTTGTAACTTTCTCCGCCAATACCGTAAGCGCCGACGTGTCAGCTTTTGTCGAGGAGCCGGCATCGCTGAAGGAAATCCTGATCACAGCCCCGGCCCGAAAAGCAGGTATACCAGTGAGGGAGCAGGAGCGCCCAGGTATAAGCCAGGAGCCCCTAGCAGCGCCAGCCAAAGAAACAGCCCCTGTGGTGAAGAAAGACATCAAAATGGTGGAGCCTGCCGCTAAGTCTGCTCCTTTAAACGAAGAACCTGCTGATGAGAAGCCCTATACCTATGTAGAGAATATGCCCGAGTTCAAGGGTGGCGAAGCGGAGATGATGAAGTTTATGGGGCGCAACATCCGCTACCCGAAAGATGCGCAGGAGGCCGGCACTGAGGGGCTGGTTGTGCTGAGCTTTGTAGTAGACAAAGAAGGGCAGTTGCAGGACATCGCCATCGTAAAGTCGCTGCACGAGTCGCTTGACAAGGAAGCCCTGCGTGTAGTGGAGAAAATGAATGGCCAGTGGACGCCGGGCAGCCAGAATGGGAGAACTGTACCGGTCCGCTATACCTTGCCGGTTCGCTTCTCGATAAAGTAATAGCTTATAGCCTTTCTATACCTGATTTGCCCGGTCTAAAAACCGGGACAGGACGACTATTGCCTTTTCTTTTCTAAAACAGAACCTTAAAACTTACATCTCATGAAAAACAAAAACACACACAAAGCCTGGCTGGCCGCTCCCCTGCTGGCCCTTTCCCTCAGCTTCGGCATGCAGCCGGAGGCCGTAGCGCAAAGCACAAAAACAAATAAGGAGCCTTACGCCTATGTAGAGCAGATGCCTGAGTTTAAGGGCGGCGAGGCCGGGATGATGAAATTCCTGGGCACCAACATCCAGTATCCGGCCGCTGCCAGGAGCAATGGCGTGGAAGGCTTGGTGGTGGCCAGCTTTGTAGTGGAGACCGACGGCAGTATAAACGAAGTGAAGATCCTGAAGTCGCTGGGGCACGGTACCGACGAGGAAACACAGCGGGTCGTGAAACTGATGAACGGCCATTGGCTGCCAGGCAGGCAAAAGGGTGAGGTAGTGCGGGTGCGCTATACCTTGCCGGTGCGCTTTGCGCTCACCGAAGCCGACCGAGCCGCATCAGCCGATGTAGCCAACCGCATGCCTGCCTTTAAGGGAGACGAGGGGGCTATGCAGCAAACCATGAAGGCCCACCTCGCCCTACCAGCAGAAGCCAAAAAGGAGAACCTGAATGCCCGTGTGGTAGTGAAGTTCTATGTAGACAAAGCAGGCCAGGTAAGCAACGTGCGGCTGGAAGGCACCAAACTGAAGAAAACGGTTGGCCCCGGCTCCGAACTCGATTACATGGACGCTTCCACGTTTCAGCTGCAGAATAAAACCATTTTGGCCAAACTTTCCGAATCGGCAATGGCGGCAGTTAAGGCTACGTCTGGCCAGTGGGAGCCGGCCCTAAAGAGCGGCCAGCCAACCGGTGCCGAGGTGGTACTGCCTGTGCAGTTCCTGAGCTCGGAATCGGGCCAGGGTAGCGAAAAAATGGGCACACCGAGCATGACAAAGTATACCAAGAATTTCTACAAAGCCGAAGAGGTGGATGTAAAGCCAACTTTAAAGGATGGTTCTTTAGAACGCTACCTCGCCAAAAACCTGCGCTACCCAGCTGGAGCTGACTACGAAGGTATAATAGGTTTGACGTACATGGTTAAAGAGAACGGCGACGTCATGACCATGATTCCGACCAGCATCGGCAAAGAATTACACGACATGCTGTCGACCGCTTTCCGCAGCACAAACGGGAAATGGAACCCAGGCAAGGTAGACGGTCAAGCGGTGGCTGTATCGCAAACGGTTAAAATCCTGTTCGTGATCGAGGGAAGCGCCAAAAAGCCCTCAGCCGAAGACCTGAAAAGCGCCGATGTGGTGGTGACAAAGCGTAAATAAGCTATTCAAACGCTACAGCCGACTAATTTAAGCAGTAACGGAGCAAAGCACAGCCCCACTACTTGCCTTGCTCAAAGGAAGTTATGAGGTAGTGGTCGTGAATAAAAAGGCAGAGGCGCGGAAACTGAAAATCAAAGTTAAGTAACAAGAAAGCCACCAGGATGCAGCATCCTGGTGGCTTTCTCTTAAACGCTATACCTAAGCTATACCTTACAAATCCCACTCGTTGAGCGTCGACATGGCGTGATAGGCGGTCATATCGAACTGGCAGGGCACCACCGACACGTAGTTATTCAACAGCGCCCACTCGTCGGTGTCCTCTCCCCTGTCATGGTTCACAAAGCTGCCCGTGAGCCAGAAATAGCGGCGGTTGCGCGGGTCCAGTCGCTCGTCGAACTCCTCCTGCCACTTGGCATGGGCCTGACGGCATATCTTCACGCCTTGAATCGGCTCGCTGCTTTTCTTAGGCAGGTTCACGTTCAGCGCCGTGTTTTCAGGTATACCATGCTCCAGCGCCTGCCGGATGATCAGTTCTACAAACTCCTCGGTATGCGAAAAATCAGCCTCGTGCCCGTAGTCGCAGAGGGAAAACCCGATGGCAGGAAGCCCTTCGATGGCCGCCTCAATAGCCGCAGACATGGTGCCGGAGTAGAGCACGCTGATGCTGGAGTTAGAGCCATGGTTGATGCCGCTTACCACCAGGTCGGGCTTGCGGTCTTTCAGCACATGAAACTTGGCCAGCTTCACGCAATCGGCCGGGGTGCCGGAGCACTCGTAGGCCTCTATACCTAAATCGTCGAAAGCAATGGAGCGGTCGAGGCGCAGCGTGTTACCAATCGTAATCGCGTGTCCCATACCTGACTGCGGCCCATCGGGTGCCACAACCACTACTTCTCCTACCTTTTGGGCCACGCGCACCAGCGTACGTATACCTGGCGCTGTAATGCCGTCGTCGTTCGAAACCAGTATCAATGGTAAAGCCATTTTGTTATTTTAAGTTGATGTATGACTAAATAAACGTTTTACGTTTTCGTGCTAATATACGACAACCCGGACTGTCATAACAGGGTTAGAATGAATATAACGATCCATTGCCTCACCTTATGCTGAAGAAACTCTTTTACGCCGTCTTGTTGGGGGTGGGCATGGCAGCTTGCCTTTCCGACCGCGACAACACCGATCAGACGGCCACTGCCACAGACACGCTACCCGACGATGGCGACCTAACGACAACAACTGCCGATCCTGAAACGAGCTCCCCTGCGGCAGACCCTGCAAACCTGGTGATCGCCCGGGGCCGGGCCGGACTGGTGCGCATCGGAATGCCCATAGCAGAACTGCGCAGCCAGGCAATGCCAGGCCTGCAGATACGAGACACCACGCTGCAACTCGAGGGCCAGCCCTACACGGCGTATGTGGTCAGCACCACGGAGCGCGCACCAGGTATACTGGTGGAGCAAAACTGCGAACCCGACTGCCAGGTATGGCGCATCAGCATCCGCGACCCTCATTACAAAACAGCACAAGGTATAGGACTCGGATCGAAATACAGTGAAGTGGCACAGCACTTTCCCATCTCCTACACGAGTATGGGCGAGGCGGGTTTTGTGGCAGTGAGCGAACAGGCGGGCCTATCCTTTATACTGGACACCAGCCAGTTAGATCAGAATATCCTGCACAAACTAAAGCCAGAACAGGTACCGGCCAATACCCTGGTGCGCGGCATTTTAATATATTAGATTTTTGTGATATTTCCGCGGATTGCGTATTATTGCTCTCATGTCATTACTCCGCACCCGCTACAGCTATAAAAACACCGGTCTACTGCTGCTTCGCATCGGCATCGGCATTATGTTCATTCTGCATGGCTGGCCTAAAATGGTCGGCGGGCCCGAGCGCTGGGCCAAGATCGGGGCGAACATGCAGCTGCTGGGGATAGACTTTATGCCGGAGTTCTGGGGCTTTATGGCGGCATTCGCCGAAACAGTGGGCGGTGCCCTGCTGGTGCTGGGACTTTTCTTCCGGCCTACCATTATCCTGCTCGTTATCACCATGGTGGTGGCCACGTGGCGCCACGTGGCGGCCGGCGACGGTTTCGGGGGCTATTCTCATGCCTTGGAAGCAGCTATCCTTTTCTTTGCGCTTTACTTTATCGGCCCGGGCAGGTATAGCCTGGACAAAGCCTTGTTTCCGACAAACAAACACCGCAAGACTTTTCAGGTATAGCTTTTTCAAACGATGGAGTATGTTGGCAAAAGCCCATAGGCGTTCATAGTAGCGTCTGGTAACTAACTGCTTTAAAATACCCCCTGCACCCTCTGAACACAGAGATAAACCTTTTCCTCTATACCTATACCTGACCAAAGTCTCCGCTATACCCTGTATCCATAAAATGGAAGTCCTCACACTTTTCTAATTCCATTTCTGAGCATAAATGGTTAACATTGCTTTGCAAGACCAATTGTAAACACCATACATGCTAACCACCCTGCTCTTGGCCACGCTGCTGGCCACCGGAACACCTGACAAAACCGACCTCAAAACGCCCTACGAGAAAGGCAACAAGAACCAGACTGCCACCTACGACGAAGCCATCGACTGGTACCGCAAGCTCGATGCCGCCTACGACGAGGTGAAAATGGTGCCTTACGGCTACACCGATTCCGGCCGACTGCTGCACCTGGTCATCATCTCCACCGATAAGGATTTTGATCCGAAATCGGTTAAACAGAAAGACAAGCGCGTGCTGCTGATCCAGAACGGCATCCACCCCGGAGAGCCGGAAGGTATAGACGCGACCATGCTGCTGGCCCGCGACTACCTGCAGGACAAAAACAAACGCAAGCAGCTCGATAATGTGGTGCTCGCCATTATACCTGTTTACAACATCGGAGGCGCCCTGAACCGCAACAGCCATACCCGCACCAACCAGAATGGTCCGGAGAGCTACGGCTTCCGGGGCAATGCCCGCAACCTCGACCTGAACCGCGACTACCTTAAGACGGATTCTAAAAACGCCCAGACCTTCCACCTCATCTACCGCGATTGGGACCCGGATGTGTTCATGGACAACCATACCTCCAACGGCGCCGATTACCAGCACGTGATGACGCTGATCGCCACGCAGCACAACAAACTCAACCCGACGCTGGCCGGTTACCTGCAGGGCAAAATGCTGCCGGCGCTTTATGAGGGAATGAAAAAAGACAAATTCCCGATGGTGCCCTACATGAATACCATTGGTGAGACGCCTGAGAAAGGCATCATTGGCTTTATGGAGTCGCCACGTTATGCCACAGGCTACACGGCGCTGTACAATACCATAGGCTTTGTGCCGGAAACGCACATGCTCAAGCCCTTCGACCAGCGGGTGCAGTCGACTTACAAGCTGATGGAGCACATGATCAGCACCGTGAGCCGCGATGCCAAAGAGATAGGCCAGCTCCGCGCCAAAGCCAAACAGGAAACGCTAACGCAGAAAACCTTCGCGCTGGACTGGCAGCTGGATACCACCAAAGTGGAGAAGATCCCTTTCCTGGGCTATGCCGCCAAGTACAAGCCGAGCGAAGTGAG
The DNA here is from genome assembly GCF_002846395.1 of Pontibacter ramchanderi. Taxonomy (GTDB): domain Bacteria; phylum Bacteroidota; class Bacteroidia; order Cytophagales; family Hymenobacteraceae; genus Pontibacter; species Pontibacter ramchanderi. Next base: position 529,798 of record NZ_PJMU01000003.1, read on the forward strand.
CGGACTCGAGCGCCTCTACTACGACCGCAAAGCCCCTTATTCCACTAACATCAACTACTACAACACCTTCACCCCAACCGTAACGGTAGAGAAGCCGGTGGCCTATATTATTCCGCAGGCCTGGCGCGAGGTGATTGACCGCCTGAAGCTGAACAAAGTGGAAATGCGCCAACTCAAGCGCGACACCACCCTTACCCTCGACACTTACTACATCACCGACTACAAAACCGGGCAGCGTCCGTACGAGGGCCACTACCTGCACTACGGCACGCAAGTGGAGACGCGCACCATGCCGCGCCAGTTTCTGAAAGGCGACTACGTGGTATACCTGAATCAGGAGGCCAACCGCTTTCTGGTAGAGGCCCTGGAGCCGCAAGCCGTGGACTCCTACTTCAACTGGAACTTCTTCGACGGCATCCTGATGCAGAAAGAGTACTTCTCGAGCTATGTATTTGAAGACCTGGCCGCTGAGATTCTCCAAAAGAACCCGGACCTGCGCAAGCAGTTGGAAGAGCGAAAGAAAAAAGATCCGGAGTTCGCCAAGAGCGCCCGCGCCCAGCTGGACTTTGTGTACCGCAACTCCCCGCACTACGAGCCGACGCACCAGATGTACCCGGTCGGCCGACTGATGCAGGATGTGAAACTGCCACTGTAAAAAAAATTAGTCTATCATTGCGAAGGCCACCTTCATCGGGTGGCTTTCGCAGTTTTAAGGTATAGCGAAGAAATCATATATTTGTATACACCAGCTTGCGATCCACGTACAGCCCGAAGATTGAAACGCACAAACTATGTTAAAGACAAATCACCTGCTCCCTCTCCTGGGCTTAACTCTGATCACCCTCAACAGCTGCACCAGTTCCGGCAACAGTGCCAGCTCAACAGATGCAAAAACATCACCCGTTGCTCAAAATTCCATGCAGGAAGTGGCGCTCAGCGAGGCTCAGTTGGAGAAAGCCCGCACCAACTACGCCAGCTACTGCTCCGGCTGCCATGGCGAGCAGATGGAGGCCTTCACCGACCGGAAGTGGAAGCATGGCAATACGGCTGAAAACCTGTTTGCCGCCATTAAGCACGGCTACCCGGAGGAAGGGATGCCTGCCTTTGAGCAGACCTTTAACGACCAGGAGATCACAGCGCTGGTAGCCTACATACAGGAAGGTATACAGAACGTAAAGCAGTATGACTTCAGCGAAGAGACCAAAGCTGCTTCCGTTTATACCTCCGAGTCGCTCAGCTACCGCCTCGATACCGTTGCTACAGGTATGGAAGTACCTTGGGGCATGGCTTTCCTGCCAAACGGCGATATGCTGATCACTGACCGGAACGGGGCTTTTTACCGTCTGCCGAAGGATAGCCGGTCTTTGCAGAAAATTGCCGGCGCTCCGGAGGTGTTGGCACAAGGCCAAGGTGGCCTGCTGGATGTAGAACTGCACCCTGATTTCGCCAGAAACAACCTGATCTACCTCTCCTACTCCGCTTTTAGGAAAGAAGGAGACCAAACGCTTTCGACCACGGCTGTGATGCGCGCCAAACTGGAGGGCAATAAGCTCACGGATCAGAAAGTAATCTTCGAGGCACAGCCCTGGGCCCGCACCCGCCACCACTACGGCTCCCGCCTCGAGTTTGGTCGCGACGGTCTGCTGTATGTATCGGTAGGCGACCGCGGCCAGCACCACGAGAATGCCCAGACCATCGAAAGAGCGCCGGGCAAAGTGCACCGCATCAAAGACGACGGCACGATACCTGCCGATAACCCTTTCGCAAACGAAAAAGGAGCCATTGGCTCTATCTGGACTATTGGTAACCGCAACCTCCAGGGCATGACCATCCACCCACGCTCCGGCGCTATCTGGACAAACGAGCACGGCCCGCGCGGTGGTGATGAAGTAAACATCGCTGAACGCGGTAAGAATTATGGCTGGCCTGTCATTTCCTACGGCATCAACTACAACGGCACTGTGCTGACGGAGCTGACCAAAAAAGAAGGTATGGAACAACCGCTCTGGTACTGGGTACCCTCTATCGCCCCTTCCGGTATGGCCTTCGTGACGGGCAACCGCTACAAAGGCTGGGAAGGTGACCTGCTGGTGGGATCGCTGCGCTTCCAATTCCTGAGCAAACTCAAGATGGATGGTGATAAGATCGTGAGCGAGGAGAAGCTCCTGAAGAATATCGGTCGTGTGCGGGATGTGAAGATGGGGCCTGATGGGTATATCTATGTAGCGGTGGAGAGTCCGGGGACTATTTACAGGGTTGTACCTGTAGAGTAAGGTATAGCGGTTTCATGGCGCGTCCGTGCTGGTGTCTGCTATTGTGGAGCTCTGCCTCAGGTATAGGTAAAGCTAATAGTGTGGCCATACCTAGCCTGCGTTGCTTTGTAGCTTGCCCTGGCCGGGCGGGCCTCACTTTTTTCTTTGATGAAAAGAAAGAGGGCCCCTACCCCCAGTAAGCAAAAAAATCAAGACGATTTTGAACTCGCTGACCGCTCAAACACAAAATCGTCGGTTGTGCACCTGGCACTGCTGTCTGTTGCATAGTTGGAGGGGCAAGTTAGCCTTGCTATACCTGCCTGCGTTTTGTCAGGAGTGTACAATTCCCGTTAGCTACAACGCCTATACCTCGGTATGGCAGTTACTGGCTCCCCTCCTTGGACAAGGAGGGGCAGGGGTGTGTCAATCGTGCACGAAATCCTGTTAATCCGTGGGGGTAGGGGCCCTCTCTAATCCTGAAAATCCTTATTCAGACAACAAAAAAGGTCAGGCTCTCCTAAATGAGAGCCTGACCTTTTTTGCTATACCTTGAGTGGCTTAAGAACCCACGTTCGCGCGGAGCACGCGTAGGAAGTTTTCCCCCAGGATTTTTTTAACGTCTGCTTCGCTATACCCTCTGGCTAGCAACTCGCGGGTGATAACAGGCATATCGGCTACGCTGTCGAGTTGTTGGGGGGTGGAGGTAATACCGTCGAAGTCAGAGCCGAGGCCTACGTGGTCCACACCAACCAACTTTACGATATGATCTAAGTGATCGAGGAGCAGAGAAAGCGGGGGACGCAGTTGGGCAGCCTCTTCCGGGTAGTTTGCTTTCGCCCAGTCGTAGATTTCAATTGAGTTTTTGCCCTCCTTGCGCAGTGCGTCTACCTCGTCTTTGTGGTTGGTCCGGAAGGCGTTCATGCGTTTGTCATAGTCTGGATCGAGGAAACCAGAGAAGAAGTTGAGGTGGATTACGCCGCCATTTTTGGCGATCGCTTTGATCTGGTCGTCTTTCAGGTTGCGGAAATGCGGATTGAAGTGGTGCACACAGCTGTGCGAGATCAGAACCGGTTTGGTGGTGGTGGCCATGGCATCCCAGAAAGTACGCTCTCCTACGTGGCTCAGGTCAACCAGCATCCCCAGCTCGTTCATTTTCCGGACCACCTGCTTGCCTAGCTTGGTGAGCCCGGGTTTTCTTTTTTTGGGTAGTTTGCCGCTTGTCTCATCCATAGCCGATGTGGCCCAGGAAGTTGAGTTGTTCCAGGTCAGGGTCATGTAGATGGTGCCTCGCTTGTGAAGCTCCTCCAGGTACCGCAGGTTATCCTCGATCATATGTCCGCCTTCTACCCCGATCATGGTCGCTATTTTGTTTTGCGCCACGGCCTGCTCTATGTCGGCGGGCGTGCGGGCGATCATCATTTTGTCGGGGTTCCGCCCCACAATGGCGTAAAGGGAGTCGATCTGCAAGTTGGCGAATTGAAAGCCTTTGCCTTTTCCGTAGGTTTCGTCGCTCCAGACTGAAAACACCTGCACATCCACGCCGCCTTCTTTAAAGCGGGCAAGGTCAGAGTGCGTTTTGCCCCGCAGGTCGTCTTCCAGTCGCAGGCCCTCCAGCACCGAGATCAGCACATCGTTGTGAGTATCTACTACAATTGCCTTTTCGTGCACTTGCCTGTAATCCTGTGCCGATGCCTGCAGTGTGCCGAAAAGCAAAGCCGCCAACGTTGCGCCTCCGCCCAGTAGTTTCCTAAAATTCATAGAGTGATGCTTAGCCATACCTTAAATATAGCGAAAATGCGCAACTTTCCTAGTCTGACCCGACCTTCACGGCCGGCTGATAGCAGGAAGAAAGAACTGATCGGAAAGTGCACAGGTATAGGTATGGAAAAAATCCTTATGTACAGGCATAGCGTTGACTACTGTGGCATAGCAAGTCTTTCTACCAGGCAGCTATACCTTGGTCAGCACATAGCAACCGATCTTATCGGGGTGATCCTGCACGAGGTCGGAGCTTTGCTGATGGCGCAACATCCAGAGGATCAGCAGGTCGCCGGCAGCGGCCATGCTGAAGAACAGGCCGAACAGGAAAAGCAGAAAATGGCCCATGGCTATACCTGCCAGCGCTGGCAGCAGTCCCATGACCAGTCCCGGCATCATACCACCCAGCGCGTAGTGCCTGAGCGGAAGCACTTCTTTGCAATGGCAGTAGGGTGTCAGCATTTTCCAGTGCACACCAAATTTTATCGATCTGAAACCATCCCGACAGAAGGCAGCCCAGGTGAGCCCATGCAACAGCTCATGCACCGCGGCCCCCACAACAAACACCAACAGCAAGACAAAAGGCGATAAAAGCAGCAGTTTCTGCTGGGTCTCGGCGAGCTGCCGTATATGCTGGGTAGAGAACTGTTCGGGCCACACTACCCAGTAAGCCACCCCATATAAGAGCATGATGGGCACAATAAAGGTCACCGCCCGCACATTGGCTTCTGCGGCGGTCATGCTCAATTCAGTTTTAATGTATTCTTCTCCTCCCAGCGGCATGTGGCAATTTTAGACTAAATAACAATAAAGAGCTAAATATTCAAGTTGAATTTCAGCTTTTTGAGGATGAACTTTGTTTGCATGAACTCAAAAGGTATACTCCTCCGACTTTTGTTGGGCTTGCTGCTAGTTTCCGGACTGGGCTCGCCGGCATTGGCACAAAGCGAACGTGTTAAAGATGTAAACAGCAACGGCTGGTACATGTATTTCGGCGACCACAAGCTCAACAGCCGGTGGGGCTTGCATACCGAGCTGCAATGGCGGCGCCACAACGTCATCAGCGATCCGCAGCAGCTGCTTGTGCGCACCGGTATAAACTACGACCTCACACCATTGGCTATGTTTACGCTGGGCTACGGCTACATCGAAACGCACCCATACGGCGATTTCCCGGCGGCGGGCACTTTTCCGGAGCACCGCATCTACCAGCAGCTGCAGATTCGTAACAGCCTGTCGCGCGTGGGCCTGCAGCACCGCTACCGGCTGGAGCAACGCTGGATTAGACCGGCAGGCGCCGAAACCACCACGTACCTGAACCGGGCTCGCTACATGCTCAAGGCCACCCTGCCCCTTTTTGGGCCCAGCATCGAATCCGGCGAACCTTTCCTGGCGGCGTACAACGAGATCTTCATTGGCTTTGGCAACAACATACAGCGCAACATCTTCGACCAGAACCGGGCCTATGCCGCCCTGGGCTTCAAGGTAAATGATGCCGCCTCATTGGAACTGGGCTACCTGAACCAGATCGTGCAGCGCGCCAACGGCACCGTATTTGAGCACAACCATACCCTGCAGGTGAGCCTCTTCTACAACCTCAATTTCAGCGAAAACTAAACCGGCCAGGTAGCCTATACCTACAAATTGCCTCAAAAGCATGCAGGCCATACCTGGTTGGGGCTTCTTTCTTTTCTTGAGCAGTATCAGAAAAAGGCTATATTTGTTTAAACGACTCCCCGCTATGGCAACAGTCTTATACTTGGATGAACTCTCAAAGAATTACGGAAGCCTGAAGGCCGTCGACCGGCTATCGCTGGAGGTGGAAGCAGGCAGCATTTATGGCTTGCTTGGACCCAACGGCAGCGGCAAAACCACCACCCTGGGGATGGTGCTGGATGTGATCCGGCCAAGCAACGGCAGTTTTCTGTGGTTCGGACGGTCTATCAGCAAGGAAACCAAGCTGCGGGTAGGCGCCCTGCTCGAAACACCCAACTTTTACCCTTACCTCACGGCCAAAGCCAACCTGCAGGTAGTAGCCGATACCAAGCAGGCAAACCACCGGCACATAAACAAAATGCTCGACATGGTAGGGCTGGGTACCCGCAGCCATACTACTTTCAAGGGCTTTTCGCTGGGCATGAAGCAACGCCTGGCCCTGGCAGCCGCCATGCTCAACGACCCGGAGGTACTGGTGCTCGACGAACCCACCAACGGCCTTGACCCGCAAGGTATAGCCGAGGTGCGCGACCTGATCACCCGCATCGCTGCACAGGGCAAAACCATTCTGCTGGCCAGTCACCTCCTGGATGAAGTGGAGAAGGTATGCACACATGTAGCGGTGCTGCAATCAGGCAAACTCAAGGCCAATGGCCCGGTGGGAAACATTCTCTCCGCCAAAGACCAGTTGCTGATCAGTGCCGAAGAGCTGCCCCCCGTGTTGCAGTTGTTGGAGCGACTGCCCTATGTTGTGCAGTTTGCGCAGGAGAAGAGCTACATCAGCCTCACGCTTTCAGAAGGCTACACCAGCACCGACCTCAACCGCGACATGTTTGCGCAGGGTATTGTGCTCTCCCAAATTCTGGTGCGCCGCAAAAGTCTGGAGGCACAGTTCCTTGAAATCACCCAAAAATAAGCCCCGCATGAACCTGATCAGAACCGAGCTCAGAAAGATCATCCACTATCCGACTTTCTGGACCATCATGGCCATTTACGTACTGCTACAGGTACTGCTGATCTATTTCAGCAGTAACCTGATGGTGAGCGGGCAGTCGCTGGGGAAGTCGCTGTATGATTTCCCCAATATCTGGATGCGCTTCTCCTATATCGCCTACTTTTTCAACCTGCTGCTGGGTATACTGCTCATTGTGCTGATCACGGACGAATACAGTTTCCGTACGCTCCGCCAGCAAGTGATCGACGGGCGTTCGCGTGCCGAGGCGGTGCTGGCCAAATTTTACGTAACGTTGGGCCTGGCTGCAGCCGGCACCGTTTTTCTGTTGGCGATGGGATTGCTTTTTGGCTTGATTTACAGCACTAATACCAGCATAGAAGCCATTTTCAGCAAGATCGATTACCTCTCTTACTTTTTCGTGCAGGCTGTTGGCTACATGTGCCTGGCCATGTTCTTTGCCTTCCTGATCCGTAAAAGCGGATTGGCCATCATTGCTTTCCTGGCCTGGTCCAAAATAGTGGAGCCGATCATACACTACCAAATGGATGACCGCATCGACCGGTTTATGCCCATGAAAGTATTCGGGAGCCTCACCCCTACGCCAGGGCAGGAGCTGATTGACGGGCTCACCAGCCCCACCATGGCGCTTAGCCCGGGCTGGGCTGTGCTGCCAGCACTTGTATATATTGCGCTGCTGGTGTTTGGCTCCATCCTGCTGGTACGCCTCCGCGACCTGTAAGGGCGCTGGCTCTAAAGCGTGTTGTAATAGTCTACGATACTGAGCAGGTCCTGCGATTTCTTGTAGTCGAGCTTCCTGGCCTTAGCAAACTGCTTTACCTTACCGGTATGTACGCCGCACAGCTTTAGCAGATCTTTTTTGTTTTTGCGCAACTGCACGATCTCGCCGTCGGGCAGCAACATATAGAGCACCTCCTGCAGTCCATCGCCCTCGGTAGCGAAATGCGGGAAGTATACTGCCTGTAGCGAGGCGCTTGCAGGCTGTTGGTCTCCTTTTGCCGTCGTCAGGCCCACATAGCGCTTCATCAGCACGAGCTCTCCCTGGTTGATCTGCTCAAAAAAGACCGGCACCCGAAAATCGCTCTCGAGGCTGCCCCTGTTCCAGGGCAGGGACCGAAACAGCTGGGGCTTGCCCTTGTACACCCCGCTGATCATAAAATGGCTGACGTTTACAGCAGAAAAAGAACTAACAATACCGTCTTCTGATGCTATTTGCACAACATCCTCGGCAGGATGATAGATCACAGCCCCTTCCAAACTGTCGCCGGTGACCAGTACAACTTTCCCGTAGAGCCAACGCTCGGTATCGAACCCTTGCGGGGCCTGCGCCCACCCCTGCATGCTGCCACAGGCAAGAGTCACAAATAGCGTAAAAAACAAATATTCGGTTCTAAGTCTTCTCATCTGCCTTAAATTAAATCTTGTCAATAACCCAACTTATAACACCCCACTTAACACATTGTTATACAAAAGTTTACATACAAATTTTTTAACGTAATATCATGTAAACAGGTATGTAGCGCAGGATTATTTTAGTCAGCGTCATTAAAATTGGAGTACAAAAAAAGCCCGTACCAGAATGGCACGGGCTAAATGTTATAATGTAAATGCAGGCAGCTTAGCGCACAACCGTATTTTTCAGGATCTCGTGGCCCAGCTTGTCGCGTTTTGTAGTCAGGTAATTTTGGTTATGTGGGTTCGGCGCGATCTCGATCGGCAGATTCTCCACTACTTCAAGGCCATAACCGATCAGACCAACGCGCTTTTTCGGGTTGTTGGTGATCAGACGCATTTTGGTAACGCCGAGGTCGCGCAGAATCTGCGCACCTACACCGTAGTCGCGGTCGTCCATTCCAAAGCCCAGCTCCAGGTTGGCTTCCACGGTGTCGCGGCCCTGCTCCTGCAGTTTATAGGCTTTCAGTTTGTTGATCAGGCCAATGCCGCGTCCTTCCTGGTTCATGTACACGATCACGCCCTTGCCCTCACGTTCTACCATGCGCATGGCTTCGTGCAGCTGTGGGCCGCAGTCGCAGCGGCAAGAGCCAAAGATATCGCCTGTTACGCAGGATGAGTGCACACGCACCAGCACCGGCTCGTCTTCTTTCCACTCTCCTTTCACCAAAGCCAGGTGCTTGGCACCGTTGCTGCGCTGTGTGAAGGCATACAGGTCAAAATTCCCGAAGTCCGTCGGAAGCTCTACGGCTATCTCACGGTCAATCAGGCTTTCCTTCTTTAGGCGGTACTCCACCAGGTCCTTGATCGAGATCAGCTTCAGGTTGAAACGTTCAGCCACTTTCACCAGGTCCGGCAAACGGGCCATCGTACCGTCTTCGTTCATGATCTCGATCAGCACACCAGCCGGAGCAAGTCCTGCCAGGCGCGCCAGGTCAACGGCTGCCTCTGTGTGGCCCGGACGGCGCAACACGCCTTCTTTCTTAGCTTTGAGCGGGAAGATGTGGCCTGGTTTGCCTAGTGCATTCGGGTCTGTTTTAGGATCTACCAGCGCCTGAATGGTTTTGGCACGGTCAGAGGCCGAGATGCCGGTGGTGCAGCCATGCCCGATCAGGTCAACCGACACCGTAAATGGCGTAGCGTGCAGCGCCGTGTTGCGGCCCACCATCAGTTCAAGGCCGAGCTCCTCGCAGCGCTCCTCTGTGAGCGGCGCACAGATAAGGCCTCTGCCGTGTGTGGCCATAAAGTTGATGATCTCCGGTGTCACCATTTCGGCGGCACAGATGAAGTCGCCTTCGTTTTCGCGGTCGTCATCGTCCACCACAATAATGATCTTACCCTGGCGGATGTCCTCGATCGCGTCTTCTATTGAATCGAGCTTGATTGGCTCTAGTGAATTAGTTTCCATGTGTTAATCCGTATACCTGCTATACCTGTGGTAATCAGCAAGGTGATTGTCTATACTATGAAATGCGCTGCAAAGGTAAAAAGTTTATACCGCATTGCCTTCTTATTTCATAACACAATCTCGAGGGGAAGTATTCCGTCCTACTTGTTCACCACTATCCCTAACAAATCGCCGATCTGCTTTTCGAAGGATTTGAGCTGGAAGATGATCTGAAGCACGCGGTCCTGCTCGGTTGGGTCCGTCACGAGCCGGAGCTTCTCCATTTCGGATTTCATGAGCAGCTGCACGTTGCGCCACTTCAGGCGCAGCACGGCACGCTCGGCTCCGTAGGGCAGCAGATCGGACTCATGTGGCACGTAGATCTGGTGGGTCTCCCAGTTGTGGGAAAGTTCGTAGGGGTCTGAAAGCAGGTTGGTGGCTTCGGTACGTATTTCCTGGTCCGGGTAGTTAACGAAATCATCCGCCGCAGGTATAATACCCTGCTGCAGTTTCTCTTTCACCAGCTCGATCAGGCGGGCATACAGCGGTGTCCGGAAATCCACATCCTCCAGCTGTTCCAGCATGTACTGGCAGGTGTTCTGCCCGTCCACAAGCACCTTATCCGGGTAGTTAAGCAGCATACGCACGATTTCACGCTCGTAGCGCTTGAGGCTGTCGGCTTCGGTGGCAGGTTTTTGGGTTTCCTGCTGCTCTGCTTCGTAAGCCTCCGCTTCTGCCAGGTCCTCCGGACTACCCGAGCGCTGCTGCTTTTGCTGGCGATCCTGCAGGTGCATCTTGTTATATTCCGATATCAGCAACTGCTCATCGATATCGAAAATAAGGCTGCAGCTCTGGAAGAAAACCGAGCGCTTGATCGGGTCCGGAATTTTGGAGATAGAGGTCACGATCTCGCGGATCGCCTCGGCCTTCTTCACCGGGTTGCCCTTTGCCTCTTCGGCGTACAGGCTGGTCTTGAACGAGATAAAATCCTGTGCGTGGTCGGCCACGTAGGTTTTGAATTGCTCGTCGCCTACCTTGTGGATATAAGAATCAGGGTCTTCCCCTGCCGGGAAAGTGACCACGTTCACGTTCAAGCCATTCTCCAGGATCAGGTCTATACCTCGCAGCGAGGCCTTTATACCTGCCGCATCGCCATCGTACAGCACCGTGATGTTCTGGGTATAGCGGGCAATGAGCTTGATCTGCCCTTCGGTGAGCGAGGTTCCTGATGAGGCCACCACGTTCTCTATCCCTCCCTGGTGCAGCGACAGTACGTCCAGATAGCCTTCCACCATGTAGCAGTTGTCCTGCATCCGGATGGCCTGGCGGGCCTGGTACATGCCGTAGAGCACATTGCTCTTGTGGTAGATCTCCGATTCGGGGGAGTTCAGGTACTTCGGGCTCTTCTTGTCGTTGTTCTTGAGCGTACGGGCTCCAAAGCCAATTACGCGACCCGAAATATTGTGGATCGGGAACATGACGCGCCCACGGAAGCGGTCGTACTTTTTGCCGTCCTCCTTTACAATGGTAAGCCCGGTTTCCTCCAGGTACTTCTGCTTATACCCGGCCTTCAAAGCGGCATCCGTCAGGTCAGACCAGGCATCGAGGCTATACCCGAGCTCAAATTTTTTGATGGTGCTGTTGCTGAGCCCGCGCTCTTTCAGGTACGATTGCCCTATACCTCCTTCTTCGTGCTGGTGGAGCAGTTGCTGGTAGTGTTTGTTGGCGAAGTCGGAAACGATGTAGAGGCTGTCGCGCTCGCTCTGTTCCCTGGCGTACTCGGGGTTTGGCTGGTCTTCCGGCACCTCAATGCCATACTTCTTAGCCAGGTACTTGAGCGCCTCCGGAAAGCTGGTGCCTTCCACATCCATGATAAACTGCACGGAGTTGCCCGCCTTGCCGCAGCCAAAGCACTTGTAAATGCCCTTGGCCGGCGAAACCGAGAAAGACGGTGACTTTTCGTGGTGGAAAGGGCAGTTTGCCCACATGTTCTGCCCCTTTTTCTTGAGCGACACAAAATCGCCCACCACCTCCACGATATCGGCCTGGGCTAAAATCTGGTCAACTACTTCTTTTGGGATCAGGGACATGGGTATGCGGGTTGTGGGATGACAAAGTTAAAGTTTATTGTCAGAATCAGGATTTTCAGGATTAAAAGATTTTCAGGATTTACCTCTCGAAAAATACATCATCCGCCCATCTCTCTGGATTACTTAGGATATAATCCTTTATCTTTCCATAAGATTTGTCACTGCGAATGATATGATCATGAAAAGAGCGTTGCCATTCAAAACCAGTAAGCCCAGTAGTACGAATTAGTTTGGAAGATGTGGTTTTATAGGCTCCAATTATTTCGGACAGCGATTTTATTTTCTGTGCTGAAATGGGAAAGACATCAGTTTCATTAGACAGTTCTAGCGTGGACAGGTCGCGACCTGTCCCTACGAGGCTATTGTCAATTTCAAGTATCCCATGCACATGATTTGGCATCACAACAAATGCATGCGAAATCACATACGGATATTGCTCCTGCAGCCAGTACCATTGCTGCTCGGCTATAAATCCGTAGCTATTCAAATGCATTTCAGAATCAACCACTTTACCAAAAACACATGATTTATCTTTTACACAAGAAGTGACGAAGTATAAAGCATCCCGGCTGTAATCGTAGCCATTTAACCTGTTCTGTTTTCGGTCCGATCGTCTCATACAAAACATATACGGCATAATGCGAGTTTCCCCCTGTAGGGACAGGTCGCGACCTGTCCAATCGTGCACCGGCAATCGTGCATAGGTAAACATGCACGGACTGGATCATATATTAGCATACATCGGCTGATCCTGTCGGATCAGCCGTAATTGTTTCATGGCATAGCCATTGCCCGGCCAGGTCGCGACCTGTCCCTACAGAGGATTTTCATAAAAATTGAAATATCCCAATCACACATCGCCTCCACACATTCCCCTCGCCTAAATCATGTTTAAAGTTTTTTTGTTTGTATCTTTGTAAGGCTTTACAAAAGCAATAATACTATGGCAATTACAAAAGAAGATATACTCAAAGCCCTCAGCTATGTAGAGGAACCAGACCTGGGCAAGGACCTGGTGACACTCAACATGGTGGAGGATGTGCAGGTGGATGGCAAGAACGTGAGCTTCACCGTGATCCTGACGACACCAGCCTGCCCCCTCAAAGACCTGATCCGTAACGCCTGTATCCGCGCTATCCATACCATGGTAGACAAGGAGGCAGACGTGACCGTTAACATGACTTCACGTGTAACCTCAGGACGTGCCGGCAACAGCGAAGTACTGACAGGCGTGAAAAACATCATTGCGATCGCTTCCGGTAAAGGTGGCGTGGGCAAGTCTACGGTTACCAGCAACCTGGCAATCGCCCTAGCGCAGTCCGGCGCCAGAGTAGGCCTGATCGACGCAGATATTTTCGGTCCCTCTATACCTACCATGTTTGGTGTAGAAGACCAGCGTCCGAGCATGGTGCAGGGCGACCACGGCAAGAACTACATCATCCCGGTTGAGAAATACGGTGTCAAGCTGATGTCGATCGGTTTCCTGACTCCCCCTGATCATGCCGTGATCTGGCGTGGCCCTATGGCAAGCTCTGCCCTGAAGCAGTTCATCAGCGACGTGGAGTGGGGTGAACTGGATTATCTGCTGCTCGACCTTCCTCCGGGAACATCCGATATCCACCTGACCATGGTGCAGGTGCTGCCTGTAACAGGCGCTGTGATTGTGACAACACCACAGAAAGTAGCCATTGCCGACGCGCAGAAAGGTTTGCAGATGTTCCGTCAGCCTCAGATCAATGTACCGGTATTGGGCGTAGTCGAGAACATGGCTTATTTTACACCTGCTGAACTTCCGGAGAACAAATATTTCATCTTTGGCAAGGAAGGCGGCCAGAACCTGGCCAGGAAGTTTGATGTGCCGGTATTGGGGCAAGTACCGCTGGTGCAAGGTATACGCGAGTGTGGCGACGAAGGAACTCCGGTGGCTTTACAGAACGATTCTCCGGCTTCCGGTGTTTTCAGAGAGTTGGCCCAGGCTGTTGCCCAGCAGGTGTCTGTTCGCAATGCAACTTTGGCCAAAACACAACCTGTAGAAATTAAAAGCTAGGACAGATGGCTACTATAAACGTTGACAACGATTTTTTACTTCGCATCGAGAGTGCCCTCGACCAGATCAGGCCTTACCTGGAAGCTGACGGCGGCAACGTAAAGGTGCTGGAGGTAACCGACGACATGACGCTGAAGCTGGAACTACTCGGTGCCTGTGGCACTTGCCCCATGTCTACCATGACACTCAAAGCAGGTGTGGAGCAATCAGTTCTGAAAGCGGTACCCGAGATCAGAGCAGTAGAGGCTGTGAATATAACGCCACTGGCCTAAGTCATGTAGAGAGAAGACTCTCTCATAATAGGCAATAGAATTAAAGCAGGTGCTGAGATGTCGGCACCTGCTTTTTTATTTCCCATACCCTCCAAAATCTCTATCTTTGTCTAACAACCCAGATTCTCTTGCACTATGATAAAAGCGAACGACCCTTCCCTGCATTCCTGGATCGAAATAGCACCTGAAAGCGACTTCCCGATACAAAACCTCCCATTTGGCATTTTTGAGACAGCCACCAAAGACCCACGTGTTGGGGTGGCCATCGGGGAGTATGTGCTCGACCTTTATGCAGTGGCGCAGTATAACCTGTTCGAGTTGCTCGACATTGACCCAACGGTTTTCCACCGTCCCTACCTGAACGATTTCATTGCGCTCGGCAAACCGGTATGGCGGGCTGTACGCAATCGCGTGTCGGAGCTATTGCGCAACGACAACGATGAGATCAGCGGCAACAGCAGGCTGATGCAGGAGTGTCTCATCAAACAAAGCGCCGCCCGGATGCTGATGCCTGTAAAAGTGGGTAATTATACAGACTTCTATTCCAGCATCGAGCATGCCACAAACGTGGGCACCATGTTCCGCGATCCGAAAAACGCCTTGTTGCCTAACTGGAAACACATTCCCATTGGTTACCATGGTCGCGCATCATCCATCATCGTGTCTGGCACCGACATTCGCCGCCCGAACGGACAAACCAAAGCGCCCGATGCCGATACGCCAACCTTTGGTCCATCGCGTCTGCTTGATTTCGAACTGGAGGTAGCCTTTATCACGGGCCGCGAAACCAAACTGGGCGATATGATCAGCCCCGATGAAGCCGATGACTTTATCTTCGGCCTCGTGCTCTTTAACGACTGGTCGGCCCGCGACATGCAGACCTGGGAGTATGTGCCCCTGGGGCCATTCCTGGCTAAGAGCTTTGCCTCTTCCATTTCACCCTGGGTGGTAACGCTGGATGCCCTTGAGCCTTTCAGAGTAAAGGGACCCGTGCAGGACCCCAAGCCACTCCCCTACCTGGAGTTCCATGGCGATCACAACTACGACATCAACCTGGAAGTGCTTCTGAAGCCGGAAGACGGGAAGGAGAACAGCATTTGCCGCTCTAACTTTAAGTACATGTACTGGAACATGAACCAGCAGCTCGCCCACCAGAGCAGCAACGGCTGCAACATACAGGTAGGCGACATGTACGCCTCCGGCACCATCAGCGGCCCCGACAAGACCTCCTTCGGCTCCATGCTCGAGCTCACCTGGCGCGGCACCCAGCCCATCCAACTCACCGACGGCACCGAACGCAAGTTCATCAACGACTACGACACCGTGATCATGCGCGGCTTTGCAGAGCGAAATGGCATAAGAGTTGGTTTTGGGGAAGTAAGGAGCAAGGTACTGCCGGCGTTGTAACCTCCCCCTGCCCCCTCCTAAAAACAGGAGGGGGAGTTTTTCGGGAGTAACTTTCATTCCCCTGCCCCCTTCAAAGGGGGACTTTCTGGGTAATGCTATTTGGGAGGTCTACTCTTCATCGTATCATTAATGGCCTACTTTATGTCAATTACATTATAAGGGAGTATTAGATCTGCGAAAGTCCCCCTTTGAAGGGGGCAGGGGGATGACACATTTTTAGAGACGTAGACCATGCCACACAATAACCACTACAACCACCAGCTGAAGCCACTTGCCAAAGCACTCCGCAAGGAATCTACAAAGGCAGAGGTTAGGCTGTGGTGTGAAGTATTGAGCAAAAGCAAAACCGGCTATACCTTTTTAAGACAGCGACCAGTAGGAAAATATATTGCTGACTTTATGTGCAAAGAATTAAAGCTGATCATTGAGGTTGACGGCTATTCTCATAACTTTAAAGCGAAGGAGGATGAAGAGCGAGATATGGTATTAAATGAGCTAGGTTACTCTGTACTTCGCTTTCATGATGAAGAGGTGTTGAAGAATTTGCCTAATGTTCATCGTGTGATTGAGGCCTTTATTGAGGATCAGCAGAAGTAGGTCATCCCCCTGCCCCCTTCAAAGGGGGACTTTCTCACTGAAGCCTAAAACCATCAAACAGCAGAAGGCCCGGATTGCATCTGGGCCTTCTGCTGTTTGATACTATCTAAAGAGGTGTTACTGCACCATCGAGTCCAATTCCTCGAACCTGGAGTTTTTGCTTTTGAACTCCGGAACGATCTTTTTCATTTGCTTCACGGTATCCAGCTCGTCGCCTTCCTTGTTAAGGTTCAACAACTCGTTGATGCTGGCGAGTACCTTGTTGTAGGTATACTCCCGCACTTTTGATACTTTGATCTTTTCGTGGTGTGTAGGGATGGTAAGTTCTTCCTGGTTCAGAAGCTCTTCGTAAAGTTTCTCACCCGGGCGCAAACCCGAGAACACGATCTCAATGTCGCTGGAAGTCAGGCCGGCCAGCTTGATCATTTTGCGGGCCAGGTCCACGATCTTCACCGGCTGCCCCATGTCGAAGATAAAGATCTCACCGCCTTTGCCCATTGTACCCGCCTCGAGCACCAGTTGCACCGCTTCCGGTATGGTCATAAAGTAGCGGGTGATATCCGGGTGCGTTACAGTAATCGGGCCACCCTTCTCAATCTGCGAGCGGAAACGTGGGATAACCGAGCCATTAGAACCCAGTACATTGCCAAAGCGCGTTGTAATGAAGCGGGTCTGCTGCAGGGCTGTACCCTGCACATTATCCTGTAGCTTTGGCTGGGCGCTGATGTTGTTGAGCGACTGGATGTAGATCTCCGCAATACGCTTGGATGCCCCCATGATATTGGTCGGGTTCACAGCCTTGTCCGTAGAGATCATCACAAACTTCTCCACATCGAAGGTCATCGAAAGGTCTGCCAGGTTTTTGGTACCTAGCACGTTTGTCAGGATCGCCTCGGATGGATTGCTCTCCATCATCGGCACGTGCTTGTAGGCGGCGGCATGGTATACCATCTGTGGGTTATACTCCTTGAACAGGGCATACATGCGGTTGAAGTTCTGAATGTCGGCGATGCAAAGTCTCAGGTTAGCCTCCGGAAAAGCTTCTTCCATTTCCAGCTGCAGGTCATGCAGCGGCGACTCAGCCTGGTCGCAGATGATCACCATCTCTGGCTTGTAAGACAACACCTGGCGCACGATCTCTGAACCAATAGAGCCAGCTCCTCCTGTAATCAGAATACGCTTACCGGCCAGGTCAGCCGAGATCTTGTCGTTCTCGATTACGATAGGCGGACGCTGCAGCAGGTCCTCGATGCGCAGATCCTGAATCTGGTTCATGCGCAGCTGTCCCGACATCCACTGCTCTGTTGGCGGAACCGTCACGACTTTAATGCCGAGCTCCACACAGGTTTCAATGGCATTCTTGCGGGCATCCGATTTCAGGTCCTCGCTCAAAATCACCAGTTTGTCGATGTGCAGTTTCCGCTGCAGTTTCTCAATGTCGTTGATATGGTATACCCGCTTCTGCTGAATGTGCTTGTCGATCTTGTTCGGATTGTCGTCCACGAAACCAGCAATGGTCAGGCGACCGGCATTGCTCACTTCCAGCGCCTGCTTCACCAGTATGGCAAAGCTATCGGCACCATAGATCAGCACTGTTTCTTTATCGCCGCTGCTGCCGCGCTTGATGTAGTAGAACAAGGCTTTGGCACCCAATCGCATCATGATCAGCACAGAGGAGCTGATAAAGAAGTTGACCAGCAATACGACGTAGATATTTACGGAGTCGATGTGAAGCTCCGGTGATATCCAGAACCCGATGATGGCACCATAAAGCAGGCTGGCGATCAATACAGCGGTGAAAATACGGTAAATGTCGTCGGTGCTGGAATAGCGGATCAGACCGGTATGGATACGCATAGCGTAAAACACCATCACGGAGATGGCCAGGTATATACCTGTATACACAAAGAAATGGCCGCGCAGGATCGTTTCGAAATCAAACTGGCGGATGATGAAGAAAGACAAAGCGAAAGACCAGGTGGAGATAATTTGATCGATGATCAGAATGATCCATTTTGGTAAAGCCTTGTTCTGTAAAAATGTTTTCATACGGTGGTCTCGGGAAGAGAAGAGCTTAGATTACGGTATTCGTTGGAGCTTCGTTATAATTTAATTTACTACCTGCACAATACACTCAGAAGTTCCTTTTCACTACGGGATGTATAAATCAGTCCACCCCTTAACTAAACCTTAACGTTGTTTCACAAGCATAATTACATCTTTCGCTTTTTTTAAGGTACAGATGGCGTCAAAATTACAAAAAAAAACTGATACTACAGCTTTCAAGTTCCTGTTCCTCAACCGACACAGGTAGTTCCCTATACGTGAAAAGCCATCTTTGCTATGCATGTTCTACAAAGCAAAGATGGCTTTTCACAAGTAAAGTTTTTGCCTTTATAAACTAAAGCAGGCCTTGATACAGGTAATGACACGCGCCCGTTCCTCGTCCGTCATATTGGAACCGGAAGGGAGGCACAAGCCCTGGTCAAAAAGGCGCTCGCTGGTCCCATCGCCATAAAAAGGCGCATCGGCAAATATTGGCTGCAGGTGCATGGGTTTCCAGAGCGGGCGCGACTCGATATTTTCCTTCTCAAGGGCCAGGCGGATATCCTCCCGACTCACGCCCTGGCTGTCGTTTACCAATATCGTGCTGAGCCAGCGGTTGGAGTAGTAGTCGCTGTTTGGCTCCCCGGCAAATTGAATAGCAGGTGTAGCAGCCAGTTGTTCTTGATAGAAACTATAGTTGAACCGGCGCTGCTGCACCCGATCCGGCAACACTTCCATTTGCCCACGGCCGATGGCAGCGCACACGTTGCTCATGCGGTAGTTATACCCGATGTGCGAATGCTGGTAATGCGGTGCTGCATCACGGGCTTGTGTCGCCAGGAAACGGGCCTGTTTGATAAAAGCCTCGCTGTTTGATACCAGCGCCCCGCCGCCTGATGTAGTGATGATCTTGTTGCCATTGAAGGACAAGATGCTCATGGCCCCGAAGGTTCCCAGCTTCTGCCCCTTAAAAGAAGAACCCAGCGCCTCAGCAGCATCTTCCACCACAGGTATAGCATAGCGATCGGCGATGGCCATGATGCGGTCCATCTCCGCAGGCATACCATACAGGTGCACCACAATGATCGCCTTTGGCTTCTTCCCTTTGCTGATGCGGTCTTCTATGGCTGTTTCCAACAAGTCCGGCGACATGTTCCAGGTGCGGTCCTCGCTGTCTACAAACACAGGTATAGCGCCCTGGTAAGCGATGGGGTTGGCAGAAGCAGAGAAGGTCATGCTCTGGCAGATCACCTCATCACCAGCCTGCACCCCCAGCATGATCAACGCTAAATGCAAGGCTGCCGTACCTGAGCTCAGCGCCGCCACATGCACCCCTTCTCCCAGGAAATCAGCCAGGTCACGCTCAAAGCCATCTACATGCGGACCAAGCGGCGCGATCCAGTTCGTATCAAAAGCCTCTTTTACATTTTTAAACTCGCTTGTTCCCATATGTGGGGAAGAGAGCCAGATCTTTGTATTCATAGTGATTATTTGGACAAAAGAATTTTAGACAAAGTTTTTTATAGACAAAAGAGTTTTTTGACAAAGGACAATAGACTTGAGGTTTAGCAATTACCTGGAGCAATCGTGCTGCAAGCCACCCTTCTACCTGTCGAGCTACAGTTCATGTACTTTGATGATGCGGGCCGGATTGCCCACAGCGGTTACTCCATCCGGTATATCGCGAATCACGACAGCTCCAGCTCCTATTTTGCACCACTTCCCTATCTTCAGGTTCGGAATCACGACGGCTCCGGCTCCAATGTGCGTCCCTTCTCCTACCTGCACATTCCCGCTAAGCACTGCTCCCGGCGAGATATGGGCAAAGTCGCCTATTCTGCAATCGTGGTCGATGCTGGCTCCCGTGTTGATGATGGCATGCCTTCCTATAACAGCATCAGCTTGTACGATAGCCCCCTGCATCACTACGGTTCCCTCAGCAATGGTCGCGGATGGTGAGATAATGGCAGTGGAATGAATGGCTCTGCCAAAAGTTACTTCCAGCTTTTCAGCTACCCGGTAGCGGATGGCATTATCACCAATGCTGATGATCACCGGTTGCTCCGGTTCTTCTTCTATTTCAGCACCCAGCACAGGTATACCGCCCACTTCTTTTAAAGCAGGGTTCTTATCAAAGGCTCCCAGCACAGGTATAGCATTATCCCGCAGGATGTCGATGATCACTTTCGCATGTCCGCTCGCGCCGTACAGGTACATGGTTTCTTTGTTGGTAGTGAAAGTGTAAAGGTAAGAATTCTCAGATTGTCTTTGAGGATGTAATAAGAAAACTGTCTGAATCTGTACATAGGGCCCCTACCCCAAGGATTTGCAGGATTCTAGTGCATGATTAACCCACCCCTGCCCCTCCGAGGAGGGGAATTTCTGCGCCTACTAAGTAAGGAGCAAAAGCTCTGTATAGTCTCATCATCGGTCCCAATTCATTGAACTTGAATCAGAGGGGAATTTACACTTGCGTGTGTCCCCTTTTAAAGGACAGGGCCGTTAAGTTCTGCGAAAACTATCCCCTTGAGGGGATTATAGGGGTGTAAATTCGGTGCTATAATGCCATTCATTGTCTTGTTTGGGATTCGTCCGCAGTTGCAAACACCCCTCTGCACTCCCCTCAAGGGGAGAATTTGGTAGAACTTAACGGCCCTGCCTTTGAAGGGGGCAGGGGGATGACAATCGTGCACGATACCCTCCTCAGAGGGGCAGGGGTGGGTTATTCTTTCACGTAGTTACTTCCCCTAAACCGCTCCATCGTCGCTACGCCCTCCGCACTAATGCCCTCCGACTTAAACACTTTTCCGATGGTCATGAAGATAATCTTCAGATCTAAGACAAAAGAAACATTATCCACATACCACACATCGTAGCGGAATTTCTCTTCCCAGCTAATAGCGTTGCGGCCGTTTACCTGTGCCCAACCAGTGATACCGGGACGTACTTCGTGGCGGCGGTGCTGTACTTCATTGTACAGGGGCAGGTATTCCACCAGCAAGGGGCGCGGACCGATCAGTGACATTTCTCCTTTGATCACATTCAGCAACTGGGGTATTTCATCGAGCGAGGTCTTGCGAACAAATGAACCAATGGGTGTTAGGCGGTCAGCGTCAGGCAACAACTCTCCCTGGGCGTCCCGCTTGTCATTCATCGTCTTGTATTTGATCACCCGAAAGATACGCCCATGCTTGCCCGGCCGCGGTTGCAGGAAAAAGGGCTTGCCGTCGTTGGCCATAGCCAGCAAGAGCGTCACCACCAGAAAAACGGGCAGCAACACGATGAAGGCCGTCAAACTAAGCACAAAATCGATTAGGCGTTTGAAAAACCGGCTATATAACTTCATGCTGCTCCAGATGGGTTTGGTATTCCTGTAATAAAAGCTCCCAGAAATGGGTTTGCTCGTAGCGCTCTACGATCATGCGACGCGCCTGTGCCTGCATGTGGCCAAAAATCTCTTTGTCACTTATAAAGGTAAGCATGGCCTCGTAGAGTTTCTCCATAGACTTAGGGGGCACAATAAAGCCATTCTCCCCATGCCGGATGATCTCATTGCAGCCATTAATATCTGTTACAATGCTCGGTAAGTCAAGACAGCCCGCCTGCATGGGCACATTCGGGAAACCCTCGCGGTAAGATGGGAAGGCCAATGCCTGGCTGATTGCCAGGTATGGCCGCACGTCATGTTGGAAACCGACGGATAGGATACCTGGATTATGCTCGATCTCCTGCAGAATACGATCCTCAATGGGATCCAGATCCTGCTCGAAGGGACCAACCAACAGCAGCTTCACCTGAGGATACTGCGCCTGCAGTTTTTTAAAGGCAGTGACAAGTTCCTGGATACCTTTATCCTTTACCAGTCGGCCAATAAACACAAATACAAAGTCATCCGGTTTGATGCCTAGTTGGGCTTTCAGTTCCTCCAGCTTAGCTGGGTCCAACTGTTCCCTGTTATAAAAGGCGGTGTCAACTCCGTTGCTACTCCCATTGCCGATCACCTTTACCTTAGCCGGCCCACAGAAGCCACTCTTCAGGATGAAGTCTTTCAACACAGTAGAGTTCGGGTATACCTTTGTTGCACAGGCATAAGTGAGTTTTTCTACTGCTTCCAGTACCTGACGTGTCTTACCATTTGTCTCCATTAGCGGCAAGCCAGCTACCGTGTGCAGCCGTACCGGCACGCCTGCCATTTTCGCGCCGAGCATACCAATAATGCCGGCCTTCGGTGTATGGGAGTGTACAATGGCAGGCTTGTGTTTTTTGCAAAGTCTGTAAAATTGCCAAAGCGCTTTCAAATCCTGTACCGGGGTGATCTTTCGCGTCATCCCAATCTCGATCAAGGGCGTGGCCTGCTCCTTCACGACCGCTTCTGCCTCAGGCCCGGCTGCAGATACCATCAATGGCTCAAAACCTTTGGCACGCATATAAGGCAACTGACCTGTAATCAGCTTTTGGAGTGAGAGCGGTACCGTGGTGATGCGAATGAGTACTGGGGGCATGTAGTAATATTTGTTTTCGGGTGCAAAGGTATAACCTCCCCCTACCCCCTCCTAAAAACAGGTGGGGGAATTATAAAAATTATTTTTTCCCTCCCTTGTTTTGGGGGTAGGGGCCCTCTTTAAATGGGGATGGCTGGGGTGGGGTTTACAAACTCATAAATACTCCGCATACTCAGGCTCTGCATACCATACTGCTGCTCCAGCTTCTTGTAATGATCGATAATTACTTTCAGATCAGCCATACTGCGCTCAGGGTAACTCCCGAAATTATGCGGATGCCACCATAGGTGATAACATTCTTTGCGCTTGGCAGCCTCTGTCATCTCAATCAGGATGCGCCTTAGCCGGAGTTTGTTCAGGATATCTCTTTTGCCATCGACAGGCCGCAAGAAACGGCTGGCAGGTATAGAAAGCGGCAGCCCATCTTCTAGTCTAAGCGAAGAAAGCGGAAAAGAGGTTCTTTTACCCAATGGCAGGTAAGCATCGCCTGTCCGAAAGATTCGCTTCGACAGTTTATCTTCTACTGTCTGTTCCCAAAACCAGTCGCTTGGGTTAGAGCGGACTGTTTTGATACCCTCTTCGCGGCAAACACGCAGGTAAGCTTCGTTAAACTGGTTACGCGGGAATACAAGCGACTCCAGCTTCATCCCTTGTCTGGCAGCTATACCTTGCGCTGCCTGCAGGTCTTGTCGAAACTGCTCCAGCGTCTGCCCTGCTTCCTGGCAGTAGTAATGCGCAAAGGTATGGGTCGCCATCTCCTGGTAAGGCGTCTGATGAATCTGCTCAACCAAACCTGGTGCAAAAAAGAAATCCTTCAGAGTACCGTCCCTTTCAAACTCCTCCTTCAGACGGTAAGCAGAGAGTTGATCGTTATGATACGAAGGGCGGAGCGCAGGTATAGCGTTCGTCCAATCATTCCAGTCCTTGGCAAAGAGCATCCCTACCGTAGCCCAGGTTACCTGCACCTGCTGCTTTTCGAATACCGCTAGCATTTCCGGTATCACATTGCGTGTGTTCCTAAAATACTGCTTCCGATCCGCTAAAGGCACTTTATCAAAAATACCCCAGTACAGCTCAAAGTCAAGGGAGATGGTGAAGACAGGTAAATCGTTGATCATAACTTTTAATAAAATTCCCCGCCTTAGAAAAGGAGGGGTTAGGGGTGGTTGGATTCCCTTACTCGGAGGGGCAGGGGTGGGTTATAGTATTAAGATAGAGCCGGAGCAGGATATCCACTTAGCCGCTCCTGCTCCTCTAGCTTTTTCTTCTTTAACTGAAATAATGCAATCTTCTTTTGTTTCTTGTACTCCAGGAAGGAGATAATCACAAAGAAGAGGAAATACATCACCATGCTCTTCTGCCGCATAGCGATCCCCAAGTTCGACATTACAAATGATAAAGCTATAGAAGATGAGATGAAGATTACAAGGCTCATCTTGACCAAAGAAGTTGACTTCTTAATGAAAGGGATAAAGTCCTTATCCACCAGCTTCAAGGTGAGAAGTACATAGATCAAGTTTTCAAAAGACACAAAAATCCCGAGCGCACCAGGGGCATCCACAAATAGTGGCCGGAACCAGAAAGTGAAGAGTTTGATCGGAAGCGGGTAACTAGTTATATCTACACCCGAGCCGGCTCGCACTAAACGGCCTGCTTGAACTTGGGAAAAATCTTCAAAACTTCCTAAAACATCCTCTTCATTGATATTAGCCATAGCCAAAATCTGGTCTGACATTACAAAAATGCCCCCAGCAAATGCAACATAGACAAGTACCTTTTGATATAAAGGCACCCTTTCTCTACCTGTGAAATAGCCTATTACTGCTCCAACACCAAGGAACATGAATATATGAGGGCGAACCATATACACAATGAATGAACCCAATAAAAGCGCAAATAGCCTTTTCTGCGGGTAACGCATTGCATAGGCAAACAGTCCTAAACCCATGAATATTAGTGATCCTTTTCCTAGAGAAGCTGTCCAAAAATGCATATTTGGCAGAAATAGGAGAATTACTAACAGATCATAACCCCAGATTTGCACTTTTTGTTTTAAATTTTCCCGAAAAAAAATGTAGAAATGGACGAAGCCAATATAGCCAAACCATGCAAACAAAAGCATAGCCATTTCATAGCTAAATCCTAGAGAATTCGTAAAAGGATAAGCTACAAATTCTACAAATCGAGTACCCGTCGAAAAGAAATCTAACCATACTTTATCTTGATTGCTCGATTTTACAAAGTATGATTTAGAATCAGATGGATTTAGACTAGCATATACATAATAAACCAGAAAAAATATTATGTGGTAAAAGTATAGCTTATTCATCAGCGATACCGAAAAGAAAAAGTACTTCTTTTTGTAACTTTTCAGCAATGGCTGATTTAGTGCGTAGAGTATAAAAATTAAAATGATTGCGCCTATCATGCGTTCTTAAAACAATTCCATATCTCCGAGCGCAAAGCCCCAATTCTCCTGCTGCTGTAATTCATTGAATTGCGCCACCTCCAAAGTAACATTTCGCAACGTAACTATTGGTCCTTTATATACTAATGGAAGCAAACCCATACTTGGGTAAACATCTTTAACTAGCTCAAAGTGCCTTCCAGATGCGGAAGTCAAAAAACAAGCCTTGCTGATTTGCTTGAAAGCTGTACTTAGTTGCTTCCTGGCAGTCTTATCAAACGCTTTTTTATCTATTAATAAATCAACTACCCGCATCTCTTGTCCAAAGCTATGTGCCTTTATTCTATAGAAAAGCGCGTACGAGCGGTAATCAGAGAGAAAACAATAATTGAATAGCGGATTGTCCTGGTAGCGCCAGCGGATATAGGCGGGACTCAAAACCGTTTGTACCTGTTCAGCTTCTACCGGATTGTTGAGTTGTGGCAATATAGTCTCCAATTTCCCCCAATCTTGAGGAGGTGCATCAGCATCTGTTGACTGCTTGTAGGCAAATGGGTTTACTTTAAGCTTTATTGCCATTCTGCCCATTTCCACCCAACCCATTTTCAGGTAGCCAGGTTTGCTGCTTTCGTTAGGTGTGTTGTATACCAGCTGAATGCCTGCCTCTTTAGCATCGTCCAAGCCTTGTAAAGTAAGCTTTTTGAAAATGCCCTTCCCCTGATAATCCGGATGTGTTGCGGTGTCTACAGCACGAATGGCTTGAAGCACTTGGCCTTTATATTGCCACTGCCAGCGCAGAAAAGCCCGCACACCTACTAACTTTCCATCTGCCTCCGCTACCAGCACTGGCGAAGCGCCATGCGGGTTCTCTACGTGCTTCCAAATCCACAGGCGCTCTGACTTTTGGATCAAGCCCTCTCCCAATGAGGACTTTAATAGTTCTACGATCGCTGGTATATCTGATTCTGTTGCTTTCCTTATTTGCATGGTTTGTATGTGTTATCGAACCACCCCTAGCCCCTTCTTTTCTAAGGAGGGGAATTTTCCTTGCTGCTCCAACGCTATTGCTAATAGCTCCTGCAGACAGAAAAAATTGATTAGCAGGTACTATAAAACTATTACTCAACTGAGGCAGAAACAGATTCCCCGCCTTAGAAAAGGAGGGGTTAGGGGTGGTTGGACCCGATTAACCTCTCTCCTCTTTCAAATACAAATATAACGCTTCCAATTGCTTTGCCATTTTATTTATGCTGAAGTCGGCTTCTACGCGGGAGCGGGCGCCTGTGGCGAGGGCCTGGCGTTGGTCTGGGTTTTGGAATAATTGGATGCCGTGGTCGACTAGTTTGGTGTAATCATCCACATCGCAGAGCAGGCCACTTTTATCCTGCTCCACCACCTCGGCCACACCGCCAGCAGTGGTACTGATGATCGCACAGCCGCAACTCATGGCTTCCAGCAAGGCGATAGGCAGGCCTTCGAAGATGGAGGACATCATGTAGATATCCATCGCGCTGAAGTAAGGATTTACGTCTGTTTTCAGGCCGGGCATGTGCAGGTGCTCTTCTATGCCTAGTGCTTTTCGTTTCGCGAGTAGCTCCTCTTTTAATGGTCCATCGCCTACTAGGATAAAATGTGCCTCAGGCATTTTCTGAAGTATCGCTGCTGCTATCTCCATCCAAAGGTCCAGGCGCTTTTGGAAGCGAAAAACCGATACGGTGCCAATTACTGGTGCATTTGCAGGTATACCGAGTTCCTGCCGTATCTGTAACCCAGCCTGTTCGTCCCGTACAAAATGTACGGTATTCACACCATTGAGTATATTGAGCAGGTAAGGCAATTGGGTTTTCGTTTGAGGCATGGTAGGACGTGCCAGGGCAGCTACATCTAGTTGGCTAAAATCAATTCCTGCATTCTTCCGGATGGACTGTTGCACATCATCTGAAACCGCCACCGCTGCCTGTTGCCAGCCGAAGCTAAGCTTATTCAGCCAGTAGGTGATCTTGTTGTAGCGTTCCCACTTGTTATGCTCCGTGTACACAACAGGTACCCCGGTTTTCTTCCCTACCAACCTGGCAATTAGGCCAGCCCAGGGTAAGTGACTATGAATAACATCAATCTGATTTTCTCGCACATAACGACTGATCTCCCTTACCCGCTGAAACATCTGTAGATTGTTTTTCGCCTTAAAGCAAATAGCGGTTGCGCCTAGCGCTTCAATGGCTGGCACCATCTGGTCTTTCCAGGGGAGGAAGTATGCGAAGTGGAAATCGAAATGTTCCCGATCGTGTACTTTAAGCGTTTCTGGCAAAAGCATTTCGGCTCCGCCCCTACCCAAAGATTTGATCAGGTGAAGTACTCTCAGTTTATTTACCATGCTTGTTCAGCAGTGATTTATATAAGTTAATGAATTTGTGAACATTGGTTTTAGGATCATATTCCTCCTTCACCATCTCAAATCCCGCGTTTGAAAGTTTTTCCATTCTGGATTTGTCACGTAGCAGGCTAAGAATGTTTTCAGCAAAGGTATCACTATCGTGGTCTTGCACCAGTACACCCGTTACACCATCTCGTACGACTTCACTTACGCCACCTACATTTACAGCAATAGCCGGAACTTTCTGGGCTGCGGCTTCCAGGATAACCCCGGGCACTCCCTCAATCAAGCTGCATAAGGCAAATAGATCACAACCCGCAATTACATCCTGCACACTGCTGTTAAAGCCTCCGAAGAAAATCGTATCGCTTAACCTCCTATCGCGAACTTTCGCCTTTATCTCATCTTCCAAAAGACCTTCCCCTAAGAGAAGTAGCTTCAATGATGGATTTGCCGCCCGCAATTTCTCCATGACATCTATCAGGAAAGCATGATTTTTTTCAGGAGAGAAGTTACCAACATGCACAATTATCTGATCTTGCGCTGCGAGTCCATAAGATGAACGTACACGTTGCCTAGCTGACGCTTTATCGATTTGCTGAATAGGTATTCCCCTGTTTATAACGGAAACGTCCTCGGCAGAAAAACCAATGGTTGAAATAATATCTTCCCGGGCAACATGACCAACACATGTAATATGGTCTATAGGAGAGAAAAGCCTTTTATAAAAAGCAAGCTTGAGTTTATTGCCTCCTATCCAGGTACTGATGATACTGATATTACGATAGGTTACCGGAATCTGGGGAAAGAAAAGCTTTACGAGCGCAGCATACTTAAGCGTATCTGATCCGTTTGCCTGAATTATATCAGGCTTTTCAGTTTTAATCAGCTTTAGCAAGTTTTGAAGCAATGCCCAGGAAACCAATTTTGCTTTCGACCCATTCAGGTCTATGTTTTGGGCTCCATCTACACGTAATGCCTTGTCAGGTGGGCTATAAAGGCCAGCAAAAATAATATCAATATTTTCTTTTAGTAACTCTTTGCTTAGGTTAGCTGCAAACACCTCTGCACCTCGATATTGTCGTTTTGTAACTAATTGAATAATCTTCATTCAGCCAAAACTTTTAAATAGATTGCTTCATATTGCCTTGCAATTTTAGATAAATCAAATTTTTCAATTGCATATTGACGACCAACCTGACCCATGATTTTTGCTTTCTCTCGATTCAAAATCATATATTCCATCTTGCTAACTAAATCATCAACAGAACCAAGCTTAAATAAGAGTCCGTTCTTATTATGTTGGATATTTTCAGATAAAACACTGATATCGGAAGCTATGATCGGCTTAGCTGCAAGCATAGCCTCAATTATAGAACCACCCAACCCTTCAAAATGTGACGGCATTACAAAACAGTCCGACTTTGAAAGTAACTCAGGTATATCACTTCGACTTCCAAGCAATTTAACCTTATTTTGAAGTTGATAGGAGTTAATTAAGGCATTATAAGCTTCTTTTGATGGGCCATCACCTGCAAATAATAACCGAACATTTGAATGCTTCTGGTTTAGTCTATAGAATGCTTCTATAAGATCAGCTTGCCCTTTACGGTTTATTAATCTAGCTACATTTATAAATGTAAAAACATCATTATCAGTCTTATTAGGCAAATTAACAAACTTATCAAGTTCTCTCCCTCTGGGTATCACATCAACTTTATCTGCAGGAATATTAAGATAATTTTGATTTGATATTTTTATAGTTTGAGTAATAGCAATATACTTATCACACCAATGGGCTGTCAACCTGTCTATGCTTTCGAATAATGACAATTTATATTTTGCCATTCTTGTAAGAGATGCATAACGATTGGCTACATAAGAATCATTTACGAAGGAGCCAATATGTGGAATTTTGTCCCAATGCGAAACCCATCGTGATACGAGGCTTGATCTAAGTAGCGAAGAATGTATTAAATCCGGTTGCTCATCTTTAATTACTTTTCTTAATTTTTTTATGGCACTTCTAAAACTGTACCCCCCTGTAATATTCAAAGAGATAACTTTTATACCTTGCGCTTCATAGTCTTTCTTTAGAATATCACCTTTATACAAGTGAACCACAATAGGAGTTATATGAGTAAAATACGGAGCCATCTCCAGAATACTTTTCTCCGCCCCCCCTATATTAAGTGTATCAATAACAAATAATATTTTTTTTCTTCTCATTTTAATGTTTACTAAGCTTAGTATACATTGCAGAAAGTATGTATAGTCTTAAAGCAATTTTCCCATAACTAAGCGATTTTTTACCTTTAGATGCTAAGAGTTTTTTAATTTTTTTAGGTATTAAACTCTTTATAATACTATTTGATTTAGTTTTTCCTGTTGAGTTTTCTAAAAAGTATAAAGTAGATTTTACTAAATCTTGAGGTATACCCATTAAACTCCATACTCTCGAATCAATTTTACTCAGTTCAGTTTTAAGATACTCATTTAATAATGATAGCGTAATGTCATTGATAGAGAAAGTAGATGCGTATTTAGCATAAGGTATACCCGGCAATATCGAATCATTCAACGACTTACTCATATTCTTACCCTCTAAAAAACTTGGTGGGATAGTTTGTGAGAATAGAATGATTGAATTATTAAGAAGGGGATTATAAATCTCAGTAAATGAAAGTTTCAAATCATTTAATGCAGCATTTACATAAGTGTGTCTAAAATCAAGACCTAGTCGAAAAGAGTATTCTTCTAATGTTTCATTTTCTCTCTTCGTAAATGATTCTTTAATATTGTTTTGTAGACTTAAGGTTGATAAATTTCTATAATCAGAGACAAGTTCAAAACCCAATGTTTGGCGCATCTGTTCGAAACCATATGCTTTGTATCTTCCAAAGTTATGATCACCCCTGATGATTACTTCAATGTCTTTGTTATAAATCTCTCTCCAAATACTGAACCCATCAATATAGCCTGAAATGTGGTCTATGCGCCCCTCACCATGTCTTAAAAATTCTTTTAGAATAAATTCTTGGTTTCCTGAATCAAAATTGATTTCAAGTATTGAATGGGCAAGGTTAAGTTTTTTGCTTATATCCTTAGCAATACTTACATCACTTAAAGGTTGAGATAACGAGCTTGGATCAGTCCACGTCAAACATGGTAATGCTTTCTCTTTAGCAAAGAATAGTAGTAATAAACGGCTCTCAATACCACCAGATAACAAATGGGTGGTATTTCCAGCATTTAAGTTGATATTCTTAAAACTACTCTTTAACTTTTCAGGCAGTAGTCTGAATACTTCTTTTTTTTTGAAAGCACGGTTTTGAGTTGGTACTTCCAGTATATTATCAACTTTTACATTACCGCTACCATAAAAGTATTTAACTGATTCGTTACGGCTGAGCAAATTTAGTCTTTTATCCCATGAATTACCAGGTCCTAAAGTACCAGAACTGAGCATCCAAGGCACAACCTGCGAGTTGAAATCGAAACCACCAATCAATTTGATAATTGGTTCTTGCAATGACGAAAAAATAAAAAAATCATTATTGCTGTAATACCAAATACCTCTTGAATTTCCCTGATCAGAGGCTATTTCAAAATACTCATTTGTCTTTCTAAACAAAAAGTAGTTCCCATCAGGATAATGCTTTGGATCCTCAATTCTATAGGAATCAGCAAAACCTAATAAGCCTTCACTCTCATTTAAATATAAGCTATGATGCTTACCAATAACTACTCTGAATTGGTTGTCGAAATTGAAAATAGAGATTTCAAAATCTTTGTAATTTTCTTCGAACCAATCTTGTATTTTAGATATAAGAGACCTTACGTTACTTTTATCTGACTTACTGGAATAATATAAATTGAATATTTTAGCCATTTTTAAGCAGATATTTAAATAAGTAATAATAGTTTCTAAAGTCCAGAGGATTAGCCTTTATTGCATTACTAATTATTGTCTTTGCCATCGACAAATTGCCAGACAGCATATTATAATAACTAGCCTTTCTTAGCAAACGTGCTAAATACCAGATATTATCGTTAATAAACCCTTTATGCTTAGAAATAATATAGTTATAAGACTTTGCTTGATTGCTGTAATCCAATGTAAGTCTATACCCTTCATGAATAATCGAGAGATATAAGACATCAGGCACTACATGAAATTTTGCAATTTGGAATACTCTTAATAAGAATTCAGTATCTTCAGAGGTTCGTAAATTGGGATCAAACAATCCTGCTTGAATACAAGTACTTTTTCTAACAACTAATCCTCTCCCTGTACTAGTCCTAATTGTCTTCAAATAGAACTTGAGATCTGTTACATCAGGCTGCCACAATTGATGTCGCTCTCTTATAACTTCTCCTTCTTTAACCCACTTATGTTGAACACCACACCAAAAGATACTAGCTTCTGAATTTTCTAAAATATTACGATTAAATACTTCTATAAAATTGGGGTATAGCTGATTATCACTATCTAAAAAAACAATAAAGTCACCCTTCGCTTCTAGTATCCCAGTATTTCGAGAATATGCAGCTCCAGAATTTTCCTTGTTCCTTAAATATTTGATTCTGCTATCTTTTAATTTTTCGAAATAGGCTTGCGTTTCATCAGATGAACAATCATCAACTACTATAATTTCAAAATATGAGTAAGATTGATTTAATACACTTGCTATGGCCTCTTTGAGCAACGAAAGTCTATTAAAGGTAGGTATGACTACAGTATAATAAATCATGCGAACAGCTTAGTTATACGATATTTGTTAATAGCTAATGCAATTACAGTAAACCTCTTAATGATATATAATTGATTGCTAAAACTTACATGTCTATTGAAGACGTATAGTCTTAGTAGGTTATGTCTAAATTTGTATTTATCCTCAAATTTCGATTTAGTAATTCTGTTGTTGGCATGAATTCTTACAACACTTACTGGGTCAGAATTGAAGTTTGTTATTACATTACAATATAAGCTCAGTTTCAACCATAAGTCGGTATCCTGGTTTAATCTTAAATCCTCGTTGAACAAGAATGGTGGTTTCAAAATAGAGCGTTTGATAGTAATTGCATTCGTTGCTATCGTTCCCCGGCCCATCCTTAATAGTGCTGAAAATGTACTCTCATCTTTTAGTTGATAAATATATTTGGAACTATCAGTGATTGACTTTTCCATTAGTACGTCGAATTTATCTAGACTATATACTGAACGGGCATAATCAAATCTATTGGGCAGATACCAGTCGTCAGCATCAAGGAAAGCTATATAATCGTACTGCGCATATGATATACCTAGATTTCTACTAGCTCCTGCACCTCTATTTTCACCATTAGGATGTCGAAAGAGTCTAACTTTGTCATACATTTTTTGTAACTGTAGGCAGATTTCAAGCGCATTGTCCGGAGAATTATCTTCAATCAATAATATCTCTCCAACTTCTTTTAAATGAACTGCTGATTCAACTGATTTTGTAACAAATTTAGCAGCATTATAAACTGGGATTATTACTGATACACGGAATTGGTCAATGTCATATTTTCCCATATTTGATTAGAATTATCGAGAGAAGAAATGATTAATATCTGAGTAAATATTTATTTAATATATCTTCAGTTAACGTACTTAAAAACAATTCTTCATTCTGTTGTATTTTTTCAACATCCCAATCCCACCAAGCCAGATCGTTAATCTTTTGTATAATAGCTGTATCAAACCTATATTTGATAACTTTTGCTGGTGACCCAGCAACAATTGCATAAGGGGGTATATATCCCGAAACAACAGAATTTGCCGCTACAATAACTCCATTACTAATATGTGCACCAGATAGTATAACACAGTGTGTTCCTATCCAGACGTCATTACCTATTATAATGTCACCTTTGGATACTATATCAGATTCAATACTATTATTAAATATATTTTTACTCATAAAATAAGTTGAAATTCTATCCATTTTATGATGATACTCTTGAATAGAAACATTTCGAGCTATAGAACAAAACCGCCCTATTTGGACACTATTAATTTTACTGTAGATATCAGTGTTAGGGCCATTAATCACAGATAGCTTACCTATAGAAACATTACCACTAATTTTAACACCTCCAACAATTTTAACGCCAAATTCTAAATTTACATTACCTTTAATAGATGCTTTCTTTATATGGATATCCTCTGATAATAATCTAGAGTTTAAAGATCCCATATAATTAGATACAATTCTTTTAAGTTTTGATTTCAATGATGTTAACATAATTCTTATGCTTTTATGGAATCTTCGAAATTTAAGAATACATCGTTAATATCTGTTGCTTTTTGGGTTATCCTATAACTCCCTAGTTCCTCAATCAACTCTATTAGTTTTGTTGAGTCTTCATCAATAAGAGGAAATGCGAGTTTATGATTAATTAAGTTATTAAAGCTTGCTACACCTATTTCATCAATTATAATCGTGGGCACACCAATTTGAGCTGCTTCTAAAATTGAGCCTGAGAATTTTGAAATATGTATGGTTGTTCTTTTTAATAAATCTGGCAAAGGTATATCTGTTGCGTCTTTAATATTAACCTTATTCTTTAAGTCGTGTTTTTCAAGTAATTTAATCAAAGTATCATACTGATGCATTTGCCTTGGATGAAGTCTAATAAACCAATTATAGCTATTGGCAGTTTTTGCTATTACCTTTAATATATAATCATCGAGAATAGGTGCTATTGGTTGTAAAGTATACAAAATAATCTTTTCAGGTAATTCAAATGAATTATTTTTTGCATATGTTAGATAACTTAACCATGGATTCCCCCCGGCTATTACACTATGATTGTTAGTTGTATCTGTCCAAATACCAATATGACTACATGAATCCTCATCCCAACACCAAAAAGTTTTTGGTAGTAGTTCATATCCCTTAGTTGGTATATTTGACCATTTAGTATAAGCAACATGTAACGGACCTTGTGTCCCATGTTGCATATCAAATGATTTAACTCCGAGTCTGTAGGCGGCTAAATTAAAAGCTAGCATTTCTTTGCTATAATAGCATAGAGCAAAACAATGGGTAGCATTAACTTTTTTAAAGAAAATCTCAAATACTGTACTATAGGTTTCTATTTGAGAAAGTTTCCTCTCCAATTTCTCTATTTTCAATCCTGATATTTCAAACCCCTCTGCCTCTGCATCAATTAAAAAGGCATTGTAGCCCAGCAGTTGTGAATTGAACTTCTTAGTTTTCAGTTTCCATCTAAATCTCTCAAAGATTTTGGCAATATGGAGAATCCTGTATAATTCAATTATTCTAGACTTTTTATAAAATTTGTCAAAAGATTCTCTTACTCCATCATATTCTAAAAGATAAAATGATTTACCATTTTTATCTTCTAAATAGTCTAATAATGGATCGAAATATTTATTAATATTTTTTTCATTTAGCCAAGATCTATGTGAGTTTGCACCTGCAAACACAACGTTACTCTTCTTAAATTTTTTTAATATAAAAAAAATTGAATATAGAAAATCTTGTATTAATGACGACTTATTAGCTCTCTTAATTTTCTCGGTCGATTTATGCTTATTCCAATGAGAAAAAAACAGATCAAGCCTTATGACTGGCCAAATGTGTATATCATTAATTTTCCAAGATGCAACATCATATTTACCTTCAAAATCAATTATAGACTTTATTATTTTGTTTCTTTCCAAGGTTTTTCGAATTAAATATTCTTACTGTTAAGCCTCCAATTAATAAGATTATAGTTGTTATAAATATTTTGTATAATAGATTTAATTCAACTAAATAGTAGGCCAATACGGTTATAAATATAGATCCAGATATCCAAAACAAAGGATAATATTTCACTTTAGTTATTTCTCTAAATTTTTTCATA
The DNA here is from genome assembly GCF_002846395.1 of Pontibacter ramchanderi. Lineage (GTDB taxonomy): Bacteria > Bacteroidota > Bacteroidia > Cytophagales > Hymenobacteraceae > Pontibacter > Pontibacter ramchanderi. The sequence continues at coordinate 564,980 of NZ_PJMU01000003.1, forward strand.
AAGAAGCCTGCATATCCCATATACATTAAGCTTACAAAAGTTGTAACTGCGGCTATTTGAAATCCATAAAATGGTATTAGGAAAAAGTTTAGAACGAGATTGCTAATGCCAGCAACAGTAGTAATTTTCCAAAGCTGTTTCGTATTCTCTGTATAAAATAATTTACTATTCGCTCCATAGTACATGGGTCGATAATTATAGCTCATGACTATTATTATAGCTAATGGATACATTTCGCTCAAAACATTATTTTTAATAAGGATATAGAAAATCTCTTTTAACCATAAGCTTATTATGAAAGTCATCAACCAAAATATTATCTGCAACAAAAAAATTAAATCTCTTGCTCTCTTGTCCTCTCCCTGTTTATAATACTCATTAAGCATTGGGTTAATTGCTAAACCACTTGCAATAGCTATTCGCTCTACATAACCACCAATGGTATAAGCAATATTATACTTCCCTATATCTCCTGTTCCTATTTTCAACCAATCCATTACCATACGGTCAGAACTATTTAATAAATAGCTAGAGTAATAGTGCGGAACAGTTGGTAAACTTCTTTTCAAATAACCCCTGATGGTTTTCCATTTAAAGTTGAATATAGGCGTAATACCCAATTGTATGTTTATTGGTATCCAATATGATACATTTGAGAGTATACCAACTATAAATGATGTCCAAAACCATCCCATATACCCTAGTTTTAGATATGAGATAGTAAATAGATTTAAGAAAACAGCTAACACTCCAAAAATTGCTGTCCTAACTCCTACTTGTAGAGGCTGTTTATTTATTTGGAAGTAAGTAGTTCCTAAAGTACTTGTATTACCAAATGCCACAATTGGTAATATATTCAATAATACAATTGATATTGTATTATCACTAGCTTCATTAGGAACTACTTTATAAAGAAGCAAACCCAATATTAATGTATAAGGAATAACCCATAAACTTAAAAAGCCGTAAATTTGCCTCCAAGCCCACTTATATTGGTTTGGAGATTTATAAAAAGTATTTACTAAAATTAGTCTAAGTCCAAGAGTTGATAAAACTGAAATTACGCCAGTATAAGCTGTGAGGGTTCCTGCAACACCGTAATCTAACTCAGTTAGGTCTTGTGTAATTACTGGTAAAACAAAAAGACTTGCAATTTTTGATACATGTGGCGCAAGTCCATATATGGCTGTATGAGAAAAAATCCTTTTTAACATTCTTCTATTTTCTCATCAAAATATATTCGCACCATGCAAAATCTAAGTTATCATCAATATCAATAGAGCTCATTTTATCCATAACATACTTTGCTTTTTGTAGTTCAGCTAGTACTTTATGTTTTAGTTTTTCAATATTAATAATATAAATAGCGCCATTCAATTCATAGACCTTTGGACAATCTTGCCTGGTAGTAAAAGTACCTTCCTTTGATTTTTTTAAAAATCCATATTTATCTTCTTCAAAGAGTACATAGTATGGATTTGCATCTGTTTCTTTTACTGAAACGATCATTTCAGTTTCGGAATTTATAAGATCTAATGCTTCTTTAATTTGTTTACCTGTGCGTAAAGGAGAAGTTGGTTGAAGCAATACCACGTAATCATATGGTTTGCTGATACTTTCATAATACTGAATCGCATGCTTCAAAACCTCTTCTGAAGTTGCATTATCTGTAGCGAGCTCCGCTGGTCTTATGAAGGGAAGATCCAAGCCATAATGTTTAACAACTTCTGCTATGCTCTCATCATCAGTTGAGACACAAATATCAATATCACTACTTACTTCTCTTGCGGCATCAATAGTATAGTATATTAAAGGCCTTCCATTAAGATGCTTAATATTTTTGCCAGGTAAACCTTTAGATCCCCCTCTCGCAGGAATTAAATAGAGTATATTCATCTAAAACTTAATATGATGTATATCTTCTTGAGCTTTTTTATAATCTTCATGCTGGCCAATGTCTAACCAATAACCCCTTAATGGATAAGATGTTACTTTCAATCCTTTAGAGATCAAAAGCTCCATAAGATCAGTAGTGTTATAAAAGCTATTTTTAGGAATATAATTAAGCACTTCTTTCTTTAATAGGTAGATACCTCCATTAGAGTAATATGTGTAGGTAGGCTTCTCTTTAAAACTCTTGATACTATTATTCTCTGTTTCCAAAACAGCATAAGGTACATTAACAGTATAAGGTATAGTAACTACAGATAGAGCAGCATCATTTTCTTGAAAATGCAGGAAGAAATCTTCGTAATCCAGATTTGTCAATAGATCTGAATTTGTTACCAAAATATACTCATGCTGAAAATCCTCAATTTTACTCACCGCACCAAGAGTTCCGAGTGGTTCATCTTCCCAAACATATTTAACATTAATAAACTTGGAGCTTCCATCCTTAAAATATCCTTCAAGCTGCTCACCCAGATACCTGACCGAAATCCATACATCATCGATACCATAACTGATCAATCGATCAATGTTATGCTCTATTATAGGCTTTTTACCTACTTTAAGAAGAGGCTTTGGTGTATCATCCGTCAGAGGTTTTAAGCGCTCTCCCCTTCCTCCTGCCATTAATACAGCATCAACTGGTAAGTAAGATTTAAGAAACCTGAAGTTTATTATATTGACAATTTTACCATCTTTACAGAGGACTGGAATTATTTTGAAGTTGTTTTTTCTGTAGCTGATTACTTCATCAATTGTGTAGGAGCCTCTTTGAAGAAACTTAGGGTTCGGCTGTATAAACTCATTAACTACATCATTTAACGTGAGTCCTTTTAAGAAACCTCTTCGAACATCACCATCCGTTAAAGATCCTAATAGCTTTTCCTCCTCATTAACAACAAAAAGTATTGCATCAGCGGCCAATTCATTTAGTTGAGCTAGCGCTGCCTTAATGGGGGTATTGCTAAGAATAATATGCTTCCGATAATCAACCATATTTATTTATCAATAAACTTTATAAGTTGGAAAGCCTCTGCATAGTGTACTCCAACACTAGCTCCTCTAAAGTGTGCTAGTGCTTTTATATTTTCTAATGACCGAGGGAAAGGGTGCTTCCCTAACTCTGACTCATATATTTCCATTATTTCAAGCTTCTGCTCTAGATGCTTTGAAATATCTATGAAGTAATTAGGTAAAAATGCTTTCTCTGCCAGTACAGGGGCAAACTCTGTCTCAGAGATACATTCGTACATTAGAACTTTTTTTATGAATGGATATCGAAATGATTTTGTACAGGCCATCACAGCATCAAAAATAACTCTATGATCAGAATGCGCATCAGATCTATTCAACGAGTAAATGATCTCAGGCTCAACCTCTTGGAAAATAGCGGATATTTCAGGTACCATTTTAATCAAACTAGAGCTTGATAGTGTCATTGTAGGGTAATCAAGTTTAAAAGTCTGTTTGACACCAAGCAGGTTCGCAACTTTTACAATTTCCTCCTGCCTTGTTTTGACTCTATACTCTGAAAAACCATCCTTTTCAAATATGTTAGTCACTATCAACCAATATATCTCATCCCCATTTTCCTTATGCTTGAGTAATGCACCGCCTACACCAAGAACTTCATCATCTGGATGGGCAGAAATAACTATAACTTTTGCCATTATATATATTGTCCTACTGCTATATCTTTAATTTGATCATATTCTGTTAGCCAGAGTGCTCCATCTCCTGTTTTGACCAACATTTTATCAGCTTCTATTTTCAAAACTTTGCCCGGCTCTATGTTTGTCATTTTCTCAGTAGCTTCAACTACACATCTCCAAACTTTATACTCCTCATTATTGTGCACGAAGTGTGCTCCCAAATAAGGCCTTGTTAAAGCTTTAACCAGATTTATGATTGACTTACTTGACATTCGCCAATCAATTTCTCCGTCTTTTTCCCCCCTTTTTCTCCAAGTGTTACCTTCGCCTACCTGCTTAATTCTTTTATACTTCCCACTGATCAGCTTAGGTATAAACTCCTCAATTTGACCTAGTGCTACTTTTATAATTTTGATATAGAGGCTAGCTGCGTCATCCTCACAATTAATAAGGACTTCTTTTTGATTAAGAATGTCACCGGTGTCAGCACCTTCATCCATAAAAAAGAAAGTAGACCCTGTTTTATCCAGCCCTAATGCAAGGGCCCAAATAATGGGATGTCTGCCTCTATTAGCAGGAATAAGAGCAGGATGAAATCCTAAAACACCATGAGGGGCTAAATTAAGAACTTCAGGCTTGAGCAGACTAGACCATCCAAAACAAAATAATATGTCTGGTTTTAGTTGCTTAATCCACTTAACATTGTTTGGATGGTTGATATTGTTAACGTATTTACAATTAATACCCCGCTCTTCACATATATCTACCAGATTAGAGAAATCTGCGTTAAACTCTGACTTCTCCTTAGTTACAACTCCAACAACATTAACGTTAAGTTCTAGAAGCTTAAGTAAGGCTTCCCTTGAGAACTCTACAGTACCAATAAAGACTACTCTCATACTAGGTCGTAAAACTTCTTTTTCAGAAGCGAGCTTAGGTTCGTGTTCTTTATTACTTTGACTATATCTTTAGAAGAATCTTTTTCTCCGTAGGGATTCTTAATATGAACCAATTTCTCCCTAAAACTATCAGAGAACGCTTCTTCAATAGCATTTTTAATTGAAACATAGCTAGGCTCACAGGATATTACACTGTCTGCTTTGATTCTCCCTCTTTGCCTGTCTCCTATGTCTATCGTTGCAGTTTTGAAGCTAGGCACCTCAATTAACCCACTTGAAGAGTTGCCTATAACGGCATCCATGAATTGTAAAGCTGATAAATATCTGAGCTGGCCCAGAGATACAAACGCGACACTCTTCTCCGGATTTTTCTTCGTATACTGATCAATTAGGTTGATTATAATCCTTCCATCAGTATCTGCATTAGGCTTTGTGAAAATTATCTTAGTAGCTTGTAGTTCATCTAAGGCTTTTAAAAGCTCAGTGAATTGATGCTCAGCTGTGGCGTTTTCAAGCGTTACAGGATGGAAGGTTACAAGTACATTTCTATCTCCAAGCCTGAAACCTATACTTTCTTCGAAATTTGTTCTACTCAATAGATCAAGCTTATTTATATTTTCAATTCCCAGAGCCCCCACGTTATGCACATTATGAGGTTGCTCGCCTAACTGAATCACCCTTTTTCTATACTGTTCGGTTGAAGTGAAATGTATGTGTGACATCTTAGTAATTGAGTGTCGAATCGGCTCATCAATTAACCCTTCTGTAGCCTCCCCTCCATGGCAATGAGCAACAGGTATTTTACCAATCATAGCGGCAGAGGCGGCTGCAAATGCCTCAAACCGATCACCTAGTAATAGAACTAAATCTGGCTTGAGTTCATTAAAAGCTTCGGAGAAAGAAATAATACCAAGGCCTATGCTTTTAGAAACTCCAACGGATGTATCAGAAGACAGCAGTATCTCTACTTTCTTGTCTATATGAAACCCATCTTGCTCAATTTGCTTATATGTTAGCCCAAATTCTGGTGATAGGTGCATTCCTGTAACACATATCTGCAAATCAATATCAAATTCTTGCTGTAACTCCTTCATTGTCCAATAGAGAAGCCCATACTCAGCTCTAGTGCCAGTGACTACACAAATTTTCATTGCTCAAAATCATCAAAACTCACAATCTGCCCCTGCTCCACATCGCTTTTCAATGCTTTGCCAACTACAGAGTCTACTTCCATTGGGCTTATACCTGTTGCAGGACGCATCATTATTAAATGATCCTCACCTATTACAGTACCTTTAGTCAAAGCTGAATTATAATAAATACTCTTTCTGATTAGCTCTCTATTCTTCAACTCTGATGCGCTAGGTTCCTTTTCAGTACTTCCGCTTAGTGCCTGCTCAATGTTACGAATTGCAAGAACCATATCTTTCAGTTCCTGAGGGCTGAGAGAAGCTTTATGGTCCGGACCAGGCAACTCCTTATCTAGAGTATAGTGTTTTTCAATTATGACTGCACCTAGTGCAACTGCAGCAATGGGTACTTCAATTCCTAATGTGTGATCAGAATACCCCACTTTAACGCCAAGACTGTCTCTTATAGCTAGCATTGCTCTTAGATTAACATCACCCATAGGGGTGGGATACTCTGTGTTGCAGTGAAGAACAGAGATATCTTCTTTATTTAATCCTTCCTTCATCAAAACTGAGATAGCATCTTTGACTTCCTGCAGAGTTGCCATACCTGTAGAAAGGACAACAGCTTTACCTTTTTTCGCAATCTGCTCTAAGTATGGCTTATTTGTTATTTCACCAGACGGTACCTTGAATAGATCAATCCCTATTTGATCAAGAAAGTCAATACTCTCAGGGTCAAAACCAGTAGATAAAAACTTAACTCCTCTATCAGATGCATATGCTTGGAGTACAAAATGGTTTTCCTCTGAAAGTTCAAGCTTTTTGAGCATTGAGTACTGAGTATCATCACTCTGCCTTTTTTGATTCTTTACCTGGTAGGCAGCCTGCTTGGCAGTTCTACTAACTAATTTATCAGCTTTAAAGGTTTGAAATTTCACATAATCAGCACCTGCATCAGCAGCAACATCAATTAGTTGCTTCGCTAATGCGATATCACCGTTGTGGTTAACACCTGCTTCTGCTATAATGATCGTTCTCTTCATTTTAAAATTCTCTGGAGATCCTTACACTACTCGGGATATTCACCAGTCTTTCTTCCACCCATTTACTTACTGTCAGATCGTCGTGCAAGCAATTTTGGAACATGGGCAATTTGTGCATCAATGTCCAAACAGGACGTGTCATCACACCATTACCATTCAAATCCGCTAAGAAAGCTTCGCGTGCTTCCTTGTCTTCTAACAGCAGCGCATTCAGCCAATAGTTTGCTTTTGCATCTGGTTCTTCACTCACAAACTCTACCCCTTCTATACCTTCAAAGAAGTTCTTATAACTTTCAGCTAATGCACGCTTATTTTCAACAAAAGCTCCTAATTGCTCTAATTGAGCACAAGCAAGTGCGGCATTAAGATTAGGCATGCGGTAGTTATAGCCGATATGATCATGGTTAAACTCCCATGCATGGGGCATTTTAGCTTGCGTTGTTAGGTGTTTTGCTAATTTAGCAATTCTTTCGTCGTCGGTTACTATAGCACCTCCGCCGCCGCATGTTACAGTTTTATTGCCATTGAAGCTAAAAGTACCTAGCAGCCCAAAATTGCCTGTGTGTTTGCCTTTATAATAGCTACCTAAAGACTCTGCGGCATCCTCTACTAAAGCAATATTCCAGTTTTCACAGATTGCAGCTATTCGGTCAATCTCACATGGGAAACCGAAGGTATGCATAGGCACACAGGCTGCAATTCTGTTTCCGGTTTTCGTATTGATCGTTACACCATTTTCATTCCTGCCATATTTTAGCAGAAAAGCTTCCAGCTTTTCTGCAGACAGTCCCAATGTTTTTCTATCTATATCTAGAAAAACAGGTATAGCCCCTATATAGCTGATAGCATTGGCTGTGGCTATAAAAGTCAGGTCCTGAGCCAATACCTCTTCACCTTGTTTAACACCAGCTACTATAAGTGCCATATGCAAAGCTGCCGTACCGTTCACAGTAGCAATCGCATAATTCGCGCCAGTGATTTCCTGCATCATTTCTTCGAAGCGGTTTACATATGCACCCACAGAAGAAACAAAAGTAGAGTCTATTGCATCAGCAACGTACTTCTTCTCATTGCCAATAAACCTAGGCTCATGTAAGGGTATAAAATCCTGATTCGGAAACTGTGATTTTATAAATGAAATGATGCGGCTATGCCTGGAGTTCTGCTCCATGAGGTATTAATAGAATATTTAAACCAGGAAAACGATTAGATATTGTAAATATCAGCTTTGTATTGGCGCAGGTTCTCTTTATTTCTGAACCATTCAACTGTTTCGGCAAGTCCCTCTTCCAAGGTATACTGTATCTTCCAATTGGTGTGGCTCTTAATTTTGCCATTAGCGCCGTACAAACGGAATACTTCGCTTTTTTCGGGTCTTAGGCGAACGTTATCCTGAATGATCCTTGCGTCCGGATTGATCTGATTAATCAAACTCTGTGCAAGGTCACCTACAGTTATTTCGGATTCGGTTGCAATGTTACAATCCTCACCAACAAGACTATCAGACTTTGCAATTTCTATAAACCCATTGGCTGTATCTTTTACAAAGAGAAGGTCGCGTGTCGGCGTGATATCACCTAATTTGATTTCGGTTTTACCTTGCAACAATTGTGTAATAATAGTAGGTATAACAGCCCTAGCTGACTGCCGCGGTCCATAGGTATTGAATGGACGCACAATTGTCAGTGGTAAATTAAAGCTTCTGTAAAAAGAATCAGCTATGCAGTCAGCTCCGATTTTAGAGGCTGAATAGGGCGATTGTGGCTGACGAGGATGCTTCTCATCAATAGGAATGTATTGTGCCGTACCGTACACCTCCGAAGTAGAAGTAACCAGTACTCGCTCGATACCTAAGTCTTTAGCTGCCTGCACTATATTGAGAGTACCTTTTACATTTGTATCAATATAGCTATCCGGTGAATGATAACTGAAAGGTATAGCTATCAAAGCAGCCAAGTGAAATACAACATCAATGTCTTTCATGGCAGTACGCACACCATTTGGATCTCTTATGTCTCCAGAGAAGATCTCAATCTGTGAAAGCTTTTCTTTAGAGAAATTATCGAGCCAGCCCCAGCTATTAAATGAATTATAATATGTAAAGGCTCTTACTTGGCAGCCTTCTTCTATTAAACGTTCGACCAAATGGCTTCCAATAAAACCATCCGCTCCTGTTACTAATACCTTTTTACTCTTTAACTCGGCCATTTACTTTCTTACTATCAGTTGTGTTGTTACACTTACAAACTAACCTTAACGGTATTTTCTTTATACCAATTATAAGCTATACTTAAACCTTCCAGTACAGAGTATGCAGGTTTATAGCCTATCAATGCATTGGCTTTATTAATATCAGCCAAACTATGTCGTACATCTCCTTTGCGCTCCTCTCTGTATTCAGGAGACAGGCTGATCCCAGCAATATCTGCAATCCTATTCCAGAGTTGGTTAAGTGTAGTCCGTTCGCCAAAAGCAATATTAACTACCTCGTGTTTGTTAACGCTAGTAGTAAGCATTGCTCTTACGTTAGCTTGTACCGCATTTTCAACAAATGTAAAATCACGGCTAGTCTCCCCATCTCCATTGATATATGGAGCTTTATTATCAAGGGCTGCTTCTATAAAAAGAGGAATTACTGCCGCATAAGGTCCTTTAGGATTTTGCTTTGGCCCAAACACGTTAAAGTAGCGCAATCCTATGGTGTGAAAATCATAGGTCTTGGAAAATACTTTAGCATACAGCTCATTTACAAATTTTGTCACGGCGTAAGGGGACAGTGGACTACCAATCTTATCCTCCATTTTTGGCAGGCCCGGATGATCACCATATGTACTGGAGCTAGCAGCGTAAATAAAGCTTTTAACAGTAGCATCTCTTGCTGCTACTAACATATTCAAAAAACCGCTCACGTTCACATCATTGCTGTTTATTGGATCATTGATAGAACGTGGCACAGAACCCAATGCTGCCTGGTGTGATACATAATCTATACCTTCCAATGCCCTTCTACAGGTTTCGAGGTCGCGGATATCGCCTTCAAGCAGTTCAAAGGCTGGATTGTTTTTGAACTCCTCTATATTAACATAAGAGCCGGTCGAGAAATTATCTAATACTCGTACTTTACCAGCACCATATTTCAGAAGGTACTCAACAATATTAGAACCAATGAAGCCTGCTCCTCCGGTAATTAGGAAAGAACTCTGGCTTAGGTCTGTAGTATGATAAGGTGTGCTATACATATCCTCTTTATGAAAATGGTTTGAATACCGGGTCAAACCACCCCTGCCCCTCCTTAACCAAGGAGCGGAGCTTTTATTGCCTATTTTTATAGACGAGCGTCGGAGAGCTCTTTTGGGAGTACTCCTTTTACGTCGTAGATCACAGCTTTTTCTTTGCAAAGCTTGCTTAGGTCGAGTGACTTGAACTCTTCATGTGAAACGGCTAGGATGACAGCATCGCAATCAGTAGTGCCGTTTAACTCCTTCACCGAACTCCAGCCATATTCATGCTTTACCTCAGTTGGCTCAGCCCAGGGGTCGTATATGGTGATGTTGGTATTGTACTCCTTCAAGGTGCGTAAGATGTCTACTACTTTGGTGTTGCGCACGTCCGGACAGTTCTCCTTAAAGGTGATTCCTAGCACCAGGATATTAGCACCTTTTACAGGGATATCCTTTTTAACCATCAGTTTGATCACTTCATGGGCTACGTACTCACCCATGCCGTCGTTTAAGCGACGACCGGCCAGAATAATCTCTGGATGATAGCCAGCCTCTTGCGCCTTCTGAGCCAGATAGTAAGGATCTACCCCAATACAGTGGCCGCCCACCAAGCCAGGCTTAAACTTCAGGAAGTTCCATTTCGTGCCAGCCGCTTCTAATACTTCGTCCGTATCAATGCCCAAACGGTTGAAAATCTTAGCCAGTTCGTTCACAAAGGCAATGTTGATATCACGCTGCGCATTCTCGATCACTTTGGCTGCTTCAGCAACTTTAATAGAGGCCGCCTTGTGTGTACCGGCTGTAATCACACTTTTGTAGAGCCTATCTACTTTCTCAGCAGTTTCAGGCGTAGAGCCGGAAGTGATTTTCAGGATTTTAGCTACCGTGTGTTCCTTATCGCCAGGGTTGATGCGTTCAGGTGAGTAGCCTGCAAAAAAGTCTTCGTTGAATTTCAGACCTGACATACGCTCCAGCACCGGCACGCACTCCTCTTCTGTTACGCCAGGGTATACAGTAGATTCATAGATTACGATATCTCCACGCTTCAACACCTTACCAACTGTTTCGCTCGCTTTGTAAAGAGGAGTTAAGTCAGGACGGTTGTTTTTATCAACAGGGGTAGGAACAGTTACTATAAAATAGTTACATGTCTCAATATCTTGCAGTTGATCGGAGCAATAGAGACCAGATTGCCCATTTGTATTAGGAGCTAATACAGATTTTAAGTATTCATCTTCTACTTCCAATGTGCGGTCATGCCCGCTGTTCAGTTCCTGAACACGTCCCTCATTAATATCGAAACCAACGGCTGGAAATTTCTTTGCAAACTCTACGGCCAGCGGTAGTCCTACATAACCCAATCCAATCACGGCGATCCTGGCATTCTCTATACCTGTCATTTCTGTACCTGACATCTTTTTATGTTCGTTTTTCTAGTTTTTAGTATACGTAAACTTGCAACACACCCCTGCCCCTCTCAAGAGGGGATATCTCCTGTCAATTCCCCTCTTGAGAGGGGCAGGGGTGTGTTCTTTTTGCAAATCAATAATTTATTAGCCTTTCACCAATTTCCTTAACTTCCCACCAAGCCCCTTCTTACCATCTTCTTCGTAGTAATTGCCATAACCGTACCCATAGCCATACGAATAGCCATAGCTATTGCTCTTCTTTGCATCGTTTAAGACGATCATTGGATGCTTTAGCTTTCGTGACTTATAAAGTTCGTCGATAATCTGAAGCTGCTTCTTGTGTGTATAATTGTAGCGCACTATATAAAGGCTAGAATCAATGTATGGAGCAAGTGCTAATGAATCGGCAACTTGACCAACCGGTGAAGAATCCAGGATAATATAATCAAAGGCAGCCTTTAACTCATCAATTAGTGTTCCGATCTTTGGAAGCAGCATTAGTTCTGCTGGATTTGGAGGGATGGGACCGGAACCGATAATCGCCAGTTCCTGCATTTCGGGTGCAAATTGAATTAAGTCTTCAACCTCTACTGTATCAGAAATAAGGTAATTGGTAATACCAATGTTATTGGGAAGGTTAACACCTTGTGTAAGTTTAGGCTTACGCAAGTCAAATCCTAATACTATCACTTTCTTGCCTGTCATGACCAAACTGGCAGCCAGGTTCAAACTAAAGAAGGTTTTTCCCTCTCCACTCATACTGGAAGTAACCAGGATCACTTTATTTTCTTTGCCTCCTGCAGCGAACTGTAAATTAGCACGTAACAGACGGAAAAGTTCTGCGCTTGAGCTACGACTTTGCTGGCTGATCACTAACATTTGGTCAGTATCATTATGGCCAATTTCGCCTAAAATAGGAGTTGGGGTAGCCCTTTCAACATCCCTTATTTCTATTACAGTGTCGTTTAACATATCTCGCAGGAATATGCCTGCAAACGGTATGGCCAGTCCTGCTAATAAGGCTATTAAATAGATATTCGTTGATTGCGGTTCAATTGGGCTGCCACCCGCCACTGCCGGATCAATAACACGGGAATTAGAAGGTGTAATAGCTTGAGATAATGCTGCTTCTTCCCTCTTTTGAAGTAGAAAGAGGTAAAGTCCTTCTTTAACACCTTGCTGACGATTAATTTCGGTCAATTCACGCTGCATAGACGGTACCTGCCATACTTGCGATTCGAACTGGCGAGCATTAGCCTGCAGATTCCGTCGAATTACTAGTAACCCTTCGCGAATGTTGCGAATATTCTCCAGAATATTCAGCCTTAGTATATCCAATTGCTCATTTACGTTACGAAGTATAGGGTTACTCTCTGTTACAGAACGCCCTAAGCGTCGACGCTGATTTTGCAAATTATTGAAATTAGCAATTAAGCCACCAAGAGTCGGATCAGAAATATCCAAGCTGGTTGGAACCAATTCATACTTATTTTCTTCTTTTTGCAGGTAAGATTCTACTGATTTTAGTATTTCTAATTTAATCTCGTTATCTGTAATCTGCTGTTTTAAGCCATGAGCTGTATTTAAATATAAACCTCCGCTCGCTGACTGATCAATAATTCGATTTTCCTGCAGATAGTTCTGCACATCTTTTTCTACAGCACTTAGCTCCCCTGTTAAGTAAATGAGGCGCTCATCAATAAACTGGATTGTCTTTGTGACAGCCAGGTTTTTCTCATTGATAGATTCACGGTTATAAACCTCGATCAACTTGTTTAAAATATCTTTGCCTTTTGCTGGTACAGGATCCGTCAAACTAAGTTCCATGACGGTGGCAAATTCATTGATACTTCTCACCCCTAACCCCTTGCTATAACGACTTGCTAACTTACGTAAGTCGTTAAAACGGACCAAAATACGTCGCCCTTGATCATTCGTTACATCCGAATCAGCTACAATAGTGAATACACCATACTTTTTTCGAATCTGCTCTCCAAACTTATGCGTTGAGACTTTGTTCTCTCCTTCCCAGATACTAAAAGTATTTCCATCTTCTATCTCTACAATAAAATTTTTCCCTAATCCCGTAGAGTCTAATTGTGCAATTACTGCTTTAACAGGGCTTCTGCCTCCATACAGTTCAGGTGACTTAATGCGTCCTTCCCCAAAGTAAGAAACTTCAAGACCAAGCTCTTGTAATACGCGCTCCATTAACCCCTTAGATTTGATGATAAGGACTTCGTTAGAGAATGACTTACTAACTTTTAAGCCAGCTAAATCTCCTAAAACGCCACTAGTAGCCAAATCAGCGCCACTCTCGTCCTTGATCAGGATAGTTGCTTTAATGCTATAAACTGGAGTTGAGTAGCGTAAGTACAGATGCGCAGCCATAAGAGCAATAGCTGCACCAATCACAAAAAGGTACCAGTAACGCAGGTAGCGCATTACGAGTGCCTTTATATCTAGAGACTCTGTGTTATCTTCCTGGAAATCGAGTTCGGACATTTTATAAAATAGGAAGCGTTAGATTACTTTAATAATTGATAGAGCACCCAAGCGGATGAAACAATACCAGCTGCGAAGCCCCAGTTACGGCGAATGAAGCTCGTACCTGTCACTTTAGCCTTATCTGGCTCTACATAAACAATATCATTTTGCTGCAGGTAGAAATAAGGGGAAGTTAGTGCTTCTTTGCTGTTCAGGTTCAGGCGTGCCATGCTTCGCTGCCCATCCTGCTCCCGAATTACCAGCACGTTATGCATCTTGCCATAAATGGAGATTCCACCTGCCATAGCCAGTCCCTCCAGAATGTTTACCTCTTCGTTATCAGCTGGCACAGTCACTACGGTCGGTCCTGTCTCCCCCATCATGGTGAAACGAAAGTTTTGCAGTCTTACCTTCACAATAGGGTCCTGCACATAATCACGTATTTTCAACAATAGGGTATCCCGCACTTGCTCTGTTGTTAAGCCCTGTACGAGCAGATTGCCGAGCACCGGGAAATCGACAGTTCCTTTTGTATCTACCAGATACCCTTCATTCTGGTTCCCTTGCTGACGCATCATCTGTCCGCCTCCGCCAGCTCCTTCTTCCATTACAATACCCCGGTTAAAGAGCATGTTGGTTTCCATATTAGGTGTCAGCACTTCGATCGCCAGAAGATCCCCCGGCTTAATTGTCAGGCGTTTCATCTCAACCTGTTCCGTAATAAGCGGCTTCTGTTCAAGATCACTGAAATAGACAATATTACGGGTGCGGAGTGAACTGCAGGAGGCGAAGCAGAGAAGACTCAGAAAGAGTGCCAGTTTAATTTTCATACAGGGTAAAAACAAATTTGCTTGGGCTCTCGCCTTCTAAACAAAGTTTAAGCGTCTAAAGGCAAGCACACAAGTCTGCCAGAAAGCAAAATTACGGAAAATGTTTTTGAAAACAGATTTTTAGGAATTATAAAAGCTCTCAGACTATTATAGTTCTATATAAGTATTCTAAAGTTTTCTTACTTCGTTTGTATGTGGTTATTAATACCTAATTCACTTAAATCATTTTTTAATAGATAACTAAATTTTAAAGCACCAATTGGATTTAAATGATTAGCATCTAAAAAATCTTCAAAAGTATTCAAAATCAACTCTTCTCGATTATTGTAGTCAATCAATAATACGCCCTTTTCATGCAGCAATATTTGTAGATTATTGATAAACGCTTCATAATTGCTTATATTATTTTTAAATTCCTTTGTCAATGGGGGGACTATCAAAATGAGTCTAACGTTACTTTCATTACATAATTCGACTACTTTATTAAGGTATGTCTTCTGCAAATCGTTTATTGCAATACTATGACTCTTTAAGTTTTTTAACTGTTTTTCAGTAAGCTCATTTTTTAATTTATTAGTCTCTATATAGCCTCCAGGGATATAGTAATCATTTGTAGGTTTTACCTCTATTACTTCAGAAAGTGGAGTATGAAAACGTGATATGTATATAGATAATAAACTATTAGCTGTTTCAAAATTTAATTTTTTATTAACCATCTCTAGCATATTATCTGTCAACTCGTGATTAGAGACTATTTCAATGGATGCACCCATTCCATCACTGTCCATTCCTTCTAAATAAACATCCATAACTATTGTTTTAGGTCGAATACGATCTAGATGTTCCTTTAGGAGATAGTAAGTATTATAAGGTGTTTGTCCAGATGTTCCTAAGTTAAATGTAGAGATGTTACTTTTTTCGAAAACTCGTGTATCAACTCCTCTATACATATGAGAAGAACCAATGAAGAGAATATCAATATTCTTTATTGTCTGAAGTTCTTGTAACCTCGAATAAGTATAGTACCCTCTTCCTGTAGTGTTTCTTGCATTCGGCAACCATCTATTAAAACCCAGTAATGTATATAGAAATAATACTATGGCATATAATGCTATACTTAAAGCAATTACTCCAACAATTTTTATTACAAACCTCTTCATTTAAAATTGAAAATATATAAATTCAGTATTGGAGAAATTACCATATAGTATTATTGTTATAATCAAAAAACTATAGAGTGATAGCCTTAGTAAAGATGGATAACTTACTATCAAAGATTTAATTCTGTATCTTTCTTGAATACTATCAATAATAATTAATACAGCTATAAATAATAATGCCAGAACGAAAACTTCTTTTGCTTTGCCTAATAGTATGTAATACTTGAAAGCAACACTACTAGATGTTATAGTGCTTAATGATTCAGTAAAGCCCATAAAAATATTTGTAGTAATATACCAAGCGTCGCCGATGGTATTGGCTCTGAAGAAAACCCATGCCAAGCATACTAGCACAAAAGTGCTACCTATCTGAATGAAACTATAAAGACTACCCCATTTTTTTAACCCTATCTGAGAGGCTAAGTTGTCCCGTTTCCTTTTTGTCACTTCCCCGAAAACCTGGTAAAAGCCATGCAGAGCACCCCATACCAGAAAGGTCCAGTTAGCCCCATGCCAGAAACCGCTCACCAGGAAAACTATAAATATGTTATAGTACCAACGCCACTTCACCACCCGGTTACCACCAAGCGGGATGTAGAGGTAATCCCTGAACCAGGTTGATAGGGAGATGTGCCAGCGGCCCCAGAACTCCTTGATCGACTTGGAAAAATAGGGCCTGCGGAAGTTCTCCATCAGGTTAAAGCCCATCACCCGAGCCGCCCCGATGGCCATGTCGGAGTAGCCCGAAAAGTCGCAATAGATCTGGAAGGCAAAAAAGACGGTAGCAATGATCAGCGGAATGCCCTCATAGTTGGTGGGGTTGTTGTACACCTGATTAACCATTATAGCCAGGCGGTCAGCCACCACCACTTTCTTGAACAGGCCCCAGGCCATGAGACGGAGGCCGCTCGTTACGCGGTCGTAGTCGAAATCGTGCTTCTGCTTGAGCTGCCCCAGCAGGTTGCCCGCACGCTCGATCGGGCCCGCCACCAGTTGCGGAAAGAAGGTCACGAAGAGCGCAAAAATACCCAGATGTTTTTCAGCCTTGATGCGACCATAATACACATCGATGGAGTAGCTCATCGTCTGGAAGGTGTAGAAGGAAATGCCCATGGGCAGCAGCAGCTCAAAGGCGGGCGCCGCGTAGCTCACTCCTAACAGATTAGCCAGATCAGAGGCTGCACCGTTGAAGAAGTTGTAGTACTTGAAGGTGAAGAGAATGCCAAGGTTGGAAACAAGGCTCAGCCACAGCCAGGGCTTGCGTCTTGCCCGCTCCTCTTCTGAGTAGCGGTCCATCATGCGCCCGCAGGTATAGTCGATCAGGGTAGAGATAACCAGGATGATGGCATAGTCTACACGCCAGAACATGTAAAAGGTGTAGCTGGCAATAAGCAGCAGCAGCCAACGGAAACGATAGGGAAGCAGGAAGTAGAGCCCCACCACGGTCGGGAAGAAGACCAGGAACTCGAAGGAGTTGAATAGCATAAGTTCGTTTGATCAACGCATTGTTCAATCTGCAAATTTGCGTATTTAGATCAGATTCAGGAAGTAAAATGCAAAATATCTAGTGAAGCTAAGTATATGGTTAAAATTTAAAGTGGCCTATTATTCTTATCTTGCAACTTATTGATAGAACACGACCATACCATGAAAACGATAAACCCGAAAGAAACCAAAACGGCTGAAGTACATGCTTTATTGCTTGGAGCCATTGCGCCTCGGCCAATTGCCTTTGCCAGCACGGTGGATGAGGAGGGAAACGTGAACCTGAGTCCTTTCAGCTTTTTCAATGTGTTCAGCGCCAAGCCGCCGATCGTGGTCTTCTCTCCTGCCCGCCGCGTGCGCGACAATACCAGCAAGCATACCCTGGAAAATGTGATGACAACCAAAGAGGTGGTGATCAACATCGGCAACTACGACATCGTAGAGCAGATGTCGCTGGCCAGCACGGAATACGATAAAGGGATTAACGAGTTCATTAAATCAGGCTTGACGCCGGAGCCTTCGGTGATGGTACGCGCACCCCGCGTGAAGGAAGCGCCCTTTGCCATGGAGTGCCGGGTGAACGAGGTGATCAGCCTGGGGCCGGAAGGCGGCGCGGGCAACCTGGTGATCTGTGAGGTGCTGCTGATCCATGTGAATGAAAATATCCTGAACGAGGAAGGCAAGATAGACCCCTACAAACTCGACGCCGTGGCGCGTATGGGTGGCGACTACTACCTGCGGGCAAACGGTGATTGCATTTTCGAGTTGCCCAAGCCGGTGCGCAACAAAGGGGTTGGTGTTGATCAATTACCAGAACACATCCGCCACAGCAGCATATTGACCGGCAACCACCTGGCCCGCCTGGGCAATACAGAAGTGATACCTACTCAGGAGGAAGTGGAGGCTTTTAAAGCTGACCCGCTGGTAAGCTATACCCTTAACAAATACGGCCACGACAAGGCGCAACTTCGCAGCGAGTTGGAAAAGCTAGGAAAGCAATTGCTGGATGACCACCAGGTGTTGGAGGCGTGGAAGGTGCTTTTATTAATGAGTGAGTGAGTGGTTGAGTGAATGAGTGATTAGTTTTCGTGCACGATTGTCATCCCCCTACCCCCTTCGAAGGGGGACTTTTCGCACCCTGCTCTTGATTTGTTATGCAGATCATCGGTAGCTGCGGGAAACTATCCCCTTGAGGGGATTATAGGGGTGTATTTTTGATGCTGCAAAGCTGTTAGTTTAGACAGTATACAGTTTTCTCACTCCTATAAACACCCCTCTTGCTCCCCTCAAGGGGAGAATTAGCCAGAATGAAACAGCCCTACTTTTGAAGGGGGCTGAGGGATGACGCACTATAGAAGAAATTTACCCATTTACGATTCGGACAGGTCGCGACCTGTCCCTACAGGCCTTCTATCGAATTAACCTCTATCTCTTCCAGCACCACCTCTGAAACTTTTTCCATTTTACCGGCTTCGAAGGCTTGGTCATAAGCTTCCAGCGGGGTGGTTTCGTCTTTTAAGGTGTAGTTGATGTAGTCCTGAAAACGGATGCCGCCGATGGTGCGGGGATTGATGGCTTCGCGGAAGCGGGTGCCGCCGTCGTTTTCCTGGAAAGAGTAGGCCAGGTAGTCCATGGTATGGCGCTGCTGGTGGAACCAGTAGACATAGACGTCCTGGTAACCTTCACCACCGCCTTCCTGCGCAAAGGTCACCCGCACTTTGTAGTAGGGCTCGCCCTTGATGGTCGTTTCGCCCAGGTATTCTTTGCGTACTGCTTCGTCGTTGAGGGCATAAGGCAGCAGCGCAAAGTAGATCACGGAGTTAACGGAAGCCGTGAAAGCCTTTTGCCTCTCCTCGGGCAGGTCCACTTCTACATCATTGACGGTGCGTGTGAAACCACTGTTACGCCACACATCCCTTACCTGTTGGCCAGTGGAGTCTGTAAAGGTGCGACTATACACAAACACGCCACCATCGCGCAAGGCATGGTACTGCCTATCCCTAAATTTAAAGCTGATCGCACTTTTCAAGAAGCGATCTCCGCCATGCGCCTCAATGGCCTGGTCTACAATCTGCTGCGCATCCGTCTGCTTTTCGGTTTGGCAGGAAGTGATGGTGATCAGGAGGAGGAAGAATAAGGTATAGAGTGCTTTGTGTGGCATGGCGTGTCGGATTTTAGATGCAGGGCAAGTTAATCATTTTCCAACTATCTGCAGGGACCGATAGCGACCTGTCCGAATCGTACATTAGTAATTTGTCCGAATCTTTATATAGGGCCCCTACCCCAAGGATTTACAGGATTTTAAGATTTTCAGGATTCCTGTGAAAGAGCAATCAATATTAAAAATCCTGTGAATCCTGATTCAGACAATAAATAAAAAAGCCCTCCCCTGTTATTAAGGGAGGGCTTAGGAAGGGATTACCTACTCGGGGGAGGTAATTATTTTGTTGCTTTGATGTCGAGGCTCACTGTGAAGTTATCGTCGATTACCTTGTCGCCCAGGTCGTCGAAGAAGCTCTTCGAACCGTAGCGCACGTCATACTTAGCGCGGTCAACGATCACATCGGCTTTCGCTGTAGCAGTACCGTTCTCAACATTGATTGTGGCTGGGAAAGTAACCGGGTTTGTTTTGCCCTTGATGGTCAGGTCGCCTGAAACGTTGTAGTTTGGCTGACCGGCAGCAGCGTCGGCAATCGGGCTGATGCTGTTGATTTTGAAGTTTGCAGTTGGGTGCTGCTCTACGCCAAAGAAATCGTCAGACTTCAGGTGACCAACCAGGTCGCTGTTATATTTAGCATCCTCGATGTCGGTATTAGTGATAGAGGCCATGTCGATGGTAAACTCGCCACCTACTACCTGGTCGTCTGCTACCAGCAGTTCGCCGCCTTGCAGGCTGATGTTGCCAGAGTGCTCACCGCCTACTTTTTTACCGTTCCAGGTCAGCTGGCTGGCAGCCGGATCAAGCGCATAAGCCTCACCTTCTGTCGATACAGTCGTCTCAGTTGTTACGGCAGTTGTGTTCTCTGTGGCAGTGTTGCTGTCGGTGCAGGCAGTAAACAAAAATGCTGCAGCCATAGAAGCAAGGATCGCTGTCTTTTTCATGTAATTCTGATTTAGATAATGATAGTTTTCTGAATTTGATTTGCAAATTTAATGTATATACATTTATTGTACAAACATAGTTCAATTATTTTTGAAAGAATCTACTGAATTGCTGCTTTGATTTTAAATTTTCAGGTTTTTTCTTTTTGCCTGGATTTTGTACAGCGAGATCATTTAGAAGATCTGATAAAAGGTGCAGGTTAGTTTGACTTTAAAGTTGACTGTATACTTATGCTTGTTTCGGAGATTGTCATTTATTGTTTGAACGTGGACCTTTTTTTAAATGCTGGGTCCAGTCAGCCTTACATCTCCCTGACTTTTGAATAGAGCCCTTACTTTATGTAGGAAATCTGTAGTGGCTAAATGTCGGTTATAGGAGTTTTAGTTACAGCTCAAGGTAGTCCTACAGATTGAACACACCCCTACCCCTCTCTAGAGGGGAATCTCTGCAGCTGCTATTCGACAGGACTAGGCGTTGTAGTTAAAGCATGTGATACCTATGCTCGATAGACATCCCCCTGCCCCCTTCAAAGGGGGAGTCTGTAATTGCCACTCCAAGGTATAGGTGTTGTAGATTTTACGTCAGCACGTGACCGCTGGCACGCATTGAAAGACATCCTTGCCCCTCCAACTATGAAATAAATAGCTTTTGCCAGGTGCACTAAACGACACGCCACTGTTGGGGGTGAAGGGGTCCCCCTGTCAAGAGCGGTAAGCGAGTGGGGGTAGGGGCCCTCGATTTGGAGGGTCTTGACTTTTTTGCCTTCTTTGGGGGTAGGGGCCCTCGATTTGTGTCAAGACAAAAAGGAAGTGCCCGCCGCACAGGCGAAGCTATAAAACAAAAAAGATTGAGGTATAGAAAAGCAGTAGCTACGCTAGTTATAGGTAAAAGTAAAGGTATAGCTATGCGGCCAGAGGCCCCACGATACCCGTCTCGAGCGTGGACGCTCGCACCAAAATTGATTACTATTAAATTAATCCTAACAAAAAAGCCCTCCCCTGCTTAGGGAAGGGCTTCATAAAGCCGTTTCAGCTATACCTTAGCTATTTGTCTGCTTTGCCTTCACGTTAAAACTCACAGTAAACTCATCGTAGATCGCCTTATCGCCCAGGTTCTCAAAGAAATTGCTGGAGCGGTAGCGGATATCGAATTTGGTGCGGTCTACTGTTACGTCGGCTTTGGCAGTGGCTACACCGTCTTTTACCGTGATAGTAGCCGGGAAACTAACCGGGTTGGTGATGCCTTTGATCGTCAGGTTGCCTTTTACGTTGTGGTTTGGCTGACCAGCGGCAGCTTTTGCTATGGGAGTAACCTCCGTGATCACGAAGGTGGCGCTTGGGTGCTTGTCTACGCTGAAGAAGTCATCAGACTTGAGGTGGCCCACCAACTTACCGTTAGAGCCTGCATCTTTAATATCTTCTACCGTGAGCGAGCTCATGTCGATCTCAAAAGTACCACCTGTCACACGATTTTTGTCTACCTGCAGCTGACCGCTCTTCAGGGAAATGTTACCGTAGTGCTCGCCAGTCATTTTCTTGGCATTCCATTTTACTTCGCTGGCATTGGTCTCAACAATGTAGGTGCGTCCCTTGGCTGGAGCTGCCACTTCTGTTGCATTCAGTTCAGTGTGTGAAGAGCCGGTGAAGGCAGATAGCATCAGCGCAGCTGCGAGCGATGCCAGAATAGCGGTCTTTTTCATGTGGTTGAATTGTTAATTTCTAATTGTTGCGTGTTGGATGGTTATATTGTTAAATGGTTTAATTGTTAAATTGTTGATTGTTTATTGCTGATTGTTGGAATCTTGGTATTCAGCCTTTCCCCGAAGATTTACAGGTTTTAAGATTTTCAGGCTTCCTCTAGAATAATACTCGCTATTGAAAATCCTGTACACCCTTTAATCCTGATGCAAATAAGCACTCGGGCTCGATCAAGACAGGTTGCGACCTGCCTCTTAGAGTACCATGTCTCACTAACTCCTAAACCCTCAAACTCCTAAACTATCAAACTCCCTCTTACCTTATCCAATAGTTTGCTTAGCTGCAGGGCTTCCTCTTCTGACAGGTTGGTGATACCGGTCCCCTTTCCTCCTTCCAGTTCGTCCATTTGCTTGAGCAGGGCCAGGCCTTTATCCGTGATCAGCACATCCACGGTACGCCTGTCGTTCGGGCACTGCTGACGTGTCACCAGTTCTTTGGCCACCAGCTTGTCGACAATCCTGGAGGCGTTCGACGTTTTATCGAGCATCCGCTCTATGAGCATGCTAACGGTAGCGGGCTTCGGGTATTGTCCGCGCAGGATACGCAAAATATTGTATTGAGGCAAACTTACGCCAAACGGCTTAAACTGCCCGCTTTGCTGCTGCTCAACCCATCCGGCAGTATACACCAGGTTAATGTACGCTTTCTGGTGCGGACTCCTAAACACCGGCTGCTTTATTTCTTCTTCTATGTTCATGTTATGTATTTTCGTTTTAATTATTTATCGCAATAAATAGGTACGGATATACCTGTTTACTGCCCATATTAGAGGGAAGTGTTGCATGATTAACATCCCCCTTCCCCCTTCTTTGTCGAGGGCCCCTACCCCCAAGGGGGAATTCAGGCCATTACTTATCGAGATGATAAGCGCTGTAGTCAGTGTGTTCACACACCACTAGCAGGTATAGCAGCTAACTTGCCCCTTGAGCAATGAAATAAGTAGCTGTGCCAGGTGCACTAAACGACGCTCCACTGTTGGGGGTGAAGGGGTCCCCCTGTCAAGAGCGGTCAGCGAGTGGGGGTAGGGGCCCTCGATTTGGAGGGTCTTGACTTTTTTGCTTCCTTTTTGTGTCAAGACAAAAAAGTAGGTGCCCGCCGCACAGGCGAAGCTATAAAACAAATCAGTTGCTATACCCTAAGCAATAGCTATACGCTACAACCCCACAAATATATGTACATACATTTAATACAACAACATAGTTCAGATTTATACCCAGTTATTTACCGCTTCTGCATCCCCATAGCAGCGATGCACTAAAAATAAGCCCTATCCATAAAAGCACATCTTGATTATAAAAATATTTATTTTAAATATTACACTTTAAAGCTAATTCCGAACCGTATCTTATACCTTATATTTCTCATTTATATGAAAAAAGCACTTAGAATCATCGGCATGCTGCTCGTGGTACTGGTGGGACTTGCGGCTGCAGCAGTCGTGTACCTGCGCTATACCTTCCCGAACGTAGACGCGGCTCCCGTGATCACGATCAAGAAAACGCCGGAACTGATCGAGCGGGGCGCCTATCTGGCCCACCACGTGGCCGTGTGCATCGACTGTCACTCTACCCGCGACTTCTCGCGCTTTGCAGGTCCGGTTATACCTGGCACGGAAGGGAAGGGAGGTGATGTGTTTGATCATTCCATGGGTTTCCCCGGTGTGTTCTATGCCCGTAACATTACCCCAGACAAAGAGACAGGTATAGGGAACTGGACCGACGGTGAGGTATACCGCGCCTTCACTACCGGGGTGAGCCGCAATGGCGATCCGCTCTTTCCGGTGATGCCCTATAAGTCTTACGCCAGCATGACAACCGACGACGCCTACGCCATCATTGCCTACATCCGCTCGCTCGACCCGATCAAACACAAGGTGCCGCAATCAAAACCTGACTTCCCGATGAACCTGATCCTACGGACGATCCCATCAGGCAAGCCGAACCCAACGGATGTGCGCGCACTCGACGATGAACTCGTACGCGGCAAGTACCTGGTCACCATAGCCGCCTGTGCCGAATGCCATACCCCACAGGAGAAAGGCGCACCAATTGAAGGAAAATACCTGGCAGGTGGTTTCGAGTTCAAGTTCCCGAACGGAGCGGTGCTGCGCTCTGCCAACATCACTCCGGACAAGCAGACAGGTATAGGCAGTTGGACCGAAGAAGCTTTTGTGCAGCGCTTTAAAAATTACGAAGCACCCGAGGCAACTGCCACGAAGCTGGCACCGGACGCCTTCAACACCATTATGCCCTGGCCCATGTATGCAGGTATGGAGGAAGCCGACCTGAAGGCTATTTACAAATACCTGATGTCGGTAGAGTCGAGCACGAACAAAGTGGAACGCTATACCCCGCCCACTGCCGTAGCCAGCAAGTAAAGCATAATATACCAGTCATGCGCGTTTGTCCACAGGCTTGTAGTAGCTCAGTGGCAAACGTGCGTTTGTATTGCTATATTTGAGGTACAGCCAGGCACACCACATGAAAAACGAAACCTACACCACTTATATGCCCTCGCCTCTCGGGCAACTCCGCATCAGTGGCACAGACCAAGGTATAACAGAAGTCCGGTTCTGCGAAGAAGAAGTTGCATTGACTGACCTAACGGATGACCTGCCGATATGCCTGGTCGACTGCAAGCAACAGTTAGAAGAGTATTTTTCGGGAAAGCGAAATACTTTCGACCTGAAACTGGCCCCAGCCGGTACGCCTTTCCAAAAGCAGGTATGGCAGGAACTGTTAGGTATAGCACACGGCAAAACTACCAGTTACATGGCTGTGTCCAAGGCAGTTTCAGGTGAGAAAGCCATACGGGCCGTGGGAGCCGCTAACGGTCGAAACCCGATCTGCATCGTAGTGCCCTGCCACCGGGTAATTGGCAGCGATGGAAGCCTGACGGGGTATGCGGGCGGCCTGTGGCGAAAAGAGTGGCTATTGCGACACGAAGGGGCCCTACAGCCCAATCTACAAACCTCACTCTTTTAATAGTTATAATTATAACTAAAATACTGCAACTCAATTGCAATTCTGTAGTATACAATAAAAGCACCCTGTGTTAAGGTGCTTTTACATTGATTATACTATGCCATTGTCTTATCAGAAAGCGAAGCCGCGCCTGCTCGAAGCCCAGTTGAATGTACGGGTGCTCGCTTTTTGCCTGGATACACTCCTGCTGCTTTCCATTATCGGGGTGATCGAGTATTTTACCTTCAGCAGCAACGAGGAAGCCCTGGTTTTTAAGTCGGAGCGCCTGCTGCACCTGCTCATGGGTTGGCTATACTTTGCAGGCACGGAAAGCGCCACCTGGCAAGGGTCCATTGGCAAACATCTGCTGGGGTTGCGTGTGGTGAGCCATACCGGTGAGCGCATCTCATTCCGGTGTGCCAGTCTGCGCTACTTACTCAAGCCGGTCAGTGTTTTTGTGTTGCTGCTGCAGGCATTAGCGGGAGCAAGCCCCACCTCCTATTCCCGCCTGTTCCACGACCGCATCTGCAAAACCAGGGTATTGGCCTAGATCCTAAGCTCCAAATTCAGTCACTTCCACGCTGGCGGTACTATCCGGGCGAACTGTGAGTTTGAACAGGTACCGGTACTGGCTGTCTGCAATCTCTTCGAAAGGCTTTGTTGCACCAAAGGCCTCGATAATCGGCAACAGGGTATTGGAGTGCCCGGCCACCACGACAGTTTGCCCGCGGTGCTCCTGCAGGATGCGGGCTTTCAGACCCTCAAAGTCGTGCCCTTCGTACTGCACCACCTCCAGGTTGCGCTCACTTGCCAACGGATACAGGGTTTGCCCTGTGCGCATGTACTTCGTAGCGTATAGAGCATCAATTTCCTGCCCTTCCAGCAAAGCGCGCAAAGCCTCGGCACGCGCATGGCCTGCTTCCGTCAGTTCCGGATCTTCATTGGAGGCATCGGTTGTGTCCTTTTCCGCATGGCGAACCAGGTATACGGTGGTCACTTCAGTTGCCGTCTCTATCTCTTCTATCTGCTGCTCGGAGGTAGCCGTACCGGAGCAGGCGCTGAAAAAAGCCAGGAAGATAAGTAAGAAGCTGAGTCGGAAGAGGTTTTTCATATGGAGAGGTTAGATGGTTTTGGATGTGGGAAGTTAACAAGTTAAGCGGGATAACAAGCTATGTTTGGAATAGAAGCTGGCAGTGGGGCTGCAATTTTCTTTTTAAATCAGTTTGCAGATGCCGGGTCAAACCACCCCTACCCCTCCTTATCCAAGGAGGGGAGCTGCCTATTTATCTCGAACTTCGTAATGGAGATACAGTTCAGTTTCTTTGATATCATAAGTTTATAATGATGGTGACACATAACCGTAAGTACTTAAAGGAGAACCGAAAGAATCTAAGGAGTCACTTGACACCTGCAGAGGCGGAGTTGTGGAAACACCTTAAAGGAGGAAAGTTAGAAGGTAGAAAATTCAGACGGCAGCATAGCATTGGGAATTACATTATTGACTTCTACTGTCCATCAGAACAATTGGCTATTGAACTTGATGGACAGGTTCACCACAGTGCAGCTGCTACAAATGCAGATGAGATACGGGATGAGTATCTGAATAAGCTTAATATACAAGTGCTCCGCTTCGAGAACAAAGAGGTTTTTGATAATTTAGATGCTGTGCTACAAGAAGTATGCGCTTGCTTTAGTAAGTAAAAAAGCTCCCCTCCTTGGATAAGGAGGGGCAGGGGTGGTTTGACCCGGCTATGAGAAATCTATAGCAATAAACATCCCCCATCCTAATCCCCCCTTACAACTTATTCCCCAGTTCCAAGCCTTCGGCGAGCAATCGTTCGGCCTGGCTGTTTTTACCGTGCTGGTGCAGCAGGTTTACCAGGCTTTGGCGGGCTTCGTAGAGGTAGGGGTTCTCGCGGAGGGCGGCTTCGTAGGCTTTTTGTGCACGTTTCGGTTCTTTCTCTGCTTCCCATACCTTACCTGATGCGAACAGAAAATCGGCTAGTTCAGCTGGTGTGTGCTGCACGGGCTGTTTTTTGAGCTCTTCCTGTGCTTTGTGCGCCTCACCCAGTCCGGCGTATACCCTGGCCAGCAGGGTGGACTCGCTACGGGCGCGTACTTTACCACTGCTGATCGGCTCCAACAACTGACGGGCGGCCTCTTTGTCGCCTAACTGCAACTGCCAGGCGGCCATGCGCACCATGTAGCCCGGGCGGGGCGTTCCGGCTGCTGCAAGAATACGCTGCGCTTCTGCCAGCGTGGCAATGGCCTCGCCATACTTGCCCTGTGTAGCCAGCACCTCGGCATATTGCTGGCGTAGTTCGTACTGCTGCGGTTTGCGGGCCACCAGCGCCGCCAGGGTGCGCTCCGCCTCCTGCGATGGAGCGGCTGTACCACGCAGCCAGCTGGTATAGGCCTGTGCCTCGTCGCGGCGGTCGCGGAGATAGGTCGAGACCGTGGGAGCATCCTGCACATAGCGCTCCCCCACAGCAATGGCATCTGAAATGCGTCCGTACATGGCATACATTTCCCTGAAAGCCTGGTTCATGCGGGCACGGGTCAACAGGTCTTCCTCCAGCAGCAGTGCCTGCTCGTAGCGCGACTGCTGTTCCTGCACGGCACGGCGTGCCGTGAGTTGGTTGGCCCTGCGGCGGGCTTCCAACAATTCCGCTTCGGCGGTATAGATGGGTGCGTATTCCTTGTTTACTTTTTGTGCCCGCTGCAGCCATTGCTGCGCTTCGTCAAAAGCCAGCTGCCGTTGCTTCAGCCCGGCATAAGCCAGCAGAGCGGGTTGGTAATTGGCATCCCAGGTGAGGGCAGAGTCAAGCAGTGCGGCGGCTCTCGGGTAGTTCTGTGCCCGGGTCTCGCGTTCAGCCAGGTTCAGGTATACCTGCGCCCAATTGCTGGCCATGGCCTGTTTGTCGCCGGCCAGGTAGGCCTGCTGCCGTTTTACGAGCTCATCCAGGAAGGTATACAACTCCGGATCCTTTGCCTTGAGGTCGGCGGTGGTGTTGATGGATTTGTGGTTGAGCGGGTGCACTTTCACGGGCTCAAAATAAGCCGGATAGGTCTGGGCCAGGTACTCATGCTCGTTGTTGGCAGAGTAATAGTCGAGCGTGCGGTTTTCCTTCATCGCATTTTGGTACAGGCGGCGCACTTCACGATTTTCGGCATCGGTAAACACCCGCCCATGAAACTGATGCACGTATTCGTGCAGCACCACGTTGCGCTCCAGGTATGAGCCACGCACTACGTACTCAATGGCCGCCGCGCCGCTCCCCACACCCCGTATGTCCATCCATTGGCGGTTGTCGAAGGTGGTGGCCTGCCGGAAGAAGGGCGAATTCATGGCAATGGCCAGGTCGATGTGCAATGGCGGAATCACGAACTTCTCGCCCTGCCGCGACAGGAAAGGGAAGTAGACCGTGCTGGCGTACAGCTGCGACCAGACCATTTTCTTCACCGTTTCACCCGGATAATAGGTCACGTCCGGAAACACCCGGGCAAAGTTTACCGGGTCCTTTATCTCCGTTTGCTGGATTACCTGGGTGAGCGAATCGTATGCGGCCAGGTATACGAGCTGCTTCTGCTTGATGACAGCAGCCAGGGCATTGTGCGCCGGACCGTAGTGCTTCTTTTTACCAAGTATGCGCTGAAAAATCACTTCCGCCGAATCGAGGCGCGGCTGCCTGGGCAGGTCGAAGGCCATGTAGTAGGCAGAGCCGCGCAGCATGTCGGGCAGCACCGAAGTGGGGTAAGCCTGCTGCACTTTGCGGACCTCGGTAAGCGCTTCCTGTAGTTTGTTTTGCGAGATCAGCTGATCGGCGGGTTGCAGGGCCTTGCGCACGGCCTCATCATCGGGCTGGGCATAGTCGGCGTAGGTGAGGTTGGTGTGGCCGTTGCCCCAGTGCCAGTGCGTAACGTAGTGCAGCGGATTTAGCTCAAGGGCCAGCTCCCACTGCGCAGCCATGGCATTGAGTTGGGTGGCATCCACCCGGCGCCAGATGGCGTAGCCGTAATTAAAGCGGGCATCGGCATCAAAAGGGTCGAGTGTCAGGCTCTTGACAAGCGGTTTTTCGGCCTCCTCGGGCTTCTGGTCCCAGAACAGCACATCCGACTCCAGCAGGTAAGCAGCGGCATTGTTAGGGTTCCAGCGCTGCACTTTCAGGGCCTGCGCCAGCGCCTCGTTGTATTTCTTCTGCAGCATCAAAATGCGCCCCACGAGCAAAGCTGCCTCTTCGTCCTTTGGGTTGACACGCAGCAATTTTTGCGCCGTGGCCATCGCCTTCGGCAGTTCCCAGGCTTGTATCTGCAGCTTGCTTTGCAAGAGCAGGGCCAATCTGTTGGCAGGTTCCTGCTGCAACACTTCTTCGACCAGTTTATTTGCTTTGTGGTATTCGTGACGCAGCATGGCCAACCGGGCTTTTGATAAGTTGGCTCCCGGCGAGGCAGGGATTGGTTTGAGCAGAGCATCGGCCTCCTGCCACATGCCCAGGTCGAGCATCCGGTTTACCCGCTCGGGCAGCGGCCGTGCTGTGGACCCGCGCAGCGTACTTCGCTCCTTCTCCAGTCTGGCTTTGATCTCGGCGATCTGGTCGGGTTGCTGGGCGAAGGCAGGAATGGCCAGGTATAACAAGGTATAGCAAACACAGACAGCAAGCAGACGGGACATAGTTTCTGATTTAGAACGGCGGTTAACAACTCTAAATTAAGCTACCTGATGCGGAAGACAAAGGAAATTTTTAATTGTTGATGGTTAAATTGCTAAATTGTTGAGTTGTTAAATTGTTAATGGTTGCTTGTTTGTTGTTGTTCGTGCACAATCCAGACAGGTCGTGACCTGCCCCTACAAGGGTGCATACATGCTGCGGAGTACCTCGACGTAATTCCAAAACGTCGCTACAGCCTTTCTAAATTCTACCTTCCGGATTTTCTAACTTCCCAAAATACCACTTCTCCAGTCTTTTCATCAGATAAATGGCGAGGAGTAGCCAGATGATGCCCATGGCGTACCCGGCAAGTACATCAGTGGCGTAGTGCACGTTCAGGTAGATGCGGCTGTACCCGATGAGGAGCAGTAAGATGGTGAGGAGCGTTACCCAGCACCAGCGCCAGAAAGGATGCTTCACCTCACGCCACACGATGTAGATGAGCAGTCCGTAAAATGAGCCGCCGATCATGGCATGTCCGCTGGGGAAACTGAGCCCCGACTGCTCGAACATGGCTGTGACAGGCCGCGGGCGTTCGAAAAGTCGCTTGAGCAACTGGTTGAGCATGGTGCTGGTAAAAGCGATCACCAACACTTTTAAGGCATACCAGCGCAGGTGCTGAAACCAGGTCATCACTAGCACAATAAGGGCAGGCGCCACCAACAGATAGTCGGCAGAGGCGAAAAAAGAGAAAAAGCGCATCAGGCGGGTCATCTCCTCCGAGCGGTGCGTGGCAGCATACCCAAAAAGCGCATTGTCCAGACCGGTGTCCTGTTGAATAAAAACCGTATGCGCCATGAAGCCAAACACCAGAAGGCAAGCGAAAAACATGAGCCCTACCAGCACTACTTCAGCTGACAACAGGGCCAGTAGTTTCAGAAATCGTTTGGTCAGGCTTTTCATATCGTGCACATTATGCCCACTTTACGAAAGAAGGGAAGGGTGAGGTATAGCCGATTGAAAAGCTTTGTAGTGTCCCCGAAAGATTCGGGATTTTAGACCTACGGACCTGCGAGTATCTAAAAGGTCGGCGGTGGCTGAACAGGCAGAGGTATAGGTAAGGCAGTCGGTTGAGACACTCGCGGGAGCTGCGCACACCGTGAGGTCTGTAGGTATAGCTTGTCTAAATCTTTATATAGGGTCCCTTCCCCAAGGGTTTACAGAATTCACGGGCACGATTAACATCCCCCTGCCCCCTTCGAAGGGGGACTTTCTGCTGCTGACAATTCACAGGTATAAGCCCTGTAGCAAAAGGACTCTGTACACTCTATACATACCACTGGCAGGTATAACAAGGGTAACTCTCAGCAGACTATGAAACAATTAGCTTTGCACGGTGCGCTTTATGACACTCCACTGTCTGAGCGGTCAGCGAGTTTGGAGGGTCTTGACTTTTTTGCCTTCTTTGGGGGTAGGGGCCCTCGATTTGTGTCAAGACAAAAAGAAGGTGCCCGCCGCACAGGCGAAGCTATAAAACATATCAACTTAAGGTATAGAAATGCAGCAGCTACGCCAGGTAAAGGTATACGCCAGGTAAAGGTATAGCCATGCGGCCAGAGGCCCTACGATAGCAGACACGAGCGTGGACGCTCGCGCCTTACCTGCAAAGGCAAGCGCTATACCTTCGCAAAGGGCTTCAAATGCAACCACATTTGCATCACCAACTAACCTGACAACACAGGAAAGGTATAAAAACAAAAAAGCCGGCTTTGCAGCCGGCTTTTTAACATTTTGAATTTGTGCGCACGGGGAGAGTCGAACTCCCACGCCCGAAGGCACAGGCTTCTGAGACCTGCACGTCTACCAATTCCGCCACGTGCGCGCTGGTAGTAATCAAAATGTGTTTCCCAAAACCCTTTAACCCTTGTTGATTGGGATTGCAAAGGTATAACAGAAATTATTATCTGCAATAGCCCACCCGAAAAAAAATTCCACTCACTAAAAATCAATCCTCTTCCACCACCGGCGCGATCTCTTTGCGGGTGTATTTTTCGATACGGCGCAGCAGCCCAATGCCAATGATAACCCACAGAATACCAGCAGCAAAACCCGCCACCACATCCGTTGCATAGTGCACCCGCAGGTAAATGCGGCTGAAGCCAATAAGCAATATAAAAATGACCAGCAGGGCGACTAAAAAATTTCGGAGGGGCTTTGATTCCACGTGTCGCCAGGTCAGGTAAATGATCAGACTGTAGAAAGAGGCGGCGATCATGGAGTGCCCGCTCGGGAAGCTCAGGCCCGAGGCATCGACCAGGGGCATGGTAGGGCGCTGCCGGTCAAAAAAGAATTTGAGCACCAGGTTGAGCGAGATGCTACCCAGGGCTACCACCGGCACTTTCAGCGAATACCACTTGTGCCGCCTCACAAACAAAAAGTAAGCGATGAGCAGCAGCCCTGCCGCAGTCATGAAGTGGCGGGACGCAAAAAAGGTGATGAACTCGATAAACCTTGTGAAGCCGGTGCTTTGCATGTCGGCGGCCACTGCAAAGGCCGCTTCGTCGAACTTGATCGGGCCGGACGCCTCTACTACCTGAGCGCTCACATAGAGGAAGACAAACACACAAGCCAGAAAAACAGCCAGCACAAAAAGCAGCTCGAGCGTGAACAAGGCAAAGCCGGCCGCCAGTTTTTTATAAAAATTTCGTATCATACATATCCGGAGTCTTGTTTCTAGTATAGGCTAAGTATACGCCTGCCCCCTCATTACGTATGGGAAGCCATACAGTATGAAAACTATAGCGCATGGCCCACACCACCAGACTATTCATTGCAGCGCCACTGCCTGATACCCTCAAGCAGTACCTAACCGAGCAGGCCAACAGGTACAGGCATGAGGCCATCCGGCAGGTTCCGGTTGATAACCTCCATCTGACGCTCTACTTTATCGGGAACGTACCCGTTGGTGAGTTAGCCACCATACAGGATGTGACCGCCCACATGGCGCGGCAGTTTGCGCCCTTCACGCTGCAACTGGAGGCCATTGAGCCTGGGCCCAAACCCCGCTCCCCGCGCCTGATCTGGGCCCGCTTCAAAAACCACGACGCCTTCGCGCAGCTCAGCAGCAGTCTCACGCAGGCACTTTCTGACCAGCCGCCGCTCAGCCGGGAGCCGAAACCGCACGTCACTCTTGCCCGCTTTCGCAAGGACCGCCCCGTGCCCCACGATCTCGAAATCCACTACCCGGATGCCCCCGTCACACTCGAGGTGAACGAGATCGCCGTCTGGCATTCAGAGTTGGGATCGCCGCACCCCCGCTACAGCATCCTGCAGCGCTACCCCCTCACCGGCAACCACCCCGTAGGCAAAACAGTATGAGAAGCACCTTACTTAAAGTAGCGAGAACCCTATGAATCAAACGGAGCTTACCGAACTCACCATGATGCTGAAGGACAACGGCCTGACCGTTGCCTTTGCAGAAAGCTGCACCGCTGGCATGCTGTCCTCAGAACTGGTAAAAGCCAAAGGCAGCAGCGATGTGCTGATCGGAAGCATGGTGGTGTATCATGTAGAAGCCAAGAAAAAGCTGCTGGGTGTTAAGCAAGACACCCTCGACCTGTACACGGCCGAGTCGCAGCAGGTGACAAACGAGATGGTGATGGGCCTGAAGAAAGCGCTGAACGCCGATATCAGCGTGGCGACCACGGGACTTGCCGGTGCCGGCGGTTCCGAGACGTCCGAGAAGCCGGTGGGCACTATCTTCGTTTCCTTTCTGTATGACGGCAAGGCTGAGGAGTTTCGGGAAGTGTTCAAAGGCAACAGTCTGAGCCTGCTCAAGCAGTTCACCGATTATGTGTTAGAGAAACTGAAAGGTATAGTAGAGGAGCATTATGCCCGCTAATCTTTTTCTGTCATTTCGGAAGCCAGTGAGAAATCTAGCATAAGTGTAGCCTGTAGATTCTGACCTGCTTTAACTTTGTCTAACAACAAAACCTGATCTGGATTGAGGCAGCTGACTGGCTCTTCCTTCCTCTCCTCAGATTCCCCCTTTGGCCGAAATGACAAAATCAGAGAGCAACACCAACTTCAACCGCATTGCCCCGGTTTACGATGGCCTTTCGCGGCTGGTGTTCGGCAATGCGCTGCGCCAGGCACAAACCGCGCATCTGGCACTTATACCTGAACAGGCCAATGTGTTGCTGATCGGGGGAGGATCCGGCTGGTTGCTGGAGCAGGTGCTTCGATCCAGGCCTAAGGCGAAGATCTCTTACCTCGAAGTTTCCGAAAAAATGCTGCAATTGGCCCAGCGGCGTATCTGTCATAAATGCTCAGCACCCGTCAACATCGACTTTCGCCTCGGTGATGAGAACACCCTGAGAACCGGCGAGACATTCGACATCATCATCACCCCTTTTCTGCTCGACCTGTTCCCGGATGAGCGACTGGTATACCTGATGGACCGCTTGACAACCGCACTTCGCCCAGGCGGGCACTGGCTCTTCAGCGACTTCTGGCCAAACCAAACGCTCATACCTGGCTGGCAGCGCCTGCTGCTCAAAAGCATGTATACCTTTTTTGGTTATGTGAGTCGCGTCAAAGCTTCGCGGTTGCCCGACTTCGCGGCCCATTTTGCCCGGCAACCGCTGCAACTGGAAACCTCTGCCACGTTTTATGGTGGTTTGGTGCAGGCCCGGGCCTATCGAAAGGTATAGCCCCTTTGCGCAAGCGCTATAAAATGCCTAATTTGGTTTCGAAACAAACAGACCCTTATGTCTATGAGACTTTTTGGCGCCTTCTGTGCCGCCTTCTCGCTTTCGCTCACGCCTTTGCTGGCTCAGGAGCAGCAAGTGAACTACCACCTCTCCTTCCCCAACGCCGTGCACCACGAGGCACAGATCAGCGTGCAGTTTACAGGTATAAAAAGCGATACACTGCAGGTGCTCATGCCACGGAGTTCTCCGGGACGCTATGCGCTGCACGAGTTCGCCAAAAACGTGTATAGCGTAAAGGCCTCCGACAGTAAAGGACAACCACTGCGCATCAGCAGAACGAGCCCGCACCAGTGGGCAGTCAGTGGCCATCAGGGAGAAGTGACCGTTAGCTATACCCTGTTTGGCGACCATGCCGACGGCACGTATACGGGCATCGACGAATCGCATGCGCACCTGAACATGCCTGCTACGCTCATGTATGCCCCTAGCTTTGAGCAGGCGCCCGCCCAGGTCACGTTCCGCATACCGCAGGGCAGCAACTGGAAAGTAGCCACGCAGCTCGAGCCCCTCAACGACTCCACCTTCCGGGCGCCGAATTTCCAGTACCTGATGGACAGCCCGACCGAGCTGAGTGATTTCGCTTTTGCAGAGTGGGCCGTGGAGGACCGTGGCAAGAAAAAGATGATCCAGATAGCGCTGCACCACCAGGGTACCCCGGCACAGTTCGATGCCTATGTGGCACAAACAAAAAAGATTGTGGCTGAGCAGCAGGCCATTTTCGGGCAGCTCCCCGACTTCGATTTTGGCCGCTATACCTTCATTGGTTGCTACGGTCCGCAGGCGGTGGGCGATGGCATGGAGCACCGCAATTCCACCATCGTATCGAGTTCGCGTACGCTGGCCACTACCATGGCAGGGTTACTGGGCACGGTATCGCATGAGTTTTTCCATGCCTGGAACGTGGAGCGCCTGCGCCCTGCCTCGCTCGAGCCCTTTGATTTTCAGAAAGCCAACATGTCCGACGCACTGTGGCTGGCCGAAGGCTTTACCACCTACTACGGTGACCTGACCATGCACCGCAGCGGGGTGAACGACCTGAAGCGATACACCAGCGGCCTCTCGGGAAGTCTGAACTATGTACTGCTTTCGCCAGGCCGCCACTACCACAGCCTGGTGGAAATGAGCATGCAGGCGCCTTTTGTGGATGCCGCCCGATCCGTGGACCCGCACAACCGCCACAATACCTTCATATCCTACTATACCTATGGCAGCGTGCTGGGGCTAGGCCTCGACCTGACCCTGCGCCGTGATTTCAATACCACCCTCGACCGCTACATGCAAGCCCTTTGGCAGAAATACGGTCAACCCGAAAAGCCCTATACCTTAGCCGACCTGCAGCAAACCCTGGCCGAAGTGACCAAAGACACAGCCTGGGCTGCCGACTTTTTCAGGCGACAGGTATACGGCAGCGAATTGCCTGACTATGCCGCTCTTCTGGCCGAGGCTGGCCTGCAACTGCGAAAAGAAACCCCAGGCAAAGCTGGCATGGGGATGGCCAACCTTGAGTTCAGTAAGCAAGGCGCCAAGCTCCTGAACGGCACCTACGTTACCTCTCCCCTCTACAAAGCCGGCCTCGACCGTGGTGATATCATCCTGACCCTGAACGGCAAGAAAGTGAGCAGCGAAAAGGAACTGGATAAAATTCTGAACCGACTCAAGCCCGCCCATACCGTGCCGATTACTTACCAGCGCCAGGGTAAAACCAAAACAGCTTCTATTGTGCTGGAAGAGATACCTACCCTGGAGGTGGTTCCGTTTGAAGACGCCGGCAAAGAACTGACACCGGCCATGCAGCAGTTCAGACAATCCTGGCTGGGCACCATGGCCAGATAGGTATGGCAGGTATAAATCTCAGGGTCATTTTGCTGCACAGCCTCGTGGCAGTATTGGCCGCTTACGCTTTTGTTGCCCTTGGTTACATCTACGACGTGCCGCTGGCCGAGCTATACCTGGAGACAGACGACCTGGGCAAGTTTGAGCGCAGTGCCAGCTTATACCAGGTCGACCCGGCACGAGTAGACAAATTTGTGCTGGTGCAGCGGCTTGCTCCTTTTGCGGGCGCTCTTTTTGGGTTAGCGCTTTCGTTTATTGCGGTGCGCAGAAAAAATCCGGGTCTGCGGCTTACCTTGATTGTACTGGTGATAACAATTGTACTGGCAGCAAGCGGGGCTTTAGAGGTGGCCTTCCTCAGGAACATACTGTTCGCCCCCGGAAGGCTGGTGTCGTCGGAGGTGATGACCAGCTATACCTTAAACTACCTGCTTTTGCTGAGCCTTAGCTTTTGGGTGGCTTTTTTGAGTAAACGTACCCTGGGAAGCAAGAGCAAGGCATAGCCGCTTACAACAAAAGACACTTGCACCCGTTTGGGAAAAGGCACCCGCTTGTTTCTGAAGCAATTGCGCTGTAACTTAGTACCACATTCAACAGAGAGCTTTTTCACGTGAAAATATTATTGAGCACCATATTGACCTGCAGCCTGCTTTTAGCGGGAACGGCTATGGCACAGACCGGCCAGAAAGCAAGTCTGGAAACGGCCCCGGCCCCTGCTCTGCAGGAGCAGCCAGTACAGCCTGCTGAAGAAAAAAGGCCGACCAAATTTGAGATGCCAGCCAAGCGCCTAAGTTACAGCCTGGCTGCAGGTGCCAGTTTCGGAAGTGGTTTTGGCGCTACTTACCTGGAGCCAACGGTTCGCTATCAGCTAAACCCGCGTTTGCGCGTGTTCAGCAGCCTGACCTATATGTCGGTGATGCCGGGCCATTACACCGTGCCTACCACTGACGGTGGAGCCACGCTTATGCGCACCAGTCCCAGCAACCATTACATAGCCCACGTGAGAGCCGATTACCTGGTAAACGAGCGCCTTATCCTGAGCGGCAGCGTATGGAAGGATTTCTCGAACATCCCGGCACAAAACCCGGCTTACATGAACTTTATGCATCCAGGCCGCCAGGGAATGGACTTCCGGGCAACCTATAAAATAACGGAGCACTTGTCGGTAACCGGTGGCATGCGCTATTCCAACGGTGCCTCGCCGTTCTACAGCCCGTTTCAGCACCCGATGTCTGTAGGCCGGGGCGGTGCCTTCTGGTAACAGGCTCTTCAACCAAGTCAAACTATCACAAAGCGTCTTTTCTGACCAG
This sequence comes from Pontibacter ramchanderi, assembly GCF_002846395.1. Taxonomy (GTDB): domain Bacteria; phylum Bacteroidota; class Bacteroidia; order Cytophagales; family Hymenobacteraceae; genus Pontibacter; species Pontibacter ramchanderi. Next base: position 602,630 of record NZ_PJMU01000003.1, read on the forward strand.
AGAAGGCGTTTTTTTGTGTCGCTCACCGTATTTTAATTAATTTACCGCACACGTTTCAACTTTCGTGGGCGTTATCGTGTTAATAATTCCTGAAACAAGCTTATTCAGATTTTGAGGCAGAAGAACGAAACAGTAAGGCATCTGAAAAACGACAAACTGGATGTTGTAAAACCGGATTTCCGTGGCAACAAGACCATTAACGGACAGTTTGTGAACGGCGGCGAGCTCTATACCCCTAAACTGAGCAAGGTGCTCCGCTGGAAAACCTCCCGAAACCCACAGCGCGACGAGAAAAAATCCGACAACTACGTGCCACCCGTTTCTTACGGCACCGACTTTATCAACTCAAACAAAGACATGGTGGTTTGGCTCGGCCACGCCACTTTCCTGATCCGGGTGAACGGGCTGACCATGATCACCGATCCCGTGTTCTACGACCTGCCCATGATCAAGCGCCGCATCGGGCTGCCTTGTGCGCCGGAGCAGCTGACAGGTATCGACATGGTGCTGTTTTCGCACGGGCACCGCGACCACCTCGACGAGCGCTCCATCAAAACGCTTTACCGCCACAACCCCGATCTGAAAGCCCTGGCGCCGCTGCACGCCGGCAACCTGCTGCGCAGCGCCGAACCTAATCTGCCTTACCAGGAGGCGGGCTGGTACCAGAAATTCGACCTCACCCCCGAAGGCGTAGAAATCTACTTTTTGCCGGCCTCGCACTGGCACCGCCGCGGCATGTTCGACATGAACAAAGTGCTTTGGGGAAGTTTCCTGATCAAGACGCCAACCCTGCAGCTGTACTTTGCCGGCGACACCGGATACAATGGGCACTTTGAGGAGATCGAGTCGCTTTTCGGCCCGATGGATGTGTGCCTGATGCCCGTAGGAGCCTACCGGCCCAGTTTTCTGATGCAGAAGAGCCACCTGAACCCGCACGAAGCGGTACGCGCCTACAACGTGCTGCGTGGCGGCACCTTCATCCCGATGCACTACGGCACCTTCGACCTGTCGGACGAGCCGGCAGGGGAACCGGTGCGCCTGCTCGAGCAGATTGCCGCCTCGGGCATGATGACGGGTCTGCGTATACCTGCCATCGGGGAGCCGGTGCTGCTGCAGGAACTGGTATAGCCCGAAAACCGGCAGGCTGTGCTATATTTGCGGTCTCACGACGGCAACTCACATGTCTGCAACGCTTATCATCAGCCTGATTATCGGCTATTTCGGCATCCTGGTTCTGATCTCCTACATTACGGGTAAGAAGACAGACTCCTATACTTTTTTCCTGGCTAACCGCAAATCGCCCTGGTATGTGGTGGCCTTTGGGATGATCGGCGCTACTTTGTCGGGCGTGACCTTTGTATCGGTGCCGGGTATGGTGCGCGCAGCGCAATTCTCGTACCTGCAGGTGGTGCTGGGCTACCTGGCGGGCTATTTTGTGGTCGCCAATGTGCTGATGCCGCTCTATTACCGCCTCAACCTGGTCTCCATTTATACCTACCTGGAACAGCGCCTGGGCTTCTGGTCCTATAAAACAGGGGCCGCTTTTTTCCTGCTGTCGCGCACGCTGAGCACGGCCATTCGCCTTTTACTGGTGGCCAGTGTGCTGCAGTTGGCCGTCTTCAATGAAATAGGCGTTCCATTTGCCGTGACAGTGGCCGTCACGATCCTGCTGATCTGGGTCTATACCTTCCGGAGCGGCATGAAAACCATCATCTGGACCGATACTTTCCAGACGGCGGCCATGCTGACGGCCATAGGGATAAGTATCTGGGTGGTGGCCGATGAACTCAACCTTGGTTTTCAGGGGATGGTCAACACGATAACCGCCAGCGATTACTCGCAGATTTTCAACTGGGATTTCAAAGACAACGGCTATTTTATCAAGCAGTTTTTTTCCGGCGCCTTTATCACCATCGCCATGACCGGCTTGGACCAGGACATGATGCAGAAGAACCTGAGCTGCAAGAACATTGGCGAGGCGAAAAAAAACATGTACTGGTTCAGCCTGATCCTAACAATGATTTTTGTCCTGTTGCTGGTGCTGGGGGCTTTGTTGTACCTGTACGCCGGCGCTAAAGGCATCACGCTACCGGAGCGCGGCGATGACGTGTTCCCCTATCTGGCCCTGAACCACTTCCCGCCGGTTGTAGGTATAGCATTCATCCTGGGCATCATCGCCATTGCCTATGCCTCCGCCGATTCGGCGCTGACTTCCCTGACGACCTCCTTCTGCGTGGACTTCCTCAATTTCAAAGATAAAAGCGAGCAGGAGCGGGTACGGCTGCGGTACATCGTCCACATCGCGTTCTCTTTACTGCTTGGCCTGGTCATCATAGCCGTTAACGCCGTCAACAGCCAAAGCCTGATCGCGACGGTGCTGCAAGTGGCCGGCTATACCTACGGACCGCTGCTGGGACTCTACAGCTTCGGCCTCTTCACCCGCCGCCAGGTACGCGACCGTTTTGTGCCCGCGATCTGCCTCGCGGCCCCTGTGCTCACCTACATCATCAGCGCCAACTCCGCCGCGTGGTTCAACGGCTACCAGTTCGGTTTTGAAGTGCTCATTCTGAATGGACTTTTGACGTTTGTGGGGCTGTGGGCTGTATCAGTAAAAGATACGCCGCTACCGGAATCAGATTAATGATATCTGTCACTATGCAAATAGGGTCGCTATATCCTATACTTTCCTTACCTTTGTAAGATTTTTCGGGTACATGGCATTTTTAGTGCTGCCTGGCTGTTATAAGCCAGCATCCCCCTATTATTAAGTTTAGATATCATTAATGGCAAAACGTGGAATCGGGCTAAACGACGGCACGCAGGAGAAAGAAGGCAGAAAGAAAATCAGCAAAGACAGCTTCCGTCGCGGCATCAGGATCTTTAGCTACGTACTACCCTACAAGTTTAAGTTCCTGATCGGTTTGGGCTTTCTGGTGCTCTCCAGCCTGACGTTCATGATCTTCCCGCTGCTCACTGGCAAGCTGGTCGACTCCTCCACTGGCAACGCCGACTGGTTCCTCGAAGACATTGACATGATCGCCCTTGGCCTGTTTGCCGTGATCCTGGCGCAAGGTATTTTCTCTTTTTTTAGAGTATACTTCTTTGCGCAGGTGAGCGAAAACGCCGTGGCCGACATCCGCCGTGACCTCTACAGCAAGTTCATGATGCTGCCGATCCCTTTCTATGAGAAAAGACGCGTAGGCGAGATCACCAGCCGCATCACTACCGACGTGGCGCAGGTGCAGGATGCCATGTCCATCACCCTGGCAGAGCTTTTCCGACAGGTTACCACGCTCTTAGTCGGTATCATCATCATCCTCTGGACCTCCATCAAACTGTCCATGTTCATGCTGGCGACCTTCCCGGTGCTGGTGGCGCTTACATTGGTTTTCGGGCGCAAGATCAAGAGCCTTTCCAAGAAAACGCAGGACGAACTGGCCAATACCAACGTGATTGTGGAGGAAACGCTGCAGGCGATCAATACTGTGAAGGCTTACACGAACGAAAACTTCGAGATTGGACGTTACCGTAACTCGCTCGGCAAAGCCGTGAAGGCAGCGCTTTCGGCAGCGAACTACCGTGGCGCCTTCATTTCTTTTGTAATCGTGGGCTTGTTTGGCGGCATCATTCTGGTGATCTGGTACGGTGCTACCCTGGTGCAGAATGGCGACCTGACCATTGGCGAGTTGATCTCCTTTATTATTTACACCGTGTTTATCGGCGCTTCTGTGGGCGGTTTGGGTGAGCTGTATGGCAAAATCCAGTCGGCATTAGGAGCGACAGAGCGCATACAGGAAATACTGGCCGAAACAGAAGAACCAACAGATAAGAGCCTGCGCCCACTGAGCGAAATACCACGCGTTCGTGGCAATATTCGTTATAATCAGGTAGCTTTCTCCTACCCTACGCGTCCGGATATACAGGTGCTCCGCGACATCAATTTCAGCATTAATTCCGGTGAGAAGATCGCGCTGGTAGGCCCGAGCGGTGCCGGAAAGTCCACGATCGTGCAGCTTTTGCTGCGTCTTTATGACGTAAGCCACGGCAGCATCACCGTCGACGGGCAGGACATCCGTAAGATGAGCCTGACGGAGTTACGCGCCAACGTGGGCATCGTGCCGCAGGAGGTACTGCTCTTTGGTGGTTCGATCCGCGAGAACATCGCCTACGGGCGCCCGGAAGCCACGGAAGAAGAGATCATCATGGCAGCCCGTAAAGCCAATGCTTACGACTTTATCTCGTCTTTCCCGGAAGGGCTGGATACACTGGTGGGCGAGCGCGGCATCAAGCTTTCTGGTGGTCAGCGCCAACGTGTGGCCATTGCCCGAGCTATTTTAAAGAACCCAGCCATCCTCGTACTCGACGAAGCCACCAGCTCGCTTGACTCCGAATCAGAGCATTTGGTGCAGCAGGCCATGGATGAGTTGATGCAGGGACGAACTACGATTATCATTGCCCACCGTTTGGCGACGATCCGTAAAGTAGACAAGATCCTGGTGATTGATGGTGGTGAGATCGTCGAGGAGGGTTCGCACGAGGTGCTGTCAATCAACGACAACGGCATCTACGCGAATCTACTCAAGCTGCAGTTTGAGATGAGTTAAAATTGATTTTAAAAGGTATAGGAGCCCTGTTAGTGTAAAGCTGGCAGGGCTTTTTTATTATAGGTACAGTTGATGTGCTAGGTATAGCAACCTTGGTCGTTTCATTGCTTCGCCTGTGCGGCGGGCACTTCCTTTTTTCCTTGATGGGGGTAGGGGCCCTCGATAAAGAAAGAGGGCCCCTACCCCCATCAAGGAAAAAAATCAAGACGATTTTGAATCGAGGGCCCCTACCTCCACTCGCTGACCGCTCAAACAAAAAATCGTCGATGGTGCACCTGGCTGAGGTGATCTGTTTCATTGCCAGCGGGGCAAGTTAGTCTTTCGATGCGTGCCCGTGGTGCGACGCACACTAAATGACTTCTACCTGAAACTGGTAATGCCTCAAATTCCCCTCTTGAGAGGGGCGGGGGTGTGTTGAATTAGTGGGAGCCTAAACCCCAAAAACTACGGAGCTATACCTCATAGTTAGCATTTACCGAGGAGTTACCCCCTGAAGGCAGGGGGATGACAATCGTTTACCAGAATCCTGTCGATCCCTTAATCCTGAAAATTCTGGTTCGGACAATTAGTTCTACCGCTTAGCTTGCATACTTCTACATCAATATATCCTAATAAATCACTAATTTGCGAAGTATACTCATTTAATAGCGGCACCAGTTGCTACTGAACCATTTTATGCACCCAATCAGCATTCTTATCCGAGGCATTTTTTTCTGTTTACTGCTTATAGGCAGCTTATCAGCTTCGGCTCAGAATTACCGCGACTCGTTCAGGGCGCGCAATGCGGTGTATGGTGAACTGGGCGGCAATGGCGACCTGCTGTCGGTGAATTACGACCGCATTGTGTACCAGAAGTCTATGGTAAAGGCGGCATTCAGGATAGGTATAGCCAGTAACCAATTCTTCTCGGCTGAAGAGCCGGGTTTTTATCCGGTGGTGCCTGTGGAGGCGCTCGGTATGATCGGGCGATTTCAGAAACACTTTGAGTTCGGTCTGGGCTATACCCGCCGCTTTACCAACGAGCCGGACCTGTTGCAGAACCTGTACTTCAGCCGCATCGGTTTCCGATATCAAAACCCGACGGGCGGCCTTGTGGTGCGGGTTGGGTTCACGCCCTTTTTGTCCACAGAAAGCAACACCAAGTCGCCGGGGGCTGCGTTTATACCTCGGTTTGGCCTGAGCGTGGGGCACAGCTTCTAATGCCCCGCATAGAGCAATTTACACGCTAAGCCTGGGCCTTAAGCAAAAACTTCTGCTTTTCTGCCTCCTCCAGCTGCAACCCCCACTTCTTCAGGATTGGCTCCTCGAGTGCCTTCTCGCGGTATTCGTCTGGCGTCATGATCGGTATACCATACACAATCGGGTAATACCTTTTGCAGGAAGAGCAGGTCAGCAGTCCTTCTGCAATATCACCGTTCTCTTGCTGTGCAAAGATCTGTGACTCCAGTTCGTGCTTGTCTACCGGACAGCATAATTTATCTAATAAAGCCAGTCTCATGGGTTGTAGTTGTTTAATGCTTGTTTGTAGGCAGCCGTGGATTCTTTGGCTGATGCAGCGTTCAGTATACCTGAAATCACGGCCACGCCATTAAAATCGAGCTCCTGTAATTTAGTTAAATTCTCTGCAGTGATGCCTCCGGAAAGGAAGAGAGGCATTTGGGTAATCTTTCTGGCCTCCCGGATCGTATCGGCTTGCACAATTTCGCAACTACCCGCTGAAGGCGAGGGAAATACGGCACAGAAGGAAACGTAATCCAACTGGTGCTGTTCGGCCCAGCGCACCACCTCCAGGTTGTTGCTGCAGGTGATACCACAGATAAAGTCTCTGTTCAGTTCAGCCTTGAGCGCTTCGTAATCCGGGGGAATGTGATCGAAATGTACGCCTCCCAGGTCCGTCTCCTTTAGCAGTTGCCACTCCTCGTTTACCAGCACGGGCACCCGATAAACGTCAGCCAGCGCTACCAGCTCCTGTACCAGCCCTAGCTTGTCTGGCCAGGTATAGCCAGCGGGCCAGTTGTTCCAGATCTGCAGCACACTAACACCACCATCCAGCGCCTCTTGTACCTTCTGCAGCAGCTGGGACTTGTGCATACCTGGGTCCAGCACCAGGTATACACCTCCGGTAATTGGTTTATATTTTCTCATTTCCAGCCGGCCTTATAAGCGTTGAAGAAAGCTTCCCAGTACGGATCTTTGCCATCAAATAGAAGTGGCTTCTCTACATCGTTCTCCACAATTCTGAATCCATCTTCTTTTAGGGTCATCTCTCCCACCACCGTCGCCTTGATTGCCTTTGACGCCAGATGTCGAAGCAGTTCCTGCTCTTTCCCTGCCTTTACGGCCATGACCATGGAGCCAGCCCCTATGATGAAGCGGTGATCGATGCCAAATAGTCCGGCGATTTGACGTTGCACCTCTCCCACCGGCAGTGCATCGTTGTGAAGCCGGAATCCGCACCCGGACGCATGGGCCATCTCGCAAATGGCACCCAGCACACCGCCTTCGGTTACATCGTGCATGGCCTTCAGCTCCGTATGACTCCTTAGGATTTCCTTCGCAGCCAAGGCATCAGGCAGTGCGGAGGTGCGGTAAAAATTCTCGCAGCCACTCTCCCATACCTCTTCCCCAAGTTTGTTTTTCACTGTTTCCGGAAAACTCATGGCCAAAATGGAAGTGGATACCAAGGCTGTTTCCTTGGTCACGATCAGGATATCGCCGGGTTCTGCCCGGTTGCTGGTGAGGATTTCATCCAAAGGCGCCGTCAGGAACATGGTTCCGCCACCCGAAACCGTGGAATTCTGCCCCTCGATCTGCCCGGTGTGTCCGCCGGTAATGGAGACGCCTATTTCATGGCAGAACCGATGGATGTAGCCCCAATATTCTTTAAAAGCATCCAGCGACAGACTGGTGGGCAGGTTGAGCACAAACTGGGCGTACTGAGGGGCGAAACCGGTCGTGGCCATGTCGTTGGCCAGCAGGTGCACCGACAGCCAGGCCGATTCCTTCAAACCGATGGAAGGTATAAGCGAGAGCGGATCGCTGGACACGACCATACCCAGGTTATGGCCCAGGTTGATGACAGCCGTATCAACCCCGAATCGCGGCCCAACCACTACCTCCTCCCGCAAGGCCCCGCTTTGCGGCAGCAGTACGTCTTTAAACGTGTCGACGGCTATCTTTCCGGAGTTGTCTTCGAAGGCGCTCATACCACATCGTTTAAGCGTACATGCAAACCGAAGAAGTCGCCGTAGGGCTGGTGCCATTGCTGTACCGGGAACCATTCGGGCAACCCGGTGGCCGTCCACGCAATGGTATAATCCCGGTCGTGCAGGGCCTCGGCAATCACAGCCATCAGCATTTTGGGAGTATAAAATGTGGCAGTCACGTAAAACGGATTCTTACCGAATGCCTCCTGTATCCTTCTCCTGAGCACCTTGGGGGAGTTGCGGTTCATCATGCCGAAAACGATGCCATATTTGCCAACCCGAGCCGCTTCCCGGATCACTTTGACTGGGTCCTTGTAGTACTCGAAGGTGGTGATGAAAGCCAGGGCATCGAAGGTATGATCTTTGAAAGGCATGTGGTGCGAGTCAGCCAGCACCAGGTCGCCGTTGAACAGGTGCACGCCCTGGCCCAGCATAAAGGGGGATATGTCGCCGCCGCTGGCTTCGATGCCAATCTCCTTCCACCAACGGGTGAAGCGGGTGGTGCCGCAGCCAAACTCCAGCAGGGTCTTCACGCGCTTGTCTTTTTTGATGAGCTGCCCGATCACCCTCTTTTGCCATACCTCGGCCCGCTTGTAGCGGCCTTCGTACCACAGTTCATAGGTGTCGGTGTGGTCGCGGTTAAAGAACCACTCCTCACGGCCCTGCCATTTGCGCAGGTCGCGGGTTACCAGGTCGAATTTTTGTTGTTGCAGATTACTCACAGCAGGTATTTTAGGGTTATAAAATAGCCTGACTGTACAAAGCAGATAGGAATAATAGGGTTAGCACCTCTCTCAGGCACTAAAATGGGTTACATTTCCTACGCTGGCATTATCCAGATCAGGTAGCGGGTATCATCTCAGCCTGGCAGCCTTTATGTTGCCAAGCACCCCGTGTACTGCTGCGAAGGTATAGAATATATTCAGAAAATAAAGCGGGCGGCGGGCAAAACATTTTGGAGGCAGATGCAGTTTGTAGCAGCGACAGCCACTGCTTCCAGGGCAGTGCCCGCTGGTTTAATTGCCGGATATTCTGTAATATTACTTCTCAAAACCTCAGACAATATAAAATAGACCATGAAAAAGACTTTTTACAGCATTATGCTCTCGGCAGCACTACTTTGCGGAACGGCTGTTACCGTGCAGGCGCAGCAACAAGGTATTGCCATGCCAGCTGCCAGCCCACTGTCAAGCGTAACACAGGAGGTCGGACTTTCGACGGTATCGGTATCCTATTCCCGCCCATCCATGAAAGGACGCTCTATTTATGGAGGCGATGTGGTGCCTTTCGGTCAGGTATGGCGCACGGGTGCCAACAACTCCACCACGCTTAAATTCAGCGACGAGGTAACGATTCAGGGTAACAAGGTGCCGGCCGGAGAGTACGCCCTGCTGACTATACCTGGGCAGAACGAGTGGACCATCATCCTGTACAAAGACACCAAACTCGGTGGAAACGTGGCAGCCTACAAGCAGGAAAACGACCAGCTTCGCTTTAAGGTAAAACCGCAGACCAACCCAAGAACCGTGGAGACATTCACGATCAACTTCGCCAACCTGAAAGCTAACGCCGCTGATCTGGAGATTCTGTGGGACAAAACCATTGCCAGCTTCACCATTGAGGCGGAAGTGGACAGCAAAGTGATGGCCCAGATACAAGAGCGTGTAGTGAATGGCAAAGGGGTATCGCCAGCACTGTACGCAGCCGCTGCCAACTACTACGCCGACAACAACAAGGACATGAAGCAGGCGCTGGAGTGGATGAAAAAAGCCAACGCCAACGACCCTAAATTCTGGAACCTGCACGCGCAAGCCAAGATACAGGCTAAGATGAAAGACTACAAAGGCGCCGTAAAAACCGCTGAGCAGTCGATGGAGCTGGCTAAGAAGGCAAACAATGCCGATTACGTTCGTATGAATGAAAAGGCCATTGCCGAGTGGAAGAAAATGAAGTAGGCTATACCTGCCGCTTCATACCGAAAGCCTCTGCTCTGGCAGGGGCTTTCTTTTTTTAAATACCTCAATAAACTATACCTGTTGGAAGAACAAAAGAAACACTCAGAAGACCACCTCGGTCCCGCCCGCGAATACTGGTGGAACGACGACTACTTAGAACTGCTGGCCCAGCGCCTGCACCTCCACTATACTGGCACCCTTGTGGACATCGGCTGCGGCAAGGGCATGATGGGCTTTATGTTTTCGCGGCACCTGCCCCCGGGCGCCAAGGTATACGGCGTGGATTTTGAGCCGGAGTACATCGAAGAGGCCAAGCAAAAAGCTCAAAGCATCTACCTCCATAACGATATTCAATACGATTTTCGGGTAGGCAACGCTTCCAACATCCCCCTCCCCGATAACCTCGCCGACCTTACCCTTTGCCAGACCCTGCTGATCCACGTGAAGGACCCGAAGCAGGTGATAGATGAAATGATCCGGATCACGAAACCCGGTGGTTGGGTGCTCGCGCTGGAGCCCAATAACCTCGTTCCCAACCTCATGTTCGACCGCTACGGCGAAACGGATTTTGACGTGGAGAGCACGCTGGAAGTTCTGGAGATCAAGCTGCGCATCGAAAAAGGCAAGAAGCGACTCGGCGAAGGCTTTAACTCTTTGGGCGACGTTATCCCTGACCTATACCTGAAGGCTGGTCTGGAGAACATCAAGGTATGGATCTCAGACAAGGCGCTTTCCATCATCCCGCCCTACGACACGCAGGAGAAGATGCTGCGCGTGGAGCAAATGCTGCAATGGATCGACTCTGAATCGATGGGCTACGACTACCAGGATAACCTGAATTATTTTATGGCTGGGGGTGGTGATAAGGACAAGTTTGACGCATACTGGCAGAAGTTGCTCTACAATAAGATTGCCCTAAAGCAAAGGCTTTTGAATGAGGAGTATGTTTCGGCGGGGGGTAGTTTGGTGTATATTGTGGCGGGGCAGAAGCCGCGGCATTAGGGGGGTGCGAGTGTCCGCGCTCGTGACGGGTATCGTGGGGCCTCTGGCTTGGGTTTAGCTGGTAGCATGGCTATACCTATACCTGGCGTTGCTTCTGTTTTCTATACCTTAAGCTGTTTTGTTCTATAGCTTCGCCTGTGCGGCGGGCACCTACTTTTTGTCTTGACACAAATCGAGGGCCCCTACCCCCAAAGAAGGCAAAAAAGTCAAGACCCTCCAAATCGAGGGCCCCAACCCCCACTCGCTGAACGCTCTTGACAGGGGACCCCTTCACCCCCAACAGTGGCGTGTCAGTTTGTGCACCTGGCACAACTACTTGTTCCATAGTTGGAGGGCAAAATTCCCCTCTTCATCCCACTAAAAGAAGTAGCTACTACTTCTCAACACCTGCTACTTAGGTGCAACAGTGCTCCTGTGTAGGGTTGGTATTGCTAGTACAAAACTGTTACGAGACTCCTCTCAACCTTTGAGATAAAAGCCTTAATAAAACCCTGAAAATCCTGATCTTAAAACAGCAAACGCTTCCTTATGCAGATACTTTTTCGACTTTGTTCTTCTCTCCCATGAATAACTGGATGATCGCGCCAAACACAACCACGGCGACACAGCCGATCACGTTGAACCACAGGAAGGCGATGTCGGTGTAGAAATGACAGTAAAGTACTACCGCTTCGGCCAGTAGAGCACCCAGGAACACGGCGTTGCCTTTAATGAACTTCACATAGAAAGCCACCAGGAAAATACCCAGGATGGTGCCGTAGAAAATAGACCCGATGATGTTAACGGCCTGGATCAGGTTGTCGAGCAGGGAGGCGTAGGTGGCGAAGATAATGGCCAGGGTGCCCCAAGCAGCTGTGAATACACGCGATGCCCGCAGGTAGTGGAAGTTGTCCTTGTCCTTTTTGACTGACCGCTTGTAGATATCGACCACGGTGGTGGAGGCCAATGCATTGAGCTCGGATGCCGTGGAAGACATGGCCGCCGAGAAGATCACAGCCAATAGCAAGCCCACCAGACCGGCCGGCAAATACTTCATCACAAAAGAGATGAATACGTAGTCGGTGTCCCGGGTCTCGGCGTCAGGAGTGGCTTTGGCGATCAGTGCCTTTGCGTCGTCACGCAGCACTTTGGAGGCGTCGGTTATACCTTGTACCTCGGCTTGGGCAGCGGCTATCGCCGTTTCGTCGTCGGTGCGCAGGGCTGCGACCAGTCCGTGCACGGCCTCCTGCTTTTGGTTGAACAGGGTGGTGTGCTGCGCTTCGAGTGCCTGCATCTCCGGTGCAAAATCAGTTGCGTATACCTTGTTTTTAGCCGCCTCGTTGAAAAAGAGTGGCGGCTGGTTGAACTGGTAGAACACAAACACCATCACCCCGATGAACAGGATAATAAACTGCATCGGAATCTTGAGCAAGCCATTGAAAAGCAGTCCCAGCCGGCTCTCCCCCACAGAGCGGCCACCCAGGTAGCGCGCCACCTGGCTCTGGTCGGTACCAAAGTAAGAAAGGGCTAGGAATAAACCACCCGTCATACCCGACCAGAAATTATACCGGTCGTTCCAGCTCGTCTCCCAATCCCAGGAAAAGTCCACCACATTCATCTTCCCCATTTTGCCAGCCACAGCCACCGCATCACCAAACGACACGCTCTCGGGCAGGTAGTGCACCACCATAAAACCAGCCACAAGCATACCCCCCATCATCACGGCCATCTGCTGCTTTTGGGTTACGCTCACAGCCTTGGTGCCGCCCGACACGGTATAGATGATCACCAAAACACCAATGAATAGGTTGGTAAGCGTCAGGTTCCAACCCAAAATGGTAGAAAGGATGATGGCAGGCGCATAAATAGTGATGCCGGCCGCCAAGCCACGCTGCACCAGAAAAAGCAGGGCCGCCAGCGAGCGGGTTTTCAGGTCGAAGCGGCTTTCGAGGTACTCGTAGGCGGTATATACCTTGAGGCGGTAAAAGATCGGGATGACCGTGATCGAGATGATGACCATGGCGATTGGAAGGCCGAAGTAAAACTGCACAAAGCGCATACCGTCTTCGTAAGCCTGCCCCGGCGTGGAAAGAAAGGTAATGGCGCTGGCCTGCGTAGCCATAATGGACAGACCGATGGTCCACCACTTCATGCTGTTGTCGCCTTTCAGGTAGCCTTCTATGTCTTTGCTGCCTCGTGTTTTCCAAACCCCATAGATCACAATAAAGCCCATGGTGCCGAGTAGTACAATCCAGTCGAGTAACCTCATGAATAGATGCGCGTGATGATGTAAAACAGAATGATCAGAAAAGCGAGGTTGCCCAGCACCAGCCAGTACATGCCTTTCCAGCTCTTGAAAAAGGGTGGTTTATCGGATGCAGCAGATAGCTGGCCATCAGAATGTTTATCTTTCATATTTTTTTGCTTCTCGTATCACGTAGCATATACCCAGTATCACGATGCCTCTGATTTTATTGATGTTTCGGATTTGCAATCCACATGACTGCTGGTAGCTACTGCCTTTGCTATGCGGAATTCAAATCTGAACGAGTGGTGCCATTTGCGAAGCCTTGACAAAAGACTGTGGGACAAAAGAAGTTTGGGAAACGGTTTTATCTTACTTGACTCTATCCTTTGTCTTTTGTCAAACTGTCCTTTGTCCGTATCTCACCAAAGGAGTCGTGCTACACTGATTTATTTTACTGTACTCTCCGCACTGCCCTGGCCACCGTGGCCGTTTCCGAGGGAGATGAGGTTAGTAAAAATGCGGTAGGCGCCAGGCACCCCGGCAGGCAGCTGCCTGAACCACGAATAGCCGGTATACACAAAATGCCCTTTGCCATACCTGGCGATCAGCAAGCCACCGTCGCGGGCAGGTTCGCCCGGGTCGTTGCTCGATAGAATGGCCTCGAACTCGCTGCTCCACTCACTTGGGAAGTATAAGCCGCGTTCCTGCACCCAGCCCTCAAAATCTTTTTTGGTGATCTTGTTCGGCGTGTTCAGCGCCTGGTGGCCCGGTTTCAGGAAACGCACGTCGGCATCCTCTACGGTTACCCGCTGGCTCGAAATTTTGAGAGGGTATGGGGCAATGTTGCTGGTCTTGAGGCTGTGGCCGGTGTTATACTGCACGATCACGGTGCCGCCCTGCTGCACATAGTTCAGCAGTCGGGGCTGGTAGAAATTCATGCGCTCCACCGTATTATAAGCCCTAACGCCCAGGATCACCGCATCAAAGCGCTTCAGATTTTGGTCTGTCATGTCCTCGTCCTTCAGCAGGGTCACGTTATACCCGATCTGCTGCAGACTGGCAGGTATGTCGTCGCCGGCTCCCATCAGGTAGGCGATCTGTTCCCCGTTGCGCTTCAGGTCGAGCCTCACAGCTTTGGTTACGGCTTCCGGGAAGGTGGTTTGCGTTGGGATGTGGCTATACTGAATAAGGTTGAGTCCACGGGTATAGGCCTTGCCCTCCACTGTGGCCACGGCTTTTAACTCCACTTCCTGCTGACCTTTGGGCGGATGCACCATAAAACGCACCAGCTGCTCTGCCCCATTCTGCTCCAGGTCGAAGGCTAGCTGCGCCGGTTCTGCCCGCCAGCCTTTGGGCAGCTGCAGGGCCACGTTGCCCTTTATACCTGCTTTACCCGCTTTCACGAGCACATGCACTGGCTTTGGTTCCTGTGAGGCAAACATCAGCACCTTTTCGGAGATGTTCACAAATACAGGTGGCGTGATGGCCAGCGGTCGGTATTGCTCGCCGTCCACGGGGTCGTTGCGCTTGTACACGACCGGTAAGGTATAGCTGAAAGCCTCACCCCCGATCAGCAGGTCGAATTTAACTTCTGCGGCAGGTGAATTCTCCGGTTTCCCGATCTCCCGCACATCTTCTACCCGGAAGAGACCCAGCGTACCCTCCTGGCGTAACCAGTACGGCTGAGAAAGTTGGGCTGTGGCCGGAATCTGTATTTTGAAAGGTATAAGGTGCCCCTCATTAGGTGCAAGCGTTTTATTCAGCACACTATCTTTAGAAGTAAAAGAAGGGCGCATGCTCACCAACTGCACAGGTATAGCGGAGCGGTTAATGGCTTCCAACTGCACGTTCAGGCGCTCACCCGGAGTCACGGCGTAGTCGGTGGCCACGGCCTCCAGGTATAGGCCCAGGCTGTGGTACACAACACGCTCCAACTCCTCTGTCTTGATTTGCTTCCAATAACTGTCGGGCAGTTTGGCTAGTTCTTTTCGGGCGGCCAGCAGCGTAGGCACCACCGCGGCCGGTTGCTCTGGTTTGAACTCCGCCACAGCCTGTTGCAGCAGGGCTGCCACTTTCTCGCTTCCCTTCACGCGGCTCCAGGTCGTGTTGATGCCCTCAAACAGTTCTTCCTTGGCCCGCTCCCCTTTTGTATGCTCCAAATACTCCATCGTAACACCGCGTGTACCCGTGGCTCCGAAGCCCTGGCTCTTGTGCATGCTGCGGCTCAAAGCGGCGATCTCGGGGTACGATTTGCCCAATAGCGGATTAAAACCGCCCACCTCTACTTTCAGCAGTTGTGAACCGTAGTCCTCAAACTCCTTCTGGCTGCGGAAAGACCACACACCGGTGTTCCAGAGCACCCGTTTGGCCTGCCATACCTGCACATGCTTCAGTTGCTCCGGAAAGCGCTTGGGGTCGGCGGCGGCCTCAAAGGCCTCGTTGGCCAGCATGGCCGAAGCCGTATGGTGACCGTGGGTTTCGGATGGTCGTGGCGAGAAGCGGGTGATGATCACATCGGGCTTGAACTTACGGATGGCCCACACCACATCATGCAGCACCTTTTCCTTGTCCCAGATAGCAAACGTCTCCTCTGGGTTTTTAGAGAAACCAAAGTCGTTGGCACGGGTAAAGAACTGCTTGCCACCGTCGGTGCGGCGGGCCTGCAGCAACTCCTGCGTTCGGATGATGCCCAGGCCTTCTCTTATTTCAGGACCGATCAGATTTTGCCCGCCGTCGCCCCGGGTAACCGAGAGGTAACCCGTGCTGTAAAGTTTTTCGTTGGCCAAGTAGGCGATAAAGCGGGTGTTCTCATCGTCGGGGTGCGCCGCCACATACAGGGCAGTACCCAGCACGTTCAGCTTTTTGATATCCTGCAGCAGTTCAGCGGCATGGGGTTTGGCGGGTGCCTGTGCCTGCAGCGGGTTGGTTAGCAACAGCGCGAACAAGGCAAATAAGAGCGAAGAACTTTTTTTCATGTTTTAAGTTAAAGAAGCAACCGAGGTGAGCCAGCATCACCGTGCTGTAAATCTAAAAAATTTGTGCCAGCCTACCCAGTTTTGCCGGTTTTACAAGACAGAAAGTCACGATAACCCGACATATAACGATCGGCATTATTTTTTTGTATTTAAACCGGCTTACATTTCAATGGTTTTACGATATTAGATTTATACTTGTAATATGACTAGTCAGGACTAAACCAAGAAACACATAGGTTAAAGCAAAGTTTACAAAAAAATAATCAAATTATTAGCATTATATTTTAGCCTCGCTATATTTGTAAAAAAGTAGAAGAACAGCATACGCATCCTGCCCAAAGGCTTGTCAGTTTTACTGGATAGCCCCAACTATGAAACAATGTATTTGAAGGCTACAAACAACTGACGTATATGGCAGAAAGCAGAATCGGGGACCAGGCTATCGAGTTTCTTGGGTCCTATTATGCCAAACATGAAAAAAAATCTGGATTGCTCCTGAACAGAAACGTGTCTACCCTCCAGGGCACCGTGGCTGACGCGCTTTTTGCCTACCAGAAACACGACAACTGCTTTTTTGCCGTTTCGCTCAACACGGCTGCCTCTACTAAGCTTGCACGCCTGCTGAGCTCCTATAAGAAAAGGGGACTGGGCAGAAGTCGCTATCTAACGGCCGCCTCTGTGCTGGGAACAGCGGCCTACCTTTGCTTCCTGACCGGCAACTGGCTGGCGCTTGCCATACTGCCCGCCGCTCTGGCCGCTTTGGTTTTCTTTGTTCACTCCCGCCTTTGCCAGCACTACATGCAGCAGCAGTTAAAAGAGGCGGTAGACCAACTCAAGCAACAGCCCGGCGACCACCAGTGGCTAGGAATACAGGTAAGCAGTCTGTGCTGGCGCGGCAATGCCATGGCTAACTACTTATCTAAAGTGTGCGAACGAAAAGGAATCGGCCTGCTCACAATCGGCAAACGCTCCCGTCTCACGCTCCGCCAGGAGCCGCGCCTGGCCACGTGCCGCCGCACTGATTTCCTCTCCTACTATACCCAGGGCGAGAGCATGCGACGCGAACTCTCCGATCAGTTCATGCGTGTGGCTTAAGCCCCTAAATAAAATAGGCCTGGGCCATTACTTATCGTCTTCCTGCTGCGTACAAAGGTCAAAAACGCCCCTGTCTCTTTAATGGCAGCGGCTCACATACGCCTCCAAGCACATGAGAAGATACCTGCACCTACTCCCTTTAACAGCACTCCTGTTGGCCGGATGCCAGACACAGGACGGCTTTCATATCCCCAACACGCAGCCCGATATGCGGGGCAACATCACTAACATCAAAAAGACCAATTCCAAGAAAAAGGAAGGTGTAGCCGTGGTACTGGTTGAATCAGTGGAAGGAATAAAGACTAACCATACCCAGGCGACGCTTCGCATCGATGCCAAAACGTACATCGAGAACACCGAGGGTGCTACGCTTCGGTTAGAACATTTGCGCGAAGGACAGATGGTGGAAGCCTGGTTTGATGGGGAAGTGATGGAGTCGTTCCCGATACAGGCGCATGCCTCGGCCATCCGGGTGAGCAACTAACAGGCACTAATGGAAAAGAAGCAAGCCCGCTATACCTGGCACAAGGTGTTTGAAAGCGAATCCGAAGCCCGTGAGCAGGTGCCCCTCCGGAAACTGAAGCAACTGGTGCTTGACGGCCGTACCGTGTGCATTGCCCATACCGCCAACGGTTTTTTCGCCCTCGACGACGGCTGCCCCCACCTCGGCTATTCCCTCAGCCGAGGCACAACAAATTATCTGGATGAAGTGATCTGCCCCTGGCACAGCTACAGGTATAGCATGAAAGATGGGCGTGAATGCGACTTCCGTACCCGGAAAGCGGTTTTACACCGAGTCGAAGTGAGAGCGGAAGGTGTGTTTGTGGGTATAGAGCAGACTGACGCCTCTTCCTGAAACGCCATCATTTACCCCGGTTTCGGAGCACTCTACTCAAAATAGGGCGCTTTGTGTGGGTGAAGCAATCAGATTGCTTACATTGGCAACCCAACCATGCATAGTAACTTATGGTACCCCGAATTATTCTTCCGGAAAATGCACCGACGGCGAAAATAGAGCTGCGCCACCTGATGGGTGATGTCTACGTGACAATTCAGCGTAAGAAAGACTACATCGAGGCCAAATGGCAGGGCCACATAACGGCGGACAACGTAGTTTGTGCAGCGCAGGCATACCTGGATCTGTTGAAAGAAGCTCCCTGCCCGAAGTTGCTCAATGACAAGACCGAAGTAACCGGCGACTGGCAGGATGCCAACGACTGGCTCCAGTTTGAGTGGCTGCCGCAGGTGCTCAGATTGGGTTTGCGCTACTTGGCACACGTTTATTCCTTTAGCATGTTCAGTAAGCTTGCTGCCCGCGAATTGGAGGAGCGCATTACGCCCCAGCTTTCTATGAAAAACTTTTATGAACGGCGCCTGGCCGAAGAGTGGCTGCTGGCGCAGGATCCATTGGCTGCCGGCCAGCGGGCTGCTACGGCTTAGCGCACGTTAGCAGCTACCGCATCTGGCGCAACAGGAGTAATCAACACGGTATCGAGTAGCACGGTCATCACTGGCTCTTCAACCTCCATGGCTACCTGGTTGGCGATAACGGCCTCACCTGATGGCGTTTGTTTAACAGTTGGCTGGAGTGCAAGACCGAAGCAAGAAACAGTGGCGGCGATTAAGAATAATACTTTCATGGCTTTAATATTTAGTGGTTATGAATTAATTACTGTGACAAAGTTATTCTATAGTACTTTGTTATGCAAGGTACTGTTGCTATAATCACTACTATTTTATACCAAGGGGCTAGAATTATCCGTGAAGCACCCTAAAAACCAGACTAACAGCCGCCTTATTCTAGAGCAAAAAAATGCCAATTATTACCGGGTATAGTTATATATAAATCAACTACTTCTGTCTTTATTCCAGATAATGCCTGCCCTTTGCCATTTCCCCGAGAATTAACTTTAATTTTGCCCTTCAGCCTTAGCCACCCGACATGGCTTTTGGCTATTACCACAAGTAGAAACAGCTTTTATGCAGCATATAGAAGAAGTAGAAAGCATGCAGCAAACTGAAAAGGAAAGCGGCTTTAAGCGCGAGATCACGCTTTTCGACGCCATCATGATCGTGACCGGCGGTATGATCGGTTCAGGCATCTTTATCGTAACGGCCGATATCTCCAGGGCGGTGGTGAGTCCGGGCAACATGCTGCTGGTGTGGGTCCTCTCTGGCTTCCTGACCATGGTGGGTGCCATCAGCTATGGCGAGTTGTCGTCGATGTTCCCGAAAGTGGGCGGGCAGTATGTATACCTGAAGGAGGCCTATAACAAGATGGTGGCTTTCCTGTATGGCTGGACGCTTTTTCTGGTGATACAGACGGGAGTAATTGCAGCAGTGGCGGTGGCTTTCGCCCGCTTTACCGGGGTGCTTATACCCTGGTTTAGCGAAGACAATGTACTGTTTTCTTTGGCTGGCTTTAACTTCACCTCCGTGCAGCTGCTGGCTATTTTAAGCATTCTATACCTGACTTATATTAATTCCCGCGGTGTAAAGAGCGGCAAGCTGATCCAGAACATCTTCGGCAGCACGAAACTGATCGCCCTCTTCGGCCTGATTCTGTTCGGTCTGCTTTTCGGCATCAACGACACGGCGGTGCAGGCTAACTTCTCTGATTTCTGGGGATCTGCAGCAGCTGCCAACGGAGCCAGTGAAGCGCCTCCGGCAGGTATGGCACTGATCACGGCCATCGGCATTGCCATGGTTGGCGCTTTGTTCTCTGCCGACTCCTGGAACAACATCGGCTTTTCAGGCGATGAGATCGTGAACCCGAAGCGTACCATCGTGCTTAGTATGGTGATCGGCAGTGCCATTGTGATGGGGCTATACCTGATCATCAACCTGGTATACCTGCTCGTGCTCCCCCTCAACGGCGACCCGAACGCAACCGACGTGATAGGCCAAGGCATCAAATACGCCTCCAACGACCGCGTGGCAACGGCTGTGGCGGAGGTGATCGGCGGCTACCCGGCCACTGTGGGTATCGCCATCCTGATCATGATCTCAACCTTTGGCTGTAACAATGGGGCCATCCTGTCAGGGGCGCGGGTATACTACGCCATTGCCAAAGACGGGCTGTTCTTCGAGAAGATGGGGCACCTGAACAAAAACGGCGTGCCGGCTGCGGCGCTGTGGCTGCAGTGCCTCTGGGCCTGCATGCTCTGCCTTTCCGGTACTTACAACGACCTGCTCGACTACGTGATCTTTGCGGTGATGCTCTTCTATATCATTACAGTAATAGGCGTATTTGTGCTGCGTGTACGCCGCCCGGACCTGAAGCGCCCCTACAAAGCCTTCGGTTACCCGATCCTGCCGGCGCTTTACGTACTGCTCTCCTCAGGCATCTGTGTCATCCTGCTGATCTACAAACCAGTCTATACCTGGCCGGGGCTGATTATTGTGGCGCTGGGTATACCTGTTTATTATTTCTTCGGAAGCAAGTTTAAAAAGGAGTCTGGTTTGTAGGTATAGCCTTCTCCCAAACTAAAAAAGCAGTCTGTCATGTATGGCAGACTGCTTTTTTAGTTTAAGTAAAGTGATATTCTGTGAAAACATTTAATCAATTTTTTCATACTTTAGTACAAGCAATAGATTTAACCTCCCAAGCTCATGCGTGTTAAGCCAAAAAGTATAGCAATAGCAGCTGCACTGGCCCTGCTGGTGGCTTTTGCGTTCATGATCAGAGCCGACATACCTGCTGAGGAGCTCAAAGCCAGGTATACAACTTTCTCCTCCCGGTTTGTCAACATAGCCGGTGTCGAGTTGCACTACCGCGACGAGGGACAGGGTATGCCGATCATTCTGCTGCACGGCACAGCGGCTTCGCTGCAGACTTGGGATGGCTGGTCTGCTGAGCTGAGCAAGCAACACCGGGTGCTGCGGCTCGACCTGCCCGGCTTCGGCCTCACAGGTCCCAATCCCTCCGGCTCCTACTCCATCGACTATTACCGCGACCTGCTCCTGCAGTTTATGGACAGCCTGGGTATAGAGCAGGCCCACATCGGGGGCAGCTCCCTAGGTGGGCAGATTGCCTACGAATTTGCCGCCACCTACCCCAAGCGGGTGCAAAAGCTGATCCTGGTCTCCCCTACTGGCGTCACCAATGCCAACGACAAAAACATCACGTTGCCCTTCCGGATGGCCCAAACGCCCCTGCTCCGGCACTCTCTTAAGTATGTCACGCCCCGTTTCATTGTGGCCCAGAGCCTCCGGGAGGTTTACGGCGACGATACCAAACTCAAATCCGAAACCATCAGCCTGAGCCATGACCTGCTATTGCGGGAGGGCAACCGAAACGCCTTCATAGACCGCCTAAACACCGTGGACAGCGACAACCTGCATAAACTGGCGCAGGTGCAGGCACCTACTCTTATCCTGTGGGGCGAGGCCGATGCCTGGGTGTCGCCCACGGATGCCAGACGCTTTCAGCAAGGTATACGGGGCGCCCAACTAAAACTGTATGCCGGTGCAGGGCACATACCCATGGAAGAGCAGCCACAGGAAACCTTAAAGGATGTACTCTCCTTTCTGAGTCAGGGGGTCGCCCTGCGCGATTAGAAGAAAAGCCGTAGCTTTGCTTTTGTACACGGCAACAGCCGGAAATGCACAGCTGTATGAGCACCGTTTATTTTATCAGCGGCCTGGGAGCGGACGAGCGCATGTTCCAGTTTCTGCATCTCAAATGCAAAAACAAGGTATACGTGCGCTGGATACAGCCTTACGACGATGAGCCCCTGCACGACTATGCGCTGCGGCTGGCCGATCAGATCACCGAACCAAACCCGGTGCTGGTGGGCATGTCCTTTGGCGGCGTGGTAGCCATCGAGCTCTCCAAGTTTCTGAACCCACGCAAAACCATCCTCATCTCGAGCATCGCCAGCAGTAAGATTCTGCCCTGGTACTACCGCCTGATGGGCTTTTTGCGCCTGCATCGCATTATACCTGTGCCCTGGCTCAAGCGCTTCCATTTTGTGGGACCCGTACTTTTTGGCGCCAGCACCAAGGCCGAGAAAGCACTGCTCAAGCAAGTCATTCTCGAAACCGATCCGCATTTCCTGCGCTGGGCCATCGGTCAGCTGCTCAACTGGCACCAACCCGACCACTACGAGAATTGTGTGATGCTCCACGGCACCGCCGACCGCATACTGCCCATGGGCACCTATCCGGGCATCATCAAAGTAAAAAGAGCCGGACACCTGATGGTTTTGAGCCATGCTTCCGAGATTAGTGCTATCTTGGATAAGATTTTAGAAGATTGCGAATCATGACAACAGATAAAAAGAAATTCATCATCAAAACGCCGGACGGTAGAACTGCTGATCTTACCAACGCTACAACCCTCCGGAGCAACAACCTCTACCCTTTCGGTCGCCACAACTACTCTATCTACGAATCACCGGAAGGCGTATTTGTGCGCGGCTACAACAATGGCGAGCGCGAGATCATGCTGACGGGTTTTGAGATAATAGACGAGGCAACGGCCCGCAACTACAAGCATACCTATACCCGCGAGGACGAGTAGCCATGGAGTTGAGTTTCTGGGAAAAGGAATCGTATTTCAGCCACGTGGATGTGCTCATCGTGGGCAGCGGCATTGTAGGCCTGAATGCGGCGCTATACCTGAAAACACAGCAGCCTGCCCTGAAAGTACTGGTGGTGGAACGTGGCCTGCTGCCCACCGGGGCCAGTACCCGCAACGCCGGTTTCGCCTGCTTTGGCAGCCCCTCCGAATTGCTCGACGACCTGAGCCACCATACTGAAAACGAAGTATTTGCGCTGGTGGAGCGCCGCTGGTGCGGACTGCAGCGCCTGCGCCAGAACCTCGGCGACCAGGCGATCGACTTTCACCGCTGGGGCGGCTACGAGTTGTTTAAGGAGAGCCAAAAGCCGCTTTACGAAGCCTGCCTCGAGCAAATATCCTACCTGAATAAGCAGCTGCAGCAGGTAACGGGTGAGCAGGAGGTATACCGCCTGGCTGACCACAAGATCGGGGAATTTGGTTTCAAACAGGTAGCGCACCTGATCGAGAGCACCGCAGAAGGCCAGATCGACACGGGCAAAATGATCCTGGCGCTCACCCGGAAGGTGCAGGCCCTGGGTGTGATCGTTTTGAACGGACTGGAGATCGAACGTCTGGAGGAAGAAAGCACGGGTATAACCGCCCTCACCAGACAAGGCATCGCTATACCTGCCCGAGCAGCCCTGGTCGCGACGAACGGCTTTGCACGCCAATTGCTGCCACAGCTGCAAGTGGCACCGGCCCGGGCGCAGGTGCTCATAACCAAACCTATACCTGGGCTGCGCTTCAAAGGCACCTTCCACTACGACAAAGGCTTCTACTACTTCCGCAACATTGGCAACCGGGTACTGTTCGGCGGTGGCCGCAACCTGGACTTCACAACCGAAGAAACTACCGAAATGGGGCTGACAGACCTGGTGCAGAACAAACTAGACGAGCTGCTGCGAGAAGTTATATTGCCTGGTACACCTTACGAAGTAGAGCAGCGCTGGAGCGGCATTATGGGCGTAGGCCCAGGCAAAACCACTATTGTGCAGCCGGTGTCGGAGCATGTGTGCTGCGCCGTGCGCATGGGCGGCATGGGGGTGGCCATCGGCTCGTTGGTTGGTGAAGAGGGAGCAGCATTGCTGCTGGAGATGCTGTAACAGGTATAGCTGCTCTTTGACTAATTGACAAAGGACTTGGTGACAAAAGACTTTTCAAAAAAAGGCCTGGAACCTTAAAACCACATACAAAGACATTAAACAAAAAAGGTAAACCACTATCGGTTTACCTTTTTCAGTTTCTGCTATTATTACGAGTTACATTCGTATCCATTGAGTTGGGGTGGTTTGGTTAGGGATCATCAGGTTACGGGCGGCTTCTTTCTCCGCTCTGTAGAATTCCTGATACTCTTCTTCGCTCATTTCCTCGCGTAGGGCAATGTGGAATTTGGCCAGTTCAGGGTATAATTTGTTGCGTTCCTGGCGCTCCTGCGGGCTGTCTCTGTTAAAATCGTAGAATGATTTTACAAAATTTTTCATGATTAAATATTTGATTTAAAGTGAGTTGGAAAACAGTTTTACTCCCAAGCCACTTTATAAGTTGTCTATATTTGCAAGCAATTATCCACAACAGGCCCTCAGCAGCTGCAAACCCACAAAAGCTTACAAATACAGCCAATAACGTAAAAGGCCCTGCCAGTCGGCAGGGCCTTTTATTCATAATTTCGAATACTTAAACAGTTCTTTTCACTGGAACCGCCTATCTGGAGATCAACTCAGCTACTGCCCGAGATGCCTGAAGTAAAGTCCGGTGGCTACTAGCAGCAACCTGGTCAGCTCCGGAATATCCCGGGCAATGGAAATCTGCCCGCCCGACATACTAGGGCTGCTTTGTTCAAAGCGCATCAAGATGTTGCCAGCTTCATCCTGCAGTTCTCTGGTACTGTCCAGCGACTTGCCCTGAAAGGTAAACTGCTCACCCGACACCAGCGTGGTATTGGTTTTGCCGAAACCCGAGGTTTTACTCATACCGATCACCTCATCTTTGAAATGAATGGTAACATCGTGCTGAAGCCAACCTTGCTTCTAAAAGTACAGGTTAATGCGCTCTGAGCAGAAATCGGCGTCGTTGCTGGTCCAGCCCCTGAAGGCAAGCTCACCAACCTGCCCGTTTTCGTCGTACACTGTGTACCTTCGGGAGGTCAGATCCTGCTGTTTCCAGTGAAGAAGCGCCATACCTGTTATTTAAGGCCCAGCACATCCACCCCCTGCTCAAACACCACATCTACCGGGATGTTCTTCTGGCTGAGGCGGTCGAGGTCGGCCTGCAGCTCGGCACTGATCAGGCCCTGCTCATTCAATAGTTTACCCACACCGGCATAGTCGCCATTGCCCTGCAGCGTCAGGATCAGTTCTGATAGCTTGTCCATGGCCTCTCCCATTTTCACGTAGTTCACGCGGTATTTACCTGTCTGGGCGTCGCGCTCGAAGGCGCCGTTCTCTTTAAAGAAGTTGAAACGCACCATGTTGGCCTTGCCGTGGGCACTGGCCGCGCCAAAGCGCACCGAGCGGAAGATGCCGGCCATGAAGGTGGTATAGTAATCTTCGAGGCTGCCGCTCACTTCACCTTTCTTATGCAATTGCGTGATCATGTACAGGCCCAGGATATCGGCTTTGCCTTCCTCCAGTGCCGAGGCATGCTCTTTTAGCGCCTCCCGCACGGTGCCTTTGCCGTTGATGGTGTTCTTGATACCAAGGCCGTGCGCCACTTCGTGGAACATGGTGTTGGCGAAGAAGGCATCGAAGGTGATGTGCTGCATCTGGTCGTCGGCGATCAGCTCGTCGGCAATCGGAAGCATGATCTTGTCGAACTTGGCCTGCATGGCGTTTTTGAGCTGCAGTCGACGGGTGCCTTTCTTCAGCTGCACCTCCTCGTCGTTGGGCAGGTTAATGGCGATGGTCTTGCTGCCCGCGTTGCAGTCGCCGGCGTAGTACACCACGTCGTAGGCATTCAGGTCAGAGTCGGTGCCCGGTGTTTCTTTTTTGTAGTTGGCCGGCACTGGCAGTCCGCGTTGCAGCTCCGGCAGGAAGGCCGCATATTTTTCGAGGCGCTTGCTCCAGTCCATGTCCTTGATCAGCACATAGGCCTCGTGCGCCGCCTTATAGCCGAATACTTTGTCCTCGTAGGTTTCAATCGGACCAATCACCACATCGATGCGATTGTTTTTCATGTCCATCCAGGCCAGGTCGCTGGGCTGGTAGTTGTCGTTGAGCAGGGCATCGGCGCGCAGAGTCAGGTATTTCTTCAGGCCCGGCTCATCGGCCAGATTTGCCGCCTGGCGCAGCAGGTCAGATGCACGCTTTACCTGCTCCTTAAACTGCACATGGTATGGCACGGTGATGAGCTGGCCGTTGGCGTCGCGGCGGAGGAAGGTATACTGGCTGGTTTTGTCTTTCAGGTTAGCCTTCTCAAACTCCTCCTTCGTCATGTCCTGTGGGTAGAAGTTGGCCGCGTCGGGCTTGGGTCCCACACCCGGCAGAAAGGGTTCGTTGTTATTGAGTCTGTCCCAGGGGCCGTAGTTTATTTTCACAAACTGTTTCGCGGCATCGTCGGTGAGCGCGTTCAGCAGGGAGTCTTTTTTGCCATAGGCTTCGTACCAAAACAGCTCGTCCATGATGTTGCTGGCCTCAATCAAGAGCGGGATCATCTGGCGCTCCTTCTCGCTCAACCCACTCAGGTCGGATGTCAGGCGTACGGAGGTATACATGCCTAGCTTTTGCTGCAGGTCTGTGGCAGTAGCGTCGGTCTGCACGGCCTCGGTTGTCTGCGCTTCGTTGGTGGTGCTGCCGGTGCAGGCGGCCGTCAGGGCGGCTACGGCAGAAACAAGTAGAAGGTGGCGTGATCTCATGGTTTATCTAAGGTTAGTTTTTTTCAAGAGAAAGATACAGGATTTGGGGGAAAAGAAAAAGCCGCTATACCTTTCGGCACAGCGGCTTATACCTCATGTGTGGCTGGCAAACTAACACGTCACCAGTATAGCTTCATCTTAGAACAAGCCGAACAACTCGCCGTTGATGCGTTCAATAATGCTTCCCAGATCCTCTGGATTGGCCACAAAATCCATGTTGTTCACATCGATCACGAGCAACTTGCCCTGGTCGTAGCTGCTCATCCAGGTGTTGTAGTGCTCGTTGAGGTTACGCAGGTAGTTGATGCTGATGTTGTTCTCGTAGTCGCGGTTGCGTTTCTCGATCTGCCCGATCAGTTTAGGCAGGTCAGCCTTCAGGTAGATCATCAGGTCAGGCGCTTTCACCATGCTGATCATCGACTGGAAAAGGGCAAAGTAGTTCTCGTAGTCGCGCGTGCTCATCAGTCCCGACTGGTGCAGGTTTTTGGCAAAGATAAAGGCATCTTCATAAATGGTGCGGTCCTGGATCACGTGTCCGTCCTTGGCCTGTATTTGCTGTACCTGACCGAACCGGCTGTTCAGAAAGTATACCTGCAGATGGAAGGACCAGCGTTCCATGTCCTCATAAAAATCCTTCAGGTAAGGGTTATTCTCAACTGCCTCCAGGTATAGCTCCCACTTAAAATGCTGGGAAAGTTTGGTGGCCAGGGTGGTTTTGCCGGCGCCAATATTGCCGACGATCGCAATGTGCATGGTAATAGTATAATGGGTGAAGAAACCGACTGCAAATCTACGTTTTTTCGGTGATGCCACAGCCTAATTCCTCAGCCCGGCACCGGTTTTTTTAGCCAGCTCCCTTCCTATACCTATGCGCACGCCCTTTATCACACTAACCCACAATCGATTAGCTAACTATTAGGGCCAGCGATTTAAGTGAGGGCATTAAGTACCTGCCTGACCACCGCATCGCAGCGCTTGTTGCCAAACTCAAACACATCCTCCCCTACCGAAAGCTTGAGCAGACTCTCTTTCAGCATGCTCTTGGCCCGGTGCAGGCGCACCTTTACGTTGCTCTCCGAAAGCTCCAGGCACTGCGCGATGTCGTGCATGGACATATCCTCCATCTCGCGAAGCATGTACACGATTCTGTACTTCTCAGGAATGCTGTCAATGGCGCTTTCCAGTAGCTGTTTCACTTCCTGCCGGATGGTGGCCTGTTCAGGGTTAGGGGCACTCATGTTTTGCAGGAGAACGGACAAACGCTCCGGCTGGTCCATCAGCAGAGAGCCGCCGCTCAGCCTTTTCTGTTCGCGCAGTCTGGACAGGGCCTTGTTAATCCCGATCCGGATCAGCCAAGTGGAAAACAGGGCCTCATTGCGGAACTGAGACAGCTTTTCGAAAGCCTGCAGGTAGGTTTCCTGCATCACGTCTTCCACCTCCTGCTCCTGCTTCAGGTAGCTCCTCACTACCCGGTAGAGCTTCTGGTTGTGTCGCCGCATCAGGAGCTCATAGAGCGATACCTCCCCTCCCAGTATTCTTTCCACCACGGCGCTGTCGCTCAGGGCTGCTTTTTCGAACGTTGCTAGCTTTCCCATACCTCCTCTTGTTTTGCTACAATGCTTAGATGCCTTACCAGCCAATTTGTTACACTCTTTTGTAACGATTTTAGAACATAATCATCTAACCATCAGAGTTAAATAAAATCACCAATAAAAAGGAGGATATCATCATGGATACAATTGCATCAACAACAGGCATGCAGCGGACTGAACGCCCTGCGTACAACCGCATTGCTATAGCCACCAACTTAACCAAGTATACCTATGCCATCGTGCCTATTCTGGCGGGCCTAGACAAATACCTGCACCTGCTCACCGACTGGAACAAATACCTTGCCCCGGCGGTGGCCAACCTGTTACCTTTCAGCACATCTGCCTTTATGAACCTGGTAGGTATAATTGAGATTGGAGCCGGTTTGCTGGTTCTCCTGAAACCGAAGTTGGGGGCGCTGGTAGTCGGTTTATGGCTGGTGAGCATTGCCCTAAACCTATTGCTGACCGGCGAGTATTACGACATTGCCGTGAGGGACCTGGTGATGGCGGTAGGTGCTTTCTCGCTATACCTGCTTATTCCTGAAGAACATGGGGTATAGCCCGCCTTTCCTAACCATCGTGGCTGAAGGCCGTTTATCTACTGTAGTGCCTGTTTCAGGTATAGCACTGATTACCTGTAATCAGGCACAATCGAATCTTTTATCCACATTTAACTAAAAGCTATGACAAAGGGACACAACCAGGACAAGAACAAGTCGCAGCAGCCTGAGGCTAAAAAGCAGGGCGGACAGGAAGGAAACCGCAGCCTGGGCGACCAGCAGAAAGACAAAAGCCCGAACCAGGGCCGCAACAAAGGCGACCAGTCGGGCGGCACCAAGGGCAAGAACGCTATTTAAATTAGTTGACAAAAGACTATTTGACAAAAGAAAGGGTGATTGGCTTCTTCACAAGCTGATGCAACCCAGGCTTTCGCCTGGCGCAGGTTAGCTTTGAGCCGCATAACCGTCCTTTGTCAAATAGTCCTTTGTCACTAAGTCCAGGTACACAAACTGATTACCGTTGCTCCCGCATCTGGTTATACCTGTCTTTGGCGTCGCGGCTTTTGCGTAGCGTGTTGAACTCTACCTGCAGGGCGGCTACCTTCATTTTATCGCTGTTATTCATCTGACTGAGCACCTGCTGCTTGCGGTCGTTGAGTTGCAGGTATACGTGCTCGGCATAGTCCCAGTCGCGCAGGCTCCAATTGGTGCGTTGTGCCCGCACGTTCTCCATAAACCGGATGTAAACGCCTCGTATCTGACTGGCTCTTAGCTGCCCGATGTTGCTGGTTCCGGCCAGGCGGCGCTCCCAGTTAGCGGCCGTCTCGCGGCTAAGCGGTTGGCCGTAGCGCTCATCGTTCTCCGCCTCCCACTCCTGGTACTGGCTTTTCAGTTCGCCATATTCTTGCTTCGAGGCTTCGTTCATCTGGCCGCTGCTGCGGTCCAGGCGCTGGGTACGGGCCCGGAACTCCTGCTTCACAGTGGGCCATTCAGCCCTTGTTATGCTATCGCCCTGGTTTACGCGCTTGTTCATCCAGTTCCGGAAATCCTCCAGGTCCTGCTCCAGTTTTGACCTGGTCTGTGCCTGCGCTCCCAGTGTGCCGAGGGTCATGGCAAGCAGCACTACGGCTACAAATAGCTTCTTCATAGGTTGGTTTTATTTAATGACGGAATACTCTTCTAACACAGCTCTCCATTAAATATTATGCCAGAGCATGCTGCTGTCACTATATTTTTTTAATCCGATACTTTCCTTTAACCTACAAAACACATCGCTCACTATCTTTTTAGCACTGCTTACGTTTAAAGCAAAGGCAGGCGTCTGGCCTGCGCCGCACCTGGGATTGTGCCACACACGTTCTTCCCCCATTAAAACCAAAAACTTACTATGCGCAAAACGAGGGACAACTTCCACGAAACCGTTGTTTCTATACCTAACCGGGACGAGATCATCCTGAGTGCCGAGCGGTTTCCGTTCAAGGCGACCCTCAGCCTGTCACCGCTGGTGTCTTACTGGGAAAACAAGATCAAGACCGACCCGAATTGCAATGTGGCCCGTGTAAACGAGCTGGCCGGGCTGCTGCGCCAAACCCCCGAGCTGCTGGAGCCTATTGAAGACGTGTCGATCATCGACAAATACATTGACACAGTCGACATCCTGATGGAAGACATTTTCCCGAGTGCGCTCTGGGAGAATGACCTGCGCGCCACGGTGCTGCCCTTTCACTTCGACAGCTTCTATGCCACGCCGCGCCTGGAGGAACTGGACCTGCTGGGAGGTGGCAACTATACCCAAAAGCTGAACCTCGACCTCAAAACCCTGCTTTTCCGACAGACACTCTCGGCCTATACCCTGATACTGGAGAAGTTCTACAATGCCAATTTCTTTGTGGACGAGCCCTTTATCTTCAGCATCAAAGACAAGTTTACCAGGCTGGACCGGCACTACAAACTCATCACCGACCTTAAGTTCATGAAAGTGAAGGCCAAAGGCCCGATCAAGAAACTCAGCACCCAGGAGATCAACTTCCTGATCAACCGCTACAACGACCTGGACCTGTGGATGCAAAAGATCCCGCCGGAAAACTTTGAGTTCAGCGGCTTTGCCATTTACGATTTCACGGACGTGACCAACGAGGCCACCATCTCCTCGCTGCGCTACGACCTGCTCGACCAGGACTCTGTGACTACCACTGAAGGCTTTGATAGCCTGCAGCAGAAGCTGCGTGTGCTATTTGGGCTGCCGGGGCTGCGGCTGGGCCTGGCTTCGCTGCCTGCCCTGCACGAGTTCGACACCAACTATACCCGCAAAACCTGGAACGGTTTGGTGCTGCAGAAAGACTCCCGCATCAAGCTCGAAGACCTGACCGAGTCCATTTACGCCCCTGTGCTTATCAAAGGCAACACCATTATAGTAGACGACCTGGAGCAGTTGGACGAACCCAACCGACTGGAGCAGGAACTGATCAGAACCGGCCTGCGCAACCTCATCATCGCACCGCTGCAATACGAAGGCCAGACGATCGGGATGCTGGAGTTGGCCTCGCCTATACCTGGCGAACTGAATGCCCTTTCCACGATCAAGCTTAAGGAGATACTGCCACTCTTTGCGCTGGCACTCAACCGCATGCTCGACGAGTTGCGCAGCAGCATCCAGAACATCATCAAAGAGAAGTATACCGCCATACACCCCATTGTGGAGTGGCGCTTCACGCAGGCTGCCATTAACCTGCTCGATAAGATGGAGCGCAACGTGCCGGCCGAGATAGAGCCCATTGTGTTTCGCGACATCTATCCGCTTTATGGCGTATCGGACATCCGCAGCTCGGCTTCGGAGCGCAACAAGGCCATACAGGGCGACCTGCTCGACCAGCTGGTGCTGGCCAAAGAGGTGATTCTGGCCGCCAAGGACAAGCTGCCGCTCTCCATCCTGGATGAGCTGGTGTATAAGATCGATAAGTATTCGCAAAACATTGTGCAGGAACTGAGTTCGGGCGATGAGGCGGTCGTGCTGGAGTTTTTGCGCAGCGAGATCGAGCCGCTCTTCAACCACTTTACCCAAAAGTACCCCTCTACCCAGCAAGCTATTGAGGCTTACCGCAAGGCCACCAATAACCCGAACGGAGTGGTATACAACAAACGGCGGGCCTATGAGGAGAGCCTATACCTGATCAACGACACCATTTCCAGCTTCCTGGACCGGGAGGAAGAAAAGGCGCAGCATATCTTTCCGCACTATTTTGAGAAATACAAGACCGATGGACTGGAGTATAACATTTACATCGGGGCATCGCTTCTGAACAGCGGCCATTTTGAGGAGCTATACCTGAAGAACATGCGCCTCTGGCAATTGATGCTCACCTGCGAGATTGCCCGCCGCATACACAAGCTACGCGCTAACCTGAAACTGCCACTCGAGATCACACAACTGATCCTGGTGCACAGCAACCCGATCTGCATCCGTTTCCGGCTAGACGAGAAAAAGTTTGACGTGGAGGGCGCTGACAACATCCGCTACGAGATCATCAAAAAGCGCATCGACAAAGCTACCCTGCGCGGCACCGAAGAGCGCCTGACCCAGCCTGGCAAAGTGGCCATTGTGTACACACAGCCAAAAGAGGCGCAGGAGTACCGCCGCTACATCGACTTCCTGCAGGCAGAGGGCTACATCGAACCGGAGGTAGAAGACCTGGACATTGAGGAACTGCAGGGAGTGCAGGGCCTGAAGGCGCTCCGTATCTCTATCAACTTCCAGGAGCAGTTGCGCCACGACATAGATGCCGGCGACGAGTTGCTGCAGATCGCTCAAGAGGCTTCGCTCAATTAAAATTGCACTTTTATACGCAACGAAACTTTTTTCATCAGAAACCACAAACAACAAACAGCTAAATATCAACATCTTACAAAAATTAACAGATTGTAAAATTCTATCAATCATAGCTTTTACTGTAATTTTATCAGCAGCAGTGCAATTATTTTAAAGAAAAGGGCGTTTTACCTGAGACTGCCGGGGAAGCGCCCTGTGCTGTTTATTTATTTTCACTTTTCAACTTTTAGCCAAATGAAATTGAAAAACCGTTTTTTACCCGCCATGCTCGTATGTGGCGTGGTAGCCCTATCGTCTTGCGAGAAAAATGACCACGAGTCTGCAGCACCTACTTTCGACAAGGGCAGCCTGTCGCACATCCTGCTGGACTCTACTGAGGTTACTTCTTACAAAGTGGTGAGCAAGCAGCTTAGCCAGGTGAACCACTACAACCAGGAAACCGGCGAGGTGGAGAGTGTGGACAAGTACGAGCGCGACGAAAAAGGCCGACTCATCAAGAGCACAACCTACGGCGGCAAAAGCCAGACACTCCTGACAGAGCAGCACTATACCTACAACGACAAGGGCGAGTTGAGCAAGTCGGTATCAACCTACTACACAGGCGGTAAGCCGGAATACCAGACTTACAGCACGTACTCCTACGACGCTGCCAACAAACTGAGCAAGAAATCAGTGTATGAGGGCACCGAGGAGAAAGGCAAACTCAAGTCTTTCACGACCTATGAAGTATTGCCGAATGGCAACTATGCCCAGGAGAAGCAGTTTGTGATCGACGGTAGCGGAGAAGCCAAGCTTTACGCCACAACTACGAACTCTTACGATTCTAACCCGAACCCACTGCATGATTTCGCAGAGCCAGGCTCGGCCAGCAGCCCAAACAACCTGGTGCGCTCTTCTATGGCGGTACACAACAGCCAGAAGACCTTTACCCGCTCTTACTCTTATAAGTACGACGAAAGCGGCATGCCGACCAGCCAGACGGTAACGCTACCAAATGGCCAGTCTCAAACGTTCAATTACGTGTACAGCAACTAATTTTGCACGCTACAACGTGAACGCCACAGCCTCCGGCCACCATGGTCCGGGGGCTGTGGCGTTTCTGGCCCTCCCCTTCTGCAAGTAGTCCGCTGGTAATTATGCCGCAAAAAAGCTATATTTGTTTCTATACTAAACACAAGATAATGGCGAAGACAAAAATAACAGTGAACAGCAACGGCTCACTGCGCGTGGAAGGTGAATTTGAGATTGTGGACAAACATGGCAACGTCTATGGCCTGGGCGGCCGTGAGCTAGTCTCGATCTGCCGCTGCGGGATGTCCAAGAACAAACCTTTCTGCGATGGCTCGCACAAAGGGCATTTTGAGCACGAGGCCGAGGCCTTTGATCTGCCGCCGAAAAAACAGTAGCCACACCCCGACCTAACACTACCTGTACACCATGGCAGAGCGCCTTATCACCGTCGCCACTTTCAGCCAACCCACAGAAGCCCACATTCTCAAAGGCCGCCTCGAAGCGGAGGGAATTCTGTGCTTTCTGGGGGACGAGCAGATCATTGCGGCGCAGCCACTTTACTCGCTGGCGGTGGGCGGCGTGAAGCTACAGGTAACGGAAGGCGATGTGGAAGAGGCCCTGGAATTACTCGCGCGCATAGAGCGCGGCACCAGCGAGTACATCCTCGATGATAACATTGAACTAGCGGCTCCCGCTCAGGTATACCCGGAAACCGAGGCCTGCCCCATCTGCGAGTCAAAGAACATGTCGGCCCGTGGCTTTCTGGGTGGCACACTCGGCATCAGTTTGCCTTTTTTGAGTCGGCGCTACGGGTGCCACGATAGCGGCTATACCTGGAAAGAAAACTAAAAAAGCGCCCCGTGGGGCGCTTTTTTTATACCTGCTGCTTTTAGCGGTTAAGCATTCCGCAGGCTGTTTACCAACTGCACATACTGCGCACGGGCATCCTCCTGGCTCGTTCCCTGCAGGCTTTTCCAGGCATCCCATTTGGCAATGTTCTTAAAATCAAAGCCACCCGGACGCTCCGTGTTCACATCTCCTTCGGTAGCCTGCTTAAATAGGCCGTAGAGTTGCAGCAAAATGTTGTTCGATGGTCGTTCCGTCAGTTCCTTTGACTGAGCCACTGCCTGCTCAAATTCTTCTTGTGTTGCCATAGTGCGTCTGAATTAAGTTTTAAGGTATAGCAAGGTATAAAAATTTACGCTGCATGCATAACTTTTATTTCTGTTTAACTTCTCTGTTTTTTCCTTATTTTTATAATCTGTATAAAAAATACTCTCTATGAAAAAAGCACAGAACGGCACAACGGCTCCGGCCCTACTGCTATCCGCCTGCCTGCTGGCGGGCACAGCCTGCAGCACCACGCAGCCAGGCACAACAACTGAGACCGCCACAACCGAGCAAACCACCGAAGCCCCGGCAAAAGCAGATGCGCCGCAGCCACCGGTAGCTGCCAAAAAACCAAAAGAGCTCACCGCGCACGGACACACACGCATCGACAACTACTACTGGATGAACGAGCGTGAGAACCCGGAGGTGATTGCCTATCTGAACGCCGAAAACGCATACACCAAGCAGGTAATGGCCGATACCGAGGCGCTGCAGGAAAAACTATTCAACGAGATTGTGGGCCGCATCAAGCAAACCGACGAGTCGGTGCCTTACAAGAAGAACGGCTACTTCTACTATACTCGTTTCGAGGCTGGCAAAGAATACCCCATCTATGCCCGCAAAAAAGGGGGCCTGGATGCCAAGGAAGAAGTGATGATCAATGCCAATGAGCGTGCCGAGGGCAAAAGCTACTACGCAGCGGCCGGCATGAACGTGAGCCCCGATAACAGGCTGCTGGCTTTTGGGGAAGACACCGTGAGCCGCCGACAGTATACCTTGCGCTTCAAAAACCTTCAAACCGGTGAGCTGCTGCCTGACCGTATACCGAACACCACGGGCGGAGCGGTATGGGCCAACGACAACAAAACCGTCTTCTACACCATGAAGGACCCGGCCCTTCGCTCTTTCAAGATCTTCCGCCATACCCTGGGTACCCCTACCTCGCAGGACAAAGAGGTATACCACGAGGCCGACGAAACCTTCAGCACCTTTGTGTATAAGACCAAATCGGAGAAGTACATCATCATCGGCTCCAGCAGCACGCTCTCACAAGAGTACCGTTTCGTGGATGCCGCCAACCCAACCGCCACGCCTAAGGTTATTCAACCACGCGAGCGCGGTCTGGAATACAGCGTCGACCACTACGGTGATAGCTTCTACATCCGCACGAACAAGGATGGCGCGACCAACTTTAAGCTGATGAAAACGCCGGTTGGCAAAACCACCAAACAGAACTGGAAGGAAGTGATTCCGCATCGCCCGGACACCTACCTGGAAGAGGCTGAGATCTTCAAGGATTACCTGGTGCTGCAGGAGCGTAAAAACGGACTGACGGAACTGCGCGTGAAGAAGTGGAACGATCCGAAAACCGACTACTACGTGGACTTCGGAGAAGAAGCCTATACCGCCGGTATCAGCATCAACCCGGACTTCGACAGCAAAGTGCTGCGCTACGTCTACAGCTCTCTCACTACGCCTAGTTCCACGTTCGACTACAACATGGAAACCAAGCAGAAAACGCTGCTGAAAGAACAGGAAGTGGTAGGCGATTTCGACAAGAACAACTACGAAGCCAAGCGCATCTACGCCACCGCTAAAGACGGCACCAAGATTCCGGTTTCGCTGGTATACCGCAAAGGCCTGAAACTCGATGGCAACAACCCGACCTTGCAGTACGCCTACGGCTCCTATGGCATCAGCATGAACCCGGGCTTTAGCTCCGTGCGCCTTAGCCTGCTCGACCGTGGCTTTGTATATGCCATTGCGCACATCCGGGGTGGTCAGGAAATGGGCCGCCAGTGGTATGAGGACGGCAAACTGATGAAGAAAAAGAACACCTTCACGGACTTTATCGATGTATCCGAATACCTGATCGAGCAAGGCTACACCAATCCAGATAAGCTGTTCGCACAGGGCGGCAGTGCCGGTGGCCTGCTGATCGGTGTAGTTGCCAACATGCGTCCCAACCTGTACAAAGGCATGCACGCCGCCGTGCCGTTTGTGGATGTGGTCACGACGATGCTCGACACCAGCATCCCGCTGACTACCGGCGAGTTTGACGAATGGGGCAATCCGGCCAACAAAGACGCCTACGACTACATGCTCTCCTACTCGCCTTACGACAACGTGGAGGCCAAGGACTATCCGAACATGCTCGTGACCACTGGTCTGCATGACTCGCAGGTGCAGTATTTCGAGCCGGCCAAGTGGGTCGCTAAACTGCGTGAGATGAAGACAGATGATAATCTGCTGCTCTTCCAAACCAACATGGAAGCGGGCCACGGCGGCGCCTCCGGCCGATTCCAGCCTTACCGTGAGACGGCTTTGCAATACGCCTTCTTTTTGAAGTTGGCCGGAATAACGGAGTAATCAGTAATGAATAGAGTAGGCTTCTTCCTGCTCAAATAAACAGGCGACCCCGCTGCAAAGTCATTTGCAGCGGGGTCGCCTGTTTTTAGCCCTATCCTGTCATTTCGAACCGGGGTAGGGGCCCTCTACTGGTGAGAAATCTGAATTGCTGGTTCGGCTTTCGATCATTCAGATCTCTCCTTTCGTCGAGATGACAAAGGGAGTCGGGATATTCGTGCGAATGCTAATAATGAAAGAAACCTAACTCACCTTCACCACAATTTTGCCGAACTGTTTGCCGGCTTCCATGTAGCGCATGGCTTGCTCGGTTTCTTCGAGCGGGAACACAATGTCCACTACCGGCTTCACTTTCTTTTCGGCTACAAAAGCGATCATCTCTGCAAAGTCCTGGTTAGTGCCCATGGTGCTGCCGTGAATGGCCAGTTGCTTCCAGAAAATCTCGGCCGGGTTGATCTGGCCGATCATTCCGGTGGTGCCCCCGTAGATCCCGATGCGGCCTCCTGGCTTGGCCAGCTTTACGAGTTGCACAAAGCCTTCGCCTGCAGCGCCGTCGATGCTCACGTCGAAACCGCCTACTTCGGCTTTCAGCTCTTTGCCCCAGTTTTCTTTTTTGTAGTTGATGCCGCCGGTTGCGCCCAGTGCTTTGGCTTTTTCGATCTTCTCGTCTGATCCGGACGTCACCCATACCTCTGCTCCGGCCGCTACCGCAAACTGCACGGCAAACAGGGCCACGCCGCCTCCTGCACCTGTTATCAGCACCCGCTCACCGGCTTTCAAACCGCATTTCGTAAACATGGCGCGCCAGGCTGTTACGCCTGCCAGCGGCAAAGCAGCGGCCTCTTCAAAGCTCAGGTGGGCGGGTTTGCGGTGCAGGTTAGTGGCTTTTACTTTCACGAAGTCGGCAAACGTACCATCCTCTGGCATGCCCAGCACTTTGTACTCCTTGCTGTGGGCCTGCGGGTTGTCTCCCCAGTCAGTAGAGGGGTCGATGACTACTTCCTGTCCCAGCCAGTTCTTGTCCACGCCCTCTCCTACTTCCGTCACCACACCGGCTCCATCCGAGCCCAGTATGGCGGGGTAATCTTTGGTGAAGTACCGGCCGTACTGTATCCAGACGTCACGGTGGTTAAGGGCGGCAGCTTTCACCTGCACTATCGCTTCACCAGGTCCGGCGGTAGGTATCGCTTTCTCGATCAGTACAAAAGGGCTGTTAATGGCTTCCAGGTAGATGGCTCTCATAGTTGATGGTTTTAAGGTATGCATACAAAGGTATAACTTCTGCCCTTAGTGGAAAATCTCTGTTGCCAGGCACTGGCATTTTATACGGGAGCGACTATCTTCGTTGTCAGCACCATAACGTCACAATCTATGCGCCGTAATTTCAGCATACGCGAAGCTTCCACCGCCGACATTCCGACCATCAACCGGTTGGCTGCCGCCATCTGGGAACCTACATACCGCCCTATACTTTCGCAAGAGCAGATCGACTATATGTTTGAGGTGATCTATACTCCTGAAGCCCTGGAACGCCAGATGCAGGAAGGTCAGACTTTTCTACTGCTGCTTGATGGCTCGGGGCCCATCGGCTTTGCGGCCTTTTCTCTGAAAGACGCTGCCGACCAGGTATACAAGCTGAACAAGATATACCTGCTTCCGTCGCGGCAGGGCGGTGGGTTGGGCAAACTTCTGCTCGAAAACGTTGAGGAAAAAGTGAAGCAGGCGGGTGCCCGCTACCTCGATCTGAACGTGAACAGGTATAACCAGGCGAAAGCATTTTATGAGCGCTGTGGATATCAGGTACACCAGGAGGAGGACATCCCGATCGGCCCTTACTGGATGAACGACTATGTGATGCGTAAGCAACTGGCATAAAAAAAACGGGCAACTTTTCAGCTGCCCGTTTCTTATCACCTTCCTTAACAGTTCGGATTACTTGATCGCGATCGGATCTGGGTTTCCGTCCGGATCATTCTTCACAGTGCCGCTTGTTTTTAGAGGACCGTGCAGCAAAAGACCCGCTACGTGCGGAGATGCCATAGATGTACCGCTAATCGTGTTATAGCCACCACCTTTCCAGGTAGAGTTGATGTTCACACCAGGTGCGCAAACGTCTACTGGCGGGTTGCCATAGTTAGAGAAGCTAGCCCATGAGTCAGAAGAGTTCATGGCAGAAACAGTGTAGATGTTAGCGTGGTTAGCGCGGGCTGGAGATGAGTTGCCAGCATGTGTAGACTCATTACCAGCAGCCAAAGCGAACTTGATGCCTTTGCTGGCAGCTGCAATCACAGCATCATCCAGTGCCTGCGATGCCGGGCCACCCAAGCTCATGTTGGCCACGTCGCCTGACTGAGCAGCAGAAGCCACATAGTCTACACCAGCGATTACGCCAGAGTAAGAGCCGCTACCGCGGGAGTCAAGTACTTTAACAGCTACCACGCTTGCATCGTGGGCTACACCGATCACACCGATCGAGTTATTTTTAGCAGCGATTGTACCTGCTACGTGCGTACCGT
This sequence comes from Pontibacter ramchanderi, assembly GCF_002846395.1. Classification (GTDB taxonomy): domain Bacteria; phylum Bacteroidota; class Bacteroidia; order Cytophagales; family Hymenobacteraceae; genus Pontibacter; species Pontibacter ramchanderi. Next base: position 642,029 of record NZ_PJMU01000003.1, read on the forward strand.
GGCCGTTGCCATCGTTTGCATCGCTGGCATCTCTTCCAGAAGTGAAGAAGGTTCTGCTTCGGGCTACGTCCACATTCAGGTCAGGGTGCGTCAGGTCTATACCTGAGTCAATTACCCAGGCAGTTTTGCCAGTGCCGTCGCCATAACCCACACGGGCGATGCCATAAGGTACTGTCTGGCCTGTAGAGCCACCGCCACCTGTTCCAGGCTTGGCCAGCATCACTACTCTATCTGGCTCGATATAGGCTACACGGCTATCACGACGGAGCGCATCCACCTGATCGTCTGTCAGTCTGGCTGCCACACCAACAATCGCCTGGCCATAGGCCTGCTCTATCGTTGCATTGGCAATGCCATTAGAAGAAAGCAGTTCGCGGCCCATCTCACGCACTGCACCCACGCGCTCGGCATAAGTGGTAGTACCATCGAGACGCTGATTTCCGTCTTTCTTAAATACAACAATGTACTGACCTTTGATGATGGCCCCGTTCTGGGTATCGGTCTGTAGATTTTCCGCAACCTCAGTCGCTTCAGGAGCTTCAGAGTCGCAAGAGGTAAAGGATACGGCAGCAGAAGAGAGGGCTGCGCCAAATAGTACAGAACGCAGGACGTTCTTTACGCGTAAGGTGTTTTTCATACTTGTAAAAGATGTTAGGTTAGTTAAAGTTTTAAGGTTTATTATAAGGATAGTGAAGTCTAAACTATTGAACAGGATTTATATATCCAAATAAAAGTATAATTTTTTTTAACGATTTTTTTGAAAAGGCACCTGGCGCTGGCTACAAGCCGCACGCTGTTGCAACATTTAAATTGCACGGATTTCAGACACTTTAATTGCCTATACAGCTACTCAGGATAGTTTTGAGAGAATAAACAAAGAAGCATCTGCAGAAAGCCCGCCTTATACGCTTTAGGAAGTATCCGGTTTGTATAGACTTTGCATTATCTTTGAATAATCAAATTTTAATCCTGTTTTAACAGGCTAACAATACAATTTTATTTGTACTTCGTTCTTAACTTTTGCTATATTAACAGACGCACAAACTCTCACCTTATGAACTACATGAAAAAAACAATCACCATCGATGCACTGCTATTGATGATCTTTCTCTTGATAGGTATAGCAGGATGCCAGCCCAAGACAGAAGAACAAGCCACCGCAGACAACCGCGAGACCGACACGGCAGAAAAACTTGAACCACTCACCTCCGAGAGCGCCGTGGAAGTGCTTACCGCTTACGAAAAGGCACACCCCGATAGCCTGATCCTTATTAGCACCCGTCATGGCGACATCAAACTACGCCTGTATCCCGAAACGCCACTGCACCGTGCCAATTTTGTGCGCCTCACCAAAGCAGGTTTTTATGACCAGGGCGAGTTTTACCGGGTCGTAAAGGGTTTTGCCGTGCAGGGTGGCGACTCCGATACACGCACCATGAAAAACGGAGCCTACAAGATTCCGCAGGAGTTCAACCCCAGGTACATTCACAAACGTGGCGCCCTGGCCATGGCCCGCTACGGCGACGAACGCAACCCCGAAAAAGAGTCTTCTTCCCACAACTTCTACATCGTGCAGGGTGAGCCCCAAACCGTACAGGAGTTGAGAGCCTTTGAAGCCAAGCACAACATTAAGTATACCCCGGAGCAGATTAAACTTTATACTACCATTGGCGGAGAACCTTCGCTTGATCAGGAGTACACGGTATTCGGAGAGGTGATAGAAGGCATGGAAGTGATCGACAAGATAGCGGAAGAGCCTGTAAACGGGCAGAACTGGCCGCACAATATCGTGCCGCACAAAATCAAGACGATTGCGCAGTAACTGCTTTGATAACCCGGGTATAAACAAAGAGCCCCGACCTGTATTGGCCGGGGCTCTTTGTTTAGAAAGCAAGGTATAGCTTGGCCTTACTGCACCTGACGGTTCTTCACATAAGTGTTCAGCCAGGTATCCATTTCCCACAGCATGTGCAGAATGGACTCGCGCGCAGCGTAACCGTGACTTTCGTGCGGCAAAAACACCAGGCGGGTCGTGGCACCATGGCCTTTCAGGGCATTATAAAAACGTTCGCTCTGGATCGGGAAGGTACCGGAGTTGTTGTCGGCCTCCCCGTGGATGAGCAGAATCGGTGTTTTTACTTTATGGGCAGCTGAGAAAGGCGACATACGGTTGTATACCTCCGGCGCCTGCCAGTAGGTGCGCTCCTCCTGCTGGAAGCCAAACGGTGTGAGTGTACGGTTATATGCACCACTGCGGGCTATACCTGCAGCAAACAGGTCGGAGTGTGCCAACAGGTTACCGGTCATGAAGGCGCCGTATGAGTGTCCGCCTACGGCAATGCGCTTCGGATCGGCTACACCCATGCTCACGGTTTTGTCAATGGCGGCTTTGGCGCTGGCTACCAGCTGCTCTACATAGGTGTCGTTTGGCTGCGCTTCGCCTTCTCCTACAATCGGGAAGTCGGTGCGGTCGAGTACGGCGTAGCCCTGCGTTACCCAGAACAGCGGCGAACCGGAGCTGATGCGGGTGAACTCGTAAGGCGAGCTCTTCACCTGGCCAGCGGCGGCGGCGTTCTTGAACTCACGCGGGTAGGCCCACATTAGCATCGGCAATGCACCACTTCCTTTTTTATAGTCTTTTGGCAGGTATAGCACGGCCGTCAGTTTCACGCCGTCGTTGCGCTCGTACTGCAGCATCTCTTTCTGCACGCCCTGCAACTGCGGGTATGGGTGCGGGAATTTGGTTACCTGTGTGAGTTGCTTCTTGTTGAGGTCGCGCACAAAGTAGTTAGGCACCTCCTGCTCCGACTCGCGACGGGTAATGATGCGTTTGCTGTTCAGGTCGATGATATCCACCGGACGTTCGTAATAAGGCGCCTCGGAACGGAACAGAATCTTCGCCTTTTTCGACTTCAGGTTGAACTCGCTCAGAAACGGACGGTTGCCTTCCGGCGAGCCGCCTTCGCTGATCATGTAAATGTTGTCGCCCTTCTTATCGGTGAGCAACACGCTGCGGCCGTACTGGTTCTGGGTGAACACCGGGCTGCCCGGATCGTTGTAGCCATCCTCGTAAGAGCGCTCGATCAACACGGTACCGGCCTGGCCTGGCTTGGACGGGCTTACACGCAACACACGTTCGGTACGCGTCTTCCAAAGGCGTTCGTTCACCAGGGCCAGGTCGTTGTTGCCCCATTGCACACCGCGGTAGCGGTACTTGGTACCCGCCAGTTTTGCAGGCTTTCCGGAAAAAGGCGCATCAAGCATGAACACCACATCGCGCTCAGCCACTTCTTTAGTAGCATCGCCGCCGTCCTGTGCCTCAGCCCAATAAAGTGTGGCAGGCTTGTCAGGGCGCCAGTTGTAACCACGCGGGCCTTTAGCCACGTTGTCGAATCCGATCGGAATATCTTCGGCTAGTGGCAGTTGGGCGAGTTGTTTTACCACCTTGCCGTCGCGGCCCCATACCTCCACATTATAAGGGAAGTAATAGTGCGGCACCAGGTATGAATAAGGTTTCTGGATAGTTTCCACGAGTAAGAACTGCCCGTCCGGCGACACGTCGGCACTCTTGATGATGCTGGCCTGCCCAACAGGTTGCTGCTTGCCATCGAGGCTCACCAGTTTCAGCTGGGTTTGCGTGTAGTAATCGAATAACTGCTCGTCGTACTTGTTCTTGAGCAGATCCTGGTAGGTGCGCGATGGGTTGGCCTTGCCGATGTTCTCCTGAATGTTCGGACCATTTGGCACCAGGTTGGCTTTCGGCATCTCGCCGCGTTTCTCATCCACAATTTTCACGAGCAGCGACTTGCTGTCCGGCATCCACGAAAACGGACGTCCGCTATACGCATCGTTCAGCGTAGCTTCGGTGAGTTTACGGGCCTGGCGGTCGGCTATACCTGCCACCCACAACTCAATGCCGTTGGCCTTGGTAATAGTAAAAGCAATCTGCTTCTCATCCGGCGACCAGGTCACGTAAGAGATCTGCGCCTTTTGCGGTATACCTGCCAGCTCAAACTCCTGCCCGCCATTCACCTGCTTCAGCTTGATGTTGTTGATGAAAGTGGCCCGGCTCTGCCCATTTGTGGCAGGATTTATGCGGAGGCCAGCCAGACGACTTTCGGGTTGCGCCAGCTCCTCTATGCTGGGGTAACCTGCCCGCTCGAGCAGCAACATCCAGTCGCCTTTGGAGTTAATGCTGACACCCGGCGTAGAGGGTGCGTCAATGATAGAGGCGATGGCCTCGGGTGGTCGCTGGTAGCCGGTGGTGGTCTGTTTTCCGTCCTGCGCCAAAACGACAGGAGCCGGCGAACCCGCCAGCAGCAACAGGCTCAGCATCGAAGCGGCTAATCGCTTCGAGTTTCTCAGAGTCTTGATGTGCATGTTTCTTTTAAGGTTAAGATAGGTTAGATGTGGGGTTAGACAATAGGTATCGTGTAAGGTTTAAACTTGTATAACCGCCACTGCTGAAAGCAATTATAGGTTTGATGCGGCGTCCCGAACAATAGCATACAATATAATAGATATACTCTTAACTTTATACTATGCCGAAAACATTACTCATACCCATCGCCTCTGCCCTGCTGGCGCTTTCTTTTTCCACCACATTTGCGCAGCAACGTCCACTCTCTAAACTGGTTGTAGCCAAAGGCGAAACCTATGTGGCAGGTCCAGACAATATTATCCTGGTTGACACCCTGATCATGCAAGATAGGGCTACGATCAAATTTGACCCTTCACAGTATGGTGTACTAGAGGCCAAAGTAGCTTATATCGGTCAGAAGTGCCTCATCAGCTCTAAAGGCACGAACGGGAGCAAAGGCAATCGTGAGAATGCTGGCAGTAATGGAGCAAACGGAGGGGATCTAACGGTATCCGTTCACCTTGCAGCGCTGGGTAGTCTTATTATTGATACCAGCGGAGGGGACGGTGGTAGAGGTGCCGACGGGAATAATGGTGCCGCAGGTATAAAGGACCGCCATGAAACGCGCACTGTAACTGACCCTGTTACAAAACAGACCACAACGACTACCGTATTGGTGCCCGGGCAGCCCGGCACCGCCGGCTCTGATGCCACCATGGGTGGCAGTGGAGGCAATGGCGGTAATCTTACCCTGCAATACAGCACCGGTGGCTTCATCCCGATCTTTAACAACGAAGCCGTTAAAAAGAACAGTATCAGGATACATACAACAGGCGGTAGGCAGGGACAATCCGGGCAACCTGGCAAAGGGGGCTTTCAGCGAGCCGATGGAGGTATAAAATTCTCTGAAATCATCCCGAGCAGCGAAGGTAAAATCATGCTGATCAATAGAGATGCTTTATAAATGTGGCCACTGCATCAGGCGCAACTTAAATTAGCTTTTTCGCTCTATGGAAGCCACTGTATTTCATTATTAATTTTTACATATACATGCTGGTGTGCGGTCAATAATTGCTAAAAATTAAATTGCTAAATTGCCTGTAAATCCAGACGACTAAGACTCGAGTATAACTGGTATGGACCCAGCATGAAATGAAAGTACAGGAGCTTACATCTTCCACAGGCAAAACCTACCTCACCATCCACTACGATGAGCAGCACAAGTGGGTGTACAACGACTGGACCGGTTATGTATCGCCTGAAAATGTAAAACAGGGCAGCTTGGCCGTGCTGGAAGCCATCCGGCAATACAATGCCGCCTGCGGACTGAACGACAACAGGAAACTGGTGGGGCGTTGGGACGAGTCGGTGGGGTGGATCGAACAGGAGTGGATACCGATGGCCGCCGAGGCCGGCCTGCGCTACTATGCACATATTGTAAACGAAGATGCTTTTGCGGCGGCCTCTTCGGCCGACATGCTAAGTCGTGTGCAGGGCCGCTTCGAGATGCGTATATTTGAGGATGCAAGCGAAGCGCGCGCATGGCTAACAGCTTGCCAGCAGCAGTAAGCGAAGGTATACAACGTGAACCTGCATGAACTAATTCACAGTTTTTCTCCTTTAAAAGAGAAGCAATTCAAACAGATACATGAGCAAAGGATTTGAGGTACCTGACAAGGTGATCTATGTGTGCACAGGCAGCAAATGCAAGAAAAAAGGCGGGAAGGATATTGGTAAAACGCTGCGTGAAATGATCAAAGACCTGGGCCTGAAAGGAAAGGTGGAAGTTGTGAAAACAGAGTGTACCGACCGCTGCGACTTTGCCCCTGTCATGAGCTTTCAGCCGGACAATGTGTGGTTGCACCACACCACGGAAGAAAAGGCCAAGCAGACCTTTAAAGAACACATTCTGAAGCCGGATCAACAAGTATAGCTGCTGTAACCTACACCTTTTGTGTGCTACTGAGATATAGTGCATAAAAAAGCCTTTGGATTGCTCCAAAGGCTTTTGCTTTTTCTGCTGACGTGGCTTATCCCTCGTAGGTGTCCTCGTACGTGATCTTCGGCACACGCTTGTCGATCTCGTACTGGCCTGTTCCCTCCTCGCCTATCACGTCGAACAGCTCGAGCGCACGGCGGGCCACATATTCTTCTTCTATCTGCTCTTTCAGGAACCACTGCAGGAATGTGAATGTCACGAAATCCTTTGTCTTCATGCATTTGTCAGCCATGCGGTTGAAAGACTGGGTTACGGCGATCTCCTGCTGCAGGGCCTGCTCAAACACGCTTCTGAAAGATTCGAATTCGATCTGGATGCCCGAAATATCCGGTGACACGGCACGGCCGCCCATATCAGACACGTATTTAAACAAGCGCAGCATGTGTTCGCGCTCTTCGTCGGATTGCTTTTTGAAATAGCCCGCGCTGAAGTCGAAGCCATTGCGGTCGCACCACGCCGACATGGCCAGGTACATGGCCGATGCCTCAGCCTCCATTTTGATCTGGTCGTTCAGGACTCTTTCTATCTCTTCTGTTAGCGAAGTTCTTAGCCTTAATAAATCCTTCATAGGTATAGGGGTGTTTTTCGTTCTAAATCCAGGGCACGCTCCGAGTAGAGCATGCGTCCTTTATTCTTACCATTAAGGTAAGTATAATGTTCTGAAAACAGATGAATGAAGCGAAATATGGAAAAAGTCTAAATAAAAAAAGCACGACTGGCGGGCCGTGCTATCAGGTATAAGCCGTGCTATCAAGTATAACTCGTGTTTCGGAGCTAAGCCTCAAGCGGTGTCAGGCACTCGTGCAGCATGCGGTTCAGTTCCAGGCTGAACTTGGCACCTGCCAGCAGGTCACGCAACGCATAAAGTTCCGTCAGCGATAACATGAAGCAACGCTCACAACCACACACCGACACGATTTCGAAATCAGAAGAGCGGGACGGGTTAGCAGCCATCTGCTCGAGGTCGATGCTGGCGACGGCTTGCTTTAAGCGAAGAAAAGTATCTACCTTGAGCACGTTGAACGTTCCGGCGAAGTAGAGCATCAGGCGGTTCTTTCGGTCGCACTGGTAAACGGCTCCGGCTTCGTTTGCATAAATTTCGACTAATTCAGTGGCGGCTGATCTCTTCTCTCCGGGCTTTGCAATCGCTGCTATCATGGTGGTGGCGCTTGTATCAATTATCGAATGACACAAAGGTAAGCCCTATTTAGAATCAGTCCAAATAAATTTAAATGATATTCGTCACCTCACTTAAAACAGGTATACCATGCCACAACAACCAGAGAAAATAAACCTCGCAGAAAAGTTCGCCCTGATACCGGATCACTGGAATCCGCGCATTGCCGGGGAGCTAAACGGGCAGCAAGTCAAGCTGGCCAAATTCAAGGGTGCCTTCGACTGGCACCACCACGAGCACGAAGACGAGTTGTTTCTGGTCGTGAAAGGCAGTTTCGAAATGCAGTTCCGGGATAGGGCCATTACCCTGCAGCCAGGCGAGTTTCTGATTGTGCCACGTGGCGTGGAGCACCGCCCTGTGGCATCCGAAGAGGCCGAGGTGCTGCTGTTTGAACCAGCCACTACCCTGAACACCGGCAACCTAACTGACAGCGAGCGCACCCGCACCAACCTGGAGCGACTCTAACAGGTATGGGAAATTGACAAAGGACTGTTTGATAAAGGACAAAAGACGTTCGCAGGCGATTATACCTTGAATCAAAACAGTCCTTTGTCAAATAGTCTTTTGTCACAAAGTCCTTTACCCTAACACCTACCTGATCTTCGCCTTTTTCATCACGGTTTTGAGGTTGAGTCGCACCAGATCGCCCATACCGCGGCACTTTAGAAACTCGTCGGAATGATGGTGCTGGGCCAGTTCTTTCTTGAGCTGCTCAATTTTTTCGGGTGTAGAGATCGTGTCTTTGCGCATGCAGTCGATCAGGTCTTTGAGGCGGTAGCGGGCCGTGCGCAGGCGCCTGAAGATAAGCGTGCGTTCTTCGTTCTGGTACTGCTTCACTACATCTGGCTTAAGGAGTTTGAGCACCAGATCCACAATCATGTTGTTGTCCTTGAAAAACTGCGGCAGGTACATGCTCTTGCGCCCCTCATAGGACTGCTGGTCAAAGTCGATGGGGCGCACACGGTACTGCTCGTCCTCAAAATCGGGGGTGATGTCCACCACGTAGTTATAGGAGCGCATGTCGCCGAGCAGGCGCACAAAGCAGCGTTCGTTAAACTTCACAAACTCCTTGGCAATGCGCACTTTGTTGGAGGCCGGCCGGTTGAGGAAGTCTTTTATGAAAAGGTCGCCTGGTATACCTGCAATGTGCTCTTCGATGAGCGTATCGCCATCCACGAGGTAATTTATGCGGTTCGGCGACAGAATATACTCCAGCTCCAGCCCGTAGATGCGCGAGGCATCGGCCCGCTTCACATAAAAGTAGTCGTAGTTGTCGTTGAGCTGGTTCATGATCTGCACCCGGAAGGGATTGGAGTTACCAAAGGTGCAGTAATCGATGCGCGACACGTAGAGGTGCTCCATCACCGACATGTCTCCGTCGGTTTTGAGCAGGGCGTAGATCTGGGTGAGGCCGCTGTTTAGTTCTGCCTGCGATTGCTGGTCAAACATGATCGTCTCCCACAGCGTGTCGTGTCCTTTTTTGTCGTAGTACGGGAAGGCGTCGGTATAGTGCACCAAATCCTCGTAGCGCACCGGCAGCTTTGTTTCGCGATCGTACTCGTGCAAGTACTTGCGCAGGCAGGCCGCAATCGGGTAAAACAGCTTCTTCTTGGAGATGGAGTTCAAGGGAGTTTAGGAGTTAGAGAGTTTGGGAGTTTAAGAGTTAATCATCGGGAGTTAACAGTACAGCCCCTGCCGTGCCTTTACGGGAAAGAAGGAAACTATGCTACGAGTTAAGGTATAGAAGTTTTACCTCATTCGCTATACCTGCCTGTGTCGGGCCAATCAATAAAACGGAGTAAACACACTTCGCTTCTGTCAATCCAATTCCTTACCTCTTAAACTCCTAAACTTCTCAACTCGCTAACTTTCCAGCAGGTTATTTTGCCCGAGCACCTGCAGCACTTCGTTTTTGTAGAGGCGACCAATCGGGATTTCGGCTTTGCCTACGTCTACGGCGGTAGCAGAGAAGGCCTGCACTTTGTCGAGCGAGATGATGAAGCTGCGGTGGATGCGGAGGAACTTATCGGTGGGCAATTTTTCTTCCAGAAACGAGATTTTCTGGTAAGAGATGATTTCTTTGGTTTCAGTCTTCACCCGGATATAATCCTTCAGGCTTTCGATGTACAGGATGTCCGCCAGCATCACCTTCACCATTTTCTTATCGGCTTTCAGGTAGATGAAGGCATCTTTGTAATCTGGTTCGGCGGGTGCTATACCTGTGCTTGGCGTGGCTATACCTTTGGGCTCGGTAGGGGTCACCTTGGCCACGGCTTTCAGGAAGCGGTCGAAGGCGATGGGCTTGAGCAGGTAGTCCACGGCGTTGAGTTCGTAACTGTCGAGGGCGTAGTCGCGGTAGGCGGTGGTGAAGATTACCCTCGGCGGATTAGGCAGTGACTTCAGGAAGTCTATACCTGTGAGTTTGGGCATCTGTATGTCGAGGAACATCAGGTCGATGTGCTCGGTCTGCAGGCAGGTGTAGGCCTCCACGGCATTGTTGCAGCGACACACCAGTTCCAGGTTGTCGAGGCGTTCCACAAAAGTCTCCAGCACATCCAGCGCCAGGGGTTCATCGTCTACTATCAGGCAGCGTAGTTTCATGTTTTATTCAGGTATGGCACAAGGTATAGGTATAACAAGGTGTACGAAATTGGTTGTGTGTTAATATTTGGGATGCTGCTTAAGGTATCTATTACAAACCCCGAAGAGCAACGAAAATATCGTGCAAGATTCGGACAGGTCGCGACCTGTCCCTATGGCAAAGCCCTGCTACAAATCAACTCGATATTACCGTGCAACATCGTTCCGACAACTTTCTAACTTCCGAACTTTCTAACTTTCTTACCCTTGACTTAAGTCCAACTCCAGGCGCACAGCATAGCTTTCAGTATCGTCTTCCACCTCCAGGCTATACCTGTTCTCGTAGAGCAGCTCCAGGCGGCGACGCACGTTCTTCAGGCCGATGCCCGAGGCAAAGTCGCGGTTGCTGTCGCTGGCTTTCTCCAGGCATTTGCAGTTCTCGACCAGCACCACCAGGGTATGGCCCTGCACTTTCACATCTATCCGGATCCAGGCGTTTTTGGTTTCGGTGCTCACGCCATGCTTAAAGGCATTCTCCACAAAGGGCAGCAGCATCATGGGTGCAATTTGCTTGCCGGCTATACCTCCCGACTCGGTATAAGTAATGTCCACGCGGTCGCCATAGCGGATGCGCTCCAGGGCAATGTAGTTCTGGATGTAGTTCAGTTCCTTCTCCAGCGGCACCTTGGCGGCAGCGGCGTCATAGAGCATGTAGTCCATCAGGCCCGACAGTTTTAGCACCACCTCCGGCGCATTCTCTGACTTGCGGAGTGTGAGTGAGTACAGGCTGTTGAGCGTATTGAAGAGGAAGTGCGGGTGAATCTGGCCTTTCAGGAACTTGAGTTCCGCTTCCAGTTTGTCCTTTGCCAGCGACTGTGTGGCCTGCTGGTCGCGGTACCAGTTCTTAAGCAGGTATATCGCCGCCGACATCGACACCAAGTAGCCCAGGTTGACGATGTTGCGCACAAAGCGGTAGAGCGTCAGGTTGTCGTTGGTGCAGGTGGTGGGGCAGATGAGCGGGTGGATGAGCAGCGGCATGAGCACGAACTGCATCAGGATGCCGATGGCGCCCATCATGAGAAGCAGGTATACGGCGAACTCCAGGTAGCGCTGCTGCAGCAGGTATTGCGGCATCAGGAAGTACATGTTAAAATACACAAGCAGCATCTTGAAGGGCAGCTCGATGAGCTCGATCATGAAGGCATTGTAGTAATCGTCGATGTAGCTTCCGTAGAGCAGACCGAAAAAGCACACGTATACCGCCCAGAAGAGCAGGTGCAGCAGCAGTCTGTTTTGGGTGATGTTGCGCACATCCGGCAGACCTAAGCTCTTTACCTCCAGTTCACGCGACGCGTCCAGTTTTACTTCCATCCTGCAAAGTTACGTTTTCTGCGCATCAAGTCCTTAACCGACAGGCGCTTTTAGACGAGCAGCTATACCTGCCACCCGAAGTGCAGCCCCGGCGCCGTGTACAGCCTGCGGGGTGCTATACCTGCTGTAAGGGTACGCAAAACGGTCGCTTGTCTAAAATTCAAACTTGCTGCTATGGTGATGCTTATACTTGCATCACTATCGGGGAAGACAGAGCCTCTGTAGTGCTGCATAGACATTTTTTCTGTGATTTCTTAAAAAACCACTGCTGGCTGCGAGTATCGGAGCTCCACCATCAGTGATTTGTTAGAGTGGTAAAAGGCGCTGCCGTAATGGTGGTGCCTTTTTCTTTTTTAAGGCATACGGCCTATCAAAATTATCCATATATTCGTGTAGCACGATGCTCTTAGATAGTGCAAACACTTAGTCCCTCTTTGCATCACATTAACTATAGTGCAGATAGCAGAAGTAGATACTTCTGTTAGCAGGTGGCTGAGCCCGCAACTTGGAAACATTTTACTAACCAAAACACCCATCATGGCATATCCACAAGAAAACGTAGTATGGATAACGGGTGCTTCATCTGGCATTGGCAAAGCGATGGCCTTTGAGTGGGCAAGACTAGGCTATAAAGTAGTGCTTTCCGCCAGACGCAAAGAGCTACTGGATAAAGTGGCCAACGAGATCAGGCAATCCGGTGGCGAAGCAGTGGCGATACCCTGTGATATCATGGAAGAGTCTGCTATCGAAAATGCCGTCCAGCAAATTATAGCTGCTTGGGGGCGTTTGGATGTGGTGGTAGCGAATGCAGGCTTTGGCTTGTTTGGGAGCCTTGAAAAGCTGACAGCCAAAGATTGGAACAGACAACTTCAAGGCAATGTGATAGGCTTAGCCTTAACAGTTAAATATGCCCTGCCACATTTAAAGAAAAACAAGGGAAGAATTGGTTTAGTGGGCAGCGTAGGGGCATTTCTTCCTAGTCCTAATTTAGGCGCATACGGAGCTTCAAAGGCCGCTGTGCACTCTATCGGTCAGACATTGCAGGTTGAATTGATGGGCACAGGCGTGAGTTGCACCACGCTACACCCTGGATTTGTGGAGTCGGAAATTGCCAGAACGGACAATGACGGCGTTTGGCATCCTGAACGACCAGACCCACGTCCGGCAAACCTCATTTGGCCGACTGATAAAGCTGCAAAAGTCATGGTAAAGGCTATTTTGAATCGGAAACGGAATTATGTTTTCACTGCACACGGCAAAGCATTCGTATGGTTACAACGCTGGTCTCCTGGATTAATGCGGTTCATCATTTCAAAAAGCCCAAAGCCAGATTCCTGACTAGACAAACCTGCACATGCAACGACCGCTTTGTGTCAGGTGAGCTGTAGTGCTTAAATTCAAGTGACTAATCAAGTATATTCCATACTTCGGCTGAAGCCTCGCGAGTCGTATATACCATCACCGTTGGCAAAGATCACAAGCTATGAAGAAGGCAGCGTTCCCATTTGTTCTCCTAACGTTACTATTGGTAAGCGGCAGTGCGTTCGGACAGAGCCCGGAAGAAAAAATAAGACTTCATATTGCTCCCTTTAACTTCTTTGACCCGGTCACAGGGGTTCTGCAAGTCGGAGCCCAGAAGAATTTCAGTCAGCGATTCGCTTTGTCCCTGGACCACGGGTTTAGAATGCAAACCTTCCGTAAACTCTTATCGGATGGCGAAAGCGATAGAAAGAACTACAAATACTCTAAAACTAAAGCAGAGCTAAAATATTTTGTTGGAAAAGGCAACCCGGTTACTTCTTCATACCTGTCCATGGAGGCCATGTATTTCCCGCAGAGCTATAGAAAGGAGAATGCATACCTGATCAGAAACGAGCAGCATTATAGGTATACGACTTCGCAGATAGACAGGACGGTTTGGGTAACAAGCTTGAAGTACGGCATAGAGGTCAGGTTCAGCAGCTTTGTGCTCGACCATTTCTTCGGACTGGGCCTGAGGCGCCTTTCGATTGCCCACCAACCTTCCGATTTACAAGAGGCTGAATTTTATGAAGAAACCGATGTGTGGTTTCCGCCCCTTGATCGAAATGAAGGCGTCTTCTACCGTCCGCATGTAGCAATGGGGCTAAAAGTGGGGTACATTTTGAAATAATACTTTTACCAACAACATAGGTATAGCATTTTTTCCGACGCCATACCTATCCTGTTTTCTCAGAAGGTGATTGCCTACCTGAAAAAGTAAAATCTAACGCAATACAACAAAACCAACAGGTATATGAAACGACTTAACTTACTGCTCCTCCTGTTCCTGCCCTTTCTGTTTGCCTGCAAAGATGATTGCGAAGGTATAGACTGCTTGTCGGACGAGGCTTTTGCCTTCACCATAAAGTCTGCTGAAAACGGAGAGGACCTGCTGTTTGGCAACAACGCACAACTCGACCTGGATGACGTGGAGGTTTACTATATGCTAAACGGCACCAAACAGCCTGCTCAGTTTAAAGCTGAGGCCAATTACGTTGTAGTGACTTTGACTCCGGACGTAACGGCATATTACATTACCGCCCTGGACCAGACGGATACGATCAGGCTTGCCATTTCCAGTATCGGCCCATCCGAGTGCTGCCCACGGACTCAACAGGTAGAAGACCTCACCGTCAATAATAAGGCCCCGAACCAAGACAGCTGGGTGATCACGTTACAGCGGTAGATCAGGTAATTGCCCCACGTTTTACTGCCTAACAACTTTCCTGATCTTAAGTTTGCGCCTGTCTCTATACTGGTCGCGCATTATTGCATTATGGTACAACTCTATCAACGCCTCAAGATCATTAAAAGCGATTCAGGTATACTAGCAACTGTCTGCTGCCCCCGCAAGCACTATAATTCATCATTAGTGCGACCAACCCCTCAACTTACAAGAGCTCTTTGGCTGGGTCCCAAAACAGTTTCTCAAACTCCACCACCTGGTCGTTCTCTACCTTAATACCCTCCTGCTCCAGCCGCTCCTGCATGGCGTTGGAGGCTTCGAAGTGCTGCTTGCCCGTGAGCATACCTACCCTGTTCACGACACGGTGCGCAGGTATGGCGGCAAAGGGCTGCGACGCGATCAGGGCCCAGCCCACCATGCGGGCCGATCCTTTGGAGCCCAGGTAACTGGCAATGGCGCCATAGGAGGTCACACGGCCTTCGGGTATGAGCCTAACCACCTCATACACATCCTCAAAAAAGTTTTTCTTGTTGTCGCTCATGCCTTCCTTCATTTTCTTTTAAGCTTATTTTAAACCTCTGCAGCTGCCGTTTGTCTTACAATAGTATCAGTTGGTAGAGTTCATCTGCCACATGCTTTCTTATACCAAGGCAAGCATGTAAATTTAGTTGTTTTTTGCTGTTGTCTATACGTTAAATACAAATCGGAATTCTATACCTTTGAGGTTCAGATTACCAAATTCGAAGTTTAAATTTAAATGAACAAAACTGTCAAAACCATCCTTCTCCTGGTAGTCGCCGCCGTTGTGGGTTACCTGTTGTACAGCAAAGTGTTTACCGGAAGCGAAGAAGTGAAAGCAGCCGGGC
This sequence comes from Pontibacter ramchanderi, assembly GCF_002846395.1. Taxonomy (GTDB): domain Bacteria; phylum Bacteroidota; class Bacteroidia; order Cytophagales; family Hymenobacteraceae; genus Pontibacter; species Pontibacter ramchanderi. The sequence continues at coordinate 657,089 of NZ_PJMU01000003.1, forward strand.
CTACGGGCGGACCGATGGCCCAGAAAGTGGCCGTGGACGTGTTCGTGGTCTCTCCCACCGCTTTCCAGAACAAGATCACTTCCACCGGTTCCGTTATACCCAACGAGGATGTAGAGCTGCGCAGCGAAATATCCGGCCGCGTTACAGCCATCAACTTCAAAGAGGGCAGCCAGGTGAAGAAAGGACAGCTCCTGATGACAGTAAACGACGCCGACCTGCGCGCCCAACTGGCCAAGCTGCAATCGAACCAGAAGCTCTACCGCGAAATGGAGGAGCGCCAGCGCACCCTGCTGGAGAAAGAATACATCAGCCGCCAGGAGTACGACCAGGTGAGCAACCAGCTCGCCACTGCCACCGCCGACATACAGGCCCTGCGTGCCACCCTCGACAAAGCCTACGTGCGTGCGCCGTTTGATGGCGTGATCGGTCTGCGCCAGGTGAGCGAGGGTAGCTACGTGACCCCAACCACCCCTGTAGCCCGCATCGTGGACATCAGCCCCGTGAAAATCGACTTTTCTATACCTGGCCGCTACAGCCAGTCCGTGAAAGTGGGCGACAAAATCACCTTTACTTCAGAAGGAAGCGCAGATCGGTACGAGGCTACCATCTATGCCGTGCAGCCAAACATAGACCCGGCTACACGCACCCTGCAGCTTCGCGCGTTATATGACAACAAGAACCAGGAGATCAAACCAGGCGCATTCGTTCGGGTGGAGCTGAGTCTGGAGGACATGGACGAGGCCATCCTGATCCCGACCGAGTCTATCATACCAGAGGCAACGGGCCATAAGATCTTCCTGGCGAAGAGCGGCAAGGCCCAGCCTAAAATGGTGAAGATCGGCCAGCGCTCCGAGACTTTGATCCAGATCATCGAAGGCGTAGAGCCGGGTGACACCATCATCAGTTCAGGTATACTGCAGGCCCGTCCCGGCTCTGACCTGAATATCAGAAGAGTGACAACCTCGGGAGAGGCGCAATAAGGCCACAGGCTGTGCCGCATTTGTTGGGTAGGAGTATAATATAAGTCAGTTTCCGCCGGAGACTGTTTAGCATGAGCGATTTATGGCAAGTTTATCAGATATAAGTATCAAACGCCCGGTGCTCGCCATTGTGATGAGCATTACCATCATGGTGTTCGGGTTTATCGGCATCACGTACCTGGGCGTGCGCGAGTACCCAAGCGTTGACCCGCCCATCGTAAACGTTTCGACGAGCTACGCAGGCGCCAATGCCGAGACCATCGAATCCGAGATCACCGAGCCGCTCGAGGAATCGATCAACGGTATTGCAGGTATACGCACGCTTACATCGACCAGTAGCGAGGGCAGCAGCAACATTACGGTAGAATTTGGCCTGGACGTAGACCTGGAAGCAGCCGCAAACGACGTGCGCGACCGGGTGGCCAGGGCTCAGCGCCGCTTGCCAGAGGATGCCGAACCTCCCACTGTATCCAAAGCAGATGCCGACGCCAACCCGATCATCTTTTTAGGTATACGCAGCGAAACCCGCTCCCTGCTCGACCTGTCAGACATTGGCCAGAACGTGTTCAAAGAGCAGTTGCAGACGATCCCGGGCGTGAGTGCCATCAACATCTGGGGTGATAAGCGCTACTCCATGCGCCTCTGGATGGACCCTGACAAGCTTTCGGCTTTGCGGGTAACACCACTGGAAGTGCGCGATGCCCTGGCCCGTCAGAACGTTGAGCTGCCATCGGGTAGCATCGAAGGCGCCACCACGGAGCTCTCTGTCAGAACCATGGGCCGTATCTCCACACCAGAGGAATTCAATAACCTGATTGTAAGAGAGGATGCCAACAGACTGATCCGTTTCCGTGACATTGGCTATGCACAGCTGGCTCCTGAAAACGAAAAGACCGTGCTGCGTTATAACGGCATCCCGATGATCGGTGTCGTGATCATCCCGCAGCCGGGCACTAACCAGATCGAGATCGCCGACGAATTCTACCGACGACTGGAGTTCATCAAAAAAGATATACCCGAGGACCTGGAACTGACCATTGGCTTTGATAACTCGCAATATGTAAGAGACTCTATTGCCGAGGTGCAGGAAACCATCTTTGTTGCCTTTGGTCTGGTAGTGGTAGTAATCTTCCTGTTCCTGCGCGACTGGCGCTCCACTATCATCCCGATCGTGGCTATACCTGTCTCGCTGGTGGGTACTTTCTTCATCATGTACGTGATGGGCTTCTCTATTAACGTGCTGACGCTGCTGGGTATCGTGCTGGCCATCGGCCTGGTGGTGGATGATGCCATTGTGATGCTAGAGAACATCTACTCGCGGATAGAGGATGGGCAGGAACCAATGAAGGCAGCCAAGAAAGGGGCCAGTGAGATTTACTTTGCCATTATCTCCACTACCGTTGCCCTCGCGGCCGTGTTCATGCCGGTTGCCTTCCTCGAAGACACGACCGGCCGACTTTTCCGGGAATTTGGTATTGTGGTGGCAGGCTCTGTGATCATCTCCTCGTTCGTATCGCTCACACTCACACCGATGATGTCGTCACGGATGCTGAAGCAGCGTGAGCAGCCGAACTGGTTCTACCGCAAAACAGAGCCGTTTTTCACCTCCCTCACCAATATCTACAGAAATAGCCTCAACAGTTTCCTTGCTTACCGTTGGGTAGCTTTCGTGCTGATCATTTTATCTGCCGGCATTATCTGGTGGCAGTTCTCAACGCTGCAATCAGAACTGACTCCGGAGGAAGACCGAAGCGGGCTTCGCATACAGACAACTGGTCCGGAAGGAGCCTCTTTCGAGTTTATGGACCGCTACATGAACGAACTGTCAGCGCTGGTAAATGACTCGGTGCAGGGCATCAGCAGCATGACGACCATGACGCGTAACTCCAACTCGGGCTTCATTCGTTTGCGCCTGGTAGACCCGTCTGAGCGGGACCTGACACAACAGCAGATTGTGGAGCAGCTCCCTGCCCTGCTTAACCAGGTGCCTGGCGCCCGTGCCTTTGCCGCCGGCGACAAAGGCCTGGGGGGTGGCCGTGGTGCCGGTCAGCCAGTGCAGTATGTGGTGCAGGCGCAAAGTATGGCAAAACTACGCGAGATCATCCCTCCTTTCCTGGATGCAGCCCGCCAGGACCCGGCTTTCAACTTCGTGGATGTTAACCTCAAGTTCAACAAACCGGAACTGCGTGTGGAGATCGACCGTGAGAAAGCCCTGTCGATGGGTGTGAGTGTGCGGGACGTGGCCCAGACCATGCAGCTTGGACTGAGCGGTCAGCGCTTCGGTTACTTTGTGCGCGGCGGTAAGCAGTACCAGATTCTGGGACAGGTGGCCCGCGAAAATCGCAGCCAGCCACTTGACCTGCGCACCCTCTATGTTAAAAACAATGCTGGCGAGCTGATACAGCTGGACAACCTGGTTGAGTTGAAAGAAGAAAGCTCTTCGCCTCAGATCTACCGCTTCAACCGTTTTGCTGCCGCTACCTTCAGTGCCACGCTCAACAAGGGCTACACCATCGGCAATGGTATTGAGGCCATGGACGTTATCGCGAAAGACGTTTTGGATGAAACTTTCCAGACATCGCTTACCGGGCAGTCCAGAGACTTCCAGGAGAGCTCGGGCAGTTTGATGTTCGCCTTCCTGCTGGCGCTTGGTTTGATCTACCTGGCCCTGGCTGCCCAGTTCGAAAGCTTCCGCGACCCAATTATCATCATGTTCACGGTGCCGCTGGCCCTGGCAGGTGCACTGCTTAGCTTGTGGTTCTATGACCAGACGCTCAACATCTTCAGCCAGATCGGTATGATCATGCTGGTGGGTCTGGTGACCAAAAACGGTATCCTGCTGGTGGAATTCGCCAACCAGAAAAAAGAACAGGGCCTGAACAAGTTGGAAGCCGCCAGAGAAGCTGCCGTGTCGCGTTTCCGCCCGATCCTGATGACAAGTTTGTCGACTATATTAGGTACCCTCCCTATCGCGCTGGCGCTCGGCACCGGTTCCGAAAGCCGTGTTTCGATGGGTATAGCTGTAGTGGGTGGTCTAATCCTGGCCACAGGCCTTACGCTTTACATCATTCCGGCTATCTATTCTTACTTCTCGTCAGCAGAGGCCAACGTTGCCCTGATGCCCGATAAGGAAGAACAGCACATGGGTAAGCATGCACGCAAGCAGGAAAGGGAGCCTGCTTTAAGCAAATAGTATCTGAAATCTAATCTCTGACGCTAAGATTTAAAACTTTGCATTCTAAAATAATGTCTTCACTTAAAGTTGCAGCACTGTTCCTTCTGGGAGTAGTGCTGCTCTTCCCCAACAAGCTCGCCGCCCAGGAACAGCTGTCGCTACAAGATGCTATCCGGATAGGGCTTCAAAACAATTACGACATTCAGATTGCCGGCAGGCAGGAGGCCATTGCCGAGAACAACGTGACCCGTGGCAATGCTGGCTTTTTACCGAATGTGGAGGCGCGCGGTGGCCGTACTTTTAGTGAAAACAACTCCCGCCAGTCTTTCCAGACCGGGCCAGACCGTACCCGCAACGGCGCCAGTTCCAATAACCTGAACGGTAGCGTGAATTTGAACTGGACAATATTTGATGGCATGGGCATGTTCATCAACTATGAGCGCCTGAAGGCATTGGAAAAATCGGGTATGCTATTCACCCGGGAAACCGTGCAGAACACGCTCGCCAACATTTTCGACAATTACTTTGAAGTGGTGCGCCAGTCCAAAAAAATGCAGGCCATTGAAGACGCCATCGCCATTTCGCAGGCCCGCGTAGACATTGCCCAGGCACAATACGAGGTGGGTGTAAGTGCCAAAGTAGAGATTCTGCGTGCGCAGGTAGACTTCAACACCGACCGTTCGGAGCTGCTGGTGCAACAGGAGGCGCTGCAGAATGCCAAGATCAACCTGAACCAATTGCTCAGCCGCGACCCGAATATAGACTTCGTTACGACCGACTCCATTGTCGTAGACCCTAACATGAACTATGGGAATGCCGGGGATGGCATGCTGGCCAACAACCCCCTGCTGGAGCGCCTCAGACTCAACCAGGAGATTGCCAGCCTGGATATAAAAGCCGTTCGGGCCAGCCGCTTTCCGGTGATCGGCGTGGTGGGAGCCTACAACTTCAACCGCTCAGAAAACGAGCCACTGAACGAGTTCTCGCCTCTGTTTAACCAGAACCGTGGGTATAACTACGGCCTAAGTGTGAGCCTGCCTATTTTCAACGGGCTCAATACCAACCGACTGGCTCAGAATGCGCGCATCAACCTGGAGTCTGCCAATCTGGAGTATAAGCGCCAGCAGAACTTGCTTGACGCCGCCCTTGCCAGAGCCTACAGCCAGTACACCAACCGCATCCAGCTGCTTCGACTGGAGGAGACCAACCTGACTCTGGCCCAGGAGAACGCCGCCATTGCCCTGGAGCGTTACCGGTTGGGGCTTTTGACGGCCATTGAGCTGCGGGAGGCACAGCGAAACCAACTGGTGGCAGAAAACCGCCTCATCGATATTCAATTTCAGGCCAAAGCCGCCGAAACAGAGCTTAAGCGCATTAGCAGCACGCTGCTACAGGAAGAAGTAGAGTAAGGATAACCTTTCCCCTATATTGTCCTTGTCAGATAAAAGTATAGCTATGGCTATACTTTTATCATTTAGGGCTGTATCTTAGCATCATACCTTTCGCCTTTACGACGCCTGCATGGAACAGGAACTCTTCCAGCTACTTGCTATATCACTGGGACTAGGCCTGCTGGTGGGCCTGCAACGACAGCACGACAACGCGCAGATCGCCGGCATTCGCACGTTCCCGCTTATCACGCTTTTTGGATCACTGACTGCCCTGATGGCCCGTGAACTGGGTGGCTGGATAGTGGGGGCTGGCCTGATCGCTACTGCAGCCATTGTAGTGGCGGCCAACCTCATGAAAAAGAAGGAGCCTATACCTGATATTGGCCAAACCACGGAAGCAGCACTCCTGCTTATGTATGCCATTGGAGCCTACCTGGTGCTTGGCAGCGTTACCGTGGCGGTTGCACTGGGTGCTACAGTAGCCGTTCTCCTGCACCTTAAGGCCACACTGCACCGCATCGTTTCGCGCATTGGGCAGCAAGACCTGACTGCCATCATGCAGTTTGTGGTTATCTCCCTGGTTATACTTCCTGTACTCCCCGACAAAGCTTACGGCCCTTACCAGGTGCTCAACCCGAGCAACATCTGGTTGATGGTGGTGCTGATTGTAGGTATAGGGCTGCTAGGCTATTTTGTGTACAAGATCTTCGGCAACAGGGCCGGTACATTTTTGGGTGGCGTGTTGGGTGGCCTAATTTCGAGCACAGCCACCACAGTAAGCTATGCCCGCCGAACCAAGCAGTCCCTGGGCAGCAGCCAGCTGGCCGCCATTGTGATCTTTATCGCCTCGACCGTGGCCTTTTTCAGAATCCTGGTCGAGATCCTGATCGTGGCGCCAGGGGTGATGCCCCAGGTGGCCCCTCCCCTGCTGGCAGTGGTTGGGTTGATGGTGGTGACGGGTCTGATCGCCTACTTTGCCAACAAAGAGGAAAGCGACCACATGCCGGAGCAGGAAAACCCGGCTCAGTTGAAGGCCGCCCTGGTCTTCGGTGCCATCTATGGACTCGTTATTTTGGGCACGGCCGCAGCCAAAGACTACCTCGGCGATAGCGGCCTGTACATAGTCGCCATTATTTCAGGACTTACTGATGTAGACGCCATTACGCTCTCTACTTCCCGGCTAATGAACATGGGCAATCTTTCGCCTGACAGTGGCTGGCGCGTGATTCTGGTCGCGGCGCTCTCCAATGTTGCCTTTAAGGGGGCACTGGTTGGCTTTTTAGGAAACAAGGACCTGCTTGCCAAGATCTCACTCTTATTCGGCATAGTGTTGCTCGGCGGGCTCCTGGTGCTCTGGTGGTGGCCGGAAGGCTATACCTTGCAGGTATAAGCCAGTGCCATAGCTTAACCATGCTCTACGACACACGCTGTAGCAGCCCCTGCTGCTTACGAACCGACTCCTGGTGGATGTGGTCGAACAGCTGCGTAACGAATTCCTTGTCCAGATTCCTGCAAAGGGCATGACGGCTGTGTTTGTCAAGTAGCTCTGCCCATCTCTCCTCCTGCAATACAGCAAGGCCATGTGCCATTTTGTACTGACCTATTTCGGCGGCAACCTGCATCCGGTAGCTCAGCAGCTCGATCAGCTGTTCGTCAATGTAGTCTATGGAATGGCGCATGTGGCCCAGTTCTGCTGCCGTATTGGTTGGCAGGCCAGAGTGGCTAGCCTTTAGCTTTGTCAGCATTTCTTTTAATGCCTGGGGTGTGATTTGCTGGGCTGCATCGCTCCAGGCGGTCTCAGGCTGTAAGTGCGTTTCTATCATCAGGCCATCCATGTCGCGTGCCAATGCCGCCTCGGCTATACCTGCCAGCAGGTGACGGTTCCCGGCAATATGGCTGGGGTCATTGATCAGCACCAGTTCCGGACGCATTTTCTTCAGCGTCATGGGCATGTCCCATGCTGGGTTGTTGCGGTACACAGATGTGCCGAGCGGTGAAATGCCGCGGTGTATTGCGCTCACCTGCTGTATACCTGCCTGCTCCAACCTTTCTATCGCTCCCAGCCAAAGGTTCACGTCCGGATTAACGGGGTTTTTGACCATCACAGGTATAGCTACCCCTTTTAGGGCATCTGCGATCTCTTGAACGGCAAAGGGGTTGGCCGTCGTGCGGGCTCCAACCCAGAGCGCATCAATGCCGTGCTGCAGGCATTGCTCTACATGCGCCGCATTTGCTACTTCCGTTGCTACAGGCAATCCGATCTCCCGCTGCACCCGCTGCAGCCAGCCCAGCCCCGGCTGGCCAACCCCTTCGAAGGACCCGGGACGCGTTCTCGGCTTCCAGATGCCCGCCCTGAAGATTGTCACCCCCACATCTTTTAGCTGATGGGCTGTAGCCAGTACCTGCTCTTCCGTTTCAGCGCTGCACGGACCGGCTATAATAAGTGGCTGTGATTGTTTGGTTATGGATAAAATTGATTTCGTGTTCATATTCGTTTAAGCTAATGTTCCTCTTGATTTAATTTCTGCGCAACCTCTCCCTGAAGATTATGCTATACCTGCTTCCGAACTCCATTTTCTAGGCTGCTGGTTAACTCACTTCGATCAAACAAGCTGGCTTTTGGTAATTGGTTGCAGCAGTCAAAGCTGCGCGGCTTGCTGGCAGTTACAGCAGTTAGATTTCTGGTGAGATGTTCACCGCTGATGATCTTGGCAGGTATAGGCTGTGTATTTCCCAAGCAGTCCGACAGATTCAGCCAGGCTTTCCAGACCCGATAGCACTGCTTGCAATTGCTCTTGTTCCTCATAAAGCAGGTCCAGGTAATAGCGGTAGTGCCAGGGTCGGCCAGGTATAGCCACTGATTCGATTTTAGATACATGGGCGCGCCGTTCCTGCAGCAGGGTCATGGCCTTTGTAAAAACCTCCGGACTAGGCGGCAGCACCAGACTGAGGGTTGCCTTGTTACACGAGGCAACCTGTTGCGGCTGCCTGTCCAGTACCAGAAAGCGGGTGTAATTTTCTTTGTCTCCTTCGAGGCCCTCTCCGAGCACGATCAGGCCATTTTGGGCAATGGCCAGGGCGCTGCCGATAGCTGCCTGCTCTCTGCAGCCCGCTTCGGCCACATTCCGGATACTCAGCGCCGTGTCCTCCGCCTCGATCAGTTCTACCTCGGGGTAGGCATCGAAAAAGGGGCGGCACTGGTTCAGGGCCATGTAGTGCGAGTATACCTTGCGGATGCCCTGGAGCGAGGATCCGGGCACACCACCCAGGTGCTGCCGGATACGCATGATCACTTCTCCGCTTATCCAGAGCCGCTGTTCCCGTATCAGGTCCAGGTTGTGCTGTATGGTACCTGCTATGGTGTTCTCTACAGCCATGATTCCCTTGTCAGCCAACCCGGTGGCAACAGCTGCGGCCAGCTCCGGGAAGGTGAGGCAGGGCACTATTTCTATGCGTTGGTCCTGGAAGTAGAGTTGGGCTGCGGCTTCATGAAACGCGCCTGCTATACCTTGAATTGCTATTCTCATACTGGTCAAAAAAAACGCCCCGAAGCAAGACTCCGGGGCGCTGGTGATACATTATAAAAAAGTATAATCAATACAGCCCCGGGCATTTACCAAAAAAGTAAAAGCTAAAACCAAAGCCGTAAATAAAATTTTGCTGTGTAGGATACATAGGTCCTGCTGGTTTAAAATAAAAAAGGCCCCGCTTGGTGCGGGGCCTCTATAGGTTCATATATACCTCTTCCCGCTTTAGTCCCCGAGAGGAAAAAAGTAAAAAAAGAAGGTATAAGATGGTTGTTGCTTGTTCATTTCAGCTGCCAATATAGAGACTTTTTACAAAACATCAATTTATTTTCAATTTTTTCTTGCAGAGGCAGCTTATCTTAAATATTTAAAAAACCGGAACGGACTTCGGAATTGTAAAATTTTAATCGTACATTGTAAAAAAATAAATGAACCTATATACTCTCTATTATGTAGTTAGTATATAATTAAAAAACACAGAATGAATAACGGAACAGTAAAATTCTTTAATGACCTGAAAGGTTTCGGTTTTATTAAAGAAGACAACACAGATCAGGAGTACTTTGTACACGTGACTGGCCTGGTACACGAAATCCAGGAAAACGACAAAGTGACTTTTGAGCTGCAAGAAGGAAGAAAAGGACTGAACGCGGTTAATGTTAAGCGTGCTTAGTTTTCAGATATAAGTCATTCCGAAAAAAGCCTTGCCTGCGGGTGAGGCTTTTTTTAATGTTGATGGGCATGTTTTCGCCCTGCTCCCCCGTTATTAGTAATGCCGCCCTGGCAATGTTTCACCTAACTCCTCCCTACGATGAATAGAAAATACCTGGTAGACACTACCACCCGCGAGTACATCTGCGTAGCCCTCCAGAAAGGACAGGATTGGACCCCAAACAATCAGGATTCCCTCCCAAAGTTCATGAACTCCCGTACAAATAAAGACCAACCCGATTTTGAGCTTGTGACCGGCGAGTACAACGACAATACGTTTTTTGAGAAGTGGATTCGCAACGGCACTAACTTCCTGTTCAGGTACTAACAACCCTGCACTCTGCATACCATCATTTTATTAGATCATTTAACAGCATATATGGGTAGATCACAAGAAACCTTCAGCAAAAAAGAAAAAGAGAAGAAGAAACTTAAGAAGAGACAAGACAAAGAACAGAAGCGCGAGGAGCGCAAAGCCAATTCCGACAAAGGAAAAGACGTAGAGGAGATGTTCGCCTATGTGGACGAGTTCGGCAACATCACCGATACGCCTCCAGACCCTACGAAAAAGAAGAAAGACATTAAGCTGGAGGACATCCAGATCGGTGTAAGCAAGCAAGCCGAGCTAGACCCGGCTGACCTGATCCACAAAGGAACGGTTTCTTTTTTCAACGAGTCGAAAGGCTATGGCTTTATTCAGGACCATGCAAGCCAGGAGCGCATCTTTGTGCATCAAAACGGGTTGGTGGATGCGATCAAGGAAAATGACCGGGTGACTTTTGAAGTCGAGAAAGGCCCCAAAGGATTGAACGCCGTTAACGTAAAACTCGCGTAAGCTTTAGAGCACCAAAAGCCTGTAGATACGGCACCTGACCGTTTGCCTACACTTAGGCGATATGCTACGATCTCCTGCATTTGTCAGTTCAATACTGACTGCAGGAGATTTTTTTATCGTATAAAGCTTCCCGGTCTCAGCTGTGCTGTTGTTACCTTTGCAGCCAGACCGGTGAACATGAAGCACGCACCCTACGAGTATGGATACGATTAACAGCCCCAAAGCCCTGATTCTGCAGGAAGCACAACAACAATTTTTCGATCAAGGTTATAGCAAAGTACTGATGGCCGACCTGGCCAAACAACTGGGCATGAGCAAAAAAACGCTCTACCAGTATTTTAGAGGAAAGGAAGAGTTGCTCCACGCGGTCATCAAGCACTACCTCGAAGAATTGCAGCATGATGTGGAGCACCTGCTCCAGCAGGAAGAGGCCGACTTTAACTACAAGGCGGAGCAGGTCTTTCGCACAGTTGGCCAGCGCTTCGCCCGCATAAACGGACAGCTGCTTAAAGACATCAGAAAACACACGCCCAAGACCTGGCAACTGCTGCAGCAGTACCGGACTGAGGCGGCCTTTAAGCGTTTTAAAACACTGTTGGAGGAAGGCAATCAGAAAGGCTTTATCCGCAAAGACGCCAACACCTCGTTGGCAGTGCTGCTGTATGCCAGTGCGCTGGAAAAGATCCTGGACCCGGAATTTATAAGCCAGGTACCGCCGGAACTAATGGAGACGATCGACTACACGCCCTCTGCCGTGTACGAGGGCTTGGCTAACCTGATTTTTCATGGTTTGCTGGAGAGGAAATAGCCGATGCTGAAAATAGCACCAAGACAGCTTTAGCACAGCAAGAATGCATAAAACAAAAAGCCCATCAATCGGTGATTGATGGGCTTTGCTCTTTGGTATCGCTACCAGCAGAGAGTGAGGGATTCGAACCCCCGGACCTGTTACAGTCAACGGTTTTCAAGACCGCCGCGTTCGACCACTCCGCCAACTCTCTGTAATTGAATCGAGCACAAAAGTATAGTGCCGCACTCAATTTTCAAAACTATACGCAATTATTTTTCACCGGTTCGGGCATTTAAGGTATAAGCCCCTGATTTAGAAGCGCAAAATTTTTCGCTTTATTGTTACTATACCTGTATACGGCTCGCTGTACCTACCCTTGCCTTTGCTAAGCTGCTGCCGAAGTGGCTTTCTCTGCGTTTTGTGCCGTCTTGCGGGTGAGGCGCTTGGTAACAGTGTCGATACTCACATTGATCTCAAAGCCCAGGATCAGGATCATCGACACAAAGTCCAGCCAGATCATGAGACCGATAAGAGCGCCGATGGACCCGTAGAACTTGTTGTAGGTGTCGAAGGCGCTGATGTAGAGCGAGAAGATGAGCGACACCATGAAGATCAGCACCGTGGCCACCACCGCGCCAGCCGAAAAGAAAGGCCACTTATCCTGTATGGCCGGCACGTAGTAATAGATGAGCGACGTTGCCAACAGGAAAAGCAATATAATCGCCACATACCGCAGTATCACGATCAGGGTATAGGTATAGCTTTCCGTCACTACCTCGTAGAAAACCAGCACATCTAGGATCCATTGCCCAAAGAAGATCGCAGCCACCGCCAGAAACAGAATTGATGAAAGTGTCACCGTGAGCACCGTGGCAATAACCCGCTTCTTCAGATAGGGCCGTTTATAAAAGGTGTGATACTTCTTATCAAAGGCATCCATCAGCGACATAATGCCATTGGTAGACAGGATCAGGGCAAACAGGAAACCGAAAGAAAGTAGTCCCCCGCGCGGCTTGTTCACGATGTCGTCGATGGTGCTGTAGGCCACGGTATACATCTCCTCCGGTAGTATCTCGCCCAGGAAGTTGAGGATGCTCTCGCCCAGGTCCAGCGACAGAATGCTGGGCATGTAAGGTATGAGCGTGAACAGGAAGATGATGGTCGGGAAGATGGCCAGCGTAAAGTTGAAGGCCATGTAGGAGGCCCGCTTGGTAATGGAATCCAGCCTGAGTTCGCCCAGCAGCACGTCAGCCACATCGTACACCGAAGATTGGCCGTTATTGAAACGCCACCGCTTCAGGAACACGATGAATTTGCGATACGCCCTGCGGCGCTTCAGGTATTGCTGGTTCAGCCTCATTCGCTATAGTATCCGTCCAACTTCTGGTGTATGAGTTCAGGTATAGCCGTCGGCCTCCCCGACTTCATATCGACAAACACCATGGTGGTTTCGCCCACGTTCAGCAGTGTCTGTTCTTCGTTATACACCTCGTACCCAAACTTTATACGCGAGCCGTGCGGCTTGTGCTTAAGCAGGAGCTTTACGGTTAGCAGATCGTCGTACTTGGCCGGGCGGATATACTTGCACTTAAGCTCCAGCACAGGCATCATCGTACCTGTCGCTTCCATCTCTTTGTAATGTATACCTAAGCGGCGAAATACTTCCGTGCGGGCCACTTCGTAATAAGCCGCATAGTTGCCATAATAGACGTAGCCCATCTGGTCGGTTTCGGCGTAACGCACACGTATCTGTACTTCGGATTCAAACATGTTGATTGCTTATTGTTGGTTGTTGATTGTTAATTGATGAAGGATGATTGCGGAGAGTATAGCGTAGTTAGCGCACTTGAGTTTCAGCGATGCTATACCTGCTCGAGATTAGAAAACAACAACCAGCAATTAACAATCAACAATTTACCTTAAAATATTCCGCTCCGTCAGGGCGCGCTGGTAGCGGCGGGCGTTAGCGATATGCTCAGCGTGCGTCACGGCGAAGCTGTGGTAGCCCGAGAAATCTTCTTTGGCACAGAAATAAATGTACTTGTGCTGTTCCGGGTTCAGAACTGCATCGATGCTGGAGATATCCGGCACGTTGATTGGGCCCGGAGGCAGACCGGCATAGCGGTAGGTGTTGTAAGGCGAGTCATGCTGCAGGTGCACGTTGAGCACGCGGCGGATGCTGAAGTCGCGCACCGCGTATACCACGGTTGGGTCGGCCTCCAGCTTCATACCTTTCTGCAGACGATTCAGGTATACGCCGGCTACACGCGGTTTCTCGTCGTTCTTGATCGTCTCGGCCTGCACAATAGAAGCCAGCGTGGACACTTCTTTCGGCGAGAGTCCCATCTTCTCGGCCTTAGCTTTGCGCTCGGCGGTCCAGAAGCGGTCGTACTCGGTCTTCATGCGCTGCATCAGTTCTGGTGCTGTTATGGTCCAGTATACCTCGTAGGTGTTTGGTATGAACATGCTCACCACCGTGGTCGTGTCGAAACCCAACGTCTGCAGATATTCCTGGTCGTTGAGCAGGCTGTCGATTTCTGCAGCAGAGGGCTCTACGGCAGCAGCCAGTTTTTCGGCCAATTGGCTGCGCAGCCTGATGTTGTTGAATGTGAGCTTGAGCGGCGACTGCTCACCCAGTCTCAACACACCTATGAGTTGGCGGTTGCCCCATCCGCTCTCGATCTTATACCTGCCGGGCTTCACCAGTTCGTCGTAATCCATGAGCTTGGCCATGAAACGGAGCGAAAGGCGGTCAATAATGGTGCCGGTAGCCTCTACTGAGTCGAGAGCCTGTTCGTATGTGGCGCCGGTGGGGATGTATACATAGGTGTCCTGCCCTTTGGTGTCTACGTTGGCCGTATACACGATCTGGTAGGCATAATAGGAAAAGCTCACAAACAGGAACAGCAGCAGCACAATGATGCCGGGTATCCACATGCTTTTCTCTTTCTTGACGCGTCTGCGCGGGGTGACTTCGTTAGCCATAGTGTAAATTAAAAAGTCCGGAAAAGAGTGTAAGGTACCGGACCTGATTAGTTTAGGCTACAAAAATAACACTAATCTTGCTTATGTGACTAATTTTGAGTCGGCAACTGTGTTAATCGCCTTATTTGACAAATGAGAGGGCTATACCTGCAACGGAGTGCGCTTTTATACAGTATGCCATACTTATTGCACAACCTTACACGATAAAACTATGGCCAACGCTGTTTTCCTTACCATACATCCGGACAATCCACAACCCAAAAAAATACAGGAGGCAGTCGAGATTCTGCGCAACGGCGGCGTGATCATTTACCCCACCGACACCATTTACGGCCTCGGTTGCGACATCCACAACACCAGGGCGGTGGAGCGTGTGTGCCAGATCAAGGGCGTGAAGCCTGATAAGGTGAACCTCTCCTTCATCTGCTCCGACCTCACCCACATCTCCGACTACGCCAAAATCGATACGCCTACTTACAAGGTAATGAAAAAGGCACTACCCGGCCCCTTCACCTTCGTGCTCGACGCCAGCAGCCGCGTGCCCCGCTACGCCGGCAGTAAAAAGAAAACGGTAGGTATACGCGTGCCCGACAACAGAATTGCCCTGGAGCTGGTAAAGGAACTCGGCAACCCGATCCTCTCGACTTCCATTCACGACGAAGATGAAGTGCTGGAGTACAGCACCGACCCCGAACTGATCTATGAGAAATACCGCAACCTGGTAGATGCCGTGATCGACGGTGGCCCTGGCAACAACGTTGCCTCTACTGTGGTCGATGCCGCCAACAATTTTGAAGTGTTACGTGAGGGAGCTGGCGATATTGAGGAATACCTTTAGGAGTTCTGAGTCTCGAGTTCTGAATTATGAGTCGATTTCCACTAACTCAGAACTCGAGACTCAGAACTCAGAACTAGCCGCCTGCGGCCTACGGCCGCCGATGTTTCCACCTTTTATGTGTCCAGAGGTAGTTGGCGGGATTGCGTCGGATGGCGGTTTCCAGTTTTCGGGCAAAGGCTTCGGTGATCGGGAATGCCCCTTCTTCGGGTTTGGTGCTGCCGTCAGAGAGGACTTCGAACGTAAGGCGATAGTAACCGCGTTTGACTCTCTGGACATCCAGAAACAGCACCGGGCAGCCAAAGGCATGGGCCAATTTTTCGGCTCCGACAAAGAAAGGGGTGTCCTGATTTAAGAAAGTGGTCCAGAATTGTATCTCGCCGTAAGGAGGCGTCTGGTCCGAGAGCATGGCCACTACACGTGGTGTTCTCCTGTTGCGCACAAAGTCGCGCATGGTGTCTTTCATTTCGATCAGGCGGGCACCGAGACGACTGCGCAGGTATAGCATGAATTCCTCAAAGAATTCGTTTGTGAGCCGCTTGTAAACCCCTTCTGCCGGAAAGCTGAACTGCACGGCTCCAGCTGACAAGATCCACTCCCAGTTGCCGGAATGGGAGCCCATGGTGATGACCGTCTTGCCTTGCTGTACAAAGTCGTCAAGCACTTCCTGGTTGGAAAACACAATGCGGCGGCGCATCTCGGCTTCGTTCATCGAGGCCAGTTTCAGTATCTCCACGATCAGGTCGGGGAACTGCCGGTAAAAGGCCTTGGCTATACCTTGAATCTCTTGTTCTGACTTCTCCGGAAAGGAATTGCGCAGATTCTGGAGAACCACTTTTTTTCGGTAGCCGATGACATAGTAGACCAGCACAAACAAAAAGTCAGCGAGCAGGTATAGCACAGGCAGCGGCAGCAAGGACAGGCCTTTGAGCAGCCACCACAGCGGGTAATAAAGCGTGGGTATGTTCGGAGATTTCTTCACAGGTATAGATCGCCTGCAAAGGTACAACCTATACCTGCATTATGAAATTAAAGAAATCATGCTTATTTCGCAGGTAACTCTAGACAAAAGATCCCTTGACAAAAGACAAAGGACTATTTTTAATTTACCCGGTATTTTATCCTTTTTCACAAAATCAATTGCCTAACTTTTTAACTTTCTAACTTCCAAACCGTCTTGCTTCTCCTCACCGAAATAATGTACCACCCGCCTATCCAGTACTTCGCACAAGCACTGCAATCGAATGGGCTGATCCTGGAAAAACACGAAAACTACGTGAAGCAGAGCTACCGTAACCGCTGCCATGTGCTCACGGCGCAGGGCATGGTACCGCTGAGCGTGCCGGTGCTGCGGGGCAACAGCAAGGACAAGACACCGATCACCGAGATTGAGATTGACTATACTCAGAAATGGTACAACGTGCACTGGCGCACGATACAGGCAGCCTATGGCCGGGCGCCCTATTTTGAATTTTACAGTGACTACATCCGGGAAGTATATGAGCGGCAGCCCAAATATTTATTCGAACTGAACGTTGATTTTTTGCGGCTTTATCTTAAATTTCTGAAACTGGATCGGACAATAGGGTTCACGGACAGCTATCAGACAGAGCAGCCGGAGGGGGTGCTCGACCTCAGAAATAGGATACACCCTAAAATCATTCCTGACAACTTGTACGTACAACCCTATACGCAAGTATTTGGCAAACAATTTGTACAAGACCTTAGTATAATTGACTTGTTGTTTACACAGGGTCCGAAGTCGCTTATCTACTTACAGTAACGCCCCGGCAAAACTAAACCTTTGCGGACCAGGGCTTGTTAACAATCAGGGGCTTTTCCTGTTAGCCTCAACGAGTTACAACATTTTTAGACCTTTACATTTTTTTTATAGAGTATACATGGAAGCTAAATTCTCGAACAGAGTGAAAGAGGTGATCTCACTCAGCCGTGAGGAAGCTATCCGACTCGGACATGACTACATTGGCACTGAGCATCTGGTGTTAGGCATGATCCGGGAAGGAGAAGGAACTGCCATCGCCTTGCTCAAGAAGCTGGGTGTTTCGATAGATGAACTGAAGTACGCTTTGGAGCAGGCTACACGAAACACCGCTTCACAGAACAGCAACATTACCGGCAGCATCCCGCTTACCAAGCAAACTGAGAAGGTGCTTAAAATTACTTACCTGGAGGCCAAGATCTTCAAAAGTGATATAATAGGTACTGAACATCTCTTATTATCCATCCTTCGGGATGAGGACAATATTTCTTCACAAATCCTAGCGAAATTCAACGTGAACTACGAAGCAATAAGAGACTCCCTGGATTATCACAGCAATAATCCACTGGCATCGTCTGACACAGACGATTCTGATGATTCTGACAAGTTGTTTGGCTCTTCTTCACGCGCTGGCAGCAGCTCGAGCAAGAAGCCCGGCGAAAAATCGCGCACCCCGGTGCTCGATAACTTTGGCCGCGACCTGACCAAACTGGCAGAAGACGACAAGCTTGACCCGATCGTGGGCCGTGAGAAGGAAATCGAACGTGTGGCCCAGGTACTGAGCCGCCGCAAAAAGAACAACCCAATCCTGATCGGTGAGCCTGGTGTGGGTAAAACCGCTATTGCTGAAGGCCTTGCCCTGCGCATTGTGCAGAAAAAGGTGTCACGCGTGCTCTTCAACAAGCGTGTGGTAACCCTGGACCTGGCCTCGCTGGTGGCGGGCACGAAGTACCGTGGTCAGTTTGAGGAGCGTATGAAAGCCGTGATGAACGAGCTCGAGAAGTCTCCGGACGTGATCCTGTTCATTGACGAGCTGCACACGATCGTGGGTGCTGGTGGTGCCTCTGGCTCGCTCGACGCCTCCAACATGTTCAAGCCGGCCCTGGCCCGTGGCGAAATCCAATGCATTGGCGCGACTACGCTTGACGAGTACCGCCAGTACATTGAGAAAGATGGCGCGTTGGCCCGTCGTTTCCAGATCGTGATGGTAGACCCTACCACACCGGAGGAGACCATGGAGATCCTGCACAACATCAAGGACAAGTACCAGGACCATCACCACGTGAACTATACCGACAAGGCGATTGAAGCCTGTGTGAAGCTTTCGGACCGCTACATGAGCGACCGTTTCCTTCCGGACAAGGCCATCGACATCCTCGATGAGGCAGGTGCGCGCGTGCACATCAACAACATTGTGGTGCCGGAGGATATCCTGAAGCTCGAAGAGCAGATCGAGAACATCAAGGTAGAGAAAAACCGCGTAGTGAAGAGCCAGAAGTACGAAGAGGCTGCCCAACTGCGTGACAAAGAGAAAAAACTGATCGACCAGCTCGAAGCAGCTAAAAAGAACTGGGAAGAAGAGACCAAGAAGAAGCGCTATTCGGTAAAAGAGGAAAATGTGGCAGAGGTTATTGCCATGATGACAGGTATACCGGTGAAGCGTATCGCCCAGAACGAAGGTCAGAAGCTGTTGAACATGGCCGATGAACTGAGCGGTAAAGTGATTGGTCAGGAAAAAGCCATCAAGCAATTGGTAAAAGCGATCCAGCGCACACGCGTTGGTTTGAAAGATCCGAAGAAGCCAATTGGCTCGTTCGTGTTCCTGGGTCCGACGGGTGTAGGTAAAACCGAGCTTGCCAAAGTGCTGGCCACTTACCTGTTCGACAAAGACGACGCACTGGTGCGCATCGACATGAGTGAGTACATGGAGAAATTCAGTGTATCTCGCTTGGTGGGAGCGCCTCCGGGCTACGTGGGCTACGAAGAAGGCGGTCAGTTGACCGAGAAGATCCGTCGCAAGCCATACTCTGTGGTTCTGCTCGACGAGATCGAGAAAGCGCACCCGGATGTGTACAACCTGCTCTTGCAGGTGTTGGACGATGGTATCCTGACCGACGGTCTGGGCCGCAAGGTGGACTTCCGCAACACGATCATCATCATGACCTCCAACATCGGTGCCCGCGACCTGCAGGACTTTGGTGCCGGTATCGGTTTTATGTCGAAGAGCAAGCAGGAGAACGTGGACGACATCATGAAAGGCACAATTGCCAGCGCCTTGAAGAAAACGTTCTCACCTGAGTTCCTGAACCGTCTTGACGACGTGATCGTGTTCAACTCACTTGGTCGTGAGGACATGCACAAGATCATCGAACTGTCGCTTGGTAAACTGTTCAAGCGCATCGAAACGCTTGGGTACAAGATCGAGCTCACTGACAAAGCCAAGGATTTTGTGGCCGAAAAAGGCTACGATCCGAAGTATGGTGCCCGTCCGCTGAACCGCGCTATTCAGAAGTATATCGAAGACCCGATTGCGGAGGAGATACTGAAAGCCGAGATCGCGCAAGGCGACACCATGCTGGTAGATTACAAGGAAGGCGAGGAAAAATTGACTTTCACGTCTAAGAAGAGCAATGGCAAGAAGCCGAAAGGCATTGCCAACGACGGGGAAGAAGAGGAAACAGAGCCAACCAAGTCGTCGGGCGACGGTGAGAAAACCGACAAATAAGGTATAAGACCTAAGGTATAAGGGCTGCTCCTACTGGGGCAGCCCTTATTTTTTGGCTGGTTTATAGCTGTTTTCGGCTGATAGTTTTTAAATTTGACAATTAATCAATTTGAATTAGACAAAATAGCTATACCCCATTTCATGGCAGGAGAAATCAGAAAGAGCCAGATCGAAACGCTGGAGCGCAAAAATGCCGAGGCCCTACTAGGCGGCGGACAGGACAGAATAGAAGCACAGCACAAAAAAGGCAAACTGACAGCCCGTGAGCGTATTCACCTTTTGATGGACGAGAACTCGTTCGAAGAGATCGGCAAGTTTGTGATGCACCGCTCCAAGGACTTTGGTCTGGACAAGCAGTACTACCTGGGCGACGGTGTGGTAACCGGCTACGGTACCATCAACGGCCGCTTGGTATACGTCTTCTCACAGGACTTCACTGTGCTGGGCGGTTCGCTTTCTGAAACCCATGCCGAGAAGATCGTGAAGATCATGGAGCTGGCTATGAAAAACGGTGCTCCGGTGATCGGTCTGAATGACTCCGGCGGTGCCCGTATTCAGGAAGGCGTGGTTTCGTTGGGTGGCTATGCGGATATCTTCTACCGCAACACGCTGGCCTCAGGCGTCATACCTCAGATCTCAGCTATCATGGGCCCATGCGCGGGTGGCGCAGTGTACTCCCCTGCCATCACCGATTTCATCATGATGGTGGAAGACACGTCGTACATGTTCGTTACTGGCCCGAATGTGGTGAAAACCGTAACCCACGAAAACGTAACCTCAGAAGAACTGGGCGGCGCAAGCACGCACAGCACCAAGAGCGGCGTGACGCACTTCTCCTGTGCCAATGAAGTGGAGTGCATCAACTACATCAAGACTTTGCTGAGCTACATCCCGCAGAACTGCGAGGAATTGCCACCTGCTATACCTTACGAGGAAGGTCAGGACGAAACACGCCCTGCGCTTGACACCATTATACCTGAAAACCCAAACCAGCCTTACGACATCCGTGAGGTGATTGAGGGCATCATCGACGCGGACTCTTTCTTCGAGGTGCACAAAAACTTCGGTGAGAACATTGTGGTAGGCTTTGCCCGCCTGGGTGGTCGTAGCATCGGCATCGTAGGCAACCAGCCTGCTGTGCTTGCCGGCGTACTCGACATCAACGCCAGCACCAAGGCAGCCCGCTTTGTGCGCTTCTGCGACTGCTTCAATGTACCGTTGCTGGTACTCGAAGACGTGCCGGGCTTCCTGCCAGGTACCGACCAGGAGTGGCGCGGCATCATCACCAACGGGGCCAAACTGCTTTATGCATTCTGCGAAGCGACTGTGCCGCGCATCACGGTGATCACCCGCAAAGCCTATGGCGGTGCCTACGACGTAATGAACTCCAAGCACATTGGTGCCGACATGAACTATGCCTGGCCAACTGCCGAGATCGCGGTGATGGGTGCGCAGGGTGCTGCCGAGATCATCTTCAAGCGCGAGATCGCCGAGGCAGAGGATCCTGCAGCGAAACTGGCGGAGAAGGTACAGGAGTACAAAGAAAAATTTGCGACGCCATACCGTGCCGCCCACCGTGGCTTCATCGACGAGGTGATCATGCCGCACGAAACCCGCGCCAAGCTGATCAAAGCCTTCAAAATGCTGGAGAACAAGGCAGTAACATTGCCACGTAAGAAGCACGGAAATATTCCGCTTTAACTGGATTAAACAACGGGCATGTGCAGCCACAGAACATCTGGCTACACATGCTCGTTATGTTTAACAACCATTGTGTATACATTACTGATAAAAACCTGATGAGAAAAGAATCTTTCGATTTTCTAGAAAAGTACCTGAATAACTCCTCTCCTACCGGCTTCGAGTCAGAAGGCCAGAAACTGTGGCTGGAGTACATTAAACCCTACATTGAGGATTATTTTGTTGACACGTACGGCACAGTGGTGGGTGTGATCAACCCGGAGGCTGAGTACAAGGTGGTGATCGAAGCCCATGCCGACGAGATTTCCTGGTTTGTAAATTACATCACGCCGGAAGGATACATCTACCTGAAGCGCAACGGTGGTTCCGACGCCCTGATCGCCCCTTCTAAACGCGTGAACATCTATACCTCCAAAGGTATTGTAAAGGCAGTTTTCGGATGGCCGGCCATACATGTGCGCAAAGTCGAGAACGACAAAGCCCCTACCATCGAAACTGTGTTCCTGGACTGTGGCGCCAGCAACCGCGAAGAGGTAGAGAAAATGGGTATACACGTGGGCTGCGTGGCTACCTTTGAGGACGAGTTCACAGTGATGAACGACAAGTTCTACGTAGGCCGTGCGCTGGACAACCGCGTGGGTGGTTTCATGATCGCTGAGGTCGCCCGTATGATCCACGAGCGCAAGCACAAGCTGCCATTCGGCCTCTACATCGTGAACTCGGTGCAGGAAGAGATTGGACTGCGCGGCGCTGAGATGATCGCCCACCGCATTAACCCAAACGTGGCCATCATCACGGACGTGACACACGACACGCAGTCGCCGATGTACGACAAGAAAAACAGCGGTGACATCCACTGCGGCAAAGGCCCGGTGATCGCTTACGGTCCGGCAGTGCAGAATAACCTGCGCGATCTGATCATCAATACGGCGCAGGAAAAAGAAATTCCTTTTCAGCGCTCCGCCGTTTCACGTGCAACCGGAACCGACACCGATGCGTTTGCATACTCTAACGCCGGTGTGGCTTCGGCTTTGATTTCCCTGCCACTGAAGTACATGCACACCACCGTAGAGACCGTGCACAAAGACGACGTAGAGAACGTGACAAAACTGATATACGAAACACTGCTAAAAATTGAGGACAATCAGGATTTCCGATACCTGAAATAGAAATCACTTTTAGCCTTGGAGAAACCACACAGCCCTGAGCGGCTCGTGTGGTTTTTTGTTTTAAAGCCATCCCGAATTGTTTACTTTTGACTATGCACTTTCCCTATACCTTCACCGACCAGATGGGCCACACCATTACGTTGCCGCAATACCCGCAACGCATTGTGTCGCTGGTACCTTCGCAAACTGAGTTGCTCTTCGACTTGGGACTGGAAGACCGTGTCGTAGGTCTCACGAAATTCTGTATTCACCCGGAAACAAAAGTAAAGCAAAAGACGGTTATTGGTGGCACCAAGAACTTTAAGCTGGAAGTAATTGAGGAACTGCAGCCCGACCTGATCATCGGAAACAAAGAGGAAAACTACCAGGAAGGTATAGCGGCGCTACAGGGGAAATACCCGGTTTGGATGAGCGACATCTATACCCTGGAAGATGCCCTGCAAATGATCAAGCAAGTAGGCCAACTGACCGGCACCGACGTAAAAGCGCGGGAAATAGCACAAGGTATAGCCTCTGGATTTGAGAACCTGCGCCCTTTGCAGCCGGCTATACCTACTGCTTATTTTATCTGGCGCAAACCTTACATGGCGGTAGGGAGCAACAATTTTATAGACCACCTGATGCAGCGCTGCGGCTTTGCTAACATTTTTGCCAGTCAGGACCGCTACCCGGAGGTGTCGTCGGAGCAACTGCAAAAGGCCGCTCCGAAATTAGTTCTGCTCTCATCGGAGCCCTATCCTTTTCAGGAAAAGCACTTTGCGGAGTTTCAGGAGCTGTGCCCGGAGGCAACCATCAGCATAGTGGATGGGGAAATGTTCAGTTGGTACGGCAGCCGATTGCTCAAGGCACCGGCTTACCTGCAGGACTTGCTCGCTCAGGTATAGCACTAACTTATTTCAACCTCCCTAACACCGCAAGCGCTTTTTCAGAAACCGCTTCGAAGTAAGCTGCATCAGCACTAAGCTGTGCCAAAGACTTACCTTTTACAGGGCGCTTGTTGGTCGGATCGGTCAGTGAGGTGAGCGTGATGCATTGGCGTATGCGTTGCTTTCTATCTGGAGCTATACCTGGCAGGTCTAACTGATCGAGCCGCTCCACAAGCAGGTGCCGGAAGTCCTTGCCTTCTACTGCTTCTTCATCCAGCAGGCGCATGATCGCGGCCACTGCTTCGTCTTCGTGGGGAGTTTCCAAAGCAACAGCAATCAGCTTGTCTGTGGAGGGGAGCGGGAGCCTGATGAGTAATTCGTAGCCGCCGCCAAGCTGCTCGCCAGCGGAGGTATAGCACTTCATCCAGAAAACGTTCGAGGCTTTGTCTTTGAACACGGCAGCCCAACCGCCTTCGGCTTCTTCCATCAGTTCCAGCTGCGGCAACAGCCGTTCAATCAGGCTGGCGTCTCCGTACAAATAGCGCTCTACCATCTCCTATACCTCGCTATACCTGACTTCGAAGCCCATTTTCTCCAGGTCTTCCCAAAAACGCGGGTATGACTTGCGCACCACTTCCGGCTCCTGAATCTGGATGGGCTGCAGCAAAGCGATTGGGGCAAAGGCCATGGCCATACGGTGATCCTGGTACGTTCGGAAGCACAGCGCTGATTTGGTAAGCAGGGTCGGTTTCATTTGAAAAACACCTGGTGTTCGTTCTTCCAGGGAGGCGCCCATGCCCAGCACCTCGATCTGCAATGCCTGAATGCGGTCAGTTTCCTTGATGCGAAGGCTCTCCAGCCCGGTCATCTCAACGGCTATACCTTGGGCAGCGCACAGCGCCACCACCGTCTGCGCCAGATCGGGGCAATCACTAAAATCGAAAGCAACTCTTTTTTCGGCGTGCTTCTTGGTGAGGCGCACTCCTTCCGGCTTAAACTCCGTGTGCACACCCAAACGGCGCATGATATCCACGATGGCTTTGTCGCCCTGGTGAGAATTCTCGCGCAAGCCCAGCAAGGTAACATCCGCCTCTTTGGCCAGCGCCACCATGCTATACCAGTAACTGGCCGCAGACCAATCCGACTCCACGGCAAAGGTAGCTGGCTGGTAATTTTGGTGCGGCACGCTGATGGTGTTTCCTTCAAACTGAGCCTCCGCCCCAAAGTGTTGCATCAAAGCCAGTGTCATTTCGATGTACGGACGGGAACCGATTTTGCCTTCGAGTTCCAGTTGCAACCCATTCGGAAGCAGGGGCGCCACCATCAGCAAAGCCGAAATGTACTGGCTGCTGATATCGCTGCGCACGTTCAGATGTTTTTTACCTGTGCCTTCAAAATGGCTGATCCTGAGAGGTGGGTAGCCTTCTTCTCCAAGATAGGCAATACCTGCGCCCAGCTCCTGCAGCGCCTCCACCAGCACTTTGATTGGTCGCTGGCACATGCGTTCGGTTCCGGTGAGCGTCTTCTGCTGACCGGTAATGGCATAGTAAGCCGTCAGGAAACGCATCACAGTGCCGGCATCTTCGGCGTCGATCACTTCGGAGTCGCTTTTCAGGAGCCGCTGCAGCAGTTGGGTGTCGTTAGCTTCGGAAAGGTTTTGCAGTTTAGACTCGCCTCCAGCCAGTGCCGCGATGATCTGCGCACGGTTGGCCTCGCTTTTGGAGGCTGGCAGTTGCACATGGCCCTTCAGTATACCTGTCGGGTGAGAGATGGTAACGGTTTTTGTCATAGTAGTTGGTAATAGCGCAAAGCATCCTGTATTTCGGTAAGCGTAATGGGCTGGTCCCAAACGGCCTTGCCTATACCTTGCAACAGGGTGCAATTAATAGTAGAGTGAGTATTCTTCTTGTCTTGCAGCACGAGCCGGGTAATCGCCTGAATGTCGTCTTCGGTCAGTTTCACTTTCTCGTAAACCGATACCAGAAAAGTCTCAATTTGCTCCAATTCACGCTTGGAGAGCAGGTCTTTTTTCATAGACAGGTATGCCTCGCACAGCATACCTACGGCAATGGCCTCGCCATGCAGCAGCGCACGACCAGGCTGATCCATCAGGTAACTTTCTACGGCATGCCCCACCGTATGGCCAAAGTTGAGCACCTTCCGGTAACCGCCCTCTAAGGGATCAGCTTCTACCACCGCTGCTTTTATACCCACCGAATGGCGGATCAGCGTGTCCCAGTCTTCCGTGAGAAGGCCAATGTGGCGCTGCTCCTCAAAGGCGGCAGCATCGGCAATGAGCCAGTGCTTGATGATTTCGGCATAACCTGACTTGACCTGGCGCTGCGGAAGCGTACCAAGGAAAGTCGGGTCGATGAGAACAGCATGCGGCTCTTTGTACACCCCGATGTGGTTTTTAAGTCCGTGGAAGTCTATACCTGTTTTGCCGCCTACGCTGGCATCTACCTGCGCGAGCAAAGTGGTGGGCACCTGCACAAAGTATAGTCCGCGCTTAAACGTGGCTGCGCAAAACCCGCCCATGTCGCCAATCACGCCGCCGCCCAAATTTACCAGCACCGACCAACGGTCCAGGTTTAGGTCGGTCATACGCTGCCAGATGTACTCGCAGGTTTGAAGGGTTTTGTGCGCCTCGCCGCTTTGTATTTGGATGATGTCGTGCGCGGGCAGGTATGGCTTTACCTGCGGATAGCAATGGTGCAGGGTGTTTTCATCCACCAGCACGGCTACTTTCGAAAAGGCCAGGTTTTGCAGCGCCGCTTTCAGCTGCGGTAGCACGTCTCGCCCGATGTATATGTTTTCTGTCACGCGAATCTTCTTTTTGGCAGGTATAGATTAAATAACGCCCTAGATGGCCAGTCGTTCAGGTATACGCTTACGAAACATGGCCCGGGTTAGTATCGGTTTTTGCTCCCGGATTGCCGGCCTGCATAATGGCGGTCTGCTTACGAATGGACTCCACGTGGATCAGTTTGTAGAGCTCTTCGACAAAGGCCGTGTTTATACCTGCTTCGGCGGCCCAGTCGGCCCGTGTCCGGAAAATCTCTTTCCAGCGTTCGAGCTGCAGCACCTGCACGTTGTTCTGCTTCTTGTACTCCCCTATCTGCTCTACCAAGGCCATACGCCGAGCCAACGCCCCGATCAGGTCATGGTCTGCAGCATCTATTTTCAGGCGCAGTTCCTCCGCCCGGCTTACCAGCTCGGCATCGTCGTAATTCGTTTTGCGCACCTGCAGCTTGTCTAGAATGTCGGCCAAGGCAGCTGGCGTTACCTGCTGCTCCGCATCACTCAGGGCCTCCGCCGGGTTCGGATGCGTCTCGATCATCACGCCGTCGCAGCCCATGTCGAGCGCACGCTGCGACAGCGGGAAGATCAGGTCGCGGGTGCCGCCGATGTGGCTCGGGTCCACGATCACGGGCAGGTTCTGAAAACGGGCCTTCAGCTCAATCGGAATCTGCCAGACCGGTGCGTTGCGGTATTTGGACTTCTGATACGATGAGAAACCCCTGTGAATGGCGGCCAAATCGGTTATACCTGCCTGGTAGATGCGCTCGATTGCCCCGATCCAAAGTGCCAGATCCGGGTTCACGGGGTTTTTCACCATTACTGGCACCTGCACACCCTGCAGCGCATCGGCTATTCCCTGCACGGCAAAGGGGTTCACCGTAGTGCGGGCACCAATCCACAGCACGTCTATACCTTGTTTCAGGGCCTCTTCTACGTGGCGGCCGGTCGCTACTTCGGTCGTCACGCGCATGCCCAGCTCCTCCTTCACGCGGGCCAGCCAGGCCAATCCCTGCAGGCCTACCCCCTCAAATGTGTTGGGGCGGGAACGTGGCTTCCAGATACCGGCTCTGAACAGGTGCACATTCAGTTTTTTCAGGGCCTCGGCCGTCTGCATGACCTGCTGTTCGCTCTCGGCGCTGCAAGGGCCGGCAATCACCAGCGGCCTGCCCCGTTCGGCCAGCAAATTAGAAAAAAAAGTGTCTTTGTTATTGAAGTTCATCCGTGTCAATTGTCCATACAAAGGTACGACAATTAGAACAGATATGCAGCGGATCTGGTTTAAGGGATGACCTACTCCGAAAAACAGTACAAAAATATGCCGTAAGTACCAGGCCGCTATAGTGTATAACGTTAACACTTACATTATCTTTGCGCCGTTTAACACCCTATTACATGAACCCGGTTACCAACGTTTCTTTTGACGATACAGCTGTTGCGTTTTCATCCAAATCCGACACTGAGCTTTATAAAATGTACCTGCTGTTCAAGTCCATGAACAGCAACACCTTTGTGAAAGTGGGCGGCGGCCTGCTCAACACAGCCATCAAACTGCACCTGCCGGTTAAGTTTATCATCAAGCCAACTATTTTCAACCATTTCTGCGGCGGCGAAACGATCGAGGAATCGGAGCGTGCCATCCGGGAGCTGGCCAGGTATAACATCGGCACCATCCTCGATTACTCAGTGGAGGGAGAAGGTTCCGACAAAAGCTTCGATGATACCCGCGACGAGATTCTGCGCACCGTGGAGAAAGCCCGTGGCAACAAGTCGATCCCTTTCTCGGTGTTTAAAGTGACGGGGCTGATGAGTACGGCGCTACTGGAGAAAGTACAGGCAGGCGAAAAATTAACAGTCGAGGAGCAAGCCGCCTATGACCGTGGTCTGAAGCGCGTGCAGGCTATTTGCCAGCGCTGCCACGAAGCCGATGTGCGTGTGTTTGTGGATGCCGAGGAAAGCTGGTTCCAGGACACGATCGACAACATGGCCTACGCCATGATGGAGCTCTACAACAAAGAGAAAGCCATTGTATACAATACCTACCAGCTCTACCGCCACGACCGCCTCGAGGCACTGGCTCGTGACTACGAAAACGCGGTAGCCAAAAACTACATACTCGGAGCAAAACCTGTGCGTGGCGCCTACATGGAAAAAGAACGCAAGCGCGCCGAAGAGCAAGGCTATCCAAGCCCGATCAACCCGACCAAAGCCGCTTCTGACAAATTATACAACGACGGCCTCCGCTTCTGCATCGAGCACATCGACCGCATTTCGCTTTGCGCCGGCACCCATAACGAGGACAGCTGTTACCTGCTGATGGAGCTGATGGAGGAGAAAGGTATAGCTCCAAATGATGAGCGGGTGTATTTCGCCCAGCTTTTCGGCATGAGCGACAACCTGTCTTACAACCTGGCCAATGCCGGTTATAACGTGGCCAAGTACGTGCCTTATGGTCCTGTGGAGGCTGTGATGCCCTATCTACTGCGCCGCGCCAACGAAAACACGGCCATCGCCGGACAGAGCAGCCGCGAGTTTGGCCTGATCAGCAAAGAGATGGAGCGCCGCAAAAAGGCGAGGCGCTAACCGTTGCTTCACTGAAAACAGTGAAAGCTGCTTTGGCAATTGGTCGCCTGGTTTGCGGCAAGTCAGCTTAAGAAGCCTCGCCTGCTCTGACTAGCGATTTAGAAAAGAAGGAAGGCTCAGCTGAGCTGTACAAAAAATAAGAAGGCCCTGCATTGCTGCAGGGCCTTCTTATGTGTTTAGAACTATAAGGTATAATCCGTAGTTCTGCTATTGATTACTGTACAGTTACAGTAGAGTCAGTCTCAACAGTTGTAGTCTCAACAGTAGAGTCAGCTTCAACTTCTTCAGTAACAACTTCTTCTTCAGTAGTTACTTCAGTTTCTACAGCTTCAGTTTCAGTTGCAGTTTCTTCAGTGTTGCAAGCTGTGAAAGCTACCAGGGCGAATGCTACGAAAGCGAATTTGAACAAATTTTTCATTTTGTGTTTGTGATTAAGTGTTTTGGTTTCGAATTTGAACTTCATACCGGAAACCCGGATAGGTAACCCGGCTTTTTTTATTTTTTTAAAATATTTTTTTTGTTGGGTTACAAAAAGGGGCCTGGCGTATTAAAATCAGAACGGCATGAGGAAGAGTTTGTATGAGACGGATGAGGCGATCATGGAGGGAATCCGGAATGACGATGACCGCGCACTCGCACATCTGTATAAGCTGCACTTCCCGATGATCTCTCATTTCATCATCAGTAACAGTGGAACTGATGATGAGGCAAAAGACATTTACCAGGAAGGCGTGATCGTCTTTTACGAGAAGATCAAAGGCAACAGCCTGGAACTCAGCTGCCAGATCAAGACGTACCTCTACTCGGTGTGCCGCCGGCTGTGGCTCAAGCGACTGGCTGAGAAGGGCCGCTACGCCAACCGCATAGAGGACTCTGAGAACTATCTGTCGCTGGAAGAGGACGTGCCGCAGCACGAGGAGAACGAGCGGCAGTTTGGCGTGATGGCCGAAGCGCTGGACCAACTGGGCGAACCCTGCCGTACCTTGCTCGAGGACTTTTACATTCGGGCAAAAGGCATGCAGGATATTGTGGAGAAGTTTGGCTACACGAACACAGACACGGCCAAAAACCAAAAGTACAAGTGTCTGCAGCGCCTCAAGAAGCTGTTCTTCACCTCTTACAAACCAGAGGTATAGCATCGGCGAGATTGAATTTCAGCACCTTGTAAAAAAGGTATTTATATAAAACCATGTTTGACCACCGCATATACGAGCAAATAGAGCGCTACCTGGCCGGCACGATGCCTGCCGAGGAGAAAGCCGCCTTTGAGGCGCTGTTGCTCACCGACCTGCGGCTTGCTGACCAGGTACAGGAACACCGCCAAGTACTGCAGGCCATGCAACATTATGGCCAGCGCCAGCAGTTGCGCCATAAACTCAACCGCATCCATACAGAAATGGAGACCGGCTCGACAACCATCGCCAGCGAACTGACTGCCTGGAAGGTTTTCTTCAGAAAGCACGCGCAAACCATGGCCGTTGCCGCCAGCGTTTCGCTGCTGTCTGTTTTTGGCACGCTGTGGAGTGTGCAGCAAATGAAGAAACCGGTACAGCAGCAGACAGCCCGCTACGTAGAACTGCGTCGTGAAGTAGAGAAGATCAAAAAAGAACAGCGTGCCATTATCAATGGCATCGCCAGCGCAGATGCCGCCGCACCGGCTCCGCGTTCGGCACGCTTCAGTGGAACCGGCTTCGCCATCAGCCCAGACGGTTATATCGTTACCAGCTCGCACGTTATCCAGGGCGCCGACTCTATCCTGATCGAGAACAAGGCTGGCCTAAAGTATAAGGTAACGGAAGTGCATCGCAACACCGACTACGACCTGACCATCCTAAAAGTGGAAGATCCTGCCTTCGCTGGTTTCGGTAAGCTACCTTATACCTTCAAAACGGCATCTTCTGATCTGGGCGAGCGTGTGTATACCCTCGGTTTCCCACGCGAGGACATCGTATTTGGTGAAGGCTCGCTGAGTTCTGCTTCTGGTTTCGAGGGCGATACCACTTCCTATCAGATCTCTATCCCGCTCAACCCGGGTAACAGTGGCGGACCGCTGCTCGATGAAAAAGGTAATATCATTGGTGTTATCAACGGTAAGCAGGCCGGACAGGAAGGTGCCGCCTTCGCCGTGAAATCATCTTACCTGCTGCAAATGGTAAGCGAAATGAAGGAGAGAGAAAACGGCCTTACCGTAACCCTGCCGCAGCAAAATAACCTGAGCAACGCTTCCAGAACCCAGCAATTAAAGAAACTTCAGGACTATATCTTTGTCGTGAAAGTTTATAATTAAGACACGACAGTATTGCTTTATTGCAATACCATAGAGGACTATCTGTTATCTAAACACAGATAGTCCTCTTTTTTTATAACTTTTTTAAAAAGATGCAGTTAAATAGACAATGTATATCCTGACAAAAGGTGTACAATTTATTTAATCATGAACCATAAAGTAACGACTATGAAAATGCGAATGCTAAAACCTCTTGCCGCTGTATTTGCCGCCGGCTTTTTATACAGCTGCGCTAGCACAAACGACTCCATGGACACCACTGCCATGGATGAGACCACAACCATGAGCGAAACCACCACCATGGCCGGTGATGATACTACTACAGAAACAGAGGTAAGTACTGAGACTACTACCACAACCAATACGAATGCTACTGGCACAATGGGCGCCACTGCCGAGACAAGCTCTATGGCTATTCTGGACGCCGCCAGAACGAAGAGCGAAATCTCTACTTTTATGGAGTTGATACAGGCAGCCAATATTGCAGCCGCTTTTCAGCAGGAAGGTGAGTTTACCATCTTTGCTCCAAACAACGAGGCTTTCAAGCAGCTTCCTGCCGGTCAGCTGGAGTACCTTAAAAAGCCAGAAAACAGAAACGAACTGATCCAGATACTGCAGGCCCACATCATTTCGGGCAAAGTGACCACTGCTCAGCTGGAGACTAATCAGCGTATCCAGGTTGGACAGGACGACTATATTGAAGTGGCTTCCTCAGGTGCCAACCCGAATGCATTTACCATTGGCGGTGCCAACATTGTAGAGTCTAACATTGAGGCAAACAATGGTGTGATTCATGTGGTAGACCGTGTACTGGTAACTGCCGACCAGGTGTCTGACGATAAGTAATCAATAGCACATAGTGCTTTAACAGAAAAGCCTTCCGATTCGGAGGGCTTTTCTGTTATACGCCCGCAAAAATTGACTGATTAAGAGGTTCCAAACCCACATTGCTATACCTGTTTTTGCAACCATAGACTAGGTCAGCCGTTACAATAAACTAGTCTGTAAAAAAAGCAGGCACACTTAAACTATACTCATACAAACTTAAAAATTCAACTATGGAAAGACAAAGCAATGCGAGCATGATGACTGCCATGTTCCGTGACCGTGACAGCGCCGAGCGCGCCTATGAAGAACTTCGCGCACGTGGGTACGACAAAGACGATATCAATGTAGTACTGTCTGACGAGGGCCGCAAGCGTCACTTTAGCGGCGACCTGGACCGCGACGGCGATACAGAGCTAGGCAATAAATCACTGGAAGGAGCCGGAGCAGGATCGGCCATTGGTGGTACGCTTGGTGCCATTGTTGGTGCTGTGGCCGCCATTGGTACGTCAGTAGCTATACCTGGCCTGGGTCTGGTAGTGGCAGGCCCGCTGGCAGCTGCGCTGGCCGGTGCCGGTGCCGGTGGCCTTACAGGCGGCCTGATCGGAGCGCTGGTAGGTGCCGGTATACCTGAGGAACGCGCCAAGGTATACGAAGAAGGCGTGAAAGAAGGAAACATTGTGCTGGGCTTTAAGCCGCGCACGGCAGAGGATGCCCGCTATTTCGAGGAGCATTTCCAAAAGCACCGCGGAGAGCATATTTATTACTAAGGCCCCGTGCCTTACCTGTATCAAAGGCTTGGCTTTTCCCTTGTGGCAAAGTCGAGCCTTTGTGCTTTTTAAACCATCCCGCTCGCCCTGCTGCGAAAGGCACCGCAATGAAAAAACGAACATCTACCGCCCATTTTCCCGTATGCCCTAAAAACACTAAAGAATATCTAAAAGCAAAAAATAAGACTATGAAAAACCTATGGATGGCAGCCACCCTTGTAATGGGCGGGATTGCCTTTGCATCCTGCAGCTCCGAAACGCAGGAAACAGACACCACAGCCAATGTAGACACCGAACTGAATGCAACTGCTGTTGCAGATTCAACCCTGAACGAAGACAAGCGGGAGTTTATGGGCAAAGCCTACAGCATCAGCACCCAACAGGTAGAACTGGGCAAACTGGCAGTCGAGAAAGGCACCACAGACCAAATACGGAACTATGGCCAGCAGATGGTAGACCTCTATTCCAAGAAGTTGGAAGAACTACAGGACATGTCTGGGCAGTATAGCGTTACCCTGCCTCAACAAATGGAAGAAGACCACGCAGGCCGCGTACAGGAACTCCGCGATAAAAACACAGATGAGTTTGACCGTGCCTATTGGGACACTGTAGTGGATGCGCACAAGGACGCGCTCAGCGTTTTCGAGGATAATGTGAAGGATATTGAGGAGACAGACAACACAACATTTAACCTGTGGGCGCGCAACACCACCAAAGAGATCAGGGCGCAGATGGAAAACGCCATGCGTTTCCGGCAGGGTAGCAGAAACTAACACAAGCACAGGCGGCGCTTACAGTGCCGCCTTTTTTAATCGCCTTTCTTTAACAGCTTCTGCAGCACAGTCCAGGTATGGCGGGCCAGCAGCTTCTGCCCTGCTGCATTGGGGTGCACGCCATCCGGCAGGTTGAGGTGCCGCATGCCGGCCACCCCCTCCAGCAAAAAAGGCACAAAAGCAACATTATTCTTGATAGCCAGTTCCCTGAACAGTTTTCGGAACTCCGCGGCGTAGCGTCCTGGCACAATGTCCGGAATCTCCATACCTGACAAAATGATCTGGGCATCCGGATGTTTGTGTTTCACTTTGTCGATGATCTGTTGCAAGTTCTGGGATGTTTCCCGGGCAGGTATACCGCGCAGCCCGTCGTTGGCCCCGAGCGCCAGCACAAAAATATCGATCGGGGCAGAAAGCCAGCGGTCCACCCGGTACAGGCCACTGGCCGTGGTATCCCCGCTTATACCTGCATTGATCACGGTATAGGCATCGTAGCCCTCCTCCTTCAACTTCTCCTGTATGAGCGAGGGATAGGCCTGCGCTGTTGGCAGTCCGTACCCCGCTGTGAGGCTATCCCCGAAAAAAAGTATTGTTTTCATAGTTTTCTGGTCTGGCTATACCTGACTGGGCGGTTGCCGTAACTGTTGCTCTGGGCGTGAAAAAGCCCCGCCATGAAGAGCTGCAAACAGCATGAATCAACCCCAAGCCCCGAGGTTTAAGCATGCTCCGGAAACGAAAAAAAAGTCAGAACAGTTATATGATCAAGTGAGGCTTTGCGTAAAACAAGGAGGCAATATGATTGTTTATGCTTTGCCGACGCGCTGCTTTGCGATAAAGCTATATTTATACTACATTAGGACTCGCCTAAAAGAAATGCCCGTGGCCTCATCTGCGGCACTACTTTTGCGTAGATACTGTGTGGTCCAACTAACTTAATTAGATGCTATCCTTGACAACCCGATTAAAAATATTCCTTTCTGTACTGGCCGTGGTCCTACTCACGGGTTCTTTTATCCTGTACAGCAAAAACAATACGACACCTGCCGGCAAAAACGAGATTCTGATCAAGGCCCTGATGCAGGGTTTGAGCACTATGCACTACAAGCCGGAGAAAGTAGACGACGAATTTTCAAAAAAAGCCTTTAAGCTATACCTGGACCGCCTCGATTTCAACAAGAAGTTTCTGCTGGAGTCAGACGTGGCCATGCTGCGCAAGTACGAAACACAGATCGATGACCAGCTGCGTGCCGGCTCGTTTGAGTTTTTCGACATCTCGGCCGACCTGATCGAGAAGCGCACCAAGGAATCTGAGGCTTTTTACAAAGACATTCTGTCAAAGCCATTCGATTTCTCAAAAGAAGAAAACATTGAGCTGGACGGCAAGAAACTGAAGTTCGCCAAAGACAAAAACGAACTAAAAGAAGCCTGGAGAAAGCAGCTGAAGTACCAGACACTGGTGCGACTGGCCGATATGCAGAAGCAACAAGAAAAAGCCACTGCCAGTGCAGATAACAAGGAAACACGCAAAACCTTTGAGCAGATGGAAGCCGAGGCTCGCGAAAAGGTGATGACCGCCTACAACGAGCTTTACAAGCGCCTGGACCAGGTTACCCGCGATGATCGTCGTTCGACTTACATCAACGCAGTGGCCAACGTGTACGACCCGCATACCGGCTACTTCCCTCCTAAAGCCAAGAAAGACTTCGATATTGAGTTTACAGGTCGCCTGGAAGGTATAGGGGCCTCGCTGCAGGAAAAAGACGGACAGATCAAAGTATTTGAGATTGTACCGGGTAGCCCGTCCTACATGCAGGGCGATCTAAAGCCGGGTGATGCGATCCAGAAAGTTGCCCAGGGCAACGGCGACCCGGTATTGGTAGAAGGTATGCGCCTGGACGACGCCATTCAGCTGATCCGCGGTAAGAAAGGCACGGAGGTACGTTTGACGGTGCGCAAGCCAGATGGCAGCACACGCGTTATCCCGATCATCAGAGACGTGATCGTGTTCGAAGAGACCTACGCCCAAAGCGCGATGATCGATGATCAGCAAAAGATCGGCTATATCAAGCTGCCTGGCTTCTACGCCGACTTTGAGCGCAACGGTGGCCGTAACAGCGGCGAAGATGTGAAAGCCGAAATCGCGAAACTGAAAGCGGCAGGTATGCAGGGACTGGTACTAGACCTCCGTAACAACGGTGGTGGTTCGCTCGCCGATGCGGTGGAGATGGCTGGCCTGTTCATTGACCAGGGCCCGATCGTGCAGATCCGTACCTCTTCTGGCAAAACCGTGGTGCTCGACGACCGCGACCCTGAAGTGCAGTATGCCGGCCCACTGGTGGTGATGGTGAACTCCAACAGCGCCTCCGCCTCCGAGATTCTGGCAGCTGCCATGCAGGACTACAAACGCGCCGTAATTGTTGGCACCCCTACTTTTGGTAAAGGCACTGTGCAGCAGTTTGTTGAGATTGACGAAGCCCTGCCATCACAGTTTGACCCATACAAGCCGTTTGGAGCACTTAAGCTAACGATCCAGAAGTTCTATCGCATCAACGGGGGCACAACCCAGTTGCGCGGCGTAACACCTGATGTGATTCTGCCAGACGCTTACAGCTTCCTCGAGTTCGGTGAGAAAGAACAGGAATACGCCCTTGCGTTCGACGAAATCTCACCAGCCCGCTACAAGCCTTGGACGCGTTCTAAGCTGAACATTCCGGCTATCCAGGCCAGCAGCAAGAGTCGCGTTTCAGGCAACGAAAGCTTCAATGTTATCCAGAAGAGCGGCGAAAGGCTGAAAAAGCAGGCAGACAATACTTCCCGCTCCCTGAGCCTGAAGAAGTACATGGAAGAGGAGAAGAAGAGCGAAGTAGCCAACAAGCAACTGGAAGACGCTCAGAAGAACGTTCCGGTACTGAACGTGGCACGCCTTAAGTCTGATTTGCAGGCTATTTCGGGAGACACAGCCAAAATGGCCCGTAACAAGGATTTCCTGAAGTCGCTACAGAAGGATGTGTATGTGGAGGAAGCCGTGGCGATCATCAAAAACGACATCAAGTAATTGCCCTCATTTGGCAATAAGCAGAAAGCCGGCTATGTAGATAGCCGGCTTTTTTTTATTTTGCATCTTCGCCTTACCTATACCTTATGAAACACTTCAACCCACTCCGGGGCTTCCGATCGAAGCGCTATACCTTGTCTTGCGTTGCTGCCGTACTTCTGGCTTTTTCTGGTTGCGCTCCCCGCCCTCAAACCCAGGCAGAAGCCGGGAAGCAGGGCGTAGTAGCCGACAAGGCGATGGTCGTGTCTGCCCACCCGGATGCCTCTGAGATTGGCCTGGAAATCCTGCGCAAAGGCGGTAACGCCTACGACGCCGCGATCGCGACACAGTTTGCCCTGGCCGTCTGCTACCCGGTGGCGGGCAACATTGGGGGCGGTGGCTTTTTGGTGTACCGCCACCATACCGGCGAAACCGGCGCACTTGACTTCAGAGAGAAAGCTCCCGCTGCCGCTCACCGCGACATGTACCTCGACTCGCTGGGCAATGTGATCCCAAACCTGAGTCTGCTGGGCCACCTGGCAGCTGGCGTGCCCGGTTCGGTTGATGGCATGATCAAACTCCACGAAAAGCTTGGCTCTATGCCTTTTGCCGAACTGGTGCAGCCCTCTATCGACCTGGCGCGGCGTGGTGTGGTGCTGACGGCGCGTGAGGCCCGCATGCTTAACAGTGCCCGCGAGGAGATGATCGCATACAACAAGCATACCCCCTACCTGACACGTGAGCAAGCCTGGCAAACCGGCGACACGCTCTTCCACCTGGACCTGGCACGCACCCTGGAGCACATCCGCGACAAGGGCCGCGATGGTTTTTATGCCGGCGAAACAGCTGACCTGATCGTGAAAGAAATGCAGCGTGGCGGCGGTCTGGTGTCGCACCAGGACCTGCGCGACTACAACGCCGTGTGGCGCACCCCGATCACGGGGCAGTACAAAGACCTGAAAGTAACGTCGATGTCGCCGCCCTCCAGCGGAGGTATAGCCCTGATGCAGTTGCTCACCATGGTGGAGCCTTACGACCTGAAAAGCTACGGCTGGCAACAGCCCCAAACGATCCAGGTCATGACCGAAGCTCAGCGCCGCGTATACGCCGACCGCGCCACCTACCTCGGAGACCCGGACTTTTACAAGGTGCCGAGCAATGGCCTGCTGGATCGTAGCTACCTGCAGGCCCGCATGCAGACTGTGGATTTGGAACGTGCCACGCCGTCATCAGAAGTGAAAGCAGGCAAGCTGCCCATCTACGAATCAGACCAAACGACCCATTTCAGCATCGTAGACCAGTTTGGCAATGCCGCCTCCATCACCA
Organism: Pontibacter ramchanderi; assembly: GCF_002846395.1. Taxonomy (GTDB): domain Bacteria; phylum Bacteroidota; class Bacteroidia; order Cytophagales; family Hymenobacteraceae; genus Pontibacter; species Pontibacter ramchanderi. The sequence goes on from NZ_PJMU01000003.1 coordinate 694,956, forward strand.
CGACCATCAACGGGGGCTATGGCTCCATGGTAGTAGTGGAAGGCGCCGGTTTCCTGCTCAACAACGAAATGGATGACTTTAGCGCTAAGCCGGGAGTGCCGAACATGTTTGGCCTGATCGGTGGCGAGGCGAACTCCGTGCAGCCCGGGAAACGCATGCTCAGCGCCATGACTCCAACTATACTGGAGAAAAACGGCAAGCTCTTTATGGTGGTAGGCACGCCGGGCGGCTCCACTATCATCACCTCTGTCTTCCAGACCATCCTGAACGTGGTAGAGCACGGCATGACCATGCAAGAGGCCGTGGCTGCCCCACGCTTCCACCACCAGTGGCTACCGGACGAGATACAGCACGAACCGGATGCGATTTCTCCTGAAGTGCGCCAGGTACTAGAAAGCAAAGGCTACAAACTCAAGCAACGGAACCGATACGGCGCCGTGGAAGGTATCCTGGTGCTGCCCAACGGCAAACTCGAAGGCGGTGCCGATCCGCGCGGCGACGACACAGCTGTTGGCTTCTAAATGTTTTTTGGACAAAGGACTTTTTGACAAAAGACAAAGGACGATCTTTTAATGATTATAAAAAAAGAGAGCCTGCAGGTATAGCACCTGCGGGCTCTCTTTTTGGAATTGGTTTATTTCTTCCCTTAGCTGTTTTTACGTTTTTCAATGAACCCGCCAATGTAAGTAGCCATGGCGGCTATACCTGTGGTGCTCATCAGGCCAAACATCAACTTGCGGCGGTTGAGGGTGGCAGTGTCGAACTTCGTTTCTGTTTCGGTATCCGACAGGGCAGCCTGCAGGAACGAGCGCAGTGTCTGGACGAGCAGGAGGCCTGTGATACCGACTGCCACGTGAGCCATGGCCTGATCACCTTTTTCCAGGTTCTTGCTCAGCAATAGCAGCCCGCTTCCGGCCACTGCAGGTATAAGGGCCGTCTTCGGTCGCTTCTCGTTCAGGAAGTAGCTGCTCAGACCTGTCCCGATTAGCGTGGCAGCGTGCACATTGTTGATGATTTGAGGTTTATCTAGCATAGTCGTCTTCATTGGTTTTCTAGTTCATACCGATTGTCAGGCGGCTTGGTTATACCTCTACAAACGCCCTCGGCCATGAAACTGCTATACCTGCGCAAAAAAAGCGGCCTACCGCATGACGGTAGGCCGCTTCCTAATATAAGTAACTTCGCTTAGTTTCTAACCAGTTTGGCCTGGTACACTTTGCCTTGTACCAACACCTGCACGTAGTACATGCCATTGCGCAGGCCAGCTACCTTCTCGTTCAGCTGCTGCTGCACGCTGCTCAGGTTACCGCTCAGCTCGTACATTTTGGTACCGTTGGCAGAGCGCAGCTCCAGCGTCATCTCTTCCATCACCGATACTTCAGCCGGCAACGAGATGTTCACCACAGCGCCCTGTGTCGGGTTTGGATACAGACGGAAAGCCAGATCCTGGCCATTGGCTATACCTACCGGGAAGTCGTTGTCGCGGATGGCGAGCGTGAAGCTGCGGGCGGCGGCTGCCATACCCAGGTCCGTTGTCACATTGTTGATGTAGAACGACACCTGTTCGGTTGGCTCTGTCAGCTTGTCGTCTGCTATGCTTACCTCGAACGAAGCAGTTGAAGCGTAGGCAGGCACCTCCACGGCGATTACGTTGCTGGCGGCCACTGGGGCAGTCGTGTAGTCAACGGCAGTGGCAGTAGCACCGTCCTTCACTGTCAGGTATACGGTATGCGCCTTTGGCTGCGCGGCTGAGATGTCCATGGTCACAGTGACAGGTGCATCGCCCTCCGTGGCAGTCAGGGTTGGTGCTGAGAAAGCAACTGCTGGCGTAGCCCCGAAGCTGAAGCGGGCTGAAACCGGCACGTGGTCCGACGTAGTGTTTCTGTAGTTCGGAATAAGGCTCAACAACTGGTTCTCAATCGCAATCGACTCCTCAATGTATTCATCCACCAAAGACTTCGACACGATGATGTGGTCCAGGAAGCTTTGGAAAGAACCCGAGGCATAGGTATAGCCACCGGCCACGCTCAGGTCGTAGGTCAGGGCTTTGTAGTTGTTGTCGAGCACAAACGAGTTTAGGGAAGAAGGCAGGTTGTTCACCACCGAGATGTCTACATCCTCGTTCATGTCGCCCAGCATCACCAGGTTCACGTTCGGATACTGTGCCGCCAGGCTGTCTTTTAACACCTGCACGTCATACTTGCGCTGGTTGTAAGGCGTCACGTTGGTGCCGGAGTTGGCACGGGTATGGAGGTTCACCACATAGATCTGCTGTGTCACGCCGTTCACGGTGGCTTCCAGTTCTACCAGCAATGGCAGGCGACCACTGGCCCAGAAGCTGGTCTGCGCTGCAGGGTAGTCAGGCAAGGTAGCTGTACCGGCCAGCACATCCTGATACAGTTTGTGGAGCAGCACTTTCTGGCTCTTCACTTTCACAACGTCTTTCTTGTAAGCAACATACAACTTCTGTGGCACCAGGTTGCGGCTTGGGTCCCAAGAGTATGAATGCACATCGGAGCGAACAAAATCATAAGCAGGGAGTTCTGCCATCAGGCTAGCCATGGCGGCATCGTTTGCAATCTCCTGGAAGGCCACGATGTCGGCGTCCAGTGTCTGAAGGGCTTTTTTAGCATTGGCGAACTGGAGTTCCTCGTTATCCGGACCAAGTTCTGCACCTCTGTCGTCTTTGTCAGCGCCAAACCACTCCAGGTTCCAGGACACGATATCCAGCGTGCTGCTCTTTGGCAGGGAGGTACCAGTCAGGACTCCTTTCACTACGGTGAAGTCGCCGCTTGAGTAAGTCAGCTGGCCAGTGGAGCGGAGCTTGGTGCTGCCTGGCTTGTAGCGTACGTACACTTGATTCGTGGCGCCTGCCTCAGCAGCAGTGTAAAAGAGTGAGGAAGCGTAGGTCTGACCGTTCTTGGAAAGCTCGAAATCGGTTCCTACAGACAGGGTCATGCCTGCCGGGTAGCCCAGTGCTGAGAAATTGAAGGCATAGGGAGCTGATGCGTTCGGTACTTCCACCAGACCGAAATCAACGCTGAACTCGTTGGCTACCAGCAGTTGGTCTACGTTCTCAACGGCAAAGTCGTCCAGCGTCCAACGAGCGGCATTCAGGTCCACACCGGAGGTATAGACGAAGGCTACATGCACCGCAGAGCCTTTGTAGGCCGTCAGGTTCACGATGGATTGCTTCCAAACGTCAGAAGCGGCAGCCGGGAAGTCGCCATTCAGCTCGGTCCAGGTGGCAGTGGCTGGTGCGCTGGTGCCATCGTAGTTTGTCGACACCATCAGTTTCAGGCCAGGGCCCTGGAAGGCGGTTCTGGTCCAGAAGGAAAGGGCGGCAATGTTAAAGGCAGACAAATCCAGTGCAGGCGAAATCAGCCAGTCCTCGTTGTCGCGGGCACTGCCGGCAAAGCCGTTAATCTGCACACCGTTGTTGCGTCCGCTGGTTTCAGTTTCTCTACCGAAAGTCGTGCAGCCCCATAACTGGTCGCCGGTTACGCTGTAGGCCTTCCAGCCACCTGGCAGTGCGGTACCGCAGTTGTTGAAGTTCTGTACATACGGGCTAACCGCATTGGCAGACAGCTCAGTTACAGCCGTGGCTATACCTGTGCCGCTATGCGCAATTGTGCCAGTCAAGGCTCCTAAAGTAGTTGGCGTCACGCGTACAAACACGGTTGGGTTGGCAGCCATCTCCTCAGCAGAGAAAGAGATGCTGGCAGCGAAACCAGATGTAGCTTGCTTGGAGACCATAAAGCCACCAGTAGCCGACAGTTGTACGTTGCCGGTGATGTTGGCACTGGCCAAGGTATAGGAAGAAACGTTTGGCTGGTTCAACACCACATCGCCAAAAGCCAGTGATGCCGGAGCCAGCACGATGGGATTCTTACTGTCGCTCAGGCTGCTCACTTCGATATTGTCTATGGCAAAGCTCGGTCTGGAACCGCCGCCGCTTATTTGGCGGGATGCCCAGCGCAGCTGCACCAACTCCTGGTTTTCAGCCGCCTCTGGTAGGGTTATAGTAAAAGTCTCTACTTTTTGTGGCGCTGTGTTACCGCTCGTAGTCCACTTTTCTGTGTTGTTCTGGTACGCAGTGCCGTCCAGGTTGATAAAATCGCCGCTTGTACCAACGCGGTACTGCAGCACCACTTCGTTGATACGCGTGTTGCTACCGCCATCATACGGATTGCGCAGCGTCATCATCTCAAACGACACTTTCACGGCCTGTTTTTGCAGGGTGCTGATGGCGAACGCCAGGCTTAGGTCAACCGACCCACTGTTCAGAAAGCCTATTTTGCCATTGTAGTTATGAACGGAGCCGTTGGTAGTAGTGGATGTGCTACTTCCCAGCATCGCTCTGTCTGCAGTTGCCGGAGTCGTTCTGAAGTTCGCGCCAGGACTAGTAGACAATAACCATCCCTGCCATCCGTCAGGATAAGCAGTGGACGCATGCTCCAGGCTGGAAAAGTCCTGCGAGTAAGGCAGCGACTGTGGCTGCGGATTGGTCTGCGCTAATGCTTCGCCGCCGGCCAAAAAGGCACAGCAGGCCAACACAAAAGCAGACGCCTTGTGTAAATGTTTAAACATAGGTATAAGAGAGATTTGATTGGTGACGTGTGAGGCGCACGAAAGTGTACTGCACTGTCGTGCAATGGGATACGGGCACAGAGTGGCGCTTGAAAATCCATCGATTGCAAAGGTAAGCAGACGTTTTCAATCCAATGTTACCAAATCATCAATATTATTCCAAGTGTATATTATAACTTAACTATACCTTGCTTAAAGCCTGTTCGATGTCCTTGATCAGGTAGTCGGCATCTTCCAGGCCAATGTAAAATCGTACCAAGTTGAAGTCAAGCTTGCCTTTGTGGCTGCCGTTGCTGTAGTAGGCCGCCGCCGGGTAGATCAGCGACTCGTGTCCTCCCCACGAAGCGGCCATCAGGAAATGCTGCAGGCTGTTGCAGAACGCTTCTATCTTCTGCATATCATCTGTTTTGAGAGCAATCGTGAACTGCCCGGTGTTATTGCGGAGCTGTTTTTTTGTGAGCTCAAATTGCGGGTTGGTGGGCAGGAAAGGATAATAGATCTTTTCGACCTTCTCTTGCTGCTGCAACCAGTCCACTACCTTTCGGGTGGTAGCCGCAACCCGCTCCATTCGGAGAGGCAAAGTACGCAGGCCGCGCAGAAGCAGCCAGGCATCGTGAGGCGCCAAGATCGCGCCCAGCGTCATAAATTCCCGCTCAAATATCTTGTTAATCATGTCACGGCTGCCGCAGATGACGCCTCCCATGGTATCGGAATGCCCACCGATGTACTTGGTGCAGGAGTGCACCACCAGGTCCACACCCATTTGCAGCGGATTCTGGTTAAGCGGAGAGGCAAAGCTGTTGTCGATAACGGTGCTGCAGCCATGTGCTTTGCCTAGTGCCGCCACGGCTTCTATATCCTGCTGCTCGAAGGTAAAGGAATTGGGGCTCTCCAGGTATAGCAACTTGGTGTTGGGGCGCATCGCCTTCCGGTAATTCTCAATGTCAGTACCGTCTACCATGGTCACCTCTACCCCGAACCGGGGCAGAAAGCGGTTCATCAGCACATTGGTCCAGCCGTAGGGTTTCTCGATGCACACCACATGGTCACCTGCCTTGAGTTGCGAGAGCACCGCCGCCGACACTGCCGCTATACCGCTCCCGAAGGCAATGGCGTGCTCCGCTCCCTCCAGGGCCGCCATCTTTTTCTCGAACATGGTTACGGTGGGGTTATTGCCGCGGGTATACAGGTATGACTCAGCCTCGTTCTGTAACATGCGTCGCATATCGTCTACCGTTTTACTGGCAAAATTACTCGTCTGCAGGATGGGCGGCGCTACTGAATTGTAATACAGTTCCCGGTCTTCGCCCAACTCGTTGAGGATGTAAGATAGCTCCATGGTATAGCGGATTGGTCCCCCTCTTGTACTCTCTTTTCCGGTTTCAGGTTGTTCACGCTCCCTCCCACTTTTGCTTCTGGTAACAGGTATAGATACTGTAAAAACATCCCCCTTAAAGCGCCTTTTACAAAAACCTGAAAGGTGCTTGAAAAACATTTTTCACAACCATTGCAAACGCTTGATTATCAACTATTTAAAATGAATAAATCTATGCAATTATACCTAAAATTTGCAACTGTTAGGGTGCTGAAAATGTTGTAATTACATGAAAGAGAAAGAAGAAGAAAACATCATATCCATGTATCCGGAAGAGCAGAAGCAGCTGGACAAGGAGTGGTATAAATCCATTCCGGCGCAGGTGTTCCTGAACTACTTTTTTGCGATCAATTACCACCTCGACCACTACGAAGGAATGGGGCTACAGCAGCTAGCTTATTTTAAGGAAGTGCCTGCCGAGCTACCCGAAGAAGATGTGGAAGCTATAAAGAAACTGTTGTTGAACAGCTGGAACACAGAGTATGCTTTGCGTACCACAGCCGAGCTGGGCGATGAGAATTATATCCGCAACGCCTTGCACTGGACGTTTCCGCAGGCTTATTATACCGTGTTTGCGAGCTTACAGGCTTTCCTGCATACCCGCCAGATCAAGACGAGCAACGAGTCGCTGGTGATGCGCGAAGCGGGTCGCCTTATCGTGAAAAATGCTTACCCGCAGGCGATGAGCTTCTATGCATCGGGGCATTACGACGATTTCCGTATTAACCGTTTGCCACTGGCGCACTATAAGCCGGGTTTGCAGATTGCAGGCAAAGAGTTGGAAGCGCAGTCGCAGATCGGACAGTTTCTGAAGACGACACGCCGCATGAAGGCAAAAGCTGTGCGTCAGCAGGTACAGGCGAACCCGAACACCGCTATCCGCAGCAGCCGCACAGGCGAGGTGTTGCAGAAGTTCGGTCCGCAGCATTGGCAGCAGCTGACCTGGCGCATGGGCTATACCACGCTCTTCGACTTGCTGGCCAGGTTGCGCATCTCCAACTCACACCGCGAGATCGAGCGCTTTGTGCAGGCCGACATCGACTTCAGGCTGTTCCACGAGTCACTGTTGCAGATCGTGAGCTACCTCAACGGCATACACGAGTGCTATGTGGCCCAGGCCATGAGCTTGCAGCAGTATGAGGCTTTTGTGCAGGAACTGCCAGCCTATCTGCAGAACTCGTTTGTGGCAGCCAGGTTGCAAGACAGAGTAAAACCGCTTTTGCAGGACGACGAGCAGCAACTCCGCACAGCTGCTTAAGTCCGATTTGTTCTACTACATATATAGGAGCCCCGGTGAGTTTTGCTTGCCGGGGCTTTTACTTTTCTCGCCGCAACCAGGTAACAGTCAACAATCAGCAATTTAATGTTTAAAAGCTCCTGTTTATTTAGCAATTTTGCAGTTTATATATAACAGTCACCATTAGTACTAAAATCGCATGCAACTCAGCGAACAGGAACTACGCAGACGCCACGAGCGCGAAGAGCTGGAGAAAATGGGCATCAACCCATATCCATCCGAAACATTTGAAGTGACGGCCACGGCCAAAGAGATAAAGGAGAATTTCGATAAGGATAAGAACAACTACCAGGAAGTAACCCTGGCGGGTCGCTTAATGAGCCGCCGCGTGATGGGCAAGGCCTCGTTTGCGGAGCTCATGGACAGCACGGGCCGGATCCAGATCTACGTATCGCGCGACGACATTGCACCGGGCGAGAACAAGGATATGTACAACACCGTGTTCAAGAAAATGCTCGACATCGGTGATTTCATCGGCATCAAAGGCTATGCGTTCGTAACGCAGGTTGGTGAGATCTCAGTGCACGTAACAGACCTGAAAGTACTGACCAAATCGCTGCGTCCGCTGCCGATTGTGAAGCGTGAGATCGACGAGAACGGCAACGAGATCGTGCACGATGGTTTTACGGATCCGGAGCTGCGTTACCGTCAGCGCTACGTCGACCTCATCGTGAACCCGCACGTGCGCGAGACGTTCAAAAAGCGTACGCAATTGGTCAGTACCATGCGCAACTTCCTTGCAGAGAAAGGTTACCTGGAGGTGGAGACCCCAATTCTGCAGCCTATCCATGGTGGCGCGGCAGCCCGTCCGTTCAAGACGCACCACAACACACTGGACATGACGCTATACCTGCGTATTGCCAACGAGCTATACCTGAAGCGCCTGATCGTAGGTGGTTTTGACGGCGTATTCGAGTTTGCCAAAGACTTCCGCAACGAAGGCATGAGCCGCTTCCACAATCCGGAGTTTACAGTAATGGAGCTGTACGTTACCTACAAGGACTACAACTGGATGATGGATTTGGTGGAAGAAATGGTAGAGAAAGTAGCCTTGGCTTTGCATGGTAAAACAGAAGTGCAGGTAGGTGAGAATATCATCAACTTCGCACGCCCCTGGAAGCGCTACACCATGTACGAAGCCATTGAGCACTTCACAAAGATCGATATCTCGAACATGGAGGAGCCGGAACTGCGCCAGGCCGCGCAGCAGTTGGGCATCCATGTTGACCCAACGATGGGCAAAGCCAAAATCATTGACGAGATTTTCGGTGAAACAGCAGAGCCAAACCTGATCCAACCGACCTTTATTACAGACTACCCTGTAGAGATGAGCCCGCTGGCCAAGAAGCACCGCGACAAGCCAGGCCTAGTGGAGCGATTTGAGGCAATCTGTAACGGTAAGGAAATCTGCAACGCCTTCTCTGAGTTGAATGACCCGGTAGACCAGCGTGCCCGCTTTGAAGAGCAGCTGGAGCTGGCGAAACGCGGCGACGTGGAAGCCATGGCCCTGGACGAAGATTTCCTTCGCGCCCTGGAGTACGGCATGCCACCAACCGCTGGTTTGGGTGTTGGCATCGACCGCCTGACCATGATCATGACGAACTCCAACTCCATTCAGGATGTGCTGTTCTTCCCGCAGATGAAGCCCGAGAGAAGAGAAGAGTAAGAAGCAACCTCTAATAAAACAGAAACGGCCCGCTAAGGTATAGCGGGCCGTTTCTGTTTTAAATTTAGGCTAGAATTTTTCCTCGCCCGATATGCCGCCTTTCACTTTATCTGTAGCGTCTTTCAGGCTCTCTTCTTTTCCGATCCAGGATTCAACCCTCGTTTTACCAGCACCTAACTTCTCGTTGATGCCGCGGCCTACCCAGGCGGCGGAGTCGGACAGACGGCGACGGGTAATGCGGCCACTGTCGGGTGCCATGAGTATACCTGCGAGCACACCTACGCTGGCGCCGGCAAGCAAGCCCATCGCGACCCCCAGTGTGCTGCCACTGTCTTTATGCGAGCTGTAAGAAGAACTCTTGCGACTACTATCACTGCTATACCCGGTACGCTGCTGCGTTTGCGGTTGATGCTTTGGCTCACGAACAGAAGAGTGCGTTATATTTCCGCTCGATTCTTTGCCCACATGGCTGTAGGTGGAGGAAGTTCGTGGAGTGTTGCTGTATGTGCTTTTGGCCTCGCCCAGGCTGCTGTAATCCATTTTCGTTCTCATAGTTGGCTTTGGTTTTAGTGTAAATTCAATTGTGTTAACGCTTGATGCTCTCTAAAATATTAACGGGAGTAAAGTCCGAAGGTTAACACAAACCATTTCGCCCGCTTGCAAAAAACAAAGGCCCATCCCTCATCAGGATAGGCCTTTTAACTTCCCAAAGCTTGTCTCTGCCCCAGTAGGTATACCTACCTGAGCGGCAAGCTCAGTTTCAAGTTTGATTTTGATAGGGCTCTACCCTATTCACAAAACTAAACGTTGGTTTCTGCAGCGCCACCAGTAGTCGTACCAGTAGAGCCTGTTGATGAAGAAGATGCGCTGCCACCAGTAGTGCCGCCAGTGTTGCCACCGTTTTTAGAAGCACCACCCATTTTGCTCATCGCTTCATTGCTCATGTTCTTGATCTCGTCAAGGCCAGTCTGCAGGTTTTTCTCCAGATCTTTGCTCAGCTTGTTTGCCCACTTTTTGATACCTGTTCTGGTATGCTCACCTGTGTCTGGAGCCATCAGTAGGCCTGCAATTACACCAGCGCTAGCGCCTGCCAACAGGGCAAGCATGATCTTTCCGCTATTATCTTTCATAGTTGTGTTATTATAAATTGTTGGATTTGATTTCTCTGATTTTTACTGTTGACCTAATAACGATGAAGCCATGTATTAAGTTATAACTATACTACAGTTTTATACTATACTGCCTCTAATTAACGAAAAAAAGCCCAGCAAAATACATTGCCAGGCTTTTAATCTGAGTGCGTTTGATCTTACAAATCTCTGATCACCTTCATGATCTCGTTTTTGGTCTTGCCCAGCTTCTGCTGCAGGCGGCCCCAAAGCTCGTCTTCCTGTCCTTCTACATACGTCAGGTCGTCTTCTGTAAGCTCAGCGTAGTTCTTCTTCAGTTGGCCCTTCACATCATCCCAGGAGCCGCGCATCACCAGGCTGCTGCCATCGTCAGTTACCTTGTTGCGCTCGAGTTTGTCCATAAAGTTCTTTACGGTGCGCTCCAGGTCATCACCTGCTTTGCTCAAGGTCCTTTTCAGGCTATCGCGGGTGTCCAGGCCATTATTAGGTGCCAGCAAGATGCCAGCCGCTACGCCTACCCCGATACCGGCCAGCGTGGCCAGCAAAATCTTTCCTTTTTCGTCGTTCATGTTGTTTATCATTTTCTGGTGCTGTTTATTTGATAAGGCTTGGTTTCGCAAAACAGAACCTATCGTCCTTATACTTATATTCGATTTATTTTACGTTCCAATACATACGGGGCAGTGCATACTTGGTTTGCAACACATTGCGCCTCTCCGTTCAGCAACAAGTGCGTATAACCGATAACAAATAAAACACGATGAAAAAAACAGCTTTTGTAACGGCTTTCCTGGCCTTAAGTGCCTTCTACTCCTGCAAAAACAGCGAGATTCCCTGCATCGACCAGGCCAAGATCAACCCCGACCAGATGTGCACCATGCAGTACGACCCGGTGTGTGGCTGCGACGGAAAAACCTATGGCAACTCCTGCGAGGCTGACCGCTCCGGTGTGACTTCCTATACCAAAGGCGAGTGCGCCACCAAATCCTAAATTATACCTGGCAAGCTATGACAGAGAAAAGATACGTTAAACAGAACAGGCCCTTCCGGGTGCCGACTACCGACGGAAAGCTGATAGAAGAGCACTTTGGCAAAGCCTCTACCCGAACAGACGCTTTCAGCGTGGCCCACATGGTAGCACCGCCGCACTGGAGCGAGCCCCACCAAACGCCGGAGTTCGACGAGATCACAATTGTGCTGCGCGGCCGCAAATTAATTGAGCTCGACGGAGAGGAAGTAGTCGTGGAAGCTGGCGAGTCCATCCTGATCAAAGCGGGTTCCCGTATCCGCTACTCCAACCCTTACGATGAGGAAACTGAGTACTGGTCTGTCTGCGTGCCCGCTTTTGATTTCACCAAGGTACACCGGGAGGAGGGTTGATTGGGAAATTGGGAAATATGAAGATTCGGGAATCTAGCGTTTATGACTGAGGAGATGAATGGCTTCTCAGACTTGAGAAGGATATAAACCGCGTGAAATAGATCGTTCGCTTATACCTTCCCTCCCATTAAATTCTTATTGAAAAGCAAAAAACAAAAAGCCCCTGGCGCATATGCGCCAGGGGCTTTTTGTTTTTTTTAAATGAAAGATTCATTTACAAATCTTCAAATCCAAAATTATTGCTGCTTATTCAGCATTTCTACCACACCCTCGGAGATACCCATGTAAGAGAAGCCACCGTCGTGCATCAGGTTCTGCATGGTCACCATACGGGTCAGGTCAGAGAACAGGGTGATGCAGTAGTCCGCGCAAGATTCGGCAGAGGCGTTGCCAAGCGGCGACATTTTGTCGGCATAGTCGTAGAACGCGTCGAAACCACCTACGCCGGTTCCGGCTGTTGTTTTAGTTGGCGACTGCGATATTGTGTTTACGCGTACCTTTTTCAGGTTGCCGAAACGGTGTCCGTAGTTGCGGGCGATCGACTCGAGCAATGCCTTGGCATGCGACATATCTGTATAGTCAGGGAACACGCGCTGGGCTGCAATGTAGGAAAGGGCCACAATCGAACCCCACTCGTTCATCGCGTCCTGCTTCTCCGCCACGTGCATTACTTTGTGGAAAGACAGGGCCGAAATATCCAGTGTCTTCTGGAACCACTCGTAGTTCAGGTCGCCATAAGACTTGCCTTTGCGGATGTTCGGGCTCATACCGATAGAATGCAACACGAAATCCAGCTTACCGCCTAAAATCTCCTGCGCTTTGCTGAACAGGTTTTCCAGGTCTTCCACAGAGGTAGCGTCAGCAGGTATAACCTGAGCATTGCAGGCTTCAGCCAGTTTGTTGATCTCCCCCATACGCATTGCGATCGGGGCATTTGTCAGCACAAACTCAGCACCCTCTTCGTGGGCACGCATCGCAACTTTCCAGGCAATAGACTTCTCGTCGAGCGCTCCGAAAATGATTCCTTTCTTTCCTTTAAGCAGATTGTAAGACATGTATTTGTCAGGTTAATGTTTCACATTTTTAGGATTCGCGGCTGGCAGGTATAGCCAACCGAAATCAGGCAGCAATATAGCAATAACTAGGTATAACTCAAGTTCAAAACACCCATCATTCACGCAAGATCAACCTGCCATGTACTCCCTCCCCTGTTCCGGATTGAATGCCCCAACCGAGCACCTTGCCTTGAGTAGGTCTTATAGCGAAAGCAATTCTTTGGCACTCTTGTAGGCACTTGCGCTTGGGTTAGCACCCGCAATCATATGCGCAATCTCGTCTACCCGTTCTTTTTCGCTCAGTTTCTTGATGCGGCTGATCGTACGGTCTTCGGTATCGTGCTTGTAAACAAAGTAATGTGAGTTACCCTGCGCCGCAATCTGCGGCAAGTGCGAAATGGCAATGATCTGGTGCTTCTGGGCCATTTGCTGCATCATCTTGCCCACCTTCACGGCTACCTCCCCTGATATACCGGTGTCAATCTCGTCGAACACGATGGTTGGCAGGGCAGTCTTATCAGCTAGCATGTACTTAATGCTGAGCATGAGTCGGGAGAATTCACCTCCAGAGGCTGCCTTCACCAGCGACTGCGGCTGTGCACCCTTGTTGGCACTGAACAGAATGCTGATCTCGTCGGTACCGGTGGCGGTTGGGGCGGCCGCTTTGTGCTGAATTACAATGCGGGCGTTCGGCATACCGAGCTCAGCCAGTAAAACATAAAGCTCCTGCTCAAACTTGCCGAACGAGGCCTTGCGTCGCTCTGACAGCACAGCGGCTTTTTCCAGCATTTTCTGCTCGGCTTCTTTCATGGCTTTTTCGGTGCTGCTGAGCGCGTTGTCCAGGTTGAGCACGCTTCCCACTTTGCCTTCCAGTTCGCGCTGGATTGCAAGCAACTCATCAATAGTCTGCACCTGGTGCTTGCGTTGCAAGGTATAGATTGTATTGAGGCGCTCCTGCACTTCAGTCGTGCGGGCCGGGTCGGCTTCGGTGCGGCGCTCAGCGTCCTCCAATTCACCGGCCACATCGTTCAGCTCGATCATGCAGCTCTCGGTGCGGGTGCGCAACTCTTCGTATTTCGGCGAAAAAGACGCCAGTTGCCCAATCAGCTGCACGGTGTCTTTCAGGGCAGAAGTGATGTTAAACTCTGATTCGGTGAGCGACTGCACGGCCTGGGTCAGCTTCAGTTTGATATCCTCGGCGTTTTCCAGTTCTTTCAGCTCCGTTTCGAGTTGCTCTTGTTCGTCGGCCTGCAGCCCTATTTCCTCGAGCTCATTGAGCAGAAACGTATTGTAGTCCAGCTCTTTCTGTGCCTGGGCCAGTTGGTCGGTCAGTTTCTTGTAGTCGCCCTCGAGCTTCTTGAACTTGCGGTAAGTCTCGTTATAGTCCTTCAAATATGAGAGGTTCCCGGCATAAATATCGAGCGACGTGTTACCGGCGTAAATGTCCAGAATGTTGAGTTGAAAGCTGGTGTCGCCCAATTGCAGCGTGTCGTGCTGCGAGTGGATGTCCATTAGGTTTTCCCCTATCTTGCGTAGCACGTCCAGCGTTACGGGTGTGTCGTTCACGAAGGCGCGCGACTTTCCGCTTGGGCTGATCTCGCGGCGCAGGATGCAGTGCACGTCAAAGTCCAGGTCTTCGGCCACAAACACTTCTTTCAGGTTGTATTGCGAAATATCAAACACGCCCTCGATCACGCACTTCTGCTCTTGGTTAAAGAGCAGCTTGGAATCGGCACGATTACCGAGCAGCAGACCGATCGCGCCCAGCATAATGGACTTACCGGCACCTGTTTCGCCTGTTATGATATTGAGCACCGGCGATGGATTCATTTCCAACTGCTCTATGAGTGCGTAGTTTTTTATTTTAAGATCAATCAGCATATATAAGGATGCAAAACGCTCGTCAAAAGGTATAAGACTTAACGCCCGGACTTAGTTCGATAATTTGGGTGTATTTTAATAAGGTGCTTCTATATCGTAAATCACTTCTTCTACCTCTGCCACAGGTACGGTGTGCTTGCTGCGTCGGCTGTCCAGCAGCTCCAACTCTTCTGCGGAGACGTGCTGCAGCACTCCCTGCACCACCACACGGCTTCTCAGCACAATCTGCACCGTTTGCTGCTGCAACAGTTCAGGCAGGTGATCGGCCAACTTGCTTCTATAAATCCTGATTTGGCGTTTGCCCATAGGTATAGCGCGCAGGTATAGCCCTCCGCCCCGTGAAGATACGTGCTTTCTATGAAATTTGGAAAGGGCTTAGCGCTGGAGCAGCACTTCGTATTTGGTGTTGTTGGTGGGGTCCACCTGCGTGAGCAAGGTATAGGCGGCTTGCTTATCGGCCGGAGCGGCAGTCTTGAATATATTGACCAACTCATCTGACTTCGCTTCGAAGAACGAGCGGATTAAGGCCGCGCCAGGTTTCTGCTGTGATATTTTCTGAATGTTCCGCAACACCTCCAGCGTAGCTTTACGGGCTTTCTCCGGGTCCTGCACCATCAGGTCCATCCCCTGCCGGTGCATGGTATAGATGCCCTCCCGGAACGGCACAAACACCGGGTCCTGCAGGTTGTCGATCATCCAGTAGCGGTTGCGGTTGCCCTCGAACGGGCGCCAGCCCGGGAAAATGGAGTTCTGTGAAGCGGCAAGGTTCAGAATGCCACGAGCCCGGTCAAAAGAGGGCGAACCTCCTAGCTTGGCGAAGCTGTCGTTGTCCATCCCGATGATCATGTAGGCATAATAAGCCAGCATGGCCGACAGGTTACCGGTAAAGTTGTTTTCGGCAAAGTCGAGCGGCTGTGCTTCGTTGAATTGAAAGAGCCAGTCGCGGTCGATGAACGAGAAGAGTGTGGACTCGTAGCCAGTGCCATAAGCCGGACGTACAGACACGATTTGCACATTGGCTCGGAAAGTACCCACTTCGGGCATCTCCGTCAGGTTGATGAGCATGCGACACTTGATGCGCTCATCTACCCGGTAAGACTGGTTTGTCCAGCGGCGATTGTTCATAAACTCGAAAATGCGGCTCTGCATTTCGGTGAACAACTGTCTGTTGGCAAAAGCTACCTGTTCGCTGTTAACCACAACATCGCACTGTAGCTCCTGAGCACGCGCTCCCAGGGCTACTCCCATCACACACAGCAAAACAAACAGTCGCTTAAGCATAGATTCTCTCCCAGATCAGGTTGACGATGTCCTGCGCCACCTCGCTTTTGTGCTTCAGCTCAAAAGTTGTGGTCGTATCGTGCTCAATTATAGTGATTTTATTTGTATCGTGCTTAAAACCTGCGCCCGGATCGTTGAGCGAGTTGAGCACGATCATGTTCAGGTTTTTCTTCTTCAGTTTCTCGCGGGCATTGCTGTCCTCGTTGTCTGTCTCCAAGGCAAAGCCTACTGCAAATTGGTCGTCCCGCTTTTCCTTGCCAAGCGCCGCTGCTATATCAACGTTCTTTACCAGCTCAATGGTCAGTTCGGCGCCGGCTTTTTTTATTTTGCGGTCGGCTACCACTTTGGGTTTGTAGTCGGCTACGGCTGCGGCAAACACCCAGATGTCGGCTGCAGGCGCCTGCTTACTTACGGCAGCATACATTTCGTCGGCTGTGGTGACAGGTATAACCGTGATGGCTTCGTGCTGCGCCTGCAGGTTTGTTGGCCCTGCCACCAGCAGTACCCTGGCTCCCCGACTGGCAAAGCACTCGGCCAGCGCATAGCCCATTTTGCCCGTTGAGTGATTGCCTATAAAGCGTACCGGGTCAATGGGTTCGTAAGTCGGACCTGCCGTCAGGACGACCGTTTTGCCCTTAAACAGTTTTTCCAATTCCTGTGAAGTGGTTTTCAAGTACGCGAATAATTTCCTCAGGCTCTGCCATACGCCCTTGCCCTACCAGTCCGCTGGCTAGTTCGCCATACCCGGCCTCGATGATGAAGTTGCCATAGCCGCGCAGTTTGGTAAAGTTAGCCTGCACGGCCGGGTGCTGGTACATGTCCAGATCCATGGCTGGTGCCACAAACACCGGGCAGCGTGCCGACAGGTAAGTGGCTGACAAGAGATTGTCGCAAAAGCCATTGGCGAATTTGGCGACGGTGTTGGCACTGGCAGGCGCTACCACCATGGCATCGGCCCAGAGGCCCAGCTCCACGTGGTTGTTCCAGACACCCTGCTCGTTGAGCACAAACTCGGTGAGCACCGGCCGCTTAGAGAGGGTAGCCAGTGTGAGCGGGGTTATAAAAGCAGAAGCAGAAGTGGTCAGGATGACCTGCACTTCTGCTTCTGCTTTCACGAGTAGGCGGACCAGCATGGCGGCTTTATACGCAGCTATACTTCCGCAGACTCCCAATACTATTTTCCGGTTTCGGAGCATGCGCCTTACAGCGACAGTTCTTCGCCTTCTTCGTCTGGTGTGCGCACGTATACTTTACCCTCCAGGAATTCCTCGATAGCAAGGCTGGTAGGCTTCGGCAGGCGCTCGTAGTACTTAGAAATTTCGATCTGCTCACGGTTCTCGAACACTTCCTCCAGGTTGTCTACTGTTGTGGCAAACTCAGCCAGCTTAGAATTCAACTCCTCTTTCAGCTTCACAGAAATTTGGTTGGCTCTTTTAGAGATAACCGAAACAGACTTGTACACATTGCCGGTCTGCTCTGCAAAGTCGGCCATGTTACGGGTAACGATTGATGATGGTACTGCTGCCATATATACTTGCTTTATGAATTGCTTGGGTTAGTTTTCTTAATTTTCTCCAGCTCCGACTGTGTGTTGGCATATACCTGCTCGGCGCTACGCAGAAAACGGCTATCCGGATACTGGTCGATAAAGGCCTGGTAATAGTCCACTGCTTCAATGAAGCGCTCCTGCTGTTTGTCCGGTACACTTTCCAGTGCAAAGCGGTACTGTGCGTCTACTCTCAGGTAAGAGGCTTCCTCGCTGTAAGGGGAAGACGGATTTTCGCGCAGGAAGTTCGTGAATGCCACCACAGCCGACTTGTAATAACGCAGTTTGTAGTACAGGCGCGCGCTTTCAAATGATTTCAAATCGAGCTTGGCGCTCAGCGTATCGAACATTTTGTTCGCCTCGGCTGCAAACTGGCTGTTAGGGTAACGCACCAGAAATTCCTGGATCGACTCCATAGCCGTTACGGTGCTGGTTTGGTCCTGCTCAAAGTCAGGGGAGTCGTTGTAGAGCGACTTAGCCTGCAGGAACATCGCCTCCTCGGCCATTTCGCTGCGCGGGTAAGTTTCGTAGAAGGTGCGGAACTGAAAGGCGCTCAGCATGTACTCGCGCTGCTGGTAATGCGTGTTGGCGTAGTAGAAACGGGCTTTTTCGGCCTCTTCTCTGCCTGTCATCAAAGGCATCACCTGCTCCAGCAGCTGGTTGGCGCGGTAATAGTCCCCTTTCTCGTAATACTCAAGGGCGGCTTTGTATTTCAGGTCAACGTCGTTGCTTTTCAACAGCTTCTGGAAGTTGCTGCAGCTGGTTGCAAAAACCAACAGGCACAACATTACGACGGTATGCAGGATTCCTCTGTTCATGAACGGGCAAAATTATACAATATCCCTGTGATTTACAAGCGTGAAAATACGGCAATTACTGGCGAACCGGCGACTGTTTAACGGCTCCTGCGGCTGGCTTTTTTGGTTGAGACGCCCCCGCCTTGTTACCGGATGCTTTGCCCTTAGCCGGTGTAACCGCTTTTGCAGGTGCGGTCGTTTGCTTTGGCGCAGGTGCACGCGGTGCCAGCACTTCTTTCTTATCAGGTCTGAGCTCTTCTAGCCAGGCAAAACCCTCCAGCCTCCGGTCATCCGGTTCTAACTCGTGCGGCGGTATGAACTTAGCGTCCGGATTTACAAGAAACGTAATTGATTTCACTTTATTTTCCGCAAAGTTCAAAACCATGTCGCTGCATACGGCCCTATTCATACCTGTCAGCACGGAGTCGCCCTCCAGCGCAAAATAAATGCTTTCGCCGTTGCCATTCACATTCACGCGGCGCATCCGTCCCTCTTTAAAATAGGCCACCATGTCGCGTCCCTTCACCTGATTGTAGTTCCGGAGCGAGTCTTCAGAGGTGATAAAGGAGTTACTGAAGACGTACATCCTGTCTATGGTCTTGTTGCGCATGTGGATGCGAATGGTATCGCCCACGATCTGGCTTTGTTCGCTCCATAGCGTGGGGTTCCGATGCATGTACATCAGCGAGTCGGTGCGGTTATAGCTTAGCGAGTCGCAGGTACCCTGCAGGTCCGATTTGAAGATCTTCACATTGTTAAAAGCGAACAGCATACTCGGCTGACCGTCTGCCTTTGCCTCGCGGGAAATAAGCGAGTCTGCAGCCATGTAGAGCGTATCGCCGTCCATGATCGACTCCATCACGGGGCTGCCCCATACCTTGGCCACGCCCCGGTCGCGCCAGTAGCGGCCAATCTGCCCGCGTATGGTCACATCATCCTTGAGGGAGCGCATGGTCATGTTCACTTTCGCCTCGCCGTAGCCGCGGGCCTCGTCGTAGTACAGGTCATCACCACCCAAACGGTACTCCGGCGTCAAGATATAAGCATTGCGGCCAAAGCGCGACACTTTGGTAACTGTGTTGTAGGTGCCCTGCTCGGCATACAGGTCGCCGTTCTGGCCTTTGATAAAAGTTGGCCCCTGAAAGTAAACTACCTCTGTTTCGGTGTTGTAGCGCATGTTTTGCGCCGTGATCTCGTAATCAGGGGAGAACACTTTCACGTTTTGCTGGAAGGTAAAGACCTTGCTGTTGGTATCGTAGGTCCCGCGCTGGCTCTGCAAACGGTTGTTGGGCTGCACTATGGTGCCGCCTTCGGTATAAACCGCCGTACGTGTATCGAGGTTATAGTCGAGACTTGGGGTGGTGAGCGTCATGCTCGGGTCCTGCATAGTCACCCCACCGCTCATTTTAGCGGTACGTCTGGCGCCGTCGTAAATTGCTTTTGTCCCGGTCATGGTCACGGTATCGGCCTGGTTGATGCGCACATTGCCAAACGCTTCCAGTATTTCGCTGTCGCGGTACTGGTATACCGAGTCGGCATACAGAAAAGTCTCTTTCTGCTTGAAAATCACATTGCCGATCAGTTTGTTTACACGCTTCCCATTGATGGTGGTGCCTATCAATTCTTCTGTATTCTCGAGTTGTACCCGGTCTTGCTGCCCCTGCTGCTGAGGCCCTTGTTGAGTGGCTGTCTGGCTTGGGCGTGCTGTGTCCTGCTGGTTGAGGCGGGGCTGCGGAGGTGCCTGCCGTGGCTGGTCTATACGTGGCTGTGGGGGTTGCTGCTGTGGCACTATCTTGGGCGGCTGCGGCGGGCGTACCTGCTGCGTGGCCTGCCGCGGATTCACCGGAGGTTTCTGCTGCTCCTGTGCCAAAACTGTCAGCGACAATAGCGTAAAGAGAATAGAATAGACTAATTTTGTGATGTTCATGCTTTTTATGGATTCAGGACGCAAGACACAGGATAATTGACCCGATCAAAAGTGCTGCTCTAAAAACTAAGAAAGTGATGTGTCAAGATCTCTTGCTTGTTGTTTTCTGTTTTGTGTCCCTTACAATGTCAAAATTATAAAAAATATACCAGCCGCTGCCTTATGCTACAGAAAGTTTCCGGTTTCATCCAATCAAATGCCCTCTGCGAACCCGAAAGCAGAATACTGGCGGCCGTAAGCGGCGGCATCGATTCGGTGGTGCTCTGCGAATTGCTGCACCAGCTTAAATATACGTTTGCCATTGCGCACTGCAACTTCGGGCTGCGTGCCGAAGACGCCGAGGCTGACCAGCTCTTCGCCAAAAAGCTGGCCAAAAAGTACGAGGTGCCTTTCTTCACGGAGAACTTCGACACACGCACTTTTGCGGCTCAGGAAAAACTCTCGACCCAAATGGCGGCCCGCACCCTGCGCTATACCTGGTTTGAACAGGTGCGCCAGCAGGAAGGTTACGACTACATTGCCACAGCTCACCATAGCAACGACCTGACAGAGACCATATTGCTTCACCTGACTAAGGGCACAGGTATAGCCGGCCTGCATGGTATACCTGCCAAAAACGGCCACATCATCCGCCCCATGCTCACGGTCACCAAAGACGACATCTTCGACTTCGTAACGGAGCAGCGACTGATCTGGCGTGAGGATACCTCTAACGAGACGACCAAATACCAACGCAACAAAATTCGCCATGAGGTAATTCCGGTGCTCAAGGAAATAAACCCCAACCTGGAGGAGACCATGCAGCACACCGCCGAGCGGGTGAGCCAGGCCGAGGCCATCGTGCATGCCTACATCGACACGCTGCGCCAGCAAAGTATAAAAGAGGCAGAAGATGCGGTATATCTGTCGCTGGTGCCGCTACAGAACGCTACGGGCCTGCCGGTGGTGCTGCACGAACTGCTGCGCCCGTTTAACTTCAGCTACAGCGTGGTGCTGGAACTGGTGGAGGCGCTCGACGGCCTTTCGGGCAAGCAGTTCGACTCGCCGAGCCATACCCTGGTGAAAGACCGCGACCAGCTCGTGATTACCCCCCGCAACCTGAGCCGCTTCGGCAGCGTGACCATAGCCGAAGGCCAGGCGGAAGTAAGTGAGGAACACGTGCAACTGAGCCTGCGCTACGTACCTGCCAGCGAATACAAACTCAACACCAAACCACACGTAGCTGCTCTGGATGCCGGCCTGCTCAAATTCCCGCTAAAGCTGCGCCCGTGGCAGGAGGGCGACTGGTTTGTGCCGCTGGGCATGAACGGCAAAAAGAAAATCAGCGATTTCCTGATAGACAAAAAAATTCCGGCCAACCTTAAAGCCAAAACGCTGGTATTGGTAACAGAGCAGTCCATTGCCTGGATTGTGGGTCAACGACTCGACAATCGCTTTAAAGTGACGGAGAAGACGGAAAAGGTGCTGGAGATATCATTACTGCGGAAGTCTTAAGCTTCCTGACAGAGGAAATTTAGACAAAGGACAAATGATGCTATCTATAGTAGAAAACTCAAAAATTCTTTGTCTTTTGTCTAATAGTCTTTTGTCCGAAAAGCACGCTTTTACCAATAGATTTTTCTAATTTTACGGAAGTAAACTGAATCTCAAACCATAATTAAAGTATATCCTACAATGAAAGTAACCGTAGTTGGAGCTGGTAACGTGGGTGCAACGTGCGCCGATGTATTGGCTTACCGCGAAATCGCGAACGAAGTAGTTTTAGTGGATATTAAAGAAGGTTTTGCTGAGGGCAAAGCGCTTGATATCTGGCAGAAAGCCCCCATCAACCTATACGACACGCGCACTGTCGGCGTAACCAACGATTACACCAAAACTGCTGGTTCTGACGTGGTAGTAATCACATCTGGTTTGCCACGCAAACCAGGTATGACGCGCGACGACTTGATTTCTACAAACGCAGGCATCGTTACGTCTGTAACTGAGAACATCGTAAAGCACTCGCCTGACGCCATCATCATCGTGGTTTCTAACCCGCTTGACGTGATGACCTACGCAGCGCACATCACTTCCAAGCTGCCACGCACCCGCGTAATGGGTATGGCTGGTATCCTGGATACTGCCCGTTACCGTGCATTCCTGGCTGAGGCCCTTAACGTATCTCCAAAAGACATCCAGGCGGTGTTGATGGGTGGCCACGGCGACACCATGGTGCCACTTCCACGCTACACGACAGTTGGTGGTATCCCAGTAACGGAGTTGATCGACAAAGAAACACTTGACGCTATTGTTGACCGCACCAAGAACGGTGGTGGCGAGCTGGTGAAACTGATGGGTACTTCTGCCTGGTATGCACCAGGTTCAGCAGCTGCTCAAATGGTAGAGGCGATTGTACGCGACCAGCGTCGTGTATTCCCTGTTTGCGTGAAGCTGGAGGGTGAGTACGGCATCGACGGCGTATACCTGGGTGTTCCGGTAATCCTGGGCAAAAACGGTATTGAGCGCATCATCGAGCTTGACCTGAACGAAGACGAGAAGCAACTGCTGGAAACGTCTCGCGGTCACGTGAAAGAAGTAATGGACGCATTAGACAACATCAACGCTTCTAAAGCTTAATTGCTATACCTTACTTATCCATACGAAAAGCGCCGCTTCTGCAAAGGAGCGGCGCTTTTTATGTTTTGTCTGAATCAGGATTTGCAGGATTAAAAAGGATAGACAGGATTAAATTACTTTTCCTGTGAATGGTACATAGCCCTTGCTCGCGACCCGCGAGTGTGAGATACGCGAGTGTGAGATAATAAGCAGACTCTGGCCGCTGGTGCACGATTGTCATCCCCCTGCCCCTTTCTTTGTTGAGGGCCCCTAACCTCAAGGGGGACTTTTTGCTACTGCCAACTAAAAGGTATAAGCACTTTAGCACAAACCATTGGCACGCATTGAAAGACATACTCGCACGGAAGCTACGAAGCAAACGGCATTAGCCCAGTGCACAACCGACGATTTTGTGTTTGAGCGGCCAGCGAGTTTAAAATCGTCTTGATTTTTTTGCCTACTTTTTTTATCAAGAAAAAAAGTAGGTCCCCGCCGGACAGGCGAAGCAATGAAACAAGGCAGGTTGCTATACCTGCAACTGCCATAGCTATACCTCATTAATCCTTCTGACTCGCCTGAAACAGCTTCTGCTTCTCTTCTTTGGAAAGGCTTTCATAACCCGAAACAGAAATCTTATCCAGAATCAGGTCGATCTCCATTTGGCTGGGCTTGCCGGCATACCCGGTGTGATAACCGGAGGAAGGCCGAGCGCCGTTGCCCACAGTCGCTTTCTGGCGGTGCGTTACTTTCAGTTTTGGCCGGCGCTTAAATAAACCGGCAAAAAAATCCAGGGTGCTGTGCAAAGGGCGGCCCATATCCCGGCCACGTTGCAGTTGCTTCACAAAAAGCCAACCGAAGAGCGCGCCGCCCAGGTGGGCGATGTTACCACCGGCATTATCGCCAATGGCGCCTGAAATGGATAGAATCACCAGGAAAGCCGCGATATACTTGATCCGTACCGGTCCTATCAAAATCAGGTTGAAGGTATAGTTCGGTATCAGCGTGGCAGCCGCTACAACTACAGCCAGCACACTGGCCGAGGCACCGATCATAACAGCGTAGGCGGCACGGTCGGCGAAGTACGGAATAAGGTTATAGCTCAGGATGTAAAGCACGCCACCGGCTATACCACCGAGCACGTATAGACTCAACAACTTCTTCTCTCCCAGATATTCCCGGATTAGTTGCCCGAACCAGTAGAGGTTGAGCATGTTGAAGATGATGTGCAGGAAGCCTTCGTGGGTGAAGGAGTACGAAATGATCGTCCAGGGGCGGGTAATGAAAATGAGCGGGTCGGAGGGCAGCGCGATAAAGCGCATCAGCCCGGTGTAGGCCCAGCTACTGCCGGTCAGGTACAGCACCGTACGAAGCACAATCAGCGACACAAAAACGATGACGTTGATCAGAATCAGTTGCTTCAGGGTGTTGTTCGGCTGCCGGAAAGAGTCTTTTATGTCTTGGAGAATACTCATTATACCTGTTAGCTGAAAAAGGACGGAACAAAGGCTTTGGGGATTTGCTTTGGCGACCTGCCATGCGATCCGGAAAGGCTTGTGCGCCTTGCTATCTTATACTTATTGTTTTTACTATTACGTATCCTGATAATCGTTGCGTTGCCACATTTTGATAAGAATGTACGCAAACAGCATACCGCCGAGGTGGGCGAAGTGCGCCACGTTGTCGCCGGGTATACGATTAAAGCCCGCGTAGAGCTCATAAGCTCCATACATCAGCACAAAATACTTAGCCTTGATCGGTATAGGTAAAAACAGCAGAAAGAGCTCGAGGTTCGGGAAGAGCATACCAAAAGCCATCAGAATACCGAAAACAGCACCAGAGGCACCCAACATTGGCATGTTGAAAGTCTGGTTAAATACTGCTCTGACCGCCTTTTTGCTTTCGGTGATGTACCCTTCGTTATCGGGGTTTCGCTGGTACTCGATGGCAAACTGCTTTTCGTAGCCACCCGCATAGTGCGATTCCATAAAATTGTAAAAACCGGCCGGCGTCGGGTTTTCGATGTACTGTACCGCCTCGTTCTCGATTGTATTCAACTCATACGCCCGCACTCCGGAGTACATCATACTGGCACCCAAACCCGTGATCAGGTAAAAGGCCAGAAAACGCTGCGATCCCCAGAAACGCTCCAGCAAAGGCCCGAAAATGAACAAGCTGAACATATTGCTGAACAGGTGCCCCCAGCCGCCATGCAAAAACATATGCGTAAAAATCTGGATAGGCTGAAAGTAGTCGGAGCCGAAGTGGTACAAAGCAAACTGCCGGTAATCGAACACACCATTCGCCTGCAGAATAAAAATGACCACGTTGATGATCAGGAGGTTCCTGACCATGGGGGTTATATTGAACATCTTATCTACCTAAATTTCTCGCGCTGATTGCTATACCTGGGACAACGCTCAGTTAGCTAAAAATAACGATTTAACAATCAACCATTTAACAATTTAAAACCTACCCCTTCAGGAAAAGCTCATGCAGCTGGCCGAGCTCCATGATGACCAGCGTCTTTTGTCCGCCGGGGGTATAGTTGGGTACTTCGCAGCCAAACAGCTTGTCTACGAGCGAGTTCATCTCGAGGTCAGACATGCGTGGCTGCAGCTTGGAGGCCAGTCGCTTGGCCATGGCACGGGCGAGGTTCTCCCGTTTATCCAACTTGAGCGTGGCCAGATTGTTTTTATACTGTTCGATCAGCTCTTCGAGTAGCTCCTTTTCGTTGGCTGCCTGCACATCGGCAGGTATACCGTTCAGAATAATGGTGTTGCCGCCGAAGTCCTCAAACTGAAAACCCAGCTCCTGAAACTCTGCCCGCAGCTCTTTCACTAAAGCCGAATCGGCTGGCGAAAGCTCGATGGTCTGCGGGAAAAGCAAAGCCTGCGAGGTCACCATTTTCTTCTGCAGCGAGGCCATATACTTTTCGTACAGAATCCGCTCCTGTGCCGCCTGTTGGTCAATAATCATTACGCCCGACTTCACCTGCACCAACAAGTACTTATGATGCACCTGCAAAGTTTTGCTGGAGGTGGCTAATTCAGTTGGAGCCGCAAAAGCATCGTCGAGCAGGCCCATACCCGAAGGCGAGGTGATCCGCTCTTCCTGTTGCTGTACGGGCTGGCCATTCCGCAGCGGTTCGTACAATTGCTCCCAGCCATTGGTGCTGGCCTTTTTAGGCGAAGCCGGTACTTTGAAGCCCGGAAAAGTGCCCTCTTTCTCAAAGCCCTCTCCCCCATGCGGCATCCGGATCGGCTGCAATGGCACAAAGTTCACATCGCTCTGGAAATCAAGCGAAGGGGCAATGTTGTGTGTGCCCAGCGATTTCTTCACGGCGGCGTGCACGATGGCGTATACCGTCTTCTCGTCCTCGAACTTGATCTCAGTCTTGGTTGGGTGCACATTGATGTCGATACGCTCTGGCTCTATGTCGATAAACAGCACATAGAACGGATGGCTGTCCTTGGGCAGAAGTCCTTCGTAGGCGGTCATAACGGCGTGGTTGAGGTAGCCGCTCTTGATGAAACGGTTGTTCACGAAGAAGAATTGCTCACCGCGGGTCTTCTTGGCAAACTCAGGCTTGCCAATATAGCCGCGCACGTTCATAAACGGCGTTTCTTCCTCGCAGCCGGCCATTTGCTCTTTGTAGTTGTTCCCAAACACGCCTACAATGCGTTGGCTCAGCTTTCCGGCCGGCAGACTGAATATCTCCACGTCGTTGTGGTGCAGCGTAAAGGCCACTTCCGGGTAAGCCAAAGCTACCCGCTGAAACTCGTCCAGTATATGGCGCATTTCCACCGCGTTGGTTTTCAGAAAATTGCGGCGAGCAGGTACGTTATAAAAAAGGTTCTTGACAGCGATAGATGTACCGGCTGACACAGCGGCCGGCTCCTGCGAGGCAACCGTAGAGCCTTCTACAAGCAGTCGGGTACCGGTTTCGGCGCCGTGCGGCTTGGTCTTGAGTTCTACCTGCGCCACCGCCCCGATGGAAGCCATGGCCTCGCCCCGGAAACCCATGGTGCGGATCCGGAACAGGTCTTCGGTGGATTTGATCTTGGAAGTGGCATGTCGCTCAAAGCACATGCGTGCATCGGTTTCGGACATGCCGATCCCATTGTCCACCACCTGCACCAGTTGTTTCCCGGCGTCCTTCACAATCAGCTGCACACTTGTGGCACGGGCGTCAATGGCGTTTTCGAGCAATTCCTTCACCACCGACGAGGGCCGCTGCACCACTTCACCTGCGGCAATCTGGTTGGCAAGGTAATCGGGCAATAAGTGTATGATATCGGACATCCGCTATTTCAAAATCTTTTGGTGGTATACTGGCTTCAAAGCACCCGTTCTACAAACTCGGCCGGGTTTTTGAATATACTATTTTGTCGAAACAGAACTTATTCAGAACAAATTTTATTACTAATTTACAGACCAGTTGCAAAAAGCAGCCGGAAATTAGAGACCGTCCGGATTCTGTTTTTAACAAGAGAAGCTATATGGCCCGTGGCGCTTGAGGCGATAGCACTTGCAGGAACCACCCGCCATACTGCCTATGGGAGGCAAAAAAGACCGGAAATAATTTTTCTCGTTTTTTGAGCCGCCTTCTGCAAAAATAGGCTTAATTTCGACTTGTTCCAATATAATAATACCAGTACAGGATGTTGAAGAGTTTTAGCTTAGGGTTACTAATACTTATCTTTCTCGGGATGGGACCGCTCATGTCGCTGACACCGTCAGACAGCATTATTGTGGCTTCGAAAGAGCAAAGCTGGGTAGACAGTGTCTTCGCTTCCATGACTCCCAATCAGCGTCTGGGCCAGCTGTTTATGGTGGCCGCCTACTCCAACAAAAACGAAAAACACTTCCAGTCTATTGATTCGCTCGTTAGTCGCTATGGCATTGGCGGTATCATGTTCATGCAGGGTGGTCCGGTGCGACAGGCCCAGCTTACGAACCGTTTTCAGCGTAATGCCCGCGTACCCATGCTTATTGCCCTGGATGCCGAGTGGGGTCTGAACATGCGCCTCGACAGCAGCATGCATTTTGCCAAGCAAATGACCCTCGGAGCGCTCACTGATGACAAGTACGTATACCTGATGGGCCGCGAGATCGCCCTCAAAATGAAGCGTATGGGCGTGCACGTGAGCTTCTCCCCTGTTTTGGACGTGAACGTGAACCCAGCTAACCCCGTGATCGGCAATCGCTCGTTTGGCGAGACCAAAGAAGAAGTGGCTCGCCGCGGAGTGGCCTACATCAAAGGTCTGCAGGACCATGGCGTAATTGCCGTAGCCAAGCACTTCCCCGGCCACGGCGATACTGACACCGACTCTCACCTGACCCTGCCTGTCGTAAACCACGATATGAAACGCCTTTCCGAAGTGGAGCTATACCCTTTCCATAAGTCTTTTGAGGCCGGTGTGATGGGCGTGATGGTGGCACACCTGCACATGCCCAAGATCGACTCGACTAAAAATCAGGCGGCTACGCTCTCTAAGCCGATCGTAACAGGCATCCTGAAAGAGAAAATGAAGTACAAGGGCCTCGTATTTACTGACGCCCTGAACATGAAGGGCGTGAGCAGCTTCTACAAGCCCGGCGAAGTGGACCTGAAAGCCCTGATGGCCGGTAATGACGTGCTGCTGTTCCCGGAGGACGTACCAACCGCTGTCCGCAAGATCAACGAGGCGATTGCCGCCAAGCAAATCAAGCAGGAAGACATTGACCAGCGGGTGCGCAAGATCCTGCACGCCAAGTACTGGGCTGGTTTGAACAACTACAAGCCAGTATCATTGACCAACCTGCAGCAAGATGTGGACCGTCCGTTGAGCAACGTGGTACAGGAGCAACTCTATGAGCATGCCGTAACAGTGGCCCGCAACAAAGGCAATTTCATTCCTTTCCGCAACCTCGATACACTGAGCATTGCATCGGTGGCGATCGGAACTGGCCCGAACAGCGTGTTTCAGCAAACACTCGGCAATTACGCCCCTACAACCAAATTCACCATAAAAGACCGTTTTGCGCCTGACTCCGCTTTCACTAAGCTTATACCTAAGCTGCAGGACCACGACGTGGTGGTGGTAAGTGTGCATGGCCTGAACAACACACCTTTCCGCGATTTCGGGATTGGCCTGGGTACCCGCGCTTTCATTCAGTACCTGCAGAATCGTACAGACAAGAAAGTGGTGGTGGCCGTGTTTGGCAATGCCTATAGCCTGAAGTTCTTCGACAAGAGCGACTGGCTGGTGGCTGGCTATGAAGACAACTCTTCTTCGCAGTCGCTGGTGCCGCAGGTGCTGTTTGGCGCCCGTGCTGCCAAAGGCAAACTTCCCATCACGGCATCGGCTACGCTGAAGGCAGGCACAGGTATAGCAACGCCTGCTATTGGCCGCCTGAAGTATGGCACACCGGAGAGCGTAGGCATGGACTCCAAGACGTTAGCGCAAATTGATAACATCGCGACTGAGGCAATTGCATATGCCGCTACGCCAGGCGCCCAGGTGCTGGTGGTAAAGAACGGCACCGTGATCTTCAACAAATCATACGGCCACTATACCTACGACAAGAAAAAGCCGGTCACCAACAACACAGTATACGACATTGCCTCTATTACCAAAGTAGCAGCTACGTTGCAGGCCGTGATGTTCCTGAAAGACCAGGGCAAGATCAGTCTGGACGAGAAAGTATCGACTTATTTGCCGGAGCTGAAAGGCACGAACAAAGCCAATCTGGTAGTACGCGATGTGCTGGCCCACCAGGCGGGATTGCGCGCAGGTATACCGCACTGGCAGAAAACGCTGGACAAGCTACAGCTGAACCAGACCTTCTACGCCAGCGCCCAGAACGACGTGTTCCCGAACGAAGTGGTGCCGGGTATCTACTCTATCAAATCGATGGAAGACTCGCTGTGGGCCTGGACGGTGCGCTCCCCGCTGCTGACAAAGCCAAAAACCGCCAAAACGTACGAATACCAGTATAGTGACCTCGGTTTCTATATACTGAAGCGTATGTCGGAGCGCATGCTGAACCAGCCGCTGAACGAGTTCATGGATCAGAACTTTTACGGTCCGCTGGGCCTGAGCACCATGACCTATAACCCGCTTTTGAAGCACTCGCGTGATGTGATCGTACCGACAGAGGATGACAATTACTTCCGCAAGAACCTGATCTGGGGTACGGTGCATGACCAGGGCGCTGCCATGATGGGTGGTGTGGGTGGCCATGCGGGCTTATTCTCCAACGCCAACGACCTGGCCGTGCTGCTGCAGATGAACCTGCAAAACGGCAACTATGGCGGACACAAATTCTACAATACCCCAGTGGTAACGGAGTTTTCAAAGCGACAGTCTACCATAAGCCGGCGCGGCCTGGGCTGGGACAAACCTGACCCGGATGGAAACGGCCCGACCTCTAACCTGGCTTCTAAGTCAACTTTCGGGCACACGGGCTTTACCGGCACCGGCGCCTGGGTAGATCCTGAGAACCAGCTGATCTACATCTTCCTGAGTAACAGGGTATACCCGGATGCAGGCAACTCCAAACTGGTGAAGTATAACATCCGCACACGCATACACGATGTGATTTATAAATCGATTGTTCCAAAAACTTAACATAAATTGGATTGTTACAGGTGCAGCTCCGTATAGGGCTGCACTTGTTTTTTCTCACCTTACAGAACCATGAAAATCGGAATAGTTTGTTACCCAACCTTCGGGGGAAGCGGCGTGGTCGCCACGGAACTTGGCAAGGAACTGGCGCTTAAAGGGCATCAGGTGCATTTTATCACCTACAGCCAACCGGCCCGCCTCGACTTTTTTAACGAAAACCTGTTTTACCACGAGGTATACATCCCCAATTACCCACTATTTCAGTACCCACCCTACGAACTGGCGCTGGCCAGCAAAATGGTAGACATTGCCCGATTCGAGAAGCTCGATGTGTTGCACGTGCACTATGCTATACCGCATGCTTCGGCAGCTTACATGGCCAAGCAGATCCTGCGCACTAAAGGCATCCACATACCTGTTATTACGACCCTGCACGGCACCGATATTACGTTGGTGGGTAAAGACGCCTCGTTTGAGCCGGTGGTTACGTTCAGCATCAACCAATCGGATGGCGTAACGGCTGTGTCGGAGAGCTTGCGTACCGAAACGTACGAGTTTTTTCAGATCGAGAAAGAGATCGAGGTGATACCTAACTTCATCGACCTGAACAAGTTCAAGCGCCAGAAGAAAGATCATTTCAGAGCGGCCATCAGCCCGAACAACGAGAAGCTGCTGGTACATACCTCCAACTTCAGAGGCGTGAAACGCGTGGAGGACGTGATCCACATCTTTGCCAAGGTGCGCGAGCGAGTGCCTTCTAAACTCCTGCTGGTGGGCGACGGCCCGGAACGACCGAAAATGGAAAAGCTGTGCCGCGACCTGAATATCTACAACGATGTGCGCTTCCTGGGCAAACTGGAGGCAGTGGAAGAAGTGCTCTCCGTTGCCGACCTGTTCCTGATGCCATCTGAGAAAGAAAGCTTTGGTCTCGCCGCCCTGGAGGCAATGGCTTGCGAGGTACCGGTTATCTCGACCAACGCTGGTGGTATACCTGAGCTGAACGTACACGGCGTGACGGGTTTTGTAAGCGAAGTGGGCAATGTGGAGGACATGGTGAGGAATGCCCTTTATATCCTGGAAGATGCCAACCTGCCTACTTTTAAAGCAAACGCCCTGGCCCGCGCCCACGATTTCGACATCAACAATATTGTGCCGCTCTACGAACAGTTCTACCAACGCATTATCGATGCCCAACTGGCTGAAATGGGTAATTAATTGTACTACCTGCATCATCACGAAAAATCCGGCCGCTATACCTGTTGCCGGATTTTTTTATGCCTTATATTTACTTTGGTGTACTGCTCCAGGGCTATTCGTCAGGTATCTCTGCGCAAGGCGATATCTGGAAACTTTCTGGCGTGAGCGCCATCGCTATACCTTACATTAAAACCCATTACCTCTCCGACTATGACAAAAGATAAATACTACATCATCGATTTCGACAGCACTTTTACACAGGTAGAGGCATTGGATGAACTGGGCGAGATAAGTCTGGCTGGTGAGGAGAATAAGGACGAAGTGATAAGGCAGATCCGGGACCTGACGAATGGAGCGATGGAAGGCAACAGTTCTTTCACCGAAGGACTTACCAGGCGTCTGGCCTTGCTCCGCGCAAACCGTCGTCACCTTAAGCCACTGATCGAGCTGCTGCAGATCAAAGTTTCAGATTCGATCAAGCGCAACAAAGCGTTTTTCCAAACCTACGCCGACAATATCCTGATCGTGTCGAGTGGTTTTAAGGAGTTCATCACCCCGATCGTGACCGAGTACGGCATCAAAGAAGAGCACATTTACGCCAACACGTTTCGCTTCGATGAGCAGGGCAACATCGTGGGTTTTGACGAAAACAACCTGCTGTGCCTGGACCGGGGAAAGATAAAGTTGTTGGAGGAGCTGGCACTAGAGGGCGATGTATACGTTCTCGGCGATGGCTATACCGACTACGAGATAAAAGAAGCCGGATTGGCCAACAAGTTCTATGCCTTCACCGAGAATGTGGTGCGTGACCGTGTAGTGGCCAAAGCCGATGAAATAGCTCCCAGCCTGGACGAGTTTCTGTACCAGCACAAACTACCAATGGCCATCTCCTACCCCAAAAACCGCATTAGGGTGCTCTTGCTGGAGAATGTACATCCTAAAGCAGTTGAGCTCTTTAAGCGAGAGGGCTACCAGATAGAGACCGTGTCGGGTGCTTTGAGCGAGGATGAACTGTGCGAACGGATCAAAAATGTGTCGGTGCTGGGTATTCGCTCCAAAACACAGGTAACAAAGCGGGTGCTTGAGCATGCCAATAAGCTGATGTGCATCGGGGCCTTCTGCATCGGCACCAACCAGATCGACCTGAGCGCCTGCCTTGATGCCGGTGTGGCCGTTTTCAATGCGCCTTACAGCAATACCCGCAGCGTGGTGGAGCTGGCGATTGGCGAAATCATCATGCTTTGCCGCAACGTGGTGGACAAAAGCACCAAAATGCACCAGGGCGTATGGGACAAATCGGCAAGCGGCAGTGTGGAGGTGCGCGACAAAAAATTAGGTATAGTAGGTTATGGCAGCATTGGAGCACAGCTATCGGTGTTGGCCGAGGCGCTGGGGATGGCGGTGTACTACTACGATGTGGTGGAGAAATTGCAGTTGGGCAATGCCCGCAAATGCGACACGCTGAAACAGCTGCTCGAACTTTCCGACATTGTGACACTGCATATAGATGGCCGCACGAGCAATGCCGGAATGTTTGGCAAAGAGGAGTTTGCCTCCATGAAAGATGGCGCCATCTTCCTGAACCTGAGTCGTGGCCACATAGTGGATGTGCCAGCGCTAGTAGAGGCCATTAGATCAGGTAAAATAAGAGGCGCCGCCGTGGATGTGTTTCCTTACGAGCCCGCCACCAACGACGAGGAATTTGTGAATGAGCTGCGCGGACTGCCCAACGTTATCCTGACGCCCCATATCGGGGGAAGCACACAGGAAGCGCAGGAGAACATTGGCACGTTCGTTCCGAGCCGCATCATGGAGTACATCAACTCGGGCAACAGCTACCAGAGCGTGAATTTCCCGAACATCCAGCTGCCGGAGCTCAAGAATGCCCACCGACTCATCCACATTCACCAAAATGTGCCGGGCGTGCTTGCCAGCATCAACAGTGTGCTGGCCGGCAACAACGTCAACATTCTGGGCCAGTACCTCAAAACCAACGAACAGATCGGTTATGTAATCACCGACATCGACAAGCTGTATGACAAGAAAGTGATCGAGGAGATGAAACGCGTGCCGGCTACTATCAAGTTCCGGATCTTGTATTAGGATTGGGCTGTCCGGGTATAGCGGGTGCAGTATGTTACCTACTTTTCAGGCAGGTGTAGGTGATGATTCTTACTCAGCTATACCTGCATGTGCAAAATTCAGACAATTCACGACCTGTCCCTACAAGTATAAGTTAACTTTCTACTTTCTGAACTTTCTACCATCCTAACTTAAAACACCTGCCCGATCTCCTGCTTCAAGAAGCTGATGGCTCTTGCGGTTGGGTCAATCTCGTTGTTGAGCACATTTTCCAGAATGCGCTTGGCCAACTCGGTGCCTTTCGCTTTTTCGTCGAGGCTTTGGTAGGATTTGTTGATCAGGTTAACTACTTCTTCGCGGGCATGGCGCACCTGCTGCCACGACTGCTCGGTCATGTATACCTGCTGCGACATGTTGTGGTTGAACTCGTTGCGGATCTCGGTAAGCAGAATGCGGTGATACTCGGCTGCCGTATGGCCGCCGCCACTCACGCGGAGCAAAAGATTGCTTGGCGTAATACGCTCTAGCAAAAGCACAACGCGCTCGTAGGCCTGCAGGCGTATAGGGGTCACTACTTCTGCATTCTTCTGACGGAGC
Organism: Pontibacter ramchanderi; assembly: GCF_002846395.1. Lineage (GTDB taxonomy): Bacteria > Bacteroidota > Bacteroidia > Cytophagales > Hymenobacteraceae > Pontibacter > Pontibacter ramchanderi. Next base: position 728,962 of record NZ_PJMU01000003.1, read on the forward strand.
TCGAGCAATCGAAGTTTGTAATCCCGCTCCAGCAATTTTTTAAGCATCGAGTAAGCCACTGCTGCCACCAAAATGGCAGGTATAGAAATCTTGAGTATGTCGAGTATAATGTTGGTGCCTTCTTCCATTGGGGTATGTTTTGAACCTTAAATATCGGAAAAAATTAATTTAGGTTGGCATGAATCATTTTCCGGGTATGGCTGTTTAGCTATTACAACGGGGAGTCGCAGAAAAATTGCGAGTAATTGCGTAAATTGCGACTCCATTTCAAATTTGAACGAACTATGGCAACTGAAACAAAAACTGCACCGATAGGGCTTACTGAAAAAGCACTGGCTGAAGTTAAAAATATAATGCAAGAGAAGAACGTACCAGCTGAATACGGCTTGCGCATTGGCGTGCAAGGCGGTGGCTGCTCGGGTATGTCTTACCTGCTGGGCTTCGATAAGGCGAAGGATTCTGACGAAGTATACAACCTGGATGGCCTGAACCTGATCATGGACAAGAAACACGCGATGTATGTGCTGGGCATGGAAGTGGACTTCCAGGACGGCCTGAACGCCCGCGGTTTCGTTTTCAACAACCCACAGGCCAAAAGCACCTGCGGTTGCGGAAGCTCTTTCTCTGCATAACAGCACCTTCTTTCTCTTTAGTAGAAAGACAAAGCCCGGCCAAATGGTCGGGCTTTGTTGTTTTTACCCTTGGATAGAATCTCTCGATTAAACAAACAGTACACTTATGAGAAAAGCGGTGAGTATTGCGCCCACAGAATCGCAAAAAAGTTAAGTGATAAAGAACTACCTGCCTTGCTATAACTGCCTTCATACCTGTCCGCCAGCACCTTTGCAATGACCTCTTTCTTCCTATGCCTTACCAAGAGGTATAGCCAACCCACCCCTGCCAATAAGATGTCGCCTAGTAAGAATTCCATTGGATTAACACTTCAAACTCTTAAACTCTCTAATTCTCAAACTTAATAAGTCCTCGTCATACTTGCCGGTACCACCAATATAAAATCAGCCTTCTGCGTATTCTCTTCGGTTAGTTTATCCAGTTCTTCCTGCAGTACGGTAGTGATGGTAAGTGTCTTGAGCTGCGGATTCCCTTGCTTGAGGTACCAGCCTATACCCTCAAAGTTATCGGAGTGATAGGCGCCGTTCAGGTGCAACATTTTCTTGCCGCTGCTTACCTGCTGTAAAATAAAGTGTGCCATGGTCGCGTCTTTGAGGGCCTGTGCCTGCACGATGTTCTCTGCTTTGGTATTGCCATGTGTGCTACTACCAAACATAGAGAGCATGTTCTTATACCCTGGTAGGTTCATGTCAACCTGCACGGGCAGCGGCGCAATATAGCGTTTCGCATTGGCCGACACATTTTCCAGCGCTTTCATACTTCCGGCCGCCACCATGGCGGCGTAGCGGCGTGGGACGTTGGTCGCGATGAAAGGTACAGCGGCTTCCCTGGCGAAGCGCACCACTGGCCGGTAATCGGTTTTGTAGTTATTCCATGGCCGCGACTCCTGTTCAAAGTTGTTCTCCGCCACCTGCCCCGACAAGTATTCGTTCAGCACCAATTGTACATCGGCTTCAAACATCTCGGCGCCGATAGCAAAGTTCTGCTGATGGGTTTTGTGAAGGTCTTTGGCTAGTTCCAGTTGCAGCCAGTGGGCGATCGGGTCGTTGTGCTGTTCACCGAACAGTACCACATCGGCTTTCTGCAGTTCGTCCAGCATTTTGCTATACTTCAACTGCTTGCCTTTGCTGTTATAGAGCACATAAGCGGGCTTATCTTTATCGGAAGCGGTGGTTATACCTGTGGTGAACATAAGGAACAGGAGTGTCAGGAGTGAGAATCTTATCATGCTTCAAATCCAAATTGTTGCTTTACATAGACATTAAGAATTGATTTCAACATATCAAATCCGACTGTAGGTAGCTTATCTCCTATTTCGACTTAGCCTTATTCCAAACGGTATTGTCCCTTGCTGCGTCCAAAAATTCATGCCCGCTCCATGTTAAACTGATTGGATTCCATTCTGTTAATTCCTTACATGAAATATATTCGGCTTCTAAATAACCAGCTTGGGCTAGTAACTTCACGTGGTAACTTATTTCCTCTTTGCTATAGTCTTCAATAGATAACTCAAAGCTTCTGTTCAAAAATCCGAGCTCTTCAGTTTTGAGTAATATTTGCCGAACTAAGTCAATGTTTCTTTTCATAATATTAGATTTCCACTATCAAGTTACAAAAAAATAGCTGGTCCCGAATAACCAGCTATTATTAATTCTGACCTATACCTACTTAGCCTATACCCTGTAAAACAACCACTTCGACAGCTCTTTGTAGTTGATCTTCTTGCCATACATGAGTATACCTACCCGGTAGATTCGGGAGGCGATCCAGGTAGTGAAAATGAAACCCAGAATGAGGAGTCCCATGGAGAGCAGCAACTCGCTGACCGGCACGCCAAACGGAATGCGCACCATCATCACGATCGGAGAGGTGAACGGAATGATCGACATCCAGAACGCTACAGGTCCGTCGGGGTTTTGGATGACCACCGTGTAAGACATAATGAAGGAGATGATTAGCGGGATGGTGATCGGGAACATGAACTGTTGCGTGTCCGTCTCGTTATCCACGGCGGCTCCAATGGCCCCGAAAAGCGAGCCATACAATAAATACCCTCCCAGGAAGTAGAACAGGAAACAGCCCAGTAGCAGCGGGAAGTTCAGGTTTGAGATCGCGTTGCTCACTTCCGAGAATGTACTGGCCTGGCTAGATTCTTCGGTTTGGGCCGCTTCTTCGCCGGTTGCCAGTTCGCGCCCGGCCTGCATCTGCTCAATTGGGGTCGGCGTTGGCTTAATGTCAAAGGCTGCCTGCACGCCGCCCACCACAATGGTTGAGAGCACCACCCAGAGCAGAAACTGCGTTAGGCCCACGCCGGCTATACCTACGATCTTGCCCATCATCAACTGAAAGGGCTTTACTGATGAGATCATCACCTCCACAATCCGGTTGGTTTTCTCCTCAATCACACCGCGCATGATCTGCACGCCATAGAGGAAAATGAAGAAATAGATGATCACGGCCCCTACTATACCTGCGCCTGACGTTACCCACACGTTGCTGTCGCGCTCGCCGCTTTCGCTCAGGTTCACGGTGGTCATGGTGATGTTGGCCTTCATTTTATTGAGCATGTCGCGATCTATACCTGAAGCCATAAAACGCTGACTTTCGATCTCCTTTTCGAGCATATTCTCCAGCCTGAACTTCACCTGCAGGCTCGTGTTCTTCTTGGAATAGAGACGTATACCTTCCGGCTTGTCCAGGTCGAGTTTCGGAATGTGCAGCAGGGCGGTATAGTCGGTTTCCTGATACGCCATCTTGGCCTGCTCCAAAGAGCCCGCGGCCACAGGTATAATTTTCAGGTCTTCTTTGCTTTCCAGCTTATCGGCAAAAAGTCCGCTCTCGTCCAGCACCATTACCACATCCTCGCTGTCCGAAATGGTGGCGAGCCAGGCAGGTATCACCATGAAGGCGGCCAGCAGCAGCGGTGTCAGGAAGGTCATGATGATGAAGCTTTTCTTGCGCACGCGTGTCAGGTATTCGCGCTGTATGATGAGCCAGATCTTATGCATGGTAGGTTTCTTTTACTTTTCGGATGAATATATCATTAATGCTCGGCACCAGCTCTATAAACGAGTGCACCTCCACGCGCTGAATCAGGTAGCGCAGCAGGTCGTTGGGCGATGCGCCGTCGAGCAAACGGATAGAAGCCCGGAACACACCGTGGTTGCTATGCTGCTCCAACACCTCAAAATCAGGTGACGTGACCATCAGCTGCCCGTTGCCGATTACCTGGTAGGTATCGGTCTTGTACGTGTCTTTAATCTCGCGCACGGGCCCGTCGAGCACTTTGCGGGAACGATTGATGAGGGCAATGTTGTCGCACAGCTCCTCCACCGACTCCATGCGGTGCGTCGAGAAAATGATGGTGGCCCCGTTGTCGCGCAGGCGCAGGATTTCATCTTTGATGAGATTGGCATTGATGGGGTCGAAACCAGAGAAAGGCTCGTCGAGAATGATCAGCGAGGGCTGGTGCATAACGGTGGCCATAAACTGCACCTTCTGCTGCATACCTTTCGAGAGGTCTTCGATGTGCTTGTTCATCCATTCCTTTATCTCAAAACGGGCTACCCATTCCTTAATACGGGCTGTGGCTTCTTCTTTTGTCAGGCCTTTGAGCTGGGCCAGGTATAGCAACTGCTCGCCCACCTTCATTTTCTTGTACAGGCCGCGCTCCTCGGGTAAGTAACCCATGTCTTTGATATGCGATGGCCGCAATTTCTCGCCTTTGAAGTAAATCTCACCGGAGTCCGCCCCTGTAATCTGGGTGATAATACGGATAAGGGATGTTTTTCCTGCGCCGTTAGGGCCTAGCAAGCCAAAAATGCAACCCGCAGGTATATCGAAACTGACGTTGTCCAGGGCGGTGTGGTTGGCGTATCGTTTGGTTACGCCATCTATTTTAAGAATGCTCAATGCTGTTAACCTTTTGGTATGTTCAAAAATAGCCTTTTTGGGGCTGAGTGACAAGCAATATCAATAAAGCCCTATACTTAATCGACAAACATAGGTATAGGCTATACCAAGTACGTTTGTTTGGCTGTGTTAGCACAAAAAAGCCTGCCCCTTCTAAAGAAAAGGCAGGCTTTTGTTTGGTTGCCAGAAGGCCTATTGGAAATAGTCTTTCACTTTCTCGAAGAAGCCTTTATCGCTCTTGCCTGGATGTGGCTTAAAGTTATTTGCTTCGCGCAGGCGCTCCAGTGTGGCGCGCTCATCGCTGGTCAGGGTTTTCGGCGTCCAGACGTTGATATGGATCAGCTGATCGCCTTTGCCGTAGCCGTTAATGTCTTTCACACCTTTGCCGCGCAGTCTGAAAATCTCACCGCTTTGCGTTCCCGGCTTGATCGTGATCTTCACACGGCCACCGATCGTTGGCACTTCAATATCGGCTCCCAGCGCAGCATCAATAAAGCTGATGTACTGGTCGAAGATCACGTTGTTGCCGTCACGCTTCAGGCTTGGATGCTCTTCTTCTTCTATCTGGATAAGCAGGTCGCCTGGCACGCCGCCGCGCTCGGGCACGTTGCCTTTGCCGCTCATCGAGAGCTGCATACCGTCCATTACGCCAGCCGGCACATTGATGGTGATCACCTCTTCCTGCAACTCGCGTCCGCTACCGTGACAAGCATCGCAGTTCTTGGTTACGATGCGCCCCTCGCCGTTACAGGTAGGACATGTGGCCGTGCTTACCATCTGGCCCAGCATGGTATTCACCACCTTGCGTACCTGGCCTGAGCCCTGGCAAGAGCCGCAGGTCTGCATTTCGGTGCCATTCTTTGCGCCGTTGCCGCCACAGGTGCTGCAGGCTACGTAGCGTTTTACTTTTATCTTTTTCTCAACGCCATTGGCAATTTCCTCGAGGTTGAGTTTAAGTTTAATGCGCAGGTTGCTGCCTTTGCGGGTACGTCGGCCACCCTGACGGCCAGCGCCACCAAAGAAGCTCTCGAAACCACCGCCGCCACCGCCGAAGATGTCGCCGAACTGGGAGAAAATGTCCTCCATGTTCATGCCGCCACCACCGCCGAAGCCGCCGTTCATACCCTGATGGCCAAACTGGTCGTAGCGCTGGCGTTTCTGCTGGTCGCTCAGCACTTCATAGGCCTCAGCCGCCTCCTTAAACTTTTCTTCCGCCGTGTGGTCGTCGGGGTTTTTGTCGGGGTGAAACTTAATGGCGAGCTTACGGTAAGCCTTCTTGATCTCCTCCTGACTTGCTCCTTTGCTTACACCTAAAACCTCGTAATAATCTCTCTTAGCCATTGATTAAGCTCCTATTATAACTTTCGCGAAACGGATCACCTTGTCATTCAAGGTATAGCCTTTCTCGATCACGTCTACTATTTTGCCTTTCAGCTCTTCTGACGGAGCCGGGATCTGGGTAACAGCTTCATGGAAGTCGCTGTCAAAGTCATCGCCTGTGTTGATTACGATCGGCTTCAAACCTTTAAGCTGCGTAACGTGCTTCAGCTTGTGGAACACCAACTCCAGCCCCTGCAACATTGCATCCACGTCTTTAGTTGCCTCCATCGACTGGCGGGCACGCTCCATATCATCCAGCACAGGCAACAACTCGCTCATCAGGTCTTCGTTGGCTGTTTTAAGCAAATCCATACGCTCCTTGGCTGTTCGGCGTCTGAAGTTCTCGAACTCAGCCATCAGGCGGATGTATTTGTCTTTCATCTCTGCCAGTTCGGCTTCGGCTTTGGTCTCAGCGCCAGTCTCGTTTACTGTCTCCTCCGTCTGCTCCTGTCCGTTATTTTCTTCCGTATTGGCAGTGTTATCCTGTAGTTCTGCGTTTTCCTGCTCTTTCTGAATATCTTTCTCTGACATAATGCCTTAAGAATTATAGGTTGATAGGTCTATTTTGTCTTTTCAATTGTCTTGCCAATTCTGGTTTTGTGTCAGATTGGCATTTGTTTAATAGTTGCACCTCAAAAAAAATCGGTAGCAAGCCCTGCAGCCGCTACCGATGTGTATTCTTAAACTGGCTGACGTGGTTACGAATTAAGCGCTAACCAGATCATGTCCTTCAGTTGCGTCAGGTTCTTTTGCGTCATGCTCGAGATAAACACAGCCGGAATGTCCTTTGGCAATGTCTCACGCATTTCAGCCTCCAGCTCGTCATCGATCATATCGGTTTTGGTGATGGCCAGAATGCGTTTCTTGTCGAGTAGCTCCGGATTGTAGGTTTCCAACTCGTGTACCAGTATTTTATACTCCTCGGCAATGTCCGGACTATCGCACGAGATCATGAACAGCAGCATGGAGTTACGCTCGATGTGGCGCAGGAAGCGCAGTCCAAGGCCTTTGCCCTCCGATGCTCCTTCGATGATACCCGGTATATCAGCCATTACAAACGAACGGTAGTCACGGTAAGGCACAACCCCCAGGTTCGGCTCCAGCGTCGTGAAGGCGTAATTGGCGATCTTTGGTTTGGCCGCCGACACCACCGACAGCAAAGTTGACTTACCAGCATTCGGGAAACCCACCAGACCGACATCGGCCAGTAGTTTCAGCTCCAGAATCACCCATTCTTCTATACCTGGCTCGCCTGGCTGGGCATAACGCGGTGTCTGGTTGGTAGGCGACTTAAAGTGCGCGTTGCCCAGTCCGCCACGACCGCCCGGCGTCAGGATGATCTCCTGTCCGTCTTCGGTAATCTCGCACATAAACTCGCCGGTCTCAGCGTTGCGGGCAATTGTTCCAAGTGGAACCTCCAGCACATCGTCTTTGCCCTGCGCACCAGAGGAGTGGCTCGGACCGCCGTTCTGGCCATTTTCGGCAATTACGTGCTTGCGGTACTGCAGGTGCAGCAAAGTCCACAGCTGGGCATTGCCACGGAGGATGATATGGCCACCTCTGCCCCCGTCGCCGCCGTCAGGACCGCCCATAGCGGTGCGTTTGTCGCGGTGCAGGTGCGCTGAGCCAGCGCCACCGTGTCCGGAGCGGGAACAGATTTTTACGTAATCAATAAAGTTGGATTGGGCCAATGTAGGTAATGCTAACAGGTATAAATTATAAGGTATAAGCAAGTACGGAGCGTTTGAGTTCCGGCCTGCTTATACCTCTTGTAGTCAATAGTTGAAAAACCGCTCGAAAAGCTATTTCTTCTGCTTCTCTTTCAGGTTGTCGATGTGCGCGCAGATGTTGTTGAAGATTTCGTCAATTTCACCGATGCCATCCACAGAGTAGAATTTGTCCTGGCCGGCATAGTAGTCGGCAACCGGCGTGGTTTTGGTGTTGTACTCGACTACACGCTTGCGAATCAGCTCTTCGTTCTGGTCGTCGGGACGGCCGGAGGTCTGACCACGCAGCAAGAGGCGCTTCGTCAGCTCTTCGTCATCCACTTTCAAGGCAATCATGCAGGAGATCTCAGTGCCAAGGTCCATCAGCAGTTTGTCCAGGCCCTGTGCCTGCGGCACGGTGCGCGGAAATCCGTCGAAGATAAACCCGCCCGCATGCTTGTTCTCTTTCACTTTGTTTGCGATCATGCCAATCACCACTTCATCGGGCACCAACAGTCCATTGTCCATCAGCGATTTGGCTTTCATACCCAGTTCAGTGCCGGCGGCAATTTCAGAGCGCAGCAAATCACCCGTTGACAGGTGTATCAGGTTATACTTGTCTATCAGCTTTTGGCTTTGTGTACCTTTACCAGCACCTGGAGGGCCAAACAAAACGATGTTGAGCATATCTTTGATTTATGATAAAAAACAAATTTAAGTATAAAATCGATGTACTGTTCAATATTTTTTGAGATGCGCCAAATCATGGGCGACTGCTTTCAACGCAACCAGCTCCCTGGCTACGACACGATTTTGTAGATATCGCGCAGGTTGCGGCCCAGCCCGTTATAATCAAGCCCGTAGCCTACTACAAAGTCGTTTGGTATAGACTGCGCCACATATTTCACGTCAAGTTGGTGCTGCAGGCACTCGGGCTTCATGAGCAGGGTCACGATTTCGATGGAAGCAGGGGCTTTTTCACGCAGTTGCTGCAGCAGTGCGTGAACGGTATGCCCGGTATCCACGATGTCCTCAATGATCAGCACATCGCGTCCTTCTATATTCTCGGTCAGGCCCAGCACCTCCTTCACGCGGCCGGTGCTCTGCATGTCCTGGTAAGACGACATGCGGATAAAGGAGATCTCACAAGGTATTCTGATGCGCTTCATCAGATCGGCTGTGAACATGAACGACCCGTTCAGCACGGCCAGAAAGAGTGGGTTTTTACCAGCGTAGTCCTGCTCAATTTGCTCTGCGAGCATCACAATGCGTGCAATAATTTCTTCTTCGTACATGTAGGTACTGAAGTCACAATCGTGAATCGTGATTGTACGGGGCTCCATATAGCGTATTGGTCTTGTTGGTAAACAAAGGTACGGATAATAAAAAATAAGCCCAACCGAAAGGATGGGCTTATTTATACTTATGGATATAGTATTCTTTATCTGGAAGTTAATCCGGCAATCACGGCCGTATTCTCCGCGTTAAGGACTTGGCCTGTTGCTGGTGCCTCCTGCTGTATCTCCATATTCAGGTTTGGTTCCTCAGGTATAGCCGGGGTTCGCTCCGTGGCTATGTGCGGCGCAATTACCAGCGACACGATTGACATGAGCTTGATGAGGATGTTCATCGAAGGGCCGGAAGTATCTTTGAATGGGTCGCCCACGGTGTCGCCGGTTACGGAAGCTTTGTGGGCATCAGAGCCTTTGTACTCCATCTTGCCATTAATCTCCACGCCTTTCTCAAACGACTTCTTGGCATTGTCCCAGGCACCGCCGGCGTTTGACTGGAACATCGCCATCAGCACACCCGACACGGTTACACCAGCCAGCAAGCCGCCCAGAATTTCGGCAGAAGGGGTATCGGCGAACACACCTCTGAAACCGAAGCCCACCAATACCGGCACGATCAGGGCAATGGCACCTGGCAGCATCATTTCGCGGATGGCGGCTTTGGTTGAAATTGCCACGCATTTCTCGTACTCCGGCTGACCGGTACCTTCCATTATACCCGGAATTTCGCGGAACTGGCGACGCACCTCATGCACCATCGCCATAGCTGCCCGACCCACCGCCGAAATAGCCAGCGCCGAGAAAATAAACGGAATCATGGCACCGATAAAGAGGCCGGCCAGCACAGGCGCCTTGTACAGGTCAATGGACTCAATGCCGGCTATACCTACGAAAGCGGCAAACAGAGCAAGGGATGTAAGTGCGGCAGAGGCGATCGCGAAGCCTTTACCGGTAGCGGCAGTGGTGTTACCCACAGCGTCCAGAATATCGGTACGACCACGCACTTCTTTCGGTAGTTCGCTCATCTCGGCTATACCTCCGGCGTTATCAGCAATCGGGCCGAAGGCATCGATGGCTAGCTGCATGGCCGTAGTGGCCATCATACCAGCCGCCGCAATGGCCACACCGTAAAGGCCGGCAGAAGCGTACGAAAGCACAATACCAGCGGCCAGTACAATAATCGGCAACACCGTGGAGTGCATACCTACCGCCAAGCCGGCGATGATGTTGGTTGCATGCCCCGTAGAGGATTGCTGCACGATCGAATTAACGGGCTTTTTGCCCATAGCCGTGTAATACTCCGTGATAATACTCATGAGCGTGCCTACCACCAGACCTACGATCACGGCAATGAACACACCGTTAGAGGTAAACTCAAAGTTGCGCAGGTTCATGTTCTCCGGCAGCATCCAGTGGATGGCGAAGTAAGCACCAACTGCAGTCAGCGCAACAGAAATCCAGTTACCCAGGTTGAGGGCACCCTGCACGTCGCCACCTTCTTTCACCCGGATGAACAGCATACCGATGAGCGAGAAGATGATACCCAGACCGGCAATGAACATCGGCAGGATGATCGGGGCCATACCACCGAAATTATCTTCCGAAACCACTTCGCGGCCCAGTACCATAGTAGCCAAAATAGTTGCCACATAAGACCCGAAAAGGTCAGCACCCATACCTGCCACGTCGCCTACGTTGTCGCCCACGTTGTCGGCAATGGTAGCGGGATTGCGCGGATCGTCCTCCGGTATACCTGCCTCTACTTTACCCACCAGGTCGGCACCCACGTCGGCAGCTTTGGTATAGATACCACCGCCCACACGTGCGAAAAGCGCGATACTTTCAGCGCCCAGCGAGAAGCCAGTGAGCACCTCCAGGGCTACTTCCATTTCATGCCCGTTCACGCTGCCGTTCACACTCTGCACAAAAAAGTAGTAAAGGACAATGAAGAGCGAGCCCAGGCCCAGCACAGCCAGACCAGCCACGCCCATACCCATTACCGAACCACCGGCAAACGACACGCTGAGGGCACGCGACAGACTATTGCGGGCTGCTTCCGCCGTGCGCACATTGGCCTTGGTAGCAATGCGCATACCGATAAAACCAGCGATGGCTGAAAAAAGCGCCCCCATGATGAAGGCCAATACAATTGTCCAGTGCGATTTTTCACCGGTATAGCCCAGGTAAAAGAGAAATATACTGGCAATGACTACAAAGTAGAAAAGCACTTTATACTCAGCCTTCAAAAATGCCATAGCACCGTCGGCAATGTGGCGGGCGATTTCCGTCATACGTTCGTTGCCTGCTGCTTGCTTCGTCACCCAGGCTGACCTGATAAAGGTATAAATCAGCGCCGCCAGTCCAAATCCAGGGATTGCGTAGAGAATAGGTTCCATTCAATAAGAGTTAGTTTTGTTAATAAGGGTTGAGATTCCTAAAATTGCTATATAGAGCTATTAAAGAAAGGCTATTCGTTTGACTTTTCCAAATAATAACTTTCGAAGCGCTATACCTAAGTTGTCGGGTATGAGACTATACCTTAGCTATTTGTGCCTCTTACTTCTCACGTGCCCTGTTTGTACCGCTCAATCCTGCCATTATTCAGACTATTGCCTCCTCCCAAACCCCTTTTCCGCTATTAGTACAAATAAAAAAAGGACTGCCAAGTATAGGCAGTCCTTTTGAAGGACAACTTTATCTAACTACAATTTAGCCATTAATTCCCTGTACAGCGCCACCATACTATCAATGTCTTTCTTGTGCACAATTTCATTTGGCGAGTGCACATTGTCCTCGGGTGCGCCCACAAAGCACCAATCCCAGGGGTAAGGACCGTGCTGTAATTCCTTGGCATCGCTGCCACCTGCACCCTCAACCTCCAGTTGGTAAGGTATACCAGCGTCTTTCGCAATGCTGATGACCCTCTCAACATATGACCGGCGGGGTATCAGGCTGTCGCGCATCGAGATGGCAACGCCCTCTCCGGGTCGCACTCCTTCCGTTACCCAGGTTATATCCGAAATGAGTGCCTGGTGAACGCCGTACCGCTCCGCAATGTATTTGGCCAGGTATGCGACCGAGCCGCCGCCATGCTCCTCCCAACTGCTGAACGCGATAATGCCATGCTCCAACGTTTCCGCCACTTTCAGTGCGCTCCAAACTCCCAGCCTGTTATCGAGGTAGCAGGACTGCACGGTCTCTTCGGTTTCCCGGAAGTCGCACTTGAACACGAGCTCTGTGCCGCGGTCGATCTCGCGGTCGTAGCTGTACCTGATCTCATGCGCTTCTTCATCAAGCTCCAGCGTGCATTCAATTTTTCCCTTGGAGTCCTCTCCTACCAGCGTATAGCCTGTCTCCAGGTCAGGACCGCCTATCTTGACCAGTTGCTTGCCATAGCGCACCGTAAAGCCGATGGAGTCAATATGTGCAAAAATCGCGGTTCTTGGCTTACCAAATATTAACAAAATACAATCCTGAAAACCCTCCCCATAAACTACAACAGGTTGTTGCTTCCACTGAACTTTCTGTTCTTCAATGTAGTTAAGCAGAAAATCAGATAGCTTTTTTTCGTTGCCGGACGGTGCGTGTATGCTGCAGAGTTGTTTCAGAAGTTTCATGCAATATTTCTTTTGTATCAATTCAAAATTAATATAATTGTTGTACTTTTAGTACCTGTTCACCAGATATGGGGCTATCATTACGCCGCTCCGGGCTTTTCTTTTAACCTATGAAGAAGATTGTACTTGCTTTTCTCGGTATCATCCTGACCAACTTCGCTTTAGGGCAAGGTTCTAAGGCGCAGTCCGATACGGCTATCAGGGAAGTGACAATACAATCGGTTGAGGTGATTCCTTCGGCAGGTAACATCAAAGGTATGCTGCTCATGGACAAAGACATCCAGTACGAACTGGAGGGCGCCGTGGACAACATGTACAACTTTAAGTACGAGCTCGCTGAAAAACAATTCAAATCTTTGCGCCGCCGCTACCCCAATCATCCGCTACCTTATTTCCTGATGGGGCTCAGCCAATGGTGGAAGATCGTGCCAACCAATATACAGACCCTGGAATACGACGATCTGTTTTTCGCTTACATGGATTCCACCATCCAGAAGGCTGAAAAGCTGTACGACGCCAACGAAAAAGACTACGAAGCGGCTTTCTTTTTGTCTGCAGCAAATGGTTTTGCCGGCCGTCTGCACTCCGAGCGAAGCAACTGGCGCAAAGCTACTATTGCCAGCAAGCGCTCACTGGAGTACCTCGAGAAAGCCAAAGCCGGCAACGGCCTGAGCCCAGAGTTCCTGTTCGGGGAGGCGCTCTTTAACTACTACTCCATCTGGATTCACGAAAACTACAAAATGCTGCGCCCGGTGCTCGCCTTCTTCCCGAGCGGCGACAAGCGACTAGGTATAAAACAGTTGCGCTACGTGGCCAACAACGGCTTTTACACCGGCACCGAGGCCAAGTTCTTTCTGATGAAGATCTATGCCAATGAAGAGGGCAACATGGAAGCTGCGCTTGATCTGGTAAAAGGACTGGTAGAAAAATACCCCAACAACGCCTATTTCCAACGCTTCTACGCCCGAGCGCTCTTTGTGCAAGGCCACTTTACGATGGCGGAGCGGGTATGCCTCGACATACTGAGCAAGCTCGACAGACGCATGCCCGGCTACGAAGCCGTGAGTGGGCGCTATGCCTCTTATATCCTGGCCTACATCAACCAGAACAAGTACCGCGATTTCCAGAAAGCCAAGTCGTACTACCAGAACTCGATCACCTTTGCCGAAATGAGCAACGAGCGCGACTCAGGCTATTTCGTGAATTCATACCTGAACCTCGCCCGCATTGCCAAACAGGAGCGTGAACTGAAAACAGCGAAACGCTATTACGGCATCGTACTAGAGGCCACCGACAAAAAGCACGCAGCCAACAAAGAGGCCAAAGACTTCATGAAAGCACACAAGAAAATTTAGGTACACCATACCTTCACAAAGCAAAGCGCCCCTGGCATCATATATGGCAGGGGCGCTTTTGTATTTATCTATACCTATTAGCCGATACGCTCGGCGGGTATCTGCACTTTCTCTTTAAAGTACTCGAGGGTGCGCTTTAGTCCTTCAGCACGGTCAACCTGCGGCTCCCAGCCTAGCACTTCCCGGGCTTTGCTGATGTCCGGCTGGCGCTTCTGTGGATCGTCGGTCGGCAGCGGCTGATATTCGATGTTGAGTTCCACACCAGTCAGCTTGCAGATTTCCTCGGCGAACTGCCTGATGGTGATCTCAGACGGATTGCCCACGTTCACCGGGTACGGGTAGTCGCTCAGCAGCAGGCGGTAAATGCCCTCCACCAGGTCGTCCACATAGCAGAAGGAGCGTGTCTGGCTGCCGTCGCCGAAGATGCTCAGCGGCTCACCGCGCAGGGCCTGGCTCAGGAAGGCAGGCAATACACGGCCGTCATCCAGTCGCATGCGTGGTCCGTAGGTGTTGAAGATACGCACAATGCGCGTCTCCAGCCCGTGGTGCATGTGGTAGGCCATGGTCATGGCCTCCTGGAAGCGTTTGGCCTCGTCATAGCAACCGCGCGGCCCCACCGGGTTCACGTTGCCCCAGTAGTCCTCGTGCTGCGGGTGCACCAGCGGGTCACCGTATACCTCCGAAGTGGAGGCGATGAGCATACGCGCACCCTTGGCCTTGGCCAAGCCAAGCAGGTTATGCGTACCCAACGAACCCACTTTCAGCGTCTGGATTGGGATTTTGAGGTAGTCGATTGGGCTGGCCGGCGAGGCGAAGTGCAGAATGTAGTCCAGTTCACCTGGCACGTGTACAAACTTGGACACGTCGTGGTGGTAGAACTCAAACTGCTCCAGCTTGAAAAGGTGCTCGATGTTCTCGAGGTTGCCCGTGATCAGGTTGTCCATCGCGATCACGTGGTAGCCCTCGGCTATGAATCTGTCGCACAGGTGGGAGCCCAGAAAGCCTGCCCCACCCGTTACCAATACTCTTTTTCTGGCCATACCTATACCGTTGCTTTGGTTTCCTGCTTCACGTTGGCCTGCTTCACGCCGATGCCGAAGTAGGCAAAGCCCTTCTCCTCCATCTCGTGCGCATCGTAAATGTTCCTTCCGTCGAACACCACCTTCTCCTTCATCAGCTTGTTGACAACGGCGAAGTTGGGCGAGCGGAACTCAGGCCACTCGGTCACCAGCAGCAGCGCGTCGGCGTCGATCAGCGTCTCGTACTCGTCCTTGCCGTACTCGATGCGCTCGCCCAGCGAGTGCCTGGCCTCCTGCATGGCCACCGGGTCGTATGCCTTCACTTTGGCGCCCTGCTCCAATAGCTTCTCGATGATCACCAGCGAGGGGGCCTCGCGCATGTCGTCGGTCTTGGGCTTGAAGGAGAGGCCCCACACGGCGAAGGTCCTGCCGGTCAGGTCACCGTTGAAGTAGTTCATCACCTTGTTGAAGAGCACTGACTTCTGCTTCTCGTTCACCGTCTCCACCGACTTCAACACCTCCATGGAGTAGCCGTTCTCGGAAGCCGTCTTGATGAGAGCCTTCACGTCCTTGGGGAAGCACGAGCCCCCGTAGCCGATGCCCGGGTAGATGAACTTGTTGCCGATGCGGGCGTCAGAGCCGATGCCCTTGCGCACCATGTTCACGTCGGCACCCATGATCTCGCACAGGTTGGCAATGTCGTTCATGAACGAGATCTTGGTGGCCAGCATGGCGTTGGCCGCGTACTTGGTCATCTCAGCCGAGGGGATGTCCATGAAAATGAGCGGGTGGCCGTTCATCAAAAACGGTTTGTAGAGCTTCTGCATCACCTGCTGGGCCCTCTCGGAGTCCACCCCCACCACGATTCTATCCGGCTTGAGGAAGTCGTCGATGGCGGCCCCTTCCTTCAGGAACTCGGGGTTGGAGGCCACGTCGAAGGCGATGTCGGCGCCGCGCGCCTCCAGCTCCGAGGCAATGGCCTGGCGCACCTTGGCGGCCGTGCCCACCGGCACGGTGCTCTTGGTCACCACCACCAGGTAGTCGGTCATGGAGCGGCCGATCTCGCGGGCCACGGCCAGCACGTACTTCAGGTCGGCCGAGCCGTCCTCGCCCGGGGGCGTGCCCACGGCAATGAAGGCCACCTGGCAGCCCTGCACGCTCTCGGCAAGGCTGGTGGAGAAGCTCAGGCGCTCCTTCTGCGAGTTGCGTAGCACCATCTCCTCGAGGCCCGGCTCGTAAATGGGCAGGATGCCCTGGCGGAGGTTGTCTATCTTCTTCTGGTCGATGTCGATGCAGGTCACGTCGATGCCCACTTCGGCAAAGCAGGTGCCTGTCACCAAACCCACGTAGCCCGTCCCAACTACTGCTATTCTCATAGGTAAAATCTGTTATGGATGTACAAACTTAAGTTTTATTCAAAATCAATAGGCAATCAAAACGAACTCGTCCGGTTATCTTGCCTCTGTTCCCTATACCTTTCTCTTCACCTGAAGCATGTAGATGCCCACTTTCAGGAAGCAAGACAGGAGGGGAAACTAACGTTTCTTAAAATCAGGATGAACTGCACAGGGATGTTCCCCATGAAACACACGCTTTTAAAAAGGCAAATTTAAACATTTTATTTAGAAGGATTCGAATGTAGCTATTTACTAATAGCCATAATGCCATCTGGTACTAAGACACCGTAGCGGTGCATTTCCCTCGAAGTGCCGCGAACCGGCGCATTGTCTTACTTTGTTCAGCAAAAAAGAGTTACGGGATATCCTTAAAAAATAAAATTATTGAGCAGGCATCTCCTGTCAATCCGACAGCCTGTGTTGCTACGGCATATTATTATATACCTGCCCCTGATGCCGTACTGCCTCTCATTTGAAACCGCTGGACATATTTTTACGCTTCTCTACAACCTGTGTGTCTGTCTCAAGTATAGATAAGGGAAGCTAACACCCTGAGTCACCTATGAAACCAGACTGGCTGGACACCAAAGAATATCCCTTCAAATCCAAGTTCCTGGAATTAGAAGCCGGCAAGATGCATTATATCGACGAGGGGCAGGGCCACCCGATCGTTATGATCCACGGCACGCCTTCCTGGTCGTTTGCGTACCGCAACCTGATCAAGATCCTGAGCAAAAAATACCGCTGTGTGGCGCTCGACCTGATCGGATTTGGCCTATCGGACAAACCCAAGGACTGGAGCTATAAACCCAGAGCGCACGCAGCCAACTTTGAGCAGCTGATGGCACATCTGGGGCTCAGCGATATTACGCTGCTGGTGCACGACTTCGGGGCGCCGATCGGCCTGGCCTATGCCATCAAACACCCGGAAAAAGTGCGGAGTATTGTGATGCTCAACACCTGGACCTGGTCGCTGTCTAACCACCAGGTGTTTTCGAAGGCCAGCAAATACTTGGTAGGTCCCCTGGGCAAGTTCCTGCACTCCAAGCTAAACCTCACCACAGACCAACTGGTGCACGAGCTGTTTGGGCAGGAAAGCAAAATGCCTGAGAAACTGAAAGACCAGTACACTCACGCGCTTGGCGACCCCGATGACACAGTGAGTTCGCTGGCCTGCGCCCGGGAGTTAGTGGGTGTTAGCAAGTGGTATGATGAACTATGGAAAGAACGCAAAAAGATCCAGGATATTCCGACCCTCATTTTGTGGGGTGAGCGCGATAAGCTAGTCAAGATCGAGGCACTGCAACGCTGGAAGAATTTTTTCCATGAATGCTACGTGATGCACTTTGAGGACAGCGGACATTTCCTGATGGAGGAGCATGCCGATGAGGTAGCCCAGTACGTTAGTAATTTTATAAAAGAAGAAGACAAGAAGAAGGAAAAGACCTTCCACCAAACTTAAAACTAAAACGAGCTATTATGACGGAACCCGATAAAAACCTGAACGAGGCCCTGTTTCGCAGTCACCAGGCAACAGAAAAGGAAAACCAGGCGCAGAGCAAGCTGCACAACCTGAGCACTGGTCAGCAGGAAGAGCAGCCCGACAATGCAACACCGCCACTGCACGAGTCACCGCGCAACCTACTACAGTCCTGGGATACCTTACGGCAGTTAGACGAGGCCTTGGCAGATAAAAAGACAACCCATGACTCCAAAGCCTGATCTGTATGCAAAGCTAAGGTATACCTTGGTGCTATGCCTATAAAAAGCGGCAGCCGAAATTCGACTGCCGCTTTCTTTTTAAAATACTTTTCCCGGGTTCATAATGCCCTTAGGGTCAAAGAGCTCTTTGATGCCCCGCATCAGCCGCAACTGCACGTCGCTCAGGGCAATCCCAATGTATGGCCGCTGCACGAGCCCGATGCCGTGTTCGCCGGAAATGGTGCCGCCAAGCGACACGCACAGACGAAAAATCTCCTTTATACCTTCGGGCAGCTTGTTGTTCCAGTCATCGTCTGACATGTCGCCTTTTACGATGTTGATGTGTAGGTTGCCGTCACCGGCGTGCCCGTAGCATACCGACTTGAAATTATACCTCTCTCCGATCTCCTTCACACCCCGGAGCAGAACAGGCAGCTCCGCGCGGGGTACCACGGTGTCCTCTTCTTTGTAGATCGAGTTGCTCTTTACGGCATGGCCCACACTGCGCCGCAAGCGCCAGAGGTCTTCCTTTTGCTTCTCATTGTCGGCTACCAGGATGTCGCCAACATCGAAGGTTTCCAGCACTTCGTATACCTGCTCCGCATCTTTGTATAGCAGGTCCATGTCGTTGCCGTCGAGTTCTATAAGCAAATGAGCCCGCTCGTCGGCTGCCATGGGTACCTCCAGGCCCAGGTAGCGGCAAGCCCACTCAATGGCTTCGCGCTCCATAAACTCCAGCGCAGAGGGCACTATACCTGCTGTAAAAATTCTGGACACGGCAGCAGCTGCCTCCTCCTCTTTCCGGAAAGGTACCAGCAGCACCAGGTTCTGCGTCGGATAAGGTATAAGGCGGAACACGATCTTGGTAATGATGCCCAAGGTGCCCTCGCTGCCTACCATCAACTGGGTCAGATTGTAGCCTGTGGCGTTTTTGAGCACATTGGCGCCTGTCCAGGTAATCTCGCCGGTCGGCAACACCATTTCCAGGTTCAGCACATAGTCTTTGGTAACGCCGTATTTCACCGCCCTTGGCCCTCCTGACGACTCGCTCAAATTGCCTCCCAACTGGCAACTACCCCGGCTGGAGGGGTCTGGCGGGTAAAAAAGCCCGCGGGAAATCACGGCTTCCTGAAACACCTGCGTGATCACGCCGGGCTCTACCGTGGCCTGCAGGTTACGCTCGTCGATGGCAATGATACTGTTAAGCCGCTCCATGGACAGCACCACGCCCCCGTGCACAGGCAGCGCACCACCACTCAGGCCTGTGCCGGCGCCACGCGGCGTGACAGGTATGCGATTTTCGTGGCACAGCTGCATAATACGGCTGATTTCTTCGGCGTTCTTTGGTTTGAGCACCACTTCGGGTAGGTAGCGCAGGTCTTCGGTCTCATCGTGGGTATAGCGCACCATGCCTTCCTGATCCGCAGGCAGCACCAGGTACTCGCGCCCGACAATGGCAGCGAAAGCTTCTACCAGATTTGGGGTTATCTTCTCGAAATTCATTTTATATTAAATAGCTTATGCTTAATTTAGCAAGCCTGACCAATTTTAGCCATTTAATACCAAGTTACGCTTTGAGAACATCATTTACCAGTTACCTATTGTTTATCTTTTTCATCGGGCTAATGGCTTCCTGTCAGTCAGCAAAGCCTACTTTCAGCAAACGTGGCGAGACTTACAAGTCGGCCAGGGAGATAGCCGAGGAAAAACGCCTGGCCCGCAAGAAAGCCAGAATGGCAGGCCGGAGCGGCGGGAAAGGCACCGTTGCTACCAAAGACCGCACCAGCCGCACCAACGTGCCTAACCCGCGCCGCCTCGATGAGCATGTGGCCACCGTTATAGAAACTGCCCGCTCCTATACCGGCACTCCTTATAAATGGGGAGGCACCACCCGTGTAGGCATGGACTGCTCCGGCCTGCTGTGTACTTCCTTTCAAAGCATCAATGTCACCCTCCCCCGCACATCGGAGGAGCAAAGCCGCTTTGGCAAAACCGTAAAACCAAGAGAACTGAAGGAAGGCGACCTCGTATTCTTCGGCGCTAACAAAAACAGCCGGGAAATTACGCACGTGGGCATGGTGACAGAAGTGATCAACGATGCAGAAGTCAGGTTTATACACGCCTCCACCAGCCTAGGTGTGATCGAGAACAACCTCCACTCCGATTACTGGCAGAAAATATTCATTAAAGCTGTAAGGCCATTCGACGAATAGGTATAGGCTCTAAGCAGCTCACCGCAAATTTCAAGAAGACAATAGCCGGGCACAGGTATAAGCCCTGTTCTTGCCGACACAGTTTATACCTTGGCGCAGGTATAACCTACAGATCGGGTATTGCTTTGTGATAACTGCCGCAGGTATGCCAAGAGCTATACCTGTACAACAGTGCCTCCTCATGCTTCAGACCTGAAGAGTTCTGCCTCCGCCAAAGCACAAAATTTCAGCTTAAAAAGAGATAAAATACTCATACATACGTACTTATAGGTAGTTATATTTTTTCAATTTAGCTTATAAGTATTATGAGGACTATTTACGCAAAGTTACTTGTGACCTTACTGCTGCTTTTGAGCGGGCACCTGGTGTGGGCTCAGGGTACCACCACTGCGGCCATGAACGGGGTGGTGCAGGACCAAAACGGTTCCCCACTGCCGGGCGCAACAGTTATAGCGGTCCATACGCCTACTAACACACAGTATGCAGCTGCTACCAATGCAGAAGGCCGCTACAACATTCAGAACATGCGTGTGGGTGGCCCCTACACCGTGAGGACCTCTTACGTGGGCTACCAGGAACAGCGGTTCGACAATATCAACCTGGCGCTCGGTCAGAATTTCAGGCTGGACCTCACTATCACAGAAAGCACCACCACCCTGGGCGAAGTGCAGATCACCGCTACTCAGGACAAAGTCATCAACTCCGACAGAACAGGCGCCGCTACCAACGTGTCGACGGAGCAGCTGGAGTCCTTGCCTACCATCTCCCGAAGCCTGAATGACTTCACCCGCATCACACCGCAGGCCTCTACCTCCGGATCAGGCATTTCGTTTGCCGGGCAGAACAACCGCTTCAACAACTTCTCGATAGACGGCACCGTGAACAATGACGTGTTCGGCCTCTCCGCCAGCGGTACCAACGGCGGCCAGACCGGCGTGCAGCCCATCTCGCTGGATGCCATTGAGGCCATACAGGTGGTAATCGCTCCTTTCGACGTGAGGCAGAGCGGCTTTACTGGGGGCGGCATCAACGCGATCACACGCAGCGGCTCAAACCGATTCATAGGCTCTGTCTATTATTTCGGCAACAACGAGGCGCTGGTGGGCAAAAGCCCCAATGAGGCCAGAACCAGGCTCCCAGACTTTACGGACTATCAGATGGGCTTGCGGCTTGGCGGTCCGATCATCCAGGACAAGCTGTTCTTTTTCGTGAATGGCGAGAAAACGAAACGGGTAGCGCCCCTTCTGTTTGAACCCGGCACCCCCGGTTCCAACATTACGGTAGATGAAGCGAACCGCGTGCTGAGCGTCGCCAACCGCCTGGGCTACGACCCGGGCAGCTTCCGGGGGATAGACGATGAGACGCTGAGCGACAAGATTTTCGCCCGACTCGACTGGAACATCACCGACAATCACCAACTCACACTCCGACACAGTTATGTATACGGCGAGAACATCGACAACTCCCGCACCCCCAACGCCCTCCGTTTCGCTAACAATGCCGAGTTTTTCCCCAGCACCACCAACTCCAGCGTACTGCAGCTGCGCAGCCAGTTTGGTGGCCAGTATGCCAACGAGGCCTTGATTGGTTTCACAGCAGTGCGCGACGACCGCGACATCATAGGTGATCCGTTTCCGAGCGTCCTGATCCGCTTGTCAGGAGGCCGTACCATTTCGCTGGGCAGTGAGCCCTTCTCAGGACAAAACCAACTCGACCAGGATGTGCTGACCATTACCAACAACTTTAACGCCTTTTTAGGCAAGCACACCATCACACTAGGCACGCACAACGAGTTTTATAAGACCTACAACCTGTTCATCCGGCAGGAGTTTGGTGCCTACGAGTATAACTCGCTTGAGGCTTTCGAAGCCATTGGCACCGCAAACGAGACAGCCCCGGGTGCCTTTTTCCGCAACTACTCGCGCACCGACAACCGCCAGCAGGGCGCCGACTTCTCGGCATTCCAGCTCGGATTTTATGCCCAGGATGAGTACGCTGTCCGAAACAACCTGAAGGTAACAGCAGGTATACGACTCGACATCCCGACTTTTAACGACGAGCCAGCTGCCAACACTGAGTTCAATGAGGCGTTTGCCAGCAGGGGCCTGGCCACCGACAAGACTCCGGGTGCACAGTTCATGCTGTCGCCCAGAGTGGGATTGAACTGGGATGTGTTTGACGATGGCAACACACAGGTGCGCGGTGGCGCAGGTATATTTACGGGCAGGGCGCCTTTTGTCTGGATCTCGAACCAGTATACCAACACAGGGCAGTTGCTTGGAAGCCTGGCGCTCACGTCGGGACCGTTGCTGGAGCAAATCCGTTTTAACGCGGACCCTAACACCCAGCCGACCGCTACCTCTGTGGGTTTGTCCGACAGAACGGCTGAGATCAACATAACAGACCCCGACTTCAAGTTTCCGCAGCTGTTCCGGGTGAACGCAGCCGTTGACCACCGCCTCCCCTTCGACCTGGTGGCCACGCTGGAGGGTATATATTCCAAAAACCTCAACAACATCTATTACCAGAACCTGAACCTGGAGCAGACCGGCACCCTGACAGGAGCTGACAACCGTCCCGTATTTGGTCGCATTCCAGGCAACAGCTTCCAGGACATCATTTACCTGACCAACACCAGCCGGGGCTTCGGCTACAGCCTGACCGGGCAGTTACAGAAGACGTTTGTGGAGAATGGCGTTTCGGGTTCTTTGGCCTATACCTATTCCAGAGCGAAAGACGTGAACCCCGGCAACTCCAGCCAGGCACGCTCCAACTGGATCAACGTAAACCAGGTAGAGGGCCTCAACAATGTTAGAGAAGCCTTTGCTGACAATGATGTCAGATCGAGGGTAGTGGCTGGCCTTACCTACAACCTTAACTATCTTGGCTTTGCAGGCACCACCATCTCCGCCTTCTACAACGGGCAAACGGGAGTGCCGCTTTCGTATATTTACAACGGGGACGTGAACAACGATGCGGGCAGAACCAACGACCTGATCTATATTCCGGGCAGTGCCGCCGAGATAAATCTGGTGCCTTATACCGAGCGTGACGGAACCGTGGTATCGGCAGAGCAACAGTGGCAGTCGCTGGACGCTTTTATTAACAGCAACGATTACCTGAGCGGCAGACGAGGCCAGTACGCCGAGCGGAACGGAGACCGGTTACCCTGGACCAACCAGATTGACCTACGCATCATGCAGGATTTTAGGGTGCGACAGGGAGACAACGACCACAGGCTGCAGATCACATTCGATATTTTCAACTTCACGAATCTGCTCAACAAGGATTGGGGACGCCAGTACACGGCTACTTTCAATGCTTTTCAGGCCATCGACTTTGTTGGGTACGAGCCTGGCACCACCACACCCCGGTTTAACTATACTGGCCGTGGCCTCACAGACGGCGACCCTTATTTTGTGAACGATTTTTCATCGCGCTGGAGAGCGCAGTTTGGTCTGCGGTACATCTTCAATTAAACGCAGAGAAGGTGCTATTTTAGCTGAGTGCCAAAAAGAAAGGCGGAGCCGTGCGGCTTCGCCTTTCTTTTTGGCACTCAGTGCTTAAACACAGAAGTGCGCTCGCAATTTGCTATAATTTTTCGCTGCTAAAAAGCAAATAACAAGAGACAAATTATTAATAATAATTTAATCTCTAAGTAGTTGCATTTCGAAATATACGCTCTAATTTTGCGGGTAAAAATCAATCAATCTTTTATGAAAAAGTTATTACTATCAACACTGCTTATGTTGCTGTGCGTGATTACTATGCACGCCCAGGTAACAACGAGTAGTATTACCGGATCCGTAAAGGATTCAAAAGGTGAGGCTTTGATCGGGGCAACCGTAAGAGCAACACACGGTCCTTCGGGCACCACATACGGTGGTGTGACGAACGTGGAGGGTCGTTTCAACATTCCTAACGTTCGCGTAGGAGGTCCTTACACTATTGAAGTAAGCTACATTGGCTACGAGCCAAAGGTTTACAGCAACATTTCATTGAGCCTTGGTGTTCCTTACCAGCTTGATGCAAACATGTCTGACTCAGGTCAGGAGCTTCAGGAAGTAATTGTTAGCACAGACCGTTCTTCGGTTTTCAACGCTAACAAAACAGGTGCTGCTACAAACGTAGGTATACAGCAGCTGGAAAAGCTTCCAACAATTAACAGAAGCGTTACAGACTTCACTCGTCTGACTCCACAGGCCAACGGTAACGGCTTTGCCGGCCGCGATGGTCGTTTCAACAACCTTCAGGTAGACGGTGCCAACTTCAACAACGGTTTTGGTCTTAGCTCAAACCCACTTCCTGGCGGTAACTCTCAGCCAATCTCTCTTGATGCGATCGAAGAGGTGCAGGTAAACATCGCTCCTTACGACGTGCGTCAGTCAGGCTTTACAGGTGCCGGCATCAACGCTGTAACACGTAGCGGTACAAACGAATTCTCTGGTTCTGCTTATACCTTCTACAGAAACCAGGATTTCAACGGCAGAAAAGTTGGTGACAACAAACTGCCAGAGCAGACCGAGAGAAAGAACCAGATCTTTGGTGCCCGCCTTGGTGGCGCGATCATCAAGAACAAATTGTTCTTCTTCGCTAACTTCGAGCACGAAAACGAGACTTACCCTGGTGTAAACTGGGTGGCTTCTCGCCCAGGCCTTACTGGTCCTAACGTTTCCAGAACAACTGCTGAAGACCTGGAGCGCGTTCGTCAGCACCTGATCACCAAATATGGTTATGACCCAGGTGCTTATGAGAACTACGCTAACGAGTTCAACAACAAAAACACGAAGTTCTTAACGCGTATCGACTGGAACATCAGCGACATGCACAAGTTCACGCTTCGTTACAACCAGGTAGTAGGTACAAGCGACCAGACGGTAAACGCCAGCTCTGCTCCTAACCCACGCGCCAGCTCTGCCCGTATCGGCCAGAACGCGCTTTCTTTCTCTAACTCTAACTACGGCTTCGAGAACACAGTACGTTCTGTAACAGCTGAATTGAACAGCACATTCTCTTCTGTGCTTTCTAACCAGTTCCTGGCTACTTACAGCCGTATTCAGGACACACGTACTTCTCCAAGCAGCATCTTCCCGTTTGTTGATATCTACAAAGACGGTGACCAGTACATGAACTTCGGTTACGAACTGTTCACTTACGAGAACGACGTAATCAACAACAACTACTCTTTCATCAACAACTTGTCTCTTCTTGCAGGCAAGCACAACCTGACAGGTGGCGCCAGCTTCGAGATCCAGAACTTCGGTAACAGCTACCAGCGTTATGGTACTTCTTACTACCGCTATGCTTCTGTTGATGATTTCATTAACGATGCGCGTCCTCTGCAGTTCGGTCTGACTTATCCTTACGAAGGTCAGGATCCGTATTCACGCATCAACTTCGGCATGGCCGGTCTGTATGCTCAGGATAAATTCGCTGCAACTGACCGTCTGAACCTGACTCTGGGTGTACGTGCTGAACTTCCGATCTACATGAATGATCTGACAGCTAACTCGTCAATCGACAACCTGACACTGCTTGATCCAGACGGTAATCCAACTACTTACGCTAGCGGTGAGTGGCCTAAGTCAAGAGTACTCCTGTCGCCACGAGTAGGCTTTAACCTGGATCTGCTGGAAGACCGCTCACTGTCAGTTCGCGGTGGTACAGGTATCTTCTCTGGCCGTATTCCTTTCGTTTGGTTGACCAACATGCCAACAAACGCTGGTGTAATCCAGAACGTAGTGGATGGTGTTCCTGCCAGCGCACTTGACGTGATCCGCTTCCAGCCTGAGCGTCTGTACTGGTTAGAGAATGGCCCGTCTAACGTGTTCATCCGTCAGCCAAACGCTGGTGCTCCTGGTAGCTTCGCCCTGGTTGACCGCGACTTCAAAATGCCACAGGTATGGAGAAGCAGCTTGGGTGCCGACTACACCATCCCTGGTACACCACTCGTAGCTACTGCTGACATCCTTTACACAAAAGACCTGGTAGGTGTTTACCAGTTCAACGCTAACAGAAAACCTGCTACACAGCAGCTGAACAACAACGGTGACAACCGTGATTTCTGGAATGGTTCTTCAAACGCCCAGTATACAACTGCAACTCGTGAGGCCATCGTACTGAGCAACACAGACAAAGGTCATTCACTGTCAGCAACTGCTGGTCTTTCAGTGAACTCTAGAACAGGTTTCTTCGGTTCTGCTTTCTATACCTACACACAGGCGAAAGACATCACGGGCAACCCAGGTTCTAACGCTGGTTCTGCCTGGTCTAACAACTACTCTATCAACGATCCAAACGAATTGCTGATGGGTATTTCTCAGTACTCAATTCCTCACCGTGTAGTAGCTAACGCTTCTTACCGTCTGGAGTATGCTAACCGTTTGGCTACTACAGTATCCCTGTTCTACCAGGGTTCTTCTCAGGGCCGCTTCTCTTACATCTACAACGGCGACGTGAACAGAGATGGTGTGAGCAGCGACCTGCTTTGGATCCCAAGCAGCTCTGCCGAGATGAACTTCGCTCCAATCATGAGCAACGGTCAGGTTCTATTCACAGCTGATCAGCAGCGTCAGGCTTTCGATACTTTCGTATCAAACCAGGGTCTGAAGAGAGGTGCTTATGCTGAGCGTAACGACGGCATCATGCCTTGGTTCAACCAGTTCGACTTCAGATTGCTGCAGGACATCTTCGGTAACGTAGGTGGCAAGCGCAACACACTGCAGGTAAGCGTTGACGTAAACAACATTGGTAACTTGCTGAACTCTGCCTGGGGCGTAAGAGACCAACTGAACGGTGGCTCGAACTTCCACTACCAATTGTTGAGAGTTACTGGCGTTTCAGCTAACGGTGTACCAACTTACAACATGATCACAGTACGCGACAACGATGGCAACACATTCCTGCCAGATTCTCCATTCCGCGAGAACTTCAGCTTGTCAAGCACTTGGAGCATGCAGCTTGGTCTGCGTTATATCTTCAACTAAGGAGAAATAGCTCATAAAGAAAAGGCGGGACAAATGTCCCGCCTTTTTTATTTTCAAAATCTAGCGCTTCGGCTTTTGCATATTCAAAATTTGTTCTAATTTTGTGACACTCAAACGGGGGATTAGCTCAGCTGGCTAGAGCGCTTGCATGGCATGCAAGAGGTCATCGGTTCGACTCCGATATTCTCCACAAAAGGCAACTCAATCGGGTTGCCTTTTTCTGTTTTACGGCTATACCTACTTGATACAGTGTGCTGGTAAACAGCCATACTATAATAGAAATACCAAGCCATGGTGTATGCGCGGCACAGCGCTAAATCACTCCAAACATGCAAACCTAGTCAGGTATACCTGGAATGTTCAGAATTGCAATTTACAACCCGGCAAGCCTACCGACGGCCCTAAACAGAGAGAACCAACCCCAGATAGAAGAAGGTACATACACTTGACTCAGCTGGCTTAAGTTTTTATGAGATGGAAGGCTAAGCTATACCTAAGAAGCCGGGAGCACTGAGGTATAGCGAGGAATAAGCCCTCAGGTATACCTGCCGCCTTTTCTGCCTTGAAATGAAAGTTGAAGGTATTAGCCTAAAAGTAGTAGCCTGAAAGCTTGTCGAAGTATTCCTTGAATTTCTTCTCGGTATGCCTGAGATCCGAAATATCAGTGAACAAGGTAGGCGAGAACAGGCCGTTGCCTTGCGTTTGATTTCCGAGCTCTGAGGCAATCTGATCGAAAGGATGTTTGATGCCGTTCTGTTTTACCCTATACCCAAACCGGCCAACAGGTATTCTGCCTCTTCCCATGATCTTGGTATGAGACAGTGCCAGCAGGTATTCGAACATGTCGAACAGGTCTTCATATGCCTTGTCGTGCGGCAGCAGGGGACTAAAGAAAGGTTTCAACTTTGAGAAAAGCAGCTCCGACATGGGCACGAGTTGCCTGTTACCCAAAGCCTCCCGCAGTGTATTGTAATCAAGCACCTTCGCAACATGCACATGGTCGAGGATAGGCGCCTCTCCATCCTTTACGTAAGAAGTCATGGAGAACATTTTAGATAGTAAGCGGTAGTCCTTTTTAAGGACGCTGGCAAGCCCAATGCTGTAAAGGAAAATGAGCCCGGGCAACGTTTCCAGGTCATGCCATACGCCTACGTCTCCCTGACGGTCTTTTTCAGACGTAAAGCAGGCCAAATTATTGAGCCAGGTGCTATGGTGCTGGTCTTTCCCCCAATAAACGCCATTTACGAACAGTTCGCACAGAGTGCCGCACTGCTTGAAATAATGGTCTACCCTGGCCTTTATTTCTTCTTTGGTAGGTATAGTGCTAAGCGGCAAAGCATTGAAGTTCGCACTCAGCTGGTCCACTTCATCCCTGATCAGGTCGTGCAGCGCGATGAACTGATCGTCCTGCACAATGTATTTCTTCAGCCTGGCAACGGCCACCTGCGAGGCCGACAGATGCATCGGCCTGGCTTTTTCAAGCACTTCTATTTTTTCGCTCAGCTCTTTAAAGAATGAGTCGGCACTGTCAATGCTCACAGACTTGCCTCTTCTGATATAGGCTAGCTCCTCCAGCTCCACTCCCGGCTTGTCTGAGTAAGTAAAATAGTTGGAGAACCGAAACTTGTTGGAAGTCTCCAGCGCTTCTTTCAGCACCCTGTCGCGCTCAGCTGACCAGCCGCAGGTAATCAGGCCAAAGTTATCTGACACGTAGCGCAGTAACTCCGACAGTCTTTCCTCATACTTGTCTGCCTCGCTTTTTATGTTCAGGAAGCTCGAGTCGATGTAGTCGCCGTTGATCTTGATAACCGTGACCTTGGCATGGACAATGGGTAGGGAGTTCACGATGTGATTCGGGCAGCTGATCACGACCGGCTCAATTCCGATGCAACGTAGGGCATTCTCCATCAGCCTGTCAAGCGTGGTGGTGAGGATGACCCGCACGTATCCTTTACTCACCAGGCGGGCAATGATCTGGTGAGCAAGCGTTGGCTTCTTTAGTCCTTCCTCGAGCTCTGCCTCGCTCGGCTCAAAGTATCTTCGCAGCAGGTTATGCCGTTCGGTTTCTGTGTTGGCAAGCGGCTCTAGCATGTTCGCATAGCCCGGCTTTTCGCCGAACCGCTCCAAAAACCACTCTTCAGGATTGGGCATGCCCCCTGCATTCTCAAATACAGCGATCTGCCTGATCAGGTCCGAGGCGATCTCCTTATCCGTAGGTATACCGGCGCTCCTGGCAACGCCAGAGCCAAGCAGCAAAGCAAATGCGCTTTTGTTGTTGAAAACCGAATGTGCTACAGAAGATACCTGCGTATTCATGCTAATGGGTGCATCTATGCCGGTACAATATATAGATTATTTTATACTAAAACCACCAAATATCAACTAAAAAAAATTGCACCTAAATTTAGTGCAAAGCTACACAGAAAATCAATTGTGCTTCTAATCACGGCAACTGCTAAACTGCTTCCAAAAATGCCCAATTCCATTGCCTCCTGACACTGTTCGCCCCAAAGCAAGGTATAGTGGAACATGCCCCCCTCCTGTTCGTACCTTATAGGACGTAACGCTTAAAGAAGGGAGGATCTATGCCATTTATTTTTGAAGACTGCAAAAGAGAAGCAGCCGCGCTGCTGCAGAACGTAGCAACAGAGCTAGAGACGAAAGACCTCAACAAAGCCGGCCGTATTTTCAGGGCTGTGCTGCAATCCATTCGGGATAGATTGCCTGTGCATGATGCCATCCATTTTGCGGCACAACTTCCGGTCTTTTGGAAAGGCATTTACTTCGACCAGTATGATCCGGACAAGGTACCGGTTAAAATTGAGGACGCCGGCGACTGGATCAATTACATCCGCAGCAAGAACGCCTTTGCCGCCAATAACGATTTTCAGCAGGACGAGGAAATCATGGCAGCTTTCCGGGCAGTGTTTCAGGCTCTGCAACGCACCATGACCAACGAGCAGCTGCAACTGGTAAGGGAATCACTTAATGAGGACATTCAGGAATTGCTGGCTGCCTAAAAAGGAAAATGGGACGCCCGTTGCCAAAAGCAACAGGCGGCCCATTTTTTAGACGCATACCTCCCGTTCTACATAAACAGCCCCTCTACTGACAGATAACGCTCACCTGTATCGTAACAGAAGGTCAGCACCCTGGCACCCTCGGGGATCTCCTCGTCCAATTTCTGCTGCACAGCGGCCAAAGATGCGCCAGACGATACGCCCACAAATATACCTTCTTCCATGGCGGCTCGCCTTGCAAAGTCATAGGCGTCGTCGGCGGCCACCGGCACGACGCCATCCAACAGACTAGTGTCCATTATATCAGGTATAAAACCGGCCCCTATACCCTGGATCGGGTGCGGCCCTGGCTGTCCGCCGCTCAGCACCGGCGAAGCGGCCGGCTCCACTGCGTATACTTTCAGGTTAGGGAAATGCCGCTTCAGCACTTTGGCCACCCCCGTAATGTGCCCTCCGGTGCCCACTCCGGTTATAAGGTAGTCAAAGCCTTCCGGAAAATCAGTCAGAATTTCCTGCGCCGTGGTCTCGATGTGGACCTGTGTGTTGGCCTCGTTGTCGAACTGCATGGGCATCCAGGATGCGTCATACTCCCCGAGCATCTCGCGGGCACGCTCGATGGCTCCTTTCATACCCTTTTCGCGTGGCGTTAGCTCCAGTTTGGCGCCATAAGCCGTCATCAGCCTGCGCCGCTCAATCGACATCGACTCCGGCATCACCAGAATCAGGTGGTAGCCTTTCACGGCGGCAACCATAGCCAGCCCAACGCCGGTGTTGCCGGAGGTGGGCTCAATGATCACACTGTCCTTTTTGAGGATGCCTTTCGTTTCGGCGTCTTCGATCATGGCCAGGGCGATGCGGTCTTTTATACTGCCACCGGGGTTGGCGCGCTCCAGCTTCATCCATACCTCTGCTTTGTCCTTAAACATGCAGTTGATCTTTACATGGGGCGTTCTGCCTATGGTCTCCAATATGCTATTCGCTTTCATACGGTCTCTTTTTAGATTGAAAAATTCAGAACATTGGCTCTATCTTCGTAATAACTCACTCTTATCTGCGGGTGGTGGTATACTCTGGCGAATGGCGGAACGCTTTCAGTAAGCCACACATTCCCCCCTATTATGCTGCTGTGCCCCACCACGGTCTTGCCGCCCAGAATGGTCGCGCCGGCATAAATGATCACATTGTCCTCGATGGTGGGGTGCCGCTTTACATTGGCCATGGATTTCTCAACACTAAGCGCCCCAAGCGTTACACCCTGGTATACCTTCACGTTATCGCCGATCTCGGCCGTCTCTCCTATCACGACACCCGTGCCGTGGTCTATGCAGAAACGGGCTCCTATGTTAGCCCGCGGATGAATGTCTATACCTGTTTTGGTATGTGCATAGGTGGCCAGCACGCGCGGCAGCAGAGGGACACCCATGCGGCAGAACTGATGCGCTAGCCTGTAAACCGCCACCGCGAAAAAGCCAGGGTAGGTACGGATTACCTCGTCCACGTTTACGGCGGCCGGGTCGCCCGCCTCTATGGCGGCGGCATCGTCGTTAAGCTGCTGCTGCAGGTCAGGCACGGCCTCAAAATAGGCATCGGCAATTTCGTAGGGCTTGCCAGGCAGTCTTTCCTCTATCCTGTACAAAATCTTCTCCAGGTCAGCGCGCAGCAACATGGCATAGGCCTCCACCTCGGAGCGGGAGCTGAACGAGCGCTCAGACAAAGACGGAAAAAGCAATTGCAGCACGCCATCCAGAAAAGCACAGCTCATGGAGTGGGGCACCACATGGCGCGACTGCTGGTGCACGGCGGTTAGGTGGTCAATAAAAGATGGGCTGATCGCTGTCATGGTGATGGTGAAACAACTAGTCCTGGCGAAAGTTTGCAGCAGTGCCTGCAATAGAATCCTATACGGCCAACCAATATGCTCCGTCTAGGCCTAACGCAAAATATTGCCCAGGATGGGATGGCGCAACGGTAAATAAGCAATGTCTGGTCGTAAGGCCGCTGTATACAGCCTACTTACCTGGGCTATACCTGTTACAGACTGCCTTAACCTTTATTTCCGGTCTTTCACGACCAGGTTCAGGTATAGGAAGCCGAGCAAGGCAAACGCGCCACCTATCCAGAACACAAGGCTGAAGCGGGAGGGGTCGTTGGCGTAGATCCAACCCGAAGCCAGGGCGCCAAATCCTATACCTGCCTCCAGGGCGATGTACATGGTGGCCATGGCGCGACCGCGGTGGTCAGGGTGACTCAGGTCGATGGTCCAGGCGAAAACGGTAGGGGAGTTCATGCCCACGGCCACTCCGAATACAGCCGCTGCCAGCAGCAACTCCGTTGCCGTGTCGGCCCAGCCGATGAGGCCCATGGCTACCACCAGCAAGCCGGAGCTGATCTTGAGCACCCGGATGCGGCCGTACTTATCAGAGGCTCTGCCAGCCAGAAAACGAATAGCGAGCGAGGATAGCGTAAAGCTGGTAAAGAAAAGACCTTTGTTTTCGATGCCCAGGTGCTCGCTGAAGTCAGGTATAATGGTGAGGATGATGCCAAATGAAACCACTGTGAGCATCATCACAATAGAGGGATTCAACACCCGGGGCTCGAAGATTTCTTTGCGGGAGATCTTGAGCAGCCCCATCCGGAAGCGGTTCGGGTTATCGAGCGTTTCGTGCATGCGGGCCACCACCGCCACCGACAGAAAGGCCGCTGCCGATGAGGAGTAGAACATGGCATTGAGCGAAAAGCTGTTGGCAATAGCCGCTCCCATGGCGGGACCCGCCGCCATACCCAGGCTGCCCGCCAGGCCCAACAGACCGGTAGCCTCCCCTCTGCGCTCCGTCGGGATGATGTCGGCCACGTAAGCAGCCGTGCCGGTTGGTGTAAACCCGGTTGAAAAGCCATGCACCAGGCGCAATAGCAAGAAGGCCGCCACAGTGCCGGTGATCGGGTAGAGGAAGCCGCATAAAATGCAGACCGCCCCACCAATCAGCATGACAGGTATACGCCCCATTTTGTCGGCCAGCTGCCCGCTGAAGGGCCGTGACAAACCGGCTGTAAGTGTGAAAAGGGAAATAATCAGTCCTTTGTACTCAGCGCCACCCAGCTGCGTGATGTAGTTGGGCAGCTCCGGGATGATCATGTTGAAGCTTGCGAAGAAAAGAAAAGAGCTCAGGCACAGCAATCCAAATTGAAGTCCATACACACGTGTTTTCAGCTCGGCCATAGTCAGTTTAAAGCCGCAAGTTCCGAAAACAATTGCTCCAAAGCTACAGCCCGGGCAATTAGTGTCTCCCTGGTCAGTAGTAATCCACCAGCCCGATTGGGTCTTGTTTGGCAATGCTGTAAAAAAAATAAGCAGCCGTGGGCTGCTTCGCGTGATGTATTGCAATGCTAACCAGCAACTAATCAAAGCCCGGGCAGCTGCCTTTTTTGAAACGCTTCCTTTTCACGAGGCCATCTTTTTTGTAGGCGGATGACTTAAATGAAAAATACGAAGCTGCTTTCTTGCCTGACACTGCCTGCTCCTTTGTCTTTGTTGTTTTCTCGTAGGTGGCAGGCTTCGAGTTAGCTTCAGCTTGGCTGGCAAACGAAAAAAGCATCATAGCACTTATCAGCGCTGCGTAAAACCTTAATTTCATTGGCTGTTTGTTTAGGTGAGAGAAGATTATCCATAGCAATATTAAAACAATAATATATATTATAAAAACAATTAATTATATTTTTTATTTCAATATTGATAAACAACTTAAACTTGAGGCTATTAAACAGCGACAGGAGATAAGGGAAATGTCTTATGGGCAGAAGAAATAAGGACAGCGCACAATGCCACTGCAGAGGGTATAATATTTTAAAATGGGAAAGGCGGTAAGAATTAATTGCTATTCTGCTTTGGCACATGGAAGCGGGCGCCATTTACCGCGATGTTGTGTTCCAGCGCAGCCACTTGCAAACTCACCGCTACCCGGCTGGCGGTGTTGTGGCTTTCGATGCTGGACAGCCGCAATGTTCTTTGGTGGCCGTTGCATAAGTTGAACAATACACAATGGTCACTCAGATGTACACCCGAAATTCCGTTCCAGTCCAGGTTGTATTTTTTACTGTAGAAGGCCAGCCGGTAGGAGATCTTGTCAGGTAGTATGGCCACAAATGCTTCCTTGAGCCTTATTTTATCTGCCCCCAACGCCACCAGGTATAGCCCGACCAAAACAACCAAAGCAGCAGCGGCGCCCCATGCCCAACGAGTCTTCTCAGCCAGTATAAGATTATAGATAAGCGCCGATCCGCCCCCGCTTGCCATAAACAGCCCCAACCATAGCAACCGATCCTTGATCCTGCGAAGCTGCCGGGCTGTGTAAAGATTGATGTACATGGAGACGATGTTGAAGATGTGACAGACGGCAGGGTAAGCGCTAGCAGGATAGGCACAAGGTAAAGGGCAACTTAATAGAACTAAACAATCTTACGATTGACCTATACTTAGGTTTAAAATACATTAAAAATAAATTAAACACAATTATTTACTAATATTTAAATAGTTAGGCCTATGGTGACTGACACCTTTAAGCTACCCACAAGCAGGTAGGAAGGGAATAAACAAAGCCGTGTAGGATGGCGGGAGCATGCTGCGGATTTTATGTATCGCAATACATAATTTATACATCGCAAGACATAAGAAGAAGACCTAAGTTAAGTTAAAGATACTTGTAATAGCGAATCTACTGGCTGACTTGCTGGGCACCTACCGGCACTTTATTCACTTCCACCTGCTGCTGTATGGCGGCCAGTTGTATACTCACACTCACATGGTTTGCTATCTCAGGGCTTTGGATATTCCCCAGGCGCATCACAAACTGTTTGCTGTCTTTCAACTCAAACACAAGCTTGTTCTCGTAGGCCTGTATGCTGTCGATGGTGTCCCACTGGATGACGCGCTCCGTTCCGTAAATTGTCAGGCGGTAGGCAATGCGCTCGGGCGTCATTGAGAAGTAGGCGTCTTTCAGTTGAAGATGACCCGCACCCACTGCAAAACCCAAGCCGCCAAGCGCACTAACCAGCAGTGCGGCCCCAGCCCAGCCCCAACGTAACTCTTCGCGGGCAATAAACTCTCCAAATAGGGCAGAGAGACCACCACAGAGCAACAGTATACCCGACCAAAGCAGGATTTGCTTCGTTTTCTTCAGTTCCTTGTTAGGGTAAAGGTTTACATACATAGGCTCAGTTTTGTGTGATGTCGATCGCTATACCTTTCGCGTTTGCAATCTGAGCCAACTCCTCCTGAATTCGCTGCAGCGTATGGGCGTGGTGTACCGTGTCCAGTGCCACACTGTGGTACTCCCCGTTTTTCAGTTCAAACTCCAGCAATTTGCTGCTTGCAACCATACGCTCTACCTCCTCCCACTCAAATTCGTGCTCCCGCTGCATAAATCCGAGGCGGTAACGCATGCCCAATGCCGATAGGGTGAGGTGCCGCTGGTAACCCGGGTTATGATCGAGCCAGACAGAGGCCATGAAAAGGGAGAAAGGCAAGAGACTGAACAGGTATAGGAAGGTCATGGCTGAGTGGAAATCGCGCACCGTGATAAGCTGGTACAGCAGCCACCCGTGCAGCGCCACAGAGAGCAGGGCAAGCACAAACAGCAGGCGCTCCATCTGCGACCTGATGCCATAGGGTTTGGAAAACAAACGTATGCTAATGCCGGTGTGCTGCATCCTTCATGAGAGCTTCAAGATTTCAATATACTAAAAATCATTTTACTACCAAATATGTACGCGGCAAAACATTTTAACAGGACTATATTACAGGCATTTAGTATATTGAAGCGCTTAAGCCTAAACAATGAAAAAAAGCTATACCTTTCTTCTTGCCCTCGCTGCCTTTGCTGCCTGCCGTCCGCAGCCCCAGCAAAGCACGTCGGCAACACCTGATACCCCAACACAGCAAATCAACAAGTTTTCGGACGCTACCCTGCGCGAAATCTATACCTTGCAGGACGAGCGCAAAACCACCGAACTGCTCAACTTGCTGAACCACCCGAAACCGCAGTACCGCCGGGAGGCTGCGCTTGCCTTTGCCTCGGTGCAGGACACGCTGGCCATCCCGCAACTGCTCACGTCACTATCCGACACCAGCACCTCGATTAGGGTGGCGGCAGCCTACGCCCTGGGCCAGATCGGGCATAAAAAAGCACAGCAGGCCCTGATTCGCCACTTGCAGCAGGAGCCCCGGCCGGCGGTGCAGGCAGAAGTGCTGGAAGCGCTCGGCAAACTGGCGGATAGCGGTGGCCTTCACTTTCTGGTAAATTACCAGGCGACCAACGAAACGACGCAGGCAGGCCAGGCTTGGGGATTATACCGGGCAGGCTTGCGCCAGATCAGCAGCGAGCAGGCCGTGAAACAAGCCGTGCAGTGGCTGACCGACAGCAAATCGTATGAAGTGCGTCTGGCAGCCGCTCACCAGCTGGCCCGCACTCCCAAAATCGACCTTTCGCCTTACCGCCAGCAACTCACAACAGTGGTAACGTCGGATGAATCGGCGGATGTGCGCATGGCCGTGGCCCAGGCTTTTTCAAAAGTGAACGCCCGCGACAAGGCAGCGCTGCTTTCCGGTGTGGTGCAAAGCGATCCGGACTACCGCGTGCGCCTGAGCGCGATTCGCTCCATGGCGGGGCTCGAGTTTGAGGACATTGACCAAGCCATCCTGGCAGGCCTCACCGATCAGAACATCAACACGGCAGTGGCAACGGCGGAGTTTCTGCAGGCTAATTACGCAGGTGTTGAGGGCAACACACTGCGCAAAGCGCTCACGCAGGTGCAGGACGGGCGCGTGCGAGCCGGTTTGATTTGGGTGATTTTGCGCAACAGCCCCGGCAAAGCCAAACTGAGCCAGGAGTACCAGCAGCTATACCTGCGCACGGAGAACGCCTACGACAAAGCCCACCTGCTTAAGGCCCTCTCCGCAGACTACTCCAATTACCAGTTCATCGCCAAAGAGACCTTTGCAGCCCCACAACCCGTGATTGGTACCTACGGCATGGAGGCACTAGCCGCCATGCGCCAGCAAGGAGACTTCCCGAAGGCACTGGAGCAGGACTTTGCAGCCATCTTTAAACAAGGTATAGCCTCCGGTGATGTGTCATTGGCAGGTCTGGCGGCGGGTGTGATCCGCAACCCGAAGCTCAACTACCGGGAAGTGTACCGTGACTATACCTTCCTGACAGAGGCGCAGCAGAAACTGGTGCTGCCCCGCGACATGGAAACCAATATTGAATTGCAGAAGACTATCGACTACCTGAGCGGAAAAGAGCAGTCCGACACTCCGCAGAACCCTTTCACGCACCCTATTGACTGGAAACTGGTGCAGACCCTTCACCCTGACCAGCAGGTGGTGATCGAAACTGAGAAAGGCGTGATCACACTGGAGCTGTTTGTGGAGGATGCGCCGGGCTCGGTGGCTAATTTTGTAGAATTGGTGAACAAGCAGTTTTTCGACGGGCTGTACTTCCACCGGGTGGTGCCAAACTTTGTGGCCCAGGGCGGTGACAAGCGGGGCGATGGCTGGGGCAGTTCTGACTACTCCATCCGCTCCGAGTTCGCCCCGCTGCACTACCGCGAAGGCTACGTAGGTATGGCCTCGGCCGGAAAAGACACCGAGAGCAACCAATGGTTTATCACGCACTCTCCTACTCCGCACCTCGACGGTCGCTATACCATCTTTGCCAAAGTAGTAGCAGGTATGGAAGTGGTGCACCAACTGGAAGTAGGCGATAAGATCAGGCAGGTTAACCTGATCTTGCGGGCCAGAACCAATTAAACCTATATCAGACAGGTATAAAAAAAAGCGGCGACCTTGGTTCAGGGTCGCCGCTTTTCATAGAACGAACTTTAGAATCGTTCCATTGGCTGCTCTTCAATATGCTGCAGGTGGCCCCACTGCGGGATCAGTTCTTTGAACTCCTGCAGCAATGCTTTGCTGCGGTCTTTTCCATACCAGCCGTGCAGCTTCTCCACAAATTCACTGTAAGGAACATCCTTTGCCTTCATCTCCATAAAAAGCGCTTGCGCCGGTGCCGGTCTTGGCCCCCACGTACCAACTTCTTCCATGGTTTCGGCATCGAGCACGATCAGCTTAGGTATAGAGCGCCCCCCGTTGGTCAGGTAAGCGTCGATCACCTCCGGGTACTCATCGCGTAGCAAAAGCTTCACTTCGATGAGTGGGGAGGCCTCTGCAATTTTAACCAAGGCCGGCACAGTTTGGGCAGCGTCGCCACACCAGGCTTCCGTCACGATCACCCAGATCATCCTGTTCTGAACAGATAGCATCAGGTCCACCAGTTCGTTGTCCAGTTCGGTTGTTTTCTCGACACGGCGCATGCGCTGGGCGTTCATGCGGGTGTATTCTACCATGGCCTCAGAATGGTTGGTGCCAGTGGTTTTATTTTCGGCCAGCAACGTGTCCATTAATTCACGGTACTGGGTATAGGTCATGGCTTTCGCCAGATGTTCACTCGTAATCACTGTTTTAGACATAGTCTCTTTACTCATAATTCTCATTTAAATTTTCGCGGAACTATATATTAACACTGATATGTTCCGATAAGTTCCTTTCGCGGCGGAGCTGCCGTATAACCCTACCATAGTTTACCCAAATTGCACCAAATTGTTTACACTTTATATGAGGTGCAATGCAAAAACCAGCAAGGCATAGCTTAAGACCGATACCCATATGGCGCACCCACGCAAGTTAACAAATCAATATAGAGCAATCAGTTACACAGAAAACAGGTATAGATGCCAGTGGCTGGAGCACTGCCAAAGTCCATTTAGCCGGATTGCGCCCAAGACCCCCTATACCTGATTTGCTTCAAAATTGGACAAGATTCGGCCCGAAATCCGGGTCCGGGTTTAGTACTCGCCATAAGATTTCTCTCCGGCCTCGATCATGATGGGCAGGAAGTTCTGGCGGGGCGGAAGCGGACACGTAGCGTACGACACAAAGTCGCAGGGCGGGTTAGAGGCCTTGTTAAAGTCGAGCACTGTGCTGCCGTCCGGTCCGGGCTTGTCGGCGTAGAGGTAGCGGCCTGCTCCATAGGTTTCGAGGCCGTTGGTTTTGTCTGCGAAGATAATGAAAAGCTCCTCCCCCTCCAGCAGGGCGTCTAACTGGTATTGTTGCCCGTTCAGGGTGAAGATAAGTGTACCGGGCGAGTCCTGCATAGAGGTCTGCCCGACAATGTTGGTAATGGCGATTTGCTTGGGGGTGGGATGCGCCACAAAATGGGCCTTAATGCGCCACTCGGCCCGCACCGGGAACCGCTTTATACCTTTGAAATGAACGAGAGCATCGTTTTGCAGATCGCGGAGCCTGATGCCATACCTGTTCCCGCGTTTGATCACGTACCAGGTAAGCGTACCGTGCGACAACCTTGGCACTGTATCCATGTCGGGTGTGTAGAGCAAGGCCTCATGCACGGGTTTCCCCTGCAGCAGCACCTCCACGCCGGCGTTGATGCTGGTAGTCACCGTGTCGCCCTTCAGCTGGATCACCCCGGCCCGGCCCGGAATTCTACCTTCCGGAAACGTCAAATTGTCGTTGGGCGCGCTGCCAAAGCTGTTCTCACCCTCCTGCAGCCAAAACAAACCCGCCAAAGTAAGCCAACCGTCCGGGGATTTCAGTTTTGCCTCGCGCTCCTGGTGCCATTTGTCTACACTTGCCACATAGTCTTGGGAAGTTTGTACTGTGTTGTTAGCGGGCGCGTTGAACTCAGAACATCCACTAGCCAACACCAAAAAAATAAATAGCGAAAGAAAGCGAGCTAAATAGTTAGGTAAGAGCACGGAATAAAAAAATAAAATATTCGATTTTGCTAATGTAAGAAAAAAACCAAAAGAAGGCCATATTTTGCCCATTTTAGTTCTGTCAACCCTGATGCAGCATCCTTTTGTTACAGGTAGAAGAGACGAAAGCATTTAACAAGACTCTGCTGCTATCATCGATCGCTGTATTGACCAGGTGTATTTCATTTGTATAAATAGCGCTTTAAAAACATAAATATTCAAAAAATATTTTTAATTCTAAGGTAATATTTAGATATTTGTCTAAATACCTAACTGAATGAACAAAGTATTTAAAGCCTTGAACGATCAAACCCGAAGAGAGATCCTGAACCTATTGAAGGAGAAGGACCTGACTGCCGGTGATATTGCGGAGGCTTTTCAGATTACCAAACCCAGCATCTCGCATCACCTCGACATTCTGAGTCAGGCGGAACTGGTTACCTCCCACAAGCAGGGGCAGTTTGTGATTTACTCGCTTAACACCACTGTGCTCGACGACTTAATGAAATGGATCATCACGCTAAAAGACTAGACACATGAAAACTAAGAACCTGACCCGAGAGATCATCCTGTGGGCGATCGTTTTCATCCCGCTCGCATACCTTGCCTGGGCATGGCCTGACATGCCTGAGCGCATACCGATTCACTTCAACTGGAAAGGCGAGGCCGACGGATGGGCCGGTAAAACGTCCATGGTCTTTATTGTGCTGGGTACAACCGCTCTTTTGAACCTTGTGCTGCTGGCTGTGCCACACATCGACCCCAAAAGAAAACTCGACTACATGGGCAGCAAATACCACCAGTTGCGCTTCATTGTGGTTTCGTTCATGTCAGCGCTCTGCCTCTTCTCCATCCATGCGGCTCTAAACCCGGGCAGTTTCTCACCTAAAGCCCTGTTCTTTCTGATCGGGGGATTGCTGGTGGCGCTCGGCAATTATTTTCAGGCGGTCAAGCCCAATTACTTTATCGGCATCCGGACGCCCTGGACACTGGAGAGTGAGCAGGTATGGCGCAAAACTCACCGACTGGGCGGCATCCTCTGGATTGTAGGCGGGCTCCTGCTGATGGTGCTGGCGCTGCTCCCCAATTCAGGTATACAGCAAGTTTTTTTCGTGGTGCTGATAACCCTGACGGTGCTT
The DNA here is from genome assembly GCF_002846395.1 of Pontibacter ramchanderi. Classification (GTDB taxonomy): domain Bacteria; phylum Bacteroidota; class Bacteroidia; order Cytophagales; family Hymenobacteraceae; genus Pontibacter; species Pontibacter ramchanderi. The sequence continues at coordinate 770,157 of NZ_PJMU01000003.1, forward strand.
ATACCTGTTGGGTATTCTTTTGTAGCCTACCGCCAGGAGCAACGACAGCATTCTTAAGTATCGTCGATCGAAACAAATTTCATCTTCACTCAAAAACAAAAGCCCACATTATATGAAGCACTTACTCCTTTTAATTGGCTTCTTCCTGTTCAGCACGATGACCCCGATGGCGCAGCAAAGCACAGGAGCACAACTGGCTGGTGCCTGGCATGGCGTACTGGAGGCTCCGGGCTCGAAAGTCACCATCATCTTCCGCTTGGGCAGCAGTGAAAGCGGCCAACTGACTGCCACCATGGACGTCCCGATGCAGGGTGTAAAGGGGATGCCTATACCTGTGGTGGCGCTAAAACAAGACAGTCTATACCTGAGCATACCGGCGGGCGGTATCGCCTACGTGGGCAAAATTGCTGGGCCTGAAAATATCGTAGGCCACTGGAAACAGGCAGGCATGGCCTTCCCGCTGGATCTGGGCAAAGGCGAACCTACTGAGGCGCGACGACCGCAGACACCCACCAAGCCATACCCGTACGAAGAGCAGGAAGTAACTGTGGAGAACAAAGGCGCTGGCATCACGCTGGCGGGCACACTCTCCCTACCGAATGGACAGGGCAAGCACCCCGCCGTTATCCTGTTCACAGGCTCGGGCACGCAAGACCGCGACATGGGGCTGATGGGGCACAAACCCTTTCTGGTTTTAGCAGACCACCTCACGCGCCAGGGATTTGCCGTGCTGCGCCTCGACGACCGCGGGGCAGGCAAGTCGGGAGGGAATTCCACACTGGCCACTACCCAGGATTTTGTAACCGACGCGCAGGCCGCCTACACCTTCCTGAAGCAGCATCAGCGCATCAACCCGAAAAAGGTTGGCCTGCTAGGCATAAGCGAGGGTGCCCTGATTGCCAGCAGTGTGGCCGCTGCCAACAAAGATGTGGCTTTCGTGGTACTGATGGCGGGCAATGCTGTACCGGGTGTGGACTTGCTGGTGTCGCAGAATGAGGCCATTCTCAAGCCACAGCTACCTGAAAGAGAACTGCAAAAATACCTGAACCTGCGCCGAGCCCAGTTCGAAGTAGCCGCTTCGGATGCGGATGTGTATGAGGCCGCACAGAGAATTCGGACGCTGGAACAAGAGGCCAAGGCGAGCCTAACCGACCAGGACAAACAGTTGCAGCTGATGTTGTCTCCTCAGGCTGAGAACGCGGTGGTCGCACAAATTACAACACCCTGGATGCGTTACTTCCTGGCCTACGACCCTGCCCCCGCCCTGCGCCAGCTGCGCATGCCTGTGCTTGCCCTCAACGGAAGCAAAGACCTGCAAGTGCCTGCCGCCCCCAACCTGGCTGCCACCGAAAAAGCATTAAAAGCGGCTGGCAACAAGCGCTATACCATCAAAGTGCTGCCTGGGCTCAACCACATCTTCCAGACGGCCGACACGGGGCAAGTGCACGAGTACGCGACCATAGAAGAAACCATAGCGCCTGTGGCTTTAGAGACGATCAGTGAATGGATGAAGGGGGTGGTGAAGTAGACAAGATCGAGTCTTCTTTGCCCGTGCAACCTCGCTGTCTATTTCTGGGTCACCCAGGTATAGCCAGCATGCTAAACCGTTATCGCTCTCAACTTATCCCCCTCGCCATACCGATGACACTTACCTTTAGGTCCATTACCCTTGCCGATGCGGAAGCCCTAGCGCTTCTTTCGCTACAGTTTGGCTATAAGGTGCGCAAGACCGAAATGGCAGAGCGTATCGCCCAACTGCTGGCCCACCAAGAGCATTGCGGTTTTGTAGCCTGCGTTGATGCGCAGGTGGTCGGATGGGTGCATGGCTTCTATACCTTGCGGTTGGAGTCGGCACCTTTTGTGGAGATAGGGGGCCTGGTAGTGGAGGAAAATCTGCGTGGCCAGGGTATAGGTCGTCAGTTGATCATGCAGGTGAAAGCCTGGGCGATGGAAAAATCTGTTTCAAAACTCAGGGTGCGTTGCCATACCAGTCGGGTTGAGACCCATACCTTTTACAGAAAACTCGGATTTGCAGAAAGCAAGGAGCAAAAGGTGTTTGACCTGCTTCTCTAAGCTGAATCTTCATATATATGTCCTTGATAAGTGCTCAGGCACTTTTCCACTTCAGTACATTAACTCAAATTTGAGAAATCATGCTGTCTAGGACAATGTGGTTTGAATAAACAGCCACGTATTTGAAGCAGAGGTTATCCAACCTCCCACCCTTTGGATACAACTCCTCTCCCCCAAACCGAGTAGGTATAGCATGAAAGCACTCATCTTACTCGGCACACTCAAAAAAGAAGGCCTGTCCAACACAGAGGTTCTCTCGGATTTTCTGATGGGCCATTTCAAAAAGCACGACATCGACTGCAGCATTGTCAAGCTGGTTGACCACAACATCCCGGCGGGCACCTACAGCGACATGGGTCCGGGCGACGACTGGCCGAAAATCCTGAAACAACTGCTCGCCGCTGACATCATCGTGTTTGCTACGCCCATTTGGTGGAATAACCAGTCGTCTGAAATCCAGCGGGTGATCGAGCGGCTCGACGAGCTCCATGACAAGATTCTGGAAGGAAAGAAATCGAAACTGGAAGGCAAGGTGGGTGGCATTGTGATTACGGGTGACTCGGATGGGGCGCAGCACGTGATCGCTAACATCAGCAATTTCTACAACGCCATAGGCATGGTGCTGCCACCATTCGCTTCGTTGTCGGTGTTGTGGGAGAAGCAGGCCAAAGACCAGAAACCCACCCGCCAGGAGCTGCTCGAAAAATATGAAGAAGACTACTCCAGCACCGCCGAAACCATGGTAAAACAGATGCTGAAGTTTGTAAAGAAATAAGCAGCTATAGCTTGCAGGCTTGTTTACCTTAGTCACTCCACCAACTGACTTACGATGCGACCAAAAGAACTGATCCAGGAATGGGTATCGCTCTTTAACCAGCGCAATGCCGACGCCCTAGCCGAGCTATACCACGACGATGCCATCAATCACCAGGTAGCCAACGAGGCTGTGATGGGCAAGGCGGCCATAAAAGAAATGTTTACCGAAGAATTCGCCACTGCTGAAATGACCTGCATCGTAGTGCACCTGTTTGAGGACGGAGACTGGGCGATACTGGAGTGGAAAGACCCGCTGGGCTTGCGTGGTTGCGGTTTCTTCCAGGTAATAGACGGCAAAATCAAGTTTCAGCGCGGTTACTGGGACAAACTGTCTTTCCTGCGTATGCAAGGCCTGCCCATACCTACCGAATGAATAAGGCACTGAGGTGCAGCCAGTATGCTGCTAAATAGGCTGCATACTGACAATTGCTTGTTCAACTTGTGACATAAGTCATTTTCCCGAAGGCAGGCCTGCTATACCTTTGCCTTTGAGATGAGACGGTATATAGCCACCATATTGTTCGCCCTGATGATGCTCCAGGTACTGTACCAGGGGATCGTCTTCTCGTCTTATTTTGCCAACAAGGCCTACATTGCTGCCGTGCTGTGCGTGAACAAAGACAAGCCCCAACTCCAGTGCGAGGGCAAGTGCTACCTCAAGAAGCAACTCAGCAAAACCGATACGCCCGAGAGCAACTCCGCTGGTCTGACACTCAAACTCGAAACCAGTCCGTTTACGGCTCCGCTATTTGCGGTTCAGAAAGTGATGGCTTTCTTTTCTACCACAACGGGGTATGGCACCTTTCAGGAAAGCTCCTACCGCTACTCCTACCATCCCGCCTGTTTTCACCCGCCACAGGTATAAGCCCGTTTTCTGAAGGATTCACTGGATCGGGCCAATACGTAGGTATGGCACTGCTATACCTTTCCCCACATTTCCGACGAGTCCAAAGCCGATCGAAGCATGCCTCTGTATGCCGACGATACCGCTGCGTGCTATTAGTGCCACGCATCTCCAAAACTTATACCTCAAATTTTAGCCTGACACAGGTCTTCAAACACCATTCCCATGAAAAAGTATACCTGGCTCACACTATGGGCCCTTTTCCTGACTACCCTATTGTTTACTACCAGCTGCGACTCCGACGATGTTGCCCCAATGCCAACCGTGGAGTACAAGAAACTGGCTGAGGGCAATGCCGCCGGCTCCGATATAAAAGTAGAGCTCTACAGCACCGAAGACCTGGCCACAGGGTACAACCAGCTCTATGTGGCGCTTTTCGATGCCGCAGGCAAGCGCATCGAGCAAGGCAGTGTTAGCTTGAAGCCACAAATGGACATGGGCATGATGAAGCATGCCGCCCCAGTGGAGAACCCTGTTTCGGAGCAGACTAAAAACGGTTATTTTCCTGGTGCTGTGGTGTTTACCATGCCGTCTGGCGAGATGGGCTCGTGGACCCTGGGCATACAGGTGCAGGCCAACGGCCAAACAGGTACGTTCACTACCCCTGTTACGATCAAAGAACCCGCTACCAGCCGCCTGAAGTCCTTCGTTTCCAAAACCGACGGGGCCAAATACTTTGTAGTCTACCTGCAGCCGCAAAAGCCAAAAGTAGGCGTGAACGACATAGAGATCGCGGTATACAAAGCCAACAGCATGATGGACTACCCAGCCGTGACCAATCTCAGCCTGGTGCTGGAACCTGAGATGCCAACCATGGGCCATGGCTCGCCTAACAACGTGAACCCGACGCACGCAGGCGGGGGACATTATAAAGGCAAAGCGAACTTCACCATGACAGGCCTCTGGTACCTGCACCTGACCATCAACGACGCGACTGGCGAAGCGGGCAAACTGCATTTTGAAGTCAACTTTTAGCAAAAGCGCCTGGGGCTCAGGTATAGCATTTGAGTCCCAAGGTCCATTTCTCAACATTATATAAGGTGATGGATATGAAAACGCCTCTCCTACTCGGTGCCCTTGCGTTGGCCGCTGTGCCTGTTTTGGCCCAACAGAAAGCTATACCCGCCGATTCGGTGCGCACCATCGTGTTGCAGGAAGTAGCCGTGGTCACCAAGCGCCACGACCACCAGCAACATCTGCAGAACTTCTATAACGCCAATCAGGCCGCTACAACCGAGGAGCTGATGTCGCGCATGCCCGAGCTGTCGTTCATACGCCGTGGCAGCTACGGTATGGAGCCCACCATACGGGCCTACAGCGGCGGGCAGGTGAGCGTGACTCTCGACGGCATGCGCATACAGGGCGCCTGCACCGACAAAATGGACCCCGCCACCATCTACATCGAGCCGCTCAACCTGCAGCGCATCGAGGTGCAGACGGCTGGCGCCAGCTCCATGCAAGGAGCGGCCATTGGCGGTAGTCTCGATATGAAACTGGCCGAAGCCGAACTATCGGACGAACGTAAACTGTCGGGCTCGGTGAGCAGCGGCTACCAATCGGCGGCCCATGCCATGCTAGGTGGTTTGCGGTTAAGTTATGCCACGCCCACATGGGGGCTGCGTGCCTCCAGCACCTACCGCAAGGCGCAGAACTACCGCAACGGCCATGGCGAGAAAGTGCTGTACTCGCAGTACGAAAAAGCCAACTACGCCCTCAACGGAAAGTTTTTGCTACAGGAAGACCTCGTGCTCAAAGCCGACCTGATCATAGACGACGGCTGGAACATCGGTTTCCCAGCGCTGCCAATGGATGTAGGCCAGGCTAACGCCCGCATCGGTTCGGTGAGTCTGGTGCGTGAGAATAGCGACCGCCGCTGGAGCCGCGTGGAAGCCCGCCTCTATGCCAACCGCATCGCCCACTCTATGGACGACAGCGCCCGTCCCGACCTGCCTGTGCGCATGGATATGCCCGGCCTGAGCCGTACTTCAGGGATGTACCTCGAAGGCACCACTTCGCCTGGCCATCATCAGCAATTGACGGTCCGCGCCGATGCCTCGGCCTCCTACCTGAGCGCCTCCATGACCATGTACCAAGAGGGCCAGACGCCGATGTACATGCTCACCTGGCCCGACAACCGACAGCTGCAATCAGGTATAGCGGCGCAGTATAGCTTCCAGGTGGGCGACAAAACCCAGTTGCAGCTCAACAGCCGAGTCAATCTATCGGATTTTGCCATAACCACGGGCGAGGGCCGCAGCCAGCTTTCGGTGTTTGGGTATGAAAATACAGCCCGCCAGTTTGTGATTCCTTCGCTTTCGTTGCAAGCCAGCCGCATGGTATACAAAAAACTGAAGGCCAGCTTATCGGGCGGTTTTAATGGCCGCACGCCCACGGCCAGCGAGTTGTATGGCTTCTATCTGTTCACACAGTTTGACGGCTTTGACTACGTAGGCAACCCGAACATGAAATCCGAGAAGAGTTTGCAGAGCGAGTTCACGCTCTCCTGGCAGGAACCGCGAGTAAGGTTGCAGGCGACAGGGTACGTATCGCGTGTGCAGGATTACATTGTGGGCACCTACGACCCTAACCTGAGTGCCATGACCATCGGGGCTCGCGGCGTGAAGGTATACGATAACACCCCTTACGCCTTACTGGCGGGAGCCGAGGCCAGCGCGGTGTACAACATCACGGGCTATACCCAGTTGGTGAGCACGCTCAGGTATAACTACGGCCGCAACGCCGACGGCGAGCCGCTGCCCATGATACCGCCCCTGCGCAGCATCACTTCACTCAGAAAATACTTTGGGGATAACCTATGGGTGCAGGGCGAAACCGAACTGGCTGCCGCTCAAAACCGAAACAGCGAGAGCTTCCGCGAACGCCCAACCAAGGCCTTTATGCTCTGGCACCTGCGGGCTGGCTACCAGAGAGAAACCGAGAACAAGGTATGGCAGCTCAACACAGGTATAGAAAACATTTTTGATGTGCACTACCGCGAGCACCTGGATTGGGGTCGGATTGCCCGTCCTGGCCGAAATGTGTTTGTGCAGGTAAGTATGGGGTTTTAAGAGCCCTGATGCAGGTTACGGCCCCTGGTAACGTTCACGCGTCGGCAGTGGCCGTTCGTTTTTAAATACGCCTTGAAGTGCCAAAATCTGGCCTATACCCTTCTTTAATAGTATTTTGAAGAAAGGATTTTCTTTCCCCAATGGGCCACTCAAAAGCTTATTTAAAATTATTCTAAATAATTCTTGCCCGATAGTGTAACCCATATTAGCTTTGCGACATATTTATAATCAATCTAAATAAAAATAACCTCACCGTATGCTCTCACGATTCAACTACAAAGCGATTGCCGTGCTAGGCCTTTCTGTCTGCACGCTTTTCTCCTCCTGCTCTGATGACAAAGAAGAAAATGTTTCTTACAATGTGCCCACTACTTACAACTTTGACAATGTAAACTACTCTGGCCAGACAGATCGTATGAGCATGTTGTCGGAGCTTGACACTTATGTAAAGACAGGAAACAACGGCGCCCTGCTGAATGCGCAGAAAATGAAAAACATGTACGCCAACGTGAATGCTCCATTCGCTGAGGCAAGGTTAAATACTTCGGGAAAGCAACTGAAGGATAAAACCATTCTTTCTGCTCAGTCTTTATTTGAAAGCTACTTTGATGCAGCCGCTACTGCCAGCCTTTCTGCCGGCACGCCTGCCCTGAAAGAAAAAGCTGGTATTCTGACCACCGCAGAAGGCACCAAATACCTGGTAGATGCCAATGGTGTAGAACCTGCTCAAATCATCCAGAAAGGTTTAATGGGCGCTGTGTTTTATTTCCAGGCAGTAGAGTCATACCTCACGGAAGCCAAAATAGGCGCAGCTGTAGACAACGCCACCGTTACACCGGGCGAAGGCACTAAAATGGAGCACCATTTTGATGAAGCTTTCGGTTACTTTGGCGCCCCGATTGATTTCCCCACCAACCTGAATAACCTGAAATTCTGGGCCAACTACAGCAACAAGGTGAATCCTAGCACAGGTAGCAACAAAGCCCTCATGGATGCTTTCCTGAAAGGCCGTGCCGCCATCTCTGCAAAAGACATAAAAGGAAAAGACGAGGCAGTGGCTACTATTCGCGCAGAATGGGAAAAGCTGGTAGCGGCTTCTGCCATACTGGAGCTGAACCTGGCCAAGACAAATATCGCAGATCAGGCCAAAAAGAGCCACTACCTGTCAGAGGCTATGGGCTTTATGATGAGCCTCAAGTTTAAGTCTGACCGCAAGATCACGGACGCACAGCACCAGGAGGCCATGGCCAAGCTAGGAACCAACTTCTATGACACGACAGCTGCCGACATCAACGCTGCCATCAACATCATCAGCGCAGCTTACGGTATGGATAGCATTAAAAATCAGCTATAGCAATTGATTTGCCTGAAGACAAATAACTCTTAACCATAGCAACAGCTACAGCATCTACGGGTGCTGTAGCTGTTGCTGATTACACCATCATACTATGACCGCACTCAAAAAATCTACTTACGCCGCTGCGCTGGCCTGTCTGGTTGCGCTTTCCGGCTGCGGCTCCAACGACGGCGACTCAGGTCCCAAGTCAGAGTACGATCGCCAGGCTATGCTGGCCAACTATGCCGATAACCTGATCATACCGGGCTATCAGAAACTAAAAACAGAGACGGGCGAGATGGCCACTGCCGTGGCGGCCTTTACGGCCAGCCCTTCCGCCACCACACTGGCTGATGCCCGCAAAGAGTATCAGGAAGCGTACCTGGCCTGGCAGGATGCGAGCACCTATGAGTTTGGCCCGGCCGATGACCTGCTGCTGCGCAACAACCTCAACATCTACCCTACCACCACCAGCCAAATCGAGAGTAACATCAGCAGTGGCAGCTACGACCTGCAAACCGCAGCCAATATTCCGGCTAAGGGTTTCCCGGCTATTGACTACCTCCTGTATGGGCAGGCAACAGAGGCAGCCGTGGTAGACAGGTATACGACCGCGGCAAACGCCGCCAACCGCAAAAAGTACCTGCAGGATATCACCAACCTGATCAAAGAAGCCGCCGACGCTGTGCATAGCGCCTGGACAACAGGCAACACCGCCAAAAATTTCAAAGAGACGGGAGGAACGGCTGTAGGCAGCTCTATTGGCAACCTGGTAAACCAGTTCAACTTTGAAGTAGACTTGACCAAGCGCGCGAAGGTAGGCATCCCATCGGGCAGGTTCTCGGCAGGTAACCCTGTGCCGGACAGAGTGGAGGCTTATTACAGCAATACCTCGCTTGCCCTGCTGGAGCGTAACCTGAAGGCCCTGAAAGCAACCTTTATGGGGCAGTCAGCGGCAGGTGCCAATGGTCCGGGACTGGATGATTACCTGGACCACGTGGGCGCGAAATATGCCGACAAGAATCTTTCTGCGGCCATCATCCAGCAATTTGACGCTGCCCTGGCTGCAGTGGCGGCTGTACCTGCTCCGCTTTCACAGGCTGTCACCAGCAATCCGCAGGCTGTAACCAAGGTATACGACGAATTGCAGAAGCTCATCGTGCTGACCAAGACCGATATGCCAGCCGCCCTGGGGGTAACCATCACTTATACCGATAACGACGGCGATTAAACAAGCGCAAAGAAGTATGCTTCAAAACCTGAAAGCCCGGCTTACTGCCCCTGTCTCTGCCGCTCCGCTGGCAGTTTTCCGCATCATCTTCGGAGCGATGATGCTGGGCAGCATTGTCCGTTTTATGGCCAAAGGATGGGTACACGAGCTGTACGTGGCGCCCAAGGTATACTTCCCTTTTTATGGATTTGAGTGGGTGAAGCCATTGGGCGAGACGGGCATGTATGTCTTGTTTGCCCTGATGGCTTTCTCTGCCCTGGGCATTATGCTGGGGCTGTTCTACCGCTGGTCGGCAGTGCTTTTCTTTCTCAGCTTTACCTACGTCGAGCTCATCGACAAAACCAATTACCTCAACCACTACTACTTTGTCAGCATTGTGGCGCTGCTCATGATCCTGGTGCCGGCGCACCGCCACTTCTCCCTGGATGTGCTGCGCAAGCCGCAACTGTGGGTGAGCCAGGTGCCGCGCTGGACCATCCTGATCTTTCAGCTGCAGTTGGGGCTCGTGTACTTTTATGCCGGTGTAGCGAAGTTGAATGCCGACTGGCTGTTTGAAGCCATGCCATTGCGCTACTGGCTGCCGGCCCATACGCACCTGCCGCTTATCGGTCCGCTGCTAGACGAGGTATGGGTGGCGTTTGTGTTCTGCTGGTTCGGCGCCTTTTACGACCTGACCATTCCTTTCTTCCTGAGCTGGCGCAAGAGTCGTTCGCTTGCCTACCTCACAGTGGTTGTGTTTCATGTGCTCACGGCGGTGCTGTTCCAGATCGGCATGTTCCCTTACATCATGATGCTGAGCACGCTGATCTTCTTCTCCGCCGGCTTCCACGAAAGGATACTGCAGGCACTCCGGGGTATAGCCCGGGTGAGGATGCCGGAAAAAGTCGTATCGGCACCCGTTTCCAGACCGGCGCAGGGCATACTGCTGAGTGTGCTGGCGCTGCACTTTGCGGTGCAGGTGCTGCTGCCCTGGCGCTTCCTGCTATACCCCGACAAGCTGTTCTGGACAGAGCAGGGCTACCGTTTTTCGTGGCGGGTGATGCTGATGGAAAAAGCAGGAACGGCTTTTTTCTATGTACGTGACCCTCAAACCGGTCAAGAATCTGAAATACATAACCTCGATTACCTCACCGTGAACCAGGAAAAGATGATGGCCACACAGCCTGACATGCTCCTGCAGTTTGCCCACATGCTGCGCGACGATTACAAGGCCAAAGGTATACCAAACCCGGAGGTGCGCGCCGAGGCCTATGTGACCATGAACGGCCGGGGCAGTCGCCTGCTGATCGACCCGAACTTTAACCTGGCAGCCGCCAGGGATGATTTCCGGCACAAACACTGGATTTTACCTTTTGAAGATAACGCACTGCAGCCAAAAACTGTAGGACAGCTAGACTAAACTATGCGCTTCACGCTCTCCCTTTTACTTGTACTGAGCAGCCTGCAACTCACGCTGGCACAGACCTTTCAGATTTCCGGCAGGGTAAGCAATGCCGCCACCGGCCAGGCTGTACCTGAGGCGGAGGTGCTGTTGGTAAGCAACGGCAGCATCACAAAGGCCGATGCCAAAGGCAATTACCTGATCAAAAACCTCCCGGCAGGCACTTATACCCTCACTGCCTACAGCATCGGACTGGGTAGCCAGACACAGCAGGTGACTATCAGCGATGCTAATGTAACGCTGCTCTTCGAGCTAAGGCCGCTGGAAGGGAAACTGCGGGAAGTAAACGTGAAAGGAGAGCGCGAAAAGACTTTCGGCATCACCCGCCTTAACTCTGTGGAAGGGACTGCTATTTATGAAGGCAAGAAGAGCGAAGTAGTTGTGCTGAACGATATTACTGCTAACAAGGCTACTAACAACAGCCGCCAGGTTTTTGCCAAAGTAGCTGGCCTCAACATTTGGGAAAGCGACGGAGCGGGTCTGCAACTAGGTATAGGCGGCCGTGGCCTGAGCCCGAACCGTACCTCCAACTTCAACACCCGCCAGAACGGCTACGACATCTCTGCCGATGCCCTGGGCTACCCGGAAAGTTACTACACCCCACCAACCGAGGCACTGGAGCGCATTGAGGTTGTGCGCGGTGCGGCATCGCTCCAGTACGGTACGCAGTTTGGCGGTATGATCAACTTCGTGATGAAGGAAGGACCGGAGGATAAACCTTTTGAACTGACGAGCCGACAGACCCTTGGCTCATGGGGTTTCCTGAACACCTTCAACAGCATTGGCGGCACCAAGGGCAAGCTACACTACTACGGCTTCTACCAATACAAACGCGGCGACGGCTGGCGCGAAAACTCCGGCTTTGACGCCCACACGGCCTTTGGCTCGGTACACTACAAGCCGAACGATAAGCTGGAGCTTGGTTTTAACTATACCTACATGGACTACCTGGCCCAGCAGCCGGGCGGCCTGACAGACGCGGCCTTTAACCAGAATGCACGCCAGTCGGTGCGCGAACGCAACTGGTTTAAGGTGAACTGGAACCTGCTGGCCCTTACCTTAGACTACCGCATCAGCGACCGCACAAAGCTTAATGTGCGCAACTTCGGGCTGCTGGCACAGCGCGACGCACTGGGCTCGATGGGCAAGATTAACCGCCCGGACGACACGACGCAGCCCCGCCTGCTGCTCCAGGACCAGTTCAACAACTTCGGCAACGAGACGCGCCTGATTCACCGCTACGACCTCGGCAAGACTTTCTCGACACTGTTGGTAGGTGCCCGCTTCTACCGTGGCTTTACTGACCAGCGGCAGGGCGATGGCTCGGCAGGCTCAGACGCTGACTTCCGCTTCTACTCCGAAACCGGCGCACCCAATGCCTCCAGATACGACTACCTGAGCCGTAATGCAGCCCTGTTTGCCGAGAACATCTTTAACATCACATCGAAGTTCAGTGTGACGCCTGGCGTGCGCTACGAGTGGATCAACACTAACGCCAAAGGCAGCTACCGCAATATGATGACGGATCAGGCGGGCAATATCATTTATGATGCCGTGGTGCCGGAGGAGCGCAAAAACACGCGTAATGTGCTGCTGCTGGGCGTGGGCCTGAGCTACAAACCGTCTGAGCAGATGGAGGTATACGGCAACTTTTCGCAGAACTACCGCGCCATTAACTTCAACGACATGCGCGTGATCAACCCGAACCAGTTTGTGGACCAGAACCTGAAGGACGAGTCCGGCTACAGCGCCGACTTGGGCTTCAGAGGCAATGTGAGCGGAGTTTTGAATTACGACGCCAGCATCTTCTACCTGGCCTACCAGGATCGCATCAACTTCCAGAGCATCCCGGGTACTACCAACCGCATCCGTACCAACGTGGGTGACTCGCGCAACCTCGGGCTGGAGACCTTTGTGGAGGCAGACCTGCTCAAACTCTACTATGGCAAAGAGCATCCGACGAGCCTGACTGCTTTTTCTAACATCACGTTCGTCAACACCAGGTATAGCAGCCCTTTGTCTGACATTGATGGAAAGGAAGTGGAGCTGGCACCCGCTGTTATTGCCAAGACCGGCCTCTCTTTTAAGCGCAATAATTTCAAACTAGCTTACCAGTATGCATATACGGCGAAGCAGTATACCGATGCGCCAAACTCTGTGCTGGAGCCAACCGCCGTGGTAGGCGTTATACCTGCTTATTGGGTAATGGACCTCTCAGGCAGCTATACCTACAAGCGCTTCACGCTGGAGTCAGGCATCAACAACCTGACTGACAACCGCTACTTCACGCGTCGTGCTACGGGTTATCCGGGGCCGGGCATTATCCCTTCAGATGCCCGCAATTATTACGTCACGCTGCAGTTCCAGCTGTAGAAGTTGCCCTATTAAAATGTCAACATAGAAAACTCCGAATCGGCCTACGGCACCGGGTCATATCCGCTTCCACCCCAGGGATGACAGCGCCCAATCCGCTTCAAGGCCATCCAGCCACCTTTAAAAGGGCCATACTTGTTCACCGCTCCTACAGCGTAGGTAGAGCAGGAAGGAGAATAGCGGCAAGTAGCTGGCTTCAGGGGAGATATCAGGTTGCGGTATACCCAGATAAGTGCTAACAGGAATTTTTTAAAAAGCCAGGTCATGGTACGGTTTTAGCGAGCGTTTTATTTGCCGAACAACTGTTAGGTAAAGCAAATTTTGATAAATTTGTCACAGTTTAACTAATCTAAACATAATTTCATGTTAAAAAGAATCCTTTCACTCCTTCTTTTAGTTTCGCTGTGCGTGCCCTTCGCCAAAGCGGACGAAGGCATGTGGCTGCCGATGCTGATCAAGCGCCTGAACCACGCTGATATGCAGAAAAAAGGCCTGCAGCTGACTGCCGAAGAAATCTACAACGTGAACAACTCGAGCCTCAAAGACGCCATCGTGCAGTTCGGCGGCTTCTGTACCGGTGAGTTCATCTCTGCCGAGGGTCTGTTGCTAACGAACCACCACTGCGGTTACGGCCAGATCCAGTCGCACTCTACGCCCGAGAAAGACTACCTCACCAACGGTTTCTGGGCTATGGACCGCAAGCAGGAGCTTCCAAACGAAGGCCTTTTTGTGGACATCCTCGTGCGCATGGACGATGTGACTGGCAAAGTGCTGGAAGGCATCGACAACAACATGCCTGAGAAAGAGCGTCTGCAGCTCGCTTCGCAGCGCGCGCAGGCCATCGCCAAAGAGGCCAGCGAGAACGGCCGCTACGTGTCTTACGTGCGCGACTTCTTCAATGGCAACGAATATTACCTGTTCATCTACGAGCGCTTCACTGACGTGCGTCTGGTAGGTACGCCTCCGTCTGCCGTGGGTAAATTTGGTGGCGACACCGACAACTGGATGTGGCCACGCCACACCGGTGACTTCGCGATGTTCCGTGTGTACATGGCGCCAGATGGCAAGCCTGCCGATTACGCTGCCACCAACGTGCCTTACAAGCCGAAGCACCACCTGCCCATCAACATTGGCGGCGTAGACCAGGATGACTTCGCGATGGTATTCGGTTTCCCGGGCCGCACGAAGCGTTTCATGACGTCTGAAGGTCTGATCCTGGACGTAGAGCAGCTGAACAAATCGCGCATTAAGCTGCGTGACAAGAAGTTGGCTCTATGGAAAGAAGATATGGACAAGAGCGACGCAACCCGCATTCAGTATGCGTCGAAGTACGCTTCTACAGCTAACTACTACAAGTACTCTATCGGTCAGAACGAAGGCATTAAGCGCATGAAGACGGTAGAAGGCAAAAAAGCTGACGAGAAGAAATTCCAGGCCTGGGCCGATGCCAACGCAGAGCGCAAGGCCCTTTACGGCAGCGCCCTGAACGACATGAACGCTGCTTACAAAGAAATAGAGCAGTACAACCTGGGTGCTGTATACCTGAACGAAGCCGTACTGGGCACTGAAGCCTTGCTGTTTGCTTACCGCATGTCGGCGCTGCACAATGCGCTGAAGTCGGGCAACGCTGAGGCCGCCAAGAAAGCTGCTGAAGATCTGAAGCCAAGAGCCGAGGCTTTCTTCAAAGACTACAACATGGCCACCGATAAGAAGGTGTTTGCCGCCATGATGAAGTTCTACCACGAAGACATCGCCAAAGACCAGCAGCCAGAGGCATTCAAGCAAATGGTGGCTAAGTACAAAGGCGACTTCAACAAAATGGCTGACTATGTGTACAGCAACTCGGTTGTGGTGAACAAGCAGAAGACCGAGCAGTTCCTCAACAACCCAACGCAGAAGCAACTGGCCAACGACCCGGCTTTCGCCTTGGTGAACGCTATTATGGAGAACTACCAGACGAACATTGCTCCGAAACTGGCTGAGAGTAACGCCAAACTGGCCCGTGCCAACCGCCTGTACGTAGCTGGCCTGCGCCAGATGAACCCAGACAAGGTATACTACCCGGATGCGAACTCTACCATCCGTCTGAGCTATGGTTCTGTGAAAAACTACAAGCCTTACGACGGTGTGACCTATGATGTGATCACGACGATGGAAGGTGTGATACAGAAGGAAGACCCAAGCAACGAAGAGTTCATTGTGCCTGCTAAACTGAAGCAGCTGTACGAAGCCAAAGACTACGGCCGCTATGCCAACAAGGACGGTGAGCTGATCGTGAACTTCATCACCGACAACGACATCACAGGTGGTAACTCAGGTTCTCCGGTGATCAACGGTAACGGTGAGCTGATCGGCCTGGCCTTCGACGGCAACTGGGAAGCCATGACCGGTGACCTGGTGTATGACCCGGACTACAAGCGTTGCATCAACGTGAGCGCCAACTACGTGCTGTTCATGGTAGACAAGTACGCCGGTGCCACCAACCTGATCAACGAAATGACAATCGTAGACACCAACAGCCCAGGTCCGGCAGAAGCCGGTGTAGCAGCTGGCGCTGCTGGCGACAACGGCTCAGCTACACTGCTGAACGCTGCTATCGAAGAAGCAAAAGCTGAGCTGGCTGCTGGTAAGAAGTCGGTGAAAGTTGAGAAGAAAGACGGCAAGAAAAAAGCAAAAGTAGAAGTGAAGAACTAAGCTGGAGTTATTGCTGATACATTGCAAAGGCGCTGGGGCTAACCCAGCGCCTTTTTTTATCTCTATACCTAGCTTCGTAGCCACCAAGACACTCCCAGATATGTGAGATAATATGAAGCCTGAACGGCCCTCTGACATTATCACTCCTACCCTCTTGGAAGATCCTAAAAATCCTGATTCCGACCAACCCTCCTACTACACCCTCGTACATAGCACTTTAGCTATAAAACGACTTCGCATGGGATAGCGCTACTTCTACGAAACAAACTTATTTTCCTGCTTTTCCTTTTTCTGCCTGGCCTTGCTCAGGCGCAGGCCGATGTGCCCGTCGGTGCTCGGGCCGCTGCCTTGGGCAATGCCTCCGTTACGCTGCCTGACCTCTGGGCACTCAACAACAACGTGGCAGGTATAGGCAGTCTGCAGCAGGCGCAGGTTGGTGCCTATGTCGAGAACCAGTTTGGCATTAGGGCTTTTACTACAGTCGCGCTGCAGGCCGTTCTCCCGACCAGCAGGTATGGCAACTACGGACTAAGCTTGAGCCGCTTCGGCGATGAGCTTTTCAGTCAGCAGCACGTGGGCATTGGCATGGGGCACAAGTTGGGGCAGTTTAGCCTGGGTGGCAAAGTGGATCTGTGGCAGGTCGCGGCCGAAGGCTATGGCAGTCGCAAGGCCGTGGCGCTTTCGGTAGGCGGACAGGCGGAAGTAGTGCCGGGGCTTTATTTCGGTGCCTATGCCTACAACATCAATCAGGCGAAGCTGGCTGAATTTGATGACGAGCGGCTGCCGACCATTATGAAAGCTGGCCTAGGCTACCGCCCTTACCAGAAACTTCTCTTACTTGCCGAAACCGAAAAGCACATCGACTATCCTGCCAACTTCAAGGCAGGTATAGAGTACCAGCTTTTGCAGGAAAAAATGGCACTTCGCACGGGTTTCAGTTCGCTGACTAACCGGGCTACTTTTGGGCTTGGGTTTAAGGCACGTCATCTTCTCGCCGACTATGCTTTTGGCTCCACGACCTTACTAGGCCAAAGCCACCATTTGTCGCTCTCCTATACCTTCCAAAAATAAAAGCCAATGGAGCAGGGTATAGCAATAGGATTCAGGTATAAAGTGCATCGTTTACGACCATGGCGAGCAGCCATGAAGCCAGGTATAGCCACGTTCCTCCTGGTCCTTTGCACCTGGCTGCCGCTGCAGGCGCAGGATTACCCACGCCAGACCTTCGATTTTGATCTGTTTGTGCAGGAGCTCTTTGCGCAGCAGGAAGATGAGAACGTGCCTTACGAGGATTTCTACGAAACACTTTTTCAGTATTTCCAGCGCCCCATCGACCTCAACCGGACCACACCCGAAGAACTAGCCTCGCTCTACATCCTGTCGCGTCCGCAGATCGCTTCCTTCTTTCGGCACATCCGCGAGAACGGGCCTTTGCTGAGCATCTACGAACTGCAGGCTATACCTGATTTCGACCTGATTACGATTTATAAACTCGTGTACTTTGTGCGGGTGGAAGACGCGGGGTTGAATGCTGACCAGCGCCCGCTGTTGCAGCGCATCGTGGGCGAAGACAATAACGCCCTGCTCTTGCGTTACGAGCGCACCCTGCAGCAGCGCCGCGGCTATACCACCATCGACACCACCAGCCGCTCGACCACGCGTTACCTCGGCTCTCCTGACAAAGTGCTGATGCGCTACCGTGTCAGCCATACCCGCGATTACAGCCTGGGCTTCACCGCCGAGAAAGACGCCGGGGAGCAGTTCACCTGGGACCCCGGCACCCGCCGCTACGGCTTTGATTTTTACTCGGCGCATTTGCAGCTCTATAATAAAGGAAAATTTAAGACGATTGCGTTGGGCGATTATCAATTGCAGTTCGGGCAGGGGCTGTTGCTTTCGTCGGGCTACACAGTGGGCAAGGGCAGCGAAACGATAACGACTGTCAGCCGGCCGAATGTAGGGATACGCCCTTACAGCTCCGTGCTGGAGCATGCTTTTTACCGCGGCGCAGCGGCAACCTATACCTTGGGCCGTGTGGATGTAACGGGTTTTTACTCGAGCAAACGGGTGGACGCCAACCTGCAAACGCAACTCGACACGCTCGATAGCTTCGATGATTTTTTCACAGGTATACAGACCACCGGTTTCCACCGCACGCCCACCGAGCTGGCTAACCGGAAGCGGGTGCGCGAGCAGATCATCGGCGGCAATGCGACCTACCAGAGCCGCAACCGCACCCTGCTGGCAGGTATAACAGCCATGGCTACTTCTTACAGCTCACCGATCCAGAAGGCAGGGCAGCCTTACCAGCGCTTCGAGTTCGGAGGAACAGTCAACTACAACATCGGTGCTAATTACGCCTATACCTGGCAGAACGTATACCTGTTCGGTGAGACGGCCTTCTCCAAAAGCGGCAGCATGGGCACGGTGAACGGCCTGACCGCCAACCTCTCTAACAAAGTGGAGTTAGCAATGCTTTATCGCTACTACGCCCGCGACTTCCATACTTTTTATGGCAATGCCTTTGGCGAGGGTACGCGCAACATCAACGAACAGGGTTTATACACGGGCATTAAGATCAAGCCATTTGCCAAGTGGGAACTTACGGCCTATTACGACCGCTTCCGCTTTCCGTGGTTGCGCTACCGGGTGGATGCTCCTTCTCAGGGGGATGAGTACTTGTTACGCCTCCTTTTCCGCCCGACCCGCCAAAGCTCGCTCTACGCGCAGTTCCGCGCCGAAAGCAAAGGCCGCAACGTGGCCAATAACCTCACCAGCATCGATTACGTGGGGCAGGCCAACCGGAAAAGCTACCTCCTATACTATGAATTCACGCCAACGCCCGTTGTCAATCTCCGCTCCCGGGTACAGTTTAGCACGTTTGAGCTGGAGTCGCCCCAAACCGCAGGCTATTTCATTTCCCAGGACATCAATTTCAACTTCAGCAAAGTCCGCCTGAGCACCCGCTACGCCATCTTCGACACCGACGACTACGAAACCCGCCAGTATGCTTTTGAGCGGGATGTGTTGTATGCCTTTTCTATACCTGCTTTCAGTGGCAGAGGCACTCGTATGTATGCGCTTATACAGTTCCGGCCGATGCGCCGCCTGGATGTGTGGGTGAAATATGCGCTGACACATTACCGCAACCAGCGCACCATCGGGTCAGGTTTGGAAACGATTGAAGGGCCCAGAAGATCAGATATTCGGGTTCAGACGAGGTATAGGTTTTAATTCCCGGGAGTTTTCAGCTGTGCCTGTAGTGGCTGGCAACTTTCTTTCGCAGCAGCACTCACCAAGGCCCCGTCCCGGTCGAGCTCCAGATGGCAGCACTCTACAAAAAGCTCTTTCAGCTTCTCCCGTCCGCGCTGCACCCGCGATTTGGCTCCGGAGTAGGATATTCCCAAGCGTTCGGCAATCTCTTTCTGGCTAATACCTTCTATTTCGCTTAGGCGCAATGGCTCGGCATAGTGTTGTGGGAGCATGCTGATCAGAGGCAGCACCAGACTTTCGGGGGCAGGTTGGGTAGTTTCCAGCTCAGCTGCATTCCCGAGATCGCCTTCATGCTCAAGTGGTACGCTGCGGCCTTGCTCCCGGTAGTAATCATACACCGCGTTACGGGCAATTTGATAGAGCCAGGCATTCAGGTTCTTCACCTCCTGCAGCTGTTCGCAGCTTTTGTAAAGCTTCAAGTAGAGCTGCTGCAGCAGGTCATTGGCCTCGTCTCTGTCGCGCACCCGCTTCTGCACAAAACCGCGTAGTTTGGCCTCGTACTCCAGAAACACAGGCGCAACGGCAGCGCAGTTTTCTGCCGGGGCGGTAACGTGTGCGTCCGAGCAGGTAGGGCAGATTTTATTTTCCATAACGCAATGGTGGTATAGGTAGCGTGCAAAGGGATACACCTCAATTTACGAAGAAAAAAACAGGATAGACAAATTCAACTTTACTGCCGGCAGCTACTTAAAATGGACGGTTCGGGACAGGTATACGCTATACCTGCCCCGAACTGGTGTCATCGTTTTACGTTGTACTAAATGGCAGCTTCTTGGTTTTTGGCAGCAGGGCGGGCATTTATACCTTCGCCATACACTGTAGAGTCTCCGAAGGTAAAGAAAGCCTCCCAATCCACACCCTGCGGGTCGGTTATCCACGATTTCTCTGACTTAGCGTAGCAGCAAGTGCATTTACCTTCTTCCCGTATGGCACCCTTTGCCCGTTTCAGGCGGCCGTATACCTCCGCAAGTTCTTCTTCGCTTTCGGCCTGTATGCCCAGGTGCTCTATACCTGCGTTCTCGGGGTGCAGCGAAATAGCGAAATTGATGCGCGGGTCTTCCAACATCCACTTGGCATAGTCTTCTTTTACAACCGTGGGTTTAGCGCCGAAAAGCGCAGTATAGAAGGCCAGTGATTCGTGCAGGCTCTTTACACGGACGTTGACGTGAAATCTTTTCATGGCTTTGTCTTTTTAAGGTGATCTTTGATTTACACCCTGATGACGACGGGATGCCCAAAAAGACGCAGCCCCACGAAAAAAAAATTCCGCGGGGCTGTTATCAGTTATACCTGAGCTATTTACTGGATGCTCTTCACAAACACCACCTGCTGCTGATCTGCTTTGTACACTTCGTTCATAAACGCCACCATGGCAGCGTATACCTCAGGCTTATAGCGGCCTTTGTCCATCTGCAGCGTCCTGATGTAGGTAACCTGGCGTCCGTCTATGGTTACTTTTGATTCAAAGCTTCCAAACGCTGTGCTGAAGGAAAGGTCGTTAGGCTTAAACTCCAGCGCGAAACCGGCCGGCATCTCATAGACGATCGTGTCCACGTTAATATAGGCGCTCGAGCGCACGACCTCGTACTTGCGGTTTCCCGTGTTTTGAGGAACGGTGGTCCATCGGTTCATCAAATTAGGCGTCAGGAACATGCGCTTGCCACTCACCGTAGCAAGCTGTCGCAGGCTGAGCTCCAGTTTCTCGTTTACTTCCGGCATGCGTCCCTTTTTCAGATCGAAAGCGTAACTTTTCAGGTCGAAGGCCGGGATGCTGATGGTGCGGTATAGCCACTTGCGCTGCTCTTCCGGCGACAGGTTGTGAATGACATCCCGGTGATCTTCATGCGCTATGCCGGTATACCTTGTCTGTACCTGCGCTACGGCATTTCCGCTTTCATCCAGCTTCACAGTGGCCAGTCGGCTCTGCAGGTTATCCTTGGCCGTATACTCCTGGGTTTTTACCAGCTTACCGCCCGTGGGTGTTATAAGCAGCGCGTGACGGTCGCCAGTGAAGCTGCCCGAGAAGCCCGCTGACTCAAACTGACTCGTACATTCCAGCCAAAGCGTATCCTGTTTCATCGGCACGCTCAGTATCACGTGGTTGAACTGGCTGCTCGGAAAATCGGTCAGCACACCGCGTTCATTTGATCCCCCATTCACGAGGGCATAGATAGAAGGAATACCCACCGCCTGCAGCATGGCCTTGGTGTAGTTGGTGAGCGCCTTGCAGTCGCCGTAGCCTTTGGAGTCGACGAAGCTGGCCTCGAAAGGCTGCCAGCCGCCCAGGCCCAGCTGAATAGAGACATAGCGCGTGTTCGATTGCAGGTACTGGTATACCTTCTTGATCTTCTCTACCGGGTCATCGATTCCGGCCACCATGGCCTGCAGTTTGGCTTTTGTGGCTTCCGGCAAAACATCGCGCCCTTCATTAAGCTGGTTGATCCACTTCCCGTAGGCTTCCCAGGTGTCCATATTGCCTTTGTAGCCTTGCACTTCGAAATCGGAGGGAGCAGTGCGTACCATCGGCAGCAACTCCAGCATGTGGGGCGCATACGGCTCGCTTTCTACCGGGGTCAGGTTGCTGACTTCCCAGCTATACAGATCATGCGTAGCGGTAGACCACTGATGAACTTTCTCTTTCAGGTTGCTTTCGCGGTAGCGTAACGTCATTCCCTTCGGCATTATCACCTGAAAAGTGGCTTTGGCAACAGAGGTTTTACTATTGCTGAGCGGTATCCAGGTCGGGTAAAAGAGCATGTTGCTGCTCGTGGTCTGGTACTCAAACTCTACCTTGTAGGGATATACCTGGTGAGTCAACTCAGCGATCATGATGCGGTTGTCCAGCACTTCGTTGTCAGCACTTGAGGCGCTAACGTTCCGGATCTCGCTGTTCTTCAAATTCTTGATCTTCTTGCCGTTCCTGTCAAAGCTGGTCCCTTTTATGAAATCGACCTTGTTCAGCTTGTCATGATGCACATAGAGCTTGGCATGGTCGTTCCCGTGTTCGTTGTAGATCGTAACCACCCGTTTGACATGGGTAGTGCCTTTGCTCAGGGAGTGCACCGTAAATACCTTTTCCTCCTGATTAACGATGGCATTGGCGCCTTTCAGCAGGTCTGGTGTTGAAGCCGATACCGGTGTTGCCACTGCCCAAAGTGCTATAAGCAGCAGTGTGTATATATTCTTTATCATAATGATCGTTATGAAAGCCTCCTGGAGTTATTTTCTCTTTAGCACGATCTGCTCGGCGTGCTTGGCTACAATGCGCGCATACAGCTCCTTTAGTTGCGGGTACTCGGCTGCATAGTAAACGGGCTTCGTAATATCAATTTTACTGAGTACCTCCACCACATTGCCCTGTTTCTCTACCATGTACATAAAGCTTCCGCTCTGGTTCGGCAGACTTACCTTCACGTTTTGCGGTGCGTCGTCCAGCTCGTAGTTGTCCGGTATGGTAAAGCGACAGATAAAGGTCTCGCTGATCGGGAAGGCAAAGTCTACCGGGTAGGCCCGCTGCTCCAGCTTAAAGGGGTTCTCGCTCTCTCCCTGCCCCAGCATTGGGTTGAGATAAATCATCTCCTGGGCCTGTCCGCCTCCTGAGGCCAATATTTTGTAATTGAGCTCGAGTGGGCTCTCCGGTTCTTTCAGATTTTTGAACACGGGATTGCTGAACTTATAAATCCCGACCTCCTTGTTCAGTTTCTCTGTGTAGCCGGACTCGCCTTCCTCTTTCACTTCCTTGCGCAGGTATAGGGCTCTGTAGCCACTGCTAACCTCGGTCGCGTCGCCTTCGATTTGTCCGCTCTCATTTATGGTGAGGTTACCTGTGTACACCCGTTGGTATTTGTCCGATGGCTTCAGTGCGATCCATTGGTCCGTTCCGGCCTTGATCAGGCGTCCCTCTCCATTGAGGCTGCGCATGG
Organism: Pontibacter ramchanderi; assembly: GCF_002846395.1. Lineage (GTDB taxonomy): Bacteria > Bacteroidota > Bacteroidia > Cytophagales > Hymenobacteraceae > Pontibacter > Pontibacter ramchanderi. Next base: position 793,289 of record NZ_PJMU01000003.1, read on the forward strand.
GCAGCATGCCTGCCGGCAGCAGCGGATCCGTGGCATCCAACAGAACCGACTTGCCATTCAGGTTAACATGTGCAACCACGTAGTTAAACTTGTTGAGCATGGGTGTGCCTTTGTATACCTTGCCATGCTCCCGCGTGCTCACCAGCACAGGCGCTGCGTCCAGTCCGGCTTCCTGCAGCATGGCCGTGAGCAGGAGGTTCACCTCGGCGGCGCTGCCCGTTCTGTTGTCGAAGGCTTTGCGCAGCGTACCGGTCGTGTAAATGCCATACTTCCCGTTCCACTTCATTTGCTGCTGCACCATTTCATAGATCGCCTTCATCTTCTGCTCAGGCGCAGTGAATCGTTCTGTGATGGCGGCAATATCCCCTTTGAAAAAGCCCTTGCGGTTAAGCTGGCTACCAAAGCGCTCTTGTCGCAGCAGGTCCTTTATCACCTCGCCCCACTCACCCGTCATCACCTTCGACTCCTCTCCGGGCACATGCAGCATCTGAAGCTCAAACTCTATGCGGGCCTGGTAATCTGTCAGGGTGGTGATGTAGCGCTCCGGACGCAGCGCCGGCAGGTCTACCATCACCCAACGGTACCCGTCCCGGTTCATATCGTAGTTATCTCTGGGCTCGTAGATCTTGTGGTAACCGTGCTGTAGGGTTTTGTAGTCGAAGTATTGCGGAATCTTCACCCTGTATTCGCTCCACACGGTAGGGATGGTACTCTGAAACTCCCAGTCGCGCAGGTTGTAAATAAAGTCTGAATTAACAGTATAGCTATACTCGATCACCGAGCCTTCCTTCACATTTGGCATCGTGAATTTCTTGGTCTGCCGATACTCCGACTGCCGCTCTTCGAATACAGCACCCAGCTCCAGTTTATCTTTAATAATCTTGCCATCCTGCAGGTTGTAGGTATAACCTTTGATGCCCGTGATGGTCTCTTTGCTGCTGCCGTTCTGATACATGGGCACCTCCACGTTTGCCCAGGTATAGCCCGTCTTTTTCAGGATCTTGATACGGGTGCGACGCTCTGTGACAAGCTTCACGTCACCGTTAAGCCGAAAATGCGACACGGCAAAATCAGACAGGATGACGGCTGCCGCGCTGGTGTCTTTGTCGTAGGTCCTCATCTGGAGTTCTTCCTCCTGCACTTTCCCATACTTGTAAGGGCCGGACTGTGAAAAGACCTGCAGTACCGACAGACAAAGAATTGGAAGCAGAATATATGTTTGCTTTGCTTTCATGAAAAAAGTAGAAATAAGGGTGAGCGCGAACACCAGCTTGCGCCATGTATACACTCACCCTAGTTTTTGCTGCAAAATACTTAGTTGGTCGATACCTTCTTCAGCACAACCTGCTCGGCGTGCTTGGCTACGATCTGGCTGTAGAATTCTTTCAGGTAAGAGTACTCAGGGGCAAAGTACACGGGTTTGAGCATGTTAATTTTGCTCATGATCTGCAGCACGTTTCCTTCCCGCTGCACAATGTACATAAACTTGCCTCCATTTTCAGGCAGGGAAACAATGGCTCCTTTGGGCGCCTCCTCTACCTCATAACCCTCCGGTATCACAAACTTGATGACATGGGTATAGTCGATAGGCACGGCAATATCTACCGGGTAGAGCCGCTCCTCCAATTTGAAAGGATTTTCCTTTTCGCCATTGCCCAGCATCGGGTTCAGGTAGATCACATCGACGGGCTGGTTGTTGCCGCTTGCTGTCAGGCTATAGTTGATGTTCAAAGCCTTATCCAGATCGTCCACGTTGTGGAACTCCGGCTTCTCAACTTTGTAGTTACCGATCTCCTTGCTCAGTTTTTCGGCATATTTTGCTTTGCCATCCTCTAGTATGGACCGGCGAATGCTCAGGGCATCGTACCCTCCACTCGACTCCGACACTGTACCTGATAAAGCTCCGTTCGGGTTAATAGTGAGTTCCCCATTAAAGAACTTGGTGAGTTTGCCAGTGGGCACAAGCTCTACCCAGCGCTGATCGTCTTTCTTGATCAGGCGCCCCTGCCCGTTTAAGCTGCGCACAGGCAGCATACCTGCCGGCAGCAGCGGGTCTGTGGCATCCAGCAGATACTCTTTGTCGCCAAGCTTCACGTGTGCAATCACATAGTTGAACTTGTTGAGCATTGGGGAACCCTGCGGTACACGACCATGCTCACGGGTGCTGACCAGCACAGGTCCTGCATCCAAGCCGGCGTCCTGCAGCATGGCCGTGAGCATCAGGTTGATATCGGCTGCGCTTCCGCTTCGGTTTTCAAACGCTTTCCGAATTGGGCCAGAGGTGTAGATACCGTATTTGTTGTTCCACTTCACGCTGCTTTTCACCAGGTTGTGGATGGCGATCATCTGCTGCTCAGGATTGCTTTGCTTGGCTGTAATGGCGGCTACCTCCGTCTTAAAGAAGCCTTTTCTGTTGAGTTGGCTGCCGAACTTCTCGGCCATCAGCAAGTCCCTTGTCACATCGTCCCAGTTCCCTGTCATAACCTGCGGAAGCGCGTTGGGATATTTCACCATCTGCAGTTCAAAATCGATCTTAGACTGGTAGTCGCGCAGTGTGGTAATGTACTTTTCGGGGCGAAGGGCAGGCGCATTCTTAATGACCCAACGATAGATGTCGCTGCTTGCTTCTACTTGCGTGGAGCCAGCCGGTGTGCGGCCGCCCCCCACACCTGGGGTTAACTCCGAAGACCAGGTAATAGTAAAATTATCCTTGGATCTGGTCTTGGTAGACTCGTCGAATCGCAAATAGCCCTGCTGCTCCTGCTTGTAGTGAAAGTATTCCGGAATACGCACATTGTACTCACTATACGCTACGGGGATAGTGCTCTGAAACTCCCACTCGCGCAGGTTGTATAAGAAGTCAGAGGTGATGGTATAGGAGTACTCGATCACAGAACCTTCCTTCACGTTCGGCATCGTAAACTTTTTGACGAACCAGTTTTCGTTTGTCTGTTCGTCAAATACCGCCTTCGACTCCAGCTTATCTTTGGCTACCTTGCCTCCATCGAGGTTGTAGGTAAAACCCTTGATATTGTAGACGCTTTCTTTCTTGGAATTACGCTGGTAATAAGGCACTGATATGTTAGCCGCGTCGTAGCCCGACTTCTTCAGCACCTTGATGCGCGTGTGTCGTTCAAAAATAACTTTAAACCCCTTGTTGTAAGTAAAGTAAGAATAACCATAGTCGGATAGCACGACAGCGGCGGCACTGGTGTCCTGGTCGTACATGCGCATTTTGAGCGTTTCATCATCCACTTTGCCGAACTTGGCCGGCAGATCCTGAGCAAACAGTGGCGAGAGCCCTGCGCTAACTAACAAAACAAAGGAAAAGAATAGAGTAGAAGTTTGAATTCTCATAGGCTGTTGAAATTTAATTGTATGATATGTTATGAAGTTGCAGTTTGTCTAAAGACTTCATAAAGGAGGTACTATCATTTATAAAGCAGTTCAACAGACCGATATATAAAACAAATAATATTATTCTATATTATCAACTCTAAATCAAAATTTTGTCTTGAATTTCAACAAGCAGCCGTTTCAAATTAAACTTATAATGCCCTTGTTTACTGCCCATACCTAAACAAGAACAGCGTTTCATCTCAATAGCATTATTCAAAGCACTAACAGTAGCATAATTGCCAGATGTCATCGTCGTGACATACTGCGATGTGCTGTTTAATCATCAGTCAGCTACAGGCCCTTTCACCCAAAGTCGTCTATACCCAGCTTTTTAGGTAAAAAAAAGCAGGGCTATGAAATAAATCATAGCCCTGCTACCAGTTAAGTATGCTAAGAGTGAAATCGGCAAAGAAACGGGTCCAGGGAGTGAGGGCGGGCCCGCTTCTTTGCACAGTATTACAGGAAGGATGAAAAATTCTTGCTGTCTTGCCAGAACTCACGGCAGGTCTCGCGCTGCTTTTCCAGAAACTCCTGATCGCGCTTCAGACTCTTCCAGTCGCCGTAGCCGAGGCGTTCGCAGAGCTTGAAGAAGCTATCGCCTTGGTTCTGGCGGCCTTTGATACGGACCAAAGAACTCAGCAACGGGCGACCCGCTGCATGCTCTGCTTCAGAAATTTCGTCGATTACTTCGTTGAGTTGTGACTTCTCGTAAGTGTTTTCGAGGTTGAGGCCCAGTTCGGCTTCCAATATCAGGTTTTGAAATGACATCAGGTGAGCGCGACCGCGGGCTACTTGAATGAGTTTTTTTCGTACGCGTGTATTCATTGTGCTTTTTTAGATCATGAAGGCCAGCCGACTACACCCAACACGCTGTGCATTGGGCTCCAACTGAATAGGTTTCATAAAATATCTATATACACGTATACTCCCAAAACGGCTTCCGGGTTGTCCTGTGTTGTGGAAAAATGCAGGAAAGTACGCTAAAGTGCAGCCTTTGTTATGAAATAAGCCTGATAAACAATGCTTTACGCCCATGTTTTTTTACAGTAGCCGCGGCTGCTTTTCGGAGAGGTATTTCCAGTAGCGTTTTGGGATATGCCGCAAGTGCAACTTGGGATTTTTGCGCTCCGGTATATTCACATGGTCGAAGTATACCTGCCACAGCATTTGGTAGCGCGTTTCGTTTTCGTCGAATTGGTCGGTTTGGAGCCTACCCTGCTGCTTTGGAGATAGGGCAGGATTCTCTAACTGCACAAAGGCCGTGTGTTGCAGATCGTAGTAAGCACCATAGCGGCGCGAGGAATCATAAATGGCCCAACGTTGGTCGGCATAGCGTTTCTCGAAATGGCGCACGATCAGAGGCAGTACATTAAAGTCAGGCGCAATGCTGGCGTAGTACAGGCCATCGGCCGTTTTCTGGAAGCGCACAAAAGCTTCCATGCGGTGCTTCTCGCGGTGCACCTGCTTGTGGATCTGCTGCACCTGCAGAATAAACGGTGCCGTATAGTTTCCCTCCACGCTCTCAGGCGAGTCGAATACCAAACGGGCATAGTCAAAGATCAGCCGCTCAAACCCGCTTTGCTCCCACAGGTAGGTATAGTACAACGATTCGAGCGCCGAGGCAGAAAGCCGCTTCTTGAGGCCCTGCCATACCCTGTTGGCTTTTTCTTCGTCTGTTGTCACCTGCACGGTTTCACCAAACATGGAGGGCTGCGCCAAATGCTCAGGCTCGATGGTAGTAGGCCAGGCTTTGCGCTCATAAGCCTCGAACACCACAGTCAGCAGCCCCTCGAACGAACCGTCGTAGGTATAGTGGAACATGGGCACAGATGCAGCGATTACTGCTTCGCGTTATAATTCACACGGCCTTTTTCGCGCTTGCTGTCAGTTTGCATTCTGGAAGAAAGGCTCTGCAGGTGCGGCACCAGCATATTGAGTTTGCAGCAGCAGGAAACACGGGCAACTTTAGTAGAATTTCTCATCGTTTTTTGAATGGTTTGAAATGAAGTATGATCTTTTTGATTACACAAGTCTGTGGTATGCGCTTCTCTCCCCTCTTCCATCTCACTGTTTTATGTTTACCCTACCTTCCGAAACAAATCCAGCTGCTGCGTTAGCAAGGCACTTCGCACAGAGCCCTCGCCAAACAGAATGCGGCGGCGCAGTTGCTCCGAGTCAAAGTCCTGTCGCTGCAGGCTTTTGGTCTGGCAGGTGATAAAATACTTGGCCCGCTTCAGCACCACGCCCATCTGACGCAGGTGGTCGAAATGCAGCGGTGCAAACCGGCGGGCCGACACAATTTTCTTTGCCGACTTCACGCCTATACCTGGCACACGCAGGATCATCTCGTAGTCGGCGGTGTTGATCTCCAATGGAAAGAAATGCCGGTTGCGCAATGCCCAGCCCAGCTTCGGATCGATGTCCAGGTCCAGGTTCGGGTTTGCCTCGTCCAATATCTCCTTTACGTCAAAACCGTAGAAGCGCATCAGCCAGTCGGCCTGGTAAATGCGGTTTTCCCGAATGATCGGCGGCTCCGTAATAATCGATAACCGGCTGTCGGTGCTCACCGGCACATAACCCGAATAGTATACCCGCTTCAGGCTATACCCTTTATAAAGCTGGTCCGACAGCTGCAATATCTGGCGGTCGCTCTCGGAGGTAGCCCCCACGATCAGCTGCGTACTTTGTCCGGCTGGTGCAAATTTGGGTGCGGCCTTAAAAAGCTTCACTTCTTCTTTAGCCTGCACCAGCTGGTTCTTGATCGAATCCATGGGCATCAGAATCTCGGCGTAGTTTTTCTCCGGCGCCAGGCTTTGCAAGCTTTGCTCCGAAGGCAGCTCAATGTTCACGCTCAGGCGGTCGGCATACAAACCAGCTTCCTTGATCAGTTCCTCGCTCGCCCCCGGTATAGTCTTGAGGTGAATGTAACCGTTGAACTTCTCTTCCTGCCGCAGCTTCCTGGCCACCCGCACCAGTCGCTCCATGGTATAGTCGGCATCTTTAAAAATGCCTGAGCTCAGGAACAAGCCCTCGATGTAATTGCGACGATAGAAATTGATCGTCAGGTCAACTACCTCCTGTACCGTAAAGGCGGCCCGCTGCACGTCGTTGCTTTTGCGCGTCACGCAGTAGGCGCAGTCGTAGATGCAGAAATTGGTCAGCAGAATTTTCAGCAGCGATACGCAACGCCCGTCTTCGGTGTAACTGTGGCAAATACCCATGCCTTCTGCATTGCCCAGCCCCTTGTTTTCGTTTTTGCGCTTACCGCCACTAGACGAACAGGAAACATCGTATTTGGCTGCATCTGCTAATATTTTTAGTTTACCTATTATCTTATCGTTCATCTTCGCTATTTCTATCTGCTTGACGGTTATAAAATTACAAAACTCTTCGCACAATACCCAAAAATTTTAGCAATAATAGTTATCAACACGCTATCCACATTCAGGTATTACTAAAATAGTTAGCACAAGCTGTTTTCAGGATTTTGGCCTTAAATTTTCCACACAAAATCGAAAAGAGTATATTAGGAGGTTGTACCGTACAAACACGTATAACAAACCGTAAGCGCCCTATACCTGCATGGCATTCCCACGTTCGCCTATTTTAAGCTGTATGCTAGCTTGCCTGCTGGGGGCATGGCTACTGGCCGGCAATGCGCTCGCGCAGGAAATACCCACCCGCAAGGACAGCGCTGCAGCTCAAACAGACACTATCAGGCAAAAGTTTGACCTCCGGGTGATGAACAACCTGCGGGAGCTCTCACAGCGCAAGACCATTATGGGCAAGCTGCTCAAAGCGATCCTGGTTTTTGACCGGCGCGATGAGGAGGTGCTGGGGCTGGATGCAGAGTTGATTCAACGCGAGTATGAGCGGCACAACTACAAAGTGGTGCGCCGCATCAACATCATGACTCTGGACGCCCTGGGCTACTCCATCCACGACTCCACCCGAGTGCCGCGTAGCTTTCTGGAGAAGGCGGGCAACTCGCTGCATGTCAAAACACGGCGGCACCTGGTGCGCAACAAACTGCTTTTCAGGAGCATGGAAACCTTGGAGCCGCTGGCGCTGGTTGAGTCGGAGCGTCTGTTGCGCCAAACAGATTACCTGCTCGACGCCCGCATTATTGTAGATGAGCGCACCACCACCGAAGACAGCGTGGATGTGCTTGTTATCACCAAAGATATCTTCAGCCTGGGCGGATCCGGATCTTACAGTCCCTCTTCCGGCGCGGGCAGGGTTGCCCTGCGCGAGCTCAACTTTCTGGGCTTTGGCCACCAGGTACGCGGCTCGTACCGCTTCAACATGGATGCGCCCCGCTCCTGGGAAACCACCGCTGGCTATACCGTAGAGAACATCGGTAACACTTACATCACGGCCGACATCAACTACTTCGATCAGAACTACTACAAGGAGAGCAGCGCCTACCTGCGCCGCGATTTCTTTGCCACCAACACGCGCTATGCCGGTGCTGTGGGGGCCAGTAAAATAGACGAACGGCTGCTGCTGCCGCCCGTGCCCGAGGACACCGCTCAACGATTCGCGGATGTGGGCTACCACCGGCAGGATTTCTGGCTGGGTCGCTCGTTCAAGTTCAAGAGCTACAACCTGGGCTATGAGCCCCGGGGCCGCCTGATAACTGCAGTGCGGGTAATCAACACAAACTTTTATACCAAACCCACCGAGAACTTTCAGGACAACGTGCTGGGTATTGCCAGTTTGGGTTACAGCGTACGCCGCTATTACAAAGACCGCTACCTCTATGGCTTCGGGCGTACGGAAGACATTCCGGCCGGTACGCTGGCCACTGTGTCGTACGGCTACGAGCGGGGCGACCTGTTCGATCGGCGCTACTTTGGCCTGGACCTGTCCTTTGCCCGCTACAACAAGGACTTTGGCTACCTCTATGGCCGTGCCGGGTATGGCTCGTTCATAAGGGGCGGCACCTGGGAGCAGGGTATGCTGGAACTGGAGACACTTTACTTCACCAGGCTGTACGAAAATGGCAACTGGAAACTCCGGCACTTCATCCTGGGGCGCAGCACCATTGGCATCAACCGCAACCCGGAGGAACTGCTCTCGATCAACAACGAGGACGGGCTGCGGGGCTTCCGCTCCGGTTTGCTGCGCGGCAACCGCCGGGTGGTGATCAACTACGAAGCCAACCTGTACACTCCTTTCTCGTTGTTCGGTTTCCGACTGGCCACGCTTGCCTTCGCGGACCTGGCCTGGCTCTCCTACGGCAACAAAAGCTCGCCTTTCAAAACGACTCCCTTCCAGGGCTTTGGGGTAGGTATACGCTTCCGGAACGAGTACCTCTCGTTCAGCACCATCCAGATTCTGTTGGGCTACTACCCGAAAACGCCCCATAACGAGAACTTCAACAACCTGCGCATTTACGAGTCATCGCGCTCGTACTACGACTTCGAGGACTTCCGCTTCTCGCAACCCGGTATAGCCGAGTTCAGGTAAAATTTCTGAATCCTTTTAAGCCGATCGGGGTACACTGGTAGAGTAATTCAAAACCCTGAACATGGAAAAGCTTAGAGAAAAATCAGAATATGAAGGCAACCCGGTGGGGCTGTCGAAGACTACGGCAACGGCCATGGCCAACGAACTGGACCGCCATCTGTCGTCATTCATCACCCTGTATAACCAGTACCACAAGCACCACTGGATGGTGGAGGGACCGCAGTTCCGCGACCTGCACCTGTTCTTTGAGGAGCACTACACCCAGATACACGAACAGTACGACGCCATTGCCGAGCGCCTCACCGTGATGGGCTACTGCCCTACCTGCCACCCGGCAAGGCAACTGGAGCTTTCGTACATCGAGCACGAAGAAGAGGGCGTGTTCCGCATCCGGGAGATGCTCAAAAAAGACATGAAAGACGAGAAAACGATAGCCGTAGAACTGCGCAAATCCATCAAGAAAGCATTTGAGCAGGAAGATTTCGCAACCAAGGCTTTGCTGGAAGGCATCCTACTCAAAACTGAGGACCGTTGCCACCACATCGAGCACTTCCTGGGCGAGGATGGCCTATCGATCGGCCTGATCGCAAAGCCGGATGACATTATGGAGGAAGACGGCCAGCAAGCCAGAGGCCAGAAGGGAAAAGCAAAAACCACCAGAAAGGCGAAGGCGTAAAGCCAGACCGCTATACCTTACAGACGAGGCAGTCCACCGGGCGGCCTCGTTTTTTTATACTGAGGATATCTGGCGGTTTAAAGACAATTCCGCTGTACCTGTTGCATCCTTTTGGCCCGGTATGCAGGTATAAGAGGAACGACCGGAACCGGAGGGCTATACCTGAAATGGTTTCGCTATATTTGCAGCATTCTATACTTAGCACAACAGCACCATGGTAGACCTTGGCAATTACAACGAACTGGAGATAGCGCGTGAAGTGGACTTCGGCGTATACCTGACCTCTGAAGACGGCGACATTCTGTTACCGCGCAAGTACATTCCGGAAGGGGCCAAGGTAGGCGACAAGGTGCGCGTGTTTGTGTACCGCGACTCCGAAGACCGCGTGATTGCCACCAACCTGACACCCTACGCCACCGTGCGCGAGTTTGCCTGCCTTACCTGCAAAGACAGCACCGACTTCGGCGCTTTTCTGGACTGGGGCTTGGAGAAAGACCTGCTTGTGCCGCTGCACAACCAGAAAGACAAAATGCGCCCCGGACGGAAGTACTGCGTGTATGTATACCTCGACGATACTTCTGACCGCATTGTAGGCACGACCAAACTGGGCAAGTACCTGCACAACGAAGAGGCGCCTACTGAACTGACCGAGAATGAGGAAGTGGGTTTGCTGGTGGCGGGCTTCACCGAGATCGGCATCAAAGTAATCATCAACAACCGCTTCATGGGCATGCTCTACAAAAACGAGGTGTTCAAGGAGCTCTACATGGGCGACAAATTTCGCGGCTACATCAAGACCATCCGTCCGGACAACAAAATAGATGTAACGCTCCGCAAACCGGGCACCACCGGCCTGAGCGAATCCAACGAGGCAACAGATAAAATCATGCAGGTTTTAGAGAAGGCCAAAGGCTACCTGCCTCTGTCTGACAAAAGCAGTCCGGATGAGGTATACCGCATGCTGGGCATGAGCAAGAAGGTGTTTAAAAAAGCCATCGGAGGACTTTACAAGCAGGGCAAGATCGAGATCGACACGGACCATATCCGGCTGAAAGGCGACGAATAGGCCACTTCTTGGCAATACCTTAGTGGAATTAAATAACTGATCCCAAAAACAAAAAAAACCCGCAACAGGATTATTTACCGGAAAGCACACTGCTATTTTTAACCTATGCAGCGGGCATTCGTAATTCAGCGAAACGTAATCCTACATGCACCGAACCCGAACCGCACTGATTGCCGGCGCCAGTGGCCTGGTAGGCAGTCATTTGCTGCGTATGCTACTCCAAAGCGACCGCTACAGCCAGGTAATCTCCATTGGCCGCCGCGAACTCGCCATTATTCATCCCAAGCTCGACCAGCAGATTGTCGACTTTGAACACCTACAGAAAAGCGCCTCCGAACTGGCTGCCGACGATGTGTTCTGTTGCCTGGGCACCACCATCAAAAAAGCCGGTACCAAAGAGGCTTTCTACAAAGTAGACCATACCTATGTCACGCAGTTGGCCGAGATCACGCTGCGCCGAAATGCCAGTCAGTTTCTGGTGGTTTCGTCGATGGGTGCTGATACGGGCTCCCGCATTTTCTACAACCGTGTGAAGGGTGAGATGGAACGGGATGTACGGGCACTGGGTTATACTTCGCTGCACATTTTCAGGCCGGCACTTTTGCTAGGCGAGCGCGACGAGCATCGCACCGGCGAGGAGATCGGCGCCAGAATCATGAAGCCGCTTTCCAAAATCATGTTCGGGCCGCTGCGCAAGTACCGGCCCATTCAGGCACAGACCGTGGCCAGCGCCATGCTGCGCGTTGCTGCGCAGGACCACAGGGGCGACAAAATATACCTGTCCGACGAAATAGCGCGACTAGGCAGCTAACCCTCGCTATACCTGACGCGTAAGTTGCAAGGCATCTATACCTGCTATACCTATGCCAAACAAGAGCCTGCGCCGCGCCTTTCCCAAAGCTTCTCAATACGACCCGAAATGGGTGCGCAAGCACTCTATGGGCGAAAACGTGCTCTTTAACCTCGAGAGCCTCACCAAGTCCCTGGATCTGAAACCCGGCATGCGTGTGCTCGATCTGGGCTGTGGCAAAGCCATCAGCTCTATCTTTCTGGCAAAAGAGTTTGGAGTCACCGTTTGGGCGGTGGACGAGGCCGTGTCGGCCAGCGACAATTATGAGCGCATTCTAAGCGAGGGCTGCGAAGACAAGGTGTTCCCGCTCGAGTTGGAGGCCCGCTCCCTCCCCTTCCCAGAGGAGTATTTTGATGCCGTGATCGTGGTGGACTCCTATACCTATTTCGGCACCGACGAAAAGTACCTGCCCTACATTGCCCGTTTCATCAAACCCGAAGGACACATTGCCATCGTAGATGTATGCTTCACCAAAGAGATCGAAAGCCATCACGAAGTGCCTGAATTCCTACAAGATGATTATCAGAACTATTGGTACTTTATTCACACCATAGACTGGTGGCGCAGGCTCTGGGAGAAAACAGGACTGGTGGAGATAGAGGCCGCTGCTGAACTGACAGAGGCTGGATTGGTAAGAGAACATTATGTTAAGGATTACCAGGATTCGGATGAGGAAGATGCTTTCGCCAGGGCGCTGGAGCTTGACAAAGAGAAGTTTATCACGTTTTTCAAATTAATTGGGCGACGTACCTCCAAGACGGCTTACCTGCAATCATACAAGCAGTCGAGCTAAAAGTTTGCGAAAAAAGCAGATATTAGTTTTTTGGAACAGAAGAAGTTCTATTTTTGCAGCCTGCCAGCTGGACGTACCTGTCTGGCAAGCTAGATATAACTTTTTCAATAGAACAATGAAAACATTTCTTCGCGTCGGTTTTACCTTAGCTTTGGTAATGACGCTTGCTTTTGGTGCCAATGCACAGCAGTACAAAACAGGTATAGGCTTTAGAGGCGGCGTGGCTTCTGGTCTCACCATAAAGCACTTCATCAAAAGCGATGCTGCTATTGAAGGCATCCTGAGCACAGGTTTCCGCCACAGAGGTGCTGTAGTTACCGTGCTCTACGAAAAGCATGCCCCGGCTTTCAACGCCAAAGGCCTGCAGTGGTACTATGGTCTGGGTGGCCACATCGGCTTCTACGAAGGTCGCTACTATTACTACTACGACAAGCACAGACGCGACAGATACTATGATGACAATATCGTAGGTTTCGGTATTGACGGTGTGCTGGGTCTTGAGTACTACATCCGCGACATTCCGTTCACGATCGGCGCTGACATCAAGCCTTACATCAACATTCCGCATGGCCGTGGCTTCTGGGATTCTGCCCTTCACGTGCGCTACGTATTCTAAGGTATAGCGAGTACTATAACAAAAAGGCCCTGCTAAGGTATAGCAGGGCCTTTTTGTTTATTCCTGAAAGTCCTTTGTCCTTTGTCAAAGAACTCTTTTGTCAAACCAATAAGCGGTTATACCTTAAAAGGCAATGTGCATCAGGGCATCGCCCTGATTGACCACGGGCATGTTGTTGAGGCCTACCACATAGCCAGCGGCCGGGGCGTTCAAACGTACTTCCATTTCGCCATAAGGGTCTGTGATCGTGCCCACTACCTGTCCTTTTTTCACGTAGCCGCCTTCCTGCACAAGGCTCCGGAACAGGCCCGCATTTTTAGCACGCAGCCAAATGTCCTTCATACAGATCGTGGTCGGTTCTGAGGGAACAGGGGCGCTGGTAGCCATACCTAGGTGGTGCATCAGGCGACAGGTGCCTTCTATACCTAGTTTAATGCCGCGCTCATCGAAGCGCAGCGACTCTCCTGTTTCATACACCAGGATGTGCTTGCCGAGTTTGGCGGCCTCCTTGCGCAGCGAACCCTGGCGGTAAGAGGCGTTCAGCGTGAACGGTGCGGCAAAGGCATCTGCCAGTTCCTGGTTCTTCGGTTCAGCCAGCACGCAGCGTATCTGCGGGTAGTTGCCCCGGCTAGAGCCGCCTGTGTGGAAGTCCACGCCGTAATCGATGTAGGGCATCACCTCTTTCATAAAGCGATGTGCCACACGACTTGCCAGTGACCCCTCCTTATTACCCGGAAAGCTCCGGTTCACGTCTTTGCCATCGGGCACGTCACGCGAAAAATTCAGGAAGCCGTAGATGTTCAGGATAGGCACCGCAATGATGGTCCCCTTGAGCGGGTACAGCATCTTTTTGGTGATCATGCGGCGGATGATTTCCGTGCCGTTCACCTCGTCGCCGTGCATGCCGGCCATGAGCAGGAGCACCGGCCCATCGTGCACAGAGCGGAACACATAAACAGGTATGTCGATGACGGTGCCGCTGGGTAGTTTGGAGATAACGAGGCGGGTGAGCACCTTCTCTCCACGGTCTATGCTGACACCGTTGATCTTAATGGTTTCGGGCATGCTATTCTTTCACTCTCTTGGCGGCCTTTTTCTGCACCAGGCCTTCCACGTACTCTATTATTTTCGCGGCGATGTCTTTGTTCGTCGCCTTCTCTATACCTTGTAAACCCGGCGATGAGTTCACCTCCAAAATAAGCGGCCCGCGCTTGGACTGCAGCATGTCCACGCCGGCTATACCCAGTCCCAGTGACTTGGCAGCCAACAAGGCAGCGGCCTTCTCCTGGCGGCTGAGTTTGATGAGACTGGCATTGCCACCACGGTGCAGGTTGGAGCGGAACTCGCCCTCCTTGCCCTGTCGCTTCATGGCCCCTACTACTTCGCCGTTCACCACAAAGGCACGGATGTCAGCGCCAGCCGCCTCAGCAATGAATTCCTGCACGATGATGCGGGCCTTCAGGTTATGAAAGGCCTCAATCACCGATTCAGCCGCCTTTTTGGTTTCGGCCAATACCACGCCAAGCCCTTGTGTACCTTCCAAAAGCTTTATCACTAAGGGTGCACCGCCCACTTCTTTCACGAGCATGGAGGTTTCTTTGGAGTAGTTGGTGAAGGCAGTCTTGGGCATGCCCAGCCCAGCGCGGGAAAGGATCTGGCTGCTGCGCAGTTTGTCGCGGGAGCGTACGATGCTCTGGGAGTCCACAGCACTCTTTACTTTCATCATCTCAAACTGGCGCACCACGGCCGTGCCGTAGAAAGTAACCGAGGCCCCGATGCGCGGAATAACGGCGTCGATGTCGGTGAGGCGCTCTCCCTTGTAGAGGATGTGTGGGTCGCCCTGCTCGATCACGAGGTCGCAGCGCAGGTGGTCAAGCACCACGGCTTCGTGTCCGCGCTGCTGCGCCGCCTCCACCAGCCGACGGGTAGAGTATAACTTCGGGTTGCGAGAGAGAATCGCTATCTTCATAAAAACTATTTATTCTTCTTTTGTTTGTTGTTGAATTTGAGTGAGACGTTTTTGCGGGAAACGTCCACGATAAACCGACCCTTGAGCAGTTTGCGTCCAATCAGCACCGGATATTTCATGTCGCTGCGGTCCGAGAGCGAGAACTCGGCCTCGATCAGTTCGTCGAACACTTTGATACGTGTTTTGATCACATACCGCTCCTGCACATCGCCAAACGAGTTACGGATATCCCGCAGACTATAGTCAGCAAAAGTCAGTTTTTTGTGATTGTACTGCGGGTGCGATGGGTCTAATAAGTCCAGCGAGATTACTTTAGTTCCGTCGGCGAGGGTTTCCTCGTGAATATCCGAACAGTGAATGGCGGAGGTATAAGCACCGGTATCGATCTTGGCTTCGATTTCGTCGATATCCAACTCCGGAAAGGCCACCATCTCGCGCCGGCCAATGATTTTTTTCTCTGGTTTGAGCTTTTTTAGGTTCTCCTCTTTCATCAAAGGCCAATTTAAGCATTCTGCTTAACGTACGAAGCATCGGGGTAAAGGAATAGCGTGTTAAATTTTTGAGGGCGGCCCAACCCCTATCTTTTTCTGGTGCAACAACTCCGCGACATCCTGTATCAGGTTTGAGTGCCCGGCTTTGAGTACCACCAACTCTCCTTTGTGCAGCGCCTTTACGAATACACTCACCCGCTTGGGCGAAATGATCTGGTCAAACTCGCCGAGGAACATCGTAACCGGTACCTGCTTGTGGTTGAGCAATCGCACGATCTCGCGGATATCGAAGTTGAGCTCCCGGAATCCGATCCAGCTGCGGTATACCCGCAGGCGCTTCTCGGTGCTGTCCATCTGGAATCGGGCGAAGCGCACGAGGCTTTTGTGGATCATGTTGTAGCGGTTGAGCACGTTGAGCAATCGGAAGAAGGGCTCTGGTTTGAGCACGGTGCGCTTGAAGAGTTGCTGCAGCCAGCCCGGGTAGGTGGCGATGTTGTACCAGAAGCTGGTCTTAATACCATCCGGCGCGATCAGAAAAAGCTCGTCGATGCGCTCCGGGAAGCGCTCCACCAAGGTCAGCGCAAACTTGCCACCCATACTGAAGCCCATCAGCGAGAAGTGGTCGACCTTCTCTTTCTCCAGAAAAAGACTGATCAATTCCTGCAGGAAATCCTTATCGAGCGGCATGTTCTCTTTGTGCAGCGTGCTCTGGCCATGAAAGAACAGGTCGAATGCGTAAATGGTATAGTCGCCGCCCAGTGCCTGGCCCATTGGCTGGTAGTAGCCGCTGCTTTGCCCATAACCATGGAAGGCCAGCAAAGGCTGCGCGCCCTTTCCCAGCACCCTGTAGTGCAGCTTTGTACCGTTATGTATAATATAAGGCATTCTAAATCAGAAATCTCTCCTTACTTATTCGGCATGCATACAAATAAGATACAGGAAAGGCCCTTAAATTTTGAGATTTTTCGTGAGGGTTTCGTTACCTGAGACGCTGAGTATAGCGCTCTATACCTTTACAACCGCGACACCCCACCCGACACAATGAATTTCATCACGTCACTGCTCGGCAAATCCAGGTATACGACATTGCGCTTAGGTACCACGAAGAGTTCGCCCGAAAAGTTGTAGGAGTGCGGAAAGTATACTGCCACGCGGTCTTCCACATTGACAGAGGCAAAGGCATCTTGCGTGACAAAACCCAGTTTCAGATTGTCCGAGTCTTCCGACATCTTCACCATTACCGGCTTGTTGAATTTCTGATTGTCACCCACAAAGGCATCGAACAGGTCTTTGATACTGGAATAGACGATGCCGACCAGCGGCACTTTATTGAACCAACGGCCCGTGATCACGATAAAGGGCTTCACGAAGAAAGACGAGCTGATGAAGCCGATCAAGGTCAGGAGCACCACCATCAGCAGTATGCCTAGCCCCGGTACGCCCAGATCGAACATGCTGTCGAGCCAATCGATGATGGCCACAATGATCCAGACCGTGATTGTAAAAGGAGCCACAATCAAGAGCCCGTTTAGGAAGTAGCGTAAGATGCGTTTCATGTATACTGGTACATAAAAAAATAGGCCTTGCCAATGCAAAGCCTAAATGTAGCTAAAAAGCCAATATTTATCAGTATATGGTTATCTCTATACTGTTTCAAGATCAAATTTCTTAATGCCGTCGGCCACCTGCTGCATCAGCCACATGGGGGTGGAGGTGGCGCCGCATATACCCACACTCGCTGCGTTGGCAAACCATTCCTTCTCCAGTTCCTCCTCGTTCTCCACGAAGTAGCTGTTGGGGTTGTGCTGCTTGCACACGCTGTAGAGGGCCTTGCCATTGGAGCTCTTCTTGCCGCTTACAAACACAATCACATCATGCTCGGCGGCAAACTTGGTCAGTTGCGGCTCGCGGTTCGACACCTGACGGCAGATGCTGTCATTGGCATTAAAAGCGGTGCTGTCCTGGTTGGCTTGTTTAATGCGCTCCTCGATCAGCGACTTGATATGGTAAAAGCCTTTGGTGCTTTTAGTTGTCTGGCTGAAAAGCGTTACCGGACGTGAGAAGTCGATCTTATCCAGGTCCTCTTCCGTTGTCACGATAATGGCCTCGTCGCCTGTCTGGCCCGCTAATCCGATCACCTCGGCATGGCCTACCTGACCATAGATCACGATCTGGCCGTCTTTCGACTTATCGGCATTGAAGGCGTGCTTCACGCGGTTTTGCAGTTTGAGCACCACCGGGCAGGAAGCATCGATCAATTCAATATTATTTTCAAGGGCTGTCCTGTAGGTCTCCGGCGGCTCGCCGTGCGCTCTGATCAGCACCTTTGTGTCACGCAATTCTTTCAGTTGTTCCCGGTCGATGATGCGAAGACCTTTTTCATAAAGGCGCTTCACTTCCATGCTGTTGTGCACAATATCGCCAAGGCAATAGAGCTCTTCGCAGTTCTCCATTTCGTCCTCCGCCATCTGTATGGCGAACTCCACGCCGAAGCAATAACCGGAATTCTTGTCTATCGTTACGTTCATCTCTTCTTTCCTCTATTCCTGTAAGGCAAACTCGCCGTTGAAGATACGGGAAGTTACCTTGTTGAGTACAAACTCTACCTGTTCGTCGATGGTCATGTGCGAGGTATCCAGCAAAAAAGCATCATCGGCGCGGCGCAACGGGCTCTCAGCTCTTGTAGAGTCAATCAGATCGCGCTTCTGCAGGTTTTCCTTTATCTCATCCAGATTCACCAACTGTTTCTTAACCAGCAACTCATCCTGACGACGGCGGGCACGGGTATCTACATCAGCCGTCATGAAAATCTTCACTTCCGCATCCGGGAACACAGCGGTACCAATGTCGCGCCCGTCCATCACCACGCCACGCTTCTTGCCCATCTTTTGCTGCTGGGCCACCATGGCACGGCGCACCTCCTTCACCACACTCACTTCGCTCACCTGGTTGGAGATGTACATCTTGCGAATCTCGTCCTCCACATTCAGGCCATTGAGGAATACTTCGTTTCGTTTGGCCTTCGGGTTGTAATGGAATGTGATGTCAATTTTATCCAGCGCATCCTTCACTTCCTTGGGATTGGTGAGACTAACATGATGCTCCAGAAAATAAAGTGTAACCGCCCGGTACATAGCCCCGGTATCGATGTAAGCGTAGCCCAGTTCGGCAGCCACCAGTTTGGCCGTTGTACTTTTCCCGCACGAGGAGTAGCCATCTATGGCGATTACAATTTTTTTCATGGTAAGCTATCAGGTATTAGTTCGAGTCGCAAGGGCAGGGCACATTGCCTTTCTTGCTTTTTTTCATGTAGGAGGCCGTCTTTTTTTGCTGAGGAGTCTTGGTTGTACAGCTCGCCAGTGGGCCGGCTACCAGAAACCCCGCTAAAAGTATGTATGAAATTATCTTTCTCAAAACGACTAATTTTAACGCAAATATAAGGTAATTTACGGGTTCAATCCCCATCAGCGGGCATTTTATATCAACAAGACAGTCCTATCCATGCATAGCTCCTATACCGTCAGCGGACGTATCATTGACCTGCACCAGCAGGAGATTTTTGAGGGAACGGTCCATGTGACAAACGGCCGCATTTCAGAAATAGTTCGTGAGGCCACCTCCTCCACCAGTTATATTTTGCCTGGCTTTGTGGATGCCCATGTGCACGTGGAAAGCTCCATGCTGGTGCCCTCCGAATTTGCCCGCCTGGCCGCGCCACATGGCACCGTGGCCACCGTGTCGGACCCGCACGAGATTGGCAATGTGCTGGGTATAGCGGGCGTGGAGTACATGATCGAAAACGGAAACAAGGTGCCGTTTAAGTTCTATTTCGGAGCTCCCTCCTGTGTGCCTGCCACCCCTTTCGAAACAGCCGGTGCTGAGATAACGGCCACTGACATCGAAACCTTGTTCCAGCGCGACGAGATCAAATACCTGGCAGAGATGATGAACTGGCCCGGTGTGCTGCACCGCGACCCGGTGGTGATGGAGAAGATCGAGCTGGCGAAAAAATACGGCAAGGCGGTGGACGGACACGCACCCGGACTGCGTGGCGAACAAGCGGCCCTGTATGCTTCGGCTGGCATTACCACAGACCACGAGTGCTTCACGGCTGAGGAAGCGCTCGACAAACTGGCCGTAGGCATGAAGATCCTGATCCGGGAAGGCAGTGCCGCCAAAAACTTCGAGGCGCTCATACCTTTGCTTGCCAGTCATCCTGATAGCATCATGTTCTGCTCCGACGACAAGCACCCTGACAACCTCGTGGAAGGCCACCTGAACCTGCTTGTGAAGCGTGCGCTTGCCAAAGGCCACGACCTGTTCCATGTGCTGCGTGCCGCCTGCCTCAATCCGGTGGAGCACTACAAACTGGAAGTCGGCCTGCTCCGCGAAAACGACCCCGCCGACTTTATTGTGGTCAACAACCTGGATGACTTCAGTATCGAGGCCACTTACATCAACGGGGAGCTGGTAGCCGAAAAGGGCAAGTCAAAGACTGCCTTCACACCAAGCGAGGAGATCAACAACTTCAATACCGAGCCGAAAACGCCGGAACAGTTCCAGCTGTTTGCCGACAACGCCAGCAAGATCCGGGTGATAGAGGCCTTTGACGGACAGTTGATCACGCACCAGGTATGGGCTGAGCCGAAAATGGAAGACGGCTATATCGTTTCGGATGTCGCGCAGGATGTGCTCAAGATCACCGTGGTGAACCGGTATGCGAATGCCGAGCCGGCAGTGGCTTTTATCAAAAACGTAGGTATAAACCGCGGCGCCATCGCCTCATCGGTGGGCCACGACTCGCACAATATCATTGCCGTGGGGGTGGACGACAAGAGCATTGCCCGCGCCGTGAACCTGATCATCAGCGCCAAAGGCGGCGTGGCTGCGGTGGACGGTGACCAAGAACAATTGCTGCCTTTGCCGGTGGCGGGCATCATGTCGGCGGCCGATGGCTATGAAGTGGCCCAGGCTTATTCGGCCATCGACCACATGAGCAAGGAGATGGGCAGCCAGCTTGCCTCCCCTTTCATGACGCTTTCGTTTATGGCGCTACTCGTTATACCTTCGCTCAAGCTCAGCGACAAAGGATTGTTTAACGGTGATGACTTTAAATTCGTACCTGTAGCTGAATAGTATACCTTGCCGCAAAAGGTATGATACCACGGCCCTGCGGGGCTTAGCAAATGGAGGAATTCATCATTTTTGTTGTCGGTGCGCTCGTGAGCGGGTTTGGCACCATCATCGGTTTCGGGGGAGGCGTGTTCATGGTGCCGATCCTGATCATTTTCTTTGGGTACAACATCGAGATCGCCATCGGCTCCACTATGTCGGCGCTCGTTCCGGCCTCTATCATCGCCTCTGCCTTTAACCTCCGCGACCGCAGCATCGACTACCTGGTGGGCTCCCTTATTCAGTTCCCGGCGGTGGCCGGCACGGTACTGGGTGCTTTTATGGTGGCTTTTCTGCCAGTTTCAGAGCTACAGGTCATTTTTGCGCTCTTTGTGCTCACGGTGGGCTTTTTTATGGTGAAGCCCCAGAAAAAAGAAAAGATGCAGCGCCACTCGGGCATGATGTACCGCATCCGCCGCGTACCGACCTCATTTATCCGGAAGAACAGGGCCAAGCATTTGGCATACCGGCTAAACGGCGGTGTGGTGTCGGTGTTCGGTTTCGCGTCCGGTATCATAGCCGGCTTGTTTGGCATTGGGGGCGGGTTCCTGCAGACGCCCATGATGATCAAGCTGTTCCGGATGCCCTCCCAGATTGCCACCTCCACCTCCCTTTTCATCTTGGTCATCACCAGCTTTACCGGCTTTATCAGCCACTACCTGTTGGGCAACGTAATCTGGAGCCGCAGCCTGCCGCTGATGGCCGCCTTTGCACTCGGAGCCATTGGCGGCAACCTGTTCAAGAAACGGCAGGGCAAAATGCAGGACATCGAGAAACTGATCGGGATTGGCTTGCTGCTGGCCGGACTGGGGGTCATTCTCAACCTGCTGATCAAGGCGAACTTCGGCTTTTCGTTTTAGGTATAGCAACAGCCACAGGACCTTGCGTAAAACGGACCCACTGCAGACATTCGCCAGAGAAGGCAGTCGAACTTAATCGTAGGTATACACAACCGCACGACCGCATAAAATCGGAAGAGCCGACACGCAACTCTCAGTGGAGTGAGCGTGTCGGCTCTTCTGTTATACAAATGCTCTTTTAGGCTTTCTGATCCGCGGCGCTAAAATGCTTGTTGATCAGGTTTGTTACCTTCTCGGCTGTAAGCGGTTTGGTCAGGTATTCTGCTGAGTACTTTTGAGCGGCATCGGTGTCCTGCGGATGCGTTGAAGTAGTAAGCACGGCCAGCACGATGTTTTTCCTGAAATCAGGGTTTAGCCGCTCGTACAGGTCCAGCATCTCAAACCCGTCCATTACCGGCATGCTGATGTCCAGGAAAATCAGCTCCGGCTGAAAATAGTTTGCGTCTGTGTGCTCGTAGTTTTTATTGCTCACATTGTACAGGTAGTCGAATGCCTGTTTGCCGTTCACAAATGTGCGTATGTTGTCCGTCACCTGCATCCGCTCCAGCAAACGCTGGTTCAGGAAATTGGTCGTGTCGTCGTCGTCAATAAGAAGTACGCCTGATATCTTTTTCATAGCTAAACTATCCCTGGCCTGTCTGTCACGCAAGCCGTATATTTTAAGCTAACGTTTTCGAAATAAATAATTCTTTAAACCTAAGCCCCTGCCACATGACAAGGTACACAAGTTGGGGGCCTCAAACAAATTATAGTCACCCGTTTTAGCCGTAAATGCGTTTTTTAGTCGATGTAGCCTTGGGCGCGCATCCAGTCGTCGTTGTAGATTTTGCCCAGGTAGCGCGTACCGTGGTCTGGCAGCAGTACCACAATCACATCATCTTCTGTCAGGTTGTGTTCGCGGGCATATTCCAGCGCTCCATAAACGGCCGTGCCGCAAGACCAGCCCACAAACAGGCCTTCCTCTTTGGCCAGTCTGCGCGTCATCACAGCTCCGTCCTTGTCCGTCACCTTCACAAACGTGTCGATTACGTCGAAGTCCACATTCTTAGGCAGAATGTCTTCGCCTATACCTTCGGTTGCGTACGCGTAGATCTCGTTCTCGTCGAAAATACCTGTTTCCTTGTATTTCTTGAAGACCGAGCCATAGGTGTCTATACCTACCGTTACCACTTCAGGCTTCTGTTCCTTCAGGTAGCGCGATATACCAGTTACAGTGCCGCCCGTACCCACACCAGTGATAAAGTGCGTCACTTTCCCCTCGGTCTGCTCCCAAATCTCCGGTCCGGTCGACTCGTAATGCGCCGCCCAGTTAGACATATTGTCGTACTGGTTCGGGTAGAATGAATTCGGAATCTCCTCGTTCAGGCGCTTGGCCACGGAGTAATAAGAATCCGGATGATCAGGCGCCACATTCGTTGGGCATACTACCACTTCAGCTCCCACAGCACGCAGAATGTCCATTTTCTCCTTGCTCTGCTTGTCGGCCAGCGTGAAGATGCACTTATACCCTTTGGCGATGGCCGCCAGCGCCAGTCCCATCCCTGTATTCCCCGAAGTTCCTTCAATAATGGTGCCGCCCGGCTTCAGGATACCGGCTTTCTCGGCGTCTTCGATCATGCGGATCGCCATGCGGTCTTTCACGGAGTTACCCGGGTTCAGGTACTCTACCTTGGCAAGTACAGTCGGCTTAATGCCTTTGGTTACGTTATTGAGCTTTACTAAGGGTGTGTTACCGATTGCCTCGGTTATATGATTCAGGTATTTCATTCGCGTACTGTTTTTTTGAGATACGGGTGCAAAGGTACGTAATTAAAATTATACTTAACAGGTATAACCCCCTGCCTTCCATACAACATAAGGTGTACCAGTTCCCGTTCCGCCGGGCTGGTTTGGGGCCTATATTAGCTTTAACTATTTTTTGCAAGGGCCACAAAAAAGGCTATTTTTGCACTACCTTATTTTAGACCATCATTCATCAACTTAATAAGATACACATGAGTGTTTTAGTAAATAAAGATTCGAAAGTGATCGTACAGGGCTTCACGGGTTCCGAAGGTTCTTTTCACGCCTCTCAGATGATCGAGTACGGCACCAACGTAGTGGGTGGTGTTACACCAGGCAAAGGTGGCAACAATCACCTGGACCTGCCGGTTTTCAACACTGTAGAAGACGCTGTGAAGAAGACAGGTGCTGATGTATCTATCATTTTCGTGCCACCGGCTTTCGCTGCTGACGCGATTATGGAGGCTGCTGACGCGGGCATCAAAGTGATTGTGGCGATTACAGAAGGCATTCCTGTTAAAGACATGGTGGTGGCCAAAAACTACCTGAAAGGCAAAGACGTGACCCTGATCGGTCCGAACTGCCCGGGTGTGATCACGCCAGGTGAGGCGAAAGTGGGCATCATGCCAGGTTTCGTGTTCAAGCCAGGTCGTATTGGTATCGTGTCGAAGTCTGGCACGTTGACGTACGAGGCTGCCGACCAGATCGTGAAGGCTGGTTTGGGTGTTTCTACTGCGATTGGTATCGGTGGTGACCCGATCATTGGTACGCCAACCAAAGATGCGGTACAGCTGCTGATGGAAGACCCTGAGACTGACGCGATCGTGATGATCGGTGAGATCGGTGGTAACTACGAAGCAATGGCTGCGAAATACATCAGCGAGACTGGCAACAAGAAGCCGGTAGTTGGTTTCATCGCCGGCCAGACTGCCCCTGCTGGCCGTCGTATGGGCCACGCCGGTGCGATCGTAGGTGGTGCTGACGATACAGCTGCCGCTAAAATGAAGATCATGCGTGAGAACGGTATCCATGTAGTAGATTCTCCGGCTGAAATCGGTGCTACCATGGTAGAGGTGCTGCAGAAAGCCGGCATGATCAACGCTTAATTTGATTTGCTAACCTGTATAAGGTATAAATATAGAAACAGGCTGCTTCGAAAGAGGCGGCCTGTTTTGTTTTCAGGGTTGCTTGCAGCATGACCTCGCGGTGTCTTCGAAACCCGCGAGCGTCTTGGTGGCTATGCAACAGTAATTACCAGACACTCCCAGGACCTTCGGGCGCTGCGAGGTATTTTCAAAAACCTACTCCCTCCCCACAATCTGATCCATCACCCAAGAAGTACGCGCAGCTGAAACGCCTGTGCCGGGGCATTTGCCTTTCCCGGTTAGCTCCTCTACAATAGATTGGATAAAAGGCTGCTGCACATGGGCTGGCGGGGGAAGCAAAAACTCCTCTGTACCTGCTATGGTTTCTAACACGATAGGTTTTCTGGCAAAAGTCGGGAAGGTGATGCGGCCTGCGCTACCTACAATCTCTATACTATCCTCCTGTTGCTGTTCGGCTACGCTGAAGCACCACACGCCAACGCCCAACACGCCACTCTCAAATCTGAACTGTGCCGTTACCAGATCTTCTGCCTCATACAACCCAGCCTGGTTAGTTACTTGTCCGGACGCCGACGCGATTGGCCCAAGTATATAATCAAGTATGTCAAGTTGATGGGGAGCCAGGTCGTGGAACAGGCCGCCACCAGAAATCTCAGGTTGCACGCGCCACGGGAGGTTATTTGTATACAGCTGTGGCTGCAGCGGCTGGTATAATTTGATAGTTACAAAGCGTATATCTCCTAATAGCTTCTGATCCAGTAGCTCCTTTACCTTATTGAAAGCAGCATGGCTCCTGCGGTAATAGGCTACAAACAACGGCACATTTGCCTGCTCACAGGCGGCAATCATCTCCTGGCACTGCGCATTGTTCAGGGCCATCGGCTTCTCCACATACACGGGCTTGCCGGCAGCGGCTACCTGCAAAGTATAAGCAGCATGCGAGTCCGGGGGTGTAGCGATATACACAGCATCTACTTCGGGGTCGTGGATTAGGGCTTCGGCATTATCATACCATTTGGATACGCCGTGGCGCTCCGCGTAATCCTTTGCTTTGGCTCCATCGCGGCGCATCACGGCCACCAGCTCAGAGTTCTCTATCTTACTGAAGGCCGGACCGCTCTTTACTTCGGTTACGTTTCCGCAGCCAATTATTCCCCACCGTACTTTCTGCATAATTCTATGTTTATATAAGCTCCAGACATTCGCAGGAGCTGCGCGCACTGCGAGGTCTTTTCTACCCTTTTACTTTATTCCCACTACCTGTTCTTTTTTGCGATTTCGAATGGGGGCAGGTACAGCCGCCACAATTTCCTGTTGCAGCGCCTCGATCAGTTTCTTTTTGAGGAAGCTGCGGTGCACTACCAGACTTACCTCCCGCTGCGGTTGCGGTTCTTGAAAGCTATGCACCAGCGCTTTCTTCTCCTTGGGCATATCCAGCACCGATAATTCCGGCAGCAGGGTAAGTCCGCGCTGGGTTTCTACAATGCGTTTGAGCGTTTCGAGAGAGCCACTCTTATAGTCAAGGTGGCCGGTGCCGCCTGAACCACTCCCGCCCCGATTGCAGATGTTGAGTACCTGGCTACGGAAGCAATGTCCTTCGTTGAGCACCCATAATTCGTCCTGATCGAGTTGCTCCGGGCTAATGACTTTACTACTTGCCAATGGATGGGCCGGATTAATGTAAGCGACAAAGGCCTCGTAAAACAAGGGGATCTCTTTAATGGATTTATCGTCCAGGGGCGTTACCAGCAAGCCGACGTCCAGCAATTCATAGTTCAACCTGCGCACGATCTCCTCGGTCATCAACTCCTGCACCACCAGTCGAACATCGGGGTACTTTTCCATAAAGCTGGTCACGAAAAGCGGGATCAGGTAAGGGGCCAGTGTTGGAATTACGCCAATACGCAATTCCCCGCTCAGCTCCTGCTTCTGGTTCTGCACAATCTCCTTTATCTTTTTCGCCTCCGCCACCACAATGCGCGCCTGGGCAATCACTTCCTTACCTACTTCGGTAGGCCGCACGGGTACCCTGCTCCTGTCAAACAACTGCACACCCAGCTCCTCTTCCAGCTTTTGCAACTGCATGCTAAGGGTAGGCTGCGTCACGAAGCAATGGTCTGCCGCCGTGGCAAAATGGCGGTGCGTGTCTACCGCCAATAGGTATTCGAGTTGTACCAGTGTCATGCTATCAATCGTATAGTAAAAGAACGCTTTGCTTCAGGTATAGTTAACCCAACCCTCTTATCTACTTTGCGCTCACTCTGCTAAGTTATAGATAATTACTATATATACATCAATATAATTGATTTGATTGATAACCTTGTTTTGAGCATCTTTGTATACACAAATAACGCAAACATAAGACTATGAATAAGCTAACGAATATAGGATTAGAAAAGCAGGACTCCGTGGAGATTGCCGATAAGCTGAATGAGCTATTGGCCAATTACCACATTTACTACCAGAACCTGCGTGGTTTCCACTGGAACATCAAAGGTATACACTTCTTCCAGCTGCATGCCAAGTACGAGGAGTTGTACAACAACGCGCTAGCCCGCATCGATGCCCTGGCAGAGCGTATCCTGACGATCGGCCAGAAGCCGCTGCATACTTTCTCGGATTACCTGCGCGTGTCGAGCATACAGGAAACATCAAACCTGAGCGGCGACCGTGAGACAGTGGAGGCAACACATCAGAACCTGTCGGTGATCGTGAACCTGGAGCGCGATATTCTGGCTTTGGCTGCCGAGCGAGAGGACGAGGGTACGGTAGCGCTGGTAAGTGAAGACATCAACGAAAATGAGAAGACGCTTTGGATGTTGAAGGCATTCCTGAGCTAAGGATAATGAGTGACGATTGGTTTAGTTTAATGAAAAAGCCCCTTGCCAAAACAGGCAAGGGGCTTTTTTTTATACCTAGGCTATACCTTACTTGGCGTAGCTGATGGCTCTCATTTCGCGGATCACCGTGATTTTGATCTGGCCTGGGTACTGCATCTCTTTCTCGATCTTCTGCGAGATGTCAAAGGAAAGTTGTGCGGCCTTTTCGTCAGTCACGTTGTCGGCGTCTACCATGATGCGCAGCTCGCGGCCGGCCTGGATGGCGTAGCACTGGTTCACGCCGTCAAACGACACGGCAGCGGCCTCCAGATCCTTCAAACGCTTGATATACGACTCCATGATCTCGCGGCGGGCGCCCGGTCTTGAACCGGAGATGGCGTCGCAGGCCTGGATGAGTGGAGAGATCATCGCAGTCATCTCGATCTCGTCGTGGTGGGCACCGATGGCGTTGCAGATATCCGGATGCTCCTTGTACTTCTTGGCCAGCTCCATACCGATGATGGCGTGTGGCAATTCCGGCTCGTCTGGTGTAACCTTGCCGATGTCGTGCAACAGACCGGCACGCTTGGCATGCTTCACGTTCAGTCCAAGTTCTGCTGCCATAGTGGCGCACAGGTTGGCTACCTCGCGTGAGTGCTGCAGCAGGTTCTGTCCGTAAGACGAACGGAAGCGCATGCGGCCTACCATCTTGATCAGCTCCGGATGCAGACCGTGTATACCTAGGTCGATCGCCGTACGCTCACCAATCTCCACGATCTCTTCCTCAATGTTTTTGCGGGTTTTGGTTACCACCTCCTCAATGCGGGCCGGGTGAATACGACCATCGGCTACCAAACGGTGCAGTGACAGACGGGCAATCTCGCGGCGAACCGGGTCGAAACCAGAAATGATAATCGCCTCTGGCGTATCGTCTACGATAATCTCCACACCTGTAGCAGCCTCTAGCGCACGAATGTTGCGGCCTTCACGACCGATGATCTTGCCTTTGATGTCGTCGCTCTCGATGTTGAAAACAGACACGCAATTTTCGATAGCGTGCTCCGCGGCGGTGCGCTGGATAGTCTCCACCACGATCTTCTTGGCTTCTTTGGTAGCGGTGAGTTTGGCTTGGGCCACGATGTCCTTCACGTAAGAAGAGGCATGCGACTGGGCTTCGCTCTTCAGGGCTTCCACCATCTGTTCGCGAGCTTCGGAAGCGGTCAGGCCGGCTATTTGCTCCAGCTGTGCCACTACCTCGTGGTGTTGCTGCTCTACTTCTTCTTTGCGCTTTTTGAGCAGCTCCAGTTGGTGGTCGAGGTTCTCTTTCTCTTTGTCGAGTTCAGCTTCGCGGCGCTTGGTCTGCTCCATCTGCTTGGCCACGTGCTGCTCGCGCTGCTTTACCTTGTTCTCGTTCTGGATGATGATGTTCTTCTTCTTGTTCGACTCTTCTTCGAACTCAGACTTCAGCTTCAGGAATTTCTCCTTTGCCTCCAACATGCGGTCTTTCTTGATGCTCTCGGCGTTGATCTCCGCCTCACGGATAATGGACTTCGCCTTCTGGCGGGCGGCTTCTTCCTGCTGCTTGTATACTTTTTGCAGCATGACGCGCCCAATGTACACGCCGACTCCGAGCGCGACAATGGCGGTAATTAAAATGACTAAAATATCGGACATACTATACGCTTTTATGGTTTATAAAAACTATAGCAGGCCTGCAGCAGGACAGTGAGGTGGCTAATGGAGCCACACTGTAGTTAAAGAGACTGCTTAGGGGGCAGTCTCGGTTTGTTACTTGTTTGTTGATAAGAGCTCGTCGAGCACGCTCAGTTGTGCGCCTACTTTGTCGAGGTGGTTGTTTTTGTCATCCTCCAGCTTCAGCTTGTCCACCATGGTCTCAAACGCTACCATAGCCAGCAAGTCTTGCTTGTCCTGTATGCCAAACTGGTCTTTGAAAAAGCGCAGGCGCTCGTTCAAAAGTTTACCTACCACCCGAAGCCTTTCTTCTTCTTCTTCCTTCACCCGCATCGGATACTCGCGTTCTGCGATGCGAATCTTAATAGCTAATTCACCCATCCGTTGCGTTTTTTATCGTTCAGGGCTACTTGGCTGCCAGCCTTTATGTGGTTCTGCCTGTTTCTTTCAGGCTTTTCTCCTATCGGCTAATCGCGCAAGTAGGCGATACACTTATCAATTTCCCTTATATATTCGTTTAACTTCAGCTTTAACTCTGTCGAATTTGCAGTGTTTCCTGCTATCGCATCTACAATCTTAACAATATTCTCTTGATTTTGAAAATTTTTTATTTGCTGTTCCCGCTCTTCCAGCTGCGTTTGAAGCAATTTTATTTCCTCCTGGGCAGCAGCCAGCTTATGCTGGGCGTCGGCGTGCCTGGTTAGGAGCTGGCGCACCTTGCTCTCAATGGCCTGAAGCTGTTGAAGTTGTTTTTCCTTTGCCATGCTTATTTGCGGATTATGGCTCCCAGTTGTTTTTCGAATTGCTGCATCAGGCGGTTCATCACGCCGTCAATCACTTTGTCGGTCAAAGTTTGCTGGCGGTCCAGCAAAGTGAAGCTCAGGGCATAGGCTTTCTTGCCTGCTTCTATCTTGTCGCCCTCGTACACGTCGAACACGTTCACGCCTTGCAACAGCTTGCGCTCGGTGCGCAGGGCCACTTGCTTCAGCTGCTCAAAGGTCATGTTCTTGTCCACAACCAGCGACAGGTCGCGGCGCACTTCCGGGAATTTCGGCAGTTCTTCGGCTACCAGTTTGTCTTTGTATTTCTTGATGAGGTAATCCCAGTTGAGCTCGGCGTACCATACCTGCTCTTTCACGTCCATGGCTTTGGTCACTGCGGCGTCCAACAAACCTACCTGCGCGATCACGGTGCCGTTCTTCACATAGCTGATGCCCTGGCGCATGTAGCGGCTCTGCTCAATGGCCTGCACTTCGTAGTCGGCGGCGTTGAGTTTCTGTAGCACATTCTGCACCACGCTCGCCAGATCGTGGAAAGCTACTTTCTGGGCAGGCTGTTTCCAACTTTCGGCTGTAGTGTTGCCCACCAGGTATAGCGCCAGTTTGCGGCTCTCTTTATAGCCGTCCTCCAGTTGCTCGTATACCTTACCCAGCTCGTATACCTTGAGGTCGCGCTGGCGGCGGTTGATGTTGTAGCGCAGCACTTCCAGGCCCGAGAACACCATGCTCTTGCGCAGCACGTCGAGGTCTTCGCTGTTGTAGTTGAGCACCTTCACCAGTCCGGCCGTCTCCGCATCTCCGCCCGCGGCGTAGTACTTGGAGTTGGTAATGGAGTTGGTGATGATCTCATGGAAACCGTTTGCCGAAATGTAGTCCAGTATGGTTTTGTTGATGTCCTCTGGATACGGTTTCGGGAAGCTGGCCATGTAGGTGGTGGCCATGTGCTCGCTCACTTCAATGTTGTTGAAGCCGTAGATGCGCAGGATTTCCTCCACCAGGTCCGCCTCGCGGGTCACGTCTACCTTAAATGGCGGCACCGATACATGCAGCTTTTCGGCTGTCTCACCGGTCACGTCTATACCCAGGTCCGTCAGAATTTCCTTCATGCGCTCGGCCCCGATATGCTGACCAATCAAGGTATGGGCACGTTCGATATCCAGGGTCAGTTCCAGGTTCTGTATCGGCTGCGGGTATACGTCTATTATCTCGGAGCTCACTTCGCCACCAGCCACCTCCTGCACCAACAGGGCGGCACGCTTCAGGGCGGTAATGACCATGTTCGGGTCCGTGCCACGCTCAAAACGGAACGACGCATCGGTCTTCAGACCATGTGCCATACCTGTGCGGCGGATGTAGTCAGGCGAGAAATAGGCACTCTCGATGAAAATGGTCGTGGTCTCGTTCGAAACTCCTGACTCTTTGCCACCGAACACACCGCCAATCGCCATCGGTTCCTCGGCGTTGCAGATCATCAGGTCGTTGGCTTTGAGTTTGCGCTCCACGCCGTCCAAGGTCACGAACTTGCTGTCGGCTTCGGCGGTCTTCACCACAATCTTGTCGCCTTTTATCTTGTCGGCATCAAACGCGTGCAGCGGCTGGCCCAACTCGTGCAGCACATAATTAGTCACGTCCACGATGTTATTGATCGGCTCGAGGTCGATGGCACGCAGGCGCTTCTGCAGCCATTCTGGTGACGGTCCTACTGTCACCCCGCTCACGGTCACGCCCGCATACCTAGGACAAGCGTCTATGTTCTCAATCTCCACCGCAATAGGGCGAGAATTGTTGTTTACTGCAAAGTCCTCTACCGATGGCAAGGTATAGGGCACACGCAACAGAGCTTTCAGGTCGCGGGCTACACCCAAATGCGACGCTGCATCGGCGCGGTTCGGCGTCAGGCCTATCTCGAACACCTTGTCAGAGCCCAGCCCGAAGTACTGCGCAGCTGGCGTACCGTTTGGCAGGTCTGTGTCAAGCACCATAATGCCGGCATGCGAAGTACCTACGCCGATTTCGTCTTCGGCGCAAATCATGCCTTCGGAAGCGGCACCGCGGATCTTTGACTTCTTGATTTTGAAAGCCTCACCGCCCGACGGGTAGAGTGTACTGTTCACGGTGGCCACTACTACTTTCTGCCCGGCGGCCACGTTAGGCGCACCGCATACAATCTGGCTCGGCTCACCCGTGCCAATGTCCACGGTCGTTACGCTCAGGCGGTCGGCATCCGGGTGGCGCTCACAGGTAAGCACCTCGCCTATCACAATGCCCTCCAGACCACCTTTCACCTGGTCGAATGTATGAATTGCTTCCACCTCCAGGCCCGCGCCTGTCAGCAAGGCACCGGTTTCTTCAGCGGTATTTTCTATATGAATGAGTTGTTTCAGCCAGTCGAATGAAATCAGCATGGTTATGTTGGTTGTTCTGTAAGGTATAGCCTCGCTTGGTTGAAGCTAATTCCCAAAATTAAGGATTATTTTTTGTCCTTTGACAAAAGACATTATGACAAAGGTCAAAAGACTAACCCGCGCCTACTCCACCACCGGGTGCGCCTTTTCATAATTCTTCTCCCCCGCCTCTACGGCCACGGTCAGGCGGTTCTCTTTGGGCGGCACGGGGCACACGTACTCGGGGTTGTAGGCGCAGAACGGGCTGTAGGCACGGTTGAAGTCGATGGTGGCGGTTTTGGCGCCTTCCTTAAACGGCACATCAATGTAGCGACCACCACCATAGGTATCAAAACCGTTGGTTTTATCGGTGAACGGCACGAACAGCTTTTCTTCCTGCTCCTTTACTTTTTTATAAAGCGTAAGGCGCTGCGGCTCCCCGTTCAGCTCAAAATTGGCGATGGCATAGCGCAGGTAGGCCTCGGTGCTGCCGTTAGTCATGGGCATGTGCACGGTATCTTTCGGCTCAATATCCTCCAGCTTCACTTTCACGCGGTAATCCAGGTTGGGCTCGTAATATACCAGGTTGCTGAACATCCTGCGATCCGCTTCTTCAAAAGGGCTGTTGGTACGGCTGCGAAACGACAGATCCTTGTCTTCCCGCTCCTTTTTAAGTGGAATCAGGTAGTTATCGTCGCTTACAAAGGACTCACGCACGAAATAGAACAGCACCAGTGCGATGCCGCCGATTATGATGAGTTTGATTGGTCGTTGCATAGGGTTGGGGTATTTTGCTGCAATTTCGGAAAAAAAATCGTCAAGGTATCCGCACGGTCTTCTTTTCATAACGCTGCGGTAGGTAGTGCTGTGCCAGCATCTCAAAAGCCGCTACTTGCTCCCGCTGCCAGGTTTCATCATGGTTCATCTCATGGGCCAGCACAACTGCAACGGCAGGAGCCATTTCCAAGGCTGCCCGGGCATCCAGAAAAAGCACCCGCAGGCGGCGGGAGAGCACGTCCTCCACAGTGCGGGCCATCTCGTGGCGCACGGCCCAGACTACTTCGGCTAAGGTATAGGTAAAGTCAGGGTGTAGCTTTTGGGCGAGGGTCGGCTCCGCCTCCTGCAAAGCCAGTACATGCGGGGCATCGCTTCCATACCTGGCCAAGGCTGGGGGCGGGGAACTTTCCTGTTTGCGCTGCATCGTTGAGTTGCTGCTTGCAGGTATAGTCACGGCAGGTATAGCTCCGTGGATAGGCAGCCTTTCTGTGCGGCAAGGTATAGCCGGCAGACCCGCCACTTTAGCAGCTGCATTCACTGTGTCATCGGCCATCTGGCGGTAGGTGGTCCATTTGCCACCCGTAATGGTGATCAGTCCCGACGGTGCTACCAGCAATTTGTGGCTGCGGGAAATTTCCTTGGTGTCACCGGTTTCGCTACTGGGAGCAGCTAAGGGGCGCAGGCCCGCGAATACACTGCGCACGTCCTGTCGTGTTGGTATCTTTTGCAAGTATGCCCCAGCGGTTTGCAGGATAAAGTTGATCTCGGTTTCCAGGGCCACGGGTTCCAGGCTGATACTGTGCAAGGGCGTGTCCGTTGTTCCTACCAGCACATGGTCCTGCCAGGGTATAGCAAAGAGCACACGCCCGTCAGGGGTTTTGGGAATCATCAGGGCTGCTTCGCCTGGCAGAAAGGATTTGCCAAGCACCACGTGCACGCCCTGGCTAGGCATGACAAGCGGTTTCTGGGCAGGCTGGTCGAGTTGCAGAATTTCGTCCACGTATACGCCGGTGGCGTTTACCACAGCTTTAGCACGCAGGGTATAGGCCTGCCCGCTTTCCAGGTCCAGCGCTTTCACACCGTTCACGTGTCCATCCATATCCTTTGTCAGGGCTGTCACCCGCATGTAATTCAGCACTGTGCCTCCTTGCTCTGCACAGGTCTGGGCCATGTTCAGGGCCAGGCGGGCATCGTCGAACTGTCCGTCGAAGTACACGATGCCGCCTTTCAGGTATTCGGGCTTAAGACCGGGCAGGTGTCCGAGCACCGTAAGGCGACTCCACCAGGTGGTGCGGCCCAGGCTATACCGGCCCGCCAGCAAGTCGTAGAGTGTGAGCCCGGCGCCGTAGAAAAAGCGCTGCCACCAGGTATAGCAGAGTATCACGAAAGGCTGCACGGTCACCACATGCGGGGCGTTGCGCAACAGCAGTCCCCGCTCCCGCAGCGCTTCGAATACCAGCCGGATGTTGCCTTGCGCCAGGTAGCGCACCCCGCCATGCACCAGCTTGGTGCTGCGGCTCGACGTGCCCTTTGCAAAATCGGACTGCTCCAGCAGCAGCGTTTTATACCCGCGCGAAGCGGCATCCAGTGCCGTGCCCAAACCGGTAGCCCCTCCTCCGATCACCAGCACATCCCATTCGGGCACTTCGGTAAGTTGGCGCAGCATGGCTGGGCGGGTAAACGGAGTGGCTGCCATAGGCGGTTTCAGGTATAGCTTATGCGTTAAATACGATCTGTTCGGCAAGGATAGTTTAAGGTAAGCGTTTTTAGCATCAATCGCTCGGAAGGCAGCTAAAAAATCGCTATCATTATAGCACTTACCAAACTTCTTATGAACTACGCTTACACCCTACCCCGCTTTCCATTTTTCGCCTTGTGTTTCTCTTTGCTGATCGCCCTTTCATCGTGTGTGCAGGAGGGCAAAACGATTGAAACGAGTTCGCCCGTTGAGACGGCTATACCTGCTGCATCTGCAAACCATGCCGCTGCTATACCTGCCCCCGACAGCCTGCTTTTGCAAGCCGCTATACCTGCCGAGCCAGCGCAGGCAACAGCCGTGGTAGCCGGCTCCTTTGCTGATGCTGCCACCATCATCGCCCGCAAGCAGGTACCGATTTTGTGCTACCACCAGGTGCGCGACTGGCGCGAGAAGGACTCCAAACAAGCCAAAGACTACATCATTCCGGAGGAGCGCTTCAGGGACCATATCAAAATGCTGGCCGACAGCGGTTACCAGACGGTGCTGCCCGAGCAACTCATGGCCTACCTCACCACCGGTGCCCCACTCCCCGCAAAACCCGTGATGCTCACCTTCGACGATACCAGCCTGGGCCAGTATACCGTGGCCGCGCCTGAGTTGGAGAAGTACGGCTTCAAGGGCGTGTTCTTTATCATGACCGTCTCGCTGGGCCGCCCCAACTACATGAGCAAGGCACAGGTAAAGGAGCTATCTGACAGAGGCCACGTGATTGGTTCGCACACCTGGGACCACCAGAATGTGAAGAAATACCAGGGGCAGGATTGGGTAACGCAGGTCGAAAAGCCATCGCGGCAGTTGGCAGAGATCACAGGCAAACCAGTCGAGTACTTTGCCTACCCGTTTGGGCTCTGGAACCCCGAGGCTATACCTGAGTTGAAGCAGCGCGGCATGGCAGCGGCTTTCCAGCTGGCTGATAAGCGCGACCCGCAGGACCCCTTGCACAGTATCCGCCGGATTATTGCCAGTGGCCACTGGAGCCCTAATTCGCTGCACCGGGCCATGGTCAACAGCTTTTAAAACCCTGCGCATGCCACTTCAGTTTGATAGGATACTATACCGAATAGCAACATGCAAACAGACCACAAACACCTTCGCGAGTTGATTGCGCAGCTGGACGTGCTGCAACAGGACGCCCTCAAACTGGAAAAGAAGTTTGCGCCCGCTATCAAAAGCGTGCATCCTTCTTTCCGGACGAGCGCCCGCAACCTGCTACATTACCTGTCGTTGCGGCAGCACGACATCCGGCAACTGCAGGCGAACCTGTCGCGGCTGGGTCTCTCGTCGCTGGGCCGCTCCGAAGGGCATGTGCTGGCCAGTTTGCAGGCCGTGCACCTCATGCTCTGCCACTTGCTTAGTTGCGCCCCCACCAAAAAACCCATACCGGTGTCGCATGCCGAGAGCCTGGAGCTACTCGAAAAGCACACGAGCGAACTGCTGGGCCCGCGTCCGCCAAAGCGCAGCACCCGCATCATGGTCACGTTTTCCGCCGACCTGGCGCAGGACTACGAACTGGTGAAGCGCATGCTGCTGGCAGGTATGGACTGCGCCCGCATCAACTGTGCCCACGACAACGAGCAGGTATGGGAAAGCATGGTGAAAACGATCCGGAAGGCTGAAAAAGAAACAGGCCAAAGCTGTAAGATACTCATGGACCTGATGGGGCCCAAACTGCGCACCGGCACCCTTACCCCCGGCCCGGCCCTGTTACCCATACGCCCGATCCAGAACGAACTTGGGCAGCTGGTGTCGCCAGCCAAGGTATGGCTCGCCCCCGCCGGCGTGGAAAGCGAAGTGCCCACAGACGCCAGCCTGCCGGTAGCTGAGGCCTGGGTGGCGCAACTGCAACAGGGCGACAAGCTTAGGTTCAAGGACACGCGCGGCCGCAAGCGCTCCCTTACGGTGGTGCAGCGCAAGGAAAAAGGCGTGATCGCGCATCTGTTCAAAACATCCTATATCGGCACCGGCACCGAACTCACCATCAGTAAAAAAAGCGCCCTGGAGCGCAGCACCAAGGTTGGGGCACTGCCGGCCAGCGTGGCACCCATATACCTGCGCAAAGACGACCTGCTGATCCTCACAAAAGACGAAGCACCCGGCGAGCCTGCCCTGTACGATGCCGAAGGCCACGTTGCAAAGCCCGCACGCATTAGCTGCACCCTGCCCGAAGTGTTTGGCCGCGTGAAGGAGGGCCAGCCGATTTTGTTTGACGATGGCAAAATTGCGGGAGTGATCCTGAACGCGAGCGACGAGGCCCTGCTCGTGAAAATAACCGAAGCCAAGGAGTCCGGCAGCCGACTGCTGCACGACAAAGGTATAAACCTGCCGGAAAGCGACCTGCAGTTGAACGGGCTCTCGGAACAGGACCTTCAGCACCTGGCCTTTGTGGTGAAACAGGCCGACACGGTGAGCCTATCCTTTGTGAACCATCCCGAGATGATCGAGGCGCTGCACCGGGAACTAAAACGCCTCAAAGCCCCACGCCGCCTGGGCATTATCCTTAAAATTGAAACCAAAGAGGGGTTCCGCAACCTGCCCCACCTGCTGCTGACCGTCATGAAAAATCACCCGGTGGGCGTGATGATTGCCCGCGGCGACCTGGCCGTGGAGTGCGGCTGGCAGCGGCTGGCCGAAGTGCAGGAGGAAATTCTGTGGATAACGGAGGCCGCGCACATACCGGTGGTGTGGGCCACGCAGGTGCTCGAGTCGCTGGCCAAGAAGGGGCGCCCGTCGCGGGCCGAGATTACGGATGCGGCCATGTCGCAGCGGGCCGACTGCGTGATGCTCAACAAAGGCCCTTATGTGCTGCGGGCCGTAGAACTGCTCGACGACATTTTGCAGCGCATGCAGGAGCATCAGCACAAGAAAACATCCATGCTGCGCCCCCTGCACGTATCAGAGCTAGAAATGCCCGGCAGCAACGCCGCCAACCAAGCCGCACAGGTATAGCTATCGTCTGGCTATACCTGCACCAGAACACTCCTGACCATGAAACAGGCCCTTGCGCTACTTTTTTACACCTTGCTATACCTGAGCACAGCTTCCCATACCCTGGCCCACACTTACTACATCAGCCCCAAAGGCGATGACACCAACACGGGCTCCTCGCCTGCTTCCGCCTGGCGCAGCCTTGCCAGGGCCAACAGCCACAGGTATAGCCCCGGCGACACACTGCTTTTAGAAGGAGGCTACACCTTTGCGGGCGGTCTATACTTTCATCAGGGAAATTTTTCAGGAGATGGGGATCCGCTTGTTGTGAGTTCTTTTGGTAACGGGCGCGCCACTATAGAGGCCGGCACAGGCTACGGTTTTTATGCGCATAATGTGGCAAGTATAGAGATTCGGAACCTCAACTTCAGGGGCAGCGGCTATACCCGCAACACCAACCATGGAATTCTGTTTTACAATGACCTGCCGGGCAATGTAAAGCTGCCGCACATTGTCATCGATCAGGTGGAGGTGAGCGGTTTCCGGAAATCAGGGATTACGCTGGGAGCCTGGAACGGCAAAAGCGGCTACCGCGAAGCTCGCATCACGCAGGCTGTGGTGCACGATATCGACTCGGTGGGTATTAATGTTTTCGGGGAGTTCGACCATACTAAGACCGGCTACGCACACCGCAACATTTACGTCGGGCACTGCCATGTGTATAAAATCTACGGCCTGATCCTTCCGGACAAGCACAGCGGCAGCGGCATTGTGCTGTCGGATGTGGACGGCGGCACCATCGAGCACAGCGTGGTTCATACCTCGGGTATGCAGAACAAAAACTGCGGCGGACCGATTGGCATCTGGGCCTGGGACGCCAACGCCATCACTATCCAATACAACGAGGCCTATAACATGAGCGCCGGCAGCGGCTGCGACGGCGGCGGTTTCGACCTGGACGGCGGCGTGACCAACTCGGTGATGCAGTACAACTACTCGCACGACAACGACGGAGCGGGCTTCCTGATAGCGCAGTTTGAGTGGGCCCGGCCGATGCGAAACAACGTCATCCGGTATAACATCTCGGAAAACGACGGTCGCAAAAACGGCTACAAGAGCATTACGCTATGGGTGGAGAACCACGAACGGAGTGGAAACCTGGACCTGCTCGTGTACAACAACACCATCTTTGCCGACAGCGCAGTTGCCCCTTCCGGCGGAGGCGTGTTCATCAAGAGCGGCGGGCACCACAACGTCAGGTTCTTCAACAACATTTTCTACAGTCGCAACGGAGCGCCCCTGGTGGTAGCCACCGACACGACCATGGACGTCTCCTTTCATCACAACGCCTACTTCAGCGAAGACAATCGCTATACCTTTGTGTGGGGCGATGGCCGCTATACCTCGCTGCACGATTTTCAGGCGGCCACCCGACAGGAGACAATGGATGGCGCTCCGACAGGTATGGTAGCTGACCCAAAGCTTCTTGCACCCGGTACGGCAGGCACCTTGGGCTACCCACTCAATCAGGAAGCCTTGCGCGACAGGTATAGCTTACACAAAAAATCACCGCTGATCGGCCAGGGTATAGCGGTGCCCCTCCCTCCTTCATTTGCTCCAGCCCAGGAAGACATCTTCGGCAATCAAATTGAACCGACCACTGCACCCGACATGGGCGCTATTGCCTATACCCGGCCTAAGTTTTTTCAATGGCTGAAGGCGCTGTTTTGAGTTGCAGAGTTGAGGAGTTTGGGAATTTAAAGTTAGAAGGTTTGGAAATCGAGGGAGTCAATACAGGGAGAATTATGGTAAACCTGGAAGAATATATAGGGGATTATATGTAACTTACTTTGGGAAGGCATTTGGCCTTGCTCATACCTATACCTATAGTAAGCCTATGAAATCATTCAACCTGGTCGGATTTGTCGCGGTGCTGTTAGCTGTGACGGGTGCTGTTATCAGCATCGGGCATTTTTTTGAGAACAAATACATCGGCTGGGCCTTCATCGGAGCTGGCCTGGCGCTGGCTATTTTCAACACGTGGTGGAATATTCGGAGGCATGGTCGGTAGGAATCAGAAGAGTATGTGGCAGATTGGCAATATTTGAAATATGGAAAAATTTATTTTTAAAATAGATGACAAAGAGTTTGAGTTTCCAACTGATGGTGCTCCTGAATTCCGTTATGGGGGAAAGGAAGTTGTATCAGCACTGGAGACTGATATTACCTTTGGACAGAGATGGTATGAAAGCGGATATTCTATTTTTAACTTTTTGGAGGGAGAAGAATTTTACCTGTTAAAAGAAGGCTTAACACATAGTGTCGAAAAGATAATACGTGAAGAATTAGGCATAAATACAAATGGCTTTAGACTTGAGTCTTATCATAAGTATGTAACCTCTGATGAAGACCATTATAAAGTGATTTTAAAAACCCGTGATTTGTACCTCCGAGAGTTCAAATTCCTTTTCGAGACATTGTTTGAAAAATTTGAGGATCACCTAGGATTTGGGTTAACAGATATAGATCCTAAGACAAATGAACCCATCTATATCATAATCCGAATCAACAGACCAGGCTCAAATGATTTTAATCCACCTCATAAAGATGTCTACCACTTCATGGACGGGCCCGATTCATATATTCCTCAGTTCCTGAATATTTGGATTCCCATTTGTGGCGTTACTCCGAAATCTTCCTTACCGTTGGTAGAATCAAGCCATTTGTTACCTGAGAGTTGCATATTAAGAACTATAGAAGGGGGCGTAATAGGTAAGAATAAGTACAATGTAAGGATGGTGAAGGAATGGGCAAAGAGTAATCAACTAAAGAGAACTAAGGTAACTTATGGAGAAGCCTTAATATTCTCATCTCACCTGGTACATGGATTAGCAGTTAACGAAGAACGAGATACAACAAGGGTATCGCTTGAATTCAGGTTATTTAAAAAATAGGAGCGGATAAAAGTCTGAGAGAACTACCCATGCCTAAAACCACAGCCACCTATTCCATCGCGCTACTACTCCTGCTCCTCACTTTCACCCAATGCACCACCAGCAGACAACGAATGCTCAAGCAACAGTACAAACAAATTTATATCGAAGAGTTTAAGTTGATTTATTTTCAGAAGCTGCTTCAGGCTGGTTTTAACAACTCCGAAGAAGTGAACAGCTTGATACGCTTCGACAAGAGTGGCTTCACAGAGCCAGTCCTTACCATGGAAGATTATCAGCTAATCGAGCGCCTGGTGCAGGCGGACCAGCAACAAATGAGAGCCGACTCTGTAGCGAAGATAGGTAGAGTAGCAGAGGGCGCTGAGGGCAAGCATGTGTTTAGCCATATTCTTACCAAGTTGGAAGGCAAGTGGCTGGATAGCCTGGCAAAAAAGCGCTACAAACTCTCCGACTTTCGCCATACGTCTCTAAATTAAAATGACTATTCAGCACAAGCTGACGTTACACCTAAAAAACATTCCCATGAAAAAACTACTCTTCTCACTCCTATTCGCTGTTTGCAGCCTGCAAGCCTTTGCGCAGCAAGAACTGATTCACCCCAAAGAGCAGAGAAAGCAGGGGCTGGTGTCGCAACCGCAGCCTTATGTCGAGGTGGATGGGAGGCAAGTGGCGCAGGCTAGTTTGCCACTGATTGCAGCGGTGCATATTGACAGCGCAGAAGTGCTGAAGAAAGAAAAAGCCATCGAAAGGTTTGGTGACAAGGCCAAAGACGGAGCCGTTATCTTACACGTCAAGCCGACAACAGAGCTGGCTACCCTCCAGGATATCTATACCCAGTTCCGTATACCTGCCGATCAACAAAACTTGAAAGTAATCATCAACAACCGGCTCGTAAAAGACACCAGCCTGATACTTGCCAACCTGGAGCAGATCGAAAAAGTGGAGGTTGTGAAACAGGACATCGCAGCCCCCGTTCGCTGGAGCCTGAACGACGAAGAAGAATTTCTGCACATCACCTCCAGGCCACAACCTAAGCAATAACCCTATGGACGGCACCAAACGTAGCAACATCAAAATTGGCTCCCACGTCAACATCGTGCTCAAAGAAGACCAGCGCACCGGCGACTTAACGGAAGGGTATGTAGAAGCCATTCTCACCAAATCACCTAATCATCCGCATGGCATCAAGGTCAGGCTGGAAACGGGCGAGATGGGTCGTGTGAAACAAATACTTTTGAGTTAGAAAGGTAGAAAGTTAATTGGCTTTTTTTCGGATAGCGTTCTTTCTTGCTACAGTAAGAATGGCAGTAAGCTCCGCCGCTTCTTGGTGCAACTGCACTAGACGACTAGCTGGGACTTTACCTGCCTCCTCCAGCATTTCAAGCCAGAACTGAGTTTCGTCAGCCTCCTCAAGCACAACATTGATTTTAGATGCAAACGCGGCAGCTGACCTTGCGCGGCAAGCCGCCCTATAATTGGCAGCAACAGATGTAGCTGAGCGCAGCGCTTGTTTGCCGATAACGCGAGCCTCATCTGCTCCTGGTAGCGCTTGGAATACTCGAATTACACAAAGCCCAAATTCTTTCGTGCTTTTTTTCATTTTCTCAGCAAACACAAAATTGCTTTTCTTTCCATACCTTTTTAATTTTTTAACTTTCTCCCTTCTAAACTTTCTAACTTATAACATCCCTTCGTCTGCAAAGCTGTAGTAGTCATTATCGGTAAAGATGATGTGGTCGAGTATCGGCAGATCCAGAAAAGATCCGGCTTCTTTCATTTTTTTAGTCAGGGTGATGTCGGCGGCGCTGGGCTTGGTGTTGCCGCTTGGGTGGTTGTGCACCAGTATCACCGAGCTCGCCAGTTGCTCAATCGCCTTTTTGAAGATCATTTTCGGGTCAGCTACGGTGCCTGCCACACCTCCGCTGCTGATGTTCTCTTTTTTCATTACCAC
Source organism: Pontibacter ramchanderi (assembly GCF_002846395.1). Lineage (GTDB taxonomy): Bacteria > Bacteroidota > Bacteroidia > Cytophagales > Hymenobacteraceae > Pontibacter > Pontibacter ramchanderi. The sequence continues at coordinate 835,581 of NZ_PJMU01000003.1, forward strand.
ATTGGCACGGTTCAGCAGGATCACCCAAAACTCTTCGTGCGGCAAATCCAGTAGCTGCGGCTTGATGTAGTTGTAGATGTCGGTGGAGCAGGTAATGCGGGTTTTGGCGGCAGCAGCCGTTTCCTTGCGCCTGCGGCCCAGCTCCAGCGCACTCACAATCGAGATGGCTTTGGCCTCTCCTATACCTTTAATCTTGGTGAGATCCTTCACTGTCAGTTTGGCCAGTTCGTTCAGGTCGTTGCCCACAGCTGCCAGTATGAGTTTGGCCACGTCTACGGCGGTTAGTTTTGGCGTTCCAGACCCAATCAGAATGGCAATCAACTCCGCGTCGCTCAGGGCTGCTTTACCTTTGAGCAGGAGCTTTTCGCGCGGACGGTCCTCCTCGGCCCAGGTCTTGATGTTGAGATTGGCGGTGTCGTATGCCAAAAGTGCAGACGTAGCTTCTTGTTTCACTGCGGTACAGATTTTGTTAGGTATAAGATTGTTAAGTGAATCTGTTTAAACTAAAAATAGTTCATGAAACACAGGCTGTCTGACCAGCTTTTTTATATTTATATACAATTTTAAAACCCGACGCTGCTTTCACCTGTTTTGAGGCAGCACCAACCATACACCATGCAACGATTTTTTTCGATCGGAATAGTAGTTTTCATCCTGTTCCTGGTGGACTTGTATGTCTTCCAGGCCATCAAAACCGCCACCCAAAGCCTCTCGTCCAGCACGCAGCGCATACTTTATATCCTGCATTGGGCGGTGTTCGCCATCACGGCCGGCACCTTTGCGCTGGCATCTTTCACACGGGGTACACCACCTGATGCGTTCAAGACCTACCTGGCCAGTACGCTTTTCATCATTTTCGCCTCCAAGCTAGTAGTAGTGCTCTTCCTGTTTGTGGACGATACACTGCGGCTGGGCAAAGTCGTACTGAACCATACCACAAGTGCCGATACCGTTTTTGACCCTTCGCGCAGCAAATTCCTGAGCCAAATGGGCCTGATGGTGGCCGCTGTGCCTTTCTCGGCCTTTATCTACGGTATGGTAAAGGGCGCCTATGATTACCGCGTGAAGCGTGTCACGCTTCGCCTGCCTAACCTGCCAGCCGCTTTTGATGGCTTTAAGATGCTTCAGATATCTGATTTGCACACGGGCAGTTTCACTTCCACGGAGCCGCTCAAAGAAGCCGTTCGTCTGATCAATAAGCAGGAAGCCGACCTGGTATTTGTGACGGGCGATGTTGTGAACAATGTAGCGACCGAGCTGACGCCGCATGTGGATACCCTGAAGGAAATTAAAGCGAAGCAGGGCGTATTCTCGGTGCTCGGCAACCACGACTACGGTGATTATGTGAGCTGGGAGAGCCGGGAAGCTAAAACGCGAAACCTGCAGACCCTGATTGATACACAGCGTCGCATGGGCTGGGATGTGCTGCTGAACGAGAACCGCCGGATCGAAAAAGACGGGGCACACATTGCAGTGCTGGGCGTCGAGAACTGGGGCAACCGGGCGGGATTCCCTAAATACGGTGACCTCAGCAAGGCCTATAGTGGGTCAGAGGCCAGCCCGTTTAAAGTACTGCTGTCGCACGACCCGTCGCACTGGGATGGCGAGGTTAACCAAAAGTACTCCGATATTGACCTGACCCTGTCGGGCCATACCCACGGCATGCAGTTTGGGGTGAACATACCTGGCCTGAAATGGAGCCCTGTGCAGTATGTGTACAAGCAGTGGGCGGGCCTTTATAAGCGCGGCCGGCAGCACATTTACGTCAACACCGGGCTTGGCTTTATCGGCTACCCGGGTCGCGTGGGCTTCCTGCCCGAGATAACGGTATTCGAATTGAAAAAAGCCTAAGCTTCCTGTTCATCCATTATTTATATTTTGCAAAGAGCCAGTCAACCGATTGGCTCTTTGCATGTAAGGCTATACCTGGATATATATTTTATTATATTCAGACTCATCCTCCATTTATCTATTACCAATGAACTAAAGCCTGTCTGAAACTTAAAAAAACCTACATCATAGCTACATAGAAAGCAACAAACTATACCTTAAGATCGGTTGACAAGATTTAAGGTTTGAACCTACCCCTCCTTTCATCGTAAAACATCAGAACAAGCCATATTTGTTTTATACTATTTTAAGCAAAGTGGCTGCTTTGATGAATTTTTAATTTAGCATATTTAAGAGATGAAAAAGGTATTTTATTCAATAGCTATAATCAGTGCCACCATGTTTGCTTCCTGTACAGAAGACAGAGGCAAAACCTATGAAACAGCCGATGCCAACCAGGACGAACGTGTGAACCAGAGTCACATCAGGGGCAACGACATGGCCATGGGCTCCGACACCGATATGTCGAACTCAGACGCGGCCTGGCGCAGCAACTCAGAGCGTATAGCCGGCCAAATGGCAACAGACCTACGCCTCGACACCACTACCCAAAACCGCGTGCAGCAAGTACTGTACGAACGGGAGCGCCGCTTGAGCGAGCTGGAGTTTAACTACAACGAAACTAACCGCATGGGCGGGCAAGTGGCAGAAGAAGTTGACAACATGGCCACAACCGAGAAAAAACGCTACGACCAGGATGGTGGCACCATGACCGATACACGCGGCAACATGAACACCAACACACAGAACAACACGACAGCTGCATCGGACCTGGACACCCAGCGCGAGCAGATCATGGAAGAAACCGACCGAGAGTTGCAGAATATCTTATCGCAGGAGCAGTACCGCCAGTACCAGGAGAAGCGCGCCAACTATTGGGGCATGAGCAACGACGGTACCAACCAGCTCGATAACTCGAACAACAACATGCAGAACCAGAATCGTCAGCAGAATAGTAACCAGATGAACAACTCCGGCACAAACAACAACCAGTCCGGGTCGAACACAAACTCTGGCAACAACATGAACAGAAACCAGTAAACTTTATACACGTATAAATGTTTAGAAAGCCTGTAGCGCCTGTAGCTATGGGCTTTCGCTTTTTAAGCCTGCTTTCCGCTAAATTTTAGTAATTTAGCACCATGCCGCGCCGCTGCAATTTATTTTGGCCGGCACATACTATTAAGCCCGACCCGGCGTATTGACATTAACCTGTTGCCACCGCCATGGTGGCCCTTGCTGAAACATGCCCCTATACCTGCTGCGACTACTGCTTTTTTCTGCCCTGATTCTGGTGAGCGCACTGCCGGCCCTGTCGCAGCGCAGCATACGCGTTAGCGGCACCGTGCTCGAGCCCGACAAAGCCACGCCCATACCTGGTGCAGGCATTATCCGGTATGGCACCACCCTGGGCGTCATCTCCGACGAAGAAGGCAAATTTATGATCGACATCGACCAGAGCGACACGTTGATGATACGGGCTGTTGGTTTTAAGCCTTTGCTATACCTGCCCCGCAACCTCCCGGTTTCTGAGCTCCGCGTAAACATCGTGCTCCAACCTGACAATGTGATGCTGGGCGAAGTGGAGATCACCAGCCGGCCGTCGGAAGAAATGATTCAGCGGGCACTGCGCAACATGAAGAAAGAAGAGCCGGAGTACGTAAAGCGCAAAGGTTACCGCCCGGAACTGGAGCCTGGTCCGCCGCCCCCTCCCGTGGCCCCTACCCCGCTCAGCCCCATTTCCTTCCTTTACGACATGTTCTCCAAAGAAGGAAAGCAGAACCAGAAACTGCAGCAACTGCTCATGATAGAAGAACTGAAGCGGCGCAAAGAGGAGAAGGAAAAATACAACCGCTTTTTCAAAGACAACACTGGCTACGAGTAACTCGAAAAAACCGCTTCCCAAAATCTGATTTTCGGCAAAACAATCCGCTTGTGCGTAGGTTAGGGTATAGTTATACCTGCATACCTTATGAAAATCGGATACCCCTGCATCAACGAAACACTGGACTGTTCCTCTTCGCGTACTTTTAGGCTCGCCTCTTATTCCGAAGAACGGCTTATACAGAGGGTGGAGCAAAACCTGAGCTGCCTGCGTCGCATCCTGGAATTTAACGTGGAGCACGGCCTGCATTTCTTCCGGCTTACATCCGACCTGGTGCCGTTCGCATCGCACCCCGTTAACACCTACAACTGGCAGGAGCATTTCAAGCTAACCCTACGGCGGCTCGGAGATTACATCAAGCGCCACAACCTGCGCATTTCCATGCATCCCGATCAGTTTGTGGTGCTCAACTCCCCTAACCCGCAAACGGTGCAGAACAGCATTGCCGAGCTGGTATACCAGGGCAGCATACTCGACCTGATGGGGCTGGACACCACCGCTAAGCTGCAGATACACGGAGGTGGCGCCTATGGCGACAAGGAGTCGGCGCTAAACAGATTTGCGGAGGTATACCATACCTTGCTGCCCGACGCCGTGAAAGCCCGCCTGTGCGTTGAGAACGACGACCGCACCTACAGCCTCACCGATTGTTTAATACTACACGAACTTACAGGGATGCCTATTATTTTCGACAACCTGCACCACGCGTGCGTGAACAACGGCGAGCCCATGCGGGAAGCGGTGATGCTGGCAGCCCAGACCTGGCAACCCGAGCGCGACGGCATCCTGATGGTGGACTACAGTGCCCAGTCGCCGGGCGAGCGGAAGGGCAAGCACGTGCAAAGCATCGGCGAGCAGGCATTTCACGATTTCCTGGTAGAAACCGAGGGCATTGACATGGACATCATGCTGGAGATAAAAGACAAGGAAGCCAGCGCCCACAAGGCGGTGGCAGTGGCAAAAGCGCTTGGCAGATTGTAGACAGTCGCGTTAGAACCAGCTTTGCACCAATTGGTACCCGAAAGCCATCAACTCCCACAAGGCCCAGATCAGGAGCACACCGATAACGACGATGCCGATGACAACGCCGATGATGATGTTTTTGCCGCTCCCCTGGTACTTACCCTCTTCGTAGTGGGCTCTCAGCATGCGCACGTTGCGCTCGTTGGCTTTAAAGGCAAAGTCAAACAAGTTGCCGAGGATGGGAATGCTGCCAAACAGAGCATCGAGCGCCACATTGAGCAGCATTAGGGTCACCATTTTGCCGCTGGCCCCATAGCGGGCCATGGTGAGGATGAGCATGGCCGACACACTGAAAGAGGCCAGGTCGCCCACCACCGGAAAAAGGCCAAGTATAGGATCCAGTCCGAACCGCCAGTTGGTGCCCGGCAAACGGAACTGGTTGTCCATTAAGTGTGTGATGCGATCGACCCACTTCAGGTTCTCGGTGCGGGGTGTGCGGGTATAGTGTGTATTTGCCGTTTCCATAGCTGCCTATACGCAGTACATAAACAAAAGTAGCAACCCCGCCTGCGCTCGGCGACTCACCCCAACTACCAATCAGCCGTTCTTCGTTTCGCCACCTTGTTGTTTTTCGGGGTGTAGGATGATTTGGACTTCCACTTTTTGTGCACTCTATCCGGTTTCCCTTTCACATAACGCATGCTACTGTAGTCATCCACCACTATGGCATTGCTGCTTCGGCTAAAGGAAGAGCAGGAAGAAAAGATTGTAAGGGTGCTGATCAGGGTGATTATTAGAGTAAATCTTAAAAGCTCCATATAATTCTGATTATTAGGTGTGTATCGAGTATCTAATATAGCATATATACCTATATATTCAAAAATTGTTCTGTTTTACCACAAATTTATACCAAACAAACATGGCCATTACGGGCGGTAATTGTACCCGCCCGTAATGGCCATGTTTGTTGCCTTGCACTGAACTCAGTACCGACTTCACGCCTGCTGTCCTGCATCAGTCTGCTCTAAGTCACCTATGTCCTGCAAGCCACACCGAAAGGGCAGTTGCAGGGCTCTCCTAAGCATAGGTTTCTACAAGAAAGTTTGTTGTTCAACGCCTGGAAACGGCTCTTGCGCGCACATCCGATCCCTAAGGGCATAGAATGTTTTATAAAAATAGTCCTTTTCCACGTCATAACACAGGACATTTATACCTATTCAGGTTTTATATATACGAATAGGACTATTCTCACGACCAAATGGTGGTAAGTACCAGAGGCACAAAAAAAGGCAGGCCCGATAATGAGCCTGCCTATACCTGAGCGGCGCTGTCGCTACTTATTTTTTCCCGCCCTTGCCATGGCCTTGCTTACCGCTGTTGCCTTTGCCAGGGTTAGCTTTGCCGGAGTTACCTTTTCCTTTAGTACTGTTGTAATGGTTTCCGTTTCCGGGTTTTCCTTTAGGCGCCTGCTTTACAGTGGTGTTGTTGTTATTCACGATAATGACCGTATTGCCGCCTTTGCCCTGCTTGTGCTTGGTATGGCCCGGATTGGTGGTGCGGGGGTGGTGCGGATTGTTCGGATTTTTGGTCCAGCCCTTTTTGTAGCCTGTGTGCTTCCCGGCTTTGCTGTCTTTGATGATCACGACCTGGCCAGTGTTGCTGTTCTTCTTGCGCGAGGTAGTACAAGATGCCATCGTGGCGACAGACAGTACAACCAGGATGATGAGTCTAAGGCGTTGCATATTAAGTTTATTTTATAATTATGAGAGATAAAACCTGTTTGGCAGGCACAAATGTATGTATTCGCCTGCATACCTGATCATGCCACTGACCATATTTAGTGCAATTATTTTAAAATCTTAAAATCCATTGATTCCGTCCTATAAAAATTAATTCGCTGCTTCGGTGGTTAAGCCTCAACTAAGCTGCATGTGCTTGCGTATTTACTCAAGTGTCAACCTCCTGGCACGCTAAACTTGAGAAGCCATGCTGAACAGACTATACGGGGTGCTGCTGCTGACCCTACTCATCCTTGCCTTGGTATCATCCTGCGAAAACAATCATGCACAGGCCGTCGACACACTTGCGCCAGTCCAGCCTGTAGCTGCAGAAACAACAACCCTGCCAAATACTATATAGTAAAGCGCTATACCTGCATTATACCTGCAGACCAACGCTCTACACCATGGCATTGCACCATGCCTATACCTGCTAAAACAGCGACAGGAGCCCCGAAAGAGGCTCCTGTCGCTGTTTAAAGAAATCCGAATATTATTTTGTTCTGATCTTATGTCCCGCCATTGCATAGTAAAGTATAAACAGGTAGCATGGCACCATGATCCAGTAAGCCTGCTGCGGGTTGATCTTATCGGCAAGGGCACCGTAGATGAGCGGTAGAATGGCACCACCTGCTATACCCATGATGATCAGCGAAGAACCGATCTTGGTGAAGCGACCCAGGTCTGCAATAGCCAGCGGGAAAATAGCCGGCCACATGAGCGCATTAGCCAGACCCAGCAAAGCGATAAAAGTTACCGACACGATGCCACTCGTCATGATGGCGGCTACAGTAAACACCACACCCAGTATAGCGGATATTTGCAAGGCTTTGTCCTGACGGATATACTTTGGAATGGTAGCTACGCCTACAAAGTAAGCCACTACCATGGCCCCCAGCGTAAATGAGGTAAAGAACTTGGCTGTTTTGAAAGAGATGTCCTGGGCTGCTCCGTAACTCACGATCGTGTCACCGGCCATTACCTCCACCCCAACATACAGGAACATGGTGAATGCTCCCAGCAACAGGTGCGGGAACTGCAGAATGCTCGTTTTGTTCACATTAGCGGCAGCCACTGTTTCGTCTTCCTGGTCCGTGTCCACTTCCGGAAGCGAGGAGAAATAGATCACGATGGCTAATGCTACCAACGCGCCCGTAATGATCAGGTAGGGCATGATCACTTTGGAGGCCATGGCATTCAGTTCAACGGCTTTCTCGGCCGCGCTCATCAGCTCCAGCTTGGCCACCACTTCGTCGGCATTGGAGAGCACAATGGCTCCCAGGATGATAGAACCCAGAATACCACCGATCTTATTGCTTACCCCCATGATACTGATGCGCTTGGCAGCACTCTCCAGCGGACCCAGAATGGTGATGTACGGGTTAGAAGCCGTCTGCAGCAAAGCCAGACCCGTGCCCTGTACGAACAAACCGATCAGAAAAAGCTCCAGCGTGCGGGTGAGTGCAGCAGGCACAAACAAAAGTGCCCCAGCAGCCATTACCAGCAAACCTACCGACATGCCTTTCTTAAAACCGGTTACTTTTAATACCCAGGCCGAAGGGATGGACATGACAAAGTAAGAGATGTAGAAGGCGAACGCTACCAGGTATGACTGGAAATTATTGAGCTCCAGCGAGATCTTGAAATAAGGAATCAGGATGGCGTTGAGCCAGGTAACAAAGCCAAAGATGAAGAACAACACACCGATGATGATGATCGGCCGCGCGCTCCCACCAGAAGCATTTTCCTGCCCGGTCTTGCTGTTTGAGGATGTGGCTACTTTAGTCATGTTAAGTTTTAGGTATAGATAAGGTGCAAAACTGTTTCCGGCAGAAAAGCGCAGGAATAAGAGTACAATATAGAATTTATCTCGGTTATATCAGGTGTTATAGTCTTAAAATTTGACTCGTTGCCTACTCTACCACAATCTCATCCAGCATCAGCCAGGTTTTCTGTCCGGCAGAAGGGTACTTATCAGGGCTCACGCCCACGTTTTTCACTTTCACCTTCACAAAGCGGGCGCGGGTAAGCGGTATGGTGGCGGCAACTTCATGAGTCGTGATGCCCTCCGCACCCAGTGGGTTCGGGTCGTCGATCGTGTCCACGGTCACATACCGGATGCCGTCTACCGACAAGGCGTACTCTACCTGCACCGGTAGGAAAATGCGGTAGCCGATGTTCTGCATGAAATTAGTGCTCATGCGCTGGATCGGCTGCACCTTCCCCAGATCAATGATCGCCTCCACGTCGGTTCCCAGGAAGCCGGACCAGTGGCCATCGTATTGATCTGTAGAGCCTTTCAGGCCATCTACCAGCTTGGATTTGTTAGCGAAGCTTGAGCTAGCCGGGTTAGTCAGGGTGATGCTCTTGTTCAAACCTTTGTGTGCTTCAAAGGTGCGGGTGCTCACCTTGCCCACCAGCTTGCCATTCACAAAGGAGCCGGCTTTCACCGTGGCTGTTTTGTTCAGCGTAAAAGGCGCTTTGTATACCTGCGACCGGGTGCTTGGGTCCGACCCGTCCAAGGTATAATGGACGGCCACATCGGCGGCATCCGTATCGAAGGTAACGGTGGCTCGGTTGCTTACTGTGTCTACCTGCAACTGCTGCTGCACATTGAAGGCACTGCGGGCGTAGTTGACACCTAAGGCATCGTAGCGCTTGTACTGCTCTTTCATGCGGGCCTGGAAGCTCTTCCAGTCTTTCAGTTTGGCAGGCGTCCACAGTATTTCACTTAGAGCGGCTATGCGCGGGAACACCATGTACTCGATGTGCTCTTCAGTCGAAACGTATTCTGTCCACATGTTGGCCTGCGCGCCCAGTATGTACTTCTTCTCGTCGGCAGTCAGCTCACTTGGCGTAGGGTCATAAGCGTATACCTTGGAGAGGGGGTTGTAGCCATGGATGGTAACCGGCTCCAGCTCACGCTCGCCCTGGTAGTGGTCGAAGTACAAAGGCGAGCCCGGTGACATGACCACATAGTGCTTCTCCTTGGCGGCGGCTATACCTCCCTTGGTGCCTCGCCACGACATCACGTAGGCATTCGGTGCCAGACCGCCCTCCAGTATCTCATCCCAGCCAATGATGATGCGGCCGTTCTTGTTGGCGAATTTCTCCATGCGCTGCACAAAATAGCTCTGCAGTTCATGCTCGTCTTTCAGGCCTTCGTCGGCAATGCGCTTCTGGCATTTCGGGCATACCTTCCAACGTGTTTTTGGCGCTTCGTCTCCTCCAATATGGATAACCTTGCTCGGGAAAAGCGCCATCACCTCTGTCAGCACGTCTTCCAGAAATGCGAATGTCTGCTCGTTGCCAGCGCAGAAAATATCAGGAAAAATGCCCCACTTCGACTCCACTTTGTGTGGCCCGCCGGTGCACGAAAGTTCCGGATAGGCGGTCAGCGCAGCCAGCGCATGACCCGGCATTTCGATCTCAGGTACCACGTTGATGAAGCGGTCCTGCGCATACTTCACCACGTCTTTGATCTGCTCCTGCGTATAGTAGCCGCCGTGACGGCGCTTGCGGTAGGTCTGTGGCAGGTCCCAGTAGTGGCCGATCAGGGTGCTGTCGCGCCAAGCGCCTATTTCGGTCAGTTTCGGGTGCTTTTTGATCTCGATGCGCCAGCCCTGGTCGTCGGTCAGGTGCCAGTGGAAGCTGTTCAGCTTGTGCATAGCCAGGTAGTCGATGTACTGCTTCACAAACTCCACCGGGAAGAAATGGCGCGTCACATCCAGGTGCATGCCGCGCCAGGTATAGCGGGGTTTGTCCACGATCTCGAGTGCAGGTATAAGGGCCGACTCAGCTGTTTTTTGAGCGGGCAGGAGCTGGCGCACCGTCTGTATACCCAGAAAAGTGCCATGCGCCTCTTTGGCAGCCAGTGTTATGCGCTGCTGACTCACCTGCAAGGTATAGCCCTCTGCTCCCAGTGTGTCGTTTTGTGTTTTCAGGGTCAGGTAGATCAGGTTCGTCTCCTTTTTCTTCGGCTTTTTCTGGATCACTTCGGGTTTGTGCCCAATGGCTGTTTCGATGTGCTGGGCTAGAAACTCGCCCACACGCAGCAGATCGGCATTTTTTGGGTCCACGTATACCTTAGTGGAGGGCTGCACCAGAAAGTTTCCTTTTTGGGTGGTCAGCTTCACAGGCTGCGGTATCAGCGATAAAGATTCTGGCTTTACCTGCGCCTGCGAAGGCGTAGCTATACCTGCCGTGCAAAGAATCGAAAGCAAAAGGGTAAGAAGATTTTTTCTGAAAGTCATGTCAGAAATGCGTGTTTTTTAGGGTGTTGGTTGTACTAAAGAGCGATGCTGTTCGGTTGATAAAAATGGCTTCTACCTAAGATGTCAAGCCTATGCTGCTTTTAACAGGATCCTTACAGGATGACAATACAAATTGTAACGGGCCCTTCCTTAGGTTAAATCAGGGTCAATTTTAAAAACCCGGACAAATAAAAAAGCAGCTAAAACAAAGCTAAGCAATTTGCTCCGTTTTAGCTGCTTTTTGTCTAGGCTAGAATTTCCACCTCACGAAAGCCTCCATCGCCTCGTAGTTGGCAAGGCCCAGGTCATCGTAGTTTTTGGCCGTCTCGCGGTTGCGTTCCTCAGCACGCACCCAGAACTCGCGGGCATCGTCGCCCGGGAACACCGGATAGTCTTTCTGCGACTGGTGCTTGAAGATGGCGTTGCGTTTGCGCTCCACCTCCTGCGGCGACAGCGGCACGGCCATTTCGATCTCGTGGGTAGCAAACTCGTGCCAGGCGCCGCGGTACATCCACAGCCAGCAGTCCTGTGCCCACTCTTCGGTTTCGCGCAGGCGGTTGAGGGCGGCCAGCACAATGTTGAAGCACACAATATGCGTGCCGTGCGGATCGGCGAAGTCGCCGGCAGCAAACACCTGGTGCGGCTTCACTTTCTGCAGCAGCTCCATGGTCAGCTCCACGTCCACATCGGTCACCGGTTTTTTCACCGTCTTGCCCGTTTCGTAAAAAGGCAACGCCATAAAGTGAATGTGGTCATCTTCCAGACCGGCATAGCGTGCGCCTGCAATGGCCTCACTCTTACGGATGAAGCCTTTCACATCGCGAATCTCCTGCGAGTCGAGTTGGTTTGGCTGCTTATTCTCAATAAAGCTGCGCATGTCCTCGTAAATGTTTTCCAGGTGATCGGACTCCTGGCCGATGCTCTTGTTGAAGTCGATAGCAAACTCCATGTAGCGCAGCACATCGTCGTCCCAAACGGCGGTGTTGCCGGAGGTTTGGTAGGCTACATGCACATCGTGTCCCTGGTCCACCAGACGGATGAAGGTACCGCCCATTGAAATTACGTCGTCATCCGGGTGCGGTGAGAAGATCACCACGCGTTTGCGGGCAGGCTCGGCACGCTCCGGACGGCGTCTGTCGTCGGCGTTCGGCTTGCCACCTGGCCAGCCCGTAATGGTGCTTTGCAGTTTGTTGAAGATGTCAATGTTGATTTCGTAAGCCGTGCCCTTCTCGGTGATCAGCTGAGCCATGCCGTGGTTGTTGTAATCCTCCTCGGTCAGCTTCAGGATCGGCTTTTTGACCGTCTGCGACAGCCAGATCACCGCTTTTTTGATAAGCGAATCGTCCCAAACGCAGTCTTTCACCAGCCAAGGCGTGTCGAAGCGGGTCAGCTCCGATGCCGCATCCTGGTCCAGTACAAACTCCACGTTGTCTGACAGCTGGAGATAGGTTGCCGGCACATCGCTCGACATCTCGCCTTCCACGGCTTTCTTAATAATCGGAGCCTTTTTGCCGCTCCAGGCCATCAGGATGATCTCGCGGGCTTTGAAAATGGTACCGATGCCCATGGTAATGGCTTTGCGCGGCACGTTCTCCTTGCCACCGAAGTCGCGGGAAGCATCGCGGCGGGTCAGGTCGTCGAGCGTTACCAGGCGCGTGCCGGAGTTTGGCGCAGAGCCCGGTTCGTTGAAACCGATGTGACCCGTACGGCCTATACCCAGCAGCTGCAGATCCAGACCGCCCACAGCCTCTATCTTGCGCTCGTACTCCAGGCAGTAGTCGTGTATTCTTTCCTGTGGCAGGGTACCGTCCGGTATGTGCACATTGTTCTTGTTGATGTCGATGTGATCGAAAAGGTTTTCGTTCATGAACGTCACGTAGCTCTGCACCGCAGTTGGCTGCATCGGGTAGTACTCGTCCAGGTTAAAGGTGATCACATTGCGGAAGCTCAGGCCTTCTTCGCGGTGCAGGCGCACCAGCTCGGCGTATACCTTTACCGGCGTAGCACCAGTGGCCAGACCCAGCACAGCCTTTTCATTGCGCCCCTGTTTGTATCGGATCAACTCCGCAATACGCTGTGCCACCTTTACGGAAGCAATATATTCGTCGGAGTAAACGGTAACCGGAAGCTTTTCAAAACGTGTTTCTTCCAGAAGATTTAATCGTGCCATTTTCTTTGTGCTATAATGTGATGTTGTGTTTCGTTGCTCTGTTATTTCGTTGACTCAATGCGATGCTCAAAAATGCGCTCCATCACCGTGGCTACCGGCCCCAGTATACCTGCCTGCGTGCCCAGCTTGGACATCGCAATCTCGGTGCGCTCGCGCAGCTGCGTCATGCAGTACGTGTTGATGGATTGCTGTATAGGCGTGGTGAGGTACTGCCGGGCCTCGGCCATTTTGCCGCCGATGATGATCAGCTCCGGGTTAAAAAGCTGGATCAGCATGGCGATGCCCTTGCCCAGGTTACGGCCCGTCTCAGCGAGTATGTTGATGGCGTACTGGTCGCCTTCGTGTGCCGCCTCAATGATGGCCTGCGGCTCTATCTTTTGCAGTTCGTTGCCTGCCAACGCTTTCAGTAAGGTATCCTGTCCGGCTTGCAGTCCTTCGCGGGCCATGCGGGCCAGGGCACTTCCCGAGGCCACCGTCTCCAGGCAACCCCGCTTGCCGCAGTGACACAGCACTCCGTTGTCGACAAAAGGGATGTGACCGAACTCGCCCGCAAAACCAGAAGTACCCAATCGTAGCTTGCCATCCAGGATGATGCCGAGGCCTATACCCCAGTCCAGCGTGAGCACGAGCACATCGCGCTTGCCCTGCGCCGCCCCAAAACGGTACTCGGCCAGGGTAGCGCTCTTCACGTCGTTCTGGATATAAACCGGTTTGTTGAATTTGAGTGCCAGCAGGTCCTGCAGCGGGGTTTCATCCTGCCCCGTGATAAGGTAGGTATAGCTGTCGCCTTCGCGGGAAGAGACGAGCCCGGGCATGCTCAGGCCAATGCCCATCAGTTTATCGGCGTCTATACCTGCCGAAAGCACCAGGCTATTTGCATGCCGGTGCAGTGCATCGACAGCGCTCAGGTCTTTGGACAGGTTAAATGGAAAAGTATGGATGCCGGTGATGTTGTTGTTCGTTCCGTCGAAAATAGCCATGCGGATACTGAACTTCTCCATCTCGATGCTCAGCACGAACAGCGAGTTATGGCGCAGTCCGTAGAGCTCTGGCTTGCGCCCTCCCACCGATTCGCCGCGCCCCTGCTTCTCTACCAGTCCCTCGGCCATCAGTTCGTTAAGCAATGCCATAGAAGTCGGCGAACTGATGCTGAAGCGGTTGCAGATGTCGGCATTGGAGCGGGCTCCTTTCACATAAAGGTGGCGTACGATCCTGATCTTCTGCAGATGCTTTTTGCGCTCCACATGATTCAGCTTCTCCAGAAAACCCTCTTCCATTGCCAGGAATGCACCCATTTAATCAGAACTGTAGTGTTAACATGAAGTACGTTAATAAAGACAACTTAAGCAAAAACTTTTAATAAAATTTTATAAAAGTTATTTAAGATAAATTAATTTTTGCCTTATTAATTAAGCTAATCTAAAAAAATTTAGAATTTAAAGTTAACGTTGCTAGCTGCTGCTCTACCTTTTTATCTACCTATCGTTTCCTCTGTTCAATAAAAAAGGCAGTAGCTCGCGCTACTGCCTCTGGGTAAAGTCATTTAGCTGTTATCATTCATAAAGCGGCTTTTCGCGCAAATCCACCAGCGTGGCCTCTGGCGACACACGCTTGGCGCGCAGGAAGCGGCCGAGCTCAAAGGCGTCGTGGTTTGCAGCGGAAGGGTTCATGCTGTTGATGCGCACACGGCCGGCAGAGTGGATGAACTCCTGGTTACCGCCGATCCACATGCCCACGTGCACCACACGCTCGGGCTTGCCGTCTTTGGCAGGCACGCCAAAGAACAACAGGTCGCCAGGACGCATTTCATCCCAGCCCTTGTCCGTGTTAACCAACTCGCCAATATGCACCTGCTGCGAAGCATCGCGCGGCAACACCAAGCCGTTCATGAAGAAAATGGTCTTTGTAAAGCCGCTGCAGTCCATACCTTTCACAGAAGTGCCGCCCCACAGGTAGGGCATACCGAGCATTTCTTTGCTGGAGGCTACCAGGTTCTCCTCGGTTGGTTTGCGGGTAGCAACCCATTCCTTAAAATCCATGGCCTCGGCAGCAGAAATAAAGCCTGTACGTCCATCAGGGAAGCTCACCTCGTAAAAATCTTTCGTCTTGTTTTTCAGTACCAGCACATCGCCATACACCATGTCCGATACTGGAGCCGTGTTCTTATCTGCAGTGGCGTGCGCGAAGCCGTAGGTTTTGGTATAGATCAGCTTCTTGCCCTGCTGCCACTTGTTGAAAGCAGATTGATCCATTAAGGCCACGCCGCCATAGTCCACCCAGGCCAGATACTGGTCAGGGGTCTGCACCAAATACCAGCCGTCTTGCTTTTTCCATACCTTGAGCGGAGTGCCCATAGTCGCCTGCGTGGCCAGTTCGGCAGAGTGCTTCGGCTGCGAACGCAGGTTAGCCACCGAAATCGTCACGATGGCCTGGTGTTTCCCCTCAAGCGCTGCTTCCGGCAACACCTGTATGCTGTCTACGAACGGCATATTGGCTGCCTGCAGACGCTTCACCAATTCCGCTTTCGCTTCTGGCATATTGGTCTCGCCCCGCAGCACATTACCCTTGGGCTCCACATCAAAGAGCGCCACCCGCTTGTCGGGCGCAAACTGTTGCCGCACGGCATCGATGTGTGTTTTGGCCGGGGAAACAGCTGCTTCGGCCTTAACCGCTGTGACGGTTTCAGAGGGAGTGCTTTGTGTGCCTGCACAGGAAGCGAGCACCAGCAAAAACAAAAGCACGAAAGGATTCTTCTTGATCATGGTATCGGTTTTTAAGCGACCGTCAGCACCGGGTCTGAAGGCAGCATTATTCACTAAACATTTATCGCTCTATAATAATTCGCTACTGCGGCGCCACCAGCTGCATGAGTATACCTGAGATGTAAGCCCCATAGGTGCCCACGGCATAGCCCAGTATCGCGAGCAACACACCCACCGGCGCCAGTGCCGGATGGAAGGCGGCCGCCACAATCGGAGCCGAAGCCGCCCCGCCCACATTGGCCTGACTGCCCACCGCCAGGAAAAAGAACGGCGCTTTAACCAGTTTGCCCACAATAAAGAGTAGCAGCATGTGCATCGAGATCCAGATGATGCCCACCAGGAACAGCCCCGGCTGACTCACGATAGCGGTCACGTCCATCTGCATACCGATGGTGGCCACCAGGATGTAAAGGAAGATACTGGCTATACGCGAAGCACCCGCTCCCTCCAGGTTACGGGCCTTTGTGGTGGACAGCAGCATACCAAAAGTGGTGGCCAGCACTACCAGCCAGAAGAAGCCGGAGGTAAGGCTAAACCGGGCTAAGCCCGGGGCATTGGCCTCAATCCAGGGCGCGATGATATCGGCAAAGAAGTGCGCCAGGCCAGTCAGGCCAAATCCTATACCGCCTATCAGCATCAGATCGGGCATGGTTGGCACGCGCATGATGCTGTTGCGGTAGCGCTCGATTTTGTTCTTCAGCTCATTCACAGCCGAGCTATCCGCCTTAAAGAAAGCATCGATCTTTTCTGATCTGCCCGCTCCGTAAAGCAGCACCGCCATCCATATATTCGCCACGATCACGTCCACGGCAATCACAGCAGAGAACAGGTTCGGGCTGGGCTGGAAGATCTCGTACATGGCCAATTGGTTGGCTCCGCCCCCGATCCAACTGCCCGCAATGGTGGTCAGTCCGCGCCAAACAGCATCCGGTCCCGCTCCCCCTACAATGTCAGGTGCAAAAGCGGAGACAATCAGGATGGCCAGGGGACCACCGATCACAATGCCGACAGTACCGGTGATGAACATAAGTCCCGCCTTGTGGCGCAGCTTCCAGATCTCTTTCAGGTCGAGGCTGATGGTGAAGAGCACCAAACTCGCCGGCAGCAGGTAGCGTGAGGCCATGCCGTACAAAGCTGATGTTTCGCCGGAAATGATATTGAGGGAGTTGAGTAAGCTTGGAATAAGGTAACACAGCAAAAGCGAGGGCACCACCGAGTAGAATTTCTTGAAGACAGTGCGCTCGCTTGATGATGTTTTGAAAATGATAGCCAGTATGACGACCAATATGCCCAGCACGACGGCGTCGTTGGTGATGAGGGGTGTTGTAGCAGTAGTGGTTTCTTCCATGAAATGGTGTAGTAGTCTTGAAATCTTTTATTTTTAAAGGGGCTTTTCCTGTCGGTGTTGGCTTATGCTGTGGCCTTGCATACCTGCAGAAGCGGCTGTCTTAGCAATACCTTAACCTGAGGCCTCCGGCCCTACCATAGCAGACACGAGCGTGAACGCTCGCGCATAGCACATGGCCCTGCTGCCCAAGCAAAACCTATACCTGAGCAAACTGATTGACCAAGCCTGTTAACCGTCGGATATCCTCCTCCGTGTGCGCACTGCTCAGAATGATTCGCGTGATCGGATCATCGGAAGGCGTTGGGTAGCGGAAGCTGGAGATGATCACGCCCTGCTCCTGCAGGTATGCTGCCAAGCGGTGCTCGCGCACCCCAAAAACCGGATACCTTTCAAAGTAACTGAATTGCCCGGGCCGCTCCAAATGTTGCAGAAAATAAGCGATGTTCGCGAAGAGCTTTTCGCGGGCTTCCTTGAACACGGCCTCGCATTGCAAAAAGGCATACAGGTAGGCAGGTATAGCCGGAGAAGCACCGCCGAAGTAATGGCTATGCCGCAATCTGTCGACCAGTTCTTTATCTCCCAGCACAACACCGGCAGGTATACCCAAAGCCTTACCCATGGAGCTGGCCACGACCAGTCGTAGGTTCGGCTGCAGACGGGCTTTCAGCTGTGCAAACACCCCATTGCCGTCTTCCCCGGTTACCCCGAAGCCATGCGAATCATCCACAATCAGCGTGATTTGTTTGTCTTTGGGCAAAGCACTGAGCCAACTGAAACCGTGGTTACGGGCTTTGAGCGGGTCGAGGGAGTTGCAGACCAGAATGATGTGCTCTTCCTCAGCATTTTTTACCTGCTGCAACATGGGCCCGACCCAGGCGTCGTAGTCACCGGTGGCTTCGTCGGCAGTGCTGCGCCAGAGGGCCGGGTGCGTGTTGGGTGCGTAGATAAAATGGCCGCTTCCCTGCAGGGTCTGCACCAGTGCCTGTCCCGCCAGGTAACCCGACGACATGGTAAAGGCCGCCTCGGCACCTGTATACCTGGCCAGGTACTCCTCCACCTCCTGGAACACACGCAATTGCAGGTTGGAGTTGCGGGAGCTGGAGTAGTTGGTGCCGTAGCGAGCCATGCCTTCCAGCACGCACTGCCTGAACGCCTCGTTCACAGGTATACCCAGGTAAGAGGTCCCGCTGAAAAACAGGAACTCCTCCCCGTCCACTACCAGGGTGCGGCCCGGCAACTGATCCGTGTATACTTTGTTGGCCATTAGGCGATCAGGGTCACGCCTGTGCCGTTTACGCTTTCGTTGTAGCTCACCTTGCCGTAGTCGATGGTGACGCCTTTAGCGATGTCTTTGCTCAGCAGCAGGGCGCCGTCCATGTCCACATAGTCAAGCATCGGCAGCAGTTGCGCGATAGCCGAGATGCCTACGCTGGACTCGGTCATGCAGCCAACCATCACTTTCATGCCCAGGCTCTTGGCTTCGGCGATCATGCGACGGGCAGGTGTCAGGCCACCGCATTTGGTGAGTTTGATGTTCACGCCATGGAACAGGCCGTGGCATTTGGCTACGTCACTTTCGGTGATGCAACTCTCGTCGGCGATCAGAGGCAGTTCGGAGCGCTTGTATACCTCTTTCATGCCTTCCAGGTCGTCGGCTTTCATCGGCTGTTCAATAAACTGCACACCCAGCTCCTTCAACTGTTTTGAGTTTTCGATCGTTTCTTCCACACCCCAGGCGCAATTGGCGTCCACACGGAAAATAGCATCCGTGTGCTTGCGCAGCTCCTTGATAATGGCCACGTCTTCTTTCGTCCCCAGCTTGATCTTGTATAGTGGCCACGGCATTTCCTGCAGCTTCTTCACCATGTTCTCGATGGAGTCGATGCCAATGGTATAGTTGGTGAGCGGCATGTTCTTTGCCTCCAATCCCCAGATTTTGTAGAGCGGCTGGCCTTTCATTTTACCAAACAGGTCATTGGCAGCCAGGTCAAGTGCGCAGAGAGCAAAAGGATGGTCCGCCAGTTGTGGCTGCATCTGCGCCCAGAATTCCTCCGGTGAAGTCAGCTCTGTCGACTCGATTTTCTCACGGATGTTCTCCAGCGCTTCGGTCATGCTCTCGATGGTGAAGCCATAGTAAGGATTGCTCGTCGCTTCGCCGTAGCCTTTGTGCTCGCCGTGCTGCAGTTCCACAATCATGGTTGGCTGCACATCGCGTGAGTCGTAGGAAATAGTGAAGGTATGCCGCAGCGGCAGATCGAAGGAGCGTATCGTTAGTTTCAACATGGTGTTGGTTAGTTTGTATGGTCAGGTATAGGTTAGGTTAATTGTTGATTGCTGGTTGTTGATTGTTTATTGCTGATTGTTTATAAATTATTGTCGTTACCCCTGCCCCCTTCAAAGGGCAGGGCCGTTAAGTTCTGCAAAAACTATCCCCTTGAGGGGATTATAGGGGTGTTAATTCGGTGCATAAATGCCAATTATACACTGATTTGTAATTCAACCGCAGCTGCAAACACCTCTCTGCGCTCCCCTCAAGGGGAGAATTCCCAAGATCTTAATTGCCCTACCTTTGAAGGGGGTAGTGGGATGATTATCATGCACTTAAGTATTCCTTAAATTCAGTGCTAATTGCAAATCCGAAATAGCTTTCAGTTTAATACTTCTCATGCACCTCAGTCATAATACGCTCCATGGCGCTTCTTATCTCTGACGACGATGTTTTAAAGTTATTATTCATAAAGCTGTACATCAAAAGCTTACCGCTTTTGGTCATAATGTAGCCGCTCTGGTTGTGTACGTGCGCCAGCGTGCCGGATTTACCGAAAACAAAAGGCACATCGGCTTTGTAAATGGTACGGAAAGTACCGGGTCTGCCGCCTACGGCCAGCATCGGCAAGAGCTTCTCTTTCGGCCGCTCGGCATGCATTTTCTGCAGAAGCGCGATGATGCTGCGTGGCGTGAACATATTCATCGACGAAAGGCCCGAGCCGTCGATCCAAACCGGTGCGTCCGGCAGGTCAGCCAAGTAATTTTGCACGGCGTACTTGATGGCCCGCTCAACCGAAAGCGTGTCTGAGAAAGTGCCGGAGCTTAGCATCATCAATTGTTCGGCCATCAAATTGTCGCTTACCTGCAGCATGCGCTTGAACACAGAATCAGCCGGCAGTCCGTAAAGCACCTGGCCACCGGCAGGTATAGGGCGCTTCACCATTTTAACCGGGCGTTTCAGCGTGTCGGCCAATAGCTGCACCGTCAGCTCAGGGGATGTGATAAAAGGCACTTCCTGCGAGAAGGCAATGGCAGCGCGCTTCGGGTTATAGGCAATGTCGTTGGATCGCCAGGCTCTGCGGAAGGTATCGCGATGCGCGTCTTTCGAAGTGTCTGGCTTCACGTGTTTAGTAAAGAAGGTTGGCGTTGTCGTGTAGGCCGTGGTGCTGTCCTTTTTGAACTTGATGATGTTGCCGTGGATCGGGAAAGGGCTGCGCTCCGGTTGGTAGTAGTAATTGTAATCGTCCCAGCCCCAGTTGGTGGCGAAGGGCGTGCTGGTCATGGGCGCCTCGACGTAGTAGAGCTTCTCCTTGCGGTTCTTCAGGAAATCGTAGGCAATGTTGTTCTGCAGGTCCATGTGCGTGAAGGTCGGATCGCCGGTGCCCCAGAAGATCAGCGAGTCACCTTTGGCCACATACTTGAGCGCCGGGATGGAGTCGCCCAGCATTTTGGAAGCCGCATAAAAGGTAAATAGCTTGGTATTAGATGCCGGCACGAAGTACTTGTCGGCATTGTGCTCCACCACCGCCTTGCCCAGTTCCGGGTCATACAACACAAAGCCCACAAAGCTTTTCTGCAAAGCCGCCACCTCCATCACCTGCCGTTGGATCTCTGCCGGTCCGTAAGGCGCAGGCGCTTCCGCCACAGGTTTGGCAGCGCTACAGCCAAGCATGAAAAGCAGGCCAAGGCAGGGTATAAGTTTTGATGTATAGCGGGTGAGAAGGGGTTTGGTCATAGTCAAGGATCGTCAGTTTAGTATACCAATTTACAAATACTTCTGATACAGGTTATAAAGAATCAGCTTCTCATCCTCCGTCAGCGGACTGTTTATGTCATTCTGGATAAAATGGATCTTGAAAGCCCTTACCGCAGCCTCCGGATTGCGCACATCATATCCAATAATGCGCAGGGCATCCATTGGGTTGAAGTTATCAGGCAGCGTATACTTCGGTACTGTCTCCAGCACGAGCAAAGGCGTCTGGTCTCCTTCGCCGCCTACTGCCACTTCGCGCAGCACCTGCTCTTTATCGAGTACGTCCTCATCATACCACAGTCCGAATCCATTGTCGGCAAGGGTTTTCCAGGGGAACAACGGACTGGGGTCTACTTTGCGCACCGGGGCAATGTCGGCGTGGCCAATGAAGTTCTCGGCAGGTATACCGTGCTCTTTTTTAAGCTTGCCCAGTACCGCAATCAGGCTGGCAATCATTTCCTCCGGGAAGGGTTCTGAGCCGTTGTTGTCGAGCTCTATACCTATCGAAGAAGAGTTGAGGTCGGTGTTGCTGCCCCACTTGCTGTTGCCGCCGTGCCAGGCCCGCATGTGGTCGTGTAACATCTGGTATACTTTGCCATCACGGCCGATCACGTAGTGCGAACTCACCTTGGTAGAGGGCATGGTGAAAGTCTTCAGGGTGTGCTCCGTCGAGTTCTGCGCAGTGTGGTGGATGATCACAAAGTTCGGTTTACGCAGGTTGAAGTTGGTGGTGCCCACCCAGTAATCGCCTTGCGGATAGGCATGCTCGCCAGTCGGGGCCGCAGGTATAGCACGCAGCGATTTGGCGTAGGCCTTGGCCTGTTTCTTATATGACTTGTTGGTAGCGGCGTAAGGGTTTGTGGCGCAACTGGCTAGCAAGCCGCAACCGAGTAGTAGTGTAAATGCTTGCGTAAAGATTCGTTTCATTATGTGCTTACTTGTTCAGTAAATATATTAAAATCAATTGTTTATGCTTGCAGGCTGGTTATACCTTGTTATGCCGCCAGTTTAGCGTTAGCGCAACTTGTTGTTGTGCATACGGCCAGTTTGCAACTGGCGTAGCGGCTTTTGCAGGTATAGCGACCTGCGTTGCTCTGTGGCTTCGCCTGTGCGGCGGGCACTCACTTTTTCCTTGATGAAAAAATCGAGGGCCCCCTACCCCACTCGCTGAACGCTCTCGACAGGGGGACCCCTTCACCCCCAACAGTGGAGCGTCGTAAAGTGCACCTGGGACAGCTATCTGTTTCATAGTTAAAGGGGCAAGAATGTCTTGTTATACCTGCCAGTGGTTCGTGACAGAAGCTACAATCCTTATACTATGTAATGGCAGCAGCCTAAAGCTCCCCTCCTGGGGGTAGGGGCCCTCCTGAAAGGAAAAGAAGGGGCAGGGGTGGTTCGACCCGGTATTCACTGAAATCCTGCTAATCCTCTAATCCTGAAAATCCTGATTCTGACAACAATCTAATCACCCAGCCACTCAATCACTCATTCACTAACTCACCCCGCACCGCTAGGTATAGCAGCCGCAACATCGTATATTTGTTACTGACCACTTACTTACTCGACGCCCCTAATATTGCTTTTATTTGCAGGAATTTAAAAAATTACCGCAAATAAAAATACTTATACCTGAAAACTGTTAAATTGCAGTATATCTGATATTAAATAAACCTATATCACCTTGAAACCATCCTATTTCCTCTCAATGGCCTTGGTTTTGCTGCTGAGTTTCGGCACAAACAACCTGCAAGGCCAGTCAAAAAAAGCAAAAACAGCGAAGGCCTCTACCCAAAAAGCCACCGCCGCTACCTATACCCCTGGTCGCGACGCGGACTTCCTGCAGTACATGAACAGCCGCTGGGTTGATTCTGTCATGAAGACGCTCACGCCTGAAGAGCGAATTGCTCAGCTGATCTCGATTCCGGTGTACTCCAACAAGAACCAGGCGCACATCGACTCGATCAGCAACATCGTGAAGACTTACAAAGTGGGTGGGATGATCTTCTTCCAGGGTGGTCCGGTGCGACAGGCTAAGATGACCAACCGCTACCAGCAAGAGAGCAAGGTGCCGCTGATGATCTCGATTGACGGCGAGTGGGGACTGGCCATGCGCCTCGACAGCACGGTTCGCTTCCCTTACCAGATGGCACTGGGTGGTATCGACAACGAATTGCTGATCTATGAGATGGGCGCTGAAATTGCCCGTCAGTGCAAGCGACTGGGTGTGCACGTGAACTTCGCCCCGACCGTGGACATCAACAACAACGCGAATAACCCGGTGATCGGCTTCCGTTCTTTCGGTGAAGACAAGTATAATGTGGCCAGCAAGTCACTGGCATACATGAAAGGCATGCAGGACAACCACGTGTTGGCCAGCGCCAAGCACTTCCCGGGCCACGGCGACACCAACGTGGACTCGCACTACGGTCTACCGCTGATCAACTTCTCCCGCATTCGCCTCGACTCTACCGAGCTGCACCCGTTCCGCAAGCTGATGGACAAAGGACTGGGCAGCGTAATGGTGGCGCATATGAACATCCCGGTGCTCGACAACACGCCGAACCTGGCCTCTACCCTCTCAAAGCCGATTGTAACTGACCTCCTCAAGAACGAGCTCAACTACAAAGGCATCGTGTTCACCGACGCCCTCAACATGCAGGGTGTCGCCAAGTTCTACCCGCCGGGGGTTGTAGATGTAAAGGCTCTGGTGGCTGGCAACGATGTTATGCTGAACACGATGGACGTGAAAACCACCATCGAAGAAGTAAAGAAAGCCATCGCCAACAAAGAGATCACACAGGCGGAGATTGACTTCCGCGTTCGCAAAGTGCTGGCTGCCAAGCAATGGGTGGGCCTCGACAAGTGGGAGCCGATCGAAACCAAAAACCTGATTGCCGACCTCAACAACCCGCATGCCCAGTACCTGAACCGCCAACTGACCGAGGCCTCGCTCACGCTGCTGCGCAACAAAAACCACATCCTGCCGATCCAGACGCTGGACACCCTGAAGGTAGCGGCACTGGCGATTGGCACGAAGAAGGAAACAGCTTTCCAGCGCGACCTGGCCCGCTATACTCAAGTGGATACATTCTTCCTGAAGCCCGCCAACTCTATTGAAGAGCTACAGGCCATGAAGGAGAAGCTGAAGGACTACAACCTGATCATTGCCGGGGTACACGCGCTGCAGCTAAAAGCCGGAAGCAGCAATTTCGGTATCACCGCCGAGATGAACCTGTTCCTGAAAGAGCTGATTCGCACCAAGAAAACCATCGTGAGCGTGTTTGGCAACGTGTATAGCCTCGCCGAAATGGAGAGCCTCGACAAAGCCGACGCCGTGATTGCCGCTTATCAGGAAAATGCCGTAACCCAGGACCTGGCTTCGCAGCTGATCTTTGGAGGTATAGGCGCCACCGGCAAACTGCCGGTTACAGTGAGCAACACCTTTAAGATAGGCGACGGCCTGTTGACCCACGGTGGCATGCGCCTGGCCTACTCTATGCCGGAGGCAGTTGGCATCAAATCGCAGGATCTGGCAGGTATCGACTCGCTTGTGCACCAGGCTATCCGCGAAGAAGCCGCTCCGGGTGCTCAGGTGCTGGTGGCCAAAGACGGCAAGGTGATTTACCACAAAGCCTTCGGGCACCATACCTATGACAAGGAGCAAGCCGTGCGCGTGGACGACCTCTACGACCTGGCTTCCGTGACCAAGATCAGCACCTCGATGGCCGCGCTGATGCGTTTGAAAGGCGAAGGCCGCTTTGATGAGAACCAAACGCTGGGTACTTACCTGCCGATGGCCGCCGGCACCAACAAAGCCGACCTCAACTACCGCGACATCCTCACGCACCAGGCCCGCCTGAAATCCTGGATCCCGTTCTGGAAAGAGACCGTGAAGGAAAACGGCAACTTCAAGTGGCGCACTTTCAAGGCAGATTCGTCGGCTCGCTTCCCGATCAAAGTGGCGGATAACCTGTACATCCATCGCAAGTACTCCGATAAGATCTACAAGGAGATCATGGAGTCGCCGTTGAACGAAAAGCCAGGTTACGTGTACAGCGACCTGTCCTTCATACTGGCACCGAAAGTGGTGGAGAACATCACCGGCGTGGGTTTTGAGACCTACCTCCAGAACATGATCTACAAGCCACTGGGCGCTACGACGCTCACGTTCAACCCATACAAGCATTACCCGGCTTCACGCGTTGTACCGACTGAGTTTGAGCCGCACTTCCGCAAGCAACTGCTGCACACCACTGTGCACGACGAAGGCGCAGCCATGCTGGGTGGTGTGAGCGGCCACGCGGGTCTGTTCGGCAACTCCAACGATGTGGCCAAACTGATGCAGCTATACCTGAACGACGGCGAGTACGCCAACAAGCGCTACTTTGCCGAGAACGTGGTGAAAGACTACAGCAAGTGCCAGTTCTGCGAGCAGGGCAACTACCGCGCCCTCGGCTTCGACCGTCCGGCCAAGCCAGGTGCGCAGAACAGCAACGCCGCTCCAAGCGCACCTGCTGAGAGCTTTGGTCACTCTGGTTTTACGGGCACCTATACCTGGGTAGATCCCGTAAACAACCTGGTATATGTGTTCCTGAGCAACCGCGTGAATCCGACCCGCGAAAACAACAAGCTCAGCAAGCTCAATACACGCACAGGTGTACTGCAGGTGGTGTACGACGCCATGGGCAAAAGCAACGAGAAACAGCCGACAGAGGCTTCTGCTCAATAAGCAACAAGGTACAGCCGTCCCGCACGAAACGGGACGGCTGTCTTTTTACAAACCCTTGCTTCATCGCTATACCTTAAAAACGCAATCCGATGACAAAACTCTCTACCGCACCTCCTCTGACTGACGCCGGCCTGCTGCGCCCCAGAACCTACGAGCGTTACCTCTCGCTTGACGTGCTCCGCGGCCTGACCATTGCGCTGATGATCGTGGTGAACAACCCGGGCAGTTGGGGCAGCATTTACGCGCCTTTCAAGCACGCCGCCTGGCACGGCTTCACGGTGACCGACCTGGTGTTCCCATCCTTCCTGTTTGTAGTGGGCAATGCCATGAGCTTCAGCATGCGCAAATTTGAGACGCAGCCCGACAGTGTGTTTCTGCGCAAAGTGTTCAAGCGCACGGTACTGATCTTCCTGATCGGCCTGTTCCTCAACTTATTCCCGTTTGTGATGCGCAATCCGGAGGGAGCTATCGTACTGAAAGACTTCACAGCAGTTCGTATTATGGGGGTGCTGCAGCGTATAGCGCTCTGTTATTTCATCGCCTCGCTGGCCGTGCATTACCTCAAGTTCAAAGGAGCCGCCATCTTCAGTGTGGTCGTGCTGCTGGGCTACTGGGCGGTCATGTACTTCTTTGGCGACGCGGCCGATCCGTATAGCGTGGCCGGCAATGCCGCCCGCAAATTCGACGACCTGATCATACCTGAAACCAACCTCTACAAAGGCTTCGGTATACCTTTCGATCCGGAAGGTTTGCTGAGCACGCTGCCCGCCACCGTGAACGTGATCGCTGGTTACTTTGCGGGGCTGTTCATTCAGAAAAGCGGCAACAACCTGCCTACTGTCTTCAAGCTGATGCTGGCAGGTGCTGTGCTGGTGGCCGGGGCTCTGGTGTGGGATCTTTATTTCCCGATCAACAAGCCGATCTGGACAAGCTCTTACGTGCTGCACTCCGTTGGCCTGAGCGTGATGCTGATTGCCGGACTGATGCTGGTGATCGAAGTGCTGGGCTTTGTGAAGTGGTCATACTTCTTCGAGGCGTTCGGCAAAAACCCCTTGTTCATCTTTGCCTTCGCCACGCTGGTGATCAAACTGCTCAACTTTATCCGCATCGGCGAGATGAGTCTGCAGAAGTGGCTTTATACAAAGCTATTCCTGAGCTGGACTGAGGGAGAAACTGCTTCGCTCTTGTTTGCACTGGCTTATATGTTGACCATGTGGGTGATCGGTTTCTGGATGGACAAGAAAAAGATCTATGTGAAGGTATAAAGGTATAGCCAGCCCGAACCTGAGAGCCTGTCCCGAATGCGGGGCAGGCTTTTTTTGTTTGAATCTGATCATGGCGCTCATGCCCCAACAAACGAAAATTTGCAAAACGCTGCTACAACTCCAATTCAGGTATAGATAGACAGAAAAGCCTCTTTACTGTGTTTACACACTAATTTCTGAATTAAATTCCGGGTAGCTGCTCACAACATATTTCCAGAAAATAATATATATTTGGCTTTTAGCTACCAAAAACAAACAGAATGCTTAAGGAGGAACGGCAGGCTTTTATCATAAAGCAGATTAACCTGCACAACAAAGTGCTTTCATCGGATTTGAGTTTAAAACTCAATGTGTCGGAAGATACGGTGAGAAGAGACCTTAACGAACTGGCCGAGAGCGGTCAGATACTGAAAGTACACGGTGGCGCTTTGTCCAAATCGTTCCATTACCCGTTCAGCCAGTCGGAGGTATACGCCAAGGAGTCGAAAAAGGAAGTTGCCCGCAAGGTGATCGACCTGTTGAAAGATGGCATGAGCATACTGGTAGGCGGCGGCACGACCATGATCGAAGTGGCCCGCATGATACCCGACACCCTGCGCTGCACTTTCTTTACCGTAAGCCCGCTGGTAGCCCTGGAGCTGGCCGAGCGCCCGAACATCAGCGTGATACTGCTGGGTGGTCAGCTTTCTAAAAACTCCCACATTATGATCGGGGCACAGGTAGTGAACCAACTTTCCGAAATCAAAGTGGACCTTTGCATTCTTGGCACCAACTCTCTCTCCATAGAAGACGGCCTCACCGATTCTGACTGGGAGGTAGTGCAGGTAAAAAAAGCCATGATCCGCTCTGCCAAGAAAACAGCCATCATGAGTATTGCCGAAAAACTCGGCTCTGACCAAAACATGAAGGTGTGCGACCTTAACTCGATTCATTACCTGATAACAGACCTGAAGCCGGAAGACGCCAGCCTGAGAGAATATGCGGCCGTTGTGGAGGTTGTTTAAAACCAGGCACCAAAAAGAGAGGTCCATCCCTGGCAGGGATGGACCTCTCTTTTTAACAAGAATCTGTTACAAACACTCGTCCAACAGGTATACGATCGAATCATAATTGCGGCCAACCGCCTCTGTCATGGCCATTTCGCAGGTCTTTGCTGAAGAGTAATACCCATCATAGTCGCGTTGTCTCACCTCAGCCGCCTCTGGTGCTGTGGCAGATGCCGTTAGCTCCGGCACCAGAAAGCCCCGGTCGCCGGCCATACCGCAGCAACCCGCGTGCATTGGCACGGTTACCTCTTCGGCCAGCTGCCTGGCTATACCTACAAAGCGCGCTTCAAGTCCCATTTTCTGCAAAGAGCAAACCGGGTGCAGCACCACGTCCGCCTTTTTGCGCAGCACGGTAGCCTTTGGCAGCACAAATTCAGCGATGTAGTCGATGCTGTCGATGATCTTTATGTTGTCGAACTTCTGCTTGTTCTCAGCGGTGAGCACCGGCCGGCAACTCTGTAAGGTATGGGTGCAGGAGGTGATGTCAAGCACGAGCGGCAGGCGCCCTTTGTCGGTCCACTGCCATACCTTCTCTATCGTTTCGTTGGCGGTGTATGCAAAGGCTTTGCTATAACCTTTGGAAGAGAAAATCTGTCCGCAGCAGGCCCCCTGCACATTCTCCGGGATCGTGAACTTCAGCCCTGCCTTATCCGACACACTCTTAAACACGTCGATGATGTTTTTCCTGCCGGACTCCGCGGCCCCCATGGTGCGGGAAATACAGGTCGGGAAGTAGACCACAGCTGCTTCCGCAACAGGTGCGGTGGCATTGGCCATTGCCTTGGTTATACCTGGTGCCGGCGCCAGCTGCTTGGTCCAGAGCGGGAACGACGGGATCATGTCCTTCACTTCTTCCGTGAGCCTGGAGAGCGTATTGGCTCCCAACAGCTTATTCACGCCGGCCCCGGCATGCAAACCAAATTTCACGGTCGCTGCAACAGGTCTGAAATTCTTGGCCACCATCAGCGCCACCTGGTTTGCCAGCTCGCTGTGGTTTTCGCGGCGGAGGCGCTTCACCAGGTCGCCGGTGTTGATATCTACTGGGCAGGCAGTGGCGCAAAGTCCGTCCACGGCGCAGGTATCCAGGCCATCGTACTGGTATTGGTTGAGGAGCTCTTTGTGCTCTTCTCGCTTGCCTTTGCGCTGCAGGTTGAGCAGTTCCCGGCGCACCACAATGCGCTGGCGTGGCGTAAGCGTGAGGTTACGACTCGGGCACTTGTGCTCACAAAAGCCACATTCCATGCAGCGGTCTACTTCCTCCTCCACCTTTGGCAGTTCTTTCAGGTTCTGGATGTGCGCGTTCTGGTCATGGTTGATGATTACGCCGGGGTTGAGCAGGTTCTCAGGATCTACCACCTGTTTCAATGTTTTCATGATCCGGTATACTTCCGGCCCCCACTCCGTCTCCACAAACGGCGCCATGTTACGGCCCGTTCCGTGCTCGGCTTTCAGGGCGCCTTCGTATTTCTTCACCACCAGCTTCACGACTTCTTTCAGGAAACGGTCGTAGCGGGCCACTTCATCCGGTGTATCAAAAGCCTGCGTGACTACAAAGTGGATGTTGCCGTCTTTGGCGTGGCCGAAGATTATGGCATTGTGGTAGGCATGTTTGCGGAAAAGCTCCTGAAGGTCCAGTATGGCGTCGCCGAGCTGGGCCACCGGCACGGCAATGTCCTCGAGCAGCACCGTGCTGCCGCTGGCCCGCACCGCTCCCACGGCCGGGAACATCCCTTTGCGCACTTTCCACAGGAAAGCCTGCTCGATTGGGTCAGTTGTAAACACCGGTTGCTCCAGCAGTGCCAGATCCGGGGCCAGGGCCATGAAGCTGAGAATCTTCTGCTGCACTTCTTCCGGTGTGTTTGCTTGGAACTCTACCAGCAAAGCAGCGGCTGTTTCCGGCAAAGTCTTGATCACAGCCGGTACGCCTGCCATGTGCTCGATCGAGCGCAGCGAGGCCCGATCCATCAGTTCCACTGCCTCGGCACCCGCTTCGGTGAGCGGCACAATGGCCTGGCAGGCGGCGTATATATCGGGGAAGTAAAGTAGCGCTGTCGATTTGGACGGGTAGTCCGGCACGGTTTGTAGCACGGCCTCGGCAATGAAGCCGAGCGTACCTTCTGCCCCGATCAGCAGATGCGCCATGATGTCGAGCGGGTGCTCGTAGTCGATGAAGGCGTTGACGGAGTAACCAACCGTGTTTTTGGTCTTATACTTGTGCCGGATCAGGTAGTGCAGTTCCGGGTTATTGCGCACCTGTTGCTTTATCTTCTGCAGGGTCAGGTATAGCTCAGGGCATTCCTCACTGAAACGCAGGTAGTCGATCTGCTTCTCAGTGGTATAGCTCAGGCCGTTGGGCAGCACAAACCGGATGTATTTCGTGGTATGGTAAGAGTTCTTGCTCACGCCGCAGCACATGCCGCTAGCATTGTTGGAGAGAATGCCGCCCATCATGGCCGAATTGATGCTGGCCGGATCCGGACCGATCTTACGCATATACGGCCGCAGGTGCGCGTTTACAATGGCGCCAATCACGCCGGGCTGCACCCGTACCTGGGCTCCCTCCAGCTCCACCAGCACCTTGTTCCAATACTGGCTCAAATCTACCAATATACCGTCGGTAATGGACTGCCCTGAAAGGCTGGTGCCGGCCGTGCGGAAGGTAAGCGGAACCTTGTGCTGATGTGAGAACGCGAACAACTGTTTGATTTCCTCCTCCGACACTGGCTGCACCACGGCCTTAGGCCTGAGGTAGTAAAAACCGGCGTCAGAAGCGTAGGACACGACATCGATCAGGCGTGCCCGAATGCGCGCTTTTGGCAAAATGCTCTCCAAAAGCAAGGCTATATTCATAGAAGGTATAAGCTTAATAAGTTGTCTGTTTTACTTTGGAGCCTCTTTCGGCCTCTTCCAGTGCGTCCATCAACTCGCCACCACCTGGCTTGCTCGTCGCCAGCAACATGATAAAGGTGATGGCGGCGTTAACCACGATCAGCTCAAAACCCATCGCATAGCCTGTCCAGCTCAGTGAGTTCGTGTCGAGGATATATGTCAGGATCGGGGATATGATGCAGATGTAAGGCACCAGTTTATCGGCTACAGCGCGTTTGTTGGCCATCCCGAAAGCGAACAGGCCCAGCAGCGGTCCATAGGTATAGCCGGCCGCCTTGAAGATGGCATTCACCACCGAGTCGTCGTTGATAATCTTGAACACAAGAATCACCAGCAGCATCACTACCGAGAAGCCAATGTGCACCAGGTGACGGGTGCGGATCAGTTTTACATCGTCGTGGTTGGCCTTTTTGGTGAAGTTCAGAAAGTCCACGCAGAAAGAAGTGGTCAGGGCGGTCAGCGCAGAGTCGGTGGTGGCGAAGGTAGCCGCTGTGAGGCCCAGCATGAAGATGATGGCCGGCACCATGGCCATATGGTTCAGGGCGATCTCCGGAAACAGGTGATCCGGGGTTGCCAGTGCCGCCACATCGATGCCATTGGCCTCGGCATACATGTACAGCAGCGCGCCCACGCTCAGGAAGAAGATGTTGATAGACACAAACACGGCCGTAAAAGAAAGCATGTTCTTCTGGGCTTCGCCAATGTTCTTGCAGCTCAGGTTCTTCTGCATCAGGTCCTGGTCCAGACCGGTCATGGCGATGGTCACGAAAATACCGCCGATGAAGTGCTTCAGGAAGTGGCTCTTGGTACCCAGGAAATCTTCCCAGAAGAACATCTTGGAGTAAGAACTGTTCTTCACCGCCTCAAAGGTCTGCACCACGTTCAAATCGAGGCTGTTGGCGATGAAGATGATGGAAAAGATAACAGACCCAATGATGAATACGGTCTGCAGGGTATCAGTGATGACGATCGTCTTCAGGCCGCCCTTGTGGGTATAGAGCCAGATCAGGACAAGGCAGATCGCCACAGTGGCCACAAAAGGCACATTCCAGGCATCGAAGATGAAGCGCTGCAGCACGATCGCCACCAGGTACAGGCGGAAAGCCGAGCCGATGGTACGCGACACAAGGAAGATCATGGCGCCTGTTTTATAGCTCCAGTAGCCAAACCGCTTCTCCAGGTAGGTATAGATCGAGATCAGGTTCATGCGGTAGTAGAGCGGCAGAAGCACAAAAGCGATCAGGATGAAACCGACCGTGTTACCGAGCACAAACTGGAAATAGCCGAAACTACTGTTAACCACCGCTCCCGGCACCGATATAAACGTCACACCCGAAAGTGCGGTACCGATCATTCCGAAGGCCACAAAGTACCACTTTGAGTTGCGGTTGGCGATAAAGAAACTGGAGTTGTCTGACGCACCCCGCGACGTGATGTAGGATATACCGATCAAGACAGCGAAATAGCCGATCAGGAAGGATAATAGAACGATTGGAGACATAATGAATATTAATTGACCTTTGTCGGAAGAAAGTGCATAAGCCCTGCGCCTATACCTCCTGCTACCGCATAGGTATGTAAGTTACTAAGTTTTGCCGACATGGTAGCCATGTTGGCGCATTTCAAGAGTTACTTCTGGTTGTCTAGTACCCTGTGCACGCATTTTGGAGCGCCCCAGCTTTCAGGTGGAATCTGGTTCTACTAATTTCCAGGTAAAGGCGCTGTTGCTGTAGATTGTGTTTTCCTATCCCGGGTCCAACTACCCTAAACCCCTCTTTGTCTTTTGTAGAGGCCCCCCACCCCCAAGCGGGGAGACTGCTACTGCCTTTTCAATGTAAAGGCACTGTAGTTCCAGCCACAAACCCTGCAAACCACTGCCACGCGTTGAAAGACTAACTTGCCCCGGAAGCTATGGAACAGATCACATTGGCCAGGTCCACTTTACGACACTCCACTGTTGGGGGTGAAGGCCCACCCTGTCGAGAGCGTTCAGCGAGTGGGGGTAGGAGCCCTCGATTTGTGTCAAGACAAAAAGAAGGTGCCCGCCGCACAGGCGAAGCTATAAAACAAAACAGCTTAAGGTATAGATCAGCAGCAGCTATACTCAGCCAACAACAACCGCTACTCCAGCCCCCCAGCAGCCGGAGGCCGCCATATTCCTTACACTCGGACGCGAGCGAGGGCGAAAGCCAAGTTACACAGACAAGGGCGAAGGAACATCAAAAGTCCCCTACTTCGATACAAACACACTCGCAACCGCTTTCCGCACACTGCCATGCTTCTCCAGTAAGGCAGAAGCCGTGGCTTCATCAGCCCCTGTCTCAGCCATGACCATGCGCACACCGCGGTGGTATAACTTGTGGTTCGTCAGCTGCATGTCCACCATCTTGTTCCCTCGCACACGACCAAGCTGGATCATCACGGTTGTGCTGAGCATGTTGAGCACCAGTTTCTGGGCGGTACCGGCTTTCATACGCGTGCTGCCTGTCACAAACTCCGGGCCTACCACCACTTCTACCGGATACTGCGCCTCGGCTGCCACCGGGCTGCCGGTGTTGCATACAATACAGCCTGTTGCCAGGCCATACTCGTTTGCCATGCGCAGACCGCCAATAACATAAGGCGTTGTGCCAGAAGCTGCTATACCTACGATCACATCATGCTCGTCCAGGCCGTACTCTTTCAGGTCTTCCCAGGCCTGCTCCATGTCGTCTTCGGCAAATTCCACCGCTTTGCGGATGGCTGTGTCACCGCCCGCGATCAAACCCACTACCATGTCAAACGGCACACCAAAGGTCGGTGGGCACTCCGAGGCATCCACCACGCCCAGACGTCCGCTGGTACCGGCGCCGATGTAGAACAGGCGGCCACCTTTTTTCATGCGATCGGCCACCACCTCGGCCAGTTTTTCTATTTGTGGCAACGATTTTTCCACGGCCAGGGGTACTGTTTTGTCTTCACGGTTGATGTTCTCCAACACTTCCCTCACCGACATCTTCTCCAGATTGTTATAGTTCGAGTCTTTCTCGGTCGTAATTTCCATTTTGTGTAATTATAATTCCTTCTTAATCAATCGCTCTACCTGTGGGCTATACCTTATTTGGCAGGCTCATACTCCAGGCACGCGATTTTCCCATCCATTGTGCTCACCACCACCCTGTTTTTGCCCATCGGCATTACCGGGTTCATGAGGCTGTTTGAACTTTTGTATTTCCAAAGTACCTCGCCGCTCTGTCGGGCCAGCGCGCTGACCATACCCGAGTGCGAAGGCACAAACACGACATTGTTACTTTCGATAATAGCTGAGGGTGCCAGCTCGTAAGGCAGCTGCAGGGGCGATTTCCAGTCCACCTGCAAGTTGTTGGCCGATGTGGAGATGCCGTATACCTGACCGTCCATCGTTTTCACATACACCAGCTTACCATCGGCTGACATCCCCATCGACTCCCGCATGCGGCCATCTTTCATTTGCTCACGCCAGATCACTTCGCCAGTGTTAGCATCCAGGGAGGTCATAAAGCGGTCGGGTGCTACGATAAAGATGCGACCATTAACGGCTACCGGGTAGCAGGCGGCCGGGGAGAACATGCGGTTGCTGGAGCCGTTGCTCCACTTCCAGGCCAGCTGCCCTGTTTTGGCATCGAGGGCGTAAAATTCGTTGCCCCAGCTCCCGAAATACACTTTACCCTGGTAAAGCAAAGGCTTGGTCACTACAAAGTTATTCACCTGGTCGAAATCCCAGCGCAGTTTGCCGCTTTTCAGATCAAGCGCCCGGAAGTGTCCGTCCGAAGCGCCAATATAAACCACACCTTTTTCAATAAGCGGTGAGCCTAGAACAGGTCGGTTGGCGGTGTACTTCCATACCAGCTTGCCATTAGCTGCAGACAGTCCATAGATGTTGTTGTCGGAGGAGCCCACTACCACAATACCGTTAGCTACGGCCGGCGTGGAGTATATCTTGCCCTGGGTGCGGAAAGTCCATTTACGTTTACCAGTATTCTGGTCCAAGGCGTATACCTGGCCGGTAGTGTTGGTGGCAATCACCAGGTTTTTGTGAAGTGCGGTTCCTGCGCCTACATCGCTGTCGTCCTGGTATTCCCAGAGCAGCTTTACGTTCGGGTACAGTTTGTTCACCGCAAAAGACGGCCGGTGGTGCCTGGTCGGGTCATTGGCGAAATCATGTTTCACGAGCGGCACTTCCAGCCATTTCGGCAGTGTCTCTATACCTGGCCTACGTTGCTCAAAGCTGGCCATGCCCTCAGCAAATGTCACAATGTTATACCCGCCAACTGGTTCTTTGGCGCGCAGGTTAGAGCGGCCCATCACGGCAGGTATACCGTCGTAGCTAAATTTGCGGTTGCCGTGTCCATGGCCGTGCAGAATGAGTTGGGTATTGCGGGCGCGCAGCCGGTCAGTTACGTCGTACCAGTTGTTGAGCGAAGAATCCTGCGGGTAGTGGTTCAGGAATATCACCGGCATGTCTGGGTCGGGCAAGTGGTTTAGCACCGAGTCGAGCCACACAATGTTTTCGCGTGGAATCTGGCCGGGGCCCATGCGCATGTTCGGTCCTGAGCCAGTTCCGGCAAAGAGGTAGCCTTTGTGGGTAAAGGCGAACGTCTCCGCCCCGAAAACAACCCGAAAGCTGTTGCTGCCGCTCTCCGACCAATTGGAGTCGTGGTTGCCAGGCAGAATGTACCAAGGTTTTTTGATCGTATCGAAGATTTGCCTGGCCAGCTTGAGCTCCTCGTCAGAACCGAATTCCGTGATGTCGCCCGTGATGACCACAAACTCAAGGTTGGGATTGTCGTTGATATCGGCGATGGTACGCTCGAGGTCTTCCTGTGCAGTGGGATTTCCGATGTGGGTATCGGATACGAAGGCAAATTGGAATGATTGCGCCAGGCAAAAGCTGGAAACCAGCATTAGAGCGATAAACGCTACATACCTTTTTATTTTCATTGATTCAAGGTATTGATAAAACAAAAGGACCCAGCCATAAAAACCAAAAATGTACCCATCCTGCTCATGCAGCTTTTGTTTGGAGAACTAGCGCAGAAAACCGCACAAAAGCGCACGAGCAAAACGAATACTGTCCCTTTATTTAGGTTAAAAATAGAAAGCATATTTCATTAGTCCAAATTTTTAAGCATGTTTTTTTCTCAAATCAGCAAAAAAGCGCAATAATAGCCGTTTTGCGAATCCTAACCAACTCCTATACCTGCAGAAACATGCAGCAAATTTCTGGCGGGAATCTTTACTTTCTGCTAACGAGTTGCCTGAAGCGCGGCAGCTCTGCGTACAGGCTAGCCCCTGGGCAAGAGGTCTGCGCAAAATCTTTGTGTGCACCCAGGCTGTCGGCAGGTATAGCAAAGCGTCTCGCCAGGGCTGGCACCAGTATTTCAAGCGTCTTCATCTGGGCCTCGGTAATAGCCTCCTTCTCAAAATTACCTTCCACCACTACCAGCAAGTGCCCGGCCGGGTCGTAACTCGTATTGGAGTCGCCGGCGTAATTCAGGTCGCGCGCCTCGCCTACTGCTCCATGCACATCCACATACAGGTGATAAGGCACATCGGCCCAGGCGGGCTTCATGCGGCCATCTGCTAAAGGGCTTTCCTCTTGCGAGAACTTCTGCAGGCTGCGCAGCTTATCCGCCAGGCTGCGGTCAAACAGTTGCGGCACACCGGTGTGGTGTATTGTCAGACGGGTGAGTTGGTGCGGACGCATCGGCAGCACTGGTTCCCTGGCCCCCCACTCCTCCCGCGTCAGGTAGGTTATACCTTCCGGAATCAGCGGGGCATCGGAGGTGGCAGCTGGTTTTTGGCAGCTGATAAATCCAGCCAGGGCAAACACCATTATAAGTATCTTTTTCATGCAATAGCTATTGTTCGTCTAAGCGCAGGTATAGCGCTGTTATTTCTAGTGTCCCAGCAATTCATCCAGCCTTACAAACTCGTAGCCTTTCTCTTCCAACCTCGAGAGCAGCTCATCCAGCCGGTTATAAAACTTATCCTTTCGCCTCGAATCGGTGCCGATGTGCAACAGTAGCATAAACCCATTGAGCCCGTTCTGATCCTTCGCTTCGTAAGCCAAAATGGACTGCATCACTGTCTCGGAGTCCACGTAGCGGTTGCCCATTTCGGGGTAGGTATAGTCGGCGGCCGAGCGGGTACCGGGCGTAAAGTTCACCAGTTGCAAGCCCTCCGCCTTGGTCCAGTTGGCGATGCTGCGGTTGTACCATTCGTAAGGCGGCAGAAAGTAAGGCGCTTGCGACTTCTTCACACCAAAGCCTTCCATGCGCCGGTAATTCTTCCGAAGGTCCTTGCTGAACTGCTGCTGCGTTACCAGCAGGCTGTCGCGTTTTGTCCAGTCGCAGTACAGCAGGTGCTCGTCGGAATGCGCGCCCAGGTAGTGTCCGCCTTTGTTCAAACCCTGGATCAAGGACTTAAAAGCCGGATTCCTGTAGAAATTGCCGGTCAGCAAGAAGGAGGCTTTCGCCTGGTGCTTCTGCAGCGTCTGGCTGATCTCTTTTCCTCCGTCCGCAAATTCATCGCCGGTAAAGATCAGTGCGATCTGCCGTATGGTCGTGTCGCCCCGGATGATGGCGCCGTAGCGATCTACGATTACTTTTTTACCGGCCTCCCCTCCCGTGAGCTATATTCTTTGGAGGCTAGCAGGTAAATCAGCGAAGCAGTTCCGTCCATGGTTGGCTCGTTGGTGCTGTAGTCGCCGAAATCGTCGTGGTACACGGCCAGTTTAGACTGGAACTCGGCATAGGCGTCCTCGTTGTAGAGCTTCAGGTGCTGCAGGTTGCTGAAGATGCTGCCATATACCGGTCCGTCCACTAACCCGCCATCAATCGGGTACTTGTTCAGACGGGTGAAGGCTGAGTGCGGATCGATCGGGGTGTCGCCGTGAGCAGGTAAGCCGTACACCATGCTGGTACCCCAGGGGTTCACGCCAAATAGCCAGTCAAAGTTAGCCTGCTCCAGTTCCGCGTAAGTCTGGTCGACGGACAGCTGCCGGTATAGAAAGCTTTGGATGGCAAACGAGGTTGTCAGGTTGTTGGAGCACCAGATAAATGGCACGCCGCGGTAAAAGGCGTTCTTCTTTGCCTTGGCGTATACCTTTTCTATACCTTCTTTGTAGAAACCGATCAGCTCTGTCTTTGTCTTCTCATCCGACTTCTTGGCCAGCTCAAAGTGCCCGAAATTGTGAAACGGATACCACTGGTAGTGACGGGCCGTATCAGCCCCCATCCAAGGTGTTACCTTTTCCTGAAGTCCGTAAGCATAGGCCTGCTTAAAAAATTCCTGCTTGCCAGTGAGCTGATAAAGAGCCGCGGCGCCCAGCTGCATGTCGTCTACCCAGTTGTCTTCCTCATAGAAATAAGGCGCCCGGTTGGGTGCGGTCTGGGCTACACCCGGCTTAGCAAGTCCGAGTTTGTAGGCCGACTGTGCTTTCTGACCAAACAAATTAGACAAGTTCTGGTCTTTGGAGCTATAGATTTGAGCGGCCAAACCAAAGGCACTGGTAAACTTCCCGGCAATAGAGGCTACGCCGGTCGCCCGATTCTGGTACTTGCCCAGGCCCTGCGGCTCCCCGGAGGCAAAGTACACCGGGCGCGGACCACCGCCCCCCATACCATAGTCTACCGGGTCATTTGTGGGCAGGCGCATCCCCTGGTGATCACGGTCGTCGGCCAGTTGGTTAAACAGCCAGTCTTCGCGAGGGTGCATTTTCAGGAGCCAGTCCAGTCCCCATTTCGCCTCGTCGAGCACATCGGCCACCCCGTTGGTGCCTTCCAGACCATTGGCCTGGTGCTTGTCGGTGAACACCCCCGGGAAGTCGCGGTAGGCGGCCAGCAGGTGATAAGTAGCGTTGGCCGAGGTGGTGGCATACTGCAGGTAGTCGGAGGCGTCGTGCCAGCCACCCGACACATCAATGATCGTGCTGTCGGGCATGGGACCATACATGGTATAGCCGTCGTGGGTATGGCAGGAGTCTTTCAGGTAGGGATTGAAACCGCTGCGTTGCTGGCGCATGTAGCGCAGGGCAAAATCCGCAGTGCCTTGGTATACGTCTGCGTCGATCCGGAACTCCGGCGATTTGGCAGCTCCGGCCTGCAGGTAGTAGGTACCTGGTTTTCTGAAGGCCGTAAAATTGAGCCGGTACGACTCTTCAAAAGGACCATAGGCGCCAAAGGCATCACCCGCCTTGCCTTTGTACACCACTTTACCAGTAGCCGCATCAACAAGCTCAAAACGCTTCAGCTTCACTTTCGCCTTGCTCCCCCAAACGGCTACTTTTATACCTGTGGGGGTATAGCCTAGTTGGTTGATGCGAATCCAGGCTCCTCCTTTGGCCGCTATACCTGTTTCCTCAAAATCAGGCGTGGCCTTGTTTGAAAAAGCAATGGCATTGGCCGTCACAATCAGGGCAGCCAGCACCAGGGCGAGTAATGTCTTCTTACGGTTCATGTCTCAGCAGATTTTGTTTTCTTTCAGCGGCCCTCTACCTATCGCACCTTCTTCAGGTATACGTTAGACGGATTGCTTTCATTCTTGAGCCTGTCGATGGAGGTTACCACATATTTATAGGTCTTCCCTCTTTCGGCAGTCTCGTCGTAGAAGCCCAGCTCATAATCGTTGAACTGAATGTGACGAATGTTGCGTGCCTGCTCCAGGTTGATCGGCTCCTTCTCGTCGAAGCGGTATACCACAAATCCATACACATCTGCCTCCTGATCCGGGTAGTCCCATCTGATCACGGCTTTGCGCAGCCTCGGGAATAAGAGCAGGAATTTGTCTTCGCGCAGGTTAGCCGGCTTGGCGGGCTTAGCCATACCGAGCCAAGGCATTACCGGCGGCAGGGCCGGGTAGCGGTACAGGTCATGCTGGAGCGAGTCGCGGAAGCCGGCCAGGTTGTTGGTCAGGGAGCGGGAGCTGAAATACACGCTGCCCTGTACACGCGGGTTGTCGCGCAGGTAGCGCACCTGGTTGGGCAGTTGCTGCGGATCGCGCCAGCCATCGCGGTCTTCCATGGCCCGGTAAGCGCCCTGGCCGATGTACACATGCTTGCCATAGGCGTTGGCGGCCCACCAGTCCAGCAGCTTTTCATAAGGGGCCGGGGTATAGCCGAAAGCGAAGTAAAGCTGTGGGTTGATATAGTCGATCCAGCCTTCCTGCACCCACTTGCGGGCATCGGCATACAGGGCGCTATACCCTGACAGGCCATTGCTCTCCGACCCTGCCGGGTCCTGCGCTTTGTTGCGCCAGATACCGAAAGGGCTGATGCCGAACTTCACGTATTTTTTCTCTTTCTTGATCGCTTCCGACAGGTCTTTGATCAGCTGGTCCACGTTGTTGCGGCGCCAGTCCTCTATGTTTGTTATGCCCTGCTCATGCAGCATATAGGTGATCGAGTCAGGCAGGGCGGTCTTGCCCGGGTAGGGGTAAAAGTAGTCGTCGAAGTGAATGCCGTCGATGTCGTAGTTGCGCACCACGTCCATGATCACGTCCACCAGGTAATGGCGCACCTCAGGCAGGCCGGGGTTAAAGTATTTTTTATCGCCGTAGGTAAAGAACCAGTCCGGCTGGATGCGGGAGATATGCTCGGAGCTCACCAGCGAATCGACGAGGCTGGTGGAGGCCCGGTAAGGATTTATCCAGGCGTGGAGTTCCATACCGCGCTTGTGCGCTTCCTCAATGGCAAACTCCAGCGGATCGTAAAAGGGCTCGGGCAGGGTGCCTTGCTTGCCGGTCAGGAACATGCTCCACTGCTCGCGGCCTTTGGCATAAAAGGCATCGGCTGATGGGCGCACCTGCAGCATCACGGCATTGATACCTGTTTTCTGGTGTGCGTCGAAAATGTCGATGAGCTCCTGCATCTGCTGCTGGGAGTCAACGCCCTGTTTTGGCTTGGAGGGCCAGTCAATATTCTGCACGGTGGCAATCCACACACCTCTGAATTCTCGCTTGGGAGGATGTTTGGATACCTGGGCAAATAAGCTGATCGAACTGAGCAGCAGGGTGGCTAAGAGTGTAAAGTTTCTAATCATTGTTCCGGTTGGGCATAGGGGTGGCTAAAAAAAAGCCCTCCGATAGGTTTAGTAAAGGAGGGGCTCTTTCATGGTCGTAAAACTATTCGTAGGCTAATCTATCACTGTGTAATTTACTATGCAAGTTTGCTTTGAAGAAACAGGCATTACTTTAAAAGCAAGGGAAAAATCCCGGGGCCAGCGCAGCCCCGGGTATTACCACCTTATCTTTCTCTCCAATAATCGATGTTACTGGCGGCAGGCTTCTCCACGTAAGTACCTCTGATCTGAGTTGAATACACGCGATTCAAGCTAGTTAGAGTTACTGAGTTTTGAATGAATGGTGCCGTTGTAGCAGGGTCGTATGTAGTGCCCGATGGATATACCTTGAAGGTATAAACACCTCTCTTCAACTCTACGTACGGGCTGTGCCCTTTGAAATTAATGTTCTTACCAAGCTCAACGATCTCCATAGGCTCCGCTGGTTTATCGCCGGTCGCTGGAATGGCCGCACGCACTGCATACGCATCCACCGCAAACGGAATGTTCACCATGGTGTTCACAAATCTCCACCAGATCTTGGTTACATCAGATGGTGGCAGCACGTCCTCAATTATAAAGGTCTCGTAACTTGGCTTTACACCTACCAAATAAGCAGAGTAGAACTTATTGTTGGCTAGGTTCACCGAAGAGGTAGCCAACACATCTGCTGTTCCTTTACCAGTTGTAACCGTATCAATTACGCTCATGGAAAAAGAACCTGCAGGCAGCAAGGCGTATGCGTTACTTGGGTATACCGAAGCGTACGCATTCCCCAGAACCTGACCCGCTGTAGTAGGCGCCACGCCTGTCACCTTATTGTTGTCCAGGTAAAAGTTAGATCGGGGAGCATCCTGCGCGTGGAAGAAGAACTTAACGTAAGCCCCTTCTCCTACTGGTTTTGCTACTTCCGGTATTTCGTTTTTCTCACAGGCAACCAGCATCAGGCCGGCTCCTATAAACAACATTGCTCTATTTAATATCTTTCTCATAACGTTTCAATCAAATTATTAACGTTTGCTGAACCAAGTTTCAAAGGTATGGTAGTCTTCCTCAAAGCCACCCATTGCACGAATCGCCTCTTGGTTCCACATATAATCTGAGTTGTATCTCGGACGAGCTCTGTAAGCTGGCTTGCCCATGTTTGCTACGTTCAGCGCGCTTGGCAACACAAAGCCAGTATAAACTTCTCCATCCTGGTTGTAATGATATCTTCTCATGTCAGACCATGTCTCCAGGAAGCCCCAACCCCATGTGGCAATGTATTTCTGCAACATGATCTTAGAGAGTGTCAGGCCTTCAGTATTTGTTGGCATCATCACTTCGCTTGCCAGGTAAGCTGCTTTGCGGGTATCATACACAGCAGGATCTGGCGCGTAAGCACGGGCAAAGTCGATGTGCGCCGTTACGCCGTTTCTGTAGGCCTGCAGCGCAATGTCCTTCTTACCAGCAATCCAGGCGGCCTCAGCCTTAATGAACTGCAGCTGAGAATAGGTCATAAGCGGGAATTTAGCCGCGTTTGCAAAGAAATAGATCTGCGGACCGGTTGGCACAGTAGATACTCCGGTAGCATTCCACAGGTTTTTAGGGATGCGCGGGTCAGTTGAGCTCGGGAACTCCGTCAGGCCAAGTGTAGGCGTAATACCTCTGTACTCGCCGTCAGGAGACGGCGCCAACATGGCTGTAATACGCGGGTCCTTCAGGTGCTGGTTTGCAAACACAGGGTCTGTTCCCTGCAAGTTAGCGTCAGTTAATGCAGCGTTGGTACCGTCCAACAGACCAACGATGTACTTTGTCTGGCGGTTAGAGGCGATGTTGTTGCGAAGCGGACCAAAGAAGTTGGTGTTCGCACTAACAGTACCCTCAAAGCGGATCATAGCGTTGTCAGCGTTGCTGGCCAGTGACTTGTCCACATACTCGATCACTTTATTAGGGTCGTAAGACGCCTTGTTTGTCAGGCGATGCGCGTTAATAGCAAGCATACCATAGGCAAAACGCTTCCACTGCTCTCTGTTTCCGGCGTAGATCAAATCGCTCTTTGCCAGACCAGAGCTACCTGCGTCAAGACCGTCTGTACGCTCCAGGCTCTTGATGCCTTCTTCTAGCAGACGCTTGATCTCTGGATATACAACATCCTGCTCGTCGTAGTTGAAGACACGCTTCTCAGGGTCAAACGCCTCCGTCATGATCACCGGACCGTGATAGTCGGTGAGGGTCT
The DNA here is from genome assembly GCF_002846395.1 of Pontibacter ramchanderi. GTDB lineage: Bacteria > Bacteroidota > Bacteroidia > Cytophagales > Hymenobacteraceae > Pontibacter > Pontibacter ramchanderi. The sequence continues at coordinate 878,874 of NZ_PJMU01000003.1, forward strand.
GCCAGCCGTACGCACGCATGATATGGCCCACACCTACGAAGTCATACTTCTTGCTGCGCTCGCCGCTTTCGATCATGTCCGACAGGTTGTAGCCCATGCTCCAATACACGGCTCTCCAAAGCTGCGCATACGTGTCTGACAGGGGGTTACCGTGCTGGTCGATTGCGTTGTTGGCTGTCGTGTTAGCCCAGTTCTGCACATACTGTCCGGCAAAGCGACCGTCCCACTGCACGGCTACAGCCATTTCAGACTGTATCTGAGGGAGGAACAGTTCCGGCTGCAACAAGGCATCCGGTCCGTTCGGGTTTGTGTTTACGTCAAGGTAATCTTTACAACCAGATGCCGAAAACACGCTGGCCGCTATAAGAGAAGCTACTAATATCTTTCTCATTTTCATTTTAATTAAAATCCTGCTCTAATACCAAAGTTAATTCCTCTTGGCAACGGGAAGTTACCGTAATCGAGGCCGGAGCCACCGGCACCACCTACTGCAGCAGAGTTACCATTCGCTACCGGGTCAAGTCCTGAGTAGTTCGTGATCAGGAACAGGTCTGTTCCTGTTACAAACACGTTCAGGTCCTCGACGAACTTAATGCGCTGCATGATGCTGGTCGGCATGCGGTAGTTCAGTGTCACGTCGCGCATACGTACCCAGTTCACGTCTTTCTCCACAAAGTTCTGGTGCGGGTAAATAGAAGACCAGTAATCAGAGTTTCTGTAAAGGTCGATCGGAATGTTGTTCTGCGTTGGGTTGGCTGTGTTTTCCAAACCGTCTCTTAGTACACCTGTCACAACACGTGGCGTCTCACGATCAAGTGTGCGCTTGCTCAGACCTGTTACTGTCAGGTAGTGCTCTGTTGCATTGTACACGTCGCCACCTTTGCGGATGTCGAGCAGGAAGTTCAGCGACAGGTTTTTGTAAGTGAAGGTGTTTGTCAGACCGATGTTGAAGTCTGGGTTACGGTCACCTACCACTACCCACTCGCTTGTGTTCAGCAGCGGAAGACCAGTTGAAGGGTTGATCAGCACGTCGCCGTTGTCGTTACGCTGGTAGTCGTAACCTGTGAAGGTGGTCAGAGGACCGCCCAGACGCGAACCCACGCGCACGTTGCCGTACAACCAGGTGTCAGAGTTGTAGAACTCCTGCACGTCGCCTGGTAGCTTGGTCAGCTTGCTTTCGTTCTTAGTAAAGTTCATGAGAACATCCCACGAGAAGTTGCTCTTCTGGATCGGCGTACCGTTCAACTGAAGCTCTATACCTGAGTTCTCCATCTCACCGGCGTTGAAGGTCATCAATACGAAACCAGTTGCATAGCTCAGACGCAGGTTCTGCACGATCTGGTCAACAGACTTCTTCTTGAAGTAAGTCGCGTCGATGCCGAAGCGGTCGTTGAAGAACTTCAACTCTGTACCGAACTCGTAAGAAGTCGTCATTTCCGGACGCAGGTTCAGGCTTGGGCCAGTGAAGCCGTAACGGAAACCACCACCTGTCGTTTGAGCTGACTCGTAGAACGGACGGATGCTGTACGGACGGGCATCTTTACCTACCTGGGCAATAGAGGCTCTTAACTTACCATAAGACAGTACATTCTTAAAGCCCTGGAATGGCTCCAGCTCAGTGAACACAAAGCTCAGACCCGCAGATGGGTAGAAGAAAGAGTTGTTCTGCACTGGCAGCGTAGAACTCCAGTCGTTACGGCCTGTCAACGTCAGGAAGAGGATGTCGTTGTAGCTTGCGTTGAAGCTACCCCAGGCACCTACCAGGCGACGCTGCGTCAGGTTGTTGTAAGCGCGCTGTGTTGTAAGGGCTGTGTTGTTGATCGAGTACAGGTTTGGCGCCATGAACTGCTCGCCTGTAGCAGCGGCACTGAACGTGTTCCAGTCGTAAACAGTGCTACCTAATTTAATGTCGGTGCGCAGTTTGTCGTTAAACAGCGTAGGGGCTGTGAACTGAGCATAGTACTGGAACGTCAGGTTGCGGTTTGTCACCACGGCCTGGTCAAAGATACCTCCGAAAGAGCGACCAGCGTTAGACTCTGGGTGACGCACGATCGTGTTTTTCTCTGTATAGTAGTCTACACCTGCCTGGCCAACGAGTTTCATCCAGTCTGTTACATCAGCGGTCAGGGTAGCGTTCAGTCTGTAACGGTCTGTCAGGGAGTTGAAGATGTTTTTGTTCACGTTGAAGAACGGGTTCTCAACTGCTGTTGCAAATGGCGCAAAGTCTCTTCTGTTTCCGCTTGGAGTCAGGTAGTTGCTTGCATCATCTGTGGATGGCCAGCGCAACAACTGCAGCAGCGGACCACCGGCACCTCTGAAAGCCTGGTCGTTGTCAGAACGAGTGTAGTCGAAGGTTACGTCTGTAGAAAGACGCTTGCTCAACTTAGCCGTGATAGCCGAAGAAAGGGTGATACGCTCCAGACCAGTGTTCGGAATGAAACCCTGTGCATCGGTGAAAGAGCCGGAGATGCGGTACTGAGCTGCTTCGTTGCCGCCTGTGAAAGCAATGTTGTGCTTCTGTGTAAAGGCGTCGTCGAAGAAGTTTTTCACGTTGTCGTAGAACTGCACTTCAGATGGATAAGGCGCACCGAAGAACCCGATATTCTCATCGCCATCAACGGTGAAGCCGTTGATACCTCTGTCGTATTTCTGCTGAATCTCTGGGTAGCGCACGATGCGGTCAATACGGAAGCTGTTGCTGTAGTTGATACGGGCTTTACCGGCCTGACCACGCTTAGTTGTAATAACGATGGCGCCAGAAGCCGCCTCTATACCGTAAAGAGCAGCCGCTTCAGGACCTTTCAGTACGGTAATGCTTTCGATATCCTCCGGGTTGATGTCGGCGGCACGGTTAGTAAAGTCTACACCTCTGTTTTCGAACGAACGGGCTGTACCGCCGATAGAAGAAGCAAAAACACCAGTAGAAGTAGTATTGTTGCTGATCGGAAGGCCGTCTACTACGAACAGTGGCTGGTTGCTGCCGCTCAGGGAGCTGATACCACGGATCACGATAGAAGAAGAAGAACCTGGCAGACCGGAAGAAGCGTTCACTTCCACACCTGCCACGCGACCAGCCAGGCCATTCACGAAGTTCTCGCGCTGCGTCTGGGCGATAGTAGCACCTTTAACCTCTGTTACGGCATATCCCAGGGCTTTCTTTTCCTGTTTGATACCGAGGGCGGTTACCACAACTTCGTTCAGGCTCTGCTCATTTGCCTGTAGGGCCACGTTGATAACAGTATTCGTGCCCACAGGTCTCTCAGCAGACTTCATACCGATAAAACTGAACACCAGTACATCCGTTGGTGCTACCGAAATAGAGAATTTGCCATCCGTGTCGGTGTTGGTACCACGCGGCTGACCTTTAACAGCTACTGTTACACCAGGTAGCGGGGTATTGTCGGAGGCGGCAGTTACCGTGCCGGTTACAGTCGTGCTTTGGGCATTGGCTGTAAAGTGAAACAGGAGGAAACATATCCCCCATAGGTAACATTGTAATTTTTTCATCATAACTACGTGGCTATTGGTTAAGATTATTGTGGGTAGATTGGTTATAGGTTATTTGGTAAAACATAGAATTAATTCGCTTCAGGGCACCCGCCGGTTACAGCAACAAGCATCTTTGCATAGTACAATCCAGCAGGCAGTATGCGCTTCCTTAAATATCGGTATATATTAAACTTACATTAAAACTAATAAAAAAGGCCATTAGCACACAGGTTACTGCAATGATTTTAGCTAAAAAAGAAAAAAGCAGCAATACAAGATTACATGTAAAAACGCAAATTCATGCATATAAAATTACACTTATTTAATATATTTTAAAACTTTTATTTTAATTTATATATCTACATGCCGATTTTATGCTTCTATTGCTTTTAAAGATGCATTTACTTATAAGCTCATGATAGCGTCATCTTTCAAAAAACGCACAATTCAGCAATTGCTGGAGCATCAAAAAAGCAAGTGCAGGCAGGCATCATTTAAGTGCGCCAGGTATAATAAGGCAACTCGCTTAGCCATAACACCTTCCGCCCAGGTTCACTTCGGCGCTTGCATCGCAAGATCACGTCCCAAAATTTTTCAATCGACCGTTATCCACTATCAGGGATAGAGCAGGTAATTCAGGCGCATTTGCTTGTACTGGCTCAACCCTGGCTCCCAGCTCTTCCGGATCCCCTCCTCCGACGCGCCTGCCACGATTTGCTCCTTGAACTTTTTGGTACCGGCCAGCTTGTCGATGCTGCCGATCTGGTTGCTTTGCGACTGGTCGAAGAAACGTGCTTTATCGGGATAAGCCTGGTACAGTTCGATCATCCAGCTCAGGTTAATTCTGCCTGTCTTCCGGAAAGTGCTGACATCGTAATTGCGCAGATCCAGGCCGTAGCATACTCTGTCCTGGTGCAGTGGCGTTTCGGCCATTCCTTTTATACCTGTAGGGGTGTAGCTGAAGGTGTACTTGTCTTTCATGTCCGGGTGCCCCATGACAGTGAATGGAAACATGGTGCCGCGGCCGTGGTTAAAAATAGTGCCTTCGAAAAGGCAGGTAGATGGGTATAGCAGAATAGCCTGCTGCGTGTTCAGGTTAGGAGAAGGCCACACGGGCAGGTCATAGGGCATGTCGTGGTTGTAGTTCTTCACCTTCACAATCCTGAGTTTGCACTGCACACCGTTGGCCAGCCACTTCTCCCCGTTAATCATCTGGGCAAACTCACCCACCGTAAGGCCATGCGCAATAGGGATAGGGTGAATACCGATACCCGACTTGTTTTCCGGCTCCAGTATAGGTCCGTCAATCAGGAAACCGTTGGGGTTTGGCCTGTCCAGCACCATAAGCTCTACCCCGTTTTCGGCACAGGCCTCCATCACGCGGTGCAGCGTAATCGTGTAGGTATAGAAGCGGGTGCCCACGTCCTGTATATCAAAGATCATCAGGTCCACGTCGGCCAGGTCTTCTTTAGAAGGTTTGTTGCGCTTGCCGTAAAGCGACACCACCGGTATACCTGTCTTAGGGTCCACACTGTCATCCACTTTTATACCTGCACTGGCATCGCCCCGAAAGCCGTGCTCCGGCCCGAATACCTTTACAATGTTCACCCCGAGCGCGTGCAAACTGTCTACGCTCAGCTTGTCGCCGATAATGGAGGTTGGGTTTACCACCATCGCAACACGCTTGCCCTTCAGGTATGGTAGGTAGGCTTCTGTTTGGTCAGCTCCTGTTATGATGGGAGCTGCAGCTGTTTCTGGTTTTGCAGACACGCTTTGCGCTTCAGGCGCTGTTTCCTGTTGCGGCGTTTTGCATGAGGCTGCCGTCAGAAGCAATGCCAGAGCGCTGTTTACCAGCACTTTCACAGTAAAGGAAGTATACATAGTAGCTTAATATCTCTAATGATCTACCCCTCGGTGAAGAGAGGACAAGAAGCGGATCACGCAGCTTTTTGCAAATTACTACGCTATTCCTGCTATTTCCTTCACTAATTAACTCATTTATATTTCAATATACCAAATTTTCAACCGATTAATTTATTAAATCCGCAAAAACATGCAACAAATCCGGCTTCCTGTTGCCATTTTGATAACCCATAAAACTAAAAGGCAGGTACAGCCTTCGCCATACCTGCCCTTCAAAAGCGGTCATTCCGGGTCAGTTTACCAGAAGATAATGTAGATAGCAGCCAGAACCAGCACAATGGCAAAAGAAGCCAGATTAAAGATCATATCGGTACGGAACAGCGACCTGTCGTACTGAATTGGATTAGACGGATAAATTCCCTGTACCTTGTTTTCATAGAGTGAGTACACAATCATCAGCGTGGACAACAGTAAAAACACCAGCCCCATCTGGTCGAGGAACGGCATGGCCGGAAATACCTGGTCGATGATGATACTGAAGGGCACGGAGGCAATGGCAGTGGCCAGAGCGGCATTGGAAGTGGCCCGTTTCCAAAACAACCCGAACACAAACAGCACTACTATACCTGGGCTCACGTATCCTGTATACTTCTGAATGAACTGGAAGATCTGCTCTTCTCCACCCAGCAGGGGTTCTGCCACCAGCACCGCGATGACAATGGCTGTCAGACTCACCAGCCGGCCAATGACTACCAGCTGTTTCTCGTTCGCATCTGGCTTCAGGTGCGCCTTGTAAATATCCATGGTGAAAATGGTAGCCGTGGAGTTCATCATGGAGCTAAGCGAGGACAGGGCCGCCGCCATTAGCGCAGCGAAGGCTAAGCCTTTCAGGCCGGTTGGCACCAGCGTGTTCAACAGCCAGGGATAGGCTTCGTCGTAGCGGCTGATTTCAGCATTGAGGGCGAAGGCCGCTATACCTGGTATCACCACCACCAATGGAATCAGCAACTTCAGGAAGGCAGCAAACACCAGCCCCCACTGTACTTCTTTTAAATTTTTGGCGGCCAGAGCACGCTGCACAATGTACTGGTTAAAGCCCCAGTAGCTAATGTTGGCAATCCACATACCACCAAAAAGCACCGTCATGCCCGGCAGATTTTTGTAGAAAGGATTTTCTTCCGATAGAATCATGTCAAATTTCTCGGGTGCTTTTTCCAGCAGCACCCCCATTCCCTTCCAGGCACCTTCGCCACCGCTCACGGCATCGAGTGCCAGAAAGGTCGTTACCAAACCACCCATTATCAGAAAGACAACTTGAATCACATCGGTCCAGGCCACCGCTTTGAGGCCGCCGTAAATGGAGTAGGACACGGCTACTACCGCCAGCCCCACAATGGCCCACATGGTGCTCACGCCAAACACCACACTCAGGGCGAGGGCCGACAGGTATAGCACCGTGGTCAGGTTCACGAAAATGTAGAGCATGATCCAGAAAATGGCCAGACTGGTGCGGATGCGGTCGTCGTAGCGCAGCTTCAGGAACTGCGGCATCGTGAAAATGCCTTCTTTTATATAAATAGGCAGGAAGAATTTGGCTACGATAATGAGCGTAGCCGCCGCCATAAACTCGTAGCTTGCTATACCCAGGCCAATGGCAAAACCCGAACCCGACATGCCGATAAACTGCTCGGCCGAGATGTTGGAGGCGATGAGTGAGGCACCTATAGCCCACCAGGGCAGCGACTTACTGGCCAGAAAGTAATCGGTTGAGTTTTTGATGTGACCTTTCTTTTCGCGCGACACCCAAATGCCGACTGCTATAATGAGCACACAGTAGCCAATAAAAATGGCAAAATCCAAGGCGGAAAAATTCATTGCAAGTTTAGTTAGAATAGCTAATATCAAATATTTGATGCAATAAAGAGCATTTGAAGGAACAGTTATTTTCTTACAACTTCCATCGGCGCTTTTCAGGTGGCCTCTACAAGGCCCCGCAACACCCTGGCGGCTGCCTCAGGCGTAATGTCGCGCTGCGGATTGCCCATCATTTCATAGCCTACCATAAACTTCTTGACCGTGGCCGAGCGTAGCAGCGGCGGATAAAAATGCATGTGAAAATGCCAGCCGGGATGCTCCTGCCCATCGGTAGGACTTTGGTGTATACCGCAGGAGTACGGGAACGACACACCGAACACCCGGTCGTAAGTGACAGTGAGCGCCTGTAGTACCTTGCTGAAACCATCCTTCTCAGCATCCGTCATTTGCCCGATGTGTTGGAAATGCCGCTTGCTGATGACAATGGTTTCGAAAGGCCACACCGCCCAAAAAGGTACCAGTACCACGAAGTGCTCATTTTCCACTACCACCCGCTCTTGCAGCTTCAATTCCAGTTGCAGGTAATCGGCCAGCAGGCTGCGGCTGTGGTGGGCAAAGTACTGCGCCTGTTGGGTGGTTTCTTTGGCTGGCTCTACGGGTACGGTGCTCTGAGCCCACACTTGTCCGTGCGGGTGCGGATTGCTGCAGCCCATGATACTGCCCTTGTTTTCAAAAATCTGCACATAGTTGATATAATCCAGACTACTGAGCTCCGCATACTCTTTTTGCCAGAGGTCCACCACTTTGCGGATATCAGCTGTACTCATCTCGGCCAGGGTAAGGTCGTGGCGCGGCGAGAAACAGATGACCCTGCATATACCACGTTCGCTCTCCGCCCGGATCAGGTCGCCTGCCACGTAGGCTCCTTCTGGTATGCCGTCCTGCAAGGCACCAAAATCGTTGTTGAACACGAAGGTTGTCGCGTAAGCCGGATTTTGCTCACCGCTGGCGCGGGTGTTGCCGGGGCACAGGTAGCAGGTCGGGTCGTAGGCGGGGCGGGAGTCATGGGGCTGTTCCTCCTGCTGCCCCTGCCACGGGCGCTTGGACCGGTGCGGCGATACCAGCACCCACTCCCCCGTGAGCGGGTTAAACCTGCGGTGAGGGTGTTCTGCCAAATCAAAAGTAGCCATATCGTTTTGGTTTGAAGTTAGAAAAGGCACAGCCTGTTATAGGTTATGGGATTCTTCCAGGCTGCTGCCATCCGCGATCTCGGCCACATAGGTTTTGAGCTGAATGCCGAACTGCAGTCTGTAGGCTTCTTCCATTTTCTCGGTAAAGCCACCAAGCGCTTCCAGCTTCACCAGGTTAATGGTGCAGCCACCGAAGCCGCCACCCATCATGCGGGCACCCAGCACCTCTTCCAGGTCGTGTGTTTGCTCTACCAGAAAGTCCAGTTCGGGGCAGCTCACTTCGTAGTCGTGCTGCAGGCCGCGGTGCGAGGCATACATTTTCTCGCCGAAGGTATGCATATCGCCCTGCTCCAACGCCAGACAGGCCTCCTCTACCCGATTGTTTTCGTGCACCACAAAGGTGCAGCGCCTGTACACGGTGGGGTTAAACTCTTCCTGGTGCTGTTCCAGCATGCCCATCGTAACGTCGCGCAGACTCCTGACCTGCGGGTAGTGACGCTGCAGCAGTGCTACACCGGCTTCGCACTCCTGTCGGCGGGTGTTGTACTCCGACGAAGCCAGGCTGTGCTTCACCTGTGTGTCACAGAGTACAATGCGGTAATCGGCCATGTCGAGAGGGTAATAGTCGAACTCCAGGGAGCGGCAATCAAGCCTGACTGCGTGCCCCTGCCGACCGTACATGCTGGCGAACTGATCCATGATGCCACAGCGCACACCTGCGTAGGAATGCTCGGCCATTTGCGCCATCTTTACCATGTCAAACTTGGGTATGCCTAGCTCGAAGAGATGGTTCAGAGCGAAGGCCAATCCGCACTCCACGGCCGCTGAGGAGGAAATTCCAGCCCCAATCGGGATGTTGCCGCCGTACACCAGGTCAAAGCCTCTCACATCATAACCCGCCTGTTGGAACTGCGCAATGACACCGAGCAGGTAATTGGCCCAACTCAACTCAGTCCGCTGCACCTGCCTCAGATCGAATTCCGCCTCCTGTTGCAGGTCGAAGGCGTATACCCGGAAGAAATGGCCCTGGTTAGGCGCCACAGCGAAGTAAATCTCCTTGTCAATGGCGGCCGGCAGCACAAAGCCCTCGTTGTAGTCGGTATGCTCACCGATCAGGTTTACCCGACCGGGGGAGCGGACAATGATTGGTTCCCCGTTGTATCGGGCTTGAAAAGCTTGTTTGATCTTGTTTAGCATCGTTTGTTCTGTATGCAGGCATTCTATGACTACACCAACTCTAAAGCGGTTATGCCGCAATCAACCTATACCTTAGTATTTAGTCATTTTTTCGGCTCGATTGGTTCTGGTGTTCGCTTGCTAAGCTCTGTTTCTGCTATATCTTCGGAATCACTTGCAAGTGCCAATCGGCCAAAGCCACTGCTGAATATCTGCCTCCAATATAGCCAATTGAAATTAGTTTACCAGCTTCGTGTCTAGTTCATAACAGTTGAAGTTGGCAGGTGTGTGACGTAAGCTTCGGGATTTAGCAGGCACTCGCATACTGGAAGATTACAGCAAGCAGTTTGGAGCCAGCTATGCCCCTGCTCCACAGCCACTCTTTAACATCAGGCACAGTACACGTCGGCATTGTATTTAACCGGGGCACAATAGATCAAAAGACTGTTTAAAATTTTAGCCGAAGACCTGCTTTGTTAAACGCAGAAGTCTTTGCTAACTTAGAGGCTTCTAAAAGAGCATGTTCAAACTTCGTCGTTCATATAGCCTTTGTTTCGCAGCGGAAGCCACCATCCGTTATCTCAGGACGCACGCTGCAGCCAGGCGGCTTTAGCACGTGCCTACAGCATCGCTCCTGCCTGTCCTGCTGGACACTACCTAAACGTTTAAGCATTCTCTAGCACTTTATTGCACCATACAGTTCATATGAAAAAGAGTCTACTTCTTTTTTCTCTTCTGCTCCTTACCATCGCCCAAGCAATTGCCCAGGACACCCCCACCTCTGGCAAATCTTCCAAGGCATCTGCCATTAAGCTTCAGTTTCCGACCGAACCCGGCTGGAATGTACTGAAAGAAGGGCAGCAGCTTGAGTTTAAGGTGCAGGCCAGTGGCGGCACCGGCACCGCATTCAGGTATAGCATCAAGCAGGGCAAAGTCGACGGCATGGTCTTCGACTCGCTCGGCTATTTCTCATGGACGCCCAGTTACGATTTTGTAGACCGGTTGAGCGGTGGACGCATTTTGCAGGTGATTTTTGAGGCTCGCAACGAGAAAGACGAAAGCACCAGCCAGGTAGTAGACTTTAAGGTGGAGCACGTGAACCGCCCTCCCGTAGTGGGCGAGCTCAAGCCGCTCTACGTGCGCTACAACACCCAAAACACCTATACCATTGAGTCGGCGGCGGTGCAGGACGAAGACGAGGACCCGATCGTGTTTGTGGCCATTGCCGACGGCATGCCAGAGGGTGCTAAACTTTCGGCCCAGGGTGAATTCACCTGGAAGCCTTCGCTCACGCAGTTCAATCGGCTACGCAACAAGCCCCTTATGGTGGAGTTTTATGTAGAAGACCAACCCGCCAAAGCGCGCACAAAGGGCGCTTTTAAGGTAGAGGTGACGCAACAGGACCTGCCCCCTACCCTGCAGATGATCCCATCGCAGAAGCGCTTTGTGTATAAGGAGGATGCCACCCTGAACATCAAGTTCCAGATCTACGACCCGAACGGCGAGCCCGACATCGCCTCCTTTAGCTTTATCTCCACCAACACCCTGGTGCCGGCTTCGGCTCTGGTCAAAAACACGCCGTCGCAGTACGAGTTCATCTGGCGCCCAGGCTACGATTTCGTGCGCGACCCACTTGACTCGGTGGCTTTTGAAATGACATTTTTTGTGCTTGACAAATCGAACAAGCGCGACGAGCGAACTGTGTCGATTACCGTACTCAATGCTGTGAACGAGGGCGAAAAGGACCAGAAGCTTTACAACGAGTACCGTGCATCGCTGGTGCGCGCCTGGGACCTGATGGAACAGCTCAAGGAAACGGAGAAAGACCTGAAAAAGAAGTACAACCGTGCCCGCAAAGGCAAGAAGGGCCGCTCCCTGGCCAACGCCTCAATGGGTGCCGTAACAGGTATAGCACCGGTGGTGATCGACGAGCCGGCCACCAGCAAAAAAATCACGACCATTGGAGGCACCACCGTCATGACCATTGGCACACTGGAAGCCACCGAAGTAATCGGCCGCTCCACAAAGGACCTGGTGGAGCGTCTGAATTATATCATCGAGAAGCGAAACGAGCTGCAGACCAAAGGCGACGTTTTCGCCCGGAAGTATGCGCTCAAGTCGTCGCGCCGCAGACCGGAGTTCCTGAAAGATGTGGATGACTTTGTGGCGGTGATGAACCTTAAAGGACTTGTTGCGCTGGAGCTGGATGCCAATTGGACTAATAAGCATAAAGCCACGGATGAGAACATCGCCAAGACGTTTAAGGATTTCGGTTACGAGAGCCAGAATTAAGGGCTAACATTTCATGGCGCGAGCGTCCTCGCTTGTGACGGGTATCGTGGGGCCTCTGGCCGAGTGTCAGGTATAGCGACCAGTTTGGCTATACCTATACCTAGCGTAGCTGCTGCTTAGCTATACCTTAAGCTGTTTTGTTTTATAGCTTCGCCTGTGCGGCGGGCACCTTCTTTTTGTCTTGACACAAATCGAGGGCCCCTACCCCCACTCGCTGACCGCTCTCGACAGGGGGACCCCTTCACCCCCAACAGTGGAGTGTCGTAAAGTGCACCTGGCCAAAGCGATCTGTTTCATAGCCCAAGGGACAAATTAGTCTTTCAATGCGTGGCAGTGGTTTGTGAAAGTAACTACAGCGCCTATACCTGTTGATTGGCATTTAAAGAAAAGGCCCCCTTGGGGGCAGAGGCCATCGACAAAGAAGGGTACAGGGGGATGTCAATCAGGCATAGGTAAAATTTAAATAAAACTCCTGTACCTAACAATTGGCAGCTTTAGATTCATCACCTTAAACAATCGAGAGTTTGAGCATGCTTTTCCCTCAAACAAAAAAGCTGAAAGCAACCGACTGCGGTGCTTTCAGCTTTTTCAACTTTCAGCCAAACTTAAACTTAAGAAGCCAGTATCTTTTTACCCAGCTCTATTTCTTCTTCTATTATCGTGTGCGGACGGCCTGGATATACTTTGCGGGTCACTTTCGCCCCCATGCTTTCCAGTTGCTTCACAGTCTCGTCTACCCTGCTGACAGGTACGTGCGAATCCGGATCGCCGGTTGTGATCAGCACGGGCGTGCCCTCAAAGTTGCCCTTGTAGTGGCTCGTGTCTAACTCCTGCCCAATTAGCCCTCCGGTAAAGATCAGCAGGCCACCAAAGCGCTGTGCGTGCCGGCTCGCGTACTCCGCCGTCAGGCAGGCGCCCTGCGAGAAGCCGAGTAGGTAGATGTCTTTGCTGGCTATACCTTGCGCCTGTATATCTTTCACGGTCTCATCAATCAGTTCAAGGGCAGAATCCAGCGCCGGTTGGTTCTGGTCGGCAGGGGCCATAAAGCTGTAAGGATACCAGGTGTTGTTCGTGGCCTGCGGTGCGTAGCGCGTGAAATCATCGGCACCCAACTCGTGCGCCAAAGGCAGGATGCTGGTCGGCGTGGCTCCTCTTCCATGAATCAGGATGAGCGCCTTGCCTGTTTCTGACAGGGGCTTGCCCTGTGTGAGCACTTTCTTTTCGTGTGTGTACATGGCGATACCTTTCGTTCGGTTTCAATAACAATCTTCTAGACCAGGCTTGGCAAAACGGCCTCAATTTTAGCACGGTGCGGCTCGTACTGCGGTGGCAGCAACAGTTTCTGTCCCAATTCCTCCACCGGCTCATCTACCGCAAAACCCGGGTTATCAGTCGCAATCTCGAAGAGTACGCCGCCCGGCTCCCGGAAGTAGAGCGAGTAGAAGTAATTTCGGTCAATCTTCTCGGTGATGTTAAAGCCCTTGCCAGCGATAACCTCCCGGAAACGCATCAGCACCTCTTCGTCTTTCACCCGGAAAGCGATGTGGTGGTTAGTGCCGGCCCCGCCTTCACCACGCCCGATATTCGGATTTTCCACGATATCGATGATGTTGGCGCCTTCCACCGCATCGGTGCTATACCTGTAACTGCCGCCGGTCTGGTCCTGCAAGGTATAGCCAAAGATATCGGTTAAGATATCGGCCGTCTTGTCGGCTTTCTGCAAAGTCAGGGTCACGCTATGGAAGCCCTTTGTGGCCACCTCCGCTTTCACTTCTTCTATTTCCCAAGCCTTGCGGTTATCCGTATTTTTCGGAATGACCAGCTCCAGCAGCAAGCCGTCCGGGTCTTGGAAAGGCAGGTACTGCTCCCCGAATTTCTCCGAAGGGCGACCGTAGCTCACCTTGTGCTCCTCAAAGCGCTTCATCCAGAAATCGAAACTGCCCTCCGGAACAGCATAGCCGATGTGCGTGGCCATACCTGCTCCGGCCTTACCGCGGCGTGCTCCCTGGTAAGGGAAGAAAGTCAGGATGGTACCCGGACTTCCTGCTTCATCACCATAATAAAGGTGGTAGGTGCCGGGGTCATCGAAATTGACCGTCTTTTTGAGCAGCCTTAGCCCGAGCACTTTAGTGTAAAAGTCCAGGTTAGCTTTCGCCGCATTAGCTATAGCCGTGATGTGGTGAATTCCTAAGATTCTGTCTTCCATGGGATTGCTTATTGCCGTTAAAAAGATATACGCGAATAGAACGTGATGATGTCATCTCGAACGCCGATGTGAAAGCCGAACTGTGAAAGCAACTCCAACTCGCCCTGGCATTCGAAATGACAATTGGTGCCGAATTAGGCTTGCTTCACCAGCTGAATTTCAGCCTGCAGCCTGATCTCGTCGCTCACCACCACGCTGCCTGCTTCGGTCACAGCGTTCCAGGTCAGGCCAAACTCTTTGCGGCTGATCTTGCCGGTTACCGTGAAACCCGCTTTGTGCTGGCCATAAGGGTCCACCACAGTGCCACCGAACTCAACATCAACCGTTACAGGCTTGGTTGTGCTGCGGATGGTCAGGTCGCCGTGCAGTTTGTAATCGTTGCCGCCTACATGCTCGTAGCGCGTACCTACAAAGCGCACTTCGTTGTGGTTGTCGGCGTCAAAAAAGTCAGCTGACTTCAGGTGGGTATCGCGCTGCTCGTTATTCGTGCTGATTGAGTTCACATCGGCTGTGAAAACGATGTTACTAGCTCCGTTAAAGTTTTCGTCTTCGCTCTCGGCCTCTACGGTAAACTTCTCGAAATAACCCGTTACTGTGGTGATCATCAAGTGCTTTACCTTAAACTGTACTTCGCTGTGCATGGGATCTACTGACCATCTTACGTTTGCCATAATCTTTTATTTTATGTTTTAGTTTAAATGATTCTATGCTGCAAATCTACAACAAATGTATAGACTTTAAATGTACATACATTGATTTTATTAAAAAAGTTTCACCTGTTCTGTATTTCTCGTCTGAAAAGGGGCTTTGCCTCATAAAAAACACCCCACCGGTTTTCTCCAGTGGGGTGTTGATTAGGCTACTTGATACCCTACTACACCAAAGCAGTTGGTTTTAAATTAACGCATCAGGAATTGAAAGCGGTCGATGTTGCGTGTGGCAATGCCGGTGCCCCGCACCACGGCGCGGAGCGGGTCTTCTACCACATGGGTCGGCAACTTCGTTCTGGCAGAAATCCTTTTATCCAGACCGCGCAGCAAGGCGCCGCCACCTGTCAGGTAGATGCCCGTCTGGTGGATGTCGGCCGATAGCTCGGGCGGGGTCATTTCCAGGGTTTTCATCACGGCCTCTTCTATTTTGGCCAACGAACGGTCCAGGAAAAAAGCAACATCCGAATACGAAACAAAAACCTGCTTTGGTAGACCGGTCAGCAGGTCGCGGCCCTTGATGGCCACATCCTCCGGCGGGTTTTGCAACTCAGGCAAGGCTGCCCCTACCTCCAGCTTTATCCGGTCGGCGGTGGACTGCCCGATGAGCAGGTTGTGGTGCTTGCGCATGTAGTGCACAATGTCGGCGGTAAAGCTCTCGCCGGCCACTTTCAGGGACTGGTCGCATACGATGCCGCTCAGGGCAATGACGGCAATCTCAGTCGTGCCGCCGCCAATGTCGACGATCATGTGCCCGTTCGGTTCCTCTACATCCAGCCCGATGCCAATGGCGGCAGCGATCGGTTCGTGCACCAGGTATAGCTCCCTTGCCCCGGCTATGACGGCCGAGTCGCGAATAGCACGCTTCTCCACTTCGGTTATACCGGAAGGCACGCAAATCACCATCCGGAACGAGGAGCCAAACTTTCTCCTGCCGCCGTTGATCAGCTCCAGCATCCCCTTCATCATGTGTTCTGCCGCATGGAAATCAGCGATCACGCCGTCCTTCATGGGCCGCACGATGCGAATGTCCTCGTGCGCCTTTCCTTCCATCTGCATGGCCTTGCGGCCAATCGCCAACACTCTGCCCGATGATCTGCTGTAGGCCACGATGGACGGCTCGTCCACCACTACTTTGTCGCCTTGCATGACCAAAAAATTGGCCGTACCCAAATCAATGGCAATATCCTCTCTGAAAAAATCTAAAAAACCCATTCTCTATGGCGTAAAAAAATTCTCCTCCAACAAACCCAACCGCCTACTAAAGGTTAAGATCTCCTGCAGCTTCGGGTTGGTACAGCACCTCCATCACCTCATACACCACCGTGCCCTTTGGCCCCGGCCGCTCTACCTGGTCGCCCACTTTGCAGCCCAGTATGGAGGTACCCACAGGGGCCAGCACTGAAATTTTAAACTTGGAAAGATCCGCATCTTTTGGGTATACCACGGTCAGCTCCATTTGGGCGCCGCTCTTCAGCTCTCTCAGTTTCACGAGCGAGTTCATGGTCACCACATCCTCCGGAATTTCTTCGGAGGCCACCACTTTGGCGCGTTTCAACTCCTGGCTGAGCGCTGCCACGGTGTGGGCGCCGCTTACCTGACGCTGCGCCTGTACCAAGGCGTGCAGTCGCTGGAAATCTTTTTCGGTTAGATAGATCGGGTTCATATAAGTTAAAATCTTAAAGCTTTGTATGTTAATGCAGCAAGACAAAATATATTGTACTCAGCTGATCAACAGAAAATTAAAATATTGGTTGAAAATCAAATAGCGAGCTAGGTTCCAGGTATAGCGTTCTGCCCGGCCCCGGTGGCGGACGCTGGGCCTCCGGCGCACGGCGTGGAGGCGATTTAAAAAGGCAAACACACAAAAACTCCCTTACCTGCGGACTTTCGCGCTGTGTAAAGGTGTCTTGTGTAGTGACAAATTCTGGAATGTTAAGCAGGGTTGACCTGCCGCAAAGGATGGTGGCGTTCGCCCGGGGCCGGAGGGTTCCGGCTTACTTAATGAAGGCCTTAGGCGTTGTATAGAAGAAAAGGCAATAACCATTCAGCACATCACTTTGGGAAACGTGATGCGATGCCGCGACAAAGCCTGTCAGCGACTCCGAAAAGTTATGAATTGTTCTAATATAGGGATGCACGGTTCTGATAGTATTCCTTCAAAGTAACGGAAGAAAGCCCATAAATGCAAGAAAACAACCGCTTTACCACCTGTTTCAGGTAAAGCGCAGGGCCTTATACCTGAAACCAGAATGAACGCGGTTATCGCTGAGACGGGTTATGCCTTTCTAACTCAGCTCAAAGCCCTTGGCCCGACCGCGCGGGGGTACTGACCGCCGTCAGAAGGTATAGCCGACGGAGAGGATGTAGTGTCGGGGCGCGCCGGGGAAGGCGCGCTGGTAGTCGTAGCCGCCCACAAAGTAAAATTCATCCAGCAGGTTGTTGACGTTCAGGCTCAGCCGGAACTTGTTGGCCCGGTAGAAGGCTGCCGCGTTCAGTACCGCATACTCCGGCCAGTAGCCCCAGATCCAGTTTCCTGTCTGCGTGTCCTGCACCTGCAGCTCCATCCGGCGCTCCCCTACGTAGTTTCCGCCCAAGGCCAGCCCGAAGCCCTCCAGACCAGCGCCTTTGAAGGTATACTTCGCCCAGAGGCCGGCCGAGTGCCTGGGTGCATTCGGTGTCATGGTGCCCCGCTCGGCTTCCAGGGCGGTAGTGACTACCTCCGTGTGGTTGAAGGCATAGTTCACGCTCAGGTTGAAGGCGGGGCTGATGCTGCCGTTCGCCTCCAGCTCCACGCCCTGCGACTTGATGCGCCCGTTCTGCCGGTAGATGGGGTTGCCTGTGTCCGTCACCTGCCCCGTGTTCACCAGCGTGTTGCGCTTCTCGATGTGGAAGACCGACATCGAGGCAAACAGGCGCTTGTTCAGGAACTCCCCCTTCAGTCCGGACTCTGCCTGAAAGCTGGTTTCGCTGTCGAAAGGGGAATCGCTGCCGTAGTTCTCCGGGTTGCGGACAAAGGCGGGATCCACGGGTTTGAAGCCCTGGCTGTAGCTGGCGAAGTAGTTCAGGTTATCCAGCAACTTATAGGTGAGCCCCGCCCTCGGGAGGAGCACGTTCTGGTGCACTTTTTCTTCTCCGTTATCATACACCCGCTGGTCCCGGAAAAACTCCTGCCGCAGCCCTAGCAAGAGCCGCAGGCGGTCAGTTACGGTAATCTGGTCCTGCAGGTATAGCCCCGTGGTGCTGTAGCTGGTGTTGAGGTAGTCGACAAAGAACGGCGACAGGGGCAGGCGAACGTACTTGCTTGGGTCGCGGAGCTCGTAGGTCGGGTTGTTGAGGTCGAAGGTAAGAGGCACGTGCTGTCCGTTCAACTCCATCTGGCGTGCCTCCCACTGGTGCCCCCGCTTGTCCGCTTCATATTTCACGTAGTCCATACCTGCCACCACATCGTGCCGCAGCCAGCCGGTGTTGCCGCTGAGGGCGAAGTAAGCCGAGAGGTTGTCAGTATAGTCGTTGATCTTCTTCTCCAGGTAGCGCATGTTCATGATGGTATTGGCAGGCGCATCGGCAAAGGTGTTGAGGGTGCGGTGCTCGCTCAGCTCTTCGTGGTAGACAAACTTCATGTAGGCGGCGTTGAAAGACAGCCAATCCGTAAGCCGGTGGTTGAGCGAGCCGTTGAAGGAAATATCCCGCACGCGGTAGTAGTCGCTGGGCTGGCTCAGCGTAAAGGACCGTGGCAGTGCGTACAGGTCGCCGCCCCGGATGCCCATGCCCCGGTCGAGGTAGCCGTCAAACTGGCTGTAGACCAGCTCGGCATTGACAGTGGTATTCTTCGTGGGCCGGAAGGTGACGGTAGGCGCAATCATCAGGGAGCTGCGGTCGTTCACATCCCGGAAGGTCTTGGTGTCTTCGTAGCCGATGTTGAGCCGGTAGAGCAAAGACTTGTCCTCGTTGAGCGGGCCCGTCAGGTCAAGGCTGGTGCGCATGGTCTGGAAGCTGCCGACCGAAAAGCTCACCGCTTTCCGGTTTTCGTCCAGCGGCTTTTTGGTCACCAGGTTCACCGTGCCGCCCGGGTTGATGTCGCCGAAGAGGGCAGCGCCGGGGCCTTTGAGCACTTCCACGCTCTCCAGATTGACCGTGAGCGGTACCCGGAAAAAGCTCGTGCCATAGCCGTAGCCGGAGCGCAGGCCGTTCACCAGCCGATACCCGGTATCAAAGCCGTTGCGGAAGCCCCGGATGGTGAGGTCGTCGTAAGCGGAGTACTGGTTCACCCCCGCCAGGTTCTGTACCACGTCCGTCACCAGAAAAGCCTGCTGGTCCTCGATCAACTCCTTGGTGACTGAGGAGATGGTCTGCGGCACATCCACGACCCGGCTCTGCAGTTTGGTGCCCACAAAGCTGTAGTCGTTCACATAATTGGTTTCCTTGCGGCCCGTTACCAGTACTTCCTGCATCACGTGGGTCTGCCGGTCCAGCACCACATCCAGCCACACATGGGGCGACTGCTCGGTCAGGGCAAGAGGAACGGTTTTGTCCACCATGCCAAGACCTTTCACCAACAAGGTATAGCGCCCGTAAGGCAGGCCATCTAGCTTGAAGGTGCCGTCCAGGGCCGTGACATCCCCTATCGAGGCATCTTTTATACCGACTGAAACCCCGACCAATGCCTCTCCCTTTTCGTCCTTCACCTTGCCGCTCACACTGCCAGTCAGCTGCGCAAAAACAGGTATACAGATCAGGTATAGCAACAGGGTATTCCGTATACCTTTCATCAACTTTGCAGTCATGGGCTATGTCAGTTTGAGCGCTGCTCCGGATTGGAGGTATGGCTGTGCCTCTACGGCTGCTTTCAGCTGCAGGTCCATGTGGATGGTTTGGTAAACGGGTGTCTCGTCCTGACAAACCAGTTGAAAGCCCTGTTTTGACCAGAATTCCCTGGCGCCGGAGAGGAAAGGGTGCGTGTGCAGGTATAGCGTTTCGATGCCTTTGCGCTCAGCTTCCTCTTTCAGGCCATTGAACAGGAGTGTGCCGAGCCCGAGCTCGCGCAATGAGGGTTCCACGTATAGTTTCTGCACCTCTGCGGTCAGTTGCCCTTTGTAATTTAGGTGCTTAAAACGGTGGTCGTAAGGGCGCATGCCGATGGTGCCGACAATGGCACCAGACAGGTCGGTGGCAATCAGAAAAGCGGCATACCTGTCCTCGATGTAAGCTGCCTCAAAACGCGCCAGGTCGGGCGGCAATTGACTGTGGTCTATCATCGGGAACAGCTCCTTGCGGAAATCCATTACGTAGCGCACCAACTCCGGAATCCGCTCTTTTTCGACTGCCTTTATCTGTATCATCCTGTCTGTTTATTTTTCTGGCACCACTTTTTAGTATATCCTTTACTCGTTCTGCTCCCCGACACTTGGCTCTACCCTGCCCTTTCACCACGCTGTTGCCCGCTGATTTGGTGGCGGCTACAGGAAGGTATAGCCAGGCTTAAAGTGCATTGACGAAGTAGAGTACACCCACTGCAAAGAGATGCATTTTCTGATTCGCGTTTGCCTGGGCCACTGCATTGTTATAGCGGGTCGTGTTGTAATAGTAATAGGTAAACAACTTCATATCCTGGCTTGCAATCGGCTTGTACTCCAGACCTGCCCAATAGCCCATGTTCTTTCTGAAATTATCGCCAATACCGCCATCTTCGCGGTGACTGGCCGTCTCGTAATAGCCCTTGGTTGTGAGGAACCACTTGGGTATAAACTCATAATCGAGGCGCAGCACGGCTGTCTTGTAGTTGACATCCTGCAAAAAGGTGGGCACGAAGGCCGGTGAAGATGCCCCTAATGCGTTGGCAGCAGGTGACCCGATGTTCGGATAGTCGACGGCCAGGTTGGCACTCTGCAGATCGAGGTAGCCACTCAATCTATCCAGCGTTATCTGGTTGCCGATGGACACCCCATGATTTGTTTTATCCCGGGCAAACTGCGAAACGTTGTAGCTGTAAAAGGTCTGCCATTTTCTGTCAAACATGTTTCCCAGCCACGCAACGTATAAGCCAAGCGGCGTTTTCGATGGCCTCAATCCGTCTTTAGCATAGCCTGTTCCGTTAAATGTCGCGTTGAAATCGTTGTTGAAGGTGTTGTGCAACTGCACCTGAAAGGTATGGTTCTCGGTGATATCGTAGCCTAGCTTCATGGCCAGCAAAAACAGGTTCAGCTGCCTGTTCACATACTCGGTATACTGGTACTCGAACGTTGGATTTTTATCGAACTCCCAACTCCCGACACTTGCCGACTGCTTGCCGGCAGTCAGGTGCCATTTCTTCTCATTGCCAAACCGGTACGTTACATTGGCATGGTCGATGGCTCCCGGCGCATTATCCAGGCTATTGGGAGCAAAGCCTCTGT
Organism: Pontibacter ramchanderi; assembly: GCF_002846395.1. Taxonomy (GTDB): domain Bacteria; phylum Bacteroidota; class Bacteroidia; order Cytophagales; family Hymenobacteraceae; genus Pontibacter; species Pontibacter ramchanderi. Next base: position 900,007 of record NZ_PJMU01000003.1, read on the forward strand.
TTAGCCTATATCTCACCCGAAAGCTCAGCTCCGGTGTCAGATCTCCCCTTAACTCCAGCCGCGATTCATTCAGCCTGATAGCGCCTTGGTTTTCAGATCCGCTCGGAAACTCCAGGGAGCTCCGGAACAGAAAATTGATGTCTATTTTTTCGCTTAAACTCGACAAGGTGCTTTTCCCGAGCTCTTGGTTAGCAGGTGTTTTATTCGTACTCGTACTGTCCGTATAGATTTGCCCGACAGCGGTATTTGGGGCAAATGCTGACTGAACCACAAGCAGTACAAAAGCAAAAGAGAGGTAATATTTATTCATAAGTATTTTGTATTTAGATACTTCTACAAAAATTTAAAGCCTGTTCAATTTAGAAAGTGCTCTAACAGACTGAAGCCATTGTAGAATCAGGCACATTATTATCTTTTCCCAAGCACCTAGGTACCAGCAATTATCTTCCGGGCACTACCATCAGTTTATCGTTCACCATCACGGTCGTAAAGCGCACGTCATACACATACTCCAGAAAAGTGCTGGCATGGTAGTCGAATTGTTCGGTCGGTGTCACCACAGTGCGGTCCTTCATGAAGTAGCAATGGTCAGCGTATAAGAAGGCCATGTTCGGGTCGTGCATGATGGCAATGACGGTCAGGTTGTTTTCGGTTAGTTTCTTGAGCCTATCCAGCACATAGGTCTGGTAGTACACGTCGAGGTGGTTGGTGGGCTCGTCCAGCAGGATGATCTTCGGGTTTTGCACCAGCACCCGCGCAATCATCACCAGTTGTTGCTCCCCGCCAGACAGCTCGGTATAGGGCCTGTCGGCCAGGTGACTGATGCCCAGCTCCTCAATGGCCTGCCCCACTTTCGTCATGTCGCTCTTCCTGGGTGTGAAGGCAGAGAAAGCCGCTCTGCCAGTCAGCACCACATCTTTCACCTTAAAGGGAAACACTGACTTATGGAACTGCGGTAGGAAACCCAGCACGCGGGCGCAATCCGAGAAAGACATCTTGCTCCGCTCTTTGCCCATCAGCCTCACAGAGCCCTGCTTATACTTCTGCAGCCCCGCCATGATGTTGAAGAGCGTGGATTTGCCGCTGCCGTTTCGTCCGAGCAATACCGAGAAACGGTTGGACGGAAAAGCCACGTTCACGCTTTCCAGGATAGGCGTCTGGCCATACCCAAAGCTGAGGTTTTCTACTTCTATCGCCGCATCTGTCATACCCAGTTAATTTTGTTTTTCTTCATCAGAAAGAGGAAAAAAGGAGCTCCCAGCAGCATCGTAAAAATGCCGATCGGAATTTCGAAGTCCATCAGGGAGCGGGAGAAATTGTCAATGATCACCAGAAAGGACCCGCCGAAAAAAATGTTGGCTGGCATAGCCTTGCGGTTATCCGGCCCCACCATCATGCGGGTGAGGTGAGGTATAAAAAGGCCATACATGCTGATGACACCGGCAGCCGCCACCGAGGTGGACGTGGTGAGCGTCGCCAGCGCGACCAGCGTGGCTTTGTCGGCTGTCGGGTTTACGCCCACGGCCTTGGCCTCATGCTCGCCCAGCGCCAGCAGGTTGAGGCGCCAGCGCATCAGGTACATGCCCACAATGCCTATACCTACGGGAAGAGCCGCTGTCTGTATTTTATCCCAGGAAGCGTGGTGCAGGTTGCCCATCGTCCACTGCACAATGGCCTGCAGCTTGTAGGGGTCGCTCATGTACTGCACCACCGTAAGCGATGCCGTGAAAATGCCCGACACGATCATACCTGAAAGAATGACCGCCACAATAGACGACTTGTTGTTGCTGAAGGCAAAGGAATAGGTCATCACCACTGAGGCCACGCCCAGTACAAAGGCCATCACATTGATGTGCAGCAGCGGAAACGCAATGGCCAGCGCCGCCCCGAAAGCCGAGCCCGAGGAGATGCCCAGCACATAAGGGTCCACAAGCGGATTACGGAAGATGCCCTGCAACGCTCCCCCGGAAGCGGCCAGACCAGCCCCGATGATGAAGGTGAGCAACACGCGCGGCAGACGCACATTCTCGATGATGTTGTTAAGCATGTAGATTTTGGTCGAGCTCTCGTGAATGTCGCCCTGCAGCGCCGCCTTCCCCCAGTCCCAGTAATCAGCAAATACCAGCCCCTGCGACGGACCCACCGTCAGGGAATACAGCAGCAGGGGTATAGGCAGGCCGTAGATCAGGAAGCCGGTCAGTACTTTTCTCATTCAAACAGGGCAGTGGCTTTGGCACCGTACAGATTCGTCATAATCTCCCTTCGGTCCTTTTCGAGGTCGAAGTTTTTGTTCGCACCATAGGCCACGTTATGCAGCTCGATGGCGGCATACATGATTTTCAGGGTATGCGGGTCGTAGAAAAACGGCGGCTCCAGCACATGCACGTTTTTGTTTTTGACCGCCGTCAGCACTGCCAGTTCCTTCTTGTCATACAGTACCTGCGGGTCGGTGCTCCAGAGCAGAATCAGGTCAGGGTCCCACGAAATCAGTGTTTCCGGGTTGATGTTGGGCTGGTCCACCTCGAAGGTACAGGCATTGCGCACGCCGGCCAGTTCAAAACACTCGTGCATGCGGCTATTCTGGCCCGAAGTGGAATAGATCCTGCCTCCTGACCAGGCGTAGTACACCGATTTCTTTTGCTCTATGTGGTCCGTCGCTTCCGCTATTTCGTCCAGCTTGCCACGGGTATAGCTTAGCAGTTCTACTGCCCGGTCGTGGGTGCCTGTCAGCCTGCCGATGTTCTCGATCTCTTCGAACAGTTGATCGTTGTTCTGTGGCGACACCGCATACACGTTGATGCCCAGGCTCTCGAGCAGCCGAATGGCATCGGTCTGACCGGAGGCAATGATCACCAGGTCGGGTTTGAGCGCCAGCACGCTTTCGATGTTGGTGGAGGTTTCCCAGTTTCCGGGCGACGGCAATTCCTTCCGGGCGATGCGCGGGTCCAGTTTGCTGAAATACTTGAACGTCTCGGGATTGGTGTAAATGTTGTTCTGAATACCTACCACGGTGTGCTCCGCATTCAGCATGTACATGCCATCCAGCGCACCTTGATACAGCACGATCACCCGCTTGGCCGGTTCGTTTAATCTGACCTCTTTACCGCGTATATCCTTCACTGCAATGGCGCCATCAGCAACCACAGTGGCTTCTCCGTTTTCGCTATTGCAGGCGCTCAAAAAAAGCAGGCAGGCACTCAGGGCCATCACCAAACGGGTGGCCATCTTTTCTCTCCAACTTCTCATATGTCCTTCACAAAATCGCTGTGTACCTCCTTTAAAGTTCATGGTGCGGAACCGTTTTGTCTATCTAACATATCGAATACCAAAAGGCAGACCGCTCCTGCCGAAGCGGGAAGAACAGTCTGCTTTTATAAAATAGGATGTACCAATCAGAGTCTATAAAACCGGCCAGGGTATAGCGTCTTCCTCATTTTTTTCTGGCCAGATTGCCGTAGGCTTTCACCATCTGGGCAGGATGCAGCACCCGCTCCTCTATCTCCATCACAAAGCCCCCGCTCAGCAGCAGTTGGTACAGCGGCGCATCGTAGGCCACACATACCTCCTGGTCATCGTTCATAAAAATCGGGACATGCTTGTTGCCGATCTCAAAGCAGATGGTGCCCACTTCCTGCAAGCTACGCGGGTATAGCACCACACATTCGCAGGGCTTTATCTTCAGCAGGATGGCCAGGTCCTCGGACAGGTATAGCAGGTCCCCGTCTTCCAGGGGTTCTCTATGCGCCTTGTCAACCAGCACCTCCACCCCGCCCTGCGTCTTCTTCCGCATTTTCGATCGGGAGGCTTCGTACCACTCTATCTCGAAGTAGTCGACCGTGCGGCCGCCTATACCCTGCTCTCCGGCGAGTGCTTGCATTACAACAATGGGTTCCGTCTGCACGGACAACTCTCTTGCCATGCGGAATCAGGCTGTCGCCAGTTTGGCTTTCTTCTTTTCATCCACTTTGGCCAGCAGCCAGTTGCACCAATCGTCCATGCCATCGCCTTTCAGGCTGCTGATGCTTATCACTTCTATGGTCGGGTTCACTTCGCGGGCATCCTGCGTGGCGGCCTCTACCGAGAAAGGCACATAAGGCAGCAGGTCGGCTTTGGAAACCACCATCAGCTCGCTGGTCAGGAACATGCGCGGGTATTTCTTTGGCTTGTCGTCGCCCTCGGTCGCAGCCAGCACGGTTACCCGAATGTCTTCGCCCAAATCAAAGGCGGCAGGGCAAACCAGATTGCCCACGTTCTCAATGAAGAGAAGATCAACGCCCGTCAGGTCGATGTGGTCGAGTGCCTGCAGAATCATCTGGGCCTCGATGTGGCACATGCCGCCTGTCACAATCTGCAGGGCGTTAATGCCCACTTCTTTCATGCGGATGGCATCGCGGTCGGTTTCAGGGTCACCTACCAACACAGCCATGTTCAGTTTGTCGCTCAGGCGCTTGCCGGTTTCCTGCATCAGGGTGGTTTTGCCGCTGCCCGGAGAGGAACACACGTTGATCACCACCACATCAGGCAATCTGTCGCGGATGGCTTTGGCCACGAAGTCGTTGGCCTTTAACAGGTTGAGGGTGGTATTATCGCACTGTACAGAGCCTACCGGCATTCTGTTGCTTTTAGGCATGGATGGTGTACTCATATCTATATCTTTTAAGTCTTAGGGTTAGTTCTCTAAAAATTCAATGCGGCTGATCTGCAGCTCCTCTCCCTGCACAATGTTTTTGGAGGGAGTGCCGCAGTCGCACACAAACTTGTGCCGATTCACTTCGAAGTCTTTGTCGCAGGCAGCACAGTGGGCGATAATGGGCAGCAAAAGCACCTCCAGCTCAATGTCGGCCAGCTGCGGCTCTTCCATGATCAGGGCCTCAAAGGCGTTCTGGATCAGGATGGGCTGTATATTGCTCAGCAAACCCGCCTCTATCTGCACTTTCGTTATCCGCTCAAACTTGTCGGGATAGGTTTCCTGCAGTGTTTCAAAGACGTTCCGTACAATCGAAATCTCGTGCATGGTTTCTCTCTATTTCTCTGCTACCGCCTCGGCCAGCACTTCTTCCAAATCCTCTTCGGCTGGTGCCTCAGGTATAGCTTTTGCTTTTTTAGCTGAGCCTTTTGCGGTTGCGTCTTTTTTTGTTCGTTTGGCGCTGCTTCGCTTTGTTTGTGTTTCAGCTACTGGCGCCGCTTCTTCAACTTCTGGTTCAGGTGCTTTTTCCGTTTCCAACTTAGCTTGCTCCTCTTCCTGCTTGTGCACCGTAAACTCCCAGCACAGCTGCCCCATGGCGCTCAGCCAGTCATAGAGCATCACGCCTTCGTTGCCCAGTGCCCGGATCATCACGGCATTCGGTGCGCACTGCGTAAAGCCAAAAGTAAACTCCTCGTACTGAGCCGTCAGGATCTCGTCCAGCTCTGCTTTCAGCTCCGCCGCATAAAGCGATACATAGATCAGCGTAGCCTGGTGGGTATAGCGCTCATAAAACAGGATCGAGTCAAATGGCTGGTTGCCGGGCTCGAGCAACTGGTTGTCGAACAGCACCAGCTTTTTGCCACTGTATACCTTGGTGATGCTGTGCAGGCGCGTAAATTGAAACGATTCTCCCGAGTGCACTCGCCCCGAAGCGATGATGTCGCCCCAGATCAGGTTGGCGTTCTCATCCACATGGATCTCATTCACTGTCCTGAAAATAGAATTAGCAAATGGCGTGATCGGGTGTGGGATGAATTTGTAGATGCCGCCTTTCTTCACCAGCACATTTGTCCGTTGCACGGCCCCTTTCTCCATGGGGTGCAGCCTATTGAAGGACTGCGTAAACAGCTTCAAGCGGGCATCCTCATGCACGTTCACCTCAATGTCAATTTCATCCCCATCCATGATACCCGGAGAAGAGCTCATCATGATCAGCTCCAGATGTTCATGCAGATGTCGGGAGCCGTAGTGGATCACTTTGTAGGGCGCATTGTGGCAACTCTCTTTCAGGAGTGTCAGCGCCCCTTCCCTCTCCGCGTTAACCTTGATGGTACTTTTAAGCATGCGCCTCTGTTTTTTCTAGTAAAGCATACGTCTTGATCCAGTTGATCACATCATCCAAACCTTCCAGTTTCATCAGGTTGGTGAAGATGTACGGTCGCTCGCCGCGCATTCTCTTTGTGTCGCGGTCCATCATGTCCAGGTCGGCATTTACATAAGGGGCCAGGTCCGTTTTGTTTATGATCAGCAAATCAGACTTGGTGATGCCCGGGCCTCCCTTGCGGGGCATTTTGTCGCCCTCGGCCACGTCAATCACGAAAATGGTCACATCAGCCAAATCGGGGCTGAAGGTGGCAGACAGGTTATCGCCGCCGCTCTCTACGAACACGATCTCCGTATCGGGGTGGCGCTCTACCAGTTCTTCCACGGCCTCAATGTTCATCGAGGCATCCTCGCGTATGGCAGTATGCGGGCAGCCGCCCGTCTCCACACCCATGATGCGGTCGGCAGGCAGGCAGGAATTCTTTGTCAAAAAATCAGCATCCTCGCGGGTATACACGTCGTTGGTCACGACACAGATGCTGTACGCTTCACTCATCTTGCGGGTCAGGCGTTCAATCAAAGCCGTTTTTCCTGATCCTACAGGACCAGCAACCCCTATTCTCACATGTTTTTTTGACATAAAGTATCTGTTTAGGTGGTTTCTTTAGGATATATATAGTCTTGAGTATTGCTTTTCGTGCTGCATGCAACGTATCTCCTGCCCGATGCAGCAGAGCCCGACCATCTCCTCTTCCATGTTTTCCTGCTCATCCACCAGTTGCTTAATGGTGGCCTGCAGGTCGAAAAGGATCTTCTGGGCATCACCCTGCCCAATGGGCACCAGCTTGGCACAGTTGGTGACAATGCCATTGAGGGTGTTGTAGTAAAAGGCCAGCAAGGCGTCTTTCAGGGTGATGCCACTGGCATGCGCATACATGGCAAAGGCGACGGCATAGTGCCCGTGCAGCTTGCCCTCCTGAATTTTAGACAGGTAGTTACTGCAGCGCTTAACAGGGTGCAGCTCCTGCGTCAGCTTCAGGAAACGGACAGCCAGTTTTTTGCTCGCGTCCCGAATCTCGGCAGGTGCCTTCAGGGCTGTAATCATTTCGTCCAGCTTCTGAAATTCCCGCACCGATTTCTTCGCCTCCAGCAAGGCCCAGGCTTTTTGCAAAAAGGCCGCATCGTTGTAGTAAATGCTATGGCGCAGCATGTTGTTAGCATATACCTTGGCCGTTGGCGTGTTGTGCACAATGCCCTGACTCACGTAAGACTCCAGCCCATAAGAATGCGTAAAGCTTCCGATCGGAAACATGGAGTCGTTGATCTGCAGGAGGGTTAAGAGTGGCTGCATAGCTGTTATTTAATGGTTATTTTTCTGGTGTAATTGTTTCCATGCCGGCGCACACGCAAGGCATGTGTTTTCAGGAGCTTGCGCACCTCACGTCGTGGTTCGTAGCCTGAGCGCTCCAGCAAGCGGTAAAGCGGGTTCTCAAACTCGACCAGCACCTCTGCCTCCTCGTTGATGAAAATGGGAATGTGCTTGTTCCCGATCTCGAAGCAAATGGTGCCCATGTCTTTGAAGTTGTCGGGCTTGAACACGATGCACTCGCAGGGCAGTATGTTGATGGCAATGGCCCGCTCTCCGTCCAGGTATAGCAAGTCACCGTCTTCCAGCGGTGTCGAGTCTTTGCGTATACCGATCTCCTGTCCCGCCCTAGTCCGCTTTCGTAGGGTAGTTTTGCCCGTATCAAACCAATCGAGGTCCAAAAAATCAATCGAAAGGTTACCTGTATTGGTGTTGGATAGGTTGCCGATGACCTTTTCTACTAGTAGCATAGGGTGATAAAGGTGCTGTCGGCACAGGTATAGACTGGCCGACAGCACGCTGTTAACAGGTTTAGAACAGGAAATAGCGCTGCGCCATCGGCACCACTTTCAGCGGCTCGCAGGTGAGCAACTCGCCATTGGCCGTTACGGCGTAGGTTTCTGGGTTCACCTCCAGTTTCGGCATGGCGTTGTTGTGCACCATGTCTTTCTTGGTGACCTTCCGACAACCTTTAACCGGCAGGAAGCCTTTGCTCAGACCCAGCTTGTTTATGCTGCCGTTCTCCAGCGACACCTGCGACACAAAGTTGAAACCGGTCTTGCTGATTGACCTGCCATAGCTGCCCCACATTGGGCGGTAGATAACAGGCTGCGGCAGAGAGATAGAACCATTCGGATCACCCATTCGAGAGCCCACTGCTATCCCGTTCTTGAAGATGATTTCCGGCTTCACACCGAACAGGCCAGGATCCCACAGCACTAGGTCGGCGTACTTACCCACCTCTACAGAGCCAACATAATCGGCCACACCGTGCGTTTTGGCCGGGTTGATCGTGTATTTAGAGATGTAGCGCTTCACACGCAGGTTATCAGCTCCAGAGGCTTTGTCTTCTGATAATGGCCCGCGCTGCACTTTCATCTTGTGGGCCGTCTGCCAGGTACGTAAAATGGTCTCCCCGATACGCCCCATGGCCTGGCTGTCGGACGACATCATGCTAAACACGCCCATGTCCTGCAGAATATCCTCTGCGGCAATGGTATTCGGGCGGATGCGGGAATCAGCAAAGGCCACATCTTCCGGAATGCTCTTGTCCAGGTGGTGCACCGACATCAGCATGTCCAGATGTTCTTCCACGGTGTTGATGGTATATGGCTTGGTCGGGTTGGTGGAAGAGGGCAGCACGTTCGGGTACATGGCAATTTTGATAATGTCCGGTGCGTGACCGCCCCCAGCGCCCTCAGTGTGGTAGGTATGGATCACACGGCCATTGATCGCCTTCACCGTGTCTTCCAGAAAGCCTGCTTCGTTGAGCGTGTCGGAGTGAATGGCGATTTGCACATCGTACTTATCAGCCACCTGCAGGGCGATGTCGATGGTGGACGGTGTAGAACCCCAGTCCTCGTGTAGTTTCAGGCCTAGCGCACCTGCCTCAATGGGCTGCGCTGCAGTCTTGAAGGTGGAGGTATTTCCTTTGCCCAGGAACCCGAAGTTCATCGGGGTGAACTCCGACGCCTCGAACATGCGCTCCATCCACCACTTGCCTGGCGTTACCGTAGTGGCAAGCGTTCCGTCCGAAGGACCTGTACCACCCCCAATCATGGTCGTAACACCACTGAAAAGAGCTACCTCTATCTGTTGCGGGGCAATGAAGTGGATGTGTGTATCTACAGCACCCGCTGTCACGATCTTGCCTGCGCAAGCCTGCACTTCTGTGGCGGCACCGATGATCATGCCTTTCGTCACGCCCTCCTGGGTATCGGGGTTACCGGCTTTGCCTATACCTACAATCTTGCCGTCTTTTATACCGATGTCGGCTTTCACGATGCCCCAGTGGTCGATGATGATGGCATTCAACAACACTAGGTCAAGCACTTCGTCCTGCCCGGCGGAGGTAGACTGCCCCATACCATCACGTACGGTCTTACCGCCCCCGAACTTGTTTTCATCGCCGTAAACGTTAAAGTCTTTTTCGATCTGAATGAAGAGCTCCGTATCGGCCAAGCGCACTTTGTCGCCGGTGGTCGGACCGAAAAGAGCGGCGTATCTGTCGCGTGGGATGTACAAGTCACCGTCCACATATTTCACTGAGGAAGAATCACTTCCGAGGGCATTAAAGCCAAGCATAGAAAGTCCGGCAGTGGAGAGCCCCACTACCTTTATCCATTCGCGTCTATTCCAATTTGACATGGTTCCCTAATTAATTGGTGCTATTTTCTGTTTCGTTTCTTAGGAGTTGCAGCAGCGCCTCCGGCCCCTTTATACCCTTCCTTCTGCGCCTTCTGAATAGCGGCGTCGCGCACATTCTTTTTTGTCACGTCTCCTTCGGTCAGGTTGTTGAAACCACTGATGATCTTGTTGCCTCCGAACTCTACCAGGATAACCGCTTTTTTCTCGCCCGGCTCAAAGCGCACGGCCGTGCTGGCCGGTATGTTGAGGCGCATACCGAAAGCTGCAGCCCGGTCGAAGTCGAGTGCCTTGTTCGTTTCAAAGAAATGGTAATGCGATCCTACCTGAATCGGACGGTCTCCGGTGTTGGCCACGGTTACGCGGACTGTTTTGCGCTTGTCGTTCGCCTTTATATCACCCTTTTGAAGTATGTATTCGCCTGGTATCATAGTATAAGTGTTTAATTGTTCTTTGTCGGTTTAGCGGATCGGGTGGTCTACCGTTATGAGTTTCACGCCGTCCGGGAAGGTTGCTTCGATCTGCACATAGTGGAGCATGTCAGGCACACCTTCCATCACCTGGTTTTTTGTAAGGAGCTTGGCTCCCTCTTCCATCAGCTGCGCCACCGTTTTTTTTCCATCGCGGGCCTCTTCCATCAAAATGCCGCAGATGTAAGCCACCGACTCCGGGTAGTTCAGCTTCACGCCTCGCTTCAGTCTTTTGGCGGCGAGTTCACCGGCTAGGTGAAGCAAAAGTTTTTCGTGTTCAACTGGATTTAAGTGCATATAACTTTCTGTTAATGTAGGTTTATAAGAATGTCTGAAACTGAACGGTAAACTCACCCAAGTGCCCGTCAACCCTGTCGGTAGTCATATAGTTGGGTCGGCGGGTACTGGAAACTTAGTTGGGTGTTATGCTGCTGGATCAGGAGATTGGCGCCGTAGCCGCCGCCGATGGCCAGCGCGTCCAGGTTTTTTCGGGTATAGGCCAGCAATGGCTGCAGTCGCACTCTGTCGCGCTCACCGAAGCGTGGCAGCAGTAGCCCGGTCTGGGCGTAATTTATGGTGTCGAAATGGACCAAGTAACTTGGTGCGAAGTTGTATTGATACCTGGTGTTGGAGGCATTATGGGCACGGAGTGGCTTAACCAACGACAGATAGGTCACAATAAAAAACAAAACGGATACTATTCTATATTGCATCAATATAACTATACCTGCAGAAAAATGACTTATATTTAGTATTACTCTCTCTATCCCAAAAGGTTGGACAATAGTGGCATACATGTTTAGTCGCTAAGATAGGGGCAGCTTATTAAGCTGATTTAAGAGAAAGATTAGAATAAGATTAGAAACCCTGAAAATGCAAAATATTAGCCCTCCAGGATAGCGGCACGCTGTCTTGGAGGGCACCTTTGTAATCAATGAGTTTGGAGACAGGTATAGCGGTGGGCCTTTTACATACAAAAAGCTGCTGAAACGTTAGTGCGTCAAGGTATAGCGAGGGAATGTAGTTCGTGCCTAAGCACGCTAGCATCAGGTTTAGCAAAATAGGTATAGGATACTATGTGCCTTGCACTGCATGTACAGCGGGCAGCACCACATCGATGGTCGTGCCCTTGCCTACCCTAGAACTTACCTGGATAGTGCCTTTGTGCCGCTCCAGTATTTTCATGGCCAGTGGCAGCCCGATGCCAAAGCCTTCATAGTTGGCGGTGTTCGAGGCCCGGAAATAGGGATCGAATATTTTATCCAGCTCAGCGGCAGGTATACCAATGCCTGAGTCCATGATCTGCAGTTTAACCTTGCCGCCATCCGCCATTATTTTGAGCATTACTTGCTGGTTGTCGGAGTACTTAAATCCGTTGAGGATTATGTTGCTGATGGCCAGCGTGAGGAGAGCTTCATTGCAGTACACATACAGCATCGCCTCGTTCTCAGGAAACTTATTATAATCCATTCTGAGTTTGTAGCTCTTATCCATCTTGCCCACCATCTCCTGCACAACCTCCACTATTTCGTCGAGCCGGTGCACGCCCCAGCCCTGCCCCTGCTCCTGTCGCTCCGACTTTGCCAATTCTAGCAGGGTGTTGATGATGTGCTTGAGCTTTTCGGTCTCCTGCATCACCATGCGCAACGAATAGGCGGCCGGGTGCCCCTGCTCCAAATGTGAGAGTGCAATCTCGGCCTCGCCCACGATGACAGTGAGCGGCGTGCGGAGAGAATGGGAGATATTGCTTACATAGGCTTGCTGCGACTTAAAAGCTGTCTCTATCCGCTGCAGCATTTCGTTGAGCGTGTCCTGCAGATCGCTGATCTCGTCCAGGCTGTGCTCCTTCTCAAGCCTGTCGTTCAGATTAAAGGCATTGATGCTGTTCACTTTCTTGATGATCTTAACCATGGACCCAAATAGTCTTTTCGAGAAGAAGACCGTAGTCAGGGTCATCAGCAGCACACCGGAAAGAAAGGCTATGACCAGCGTGGTCTTGAGCCTTTTCCGGTAGGCGTCTCCTTCCACATCCCTAGCCGATGAAATCACCAGGATATCATCTGTTCCATCTATATCTTCTCTGAACAACCCGACATAGTGCACACCGTTTTCGTAGCGTCTGGCCCTTCCGTTGCTGATCGCCTCCCAGTAAAAGGACTCTTCCAACGGAAGTGAGGGAGGAAAAGTGATCTGGCTGCGTTCTTTGTTAATGCGGATGATGTACTCCTCTTCATCGGCCAGGTGCTGCAGAATGCTGTTTTTGACGGCGTAGTAATCTTCTGCTTTCTCTTGCTGCAGCACAGCGCTGGCCACAACGGAAGAGCTGTTTTCCAGGCTCAGGAAAAAGTTGTGCTGTCTGTAGCCGGATGACATAGAGTACATCACCAGGTTTATACCCAGCAGTATCAGGGCCATCAGGCCAGTGAACAGTACAATCAGCCAGTGTTGCAGTCTCATCCTTATTGGTCTCTCATCACATAGCCTACCCCGACCACCGTATGGATCAGGCGGGGGCTAAAATCTTTGTCTATTTTTTTACGGAGGTAGTTGATGTACACATCAACCACATTGGTACCCATGTCGAAATCGGCGCCCCACACGTTTTCCAGAATATCGAGCCGTGGCAACACTTTGCGTTTGTTTCTGATCAGGTACTCCAGCAGCTTGAATTCACGCACCGTAAGGGCAATGACCTTGTTGCTGCGCGTCACTTCCATGGTGTCGAAGTTAACGCTCAGGTCTGCCATGGTCGCTCTATTCTGCTGGGCAGCGCCTCTGCCAGACCGCCTCACCAGGCTTTGCATGCGGGCCCGGAGCTCAGCTAGGTTAAAGGGTTTCACCATGTAGTCGTCGGCCAGATTGTCGAATCCGGCCACAATATCCTGGGTTGAGCTTAAAGCAGACAGAATGAGGATTGGCGTGTCAGGGTCTGCCTCGCGGATGCTTTTGCATACCTCCAATCCGCTTAGGCCGGGCACCATCACATCGAGTATGATCAGGTCGTAGTAATTCAGTCCGGCCATTTTCACAGCCGTGTAACCGTCCATTGCAACCGCAAACTCAAAGCCCTCTCCTTCCAGCCCCCGCATGATGAGCGAGATCACCTTTGGCTCGTCTTCTAAGAGTAGTATTTTCATAATTTTAGTAGGCTGTCGAAAATCTTACTGACTAAAGCACATACGTGTTTTAGTCAACGCTATACCTAGCTTTAGATAAAAGGTATAGAACCTGCGGCTGTTTGTTTTTAGTAACGTAGGCTTCTTCCACTTTTTGAACGGTTGCCCTAAAATAACAGGTTCCGGTGGACATCTGGGTTAGAAACAGGCAAATGTTTCTAAGAGGCATGACTGCCACTAACCTGGCCATACCTATTAAGCCAATATTTTAATTTAAACCAACCAGCAGCACATCCCTACCCAAAGCATTTTTTAGCATTAACTTTTGTAGCATTTATTAAGTGGGGGTTAGCTCCTGCTACCAGCAAAGAAGACAAAAAAGGCATTAGACAAACAAATCAGAAATCACGTTAAGCGATGTAGCCTAATCCGGCTTATCTTCGTGCGTTTGGGCAGGTATACCATACCCAATTTTCGACACCCAATCCGGCAGTATTTTTAGCGCAGGCAACATTATGATAGAGCTCTCGGCATCAAGCTTTACTACCTTTCTGGACCTTCTGGGGACTTTTGCGTTTGCAGTGAGCGGCATTCGCTGGGCTGCTAACAAGCAATTCGACTGGTTTGGGGCTTATGTCATTGGGTTGGTAACAGCCATCGGCGGGGGCACCACCCGGGATTTGCTGCTCAATGTGCCCCCTTTCTGGATGCAGAACGCCAGCTACCTGATCGTGACAGGTATAGCGCTGCTTGCCACGGTCGTGTTCCGGAAACAACTTTTCCGCTGGGGCAGAGCCCTGTTCATGTTCGACTCCATTGGGCTGGGTTTGTTTACGGTGGTGGGGGTAAGCAAAAGCCTGGAGGCCGGGCTTCCTTTTTGGGTATGCATCATGATGGGGGCCATTACCGGTTCGGTGGGAGGCGTCATTCGGGATGTGTTGCTAAACGAAGTGCCGCTCCTGTTCCGGAAAGACATTTATGCCCTGGCCTGCATTGTAGGGGGCATCGTGTACATGATCAGCTACCAGTATAGCCTTTCTATCTCGATCACCGAACTACTTGCCGCCCTGACGGTCATCATGATCCGGGTGATTGCTGTGAGGTACCACATCCAACTGCCATTTCTGAACCCCATTGACCATGAGCGCAACAGTGGGGAGAAATAAACATGAAGTCTAGGGTATAGCTTATTTAAACGCTGCAAGGTCAGGTTTAAACAGAAAAGCTCCGCGGGTTATAAACCAGCGGAGCTTTTCTGTTTAGGACGGTGAAGATTGTGCCTCCGGAACAGCTCCGACCGCACGGGCTAAAGTCAAATTTATTCGGAGGCAAAATAAAGATTAAAACATCAACGCTTAGCAAAAAGCAGAACCATAACTCAAACATAACAACATCATAACTAACTCATAACCTGCACTTAACATTTACACTTTATTTTTGAAACGTGAAAAAGAGCTTTAGCCAGAGGTACTATTATCAACCAATAAAAAGGGAAACAATGGCACGTTTGACGAACAACCCCATTCATATGATGATATCCGGTATTCTGAGCATTCTGCTTTCCCGGCTGTGCTCCTATTATTCACCTTTTAAGTTTATTAAAGTCAACTAAATCTCACCCACGCCTCCTTTATGGCAAGAAAAAGAAAAGTTGAGGTAGCCGTTATTTCAGACGTGCACTTGGGCACCTACGGGTGCCATTCCAGCGAGCTTTTGGCTTACCTCAAAAGCATTCATCCCGATACCCTGATCCTCAACGGCGACATCATCGATATCTGGCAGTTCAGCAAGAACTACTGGCCTGCCAACCATATGAAGGTGGTCAAGCACCTGATGGGCCTGATCGCCAAAGGCACAAAAGTATATTACATCACCGGCAATCACGACGAGATGCTGCGCAAGTTCGTTGGCTTACGGATGAGCTCTTTCCAGATTGTGAACAAGCTGGTGTTGGAACTGGACGGCAAAAAGGCCTGGTTTTTCCACGGCGATGTATTTGACGTGACCATGCAGCACTCCAAATGGCTGGCCCGACTGGGAGCAAAGGGCTACGACACACTCATCCTGCTCAACCGTATCGTAAACTACTTTTGCCTCAAACTCAACCGGGATAAGGTATACCTCTCCCGCAACATCAAAAACCGTGTGAAGAGCGCTGTCAAGTTCATCAACAACTTTGAGCAGACAGCCGCCGAAATAGCCATCACAAACGGCTATGACTATGTGGTGTGCGGCCACATCCACCAACCCGAAATGCGTGACATTACCAACATGGAGGGCAAGGTAACCTACCTCAACTCTGGCGACTGGATCGAGAACCTGACGGCGCTCGAGTACGACAACGGCGGCTGGAGCCTGTACAAGTTTAGGGAAGATCTGGAGGCTGTAGTAATGGAAGAAGAGGACGAACGCGTACCCACCAATATTCAGCTGTTCCAGAGCATGATGGTAGAGTTTAACCTGAAGTCAGCTTGAAAATACTGTATGCGATTCAGGGTACCGGCAATGGCCACCTGACAAGGGCCCTGGATGTTATACCTGCCCTACAACAACGCGGGGAGGTAGACCTGCTGGTGAGCGGCTGCCAGGTTGACCTAAGCCTGCCGTACCCCGTAAAATACCGACTCAACGGCATGAGTTTTATTTTTGGCAAGAACGGCGGCGTGGACTTTTACAGGACCATTGCCCAGGCCAGTTCCCACAGCTTTTACAAAGAGATCCGGCAGCTACCGGTGAAACGCTATGACCTGGTGATCTCTGACTTTGAACCGGTGTCGGCCTGGGCCTGCCTGATGGCCAAGAAACCTTGTGTGGGGCTAAGCAACCAGGTGGCGGTGCTCCACCCAAACGCTCCTAAACCGGACAAAGCGGACCACATGGGCAAATTCATACTGAAGAACTACGCCCCCACTACGGCCAACTACGGGTTCCACTTCGCCCGCTTCGACAGCTCCATCTTTACCCCCATCATCCGCAAACAGGTGCGCGAACTGGAGGTGAGCAACCTGGGCCACTACACCGTATACCTGCCCGCCTACGAGGACCACAAGATCGTGAACCGGCTCACACAGTTCCGGCAAGTCGAGTGGCAGGTTTTCTCCAAGCACAACAAACAGCCCTTCCTGCACGAGAACGTGTCGGTGCGGCCCATTCAGAACGAGGCCTTTTTGCAGAGTATGGCTACTGCGGCGGGCGTGCTGTGTGCCGCTGGCTTTGGCACGCCATCGGAAGTGCTATACCTGCAGAAGAAACTCCTGGTAGTGCCTATGAAAAACCAGTTTGAACAGGTATGCAACGCTGCTGCCCTTCAGCACCTGGGAGTCGGGGCCATCAAAAATCTGAAGAAGAAGCACCTGCCCAAGATACACGAGTGGCTGGAACATGGCCAAACAATACAGGTAGACTATCCAGACGAAACCGAAGCCATTGTGCAGCGCATTGTGCAGGAGAACACGTAACAGATTATAAACAGCTTCCGACGTAGCAGCTCTCCGGAAAAAGGAAGCTGCTTTTTGTATGTTAGATCTCAACAACGAACCAATACAGCCTGAGCTAAGCAAACTGGCCTTTGGCAAAGATTTTCAGTGGGGCGTCTCCACAGCGGCTTACCAGATAGAGGGTGCTCACGAAGCCGAAGGCAAAGGCCTTTCCATATGGGATGTTTTTTCGGGCAGAAAGGGCAAGATCAAGCAGCGCCACCATGGTAACCACGCCTGCGACTTCTTCAATCGCTACCCCGATGACCTGGAGCTGATGCAGTCGCTGGCAATACCCAACTTCCGCTTCTCCCTCTCCTGGCCCCGGCTTCTGCCAGAAGGGACCGGCCGTATTAACCATTACGGCGTGGGTTATTACGACCGCCTCATCGACCACTGTCTGGAGTTGGGCATCACGCCCTGGCTCACGCTCTATCACTGGGACCTACCCCATGCGCTGGAGAGGAAAGGGGGTTGGGCGAACCGTGAAATCGTGGGCTGGTTTGAGGAATACACTGCCCTGGCTGTAAAACTCTACGGGGACCGCGTGAAGCACTGGATGGTGCTCAACGAGCCGATGGTGTTTACGGGAGCCGGCTATTTTCTGGGAGTGCATGCGCCGGGGCGCCGCGGCTTCGGCTCCTTTATACCTGCCGTGCACCATGCCACTCTCTGCCAGGCAGCTGGCGGCAGGGTCATTAAAGACCTTCGGCCTGAGGCAGAGGTAGGCACTACTTTCTCGTGCTCATACGTGGAGCCCCTGCGACAAACAGAAAAAGACCTGCAGGCGGCCCGCCGGGTAGACGCCCTGCTCAACCGCCTTTTCCTGGAGCCTGCTTTGGGACTGGGCTACCCGCTGGACGACCTTAGGTTCATGCGCCGCATTGAAAAGTACATGCTGCCAGGCGACGAGCAAAAGCTGGCCTTCGACTTTGATTTTATCGGGGTGCAGAACTATACCCGGGAAATTGTGAAATACGCTTTCTGGACACCCTTTATGCAGGCGATTCTGGTACCCGCCCGCAAACGCGGCGTGCCCTATACCCTAATGAACTGGGAGGTATACCCGGAGAGCATGTACCACATCCTGCACCAGTTCAACCGCTACAAAGGTATACGCAAGCTTATCGTGACTGAAAACGGCGCTGCTTTTCCGGACGAGCTCAAAGATGGGCAAGTGCACGACCCGGAGCGGCTGTGCTACCTGAAGCGTTATATGCAGCAGATGCTGCGAGCCAAACTGGAAGGCGTGAACGTACAGGGTTACTTCATCTGGTCCTTTGTCGACAATTTCGAGTGGGCCGAAGGCTATAATCCGCGCTTTGGGCTGGTGCATGTCGATTTTGAAACACAGCAACGAACCATCAAGAGTTCCGGCTACTGGTACCGCGATTTTCTTCGGGGCAGCGCTACGTAGCAACATTATGACCGTATTACCCCTGCATTAAGATACTGTTAAACCTTCCCAGCATCTTTTTTAGCCCCAAAAGGTGCTATACCTTTGACTGCGGTTAGTTAATAAGAGTTAAGTTTAGTTTGGTTAAGCAAAAAGGCCTGCTTCACAGCAGGCCTTTTTTGTTGAAAGGATTTTATCTGTGCGTTTTGTCTTCATGAAAAGAGCAGCGCCATGCACCTAGACCAGGGCCAGCACGATGGTTTCGACACAGTATCTGCCATACCTGCTACGAGGCTCAATTCATCGCCTTCAACACCTCTTCCGAATACCAGATCTGCTTGCCGTTGTAATGCTCTATCCGCACGTTCTGATTCCGAAAATTCCCTTTCTTGTAATGCAGGAAGCGACCCTTTCCCTGCGGAGTTGTTAACTCTGTTCCTGATGTCAGTGCTGTGAAGTTGATCGTTTTTGCCATGGATTAAATTGTTCTCGGGATTAAAAAGAATATTTCTGTTATACTTCATAGTATCCCTAAAATACGGCAGGCATATAAATCTAGTAAAAAGGGAATGTAATCGTTCTGTTAAATCTGGTTAAGTGAGGCCTTCACGTATCATTTGGCCTCTGCCGAAGCTACCCTTCATTTTGCAGCCTCGGCTGACCACAGATCAGGCGACACATAGCGGTGGGCACTCAGTTCCAGCCGCCGACCCTGGATGGTAACGCGCAGATAGATCGGCAAGGGATTGTCTCTGGTGGTCTTGGCTTTTCTGCCATAGAACAGGATACTGATTTTAGTGTCCATTTCACGCCTCCTTTTATGCTTAAATTCAACAATCAATCAAAGGCTCCACAAAATGCACAGCACCCACACATCTTCATGACATTTAACTGTTTACAATAAATTCGGGTACCTAAACTCGGGTAAAGTTTGGGTACCCGATTCAGGCACCTCAGAAAGGAGAGAAAATAAAAAATTCAGGTGGGACTAAAAACAAAAAAGCCCTTAAATCGCTGATTTAAGGGCTTTTTATGCTGATTGATAAGGTACTAAGTGGAGATGCAGGGATTCGAACCCTGGTCCAGACAAGGAAATCAACGGGCCTTCTACATGCTTAGACTTATTCAGATTGTCGGGAGCTTGCAAGTATAAGTCAAACTTATGCGCACTCCTTAGATGCTTTGTTTCGCCTGTGCACCACACCCTTACACAGACTAGTAAATCGGATCGAAGCCTCGTATGTGCAGGCAGATTCACGAAACCTGCACGAGACTATGGCTAGTGCTTAATACCTAGATTAAGCAGCCATGGCGTAGTTAGATTCGCCAGTTATTGTTCGAACGGATTTTTAACAGGTGGTACGTTCATCACCCGACATGCTTACACGCAATCTGCACAAGCTGTCAATTCCAGTCATCCCCGTAAGTTAAAGAACGAATTCTTGTATACTATACTTCAAGAAGTATGCCACAAAGTTACACTTTTTCGGGCATATTCCCACTCGTTAGCTGCCTTTAAAACACGCAAACCGTTCCGATTAGTTTCTTCCGGACAACCACAATTATTTACATACGTGCAGGTTCCATTCCAGCAGAAACAGGAATATCTGGCTGTCAAAGCCTTAACCCAAATCACCCCGCTATACCTGAGCTGGAAACCTAGCCGAGCACCAGCCGTTACAAAGTAAATATAGCGCTTCTTCTATCCTTTACTAACCCCCAATGCCATGGCAATAAGTAGTCTGGAGCAGCAAGTAACTGACATGTTGGCAACAGCCGGCATCATGGTAAACGGCCCCAATGCCTGGGATTTGCAGGTGCACAACGAGCGTTTCTATAAACGCGTGCTCAGCCAGGGCTCGCTGGGTTTAGGAGAATCCTACATGGACGGCTGGTGGGACTGCGAGCGCATAGACGAATTTGTGCACAAGGCTATCCGGGCCGATTTGTACAAAAACGCCCGATTTGGCTGGCGCACTGTGCTGGAGGTGCTGCTGGCTAAAGTGGTTAACTTACAACCCAAAGGCAAAGCGGCCCGCAATGCGCAGCGCCATTACGACATTGGCAACCGCCTGTACCAGCGTATGCTCGACAAGCGCCTGGTCTACAGCTGCGCCTACTGGAAAGACGCCGACACCCTGGACCATGCGCAGGAGCACAAGCTCGACCTGGTATGCCGCAAGCTGCGGCTACAGCCCGGGCAGCGCGTGCTCGACATTGGCTGCGGCTGGGGTAGCTTTGCCCGGTATGCAGCCGAAAGGTATGGCGTGGAAGTAATAGGTATAACGGTATCGAAAGAACAGGCAGCACTGGCCCGGGAGCTTTGCAAGGGACTGCCCATCGAAATCAGGCTGCAGGACTACCGCGACGTGCGCGAGCAATTTGACCACGTGGTGTCGATCGGGATGGCCGAGCACGTGGGCTACCGCAACCACCGCACCTACATGCGAACGGCTGCCCGCTGCCTCAAAGACGAAGGGCTGTTCCTGCTGCACACCATCGGCGTCAACTTCTCCAAAACCTCCCCTGACCCGTTCATCGACAAGTACATCTTCCCCAACTGCCTAATTCCTTCGCTGCGGCAACTCACGGCTGCCATGGAGCACGTTTTTGTGGTGGAGGACCTGCACAACTTCGGTCCCGACTACGACCGCACGCTCCTTGCCTGGCACCACAACTTTAACCAGCACTGGCCTGAGTTGCAGGGCGAATACGGGGAGCGTTTCTATCGCATGTGGACCTACTACTTACTGTCCAGCGCCGGCTCATTCCGGGCGCGCAACAACCAGCTCTGGCAGTTCGTGCTTTCCAAGAAAGGTATACCGGGCGGCTACGAAGCGGTGAGGTAAGTAATGAATAATGAGGAATGAATAATGAAGAATTAGTGATGAGTTATGATGAATGGTTGTACTGGGGCTACTGCGAGGTGGTAGAAGATCAGAAATAGTGATTGGGTGTGGGCCTACATACCCGGCGATAGGTATAGGAGCAGGTATAGGTATAGGAGCAGAAGCAGGTATAGATACTGGCTATACCTTAACCATAGAGCCCTGTAAAAAGCAAAGGCCGGTGGAGTGAATCACCGGCCTTGCCCTGTCAGGATAGTTAAACATGCATTATTTCTGCATCACGATTCGGATAAAGGACACGCCCTCGTCCGTTACCAGTCTGGCGATGTACATGCCGTTTGCCAGTCGGCCTTTCTCAAACGCATAGACTTTGTGCTCACCTGCTCTGCCAGCGCCCTGTGCCAGTACAGTCACCACGGAGCCGCGCATGTCCAGCACTTCCAGGGTATAGCTTCCGTCCTGTATTAGGGTAAAGCCGATGTCGGTTCTGGCGCCGAATGGGTTTGGTGTTGCACGCAGACTCATCTTCTCGGCACTGATCTCAGCTTTGGCCGTTGCTGTGGCTGTAGCAGCCAGACCGCAGTTGCCCAGCTTTCCGTTGGCAGCTGTCAGCAGGTATGGCACGGCACTAGGCGCCACACACTCTGCCACACCGTCCACACAAACCAGCACTTTGTCTTTCTTCTTGCCATCGCCGCAGCGCACATCTACCACCGAAATGGTAATTGACTTGTGCTTGATACAGCCATCGCCATTAACGGCACGCACCGTGAAGGTATAGGTACCGGCAGCTTTTGGTGTGAAGACCACACTGGCACCCGTCGTCGCGCTCAGGCCTTCCGCTCCGCTCCAGGTATACACGTTGTCGGCATCGCCACCCGCCTGCAGACGTACATTCTGCGGACCGTAACCAAGGTATAGGGTAGAGGCTACGCCGCCTGTGTAAACCTCAGAAGTAGCTACTGCATCAAGAGTAAGCGGCGTGGTACAGGCATAGGTTTCCGGCAGGTCAAAAGCCTCTACCTGGTCGAAACGACTTAGGTTAGAGCCCTGGCTTGCACTGTAGCCCAGACCTCTTTTGGCAAAGGCTTTCCAGATCAGCTCCTGGTTGGCGCCTTCATAGTTTTGGCGGTCGGCCAGCAGGATCGCATCGCGGCCATCAATGAAACCGGGGCGGCAGGCCTGTAGTTTCAGACCGTCGATCACCAGCTGCATGGCCATGTTGTTGCCACCTTTGCCATTGTACAGGTCCTCATCAAAACCGTATTTATCGATCATAGCCCAGGTCATGTCCCAGAGCATGGTAGACCATACAAAACCGACACCGTGCGGCTGGCTGATGGCCGCGTTGTTGGTAGATGCGTAGGTATGCGCGTTAATACCGAAATCAGTAGAATAAGGGGCCGGACGTATGCCGTTTCCGTCAGTTGCCTGTCCTTGTGCATAAGTACCGATACCGCGCTTTTTGGCGCCTGTGTCCCCGGGCTTCATGGTCATCATCAGGCCGAACCAGTCGCTCCAGCCTTCGCCCATCTGCTCGGCGTTGTTGAGGCAGTTTACAATGGTACGCCCGCCGGTCAGGCGGTTGGAGATACCGTGGCCGTACTCGTGCACAATGATGCCATTGTCGAAGTCGCCGTCAATTTCAGGTCTGCCATCGTCCTTCAGGCGAACGATCACGTCCTCACCGGCATTTATTCTAGCTCTAAGAAGCGCTCCTGCCTCCTGGCTGATCATCACAGCAGGTATCGTAATAGGCATGGTCGGTGTTCCCCCCATCGCAATCGGGCCACCAGGAGCGTTGTTGATCACGATAACGGCGATAGCGCCGGCCAGTTGGGCTGCTTCTACTTTCTCCGTAAACGGACAGTTTCCTCTGTACGCCACGGCGATGTTACCGGCAATCTCAGCCGTGTTAGAGAGCACACCGCAACCTTCCTGCGGCACAGCAGATGTACCCAGTCCTACCACCAGTTTGCCTACTACAGGGTCAGAGGTGAGTTTCCGGGCCCAGGCCGCTTCTGTTGCCGGGTAGCTGCCGGCCACTGAGGCTGGTGAGGAAACTGATACCATGTCCGGATCGGGCGGGCTGCTCCACAGGTACATCTGCATGCGGGGCGCGAAGCCGTCAGCCGGTGTCGAGAAATTGGCGTTGTTGCGCGAAGTACCGTTGCGGTTGTCCTGTGCCTCTGCCAGTACCGGGTCACTCTGCGATCCGCCTTTGCCATAGTTGTTGAGCTGGAAGTTTCCGCTGGCCTCGTCAAAGCCATACTGGTACCACACATCGTGGATCACGTTGTTCCAGTAAAACAGGTTGGTGATGGCCGCGTCGCGGTTAACTACCGGTGCCTTAGTAAAATCGATCGGGAAGTCGAAGCTTAGCTCAGATCCGCCGTCGGGGCTGTAGTTCAGGCTCCAGCTGTTGTTGTTAGTAGGGTCTTCGTAGGCGTACACGTTGTTGCCGCGTGTTCTGGTTTCGGTGTGCCAACCTTGTGGCGAGGCAGTTTGGTGGGCAGCAGACGTACTCACGATGGAACGCGGGCCATGGCTCGGGCTCTCCACCGGCATGGCAAACACATTGTAGGCGTTGGTCACGGCCGCTATGGTTGCCTGCGGTACCGCTACATAAGGCGAAGCCAGGGTATGTGCGTGATCATCGTGCATAAACTTGCCCCCGGGTCCGTCATTCTCGAACTGGCAATGCACCACCATGTTGTCTTTGTCCAGCACGGTGCCTGTGGTGGCGTCCAGGCGGATGTTCCACCAGTTCTGGGCATCCAGTTCGTAGATGGACACTTCCCAGGCCAGGCGCAGGCTACCGTCTTCCATAGGCTGGTAGACCAGTTTAGCAGGTATAGGCTCGAGCGAAATGCCGCCTTTGGAGAAGACAACCGCTCTGTTGCGGCCATTGCCCCGCTCCTGCACCGTAAGCGGTTCCTTCATGGCGATGCCCAGGTGCTGGGCGGCGGCGGCCACTGCTCCGGCAGCATCCAGGCCCGGCTGGTTCGATTTCACTCGCTTGCCCAACTGCTTCTGCATGCGGTTGCCCATGGTGAGCACGCGGCCCTCTTTGCTTATGCTGATGTTGGTTACGGCGCCATGTACTTCAATCCCTCGGTAGAGTTGCTTGATGTACATGTGTTTCATGCCGCTTTTAGGACTTTCGGTTTCGCTGGCCAGCTCGAGCTCCGATACGTCTTCGTCTTCTAAATCGAGCTGCTTTTTGTTTTGCTGAATGTGATTCAGGGCAGCCTGTGGGATTGGTTTTTGGTCGGACCTCCCCTGCCCGTAGGCGGTAAAAGTACCGGACAGGAATACGACCAGCAGCAGGAGCTGCCAGTGCAGTTGTACACGTTTTTTCATGCGCTAAGTTTTTAAGTGTTTGACAATCGCGGTTGGAAGACGCAGACTGATCAGGGAGAGAACTCTAAACAATCAAACATAAAAACAATGTGTGCCCAAAACCAGGAAAGTTTATCCAATTTAGTAACACTGAAAATATCCACTAATTCCTGCATTTTAATCACATAAACAGCTAAGAATGAACAAAAAGACACAAAGCGATGCACTACTTTTAATGACATAGTAACATTTATATATTTATATTATAACTAGTCAATCCAATTTAATTTTCCTTCACCTTGCCAGATCATGCATTTGCATTGGCTGCAGAAAGTGTTGCCCCCTGGATTGAGTAAATTCAACGCCTAACTAAGTTCCGGAAAAAGGTTGCCTTAGCACAGCTTGGCCCCAAGCGCCCTTTTATGGCAGAGTTTCTAAATATTTTCTCCTGGACTATTGAAAATCCAAGACTTATTTAACTATTTTTAAAGCTAGCAAACGCCTAAGCCTCCATGAAAAAGCATTACCGCTCCGATAAAAACTGCCTCAACTGTGGTGCAGTTGTACCCGATAAGTTCTGCACCAACTGCGGACAGGAGAATATTGAGCTAAAGGAGGATTTTGTGCATGTGGCCCTGCACAGCATTGGGCACTACTTCCACTTCGAATCGAAGTTCTTCAAGAGCATCGTACCGCTGTTCACCAAACCCGGACTACTGACTCAGGAGTACTTTGCAGGCAAGCGCGCCTCACACCTGAACCCGATCAGTATGTATATATTCATCAGCATTCTGTTCTTTTTCCTGTTCACGGTTAATTCCAATGTCAACAGAAAAGGCATTATTGAGGATAAAGCACCGGAGCAAAAAACGGTAGTGCAGGTAGATGTGGCAGCCCAGACAAATACAGAAGAGGAAAAAACTCCTGCCCTTAACACCACATCGCCAAAAGCGGGAGGCCACACCTATACCGTTCTCGATAAAACCAAAATGGGTAGCACCGACAACCAGGAGGGCGTTGTAGTGTATACAGGGCCAAGTGCGCAGGAAGCAGGTATAGAAAAAGCAGGTATAGCCCCTGAATCACCTTTAGAGATCAACGTTGGTGTCAGCCCAACGCTTCAGGAAAAGCTAAGTAAAGTGATGAACGATGATCTGAGCAGCGAGCTGTTCATAAACAAGCTGTGGAGCCACCTGCCAAAAATGATGTTTATCTTGCTGCCGCTGTTTGCCTTCATCCTGATGCTCGTGAACCGCAATTCAAAAAAGTACTATGTGGAGCACCTGATCTACTCGATCCATGTGCATTCGTTTATCTTCCTGTTCTTTTCAGCACTGATCCTCATCGGCTGGCTTTTGCCAGACTCCCTAACCGACTGGATTTCGCTCTTTGGCCTGCTGGTGGTGGTCTGGTACATCTACCGGTCGATGCGCAACATCTACAGGAGCACGCGCTGGCGCACGATTTACAAGTTCTTTGTGCTTTCTTTGGTGTATAGCATTTTACTGGCTGCAAGCGGCACAATCGTATTTGTTGCAACGCTCTATACCATGTGACAATACCCGGTCGGCTCCTTTAAAATTCCAGCTTCAAGAGATTTTTGCTAATTGGAACCGAGCTTACTTTTTACCCAATCCATTGCGCCCGAAGCTTTCTCGGCATAGTCGTTTATACCTTCTACTACCTCGCCTACATGGTGCTTTTCCCACAGCGAGCCGAATACCTTGCTCTGGGGTTTGGCAATGTTGAGCAGTTTGGTTTTGGCCTGGTCCCCATCCTTTCTGAAACCCATTACTTCGGTATACACATAATGCTCTTTGTTTAGCAGCACGTAAAAATAAGATGCCTTAGCCGGCCGCAATTCATACACAGCCGAATCGATGTCGGTATAAAGCACCATCTGCTCTTTCTGTCCGTTTACCTGTATATGCAGTGCGTTGGGGTTATACTCGGGTTTAATCGTCCAGAGGCCATTGACATGCACACTGCCAATGCGGGCATTCACCTTACTTGAATTTGCCTTGAGGAGCGGTAGGCCTTTGTAGGTACTTTGAGCAAACAGAGGTGCCGTCAGTGCTGAAAATAAAGCGGCTAAAAGAAGAGATTTAAGTATGTTCATGGTGTTGGAAACGGGTAATAAACTCTTAGAGTCAAAGGCGTTCCAACTTCATTATTTGCCTTTAGAGGCAGGTAAACAGCGGGCAGCACCAAGACAATAGTGATACAGCAATTTAGTATCAAAATATCAAATTATTCAAATAAAACTTTATAAACTTATTCTTGCGAGCTGCACGCAAGTATAGCAAGGCCGTTCTCAGATCGTGGATAACCCTATGGAAAACTACTGGAAAAATACCACTCCCATCTGAGCTTCAGAATGATTATCTTTGTAGTAATGGAAAATTTTGTAGTATCAGCGCGTAAATACCGTCCGGCCACATTCGATAGCGTGGTGGGGCAGCACCATATCACCAACACCCTCAAAAACGCCATCAGCAGCCACCATTTGGCGCAGGCATTCCTTTTTTGCGGGCCGCGGGGTGTGGGCAAGACAACCTGTGCCCGTATCCTGGCAAAGACCATTAACTGCCAGAACATTACCCCGGAGGTAGAGGCCTGCAACGAGTGCGAATCGTGCCGAAGCTTTAACTCCAACAGCTCTTTCAACATCCACGAGCTCGATGCTGCCTCCAACAACTCCGTGGAGGACATCCGCAACCTGGTGGAACAGGTGCGCTACGCCCCGCAGACCGGCAAATACAAAATCTACATCATAGACGAGGTGCACATGCTCTCGAACCAGGCCTTCAACGCGTTTCTGAAGACGCTGGAAGAGCCGCCTGCCTATGCCATTTTCATCCTGGCGACCACTGAGCGCCACAAGATTATACCTACCATCCTGTCGCGTTGCCAGATCTTCGACTTCAACCGGATTCGCATTGAGGACATGGTGCGCCACCTCGGCAACATCGCCCAGAAGGAGAACATACAAGCCGAGCCCGACGCCCTGCACTTGATCTCGCAGAAAGCCGACGGCGCCCTGCGCGATGCCCTGTCGATTTTCGACCAGATGGTGACCTTCTCGGGCCACAACGTGACCTACAAGGCCACGGTCGAGAACCTGCACATCCTGGACTATGACTACTACTTCCGCCTCACGGACCATTTACTCACGCAGAACCTGTCGGGCGCTTTGCTGCTTTTTGACGAGATCCTGAAGAACGGTTTTGATGCCCACAACTTCCTGATCGGCATTGGCGAGCACTTCCGCAGCCTGCTGGTGTGCAAAGACCCGCAGACAGTGCAGTTACTTGAGGTGTCCGATAACATCAAGGCCCGATATGCCGAGCAGTCGCAGAAGTCTAGTGTATCATTCCTGCTCTCAGGGCTGAACCTGGTGAGCACTTGCGACACGAGTTATAAGAGCAGCAAAAACCAGCGCCTGCACGTGGAGCTGTGCCTGATGAAAATGGCGCACCTGAATGCCGCTTTTAGTTTTGCGCAGGAAGGAGCTGAAGTAAAAAAAGCTAAGGTAGTAGCCCCGGCACCAGCCGCTACCAAGCCACTTGGTGCCCCACTTATACCTTCGGCAGCTATGCAGCAGCCGGTCGGCGCTTCTGTGCCCTCAGCGGCCATGCAGCAACAAGGCACGGCTATACCTTCGGAGGGACTGCAGCAGCGGCACCAACCAGGCCATGTGCCTTCGCAGGATTTGCAGCAGCCACCCAAACCGCAGCATGTTACACCTGATGGACATTTATCGGCCCCGCAGGACAAGGCTGTGCCAACTCCTGCTCCAGCACCTGCTCCGCAGCGCCCCTCTATACCTGTGCCGCCGCAGAAAAAGCTCGGCAAACTGCCCAGCCTGAAAGACCTGCAAAATCCGCAGGCTGCTGTAGTGGAAACCGCTGTGGCTGAGGAAGAGGATGAAACTGCCTATGGAACTGCCGCCCCACTGGACCAGGCCCGACTCAACACGGTGTGGCACGCCATCCTGCGTCGTAAAAAAGGCGAAAACATGATGGAGTATACCTTGCTCAACCGCCAGTTCCACATTGGCGAGGGCAACGAGATTGTGCTGCACCTGGAGAACCACGTGATGATGGACCAGTTCACGAGCCTGCGTCCGGAGATTTTGCGTGAACTAAAACAACAAACCGGCAACCGCAGCATCAAGCTTAGAGCCGAAGTAATCGAAGTGCAGGACGAGCGCAAACTCTATACCTCGCAGGACAAATTCAACTACCTCGCCGAGAAATACCCGGTGCTCGTCGATTTAAAGCAGCGCTTCGGACTCGACACTGACTTCTAATTGAAGAAAAAATTTATATTTGTAAAGTTCTAATTAAAACACAAGGTGAGTCATGAGGCTTTCTTTTGGGAAGCCTCGTGATTTCAGCCTTTTCTGTTTTGAACATCATTACAAAAATAATTTTAACGAAAAGCACAAAGACGCATAACTCTCTGATAAAATGACATATACCACTTAAAGTCTTTTGTCCTTTGTCTAAAGTTCTTTTGTCTTGTTACTTCCTATACCCTATCCTATACCTAACCTGAAACCCATGAAAAAAGGATTGTCCCTGTTTTTGGTTGCCTCGGCCCTCGTGCTCACGCAATGTAAAAACGAAACCTACCAAACCCAGTCAACCGACACGGCTGTGGCTACTCCAGCGCAGAAGGAGTACAAGTACGAGACTGTTGCCAACGACCCGCTCAACGCCCGCGTCTATACCCTGGACAACGGCCTGAAGGTATACCTGACGGACTACGAGGACGCGCCGCGCATCCAGACCTTCATCGCGGTGCGTGCGGGCTCTAAAAACGACCCGGCCGACGCCACCGGTCTGGCGCACTACCTCGAGCACATGGTGTTTAAGGGCACCAGCCAGCTGGGCACGCAGGATTGGGCCAAGGAGAAAGCCGAGCTCGATAAGATTGAGGCCCTCTACGAAAAGCACCGCAACACCACCGACCCGGCCCAGCGCAAGCAGATCTATCACCAGATCGACTCCATCTCGGGCGTGGCGGCTACCTATGCCGTAGCCAATGAGTATGACAAAATCCTGGGCGCCATCGGCGCGAAAGGCACCAACGCCTATACCTCTGTGGAGCAAACCGTATACACCAACGACATCCCGAGCAACCAACTGGAGCGCTGGGTAGAGCTGGAGGCTCACCGCTTCGGTGAGCTGGTGCCGCGCCTGTTCCACACCGAGCTAGAGGCTGTGTACGAAGAGAAAAACCGTACCCTCGACAACGATGGCTGGAAAGTGATGGAAACCCTGAATGCCGCCATGTTCCCGACGCACCAGTACGGCACGCAGACCACCATCGGTACCATCGAGCACCTCAAAAACCCGTCTATCACCGAGATCAAGAAATACTTCGACAAGTATTACGTGCCGAACAACATGGCCGTAGCCCTGAGTGGCGATATTGACTTTGATGAGGCTATCCGGGCGATTGATGCGCATTTCGGTAAACTGAAGCCGAGCACTGCGCCTACCTTTACCGTGGCGCAGGAGAAGCCGATCGCACAGCCGATTGTGAAAGAAGTAAGCGGACCAAGTGCTGAGAACGTTTCCATCGCTTACCGTTTCCCAGGCATGAGCTCGCGCGATGCGCAGGTGTTGAGCATGATCAGCGCCATTCTTTACAACGGACAGGCGGGCCTGATTGACCTGAACCTGAACCAGCAGCAGAAAGTGTTACAGGCTTATGGTTACGACAACCAGATGAAAGACTACTCGGTGTTCCGTTTAGGTGGTTCGCCGCGCCAGGGCCAGACCCTGGACCAGGTAAAAGACATGCTCCTCGCGCAGGTAGAACTGGTAAAGCAAGGCAAGTTTGACGACGACCTGATCCCGGCCATCATCAATGACAACAAGATCAGCCTGATGCGCGCCTACGAAAGCAACTCGGAGCGTGCCGACGCTTTCGTGACGGCCTTCATCTACGACATTCCGTGGGCGGACTACGTGCAGCGCCCTGAGGCTTTTGCCAAAATAACGAAACAAGATGTGGTGGAAGTGGCTAACAAGTACCTGGGCAACAACTACGTGCTGGTATACAAACGCAACGACAAAAACGCCACCGCCGAGAAGGTCGAGAAGCCAAGCATCACACCGGTGCCGGTTAACCGCGATACGCAGTCGGCCTACTACAGCCAGTTTATGGCCAAAGAAGCTTCGGATCTTCAGCCTGTGTTCGTGGACTATAAGGCCGATATCGAGGAAGCCAAGCTGAAAAACAACATTCCGCTGCTCTATACCAGGAACACCGAAAACGGCCTGTTCCAGCTCTACTACATCCTGGACATGGGTACCAACAACGACCAGAAACTGGGTATGGCCGTGAACTACCTCCGCTTTTTAGGCACCGACAAGTATAGCGCCGAGGAACTGAAGAAGGAGTTCTACAAGCTGGGCACTTCGTTCAACGTGTCTTCGTCCGGCGACCAGGTATACGTAACGCTGTCTGGACTAGACGAGAACTTTGAGAAAGCCCTGGCCCTGTTCGAGAGCGTGCTGCAGAACCCGCAGCCAAACCAGAAAGCCCTCGACGACATGGTACAGGGTATCCTGAAGGCCCGCAACGACGCCAAGCTGAACAAAGGCGTTATCCTGAACCAAGCCTTGGTGAACTACGCCAAGTACGGCCCGAAGAACCCGTTCACGACGGTGCTGTCGGAAAAGGAACTGAAAGCCGTGAAGCCGCAGGAATTGATCACCCTGATCAAGAGCATCCCGACTTACGAGCACCGCGTGCTATACTATGGTCCACGTGAAACGGATGCACTGGTGGCTACCCTGAACGAGGGCCACATTGTGCCCGCCAAACTGAAGCCAGTGCCAGCCGAGAAGGTATACGCGGAGCTCGACATCAAGCAGCCGACGGTATACTGGGTAGATTACAACATGGTGCAGGCCGAACTGATCTTCCTGACCAAAGCCGATGCCTTCAAGAAAGAAATGGTGCCGACCATCCGCCTGTACAATCAGTACTTCGGGTCAGGTATGAGCTCCATCGTGTTCCAGGAGCTGCGTGAGTCGAAGGCCCTCGCCTACTCGGCCTACTCGAGCTACAGCACGGCCAGCAAAAAGGACCGCTCGAACTACATCCAATCGTACATCGGTACGCAGTCGGATAAGTTGCCTGAAGCGATGGCAGGTATGCAGGAACTTCTGACGAACATGCCGCTGGCTGAAGCTAACTTCGATATTGCAAAGGCATCGCTGCGCAACAGCATCACTTCGGAGCGCATCACCAAGTCGTCTATCCTGTTCGACTACGAGCGTGCCAAGCGCCTCGGCCTGGACTACGACATCCGTCGCGACATCTACGAAAGCGCCAACAGCCTGACATTTGACCAGCTGCAGGAATTCCAGAAACAGTTCGTGAGCGGCAAGCCACAGGCGATTTTGGTAATCGGCTCAAAGGACAGACTGAACTTCAAAGAGCTGGAGAAATACGGCAAAGTACAGCAACTGACACTAGAGCAGGTGTTCGGGTACTAAGCCTGCGTGCTATACCTGCGTGAATGGAAGCGGCAGCCTGACTGGGCTGCCGCTTTTGTTTTTACAGATGAGTTAGGCAGAATTGACCTTGATCAAAAGAAGCCTGTATTACACGAACCAGGTATAGCAAAACCCAAAAGTACACCTCCAACCCAAACCCCAGCGTATGTGGCAGCATCATTCAGAGATATTGGATATCTTTATCCGACTGCCCTGCTATAACTATGAATAGACGCATAAAGCACCTGACCCGTATCACCCGCGAGCTGCAACTGCCCAGAACAAAACGCCTGCTAATGTTTTTCGGGATTGTGCTGATTGGGGTGCTGTCGGGTTGGGTTACTTCGGCTACCACCGATTACCCGCCGCCAGTCGCTTACATGACGGGCATTCTGGTAACGGCAGCTTTTCTGTGGGCGACCGAGATCATTCCGCTATTTGCCACGTCGCTCCTGATTATTGGCGCTCAGATTATATTGCTGGGCAATCCGGGCGAATGGGAGTTCCTGCAAACGGCAGGTATAGCCGCTATACCTTACCAAAGCTTTTTGGCGCCGCTGGCCGACCCGATCATCTACCTTTTTCTGGGTGGTTTCATTTTGGCCAAAGTCGGGGTGAAGGTGGGCGTGGACGTATACCTGTCGAGTGCCATGCTCCGTATTTTCGGGTTGTCTGCGAAAAGCGCCCTGATTGGCGTTATTGTGTGCACCACCATCTTTGGCATGTGGATCAGCAACACCGCTACCACCGCCATGATGATCACGCTTACGGGTTCGTTGCTGGCTTTTGTGCCAGCGGGCCACTCCTTCCGTAAGGGGCTAACACTGGCTATACCTTTCTCGGCCAGCATCGGCGGCCTGATGACGCCCATCGGTTCTCCGCCCAATGCCATTGCGGTCGGGCTTCTGGCAAACGAAGGCGTGCAGATCGACTTCCTGACCTGGATGATCATCATGTTCCCGCTTGTAATCATTTTGCTTTTCGTGCTGTACCAACTGCTCTGGCACAGGTATAAGCCCGAACCCCCCCTGATGCTCACCCCCGTCGAAGCCAAGCCTTTCGGTGGCGAAGGCATCTTTGTGATTGTTGTGTTTACCATCACCGTGCTCCTGTGGCTTACCGACAGCCTGCACGGCATTCCGTCGGCGGTAGTGGCGCTATTCCCGGCCATTATGTTCACAGCCACAGGGCTGCTCTCCGTCAAGGAATTCAACCGGATTGAGTGGAACATCCTGTTTGTGATTGCGGGCGGGCTGGCACTGGGGCAAGGCATGAGCCTGACGGGTCTCGACAAAGTAATTGCTAACTCTTTACCGCTGGAGAGTGAGTGGATTGTGCTGATCATCTTCACGATGACCTTGCTGGTAGGCACGTTTATGTCCAACACCACCACGGCGATCCTGTTCATCCCCATGGCCATGTCGATGGCACACCAGTTGGAGGGCGTGAACGTGAAATTTATGGCACTCGGACTGGCCGTAATGGCGGGCAGCAGCATGGCCCTGCCCATCAGTACACCGCCCAATGCCATTGCCTATTCCACCAACGAGCTCACCTCCAAGGATTTCATCACCAACGGCATTGTAATAGGAGTCTGCAGCCTCTTTATCACTTACGTGTATTTCTGGCTGCTCACTTACTTTGGTTTATGGTAGGTATAGCCTGTCGCAGCAGCGCTATACCTGCCCGGAGGATCTGCTTGACAGTAAGGCCTTTCTGTTTTCGGGTAAAAACTTGTGTTGGTCTGGCTTTGCGCTGTGTTAGTAGAAAAGAGAAAACCAGAGCGTTTAAATCTACTATATTAGCATAGGCATCAGGCACTTAGCCGCAGGTATAGCTATACCTGACACACAATACTGCAGGGTATAATTAAACTACCGAAACCATGGAAAACAAGATGAACTACACAAAAGCGACGCTGCTGCTTGTAGCAGGTATATTGGCACTGGCCATCTCATTTTGGCTGGGCGAAGAGAATGGGGCGTATGGCTTCTTCATTGGCTTTGGCTATGCGGCGCTGGCAGGTGGTGTATTGGGTTTGCTTATGGTAGCGCTGAAAAGAAGAGCGGAAAGAAGTGAAAAATAAAGGAGCTATACCGCTTGCCTACCCTTCTGCAGCAATTCACAAACCCTATCGCGCCTTCAGCACCTCCGCCACACGCTTCCACGTGATATCCGGATAGCGGTCGTTGTCCAGAGGATCGAGTTTTGGCAAACCCGTAAACATATCGCGCATGTACTGCATGCCCTGCCAGGCGGGGAAGACTTCCTTACTGGAAGGTGTAAGTGCTTTTGTGACCGTGATGATGGTGTTCAACAAACTAATTCCGCCTACCCGAAACAAGCTAAACTCCTCTCCCGTCGCTTCCGTGGCAGCTTCTCTTAGCCCCCTGGCACTTAGCACATCACCCGCTATCCGCAAATAACGTGGGGTGGTAGGGTCGAGGGCAGCAGCAGCGGTATAGTCGGCTGTATTTTGTATGGTTGTAAAGTCCATCAGCTGATCAGGGTTGCCGTAGTACATCACCCGCTTGATTGGAAAAAGCACGACAGGGGCCTGACCGGTAAGCAGATCGGTGAACATGCCGTTCAGGATGGAAGTGGCAGCGATGGGTGCTTTGTCCAACCGCTCGCCAAACTCCTTGCGGAGGTCCAGGTTCCGGTTATTGCCATAGGGCAGTTTGGTAAAATCAATGGAAAAATCGGATGGAATAAAGCGGGGCACACCGGCTGCCAGGGCAGCATTCAGCAGCAGAGACTGTATCCCGACCATCACGTAGTGCAAACCCGACAAGGCCGAAACCACACAGCTCGCCCCTTCACAAACTTTCGCTAATGCGGCGGGATTGTGGTAATCAACCTCGCAAATCGTAGCGCCCGCTTTCTGCAGTGCCTCCACTTTCGCTGCGTCGCTGTCGCGTCTTACGAGCACCCGCACGCTGGCCCCTTTGCTGAGCAATGACCTGGCAATGCGTCCGCCCAGGTCGCCCGTAGCCCCTGCCACCACGACAGGCCCCGACGTAATCCTGTTTTCCATAGCTGTAACTTTATCTATGGTTTGTAACAGGCTTTAGCGGGAAAGGTTGCCTGAGCATCGAAAGACTATTGATACCGCAGGTATAGCAAAGGTATGGGCTATACCTGCGCCGGACTACGGCGTTCGCTGCGATGCTAAACCAACCAGCCGGGCAATGACGATAGCGGGGAACAGAATGCCTATAGCAGCCAGGCTGGTAGACACCATTTTGGCTCCCGTACTGATGGGGTAAATATCGCCGAATCCCACCGTGGTAAGTGAGGTGAGGCTAAAATAAATAAAATGAACATAGTCCCGATCGGAGCCTGTGAGCAGGACATTTCCCCCGATGGAAACACCCGCAACAGCATGAATCACCTCCAATGTAAGGGCCCCCATCAGAGCGAGCAGCAGGTATACATTCACGGCCCCGATAATGCGGTACACATTCACACTCTGGTCGCGAAACAGCAAGCGAAAGTTGATGTACAGGAAAACCGCCGTGTTCGCAATGGCTACCACATTCTCCAGCACATAGTAAGAATAGGGATTATCTCCGAAACGGATAATTCGCAGGGTCAGGTGTATTCCGAATAGAATCGCGGAAAGCATCATCACCCAATAATTGTCGGTTGAAAAAGTACCTGACAGGAATACGCTCAGCAACAACACGTTGAACAGCAGCACACCATGCTCGCTCATTTCCATAATGACAGGAAGCACGAACACAACCGCCACCAGCATAATCAATAGCACAACAAAGCTGACATCGCCTAACCAGTAAGAGCGGAGTTTCTTTAGAAATTGAAGCATCTTTTATTCACAGCTTTGTTCCTGCTGGAGTTAGTAGTAAGAATAGATGGTCACAAAATACGCATATTACCTGAATTGGCAGATAAAATAAGAAAGGCCACCTGATCTCTCAGGCAGCCTTTCTTGTTAAGCACATATACTTCCGATTAGAAGCTAGCCAACGCCGCGTTCAGCGTTTCGCTTGGGCGCATGGCTTTGCTGGTTTTCTCTTCGTTAGGGTGGTAGTATCCGCCGATCTCAACCGGCTTGCCTTGTGCGGCGATCTGCTCGTCCACGATCTTCTGCTCGTTGTCGGTCAGTTCCTTCGCCAACTTCGAGAACTTGTCTTTCAACTCCTGGTTTTTCGACTGCTCGGCTAGTGCCTGCGCCCAGTACATGGCCAGGTAGAAGTGACTGCCGCGGTTATCGATGCCACCTACTTTGCGGGCCGGCGACTTATCATTCTCCAGGAACATGGCATTGGCCTTGTTCAGGGCCTCCGCCAGCACTTCAGCCTTTTCGTTTTTGGTTTTGTACGCCAGGTCTTCCAGCGATACCGCCAAGGCCAGGAACTCTCCCAGTGAATCCCAACGCAGGTAGTTCTCTTCCACGAACTGCTCAACGTGCTTGGGCGCAGATCCGCCCGCACCAGTTTCGAACAGGCCACCGCCGTCCAGCAACGGAACGATCGACAGCATTTTTGCGCT
This sequence comes from Pontibacter ramchanderi, assembly GCF_002846395.1. Classification (GTDB taxonomy): domain Bacteria; phylum Bacteroidota; class Bacteroidia; order Cytophagales; family Hymenobacteraceae; genus Pontibacter; species Pontibacter ramchanderi. Next base: position 936,431 of record NZ_PJMU01000003.1, read on the forward strand.
GGTGCCCAGCTCCAGGATCGGGAACAAGTCGGTCAGGTAGTCACGCAGTACGTTGCCTGTTACCGAGATGGTGTCTTTACCCGCTTTGGCACGTTCACAGGTATAGCGCATGGCTTCTACCGGCGACATGATCTTGATCTCAAGACCGTTGGTATCGTGGTCCTGCAGGTATTTCTCTACTTTCTGAATCAGGTTGGCATCGTGTGCACGCTGTGGGTCCAGCCAGAAAATAGCAGGTGTGTTGGTAATTCTTGCTCGGGTTACAGCCAGCTTCACCCAGTCCTGAATAGGCAGGTCTTTCGTCTGACAGGCTCTGAAGATATCGCCTTCTTCTACTTTCTGCTCCATCAGCGTGTTGCCATCCGCATCCACAATGCGAACTGTACCAGTGGCAGACATTTCAAAGGTTTTGTCATGCGAGCCGTATTCTTCGGCTTTCTGTGCCATCAGACCGATGTTTGGCACGGTACCCATGGTTGTCGGGTCGAAAGCACCGTTCTCTTTGTTGAACTGGATTACTTCCTGGTAGATCTGGGCATAAGAGCGGTCTGGAATGATCGCTTTGGTGTCGTGCAGTTTGCCGTCCGGACCCCACATCTGGCCCGACGAGCGGATAGCCGCCGGCATAGAGGCGTCGATGATCACGTCGCTTGGCACGTGCAGGTTGGTGATGCCCTTGTCGGAGTTCACCATGGCCAGTTCGGGGCGCTGCGCCATCTCTGCTTTCAGGTCAGCTTCGATCTCGGCACGCTTTTCTTCCGACAGATTCTGGATCTTCGCATATACATCACCCAGACCGTTGTTGGCATCTACGCCGATCTCTTTAAAGGTAGCGGCATGCTTGGCAAAAGTGTCTTTGAAGAACACCGTCACGGCGTGGCCGAACATAATAGGGTCAGACACCTTCATCATGGTCGCCTTCAGGTGCAGCGACAACAGGATGCCTTGCTCCTTGGCTTCTGCGATTTCCTTTTCCAGGAAAGAACGCAGGGCGTTGCGGCTCATAACTGACGAGTCCATTACTTCACCGGCTTTCAGCGCTATTTTGTCCTTTAGCACTTTGGTCTCGCCGTTGGCACCGACAAACTCAATGCGCACCTCGGCTGCTTTGTCAGCTACCACAGACTGCTCGCTGCCGTAGAAGTCGCCAGCTGTCATGTGGGCTACATGCGTTTTAGAGTCAGATGACCACTTGCCCATCGAATGTGGGTGTTTTTTGGCGTACTGCTTCACCGCATCAGCCACGCGACGGTCAGAGTTACCCTCACGCAACACTGGGTTCACGGCGCTACCTAAAATCTTGGCATAACGGGCTTTCACGTCTTTCTCCGTGTCGTTTTTTGGATCAGCCGGATAGTCTGGAATATTGTAGCCTTGTGACTGCAATTCTTTGATAGCCGCTGTCAGCTGCGGAATAGAGGCGCTGATGTTGGGCAGCTTGATGATGTTCGCCTCCGGCGTTTTGGCCAGCCCGCCCAGGTAGGCCAGGTCGTCCGACTGCTTTTGCTCCTCCGAAAGGTTTTCCGGGAAGTTCGCCAGAATACGGCCGGCCAGGGAAATGTCTCTCGTTTCTACTTCGATGTCAGCCGCTTTGGTGAAAGCCTGCACGATGGGCAGAAAAGAACGGGTCGCCAGGGCAGGCGCTTCATCTGTAATGGTATAGATGATTTTCGATGATTTTGTCGTCATGTAGGTCAGTATTTATAATTAGTTCGTTCCGGGGAGCATCGCCTACTGCCATTGTTGCCTGGCAAGTAGTCTTTTCCCCGCGCTCGTTTAAGAAGCAAATATAAGAGTCTTTTTGATAAGGCTAAACCTTCGTCTGGTGTTTCATTTGCTTCGTTTGGCAGGTCCTCTCTTTCATCAGAATTGGACAATAATCAGAGCCAACCAAAGGACATCACGCAACCGAATTTTGTACTTCTCGTTTTTAGCCACAGTGCTTACCTCATTCAGAATTTGTAATACGTACCATGTTTTCGACACTCAAGACCAACTTCAGATATATATCACTCCTTTCTTTTATCCTATTCTCGACAGCCTGCTCCGACGATGAAACAAAAGAAGAGATAGAGCCGCAGCAGGACGCGCTGTCGCTTCGGATCATGCCATTGGGCAACTCCATTACGCAGGGCGGCGAGACCAACCCCAGTTACCGCTATGAACTATGGAAAATGCTGGTAGATGCCGGACTGAAATTCGAGTTCGTCGGCTCCCTGGACACGAATTGGTATAGTCAAGCGCCCAACTCAGAACATGGCGCCGATGTGGCCTCTCCCAAAATGGGGGAAACTTACAAAGGGCAAACCTTCACAAACAAACACGAGGGGCACTGGGGCTGGATGACTGCCGATCTCCTGAACGGCTACGCAAACCCGACGCAGTACAAGCGCGACAAAGGCAAGCTGAGCGACTGGCTTAAAGGCTATACCCCGGATGTGGTGCTCATGCACCTGGGTACGAACGACATGATCCACAACAAAACAACAGGCGGCACTGTTTCCAGAATTGAACAGATTATCGGGCAGCTACGAGCCGACAATGAGAACGTTGCCATCATGCTGGCCAAGATCACGCCTATGCCTGCGCAGTATGCCAACGTTGACTCAACACAGCATTTTGTATCGCTGTTGCCAGCGCTGGCTTCGCGCCTCTCAACTCCACAATCTCCAATTATCATTGTCGATGTAAATTCGGGTTATAATCCGGACAGCTATACCTACGACGGGCTTCATCCCAACACCGCTGGTGAGAAATTTATTGCCAAGCGCTGGTACGACGCCCTGAAGGCCAATGAAGCGACATTGTACAATTTAGCAGCACAACGCGACCGCAGAGAGTCAGGCAACTAACCTCTGGTATTATCAATAATGCGCAACCCCAAGGGGTTGCGCTCGTTTTTAAGAGCCATGTAATTTCCATTACTTAGCTCTTACGCACATGCTCTTTCTACTCTCCTGCTTCCGAAAACAAGCTTATACCTTTATTCTTTTCCTTTTTCTGGGTTTTGAAGCACAGGCGCAGTCCCAGCCAATCAAGATCATGCCGCTGGGCAACTCGATCACGCAGGGCAATATGGAATTCGTCAGCTACCGCTACCCCTTGTGGACCAAGTTGATCGACGAAGGCTTGAACGTTGAGTTTGTAGGTTCGCATACAGAAAATGACGGGGGCACCCCTGTCTATAGGAAGTACAAAGGACAGTCGTTTAGCAACCGAAACGAAGGGCACTGGGGCTGGACTGCCGATGAAATTCTGAATGGCAGAGACGGGAAGGGTACTATTGCACAATGGGCAGAAACCTACACTCCGGACGTAGTACTGATGCACCTCGGCACAAATGACATGTTCCGGAATCAAGGTATAGATGAAACGGTGACAGAACTCAAGGCCGTTATAGCAGCCATTCACGAAAAATCCCCTGGTGTCACCATCTTTATCGCCAAACTTATACCTGCAGATGGGCAGCAGGTTGGCCCAACTCCGGCTCAGAACATTCAGTTATTAAACCAGCGCATTGAGGAACTGGTAGATTCGCAATCGCCAGCCGGCCCGCCGCTTATTCTGGTCGATCAAAATACCGGTTTTAATGCTGTAAAAGACACCTACGATGGTGTGCACCCCAACGCAAGCGGTATGGAGAAAATGGCGCAGGTATGGTTCGAGGCCATCATGAACGAAATAATCGTACCGCTTCCGGTAGAGCTGAACAACTTTAAAGGCGTCGCTACGCAGAGCGGAGTGCAGCTAAGCTGGGAAACGGCCTCTGAACTGGACAATGCTTTTTTTGAAGTGCAGCGCGGCCAATCGGCTACGGAGTTCGACTCTGTTGGCCGCGTAGAGGGCGCCGGCACCACCTCTTTGCCCCAACGCTATACCTATCAGGACGAAATGGCCGCACAGGGTGTTCACTACTACCGCCTCCGCCAGGTGGACTACGACGGTACCGAGAGCTACTCAGCAGTGCTGGCCGTGAGCCTGATGCAGGCCACCACAGAAGAGATGCGTGTTTTCCCCACCCAAACCAAAAGCAACCACACCGTAACGGTGCAGGTGCTGGCTCTGCAGCCCCAGGAAAAGTTCAGTATCTCGATCTATACCCTGGAAGGAAAGCTGGTGAAGGAATTTGAAGCGGAGGCAGACCATCGGGGTAACTTCACACAATTGCTCCCCACCGCCGATTTGCGTGATGGCAGCATGTACATGGTGCGAGCCACGCTGCCGGGCAGAGCTTTTATCCGGCATCTGATGGTGGGCCGCTAACCCTGGCTTCTGTCCTGTTGCCTGAGCAGGCGGATAACCTCTTCATCGCTTACCTGCTCAAACTCCTGGTAGAACTGCCCGACGGCCTGAAACATTGGGGGTACGAGCAGGCATACCACTTCGTCTACAATGCCTTCGATCTGCTTAATGGCAGCTTTGGGGGCGACAGGCACTGCTACAATTAGCCTGCGGGGTTGTTTGTGCCGGGCCATGTGTATGGTAGACAGCAACGTTTTGCCTGTGGCGATGCCGTCATCCACTATTATAACCACGCGGTCGTGCAGGTCTACTGGCTGGCGGCTACCCATAAACAACTGGTATTTTTGCCGCAGGCTCTGCTTTATCCGGTCCACTTCAGCTTGTATATACTCCTGCGAAACATCCGACCGTTTATCCACCTCCACATCCTCCAGACTCACGGCTCCTATCGCAAACTCCGGGTTGGCGGGATGGCCGATCTTTTTGGAGACGATCACATCCAGTGGCATTCCTAATCGCCTGGCAATGGGCGCCGCCACCGGAACGCCGCCCCGGGGTATGGCCAGCACCACTCCTTTCTGCCCCTTGTAGCGCTCAAGCCTGTCGGCCAGTAGCTCCGCAGCGATTTGTCTGTTCGGGATGTATTCCATAGGTATATATTTATTGAGTGATGGAGTGGGTAAGTGAAGGAATGAATTTCTAGCAAAATGATTTTGCCTTGGTAAGAGGAATGTTAGTGCGAGGTTGGGGAATTATGTTTCTATTAGACCAATCTTCACGTCAATGGTTAAAAGCTTAATCACCCATTCACTAAATCACCCATTCACTAAATCACTAAATCACTCATTCACTCAATCACCAACTCTCCCTCAACGGGTGCTGTTTGCCGGGTTCCAGGTACTTCCGAAACCAGTCTGTTGCGAGTTGCGCGGCCATTTCAAGTGCGCCGGGCTCTTCAAATAGGTGCGTGGCGTCAGGTACTATCTCCAGATCCTTCAGGCATTGCAGCCGGTCTTGCGCCCACCTGTTCAGGTCGAGCACTTCTTCATCCAGGCCGCCAACGATCAGCAACGTCGGGCTTTGCACGTCGGGCAGCACCCCGGCGGCCAGGTCCGGCCGGCCGCCACGGCTCACCACTGCATAAATGATTTCGTTACCCAACGCAGCTGCAGCACTAAGCGCCGAGGCAGCGCCGGTACTTGCCCCAAACAAACCGATGAGTAAGTTTTTGGTATAGTCGTTTTGCTGGGCCCAGGTCACGGCATCGATCAGGCGTTTGGTGAGCAAGGCAATGTCAAAGCGGTTTTCCTGCCGTTGGTCTTCCTCTTCGGTGAGCAGATCAAAAAGCAGCGTGGCAAAACGGGAGCGCTGCAGGTGCTCGGCTACAAAACGGTTACGCGAACTAAGGCGGCTGCTCCCGCTACCATGCGAAAAAATAACTAGTCCCTTTGCCGCTTCCGGCACAGCCAGATCGGCCGTTAGCTGGACGTTTCCCGCTCTCAGCGCAAGACTGTCCTTGAATATGAAATTTGTCATTCAGTTTGTTTTCGTTGATGAAGCGCTTACAAACTTAATTTACGTCTTGGAATAGTAATAGTTGAAACCTGCTGCGTATAACAGCTTCCCTAGGTATAGGCCCATGCAGCAGAAACGACGTATAGAAGCTATACCTAAATCCAAACACATGTGCAGCAAAATGTTGACTTTGCTATACCTGACGTTACTGACAGGTATAGCGTCCTGCGGATCCGGGGATAGGGAGAACAGCATGGCAGACGAGCAGGCCAGGGAGCACCAGCGCCTGGAAGAAGTGCAGGAAGAGCATCTCCGCAGGGATCGTGCTCCTGCCCAGGATTCCCTTTCTTTTGAGCAGGCTTTCTCCCATTTCATGACAGCCCTGCAAACAGCCGATACCAGCGCGGTCAACCAGTTCATCCACCCGGATCTTGGGCTTTGGGTTGTTGAACAGCCCGGTGCCCTACCCAAGATGACGCACGTGACAGATATCCGAAAGTTCCGGCGTGAGTTCCAGGGAAGGTCTTTTTTCACTATCCGGGACGAGGTAAAGGCATGTGATTTGCGGGAAGAGGCATGGCCTTCATTTGATTGCGGCAACATGGACTATGACAGAGGCCAGTCAGGCTACAGCAAGGACGGATGCTTCGTTGCAGGCCCTGCTAAGTTTCAGAAGAGCGGCTACTGGGACTATGCCAGCCTTTCCGAGACGGAGATCAGACAAGTAAAAGACACCTTGCCATTGCTTCAGCGATCTGTACTACACACGGCTACTTCTTTTGAATTCCACTTCGGCCAGATCGATGGTCAGTGGCGCCTGCTGTTCGCAAAACTGATCTACCCCTGCAGCGCTTGAGTTATTTTCAATTGAGTGGTTGAGTGAGTTAACGATTGAGTGGGTTTTGAACGAGTGAATGATTGGGTTTGATTAAGTGGATGGACGAGAGGATTTTGAATGAGTGAGTAAGCGAATGCAGGGAAGGAACATTGTCAATATCGTTCAAGGAGACAGTAGAAACAGATCCATAAATCGAACAGCCCGTCCCCACGAACGTATCCTCAATAAAAAATCACTCATTCACTCAACCACTCAATCAAAAATGCCCTACTACCGTCGCTTCGACCAGCCTGCTCCCGACCCTGCCCTGCTTGCCAGTCTCACGGCCCAGCAACAGGAAATGCAGGAGCGCGTCGTTATTCAGAAACCTGACTTTGACCTGAAGCTGATTGCGGGCTGCGACTCTTCTTTTGTAGGGGAGGATCATATTCTGTCAGTTTTCGTGCTGCTGTCTTATCCTGACTTAGAGGTACTGGAAAAGGTATGGCATTATGGGGAGGTGGAACTGCCATACGTTCCCGGCTTTCTTTCTTTTAGAGAAGCGCCCAACCTGCTCAAAGCCTACGAAAAGCTGCAGCAAAAGCCCGACCTGATCATGGTCGACGGCCACGGCATCTCCCACCCCCGCCGCTTAGGTATAGCCACGCATCTGGGGCTGCAACTGAGCAAACCAACCATGGGCGTAGCCAAGAAAGTACTCGTGGGCAGGTATAAGGAACCGGATGTAGTGATAGGCTCTGTATCACCGCTGGAACACAAGGGCGAGCTGATCGGGAACGTGCTGCGCACCAAAGACAACGTAAAGCCTGTATTCGTTTCGCCGGGCCACCTGATGGACCTGGAATCGGCGACGAAGGTAGCGATGGCCTGCACGACAAAGTATAAATTACCGGAGCCGACAAGGCTGGCGGACCACTATGCGGCGGTGTTTAAGAGTGAGGTAAAATAAAACCACGGAGTATTTCACTATCAGCAGGATAAGGCTAGCTTTGCAGCTCATATTTCATCCTACTACATGAAACACTTATACCTCTTTACCACACTTTTCTTCACCTTCATTTCGTGCCAGCTGTTTGCGCAGTCCGACTCTACCGTTTCGTTTGTGGCGTACTGGCACAAAGGCGAGACACAGAAGTACAAGGTGATCAAGAAAAAGCTGACACACCGCAACGGCAAGGAAACCCAGAACGAAGTGAGCTCATACCTGACAAGCTTCACCGTGCTGGACTCTACGGCCACCTCTTATCTGGTGGAGTACAAATACGAGAACACACTTTTCAACAGTTCGCCGGAGCTAACGCAGCAAATGGTCTCGCTCGGCGACAAGTACCGCTACCTGACGGTGAAGTACAAGACGGATGAGTTTGGCGCATTCCAAGGGATAGAGAACTGGAAGGAAGTCGGCACCATGATGAATGACATTTTTGCCCTCGTCATCAAAAACACCGAGAACTCCAAAAAGCTTGACCTCGAAAAAGCCCTGAAACCCATTAAAGAGATGTACGCCTCGAAAGAAGGTATAGAACGCCTTGTATTCAAGGAGCTTCAGAGCTTCCATAGTCCGTATGGAGGTGCCTTTAGCCTGGCAGACACCATCCGTTACGAAGATTTGCTGCCTAACCTGGTAGGAGGCGACCCGATCAAAGCGAACGCCTCACTTTACTTTAACCCGATCGATTATGAGACCGGGACCTGCACCTTCATTAACGAACTCAACCCCGACCCTGAAGATATACGCAAGATGATCACCGATATGACCAGCAAGATTATGTCGGCCACAAACTTCGGGAGCGCCGCCGAGAAAAAGCAAAAGATGGCAGAGATGCGAAAGGCTTTTGCCGACATGAAAATGGACATCAAGGACTACAGCACCTATACCTACGACCTCGAAAGCACCTGGCCCACTTTGGTAACCACCAAGCGGACAACTGTAATGGAGCTGCCCGGCGACTCAGGAAATGTTACCGAGGAGACTATTATTGAACGAGTGTATTAAAACCAGCCTTCAAGCCTCACCCCAAGTGAGGCTTTTGCTTTGCTGTCAATTTGGCTGCTAAATTGAATTTCAGCAAAATAATGTCTGCCATAATTTCAGTAAAATCATCTTTAAGTCCCATTGGTGTATCCTTTGCTGTACTGCTCGTAGTACTTAAACTAAGGGGAAAACACATAGGGATATGAATTTTAATAACTATACCATCAAAGCCCAGGAGGCCATCCAAAAGGCCACCGAGATAGCCGGTGGCTTCCAGCAGCAGGCTATCGAGACCGGGCATATTTTAAAAGCGATTCTGGAGACGGACGAGAACGTCACCAGCTTTTTACTGAAGAAACTCAACATCAACGGCAACATCCTGCACACCAAGCTGGATGAGGTGGTCGCGGCTTATCCGAAGGTGAGCGGTGGCAGTCCCTACCTGGCAAATGATGCAGCAGCAGCTCTGCAGAAAGCCACATCATACCTGAAGGAGTTTGGCGATGAATATGTGGCCATTGAGCACATGCTCCTGGGCCTGCTGGCGGACCGCGACAAGGTGGCCGGCATCATGAAGGATGTGGGCTTCAATGAAAAAGACCTCAAAAAAGCCATTAAGGAACTGCGCGGCGGTACCAAGGTAACTGACCAGAACGCCGAGGCGAAGTATAACTCGCTCAAGCGCTATGCCCGCGATCTGAACGAAATGGCCCGCAACGGTAAGATCGACCCGGTAATCGGCCGCGACGAAGAGATTCGCCGCGTGCTGCAGATCCTGAGCCGCCGTACCAAGAACAACCCGGTCCTGCTGGGTGAGCCCGGTGTGGGTAAGACCGCGATCGTGGAAGGACTGGCGCAGCGCATCGTGAGTGGCGACGTGCCCGAGAACCTGAAGAACAAGACGCTGATGAGCCTCGACATGGGTCTGCTGGTGGCAGGCGCCAAGTATAAAGGTGAGTTCGAAGAGCGCCTGAAAGCGGTGATCAAAGAAGTGGTGGATGCTGAGGGCGAGATCGTGCTCTTCATCGACGAGATCCATACCCTGATCGGTGCTGGTGCGGGTGGTGAGAGCGCCATGGACGCGGCCAACCTGCTCAAGCCAGCCCTGGCCCGTGGCGAACTGCATGCCATCGGTGCAACTACCTTGAAGGAGTATCAGAAGTACATAGAGAAAGATAAAGCTCTGGAGCGTCGTTTCCAGGCCGTTATGGTGGACGAGCCAAGCGTGCAGGACGCCATTTCTATCCTGCGCGGTATCAAAGACAAGTACGAGGTGCACCATGGGGTACGCATCAAGGACGACGCCATCATCTCTGCTGTGGAGTTATCGAGCCGCTACATCTCCGACCGTTTCCTGCCAGACAAGGCCATTGACCTGATGGACGAGGCGGCGGCGAAACTGCGCATCGAGATCGACTCGCTGCCGGTGGAGCTGGACGAGATTCAGCGCCGCATCATGCAGCTGGAGATTGAGCGGGAGGCGATCCGCCGTGAGAACGACAAAGACAAAGAAGCGGTGCTTTCGAAAGAGATCGCTGACCTGAGTGGCAAGCGCGATGACCTGAAAGCCAAGTGGCAGAACGAAAAGCAGATCATCGAGGGCATCCAGAAAGAGAAAGAGAACATCGAAAACTATAAACTGGAGGCTGAGCAGGCCGAACGCTCCGGCGACTATGGCCGTGTGGCTGAGCTGCGTTACGGCAAGATCCAGGAAGCTGAAAAGCACTTGGGTGAGCTGCAGGAGCAGGTACGCCAGATGCAGGGCGAGAACCCGATGCTGCAGGAGGAAGTTACTTCTGAAGACATCGCTGAAGTAGTGGCCAAGTGGACCGGTATACCTGTGAGCAAAATGTTGCAGAGCGACCGCGAGAAGTTGCTCAACCTGGAGCGCGAACTGGGCAGCAGAGTGGCAGGTCAGGAAGAGGCGATTGAGGCCATTTCTGATGCCGTGCGCCGCAGCCGTGCCGGTATGCAGGACCCGAAGCGCCCGATCGGTTCGTTCATCTTCCTGGGTACCACCGGTGTGGGTAAGACCGAGCTGGCCAAGGCGCTGGCTGATTACCTGTTCAACGACGAGAATGCGATGGTGCGTATTGACATGAGTGAGTACCAGGAGCGCCACGCCGTGAGCCGCATGATTGGTGCGCCTCCGGGATACGTGGGTTACGATGAAGGTGGTCAGCTGACCGAGGCCGTGCGCCGCAAACCCTACTCGGTGGTACTGCTCGACGAAATCGAGAAAGCGCACCCGGATGTGTTCAACATCCTGCTGCAGGTATTGGACGATGGTCGATTGACGGACAGCAAGGGCCGTGTGGTGAACTTCAAGAACACGATCATCATCATGACTTCGAACATCGGTTCACACATCATCCAGAGCAATTTTGAGCAGATGGACGAGTTCAACCACGACGAGGTGATTGAGCGCACCAAGGACGAAGTATTCGAGTTACTGAAAAAGTCTGTGAGGCCGGAGTTCCTGAACCGTATCGACGAGCTGGTGATGTTCCGTCCGCTGAGCCGCGGCGATATCCGCAAGATCGTTTCTATCCAGTTCGGTCACATCCAGGATCGTCTGGACGAGGCAGGTATACGCCTGATCGCGACCGACGAGGTGCTGGACTACCTGGGCGAGCAGGGCTACGATCCGCAATTCGGTGCCCGTCCGCTGAAGCGTGTGCTGCAGCGCCAGGTGCTTAACGAGCTATCGAAGGAGATATTGGCTGGTACCATAAATAAAGATTCTGTCGTAGAGGCGGTACTAGACCACGGAAAGATTCGTTTCAATAACGTGGACATCCAGTTGCCCACAGAATAGTGAATTGATTGTGTAATTAAAGTTTAGAGTTTAGTTGAGCAAAAGGCCTCTCCGTTTGGAGGGGCCTTTTTGTTTTTATAACTACCCGCAGCGGGATGCCGTACCCAAAGCACAACCATTCTCAAAACCTATACCTATGGACGAATTCATGCAACTGGCAATTAACGAGGCGAAGAAGGGCCGCAGCGAAGGTGGTATACCTATTGGCTCCGTGCTCGTGAAAGACGGTAAGGTAGTGGCAACAGGGCACAACAAGCGGGTGCAGGAGAACAACCCGATTCTGCACGGCGAGATGGACTGCCTCAACAATGCCGGCCGCATTGGGAGCTATCGCAATACTGTGATCTACTCCACCCTGATGCCCTGCTACATGTGCGCCGGTACCATTGTGCAGTTCAAGATTCCGAAAGTGATTGTGGGCGAGTCGAACACTTTTGACGGTGCACGGGAATTCATGGAGTCGCATGGCGTGGAGGTGGTGGACCTGAACCTGCCGGAGTGCATCGAGATGATGGAGGATTTCATCAAAGAGAAGCCGGAGCTTTGGAACGAGGACATCATGGAATTGTAATAAATGCTTTAATAACGTTTAACCTGCCATGTAAACCGAATCTTTTCCTACTCAATAAGCAGAATCGAAAAATTAATTTGATTGAACTTTCTTGTCTCTGCAAATCCCTATTCAAGTTAAATAGGGGCTATTTGGCAAATTAATTACTACTGTCCTAGCAGATTATCTTAGAGTGGAGAAATCATAACTTAAAGTATTCAAAATATACAAGCATTTGATTCATGAATAAAATATAAATTATTCATACAATATTATAACATATGATTTTTAATAGCGTAGACTCCCTATATAATAAATTCTATCCATTGTTATAAAAGTAGCAACAATGCTTCAAATATTAAAAAAGGGAGTCCGCTCTACCATTTATGCTTTAAAAGGTGAATCCAAACCCCAACCCGGAGAATTCGCTAAGCGAATAAAAAAAAGACATAATATCTTTTGGAAATCTATTGATGCAGATCTTGTGCGAAACAGCAACATGCGCAAAGGTGATTCACTAGAGCAGTGGCATAATGTTAAATACTGGCAGCGCAAACTAAGTAATAAGTACAATGCGCGTCTCTTTGCAGAAATGCATGGATGTAGAGTGCCTGATCTTTATTGGAAAGGTCGAAACTTAGATGATCTTGACTTTAATAAGCTCCCAAAGCAATATGTGATCAGGCCTACCATAGGACACTCTTGTAACATGGTTTTTCTGATGAACAACACCTTTAACCTGATGGATAAGAACTTTTATTCTGAAGAGGAAATTAGAGAGCGACTTCATCAGGCATTATTAGAAAACCCCTTTCAAGAGTTTCTTTTCGAAGAATTCGTTAAAAGTGAAAATGGAGAGTATAAAATACCTGATGACTATAAGTTTTCCCTTTTCAATGGGGAATTAGCAGTTATTGATGTAATTAATCGCACCAGTCCTAAAGCAGGCCTATCCGGTTGTTATGACGAGCACTGGAATAAAGTAGATACCCTCTCAGCCTACTACCATGAAGCCCCTTATCAAGCGCCTCCACATTGCCTTGCAGAGATGATTGAGCATGCTAAAAAATTGAGTAAAGCCTATCAAATTTTTGTCAGAATCGACTTTTACGCAACTGATAAAGGAGCGGTGTTTGGAGAGTTTACCCCTACTCCTGGCAGGGGGGAGGGCTTCACCATCGATGCTGACAAGAAGCTTTTGGAGTGTTGGGATAAATTCTGTCCAGGAATGATTTAGCGGTACTCAGCTATAGGTATTGCTACTCCTCCCCCTCCAGCACATACCGCATGGCCTGCTCTTTGTCGGTCAGGTTATAGTAACGTATGCCGTGTTTCTTGACGGTACTGGCCAGCTTTGCCGACCATTTCTGCCACCTCTTTTCTCCTACCATCGCCACCCGGCCATAGTCGAGCCCGTGGATGATGTCGAACAGCCCGTTTTCTATGGCAGCCACAGGGTTTATCCAGGCTACATCCACCATCTCGTAGTAGATGTGGGTCTCTTCATTCTTGAGCATCAGGTCGCGGACAATGTTGCGGTACCGATCAAAGTCAGGTATAGTCAGTCTGTCGCGCACCCGCACGGCCAGCACATTGCCGTGTGTTTCAGGCAGTATCTCGAGCATATCTTATGTATTGAATCCGGTTTCACTTCGCTTACACTTTATACCTGTACTTCTAATTAAATAGTTGAGTTAGATTGCACAAGAGGTGTTCTCTAATTTTCGAAGACGCTATTTGCCCGGTTTGCTTCAGAATACGTACTTTGCAGCTCCCCTATACCTGACGCCATGCAAAAAATACGCTATACCTTCCTCCTGCTGCTTATCTTCACCATTTTCACAGCCCAGGCCAAAGTCGATACGCTCGTCATCCAAAGCCCTTCAATGCAGAAGACGCTGAAGGCCGGCGTGGTGACACCCGAGAGTTACCAGAAGAAAAAGAGCGGCCCCTATCCCGTGCTATACCTGCTGCATGGCTACAGCGGCAACTTCAGTAACTGGCTCAAAGTGCCGCCGCAAAAAGACCTCCTCCAGACCATGGCCGATAAATACCAGCTCATCATCGTGACGCCTGACGGTGGCTACGCCAGCTGGTACTACGACAGCCCGGTGGACAAAGCAAGCCAGTACGAAACGTTCATCACGCAGGAATTGCGACAGGAGATCGAGCGCAGGTATAAGGCTATACCTGAACGCAAGAGCCGTTTTATCTCCGGCCTGAGCATGGGCGGGCACGGGGCGCTATACCTGTCGGCACGAAACCCGGGGCTATACCTAGCAGCCGGCAGCATGAGCGGTTCCCTCAACGTTTCAGGTATAGACCGTCAGAATCTCCTCCCCAGCATAGAAGCCGTGCTGGGCCCGAAAGTAGGAAACGAGCAGGTATACAAAGCCAACTCCATCGTGCACATGGTACCGCAGCTCAAGCAGAGCGGCGTGCAGTTTATTATTGATTGCGGGGTGGATGACTTCCTGATAGAAGACAACCGCGAACTGCACCGCCGCCTGGTGTACGAAAAGGTACCGCATGACTACATCGAGCGCCCCGGTGCCCACAGTTGGACTTACTGGGGTAATGCGTTGGAGTACCACCTGCTGTTTTTCCAGAAGGTAAAAGCAATGGCTGAGCAGCAAGCTCCGAACTAGGTACAGCTAGGCTGTCATCAGGTGCCGGATTTGCCGGATCACCCGCTTCAGGCGTACCCGGGAGATATCGTAAAACATAGTGATGAACAGGAGACCGGCCGGCACAAAGAAGATGCGGTGTTCCAGCATGGGGTATAGGTAACCGCCCGCCACAGCTCCTGCCAGAAAGAAAAAAATGATGACCAGACGGAGCGTGATCCGTTGCTGAAGCCCGTGCTTCTGCTCCGGTGCGGCGTGGGTAGCCGCGGCCAGGTCTATCCCCAGGTCAGTAAATATACCTGTCAGGTGGGTGGTGCGCACAACCGAGCCGGAGACCATGGTAACCAAGCTATTTTGCAGCCCCATGGCAAAGAGCAGGCTGCCGGCAAACACTTCCTGCATCCTGGTGCTCCCGTCGTAGTGGCTGCCATAGACCGCGTTTAAGATGAGGATCATGATCTCGAGCAGGATCGGAACGGTGTAGGCAAACACCTGATTGCGCCCGATCCGACCGATGATAATGCTCGTCGTGAAAGCACCCAACAGGAAGAGCAACATCCAAAGGCCAATGATGCGGACCAACCGGAAATCGCCCGCTGCCAAACTTTCAGCAAAATAAGCTGCGTGTCCTGTTACATTCGTGGTCAGCACGGCAAAGGCGAACAGACCGGCGATGTTCACAAAGCCTGCTATCAGGCAAAGCAGGGCTGCCAACTTGATGTTGTGCCTGAAATTGCGCCGCCGTCCGATGTGCCGTAACATGGGTATAGGAAACCTATTTAAATTCCGATACCACCAGCAGGCAAGCGAGCCGCGCTACTGCCACTTCATGCCTGGCCGGCGCTATACGCCCCCTTGTTTTGTCTGTCTTAAAAATCACGATGTAGGCCAGGGGTTGTTACTCCACATTATACTTATCAACGAAGTCGCGCCTTGCTTTATCTCCCTTCCGAACGAAAGGGCGGATGATGAGGCGTGTGCCGTTTTCGTAGGTGAAGAACCGGTATATCCAGTTGCTTAGTACCACCAGTTTGTTTCGGAAACCTACCAGCGCCATGACGTGCACAAACAGCCAGGTCACCCAGGCAAAGAAGCCTCCAAGGTGGATGTTGCCAGGCAAGTCCGCTACCGCCCTGTTGCGTCCGATGATTGCCAGCGAACCTTTGTCATGGTACTCAAACTCTTCCAACTTCTCGCCCCGGATCAGGCGACTCAGGTTTTTGGCCAGCAGTTTGCCCTGTTGTATGGCCGGCTGCGCAACGCCCGGGTGCCCCTTCGGCCACTTCTCTGTTTTCATCGCGGCAATGTCTCCGATTGCGAAGATGTTATCGAAGCCCAGCACCTGGTTGTAGCGGTTCACGAGGATACGCCCACGCTCCACTGCCTCTGCTGGCAAGCCGTCGATGAGGGCTCCCTGCACACCAGCCGCCCATACCAGCGTTTGCGCGTGTATCTGCTCCCCTCCTTTTATGGTGGCCACATAGCCATCGTAGTTTTCCACGAGCGTGTTCAGCTTCACGATGATTCCCATGTCTTCTTGCAGGTACTTCAAGGTCTTCGCGCTCGCCTCGGGCGACATGGGCGGAAGCACCCGGTCCATACCTTCTATCAGATAAATGTTCATCCGGCTGAAGTCTACGCCTGGGTAATCGGTGGGTAGGATGTGCTTGCGCATTTCGGCCAGGGCACCGGCGGTTTCCACGCCCGTAGGCCCGCCGCCCACAATCACGAAGTTGAGCAGGCTCTGCTGCAGTTCGGGGTCGGCGGTCATGCTAGCCTGCTCGAAGCACTGGAACAGGTGGCTGCGCAGGTTGAGGGCCTGTGGTACCTGTTTCAGCGGGAAGGCGTTTTTCTTCACCTCCTCATTCCCGAAGTAATTGGTTTTGGTACCGGTGGCGATTACCAGGTAGTCGTAGGCCAGGTCGCCTACCAGCGTATGCACCGTTTTTGCGATGGGGTTGACGCTATTAACCTTAACAAGGCGGAAGTGAAAGTCTTCGTAATTGTCGCTGCCGAACATTTTGCGGAGCGGCTCGGCAATAGAGTCCGGCTCCAGGCCGGCCGTGGCTACCTGGTAAAGGAGCGGCCAGAAACCGTGGTAGTTCTGGCGGTCAAGCATCACTACCTGAAAATCTTTGTCTTTCAGTCGCTTGGCCAGGTTAATCCCTCCAAACCCGCCGCCGATGATCACGACGCGGGGCTTGGTGGTGTCGGGTATATTGAGTGATAATTTATCTACATCAAGCATAACGAGATCTGATTTAACTGTGAAAAGTCAGTATGGACAACATGCACCCGCAGGTCAGTCCAGTATACGTTTTTTTCTATATGGACAGATAACGCAGCCTGCTGATGTTGGTTGTTTCTGATGCAATTTAACCAAACTGCCAGCCATTAAAAAGCCCGGCTCAGGTATAGCTATACCTGGGCCGGGCTCCTCTAAATCCTAAGTAATTACTTCTTGCTGTTGAACTCCCCGTTTCGGAGCATGTCGAGCAATTTGATGATTGCAAACGGGCTAACCGTTGGGAACATGTTGCGTTGCTCCTGCCGCTGCACCTGCTGCATGTTCCAGGCCCGGAAGTTGCCCCCTCCATCCATCGGTGTTGTGCTGAAGAGCTCTTCGAGGCGTTTGGGATCCAGGTTGCGCATGGCAATGGCCATCCCGTCATCGGGGAGTTTTACGGCCAGCACGGCCTCCTTAAAATCGCGCTCTGTTGGCCAAGGGAAAACGGTTACCTCGGGCAGTTGCGTGGGGTCTTCCTGCATCTGCATAATAATAGAGTAGCTCTGGCTCTGGTAGTTCTGCGGTATTTTCAGGTATTGCTTTTTGTAACCGAGCGCGCTGAACACCACACTGTCGCCGGTGAGCACGGGCACGGAGAAGAAACCGTAGGCGTTGGTCTGTGTGCCGCGGCTGGTCTTGGGCACATACACGCTTACGCCTGCCACACCGTAGAGGCTGTCTCCCACGGTTACAAAACCGGTCAGCTGCACCACACGCTTATGGCCCTGCGCCGCCGCCTCGTTGGGCGCGCCCAACATCAGGAACGCAAGAAAGGCCAAAGGCAATAGCAAGCCGAAGGTGCGTTTATTTGTAAGTAGTAGTTTTTGTAAATCGGGCATCATGTAGTACAATAATACTTCATATAATTTTATTATAGCAGCTTTTAGCTAATTTTGTTCTGACACGCCTTCCATTATGCGGCTCAAACACTTCAGTCTTACCTTCGGAGAACAGGTTTTAAAGGCCCTGGCAGACGACTCGCGGCTGCGCATGCTGCACCTGATCCTGCGCAACAAGGAAATGTGCACCTCGGACCTCGAACACGTGCTGGACTTCACCCAGACCAAGACTTCGCGCCACTTGGCCTACCTGCGCAATGCCGGCCTTGTAACGCCCCGCAAGCTCGACCAGTGGGTTTACTACTCTTTAAAGGAAGAAGCCTCTGATTTCGTTCAACAGATTTTCACTTACCTGGAGCGCGATACCCTGTTGCAGAAAGATCAGGAAACGTACCGTATCCTGTACTCTAACCGCGAACTGGCCGTTAACCGTATGCAAACCCGCCGTTGGACCGACAGTTAACTCTTATTAAGACAAAGTCTTGGGCTATTGGTTTAAACAGCGATATAGAACTTTTAGTATACTCAAGTCTGTTGCTTTTGCACATATTTTTTAAACATACCGCCCGCCAAACCGTTTCTCTTTAGCTGAACCCCTATTTATGAAGCCATACAAACATATCTTCTTCGACCTTGACCATACGCTGTGGGATTTTGAGAAAAACTCGGAGGAGACGCTCTATACCTTGTACCACGAGTTCGGATTGGCTGAATTTGACAAGTTCGACATTCACTCCTTCTATAAGAAGTACAAGTTTGTAAACCATCTGCTCTGGGATCTCTACAACAAAGGCAAGATAGACCAGAAAGAATTGCGTGAGGCCCGCTTCGTGAAAACCCTCACCGGATTGGGCCTCGAACCGCATCAGGTTCCGACAGGTATATCCGAGGCCTACACCGACCTTTGCCCCCAGAAGACGGCTGTGTTCCCCTATACCTTCGAAGTGCTCGATTACCTGAAGCCGAAATATGGCCTGCACATCATCACCAACGGGTTTAAGGATGTGCAGTACATCAAAATGAATGGCTCGAAGCTGACTGACTATTTCAAAGAGATCGTGACCTCGGAGTGTTGCGGGTATAAAAAACCGGACAAACGCATTTTTGAGCATGCCCTGGACCGCATACAGGTACGCCCGCAGGACTGCCTGATGATAGGCGACAACCTGGAGTGCGACATCGACGGTGCCCGTCTGGCAGGTATAGATCAGGTATTTTTCAACCCAGAGAAGACGAAAAGCAAGCTTTCGCCTAAGCCTACTTACCATATCCACTGCCTGAGCGAACTGCAGGCCATGTTATAGCAAAGCTATACCCTTTACAGGCCGGAAAATAAAATAATTCGCCTTACCTTTGTATAGAAGACTGCCTTGGGTAGTCTGTCGAATGTCTTATTCTGAATCTGTAAAATATCAAAACGAGATGGCAACAGGATTTTTTAGAGTACCTACCCCAATAAACGAACCTGTAAAATCGTACGCGCCGGGTTCTCCGGAGCGTGAGGAACTGCAGCGCACTTATAAAGAACTCAAGTCGAAAGAAATCGACGTGCCGATGTACATCGGTGGCGACAAGGTATACACGGACAAGAAAAAGCCGATGCTTCAGCCGCACGACCATAAGCACATCCTGGGTCACTTCAGCGAAGGCGATGCGTCACACGTGGAACAGGCCATTAACGCTGCACTAGCCGCTCGTGAAGAGTGGGCTAACATGGGCTGGGAGCATCGTTTGAGCATTTTCCTGAAGGCTGCCGAACTGTTGGCTGGTCCTTGGAGAGCGAGGCTGAACGCTGCCACGATGCTGGGTCAGTCGAAGAACGCATTTCAGGCGGAGATCGACTCTGCCTGTGAGCTGATCGACTTCCTGCGCTTCAACGTGCAGTATGCCACTGAGATTTACCACATGCAGCCAGAGTCGTCGCCGGGCGTATGGAACCGCATGGAGCACCGTCCGCTGGAAGGTTTCGTGTTTGCCTTGACGCCGTTCAACTTCACAGCCATTGCCGGTAACCTGCCGTCTTGCGTGGCCATGATGGGTAACGTGGTGGTATGGAAGCCTGCCAACACACAAATCTATGCCGCTCAGATGATCATGGAGTTGTTCCGTGAGGCGGGTCTGCCAGATGGTGTGATTAACCTGGTGTATGTAGACGGCCCGACGGCTGGAGAGGTGATCTTCAACCACGCGGACTTTGCGGGTATCCACTTCACAGGCAGCACGGGTGTGTTCCAGAACATCTGGAAAACGATTGGCACAAACATCCACAAATACAAAACATACCCACGCATTGTGGGCGAAACAGGTGGCAAGGACTTTATCGTGGCGCACAGCTCGGCCGACGCCAAGCAGGTAGCAACCGGTATCGTGCGTGGTGCTTTCGAGTACCAGGGCCAGAAATGCTCTGCCGCTTCGCGTGCCTACATCCCGAGCAACCTGTGGGAGGACGTGAAAAACTACGTGGTGGAAGACCTGAAGACTTTCAAGATGGGTCCGCCAGAGGATTTCTCTAACTTCATCAACGCGGTGATAGACGAGAAGTCATTCGATAAAATTGCCAAGTACATCGACAATGCAAAAGAGAGCAACGAGGTGGAAGTGATTGCCGGTGGCAACTACGACAAGTCGAAAGGCTACTTCATTGAGCCAACCGTACTCCTGTCGCACAGCCCGCAGTATGTGACCATGTGCGAGGAGATCTTCGGACCAGTGATTACGATCTACGTGTACGACGAGAACAACTTCGAAGAGACGCTGGAGTTGGTGAACTCTACTTCGCCATACGCATTGACAGGTGCTATCTTCGGGAAAGACCGTTACGCCGTAGAGTATGCCACGAAAAAACTGGACCAGGCAGCTGGTAACTTCTATATCAACGACAAGCCAACTGGTGCCGTAGTAGGCCAGCAGCCATTTGGTGGTGCCCGTGCTTCGGGTACCAACGACAAGGCTGGCTCTATGCTGAACCTGTTACGCTGGGTGTCTGCCCGCTCTATCAAAGAGACGTTCGTAACGCCAACAGACTACCGCTACCCATTCCTGGGCGAGAATAAATAAGGTATAGCTATACCTGAAAATAGAAAGCACCACGCCCTTACGAGCGTGGTGCTTTTGTGTTTTAGGTCATGACACGAGTGCAGACGCTCGCGCCAGAAGCCCGTCAAACCCATGTTCTAACACCCATCCTGCTATATCTGAAAAACTTTTCCAAAACCGGTCAATTTTAAACCAACCTCACCCGCTTCAGTCCAAAACCAAGTAGAATTGCATTCCCGCCGACCCATTCTACTTTAGAACAATTTTAAACGCCATTTACATTGGATATAGTCTTTTGATTGTTGGCTATTTATCCCTAATTTTGCTCCCAAATTTCAAGAAAGCATTACAGAGATATGGAAACTACTGGTACTCAGTATCTACCGTCGGACTACCTCCCCATTTTTATTCAATTTGCGGCAGCACTCGGCTTCGTTATTTTCGCGCTGGTGGTGACCCACTTGCTTGGTCCGAAAAGAAAAAGTGAGGTAAAAGACAGCTCCTGGGAAAGTGGTGTGGAGTCGGTGGGCGATGCGCGTACACCTATCTCCTATAAATACTTCCTCACGGCCATCCTGTTCGTGCTGTTCGATATTGAAATTATCTTCATGTATCCCTGGGCGGTGAACTTCCGCGTGTTTGGCTTGGAGGGCTTCCTACCGATGATGTTATTCCTTGGCGTTATCCTGACGGGCTTCTTCTACGAGATCAAAAAAGGCATTCTCAAGTAATCAGGCACCAGTAAACTTTAATAGGGTAAACGGTGTTTTTGAGAGGGTAAATGAAGGTTTAAACGCAGAATTACAGAAAAATGAGCGATACAAATAAAGATATAAACATGGCAGAGGCGCCAGAGGGCTATAGCGGCGCTGGTTTCTTTGCTACTTCTTTTGAAAAAGTGATTGGTCTGGCCCGTGCGAACTCGCTTTGGCCATTGCCTTTTGCCACCTCGTGCTGCGGTATCGAGTTCATGGCCACCATGGGCTCTACTTATGACATCTCCCGCTTCGGTTCGGAGCGCCCAAGCTTCTCGCCACGTCAGGCCGACATCCTGTTGGTAATGGGTACCATCGCCAAGAAGATGGGACCTGTAGTGAAGCAGGTATACGAGCAGATGGCTGAGCCTAAATGGGTAGTGGCCGTGGGCGCTTGCGCCACGTCAGGCGGTATTTTCGATACGTACTCGGTGCTGCAAGGTATAGACCGTGTGGTGCCGGTGGACGTGTATGTACCGGGCTGCCCGCCAAGACCGGAGCAGATTCTGGACGGCCTGATGCGTGTGCAGGATCTGGCCAAGAACGAATCACTTCGTCGCCGCCACTCTCCTGAATATCAGGCACTTTTGGCTTCTTACAACATTAAATAAGCAGCATGGAGCTTACGAACGAAAACGTACTCGGCAAACTGATAGCGCAGTTCGGTGAAGAGAACATCGTAGATGCCTACAACCCGGACGGCATTATGACTTTCACGACAAACCGTGAGAACATCATCGCCCTGATTCAATACCTGTATGACGACAAGGACCTGCAGGTGCAGTTCCTGACCACGATGGCAGGTATACACTTCCCGGACCACAAGGGCCGCGAACTGTGCATGATGTACCAGTTGCATAGCCTGCGTCACAATTTCCGTCTGCGCATCAAGGTGTTTGTACCTGCCGAAGATCCTGTGCTGCCAACGCTGACGAACATCTACGCGACGGCAAACTGGATGGAGCGTGAGGCCTATGACTTTTACGGTTTCATCTTTACCGGTCACCCGAACCTGATCCGCATTCTCAACATCGAGGAGATGGAGTACCACCCGATGCTCAAGCAGTATCCGCTGGAAGACCAGACGCGGGAAGACAAAATCGATACTTATTTCGGACGCTAAGCCAGATAAACCACTATGGCTACTGATAATAAAACAGCTGATACTGATCAGTTACAGGAGTTCCGCGACAACCGCGACCTGAAACTGCAGGACAAAAAAAACGAGAACCTGACGACCCTCAACCTGGGTCCGACGCACCCGGCCACACACGGTATCTTCCAGAACATCCTGCAGATGGACGGGGAGGTGATCATGGACGCGGTGCCGACCATCGGGTACATTCACCGTGCTTTCGAGAAGATTGCCGAGCGCAGACCGTTCTACCAGATTACGCCGCTCACCGACCGCATGAACTACTGTTCGTCCCCTATCAACAACATGGGGTACCACATGACAGTGGAGAAACTTCTGGGTATAGAAATCCCGAAGCGTGCGCAGTACATCCGCGTGATTATGATGGAGCTGGCCCGTATTTCCGACCACCTGATCTGTAACTCGATTCTGGGTGTGGACTCTGGCGCTTTCACGGGCTTCCTGTACGTAATGCAGGAGCGCGAGCACATTTACGACATCTACGAAGAGGTATGCGGCGCCCGTCTGACGACCAACATGGGTCGTATCGGCGGTATGGAGCGCGACCTTTCTCCAAAAGCTTTGCACCTGATTGGCGAGTTCCTGAAGCGCTTCCCGAAGGTATGGGCGGAGTTCGAGAAAATGCTGACCCGCAACCGTATCTTCATCGACCGTACGGTGGGTGTGGGTGCCATTTCGGCGGAGCGTGCTTTGAACTACGGCTTCACAGGCCCTAACCTGCGTGCCACCGGCGTGGACTACGACGTGCGCGTGATGAACCCTTACTCTTCTTACCAAGATTTCGAGTTTGAAATTCCGGTTGGCGAGAAAGGCGATACTTACGACCGCTTCTTGGTGCGCAACGAAGAGGTATGGCAGAGCTTGAAAATCATTGAGCAGGCCTACAAAAACTTGCCGGAGGGTTCTTACCATGCCGACGCCCCGCACTACTACCTGCCTCCAAAGCAGGAGGTATACACCAGTATGGAAGCGCTTATCTATCACTTTAAAATTGTGATGGGTGAGATTGACGCGCCGAAAGGCGAGGTATACCACAGCGTGGAAGGCGGCAACGGCGAGCTTGGTTTCTACCTGATTAGCGATGGTGGCAGAACGCCTTACCGTCTGCACTTCCGTAGACCTTGCTTCATTTACTACCAGGCGTACACCGAGATGATCAAAGGCGGTCAGCTGGCCGACGCGATCCTGACGCTGAGTAGCTTGAACGTAATCGCGGGCGAACTCGACGCATAATCTATAATACTATTCATCATCTAACACTGGCCTTTGGCTAGTGACATTTACAAAGATGGCAGAGACGATAAACGCATTTCAGTTTTCTGATAAAGCCCTAGCTGAGATTCAGCGCTATATCAGCCACTACCCAGAGGGGCGCCAGAAGTCGGCCCTGTTGCCTGCCTTGCACGTAGCGCAGGCGGAAAACAATGGCTGGGTAAGCCCTGAGGCCATGGACGCGATCGCTGAGATCCTGAACATACAGCCAATTGAGGTATACGAAGTGGCTACTTTCTATACCATGTTCAACCTGAAGCCAGTGGGCAAGCACGTGCTCGAGGTATGCCGCACAGGCCCTTGCTGCCTGCGTGGTGCCGACCAGATGATTGAGACATTCAAACAGAAACTCAACATTCAGGAAGGTGAGACAACCGCCGACGGTATGTTTACCCTGAAGCCAGTGGAGTGCCTTGCTTCGTGCGGAACAGGCCCTATGCTGCAGGTGCGCGAAACCTACTACGAGAACCTGGACAGCGAAGAGGCGGTGGACCAGTTCATCGAGATGATGCGCAACAAAGAGGTGGAAACGCCTGAGTGGAAGAAATAGTTTAGCAGGACTTTGTGACAAAAGACCATTAGACAAAAGACTTCTATACCTGAAAGAGTCCTTTGTCCTTTGTCAAAAATTCCTTTGTCCATTATAGATAAACATAGGCTAGCACCAGCAACGGTAGCTGCCGACATAGACATCCTGTAACAATGGGAATCAAGATATTAACCGAACATATTAACGTACCGGGTATCGAAACCTTGGAGGTGTATCGTAAGCATGGCGGCTACCGCTCGGTAGAAAAGGCCATCAAAACGATGACTCCAGACGAGGTGGTGGAAGAAGTGAAGACATCGGGACTGCGAGGTCGTGGTGGCGCTGGCTTCCCGGCTGGTATGAAGTGGAGCTTTTTGGCGAAGCCGGAAGGTGTTCCGCGTTACTTAGTTTGCAACGCCGACGAATCGGAGCCGGGAACTTTCAAGGACCGTGTGTTCATGGAGAAAAACCCGCACGCCCTGATTGAAGGCATGATTACATCGAGCTATGCGCTGGGTGCGAACACGTCTTATATCTACATCCGCGGTGAGTTGTTGTTCATCCTGCGCATTCTGGAGAAAGCAATCGCCGAGGCGTATGCCGCTGGTTTGCTGGGCAAGAACATTCTGGGCTCAGGCTACGACCTGGACCTGCATGTGGCCCCAGGTGGTGGTGCCTACATCTGCGGTGAAGAGACGGCTTTGTTGGAGTCATTGGAGGGCAAGCGTGGCAACCCGCGTAACAAGCCGCCATTCCCAGCTGTGAAAGGTCTGTTCGCTTCTCCTACTGTGGTAAACAACGTGGAGACCATCGCGTCTGTGCCGTGGATTGTGAACAACACAGGTGCCGAGTACGCCAAAATAGGTGTAGGCCGAAGCACAGGTACCAAACTGATTTCTGCCAGCGGTAACATCAACCGTCCGGGTGTGTATGAAATCGAGTTGGGTGTTCCGGTGGAGGAGTTCATTTACTCTGACGAGTACTGCGGCGGCATCTGGAAAGGCAAGCAACTGAAGGCCGTTGTGCCGGGTGGTTCTTCTGTTCCGATTCTGCCAGCTGACCTGATTATGAAAACAGCTGCCGGTGAGCAACGTCTGATGACCTACGAATCGCTGTCCGACGGTGGTTTTGTGAGCGGCTCTATGCTGGGTTCAGGTGCCTTTATCGTGTTCGACGAAGACCAGTGCATCGTGCGTAACACGTGGAACTATGCCCGCTTCTATCATCACGAGTCATGCGGACAGTGCAGCCCTTGCCGAGAGGGTACAGGCTGGATGGAACGCGTGCTGCACCGCATCGAGCACGGCCACGGCCATCAGCAGGACATCGACCTGTTGGTAAGTGTAGCCAAGCAAATCGAAGGTAACACGATTTGCCCGCTGGGCGACGCGGCAGCCTGGCCAGTAGCCAGTGCGATCCGTCACTTCCGCGAGGAGTTCGAGTGGCACATCAAGCACCCGCAGGAAGCTACGGCTCCAGGTGCGGTGTACAGAGGACAGCTGGCGGCAGCTACTGTTTAGAAATAAAATCATCCTGAAAAGGAAAGTATAGCTTACATCGTTTGTTGCGCCGCTTCACGAAAAACGGGCAACTAATAACGAATAACGAATAAAAAGATGGCTAAAATAACATTTGACGGCATCGAGGTAGAGGTTGAAGATGGAACCACCATCCTGCAGGCCGCCCGTAAAATCGGTGGTGATGTAGTGCCCCCTGCCATGTGCTTTTATACCCCGCTGAAAGGCAGTGGCGGTAAGTGCCGTGTGTGCCTTGTGAAGGTAACGCAGGGTTCTGCCCGCGACCCACGCCCTATGCCCAAACTGGTTGCCTCGTGCATTACCCCAGTACAGGACGGCATGGTGGTGGAAAACACAACCAACGAAGACGTACTGAACGCCCGTAAGGGAATCGTGGAGATGCTGCTGATCAACCACCCGCTCGATTGCCCGGTGTGCGATCAGGCTGGTGAGTGCGACCTCCAGAATCTTTCTTACGAGCACGGTGTGAGCGCTACCCGTTACGAGGAGCCGCGCCGTACATTCGACAAAGTAGACCTGGGTCCTTACATCCAGCTGCACATGACGCGTTGCATCCTGTGCTACCGTTGCGTGTATACCGCTGACCAGATTACGGAGAAGCGTGTGCATGGCGTATTGGGCCGTGGCGACGCAGCCGAGATTGGTACATACATCGAGAACGTAATCGATAACGATTTCTCAGGAAACGTGATTGACGTGTGCCCGGTGGGTGCTTTGACAGACAAGACTTGGCGCTTTAAGAACCGTGTATGGTTCACCAAGCCATTGAATGCGCACCGCGACTGCCCTACCTGCAGCGGTAAGGTAACGCTGTGGGGACGTGGCGACACGGTGCTTCGCGTAACCGCCCGCAAGGACGAGTACGCCGAGGTGGAGGAGTTCATCTGCAACACTTGCCGTTTCGACAAGAAGGAGATGAGCGACTGGACCATCGAGGGACCGCGCCACATCGACAGAGGTTCTGTTATCTCGGCTAACCACTACGAACTGCCTGTGGTGAACGTGCCGATTGTGCCGAACCTGCCTAAATCTACTGTTAAAAAAATGCCAACGGAATAAAGCATGGATTCTGTACTTCTGATCTACAAAGGCATCTACATTCTGGCCATTTTCGGTATTTCCCTACTGATTGCGACCTACTCGACGTACTTTGAGCGTAAAATCGCCGCTTTCATCCAGGACCGTGTAGGCCCCAACAGAGCGGGCCCAATGGGTTTGCTGCAACCGCTGGCTGACGCGGGCAAACTGTTCTTCAAAGAGGAATTTATACCTGCCAAAGCAAATAAAACGCTCTTTATCCTGGGTCCAGGTATAGCCATGCTGGTGGCGGCCATGTCGAGTGCGGTGATTCCTTTCGGGGATACGCTGATTATAGGCGAGACTTCGTTTGATCTGATCGCCATTGACGTGAACATCGGCATCCTGTATATTTTCGGAGTCGTGTCGCTGGGCGTATACGGTCTGATGATCGGTGGCTGGGCGTCGAACAACAAGTTCTCGCTGCTGGGCGCTATCCGTGCCGCTTCGCAGAACATTTCCTACGAACTGGCCATGGGTCTGTCGCTGATTGCGGTGCTGATGTTGAGCGGCTCGCTGTCGCTGAAAGTAATTGCCGAGCAACAGGCCGGTTTTAACTGGAACATCTGGTACCAGCCGCTGGGCTTCCTGATTTTCCTGATTTGTGCCTTTGCTGAGACCAACAGAACACCATTCGACTTACCAGAGTCGGAAGCCGAACTTATTGGTGGTTACCACACCGAGTACAGCTCCATGAAACTGGGTATGTACCTGTTCGCAGAATACATCAACATCTTCGTGGTGTCGGCTGTAATGGCCACGCTGTACTTTGGGGCTTACAACTTCCCGTTCATGGAGAACCTGCGCAACGCGTTTGACGATCCAGTTCTGGGTAACAACGTGGTGACAATCATCGGGGTTGCGGTGATGTTTGCGAAGATCTTTGCTTTCATCTTCTTCTTCATGTGGGTACGCTGGACATTGCCACGTTTCCGCTACGATCAGCTGATGAAACTGGGTTGGAACATCCTGATTCCGCTGTCTATCCTGAACATTTTGCTGACAGGTGGCGGTATTCTGCTCTACGAATATTTTACAAAATGATAACGATAATTGAATGCTGCTATGCTAAGGGCTGTTATAGTCAGGCAGCATTCAAGCTTGAGATACAATGGAACCATTATCAAATAGAAGAAAGAACGTAGCACAAAAGGAGATGACGCTCGCTGAGCGCATGTACTTGCCTGCTATTGCGCAAGGTTTGGGCATCACGATCAAGCACTTTTTCAAGAAGAAGGCAACGATCAACTACCCTGAAGAAACACGTCAGCGTAGCGACATCTGGCGCGGCCTGCACGTGCTGAAGCGCGACGAGAACGGTGCCGAGCGTTGCACGGCCTGTGGTCTGTGCGCCGTAGCCTGCCCTGCTGAAGCCATTACGATGACGGCTGGTGAGCGCAAGAAAGGCGAAGAGCACCTGTACCGCGAGGAAAAATATGCCGTGACGTACGAAGTGAACATGCTGCGTTGCATTTTTTGCGGTCTGTGCGAAGAAGCCTGCCCGAAAGCGGCCATTTTCCTGCAGGATGACAAAATTGCGCCAGCCCGTTACGAGCGCGACGAATTCATTTACGGCAAAGACCGCCTGGTAGAACCGTTAAAAACCACTGAAACCAAATAATCCGATGACAGAAAGTCTGTTTTTCTTCTTTGCTTCGCTAACGCTGCTCTGCGCCGTGATGGTTGTTGTTTCCAAAAACCCCGTGTACAGCGTTATCTTCCTGATCCTGACATTCTTCTCCATATCAGCACACTATATTCTGCTGAACGCCCAGTTCCTGGCGGCAGTGAATATTATTGTGTATGCAGGAGCTATCATGGTACTTTTCCTGTTCGTACTGATGTTCATCAACACTGGTAAAAACGTAGAAAGCACCTTAAAAAAGAATGTGCTGGCTAAAATTGCAGGTACCGTAGCTGGTGGTTTGCTCTTCACGATCGTAGTAGCTGCCCTGAAAGACGTAACGCTCGGTCACCCAGACCCGGCCACATTCAACTCGCAGGTAGGTATGGTGGAGAACCTGGGCAAAGTGCTTTTCACGAAGTACATGCTACCGTTCCAGTTAGTAGCGGTACTGTTCTTAGTATCGATGGTGGGCGCTGTGATGATTGGTAAGCGAGAGGCGGGAGAGCAGAACTTCTAAGTCAAGGTAAAAATCAGAGATAAAGAAAGCCAGTGCTGTAAAGCGCTGGCTTTTTTGTTTACTCCTCGCTCAACACCACCTCCAACAGCTCCGACCCGCCCTGGTCATCGTCCGAAACGACCACCAGCCTATACCTGCCTTTCCCTTCCCGCTTTTGCACCACCAACGATTCAGCTTTGCCTGTATAGGGCTTTCCATCCGATTGCAGGATAAGTGTTGCAGGAACCTCCAATGTATCCTGTCGGCCAACCCACGAGAACGGGATATAGCCGATGTAGCTTCCCAGCACGTCACCATCCGCATAAGCGTCGTTTGTGTCCTCCAGAGAAGCCGTGAAGAACAGCTTGTCGTCGTAAACGTAGGCTCCCGAGAAACCAGCTTGCAGGTAATTAAGGTCAGGCAGACGGAAATAGCTAAGTTCGGGCTGAGGCAACTCCGTATCAGGCTCTCCTAGTAGATAAGGTATAAAATCAGCTAAGCGATACGAGATCAGCACATTATGCCCCGTGCCGATGGCCCGTTGCAGCAGGTATAGCTTGCCGTGCCCTGCTGCAACTCCCTCGATGTTGAGCAGACCGCCGCCGAGCGTGTCGGCCTGTTGCTCCAGTTGCTGGTATAGCCTGTCTACATTAATAATTCTGGCACCCTGCAAACCTGCTCCTTCCTTACAAATATCATCACCGCAAATGTTGTACAGGTAAGCCTTGCGTCGGGCAGGCGCCGAACCTGAGCCCATCATCAGCAAGTAAGGCTTGCCCTGGTGCTGCAACAGCGTCATTCCCTCCAAGTCGGCTTTGTCGGCTTTGGCTACGCGGCCAGCCGCAAAACCAGCGGTATCGAAAATAGCCTCCTGCGACTCAATCTCAAATCGCTTGTTCAGGCGGTACAGGTAGGGCGAATCGTCGCCGACGACATAGTAATGGTCGCCCAATAACTCAAGCCCTGAGGCAGAGGGCAGGTTGTCGTAATGCAATGCTTGTGTAATAGTGGCTTTCATGTTGCGGGCAGTTATAATAGGCTCGGTGTTGAGAAGCGCGGCAGTTTGATGGCAGGAGAACATCGCCAGCGCGAGCAGAGGAAAGAGAACAAAACTGGCAAGTCGATTCATAAAAATTAAACGCTGAACAAGGTATAGCACTACCTGATGGACAAAAGCACAGGCAAGGTATAGGTCAGGTAAAATCTTGCCTGTATGATAAAACAATTCTAATCCATTGGGTTTATACCTACGCAAAAGCCCCTGTAAGGTATAAGGAAGTCTTCGATGCAAAAACGACAACGAGCCTGAACCCTGAAGTTGTGCACCAATATAGGTATAGCGGCAGTGATAAACGGCCTGCCCTTATCGGTCTGTATCCTGTGCTTTGCACAAGCAAGGTATAGCACAGGCCATAACAGGGCACAACTGAAGACCGACAAAATATAATTCTTCCGAGAGGGCCAACACAGACTAAATCTGGGTAAGAAGATTAGAAATATGTTATGGATTTTACAAAAATGGGGATAACTTTGCGACTTGATTTCAGAATTGTAATTTACCAGTAATACGTTCAGCAACCAGACGATGAACCAAATGCCAGAGGTTATCCGAACCATCCCGCTTGAATTCTACCTGTACTTCAGCACGGCCCTTTTCGCCATTGGCGTAATCGGCGTTCTCACCAGACGCAATGCGATTGTTATTTTTATGTGTGTGGAGCTGATGCTCAACGCCGTAAACGTGCTGATGGTCGCTTTGTCGGCCTACCGCTCTGACCCCAACGGACAGATCTTCGTGTTCTTCATCATGGCAGTGGCAGCAGCGGAGGTAACGGTTGGTCTGGCCATCATCGTGATGATTTACCGCAACATCCGCTCTACGGACGTGCAATTGCTGAACTACCTCAAGTGGTAGCCGCACACCAAAATAATCTGAATAGCTTAACTAAATCATACGCTAAATGCAAGAAGTAGTAATGCCCTTCAACAACCAGGAAATGGCGCTGCTGTGTTTGCTTGTTCCGCTCCTGCCGTTCATCGGCTTTCTGATTAACGGACTTGGCAACCGCAAATTGCCTAAGGCCCTTGTGGGGCTGCTGGGCTCTGGCACCGTGCTGGCCTCGTTTCTGATATCGGTATACCTGTTCATCGACTTCACTTCCAATGGCAGCCGCCCGTACATCGTCGACCTCTACAACTGGTTCTCGGTAGGCAGCCTTGAGATTGGGTTCTCGTTCATGATTGACCAGCTCACCCTGCTGATGCTCTTGATGGTGACCGGTATCGGTTTCCTGATTCATGTGTACTCGGCGGGTTACATGAGCCACGACGAAAACTACGGCAAGTTCTTCTCTTTCCTCAACCTGTTCATGTTCTCGATGTTGCTGCTCGTGATGGGCTCTAACTACGTGATGATGTTCGTGGGCTGGGAGGGCGTTGGTCTTTGCTCCTACCTGCTGATTGGCTTCTGGAACAAGAACACCAACTATAACAATGCCGCCAAGAAAGCCTTTATCATGAACCGTATCGGTGACTTGGGCTTCCTGCTGGGCATTTTCCTTATTTTCATCACCTTCGGAAGCGTAAGCTACCCAGAGGTGTTCCTGTCTGCCTCGCAGATGACGGGCATGACTGACAGCGGTGTGATGATTGCCATTACCATGCTCCTGTTTGTGGGTGCGATGGGTAAGAGTGCGCAGATTCCGCTCTTCACGTGGCTTCCTGACGCGATGGCGGGTCCTACACCTGTTTCAGCCCTGATTCACGCCGCTACGATGGTGACGGCGGGTATCTACATGGTGCTTCGCTCGAACGTACTGTATGTGCTGGCCCCGACCACGATGGGGTTTATCGCCATCATCGGTCTGGCTACTGCCCTGCTAGCCGCGACCATCGGTCTGGCGCAGAATGACATTAAGAAAGTACTGGCTTACTCTACCGTTTCGCAATTGGGCTTTATGTTCCTCGCACTCGGTGTGATGGCTTTCTCTTCTTCTATTTTCCACGTTCTCACGCACGCTTTCTTCAAGGCCCTCCTATTCCTGGGTGCTGGCTCTGTGATTCACGCGGTGAGCAACGAACAGGATATCCGCAACATGGGCGGACTGCGCAAGTGGTTGCCAATTACATTTATCACCTTCCTGATCGGTACGCTCGCGATTTCAGGTATACCGCCGTTCGCCGGTTTCTTCTCGAAAGACGAATTGCTGGCGCATGTGTTTGAGCACAACAAGCTGATGTGGGCGCTCGGCCTGTTGGCTTCGTTCATGACTTCGTTCTACATGTTCCGCCTCCTGTTCCTGACCTTCTTCGGTAAGTTCCGTGGCACAGAAGCGCAGCGTTCGCACCTGCACGAGTCACCGTCGTCCATGACCATTCCGCTGATTGTTCTGGCGATTCTTTCTACAGTAGGTGGTTTCATTGGTCTGCCAGCCGTTTTCAGCGACACACATACCTTGGGTAACTTCCTGGCGCCAATCTACAACTTTGCGCGTCAGGCTAACGGTGCGGCACTGGAAGCACCGCACATCGACCACGCCACGGAATACATCCTGATGGGCGTTTCGGTAATAGTGTCAGTTATCGCGATTATCATCGCTTACTTTATGTATGTGAAGAAAGAAACAGTGCCAGCTCCGGAAGGAACGCGCCTGTCTCCTATCCACAACCTGATTTACAACAAGTACTACATCGACGAGATTTACGACACTGTGTTCGTGCGTCCGGTAATGGCCATGTCAACGGCTTTCCACCGCTTCGTGGATGTCATTGTAGTGGACGGCATTGTAAACGGCTTCGGCAAACTGGTAATGGCAAGCGGCCGCGTGCTGCGCCTGACACAGAGTGGCGTAACTGGCTTCTACATCTTCGTGATGGTGGCCAGCATCGTTCTGATTCTATTTTTAAACTTCTTTATCGCTTAAGGTTCTAAGAAGATGATTACAGCTCTATTACTTTTCTGGCCTGCCCTAGCTGCACTGCTGGTGCTGCTGATTAAAGGCGAAGGTGCCAAGAAAGTGGCTTTTATAGCAACGCTAGTTGAGTTTGCCATTGCCCTGTTCGCAATCGTAAACTTTGTCCCGGACGCCACCACACAGTTCGCCCTCGATATGCCGTGGGTGGAGCGTGCAGGTATAGGCTTCAGCATCGGTATGGACGGCATTAGCCTCCTGATGGTGCTTCTGACGACCTTCCTGGTGCCGCTTATCGTCCTTTCCTCTTTCAAGCACGACTACAAAAACCCGCACGTATTCTACGCGCTGGTGTTGTTCATGCAGACAGGCCTGATTGGTGTGTTCGTAGCCATGGATGCGTTCCTGTTCTACTTCTTCTGGGAAGTGGCCCTTATTCCGATTTACTTCATCGCGGCCATTTGGGGCGGTGCGCGCAGGATTCCGGTTACGTTCAAGTTCTTTATCTACACGATTTTTGGTTCGCTTTTCATGCTGGCCGCTTTCGTATACCTGTACTTCCAGACGGCTGGCACCGAACTGGCGGCGCACTCGTCTAACGTAAACGCCTTCTACCAACTCACGCTGGACAGCGCGACGCAGAGCTGGATTTTCTGGTTCCTGTTCCTTGCCTTTGCCATCAAAATGCCTGTGTTCCCATTCCATACCTGGCAGCCCGACACCTATACTGAGTCTCCTACGCAGGCGACGATGTTGCTGGCTGGTATCATGCTGAAGATGGGTATCTACGGTGTGCTGCGCTGGTTGCTACCAGTGGTGCCGCTAGGTGTGAGCCAGTGGGCTGACCTCGTGCTGGTGCTTTCCATCATCGGTATCGTGTACGGCTCTATCATCGCCATCCGTCAGCGTGACATGAAGCGCCTGATTGCCTACTCGTCTATCGCGCACGTGGGCCTGATTGCGGCGGGTATCTTCACCCTGAACGAGCAAGGCCTGCAGGGCGGTGTGATTCAAATGCTGAGCCACGGTATCAACGTTGTGGGCTTGTTCTTCATCGTCGACATTATCTTCCGCAGAACCAACACCAGAGAGATCTCCAACCTGGGTGGCATCACCCAGACCACGCCGGCGCTTTCTATCATGTTCTTGACGCTGCTGATGGGTTCTGTGGCGCTTCCGCTCACAAACGGTTTCATTGGGGAGTTCCTGTTGCTATCGGGCGTGTTCCAGTACAACCACTACTTCGGCGCTGTAGCCGGCCTAACCATCATTCTGGGTGCGGTATACATGCTGCGTATGTTCCAAGGCGTGATGTTCGGCACGAAGTCAGAGGCCACCGAAGGCTTCGCTGACCTGACCTTCCACGAGAAAGCCGTGCTGATTCCGCTGGTGATTATGGTCTTCTGGATTGGTCTGTTCCCGAACACATTCCTGAGCATTTCAGAGCCCGCGGTTGGACACCTGCTTAGCATCATCAACCGATAGTCCGCAAAAAGAAACGATACTAACGACATGATTTCGATTATACTTCTATCTGGATTTGGGATTATCAATCTCTTCGTAGGTTTCCTGAAATCTAAAAGAATCCTGTTGCCGCTGTCGCTGCTGTTCCTGGCGATTGTGTTCGGCATCAACCTTCTCGACTGGAACGACACCAAGAGTTATTTTGATAACATGATCACCATCGACAACTACGCGGTGGCTTTCACAGGGATCATGGTTCTTTCAACACTCCTGATGCTTCCTTTCACGCAGCACTACATTACCCGCAACGACGAAAACATCGGCGAGCTTTACGCCCTGATTCTCTTCTCGCTGGTGGGCGCCATCATGATGGTGAGCTACAACAACATGCTAATGCTCTTCATCGGCATTGAGATTCTTTCCATTGCCATGTACGTGCTGGCTGGTAGCGACAAGAGCAGCATGCGCTCCGCAGAAGCTGCCCTGAAGTACTTTCTGATGGGTTCTTTCTTTACGGGCGTGATGCTGTTCGGCATTGTGATGGTATACGGTGCCACAGGTACATTTAACATCTCCGAAATTGCAGGCTCAGCCGAGGCTCTGGGCACAGGCGGCGCGAACAACGTCATGTTCATGCTCGGTGTGCTGATTATCATCATCGGTATCTCTTTCAAAATTTCTGCCGCTCCGTTCCACTTCTGGACGCCTGACGTGTACGAAGGTACGCCTACGGTATGGACGGCTTACATGTCAACGGTCGTAAAGACGGCTGGTGTAGCTGCTTTCTATAAACTGATGGACGCTGCCTTTGCAGCTTCTTACCCAGCTTGGATGCCAACCCTGGTAGCCATTGTGGTGCTGTCGCTGCTGGTTGGTAACATTGGTGCGGTGGTGCAGCAGAGCATGAAGCGTATGCTGGCCTACTCCAGCATCTCGCACGCAGGCTATCTGCTGATGACACTGCTCGCCTTCAATGAATTCTCGACCTCAGCTGTGCTATTCTACTCGTTTGCCTACTCTACTGCTTCCATTGCCGCATTCGGCGTGCTGCATCTAGTAGCCAAGCAACGCGGTAGCGAGAAATACGAAGCCTTCAACGGGCTGGGCAAAACAAATCCGCTACTGGCCTTCGCCGTAACGGTTGCCATGCTGTCGCTGGGCGGTATACCGCTGACGGCTGGTTTCTTTGGTAAGTTCTTCGTGTTCTCTGCTCTGGTGGAGAACCCTGATATGATGTGGCTGATTGTGGTTGCCGTAATTCTGGCTGCTGTAGGTATTTACTACTATTTCCGTGTGGTGATCGCCATGTACCTGCACCCTGTTGCAGAAGACCATACACCGATCAAGTCTACCAGCTTTATCAACGTAATGCTGATCATCATTACTGCCCTGACGATTCTGCTAGGTATAGCGCCTGCTCTTTTGAGTGGGGTGTTGTAAGGTATAGCTGATGATATGGAAGCGGCTGCTCTGAGAAAGGGCAGCCGCTTTTTTGTTTTTGTGTTTGCCGGGAGCGTCCACGCTTGTGTCTACTATAGGTAGGGGGCTGGCTCTTATATAGCTATAGCTGGCTGCATGGTTATACCTAAACCTATACCTAGCGTAGCTGCGAGCTAGCTCTACTTAGGCTGTTTTGTTTTATAGCTTCGCCTGTGCGGCGGGCACCTTCTTTTTGTCTTGACACAAATCGAGGGCCCCTACCCCCAAAGAAGGCAAAAAAGTCAAGACGCTCCAAACTCGCTGAACGCTCGAACAGTGGAGCGTCGAAAAGTGCACCTGGCTAAAGCGATCAGTTTCATTGCTTCCGGGGCTAGTTACTCTTGTTATACATACCTACCAGTGGGTTTAACAGTAGCTACAACGCCTATACCTTTGAAATAGTAGTAACAGAAAGTCCCCCTCCTGTTTTTAGGAGGGGCTAGGGGAGGTAATTCCCCTCTCGGGAGGGGCAGGGGTGGGTTGAATCAGTGGTTATACTAAAGTGCGACGACTACAAAGCCTATATCTAAAAACCGACAGTAAAGGAGAGTCCCCCTTTGAAGGGGAAGGGGGATGTCAATCATGCACTGGCATCCTGTAAATCCTGATTCAGACAAAAAAAGGCTGCCCTTACGGACAGCCTTTCTTTATTTCTGTATACCCATACCTTACGCCGGCAGGTTCTTCATTTTAATATGCAGTTCATCCAGTTGCGCATTGGCAATTGGTGATGGAGCGTCGATCATCACATCGCGGCCTGAGTTATTTTTCGGGAAGGCAATGTAGTCGCGGATGGAGTCGGAGCCACCGAATAGCGAGCACAGACGGTCGAATCCGAAAGCAATGCCACCATGCGGAGGAGCGCCGTACTCGAAGGCGTCCATCAGGAAGCCGAACTGGGCTTTGGCCTCGTCGTTGCTGAAGCCGAGCAGGCGGAACATCTGCTCCTGCAAGCGGCGGTCGTGGATACGGATAGAACCTCCCCCTACTTCCACACCGTTGATCACCATGTCGTAGGCGTTAGCGCGGATGTCGCCTGGGCGGTCGTCGATCAGCTCCAGGTCCTCTGGCTTAGGCGACGTGAACGGGTGGTGCATAGCGTGATAGCGGTTGCTGTCTTCATCCCACTCCAGCAGCGGAAAGTCGACTACCCACAGCGGCGAGAACACGTTCTTGTCACGCAGACCAAGGCGCTCGCCCATCTCCAGACGAAGCTCGTTCAGGGCCTTGCGGGTTTTGTCTCTGCCACCGGCCAGCACCAGAATCAAATCGCCCGGCTCAGCATTGAAAGCCTTGGCCCAGGCCTGCAGGTCTTCCGGGGTATAGAACTTGTCAACAGAGGACTTCACAGTGCCGTCTTCCTGCACACGAGCATAAACCAATCCTGTAGCCCCAATCTGCGGACGTTTTACAAAATCAGTCAGTTCGTCGAGTTGCTTGCGGGTATAGCTGGCGGCGCCTTTGGCGTTTATACCTACCACCAGTTCGGCATCGTCGAACACCTTGAAGCCTTTGTTCTTCACCAGCGGATTCAGCTCCACAAAACGCATGTCGAAGCGGGTATCTGGTTTGTCGGAGCCATAATACTTCATGGCATCGGCATAGGTCATGCGTGGCAGATTGGCAATGTGTACGCCTTTCACTTTCAGGAACAGGTGACGGATTAGGCCTTCAAATGTGTTCAGAATATCTTCCTGCGTTACGAAAGAGAGCTCGCAGTCGATCTGGGTGAACTCTGGCTGGCGGTCGGCACGCAGGTCCTCGTCGCGGAAGCACTTCACGATCTGGTAATATTTATCGAAACCCGACACCATCAGCAGCTGCTTAAAGGTCTGCGGAGACTGAGGCAGGGCGTAAAACTCACCTGGGTTCATGCGACTTGGCACCACAAAGTCGCGGGCGCCTTCAGGTGTCGACTTGATCAGGACTGGTGTTTCTACCTCAATGAAATAATGCTCGTCCAGGTAGGCACGCACGGCACGCATCATCTGGTGGCGCAGCTCGAGGTTGCGGCGCACAGGCGTACGGCGCAGGTCCAGGTAGCGGTACTTCATGCGCAGGTCGTCGCCACCGTCTGTCTCGTCCTCAATCATAAACGGAGGCAACTTGGCTGCGTTCAACACTTCGATCTTGGAAGCGTGAATTTCGATATCGCCTGTCGGGATCTTGTCGTTTTTGGAGTAGCGCTCGATCACCTTGCCTACCACCCTGATCACGTACTCGCGGCCAAGGCCACGGGCTGCTTCAAACAAATAGGCTGGCGTAACGCCGTCCTCAAACGTGAGCTGCGTAATGCCGTAGCGGTCGCGCAGATCGATCCAGAGCATGCCGCCCTTATCGCGCAGGCGCTGTACCCAGCCTGTCAGTACAACCTCTTCGCCTACATTGTCTATTCTTAGTTCGCCGCAAGTATGTGTCCGGAGCATAAATGTCGTTTTGATATGATATGATGCAAAAGTAATAATTGTTTCGCTGTTGTGCCGCGAAAAACGATCGCTTCACCAGGTATAATATTCCTGTAACGTTAATCTCAGGTATCATCAATCACGTTATTATTCCCATGGTCGTTCCATCTGAAGAAAACTTGCACGGAATTACCCGTCATTCAGAATAGAACCTGGTTTGAAATAGAGCGCCTCTAACCCCTGTAGGTGAAGCCACCGCTACTTCAGAAAGTAAGGATTCTCTTTTCCAGGATCCTTTCCGGATAACAAAAGTATAAGATAGAACGGCACTGGGATATTATACCTGTGCCTGAAATAAAGCCTTGGTTATGAAACGTCGTTTGTTCACCTTCCGAAACATTGCGCTGGCTATCATCCTGCTTGCATTGCTTATGATGCTGGTAGGATAACTCTTTGTCTATTCGCTGCCTAAAAGTAAGCGCATGCGCTTTACGTTGTTCACCTGTATAGCATCGGGCGCCATCTCCAGCATTCGGGCGATGCTTCCCTTCGACTTTCCTCCGAAAAGCACTACCTGTAGCCCTTGCATCTTTGCACTTTGCCGCTGCCCCGGGCTCACATGCTTGCCGTTTGCGGTTACGCCATGTAGTTGGTTGTCCAAGGCTTGCTTTGCAGAAAGGTCGAAATCCTCTCCGGCGTCCAGCATCAGCGTGGCCTTGGGCTCGAGTTCCCTTATCGTATGCAGCATAGCCGCATCATTGAAAATAAAAGCCAGTTTTTCGACAGGGTAGTTGTATTTACGCAGCAAGGCCAGCACCGACTCTGCGTAAAACGCGTTGCGGCTTTGGTCGTGGTTTCGGATATCAATATGCAGGTAAGGCCACTCCGCATAAGTCTGAAAACGCTGCAGCATCCCCTCCATAGTGATGATCTTTTCGCTGTGGAACAGGTCGTACAATACACCTCCCTTATACCTTATACCCACCACCTCGGTAGCAGGAAGTTCTGCGATTATACCTGCGCCTTCGCTCATGGTCTCCAGCGTATTGTCATGGTATAGAATCGGCACACCATCTTTACTCACATGCACATCCACTTCTACTCCATCGGCGCCGTCTTCTTCCATCGCCTTCGCAATGGAAGCCATACTGTTGGCAGGCAGCGGATTGTAAGGATTGAGCGGAGAGAAAAAACCCGAACCGGCATGGCCGATCACCAGTGTACGGCGGGAATAGATACCTGACTCAGGCTGCAGGACGTTGTACACACTCAGCAGTAGCACTGCCAAACCGAGTACACCAACCAGCAAGGCAGTGCTTCTGCGCTTTAGAAACGGGGACTTCTGCTTCGACTCAGTCAAATTCATTCACAAACTTAATGGTATATCTTTTAACTTTGGAACGGATTTCCTTAAAAAAATCATAGGCCGATCCATACGCCTTAACGTTGCAATATGTCGTTTCCTCAACAAACTACTGCCGATAATCTCGCTACTGCCGATCAGGCCGGGGTACACAACCGGCTTATGGTGCCGCTATCGCTTATCATGCTGATTGCCTTTGTCATCCGCATGGTGGCTGCCTTCTTTTCGAAGGGCTTCGCCTTTCACGACGATCATTTTGATGTGATCACGATTGCGCAACACTGGCTTTACGGTTTGCCCTCGTGGTTGCACGAGCCCATGCCGCCGCGTCATAGCATGTTTTATGCAGGTATACACTATGGGCTGTTTTACCTGATGGAAAGTATTGGCATCACCAATCCGGATACCAAAATGACCATCGTGCGGGTGCTGCACGGCTTGTACTCGCTGCTAGTCGTGTACTATGGGTATAAGATAACGGAACGGCTCTCGAACCAGGCCAATGCCCGCCTTGTGGGGCTGATGCTGGCGCTGATGTGGTTCATGCCTTTTATGAGCGTGCGCAACCTGGTCGAGATGGTGTGCATTCCGCCCTACCTGGCCGCGTTTTATTTTATGCTGAAGCAGGATGACCAGAAACGGAACTTGCATTTTATGTGGGCCGGGGCGCTGTTTGCACTGGCCTTTGTGCTGCGTTACCACGCCGTGCTGTTCGCAGTTGGCGCAGGCATGGTGCTGCTCTACCGCCGTCAGTGGAAGGAAATAGCCTGGCTGGTACTGGGATTCCTGCTGATGGCCACGCTCGTACAGGGCACGATCGACCTGATCTTTTTCGATTACCCTTTCCACTCGGTGGTGACCTATTTCTTCTACAACGCCGACAATGCCTACAATTACAGTACCGGCCCGGTATACCGTTTCTTGCTGACCATACTGGGCTTTATGGTGCCGCCCATCAGCGTATACCTGTTGCTGGGCTATAGCCGCACGGCCAGGCTGGCTCCCATGCTCTTCTGGGGTGGTCTGGTCTTCTTTGTGGTGCACTCACTTTTCCCTAACAAGCAGGAGCGCTTTATTCTGCCCCTCTTCCCGCTTATCATGGTATTGGGCGTCATCGGCTGGCAGGACTTTGTGCGCACGGCTAAGTTCTGGCAGAACCGCAAAAAGCTGTTGGCCGCCAGCTGGACCTTCTTCTGGATCATCAATATTATAGTGGCCGTAGCGATGTCGTTTACCTACACCAAAAAAAGCCGCATAGCGCCGTTGGTATACCT
Source organism: Pontibacter ramchanderi (assembly GCF_002846395.1). GTDB lineage: Bacteria > Bacteroidota > Bacteroidia > Cytophagales > Hymenobacteraceae > Pontibacter > Pontibacter ramchanderi. The sequence continues at coordinate 977,504 of NZ_PJMU01000003.1, forward strand.
GAGCGAGAAGCAGGACATGGATGCCGTGTTGCTGGAGTTTGGCAATTCCTCCATGAAGCAGCCGCCGCTCTTTTACCTGAACCGGCTGGCAGCTGAGTTTCATGAGTACCACTTCAACCTAAAGCGCGACTGGGACGAGTACAAAGCCGGCAAGCCACTCCCCGAGAACTTTGCAATGACGTATAGCCTGAACGGAGAGAAATCACTGGACAGCCTGCAAACCGAGCTGAGTCTATACCCTTACCAGCCCGACTATGTGGTGGTGGTAGGTCAAAAAGACCTGGAGGAGCGCATGAAACGCATTCACAGCCTATACCCTGCACTGGAACTGGAAACGACCATCACGCCCTCGCTTTACGACCGCGTGCTGCACTTCCTGAACCCACGCGTGCACAAAGACGAGCACGTACGCATCTACCGAATTCAGGGCCAAAACTAGCGGGTAAAGGTATAGAGGTAGTTGAGCAGGAAGTTCCAGACGAATACCACCACAATGGCAATAAACTTGGAAACGTAGAAGTTAAGCTTCGCTTTTTCGGTGAGCAGGTAGACGATCAGGTTGTTGAGTGCCAGTCCGGCCACCGCTACCAGCAGGAATTTGGAGAACTGCCAGCCTATTTCAGGATCGTGGCTATGAAATGTCCAGAGGCGGTTGAGGATGTAGTTGTTGATGCTGGCCAGCACAAAACCCAGGCTATTGGCCACGTACTTGTTCCAGCGCAGCTTTTCCTTTACCAAAAAGGTCACGCCGAAGTCGATGATAAGCCCCGTAAAGCCCACCAGACCAAACTTCAGGAATTTAAGAAAGAAAGCACCTATACCTTCGGACATGCCGGCAAATGATTGAGATAGGGTGTGTGAGGCCGATGGCAACCTGATCCAGTGGGTAAAATTAAGCAAATCTCACGGAATGCCAATTCTGGCTTGGTTGATGCAGCTCAGCAATTGGTCGACGAATTAAGGATATTGGTATAAATTATTTTGAAGCACGGTCTCCAATGCTCTTCTTTGCTGTAAGTATAAAAAATACGTAGGCGGTGCACAAGTATAGCAAACATGAAACTTTACTTTATATTTGCACTGCCTTTCCGCACAAAGGCGTTTAGCAGCCTGCTGTAACACTCACCCAATTTAATTATGGACGCCATTAAACTTTTTGCGGCCTCCCCGGGTTATGGTTCAGCACGCGCAGCCAAGCGCTAAAGTTTTAACAGAGATAATTGATTCACAAAGACATTGCCTGGAGCTCCCCGCTCCGGCAATTATAGGCACACTTGTTTAAGGTGAGATGTAAGTAAGTTGCCGACCCGCAACCAAAAAACACAACAACACAACCAGAGAGAAGCCATACCTGTTAGGTATGGCTTCTTTTGTTTCTGCCACCTGTTGCGCCACCGAATCAGGTAGACCTACTTTGGCGGTCAGGTCGCACAGGTAGTTCCGGATCATGGCTGTTCATGGCCGGGCTGTCCTGCGGGGCTTTCTGGCCTTTCAGCAGGTTCATTATCCCTCCGGCATTTTCCCCTGCGGCCTCTTTCTTCAATCCGTCCCTTACATGGTCTTTGGCCTCTTTACGGACTGGATTGCCTGGTTTGGGTCAAGTCTAAATTTATTTACGATTCGCCCGTCAGCTGTCCTTTTACACTGTTGATGATGTTTCCTAACATAGCATTTACGTTGAGATGACACTTAAAAACAGACAGTTGGAATTATACAGGTCACTCCAGCTGTTTCATTTCCAACGTGCTTTTTGTATAGAAGACAGAAACTCCACCAGCTACAAAGCGGCAGACACGGTTTCGGCTTTGGCAAAATAATTGCTACAGCTCATCACAGTTCTTATTAATTGATACCTTTGCCCCAACAAACCTATGAACATGCGCTACCTAGCCTTTTTAGCTATTATCCTGATTGCCGGCGTAACCCTTGCCGACACTAAACTGAAGAAAACGCAGATCACCAAAGAGGTAAGTATTATGCTGCCCCGCGATTTTGCCCCTTTGCACGACGATGGCATTGCCAGCAAGTACCCCGCCGCCAATAGGCCGGTTGCCGTTTACTCAAGCCCCAATGGCCAGGTCGATTTCAGCATGACGCAGAAGCGATCGCAGTTTGGCGCCCAGGACCTGAAAATGCTGCGCGAAGTGTACAAGGCGAATCTGCTGGAGCGCTTCACGAAAGTGGATTTCATTCGGGATGAGGTGGCCAGCATCAACGGCCGCGACTACATTGTATTTGAGTTTGTTTCGGTGATGGCCGATGAGCGTAACAGCAGCCACCTGGCGCCTGTGCAGAAGTATAGTATTATGCTTTATACCGTTCAGGGCAAGCAGTTGATGGTGTTCTCGCTACACATGCCGTTTATGATGAAAAACAACTGGCAGGACACTGCCCGCGAAGTAATGGGTTCTGTGAAGATCAAGTAACATACCTATACCTTATACCTGAACAATGAAGCCTCTCCTTTCCTGGAGGGGCTTTTTTTGTATCTTGTGCAAAAGCAAACGATACACTTAATACCTGTGGACTTACTTTCTATACATAGCGACGATCATTTCATGCAGGAGGCCTACAGGCAGGCGACCTACGCCTTTGAGGAGGGCGAGATTCCGATCGGGGCCGTAGTGGTGAGCAACAACCGCATCATTGCCAAAGCCTATAACCAGACTGAGAAGCTCAACGACGTAACGGCCCATGCCGAGATGCTGGCACTTACCGCCGCAGCGGAGTATCTGGGCAATAAGTACCTCAATGACTGCACCCTTTATGTGACTGTGGAGCCTTGCGTGATGTGCGCGGGAGCCAGCTACTGGGCACAACTAAAACGGGTGGTGTTCGGAACACCAGAGCCCAAACGCGGTTACAGAAGAGTGGGCAACCTGCTGCACCCCAAAACCGAGATGGTGAGCGGCGTAATGGCCCAGGAGTGCGCCGAACTGATGGCTTCGTTCTTTGCAGCCAAAAGAAAATAACTAACTTTGAAACTCACATTTCAAATGCATACGTACACCTATAGATCTGTACGCATGCTATTTTTTCACATATAAAACCACATAAAACTATGGCTTTCGAATTACCGAAACTACCGTACGCCTACGACGCGCTGGAACCACACATTGATGCGCGCACCATGGAAATCCACCATACAAAACACCACCAGGCCTATACCGACAACCTGAACAAGGCGATCGCGGGCACTGAGATGGAAAACATGAGCATTGAGGAGATCATGCAAAATGTGAAGGAAGATAACAAAGCCGTGCGCAACAATGGCGGTGGTTACTACAACCACAACCTGTTCTGGGAGATCCTGTCACCAAACGGTGGTGGTCAACCATCGGGCGAACTGGCTGAGGCGATCAACTCTGCGTTCGGTTCTTTCGACCAGATGAAAGAGAAGTTCAACGCAGCTGCGGCTACCCGCTTCGGCTCTGGCTGGGCCTGGCTTTGCGTGAAAGACGGCAAGCTGGAGATCTGCTCTACACCAAACCAGGACAACACGCTGATGTCGTTTGCAGAGGGTTGCGGCGGCCAGCCGATCCTGGGACTGGACGTGTGGGAGCACGCGTACTACCTGAACTACCAGAACCGCCGTCCGGATTACATCAACGCATTCTGGAACGTGGTGAACTGGGAAGAAGTAACCCGCCGCTACAACGAGGCGAAGTAAGGTATAGCCTGACACTTCAAAAACAAGAAAGCCCCACCTTTTCAGGTGGGGCTTTCTTGTTTTCAGTCCTCTCGGTGTCCGAAGGGCCCGCGAGTGTCTATGCCAATTGCAGCGCTATACCTGGCTTCGTGGCTAACCAGACATTCGCAGCCGCAAGGTGTTTTATTACTTTGCTGCAGCAACCTGTTTGTTGTTTTTATACGCTTCCACGCCGGCATCCAGGAACTTCACAAAGTTCTCCACACTCAGGTCATAGGCAATCGGTTTCACCAGTACATTTTCGTTTTCGTCCATCAGCACATAGTAAGGCTGGGCGTTCACGTTGAATTTGGTGATCTGGTAGTCGGCGTACTTCTTGCCGAGGGTTTTCTTCTCTTTACCGTCGTACTCGCTCACGTACCATTCGCTTTCCGGCAGGTCGCTTTTGTCATCCACATACAGGGCAGCGATCACATAGTCCTCCTGCAGGCGGCGCAGCACTTCGGGGTGCGACCACACATTGGCCTCCATCTCGCGGCAGTTCACGCAGCCGTGACCAGTAAAGTCGATAAAAATTGGTTTGCCCTGTTCGGCGGCGCAGCGCTTGGCCTGCTCCAGATCGAAGTAGCCCTGCAAGCCGTGCGGCAGGTGCAGGAAATCGGCATACTTAGGCGGCTCACACAATTGGTTATTGGACGTATATTGCGCTGAGCTTCCTCCTCCACTCTGCCGCACGAGCGCGTTGATATCAAAATCGTGGGTGGACTGCGGTGGCAGGTATCCCGACAAAGCCTTGAGCGGCGCACCGAACATGCCCGGAATCAGGTATACCACAAAAGCAAAGGTAGCGATGGCCATAAACACACGCGGCACACTGATGTAAGGCAGATCAGAGTCGTGGGCAAACTTGAGCTTGCCCAGCAGGTAAAAGCCCATCAGGGTAAAGATCACGATCCAGAGTGCCAGGTATACCTCGCGGTCCAGAATGCCCCAATGGTATACCTGGTCGGCAATGCTCAGGAATTTAAGTGCCAGCGCCAGTTCCAGGAAACCCAGCACTACTTTCACAGAGTTAAGCCAGCCGCCCGACTTTGGCAGGCCACTGAGCCACGACGGGAAAATAGCGAATAGTGTAAAGGGTAGTGCAAACGCAAGCGAGAACCCGAACATGCCCACCACCGGGCGCAGCGTTTCGCCGCCGGCAGAGGCAACCAGGATACTGCCCACAATCGGGCCGGTGCACGAAAAAGACACCAGCACCAACGTGAAAGCCATGAAAAACACACCCAGGATACCACCTTTATCAGCTTGCGCATCGGCTTTGTTCAGCCAAGAGCTGGGCAGTGTAATCTCGAACAAGCCCAAAAAGGACATACCAAAAATCACGAACACGGCAAAGAACAATACGTTAGGCAGCCAGTGCGTGCTCAGAAAGTTAGCCCCGTCGGCCCCAAACAGCTTGGCCACAATTGTGCCGGCAATGGTATAGATGGCGATTATGGAGATACCGTACAAAAAAGCCTTTCCGATAGCCTGGGCGCGACTTTGGCTGCTGCCCGTGAAGAAGCTCACTGTCATGGGCACCATCGGGAACACGCAGGGCGTCAGCAAGGCCACCAGTCCGGAGCCAAAGGCGATCAGCATAAAGGCCCAGATGTTTCCCCCGGATGCATCGTCTTCGTCAGAAAAGTCTATGAGGGCCGGTGTTACGGTTTGCTCCGTTGTTGCTTCACTTTCCAAAGCCTCTGCAGCTGCCAGCGCCGAATCCTGTGGCAAAGCAGGCGGCACTGCCGTGTCAAGGCCATCGGGTGCAGTGGCTTGTGTGGTCGCTTCCTCAGGCGCATCTTTTACGGCTTCGAGGGGTGTTTGGGCAGGTATAGCGGCTGGTGTTACGGCACCGTTGGCGGCCGTAACTTTTACCTGCGCATTAGTGAAGGCAAAGTCATCGTCAAACGGAATGCACTTGCCATCAATGTCGGTGCATACCTGGTACTCGTAAGAGCCTTTCACCACCAGCTCGGGTTGCAGCACTTTTACTTTTTGCCTGAACTGAGCAGTACCTACAAAATAGGTATACTCCCCCTCCCACAGCTCGTCGTATTTCTTTTTGGGGTTGATGGGTTTGATCTTGCCCACCAGTTGGTAAGACGGATGCTTGGCAAACGTAAACTCTGTTACCATCGGTCCCAGGTCCGGGTCAAAATCAGAAGAGTAGAGGTACCAGTCCTTGTCGATTTTCACATTGAAGATGAGCTCGATCTCCTCACCTACTTTCACTTCTTTCTTGGAGACGTCGTAGCTCCAGGAAGCTGGCTTGAGCACCTGCGCCTGCACCGTTTGCGCTGCAAAGGTCATCAGCACCAGCAGCAGCCAGGTATAGCGAAGCGTTAGCCGCAAATTATTTCTCATAAGGGTATGTCTAGTTAAATCTGGCAGATCTCTCAGCAATTAAAGCGCTACCACAAAAGTACGGATTTTGGTTGAAAGCCTCACCTTCCTGTCCGCGTCCTAAGTTCCGGAAAGACAGATAACAGGCTGCAGACTGCCAATGTTCATCTAGCGGCTACAAATGACACCACCCCCGTGCGGCAGTTTCGAAAGACGTAGCCTACCCGCCTGGCTCCCAGTTGTTGGGCCTATACCAAAATCAACAGCATCCCATTATAATCTACTGATAGGCAATTACATACCATTCACCCTGAATTATAAGCCATTCACGGATATAAACAGAACTGAGAGAAGAGTAAAGGAATTATCCGCAGCCGCTATATGTCTATTTTATATCCGATTAATTATAAACCCTGCTACTAAAACTATGATGACAGACTTTCAGCCAAAGGAACACAACGCCATCAAAACGGTTTGCGGCAAACAGCTCGATGCTACTTTTAAAGCGATCAAGCTGGTGCGCGACGAGCGGCACAATTTCCATATCGTGTACCGCACCTTCTCCGACGAATTTATTTACTCCTACTGCAATCCCTTCCTCGATACCTCTTCAGAGCATGTTTACAGAGTAATTTCCGAACAGGAAGCCAAGGCCATCTTTCTGCCTTTGCTTTCATTGGAAAATGCCCGCGAGTTGTTCAGCACCGCCCAGGCACCCACCATGCAGCTTCTATACTAGCCAACTGAAGACGTATCTATATGAAAAGGTGCCCCACGGCACCTTTTCCTGTTTTAGGCGCTTTGGCCCAGTTATACCTGACTGCAAAACCAGATTCTTGCCAATAGCATACACATATATAGTAAAAACACGTATTTTAGCTTAATTTTACGCAGCGTGGCAGCAAACCACGCCGTAACGCACTATGGTTCTAAACATTCTACTTACTATATTTCTGGTACTGCTCAACGGCTTCTTTGTGGCGGCTGAATTTGCGATTGTGAAGGTACGCGCCTCACAGATCGAACTGCGCGCACAGGCAGGCAGCTCGATGGCCAAACTGGCCCAGCACATGCTCACCCACCTCGACGCCTATCTTTCGGCCACGCAGCTCGGTATTACCCTGGCCTCACTCGGCCTGGGTTGGATCGGCGAAAGCGTGGTGGCGCAGATTGTGATCAACGTCATGGAGTTCTTCGGCTTCCAGGGAAGCGAGGCGCTGGCCCACAAAATTGCGCTGCCTATCTCGTTTGCCATTATCACGGTGCTGCACATTGTGTTTGGTGAGCTTGCCCCAAAGTCGCTGGCTATACAGCGCTCCGAAGCGACCACGCTGGCTATTACCCTGCCCCTCCGCTTTTTCTATTACCTGTTCGGGCCTTTTATCTGGATCCTCAATGGGTTTGCCAACCTGGTGCTGCGCTCGATGGGTATACGCCCAGTACATGGCTCCGAAGTGCACTCGCCGGAGGAACTGCGCCTGCTTTTTGAGCAAAGCGCGGAGGGCGGCTTGCTTGTGGACTCGCAGCACGAACTGCTCGAGAATGTGTTTGAGTTCAACGAGCGTATGGTGAAGCAGATCATGGTGCCCCGTACCCGCATGATCGCCATTGATGTGCACATACCGGAGCATGAGCTGATGGAGATCATATTTGAGGAGGGTTACTCCAGGCTTCCGGTGTACGACGGCTCGATTGATAATATTGTAGGGGTGCTCTACGTGAAGGACATTCTAAGCCTGATGCGCCTGGGTGAGGCGATCATTATCGAGAAGCTGATGCGTCCGGCCTACTTTGTGCCGGAGACAAAAAAAATTCCACGTCTTTTGCAGCAGTTCCAGCGCCGCCACATGCACATGGCCATCGTGACAGACGAGTTTGGCGGTGTGTCGGGTATCGTGACCATCGAGGACATCATCGAAGAGCTGGTGGGTGAGATTCAGGATGAATACGACGAGGAAGTGCCCATTGTGGAGCGCATAGGCGACTTTGAATACCGCGTAAACGGCGGCGCCCCTGTTTCTGACGCAAACGACTACCTGCCCTTTGCTATACCTGAGGGGGAGGATTACGAAACGGTGGGTGGCTTTGTGACCATGATTTACGGCCACATACCTGACGATCTGAACGAGGCGGCCGACTTTAACGAGTACCAGATACGGGTGCTGGACAAGTCGGATCGCCGTGTGGAATGGGTGCTCTTTACGGTAAAAGAAGACTTTCACTCCCAGATAGAGCCGCAGTCAGAAGAACCTAATCATTAACACAAAGGCTATACCCGAGCGGTATAGCCTTTGTGCTTTTCAGGTATAGCTATACCTCCGGATTTGTAAACCAGCCGCTGTACATCACATAGTTGTTGGCTACCTTGCCCAACCCGTCTATCTGCTCCTGACTGAGCTGCTTTACCTTTTTGGCAGGTATACCGGCATAGATGTAGCCCGACTCACACACCGTGTTTTCCAGCACGATGGCTCCCGCTGCCACAATGCAGTGCTTCTGCACCAGGGCATTGTCCATCACAATCGCGCCCATCCCGATCAGCACGTTGTCCTGCACGGTGCAGCCATGCACAATGGCGTTGTGCCCAATCGACACATTGCTGCCAATGGAGGTAGCCGCCTTCTGGTACGTGCAATGGATGACGGCTCCGTCCTGAATATTGGTCTTGTCACCAATCCGGATCGCGTTCACATCGCCCCTAATTACAGCGTTGAACCACACAGAGCATTCGCGGCCCATCACCACATCGCCCACAATCGTGGCATTCTCGGCCACAAAGCAATCGTCGCCCAGCTGCGGGCTTATTCCTTTCACAGGTAAGATAACTGGCATATTTTAAGTTAGAAAGTTTAGGAATTAGAAAGTTTAGGAGTTGAGGAGTAAAGTAGTCACAAGTGCTGAGTCCTAAGTCACGAGTTTAATTTTGTAGGGACGGGTCGCGATCTGTCCGAATCGTACACCTGCTTTCCAATCATGTACCATCAACAATCAACAATAAGCAATCAACAATTTAGCCATCAACCATTCAAAAGCCTCTTCCACGTCCCTTTGCTTAAGTTGTACTTCAGCGTGCTGGGCAGGGCTTTCCAGAAGTATTTGTTTATTTCTACGGCGAAGCTGGGTTGCATGTAACAGTTGATGGTGCAGCCTTCGCAAGCCGGCAGTCGCCCTTCCAGTTGCTTCAGCTCCTCCACTTCCTGGTTTAGGTATAGCGCACGCAGATTGCCCTGTATCGGGAAGCTTTTGGTGCCCAAATGGTAGCAGGGCAGCACCAGTTCGTTTTCCGGCGAGATGACCAGCGTGGTGCTGGCAGCTTTGCAAACCGGATCGGCTACTTTGTTGCCACCGTCGCGGCGCAGCTGCACAAAACCTTCGTTCAGGTATACGTCTTTGCGCTTTCCGAACGCGGTCAGAAAATCTAACTCCTCTTCCGTGAGTTGCTCCCCCACCGCTACGTCATTGTACTCGAAAGCCGGGTTGATGATCAGCATCAGGTTATTGGGCTGCGTGATGGTATGGTATACTTCTTCTAATTGGCTCAGATTGTGCCTGAAAACCGTGAACAGAATATCCGGTCGCTCGCTCAGTTGTTTTGCCACCTGTATCGACTCCATCACAAAATCGTAGCAGGCCACACCCCTGCCAGCATCGTGCTCTTCCTTATGGGCTGAGTCCAGCGAAAAGTGCAGCATATCCACCTTGCCTTTCAATCGCCCGGCCAGTTTAGGGTATAACATGCCGTTGGTGGTGAGGGTGGTGATGAAGCCCATGTCGTGCGCCATGCCCAGCATCTGGTCGATCTGCCGGTGCAAGAGCGGCTCTCCTCCTGTGAAGTCGATCACCTGCACACCAAGCTGTTTCAGATCACGCAGGTTTTGGGCCACATCCTCCAGCGTGATGTAAGGCGATGGTTTCTCCCAGATGTCACAGAACGAGCACTTTGCGTTACAGCGGTAGGTAACGTAATAGTTGCAAAGCACAGGTTTCGATCGTAGGCGCATCTTTTCAGGAACGGTGAACTCAAAATTAAGGATTCTGGCGGAGTATCAGGTATAGAAGTCAGCAGGAGAGTCAACTCCCTGATAATTACATCAGATAATCAGTATATTTAATTGGTGATTGGTAAATTGTTAAATGGCTAAATTGCTGATTGTTAATTGCTGATTGTTCACTGATAACTGCTTATTGATCACTGTCAAGTTGTTGTTCGGGTAGGATTCGGACAGATCGCGACCCGTCCCTACAAAATTAAACTCGTGACTTAGGACTCAGCACTTGTGATTTCTTTACTCCACAACTCTTAAACTCTCAAACTCCTAAACTCCTCAACTTTCATGAATCGACAAAACATTTCCTCCGGCGCCATATGGGAAGACGCGATCGGGTATAGCCGGGCAGTGCGGGTGGGCAACGTAGTAGAGGTGGCGGGCACCACGGCCATGGACGGCGACCAGGTAATAGGTATAGGCGATGCCTACGAGCAGACCCGTTTCATTCTCCAAAAGATAGAGAAGGTCCTGCATGAAGCCGGCGCCACGCTCCAGCAGGTGGTGCGTACCCGCATTTATGTGACCGATATCAGCCAGTGGGAGGAAGTAGGCCGCGCGCACGGCGAGTTTTTCAGCACGATCAAACCAGCTGCTACTATGGTGCAGGTCAGCGCCCTCATCAGACCGGAGCAACTCGTGGAAATTGAGGCTACGGCAATACTGCAGACTAACTCATAAAAATAGCCGCTACCCTGTGTTATAAATTTACTTTTCTATATATTAGACTATTAGTATTTATGCACATCAAATCAACTACAGGTATAGGGGCAATGGAACAGCACGAAATTGAAAAGGCTGAAAAGCATATCCGCAGCGCATGGATTTTAGGCATCATCTCCACAGGTTTAACCATTGTGGCTTCGCTGATTGGTGCTTACAATGAAGACTTCAGGTATAGCTCAGGCTTTAACACATGGACGCTGTTTGACGCCGCGCTGATCGCCGCGCTCACATTCGGCATTTATAAAAAAAGCAGGTTCAGCGCGTTAGGTCTTCTGGTGTATTTTGTGCTTCCCAAGTTTATTGAATCTGCCTATAACGGACAGTTCCCTTTGGGCTTTGGCACCCTGATCTTTGGGTACTTTTACCTGATGGGCACCATTGCGGCCTTTAAACTACACGCCCATAATAAACAACTCGCCGAACTCGAGCATGGCCCTCAGAAACGGAGTGTGACTTTTTACATGCTGTCTGGATTTGGCGTGCTGGTGCTGGGTGTTTTTATCTGGCTAGTCGTGATCGGCGCCAGTGGTCCGGGCACCGAGGTTGTCCCTGGCAGACAGTTGAAATCCAAATATGTGAGTTTCGCCACCGACGAAGGTCTGCTAGACCCCACCGAGCAAATTCAGTACTGGTACTCCGATGCCTTCAGCGACTTTACAGACGGATTTTATTTCTTCACCGACAAAAAGGTGGTTGTCTACAACAAATCATGGGAAGAACCGGCCATCCTGATGCCCTTCGACTCTATCCAAAACATCACTTTCCATGCAGACCCTTCTTTTTCGGAAGACAGCCAATTGTTTCTGGAGCTGAAGGACGGCACCTTCGTCAACTTTCCTGTTTCGAGTGAAAATGGCGGAGACCAGCGCTTCCACAAACGGTTGCGGGCACTCTGGAAAGAGGCGCAGGCCGCCCAGCTAACCAACACCTATGCAGAGCCCGAGGCAGCCGGGGTTCAAACTGTTTCGCAAGAGTAAGCAGGCACACAGCCCCAGGCACCAAGACAAGCACCACCTAAGTTTAATCCTATTACAAGACTTATTATACCCTATATTTACACGGTTACGTACTAAAAGGCTATTGATTATTCGTTATACCTGTGCCGCTTTGGCCAAGGTATAACCATGTTGAATTTAATCTGATAGCTATGAAAAATTTAGTGCTGACTATATTTTCCCTCTTTGCCCTTAGCACGGCAGCACAGGCGCAGTTCCTGACGGGGGGCGTTAAAGCGGGTGTGGGCTCGTCAAGCGTGAGCGTGCGCGACGTAACCAGCAACCCCGCTGAATATGCCAACAAAGAATCCGTGACCAGTTACCATGCCGGCGCCTTTGCCCGCATCAACATCCTGGGCCTGTTCGTGCAACCCGAGGCCGTGTTCACTCAAACGGGCGGCCGGCTCGAGTCTAACCCAAACGCCACGCTCGCCAACCGCGTGGCCGACATCAAGTTCAACCGCCTCGATGTGCCTATTATGGCAGGTATAAGCCTTGGCAATGTTGTGCGTTTGCAGGCCGGTCCGGTGGCCTCTACGCTGCTGAGCGCTCGCCAGGACGGGCAAAGCATCAAAAGCTTTATGGAGAGCTCCGACTGGGGGTACCAGGCAGGTATAGGCCTCGACATTCAGCGCCTGACAGTGGATGTGCGCTACGAGCGCATCAGTCGCAACTACGAGGACCCGGCCAACCAGAGCAATTACGACCTGGCCAACAAACAAATTTTGCTGAGTGTAGGCCTGAAGCTGTTTTAAGATAAGGCTTTCACCAAGCAAATCGCTAAAACAAAATAGCCGGTGCAGTTCTATACCTGCACCGGCTATTTTCATTCATGGTTTATACCTGTTAGGGCATATACAGCTGGGCTCCCGGTCCGATTGGCAGGTCCAGCAATATCCAGACGATAAACATCACGATCCAGCCGATCAGGAACACGATCGAGTAAGGGAGCATGGTCGAGATAACGGTGCCCAAACCTGCGCTCTTGTCATAGCGCTGAATAAAGGCCACGATCAGGGCGAAATACGACATCATAGGTGAGATGATGTTGGTCACGCTATCGCCGATACGATAAGCCGTTTGGGTGAACTCCGGCGAGTAACCCAGCAGCATGAACATCGGGATGAATACCGGTGCCATGATCGCCCACTTGGCAGAGGCAGAACCCATGATCATGTTGATGGAAGCGGACACCAGGATGAACATGATCATCAACGGAATGCCGCTCAGTCCCAGGGTCTTCAGCACATCGGCCCCGTTAATGGCCAGGATCAAGCCAAGGTTGGTCCAGTTGAAGTAAGCCACGAACTGCGCCGCGAAGAACACCAGTACGATGTAAGAGCCGAGCGTCTCCATTGACTTGGACATGCCGCGCATTACGTCGCTGTCGTTTTTAATGGTCTTGGCACCGATTCCGTATGCTATACCTGCAATAGCCGAAAGCAGGAAGATAAAGGCCACAATACCCGACATGAAAGGCGAGTTGAGGATTTCACCTGTCTCCGGGTTGCGCAGGTAGCCACCCTCCGGTAACAGTCCGCCCAATACGAAAGCGGTGGACAGGATGATGGAGATGGTTGCGTAGAGCAGCCCCTTTTTCTCCTGCTTGTTGAGGCGGTCAATGCTTTCCGGTTTCTCGTCTCCGTTGTACTCTCCCAGCCTTGGCACCACTATCTTTTCCGTTACCCAGGTACCGAGCGCCGCCACTACAAAGGTAGAAGCAAACATAAAGTAGTAGTTGGCAGCCGGATTCACGGTATAGTTCGGATCGATGATGCGGGCCGCTTCCGTAGACAGGCCAGCCAGCAGCGGGTCGATGGTGCCCAGCAGCAGGTTAGCACTGTAGCCACCCGACACACCGGCAAAGGCAGCAGCCAAACCGGCCAGTGGATGACGGCCGGCAGCCAAAAAGATCACTGCGGCCAGCGGCACCAGCAGCACATAGCCCACTTCAGATGCCGTGTTGGACAGCACGCCCGCAAACACGATCACGAAGGTGAGCAGGCGCTTAGGCGACGACAGCACCACCAGGCGCAGCACCGCCCCGATCAGGCCCGTGCCCTCGGCTATACCTATACCCAGCAACGAAACCAGCACCGTGCCCAGCGGGGCGAAGTCGGTAAAATTGGTCACCATGCGGGTCAGGATCATGTGAAGCCCTTCCGTGGAGAGCAGGTTAACCGGTGTTATCACTTTGCCGGTACCGGGGTGCGTTACCGCCAGATCGAACATACTGGCCACCCACGAGAGGATGATCACCAGCAGGGCGAAGCCGGCAAAGAGGGTGGCAGGGTGTGGCAGGGCATTGCCAATGCGCTCGACTACCGACAGGAACTTGTCGATTCCCGACTTTTTTTTCTGGAGTTGCGTCATAAAAAGGTTGGTTTAGGGTTCCCGCCCGCGCAGCGCTTGCTCTGGTGCAGGTGCCGGGCAGCCAAGGCCATAGCAAACGGGGTTCCGAAATTGCCCAAAATTTTGCAGCCTCGCAAATTTTAGAGAAAAGCCATACCTTCGTTTATCATCAAAAACTGCAATACCCATGATCACACCCCTCCAGCCCGGCGACAAGATCGCCATCATCGCCACCGCCCGACTCATCAGCCGCGAAGAAATAGCCACCGCCATCGACATACTGCAAGGCTGGGGTTTGGAGGTAGAGGTCGGCCCGACGGTGGGTGCGCAATACGGCGTGTTCGCCGGCGACGATGCGCTGCGCCTGCAGGATTTGCAGCAGGCCCTCGACCGCCCGGACATCAAAGCGATCATCTGCGCCCGCGGCGGCTACGGCACCACCCGCATTCTCGATCAGGTCGATTTCACGCACTTCCGAAAGCACCCCAAATGGATCGTTGGCTTCAGTGATATTACCTCCCTGCTTTGCCACATTCATAGTTTAGGTATAGAGAGCGTGCACGGCATCATGCCACTGCTTTTCCCGAGCGGCACCGAAGCTGCACTGGACAGCCTGCGTCGGGTTTTGTTTGGCGAGGAACTCAGCTACAGCACAGCACCACATGCCTTTAACCGCACAGGTATAGCCGAAGGCGAGCTGATCGGCGGTAACCTGGCCCTGCTGCACAACGTTTCCGGCACCAGCTCCGACTTTACAACCAAAGGCAAGATCCTGTTTCTGGAAGACGTGGACGAGTACCTTTACAGCATCGACCGCATGATGGTGCACCTCGACCGCGCCGGTAAGTTAAAGGACCTGGCAGGCCTTATCGTGGGCCACTTCAGTGACATAAAAGACAATGCCATCCCATTCGGCAAAGACGCCTACGAGATCATCGCCGAGCACAGCGGCAAGTACAACTACCCGATTTGTTATGGCTTCCCGACCGGTCACGAGCCCGATAACCTGGCGCTGGTTTGCGGAAGAAAGGCAAGGCTTGAAGTTGATGAAAACGGAGTGAGGCTGAGGTATGTACATTCGGTGAGATACGGTATATGAATTCGAGACGAACTGTTGGAGCCTGCACTCTACTAGTGCTGCTCACTCTCTTAAGCCGCCCATTGGTTGCACAGAGTTTTACATTTGCGCAGCCCACGAAGAGCACGGCCGAAAACCTTACCTTTTCCCAACCTGCTGAAAACACGGTTGACTACGGTCTTAATCTTCTTATTGGCGGACAGTTCTCAGATTTAAAGGAGTTAAATGCTATACTGAAAGAGGACGGAATATCTGAGGTTAACCCTAACTCCATTTTAATCGGTGGAGGAATTAACTTTATCTACAGAAACCATTTCATGCACTTCAAGGGTAACGCTGCCTTAAATGAAAGAAGAGAAGATAGTAATGGGATGAGAACAAAGGCACATGGCTTTGGCGCAGGTATAAATTATGGTTACAAATTCGACTTAGGATCTGTATACCTGGTCCCGTACGCCGGACTCTCCAGAGATGCGTTACTTATCGAGATCCAGGATCTACCTGCCAGCCACACCCCTATTCGTAACCAGATCTCAAACAGAAATATCTCCAAGCTTCATAATGAGGTGCTGGCGGCAAGCGTTGGCCTTCGCGCTTTAATACCCAACGATTGGGAAACCATGCTGACAGGCATCGATTTCAGCTACCAGGTACCTTTAAAAAGTTCCTGGTTCAATGGGGATTTCACTACCACGCCTGCACCCAAAATCAACGTTGGTGGGTTTAAAGCAGGAATAGAAATTTTGCTTTTGAAAGGAAACTAAGCTGCGGCAACGACACTTAAATTTTAGCCTCGCCACCGCAAAGCTCAGTTCGTAACTTCCATACCTAATATAGCCAGATGTGTTGTTTCTTTCAAAAGCGGATGAAGGTATAGAATAAGCATGTAACGCCACCACTTTATGGATCACAAAGCCTACCTGGATCGCATCGGCTATACTGGTGCACTGCAGCCGACCCTCGGTGTGCTGCAGCAATTGCAGAAAGCACATTTGCTTGCAGTGCCCTTCGAGAACCTGGACATCCACGACGGTGTTCCGATAGAGCTCGACGTGGAAAGGATCTATGACAAGGTGGTGCAGCGCAGGAGGGGCGGCTTCTGCTACGAACTCAACGGGCTTTTTTTCGAATTGCTCACCTGGATTGGGTTTGATGTCAGGCGTATTTCGGCAATGGTATACACAGCTAGCGATGGTACCTATACACCGGAGTATGACCACATGGCCCTGCTCGTGACCATAGACGGAGAAGAGTACCTGAGCGATGTGGGGTTCGGGGAATTTAGTTTCGCGCCATTAAAACTCGTCCTGGGCCAGGTGCAGCCCGACGCACGCGGCGATTACCGCATCGACAGGTATGATGAAAGCTATTACCGGGTGAGCCGCATTGAGAACGGCGAAGTCCTGCCTGAGTACATTTTCAGTAAAACAGAAAGGGCTTACGATGAATTTGCCGGGATGTGCCGTTTCCATCAGTCCGACTCCCGCTCCCACTTCAGACAGCGAAGAATGATTACGCTTCCCACGGAACAGGGCCGTATTACCCTCACAGAGGAAAAACTCAAGCTGAAGGAAGGCAGCCTCACCCAAGAGATAAAACTGCAAAGCAAAGCAGCGTACGACGCCTACCTGTGGCAGTACTTCGGCCTGAGGCCGGCATGAGCGACAGGTATGGCACCAGTTGGCTAATGCGCTTCGATAAGCTTTTTACGCGGCCCTGTCCACTCCTTTCGCGCGCACGGCGTTATAGTAATTGCAAATACCGCTTAGCACGCACTTCTCACACTTGGGGTATGACCAGGTGCACACCTTCTGTCCATGCCAGAAAAGGTGCTTGTGGAAGTTAAACAGCTCTGTGGCATCTTTGGGCAACATATCAAGCAGCACATCGTGGGCTTTGTTGGCCGTTACTTTGGCACCTATCAGCCCCACCCGCTGGCTCACCCGAAACACGTGTGTATCGACGGGCAGCACGGGTTTCTTGAAATTGAACAGCAGCAGCAAAGTAGCCGTTTTAGGCCCCACACCAGGCAGCCGGGTCAACCAGGCCATAGCCTCGTCTATGGGCAGATCGGCCAGAAAGTCAATGCTGATCTCACCCCGGTCCTCTTTGATCATGCGCAGGGTTTGTTGTATCTGAGGAGCCTTCTGCAAGGGGTAACGGGTAGTGCTCACGGCATCTGCGAGCGCATCCTCCGGTGCATTTAGCACGCCCTCCCAGTCTCCGAAGCGCTCTAGCATAGTGTAGTAGGCCTTCTGCTCGTCGGCGTGATTGGTGCGGTGCGAGAGAATGGTCGAAATCAGCTCGTGCATGGGGCTGCGGCGCGGGTCAAGCTCCAGCCGCTTGTACTCCTGGTTCAGCAGCTCGTGGGTTATCCTTGTTTTCTCGTCAGCGGGTAGTTCGTATCCTTCCATGTTCACTTGGGTTAGCCGTTTCTTCCTTAACGGCTATAGCCAGCTGGCGTTTCCGCCACCATACCCTCTAACAAAGCCTGAAGCAAATGTTTAAACAATTATGCCGCAAAATGGTAATATTGTACAACCATTTATTCCAATTCGCGCTATACCTGTAGCCTCAGCCCAAAACAGCCTTAGCTCTTATTCTATGCAAATTAAATTCTTAGGAACAGGCGGTGCCTTTGACATTGACTACCTGAATTCTGCCGCTTTGGTGACGATACACGAAAAGTGCGTTCTGCTCGACTGCGGCTTTACGGTATACCCCACCCTGGTGCACAAGAACCTGGTGCACCGCGTAGACTACATTCTGCTCACCCACCTGCACAACGACCACTGTGGCAGCTTGGCCAATCTGCTCCTCCACAAACACGTCGTGGACAAAGCCCCAAAACCGACCATTCTGTACCCAACCGACCAGTTCAAATCGCAGGTATACGACTTCCTGAAGATACAGGTAAAGAACCCGGATAAGTACGCTGAATTTGTGCCGCTTGAGCATTTTGAAGGTATAAAAGCCGTGGACACCTACGGGCTGCACTCAGAGGGCTTGCAGTCGTTTGCCTATATTTTTGAGGAGGAGGAAAACCGCATTGTATATTCCGGCGACCTGGGCCGGCCCGATGTGCTGTTCGACAAACTGAGCCGCATGCCTGCGCTACCCACCTGCGTGTACCACGACATCACGTTTAACCCCGATAACGCAGGCCATACCTTCTACAAAAAGCTGCTCCCTTACATGAATGGCGTTGAGATGTTTGGTTACCACTGCGACCCTACCCAGAACCCGGAGGACAACCCCATCAGGCTAGTTTTCTATCAGAAAGATCTGCTGGCTTAGTGCCTTTTAAGCGGCTTGTATCCAAATGCGTAAAACAAGTGTATCCATTTTAGGTTAATGCTGCAGTATCGCACAAAACCAGTTGGCATATGACTTTTACCATGACTTTCCGCTCCGAGAACAAACTGCCTTTCCTGCGCAAGCCGCTGCACATAGCCTATACTGTCATTTTGGTGGGATTTCTAACCTACACGGGCCTTAGCACCCCCGACCTGCTCAACTGGCTCCTCGAGAACTCGCTCACGCTTTCCGTGCTGATCATCCTGGCGGCGTTCTACAACATCTTCCGCTTTACCGACACCAGCTATACCCTGATCTTTTTGTTCATGATGCTGCACGTGTACGGCAGTTACTACCAGTATGCCGACAACCCCTTTGGCGAATGGATGAAGGAGCCTTTTAACTTCCAGCGCAACCACTACGACCGCATTGTGCATTTCGGTTTTGGGCTGCTGCTTACCTACCCCATGTATGAGATCGCAAGGCGAGGTTTTGGCCTGAATGTTTTTCTGAGCAGTGTGCTGACCCTGTCGCTTGTGCTGTCGCTCAGCGCGGTGTATGAGATAGTGGAGTGGGTAGTAGCCGACCTGGTATATGATGGCGATGAACAAGGCATGGCTTACCTGGGTATGCAGGGCGATATCTGGGACGCGCAAAAAGACATGGTACTTGCCTTCCTTGGGTCTGTCATCGCTGTTGGGGTTGCCATTGTGCTCCGTAACCGTAAAGCAACCCAGAACTGATGCCATAAAAAAAGCCAGCTATACCTGTGGCGGCATAGCTGGCTTGGATTAAACCGCTTTGGGCTTACAGTTCACCGCGCTCGGCGGCTTTCTTCATTTTCTCGTTTGCAAAGATCGCGATCTCTACACGGCGGTTCGCCTGGCGGCCGGCTGCTGTCGAGTTGTCGGCCACTGGGTGGTCAAAAGCCCAACCTTGTGTGGTAATGCGGCTACGTGACACCCCCTGCTGCGTTGTGTAATTTGCCACCGATTCGGCACGGCGCTCCGACAGTCGCTGGTTCAGGTCACGGCTACCGGTGTTGTCCGTATGGCCCTCGATGATGATGTTGGTGTCTTCGTATTTCTTCAGCGTAGTGGCCAGTTGCTGTATATCCGTTTGCGCATTCGGGCGCAGCTCAGCCGAGTTCACATCGAACAGGATACCCGAGTCGAATGTGATCTTGATACCCTCGCCTACACGTTCCACCTTGGCGTTTTCCAGGTCACGGCGTAGCTCTTCTGCCTGCTTGTCCATGTGGCGACCAATCAGGGCACCTGCCGTACCACCCACTGCAGCACCTATAATGGCACCTGCCGCTGTATTGCCGGCTGCCTTACCAATCACGCCACCTATCACGGCGCCACCGCCGGCACCAATGGCACCGCCTTTAGCCGTGCGACTGGCGTTGCAGGATGTAAATAACAGGCCGAACACGGCCAATACTGCTAGATAAATTCTGATATGTTTCATTTTCTTCTTTTTTAATTTTTCACATAGTTGTCAGATTAAGCCCTTAATACTCCAAATGCGTTAAAATGTTGTATCTGCATATAGCGCTTGATATTTTAACAAAACACAATTAGCTTATAATCAAATAATTAAACCCTAACACCGATTATATGTATTAGACAAAGTATATACGTAAACCATGAAAAGAATATTCAAAACCAGTAGGATATACCTTAGCCAGCTGCAAGGATTTTCCAGGCGGGCAGCACAAAAAAAGCGCCTGCCAGGTATACCCGGCAGGCGCTTTCGAACAGGTGCTATACCTGGTGCCTTATTTTAGCTCACCGCTCTCGGCAGCTTTCTTCAGCTCTTCGTTCGCCACAATGATCACTTCCACGCGGCGGTTCTGCTGGCGGCCTTCTGCCGTTGTGTTGTCAGCAATTGGCTGGTCGAAAGCATAACCTTTGGCCTGCATACGCGAAGCCTCTACACCCAGTGTGCGGGCGTAGTTGGCTACCGACTGCGCACGGCGCTCAGACAGGCCCTGGTTCAGCTCGCGGCTACCGGTGTTGTCCGTGTGGCCTTCGATAATGATGTTAGTGCCATCGTATTTCTTCAGCGTCTCTGCCAGTTTCGCAATGTCTTTTTTGGCAGTGGCGCTTAGTTCAGCAGAGTTCACTGCAAACAGGATACCGGAGTCGAAGTTTACACGGATGCCTTCACCCACACGCTCCACATTGGCATTTTCCATGCTCTTCTGCAGTTCTTCTGCCTGCTTGTCCATGCGGCGACCGATTACTGCGCCAGTTGCACCACCAACAGCTGCGCCTATAATGGCACCTGCCGCCGTGTTACCCATGCGGTTACCGATAATACCACCTACCACAGCGCCAGAGCCAGCTCCGATAATGCCGCCTTTAGTAGTCTTGTTCATACCAGTTTTTTCCTGGCCAGTAGTGCTTGTGTCGGTTCTGTTACCTGTAGTGGTAGAAGTGTCGCCTGTGCCGGAAGTGGTTGGGCGCGTTGTCTGGCAAGAAGTAAACAGCATGGTTACAGCCAGCATCGATGTCAACGATAGTTTTACTAGTTTCATAGTCTTGTAATAAAATTTAAAAATGGTTTTGGTTGATAGTAGTATTAGTTAATGCATCGCAGTGTTGCTATGCTTTTGAGCGTTCGCAATACTAATGCCAAACTTAGGCACAATATTGTGCTTTACCCAAACTATTACTTCTGTAAGCAAAAAAGGTTAATATATACCTGTTCAGCTTATATTTTGTCCTGTTTGAGTACTAGCAGAAGAGCCCGTCAGCGTCACTAACAGGCTCTTCTGGTCTGGTATTATAATACAATCCGCTTAAGATGATTTGGCAGTCTTTTGGACCTTTGGCGAGTCGTTGCGCTCTTCTGTGGCAGGCATGATCATACCCAGCAGGTCAACCAGGCGCTGCTTCAGTTCTTTGCGGTCCACGATGAAGTCCAGGAAGCCGTGCTCTAACACGAACTCTGCGCTCTGGAAGCCCTTCGGCAGGTCTTTTCCGATCGTTTCTTTGATCACACGCGGTCCGGCAAAACCGATCAGCGCGCCCGGCTCGGCAATGTTGAAATCACCCAGCATAGCGTATGAAGCCGTTACACCACCCGTGGTCGGGTCGGTGAGCAAAGAGATATAAGGCAGTTTCTCTTCTGAAAGCAGAGCAAGTTTGGCAGAAGTTTTAGCCATTTGCATCAGTGAAAAGCCAGCCTCCATCATACGGGCACCGCCAGATTTGGAGATCATCATGAAGGGCGTGCGGTGCTTGCGTGCATGATCGATGGCACGGGCAATTTTTTCGCCTACCACAGAACCCATAGAACCGCCGATATAAGCAAAGTCCATGCAGGCGATGGTAATGTCACGGCCACCCGACTTGCCATAGGCAGTGCGCACGGCATCTTTCAGCCCGGTTTTGCGCTGCGTCTCGGCGGTGCGCTGCGGGTATGGTTTGGAATCCACGAAGTCAAGCGGGTCGCCTGAGCTCATGTCCTCGTCCATCTCGGTGAACTTATTGTCGTCGAACAGGATGGCAAAGTATTCCTTTGAGCCAATACGATCGTGGTAATTGCACTTCACGCAGGTTCTCAGGTTTTTGCGGTGCTCGGTCATGCTGGTTACTGTTTTGCAATCCGGGCACTTAAACCACAAGCCGTCCGGGGTCTCTTTCTTCTCCTCTGTCGGCGTGATAATTCCTTTTTCTACTCGTTTAAACCAAGGCATCATAATCGTATCGGGCGTGCGTGCTGCACATTAAATGGTTATCTGGCCACACTCGTGTCTTCCAAATTGGCAAATTTGGGCACAAATATAGCCTGCTCCGGATTACTCACAAAAAAGCAATTCCAAAGCAGGCTGTAAAATTAGTTAATAATCAGCAGTTCTGCTACTGATTAGGCAAGTGTAATGTCGTTGGCCAGGTATACGTCCTGGATCGCGTTCAGCAGTTCCACACCCACTTTCATGTCTTTCTGGAACGCCTTACGACCTGAGATCAGGCCCATACCACCGGCACGCTTGTTAATTACGGCTGTGCGCACAGCATCCGCCAGATCCGACTCACCCTTCGACTCACCACCTGAGTTGATCAGACCGGCGCGGCCCATATAGCAGTTCGCCACCTGGTAGCGGGCCAGGTCAATTGGGTTGTCAGAAGAAAGCTGCGAGTACATTTTCTCGTGCGTCTTGCCGAAGCCGATCGCCTTGAAGCCGCCGTTGTTCTCAGGAAGCTTTTGCTTGATGATGTCGGCCTGGATGGTTACGCCCAGGTGGTTCGCCTGCGCTGTCAGGTCAGCGGCTACGTGGTAGTCTACGCCGTCTTTCTTAAAGGCATTGTTACGGGTATAGCACCACAGGATGGTAGCCATACCGAGCTGGTGCGCTCTCTCAAACGCCTCGGCTACCTCGATGATCTGGCGTGAAGACTCCTCAGAGCCGAAGTAGATGGTAGCTCCCACGGCTGTCGCACCCAGGTTCCAGGCCTCGTCTACAGAGCCGAACATGATCTGGTCGAACTTGTTCGGGTAAGTCATCAATTCGTTGTGGTTAATCTTCACCACAAACGGAATGCGGTGCGCGTACTTGCGCGACATCATGGCCAGGTTACCGAAGGTTGTCGCCACGGCGTTGCAGCCACCTTCGATCGCCAGTCTGATGATGTTCTCCGGGTCGAAGTAAATTGGGTTTGGAGCAAACGAGGCACCCGCTGTGTGCTCAATGCCCTGGTCTACCGGCAGGATGGACAGGTAACCGGTACCCGCCAGACGGCCTGTGTTGAAAAGCTGCTGCAGGCTGCGCAATACCTGCGGGTTGCGGTTCGACTGTGAGAACACGCGGTCCACGAAGTCGGGGCCCGGAGCGTGAATCAGGTCTTTAGAGATGGTTTTGCTTTCATACTGAAGCAGGCTCTCCGCTTCAGAGCCAAGTAAGGAAACGATGTTATCGTACGACATTTTTTAAAATTTAAATAAAGGGACGTATTGAATTGCAGGACAAATATATAACGCTTTTTGAATACTCAGCAATTATCAAGGCGGCAGTTCCTGTAGAGGTGCGCTGCCACAACATACCGTATACCTTGCCAAAATGTTGCTCTCTTACTGGGTCAAAATTTATAACTGCGAAAAGCCGCTATACCTATACCTGCCATCCCTGCAGTTGCCTTACATCCTATTCAACCCCGACCTCGTTACACAATGTACTAGGTATAAGCACATTAAACGTCACTAACATGTTACACAAACTTCTCAAAAACACTGGTTTACCGCTTTTGCTACTGTTGGCAGGTATAGCAGGATGCACTTCTTCCACACAAATCATGGGTTCCTGGAAGAGTCCCGAGATTGAGGCGCAACACTACCGGCGGGTAGTGGTAGCTGCCCTGACTGACAATGTGCTGGCACGGCAGGAAGTGGAGAACGACCTGCAGGCACAACTGCAGTTGCGCGGCATTCAGGTTACCCGCAGCATCGACCTATTCCCGCCCTCTGCCGCCTCCAAAGCCGGCCCCGATGTTAACATGCTTCTGGAGCGCATCAAAACGGACGGCCACGACGCCATCCTCACCGCTGCCCTGGTAGACGAGCAAACCGAAACACGCTATGTTCCCGGCAATATGGGGTACCGACCGATGACCCGCTTTATGTGGTACGGCAGTTTCAGAGGTTACTATACCTACTGGTACCCTACGCTCTACGACCCCGGCTACTACACCGAAGACAAGGTCTACTACCTCGAAACCAACCTCTACGACGTGAACTCGGATCGCCTGGTCTGGTCGGCCCAGTCGAAATCGTACAGCCCTCGGAACCTGCGCAAGGCGGCGAGCCAGTTTGCAGAGGTCACCGTACAGAAGATGACGGAAGACAATGTGCTGCCCTCGGTGGTAGCCAAATAAAAAAGGCGCTCCTGACAGAGCGCCCTTTTTATACGAACAGGTATAGCCTTACTCGTTGTAGAGCACGTGCAGCACGGTCTGGCCCACTGCTTTCAAGGTGTTTTTGCTAATGATGTCCATCGTGTCGGTGTGGCGGTGATGATAGTGACCAAAGTAGTCGTCCTGGTTCGCCATGTTGTACTCAATGATGTCGATCATACGGATGCCTGCGATGGTATTTACATAATAGTGGTCGTCGGTAATGGCCGGGGCATTCACATACTTAAAGTAGTCAGAGTAGCCAATGCGGTTGCCGGCGCGCCATACCTTATCCACGATATTGCGGGCATACTGCATGGAGGTTCCCTCACGGGCGAACTTGGCATTTTCTGCTCCCACCATGTCGAGCAGAATGCCGTAGGTTGCCTTGTAATTCGGCTTATGCTTGTTTTTGCTCCAATGCTGCGAGCCCAGGCACCAGTCGTCCTGCATGTAAGGGTGGTCGCTGTTATCCGGACGGCCATAGTCTTCCCCATCGAAGAAGATAATGTCAATGCCTATACCTGGTTTCTGCTCAGCGGCCTGTATGGTACGGGCAATCTCGAGCAGCACGCCTACTCCGCTGGCCCCGTCATTCGCCCCGTCAATAGGTTTGTTCTGGTCCTGATCGTCTTTATCGGCGAAAGGGCGCGTGTCCCAGTGCGCCGCCAGCAGCACCCGCTTGGTGGCATTGGGGTTGATAGTGCCGATGATGTTGCGCAGGTTGAGCATGGTACCGTCGAAGGCGCGTGCCTGAAAGGCCTGCACCTCTACCTCGGCCCCATAACCACGCAAAGTCTCGATCAGCCACTCCCCGGTTTTGTAATGCGCTGAAGTGTTTGGCACGCGCGGCCCGAAAGCCACCTGCTGGTCTACAAAATGGTAAGCCGAATCGGCATTGAATTCTGGTGCATGCACCACAGCCTCCTCCTCTACCTCGTTGGTCGCCACACGCTCGCTACTGCTCCCGTTTTCAGAAGAGTCGCAGCTGTTAAGCCCCATTGTGCCGAACAGCAACATCGCCAGCATCATATTATTCTTCATAAGCCCAGTCAATTCCGGTTTTAAGATCTTTGATCACGATGCCCTGCTTTTTCAGCTCCGCACGGATGGCATCCACTTTATCATACGCCTTATGCTCTTTGGCCTCTTTGTAGAACCCAAGCACCAGGTCCAGCATTTCCTCCATATCGGCGGTCGGCTCTTCTTTCAGGCCCAGCACATCGGTTACCAGTTCGGTATAGGTTGTGCGGATGGTATCGAAGGTACCGCGCGTGAGGGCCCCGATCTGTAGTTGCCCTAGGTATAGGCTGTTGATCTTTTTGAGCAGGTTGAAAAGCGACGCGATGGTACGGGCCGTGTTCAGGTCATCGTTCAGGCCGCGGAAGCAATCCTCTGTCAGTTTGAGCAGCTCCTCGTTCAGCTTCTCGTCCGGTGTGGATATACCTTCTTCCGGGTAGCTCATCTTCTCGAGCACGCGCAATCCGTTCATCAGTTTTCTATACCCTTTCTGGGCAGCCTGCAGCGCCTCGTTGCTAAAGTCGAGGGTGCTGCGGTAGTGCGCCTGCAAAATAAAGAAGCGGATGGTCATTGGGCTGTAGGCCTGCTCCAGCATCTTGTGGTTGCCGCTGAAAAGCTCGCTCAGGTTAATGAAGTTGCCCAGCGACTTGCCCATTTTCTGGCCGTTCACTGTGATCATGTTGTTATGCACCCAGTAACGCGCGGCATCGGAGTGGCTGTGGCTGGCCTGGCTCTGCGCGATCTCGCATTCGTGGTGCGGGAACATCAGGTCCAGTCCGCCGCCATGTATGTCGAAGGTCTCGCCGAGGTACTTGCGGCTCATGGCCGAGCACTCCAGGTGCCAGCCCGGGAAGCCATCGCTCCAGGGCGAAGGCCAGCGCATGATGTGCTGCGGCGAAGCTTTTTTCCAAAGGGCAAAGTCCAGCGGAGAGCGCTTCTCGCCTTGCCCCTCGGTGTCGCGGGTGTTGCTCAGCAGATCCTCGATGATGCGACCGGAAAGCTTGCCGTAGTTGTTGTTTTTATGATAGGCTGGCACGTCGAAGTATACCGACCCGTTCACTTCGTAGGCCATGCCGTTTTCCAGTATCTCCTGGATCATCTGGATCTGCTCGATGATGTGCCCCGAAGCCCGCGGCTCGATGTCCGGCGACATTACGTTGAGCGTAGCCATGTCTTTCTGATACACATTGGTGTAGTGCTGCACCACTTCCATCGGCTCGAGGTGCTCCAGTTTGGCTCTTTTCTGGATCTTGTCCTCTCCTTCGTCGGCATCGTTTTCGAGATGGCCCACATCGGTGATGTTGCGCACGTAGCGCACTTTGTAGCCCAGGTATTTGAGGTAGCGGTATAGCACGTCGAAGGTAACGGCACTGCGGGCATGGCCCAGGTGCGGCTCGCCGTATACTGTCGGCCCGCAGACATACATGCCCACAAAGGGCGCGTGCATTGGTTCGAACAGTTCTCTTTTGCGCGTGAGCGTATTGTACAGATTCAGTTTGTGTTGCATGGTATAGAAAGGCATGCGATGAGGCATGCGTTCTGTTTATACTTGATGATGCTGGCTAACCAGCGTTCAAAATTAAAAAATTATACCGTCAGTGCCCTACTCCTCTTTCGGTTTGATGACATAGGTAGCCGAGATGGGGAAGTGATCTGAAAGCGGCATTTCGTAATGTGTCTTAAAATCATAGGCCTCCAACCCCTCGCTGTAGAACTGGTTATCAATACGCAGAAAAGGCAAGGGTCCGTTGTAAGTGGCCCCTACTCCGTTGCCAGCCTTCTCAAACGAGTTGTTCAGCTCGCTCACCAGCTGGCTGTAGGTATAGCTAAACGGAATATCGTTGAAGTCGCCCGTCACGATCACCGGGTAGGGCGAAGTTTCTACATGGTCGAGCAGCTGCTGCACCTGCATGGCCCGGGCCCGGAAACCCATGCGCAGGCGGCGGGCGAGGTTGCGGCTTTCTTTCTTGAAGCTCACTTCATCGCCTATTGCTGAATAGGTGTTCTCGATGTCCTCTGCCCGGATGCTCATCGACTGCAAATGCACTGCGTATACCCGAACCGTATCACCTTTCACGTCGATGTCTACCCAGGCTGCCCGGTTGGCGCTGCGCTTCGTTGTGTTTGAGAAGTACAGCGTGTTGCCTCTTATAATTGGGTACTTGGAGAAAATCACGACGCCCACATCCGAAACAATGCGGTCGCTCCGGTAAGTGGAGGCAAACACGTGCCGGTTATACCTTTTCCCGATCCGGTTGAAGTTGTTGAACTCGGTAGAGTTAACACGGCTGTAAAATTCCTGCAGGCAAAACACATCGGCCGGGTGCGTGGCCACCCAGTCCACCATCTCTTCCGAAACACGCGGCACACCGTCCACTATCTTCTCGTAGGCATTGAAAATATGCACGTTGAAGCTGAGCACCTCAAGCGTTTTGGCGCCCGTTGGTATTTCTTTGTCCCAGGTGATCGATACCAGTCGGCCATAGTGATTCCAGCCCAGCCCGATAACGGCGAGTGGCAGAAACACATACCACGAACGCTTGAATAGCCAGTAGATAAAGAAAAAGAAGTTGAGCACCAGGGCGCCGGGTAGCGAGAAAGCCATAAATCCGGCAGGCCAGAACTCATAAGGCGGCACGCGCATGCTCAACACCCCCAGCAGTAGCCAAAACACCACCAGAATGTTCAGTATGAGCCAGATTCTCCGGCGTATTTGTTTGAATGTACCTGCCACGATGGCAAACTTACAAATTATGCGTGTAGGAATGTCAAGCCTCGCTTCAGAATATATTTCCGTTGCCAGGCTTGTGCCGTTCAAATAGCAGAACTTTTTGCGCGTCGGTGCATGTTACATACCCGAAGCCCTTCCGGCGGCTGCCGCTGGCAGCCGAAATGCCGTCCTAAATCTCCAGAAACCATATAATTACAGCGTACTTAAACACATATTGTTGTTTATATAATGTTTTTATAGTAAATTTGTGACATTATTTCCAAGGAGATGAGGGGACGCGAGGTCCCCTTCTTTATTTTCTTTAAATAAATATGGCAATAACGGCACAAAGTATTCGCGCTATGGCGGAAGCAAGCCTTCCGGAAAACGACCTGTTCATTGTGGACGTGGCCGTGTCTGACTCGGCGGTGCGCCCCAAGATAACAGTGCTGGCCGATGGCGAGCAGGGCATCACGATAGACCAGTGCGCCTCCATTAGCCGCCGCGTGAATGCGAAGATTGCAGAGGAGTACGGTGAGGAGATGTCGTATGTGCTGGAGGTGAGCTCGCCGGGCGTGGATTTCCCGCTCACGCAGCCGCAGCAGTACAAGCGAAACATTGGCCGTAACCTGAAGCTGAAAATGCAGGACGGCACCGAAAAAACCGGCAAGCTGGAAGAGGTGACCGAAACAGGTATAAACCTGACACAAGAAATCAAACAAAAAGGCAAAAAGGCAACGTATGAGCCTGTGCAAATACCTTTCGGGGAGATTGTAAAAGCAAATGTTGTAATATCTTTTAAATGATAAAATAATGAACAGTTCAGTCCTGATCGAGTCGTTCGCTGAATTTGCGAAATTCAAGAACATAGACCGCCCGACGATGATGCGCATCCTGGAGGATGTATTCCGTACCATGATCCGCAAGAAGTGGGGTACTGACGAGAACTTTGACATCATCCTGAACGTGGAGAAAGGTGACCTGGAGATCTGGCGCAACCGCGAGATCGTGGACGACAACTCGGAGGACATCTGGGACCACGACAAGATCGCCTTGTCGGATGCCCGCAAGATCGAGCCTGACTTTGAGGTAGGTGAAGAGGTATCGGAGGAGATACAGCTGGAGGACTTTGGTCGCCGTGCCGTGTTGACTGCCCGTCAGACGCTGATCCAGCGCATCAAGGACATGGAGAAAGAGCTCCTGTTCCAGAAGTACAAGGACCTGGTGGGTGAGATCATTTCGGGTGAGGTATACCAGGTATGGAACCGCGAGGTGCTGCTGCTCGATCAGGAAGAGAACGAATTGCTGATCCCGAAAGGGGAACAGATCCCGAAAGACCGCTACCGCAAAGGCGACGTGGTGCGTGCCGTGGTACAGCGTGTGGAGATCGTAAACGGTAACCCGAAGATCATCCTTTCCCGTACTTCTCCTGCATTCCTGGAGCGTTTGTTCGAGAACGAGGTGCCGGAGATATACGACGGCCTGATCGCCATCAAAAAAATTGTGCGTGAGCCCGGCGAGCGTGCCAAAGTAGCCGTAGAATCGTTTGACGACCGCATTGACCCGGTAGGTGCCTGCGTGGGCATGAAGGGTTCCCGTATCCACAGCATCGTGCGCGAGCTGGAGAACGAGAACATCGACGTGATCAATTACACCGACAACCTGGAACTTTACATCCAGCGTGCGCTTAGCCCGGCCAAGATCACCAGCATGAAAATAGACCAGGAGAACGGCCGTGTGTCGGTGTTCCTGAAGCCAGACCAGGTATCGCTTGCGATCGGTAAGGGCGGTCAGAACATTAAACTGGCCAGCAAACTGGTTGATATGGAAATCGACGTGTTCAGAGAGTCTGAGGTATACGAAGAGGACATCAGCCTGGAAGAATTTACGGACGAGATCGAGGACTGGGTGATCGCGGAACTGCGCCGCATTGGTCTGGACACAGCCAAGAGCGTGCTCGCGGTTTCGAAAGAAGACCTGCTTCGCAGAACAGAGCTGGAAGAAGAGACGATCGAAAGCGTGCTCTCCATCCTGCGCGAAGAGTTGGAAGAAGAAGACAATCAATAGTTGTGAGTTGCGCTCCGTTACTGTAATTTTGAAAAATTTCAGTACGGGGCGCAGTTCTATACCTTGCAAGGCAACTATACCCTATTAACAGAATAAATAAAGACAGCATATTCAGAACATGGCAGAAGACAAAATCAGGAGGCTCAAACAGGTTGCAACTACTTTAAACATTGGTACAGCTACCATTGTGGATTACCTCTCTGCTAAAGGCTTTGACGTGGAAAACAAACCCACTACCAAAATCACGGCAGAGCAGTTCGGTATGCTGGCTAAGGAATTCGCCTCCTCTATGCAGGACAAAATAGAGGCGGAGGAACTCAACATCGGCAAGAAACCACAGAGCAACCAGGTTGTGGAATCGGAGCCGCATCATGAGCCAAAGAAAACAACAGAACCTGAGCAGGAGATCCTGATCAAGAACGCGCAACAGCCGAAAGGCGACGCTGCAGAGGCCAAACCAAAAGCAGAGCCAGCGCCTGTTGAATCGAAACTCCCAGGTATAAAAGTGCTCGGCAAGATAGAGCTCGACGCGAAAGGTCGCCCTATACCGAAGCCAGCCGCCCCTAAGGCGGAAGAGCCACAAGCACCTGCTGTGGAACAGCCAAAGGCACCGGAAGCAAAAGCGCCGGAGCAGCCTGCCCCTGCCCCACAGGTAGAGAAGCCGGTAGCCCCTGCCGCTGAGAAAGCAGCAGCACCAGTGCAGGAAGCACCAAAAGCTGAAGCACCCCAGGCAGCGGCTCCAAAAGTAGAAACCCCACAGCAGCCGGCAACGCCTCCTGCCCCTGCTGCGGAAACAAAGCCTGTTGAGAAACTGGCTGAAAAAACAGAAGCTCCTGCGCAAGCAGCGGCACCACAGGCCCCGGAAAAGCCGGCACCTACCACTCCTGAAGAAAAAGGACCAGAACAAATAGAAACGATTACAGCAAAAGCCGACCAGCTGAAAGGCCTTACAGTGCTTGGCAAGATTGAACTGCCAGACAGCAACCGTAGAAAAGGCACCAAGCCGGTAGCGTCTTCTGAT
Source organism: Pontibacter ramchanderi (assembly GCF_002846395.1). Classification (GTDB taxonomy): domain Bacteria; phylum Bacteroidota; class Bacteroidia; order Cytophagales; family Hymenobacteraceae; genus Pontibacter; species Pontibacter ramchanderi. Next base: position 1,008,753 of record NZ_PJMU01000003.1, read on the forward strand.
GACAAGAAGGCCGGTAAGAAGAAAAAGCGCAAGCGCATTATTGTGGCCGGCCCAGAACAGGGTGGCGGCCAGGGACAAAGCGCCTCTAGCCCACAGGCTCGCCCGATACAACACACGGGTGGCGGTGGCGGAGGCTATCAGGGCAATCGCCCGGGACAGCGTCCTGGTGGCGGACCCGGAGGCCCGGGTGGCCGTGGCCCTCGCAATGCCCCAGGACCTCGTGTTGAAAAAGCCGAGGTAACGGATAAGGAAATCCAGGAGCAGATCAAAGCGACACTGGCTAAGCTAAGCGGAGGCAAAGGCGGCGGTGGCAACCGTGCCAAATACCGTCGTGAAAAACGCTCTGCCATTGCCGATGCAACAGAAGAGCGCCGCTTGATGGAGCAGGCAGAGTCGAAGACGCTGCGTGTTACAGAATTCGTTTCGGCCAATGACCTGGCATCGCTGATGAACGTGAGCGTAAATGACGTGATCAAGGTGTGTATGCAGTTGGGTATGTTCGTATCCATCAACCAGCGCCTCGACGCCGAAGCCATCACCATCATTGCAGACGAGTTCGGCTATTCAGTGGACTTCATCACATCAGAGGATGAGCAGGCGCTTGAAGACGCAATAGAAGATAACGAAGAGGATCTGTTGGACCGCGCGCCAATTGTGACCATCATGGGTCACGTTGACCACGGTAAAACCTCCCTCCTCGACTATATCCGTAATGCCAACGTAACAGCTGGGGAGGCAGGCGGTATCACGCAGCACATTGGTGCCTACAGCGTGAAAACCGAAGGCGGCCGCACAGTTACTTTCCTCGATACTCCTGGTCACGAAGCCTTTACGGCCATGCGTGCTCGTGGTGCGAAGGTAACGGACGTTGTTATTATTGTGGTAGCAGCCGACGATTCGGTGATGCCACAGACAAAAGAAGCGATCAATCACGCGCAAGCGGCAGGCTCACCAATCATCATCGCCCTCAACAAAATAGACAAGCCAAGCGCTAACCCGGATAAGGTACGCGAAGAACTTGCCCAGATGAACATTCTGGTGGAAGAGTGGGGTGGTAAATACCAGTCGCAGGAAGTATCGGCTAAAACGGGCCAGGGTGTAAACGACCTGTTGGAGAAAGTACTCCTGGAGGCGGAACTGCTTGAACTAAAGGCGAACCCGAACCGAAATGCAGTAGGTACCGTGATCGAAGCCTCGCTTGACAAAGGCCGTGGCTACGTAGCTACCGTGCTGGTACAAACCGGTACACTGAACATTGGCGATGTGGTGCTGGCTGGCTCTCACTACGGTAGAGTAAAGGCTATGACCGACCACCGTGGTCGCAAGATGAAAGTGGCCGGACCATCTACACCAGTACAGTTGCTTGGTCTTGACGGTGCACCACAGGCCGGCGACAAATTCCAGGTAATGGAATCGGAGCGTGAGGCTCGTGAGATCGCAAGCAACCGTGCGCAACTGCAGCGCGAGCAAAGCCTGCGCACACGTAAGCACATCACCCTGGATGAGATTGGCCGTCGATTGGCGATCGGTACATTCAAGGAGCTTAACGTGATCGTGAAAGGTGACGTGGACGGTTCGGTAGAGGCCCTTTCTGACTCCCTGTTGAAGCTATCAACTGCCGAAGTGCAGGTGAATATCATCAGCAAAGGTGTAGGTGCCATCTCAGAATCAGACGTACTGCTTGCTTCGGCGTCGGATGCGATCATCATCGGCTTCCAGGTACGTCCTTCTCAAAACGCCCGCAAACTGGCAGAGCAGGAGCAAATCGACGTGCGCCTGTACTCGATCATCTACGATGCGATCAACGAAGTGAAGGACGCGATGGAAGGTATGCTTGCTCCTACTATGAAAGAGGAAATTACCGGTAACGCCGAAGTTCGTGAAGTGTTCCGCATCACGAAAGTGGGTACGATTGCAGGCTGTATGATCACAGACGGCACGATCCAGCGTAACTCAAGAGTTCGACTGGTACGCGACGGTATCGTGGTGCACGATGGCGAGATTCTGGCACTGAAGCGCTTCAAAGACGATGTGGCCGAAGTACGTCAGGGTTACGAGTGCGGTATCAGCCTGAAAGGATACAACGAGATCGAGATCGGCGATATCATCGAGGCATATGTAGAGAAAGAAGTGAAGCGCACGCTGTAAATAGCTGAACTTCATGCATCATAAGAAAGGCCCCTGCGAAAGCGGGGGCCTTTTGTTTTTGAAAACTTTTAAAAAAAGGACGCAAAACAGCGCCTATACCTTGAGAAAGCTATACCTGCAGAGCAAAGAAACTGTTCGAGGTGATGCAACTACTAGCTCTATCAATTCCATCAAATAAGCTAAAGATTCTTCGAGACTTCCGTCACTCGAGGTTTTATTAAGGGCTTTCCCCCAATGTCGTCCACTTAAGCAAAGACTAACCTACCTGTCAGCTCGACAGAATGGAGAGATCTGGATTATTTCAAAGAGTAGGCAATCATTCAGATTTCTCCCAAGGGTCGAAATGACATTAAATCCTTAAGCTGACGGGATTGACCCTAGCCCCACCCTTCAACTTTAAAAACGCTGTTCGGGACATCCATATCCCGAAGTACAAGTTGGGGATGTCCACATCCCCGTGTGCAGTTAGATGCGAGACTGGTCATCTGCAGCGATTGGGATGCAGACTGCTTAATTAGAATGGGCTACAATTAGCTGGGAGGTCTCTCTTAAATTCTACGCTCACGCAATTGGATAGCTCTATACCTTGAGCTTAAACTGCATGAGGCACCTGGACGGGCTATACCTGAGCAAAAAAAAGACCCCGCCTGAAATAACACAGACGGGGACTTTTGCTGATTTACAGCAAGTTTGTTACAATGAATACCGGGCCAAACGGCGCTTGTCACGCTTGTGCTTGCGGTGCATTTCCTTCTCTTTCTTCAGGATGGCCTCCATGCGCTTGCTTCCTTTGATGCGATCTTTGGTGAAGCGGGTGCGGCTCGAGTTCTCATACGCGTTCCAGCGTGTATCCATACCGGCAGCGCGTGCGCCCACGGCATCAACAGTAGTACCTTTTTCCTGCACACGAGCAGTGCCCCAGTATTCGTCTTTCCCGGAGCTCATCGTGTTGCTCGAAGAACTCGAAGTCTGCGCCATTGCATCAGACACAAACAAGAAGAAAGCAAGAGAAAATAGCAACGATATGATTCTTTCCATAAATCCACTTTTGACAATGTACCTATACAACGTACTTCGCACACTAAAGTATATATTTTTAGCGAATAACAAGAAGTGTGCGACAAAAGTTTACTATTCGAATTTATAAGAAAATCCTATTCCCAGGGTTTCCTTCAATTGCAGTCGAGGTCCCTTTCCGTCTATAGTACCATCTCCGCTACGGTCCACATCAATCAGGATATCATCGTCGTAGATCATGTGCACAAAGAGACTGGCCGACAAGAACTTATTCACTTTGAAGTTCACCAGGTTTTCCCAGCTCACATCAATATTTTTGGCATTGTGCAGGTAGTTAGAAAACAAATCTGCCTTGGACTGTAGGATCACATTCTTAAAAATTTCATCGCGAAAGCGCACGTTCACAAAGCCCCCAAACTCTTCCCGAAAACGCTCCCCGGTGCCAGGTATCAGCAGCCCCTCCAGATCGCGTTGGGCGGGCTCCACGCCAAATGCACCATAGTCGGCCATACGCTGGTTGAGCACCGCGGTAAATTTGCCTGTGAAAGGAGAAATGAAGACCGAGAGCTTGGTGTTCGGCTTGTAGTCCATACCAATAGAAGCCAACACAAAGGCGGGCGCCATGAAGTCGGAAATCACAGAGTCGCGCTCCGGCGTATAGGTTGGGCTGATCTGCGTGCGGGTGTTGAGCTGCGCCGTGTAAAACCATTTGCTCGAAGCCTGTCGCCCATACTTCAGGTTCAGCTCCAACCGATCATCGCTTTTGCGGAGGCGCTGCTCCTGCAGTTTCACCGTGCCGTAGGTCAGGTCCAGGGTGTTGTTCCAGGTGTTTTTTCCTTTTTTGTAATTGCCATAGAGATTCAGAATCCCCAGCGCCGACAGCGAACTCTGACCGCCAGCCGCCCAGTTGCTCAGACTCACCTGACTGAAATTGACTGTGCCCGTTCCGCCAAAGTCCCAGTTGTTGGGCTCCGCTGTGGTATCGGCCGGAGGGTTTTGGACAGGAACCGGAATGGCCTGAGCAGAGGCAGTGTTTAAGCTAAAATGCGGAATGAGTATAAAGAGGGCAAGAATGCGTAATAAAGACCTCAGCATGAAATACAAGGTATAAAGTGGGCGTAATTTGTTTCGAATTCCGCAAATATAACAAAACAAGGCAGGGGTGCCGAAGCCAGCGCGAAACTTTAGGGAAGTGGTGATTTGAACTGGGCCATTGCCGGATTGCATTTTAGGGATTTAGCTAAATCACCACTATATTTGCTGCTGTTATATAAACATCCATACAGCATTAAATTATGTCTTTATACGAAAACCTGCTGCTCAATCTCGAGAATGGCATTCTGATCATCACCATTAACCGTGCAGATAAACTCAATGCCCTCAACATTGACACCATCAAAGAGATAAAGGCGGCCATCCAGCAAGTGTATGACGACCCTGCCGTGAAGGGCGCTATCTTTATCGGTGCCGGTGAGAAAGCCTTTGTGGCGGGTGCCGACATCTCGGAAATCGCGGAACTGAGCGACGTGAACGCACGCGGCTTTGCAGAGCGCGGCCAGGAGGTTTTCAGCATGATCGAGCGCTGTACCAAACCCGTGATTGCGGCCGTAAACGGCTTTGCACTAGGCGGCGGCTGCGAACTGGCCATGGCCTGCCACATGCGTGTTGCCAGCGAGAGCGCCCGTTTTGGTCAGCCGGAAGTAAACTTAGGCCTTATACCTGGCTACGGTGGCACACAGCGCCTGACGCAGCTTATCGGCAAAGGCAAAGCCATGGAGCTGATGATGACGGCCGACATGATCGGTGCGGCAGAGGCCAAAGCGCTCGGACTGGTGAACCATGTGGTGCCAGCTGTGGAGCTGATGCCGAAGTGTATGGAAATCTTGAGCAAAATCCTGACCAAGGCACCGCTTGCCATTGGTTTGGTGATCGACTGCGTGAACGCGGTATACGACAAAGACGAGGACGGCTACCAAACAGAGGCGAACTCGTTTGCCCGCTGCTGCTCTTCGGAAGATTTCGTGGAAGGAACCAATGCATTCCTGGAGAAGCGCAAGGCTGTTTTTAAAGGCGCATAATCCTATACCTGCAGCAACGCGCTATACCTGACATAAAAGGCAGGTATAGCGCGTTCTGTCTTTTTGAACTCATACCTATACCTATCTGCCCCAAAACAAACGCATGAGCATCGCCAAAAAACTGGTCGGGCAAACCGCTGCCTACGGACTGAGCAGCATCGTGGGCCGCGCGCTCAACTATCTGCTTGTACCGGTCTATACCCGGGTGTTTTTGCCGGAGGAATATGGGGTGGTTTCTTACCTGTATGCTTTTGTCGCCTTCTTCAACGTGGTGTATACCTACGGCATGGAGACGGCTTTTTTCCGTTTTGCCAATAAACCGGAGCAAGACCCCAAAACGGTTTATAACAGGGTGCTGAGTGCCATTCTGGTCAGCAGTACCGTCTTCACAGGCATACTGTTGCTCTTTTCGCAGCAGATAGCGGATTACATTGGCTACCCCGAACACCGGGAGTACATCGTCTGGCTGGCGGTAGTGCTGGCAATTGATGCACTGGTGGCTATACCTTTTGCCTGGCTACGCCATCAGAACAAAGCCATCAAGTTTGCCTCCATTAAGCTGGCGAACATCCTACTCACAGTAGGAGCCAATCTCTTTTTCCTGGTTTTACTGCGGCATATCTACGAAGGGCAATACCTGCAGAGTCTGCAACCACTGGCAGCCTACCTGTATAATCCGGACTTTGGTGTCGGTTATATCTTCTTGATAAACCTGGTGGCCAACGCCCTGCTTATACCGATGCTATGGAAGGAGCTGCGTATTTTCCGATTCAGGCTGGATGTGGAACAGCTCAAGCCGATGCTGCAATATGCCTGGCCACTCCTGTTCATGGGCCTGGCAGGTATGGTCAACGAGGTGATCGACCGTATTCTATTGGAACGGTACCTTCCCGAGGGCTTTTACCCGGGCACGAGCAACATGGCGGCTGTAGGTATATACAGCGCCTGCTACAAGCTCGCCATTTTCATGACGCTCACCATACAGGCTTTCCGCTATGCGGCTGAGCCATTCTTCTTCTCACAAGCCAAAGAGAAGGAATCGCCACAGGCCTTTGCCCTGGTCATGAAATGGTTTGTGATCGCCTGTGCTTTCATCTATTTGTTCATATCGACTAACCTGGAGGATTTCGCATTGCTGATCGGACCTGAGTATCACGAGGGCCTGATGGTAGTGCCGGTGCTGCTACTGGCTAACCTGTTTCTCGGCATTTATTACAACCTCACCGTCTGGTTCAAGCTCACGGACAAAACGCATTTCGGGACTTACATCAGCTTTGGCGGTGCAGCCATTACCATCGTCTTCAACCTACTGCTTATACCTGTGCTGGGCTACATGGGCTCTGCCATTGCCACACTTCTTTGCTATACAGGTATGGCGCTGGCCACCTACCTGCTGGGCAACGTGCACTACCCAATCCCTTACCCTGTCAAAACCATTCTGGGCTACATCGCACTGGCCACGGTGCTGGTGCTGGCGGCCTATCTTATACCTGTCGAGAACTTCTGGCTGCGCCATGCATACCATTTGGCCTTATGTGGCGTTTTCCTGACGGTGGTCTGGCTGCGGGAGCGGTCCTACTTTCTAACTAAAAAATAATCTTTATCTTTAATAGATGAACAAGACGAACGTACCGGTTAAAGTCATTAACCAATCCAAACATGCGCTGCCGGCTTACCAGACTGAGCACTCGGCAGGTATGGACCTGCGCGCAAACTTAGAAGCACCCATTACGCTCAAGCCTTTGCAGCGTGCCCTTATACCTACCGGCCTTTTCATTGAGCTGCCCGAAGGACACGAGGCGCAGATCAGACCCCGCTCCGGCCTGGCTTACAAGCATGGCATTTCCATCGTGAACAGCCCGGGCACTATTGATGCCGACTACCGCGGTGAGATCAAGGTGCTGCTGGTGAATTTATCGGATCAGGATTTTGTGGTAGAAGACGGTGAGCGAGTGGCGCAGATGGTGGTGGCCCGCTACGAGCGTGTGGCCTGGGCCGAAGCCGAAGCATTGACAGATACCGAACGTGGCGCTGGCGGTTACGGCAGCACCGGCAACAAGTAAATCACCCACTCAGCCTGACAACATCAGGTATAACTTGTCCTTATTCTTCTTTTTAGTGGGGGCTTAAACCAAACATTCAAAATACAGTATTAATCAAAACCAATGGTGGCCGGGCTTCTCGCCCGGTTACATTTTTCAATCCATAAACAAATAGCTATGAGGATTATTGTACCTATGGCAGGTATGGGCAAGCGCATGCGCCCACACACACTTACTATTCCTAAACCGCTTATACCTATCGCAGGCAAGCCCATCGTGCAGCGCCTGGTAGAAGACATTGCCAAAGTATGCCACGAGCCAATCGAGGAAGTGGCTTTCATCATCGGTCATTTCGGTGAGGCTGTGGAGCGCGACCTGAAAGGCATTGCCGAGTCGGTAGGCGCCAAGGGCAGCATTTATTACCAGGAAGAAGCGTTGGGCACGGCACACGCCATTATGTGCGCGCAGGATTCACTGGAGGGCAAGGTGGTAGTGGCTTTTGCCGACACTTTGTTCAAAGCCGACTTCCAGCTCGACACTAACGCGGACGGTACCATCTGGGTACAGCGCGTAGAGGATCCGCGCCCGTTTGGCGTGGTAAAGCTGGGTGACAGCGGCGAAATCACCGACTTTGTAGAGAAGCCGCAAGAGTTCGTGTCGGACATGGCCATCATCGGCATCTACTACTTCAAAGACGGCGCTTACCTGCGCAGCGAGCTGCAATATCTCCTCGACAACGACATCAAAGACAAGGGCGAGTACCAGCTGACGAATGCGCTGGAGAACATGAAAAACAAAGGCACGAAATTTATTCCGGCAGTTATTTCAGAATGGCTCGATTGTGGCAATAAAAACGCAACCGTTTACACAAATCAACGCTATTTAGAGTATATCAAAGACGAGAAGGACTTAGTGGCTTCGTCGGCCCAGATCCAGAACTCCGTGATTATACCGCCCGTGTATATCGGAGAGAATGCCGTGATTCACAATTCAGTGGTAGGCCCGCACGTTTCCATAGGAGACAACACCAGCGTACTCGAGTCTATTGTGAGCAACTCGATTGTTCAGAAGGACTCCACCATCAAAAACGGAAACATAGCAAACTCAATGGTAGGTAATTTTGTTTCCTATGAAGGTCGCCAGTCGGACCTGAGCCTTGGCGACTACAATACGCTCAAAGATTAGCATACCCATTTTATGACCCGATTCAGAAACATTGTGCTCGCTACTTGCTGCCTTGCACTGGTCGCGACCGGCGAAAGCCAGGCCCAGTCTAAGAAGAAAAAGAAAAAGGGCAAGGAGAAGGCTGAGACCGAGCAGGTAGCTATACCTGCGCCGCAGCCCGAACCGAGCGAGCAGGAGAAGCTGCTGAGCGAGGCATTGTTTCTGGAGGGCATGAAATTTTTTATGCTGGAGGACTACAAGCAGGCGCTTAGTCAGTTCCAGAAGGCATACGCCGTTACCCCCAACAACGCGGCACTCAACTACAAGCTGGCCGAAACATACCTGCTGATGGAAAACCCGAAAGCGGGCCTTTCCTTTGCGCAGGCCGCCATAGCCAACGATACCCAAAACCCATACTATTACCTGCTGCTGGCACAGCTGCACGCTGAACAGAAACAGTATACCGAGGCAGCCCAGGCCTACAACGACCTGATGCGCAACGTGCCCGACCAGGAGCAGTACCTCTTCAACCTGGCAGAGCTATACCTGGCGCAGTCCAAGTACGACGACGCGCTGAAGACATACGACCGCATCGAGAAAAAATACGGGGCGCTGGAGCAACTCTCCATGAACCGCCAGCAGATCTACCTGCGCCAGAAGAACATAGGCAAGGCCATTGCCGAAGGCGAAAAGCTGATTGCCACCAATCCCACCGAGATTCGCTACCTGCTGGCCCAGGCTGAGCTCTACAATGCCGGTCAAAAACCGGACATCGCCATCGAAACGCTTCACCGCGCCCTGCGCATCGAGCCGAACAACCCCTTTGCTCACTTGATGCTCTCAGACCTGCACCGCCAGAAAGGCAACCTGGAGGAATCTGAGAAACAGGTGAAGATCGCCTTCGCCAGCACCGACCTCGATATCGATACTAAAGTGCGCATCCTGGTGGATTTTATCCGGCAGCTACCCAACCCGGCCATAGAAGGTATAGCCTTGGAGTTGGCGGACTTGACCATCTCCTCTCACCCCGAGGAAGCAAAAGCCTATGCAGTCGCCGGCGACCTGCAGACCATTATCGGCAAAAAAGAAACCGCCCGTGGCAACTACATCAAGGCGGTGAAACTGGATGACTCGCACTTTAAGATCTGGCAGCAGATCGTATTGCTAGATGCCGAGCTGGGCGAGTCAGCAGATTTGGTAAAGCACTCGGAGCAGGCGCTGGAGCTATTCCCGAACCAGGCCGTTTTTTGGTTTTATAACGGCACCGGCCACCTGATTGAGAAGAATTTTGACCGTGCTGCTAAGTCCCTGGAGCATGGCAAGCGCCTGTCGGTAAGCGAGCCGGAGTTGGTGGCGCAGTTTAATGCGCAGCTAGGCGATACTTATAATTCCATAAAGGAGTATAAAAAGTCGGACGAGGCATATGAGGCTGTGCTGTCGCATGACCCAAACAATGAGCACGTGCTCAACAATTACAGCTACTTTTTGTCGCTGCGTGGCGAGCAACTGCCCAAAGCCAAAGCCATGGCCGGCCGACTGGTAGAGCAACACCCTGCCAACCCAACTTATCTTGACACCTATGCCTGGGTGCTGTACAAAATGGAAGACTACGAGGGAGCATTGAAATATCTGGAACAGGCCATTGCGGTTTCGGAAGATGCCACCATTGTAGAACACTACGGTGATGTACTGTTCAAGCTGGGCAAGCGCGACGAGGCGGTGCGACAGTGGGAAAAGGCCAAGCTAAAGGGCGAGGCCTCCGCTTTCCTTGACAGGAAGATAAAAGAAAAGAAACTCTATGAATAAACAGCTCATGCTATACCTGCTGGGTATAGTCCTGCTTTCTGCCTGCAAAAAAGAAACGATCCCTTCTGCCGCTACCGCTGCTACCGAAACCGTTGGCAGCGTCTCTGTCCAAAATCTGGAATTCACCTACCTGAATGCCCGGGGCCAGCTCAAGTTTGATGACAAGGGCCAGAGCACATCGTCGGGCTACGCCCTGCGCATGCAAAAAGACAGTGTGATCTGGATCTCAGTACTGCCCGGCTTGGGTATAGAGGCCGCCCGCATAAAGCTCACACCTGACTCGGTGTACATGATGAACCGCATCCAACGCGAGTACGCGGCCACCGACTACGCTTTCCTAAGCAAGCGCTTCAACGTGGCGCTCGACTTTCAGGTGGTGCAAGCCATCCTGCTGGGCAACTACCAGGCCAATGGCGCCGAAAAAGCCACCAATCAGGGGCAGATGCAACATGTGCAGCAACTTCGTGAGAACCTGCTCTTCGATTACTTTATCAGTTCCGAAAACCTGAAACTGCAGCAGCTGAACGTGAAAGACCAGCTTTCCGGCAACAGCATTGTGGTGCAGTACGAGAGCTTCCAGCCCTTGGGCGAGGTGCCGTTCGCGCACAATATGCTGGCGCAGATTTTGCAATCGGGCCAGGTCTCTGATTTCAGTTTGAACCACAGCAAAGTCACCGTTTCGGAGCAGAGCCTCGAGTTTCCTTTCAGCGTTCCTTCTGGTTACAAGCGCCTTTAGCCGAATAAAATCCGCAGGGTTCTGGTTCGGGCCATTTAGTTTTACCATATTTGTAGGCTAAGTGTAGTATACCCCTATTTCTGATGAAGGCCCTTTACAAATCAGCCTTTTTCCTGATCTTTTTGCTGTTGCCTTTGGTTACCCAAGCCCAGAAACAAAAATCGAAGGCGCAGCTCGAGAAAGAGAAAAAGGAAAACCTTAACCGTATTAAAGAAGCAAACCGCATTCTGCAGCAAACCAAGGTGCAGAAGGAGGCTTCTATTGGCCAGCTCAATGCCATTCAGGAAAAGATTGCCGTACAGAAAGGCGTGATCAACACCATCTCCCGTGAAATTCAGCTGCTGGAATCGGGCATGAAAGAAACAGAAGGTATAGTAGGCGAACTGCAGGCCGACCTTGAGAGCCTGAAAGCCGAGTATGCGACTATGGTATACGCTGCCTCCAAGACTGCCAACAGCTACAACAAGCTCATGTTCGTGTTCGCCGCCGAATCATTTAACCAGATGGTGCGCCGTCTGCGCTACCTCCAGCAGTACTCCGAAGCCCGTAAGAAACAGGTAGAGCAGATTAACAAAGTACAGCTGGCCCTGACAGGCCAGTTGCGCACACTGGAGTCGCAACGCGAGGAGAAGCGCGGCCTGCTTAACAAGCAAATGGCCGAAAACAGAAACCTTGTCTCCCTTCGGGCCCAGCAGGACGGCATGATCCAGAAGCTCAGCCAGCAGGAAACCCAACTGAAACAAGAAGTTGCCCAACGTCAGCAGGCCATCCGAAAGCTGGATAACCTGATTGCCGATATCGTGAAAGAGGAGATGGCCCGTGCCGCTCGCGCTGCCCGTGAAGAAGGACGCGCCACCAGCGGAAGTGCCAACAAAATCACGCTCACTCCGGAAGCTGCCCTGATTTCATCCTCCTTTGCAGGCAACCGCGGCCGACTGGCCTGGCCTGTAGACCGGGGCTTTATCTCGCAGAAGTTCGGGCGCCACAATCACCCTGTGTTGAAGGGAGTGGTGGTAGAAAACAGAGGAATTGACATTCAGACCGGCCAGGGAGAGCCAGCACGTGCTATTTTTGAAGGCAAGGTGTTAACGGTGGCCAGCGTGCCGGGCATGAACAACATTGTGATGGTGCAGCACGGCGAGTACTTTGTGGTTTACGCCAAGTTGCGCACCGTTAGCGTGAAAGAAGGGCAGGACGTGAAGCAGAAAGATGTGATCGGCACGGTTTACACCGACTCAAACGGCACCACCGAACTGCAGTTCCAGATCTGGAAAAACAACACCAACTTAAACCCTGAAAGCTGGATCAGGCCAAAGTAGAGCTCTTGTTATATCGATCGGCACATAAAAAAGCGCAGCGACCATTCAGGGAATTGGTTCGCTGCGCTTTTTGGCTTTCATAGTAAGACAGGCTGAAGGTTACCCCCCTAAAAGAAAAAACACCCTACAAAGCAGGGTGCCTTTCCAAGCTATGAAAACAAACTTAAAATTATAATTATACACTTTCTCCTGTTAGGAGGGCTGTGTTAAATTTCTAAGGATTAATTTACAACCTTTTCACTACACTTGCAAACAGAAGATTAAAAAAACTTAATATTTATTTTCTGCTTAACTTGCTGTTCCAACTCCCGCCTCGGTTAGGCGGCTTCGTGCATTTCAGTTGTACAAGGCATATTACAAGTAGCTTGCCAAAAATGCCAGAAACACCAATCAGCTGATTATCAGGCATAATTCATCTCGGCACAGCATGCATTTTTCCCTATATTGGAAATATTTTTTCCATTTTGGGAAAAACGCGTAAGTAATAATAGCGTGAAAGGCAGTGTCTGCTCTAAAAAATTAAAAATATATTTGATCCTCTATACGCCCCTGTAGGCATGAAGTTGCAACTGAATTGCGTCCGACCCAGGTATAGCATTCGGGCGGCGCGTCCTGCCCCCTGCTCAGGCTGAATTTGAAGATAATGAACTACCGGTAAACTAATGTCGACAAATGTGGGTTTAATTAAAATATAAGCTTTATTTTTGCAGCAATTCATCTTAAAATTTTAAGAACATGGTACTTACCAACACACTAGCATTTATCCAGAACATTGGGGGCGGTTCTTTAATACTGATCCTTGTGGTGATTCTGCTTCTTTTTGGAGCAAAGCGCATTCCAGAGCTTGCAAGAGGCCTGGGACGTGGTATCCGCGAGTTCAAGGACGCCACCAATGAGATCAAAGATGATCTGGAAAAGTCAACAAAAGACACGCCAGTTAAGTAATTTTTTCGGCATAACGCTTTATGATACTTAGTGCAATTCTCCTCTTCCTGGCAGACCTGGGAGGAGGAGAAATTCTTGTTGTACTAACCGCAGTACTCCTGCTTTTTGGCGCCGATAAACTTCCAGGCATGGCACGTTCTGCCGGCCGCGGTCTCCGTAGCTTTAACGATGCCAAAAACGAAATCCGGAACGAACTAGAGCGTTCCATCAAGGACATAAAAAAGCCTGAATAGCTTGAAACCATACCATTCTCTTCGTGACATTCGCAGCGATATTGCCAACGGGCAAGTTTCGTGCAGACAACTGGTAGAGCACTACCTTCATAACATCAAGCAGCAGCCCGAGCTAAACGCCTTCCTCGAAATCTTTGAGGAGGAGGCATACGCCCAGGCTGACGCCGTAGACAAGAAACTCGCTTCAGGCCATGCCGGTAAACTGGCAGGTATGGTGATCGGCCTGAAAGACGTGCTGGCCTATGAAGGCCATAGCCTGCAGGCTTCCAGCCAGATCCTGAACGGTTTCAAATCACTCTATACCGCCACCGCGGTACAGCGCCTGCTTGCTGAAGATGCTATTATCATTGGTCGCCAGAACTGTGACGAATTTGCAATGGGCGCCTCTAACGAGAATTCTTCCTTCGGCCCTGTGCTAAACGCCGACGACAAAACCCGCGTACCGGGCGGCTCGTCCGGTGGATCGGCCGTGGCTGTGCAGGCAGACCTTTGCCTGGCTTCCATCGGTTCTGACACAGGTGGCTCTGTGCGCCAACCAGCCTCTTTCTGTGGTGTGGTAGGTCTCAAGCCTACCTATTCACGCATTTCCCGCTATGGCCTTATTGCCTATGCCTCTTCTTTCGACCAGATCGGTGTTATTTCGAAAAGCGTAGAGGATGCAGCGCTGCTATTGGAAGTAATGGCAGGCAGCGACGAATATGACAGCACTGTAAGCCACCGCCCGGTGCCGGCGTACAGCCAGATGCTGCAAACCGACAAGAAATACAAAATTGGTTATATCCGCGACTGCTTCGAAAGCGAAGGTCTGGACGCCGAGGTGAAAGAAAGCATCCTGGGCGTGAAAGACATGCTGCAAGAGGCAGGCCATGAGGTAGAGGCTGTGGAGTTTCCATACCTGGACTACATGGTGCCAACTTACTACATCCTTACCACAGCAGAAGCCAGCTCCAACCTAGGCCGCTTTGACGGGGTGAAGTATGGCTACCGCAGCGAGAATGCCACCGACCTTACCTCCCTTTACAAGAAAACACGTGCCGAGGGCTTCGGTCCGGAGGTGCAGCGCCGTATTATGCTGGGCACCTTCGTGCTGAGTGCCGACTACTACGACGCTTACTATACCAAAGCGCAGCGTGTGCGTCGTCTCATCAAAGAGAAGACCGATGAGTTGCTGCAAAATTATGATTTTCTTATATTGCCTACCGCTCCTACTACGGCCTTCAGGCTAGAGGAGAATACGGCGAATCCGTTGGCCATGTATTTGGCCGACATCTTTACGGTTCAGGCCTCGCTTGCTGGTGTTCCTGCCATCTCTATACCGGTAGGTCGCGATGCCAATGGCCTTTCCATCGGGTTGCAACTTATGACCCGCTCATTTGAGGAGCCGCAATTGCTCGCTTTCTCAAATTACATACTGGACAAGCTAACCGTTGAAGCATAAATTATAATGACGCAGTTTAGACTCTTTACAGTACTTGCAGCACTGGTTGGAAGTATGTGGGCTTCCCATGCCCAGGCTTCTGACTATACGATCAGGTTCGAAAGGTTCACAGACGAGGATTCCCTGAAGAAACCTCTGGCAAACAACACGTTCCTGTCAGACGAGGAACTGGCGCTGCTCGTGGAATACATCCCCTACGAACCTGATGATGTGATTCAGGACAGGCTGAGCTGTATTGAGGCTGACATCCCGTTGGTTTTCAACAAATTCGTGCGCAACCACATCGACTACTTCACTGTTCGTAACAGAAAGTATACGCGCACCATGATTTCCCGCGAAAATGTGTATTTCCCGATTTATGAGAAGTATCTCAAGAAATACAACATGCCGCAGGACATCAAGTACCTTTCTATTGTTGAGTCTGGCCTGAACCCGAAAGCCGCTTCCTGGGCGGGTGCGGTCGGCCCCTGGCAGTTCATTAAGTCCACAGGCAAAGAGTACGGGCTGCACCAGGACCAGCACATCGATGAGCGCATGGATGTGGAGAAATCCACGGATGCGGCGATGCGCTTTTTGAGCAGGCTATACCGCACGTATGGCGATTGGGAACTGGCGATGGCTGCCTACAACTGCGGCCAGGGCAACGTGAACAAAGCAATCAGAAGAGCGGGCGGTGGCAAAAAGACCTTCTGGGAGATCTTCCCATACCTACCGAAAGAGACGCGCAGCTATGTACCTTCCATGACGGCGGTGATCTACGCTATGAAGTATGCGCCGGAACACAACATCTTCTCGGACTCAATTCTATACGCGGCTGACTATACTCACCTCACCGTAAACCAGGCGCTTGATCTGGAGAAACTGGCAGCCGAACTGCATGTAGACACAATGGCGCTACTGGCCCTGAACCCGGAAATTAAACAAACCAAGCTGCCTGCCACTGTTCGAAATTATAAGCTGCGTGTGCCAGCCCAAGCGGCCAAGCTACTGGCAGCCGAAGAAAGCTGTATTTTGCTTGCAGCTGCTCCAACACCTCCACCTGTTAAACAGCAGCCTATCCCAACCGAAGCTCCCGTAATGCTCGCGTCTGCTTCCACGCCGGAAACATCCAAAGACAGTCTGGTACAAACGAGCTACATTGTGCAGCGCGGCGACAACCTGTATGCGATTGCCCGCAAGTACGGCGTAACAGTGGAGGATCTCAAAGAATGGAACAAGCTGGAGGGCACGGCCATAAGGGTGCAGGACAAACTGCAGGTGTGGAAGCCCGCCCCAGCTCCGAGCACAAACCAACTGGCAATGGCCACAGAGAAGCCGAAGACAAGCGCTCAAAGCAGTGCTGCTCCCAAAGCCTCATCAGCCAAGAGCCAGGCACAGGACCGCTTCATTTACCACGTACAGCCAGGCGACACGCTATGGACAATTTCGCAGCGCCACGAAGGGGTGACAGTTGAAAAAATAAAGAAGCTGAACAAGCTAAAAAACAGCGCCATCAAACCAGGGCAGCAACTCATCCTGAGCTAAGCTGACAGGTATAGGCCCAACGAAACACCCTTCCCACCGAAGGGTGTTTCGTCGTTTATGACGCTACCCGCATTATTAATTTATTGCAATACGGCACGGTGGCCAGAATCATAATCCTGGCCAGCTGGTAAAAAACACAACATTCTGCTAGAGTAAGATTTTTCAGGGCGTATCTTTGTCGATTACAGCTTTGATAAACCATAAAATCTTATCAAATTGGCTTTTGGCTTCTGCCAGGCCGGCAATGGCTAGAAGTGTGAGGGAACACTAAACACGAGACAACACAACAACGCATACCATGATTAAAGTAAACAAAGAGGACGCACTTAACTACCATATGCAGGGGCAACCTGGCAAAATTGAAGTGGTGCCGACTAAAATGCTGAGTACACAGCATGACCTGGCCCTGGCCTACTCTCCTGGGGTAGCAGAGCCCTGCAAAGAAATAGCCGCTGACAAAGAGAATGTTTATAAATATACTGCCAAGGGAAACTTGGTAGGCGTTATCTCGAACGGTACCGCCGTACTGGGTCTGGGAAATATCGGTCCTGATGCCTCCAAGCCTGTAATGGAAGGAAAAGGTGTACTGTTCAAAAAATTCGCAGGTATAGACGTGTTCGACATAGAGATCGACAGCACCGACCCCGAAGAGTTCATTCGCATTGTGAAGTCGCTGGAGCCAACCTTTGGCGGCATTAACCTAGAGGACATCAAGGCGCCGGAGAGTTTCAAGATCGAGAATGCGCTGAAGGAGCAGATGAATATTCCGCTCATGCACGACGACCAGCACGGCACGGCCATTATTTCGTCGGCAGCGCTGCTCAACGCGCTGGAGCTGGCAGGCAAAAGAATAGAGGACATCCAGATCGTGATCAATGGGGCCGGTGCCGCCGCCATTGCCTGTACCAAACTTTACGTAGCCCTGGGCGCTAAGCTGGACAACATCGTGATGTTCGACAAGGACGGCATCATCCGACCGGAGCGCAACGACCTGGACATCTACAGAGCGCAGTTTGTGACCCTGCGTAAGATCAGTACTCTGGCAGAGGCGATGGAAGGTGCTGATGTGTTCATCGGTCTTTCGGCTGGTAACGTACTGGCGCCTGAGTTCGTTAAACTGATGGCGAAAGATCCGATCATCTTTGCATTAGCTAACCCGGATCCGGAGATTCCTTACGCTGTGGCGATGGAAACCCGCGAGGACCTCATCATGGCAACGGGCCGCTCTGACCATCCGAACCAGGTCAACAACGTGTTGGGCTTCCCTTACATTTTCAGAGGGGCCCTGGACGTGCGCGCCACCGAAATCAACGAAGAAATGAAACTGGCTGCTGTGCGTGCCTTGGCTAAACTTGCGAAAGAGCCCGTTCCGGAACTGGTGCACAAAGCCTATGGAGACAATACCATATCGTTTGGCCGCACTTACCTTATACCTAAGCCGCTTGATCCACGCCTGATTACCACGGTGTCACCGGCGGTAGCCAAGGCAGCCATGGAGAGTGGCGTGGCCAGGTACCCGATCACCAATTGGGAGGCCTACGAGCAGGAACTGCAGGAGCGCATCGGTATCGACCAGAAGCTGATGACCCGTATCACCAACCAGGCGAAGAAAGATCCGAAGACAGTGGTGTTTGCAGAAGCGGACCATTACAAGATTCTGAAAGCAGCTCAGATTGTAAAAGAGCAGCGCATTGCCAACCCGATCCTGCTGGGCAACAAAGCCAGAATTGCCGCCATCATCGAGGAAACCAACCTCGACCTGCACGACTGCGTGATCATCGACCCGTACGAAGAGGACGAGAAGCGCGAGGAGTTTGCCCAGTTGCTGTACAAAAAGCGCCAGCGCAAGGGGCTTACCCTATTCGACAGCCGCCGCCAGATGCGCGACCGCAACTACTTCGGCAGCATGATGCTCGAAACAGGCGAGGCGGATGCCCTTATTTCAGGCCTTACACGCGATTACTCCAAAACGATCCTGCCTTCGCTGCAGATCATCGGGGTGGAAGACGGCATCAACAAAGTGGCAGGTATGTACATCATCCTCAACAAAAAGGAGCCGTACTTCTTTGCCGACACAACCGTAAACGTGAACCCGACCGCCGACGAGCTGGTGGACATCATCGGCCTGACTGCCCGCACCGTTCGATTCTTTGATACCGAGCCACGTATGGCGGTGCTTTCTTACTCAAACTTCGGCTCCGTGCGCGGCGATATTCCGGACAAAGGAGCTGAGGCTGTCCGCAAAGCAAAGCAGCGCTACCCTGATCTCATAATAGATGGGGAGATGCAGGCGAATACCGCCATGAATAAAAACCTGTTGCGTGAGCACTATCCGTTCAGTGAACTGGCTGAAAAAGGAGCAAATACACTTGTTTTCCCAACGCTTACATCGGGTAATATTGCCTACAAATTACTACAGGAAATAGGTGGCGCTGAGGCCATTGGCCCTGTACTGATGGGTATGCGCAAGCCGGTGCACATCCTGCAGTTGGGTAGCTCCATCCGCGAAATCGTTAACATGGTGTCCATTGCTGTCGTAGATGCTCAAAACTACAACAATAAACATATATAGATGATCGCATACATTGACGGTAAGTTAGCACTGAAAGATCCGACCTATGTCATTGTCGATGTCAATGGCATAGGTTATCAGATCAAAATATCCTTGAACACCTACTCGTCACTGCCTGAAGGGGAGCGCTGCAAGCTGCATACCTATTTGCATATCAAAGAGGATGCCCATACCTTGTATGGTTTTACAACAGCCGCTGAAAAAGACACTTTCCTGCACCTGATCTCTATTTCAGGTGTGGGCCCCAACACTGGTCTGATGATTTTGTCGTCGCTTACGGTGGATGAGGTGCAGCAGGCTATTGTGCGGGAGGATGTGCGCACGATACAGCATGTGAAGGGGATCGGGGCGAAAACCGCGCAGCGCATCATCTTGGAATTAAAAGATAAAATAAAGAAAGAATCCATGCTGGCTGGTACTACAGCAGTTCCCGTTTCTGCGCACAATACGTCACGTGCAGAAGCGTTATCAGCATTAGTTACACTAGGCTTTGCTAAGAACGTGGCAGAGAAAACGCTTGATGCCATCATCAAGCGGGAAGACAGAAGCCTGAGCGTAGAGGAACTAATAAAATTTGCCTTGAAGTCTTCTTAATCGGTAGAGCCCAACTTGATCTGGAAAAGTAAAAAAAACAGCCTGCTGTTTGCAACGGTTGCTGCTATCACTATGCTGGCATGGTGGTCGCAGGCCGCAGCATTACGCTCGCACAACAGGTATAGCACGCTTATTTTTTCAGATTTTTTCGCTCAGGATACCATTCCGCGCGATTCTTCCCGCCTGCAACCCTATATTCCGAGCCGCCGCCCGACCTTTACGCCCACCGACCGGTTGGGCAGTCCGTTTGGAACCCGCTCCGGATCCTCTCCCCTGCTGCTGGGCCAGCCTTCCAATATCGAACTGGAGATACAGCTCGACGATAGCCTGCGCCAGTACAACATAAACGAGCGCATGGGCGAGTTGAATTACCGCCTGCCCTCCACCATGTCGTGGGAGGAGTACTCGCGCTACCAGCGCCAGCAGTCCATTCGTGACTATTGGCGCACCAAATCAGCCGGTTTGGATGGCGAAAGTGTGGTAAGCGGACGCCGGCTTATTCCTAAGATCTACATTAGTCCGGTGTTCGACCGTGTGTTCGGCGGCAATTTTGTCGATATCCAGCCGAACGGAAACGTCAACCTGAAGTTCGGTGCCCGCTTCAACCGCAACGAAAACCCTTCTATACCGCTCCGCCAGCAGCGCACCGGCGACTTTGACTTCGATCAGAACATCTCGCTCAACCTGGTGGGTAAGATCGGGGAGAAAATGCGCCTCAACTTTAACTGGGACAACAACGCCAACTTCGAGTTCGAAAACAACATGAAGCTGGACTATACCGGCTTTGAAGAAGAGATCATCCGCAAGGTAGAGGCCGGTAATGTGAGTCTGCCACTGAATAATTCCCTGATAACGGGCGCTCAGAATCTGTTCGGGGTAAAGACCCAACTCCAGTTTGGCAGACTGGGCGTGACAACGATTGCCGCTAACGTGCGGGGACGCAACGACGAAGTGGTGATTCAGAATGGGGCGCAGAACAAGCCGTTTGAGATACGGGCCGACAATTACGACCGGGACCGTCATTTCTTCCTGTCGCAGTTCTTCCGGGGCCGTTATGACAGAACGCTGCAGAACCTCCCGCTGGTGAACTCCGGCATCGTGATCCGCCGCCTGGAACTGTATGTGACCAACAACAACCGCAGCACCGAGAACTTACGCAACATGGTGGCTTACATGGATTTGGGTGAAGCAGACCCATTCCGGAACCAGTTTGAGCGCAACCCGATTGCCCCGGCCAGCAACAATGCCAACACACTCTACGGTCTGATTGCCAACAACCCAAGCGCCCGCAATAACGACCAGGTGGACTCATACCTGAACAGCCTAGGCCTGCAGAAAGCCATTGACTTTGAGCATGTGCGTGCCCGCCGCCTGGACCCGCGCGAGTATAAGTTCAACCCACAGCTCGGCTACATCTCCCTCACCACGGCCCTGCTGCCCGACCAGGTGCTGGGCGTGGCTTTTGAGTATACCTACAACGGCCAGACCTATAAGGTAGGTGAGTTGATGGAGGATTACCAGAACCTGCGCGACGACCAGGTGATCCACATGAAGTTGCTGAAGGCGACCAACCCGGCACTGGACTACCCGACCTGGGACCTGATGATGAAGAACGTCTACAGCTTAGACGCAACCCAGGTAAACCGCCAGAATTTCCAGCTGCAGATCGTTTACAAAGACGATGAAACGGGCGTCGACATCACCAGTCTGAAAGAGCCGAGCCCGATTCAGAACATTCCGCTGATTGAGGTGCTCAACCTGGATAATGTCAACACAAACAACGACAAGCCCCGCGACGGCAACTTCGACTTTCTGGAAGGTATAACCATCGACCCGGAGACAGGACGCATCATCTTCCCGGTAGTAGAACCGTTTGGCTCATACCTGGCCAGCCAGTTTGAGGGGCGGCAGGATTTGATAGAGCGCTACGTGTTCCAGGAACTTTACGAACAGACACAGACGGATGCGCAGCAAAACACCCTGAAGGCGAAATTCTTCCTGAAGGGCCGCTTCCAGGCCAGTTCAACGGACGAGATCATGCTGCCAGGCTTCCGCATTGCTGAGGGCTCTGTGGCGGTATACTCCGGTGGCACACGACTGGAGGAAGGCACCGACTACCAGGTATTCTATGACCTGGGCCGTATCAAGATCCTGAACCCGAGTTACATTGCCTCAGCCAGCGACCTGCGCGTGACCTACGAAAAGGCCGAGTTGCTCAACATCCAGCCCCGTACCCTATTGGGCGCCCGCTTCGACTACCGCGTCAACAACGATTTGAACCTGGGTGGTACAGTGCTGCATTTGAACGAAAGGCCCTACATCAACCGCGTGAGCATCGGCGACGAGCCAACCAATAACACCATCTATGGTCTGGATGTGAACTTCAACCGTGAGTCGCGTTTCCTGACCAAGATGACGGACATGATCCCGTTCATCCAGACCAAAGTACCATCGAGCGTGACCTTTAGTGGGGAGTTCGCGCACCTGGTGCCATCTGCCTCCAAGTCGCCGGTAAACGAAGACGGTACCTCATACCTGGATGACTTCGAGGGAGCCGAAACCCCCTTCAGCCTTGGCGGCTTTAACAACACCACCTGGCGTCTGGCGGCCACTCCTGCCCCACTAGCGCAGGGTACCGGTCTCGAGTATGCCTACAACCGTGCTCGTGTGGCCTGGTATACCATCGACCAGATCTTTTACCGCGACAGTGAAGGCCTGCGCCCAAGCAACATCAACGACGAGGAGCTCGCGAATCACTATGTACGCCCTGTGCCTCGTTACGAGGTGTTCCCGGGCCGCGACCGGGAGATCGCCAACGCCTACGAATATACCTTCGACATGGCCTACTACCCACGGGAGCGCGGACAGTACAACTACAACCCGAACCTGGATGGGCAGGGCAGGCTGCAAAATGACCCGCGCAAGAACTGGGGCGGTATCAGCCGCGAGATTACCTTCGACACCGACTTCGACAACGCCAACGTGGAGTATGTAGAGTTCTGGTTAATGGACCCTTTCCTGACCGGACCGAGAGGACGCAAGGATGAAAACGGGAACCCGATTACGAGCAACGAAGGCGGCGAGCTGGTGATCAACCTGGGTAACGTGTCTGAGGATATTCTAAAAGACAACCGCTACGCTTTCGAAAACGGCCTGCCGACCTCTGCTACCGACAACCAGAACATGCAAACCACTGAGTGGGGCCGCGTAACCACCCAGCAATTCCTGACAGATGCCTTCTCGGCAGTGCCCGGGGCAAGAGGTTTCCAGGACATTGGTTTGGACGGCCTGGGCGACAACGCGGAGCGCGAGTTCTTCCAGAACACCTTCCTGGGCCGTATACCTGGCGGCGCACCGCAGTCTGTGCTGTCTGACCCTTCGGCCGACAACTTCCTGCACCACCTCGACGCGGCCTACGACCAACAAAATGCCGGTATATTGGAGCGTTACAAGCGTTTCAATGGTATGGAGGGTAACTCGCCGGAGCAGAGCCGCTTCTCTAACTATGCCTTCCCGGACAAAGAAGACCTGAACCGCGATAACGTGATCAGCGACCTGGAGCAGTATTACGAGTATAAAATCCGACTGCAGCCGGGCGGTATGAGCGTAGGCGAGAACTACATCGTAGACAAGATCGTGGATACCAAGACCGGTGAGGACGTAACCTGGTACCAGTTCCGTGTGCCGGTGCGCCAGCCGACGGGTAACGTAGGCAACATCAGTGGCTTCAAGTCGATCCGCTTCATGCGCATGTACATGACCGAGTTTGCCGACCCGGTGGTGCTCCGCTTTGTGCAGTTCCAGTTTGTGGCCAACCAGTGGCGTACTTTCCTGCAACCTATCACCGACGGCAACCCTTGCCTGAACTGTACCGACGACGCCCGCTCCTTTACTGTGTCGACGGTGAACGTGGAAGAAAACGGCGAAAACGCCAAAGATGAAACGATCATCCCTTATGTGATGCCGCCAGGTATAGAGCGCCTCCGCGACTATGCCGCTACCAACAACCGACGCCAGAACGAACAGGCCATGCAGCTGTGCGTGGAAGATCTGAAAGACTCCTTCTCCAAGGCCGTGTACAAGAACCTAAGCATTGACATGCTGATCTATAAGCGTCTCAAGCTGTTCCTGCACGCCCAATCACGCGACCCGAACACCCGCGACGACGATGTGCAGGCCTTTGTGCGCATCGGTACGGACTATACCCAGAACTACTACGAGTACGTGGTGCCGCTCAAGCTAACGCCACCGGGCACAAAATCACGCGAAGGTATCTGGTTGGCCGAGAACGAGATTGACGTTGCCCTGGAGGATTTTGTGAACGCCAAAGTGGAGCGAAACCGAATTGCAGGAGGCTGGGATAACCGGCGCCCTTACGAGGTGATGCTGCCAGGCGGTAAGATGATTCGCGTAGTGGGTAACCCGGATTTCAGTGAGGTGCAAAGCGTGATGATCGGTTTGCGCAACCCGACTGTGCCCGGCGAGGATGCCCGTCCGCAATCGGTTTGCGTGTGGGTGAACGAGCTGCGCGTAACCGACTTTAGAAACAACTCCGGCTGGGCCGCCAACGCCCGCCTCAACACCAAACTGGCCGACTTCGCCAACATTACGGCAACAGGCAGCTATACCACCATTGGTTTCGGCGCCCTGCAGCAGAAGATCGCGCAGCGTGCCCGCGAGAACACCGCCGTGTTTGATGTGAGCGCCAACATTGTGGCTGATAAGTTCCTGCCCGAAAAATTGGGCATCAAAGTGCCGGTGTCGGTGCAATATGGCACCATGAACAGCGCTCCGCAGTTTGACCCGCTCGACAAGGATGTGCCGCTGGAGCAGTCGCTGACCAGGTATGAGACAAACGAAACGCAGCGGGAGTACCGGCGCGAGGTGAGTACCCGCGAAACCCGGAAAAGCGTGAGCTTGCTGAACGTACGGAAAGAACGGACCAACCCGGAGGCCAAGGTGCGCCCGTACGACGTGGAGAACCTGTCGTTCTCGTACTCTTACGCCGAGCGCCTGTTCACCAACATCGAGACGGACCGCGACTTTACCCGCACCTATACCGGAGCGGTGGCCTATACCTATACCAACACACCGCGCAACTACGAGTTCTTCTCTAAGAGTGAGTCGCTGAAGTCGCCATACCTGCGCCTGATCAAAGACCTGAACTTCACGCCGCTTCCGAGCCGTTTCGCCTTCCGCGCCGACCTCGACCGCAGGTATAACGAGACCTTCCTGCAGCGTCGCGACCCAGGTTCAGGCCTGATCACCTCCAGAGGTATAGAGCCGACGTTCCAGAAGTACTTCTTCTTTAACCGCATCTACGACCTGAAGTGGGATATCAGCAAGAGCCTGTCGCTGGACTATACGGCTACCAACCGCGCCGTGGTGGACGAGCCGGACTACCGCATCAACCGCGATGTGGATTCGCTCAGGTATAAGAATAAAGTGATCTGGGATAACCTGCGCAACTTCGGCCGCAACACGAACTACAACCAACTGATCGCCGCCAACTACAAGGTGCCGTTCGAGAAATTTCCGCTTACCGACTGGCTGGGCGCCGAAACCCGCTACGCCGTTACCTACATCTGGACGGCCGGTTCTACCGCCCTGAACCAGGATGCGCCTTTCCGCTTGGGTAACACAGCTGAGAACAGCACCGAGTTTAGCGTGAACGGCCGGTTTGACATGGTGAAGCTTTACAACAAGGTGAAGTTCCTGAAGGAGGTGAACAGCCCATCGCAGCCGCAAGGCGCTCCACCGGTACCGGCACCGGGCGATACCGTTACCCGAAAGCAATCGGACATGAAACTCGCCAAGGGACTGGCGCGCTTCCTGATGATGACCCGCTCGGTGAACTTCACTTACCTGCAAAACCGCGGCACCATGATGCCAGGCTATTTGCCGCGCACCAAGATGTTCGGCTTCGACGATGGTTTCGATGCACCGGGGCTTCCGTTTATACTAGGCCGTCAGTACGACCTCGATGAGCTCTATAACCGCGCTTACAACAACGGGTGGTATACCGATAGCAGCCAGTATTTGAACACGCCGTTCAGCGGCATCAACACTGAGACCTTTACGGCAAGAGCGAACATGGAGCCGTTCCGCAACTTTAACCTGCAGCTCGATGCCCGCCGCAACATGTCTGAAATACAGGAGGTGTTTTACCGCAAGCAGTTCGACGACCTTGGCAACATCGGCACCGTAAACGAGCGCCAAAACCCGATCAACACCGGCTCTTTCAGCACCTCGTTCTTTGCACTGGGCACCATGTTTGAGTCTACTTCAGGAGGTACTTCGGAGGCGTTCGACAACTTTATCCGCAACCGTTACGAGATACGTGAGCGCCTCACCAATGCCAATGCGGCCGCTGGCGACTCAGGCTACACCCTGAACTCACAGGATGTGTTACTGCAGTCGTTCCTGTACGCTTACCAGGGGCGCGATGCCAGTGGCTTTAAGGCCAGCGGCGGTAACCCGTTCAAGCGACTGCCTATACCTAACTGGCGCATCGACTACAACGGCCTGTCGCAGCTGGCATTCTTCAAGCGCTGGTTCAACCAGGTAAACCTCACGCACTCCTACAACTCCACCTACAACGTGACAAGCTTCACGACCTCGCTGGCATACGACAACAACCCAGGCGACTACCCTACCCGTACCAACGAGTTTGGGCAGCTGATTCCGTTCTACATCGTCAACCAGCTCACAGTGCAGGAGCGTCTGGAACTGCTTGGCGTAAACTTCCGGACCAACACCAACCTGACGGGCCGCCTAGGCTACAGGATTGAGCGGAACCTGTCGCTGAACCTCACCAATGCCCAGGTAACCGAAACCAACGTGAAGGACTATACCTTTGGCTTCGGGTACGCCACCACCAACTTCCGTATACCTTTCCGGATAGGCGGTGAGCGCCGCACACTGGAGAATGAATTGACCATGCGCATGGACATGTCGGTGCGGGATAACATGACTGTGCAGCGGGCCATTGCACTAGACGAACAGGGCAATGAAGTTAGCTACAATCAGATTACCAATGGCACCCGTCAACTACAACTGCGCCCAACCATAGACTATGTGCTAAGCCAGCGCGTGAACATCCAGTTTTACCTGCTGCGCACTGTTTCTGACCCACAGATATCTACATCATTCAAGAATAGTGTGACAGAAGGTGGAGTACAGTTACGTGTTAGCCTGCAATAGTTTTTTCATTGCGAAAAAGACCGTATTTTTGGACATCATTTAACCCAAAGCAAGAGATATGAATTTACCTGACAACCTCAAGTATACCAAAGACCACGAGTGGGTGCGCGTAGAAGGCGACGTAGCTTACATTGGCATCACTGACTTCGCGCAGAGCGAGCTGGGCGACATCGTGTATGTGGACATCGACACGGTGGACAAGGAAATCAGCCAGAACGATGTGTTTGGTACAGTAGAAGCTGTAAAAACGGTTTCTGACCTGTTCAGCCCACTGAGCGGTACGGTGCTCGAGTTCAACGAGAAGCTGGACGGCAGCCCTGAGCTGGTAAACTCTGATCCTTATGGCGATGGCTGGATCATCAAACTATCTATCAACGACGCAAGCGAAGTCGAAGGCCTGTTGACGGCTGAAGGCTACCGCGAAGTAATCGGTCAGTAAGTTTGCAAGTATAGAGGCAGGTTTGATCCTACGGTATAATTTCTTTACCCTCATTTGGGCAGCAGTGATCATGGTATTGACGCTGCTGCCCTCCTCTTCTATGCCCTCCCTTTCCATTTGGGAGATCTTCTCGTTCGATTCGTTTGCGCACGCCTTTATGTTTGCCGTGCTCACCTACCTGCTGGTGGTGGGGCTCAAAAAGCAGTATACCTATCCGCGGGTGAAACACTTTGCCATCCGTACCTCTTTCTTCGTGAGCTCCATGTTCGGCATCGCCATTGAGCTTCTGCAGCACTTTTTTATACCTGGCCGCCAGGGCGATATCGTAGACGTGCTAAGCAACACAATTGGCTGCATCCTGGGCATCCTGCTCTTCAAGTGGATCTACAAAATGTAGACCTCCATTAGATTCCCTCCCATCTATTTTCTTGTTCAAACACAGGTATAACCCTGATTTTCAGCAGATCAGCCTCCATTAGCTATTGCCTATATGCGGTCTATTGAGTAGCTTTAGTGCTATTCTGTGTTCCTTATGCCGCTACGCTACAAACTTAAACAAACACCCTGGTTGCCTGTGCTCTGTCTGCTGGCACTGGTCCCTTTTCAACTGCAGGCACAACAGGTCGCCACTCCGCCCCCGAGGCTGGTTAATCAAAAGCTGGCGCCCCACCTGCAGCAACTCAGCAAAGACCTTCCGGCTGCTTCCTACCGTGTGCGGGTCTCTGATACACAACGCTTCCATACCTGGCTGCAACAGCAACCGCTCACTGTCACTGTACAGGAAACCTCCCCGCCTGGTAATGTACTGCTGATATCCGGCATCGAGCCAGCACAATTGCTGTTGCTAGCTGCCTCGCCCGAAGTGCTGTACGTGGACAAGCCAAACCGCCGGGCCGTGGAGGAACTGGAGCTGCGCGACGTCGATTTTGTGGTGAATAACATTTACGCGGCACAGGCCGCGCTTCCAGAACTGGCCGGGCAAGGAATGGCGGTTTCCGTGAAGGAATCAGCTTTTGATCCGGCCGACATCGACCTGCAGGGTCGTGTCATTGATCCGGAGGCCATGGCAGACAACCGCAGTCCGCACGCGACCACCATGGCCACCCTGATAGCGGGTGCCGGCAATACGGGCTCTAATGGCAGAGGTATAACGCAGCACGCCCTTATCGCCCACTCCAGCTTCGAAGAACTCTTTCCGGATGACAGCGAGATGCTGCTGCGCCAAGGTATAAGTGTGCAGAACCATTCTTATGGCGTGGGGGTGGAGAACTACTATGGCCTGGAAGCACAGGCCTATGACCAAGAGGCACGTCAACACCCTGTGCTGCTGCACGTTTTTTCGTCTGGCAACAGCGGCGACCAATCTGAAACGAGCGGCACTTATGCCAACCTGCCAGGTATAGCCAACCTCACGGGGCAGTTTAAAACCTCCAAAAACACGTTGAGCGTAGGTGCACTCGACCCGGCTGGGCAGGTAGGTATACGCAGCTCCAGAGGACCGGCTTATGATGGCCGCATTAAACCAGAATTGGTGGCGCATGGGGCAGCAGGCACTTCAGAATCGGCGGCTGTGGTATCAGGTATAGCCCTGCTGGTACAGCAGCTTTACAAAGCACAGCACGGCAGTCTGCCACCGGCCGCGCTGGTAAAAGCAGCACTCATCAACAGCGCCGATGACACGGGCAACCCGGGCCCTGATTTCGTTTCTGGTTTTGGCAATGCCGATGCGCTCGGAGCCCTCCGCAGCATACAAGCCCAGCACTTTAAAATAGATGCCGTGGCTATGGGTCAGTCCCGCAGTTTTCAGGTGAGAGTGCCCGCGGGAGTGCATCGGCTGAAGGCAACCCTGGTATGGCATGACCCTGAAGCGGAACCCAACGCAGAAAAGGCGCTCGTCAATGACCTGGACCTGCTGCTACGGCAATCAGGCTCCAGCAAAAGCTGGCGACCCTGGGTACTGAGCACCTTCCCTCACCCCGACTCACTGCATCGGCCCGCCCGGCGTGGTTTAGACCGCCTGAATAACGTAGAGCAGATCACGGTGGAGAAACCAGCGGCCGGCACCTATACTTTGCAGGTGTCGGGTTTTCGTGTGCCGCAAGGTGTGCAGGAGTTCAGCCTGGTTTATGAACTGGAACAGGGCCGCGAATGGCTTCACCCGATTGCCGCCACTACGCTAACGGCGGGCCAGCCGAACCGCCTGGTGTGGCAGTCAGGTGCGGTTACAGGCGCTGCCGACTTGCAGTACCGCCTGCTTGGCTCCGACAACTGGCAAACCATTGCGCAGAACGTAGACCTCAGCGAAGGAAGCTATACCTGGCAAACACCTGATACGGTAGCCACGGCCCAGCTGCGCCTGCTTCAGAAAGGGACAGCACTGCAGTCAGAGGAGTTTGTTCTGGCCCGCCCCGCCCATCCCCGAATCGGTTTTAACTGTGAGGAGCAGGTGATGCTGCACTGGCCCGCCCAGCCCAACACGCAGGAATACCAGGTATACCAACTGGGTGCCACGCACCTGGAGCCCCTTCTCCGCACAACTGACACCCTTGCCGTTATCAATAGAAATTTGCTCAAAGACGGTTACCTGGCGGTGGCGCCGTTTATCCAGGGTTTGCAGGCGACTTATGGGCGCAGTGTGCCCGCAGAGTTTGCAGCGTCTCCCTGCTTTATCAGTGCTTTTCAGCCGGAACAGTTGGTAACACCCGCCGAAGCGCTCTTCTCGTTAGGCCTCAGCACCACTTACCAGTTGGCCCAACTGCGCCTGGAGCGACTGGAGAAAGGAGAATTTAAAACAGTGCAGACGAGTACCCCATCAGCGGGCCTGCACTACCAGTTCATAGACCAGGCTCCGGTACCTGGGCGAAATGTGTACCGCGCGAGCGTGACCACTGCGGATGGAAAAACGATCTACAGCCAGGAAGAAACCATTATCTATACCCCGAAGAACTTTGTGCAGGTATACCCCAACCCGGTGCAGGCAGGAGAGCCGGTGTTCGTAGCCGTAGAGGGTGAGACGGTTACTGTGCAGCTATTTGACCGTTTGGGTCGGCTTATGCGGGAAGCCCGGGAAACCGGCATGCTGAAGGAGGTGCAGACCAAAGGTTTGCTGCCAGGGCTTTACATCATGCGGCTAACTACCGGAAACGGCACTGTCCTGTCCAGCAAAGTAATCCTGCAGTAGACTCTTATCACCATCCTCATTAGCCGTAGTTTTAAACCGGAGGCTTCCGAATTGCTCTGGTTTCCGGCTTTAGAAAGCCTTTCTGCCAGGAGGTATACTAACTTCAATTCCCAAGAACCAGCATCTTAAAAAACACAGGTCAGGACGCATACCTATACCTATACCTATACCTATACCTATACCTATCCTGACACAAAGCCATGAAAAGAAAAAGGCACAGCCCCACTCATGGGACTGTGCCTTTCTTTGCAGTCAGAACCGAACTATTGATACAGGTATTGCAGGGCAGTTCTGTCGTTTGAGTTGAAGTAGCGGTTTACACCCGTACCAATGCAGGCCAGCATCCAGGAGTTCGGATCAGCGCCGGTTGGCGTGCCCGGGATGTGCACGGCGCCCACAGTAGAGGCACCCTCGTTGTAGTACGAGCCACCGCAGCTATAGGCCCGGTTCATGTAGTCGGTGTGGCGGAAACCGATGGTGTGGCCGATCTCGTGGGCCAGGATGGTGGCCAGGTAGTTGGTGCCCGGGTTAGTGCCAAGGTAATCAGAGTTCACCTTGATGCTGTTGTAGGGGTTACCACCAGAAGGGAAACCGGCAGAGGCCAGGTAAGAAGAACCGGCCGGCGCCTTCGACAAGAGGATGTTGTAGCCCGAGGACACGCGGCGGAACTTGAGGCGCAGGTTCTCGGCATTGAAGCGGCGGATGGCCTCGTCGAGCGCCGTTACATAAGAAGAAGGCAGGCTGGTGGTGATGGCCACGTTGATGGTGCGGCTGGTGCCTACGCTTACCAGGTTGTTGGTGCGATACTGCTCCTCCTCGCCCACGCGCAGAGCCGTGGTTTCAGGAGAGTGCTGCAAGTCGCTGTCTGAGAAGAAGATGTCGCCTTCCACAATGTAGCCGCCCTCGGTGCGCTGCACATTGTCGGTATTGAAGCCCATCTCGGAGATTTTAGCCTTGGTGAGGGGTGAGATCTCGTTGGCTGTTACGTCGGCCTCTTCTTGCTGGCAAGAGGAAAAACCAAACATGGCCGCCAGGGCCAGGAGAGAAAGTAAGCGTGTTGTTTTCATTAAAATATATTATTATAGTTAAACATGTGTGTAATATAGGGCAAAACAACACATCAAACAACACACAAAAACGCCTGAAAATCAACGTTTTAACAGCATTTAAATAGCTTGAAAAAGGTTTCGTAAATATCAAGCATTAAATATAACTTATATAAGAATTTATACATACTTATGAAACTGGGTTGCAATAACAAAGCGCGTCCAGAGCTGAAAAATTTTTACTGAAAATTGAAAAAAATTCGTCGTGGCCTTTCGTGTATACACAACAATGGGCAATTACATATGACATCCTCCCGGAAACAAAAAAGCAGCTCCCCGACTAGGGAGCTGCTGAAGCTATTTTGTGTAGCAGGTATGGCTACAGTATGTTGTTGATCTGCTCTTTGATCTTCTCGAGTTCTTCTTTCATCTCCACTACGTGGTGCTGAATGGCCGCATCGTTGGCTTTGGAACCAATCGTGTTGATTTCCCGGCCAATCTCCTGCGAAATGAATCCAAGCTTTTTGCCAGTAGGCTCCGGCAGGTATACCGTTTCGGTAAAGTAGTGCAGGTGGTTGATCAGGCGTACCTTTTCCTCGGCAATGTCAAGCTTCTCCATATAGTAGATCATTTCCTGCTCGTAGCGGTTCTGGTCGTAATGGTCCGAAGTCGATATTTCGGTGATGTGGTTTTTGATGCGGTTGCGGATGTGCTCCATGCGTACCGGGTCCTGCTTTTCTACCTCGGCCAGCAGTATCCGGATACGATCGATGTAGGACATGATCTCTGCCGTAAGGGCCTTTCCTTCGTCAGCACGAAAAGCGTTGATGCTGTCCAGGGCCTGCTGCACCAGGGGCTGCACAGTTTCCCAGTCAGCTTCGCCTTCCTCATCCTCGCCCTGGTCCTGCTGCAGCACGTCCGGCATGTGCAGCGCCAGCCTAAAGAGGTCATTCTTGGAACCGCCCACCAGGTCGGCGGCCGCGTTGAGCTCCTCATAATAAGCCTTCAGCAGGTCTTTGTTGATATTGCTTTTTGCTTTCTGCGCTTTGTTCTTGCTGTAATCAACGCAGATGCTCACTTTGCCCCGCACGAGCGCTCTTGTCAGCATGGTACGTATCTCGTACTCACGCTCCGACAAAAAGCGCGGCAGGCGCACGGTCAGGTCCATGCCCTTGGAGTTAAGTGATCTGATTTCGACGTTGATGGAATACTGGTCAGTATCGAGGCGGGCACTGCCATAGCCTGTCATGGACTGCAACATAGGCACTTTAAAAAATTGATGTTCCGGCAAATTAGGTATAATTCCTCACTTATACGCAGCCGGAGGCCAAAAGCTTATACGCAGCCGGGACACACCACGCTAGCGCAATGCCGATGACCTGGTCTATAGCTGGATGCTAACAGGAGGATTTTATGCCTAATGCACCATTTGGTTTACGGCATCGATCATGGCCTTAACTTCGGAAGGATGCCCATCGGTGCGCTCGCCGCGCTTTTTGCCTAGCCGCACGACCACGAGTTCTTTCTCAGGTATAACGATGACGTACTGCCCTAATATACCGCGTGCGTAGAAGACAGACTGGCCTTTGTAATCCGGCAGCAGCCACCATTGGTAGCCATAGTGCGAGGTAGGTTTGCCTGTGTCTGCATCGGGCAGGCTACTCGGGGTGAGGGATGCCTGCACGTATTCCGGCGCTACCAGGGTGTCTCCCTTCCAGACTCCGTTTTGCAGGTATAGCTGCCCAATACGGGCGAAATCGCGGGCATTGGAGAAGAAGCAGCAATAGGCTTTTTCGTTGCCAAGCGGGTGGTCAATGCTCCACTCAGCCTTTCGTTCGGCGCCAAGCGGACGCCACAGTTTTTCCTCTGCGTAGTCAGCCAGTCTTTTTCCGGTGGCGGCTTCCAGCACAAAAGCCAAAATTTGCGTATCGCCGCTTTTATAGGAGAAGGCCTGACCCGGCTCCTCCACTGCCTCCAGCCTCCGGATCACTTTCTTCAGGTCAGACCCGTAATATGCCTCGGTGGTAACAGAAAACGGATTGCCATACGACTCATCCCAGTTCAGGCCCGAGCTCATCCAAAGCAGGTGCCGGAGCGTGATCTTGGCTTTCGTCCCTTCCCTTAACTCCGGCAGAAAATCCCCCACTGGTTGGTCTATACTTTTGATCGCTCCTTCGTGCAGGGCTACTCCCACCAGCATGCTTACAATGCTTTTAGCCACCGAGAACGAATTGCTCAGCGACTCCTCGGAGTAGCCATCCCAGTACTGCTCGTACAGCAGCGAATCGCGGTGAATGATCACGAAAGCAACCGATTCCAGTTGCTCGTGCAGCTGTTGTAAGCCCTTTGGTAGGGAGATCTGGTTGTAGTTGGTTGCCAGCGGCCAGGGCTGTGGCTGGTCAGAGGCCGCTATCTTCCGCTGATGAAAGATCAGGTTGTCGTCAATGTCAGCGAAATTATGGTACAGGGCTCTGTATACGTAGTTTTTGTCGGCCATCTGTAGCCAGGCAGCCGCCAGACCGATCACCAGAATAAAGCCAACACCAAATCGCTTGGTTTTCCGGTTCATGCCTCAGTTAGAAGTCGTAGCCCAGGGTGATGTAAAACTTAGGTCCTTTACGTGAGTCGTCTTCCTCGCTCCAGGCCATGTCTACCTTGCCGTATACCCCGAACAAAGTAGTGCGCGCGCCAACCCCATAACCCAGCAGGAACGGGTTGCGGTAGTTGATCACCGTGATCTCAAACGGACTGGTATTGGTCTGGTCTATACGGCCGCCTATCACGCGGGTGTTGATGGAGTTGTTGCCTGTAAAGGGGTTTGTGCCGTTGTAGGCCGAGCCTGCATCGCCGAAGGCGGTAAACTGCAGGTTGCGGAAAAAGCCGGAAGGTATAGGACCATCGTAAAGGTACTGCACAATGGGCACACGCAGCTCGAGGTTGGCCAGCAGCACCTTGGACCCGCGGCGGGCATTGAAATTGAAACCGCGCAGCGGCGTTGTGTAGTCAAGGTAAAAGAGATCAGCTGGTGTTCTTACCACCACGTCCTCGCGTGTTGGCGTACCGTCGTCTTCCGACGCGAAAAGCCAGTTATCCATCCCTCCGATCAGGAAGTTTTTGGGGGCGTTTCCGAAGAAGGTGCCATAATTGATGCGGCCTGCCAAAATGATCTGGCGGTGAATTTTCTGGTAGCGGCGCAAATCCAGGTAAAACTTACTGAAGTTCTCCGAGCTGTGCTCAAAATTCTTCAGGCTCATGATACCTGCTTTCATGCGCGTGCCTTCCAGCATGTTTACTCCGCGCACCACCGAGTTATCAAATACCAACTCCACGCTGCCGCCACCAAAATAGTCAACCCTGTCTGGCGTTACGAAGCTGTTGATGTAGGTAAAGCGCGTGTTCACAAAACGGGGCTGCATGCGGATGCTGGTGCTGTAGCTGAGCGGGTATACGAGCGTTGGAGAGAACTCATGTTTGCCGAACCGCACGACAGAACCCGGGAACTCGGGCGCCTGCCCCACGATCACATCGCGTCGGTACTGCAGGCCAATGTCGAAGCGGTTTTTGAGGTTCATGTATTCTGCGAGCATGCGGCTTGTCTCCAGGTCGGTGCGCAAAAAGGCGTTGCCCCGAATATGGTGATTCTCAAAAAGATCGCTCATGTTCACACCGGCCACGATGCCGAAACCCAACTGCGGGTCGGCGTATACCGACGTGATCACCTCCTGTACACTAAAGCGCAAGTCATAGTCTACCGGACCAGCAATCGGTACACCGCCCTCGGTGGTGCGGGCACGCTGTGGCGCTGCGGCTTGTGCTTTGGCCTGCGTTTCGGCCTGCTGCTGTTCCTTGGCGTCGCTCTCAAACTGGTAGTTCTCGATGTCTACCTCACCCTGGCGCTGTGTTCGCCTGCGCGTTGTGGTACCTTCCACTATTTTGCGGGTAGTGGCTGTTGCGGCAGCGGCAGAGGTACGGGCGCGTGTCTCCAGGATGATCTGGCGGGAGGTCTTAGGCAGCGAGTCCTGGGCCATCGGGCTGAAGTTCGGGAACACGTACACGAAACTGCGGGCATTGTCGTCGGCTGTTAAGGCAAGCGCGTTCGCATCGCCTCCCAGGTCGTAGCTTTCGATGTCTTGCAAAAAGTTGGAGATAGGGCGGCGTGCTCCTGTGGCAACATCGTAGCGGTACAGACTGCGCACCCCAGTCTCTTCGCTCAGGTATACCAGGTTGCCGTCTGCCGTGGCGCGTGGCCGTAGCTCGCTCGCAATCGAAAAGGTAATCTGCCGAGCATTGCCCCCATCGCGCGGCATCAGGAATATGTCGTAGTTGTTCACCACTCCAGAAAAACTGCCGGTCGCTGTCAGCCCTGTTGTGTCTACAAAACGATTGGAGCTGAAGGCGATCTGGTTGCTAGCCCCCTTCAGGAAAACCGGCTGTATATCGTCGTAAATATCATTGGTGAGTTGTTGCTGTAAGCGTCCGCCGCTTGAGAGCAGGTACAGGTCGGTTTGGCCGTTCTGCACAGCGCTCACCAGCAAGGTGCTGCCGTCTTCGGAGTAACTCATGTCGCGCACCTGCGAGAACTGGCTGAGGGTAACGGCTGGGGTGCGGATGTCGTCGAACACAGGTATACGGGAGCGCCGGCGTGTAGAGTTGATTTGCCGCAGCACCATTTGTCCGCGGCGTGCCTCCACGAAGCCGAGCTGGGTATTGGTGCGCCAGGCAAGCACAGGCAGTTTGTAATCGATGCGCTGGTCTACGGTTTTGTAACCACTCTTCCATACCACGCGGCTGCGGTTGCTGCCCACCTCCTTCACTATGATCTGGTAGCTTCCGTTCTCGTTTTCGGCATAGGCCATCAGGGTACCTGCCGGGTTAAGCACAGGTTGGGTATAGCGGATGTCTTTTTTGTTCTTCTGGAAAACCTTATTGGCGGCGGGCAAGCTCACCAAAGGATTGTCGCCGCGCGTGTTGATCTGGGTGTAGTAGTTGTGGCAGTCCTGGAGGAAGCGCTTGTACGGGATGTTGAGGCTGCTGGTAATGCCCACCTCGGTGTCGCGGGTAATGCGGGTCAGGTTAAGAATGTTCTGGATGGAGGTATAGCCATAGCGCTCGGCAATGTAGTTCCAGATTGCCTGGCCGCCCAGTTCCTGGTCGCGGGCCAGCACATCTTCCATGCGGGCTTTGCTGTTCACCAGCAGCATGTCGCGCACGTAGTTGTCCATGCGCAGGCTCCAGCCCTCGGCGGTATAGGCGGCCACACCGCTGATGAACCAGTCGGGTAGGCGCAACAGGTAGCTACTCTGCAGCGCTTCTTTCAGGCTGCCGCCATACATCATGTCGTTGAGTAAGAGCTCGGTGAGCTGGTAGCTCAGGTCGCGCTTAAAGTCGGTTTGGGTACCATCGTAGGCCAGCTCGAGCTTGTTTTTGAGGAAAAGCGTTTCGCCACCGGTCTGGAACTGGTCGCGCTGCATGCCGATGTTACTCTGCTTCAGGTCCGTCATCGAGTTATAGACGATGAGGGTGATTTTGGAGTAGGGGTAATAGCCAATGAAACTCGTGATGCGCTTGAGTTCGCGTTCGGCATACTCGGCTGCGTTGCGTGCCGACTGGTCGCCGCCGGCATAAAAGTAGATGTTAAAGTTTTGGGTGCTGTAGAGCTTCCAGTCGAAGTTCTTATACTGGATTCGGCTCCGGCCAAAGGTTTGTACATTGGGCTGGGCCATGGCCACTTCGCCTGCCGTAACGCAGCACAGGAACAGTAACAATAACCTTATGGGAAAACGCATGCGCTTAGAGTTCTTGGTTATGGTGTTTTATATAGTCGTAATATAACGAATAATATCTCGAAATGTGTACGTCCGGCATTATTTCTGCGCCATCCGTCAGCGCTTTGGCAAACACATGGGCCAGGTATGGCGCCATCAGCACACCCTTGGAGCCCATGCCGTTGAACACGCTCAACTGCTGATGCTCCGGATGCCGGCCCATTAGCGGGCGACGGTCGCGTACGGCAGGCCTGATACCGGCCCAGTGCCTGCTCACCTGGTAAGTTTGTGTGGTAATCTGCTCAAAGCGCTCGCTTAGTTCCGCCTCTCCTTCGGGGGTTGGTTCTTCGTCGGGTTGGCGCCAGTTGTAGGTGGCCCCTATCTTAAAGCGGCCCTCTCCTACCGGAACAACGTAAACGGCTTTATTATAGATGCATTCGGGGTTAAAATCCTGCGTTTGCACCTCCAGCACCTCGCCTTTGGTAGGCTGCAAAGGCAACCACCCAAAGTATGGGTTCTGCACTGCCTGCCAGCCTTCACAGAAAACCAGATGATGCGCTGTTATGTTTTTGTAGACCACACTTTGTTCGGCCAGCTGCAGTTGCTCTATCTCAAAACGCTCCGGCAATAGGGCCTGATCCTGCTGCAACTCTTGCAGCAACAGATCAAGCGTCTCGGCGATGCGCAGGTAACCACCCTTTTTGATCATAATACCACCGAATTGATCCTGCACAGACGCAGCCCCGGTGCTTTGGGTATAGGTAGCGCCAATATATTCGCTCCAGTTGCCTTCGGCGCTTTTGGCCATCCAGTTGTTCTGCTCCTCTATGGTCGAGAAGACTTTGTAAATCGGTTTGTGAATGAAGAGCTGCTGTTGGAATCTCTCCTCGAGTTCATCGTAAAAACTGTCGGCGTAAGGCAGTAGCGTGTCCACGAGCCAGGATTTGGCAAAGCGCTTACCGGCCACGGGGTTAACGAGGCCGGCGGCCACGCGGGAGGCAGAGTTAGATTTGGGCTCGTCGATCACCAGCACCCGCTGGCCCTGCTTGCGCAAGGTATAGGCCAGTGTGGCGCCGGCAATGCCATGCCCCACTACGATGTAGTCATAATTCATACAGGCAATTTACGACTTACGCCTGAAGTTCGTAACTTAGAAGCCGAATTTGTGGGTCCGCGCCCTGTGAACGAGAAAAACATGAACATTACCTGTCTTACATTCAACCCCTTCCAGGAGAACACTTACCTGCTGCACGACGACACAAAGGAGTGCGTGGTGGTAGACCCTGGTTGCTATGAGCTAACGGAACAGCAAGAACTGAAGCGCTACATTGAGGCAAATGAGCTGAAAGTAGTGCGCCTGCTCAACACACACTGCCACATCGACCACGTGCTGGGCAATCGGTTTGTGGCCGACACCTATGGTGTGGAGCTGGAAATACACGAGAAAGAGCTGGAGATTCTGCGGGCAGTGCCGGTGTATGCACCGAACTATGGGTTTCAGATGTACAGTGGTGCCGAGGCATCGGACAACTACCTGAAGGAAGGCGATACGATCAGGTTTGGCAACACCGAGCTGCAGATCATCTTTGCGCCCGGCCACGCGCCGGGACATGTGGTGTTTTACGACGAAGCCGAGAAGGTATGCATTGGGGGTGATGTGCTGTTCAAAGGCAGCATTGGCCGCACCGACCTGCCCGGCGGCGATTTCGACACACTGATCAACAGCATCAGAACCAAGCTTTTCACGCTGCCGGACGAGACCGTGGTATACCCTGGGCATGGACCTGAAACTACTATTGCGTACGAAAAGAAGTATAACCCATTCCTACGCTAAGCCCCCGGATGAAAAGTTACATACCTAACGCAATCACCTGCCTTAACCTGTTCTGTGGCTGCCTGGCGCTGTATTTTGCCTTTAATTTCCGGCTGGAGTATGCGGCATACCTCATTGGCATAGCAGCTATTTTCGATTTTCTGGACGGCATGGTGGCCCGTGTTTTCAACGCCTACTCCGAGATAGGCAAGCAGCTGGACTCGCTGGCCGACATGGTTTCGTTTGGCGCTGTGCCGGGCGCTATTATGTTTGCGCTCCTGTGGCAGGCGGAGACTTCCGTGCTGGGTATACCTGCCGACATACTGCCATTCTTTGGCTTCCTGATCACGATCTTCTCGGCCCTGCGCCTGGCTAAGTTCAACATCGACACCCGTCAGGCTGAATCTTTCATTGGGGTTCCGACACCGGCCTGCTCCATGTTTATCGGTTCGCTGCCGCTCATATTGGCAACTTCCGGCAACCTTTACGATAACATTATCCTCCACCCTTACTTTCTGCTGGCAGTAACGGTTATTTTCTCATACCTGCTGGTAGCCGAAATACCTTTGTTTGCGCTCAAATTCAAGAATCTGACCTGGAAAGACAATGCCACCCGCTTCGTGTTCCTGGGTATATCGGTCTTGCTGCTGGCCCTGGTTAAGTTTGCAGCTGTACCGCTCATCATTGTGCTCTACGTGCTGCTATCTGTTTTCAGAAAAGCGCCTAGCTCCTAAATCCTTCTCTACCCTGGCAGTGGTTCCGTTAAGAAACAGTGCCTCAGGTAAACGAACAAGGTATAGCCCAGCAAGGTATAGCGTTGTTCAGGTATACCTTGCTGGCCATTAAAATATCTCAGAACACGTTAGCGGCTTCTCTCCTCAATTATCGCCGATTTGTTTAGCTGAAAGGATAATCTTCTGTAAATTTATACAGCGCATCATTCTTTCACTTACTTACGCCTGCCATGCGGATCTTTTTGCTGCTGTATACCTGTCTGCTGATAGCACCGCCCGCTGGCGCTCAAACCAGCACTGCGTCAGCCTGGCAGCATCAACAGCCTGAAGAGCCATCGTCCCGGAACACCACGCAGAACAGCCAGGGTGGGTTTGCTACGTCATCGGTCCTGAGTTCGGGCAACTGGTATAAGATCGGCGTGACTGAGTCAGGTATACACCGCATCGACAGGGCACTGCTGCAGACACTTGGCATCAATACCCAACAGCTCGACCCGCGCACACTGCAGCTTTACGGAAACGGGGGCGGCATGCTTCCACAGCCCAATAGCACACCCCGGCCAGACGACCTAATAGAGAATGCCATATGGGTGACAGGTGAGAGCGACGGAAAATTCGACGAGGCCGACTATGCACTCTTTTATGCCCAAGGGCCCCATACCTGGCAAGCAACAGGCGACAACCCGGCCTTTCGGCACAGCCACAACATCTACTCCGATA
This sequence comes from Pontibacter ramchanderi, assembly GCF_002846395.1. GTDB lineage: Bacteria > Bacteroidota > Bacteroidia > Cytophagales > Hymenobacteraceae > Pontibacter > Pontibacter ramchanderi. The sequence goes on from NZ_PJMU01000003.1 coordinate 1,049,270, forward strand.
CCGCCTATTACTTTATCCGGGTGGGAACCAGCAATGGCCTCAGAGTGAGTCAGCGGGAACAGGCAAGCGGGGCTGGCCCGGTTATTACGAGCTACAATGAACGCCTTTACCACGAGCGGGATCTGAAAAACATGGTCAACTCCGGGCGCGAATGGTATGGCGAGGACTTTAGCGCTTTTACTGCCTCGCGCGAGATCAACCTGCCCGTCTCGGATCTGGTTACGGGCTCTGAGGTGCGGCTCACGGCTTTCCTGATGGCCAATTCGGCAGCCGAGAGTTCTTATACCTTGCGCCTCAACGGCCATACCCTGGGCACCCAAAAAATCAGCGGGCGCGGCTCCTTTGCTTACCATCCGGAAGGTGTAAACAGTACCAGCACCTATACCTTGAACCAGCAGGCACTCGGGCAACCGACAAGCCTTAAAGTAGGCATTAGCTTCAGTACAGGCAGCAACGCCACAGCACTGGGTTTCCTCAATTACCTGGAGTTAAACTACGAACGGCAGCTCAAGCTCTACGGCAATCAGACAGGCTTTCGCTCCGTAGCAAGTGTGGCCAACCCGGTGAGTACATTTATATTAACCGGCACGCCTGCCGGAACGCAGGTATGGGACGTTACAGATCCACTACAGCCCGTTGTGCAGCCGACTACAGTGGCTGGCTCTGACCTTACTTTCAGTGCGCCAACGGAAGTGCTACGGGAATTTGTCGCGTTCAAGGAAAACACGGGCCTCAAACCGGCAGTCTTTGGCAGGGTAGCTAACCAGGACCTGCATCACCACAACCTCGATGGCCGCCTTGACCTCGTCATTCTGACCCATCCCCTTTTTTTGCAGGAAGCTAACCGACTGGCCGCACACCGCCGGCAGCACAGCAATCTGCACGTGGAGGTCGTTACAACCACTCAGGTTTACAATGAGTTCTCTTCAGGTGCCCAGGACGTAACCGCCATACGCGACTACATGCGCATGCTGTACAAGCGAAGCAGCAAGCGGGGCGACGAGGTACTATACCTGCTGCTCTTCGGCGATGCGTCTTATGATTACAAAAACCGACAACCCAATAACACCAACTTTGTGCCCGTATATCAATCGCGGCAATCGTTGCACCCAATTAGCAGCTACTCTTCCGAAGACTACTATGGCTTTCTGGACGACGAGGAAGGCGAGTGGGTAGAGAACAGCACCGGCGACCACCTTCTCGACATAGGTATAGGCCGCCTGCCTGTCAAAACACCGACAGAAGCAGCCACGGTGATTAACAAGATCATCGCTTACGACAGCCCCGGCCATTTGGGGAAGTGGCGCAGCCAGGTAACCTTTGTGGCTGACGATGGCGACTACAACGAGCACCTACACGATGCCGAGTTTTTGAGTAGCTACCTGGAGCGCGAGCACATCCGCTACAACCCCAACAAGATATACCTGGACCTATACCCGCAGGAGGCTGTGGGGAACAGGCAACAGGCTCCTGCAGCCATTGCCGCTATCGACAAAGCTATAGAGCAGGGCTCATTGATTGTGAATTATACCGGGCACGGTAACGAAGTCAGCTGGGCCTGGGAGCAAATCCTCACAATAGCCCACATCAACAACTGGCGCAACAAAGACCGACTTACTTTTCTGCTAACTGCCACCTGCGAGTTTGGGCGTTACGACGACCCGCGGCGTTCCTCTGGTGCCGAGCTTGCCTTGCTGAACCCGAATGGAGGAGCCGTTGGCCTGCTGACAACCACCCGCCCTGCTTTCTCCAGCGACAACCGCGTGCTTAATCGCAATTTCTTTAAGGCAGCCTTAAGCCCGCTGAATGGCCGCATGCCCCGACTGGGCGATGTAGTTCGGCTCACCAAAAACAATAGCCTAACGGAGGTTGGGGGATCGAGAGGCGTGAATAACCGTAACTTTACGCTGCTGGCAGATCCCTCACAGCAGCTGGCATACCCACATTTGCAGGCACACCTTACACAACTTACATCCCAGTACACTGACACCTTGGCTGCGCTTGACAAGGTAACGATGAAAGGTGTGGTCCAAAACGCAGCCGGAGGTATAGCCACTGATTTTGATGGCACGCTGCACATCACCGTCTACGAGAAACCAACTACCCGCCGCACCTTTGGCGACAACACACCGGAGCGAAGAGACGAGCCCGCTCTACCCGGAGGTAAGGTACCTATACCTGTTCGGCTGCGCGAAAACGTGGTATACAGTGGACAAGCGTCTGTAAAATCAGGAGCCTTTGAGGTGGGTTTTGTCGTGCCCAAAGATATTGACACACGCCATGGCAACGGCAAGATAAGCCTTTACGCCACCAACCATACCCATGACGCTATGGGTGCAGACACGGCCGTAGTGATTGGCGGCACGGCCACAGGTATAGCACCAGACAATACTCCCCCTAGCATCAGCTTGTTTATGGATGATGAAAGTTTTGTTTCGGGTGGCACTACAGGCCAGCATCCACTTCTTCTGGCGAAGCTATCCGACGAAAACGGGCTGAATACGGCAGGTATAGGCTCGGGCCGTGAAATGGTTGCCATGCTGAACGAGGGCACCGACAGCGCTATCGTACTCAATGACTACTATACCGCAGACCCCGACAACTACCGGGCAGGCACTATCCATTACCCTTTCAAAAACCTGCAGGAAGGCCGCTATACCTTGATGCTAAAAGCCTGGGACACACACAATAACCCTGCGGAGAAACGGCTGGAGTTTATCGTATCGAACAACGAAAAACTAACGATTACCAAGCTGCTGAACTATCCGAATCCGTTTTCGGGGAGCACCACCTTCCACTTCAACCACAATAGAGCTGGCGAAAGTCTTGATATCCATATTCAGATATTCACCGTATCAGGAAAGCTGGTAAAAACGCTGCAAGGCACCAGCCTTGTTAGCACGTCGCACTTATCTGAGATAACCTGGGATGGGAGAGATGAAATTAACGCTCCATTGGCCCGCGGCGTATACGTTTACCGAATCATTGTACGTTCTCAGTATGACGGCGCAACTGCTACAAGTTTTGAGAAACTTGTGCTCTTGAATTAGTAAAATCCTATAATATTTCTATATTTGATTTTGCATCAACACCCTCTATATGTATAAGAAAAATTTACTTGTAAAAGCCACTGCATTTGTGGCCGCCTTCTTTTCGGTGCACCTCGCATCAGCGCAAACATCTACTATTGGTCAGGATTCACGTACCGTAACCACAGCCGTTCCAATCCTGACAGTGGCACCTGATGCACGCTCTGCTGGTTTGGGTGATGCAGGGGTTGCGCTCAGCCCGGATGCGAACGCTCCGCACTGGAACCCAGCTAAGTTAGGCTTCGTGCAGAATGATATGAGTGTGAGCTTTTCTTATTCGCCATGGTTGCGCAACATCGTGGATGACATGTCGCTCAGCTACCTCTCAGGGTATAAAAAGCTTTCCGAGACATCTGCTATCTCTGCCTCGCTTCTGTACTTCGACTTGGGCGATATTCAGTTCATTGACGCCAACGGAAACGATATCACCGAATTTTCTCCTAAAGAATATGCGCTCTCGGTTGCTTACGGCCAAGCGCTGAGCGAGTACTTCAGCTTAGGTATAGGAGCGCGCTTTATACGCTCAAACCTGGCCGGTAACGTAACAATCGGAGGCGGTGCATCTCCTTTTGAATCGAAGCCAGGCAACACAGCTGCTGTGGATGTGGGTGTATACTACAACCGCGATGTATCTCAGAGCCTGAACCTGGGCTTTGGTGCTAACATTTCCAACATTGGCGGCAAGATCGCTTATACCAACGGCGACCAGAAGGATTTCCTTCCTACCAATCTGAAACTCGGTACAGCCATTACGTATAACCTGGACCAGTACAACTCACTGACTTTTGTGCTCGATGCGAACAAACTACTGGTGCCATCGCCAGGAGCCGATAGCACACAAACTGTGATTAGCGGTATCTTCACTTCGTTTGGTGACGCGCCGGGTGGTTTCAGTGAAGAGTTAAAAGAGATCAATTTCTCTGGCGGTGTGGAGTACTGGTACAACAACCTGTTCGCTGCGCGGCTAGGTTACTTTTATGAGAATCCTGAAAAGGGCAACAGAAAATATATATCAACTGGTGTAGGCTTGCGTTACCAAAAATTCGGAATCGACGCAGCATACCTGATCCCAAGCGAAAGAGGCAACCCTCTTGCTGAAACCATCCGTTTCAGTTTGTCGCTAAACTTAGATTAACAAATAAATTACAGAATGCTTGATAGAACAAAAGCACCAGAAATACATGAAATAGAAGCAGTCACCCTACAAATTGCTGAGGTAAGCCACTTAAGCAATGGAGCCAGACTGCATTTTATAAAAAGCGAAACCCAGCCTGTCATCAGGCTGGATTTTGTTTTTAAGGCGGGTAAGTGGTACGAAGATCAAGCCGGGGTAGCCGACCTGACAGGTAAAATGCTGTTTGAAGGCAGCATGAACTATACAGCCAAGCAGATTGCCGAGAAAGTGGCTTACTACGGTGCCTCTTTCGAAAATAACCATGGTTACGACCGTTCTGAATTTACGCTCTACTGCTTGAGCAAATATGTGCCTGAACTGCTCCCTTTAGTACTTGATGTGCTCCAGAACCCGATATTCCCGACAGAGGAATTTGAGTTGCTACGAAAAAGAAATCAGCAGAACCTCAAAGTTCAGCGACAAAAAAATAATTACCTGGCAACACATAGCTTTACCAAACTAGTTTATGGTGAAACGCACCCTTATGTATTTGGCTTGGATGAGCATGCATTAGATAATATCGGCAAAGAAGCTCTTTCAACTTTCTTCAAAAACAGGTATAGCACAGAACAGCTCGAAGTATTCGCTTGCGGCGCTATTGATGATGAATTGGAGAAACTGCTGGAAAAAGAAATTGCTACTATACAATTAGCTGGTGATACAGTTGAGCTCAATATGGCCGAGGAGATCATCACGAAACAAGAGGACTTCGTTTTGATGCCAGAGAGCCTGCAATCCTCAATTCGAATGGGCAAGCAGTTTCCATTAATTGGCCATCAGGACTATCACAAGCTCGTTGTATTAAATGAAATACTGGGAGGTTACTTTGGATCGCGCTTAATGCGTAACATCCGGGAAGATAAAGGCTATACTTATGGAATCTACTCAGCCATCTCACCCAAAGAGCAGGATAGCTTGTTCTTTATAGGAACTGACGTCAATTACCAGGTAACAGATAAAACGATAGAGGAAATCCGTAAAGAGATCAAGTTGCTACAAGCTGATTTGGTACCAGAAGACGAGTTGCAAACAGTAAAGAGCTACATGCTAGGCAAATTCCTGAACGACATTGCCACGATCTTTGAGCAGTGTGACAGGTATAAGCGAATCGTATTACATAAACTACCTTACGAGCACTATAACAATTATATCAGCACAATAAGAGGCGTGACAGCTGAAGAACTGAGAGAGTTAGCTAATCAGTATCTTGTAATAGAAAACTTAAAAACAGCTATCGCTGGTAAAAGACCAGACTAAGCAAATTTGATCTATAGTTATAAACAAATAAGGCTGCCCGATGACGAGCAGCCTTATTTGTTTATGCTATCACCGTTAAATCACCGCCTTCAAATACAGACACAATAATGCAAAATAAATTCTGCTCCTACTAAGCTGCAAAGGTCCATTATGTCTATATGTGTTTTGCTAAGATCGAGTCTTAAAAGGGAGATGGAGCTTAAAGGCTGTGGGGTATAAATGCGAATCATGAACTTAGAAGGTCCAGCATAAAACAAAGTGAATGTTAAGGCAAAAGAGCTGCTATGCTATACATACATCGATATTCTGCCTGGCTTTTTATTAGCTCCTGTACAATACTCATCCATCATTTCGTCCCCTGCTGCGCCTACCAGATCGGAAAAACCAGTTACCTTAGGTGCCTCTTACGATACTAAGTAACCATGGGGGTCCCCTTTGCCATTGTCTCTGTCGCCTGTCCCGGTCCGTCTTTCTAGGGTTCGCCTTGCCTTATGTTGCAGGTTCGAGGCAGCTGTTGTGGGGGCATGTCACGTGCTTGCCGGGGCGTGTCACGTGCTTGCCGGGGCGTGTCACGTGCTTGCCGGGGCGTGGCGGTGGGTGGTGGGTGTAAACGCAGGCAG
>NZ_PJMU01000004.1 GCF_002846395.1 Pontibacter ramchanderi
CACTTCCTCCTTCTGGCAGGCAGTGGTAAGCGATGACAATAAAGCGATGGCTAAAAGTTGCTTGATTTTCATTAACTGCTTAAAATTTAAAAATTAATATGTATGGTGTTTTCTTGCTGATAGTGATATTGTAGTTTTAAAAGTCGTTATAACAAATGTTTATAGGTATTAATGTAATTTCTTTGTGTTATCCTTCTTGTTTTGACTTCACAAAGATTCCAGGAAGCATTAAAAATGTTTAATTAACCTATCTCGTTTGGCAAACATATATTATATGTTATTAACTGCAAATTCATTAACTAAAATATTATAATATTCATTGTGTTTCTTATTTATGTTATATAAATATGATCATAAAAGCTTTATATGCTTGGTAATGTCTAATAATCAACATTTTAATTTATATATATAGTGGTAGAGTAGATTGGTTGGGAGTTAATGGATGTGCATGAAATTCTTCGGTCTATTTTCAAACTTTAAGTCAATAATGAGTATAATGTTTTGAGAGGAGGTATAGTACATTTTTTTCTGAGTATTTAGGAGATGAATTTTGAAAATTGGACTTATGGTATGTCTTAAGTGTGTTATAACAACGGGTGTATGAAAAAGGAAAATGTGTCTATAAATAATAGCTGGAGTACATTGGAGCGAGGTTAAGTTGGAGAGAAGAAACACAAGAAGCTACTAGTTTGATGATAAACACATAAAGATTTAACTCAGGACTGGTTTTGAATAAAGCATCAATAGGAAATAGTTTTACAATTCACTTATGTAAAAAAAATGTAAAGTTTGGCTTTTTTGAAGCAAAAAGAGGGTTTTAAGTTGTAATGTAAGCACTGATACTGCGTATAAAACTAGATAGAGCTATACATTATTTATTAAGGGAGGACTAGGTATAACTTTATGAGCTTTACAAAGCTATTACATAAGATAACTTTAATTCTTGTACTAGAAATTGTACTTGTTGCCAATATATGCGCAGACACAACTCCTCTAACCTTTATTTTGGATAGAGAATTACTGAAAAGAAACAAGTATGAAATCAGAACCGGTAACGAGATTTACCTGACAGCTTTATCAGACCTCGTTTTAGCTGCAGACAATGTGCTCAATAATCCTCCCTATACTGTAGTTAATAAAACGATTATACCTCCTAGCGGTAATAAGCATGATTACTTTAGTTTAGCTCCCTATTGGTGGCCTGATCCAACCAAACGGAATGGTCGGCCTTATAAGCAGAAAGATGGTAGAACAAATCCTGAAGCAAACGTAATAAAAGACAAATTTTATGTTGCCAGTTTGAGTAAGGACATTCAGTTGCTCGGGTTAACCTATTACTATACAGAAGATGAAAAATATGCTCGGAAGGCAACAGAATTGTTGCGCGTATTTTTTATTGACAGAGCCACTAGAATGAATCCAAATCTCAACTACGGACAGGCCATACTTGGTGTCAATGATGGGCGCAGTGTGGCATTAATCGAGACACAGCATTTTGTTAATCTAATTGACGGTGTTCAGCTGGTTGCGGGGTCTGATAGTTGGACACCTAAAGATCACGAAGCATTAACTAATTGGTTTTCGCAGTTTTATAAGTGGATGTTGAATAGTTCTATTGGCAAAGAAGGGATAAAATCTGATAATAATATAGGCACTTATTATGACATACAGATTATAACTTACGCACTGTTTACTGAGAACAAGTCATTCGCAAAGTCCTATCTAATTAATAATGTAATGAAAAGGATAGACGTTCAGTTCGATAAAGATGGTAGCCAACCACTTGAACTTAAGCGTACCAAGTCTTGGACCTATTGTATAAAGAATATAAGGGGATGGATGATGTTGGCAAATCTTGGGGCTGTGACAGGAGTTGATATTTGGAACTATAGAACTAGTAGTGGTAAATCGCTTGAACAAGGTATATTATGGTTACTACCTTATGCAGCCGGAGATAAAAAATGGGATTATGAGGAAATAAGATCTGTGAATCTGGATTGGTTCATCCCTATAGCAAGAACATCATTGCCAGTATACAAAAATGTACGATTGGCTTCATACCTTTCACACAAAACTTTGACCTCCAGAAGTAAAAAGGAATTGCTAATGTAATAATATTTGTCTGCTAAATTTATAATCCATCAGCGGGATTACATACGATTTAATGGGAGTGTAATTTAAACTGTGTCATTTCCTGATTTCCATTTGCTGGCCCTGTTGCTGTACTGGCATGAAGCCATATAGTAACAGGGCCAGACTTTTGAAGTGCGGCTCACTGCAAGTCCAGCAGCATCGTGTCCCTGAACCAGATGGAGTGTTGCCGGACCGTCTGGCTCCAGTTGCTTGAGCCCACATACTTGATGCAGCAGCGGATCTGGTGCACGATACAGTTTTGTACTTCAGCCTGAGGGAAGACACTGGCAATAGCCTTTATGTTGTCGATGCAGGCAACGAGCATGTCGGAAGCGCCCGGCTGCTACAGGTCGGTGAGCACTAAGAGCTAGAAGGCGGCCCCCTCGCATTCGGAGACTCACAGGCCCAGCAACTCCTTGTGGTCGTGGCGGACTGTACACAGAATGTTATAAACAGCTTGCGAGATGGTGCACCTCCAGCACCGCGTCCAGGGCAACTTACAGAAAGTGCTTCAGCAAGGACCCTAAGGCGCCGTCTTGGCCGAAGATGGGCTTGCCGCTCCGGAACTCTTCTAGGAACTGGCGCTTCTTGATCTTCTCCAGATCCAGCTAGTTCTACTATTCCATGTTGACTGTCTTGAAGGTATTAGTTCTAATCCTTTGATACGTTTTATTTTACAGCCTCAATATAGGAAAGATACTTGTCTGCTATTTTAGCTACCGCAAAGTCTTCTGCTCTAGTTATCAATTCTTTTTTCTGAAAACTCACATTGTTTAATATTTGAGCTAGTGCAGCAGCCATTTTATCTGGATCACTGGTAGGAACTAATATACCATACTTGCCATTCTGTAGGATTTCATCAGGTCCGCTCGGACAATTTGTAGAAACTACGGGTGTTCCTACTCCAAGCGCTTCTACTATTGTATTCCCAAAACCTTCAAACTTAGAAGAAACGACAAGCGCCGATGCTCTTCTAACATAGTAAAGCGGGTTGCTAACAAATCCTAGAAGTAGTACATGATCACTTAAAGACAGCTGATTTATCTGTTGCTCTAACTCTTCCCTTAAAGGGCCTTCTCCGAGTATAACTAACGAAATATCTTCTTTCTGCCTTAGAAGGTAAAATGCTTCAATCAGAGTAGCGAAATCTTTTTGTTGTGTTAACCTACCGACACCTATTACAAATCTTTTGTTTAGGTTTTTAAATCGTAGGTCTACCGTTTCAACACTCTCACAACCCAAGTCGTAAGGCTTGTAAACAGGATTATAGATTACTTCTATATTTTTTCTATTAACCCCCATCCTTAAAGCAAAGTCATCCGCCACCCCTTCTGATACAGCAATAATTTTTGACGGGAGTTTGTAGAGCAACTTGGCCATTAGCTTAAAGTGTAACTTCTTATATAATAGTGCACTTTTGTGCTGGCTGTAGTAGTTCTCAGCAGTTTGGTTTGTATGTAGTGATACTACTGCTTTTGTCCTGTTTAAAGTAGTGGCACAGCATACAATATTTACAATGTTGAGGTATTCTCGCGCAGAAATAACAGCAAAAGGTTTCTCCTTGTGTAGGTAGTTTATGAAGCTTCTGATGCTAGCAGATGCCCTTCCATTACCTTCGAACACCCTTACGTTTTCAGGAATTTGTTCAAGAAACTCCCCTTCTTTCTTTGTAAGAAATAAGTCTACAGGGATACCTCTGCTTGTATATTCTTCTATAAGGTTAATAAAGAGTTTACCAATACCACCTAATGAAAGTGTGCCAGGGAAAAAGCAAATTCTTTTCATTAATCGATTAACTATTATGTATGTGGAGTTTCATTTGTAGCGAGTCTATAGTTTTCAAATACTCGCGGACAGTTACTGAAGAATATGCTAGTATGAGTCCTAGCCAGAGCCAAAACACACCTTCACCAAATATTGAACTAGGTCCTACACTTAAAAGCGGGAAAACAATAATTGAAGCTCTGAGCATCATTGGCATAGCATTCTGTACAGCAAAATGATACGAACTCAATCTTTTGTATACTCTAAACAGGATATAAAGCTGACCTATGACTATTAGGATGCCATACTCCACAAGTAATTGCAGGAAATAACTATGTGGAGGTAATCCATTTAAATTATGTACTGAAGAACCTGGACCCATGCCTATACCTAAATTTTCAAGTGCATAGTTTAGGGTAGTTGAATATAGAACACTTCTTCCTTCTTCTTTTGTTTGGTGGTTTTTTTCAACAACAAGGTATAGTTTACTTGTAATGGCGTCTAAAATTGCGGGTTCAAACAAAGCGAGGCCCAAGAAGGCTATTACTCCTAAAATAGCTAAGTTGGCTAAGTTGACTTTAAGCTTGCTAGTGGAGAGGAATGTAAAAATAAAGAAGAGAGCGAAACATAATGAAAATCCTGCAATGGCAGCTCGGGAGTAAGAGCAAATAAGTATAAAAATGCTAAGTGAGAGGCTAAAGCAGTTTATAATATACAATTTAGTTGGTTGATATTTCTTTATGATCTTGCCTAACAATACTATGGATGTGATGGCATTAAAAAAAGCGTAGTTATTTTGGTTGTTAAAAATTGACCTAGGTGCTAAAAAACCAATTCGCTCTATTGCTCTTTCTGTTTTAGAGCCTATTTCTGTTACAAGCAAAAATTGCTGATTTAACACCTCCCACAGCCCAATCAGGTTGACAAATATTGCTCCGAAAATCCAAATACTGATGACAAGGTTTAATCTATCCTCTGTATTTACATACCTGGTTATAAGCCATGTAAAGGTTAGTCCGGTCTGTAAAATCCCTATTTCTTTAATTGCGAGTATTTTGTCGGGAGCCCAAACTACACTTATCAGACCCAACAGCAAAAAGACTGCGATAAACCTTGAATTGAAAGATAATAAGGGGTCGTTCCATCCTTTGTTTATTAGTATAAAGAACACTCCAACAAATCCGAAGAAACGTAATGGGTATAATTGAAAAAAAGATAAATCTATTTTTACTAAGAGACTACCTAAGAAGACGCTGCCAACAGACAGAATGGTAAGTATAAAACCCCAATCCCAGGTCTTTAACTTTTCCTCTTCATGCGTAGTATCAGGTTCAATTCTGTTTAATGTGACTTCACCCATATCCTTTATTTTATAGTAGCAAAGGTAATTTAGGCTAAATATCAGAATGAGTGCCTAACCCTATTTAAGTGCAGTTTTGTTATAAGCCATACGGCTTGTAGGTTTAAGTTCATTTTCTTTACGAGATCATATCGAATACTCTTACGCTCATAAACCCGACCATTCAAAAGAATATACAAATACCTGTTCTGATAATACTTTATAGCTTTTTTAACTGTATTGTTTTGCGTGTGAAGCAAATCCTGTAAGAACGGTGAGAAAATAAAAGTGATATCTCGTTCAACATTCTCCGTTACCATATTTACAGAGTCCATGTGATAATAGGACAAGACTTTATTTATCCAAATACATTTACTGCTGCGCCATAAACACCTTGTCCAGGTATCCATATCGCCTCCTCGTTTAAAACCATTCTCAGGGAATCCCGATGACTCGATTAACAGCTTTTTTTTTATTGAAACTGCTCCGGTCCACATAGGTTGTGGCCCTTTTAGGAAATCAATTAGATTAAAAGACCTTTGAGAGTATTTTTTGTTTTGTTTCGAAAAGGTATCCAGTTCTTTTTTAGAACCTGATACCTTGCACCAGCCCCAACTGATAATTTCGATGTCTCTGTTTTGCTGTAAGGTGTTGTGTAGATTTTCCAATAATGTTAACTCCCAACGATCGTCTGCGTCCAGAAAACATACCCAGTTGTTCTGAGCTGTAGCAATGCCTAAATTTCTCGCTGCATATCCTCCAGGTCCAGGGGTGTCCCGTCTTAATAACCTTATTCTCGGATCTCTGAAAGTTTTAAGTTTCTCAGAGGATCCGTCAGTTGATGCATCGTCAATAAGAAGCAGCTCAAAATTTTGGTGCGTTTGGTTCAGCACTGAATTTACTGACCGCTCCAAATGGGGGAGTTTATTGTGAACAGGGATGATAACTGAAAATGTAATCTCTTTATCCATATGGCGCATGTTATAGGGGTACTTCCATTGTAAAAAAAATTTGAGATAACTAATCGATATCTCTGAATGGTTCTGCACCATGCTGCAGCCTTATTTCCTCATAAGCACGAATAACTCTTATGTTATACCTTAGAAAGAAAACAAGCAGCTTTAACTTAAGGCTTAAGTGCTTGCCCCTGGCATATATATGCCTGAACTCATTTATCGGTGGGCGAACCTCATAGATCAGATAAGCGAGTCTGGAAATAGACGATTCCATGGATTGGTGTTCCATTTGAATTGTTCCGGAGGCACAACGACGTACTTTGTCTATAATTTGCTTCAGACTTTTTCTAGCTGGGTGCTTAACGATAACATCGGGTGAAAATCCAATATGGAATTTTTTTGATTCTGCCCTTTTACCCCATTCGTAGTCGCCTCCAGAGAACATGTTAGAATTAAAGTATCCAACCTCATTCAGCACTGATTTCTTTGTAAACATATTGGCGGTTACAGAAACTCCTCTGCTCACGTTTTCTTCTTGCCTGAAAGCATATATAAGATCGTAAGCTTCTGCCAGGTTGTAGTTGTCGCCTGATGTAAATAGATCAACTCTTCCACCTAGTCTATCTATATTTTGGTTCTTATCAAAAAAGGAGACCGCAGCTCTTATCCAATTAGGGTCAGGTATGCAGTCTGAGTCAGTAAAGCCTATGATCGAACCTTTCGCTTTGGCAATACCTGTATTCCTAGCAGCATAAGATCCAGGTACGGCTTCATTTATGACTTCCAGGTTTGCATCAATTTTAATTTTCTCTGGAATTAGATCATCGGGAGCATTATTAATAACCAGTACTTCGAATTTCTCCTTGGGATATGTCTGCGTCTCCAATGCTCTCAAGCAAATTAGTAGCCTATCCCAGTCATGGTAAGTAGGTATAATGATCGAAACAAATGGAGTTGGTGATGACATAGTGACTTGGTGTTTACTGAGGTTATCTTAGTTGCAACGCTTTATCGGTAGTTTTTCTGCCGAAATGTTTGAATAGATTTAATATCTGAGTAAGTAGGCGTATTTAACTATAAGTACGATATCTAGAAGTTTAGTAGGTATACTAGAATCAGCATATTTCATTCTGGTATAATGGCTTACAAAATTTCCATAAGCTTTAAGCTTGTTGATAAATTTTAGTTCTGAAAAGTGAGCGTACTTTTTCTGCTCCTTAAAAAAGTAACTGTTTTGTTGTCCTATTAGAAATAGGAGGTAATACATGTTTTTGAGTATCTCTTGTTTATATTGAGAGGAGAGAAGCCCCTTTTGTTCTAAATGGTTAAATATCCTTACTCTCAGATCGTATCGGTTGTGAAAAATCACCGCATTTTTAGTCGTATTATTTGTCTTGGAGATAGATTCAGGTTGTTTATAGACGATGGTGTGCATGTAGTGGCTTTGTGCAAACACATGGTTTGACTGTAAAAGCCTGAACATTAAGTCATATTCTTGAGAAGACTTTATATTCTCATCAAATCTTTGAACTTGTAGAAGGCTTTTCCTCTTCCATAAGTTTGCACTTGTTATACCTAGTTTAGAGCTTATAAGTCCTTTCCATGGATCATCTTCTGTAGCAATCTCCACTTTATAGGACTTGTTTTTGTTTTGAACAAATCTTACGTAATCCCCAGTAACAACATCGGGCTTATGTTCTTTTATGATATTCACCTGTACCTCAATTTTTTCAGGTAGAATTTCATCATCAGCGTCCAGGAACTGTATCCATTCTCCTTTTGCTTTTTCAATACCTAAATTTCTTGCAGCACATGCTCCTTTTTTAGACTCTCTATACACTTTGATCAACCCAGGATACGCTTGTTCGAACTTCCGAAGCAGATCTTCAGTCCCATCCGTCGAGTTGTTTTCGATCAGTAAAACCTCAAATATCGGATAAGACTGTTTTAACACACTATTAATGGCCCTGCTAACCCAATCCTCGCAGTTGTGACAAGGAATGACAACTGTAACAGGTACTACTGTTTGTGTTATTCTGTGACGAGAAGCCTCTATCATTGATCACTCAGTTAATACAAAATGAACTCATCTTAAACAGCAATGCTACTCTTTTTCTTCCTGAAAGTACTGCTGAAATTATGCAACTGCTCTGTAAGCTCATCCTTCAAAAACAGCCATATTAAGCCCCCATATGTTAAACCTAATGCCGCAGCACAAAGAAGGTAGTGTAATTTTAAGCTATAAAGCAAAAAGCTAACAATGAAGGCTGCTGCGCTGGCTAGTAAAACAGGTCTCATTGTAACCAACAAATCCTTTAGCGAAACGTGTAGCAGTTTATTCAGGTAGAATTGGGCAATCGCAACTTCTAAAGTTTTATTTAAAACATACGCCCAAGCCGCACCCACTATTCCATAGAAGTAAATGCCAACAGAAATAGAAGGAACATAAAGTAGAGCCTTTAAAAATTGCATTTTCATTTCAGCGCCGGGTTTGCCAATACCTCTGATAAGAATTGCATGGCTGCTGACGAGCATATGTAACATAACAGAAACGCTCAAGATTTTTAAGGGCAATATTGTACCTATCCATTTTTCGCCAAAAAACCCTAGCACAAAAGGCTCCCCTAAAACAATAAAAAACAGCATAATAGGATAAACGATGGCTCCATTTAACTTAACTACTTTATAGTAATATCTTTTTAAGGCAGGTAAATCAGACTGCTGTTGGCTGTAGACCGGATACATTACCTTATTAACCATGGTTGTCAATTGATTTCTAAAGGTGTCAGTCAGCACAAAGGCGAGCGTATACTTTCCTAATGCTGCTGCGCTTAAAAGTTTGCCAATAAGCAAATAATCAATGTTCAGTATCAGAAAATTTACAAGGTGAGACCCTGTAGTGAAAAGGCCAAATCCGAATATATCTTTAAATGCTGTCTTGTCCCATACCAACTTGGGTAACCAGGATGTAGCTTTGAAATACAAGGGCATCGCAACCAGAAAGGTAGCTACAGAGTTAAAAACCAATGCCCAGACACCTGCACCAAGATATGCCAATGTCAGGGCTAGTAAACCTGAGAAAACTGTTGATACATTGTCTATGTAAGCGAGCTTTTTAAAATCCATCTGTTTTGTCAAACGCGCTTTATGCACTAGGTTAACTGGCCCGGATAATATCCCAAGGCTAAGCACCGGAATGATTTTCTCGAGCATGGGCTCGTTGAAAAACAAAGCAGCCATTGGCGCAAACACAAAGTAGATAGATATGTAAACGGCCACAGCCCATATTACGCCTGTCCAAAAAGCTGTATGGTAGTGACTGTCTTTGAGATTTTCTTCTTTCTTTTGAATTAGAGCAGCCCCTATACCTAGGTCATTGAATACCTGAATTAGACTGATAAAGACGGTAGCCATACCCACTATACCGAACTGCTCGGGGAAAAGCAGTTTAGCTAAGAGTATCTTGATGGCAAAAGCAAATACTTTATTGATGACCAATTGTACAGAACTCCATAGTATTCCGCTAAAAATCTTTTTGTTTAAACTAAGGGGTTCCATTAAGATACTCGACGTTATATTTAGTGGCGGCTATTATTAAATTTTACACTCTTCTATCATTCTCATAATTCAACCTGTTTCCTGCTGTTATACTTTCACATTCTTGTTGAAATTGTGGTTTTTCTTTTGCTCACCATATCCGTAACCATACCCATAGCCGTATCCATTCTTCCTTTTTGCATCGTTGAGCACAATCATTGGAAACTTGAGCTTCCTGTTTCTATAAATTTCATCAATGATGTTAATCTGCTCCTTTGAAGTGTAATTATACCTCACAATGTAAATGCTTGAATCGATGTAAGGAGATAGTGCGAGAGCATCTGCCACCTGCCCGATAGGCGACGTGTCAATGATAACATAATCGAAGATGGCTTTAAGGTCCTCTATTAGTTTGTCCACCCTCGGATGAAGCATTAATTCTGAGGGATTAGGTGGAACCGGACCAGCCCCGATCAGGTAGAGTTCTGGTATCTGTGGCGATTGAACCACGATGTCGTCTATAGAAGGAGTTTCAGAGATGAGATAATTCGTAATGCCTTTTTCGTGTGTAATACCTAAATAGTGCATTAACTTTGGCTTGCGGAGATCAAAATCTAAAACAATGACTCTCTTGCCGGTTAGGACTAAACTTGCAGCAAGATTCAAACTGAAAAAGGTCTTTCCTTCTCCACTCATGCTAGAAGTTATCAGAATGACTCTGTTTTCTCCACCTACTGTAGCGAACTGAAGGTTAGCACGAATCAATCGGAACGATTCAGCTACCGATGTTCTGTTTTTGTTAGTCACTACCAAAGATTCCTTCTCTTCGTTGTGTGCTAACTCTCCTAGAATTGGTGTTTCTGTCGCGCGCTCTATATCTTTCTTATGTTGTATATCGTGATTCAACTGGTCTTTCAGGAAAACAAAAGCTACGGGTAAGGCTATTCCAAAAATGATCGCTGCCAGGTAAATAAGTTTTCTTACGGGTTTGATTGGATCCAGACTGACCATTGCTTCGTCTATGATCTTGATATTACTGACATCTGCTGCCAATGAAAGGGCGGATTCCTCTCGTTTCTGGAGAAGGTATAGGTATAGGCCTTCTTTAGTGCCTTGCTGTCTATTAATCTCTAATAAATCGCGTTCTATTGAAGGGACTAGCTGTTTTTTAGTTTGAAATTGTGCATAGCTCTTCTGTAAATTGTTCCTGGTTACAATAAGACCTTGTTTAATGTTTCGTAAGTTCTCCAGGATGTTTACTTCAAGGTTTGAGAGTTGGTCGTTTAAGTTGACTACCAGTGGATTGTTGGGTTGCATTGTACGCAACAGGCCCTGACGTTCCAGTTGTAATTCGTTGAATCTACTAATTAGGTCTTGTAGGGTAGGGTCTTTAATGTTGAGAGTACTAGGTACAAGTATGGACTTGTTCTTACTTTTGGTAAGATAATCTTCGATGGTTTGGAGAACATCTATTTGTACCTGCCATTCTGAGATTTGCCGGTTATAATCTGCTGCTTTTTCTACATACATGCGAGCATCCGAATCGAGGTTTGTTACCTCGTTACTCCGTTTATACCGTTCCACGTTCTCTTCGACATCGGTAAGCTCACTTGAAAGAAATTTTATACGCTCATCTAAGAAGCTCAAGGAGTTAACTGCTGAAGCCTTCTTATCATTCGCCTTATCTTTATTATAGAGAGAAATCAAATGGTATACCAGGTCTATGCCTTTCTCAGGTACAGGCTCAGTAAGTTCAATGGCTATAACTTTCGTCTCTTTATTGATAGGATAAATGCTAAGAGCATTGCGGTAGTAGTTAGCCACCCTTCGGTAATCCTTGAATTCAACTAAAACTTCGCTGTAATTGGTAGTTGAGAAACCTGGTGCTGCAGTAACGGTAAAAGTTGCATAGGGCAGAACAATCTTTTGTCCAAATTCATGCAAGGTTTCCTTCTCCTCATCATTTAAAACAAAATTGTTTTTATCCTTTATCTGGACTCTCAATGTCTTACCAAAGGCGGGCTGTTTCAGATCGCTAACCACTACTTTAATAGGTAAGGACGAGCCATATATTTCCTCTGTCTTAATGTGCCCTTCAACATAATAATTCACATACAGAGAGAGGTCTTTGACTACACGTTGCATTAACGAGATTGATTTTAGCAACTCAATCTCGTCGTTTATGCTCTGATTTGTTTGGAATATGCCTAGTTCGGAGAAAAAGGAATTTTCGTAAACAGAGGCTCCTTTATTATTATCCTGTATTAGAAGGGTGCTGGAAATGAGGTATTGGGGTGTAGCATAGCGTAAGTAGGTATAAGCTCCGGCTAGGGACAGTAGTAAAGTAGCTGCGAAAAGATACCAGTATCTTAAATACTTAGTTAAGACTCCCCTTAAATCAAAATTTTCCGGCTCTGCTAGGAATATATCTTTCTTGTTCATAAACGGGGTTCCTTAAAGTAAACGCCAAAGAATTAATGATAGCGTAGACATTGCTGCAAATGTCAATGAAATGAAACGGGTATCAACAGTAGACTGTGTTATCTTGGATTTGTTAGGCTCTACATATACCACGTCATTTTGTTGCAGATAAAAGTATGGAGAGCTAAATGTGCTCTTACTATTTAAATCAAGTCTGGCTAACTTCCTGGTACCATTCTCTTCTCTGATTATAAGCACGTTGTCTCTTCTTCCGAACGGAGTCATGTCGCCTGCCATACCTAATGCCTCTATAACATTAAGTCTCTCAGATGGAATAATGAAGGTGGAGGGGCGGCTTACCTCCCCAACAACCGTAACCCGGAAATTAAGAAATCGGATGTTTGCTGTAGGTTCCTTCACATAGTCGCGTAGCTGACTTACTATTTTTTGGGTTGCTTCCTGCTTGGTGAGTCCCCCTAGTTTGATTTTGCCTAGTACAGGTAAATCTATGTTGCCATCTTGGTCTACCAAATAGCCTAGTTCCCCATTCGCTTTGCTACCAGGTATACCTGTGCTACTGGGATTACTTACTTGTGCTACAGTCCCTCTGCTGAAGAGGGTACCAGCATCGGCACTTAAACTGCTTATCGTAATGCTCAAAAGGTCGTCAGCTTGGATCCTTGGTTCTGAGAGGTTTACTATTTTTTCTTCATATTCAGGCACTTGCTTTAAATCACTGAAATATGCTAGGTTTCTATTGCTGCATGAAAATAGAAGGAAGATAATCAGGTAGGATAAATATTTTATTCTCATAAAGTTAGCAATGCTGAAAGGGTGAGGACTTTAATAAGAGACAGGGTATACAAGAACCCTGTTCGCTTACCTTTTTGTGGCTTGAATCTATTTACGTAATATTTGTAAAAAGTATGTATAGTGTGACAAAAAAAACTTAGAAACATCACAAATATGCTATGATGAGGTTTTAGGTTGCATATAAAAAGATATATTTATGTATATAGTAGAGAATCAAGCCTGTTTGTAATTTTCAGAACCGCGTGCAGATGTATGTATGGTTACATGATTTCACGCAAATTGGAAGCACCTTTCATAGTAGCTGCTTCATGTGGATTAGACTAGCAATGCGTGCAATTTAGAGTAGGGGTTGATAGAGAAAGGTTAGACTACCTCCTTTTTAAATGGTCTACCACTTGAAATCATCACCTGCCGCCTTTCATGAATTTGGGTATAGATGTACAACACAAGAGATGTGAATGCAATAATCAAAGAAATACTGAACAAGATCAAAGTCTTTAAAAGCCTTTGATCAATGTTTATACTGAAGGTGTTATGGATAAATTCAAGTAGAGAAGGGACCATAAAGCCTTCTCTGAAGAAGAAATGATAGAGACCGTAAGAGAGTATCAGGGTTAAGCAGACGAAAAGGTACTTAGGCCTGATGAATTTATTGGCAATATTATTAAAGGAAGCCGAGTTTAACACTGGATAAAAGATGGCCCAATTGATAAAAAGTAAATAGGTTAGTAAATTATTTGTGAATACAATTCCAAAGGTGAGGAATATTGAAATATGGAATAGAACGGCAGAGAAAACAAAGAACCTAAAAACCTGCGGCCAGAATATTGCAAGTAAAAACCCGAACTCAAATACAACTGCCAGGTAATCCAATGCTTCCCAGAATACGATATTTTTTATCTGAAGAACTTCTTGTAAAAGTAAAGGCTCTCTATCCCAGTATAAATCGTTGTAAACCATATGGGGAAAAGTAGCATGAGAATCAAATGAAAGCCATCCTGAATAAATTTTGGGAAAACTGGCTGTAAACATAGCGAAGCCTAATAGCAGTGCCATCAAGCTAATGGCCCAAGGGTTTACGTCCTCCTTCCTTTGGTACAAACTATCTATTGAGTAGGTATTGCCCCAACCCGAGAAGGCCATGACTAATGGTATGACAAGCCAAATTATATTGTGGTCTATCTTTCCAAATGAAAACGAAAAGCTCTGGCATATCAGTAGTACAAAGAACAAAGCCAGTGATGTGTATTTGGTTCTCCAACCGAAGAGCAGCAGTACATGAAATATTACGATCAAAAGATCGGCAATAATGAAGAATACTGCATCAGGAAAACCATTGAACAAATTAGCCAGGCTTATTTCTGGGGAGAAAACAACATATCCGGACTGTTGCCGATCCAGCTAAATCTTGGAATACCGAAGAAAGTAAATGTGAACAAGCAATATAATATACGATAAACCCCTAAATACTCTGATTTTAATTTATAGGAGTCGAAAATGAAATTGTCAATCCTATTGGTAAGTTTATTGAACTGTATCATACAGATTGTTGCTTCAATTAAACAGTAATACAGCTTAAGGTTTAAGTTCTACCGTAGTGTTATTTCGACTCTATCTAGAAACTCGGCTTCACCCACTTTATCGGGCATAGTAAGATCGCGTGTTGTAATTATCTTTCTGATCACTAGTTTGTCGCAATGCTCTTTGCCTAAAACGGCTAGTCTTGAATTGATCCACTTTTGAAATTCTTCATACTCACTTGCTGCATCACTTTCTAACAGATGCGATTTTTCTGATGACCTTTTATTATGAGTTGTGAAAATGTTGCTTAACATTCACGGGACATATGTTTTAGGATACCCCTCGAACAAATCATAAGCGCTTACAGCAGTAGAGTCATAAGCATTTATGTAAGTAAACAATTCGTAATTTATCGCTTGAATTTGTCCCTCAGTCTGTGGAATGCTTCCAAAGCCAGGAAATTTAATAGCAGGATAGGGCTCAGACACTTTTAAGATAAAGAGAAACTGGATTATAAGAAAACAGGTCAGAATGATGAATAATAACCTATTCCTGAATTTGTTCATACCGTCTTATTAAATAAACCAACACTTACCCATCTAGAAGTTTTCATTTATCATTATATACGATAAGTTTAAAATAAAATTTAAAAAATATAATTTTATTATAATTGCATATGCGATTACATTATTAAGCGGATCTCATATGGGTTCAGCTGCGTTAGCAAACTATCGGCTTTTATAGCGATCCGCTTAAGTGGTATGAATAAAAGGTTATTGTCGCTTGATCATCGGCTACCTGCACCTGTCTTGGCTCGGTTTCGTGTCGCTCTTCGTACTGGGCTTCCTCCTGCAGCAAGGCCTCTACCGACTCGGCCGATATGGCGGTCTCAGGCTAACGCTTTTTCTGGCTGGCTTCTTCGCCACGGAATTGCTGATGTTCGGGCAGGGTACTTTGCTCTGGCTCGGGCTAACGGCTTTGCCGAGTTTCAACTGGCTGATGTTCTGGGCGAGTGTGCCCATGCCCCTGGGGTTGGGGTTGTTGTTTCTGGGGCAGCGGGGGTTGAAAGTGAAAATTGTCTGAATTAGGATTTACAGGATTATAGGATTGGCAGGATTGATATGTTTGCTACGTATTACTTTTTGAGTATTGGAAGAAGTTTAATCTCTTCAATTTGACTTTGGAAGATTTTTATAAATTTAAAATTTACTTTAATTAACTTATAAAGAGCAATATATTGATTAATCATATTAGAGCGACGAAATTCAACCTCGCCTGAATGGTTTTCAATCATTTTCGAACCATAGACACTTCCTTTTTGATCACCTACATTTACTTTAGGTTGAGAAAGTATACTTGAGCTAAAGTCATATTTTCTGCAATTTTCTAAAAATTTTATACATTCTATTTCTAGATTTGGCCAATATGAAAAATTAATATCTAGAATTAGTTCTTTGATGCTATTCTCTAAACTTTTCAAGTGCTTAAAGTAATATGAAACGGCTGGTTCATTAAAGTCATCAGTCATTCTAAAACTACTTAAAAACAAGTCTTTCATGTCGTTGAATGAAAAATCTTCATTAATAACATTTTCATTATTTCTATTCGCCACAGGTGTTGTTATATCATAAGTATATGTCAAATAGAACTGTAGATTTTGTTCGATAATCTTACTGTGTCTTAATATTTTTTCACATTCAGTTTTAAAGCGTTCTTGTTTTTCTTTTTCCTTTTCTTGTTCTGTTAGTTCATTTGCCTGCTGTATAGATAATGAATTCAAAAACAAACCGATTGTAATAACTCCAAGAATCGTTTCTGACATCACTAGTATTTGCGCAGTTATTGTAAGAGAAGATATATCCCCATAACCTAAAGTAGTAATTGTAACTGTACTATAATAAAGACAAGTAATAATGTTATCCATTGATAAATCCCCTTTAAAACTATCAGAGGGCAATAGAAAATATATAAATGCAAAGCTTGGGATTAAAATGAAGTAGCTCCAAGCGTAAAAATTAGGTTTCTTTTTTGTCATCGAGTTCGAGTATTTAAATTACCACCAACAGAGTTAAGCAGCTTGGGATAGACATATAGTAAGGATTGAGGCAGAAACTGGTTGGAAGTGTTTACTTTTTTTCAAACTCATATGGAGATTCAATAAAATCCAAAACTATTTTAGGATACTTATCTTGTAGAAAGTCCATTAAGTTAAGTGCGAATGGTAATACACTATCATTGTTAATACCCTTGTTTATGTTGCTCCATGTTGTCGGATAATACCTAGAGATTGTTCCAAAAATAAATGATGCTGCATACATAGTTGAGATATCATTTATGTAAACCCCTTTTCTGAAAGGAGGAACAACGCAAGGATCACCTATCACTTGAAAAGCACTTACCCATTTTTGAGCAAGATTTGGGAATTGGTCAGAATCAATTTTGACGATACAAGTATGATTCCGTTCAACAATCTCTAAATTATTAAAATAAGTTGCGGGGAAAATCTGGTCCAACAATTCAGGATTACATTTACCTTGAATCTCTAGCTCAATTTTATTGCCATTAAGCTTTAAATTATTAAACACCCTATACGGTACTTCTACATCCAGCCATGACTTTACAGACATATCTAAGTCAGGAAAACAAAAAGAAATTTCTTTCAAGCTAAATTCGAATTCGTTATCTGGTATGTCAAATTTTACATGCCAATTAATTCCACTACTACCAGCTCGGAAATAAGATTTATTTTCTGTCACTGAAATGAGTTCAGTAAAGGTTCCTTTCGATGATCTTAGAATAACGTCCTCTATTTTACCTGATTTGTTAACATCATTCCAGTTCTTGATTTTCAAACCGTGTGAGGGCGTAATATTGTTCTCTCTAGCTTCTTTGTTCATGATCAGAATAAGTCCTCTACTTAAAGCTACTATTCCATAATACTGTAATAAAGGTCTAACCGAAATATCTGCCTTAAGACAAGAAGAGAAGTATTCTCTTCCTTGTGTAAAAGCAGAAGTAATTTCTAAAGCCTTAGAGGTGTTCAAGCCGTAGTCATATTTCTTTTTAATAAACCTTTTGACTAACTCCTTACTTTCAAATTCTCTCAAAAAATGCCAGATATCGTTCATTCTTTCTGCCGACTAATTTTTAAAGTCACTATAGCGTTTATAAATCATATATGTGATGATGTACTACTGCCTAGATTAACTTATCTGTCCTAAAACATGCTAAGTCTACCATATGCATTTAACAAATCTAATATAGACCTTTTTATATAACACCCACCTCACCCCCCCAAACAAAAAAACAGGAGCGCCTATACCCAGACGCTCCTGTTTCATTTCCACTTAATTCGATCAACTACACCCCAAACTATTCCCACAGTTCAGGCACTTGTAGCATGTGCCGGAGCGGATGGTGATGTGGCCGCAGACGTTGCAGATGGGGGCATCGCCCATCATGCTGGCCAGCACCTGCTGGGTCTGTTCCATCAGCACGGTGCGGCTCTGCGAAACCAGGGTATAGCCATTGGCTCTCCCGTCGGTGACTGGCTCGGGCTGGGCCACTGGCTTTATTACGGCAGGTATAGCCGCGGCAACGGGCGGGGCGGGTGCTTCTGTTTTCTCACGCGGTACATGCACGAGGTCTTCGCGCTGCAGGTACTCGTAGCCGAGGAGGCGGAAGAGGTAGTCGAAGACCGAGGTGGCAGACTTGATGTTGGGGTGCTCCACACGGCCCGCCGGCTCGAAGCGGGTAAACGTGAAGCGGTTCACAAACTCTTCCAGCGGCACGCCATACTGCAGCCCCAGCGACACCGAAATGGCGAAACAGTTGAGGATGGAGCGGAACGAGGCGCCCTCCTTGTACATGTCGATGAACACTTCGCCCAGCTCGCCGTTCGGGTACTCACCCGTGCGGATGTACACGGTATGGCCGTCAATCTTAGCTTTCTGAGTGAAACCGTTGCGCTTGTCGGGCAGTTTGCGGCGCTCCACCATGTGGGCCAGTTGCTTACGGAACGGCTCGTTGGCGGCGTCTTCCAGAATGGCCTTGGCCGCCTGCAACACCTGTTCGGCGCTGATGCTGTTGTCGGTCTGCGGCGCTTCCGCGTCGGGTGCTGCGTCGGTTTCGGCTTTCTTGCTGCCCGACGAGAGCGGCTGCGAAAGCTTGCTGCCGTCGCGGTAAATCGAACAGGCTTTCAGGCCCAGCTCCCATGACAGGTGGTAGCAACGGGCCACTTCTTCGCGGGTGGTTTCGTTGGGCAGGTTGATGGTTTTGGAGATGGCCCCCGAAATGAAGGGCTGCACCGCTGCCATCATCTGGATGTGCCCCTCTGGTCGGATAAAGCGCTTGCCTTTCTGTCCGCACTTGTTGGCGCAGTCGAACACAGGGTAATGCTCCTCACGCAGGTAGGGAGCCCCCTCAGTGGTCATGGTGCCGCAGATGTAGTCACTGGCTTCTTCTATTTCTTTATAGGTATAGCCCAGCGCGCGGAGCAGGTTGAAGTCAGGCAGCCTGTAAAGCTCAGGCACAAAACCCAGTCGCTGCAAAGTGGCCTCGCCCAGGGTATAGACGCTGAACAGAGAGGCCACATCGTAAGCCGTCGGCAGGGCCGCTTCCAGTTGCTGCACCTCCTCTCTGGTAAAGCCCTTTTCCAGCAAGGCTTTTTCGTTGATGTGCGGAGCGCCTTTGAATGTCGCGTGGCCTTTGGCGTAGTTCACGATGGCCTGCAGCTCGGCTTCGGTATAGCCCAGTTTGCGAAGCGCGGCAGGTATAGACTGGTTGATGATTTTGAAATAACCGCCTCCCGCCAGCTTCTTGTACTTCACCAGCGCAAAGTCAGGCTCCACGCCCGTGGTATCGCAGTCCATCAGCAAACCGATGGTGCCCGTCGGGGCGATGACCGTAGCCTGCGCATTGCGGTAGCCGTGCTTTTCGCCCAGTTCCAGCGCTTCGTCCCACGCCTGGCAGGCGGCAAGGTATAGGTAATCGGGGCAGAGGGCAGGGGCGAGGGGCTGCGCAGGTATAGACAAGCCTTCGTAAGCTTCGGGCTGGTTGTGCGCGGCCGCACGGTGGTTGCGGATGATGCGCAGCATGGCTTCTGCGTTGGGTTTATACTTCGGAAAAGCCCCCAGTTCGGCGGCCATCTCGGCAGAAGTCGCATAAGCCGTACCCGTCATAATCGCGGTGAGCGCGGCGGCCACGGTGCGGGCTTCGTCGCTGTCGTAGGCGAGGCCCTGCACCATCAGCAAAGCACCGAGGTTGGCATAGCCGAGGCCGATGGTGCGGTAATCGTAGGAGCGCTGCGCCACTTCTTCGGAGGGGAACTGCGCCATCAGCACCGAAATCTCCAGCACCATGGTCCAGAGGCGGCAGGCGTGACGGTAGGCGGCCACATCAAAGGTCTGCGTGGCTTCATCGAAAAAGCGAATCAGGTTGAGCGAGGCGAGGTTGCAGGCTGTGTTGTCGAGGAACATGTACTCCGAGCACGGGTTGGACGCCCGTATCGGTCCTTCGGCGGGACAGGTATGCCACTCGTTAATTGTCGTGTCGAACTGCAGTCCAGGGTCGGCGCAGGACCAGGCGGCGTCGGCAATTTGGTCCCACAGCTCGCGGGCAGGTATAGCCTTCACCACCTTGCCAGTGGAGCGGGCACGCAGGTGCCAGGGTTCGTTGTTATTCAGTGCCTTAAAAAAGGAGTTCGGCACCCGCACCGAGTTGTTCGAGTTCTGGCCCGACACGGTCTGGTAGGCTTCGCCGTTGTAGTCGGCCGAGTAGCCCGCCGCAATCAGGGCCGCCACTTTTTTCTCTTCTTCTTTTTTCCAGTTTATAAACTCCACAATCTCGGGGTGATCCAAATCGAGGCACACCATTTTAGCCGCCCGCCTTGTCGTGCCACCCGACTTAATCGCCCCTGCCGCACGGTCGCCAATCTTCAGGAAAGACATCAGTCCTGAAGAGCTGCCGCCACCACCCAGCGCTTCGTCCTTGCCGCGGATGTTGGAGAAGTTGGTGCCCACGCCCGAGCCATACTTAAATATGCGGGCTTCCTGCACCCACAAGTCCATAATGCCACCTTTGTTCACCAGGTCATCGTCCACGGCCAATATAAAACAGGCATGCGGCTGCGGACGCTCGTAGGCCGAGGTCGACTCCTGCAGCTTTTCGGTTTTGGGGTCTATATAATAGTGTCCCTGCGCCTTGCCCTTTAATTTATAGGAGCTGTAGAGGCCCGTGTTAAACCACTGCGGGGAGTTGGGTGCGGCGTACTGTCCGAGGAGCATGTACACCAGTTCGTCATAGAACGCCTGCGCGTCTTCTTTGGTCCTAAAATAACCATGGCCTTCGCCCCACGAGCGCCAGCAATCAGCCAGACGGTGGACCACCTGTTTCACCGATTTCTCGGGGCCCTTGCTGCCGTCGGGCTGCGGCACGCCCGCCTTGCGCAGGTACTTCTGGGCGAGTATGTCGGTGGCAATCTGCGACCATGTAACAGGCACTTCCACATCCTGTATCTCGGCCACTATACTACCAGTGGGATCACGGATGGTGGAGGACCTTTTTTCGTAGTCGAACAAGGCATATGGGCTCCCACCTTTTTGGGTGAAGAAGCGGGAAACAGCCAGACCGCTGGCTCGGGGACTTCCTTTTTTCATAAGGCTTGTTTTAAATTTTAAGTGCTGAATATGAATGATTTATGAAATATCGTGAACTGCTATATAGGATGCTGTAAATGTAGAGAATAAATATTTAAGAAAAAAAGACCTTTTTATCTTTTATATCTGATTCCTCGTACATACCTTTACATCGGCAATCATTTACAACCTACTCAAAATTTTAAAACAACACCATGGAAACCATAGAAAAATTAGATGTAACGGTACTGGAGCCGCGCATGAAACACCCGACCATTTTTAACTGGTTCGACAACCTGAATGGCGGCGAGGCTTTCGTGATTCACAACGACCACGACCCGAAGCCGCTGTACTACCAGTTGCTCGGCGAGCGCGGCAATACCTTTAAGTGGGAGTACCTGTTGCAGGGCCCCGAAATCTGGGAAGTGAAAATCTCGAAACTCACACAAGAGGAGGGAGAGACCGTGGGCGAGCTGGTGGCAAAAGACTACCGCAAGGCGCAGGTGTTCAAAAAATACGGCATCGACTTTTGCTGCGGCGGCAAGAAATCGCTGAAGCAGGTGTGCGAAGAAAAAGGCATCAACCCCGAAGTGGTAGAAAACGAGCTGAACGCTATACCTGAAACAGGCAGCGCCACCACACGTGGCAACGAGTACGAAAAATGGAGCCTGAGCTTCCTCGGCGACTACATCGTGAACATGCACCACAGCTATGTGCGTGAAGCCATCCCTACACTTTATGAATATACCACCAAAGTAGCCCGTGTGCACGGCAGCCGTCACCCGGAGGTGATTGAAGTGGCCAAGCACTTTGTAAACATCGCCAACGAGCTGGAGGCCCACATGCCGAAAGAAGAGCGCGTGCTGTTCCCCTTCATCAAGCAACTGGAAGAAGCCCAGAAGAGCGGCGTGAAAATAGACCGTCCCGCATTCGGCAGCATCCAGAACCCGATCAACATGATGGAGATGGAGCACGAAGCCGCCGGCGACGAACTGGCCGCCATCCGCACCCTGACCAACGACTACACCCTGCCAGCCGACGCCTGCGCGACCTACCGCGTGATGTTCTCGAAGCTGCAGGAATTCGAGGAAGACCTGCACCGCCACATCCACCTGGAGAACAACGTGCTGTTCCCGAAAGCGCTTGAGCTGGAGAAAGAGGTGCTGAAGTAATACCCCACCCCAGCCCTCCCCTAAGAACAGGGGAGGGAGTTAAGTGCCCTCGCTCGCGTCCCGCGAGTGTGAGCTATTCGGCGGACTCTGGCCGCTAGTTTGTGTCTGTCGGCACAGGTGGCGAGACGCCACCAAATGTCTCACACTCGCGGGACGCGAGCGAGGGCGAAGAGAGACAAGCGAGAGCAAGAAAGTATTTAACCCTTTCCTAACTCCCCCTCCTGTTTTTAGGAGGGGGTCGGGGGGAGGTAAAACACCACCACTATGACTACTGCAACCAAACCACTGAAACGCGACAAGAGCCTGATACCGCTCTCACGGGAGCACCACTTCGGGCTGTTGTTCTGCTGGAAACTGAAACAAGGTTTAGCCAACGGCACATCGCTGGAAATCATGCGCCAGTACATCCAGTATTTCTGGAAAAATGTACTGAAAGCACACTGCCGCGAAGAGGAAATTATTCTCAAAAGACTGCTGCCCAAAGACGATGTGATGTCAGCGCGTCTGCACGAAGAGCACCAACTAATCGAAGCGATCATTGGCCTGATCAACAAGCAAAAAACCGTGAACACCTCGCTGGTGGCAACATTGCAACAGGACCTGACCGACCACATCCGCTGGGAAGAACGCGAGCTGTTCCCTTACCTGCAAACCGTGGCTGACCCGGAGGAACTGTCCGACGTGGGCAGACTGCTGGAGCATGACCTGCAGGAGCCGAAAGATGAGTTTGAGCCCGCTTTCTGGGAGAACAAAAAGGTAGCCTGACCATGGAACTCTCTGCCACCACCCGGATCTCGACCATTCTGCGGGAGAACCCTGCGGCGATCGAGGCCATCGTGTCGATCAACAGGCACTTCGAGAAGCTGCGGAACCCCGTGCTGCGCAAGGTGCTGGCATCGCGCGTGACAATCGCCGATGCCGCCCGCATAGGCAAGTGCCGGGTGGAGGATTTTTATGAAAAGCTGGAACCACTTGGCTTCAGCGTCGCGTCAAAACCAACATACAACAAAAGGGCCATCCCCATGGAAACAGATGTTTTGGAAAGACCCGCCTTTATGGTGAATCTAATAGAAAGCAACACCATTGTGCTGGACGTGCGCGACACCATCACCAAAGGCGACGACCCATTCCTGCAGATCATGGATGCAGTGAACAAGCTGAGTCCTGAGCAAGTGCTGTGCATTGTGAACACTTTTGAACCAATTCCGCTAATTGCGATCGTGCGTCCCAAAGGCTTCGAGTACTATACCGAAACGTTGGGGCCATCGCTGGTGAGGACCTATTTCAAACGAGAATCTGCCGGAGAAAAAGTAGAAATAGCGAAAGTTACCACTGAGGAAAACGTTGATGAACTGGTCAGCAGGTATAGCGGCAAGCTACAGCGCATTGACGTGCGGCAGATGGAAATGCCCCAGCCGATGGTGTCTATATTGAGTGCGTTGGAGACGCTGCCAGCCGACGAGGCTCTTTACGTGCAGCACCGCAAAGTGCCACAGTTTCTCTTGCCACAACTGACAGAGCGGGGCTTTAAGGTGAGCATAAAAGAAGTAGGGCCGAATCAGGTGTATTTGTTGATATATAGGTAAAAGCCCTCGCTCGCCTCTGGCGAATGTGAGTTACCCAGTGGCTTCCCGGCACTTGTGCCGACAGGTTCATATCAAAGCGGCCAAGTCCGCCCGATAGCTCACACTCGCAGGACGCGATCGGAGATACGAGTGCGTTTATACTGGACTAATGCTGTCTTTTCGAATGACTTTTGTCATTTCGACCATCGGGAGAAATCTGGAAATTGTGAACAAAATCAATGATCCAGGTCTCGCAATTCTTTCGAGATGACATATAAGGCTTGTAGCATGTAATACCAAACCATTAACATTCAACAACCAACAATAAACAATTCAAGTCATGAGCGCCGCTACTACTTCCAATTCACCACCCAAATGGCTTGTGCTGCCGCACTATGCGTTTGCGGCGGTGGCCTTTGTGGTGCTGTGTTTGCTGCTGGTTTTCTCAACCGACGCCTTCGGTGGGCACTACTTTCACCCGAAGCTGCTCACACTCACGCACGTGGCGGCGCTGGGTTGGGCAACCATGATCATCTTCGGATCAGTCTACCAACTGCTGCCGGTGGTGCTGGAGGTGCGGCTTTACAGCGAAAAGCTCGGAACATGGGCCTTTGCGCTGCTGGCCATGGGCACAATCCTACTCACTGTTGCTTTCTGGAATTTCTGGGTGGGTACGATCATGCATATTGCGGCCTGTTTGCTCTTTGTTGCCTTTTCGCTCTTTGCCATCAATGTGGTGCAGACGACACGGCAGGTGAAAAAGTGGGGGATCGAGGCTGACTTTATGGTTACTTCGGTGGTTTGGCTCGTGGCTACTGGTTTGGTAGGCGTATTGATGGTTTTCAACTTTCAGTATCCTTTCCTGCCGCAGGACCATGTGCATTATCTGAAGTTGCATGCGCACCTGGGTATGGCGGGTTGGTTCCTGTTGCTGATCGTGGGCGTTGGTTCTAAACTGATTCCAATGTTTTTGCTGGCGCACCCCGAAGATACCAGAAGCCTGAACTGGAGCTATTACCTGATCAACGGTGGGCTGGTACTTTTTGCCATGGATCACCTGTTCCTGCATACGGGTTACAATGCCCTGTATGCGGCTATGGTAGTGGCCGGCATCGCTAGTTTTCTATATTTCCTGTACCAGGCCAAGTGCCTCGGCAAACGGCCCGATCTGGATCTGGGTATGAAACAGACCTTCGTGGCACTTGCCCTCTTGGTGCTGCCTATCGTGCTGGTATTCATCGTAACGCTTCAGTTTGGCTTGCCGCAAGGCCTGCTGTCGGCGCTATACCTGGTGTACGGGCTCTCGATCTTCTTCGGCTTCGTGTCGGCGCTGATCCTGGGGCAGACCTTCAAAACGCTGCCATTCATTGTCTGGATGCACAGCTACGAAGATTATGTCGGACGATTTAAGACGCCTATGCCCAAGGACCTGTATAGCGTGGCGCTGCTGCGCTGGCAGAACATCACCTATATTGTCGGGCTGGTGACCTTGCTGGCAGGCGTGTTGCTGGCCGAGCAAAGCGTGATCCTGTTGGGGGCAGTGCTGCTGAGTGTAGCTGCGGCGCTGTATGCCGGTAATGTATTTAAGGTGCTGCTGCACAAGGTGAAAGATTTAAAACCATTCGGATATGAAAACGCAGGAACAGGAGCTCGTCAACGAAGCGTATGAGGCGCTCAAGTACATCATCGATCCTGAGATCGGTATAAACATTGTGGACCTTGGGCTTGTATACAAGGTGACGCTCAAAGAAGAGGAGGAGAAGCTGCACATTGAGCTGACGCTCACTACGCCGGGTTGCCCGATGAGTGGAACAATCACAACGGCGGCTGAGCAAATGTTGCACAAGCGCTTTCCGAATCTGGAGATAGAAGTGGAACTGGTGTGGCTCCCGCAGTGGACACCCGAGATGATAAGTGAAGAAGGCATGCGATTACTGGGAAATACCTGATAAATTTGCAGGCTGGAGCAAGAAATTAGAAAGGACAAGGTTATGCTTTCGAAAACAACAGAATACGCCCTGCGGTCTATCGTGTACATCGCGATGGCTGACGATGAAGGAAAGCGGGTAGGTATAAAGGAAATCGCAAACGAGCTGGAACTGCCGGCTCACTTTATGGGCAAGATCCTGCAGGACATGGTGCGCAAAGGCGTCATCGCGTCTATCAAAGGTCCGCACGGTGGCTTTTTCCTGCATCGCCCGGCCAGCGAGATCAACCTGTTGGAGGTAGTGCGCATTATCGATGGGCTCGAAGCTTT
This sequence comes from Pontibacter ramchanderi, assembly GCF_002846395.1. Lineage (GTDB taxonomy): Bacteria > Bacteroidota > Bacteroidia > Cytophagales > Hymenobacteraceae > Pontibacter > Pontibacter ramchanderi. The sequence goes on from NZ_PJMU01000004.1 coordinate 26,114, forward strand.
CAAGAAATGTGGGATGGGCATGAAGCAATGCTCCGATAAACACCCTTGTCCGCTCCACGACGAGATCAAGGTATACCGTGACCACCTGCTGCAAGTGTTCCGCGACAAGACCATCCAGAGTCTTGTAGACGATGTGAAAACCGGAAAATATTTCATCAAAAACCAACCCGAAACCTTGCTGAACGGCCAAGCCCAAGGCATAGTTTAAAACAACCCTAAACATACAAATGACAGCGACCCTGACACAGGGTGCCTTCTCTGAAAAATTCAGAGCCATGCACCCTTTTGCCCAAACCGAAGAGATTGCCGCCCTGCAGGAGATGGTTGAAGAGATACGGGAACTGAAGCGTGAGAAGAACGCGGTGATCCTGTCTCACTTCTACATGTCGCCGGAGTTGCAGGTGTCGCACGCCGATGGCGGTATAGCCGATTTTGTGGGCGACTCGCTTGGCCTGAGCGTGGCCGCCAAAGGTGCACAGGCCGACAATATCATTTTCTGCGGTGTGAAGTTCATGGCCGAAACCGCCAAGATCCTGAATCCGGCCAAGCAAGTGCTGCTGCCCAGTTTTGAGGCAGGTTGTTCACTGGCCGAGAGCATCACTGGCGCTGATGTGCGCAAGCTCAAGGCCCAGTATCCAGGCGTACCGGTAGTGGCCTACATCAACACCTACGCCGAGACCAAGGCCGAAGCCGACATCTGCTGCACATCCCGCAATGCGCTCGACATTGCCCGCTCCTTTGACTCCGACCGACTGATCTTCTTGCCTGACCTGTTCATGGGCCGCAACCTGCAGACCCGCATCAAAGCCGAAACGGGCAAGGAACTGATCCTCTGGGAAGGCAAGTGCGAGGTGCACGAGCAGTTCACGCCCCAACGTATCAACGGACTCAAAATGATGTACCCCGAGGCGCAAGTGCTCGTGCATTGGGAAGTGCCCGACAACACAGTAGCCGACGCCCTGACCGGAGCCGGTGGGGTTGTGGGTAGCACCTCCGACATCCTCCGCTTTGTAGGCGAGAGCAAATCGCGGCAGTTCATTCTGGGCTCGGAGTGCGACCTGGGCGCGACCCTGCGCGGCATGTATCCGGAGAAGGAATTCATCGTGCCCTGCATCAAGTGTCCGCACATGAAACAGATCACGCTGCAGCGCACCCTACAGGCACTGCGGGCCATTGGCACGGAGGCGGAGCAGATGTATACCGTGGAGTTGGCAGAAGATATACGCCAAAGAGCCTTACTGCCGATAGAGCGCATGCTTGCCTTTTCATAGATAAGTCTCGGCTTAGAATAAGACTGGGCCATTCATCAAAGAAATAGTGTTCATGGGAAGAAAGTCTATTGTCCTTTGTCATTCAGTCTTTTGTCAAAATAATAAATGAAAGCGCCAGACTTTGATTTCGTGGTGTTGGGCAGTGGCATTGCGGGGCTCAGTTTTGCCTTGCAGGCCGCTGCCCATTCCTGCGTGCTGGTGCTTTGCAAGTCTTCCCTCTCCGAAACCAACACCGCCTATGCCCAGGGAGGTATAGCCGCCGTGCTCGACCCCACCGATTCCTTTGAGCAACACGTGCAGGATACGCTGGAAGCGGGTGCTGGGCTCTGCAAAGAAATGGCCGTTCGCTACATGGTGCAGGAGGCGCCTGCTGCTATTGAGTGGCTGCAAGGTATAGCCGTGCATTTCGACGAGGCGGCATCCGGCGACATAGCCCTGGGTTTGGAAGGGGGCCACAGCCATCACCGCATTGTACATGTAAAAGACCATACCGGGCGCAGTACACAACAGGCTTTGGAAGAGGCTGTGCGGCGACACCCAAACATCTCTGTGCAGGAGTTTCAGATGGGTATAGAACTGCTCACTGATACCAGTAATGCAGGCACGTTTTGCTATGGCGTGCAGGTGCTGGATCTGCATACGCAGGAGATTCGGTCTATACCTGCGCAGGCGGTGGTGCTGGCTACCGGCGGTTCGGGTCAGGTATACCAGTATACCACCAACCCAGGTATAGCCACAGGCGATGGACTTGCTATGGCGGCCAGGGCAGGAGCAGAGGTGCAGAACATGGAGTTCTTTCAGTTTCACCCGACTTCTTTATATCAGACCAATGGTGAGGTTTTCCTGATCAGCGAGGCCCTGCGTGGGGCGGGAGCGGAGCTGGTGTTGCCGGATGGCAGCCACTTTATGCACCAATACCATCCACTGGGTTCGTTGGCTCCCCGAGACGTAGTAGCCCGTGCCGTGCTCACCGAAATGCAACGCCTCAACAGCCCTTGTCTATACCTGGATGTGCGGCATCTGCCACCGGGGAAAGTGCAGCAAGAGTTTCCCTCTATTTATCATAAGTGTTCCACTATAGATATTGATGTGACAAGCCAGCTCATACCTGTGGTGCCGGCGGCGCATTACCAGTGTGGTGGCGTGAGAGCCGATCTGCACGGACGTACTTCCTTAAACAGGCTGTACGCCATTGGGGAGGCGGCTTGCACCGGGGTGCACGGGGCGAACCGCCTGGCAAGCAACTCGCTGCTGGAAGGTGTCGTGTTTGCGCAGAGTGCCGCAGAGCAGGCTGTGCGTCTGCTTGAGCAGTCGCCGTTTATACCCGCTTTCGCAATTGCTGAAAACAGCCCAGCCTACTGGTGGCCAGGAATGCAGGCTGAGGTGTTCCAATGCCGTGCACGGATGCAGAGGCTGATGTGGGAGCAGGCCGGGATTGTGCGCTCCGTTAGTGGTTTGATGCGCTGTGAAGCCCAACTGAAAGTGTTGCAGCAAAAGGTGAAGTATATTACCAGCCTGACAGGTATAAAGCAGGAGGTGCAGGAACTTCAAAATCTGCTCACTGTGGCCGAGTTGATAACGAAGGCAGCGCTCGCCAGGCGCGAAAGTGTGGGAGGGCATTTCATCGTGGAAGCGCAGACAGACCGACTTTTGAGCGAAAACAGCATGATACCACAGGTAGCCCGAAAATAGGTGTACAATCACTTTTTTGAGAATACTGCCGTAGTGCTTATATTTAGGAAATTAAACGCACTTGGAAGTACACGAAAATCCATCTAATCAGCACACAGACAATGCGTCGCGCCTGAAAGCCATCATCGAGACGGCGATCGACGGCATCATCACCATCGACGGCAGGGGCATTGTAGAGACCGTGAACCCTGCTGCCGCGCATATATTCGGCTATCAGCCCGAAGAAATTGTCGGCCAGAACGTAAGCATGCTCATGCCTGAGCCAGACCATAGTCTGCATGATAAATACCTGAACAATTATCACCGCACCGGTGTGGGGCAGATCATCGGGAAGGGGCGGGAAGTGCTCGGCAAGAAAAAAGACGGCACGGTGTTTCCTTTCCTGCTCAGCATCAGCGAGGTGAACCTGCACGACAAGCAGATCTTCACGGGTGTGATTCACGACATCACCGAACTCAAAAAAACCGAGGCCGCTTTGCGTGAAAGCGAAAGCCGCATCAACTCCATCATCCAAACCGCTGTGGACGGCATCATCACCATCGATACGCGTGGTGTCATTGAGATGATCAACCCGTCGGCATGCAGGCTTTTTGGCTATGATGAGTCGGAGGTGATAGGTCGGAAGATTAACCTGCTCATGCCCGAGCCCGACCGCAGCCTGCATGACAACTACATGCACCACTACCACGAAACCGGCGAGAAACGCATTATCGGTATAGGCCGCGAGGTGTCCGGACTCAAAAAAGACGGTACGATCTTTCCGCTATACCTGAGCATCAGTGAGGTAATACTGGCCGACCGCAAGGTATACACCGGCTTCATCCACGACATCACCCGCCAGAAGGTAACGGAGGAGCGCCTGCGCCGCTACGCTGCCGAACTGGAGCGAAGTAACCGCGAGCTGCAGGACTTTGCCTACGTGTCGTCGCACGACCTGCAGGAGCCGCTTCGCAAAATCCAGGCTTTTGGCGACCGTCTGAAGATGAAGGAATACGAGAACCTGAGCGAGCAGGGCAAGGACTACGTGGACCGTATGCTCAACGCAGCCAACCGCATGCAGAACCTGATTAACGATCTGCTCACTTTCTCCCGGGTCACTTCCAAGTCCAAACCCTTTGTAGAAACAGACCTGAACGAGATTGCCCGCGACGTGATCTCGGATCTGGAGATTGCCATTGAACGCTCCCACGCCACGGTGGAGGTGGGGCCGCTGCCCGTCATTCAGGCAGAGCCCACGCAGTTGCGCCAACTCCTGCAGAACCTGATCAGCAATGCCATCAAGTTCCGCAAAGACGACGTGGACCCGGTGGTGAAGGTATACGGCAAAGAGGTGCAGCTGAAAGCACACATGACAGCAACCCCTGGCGACGAGCTGGTGGAGCTGCACGTGGAAGACAACGGCATTGGCTTCGAAGAGAAATACCTGGACCGGATCTTTAACATCTTCCAGCGGCTGGAGGGGCAGAAATACGAGGGCTCCGGTATAGGCCTGGCCATTTGCCGCAAGATTGCGATACGGCACGGAGGCGATATTACAGCGAAAAGCAAGCCGGGAGTGGGCACGCATTTCATTGTTACTTTAGCAAAAACACATCTGAAGGAATAAAAGCCTATGAAATCGAATAGACCTATTGTGATACTGATAGCTGACGACGACGCGGAAGACCGCATGCTCATTAAGGAGGCGTTGGACGAGAACCGGCTGAGCAATGCCATTCAGTTTGTGGAGAACGGCGAGGAGCTGATGGATTACTTACACAACCGCGGAAATTTTGCAGACAAAGAGAAGTACCAGACACCGGGACTTATTCTGCTCGACCTCAACATGCCCAAAAAAGATGGGCGAGAGGCGCTGAAAGAGATCAAAGCCGACGAACACCTGCGCGTACTGCCGGTGGTGGTGCTGACTACCTCCAAAGCCGAAGAGGATATCCTCCGCACCTACGATCTGGGTGTAAGTTCCTTCATTACTAAACCAGTTACTTTTACAGCACTGGTAGACGTGATGAAAACCCTGAGCAAGTACTGGTTCGAAATAGTAGAACTGCCCAAACCCTAGTAAGTTTAGGAGTTGGGGAGTTTGAGAGTTTAGGAAATATGAATTTTCAGTATTGAGTTAATGAAAGAATGAGACTCAGTCACTTAGTTAAGTCAATTCAACATTCTAAAGCTGTTACCCTACTCTTAACCTCCTAAACTCTCAAACTCCCAAACTCTCTAACTCCCAAACTCAAAATATGCCTGACAGAATCAGAGTTTTGCTGGTGGATGATGATGAAGATGACTTCATCATTGCGCGGGATATTATGGACGATATACCCGGGCGCAACTATGTGCTGGAGTGGGCGCCGTCTTTCAACGAGGCAATTGACATTATCCGCGAGCAGCGCCACCACGTATACCTGGTCGATTTCAGGCTGGGTGCCCATGATGGGCTCGAGCTGATTACGCAGGCGGTGAACGAAGGCATAGCCGCTCCGTTCATTTTGCTCACTGGCCAAAGCGACCGCGAAACCGACGAAAAGGCCATGCGGGCCGGGGCGCAGGATTACCTGGTGAAGGGTACTTTTAACCCGTACGACCTGGAGCGCTCGATCCGATACAGCATTGAACACGCGAAGAGTCTGGCCGAGATCCAGAAACTGAACACGGAACTGGAGCAGCGGGTAGAAGACCGCACGCAGGAACTGGCCGCCGCCATTCAGAATCTGGAGAAAGCGAACCGGACCCTCAAAAAAGCACAGACCGAGATATACAAAGCACTGCAAAAGGAGAAAGAGCTGCACGAACTCAAATCACGGTTCGTGACCATCGCCTCACACGAGTTCCGGACGCCGCTCAGCACCGTGCTGTCGTCGGCATCGCTTATAACCAAGTATAAAACCGCCGAAGACGACGAAAAGCGCCTCAAGCATGTGGGGCGTATCAAGTCAGCGGTGCATAACCTCACCAACATCCTCAACGACTTTCTGTCTATCAGCAGGATGGAGGAGGGGAAAATACACAACGTACCGACTACTTTCGATCTGCAGAGCTTCTCTTCTGAGGTAGTAGACGAAATGCAGGGTTACCTGAAAGAAAAGCAGCGCATTGACTACCACCATGAGGGCGATCAGCAGACAGTATACCTGGACAAGCAACTGTTGCGCAACGTGATCATCAACCTGCTCTCCAACGGCAGCAAATACTCCGGGGAGGAGAGTACGATCTGGTTCAAGACTTTCGTAACAGGCAATGTCGTGACGCTGGAGGTACGCGACGAGGGCATTGGTATACCTGATGAGGACAAGACGCACCTGTTCACCCCGTTTTTCAGAGCGCAGAACGTCACCAACATACAGGGGACAGGGCTGGGGCTTAACATTGTAAAAAAATACGTAGAGATAATGGGTGGCGAGCTACGCTATGAAAGCCAGCTGGGCCACGGCACCACATTCACCATCACTTTGCCATATACCGCACAGATATGAAAAAGATATTGCTGATTGAAGACAACCAGGAGATCCGGGAAAACACCGCCGAGATTCTGTCATTGGCCAACTACCAGGTGCTGGAGGCACCAAATGGCAAGCTGGGTGTGGACCTGGCCAAAAAAGAGCACCCCGACCTGATCATTTGCGACATCATGATGCCGCAGCTCGACGGCTATGGCGTGCTGCACATGCTTAGCAAGTATCCGGAAACAGCCAGCATCCCCTTCGTGTTTCTAACCGCCAAGTCGGAGAAGGATGACTTCCGGAAAGGCATGAACCTGGGAGCCGACGACTACCTGACCAAGCCATTTGACGATGTGGAGTTGCTCGATGTGGTGGAGATGCGGCTGAAGAAAAACGAGATCATGAAGGCGGAGTTCCAGCGCAATGTGCAGGGGCTCGATAACTTTATACAGGAGGCAAAAGGTTACGAGGAACTTAACAAACTGATCTCTGAGAACCGCCGCGTTACGATATTCCGCAAAAAGCAGCACTTGTTCTCGGAAGGAAATTACCCGAGCAACCTGTACTTCCTGAACAAGGGTAAGATCAAAACCTACAAATCGAACGAAGAAGGGCGCGAGTACATCACCTGCCTCTACAAAGACGGCGACTTTATCGGTTACCTCGATTTGCTGGAAGAAAAGGCCTACCGTGAGTCGGCGATGGCGCTGGAGGACTCTGAGGTATACATCATTCCGCGTGAGGACTTCTATACCTTGCTTTACCAAAACCGCGACGTGGCCGGCAAGTTCATCAAGATACTCTCCGACAACCTGGCCGACCGGGAAGATCGCCTGCTGAAACTGGCCTACAATTCGGTGCGCAAACGAGTAGCCGAGGCGCTTCTATTTGTAGAGAAACAGTACAAAGAAGACCCGAACTACAAGTCAGAGGTTTCAATTACCCGCGAGGACCTGGCCAGCATCGTAGGCGCCTCCAAAGAGACCGTGATCCGGACCCTGGCCGACTTCAAGGACGAAAACCTGATCGACACCCGCGGCAGCAAGATCACGATCCTGAACTCGCAGAAGTTGGAACGGATGAGGAATTAAGGGTGACAATTCTCCTACACGAAAGTGACATAAGTCATACTTTCCAATCCCGGGTTTTAAGAAATTTGCATTGTATCTGAGAGAAAGACATGCAAAATCAGTTTAAAGCCCTGACATTATCTTACAAGCAAGCACCCATTGCTGTGCGCGAAGCCGTATCGCTGAACGAGATCGGATGTCGCAACCTGCTGGATAAGATTCGCGAATTCACCGATGCGCAGGATGTGATGGTGCTTTCAACCTGCAACCGCACCGAGGTATACTATTCAGCTGCGCAAGACCTTTCCCGGGCCATCATCAAATTGATCGCCATTGAGAAAGGCTTTATCGCAACCAAAGAGATCTCGACTTATTTCCAGAACATCACCGAGCACCAGCAGGCCGTGCAGCACCTGTTTTATGTGTCGCTGGGGCTGGAGTCGCAGGTGGTGGGCGACATGCAGATACTTAACCAGGTGAAGAAAGCCTACCAGTGGGCGGCCGATGCCGATATGGCCGGACCGTTTCTGCACAGGCTGATGCACACCATTTTTTATACCAACAAGCAGGTGTTTAACCAGACGGCCTTTTTTGACGGAGCTGCTTCGGTTTCTTACGCCACTGTAGAGCTGGTAGAGGAATTGACCAGAGGGATGGCCGATCCGCGCGTGCTGATGATTGGGGTAGGGGAGATCGGAGCCAATGTGTGCGATAACTTCGGCAAGTCGAAGATCAGCAACGTGACCATTGCGAACCGCACGCACCTTAAGGCGCTCGAGTTGGCGCAGAAGACCAATGCCCGCGCTATTTACTGGGAGAACGTGTGGGAAGAAATGGCGAAAGCCGATGTGGTGATTTCGTCTGTACCGGGCGACTGTTTTTTTATAGGCAAAGCAGAGGTAGAGCAAATGGGCACAAACGCACCTCAATTCTTTGTGGACCTCTCCATGCCGCGCAGCATTGATGCTGAAATCGAAAGCCTGTCAAACGCCAAGGTATACAACGTAGACAACATCCGGAACCGTGCCACCGAGGCACTGACCATGCGCATGGCCGCTATACCGCAGGTAAAAGAGATCATAGCCGAAGCCATGATTGAATTTAATGCCTGGACCCGCGAAATGGCGATGTCGCCTGCTTTGCAGCAGTTTAAGAGCCGTTTGGAGGAGATTCGTCAGCAGGAACTGGCCCGCTACACCAAAAAGCTGGGCGATGACCAGCGGGAACTTGTTGAGGCCATTACCAAAAACATCCTCAACAAGATCGTGAAACTGCCTGCTCTGGAGCTGAAAGCAGCCTGCCAACGCGGTGAGTCTGAGGCATTGCTCGAAGGACTGAGTGCGCTGTTCAATCTCGAAAAGCAGGAAGCATAAGCTATACCTGATAAGCTCTAAAATTCTTAGATTACCACATCAGAAGTTTATGAAACTCTCCACTAAAGGAGAGTTTTTTGTTTTAGTCTCACTCGAATCAGCACTAATAATACTTGATCGGAATTGAAAACACTTTCAGGATATCCGGCACTCTGATGCGTGCCTCACGCTGGTCTTTCAGTATGTTCTGTCCGTACCGGAAATTGGCCTCTGCATCCATGGCTGGCATTTTGGTGATCGATTTGTAAACTACGGGTGGAGGTATAACAGGTAGCTTGTCCTTAGGCTCCTCGGGAAGTTTGGTGCGCAGCACGGCCTGCCGCAGGTCATATTCCGTTGCCCAGGGCATCACCTCCACCATAGGCAGCTTGTTTTCTTTTCTCTTGATCACAATCTTTCGCGCCAGGTAGTTTTCTGTCGTCTCCAAAGGCACGATCAGGTATAGCTTTTCGTAACCCAGTGTACCGAATACGACCGTGTCACCAACCACAACAGGCATCGAAAAGTAGCCACTTTTGCGCGTGTGCGTTCCCCGTGTCGTGCCAGGAACATACACGGCAACTCCCTCCAACGCAGTCAGGCTATCGCTGGCAAATACCATCCCCGAAAACTGAATGACTTTTTTGTCGATTGACTGAGTGTGCTGCGCCTGCGCTTCCGAACAGGTAAATAGAGCCAACAGGCCGATCGCAGCGAAGAAGAACAAAGTTTGTTTCATGCAGGGCAGCTGTGGTGGTTATTGCCTCACGGTGACATAAGCAGCTATCCTGCCGCCGATCTCCCGCTTCCAATCTCCCAGGCTGACTTTTCTGGAGTAGACACTTCCACCCAGAGCCGCTCCATAAATAAAAATATACTTCTCGTGGTTGCTATGTTCGGGCAGGTACTCTATACCCAGGTAGAAGTTCTCGTCCATTACTAAATCGTATTGTTCCAGCGGCACTGTCACCCAGCCCTGCGTGAGCGGCAGCCGCTTGATGATGCTTTTCTCGACAAGCCGCTCGCCTGGCATACCTGCCACATCGCGGTACAGGTTGATGCGGAACGTAGCCGAGTCGAGTTTAATGCTGCGCAGGTATACAGTGGCCGATGCAAGCTCCGAAGGTTTGCCATCTAAATTGATATACCTGGCCAATTCGGATATGTCGTCTGATTGTGTGGTTTCAGCTGAGCCGTAGAGGAAGGGGTTGCGCGACGTAGTACCGATTTTCTTGGTCTTGAGCGCCTTGCTGTTGATGACGATTTCGCGCAGCGCGGTTGTCTTTTCCTGGAGTTCAAAAGTGCTGTTATTACCCGAGAGGATTGCCGAAACAGGCACAGCAAGTTCGCTATACCCGATCGCTGAGAAAGCAAGGGTGTCGAGCAGGTTTTCTTCCTTCAGACTAAGCGTGAAACTACCGTCTGGCCGTGTGGCCGTGCCGATGTTTTTCTTTTTGATGCCGATATTGGCATAAGGCAAAGCCTCCTGCTGTGCTGCAGATACAACGGTACCTTTTATGCTGAAGGTCTGGCTGAAAGAAACAGTTGTAATAAAAAGGAAGAGAAGCGTAGTAAGCAGTAGGGGTAATTTGTCTTTAGGCATAGCTTGAATCTTAAAGGTGAGTCGCCTATACCGTGTTTAGGTATAGCGGGTATCAGGAAGATTCAATTTCTGTAACATAGGTTGCAAGCGCTGTCGTGATTTTTGCAAGCGCTCATACAGCAATTGAGTTTTGCTGCTAGGTACTAGTACCTTATCAGACTAGCGGGCTGATCAACCTAGAAGAACTCTTTTGGGTATACCACTTCACCGCTTATACCTGCCAGACCATTTTCTACCAGCTCCACAGCCATGGCGTTTGCATCGGGTACTTCGAAAGGAAAGCGTATGCCAAATGTAGAAGCAGGTTTGTAGCCGGAGCGAGGATAATATTGTTCGTGCCCCACTAAAATAACGGAGGTATAGCCTAAGTCTTTGGCAACAAGGTGCGCTTGCTCCATGAGCATGGCTCCAATCCCTTGCCGATGGTAGGTAGGCAGCACCGCTACTGGCGCCAGCGACAGCGATTCAAACTCCTGCTGGTGGTTCTTGATTTTCAGCTTCGTCAGCAAGATGTAACCGACTATTTTCCCCTGGTCGACGGCCACCAGTGAAAGCTCAGGTATAAACGCATTGGACTTTCGGAGCCGTTCTACCAGAAACTGCTCGGTGTGGTCGCTTATCACCAGATCCCGGAACGCCTGCTCCACCAGCGCAAACACAGCAGGATAATCGGCGGGTTGTTCTTGTCTGATCTGGATGGGCATGCCGTTTAATTTATCTTCTTTAGACTCAGTTCAGCCCAGCTCCACCCAGCACCGTCAACTGCTGGCCTTTGTCAGGTCGGCCGGCCAGCAGCGGCATGGCTTGTGCGATCAGTTCCTTCACACCGGGTGCCTGCAGGGAGTTGTCATGGTCTTCCTTGCTGTCCCATACCTCGGTTACCCATACATCGTCCGGAGCTGTGTCTTCCTGGCTGATCAGGTATAGCCGACACCCTTTTGCTGTTGAAACCATCTTGGAAGCTTCTAATAGAAGCTGGGCGAGTGCAGGGCCGTTGCCTGTAGTTGCCTGTAGTTTTCCGTGTAGGCCGTACTTTTTCATACTGTTGGAAGTGCAAAGGTTTCTGCCCTGTAAGCAAGGCATAATGTCACAATATAAGGAATATTTAATGCAATTGGCGCCGCATTCATTCAGGATATTGGGTTACTGTGGGCAATGGAAGGAGGATGTATCTAATTTATACCTTTAAAAGCATGGCAAAACTAGAAAAGCTGTTTAATTTAAATGCTGTATACCGAAAACCCTGCCATGATGAAAACACTTCTGCCCGCCGTGCATAAACTGGCCTTATACCTGGGTTTGGCCACAGGTATAGTCCTTGCATCGTGTGCGGGTAGCGGACAGGGGGGAAGCAAGCAAATGAATATGATCGAAAAAGTACTCGCCTCCAGACCCGGGCAGTTTAGAGCCATACTCGACAAGCCGGAACAGTACCGTGTGCAAATCCTCTATACCCAGATCGACCGCGACGAGCAGAACCAGCCGCACTTCACTTCTTATACCTACCGTGTTAATCCGGAGGAGTACTTTTACCCAGCCAGCACCGTAAAACTGCCGGGAGCCTTAGCAGCACTGGAGAAGCTAAACGAACTAGGTATAGACGGGCTTGATAAGTATACGCCTTTACAGGTTGACAGCGCCTACAGTGGCCAGAACCCGGTGCGGGGCGACAGCACCTCTGCCGACGGGCAGGCTAGCATTGCGCACTATATCAAGAAACTGTTTTTGGTGAGTGACAACGATGCCTACAACCGCTTGTATGAGTTCGTGGGGCAGCAAGCTCTGAATCAAACGCTGCACAAGAAAGGCTTCAGGGAGGTACAGCTTGTGCACCGGCTCAGCCTTTTTCTGAATCCAGATGAGAACCGCCACACAAATCCGTTCCGGTTTTACAAAAATGGCCAGGTAATTTATGAGCAGCCCTTGATCATTAACCCGACGCCTTTCACGCAGATAAAATTTGATGGTATGCTCGGCAAAGGGCACGTGGTGGGCGACCAGTTGGTAAATGGCCCGATGGATTTCACGGCTAAAAACTACATTTCGCTGGAAGCGCTGCAAGAAATACTCAAAACTGTGCTTTTTCCGGAGGCAGTGCCTGCTCAGCAGCGCTTCAACCTAACCGAAGCCGACTATACCTTTCTCTACAAATACATGAGCATGCTGCCCCGCGAAAGCGACTATCCGGCCTACGACCCAAAAGAGTACCCGGATGGCTATGTGAAGTTTCTGATGTACGGGAATTCGAAAGACCGCATACCTGACAATATCCGCATCTTCAACAAGATCGGCAATGCATATGGCTTCCTGATCGACAACGCCTACATCGTGGACTTCGACAAGCAGGTAGAGTTCCTGCTCTCGGCGGTTATTCTGGTGAATGAGGACGGCATTTTCAACGATGGCAAGTATGAGTACGAAACCATAGGCTATCCGTTTATGCAGCAACTTGGCCGCGCCTTCTACGAGCATGAACTGAAACGCAAAAAGCAACACCTCCCCAACCTCGACAAATTCAGGCTGACCTACTAGTTATATACCTGCTCCAACGCTTTGCTAAGGCATGTTGCGGATAGGAACCGCATATTAGCCGGAAGTAAAAAAAGCAGCAGCCGACCCACCCCGATCAGCTGCTGCTTCCATTACTACCAAAGTCAGAAAATTTAATTTACTCTTAAACTCTCAAACTCTCTAATTCTTAAACTCTACTGATCCCACCACAAACGCTCTGACAATACAGGCGAGTCCGGTGTGTTCGGGTTCTTGCTTGTTTCTCCCTGCGGGTAAGCGATCCTGCGGATAAAGGTGCTCAGGTCGGCATTGGCAGGTAGCTCGAAACTGGCGTACTGGTAATCGTAGCGACGTGCGTCGGTCCAGGCTTCTGCGTTCAGGTAGGTAACCACATACTTCTCCTTGAAGATCAGGTCAAGGGTCAGGTTGGCCGCGCCTACACCCACAGCGGGGTTACTCAGGTAGGCATCGCGCTCACCGGCCGGTACCCCTACCTTGTTCATGTGCGCTGTTATGCCTGCTATGTAAGCATCATATGCCCGTTGGCGATTGCCAGCCCTGAAAGCGGCTTCGGCCTCCACAAACTTCATCTCGGCATACGAGGCTATGGTGATGGGGGCCAGGTCTCCGGTCAGAGGGGAGTTGCGTGAGATGTATACTTCGTCGCGTATGGTGTTGTTGGCCGGCCCCACATTGCCTACACCATTGGGAGTGCCCACAAACGTACCGGCCACAGTAGGGTCAGTAATGCGTGTTAGCCTTGGGTCTACTACACCGTAGGTAGATCCGTTCAGGTGGTTCACGAGCTGCTCCGACAACCAGCCGCCCAGCACAAGAGAGGTGTTGCTGCGCGCTACGGCAGCCCAAGGGTTGATGTCAACAAACACAGCCATTTGTGCGTCGTCGGCATTAGACTGGTAAGAATTCTCAACGGCGCTCAGCACCGCAGCCGGGTTGTAGGAAGGTAGTTTACTAACCTTGTTGAGCAGTCGCGCCTTGAAGGCGTTGGCCGTCCGGATCCACTTCGTTTTATCACCTCCATGGATCAGGTCATCGGCTTTGCTCAGTGTCACACGCGAGTCTGTTTTATTCAACTCAGCTATACCTTCATCCAGCAGTTGCAGGGCCTCTGCGTACAGGTCCTGCGACGAGTCAAAGCGGGGTGTCAGGGTGCTGTTGTTGAAAGCCTCAGAGTAGGGGCCATCTCCCCAGTGGTCGATCACCAGGTTAAGGTGGTAGGCCATCAGGATGTTGGCAACACCCACGTAGTCGGAGGCGCCTTCCTCCACTCCGCGCTGCTTCATGTCGTAAATGTCGGCCATGGCCAGGTAGATCGCGTCCCAGGAGCCGGTCAGGTCCACTACCTGGTAGGTGTCGGTGGCATTGCCTGCCACGGGGCTGGCCAGGTACTGCACATAAAAGGAAGTAGTGGCTGCCACACGCTGGCTGTTGAGCCCGGTTTTGTGGGTGGCTGTGGAGAGCATGGCATTGAGCGGCGGGCTCGACACCAGGTTCGGGTTGTCGTGCAGGTCAAAGTAATCCTCACAACTCTGTAGTCCAAGCGAAACCCCTGCCAGGAGAAACGCTAAGGTATAGCGATATAGCTTTTTCATGATTTTCGTAGGGTTTAGAATCCGACATTGAGCGTAAACAGATAGCTTCTGACAGCAGGATAGGTGAAGCCGGCAAAGCCGTCGACGTTGCTGCCGCTTGGGGTGGCGCTGTTCTCAGGGTCAAAACCCGAAAAGTCCGTCCACAGGATCAGGTTGTTGCCCGTAAGCCCCACCGAGCTGTTTCGGATGAAAGTTTTCTCAAACCAGCTGTTGGGCAGGGTATAGCTCAGTGTAAGCGAGCGCAGGCGCACCCAGGAGGCATCTTCCACAAAGTTCTCGGACACCCCTCTGTGGAAGCGGCGGTAAAATCCGTCTCCGTAGCCTACGCCGTCCGGTCCGATTCCCTGGCCCAGCCACACCTGTTTCGTGTTCGGGGTTCCGTCAGCCAGCACGCCCTCAAATACCTTGAACTCGTTGCGGTTCTCAGTATACTCAGCTATACCGAAGGCAGAGAAAAAGTTGCCCATCTGGTTATACCTTTCGTGACCCACGCGGGCATCAAACAAGCTGGTCAGGCTCAGATTTTTGTAGGTAAAGGTATTGGTCAGACCGCCGATCCAGTCTGGTTGTGAGTTGCCCAGAATCTTCTGACTGGTAAGCGGGGCGCGTACTGGAAAACCATTCTCACCGATCACGATTGGCCGGTCTGTGTCAATGAACAGCGGATCAGGCTCCTCGCCGGGCCCATAGTAGCGCTGCCAGTGTGAGCCGTAGATGTTGCCAAACGGCTGGCCGGGTATAAGTTTCATGGTAACGGTGGAGCCCACGTAGCCAAACTGCGAGGCGTACGGTATTTCGGTGAGGCCTTCGCGAATGCTCAGGATCTTGTTGCGGTTTGCGGAGAAGATCAGTTTCGTGTCCCAGGTAAAGCTCTCGGTGCGGACAGGCGTTGCGTTCAGCACCAGCTCCACGCCCCTGTTGCGCATTTTGCCGGAGTTCACAGCAGCCCGCACATAGCCAGTCGAGGAAGCCACGTCGATGTTGATGATCAGGTCTTTGCTAAGGGAGTGGTAATAGGTGAAATCAAATCCCAGTCGGTTGTCCAGGAACGCCATCTCCAGGCCTGCCTCAAATGTGTTTGTAAACTCCGGCTTGAGCGCTTCGTTACCCAGCAGCGCTGCTCTTGTAAAACCAGTGTATCCGGTTGGCAGGCTGTTGTAAGGTGCAAAACCAGAGGAGGTAGCGTACTCAGAGGCGTCCTTGCCTATACCTGCATACGACAGGCGCAACTTGCTTTGGTTGATGACGGACGGCAACTGGAGATGATCCGAGAAGACATAACTTAAGCTCACTGATGGGTAAAAGAACGAGTTGTTCGGTTTGCGCAGGGTGGAGGTGATGTCGTTACGGCCGGTCAGGGTCAGGAAGAGGAAGTTGCCGTAGTCCACGGAGGCCTCCCCAAATATACCCATCAGGCGGTAGTCTGACTGCGTTTGGGTGGAGCGAAGCAAGCGGGCGTTGCGCAGGTCAAAGTAGTCATACACAGTCAGGTTATCGCCCTCCACGCCAAAACCTTTTACCCTTCTGTCGTACAGTTCGTGGCCCAGGCGGAACGTGGCGTTGAAGTTCTCGCCGAACTTGGTGTTGGCGGTGGCCAGGAACGAGGAGTTGATGGTGCGGAACTTGGTGGTATACTCATACACAAATCCCTGTTCGTTGTCCTCATATACGCGCTCATCGGCAATTCCCCTTGGGCCGGGCGCTGTGCGGGTGCGGTCATCGGTGTAATTGTCCAGCCCGACACGGTAGCTCAGATCAAGCCAGCTGACCGGGCTATACCCTACATGGAAACTGCCGATGAAGCGGTTCACATCATCCTCCATGCGGTTGGTAGCGGCGCCGTACAGCGGGTTGTCGTTGCCGTAGCTTTGCATGGTGCCATCGGGTTTGCGGAAATCCTTCACATCCCAGCGCGGCGACCAATAGCTCAGACTTTCGTTGAAGCGGTCGGCGTTGTAGCGGAAGCCCCCTGAGTTGATGTAGTTAAAGTTAGCGCCTGAGCGAACCTTGTCACTGATCTTGAAATCGGTGTTGAGGCGGGCGGAGAAGTTTTCGTAATTCGTGAAGGGTAGTACCCCTTCGTGCCGGAAGTGGGAGAGCGATGACAGGAAGGTAATGGCCTCGGTGCCCCCCGAAAAAGAAAGGCTGTTGCGGTACTGGTGGCCCATCTCATAGGCATCCTTAAAATGATTGTACAGTTTCTCGGGATGGGTAGGGTCCAGGCGGCGGGCTTCCTCCACGGTCGGTCCCCACGAAGGCCAGAAACTGTTTCGGTCATACACGCCGGAATAGCCCTGGGTATAGGTGTCCTGCATATCCGGGAATTTATTCACTTCCTCTATACCTACGGTGCCGGTATAATTGACGCGCAAGCTGCCCTGCTGACCGCTTTTGGTCGTGATCACGACTACACCGTTGGCGCCTCGTAAGCCGTACAGCGCAGTAGCCGCGCCCCCCTTCAGCACGTTGATGCTCTCGATATCGTCAGGGTTCAGGTCGGTCAGGCGGTTACTCATACCGCGCAGGTCGGCGCTTTGCCCAAACGTAGAGGTGCTGTTGTCCATGATCACGCCGTCGATCACGAAAAGCGGTTCGTTGCTTTTGTTCACGTCGATGGAGTTGATGCCCCTTATCTGGATTTTGGTGCCCTGACCCGGCGCGCCGCCGGTGCTCGAGATAGTGGCGCCCGCCACTTTGCCCTGCATGGCGTTCAACACGTTCGGCTGCCGGTGCTCGGTCAGTTCTTTGGCCTGCACCCCTTGTGCCGCGTAGCCCAGGGCCTTCTTTTCGCGGGTAATACCCAGCGCCGTTACCATTACCTCGCCAAGTTCCTGTGCGTCTGTTGCCAGGTTTACGTTGATGGTAGACTGGCTTCCCACTGTTACCTCCCTTGTCTGGTAGCCCAGGAAGCGGAAAACAAGAACAGCGTTGTTGTCGGGCACCTGAATTTGGTAGTTGCCTTCTGCGTCGGTGGACACGCCGGTGGTAGTGCCCTTCAGGGCCACACTAACGCCAGGCATCCCCTCGCCAGTGTCGGAGGCGGTCACGCGCCCGCTGACTTGCCGCTGCTGTGCCCAGGCACCTGAGGAGCCCAGCACAAATAGCATGAATAAAATGAGTGTAAAGGTGTTTTTCATAATGATCCTGTTTAGTGCATTATAAAATTTATAGAAAGTGAAATTTACATTCAAATATTCAGCATGTCGGGTAGTCTGAGTCAGGAGGCAGCTCGTGTGCTCTTGAGCAGTTCGTAATGTCCTCTTCGGTGTTTGCCTGCAGGTGTTCTGTAAGCAAGCCGCTACTTTACTACATGAACCAGCTAAAGCAGGTTTGTCTGGACACTATAGGGCTAAGTATGGAAAAGTTGTCTTGTATACGACGAATACATAAAAAAGGCAATATTAGATGCTGTTAAATGCAAGTTTGAAACAAAATCCGATGAAATTAGGCAGTCAGAAGGGATAATTATCGGTCTAAAGGGGTTAACTAATGCCAAATAAATATTTGTTAAGTGCTAAATTAAGCATAGCTATCATCACTTCCGGGTATAAAGATTGCCGCGCAGCTGTATAGCACTGCAGGGAGAAATGTGGTTTTTTTAGTTTAGGAAGGAAGCAGGATTGATCCGTTGTTATAACATGGTTTTGGATGCATTGCTTCGTTTGATGAGGAAAGCGCAACCTGATGTGTTAGCCTTAGCACAAGCCGTTTTCTTGGGCAAAAATCGGCACTATAAATACTGGGCCGGCAGGTATAGCAAAAGCCTGATTTCAGGAGTAAGAGGTCTTTTATGCGAAGTTTACGTATAGAAACGCATGGAGATCATTATCATTCTATCGGTTTTAGCCCTCTACGCTGTTGGTTACTTTGTGTATTACATGTATGGCAGGGATAGAAAGAACAAGCGGAAGAGAAAATTTTATGACCACCTGTGGCCCTAAAACAGAACAGGCTGCCCATTCATTGGGCAGCCTGTTTTGTATATCGACTAAGGTATAAGGCCGCTTAGGCGTGCACTTTCTTTTGCAGGGCAGCGATCTGGTCATTCAGTTCTGCCACCAGGTTCATCTCCGTTTGCAGCTCACGCTTGATCTTGATCTCCCGCTCGCGGGCATTTTTCTTGAAGTCGGCGAATTCACGGTCGATGTCGTCAAACTCTTTCTTTTTCTGGTCTGTCACCTTCTTGCTGCTCTTGAACTGGGTATAAACAACACCCAGTGCGATGAGCAGGAGGGCGATGATGGCAGTGTTGATGATCACGTAAATCTGCTTGTGGATCGGGATACCCAGCACATGCAGGTTGTTCACAGCATCTTCGCTCTGCTGCACAGCCGCTTCTTTTTGGGCGTTGTCCAGCTTCAGTGCTTCAATCTCTTTCTCCTGCTCCGCGATACGTGCCTGAGCGGTTTCCAGGTCCTCGCGGGTAGCGTTCAGGTCTTTAATTTGCTTTTGCTCCACTTCCTTGATCGTGGCCTGCACACTTTGCCAGAATGAGTTAAGCAAACCCACGTTCACCACTTTATACTCTCTGTTGCCTTCCATATAGGAGTTGGACTTGCTCTTGAGGTCGTTAAACTGCCCTGTTAGCGCAGTAGCAGACTTGTTCTCATTTTTAGCTGTTTCCTGTGCCTGCACTGCTGGTGCCGCTATGGTCAGCCCAATCAATAAGGAAAGAAAGAATGCTTTCATGTTTTTTGTAATAATGGTAAAAGTTGAATTGCGGTAAATATAAAAATAATATTTTTTTGAGAAAGTCGAATAGCCGATTTTATGCTGTAAATCCAAAAACCTTTTTACACTAACTTCAAAAGTTTATTTTTTATTGCCAGCCAGACCCGAAAAGATAGGTTCTGGTGTGCGGCCAATGCCGCACCCTCCGCGCATTTGCATGCAGGGGTAACACCAATAAGATGGTTAAAGTTCTGATTGCTAGGGATGAAGCAGTTATAGACCACTCTTCAATACTGAGAGAAGCGGGTGATATAGTCAGTTTTCTGCGTCCACAAGGGGCTTTTTGAAAAGGAGCCTCATGCTTTCAGCGCACAACGGATTAATGAAAAGGGCAGGCACCTGAAAGGGACGGAAACGAGTTAGCAGATTTTAAGGCATATACCCGGCAAAGGGTTAGAGGGGCTGTTCTGCCTCGGGTCGGCGGGGCTGCCAGGGGAAGCGGCCTTCCAGTTCTACCTGCAGCGACAGGCTCAGGAAGGTACGAATCAGCACGATTAAACCCAGGGTGAGCACACGCTCCATGGTAGCCTCCGTCACTACCGTCGCGATGATGTCGGCAGCGACCAGTATCTCAAGGCCGAGCAGGATCGCTTTGCCGAGCTCGTGGCGGAGCATCTTATATGAGCGGCGTGTGTTGGGGCGCAGCGGAAAAACAAAATGGAAAAGCGCAATGGTCGACCCGATCGCAATGATCAGGACGCCAATCGCTTCTATGGCACTTGCAATGTATTCAATGTAGAGTTTGAAATCCTGCATGGGCAGTCTGGGGAGTTTGAGTTTACTTTTTAGCGTTCTCCGGGTACCAATTGCGCAGGCGCACCTCAATGTTCTGATTACCCTCGTTCACTTTGCGCTTGAAGGCCTCCACATCACTCAGTCCATCCTGACCCCGGTAGTGGTACGGGTATACGATTGCTGGTTTAAACTCGAGCACTGCAGAAGCCGCCTGGTCGATGTCCATGGTATAGGGCAGGTTCATGCAGACGAAGGCCACATCGATGTCACGCAGGGCGCGCATCTCCGGTATGTCTTCTGTGTCGCCCGAGAGGTATACGGTTTTGTCGGCGAATTGCAGCAAGTAGCCATTGCCACGGCCTTTGGTATGGCGGGAATCCTCTGTTTCAGGCAGGTTATACATCGGTATGGCGGATATGTCGATCCCTAGCTGTTCGGTTTTTTGTCCATTATGGAGCACCACTATCCGGTTTTTGTAGCTGGCCGGTAGCTGCTCGGCTACCGCCTGTGGCACCACTAAGGTTGCTTTGTCTGTTTTGAGTGCCTCCAGCGTTTTCAGGTCCAGGTGGTCGCCATGAATGTCGGTTATCAGGATCAGGTCGGGGGGCGCTATACCTTTAAATGCTGCTGCACCGCCGTAAGGGTCTACGTAAATGGTTTTGCCGCCCCATGTAAGTGCGACGGTGCCATGCAGCACCGGCTGAATGGTAATAGGACCTTTGGCAGTCTCAATGCGATCGGTGTTGTTTTTTTGCTGGGCCTGGGCTGTGAATAGCAGGAGCAAACCTGCCAGCATCAGAAAGAATTTTAACTTCATCGGTTTAATGTTAATGTGGTCAGAATTTAGTTTGATGGATTTCTAACAACTTAAGTCGCTTTTAGTTCTTGTTCAGTTTCCTTTCTCCAGCTTTTTCAACGATTGTTTGATATGCGCTTCGGGCAGGTAGGTATGGCCGATCACAATACCGGCTATGCGCTGGGTTTGGGAGATATCTTGAAGCGGATTGCCGTGCAGTAGCAGCAGGTCCGCCGCGGATCCTACTTTGAGTGTCCCGATGTCTTCCCGGTTGAAATACCTGCCCACATGTATGGTTCCGGTTTTAAGCGCTTCATAAGGGCTCAAACCGGCTGCCACCAGGTACTCAAGCTCTTGGTGCGTCGAAATGCCGGGCACATTGAACACCTGCGGGGCATCGCAACCAAGCAGCAGGCCCACCTGGTTGTCGTTACACACTTTGATCAGCCTCCTGCGCAGATTCACATACCTGTCTATTTTGGCGGCGTCGTAACGCGGGTCGGCCATCAGTTTTTGTTTGGTCGCCACCCAGTTCTGCACCGTTTTGGGGTTCATGTATTTCATCTCAGGCTTGCTGCCCAGCACTTCCGGCGACTCAGCCGGCGACATCCAGCGTTCGGCCAGGGCCTGTGTCGGCACCACCCAGATGTTTTTCTCGCGCAGGGCGGCCATCAGCTTCGGTATACGGGTGGTGTCGGCCTGGTCTGCTATGAACATGGCAAAAAGGCCGGCTTCCTGCTCAGGTATAGCTTCCAGCCCTGGTACCAGGCTCTCCACAAAACCATCCATGTGATCGATGGACGCGTAGCCTGCCTCTATGGCCCGCCAGACACCCACATCATAGGATACATGGCCGGCAAAGGGCATGCTTTCTTTATTGGCCGTACTGGCAATGGCGGCAAAAGTCTCGTTGTTGAGCCCGGGGTGTAGTTTCAGAAAGTCGTAACCTGCCTGCTTTTGTTGTCTTACCATCTCTGCACCGGCTTCGGGTGTCTTGACGCTGTTGCCGTTCAGAGAAGGGCCGGAGGTATAGAACCGGGGACCTATAAGCTCACCCGACTGCAGTTTGCTGCGCAGCTCCAGGTGGCGTGGGTGCCCCAACATACCCCGGATGGTGGTGATCCCGTGCAGCGTGAACAACTGAAGCACCTCTTTCATCTGCTCCAAATCGTCGACTGGCGGTACATGCGCGTGCATTTCGGCGAGGCCGGGGATGAGGTATTTGCCCTTGCCTTCCACAACCAGCGCATTGTTACTGTACTTCACTTTTCCCGTGTTGCCAATGGCTGTTATTTTCCCGTTCTTCACCACCACCGTCTGGTTCTTAATCACCTGCTCTTTGTCCATCGGGATGACATGGACCCCGCGGAACACCACCTCCCGCTCGCGGGAACTGACAGGTTGTTGCGCAAGGGCAGGGTACAGCGGCACTACCAGCAAGAGAAGAAACAGGTATAGCTTCATGGCAAATGTTGGCTAAGTAGTCGTTTGATTCGTTGAAATCTAATGTTATTAATGCTATAACGTAAAATCTGTTTCAGGGTCGGAAATGAGCTACTCTGTACCCTGTAAAGCATTGAAGCCGCCAGATCGGGGATCGGCGGCTTCTATACCTAGGCTGGGAGGTCGCTATACCGTGAAGTAAGCTTCCAAGGCCTGCAGGGTGTTTTCAGTCGTCTGCATGTCCTGCACGATCTGGCCTTTCTCCAGGATAACAATGCGCTTGCATACCTCAGTCACGTGGTTAAGGTCGTGGCTGGAAATCAGCATGGTCATACCGTACTGCTCGTGCAGGCTGCGGAGCAGGTTTTTAAGCCTGATCTGAGAGCTGGGGTCCAGGTTGGCGAACGGTTCGTCCAGGATCAGAAGCTCGGGGTGCGAGAGTGCGGCGGCGGCTATACCTACTTTCTTTTGGTTTCCCTTCGAGAAGTCGCGGATGTATTTGCGCTGCTGCAATATCTCGCCGTTGAAAAGATCGGTAAAGGGCTGCAGCCGCTCCTGAATGTCGCCGGTGGACAAGCCATGCAGGTCACCAATAAATTTAAAGTACTCCTCCGGCGTGAGGTAGTCTATCAGAAAACTCTCATCAAGGTGGGAGCCGGTATAGTGTTTCCAGGCATCCGAATGGGCCACCGCTATACCTTTGGAGGTAACAGCTCCTTTGGTAGGACGCACCAGGTCTAGCAGCATCCGGAACAAGGTAGTTTTGCCCGCCCCGTTGTTTCCCACCAAACCAATGGTCTCGCCTGCTGCTATGTGGAGCGAAGGTATGTTAACGACAGTCGTGTCGCTGTATGCTTTTACAAGGTCTTTTACTTCGATCATTCTGTTTATTTTTTTTCAGGTATAGCTGATGTTTTCGCCTTTGGGCAATAGGGCTTGTTAGTGCTGTCTGAAGCCGGCAGCCAGGGTATACTTCCGTTCTTCCAGGCGTTTGGCCATTAACTGGAGCAGTTGGCGGTGGAAAATTAACCCCAGCGCGCCAGCCAGGGCGATGGCGAAAATGCCCCACTGCGGGATGTCCATAAAGGAGAAGGGCAGGAAGAGGGCCACCGGACCCAGGATCATCGGCAGCATCATCACAAACTTGGAGGCGCCCACCCCTTGCCAGTTAAAGGCCGAACCATTGCTCAGGTCGAGCCGGTCTTTGTTGAGTGCTGCAAAGTAGAGCACCACAATGCTGTTCACACCCATGTTAAAGAGACAGCTGGCCAGGTTGATCAGGAGTACTTTGCTGCCAAACAGGGCATAGGGCAGCGTGAGCACCGTAACCAGCAGAATGGAAGGTATAAACATGAGGTACTTCGCTTTCACATACTGGTACGTGGTAATGGGTCTGGTGAGCAGGGCATCGTAGTGCGCGCTTTGCCAGGCAGGGACAAACTGTCCGTAATTAAACATTGGGGAGCCCGTTACGAAAATGCCCACAAAAATAAGCATGCCCCATCCCTCCAGGTATACCTTGTTGGTATAGAAAATAAGTCCGTAGAAGAGCAGGAAGGCAGAGATCATGACCATGGACTTAGGCCGTTTATGCCGCCAGATGAGTTTAAGCTCTAAGGCAATCAATTTGCCCGTATCGCCAAACCTGTTCAAAAAAGCCATGTCGTTTCCTTCTACTGCCGACACTTTTTTGACATAGATCTCCTCTGGGTATAGGTGCTGCATCAGGAAGCGGTAGTTCAGCAGGTATACGCCGATCAAGCCCAGCAACGGCACCACCACCAGCCAGGGCTGCTGCAGCAAGGCCCCGAAGGCCGCCACCGAAAACTGTCGCAAAGACAGCACGTGTAAATAGTCGAGCAGCATGAGCCCTCCGACAGCCAGGGCCAGCAAAAGAGTGAGTTTTGGGTTGGAGGTAAGTTGCCGCTTAAAGTAAATAAGTATAAAGTTGTTGATGAATGTGAGCAGCAGGAGCGAGGTTAGCCATACCAGCGCTATACCTGTGCCATGCTCCGGCACCACCGCCCGGAACATAAAAGGCACGAATACCAACAGCATCAGCAGGTTAAACACGCTAGGTATAGAGCGTAGCAGCACAAAGTGAACGAGCTTGTTGCGTTTCACGGGCAAATGCAGGTATGGCTGTATCGCCAGCACCGGCAGGTCCTGCAGCATAAAACGCGAGACCAGATCTATCAGAAAGTAAATAAGGAGAAAGCTGTTAAACGAGACCAGAGGGCTTTGGTCAGGGTAAATCTCGCTCAATATTTTATGCCCAAAAAAGCCAAGCGAAAGGAAGAGGAGGGCAAAATAGATGATGAAAAATCCCAGAATAATATTCACCACCAGGCTTTTCTGGTAAGCCGGTGAACGGCGTGCCTGCTTTAGCTGCAGGTTAAGTAAAGTTCCAAACATAAGGTATAATACATATAGCTTTTTAAATATTAAAAAATATCAGTAAAAAACCAAGTGCTATACCATTACCAAAATAATCTACTCAACAGCCACGATGCTGACGTTGATTTCATCTATGGCATTTTCGTCCTCCGGGTCGTAAATGATTTTGTCGATCACAATGCTGTTGCCTGCCTCGGTACTTAAAAGGATGTCAATAAACTCACCTACGCCAAAACTTCCAAGCGGAGCATCGTTCATGCGGGCATAGATGATGGCATCCGGGGAGAAGTATTTTCGGATGGGCGTTCTCCACTGGTCGCGAACCTGCAGCGGTATGTCATGGTTCAGCATGCCACTCAGGTACCCCTCCAAACTGGAAGGTTGCGGGTAGGAGGGCTTAGCTGGTCGGGCCGGGACAGGTTTAGATACCGGCTGAGTTTTTTGCTGCGTTGCAACGGACGGTTTCCTGCTCGTGGCCTGCTTCTTAACGGGTGTGTCAGGTTTGGTCACTGACTGCGCAGTGTCGGCAACTACGGAGTCTGTAGCGGTAGGTATGATGGGGTTGCGCTTTGTTTCTTCTGTTTCGCTTGCTAATTCCTGATCAGGCGTCCTGTTAATATAATAGTAGTAAGCGGCTGCACCTAGAGCGCTTAAAATGAGTAAAACAAGTAAAACCGGCCATAAGCTGGAGCTTTTCTTATATACTATCGATTCTGCTGTCACATCGCCAAAGGCACCGTAGGGCTTCCAGTTGCCATGTTCCAGAAAGTAATTTGCTTCCTCTGCAAGTACCTTTGCGGTGGGTCTTTTCTCAGCATCAAGATGTAAGCAGGCCCGCACCAGGTTGCTCAGTATACGGGAGTAGGGAGTAGGGATGATCGGGATCTCTGCCCCCTGGCTTAGACTTAAACCGCCGTTGCCCAGCCAGGGAGTTTCGCCAGTGCACAATTCGTACAAACTTACCCCAAGTGCGAACACATCACTTGCACCTGTATGTTTTGGGTGAGTGCCAAAAAGCTCTGGTGCGGCATAGGCAGTGCCTTGTGCTAGTGGCGTGCCGGTAGCACGGTGCAACAGGGTGCGCAACTGACTGCTCAGCGCCGGTACAGCCAGTAGGTAATTTCCATTGGCATCCAGTACGATATTGGCTGGGTTGACCTGCCGGTGGGCTAAAGCAGGCCGCTGTGTATGCAGATACTCCAACGCGCTGCCAACCTGTGCGATCAATCGGGCTACTTCCCTCTCCGGAAGCGGTGCGGACTGTGCCAGGGTCTGTTGAGATTGCAAGGGCGCTACTTCAAAGGGAATGCCCTGATGAATGCCAAAACGGGAAGGTAAAAGTAAGTGCGGGTGCCGCAACTGAGCCCGCTGCTCCTGTTCTTTTTGCAGCAGGTCCAGACTTTGGTGGTCGAGTCGTATGTGTGGAGCGTATAGCCTTAGCGTAACAGGAGCGCCTTCCGCTGACCAGTCTTCCGCTTTCCAGACTTCCTCTACCCTGTTAGAACTTAGTCTCTCTTTTAATAAGTAATGTGTTGCAAAAATGCCGTTTGTTTCCGGTATGCTCATAGTACCCATGTAATCACATGGGGTAATACGGGAAAGATAAGTTTAGGTGGTAATAATGGAGCCAGTAGTAGTTTTAAACAAAACAATGGTAGATGATTAATAGATTGAATAAGAGTTTACTATTGATAAGCAGGTAGATGAATATGGCTGGATAGGGTGATTCGTTTTTGTCTCTACCTGCAAGTTTACTAATGATAAGAAAATTCACTTATTCAGCATTTTCTAATCTGTCCTTCTCCCTGTACCTATCTTTACAAGCATTTTTCCATCTGTTAAAAAAGTCTCGTTTCCCTCTTCCCTTACCACAACCCCATTCACCAAAACATATTTAAACCCACCAGCTTTCTGATGCGGATGCTCATACGTCGCATTCTCCCGCACTTCTTCTGGTTTAAACAATAGCAGATCTGCTTTATAGCCTTGCTTCACCAAACCTCGATCGTGCAAACCAATTGTTTTGGCGGACAATCCGGTCATTTTATGAATAGCCTCTTCCAGGGAGAGAAGTTGCTTTTTGACTACATAAGTCTCCAGCACTTTGGCAAAGGTGCCGTAGCTTCTGGGGTGTCGCATTGCGGGGCTGCCATCACTGCAGATCATGATATGCCGGTCTTTTAAGAAAGTCTCCTGCAAGGCTTCGTCCATGATGAAATAGGCACCATCCGCTCCGTATGGACCGATATCTTCCATCAGAGCCAATTCGAATGGCTTGTTCAGTTGTTCGGCTATCTGTTTCAAGGTTTTGCCCTTATAGGGACCTGATCCGATCAACGTCGCTTCAGGACCGTTGCGCTGTATGATCTTGTTACGCAGGAAAGTAGCAAGTTCCTGGCGGCGGGTCTTTAGTACCTCTTCGTAATTATAAGGCTGCTTGGCCCAGTCCGGGAAAAGTATGGCAATACCGGTATAGCTAGCGGTGTAGGGATAAAAGTCAGCGGTCACCTGTATACCTTGCTGTCGGGCAGAGTCGAGTAGTTGCAGTACGCGGTTGGCCCGATCCTCGCCTTTGCCATACACCACCTTAATATGCGATACATGCACCGGACAGTATTTGCCTTGTTCCAGAAGTTCTCTGATAGAGCCCTCTACAAAGGCGTCATCCTCGTTGCGCATGTGACTCATCAATACACCCTTTTTCTTACCTACGATGTGTGCGAGCCTGTTCAGTTCGTCGTGACCTGCATAATAGCCGGGGTTGTATTCCAAACCAGTGGTCAGGCCGAAGCAGCCGGCATCAAGGGCGGCTGTGAGTAGTTGCTCCATTTTCGCCATACCTTCGGCCGTAGGTATAGAGTCATATTGTATACCTGATAGCATACGAAGTGTGTTGTGCCCGGCAAACATGGCTATATTCACGCCTAGCTCTTTTGCGGATACTTCCTGCATCCATTCTTTCAGGTCTTCGCGCTCCGGACTGAAGCCGTCCTGACCCAGGCAAATAGTCGTCACACCCATCGATAGGAAATTAGAGAAATCGGGCGTCTCGAGCGGATCGCCGTGCGCGTGGGTGTCAATGAAGCCTGGCGTCAGGTATAGCCCCTTTGCATTGATGGCGCGATCTGCTGTATAGGTCGACGTGGTGTCGGTATCAATCAGTACAATGGAGTCGCCATTGATGAGGACATGCGCTGCAAAGCCCGGATTTCCTGTACCGTCGATTACCGTGGCGTTCCGAATGAGCAGCTCGTATCGATTCTGATCAGACGGGATTTGCTGGCAGGAGGCAAATACAAGAAACGATATGCTAAAGCTGACAAAAGAGAAGACGAGGCGATACATTTTTTCCATTCTTAAAGATAATTTATACGCTTTAAAAAGCAATACCTTCCCCATTTGGTTTGCACCTTTCTGGGTTAGCGGGTTTTTATTTTAAAATTTTTTATAGTGTTGTAAAATTATTTTACAAGATTTTTTATTCCCTGTTAATTGTCTGTTTATAAGCTTGTTGTGTGTTAAGTGAGTCGCATGTTATACCCTGCTTTCTGGGTAAATAATTGATTTGGTATCCCTGCTTTTATTGTACTGGCACGCAACTTGTAAATAGTCCTGTCAACAGAGTTTAATGTTTTTAACAAAACTGAGAATGTTATGAAAAAGGTAAGCTATATCATGAGCCTGGCACTGATGGCATCAGTAGCTTTCGGCGGATCAGCAGAGGCGCAGGAAAAAAGAACTGGCTGGAGCCCGCAGGCAAAAGGCGCCGTTATCGGTGCCGGTACAGGCGCCGCTGCAGGTGCCATTATACATAAGCGTAACCGTGTAGTAGGTGGTGTTGTAGGCGGTGTTGCCGGTGGTGCCGTAGGTTATGGTGTTGGTAAGGTAATTGACAATAAGCAGAAGCGCGAGGCGGAAGAGGCGCGTATAGCAGCTGCTGAAAGAGCAGCAGCAGCACAGCGTGTAGCAACTGCAGAACGAGCTGCAGCTAATAGAGCTACTGTTGCCAAAAACACACCAGCTCCTGCTAAAAAAGCTCCGGCTGCGCAGTCAAGTCTGATGGCGGCTACGCCTGCCGAAACCGCAGCAGCCAATTCACTGGCTATGATGTATGCCTCTGAAGACGGACCAACGCCACAGATGGTATACGCTAACTTCCTGCCTAACCACGATTATGGTGACCGCAGC
Source organism: Pontibacter ramchanderi (assembly GCF_002846395.1). Lineage (GTDB taxonomy): Bacteria > Bacteroidota > Bacteroidia > Cytophagales > Hymenobacteraceae > Pontibacter > Pontibacter ramchanderi. The sequence goes on from NZ_PJMU01000004.1 coordinate 54,953, forward strand.
AAACCATACTATACCTCTGAGGTTCGGAGAAAGAGCTGGTAACACGTTTACCCCTATACTGCCCTTGGTTTTTGGCCAAGGGCAGACTTAAAACCCCTTGGACCGGTTTTCACGTATTGCGTCGGGGGTTAAACCTAAACTGTAGAAATCATGAAAAACATACTTTATACCTTGTTTGCCCTTTTCTTTCTGGCTTCCTGTGCGAAGTCGGAGGGCGAGTCGGTAGACGTGCATACCCTGAACCAGGAGTTTATTAGTGCCTGGAATGCGCGGGACGCTGACAAAGTGAATTCGATGCTGGCGGATGATGTGAATTTCCTGCAGGGCGAGGTGGCGTACCGAGGCAAGTCCGAAGTATCAGACAAGTGGGTGCGCGAAACCATGGGTACGATTGCCGATTTGAAGATCTACCCAGTCAGTTCGGACACAGACACCCGAATCGCCTACGAAGCAGGTACTTTCTCAACGGACGTTTTGCCATCTGGCCCCGGCGAACCACGTGGGCTTGGCGAGGGTAACTTTATGCTGCTTTGGAAAAAAGCAGAGGACGGAAACTGGAAACTAAGTTACGCGCAGCTGGAGGGTCACCCGGTAGTTGCCCGGAATTAAAATAGTAAAGATGGATAAATAAAAAGCGGCTGGTCTTATTAGATCAGCCGCTTTTTTGTTTAGGTATAGACAGGTTCTAGTGGAAGAACAGGTAAGCAATGAAAATGGCCGCAATTGCGCCCGCAAAATCTGCCAGCAAGCCACAGGTGAGTGCATAGCGGGAGCGTTTGATGCCCACCGAACCAAAGTAAACAGCCAGCACGTAGAAAGTCGTTTCGGTAGAGCCCTGAAATATAGAGGCCATCCTTCCCACAAAAGAGTCAACCCCGTAGGTAGTCATGGCTTCCACCATCAGGCCGCGGGCACCGCTGCCACTCAGTGGTTTCATAAAAGCCACAGGCAGGGCAGGAACAAAATCCGTGTTCACGCCCGTTAGCGCTATCAGGTAGCCTATTCCATTCACGATCATGTCCAAGGCACCAGATGTGCGGAACACCCCGATCGCTACCAGGATAGCCACCAGGTAAGGAATAATGGTGATGGCAACCGAGAAGCCTTCCTTGGCTCCCTCAATAAAGGCTTCATACACATTCACCTTCCGAATAAGCGCCAGCCCCACAAATGAAATGATGATCGAAAACAGGATCACGTTGCTCGCCACCTGCGAAATAACACTCACTTGCTCCTGCGAAATCGTACTGAAGTAGTAGATAAGCCCGATTATGAGTAGCAACAGCGTGCCGATATAGGCCATTATGACAGGGTTGAAAAGGTTAATGCGCTGGTACAGGGCAACTGCGATCAGACCCACTGTAGTGGAAAAAAAGGTAGCCAGCAGAATAGGTATAAAAATATCTGATGGGTCGGCAGCCCCCAGTTGCGCCCGGAACACCATGATGCTGATGGGTATGATCGTCAGGCCGGAGGTGTTGAGCACCAGAAACATAATCTGTGCATTGGAGGCTCTTTCTTTGATCGGGTTAAGCTCCTGCATCTCTTTCATCGCCTTCAACCCCAGTGGTGTGGCCGCATTGTCGAGCCCGAGCATATTAGCAGAAAAGTTCATCAGGATAGAGCCGAACACAGGGTGATTTTTGGGAATCTCCGGGAAAAGGCGGTTAAAGAATGGAGCCACCAGCCGGGAGAAAATGGCGATGATGCCACCGCGCTCACCTACTTTCATCAGCCCCAGCCAGAGGGTCATCACGCCGGTCAGGCCAAGGGAGATCTCAAAGCCGAGTTTGGCGTTGTCGAAGGTGCTGGTAACGAGTTTCTGGAAAATCTCCACATCGCGGAACACGATGAGCTGAAACAAGGCAATGGCAAAGGCGATCAGGAAGAAGGCCGCCCAGAGATAATTTAATACCATGAAGCTAAGGTTGGTCAGGAATCAGTCTGTAAGTTACAAACTGATTCCAAAAGGGACGGATTTTGGCGCACAAATTTATTTGGCCACAAGCCTAATGTAGCAAGCCATGAAAGGTAGCTGGCTGCTCACCCTGAAGGTCATAGACAAAACCATTAAGTACGGCATACCTGGCGAGGCCCTGGTTGTCTTTCAGGATGAAATTTGCAGGTTCCTCAAGCGCCAACCGGTGGTCGACGAGGCTGGCTATACCTGTCACATTCAGTGGGAGCGAGGTGGGGTCTGGCAGCACGCCGGGCAGGTGCTTCACACGGACGGTGGTGTAGCCTCGCTTTAGCAGCCTATAGGCCAGTTCGTCTGTTAGTTCCTCCAGATTGTCGATGGGTTGTTCGTATACCTGGCCGGGCACTAGGGTGAGCCCCCTTGCATCCAGCTCTTCGTACCCATGAAACACGCTCATGTCGCCAATCTCCTCCACCGCACTGCTGTGGTAAAAACCAAGGTGGTTAGGCGCATCCACTTCCAGGCGATTGATGCCAATGTCGAGCAAGGTATCGCGGCCATGTTCGGTATAGCGCACGTGGCGTAGCAGCAGATCGTAGAGGTGCCGTTGGTTCTCTGGTATGCGGTTGTAACCTGCCAGCTCAAAAGAGCGGTATTTTTCTTCTGCAATCAGGTATAGCCCGGAGAGGATGGCCGTGAAATTGAGTTGCCGGATGTGCTGCTTTTCCGGGTCGCCGTGTTGCCCGCCCGATTCTACCAAAATCACGCTGGTGCCCCATTTCTGGATGTTGTCGCCAAAGGCGCGCGGCTCGTGCTCGTCGTTAAACTTGGCCACTTGCCCGGGTATAAACTGCTGCAGCACGTGGTCCATGCCGGCGATGGTGCGCATGGCCCGCTCGCGCACCGTGTTGATGTTGCGGTCGTAATCATAGGCAGGAGCCAGGAAAGAAATGGTGGCCGGCAGGGCAGTATAGCCGGCGGTATAGTAACGGCTCTGGTCGTGCAGGTTAAACCCAAAAGCCGGTTCCAACTGGTCGCGTAGCTGTTTCAGCAGCACCGATTCCGGGCTTTGCAGGCGCAATGCGTCGCGGTTCATGTCGATGCCCAGGGCATTTCGGCGGCTATACATTTCGGCGCCATCCGGGTTGAGCATCGGGACAATGTAAAGCGTCAGGTGCTGCAGTATGTGATCTCTTACGGCATCCAGTTCGTCGGTTTGGCTGAGGAAGTGCATCAGGTCGAACAAGGCCATGGTGGCAGTGGGCTCGTCGCCATGCATCTGAGACCAGAGCAGCACTCTGGTCTTGCCCGTACCCGCCTTGATCAGGTAGATCGAGCGACCCTGCACCGAATGCCCTGCCACCTGTACATCAAAAGAAGATTTTTCCTGCAGTTGCTCGATCAAAGGCACAATATCGCGGTGCCGGAAGCGCCTGTGCCGCAGGGAGGGCTCCTTAAAGCGGTGGTGATTCTCGTAAAATTGGCGACCCAACTGCTGCAGGGCGAAAATGATGTTATCGTCAGAAGGTGAAGTGCTCATCGGATGGGTATGTTAAATACACTCTAAAATAAAGTGTCTCCCGTTTCAGGGCTATACCTGAAAGGGGAGACACAAGTTTGTAAAGGCTATACCTGGCTTAGTTGCCTGGCCATGCCGCCCACGGAATACGGGCCAGTACCAGAATCAGGGCGATGGTGTAGAAGATGGCGATGCTGCTGAAACGCTTCTTGTCGTCCTGCAGACGCTTTGAGCGGGCATAACCCACCGTAATCAGCACCACGGCGATGATCATGGTCAGTGGGTGCTCCAGCACATAAAGTCGTGAAGTAGAGTCTTTCATGAATCCTTCGGTGGCCATGTTGATACCCATTGGCGACACAAAATAGAGAATCACGCCAATAACCCACTGCAAGTGCGCGGGAATCAGACCCAGCAGACCTCTTTTTCTGTCTTTGTCCGTGAATGGCTTGTTGCCTGACATGCCCATAAAGGCAAAAACGATGCTGACGATAAGGCCCAACAGCACGAGGTAGGCCATGAATGAGTGAAGATGCTGTAATCCAGTATACATTTCAGAGAGTAGATTTAGTGTCGGCGGTAAATATAGGAATTTTAAAATCAAATCAGCTGTCCGAAGGCTATTTTAGCAATTGGTGACCAAGCAAGACAAAGCCCCGCTCATAAGTGTATGAACGGGGCTTTGCTGAAGGTATAGCTTTTATTATTTGCCTTTACCAGCTTTCTTGTTATCAGGAACAGTCCACAGATAAATGGTAGAGCCGTCAATCACCTGTGTCTCTTCCGGCTCCCAGTCACCCATGTCGAAGGCGTGGGACACAATGCGGGTACCTGGTTTGAGTTGCTCGAGCAATACCGGGCGAAGCTTCATGTTCACATTCGGCAGCAGGTATAGCGTAACCACAGAAGCTGGCTTGTAGTCCACCTTAAACAGGTCCTGCTCCACAAACTTCACTTTGTTTGTCACGCCGGCTTCCTTTGCGTTCTCATTGGCCTCCTTGATGCGCTCCGGGTTTATGTCAAAGCCAGTTCCGGTGGCACCGTGCTCTTTGGCCGCTGTAATCACGATCCGCCCATCGCCGCAGCCCAGGTCATACACCACATCGCCTTCCTGCACATTGGCCAGTTTCAGCATGGCATCCACTACTTTCTGCGGAGTTGGCACATAAGGCACATCTAGTTTGGGGGCCGTGGCAGTGGTTTGGGCAAATGCCGCTGTGGCAAATAGCGTGAGCACGAGTGTGCAAAGCGAATGTCTGATTGCTCTCATCTTGTTTTCATTAAGTTAGAAATTCATTTAAGAAATTTTAAAGGGTATAAGGTGAGCAGTTCGGAATTGCGTGTCACTACACACAGGGTGTATTTACGTGCCTCCGGTACCTGTAGTTCTTGATTGTGGCACTTTATAAATATTTTACTTGGATTCCTTTTAGCCGACCACACCTCAAGCTGCATGTTCCTGTTTTTTTCGAATGCGCGGAATAGCCAGCAACACCAGTACGCCCACCACCAGCACACCTATACCTACCAGGGCTCCCAAGCCGGTATACATCAGGCTCGAGTAAAACAGGTATGCGCTGGTGAAACAGAAGATGAGTGGCAAAATCGGGTAGAGAGGCACTTTAAACGGTCTGGGGCGATCCGGCTCTTTGCGTCTCAGCACAAACAGGGCTATACCTACCAGCAACAGAAAGAACCAGAAAACCGGCGCCGTGTACTCCACCATCGTCTCAAACCCATTGCGCGTAACAAGGGCAAGTCCGATCAGGGCCAGGGCAATCACTCCCTGCACCACGTAGGCATTCACCGGGGAGGAGGCCCGGCTGTTCCACTGCCCCAGGTAATTGAATACCGGGAAGTCGCGGCCGAGGGCGTAGTTGGTGCGGGCGCCAGTCAGGATAGTGGCATTGGCCGAGGTGAGGGCAGCAAGCACCACAATCACGCCGATCAGTACCATGCCTGCATCGCCAATCGCTAGCTGAGCCAGGTCAGCGGCTATCGCGTTGGAGGCGGCCATGCCCTCCAGCCCCAGCACATGCAGGTATGCCAGGTTGATGAGGAGGTAGATCAGGGTAATAACGGCGATGCTGGCGATCAGAGCAGTGGCCATGCCCCGGGGGCCGCTTTTGAGTTCGGCAGAGATGTAGGCCGCCTCATTCCAGCCACCAAAAGTGAGCAACACAAAGACCATAGCCAGCCCCATGGAGGTTTCGTTAGGCTCCCCGGCACTGCCAAACGCTGCTGTTTCGGGTGGCGTGAACAGGAAAGCGGCTCCCAACACGATCAGTATTCCCAGTACCTCCAGCACAAGAAGAAAACGCTGCACACCTGTCCCGACACTAACCCCGACAATGTTGATGACCGTGAGCAGCACGACGACCAATGCGGCATAGATGACCGAAGAAAGCTCCCCGAAACTGTAAAGCTGGGACATGTAGTCGCCGATGATAAAGGAGAGAAGCGCGATGGAACCTGTCTGGATAACGCTCATACGTGCCCAGGCAAACAGAAAAGCCAACCGCTTGCCGAAGGCCCTGGTCAGGAAATGATAGTCGCCGCCGGCATGCGGGAAAGTTGTAGTGAGTTCTGCGTAGCACAGCGCCCCGATCAAGGAAACCAATCCGCCCATTACCCAGGTCAATAAGAAAAGGGATCCGCTCTCCACGTTGGCGGCTACCAGCGAAGGCGTCCGGAAAATGCCGGCCCCTACTACCACCCCCACAATCACGGCTATGGCATCGAACATGCTGAGAGCGGGTCTGGGCTCTGCTTTCGGTTTTTCATCAGACAAAGCAGCAGTTTCGGTACTGGCCAGGGTTGTGCCGGCCTCCAGGTAGTCTTCGTTCAGGTTAGGCATAGGTTTGCAGCTAGGTATAGGCTTTATCTTCTCCGAAACACTGTTTACGGACAGTCGCTGGATTTAAGTTATAAACCATGCGCTTTTTTAAGGAGTATGCGCTATAAGAACCATGCTTGAGCAGCTGCCTGTCAGGTATAGCTCTCGGGATAGGTGCAGGCTTACTTATTAAAATCAGACACTATGAACACAAACCCCTCTTTCAGCCAACCCAGTCGTGCGATAATCGGTAAAGTAAGTGGTAACACTACAAAACTTATGGGAAAAGCCCTCGGTACCTTTCTGATTGCCATCGTCTCTGCCGCACTTGCCATTGTCGGTTACAAGTTCTTCGAAGGAGACCAGGCTCCAAACGGAAATTTCAACAACAGCAGCCCGGCCGCTATACCTGTGGTATCGTCGGTGGGCAACCCCGATTTTGTGGCCGCATCAGCCAACGTGACACCTGCCGTGGTGCACATCCAAACGGTATACTCATCCGGCCAATCAAGCCGTAACCCGATCTATGAGCTCTTTGGCTTGCCGCAGCAGTCAACGCCGGCGCGCGGCTCAGGCTCGGGTGTGCTCATCTCCAAAGACGGTTATATCGTCACCAACAACCACGTCATCGACCGCGCTTCAGGTGTGGAGGTGGTGCTACCCGACCGCCGCACGTTTGAGGCGAAACTGATCGGCACGGACCCCAGCACGGACCTGGCCCTGCTCAAGGTGGAAGCCAGCAACCTGCCGGTGGTGCCGCTTGGCGATTCTGACAAGGTGCAGGTAGGGGAGTGGGTACTGGCCGTAGGCTATCCGCTCTCGCTTAATTCGACGGTGACGGCTGGCATTGTCAGTGCCAAAGGCAGGAGCATCGGCATCCTCAACAGACCCGGGCAGGGCGGCTATGTAGACCCGGCGCAAGTGGCCAACACCGCCATCGAATCGTTTATACAAACCGACGCGGCCATTAACCCCGGCAACTCGGGTGGGGCTCTTGTAAACACGTCTGGCCAGCTCATCGGCATCAACACGGCCATTGCTTCGCAAACGGGCAGCTATTCAGGCTACGGCTTTGCTATACCTGTCAACCTTATGCAAAAGGTAGTGGGCGATCTTCGGGAGTATGGTAAAGTGCGCCGTGGCTTTTTGGGTGTGAACTTCCCGGTTCCTGCCGTAGAAGACCAGATGCTGCGCTCGCGCGGCATTGATCCGGGTAAAGTGAGCGGCGTGTACATCATGGGGGTGCAGCCCGGAAGCGGCGCTGAAAAAGCGGGTTTGAAAGAAGGCGACATCATTCAGGGGATAGACGGTATAGACGTGAATTCCTCAGCGGAGCTCTCCGAGCGTATTGCCCGCCATTACCCCGGCGACAAAGTGGAACTGGCCCTGCTCCGCGATGGCAAACAGCGCAAAGCCACCGTTACGCTGCAGGGAGAGGATGAAGAGAGCGCCACCGACATCGCTGCGAAAGGCCTGGAAGCCCGCTTAGGGGCTAATTTCGCGCCGCTCACCGACCGCATGAAACAGCAGTACCGCCTGAGCGAAGGGGTTTACGTGACGAAAGTGGAACCGGGCGGCTTCTTCGACTCGGCAGGTATACCGGTAGGCACGGTTGTGGCGCGTGTCAATGGTCGCGCTGTCAACAGCCTGGCTGACATCAGTAAGTCGTTGGCGGCCTCACGTAGCGGCATGGTGCGCCTGGATGGCATCACGCCAGACGGAACGGCCTTTGTGTTCAACTTCCCGCTGGGAGCCTAAAGCGCAAATGACAAATACGAACAAGCTACACATCGGCACTTCCGGCTGGAGCTACCGCTGGCGGGAAGTGCTGTATCCCCCCGAACTCAAATCGGCAGATTTTCTGAGCCACTACGCCACGCGCTTTAACTGCACAGAGATCAACAGCAGCTTTTACCATTTCACTATGGCCAAAACCATCGAGAAGTGGCTGGCCCAGACACCTGCGCATTTCATGTTTGCGCCCAAGCTGCACCAGGAGATCACGCACAAGCGCAAGTTTCAGGAGATAGAGGAGCCTTTGCAGAAGTTTATGTCGCGCTACCAACTGATGGGTAATCGGCTGGGGCCTGTCCTGGTGCAGATTGCGGGCAGTTTCCGTTTCGACAATGGTATAGCAGGCGATTTTTATCATACCTTGCGCGAGCTATACCCGGAGCAGCCCTTCGCGCTGGAGGCCAGGCACGTGTCGTGGTTCACGGATGAGAGCTTTGAGCTGATGCGCGATTTCAAAATCACCAGCGTTATCGCCAATGCAGGCAAGCGCTTTCCGGGTACTGAAGTGACAACCACCGACATTGCTTACCTGCGCCTGCACGGCGATGAGCGGTTGTACTCCTCTTCCTACTCCGACGAAAAGCTGGAACGCTACGCCTACATGGTAAAGGATTGGCTCGAAGACGGAAAGGAGGTATGGGTGTTCCTCAACAACACCATCCTGGGCAATGCTGTGCTCAACGCCGACAGATTACGTCAGTTTGTGACAGAGCTTTAATTTTTTCAGCTTCACGTTTTCGGTAAGCGTTTAAACATCAAACACTTGCGCTTGTTCTTAAGTCATTGAGAATGTAGCGACTAAAAATATATAGTGTTTTCAAAACATTTCGGAGAGATTTGGGTAATACCTGCGATGTAATTTAGACCTTCAGCCATGCGCTTCTTTTTATTCCTCTTCGTTTTCTTACCTGCACTCAGCTTTGCACAAACGGGTGTGATAACGGGTACCGTGCGCGATGCCAATACCAAAGAAGCCCTGATCGGGGTTTCGGTGCAGGTGGTGGGAGCCCAATTGGGTACCGTCACCAACGAAAACGGCACTTACCGGATCGACAACATTCCGCTGGGCAGCTATACCTTGCAGAGTTCGTACATTGGCTACCAGCAGCTGAGCAAATTCAACGTGAACGTGACCTCGGGCAATGCCCAGATCATCAACTTCGAGTTGGTGCCGGCATCGAGCCAGCTGGGGGAGGTGGAAGTGGTAGCCCGGCGCCGGCAGAGCGCAGCCATTGCCGACATCGTGACGCCGCTGTCGGTGCAGAGCCTGAGCACCGAGGAGATCCGCAGCAACCCGGGGGGTAATTTCGACATCTCAAAAGTGGTGCAGGTGCTGCCGGGCGTTGCAACCAACGGTGCAAACGGTGGCGGACGCAACGACCTCATCATACGTGGCGGTGCTCCGAACGAAAACGTGTACTACCTCGATGGCATCGAGATTCCGCTCATCAACCACTTCACTACGCAGGGTAGCGCCGGTGGCGCCACGGGTATTATTAACGTGTCCTTTATTGAGGACCTGAAAGTGAGTTCTTCGGCTTTCGACGCACGGTACGACAATGCATTGGCCTCGGTATTCGAATTCCGGCAACGCTATGGCAACCCGGAGCGCTTCTCGGGCAACGTGCGCCTGAGCGGCTCGGAGTTCGCAACTACCCTGGAAGGCCCGCTTTCACCTAAAACCACCTACCTGGTGTCAGCTCGCCGCAGCTACCTGCAGTTCCTATTCAAACTTATTGACTTACCGATCCGGCCTAACTACTGGGATTTTCAATACAAAGTAGACCACAAGATCGACAGCAAAACCTCGCTTTCCTTTATCGGGGTGGGGGCCATTGACGAATTTGCCTTTGGGGTGCCGCGCAAAAGCACGCCCGAAAGCGAGTACATTCTACGCTCTATACCTTCCAACAACCAATGGAATTACACGACTGGCGTTGCCCTGAAGCGACTCGTGAACGATGGCTACGTGAACCTGGCCTTGAGCCGAAACGCATTCAACATCGACCTGGAGAAATCGGAGGCTGCGCAGGAGGGAGACGCCTCGCAACTTACGCTCAAGTCCACGTCACGTGAAACGGAGAACAAGCTGCGGCTTGATGTGAACAAGTACAAGAACGGCTTCAAGTACGCCTATGGCGTATCGGGACAGTACGTGCAGTTCACCAACGACATTTTCAGCCTGATTCGAAACGAAGTGCGCGACGAAAGCGGCAACCTGGTGCAGCCTGCCGTAACGGTAGACTACGACACTAACCTCGACTTTTTCCGATATGGCGCCTTTGGGCAGGTGTCGCGCTCGGTGCTCAATAACCGGCTGGGACTGTCATTCGGTCTGCGCTCCGATATGAACTCCTTTACCGACGAGGGTCGCAACCCACTGAAAACGCTTTCGCCACGCCTCTCGGCCTCATACCTGCTCACCGACAAGTGGACGATCAACGGCTCGTGGGGCACTTATTATAAACTGCCTACCTATACCGTGCTGGGCTACCAAGAAAACAATCGCTACCTCAATCGCTCTGCCGATTACATCCGGTCGATCCACTATGTGCTGGGCACCGAGTTTCTGCCGCGCGAAGACTTGCGCTTTACTGTAGAGGTTTTTTACAAAGATTACGGCAACTACCCGGTATCGCTGCGTGACGGGATCTCGCTGGCTAACCAGGGCGGTGATTTTGGCTCGATTGGCAACGAGGCTGTTAGTACCAATGGTAAAGGAAGGGCCTACGGTGCGGAGTTTTATGTGCAGAAGAAACTGACGGGCACGGTGTTCGGGGTGCTTTCCTATACCTATGTGATCAGTGAGTTCGCCGGTACCGACGGCCGCTACGTGTCCAGCGCCTGGGACTACCGCCACCTGGCCTCCGGCTTGCTGGGCAAAAAGTTGCCGCGCAACTGGGAGTTTGGTGCCAAGTACCGCTATGCCGGCGGCGCACCCACCACACCTTTCGACCTGGAGGCTTCTCGGCGCAACTATGCCTCGCTGGGTGTAGGTATACTTGACTATACCCGCCTCAACACCGATCGCCTGCGGCCGTTTAGTCAATTGGACGTGCGCATCGACAAAAAGTGGAACTTCAACCGCATCACCCTCGACCTGTTCCTGGACATTGCCAACGTACTGGCCAGCAACACACCGGGCTACGACCGCTATACCTTCCAGCGCAATGAGGACAATACCGGCTTTGCCACTACCGACAGCAACCCGCTGCGCCTCGACGGAAGCAACGCCATACCTGTCATCCTTAAAAACGACGACGGCAACCTGGTGCCGACACTCGGGTTTATTGTGGAATTCTAGGTGCCGGAATCTGGCTGTCTGTGCGCTTTATCTCTAATTTTCGTACCTTTGAGTAGTAGGTTGCAACATTAGACGAAGAACCAACATGAGCCAGAAAAAATCCGCTTTGTACAGCATTTTCTTCAACCGGTGCCCACGCTGCCGCGAAGGTAAGATGTTTAAGAGTGGCCTTTATACCACCAAATTTGCCGATATGCATGAAAACTGCCCCTGCTGCGGGCAGGAGTTTGAGCCTGAGCCGGGCTTTTACTATGGGGCCATGTACGTGAGCTTTGCCTTCAACGTGGCAATATTCATTGTGTCGCTTTTTGTGCTGTACCAGTTCGTAGAGGAGATCACGATGGGCATGATGATTGGTGTGGTGGCAGCTGTGGTGGTCGGTTTGTTGCCTGTCATCTTCAGGTGGTCGCGCTCACTTTACATCCACATCTTTGTGCGCTACGAAGGCCCTTGCAGCCAGATACCCAAGAAAATGCATACCTAAGCCGTGGGCTTGGCAGCAGTCAGTTTAAGCTAAATTGCCTTTACCTGTAACAAGCGCGGGCGCCCTGGTTTATGCCGGGGCGCCCGCGCTTGTTACAGGTATAGGCAATTTAGTTCACCGTAAAGCCCTGCATGGTATAAAGTATGCCCAGACCCAGCGACTGGTTATACTGCACGTCGCTGTCCTGGTCGTAGTCGTAGATAAAGTTGGCCATGATATTGACATTAATGTAGCGATTCACCTTAGCCGTGAGCGTTGAGTTGAACATGTGGTCGATGCGCTTTCCGGAGAGCTCTTTGTAATTGATGTAGGACATGTAGTTCAGCCTCAGGTTGACATTGGTGAAGATGTCGCGGTTGTAGGTGGCCTGCACCATGGCGGCGAACCATTCCGTCCGCACGCTTTTGCCCTCTGGTACGCCATAGCGCTCATTGGCTGCCACGGCGTCATCGGTCAGAAACGTAAAGCGGGGTGCAAAAGGGCTGAGGCGAAGTGAGAAATAAGGGTTGGGCTTGTACTCGGCCCCCAGCGCAAAGGTCAGAAAACCTGGTGAAAGGAAATTGGAGATCAGGCGGTCGTTTCCGTCTGCATCTATGTCATACTCATAGCCTTTGGTGAACTGCGAAAGAAAGTTGGCCGACACAAAGGTGTTCCAGTCAGTTGAGATCGCGTAGCCGTACTTGGAGTCCAGAAAAATGCGGTCGATGCTTTTGCGGCGTTCTTCGCCTTTGTTCTTAAGCAAACCGTATTGCAACTGCACGGCGTTGTCCCAGGAGATTTTGCCCAGTTTATAGTCAGCCCGCCCATCCACGTGTGCGTTAAAGGCGATAGAGCTGATGCCCCCGGCCTTCCAGTTGTCGCTGAAGGCCGCCTGGTTAAGGTTGATGCCGGCTGCAAACGTTCTGCGCCAGGTAGTGTCGGGCTCTACTTGTGCCGTGGCGGAGGTTACGGTAAAGAAGACGAACAGGAGGAAAAGTAGAAGTTTGTGCATATGCGTAGGTTGCTTGGTTGAAAATTCAGGTATAGCGGCCCAGAGCAGCAGAAGATAGTACTGCTGCATCAGGTTCACTATATAGCGCTTACGCAATAGAGTTTGAATAGGTATAGCTTTGGGATAATTAATGAGATTGCTGCTTGCAAACAGGAGCTTATGAAGAGTTCAGCGAGGTTGATCACTTTTGTCCTTGCCTGGTGAATGGCACAAACACCACGGGCATCAGGTTGCGGGTAACAGCTTTTCCGCGTTTCTTTTCAATCAGCTTGAGGGTTTGCGTCCTGTGCACCGGCCCGACAGGTATAACCATACGACCACCTTCCCTGAGTTGCGCAAACAGGGGAGGTGGCACAGACTCAGCTCCGGCCGTCACGACAATGGCATCGAAAGGCGCATGCTCTTCCCAACCGGCATAGCCATCGCCAATTTTCACCTCCACATTATCGTAACCCAATTGCTTAAGTCGCGCTGCAGCCGCTTTGCCGTGCTCCGGAATGATCTCGATGGTGTATACCTGCTTCACGATCTCTGCCAGAACAGCCGCCTGGTAGCCCGACCCGGTACCTATTTCCAGCACTTTCATGGTCGGTGAGGGCTTGATCACCTCCGTCATGTAGGCCACCATATAGGGCTGGGAAATAGTTTGGCTTTGCCCGATGGGCAAGGCGCCGTCAGAGTAGGCTTCGGCGGCGATGGAGGCAGGGACGAAAAGGTGTCGTTTTACGTTGCGCATGGCATGCAGCACAGCTGGGTCACTCACGCCACGGGCCTTAATTTGCCTGGCTACCATCTCTTCGCGCTGTGCTTTGTAGCTGTCTTCCTGCACAGCGGTGGCCAGCAGTAACCATGATAGCAATATGTAAACTGGTAGCCACATCACACCCTGACGTTTAAAAACAGCTCTAATTATGTATACTGCCGCCTGTAGAGAATGTTATGGGAAGTTTGCGGTTTATGTGTGGTCATTACACTCTGAGGCATTGGCTTAAAATAACGGGGAAATACAAATTTCTTTAGGTAGAGTTGCTGGTAAAACCGATCACATCTTTTATATTTAAAGCTCATTTCTCTTGTTGGTATTTTTCAGGTATGGCTTTTAGTATCATTCAATCGTTCTTAATCCGAGGTGTAGCGGCGTGCGCCTTGTTCATGTCTTTCAGTGCTTGCTCCGGCTTTAAAAAGGAAGAGCTTATTGTGGAGGAGGACTGCGAATTGCATGTGGAGGCGCCTGAAACCTTTACGCCCACTGTCGCTACCAAACTCGGCCGTCAGGTTGATTCCATTTTCACGCAGTTGCACAAAAGAAAGGGCTTCAACGGCACGGTTCTCGTCACCAAGTATGACCAGATCATTTACCGCGGCGCTTTCGGTTATGCCGATTTCAAGACAAAAGACACCCTGAGCACGCAGACCGTCTTTCAGTTGGCTTCCGTGTCGAAGCAGTTCACTGCAGTCGCTATCATGATGCTGAAGGAACAGGGCAAACTCAACTACGACGACAGCCTGCAGGTGTACCTCCCTGATTTTCCTTACAAAGGCATTACCATCAAGCAGCTGCTCACACACCGCTCCGGCCTGCCCAACTATACCTATTTCAGTGACGAACTGTGGCCCGACCGTAAAGTGGATCTCAGCAACGATGATGTGCTGAGCATGATGGCTGTGCACAAACCCAATATCTACTATCAGCCGGACCGAACCTTTAGCTACAGTAACACAGGCTATGCGCTGCTGGCCTCCGTTGTGGAAAAAGCTTCTGGTCAGCCATTTGCCGAGTTTATGCGCGAGCACATTTTCGAGCCGCTCAAAATGAACAGCACCTATACCTTCAATCACGAGCTGGTAGCTCAGACTGGCAAGGTGGCATCGGGACACATAGGCGGTCGCCGCAAACGTCTGCCTGATTACCAGGATACGGTACTGGGCGATAAGGGCATGTACTCTACTGTAGAAGACCTATACAAGTGGGACCAGGCGCTCTATACCCAAAAACTGGTAAAACGCGAAACGTTGGAAGAGGCTTTCTCGCCTACGGGTAAGGTAAACAGAAGGGATGAGTCCTATGGGTATGGCTGGCGCATCAAGCAGGTCGAGAGTGGCGATACCGTGGTTTACCATGGTGGGCTGTGGCACGGCTTTAACACCTACTTCCTCCGTAACCCCAATGACCACAGCGCCATCATCGTGCTCAGTAACCTGACCAACGGCAGCCTGAACTACATGAAGGATGTTCGCAATTTTTTATACCCTGTTCGTTCCAAAAATACCCCAAGATCAGCGCAAGTGGCAAGCGTAAACTAATCTTTTCCGTTTATCGGACTTCCCGAAAGCCGATTGGTCGGAGAAGTTAAGTCTATCGGTAATCCGCAGGATCGACAACTTAGGCTGTCGCAGTTGTAAACGCGCCTCGCGGTTGAGCATCTTGCCTTAGTGGTACTGGCAGGTTGAGGTGAGTTCGTATGCTATAAGTATTCGCACTATGCTAAACTCCACTTATCGATGGAGGGCTTGTTTATCGATAGTGCGATCGGAGTATCTCAAGTTATCATGATAAGTATACCTGTGTAGGTAGAAATGCACCCTTTTCATGAAAGGTAAAGCAATAGTACCCTTGCACAGCACCACATGCTTTTTGAAAAGTGAAATTTTAGCTTCATTCGACATTTACATCCAATATCTGCTTAAATTAGAGCGAAGTCGGTTTCAAGAGATATTTTAATACAAAATCAATACTGCTAATGAGTACCAGATCGAGCGACCAACAAAAGAAGCAGCGCCAGAAAGAATTCAAAGAACGCAAAGAACACGAGGAACAGCTTAAAGCTGCGGCAAGGAAAGCTAAGCGCGCCACCTCTGGAAAAGATGGAGAAACCAAGCCAGATGGTGTTGATTGATTATATTCTATGCCCCTAGAGTACCGATCCTAGATTGGGGATTTCTTTACAGTTTTAAGTAAAATAAAAAGCCGCTCCAGGATTAGCTGAAGCGGCTTTTGTAGTCCGTAGGGGAATCGAACCCCTGTTGCCAGAATGAAAATCTGGAGTCCTAACCCCTAGACGAACGGACCGTGCTACTGTATTGCGGGTGCAAATATACGAGCCGATCTCATAGATGCAAAATATTTTTTTATAAAATAGCGATCTTTCTTTCCCAGTAACAACAATTTTCTGACCACTTCCTTATACCTGATTAATACTTAGGGTACTAGGTTGAGCGGATAGAAATTGTAAACTTCATCTTATCTTGCGCCGTTATATCTTCATCAGTAAAAAAATAAACACTATGTCAAAAAGAGCATTCTACACAGGCGTGACGCCGGAAGCATACAACGAACTGAAAAGCAAGCTGCAGACCTACGGCATGAATTTGCAGGGCGATAGCGGGCGCATTAGCGAGAAGGGCGTCAATGCGAATTTCAACTATGACCCTGCTGCAAAATCGCTCGAGATCAGCGACCTATCAGTAGGCTTTCCGGCCAGCATGATGATCAACGCCGACAGCCTGCTGCAGCGCATGAACGAGATGATCACCAAATACGGTGGCCGCGCTGAGGTATAGCCCATATCCTGACGCAGATAATGCCGTATAAGAAAACCACTTGAACTAATTACCTAAACGAAACAAAACTATGGAAAACGATAACAAGAGCAACCAGAAGGCCAGCAACGGCACACAAAGCCAGGGCAAGAAGGAACCAAGCGCTCTCAAGCTTCTGCAGCCGCACGACATGTCGAAGACCGTGGAGTCGGCGATGCACGTATTTCAGGGGAAACATGACAAACTGCCTGAGCTCCTGCACGATGTAGGCAAACTGGTCCTACAGGGCGCACGCCGCATGAGCACGACGCAGCTTATCCTGACAGCCGGCGCGGTAACGCTTGGTGCCGTATTGGTGGCTAAATATGTGGCTGAACAGGACTTTGATTTCGAGGCTTAGTCTCACACTCATAAAAACTAAGACCCTTCGCCTGTTGGTGAAGGGTTTTTTTGTGCCTGCACATTTCTGGTACGGCCTTTGTAATAGGACCCTATATAGCAACTGGCTATATTTACCAGATTATTTCAACCTTTTTTAACAAAACTATGAAGAAAGTATCCTTAGTTGCCCTACTGTTCATGCTGGCAACTGTATTCCCCGCATTGGCGCAGCAGCAGGTTTTGCCGCCCCTGATTAGTGTAAACGGAATAGGGGAGGTGAAGCTCGAACCAAATGAAGTAGTTATTACCCTGGGTGTGGAAAACCGGGAGAAGACCCTGGATCAGGCCAGAAAGCAAACCGACAAGCAAGCCGCCGCTATTATCGCCTATCTGCGCAAGCAGGGTGTAGACGCTAAAGACATCCAGACCTCTTTTGTGAACCTGCAGCCTATATACGCGGGAACAGAGTATGGCAAAGCACAGCCGGAGTTTTACCTCGCCCAGAAAACCATGACGATCGTGATCAAAAAGATCAACAAGTTCGACGAACTCCTGTCTGGGTTGTATGACAATGGTGTGAACCGCATTGATAACATCTATTTCAGGGTGTCGGACATGGAGAAGCACCGCGCTGAGGCCCGTAAGAAAGCCATAGCCGATGCCAAGCAGAAAGCCAACGCGCTCACTTCCGAGCTGGGTGCTAAGGTTGGCAAGGTATACTCTATCAGCGAGTATACCTCTAACGGTTCTCCGCGCGTAGGCTATGCAAAAGTGTCGATGGACATGGAAATGGCGCAGAGTGGCGGACCTTCCATTGCCGGCGGCGAAGTAACTGTAACTTCTACTGTCAACGTAAGCTTTGTGATTGAGCAATAGGTGCAACAGGTATACCGCATTAAAAAAGAGCTCCCTGGCTACAGCCGGGGAGCTCTTTTGTTTTGTTGGCCAGAATAAAAGGAGCTGCTTACTGTTGCTTCTGGTAACGTTCCATTGGTTGGAAGTTGTTGTAGTCGTCGAGCAGAAAGCTGATTGGTTTGCCGGGAACCGCCAGGATCTCATGCTCGCGGATATCCCAGGGTTTAAGCATTTCCTCCAGCATGTGCGCATAAGCAGTCATCTCCCAGGGGTTGAAGATCTCGTTCGTCACATCATCTATGATCGTGTCGAGGGTAATATGGCTGTCTCCGGGCTTTAGCGGGCGCTCGAAATACTCTGGTATCACATTAAAAATATAAGCCGCATAAAAAACACGCGCCTTGAACTCCGCTACCTGTATAGGGTGCAGTTGCTGCCCTTGCGTGAGACGGTAAAGCTTGCCCAGCGCCTTGCCGATGATGCCGTTGTCGAGCAGGGTGCATGCGAGCACTACCGGACCCAGTTTAATGCTAAAAGCCATGGTAGTAAGTTCGTCCTGGTATTCGAAAGGCAGATCGTCTTCCGTCGGATTCACTTCCAGGATAAAAAGCGAGCAAGGTAGAAAATCGGAAAACTCCATAGGCACCCGCATGGATTGCAGCACTTTAAAGAACTCACGGAATTTGCCCAACATTTTCGGATTTTCGCTCACCGGGTTCTGCGGCATGATCAGTGGGTCGGCCTCCTTGATAAGTTCGGTGATCAGGGTGCCGTAGTACATTTTGCCGATCCACTGAAACAGCTTTTTGGGATCCATTGCCTGAAAGCCCGCTATACCTTGCTCAGCCGCCTTCGCTATTTCATGTTCGAGCGGAATGACGTGCTGGGTATGGCAGTGGTCGCAGCAAGGGATGGTCAGTTCGGCGTATGTTGTAATGCTCTTATCGAGCAGCAGCAGTTCTTTGTCCCGCAGTTGGTATTTGTCCTGCAACCAGGTCGCGAACACCGGTGTTCGATTTTCAGGTTCAGTATGTGCCCCGCACAGAAAGCAGTGCTTGTCGCTGAACTGCATGTTCGGAAACGGGTCATATAGTTTCAATTCCGTCATGGTCGTGTTGTTTGGAGGTGCAAAGATACGAAGAAGTGCTTGCCGGAGTCAGGATTTTCAGGATTAAAGAGGCCCTCTACCCATGTATTGACAGGTTTCTCTTATAAGTCAGAAGAGGTTGTGTAGGTATAACTTGTCAGAATCAGGATTTTCAGGATTAAAGAATTGACAGGATTCTCGTGCACGATTGACATCCCCCTGCCCCCAAGGGGGACTTTCTGCTATTGCCATTCGACAGGTATATTGTCCGAAATAACCTGCTCTGAGCCTTTGAGTAGAACGCTATACCTTGCCAGATCATCAGCTATACCTTATACCTGGGCCGGAGGCCCCACGGAACCAGACACGAGCGTGGACGTTCGCGCCATTCGGCAAATACTTTGGTGAGAAAAAATATATAAAGAAAAGCCGATCGCTATACCTGCCCGAACTAACAACTAAAAAGAAGAGATGATCTAACAAAAGAGAAGTGAGAAAGAAAAGTTTAACAGCAAGCCTGTAAGCCGGGTTCTGTCGCTACGCCCGAAAGCGCGCGTCTTATCATTTATCTAGGCCTGCACTCACGCACAGGCTCCATCGACCTACCCACTGACATCGGACGAGCAGCCCTTAGCCCCGCCGAAGCGAGGCGCTGTCAGCCTATTTGGTCTTTCAACTCCTAAGGTTTACCCAGCCGGACTGGTCACCCAGCCGCTGGTGCGCTCTTACCGCACCTTTTCACCCTTACCCTTTTTCAGTGATCAGTTAGCAGTAAACAGTCACCAGAAAACTGATTACTGTTTATTGTTCCCTGTTTACTGTAAAGGGCGGTACTTTTCTGTGGCACTGGCTGTAGCCTTCCCGTCTCCCGAAAGGCCCCTTCCCGTTAGGAAGTAGGATGCTCTGTGTTGCCCGGACTTTCCTCCCCTCCAAACGGAGCGGCGATAAGACGGCTTGCTGTTAAGCTTTCTATACCTGCAAAGGTACGAAACAGTATACAGTTAGCAGTTATCAGTAAACAAGAATCCCTTATAAATAATTCTGGTCTCCAATTCACTGATAACTAAGTATTGTTAACTGTCATATTGTTATCTGAGCCTCACCAAGGTCGCGCCGTAGCCAAACTTTTCTTTTTTGGCGTCTTCGTAATGGCGAATGTTGGGGGTTCTGCTCAGGATCTTCTGAATTTCCTTGCGCAGCACGCCGTTGCCGGTGCCGTGGATGAACACGATCTCGTGCATGTTGGCGGCCATGGCGCGGTCCAGCGCATCCTGAAAGCGGTCGAGCTGTAGCTTGAGCATGGCGCTGTTACTCATGCCGCTGTAGTCTTCCACCAGTTTGTCGATGTGCAGGTCCACTTCGTGCTCGGGTGCCTGCACCTTGGCTTGCTCCTGGGCAGCGGGCTTTTCAGAGAGTTGCTCCTTTATCTTGTCTGTGTCAACTGCCACCGGTTTGGTGTCGAGCTGGAACAGGTAAGCCTCTTTGTTAAGCACCGGCGCGGTCTTCTTGCTCTTGTAGAAAGAGTTGGCCCGGAACTGCACTTTCTTGGTGACAGGCTCGAACAGACTCGGACTGCCATTGCGGTGCTGCAGAAACTGCACGATCAGCGTTGGCCACTTCTCAAAGTCCTTCATATGGTAATGGCTCACGATACGGCTTGCCTTCGGAGCCAGCTTGTCGTTCTGCAAGCCCCGGTACTGGTTGTTACGCTCTTCGCCACAAGTAAACAGCACGTCGTAATCGGTGTTGTTCACTACCGTAGCAGCCAGCAGCTCGTCTGACTGGTGCACCATGGCCAGATAAATGCCTTTTTCGGCCAGCACAGGCGCGGGCGGTTCTTTGCGGGCCGCTGGTTTTGCGTAGGCTTCAGGCTCAGTATTGCGGAAAGCCTTTGCCTCTTCCGGCGCGATCAAAACGATCTCACGACGAGAAACAGGTATGGTGAAGTCATTGTCAATGGCGACTTCCACGATGTTATTATCTAGTATGCGGGTGATAATGCCCTCTTCACGGCCCGACATCAGGCGTACGCGATCTCCTACGTTCATAGTCCAATGTTTAAGGACAAAGTATAAGGTTGCTGCTATACCTTGTCTTGTAAGTACAGATTGATTTTACACAAAGATACGATTTGCGCGGCGGATTAATCGTCTTGTATTAGAAGTATAGCGGATGGAAACGTAGTCCATCTTTGCGGTTGTACTCCAGTGCCGGTGCCGGTATCTTAACGATACTAAGTACATAGAGCGCCGTGTTCAGCACTTTGCTACGACCTTTAAAATGCATCAGGTTGAGGTCAGGGCTGAGGTAAAACTGACGGCGGGCATTGAAACCGCGTGCCCGGTTCAGTTCCGGGTCGTTGTATACCATCCCCTCGGCACCGTAACCTACCGCTATGCTCAGCCATTTGGGGTAGTGGCTTTCCGTTTTCAGAAAATCGCCCACATTCACCGACAGCCAGTAGGTTTGACCATTATAGTCTTTCAGTGCCTGCTCCGGCAGGGTACTGCCCAGCACATTGGGCCGCTCAGCAGCATAACCGGTCGTCCGGAAAGAGAACTTGGGCATAATGCGCACCTCCCGCCAGGCCAGTTCCTGTGCTACCACGGCCGCCGAGCCAACTGTATTGGCGATCGCGTCGCCCACCGAAGCACCGTAGTCGGACTGAAAGCCATCGAAAACCTCGATGGGGCTCTGCAGGAAGATTCCCGTCAAGCCACCGTACCAGATCGCCTGTTTGTCGGGCACGCCGGCCCAGCGCAGCAGGTCTATGCCCGCACGGCTCTGGTGGAAGGCCCCCCAGAAGTGACCGGCTTTGTCCATTTGCTTCCATTGCCGGTTATCATTAAAAAAATGAAAGCTCGTGCGCTCCTGATCTTTATACCACGCCTGATTGAGTGATACCAGCATGGCCGTGTAGCCCACTGCAAAACCGCTACCCAACACCACCAGGCGCTGTTTGTTAGGGGCTGTAGCCGTAGAGTCAGGTATAGCCGCCATACCTCGTAGCGGGTGCAGCATGCTAAGCAGACATAGCCAGAAAAGGAGCAGATATCGGTACATGGGGATCAAAGATACGCATACCGCTCAGAAACCAATTTGCCACCCAATATTTTAAGCAGAGTTTAATGCCTTTCTAATCTGTTTTTAATATGCTTTTAATAGCAGCCTTATACCTTCGTGCGAGTTTGAATACCCGCTATGAAACGCACCTTTTTCGCCCTTATTTTTTTTGCAGCCATTTCCATCACGGCCATGGCTCAGGAAACGGCCATACCTGACACTGCCACCCAGCAGCAACCCAAAAAGCCACTGAAGCTGGACCATGCTGAACCGCTGTACATTGACCTGATCCGCGACCTTGGTGCGCACAAAGGAGAGAAGGAGTGGAACATAGGCGCCGGTATGACCGACAACCTCGGCTACGATCGCTACGAGTTTCTGGTGGAGTATGAGTGGGCGCCGATCGACCGACTGGGTCTGGAGATTGAAGTGCCGGTTTCGGTTTACACAACTAATAGCAAAGACCGCCGACCGGAGGTGTACCGCCCTTCTGATCGGATCGAGTCCCTGAAGCTGGCAGCGCAGTATACCTTTTTGGTGAACAAGCGTCTTAAAGCTTCCATGGCGCTGGGCAACATCACCGAGTTTGAGCTGACGGATCTGGACCAGATTCGACGTGACGACATTTTCAAAGGCATTTTGTTCAATCCCTTTTTGGTGGCGGCCAAAAAATGGGGAAGCAATTTTCACTCCCTGATCTATACTGGCCCGCGTCTGATCAACCACTTTGGCCACAACGGACTGGAAACCAGCTACGAGATCAACACGAGTGCCCATTATATGATACCGAACTCACGCAATTTCGTCGGGCTTGAGGTGAACAAGGAAATGCAGGGTGGGCATATGGACATGGTGCTGCGTCCGCAGATGCGACTGTTGATCAACGAAGGGCTGATGATCGGCATCGTGACAGGTATACCGGTTACAAAGGAGCGGGAGCGTATGAGCACCTTTTTCCGACTGATCTACGAGCCGGGGCACAAAAAGCATTAAGTTATAAGAAGTGAAGCAAGTACTTGCTGATATTTTTAAAGTTTAGATTGTTGTTTATTTATTGTCAGCGCCGTTGCCAAGCAACGGCGCTGTTTTTTAAAGGATTTTGACGGTGCTCATGCCGCCATCCAAATGCAGCACCTGTCCGGTTACCCAACTGGAATCGTCGCTGAGGAGGTATGCGGCGGCCTTGGCCAGGTCCTCGGGTTGGCCTATGCGGCCGAGTGGGTGACGTTTGTTGGCTGCCTCTACTTTTTCCGGGGTGCTCAGCAGGGACTGGGAGAGGGGGGTGGCAGTGAGCGAAGGGGCGATGGCGTTTACCCGTATACCCGCGCTGGCGAACTCGGCCGCCAGTGATACAGCCAGTCCCTCGACGGCTGCTTTGCTGGAGGCGATGGAAGCGTGAAAAGGCATGCCCAACCGGACGGCCACGGTACTGAAGAGCAGCATGCTGGCATTGGCTGGCTTCTTGAGCAGGGGCAGCACGGACTTTATACTCTGTATCGCGCCCAACACATTCAATTCATACTCCTGCCGGAAGTCCTCCAGGCTCATGCGCTCAAAGGGGCGGAGTTTGATGGAGCCCGGGCAATAAACAAAGCCATGTAGCTCATTTGGCAGGGCTTTGGTAAAGCCTGTGTCAAATGCCAGCACATCCAGCTCCAAGTGCTCTATACCTAGTTCCTCTATTGCATCAGAGGTTTTGCGCGAGGCCACATATACGCGCGCACCTTCCGACTGCAGCTGTTGGGCTATGGCCAAACCAATGCCTGTTGTGCCGCCAATTAGTAAAATGTTCTTCCCTTCAAATCGCATCGTGCTCTTTACCTGTCTCTTGCTATAACAACTGGCAGATCACTGCATTGTTCAAGCCCCCTTCATTTTATTGCTAGTTCAGCGATAAAATACTGACAGTTAACAAGGTATAAAACTGCAAATATTGATTAAATTGAATTATAACCTTATCTTGAAAAAGCCTGTATTAAGGGATGTTTTCAAAGCGGCAGGCTCTTTCTTTTCCCGTCTGTCATCTTCTATACCTGTTTATCTTAATGGCTTATACCTGTGGCATAACATAGTTTTCCTGTTAGCCCTTAACTGATAAAATTTATAGTGCAGCTATACCTTACATCTCACCACTCATGAAAATAAAGAAAGTACTCGTCGCTAACCGCGGCGAAATCGCTATTCGTGTGCTCAGGGCCTGTACCGAACTCAACATCCAGACGGTGGCCATCTATACCTACGAAGACCGCTACTCCCTGCACCGCTACAAAGCCGACGAGGCCTACCAAATCGGCAAAGACAACCAGCCGCTGCAGCCCTACCTCGACATCGACGGCATCATCAAAATCGCCAAGGAAAATGGGGTAGATGCCATTCACCCAGGCTACGGTTTCCTGTCCGAAAACCAGCATTTCTCCCGCAAGTGCGCCGAGAACGGCATTATCTTCATTGGACCAAGGCCCGAGGTGATGGGGGCGCTGGGCGACAAGGTGTCGGCCAAAAAAGTGGCCGTGAGCTGCGAAGTGCCCATTATCCAGAGCAACGACCTCGACCTGAACACCTATGAAACCGCCCTGGAGGAAGCCCATCGCATCGGCTACCCGCTGATGCTCAAGGCAGCGGCTGGCGGCGGCGGACGTGGTATGCGTGTGATTCGAGACGACGAGCAACTGGAGAAAGGCTTTTTTGAGGCGAAGAACGAGGCCCTGAAAGCGTTTGGCGACGATACGCTCTTTTTGGAGAAGTATGTCGAGAACCCAAAGCACATCGAGGTGCAGATTGTGGCCGACAACTACGGCAACATCACCCATCTGTTCGAGCGCGACTGCTCGGTGCAGCGCCGTTTCCAGAAAGTGGTGGAGGTGGCTCCCGCCATTAGCTTGAACGAGGAGACACGCCAGCAACTCTACGACTACGCCATCCGCATTTGCAAGGCCGTGAACTACAACAACGTGGGCACGGTGGAGTTTCTGGTGGAGCCGCACACAAACAACATCTTCTTCATCGAGGTGAATCCGCGCATCCAGGTGGAGCATACCGTAACGGAGATGATCACAGGCATCGACCTGATCAAGACGCAGATCTTCATCGCCGACGGCTATACCCTGGACCACGAGGAGGTGTTGCTCGGTCCGCAGCACACGGTGCGGGCAAACGGCGTGGCTATCCAGTGCCGCATCACCACCGAAGACCCCGAAAACGACTTCAAGCCCGACTACGGCACCATCATCGCTTACCGCAGTGCGGGTGGTTTCGGCATTCGTCTCGACCAGGGCAGCGTGTACCAGGGCGCCAAGATCAGCCCGTTCTTCGACTCGCTGCTGGTGAAAGTGTCGGCACAGGCTCCTACTTTGCGCCATGCCGCCATGAAGATGTCGCGAACGCTCGATGAGTTCCGTATCCGGGGCGTGAAACAGAACATCCAGTTCCTGCAGAACATCATCACACACCCGACCTTTATTTCGGGCGATGCTACGGTGGATTTTGTGAAGAACCAGCCTGAACTGTTTGTGTTCAAGCAGCGCAAGGACCGCGCTACCAAACTGCTTAGCTTCCTGGCCGATGTGATTGTGAACGGCAACCCCGACGTGAAAAAGCCCGACCCGAGCAAGGTGCTCACCAAACCAGATTTCACGGGCTTCAACCTGAACAAACCCTACGAGCGCGGCACCAAAGACCTGCTGACCGAGCTAGGCCCCGAGGAGTTCTCCAAATGGCTGCGCAACGACAAGCAGATCCATTATACCGATACCACGTTCCGAGACGGGCATCAGTCGCTCTTGGCGACCCGCATGCGCTCGTTTGACATGCTTAAAATAGCCGAGGCCTATGCCAAAGATCATCCGCAGACATTCAGCATGGAGGTATGGGGCGGTGCAACCTTCGACGTGTGTCTGCGCTTTTTGCACGAAGACCCGTGGCGCCGACTGGCCGAGTTGCGAGAGGCGATACCGAATATCCTGCTGCAAATGCTGATTCGTGGCTCGAATGGGGTAGGGTATAAGGCCTATCCTGATAACCTGATTGAGTCTTTTGTGGAGAAGTCGTGGGAGACGGGTGTGGATATTTTCCGCATTTTCGACTCGCTTAACTGGATGAAGAGCATGGAGCCCTGCATCAACTTCGTGCGCAAACGCACTGGTGGTCTGGCCGAAGGTGCCATTTGCTACACAGGCGATATCCTCAATCCGAAAAAGACCAAGTATACCTTAGAGTACTACCTGCAACTGGCCAAACAGCTCGAAGACGCGGGCGCACATATTCTGGCCATTAAAGACATGGCGGGTCTGCTCAAACCTTACGCGGCTACCTTGCTGGTAGAGGCCCTGCGCGACACCGTGAAGCTGCCGATTCACCTGCACACACACGATACGTCAGGTATACAGTCGGCCACCTACCTAAAGGCCATTGAGTCGGGGGTAGATGTGGTGGACGTAGCCTTGGGCTCGATGTCAGGACTTACGTCGCAGCCGAACTTCAACTCGATGGTGGAGGCCATGCGCTTCCAGGAGCGCCACCGCGAGTTCGACCAGAAGAGCCTGAACCGCCACGCCAACTATTGGGAGACGGTGCGCGAGTACTACTATCCGTTTGAGTCGGGCCTGAAAGCAGGCACGGCCGAGGTATACCACCATGAAATTCCAGGTGGGCAGTACTCCAACCTGCGTCCGCAGGCCAATGCATTGGGCCTGGGCGACAAGTGGGAGCTGATAAAGGAAACTTATGCCGAGGTAAACCAACTGTTTGGCGACTTGGTAAAGGTAACGCCAAGCTCCAAAGTGGTGGGCGACATGGCACTATACCTGGTGTCGAATGGGTTGACGACGGTGGACGTGCTGGAGCGCGGCGAGCAGATTTCGTTCCCAGAGTCGGTGCAGGCGCTGTTCCGCGGCGACCTGGGTCAGCCTGTTGGCGGCTTCCCCAAAAAGCTGCAGGCTATCGTGCTCAAAGACGAGCAGCCGTACGATAACCGACCTAACGAGCACATGGCCCCGATTGATTTGGAAGGGGAGTTCAGGAAATTTCAGGAGAAGTTCGGCGAGAACACGAAGTACACCGATTTTCTCTCGCACCAGCTCTACCCGAAGGTATACGAGGACTTCCATAAGCACTACGAGCAGTACGGCAACGTTTCCAAAATCCCGACGCGCCTGTTCTTCTACGGCATGCAGCCTGGCGAAGAGGCCATCATCGACATCGCCCGCGGCAAGTCCATAGTGATTAAGTACCAGTCGCTGGGCCACGTGAACGAGGACGGCATGCGCACTGTGTTCTTCAAACTGAACGGGCAAACGCGTAACATCGAGGTGCGCGACAAGTCGGTGAAAGTGGAGCGGGTGCAGCACCAGAAAGTCGACAAAGGCAATCCGAAACACATCGGGGCGCCGTTGCAGGGCTTGCTGTCGAAGATACTGGTGGAGAAAGACCAGGAAGTGAAGAAAAACACCCCACTGTTTGTGATTGAGGCCATGAAAATGGAAACCACCATCACCGCTTCCGAGGCCAGCAAAATCGGCAACCTGCACCTGGCCGAAGGTTCTTTGGTAAATACCGACGATTTGGTAGTGAGTTTGAGCTAGGCTATACCTGTTGAGCCTGAATACGAGGGCGTTTATCTCTTCCCCTTCACGCGGGGTGGCAGGTAAACGCCCTCGCTTTTAAAGTATGCGATGGATGTGGCGATTCGATGGGACAAAGGCCGCTGCAGGACCTTCAGTCCAAGTTGCTCTAAACATAAGCAGCATAGAGAAAGTTATACTAGTATGGCTTGCAAATGTGATGCATGCATACTATTTTTGAAACGGTACCACAGTAACGTATAGCAGACGGCTATTCGTCTTCGTAGTCAAGACCCATGAACTTGTTATAGGCCTGCTGGAGTTCGGCGAAAGCGTGCATGTTGCCTTCCTGGCGGCTCACGAGCATTCCTTTCTTATAAGTTTGCTCTGCCATATCGTTTTGCCCAAGTTCTGCGTACAGACTGGCAGCATGGTAATAAGTACCTACGTAGCGCTCGTGTTCGTTGAGCAATTTTTCGTAGTATTCCATTGCTTTCTGCGGCTCAGAACTGCGCAATTCTGTCGCAATCGCATATATCGTGAACGGGTCGTTGGGGTCCTCTTTGTAGAATTGGAAGAGTTGCAGCAATCTATTTTGAGACATTTCCATTTGGCTATATTTTAACTAACTTCGCATCAAATTTAACTTTTAATAAGCTAACATTTTATTATATGAAAATATTAGTTTGCATCAGTAACGTTCCGGATACTACTTCCAAAATCAACTTTACTGGAGATAACAAAGAGTTCGACAAGAACGGGGTGCAGTACGTGATCAACCCTTGGGATGAGTACGCCCTGACCCGTGCCATTGAGCTGAAAGAGGCCAAAGGCGGCAGCGTAACCGTATTAAACGTAGGCGAAGCCGACGCAGAGCCGAACATCCGCAAGGCACTGGCCATTGGTGCCGACGATGCCATCCGCGTGAACGCACACCCAAAAGACGCTTACTTCGTAGCGCAGCAGATTACTGCCGTAGCCAAGGAGGGCGGTTATGATATGATCCTAATGGGCAAAGAGTCCATCGACTACAACGGCTTCCAGGTGCACAACATGGTGGGCGAGATGATGGGCATTCCGTCTGTTACGCCAGCCTTTAAACTGGACATGGTGGACGACAGCACAGCCCGCCTGGAGCGTGAAATAGAAGGTGGCAAAGAAGTGGTGGAAGTAAAACTGCCATTCGTAGCCAGCGCCCAGCAGCCGATGTGCGAGCCCCGCATCCCGAATATGCGCGGCATCATGACAGCCCGCACCAAGCCACTCAAAGTAGTGGAGCCTGCAGGCGGCGAAGCCAAGTCGGAGTACGTGAACTACAGCAAGCCCGAGAAAAAGAGCGGCGTGAAGCTGATCGACGCGGAAAACGCCGGCGAATTGATTAAACTATTGAGAAACGAAGCTAAAGTACTGTAATATGTCTGTATTAGTATTTGTAGAAGGTCTGAACGGAGAGATCAAAAAGTCCTCACTCGAGGCAGCATCATACGGCAGCCAGGTAGCGCAAGCCATGGGTACAACCGCCACAGCGGTAGCCATCGGCGATGTACACGAAGAGGCGCTGGCCAAACTAGGCGAGCAAGGCATCAGCAAAGTATTGTACGACGCCGACGACCGCCTGAAGCAGTTTGTAGCCGATGCTTACGTGAAAGTGATCGCGAAAGCGGCCCAGCAGGAAAGCGCCAAAGTACTGGTGTTCTCCAACTCCAACATCGGTGCAGCGGTAGGCTCCAAGCTGGCTGTTCGTCTGAACGGCTCACTGGCAACCAACGTAACCGAGCTGCCTAAGATGGACGGCGGCAACTTCATCGTGACACGCGGTGTGTTCTCGGGCAAGGCGTTTGCGGACGTAAACCTTACGTCTGACGTGAAAATCATCGCTGTGAAGAAAAACAGCACCGACATCATCAGCAACGCGGGCTCAACTGCCACAGTAGAGAAACTGTCGGCTGATCTGGCGGAGTCTGATTTTGCAGCCGCCCCGAAAGAGACCGTGATGCAGGATACCGACGGTGGCGTGTTGCTGCCAGAGGCTGAAATCGTGGTATCGGGCGGACGTGGCATGAAAGGCCCGGAGAACTGGCACCTGATCGAAACACTGGCCAAAGAACTGGGAGCAGCTACTGCATGTTCCAAGCCTGTGTCTGACATCGGCTGGCGACCGCACCACGAGCACGTGGGCCAGACTGGTATCACTGTGAGCCCTAACCTGTACATCGCGGCGGGCATCTCGGGTGCCATCCAGCACCTGGCGGGGGTTAACTCTTCTAAAGTGATTGTCGTTATTAATAAGGATCCGGAGGCGCCGTTCTTCAAAGCCGCTGATTATGGCATAGTTGGCGATGCGCTGGAGGTACTTCCTAAATTAATTGAAGCTGCCAAAGCTTTAGACAAATAGAATAGAAGAGCACAATTGTGAAAAAAATACAGCTAGAGATACTCGGGCTCTCCTCCAGCCAATCGCAGACGGGATCGTTTGCGCTGGTGTTGGGCGAGCGTGATGGAAACCGCAGGCTGCCGATCATCATCGGCATGTTCGAGGCGCAGTCCATTGCCATACAGATAGAAAAAATCAACCCAAACCGTCCGCTCACACATGATCTGTTCAAGACCTTTGCCGAGCAGATGAACGTGAACATCACCGAGATCCTGATCTCCGACCTGAAAGAGGGCGTGTTCTACTCCAAGATCATGTGCACCGACGGCGAGAAGGAGTTCGAACTGGATGCACGTCCGTCCGACGCCATTGCCATCGGGCTGCGCTTTGGGGTGCCTATCTACACAGTGGAAAGTGTGCTGTCGGAGGCTGGCATTATTCTGAGTGATCTGGAAGAAGAGGAGGATGAAAACGAAGAAATGGCTGTGAAAAGCACGTCTTCAACCACTTCGAGTGCCAAAGAGCCGCTCAACCAGACGTCAGTCGACGACCTGAACAAGATGCTTAACGAGGCCCTTGAAAAAGAGGACTACGAGCGTGCCGCCAAGATCCGCGACGAGTTGAACAAGCGAAACTAGCATAACATACGCTATACTTTAAAAGTCCTGCCCCTAATCGGAGTGGGACTTTTTGTTTTAACAGATATTCGCCTTACTTTTGGCCAAATTTTGTCCCACAGCATGTTCGATATTTTCAGAGGGCTTCTTGGCCTACTAGCCATTATTGCCATCGCCTTTGCGTTCTCTAAAAGCCGCAAAAACATTGATTGGAGACTCGTAAGCTACGGTGTTTGCTTACAGATTCTGTTTGGCGTATTGGTCACCCAAGTGCCCGTGGTGGCAAAAGGCTTTGCTTACGTGAGCGAGGGTTTCGTTACCTTTCTGGATTTCTCGCAGGCTGGTGCGCAGTTCCTTTTTGGCAACCTGGCCGATCCATCTAATAACGGTGGTTTGGGCTTTATTTTCGCATTCTCGGTTCTACCGACTATCATCTTCTTCTCCACCGTGTCGGCTGGTCTGTACTACCTCGGTGTGCTCCAGAAGATCGTTTACGGCATTGCCTGGGTGATGTCGAAAGTGATGCGCCTGTCTGGCCCTGAGAGCCTTTCTGCCGCGGGCAACATCTTTTTGGGCCAGACTGAGGCCCCGCTGCTGGTGCGTCCGTTCATAGCCCGCATGACGCGCTCCGAGCTAATGTGCTTGATGACAGGTGGTGTGGCCACTTTGGCAGGTGGTGTGCTGGCGGCTTATGTGTCGTTTTTGGGAGGAGACGATCCAGCTCAAAAGGCAATTTTTGCAGCTCACTTACTGACGGCGTCTATCATGAATGCCCCGGCTGGTATTGTGCTCGCCAAAATTCTGGTGCCTGAAACAGAACACGAGGAGATTTCAAACAAACTGGAAGTAAACCAGGAGCAACTGGGCGTGAACCTGGTGGATGCGCTGTCAAGGGGGGCGGGAGACGGGCTTCGCCTGGCTGCGAACGTAGGTGGCATGCTGCTAGCCTTTATCGCGGTTATCGCCCTGGTCAACTACATCCTGACCGATATGATCGGTGTGTGGACTGGTCTGAACGAAATGGTGGTAGCCAGTACGAACGGTCAGTTCAACGGATTTTCCATGCAATATATTCTGGGCCAGATCTTCCGGGTGTTTGCCTTTATCATGGGTGTGCCGTGGGCCGATACCCTGCAGGTAGGCAGCTTGCTCGGACAGAAAACTGCCATCAATGAATTCGTAGCTTACCTGGACCTGGCTAACATGAAAGAGGCGGGCACACTCGGACCTAAGGCCCTGGTAATGGCAACATACGCGCTGGCGGGTTTCTCTAACTTCAGCTCGATCGCCATCCAGATAGGTGGTATCGGCAGCATGGCGCCTAACCAACAGGGGCAGCTTTCCAAGCTCGGTTTCATCGCCTTACTTGGAGCTTCGCTTGCCTGTATGATGACGGCTACCGTAGCAGGTATGCTGTTCGGTCTGGACTTCTAAGCAAGAAATTTTCCATACAAAAAAGGCTCCCGCTAAGGTATAGCGGGAGCCTTTTTTGTATCACTGGGCCAGGTGGTATACCAGCTATTGCACCGGTTTATACCTGATTCTGGCCTGTTTGCGTAGTGGCAGCTGGTCCCTCCGGATTCTGGGGTTGAGGTTCGTTTGGCGTATCTGCCGGAGGAGCCATATTGTTTTCCTGAGCAGCTGGCTGGTGGTGCAGGCGTTCCTCTTCCTCTTCGCGCTCTTCTTCCTCTACTTTCTTGGCATCGCGCATCAGGCGGTTGGCAAAAATGAAATCGTTGAGTTCTTTAATATCCGTGTCCATGATCTCGTCGCGGGTGCCTTCCCACAACTTCTTGCCCTCGTACAGGAAAAAGATCTTGTCGCCGATTTCGATCACGGAGTTCATGTCGTGCGTCACGATAATAGTGGTGATGTTGTATTCCTCGGTAATCTCTTTGATCAGTTCGTCAATCTTGAGTGCCGTTTGCGGATCGAGGCCGGAGTTGGGTTCGTCGCAGAACAGGTAGGTACAGTTTGGGGCAATGGCGCGGGCTATACCCACACGTTTTTTCATACCACCGCTTATTTCAGAGGGCATCTTTTTGTTGGCACCCTCCAGTCCCACACGCTTCAAACAGAAATTTACCCGCTCCATGCGCTCATCCTTGTTCATGTCGGTGAGCATCTTGAGCGGGAATTCCACGTTTTGCTCCACGGTCATGGAGTCAAACAGTGCAGAGCCCTGAAAGAGCATACCTATCTTGC
Organism: Pontibacter ramchanderi; assembly: GCF_002846395.1. Classification (GTDB taxonomy): domain Bacteria; phylum Bacteroidota; class Bacteroidia; order Cytophagales; family Hymenobacteraceae; genus Pontibacter; species Pontibacter ramchanderi. Next base: position 87,479 of record NZ_PJMU01000004.1, read on the forward strand.
GGCGGATCTCCTGTCGGATGTCGAGTTTGTTATTGGTGAAGTAGGTGCCGTCGAAGGTCACGCTGCCCAGGTCGGGTTTGATGAGGCCCACAATGCATTTGAGCAGCACGCTTTTGCCGGTACCGCTGGCGCCGAGCAGCAGATTGGTCTTGCCGGTCTCAAAGACGCCACTTACCCCATCCAGCACTTTCTTGTCGCCAAAGGTTTTATGTATGTTGTGTATTTCGATCATGTGTTTTACAAAAAATTAAACTGGCTGGCCTAAAGCAGCACATAAGCCAATACAAAGTCGCCGATCAGGATGGCGATGACACTGCTGGTTACGGCAGAGGTACTGGCAGCTCCTACCTCCAGGGCCCCGCCGCGGGTGTTGTACCCTCTGAATGAGGAGATTGATGAAATCAGAAAGGCAAACACCACCGATTTGATCAGGGCAAAGGTAATGTTGTAAGGTATAAACCCGTCGCGGATGCCGGTGATGTACTCCTGGGGTGTCAGCTCACCGGAAATTGTGCCGGCCAGGTAACCGCCCAATATCGAAAGAAACATCGACAGGATAACCAGCATCGGGAACACCATAATGGCGGCCACCACTTTCGGGAGCACCAGGTATGAGGCAGAGTTTATGCCCATTACCTCGAGGGCGTCTACCTGCTCGGTAATCTGCATGGTGCCCAGCCCGCCGGCAATGCTGGAGCCTACTTTGCCAGCCAGCACGATCGAGGTAATAGTGGGAGCCAGTTCGAGGATAGTCATTTCACGCACCATAAAACCAATGGTGGAACGGGGGATAAACGCATTGTCCAGGTTATAGGCCACCTGCACGCAGGTAACAGCCCCGATAAAGGTGGAGACAATGGCGACGATGAATATGGAGTTGATGCCGATCAGAATAGCCTCGTCGATTGTGCGGCCGAACAGAATCTTGGTCGACTCTTTCCGGATGAAGAGGCTTTGCAGGAACAGCAGGTATTTCCCAAAGGATTGTAGCATACAGGCGATACGTGTTAAACAGGGTTTTAAACGTGCTTCTAAACAAAAATACTGTTTAAATGCCTATATTACGGTTAAATTCTGAAAACGTATTATCTAAAAACTATATAGAGCACATGCAGCAGTATATTTTGGTGACGGGTGGCACAAAGGGCATTGGTCGGGCCGTAATCGAGCAATTTGCAAAAGAGGGTTTCCACATCATCACCTGCTCCCGAAACGGGAACGACCTGCATAAACTCAAGCTGGAGATTGAGGAGCGCTATACCTTCTCCAAAGTCTTTTTCCAGGAGGCTGACCTGAGCGATATGAACTCGCTGCGAAACTTTATCGCCTATGTAAAAGACCTGAAAGTGAAAATCGAGGTGATCGTGAATAACAGCGGCCTGTTTATACCTGGCAAAGTGCACGAGGAAGACGATGCGGCGCTTCCGATGATGATCAACACGAACCTCTACAGCGCCTATTACATCACCAAAGCCTTCGTGCTGGATATGAAAAAGCGCCGGAGCGGCCATATCTTCAACATGTGCTCCACAGCCAGCATCACGCCCTATACCAACGGCGGCTCCTACTGTATCTCTAAATTTGCCCTGCTGGGAATGACCAAAGTGTTGCGTGAGGAAATGAAGGAGCATGGGGTACGCGTTACGGCTATCTTGCCCGGGGCAACCCTCACGGCCAGCTGGGAAGGCGTGGACCTGCCACCAGAGCGCTTCATGCGGTCCGAAGATGTGGCCATGGCGATCCATGGGGCTTATACCATGTCGCCGAACAGCGTGGTAGAGGAGATCCTGATCAGACCACAACTGGGAGACATTTAAGTTAGAAAGCAATAAAGTTTAGAAGTTATAAAGTGTGAAGGTGATATGTGAGGAAGTTTACCGACAATCCAAATTCTGTATGAAAACACTATACCTGCTTTTACTGGGTTTATGCTGCACAGCAGTGGCTTATGGGCAAAAGCTGGAAATTGGGGCTCAATTGAATTCCGGCATCTCGAGATTCGGCGGAGAGTCAGCTACCAGAACTACCGGTTTAAGCCTTAGCCGTAGCTGGGGACACGGCCCAGGCGTCAGTAATCCGTATGGAAGTAGGTATAATATAGCGTATGGTGCCAACCTACAGGGGCAATACGTGACTTCCAAAGGCTTTTTGCTTGGCACGCAGTTGGGGTACGAGCAACTGCGTACAACAGCTAAGATAGATAAAGCTTACGGTGTCTGGTCACACAGCTCTTCTATGATACATCCCGCTGACGGCAAAGCAGTTATTATTGCCAATTACATCAACCTGCATCCTTACATAGGCTGGCGAATCACGCAAAGGCAAGTAGATCTGGACTTGACCCTGGGCTCTGACATTGGCTTTAGCCAGCAGATGAAGGAACGATCGGAAGCGACAATGGAAGACGGCACTGAAATTAAAATAAGAGAAGACCGCAGTGAGTCTATCACTGATTTCAGGCCACGACTAGGTATAGCAGGCTACCGCGGGCATTTTGGCGTATCTATGAGCTATGCTCATGGAATCAAAAACTACCGGGCTAATATGGATGGCGCTGACATGAAATTATATACCAGAGTATTTCGGCTGGGCCTGCTCTACAGGTTGTAATAGTTTTGTAAATCGCTTTGATGCTATAAACGGTTTCGGGTACAACACAAGGACGACAAACGATGAAATTAGAAGGAAAAATAGCCGTGGTAACCGGCGTAAGCAGAGGTATAGGCCTGGCGACAGTTGAGGCGCTTTTAGAGCAGGGCGCTAAAGTAGCGGGCTGGGGAAGAACAGCCCCGGAGGTGCAGCACCAAAACTTCGAATTTGTGGAATGCGACGTGCGCCGCGCCGATTCGGTGCAAATGGCCTATAAGCACACCGTGGAGCATTTCGGAGGACATGTCAGCGTGCTGGTGAACAACGCCGGCCTGGGCCGCTCGGCCGCGCTCGAAGACCAGGGCCTGGACGAATGGCACCTGATGTTCGACACCAACGTGCATGGCCTCTTCTACTGCACCAAACTGGTTGTGCCAGGTATGAAACAGCAAGGCGAAGGCCACATCATTAACATTTCGTCTATAGCCGGCACGACAGGTATAGAACAGATGTCGGCTTACTGCGCCACCAAACATGCGGTGCGCGGCATCTCGCACTCACTCTACAAAGAAGTGCGCGACTACGGCGTGAAAGTGACCTGCATCTACCCTGGTTCGGTGCAAACCAACTTTTTTGACAACATCGACAGCGTGACGGTGAACGATAACATGATGCGTCCGGAGGATATCGCCTCTACCATAATACACTGTCTGGAGTCGCACGCCAACTACCACCACGTGGACATTGAGGTGCGTCCGCTGATGCCAAAAGGCCGGAAACAGGTATAGCCATAATGTGGAACAGCTTTTGTAGCTTTGCATGCCGAATTAATGCATAATTAATAATGACGAATGTTTAATAATTCGTCATTATTCATTCTATACAGATGTCAGTTGAAGTAAAAAATCTCACCAAGCTTTTCGGGTCGCAACGGGCTGTCGATGATATTTCGTTTTCGGTCTCGCAGGGGCAAATACTTGGTTTCCTGGGGCCTAACGGTGCCGGCAAGTCCACGACCATGAAGATTGCCACCTGCTACCTGCCACCCAGCGCGGGCACCGTTTTGGTAGCCGGTTACGATGTGCTGCAAGACCCGATCGCCGTGCGCCGCAACGTAGGTTATCTGCCGGAACACAACCCCCTCTACCTGGACATGTATGTGCACGAGTACCTGCAATTTGTGGCTTCTGTTTACGGCCTGAAAGGGCGACTGGCAAAGGAGCGGGTGCACGAAATGGTGGAGCTTTGCGGCCTCACCCTGGAGCAGGGCAAGAAGATCGGAGCGCTTTCCAAGGGCTACCGTCAACGGGTTGGCCTTGCACAAGCGCTGGTGCACGATCCGCAAGTGCTGATCCTCGACGAACCGACCACTGGCCTCGATCCTAACCAGATCGTGGAGATACGTTCCCTGATCAAGCGCATCGGGCAGGACAAAACCGTGATCTTCTCGACGCACATTATGCAGGAGGTGACCGCCATTTGCGACCGTGTCGTGATCATCAACCGTGGCAAACTGGTGGCCGATAGCGACGTGGCTAGTCTGCAGGCCGGTGCCCGTAACGAGAAGACAACCCTTGTGGAATTTGAGCAGCCTATACCTGTGGAGGTGCTCGAGCAGGTGCCGGGCGTACTGGGCGCAACCTTGGCCGAGGGCACTACCTACCGGGTAGTTTCCCGCAAAGACACCGATATCCGGGCAACCCTTTTCCGGGTGGCTGCCGAGCGCAACTGGCCGCTGGTAGGCCTGCGCCACGAAGAAAACTCCCTCGAAAAGATTTTCCAACAACTGACGAAATAGGTATACCTATGCTCGCTATACTTAAAAAAGAATTTAACGGCTTCCTGAATACGCTGATCGCCTACATTGTGATTATGGTGTTTTTAGTGGCCATTGGCATGTTCATGTGGGTGTTCCCCGAGAGCAACGTGCTCGATTACGGCTTTGCCGACATGCAGACGCTCTTCAACATGGCACCCTGGCTGTTCCTGTTCCTGATACCGGCCATCACCATGCGGACCTTTGCCGAGGAGAAGCGGGAAGGCACGATTGAACTCCTGCTCACCAAGCCGATTTCTGATCTGCAACTGATCCTGGGCAAGTACTTTGCGGCGCTACTGCTGGCACTCTTCGCCCTTATACCTACGCTGATCTATTACTATACCGTGTATGAACTCGGTAACCCGCAGGGCAACGTAGACTCGGCCGCTGTGGTGGGCTCATACTTGGGGCTTGTGTTCCTGGCTGGCGTTTTTGCAGCTATCGGTGTGTTCGCCTCTTCTGTTTCAGATAACCAGATCATCTCCTTTGTTATCGCTATTTTCCTCTGCTACATCTTCTACGCAGGTTTCGAGTTGATCGCTTCTATACCTATGTGGGGCGGCTACAGCTATTTTATCAGTCAGCTAGGTATAGAGTACCACTATTCCGCCATCAGCAAAGGGCTGATCGATTCACGTGACGTGCTGTACTTTCTGAGTGTGATCGCGATCATGATTCTTTCCACCAAACTTGTATTGAGCAGCAGAAAATGGTAACAGAGCAGGCAACGACACACAAGAGCAAGCGCAGCCGCGACCTGACCCGCTTTCTGATCGCGTTAGCAGCCATTGTGCTGCTCAACATACTGGCCGCCAACTTCTTTTTCCGCCTCGATTTGACTGAGGACAAGCGCTACACCATCTCACCTGTCACAAAACAGATGCTGTCGGAGCTGCCAGAGCCCGTGTTTGTAGAGGTATACCTGGAGGGCGAGTTCCCGGCAGGTTTCAAGCGCCTACAGCAGTCCGTACGCGAGACGTTGGACGAGTTCCGCATTTACGCGGGCGGCAATGTGCGCTATGAATTCATCGATCCGAACGATATATCGGATGAGAAAGAACGAACAGAGTTTTTTCAGAAGTTGGCGCAGGCAGGTATACAACCCACTAATTTGCGAGCCAACGAGGGCGGCAAGCAGGTGGAGCGCCTGGTGTTCCCGGGTGCTCGCGTGATGTACAAAGGCAAAGAAACCGGCGTGATGCTCCTGAAAGGCAACCTGGCCGCTTCGCCTGACGAACGCCTGAACCAGTCAGTAGAAGGCGTGGAGTATGAACTGGCCACAGCTATCCGTAAAATGGCCTTCCAGGGTGGCAAAACCATCGGCTACATCAGCGGACAGGGGCAACTGGAGACGCAGAACGTGACGGATCTACTGGGCTCTTTGCAGGAGTTTTACCGGGTAGCCCGCGGCGAGCTGCGCGACATCCCTTCGCTGCAGGGCCTGGACCTGATCATCATTGCCAAACCAACGCAGGCCTTTACCGAGGCTGACAAGTATAAGATCGACCAGTTCATCATGAACGGGGGCAAGGCAGTGTTTTTTGTGGATGCACTCAATGCGAATATGGATAGCGTAGGAGCAGGAGGTATGTTTGCGATGCCTTACAATCTCAATTTGGACGATATGCTTTTCCGGTATGGGGTGCGTCTCAATCCAACTATGATCATGGACCTGAACTCAGGCTTTATACCTGTCGTGACGGGCTATATGGGTGAGCGGCCACAGACCGAAATGACGAACTGGCGCTTCTACCCGCTGCTCAACAACTTTGCTAAACACCCGATTACCCGCAACATCGACGCCGTTTACAGTAAGTTTATTGGCACCATGGACACCGTGCGTGCCGATGGTATCCGCAAAACACCGTTAGTCTATACCTCTGTATACTCACGTGTAATGCAAGCCCCCGTACCGCTTACGCTTGAAGAAGCCCGTATGGAAGTGAAGCCGGAGCAGTACCAGGCGGGACCGCAGCCAGTGGGTTATCTGCTGGAAGGTGCCTTTACCTCGCTCTTCCGTAACAGAAGAGCTCCTGAGGGAGTGGCAAACGCACAAGTAAAGGAGCAGGGAGTGCCAACCAAAATAGCAGTTTTCTCGGATGGCGACCTCGTGCGCAACGATGTAAATCCACGCACTGGTCAGGCTTATGAACTGGGCTTTGACCGATATAACAACGTAACCTTTGCCAACCGCGAATTGGCTATGAACACCATTCATTACCTGCTGGATTCAGAAGGCTTGATCAACGTACGCAGCAAAGAAATTCAGCTGCGGCCGTTGGATAGGGTGCGGATAAAGGAGGAGCGTACCTATTGGCAGTTGCTCAATATCGTGGCTCCGATCGTGCTGTTGGCCTTGTTTGGGGTGGTGCGCTACTACCTGCGCAAGCGTCGCTACGAGCGCTTCTAAATTTTTCGCCCTGTATGTAAAGAAATTGTGAAAAAGCCAGGCCGCTGCTTTAGCATAAATGCGAAAAAGTTTTAACTTTGTCCAAATAACATTATAGCTATACATAATGAAATTTATCGTCTCTTCATCTGCTCTCCTGAAGCAGTTAGCCAGCATAAACGGTGTGGTAACCAACAACCCGGTGGTTCCTATCCTTGAGAACTTCCTGTTCGAAATCAACGACAGCACCCTGACCATCACAGCCAGTGACCTGGAAACTTCCATGATCACCGAGCTGCAGGTAGAAGCAAAGGAGAGTGGCCGCATTGCTGCCCCTGCCAAAATTTTGATCGAGACGCTGAAGAACCTGCCAGACCAGCCAGTTACCTTCACTATCGACGAAGAGACCTATACCATTGAAATCAGCTCTTCAAACGGACGCTATAAGCTTTCTGGTGAAAACGCCACTGACTTCCCGCGTGTACCTGTGGTGAAGGGCGGCAGCGCCATCGAGATACCTTCTAACGTGCTATCTCGTGCCATTAACAAGACCATCTTTGCAGTGAGCAACGACGAGCTTCGTCCAGCCATGACAGGTATTTTCGTGCAGCTGCGTTCTGATAATGTTACCTTCGTAGCCACTGACGGGCACCGTCTGCTGCGTTTCCGTCGCACGGACATCGCCACCAGCCAGGAGGCTTCTCTGATCATTCCACGCAAGGCTTTCACGCTGCTGAAGTCTACGTTACCTTCTGAGGCTACTGCGGTGCGTATGGAGTTCAACCAGTCCAACGCGTTCTTCAGCTTCGACAACATCCGCATGATCTGTCGTCTGATTGACGAGCGCTACCCAGACTACGAGAACGTAATCCCTGTGCAGAACCCGAACAAACTGGTAATTGACCGTGCTGCTCTATTAAGCTCTGTGCGTCGTATCTCTATTTACTCAAACAAAACTACGCACCAGATCCGTTTGAAACTGTCAGGCTCTGAGCTGCAGGTTTCTGCCGAAGATCTGGATTTCTCTAACGAAGCAAACGAGCGCCTGACTTGCCAGTATGATGGTGAGGACATGGAAATCGGCTTCAACGCGAAGTTTTTGATCGAAATGCTGAATAACATCGACGCTGACGAAATATCGTTTGAGCTGTCTACACCGAACCGTGCCGGTCTGCTAATGCCGCTTGCCAACGAGGATAATGAAAATGTTCTGATGCTGGTGATGCCTGTAATGCTAAACAATTACGTATAAGAAGATAATTTCTCCTAATGCAGGAAGGCGGGCCTATTTGGTCCGCCTTCTCTGTTTACAGGCTATACCTACTTCTGCAACTTAATGTATACCGGGAAGTGGTCGCTATAGCCACCCAGGTAGAGGGTGCCGGACCAGGTCTGGCGGGGCGTATCTTTATACCTGCCGAATGTGAACTTGGCAAACTCCGGGTCATGGATGAAGGCAGCCCCATGGGCATAATATAGTCCACCCCGAGTATTTAAGAGCGATTTGGATACAAGGATCTGGTCGCGCATTTTGTTATCGTTGCGGGTATGGAAGCTGCCGCGGCCCTGCACGTACCATAGGTAAAAGGTATTAAAAAGTTCTTCGTTGTAAGCCGGGTTAGGTCGTCCTGTTGCCCTCAGCACCTTTTCCATGTTCGTGGACTTTGGCTCATCCGTAAAATCGCCCAGCACAATTATTTTAGCATTTTTGTCCGCTTTCTGCTGCGCGCCTATCTGCTTTCGCAGCTCAGCTGCCGCCTCTCTTCTGCGGGCATTGCCAAGGGTTTTGCTGCCGCGGTCTTCAGGCCAATGGGTCACGTATACTGTCACCGGCTCACCAGCCAGAGTGCCTTTTACCTGCAGTACCCCACGCGAGGCAAATCCTTTCTCCGAAAACTTTATGGGCAGGTTTGTATGGGAGGTTGGTTTAAACACTCTAGGATTATAGAGCAAGGCCACATCCATCCCTTCAGGATCTGGTGAGTCGTAATGGATAATGCCGTATCGGCGTTTGCGAAGGGGAGAGGAGCTTACCAGATCGTCGAGCACCTGGCGGTTCTCCACTTCAGCTAATCCGAGGATATCAGGGCCACTTTTCCCGCCAATGGTTTCAATCACTTTTGCTATGTTCCGTATCTTGGTCTTATACCTGTCCTGGTCCCACTGCATGATGCCACCTGGCGTAAAGCCATCGTCGTCTGTTTTTGGGTCGTCTTGGGTATCGTAGAGCTTCTCCGTGTTATAAAAAGCAAGCGTGTATAGTTTCTGCTTTTTACTGGATGTGGTCAAGCTGGCGCATCCCGAAAGGATGGCCAGACTAAAAAGGAAAAAGAAGGTTTTTATTCCGTAGCGCATCGCGTAACTTTGTACTTGGTTTTAGTATTCAAGCATAGTACGAGATATATATAGTCCAAAGTTTAAAAAGAAGCAAAAATGAAGAAGTCTGAAATATACTTTAGCATTGCCCTAGACGAGCAGAAAATACCGGAAGCCATCAGCTGGAGAGCAACTGATGCAGGTGAGAAAATCCACTTTGCCAAAGCCATCAACATCTCCCTTTGGGATCGTGATGAAGCGGGAACCATGAAGATCGACCTTTGGACAAAGGATATGCCTGTTGATGAAATGAAGTATTTCTACATCGATACAATTGGTGCCATGGCGCAGAGCATTGCAACCGCCACCAGCGACAAAGTAATGGCCGATAAGATGCGCGCCCTGTGCGAGGACCTGATGAACCACGTAGAAGAAGAACGCAGAAAGCAGAACAACTAAGCCCTTAAACAACGAAAGCCACCTCAAGAGGTGGCTTTTATAATTTAAAAATTCAGATTGGACTAGTTCACACGTGTGGCAAGCGCCTTTTTCTGATCAGCGGCCATGTTCTGGGAGCCTTCCTCGTTCATGCTTGTCACGAACTCACGGTCAACTTTAGAGTACATCTTACGATCACCGAAGTAATCGTTATACTGCACGGTGCTCAGGATATCCTCAAACTGCAGGTCACGCGCTGCCAGGATGTCTTTGCACTTTTCAGTAATCAGCTGCTCGTTACCAGCGTGCTGCTGCTCAATTTCAGTGATCTGGGCAGCTACATCGAGGTTGATCTCTCTCACTTTGTTCGACTGGTAGTTGTTCAGACGAAGTTCACGAATCATCTGCTCAGAAAGGTGGTTGGCACGCTTCTCGGCAACAGCTGCAGCGTTGTTACCTGAGGCAAAAGCGCCATAAACAGTTCCGAATACCATCAATGTCATTACCAGTAGCTTTTTCATAATTGTAGTGTTTTGGTGTTGTCAGTGCTTTATCAGATTCTTTTCTGGGATTGCACAGTTTAAAAACGTGGGCAGTCTGTAAATGATTCCGGCGTTTAAAACTTTTTTTGCTAAATCTTCAGAGTCGAATACAGGCTATATAAAACAGAAATAATGCCAAAGAGGTCAAATACAACAGTATTTGACCTCTTTTTTTAATCTTTTTTGGATTTTACCACTCGTTCCGCCACATCATCGACTCAACGGGCTTTGTGGTGCGGTTATTATATTTTGCGTTGGATTTGCTGTTGTAATAATTCTCAATGCCGCCTTTTACTTCGAAATAGATCAATTGGCCAATAGGCATGCCGTAGTACACCCGCACCTGCTGGGTCACCGAGATCTCGAGGGTCCAGGTATTGCAGAAGCCTACATCGCCTTTGCCGGCAGTGGCATGGATGTCTATACCCAAACGACCAACACTTGACTTGCCTTCCAGGAAAGGCACGTGGGCGTGCGTTTCAGTATACTCCAGTGTCACGCCCAGGTATAGCGTGTTCGGTTGTAGTACAAATCCTTCTTCCGGAATCTCAAACACGTCAATTTCGTTGTGATGGCGCGCGTCCAACACCTCGTTGCGGTATGTAGCCAGGTAGCGGCCCAGGTGTACATCGTAAGAGTTCGTGCCCAGGCTGGAGCGCTTAAATGGCTCAATCAGGATAGTGCCTTTCTCGATCTCTTCTAAAATCTGTTTATCTGTAAGAATCATGGGGTGCGATGTTATGACCGTAAAAGTAAGTAAAATTGACGAGTGTTGAATTGTTAAATTGTTGATTGTTGGATTGTTAAATTGATGAATAGCTAAATTGCTGAATGTTTGAATCCGACTCTGTGAGAAAATGGGCATTTGCTGTTATAGCAATCCTGAAAAGACTTCGGACCAATGCCTCCTTTCAAGTATTAACGCGCTTTAGAGGGAGCTATGATACGCTTATAATCACAAAATAAAGACGACAGCCCGTTACAGAGCTGTCGTCTTTATTTTGTGATTCTTAAGGAGCTATACTTTATCTGCTGGCTTCTTGAAGTGCTTCTCGGTTTGCCTGCAGGTATTCTTGCACCAGGTCATCAGTAATGGCGGTGGATACGAACAGTGATTCGTACTGCGAAGGGGCCAGGTATACGCCGTGCTGGAGCATGCTGTTGAAGTAGCGCCCGAACATAGTTGTATCAGAGGTCTTGGCGCTTTCAAAATCGGTCACGGGTTGTTCTGTGAAGAAGATGCTGAACATGGAGCCCACGTGGTTGATCGTGTAGTTCATGCCAAGTTCCTGCATGTTCTGCTTCATGCCGTTCACCATGTTGGAAGTGGTCTGCTCCAGATTGGTGTATACCTCCGGGTGGCTCTGCAGGTACTGCAGCATGGCCATACCGGCCGACATGGCGATCGGGTTGCCAGACAGGGTGCCTGCCTGGTATACTGGTCCGGCCGGGGCTACAAAGTTCATGATCTCTTTTTTGCCTCCGTAGGCGCCTACAGGCATACCGCCCCCGATAATCTTACCGAGTGTGGTCATATCCGGCGTAACACCAAACAGTTGCTGCGCGCCACCTGGTGCCAGGCGGAAGCCCGTCATCACTTCATCAAATATCAGTACAATGCCCTCTTTGGTGCAAAGGTCTCGGAGGCCCTGCAGGAAACCCTGCTCCGGAAGCACCAGGCCCATGTTGCCGGCCACTGGCTCCAGAATAATGGCAGCTACCTGATCCTTATTGGCTTCCACCAGTCTCTTAACCGCCTCCAGATCATTATAAGGAGCGGTGAGTGTATCGGCGGCCACGCCCTGGGTTACACCCGGGCTGTCCGGCACTCCGAGGGTAATAGCGCCACTTCCGGCAGCGATCAGGAATGAGTCGCCGTGGCCGTGGTAGCAGCCTTCGAACTTGATCATTTTGTTGCGGCCGGTATAGCCCCTGGCCACGCGCACAGCCGACATGGTGGCCTCGGTACCTGAGTTTACCATACGCACCTTCTCAATAGAAGGCACCATGTCCACGATCAGCTCCGCAATCTCAATTTCTTTGCGGGTAGGGGCTCCAAAAGAAAGGGAGTTAGGTATAGCCTTAAGCACCGCTTCCTGCACTACTTCAGCGGCGTGGCCCAGGATCATGGGCCCCCAGGAGTTGATCAGCTCAATGTAACGGTTGCCGTCTTCGTCAAACATGTAAGGTCCTTTGGCCGACACCATAAAGCGCGGATTGCCACCCACGGCCCGGAAGGCACGAACAGGAGAGTTTACACCGCCAGGTATGGAGTGTTGTGCACGCTGGAAAAGTTCTTCGCTGATAGGCGCTATTTTCATAATGCTGTGTTCTTAGATAGTTAAAAACAATGATTTGGTTCAGGTGCTATACCTGTTTTGGATTGGCTGCGACTCTAAAATACCGGATTCACGACAGTCAGTTGCAGGTTCTCCAGTTTGGTGATTGGGATGTACTGGTTGTCGCGCCGCACTTCATTTAGGGCTGCGCGGTCGGTGTAGCCTATACCTTTGTAAAATACACCCGGTCTTAGTCCTTCGGAGCCCAAAGCCAGGTTAAAGCGTGGGCCATAGTTCTGGAGCAGGGTCCCGAAATAGTACATCATCTCAAAACCGGCATAAGCATAGGGCGAAGGCGGCATGTTATACCTGGCAGCATACCTTTTGCGGAAGTGGCGCACGACGGAGTTCATCTGGTCCACGTATTTCGGGTTAACGAAGTAGATCTCCAGGTCATCCAGTTGGCGCAGCGTCAGCTGGCCTATACCTAACCAGTTTTCGAATGTGAGCAGTGGGAGCGTGGCTGCTCTGGCCTGCAGGGTGCTTACTGTGTTTGCGGCAGCTGTCATCTGATCGGAGAATACAGCCAAATGCCCAATGCCCTCCAGTTTCAGCTCTTTAAAGACAGCAGCCGTTGCGGAGGTCTGCTTGGAGTTGATCTTTTTATAAGCGGCTATTTTCCCTCCTAACTTCAGGAACTGTTCGCGGTAGTACTGGCTAAACGCGATGTCGTCTTTGCTGTCTTCGTACAGAATGATAGCTGTTTTCGGCTCGAAGGTGTTATAAGCATACGTTGCTGCCTGCCGTGCCTGCGTTGCCACCGACGATTCGAACAAGAAGATATTCGGATTCTCACCGGCGACTTCCAGGTCCTGCGAAAGCGGATTAATCACGTTAACGTTGTTTTGAGCCGCAAAACGGTTTACTATTTTTGCAGAAGATCTATAAACGGGGCCAATGAGCAAATCCATGCTTTTGATCTCTGGAGTCTCCAGAATGCGTTTCACGGCTGTGGTATCCGTACCGGCATCGTAGGCATAGAGGTTAATGTTGATGCCCTGTCGTTTGAGAGAGTCCTGCGCCATTTTCATGCCGGCGTAAAGGTCGGTGGCAAACTGGTTTTTGCGTGCGGCCTGTCCCAGGTCCTGGTCCAACTGAAAGGGCAGAAGCGCAGCTACGGTGTAAGCCTGTTTGCGCATGGCGTTGGCGCTGAGGTAACGGTTGCGATCCAGCCGGTGCTTCGATACAATGTTTTCGAGGGTTGACTTGTCTTCGGGGCGATACCATCCTGCCAAAAGCTTGTCAGCGAAGGTTTGCGCAAGGGCCTTATCGTCCGGATAACGCTGCAAAAGCTGCTCGAAAGTTTCGCGGTCGGTGATGCGCATTAGGTAATGCCGCTTCAGGTTTTCGGCATCGGCTTGCAGCTTGTTGGAAGACAAGCTGCTTAGCTCTGCAAGTGCTTGTTCGAATTCGCCTTGTTCAAAAAGTACGTTGGCCAGCAGGTAGCTTGCTTCCGTCTGGTTTGGCCAGGTAGGGTGCTGGCCCTGCAACTGCTGCAGCATGCGGCGGGCTTCGGGCAGCTTGTTTGCCTTCAGTGCCGCCACGGCATAGAGGTAAGAGGCTTCAGGAGCATATTGATTTTTCGGGCCAGCCTGGGTGATCGGCAAAAGTTCGGCCATGGCCTTGTCGTATTGCTCCCGCTCGATCAGGACCTTGCCATTGCCATAGGTCGTGCTGAAGTCTTGCTGGGCCTGTGCCGGAAGTGCCAGTGCAGCCAGCAGCAACATACCCGCTGTATGCTTCAAAAAGCTTCTATTCATGTTGTTTTATTTTGATTGAGTGATTGAGTGATTTAGCGAATGAGTGATTGTTAATTTGGCGAGTGATTAATTCAATCAAATCAAATACTGAACCTACACGCTACCTAGCAGCAGCTTCGCTGAAACCAGATCAACAATTCAGCCATTTAACAATTTAACCAATCACTAACTCACTCAATCACCAAATCACTCCATTAAATTACTCCCACTCGATGGTAGCTGGTGGTTTCGAGCTGATATCGTACACGACGCGGTTAACGCCTTTTACCTTGTTGATGATCTCGTTCGACACATCGGCCAGGAACTCATACGGCAAACGGCTCCAGTCCGCTGTCATGCCGTCAATGGAGGTCACGGCGCGAAGGGCCACTACATTTTCATAAGTACGCTCATCGCCCATCACACCAACCGATTGTACCGGCGTCAGGATAGCGCCTGCCTGCCATACCTCGTCATACAGACCCGATTTTTTGAGGTTGCTGATGAAGATATGATCCACTTGCTGTAGTACTTGTACCTTCTCCGGAGTGATATCGCCTAGTATGCGGATAGCCAAACCCGGACCAGGGAAAGGATGGCGGCCGAGGATGTTGTCGTCAATTTTCAGTGTTTTGCCTACCAGACGCACTTCGTCTTTGAAGAGCGTCTTGAGTGGCTCTACCACTTTCAGCTTCATAAAGTCAGGAAGACCGCCTACGTTGTGGTGCGATTTGATGGTAGCCGAAGGACCTTTTACGCTCATCGATTCGATCACATCCGGGTAGATCGTGCCCTGGCCGAGCCATTTCACGCCCTCAATTTTATGTGCCTCGTCGTCGAACACCTCAATGAACACGCGGCCAATGGCTTTGCGCTTGCCTTCGGGGTCTGATATACTGGCTAGTGCGGAGTAAAAACGGTCTTTGGCATCCACGCCCTTCACGTTCAGCCCCATGTGCTTGTAGGAGTCGAGCACTGATTCGAACTCGTCTTTGCGCAGCAGTCCGTTGTCAACAAATATACAGTACAGGTTCTCGCCTATCGCCTGATGAATCAGCATGGCTGCCACGCTGGAGTCCACACCACCGGAGAGGCCGAGCACGACCTTATCGTTACCCAACTGCTGCTTCAACTCGGCTACAGTCGCATCCACGAACTGCTCGGAAGTCCAGTCCTGCTGGCAACCGCAGATGTGCACCACAAAATTGCGAAGCAGGGTCTTGCCTTCATCGGAGTGTGTTACCTCCGGGTGGAACTGAATGCCGTAGGTCTCCTGGTCGCGCAGCTTGTAAGCGGCCACGCGAACGGTTTCCGTACTGGCTATTACTTCAAAATTGTCAGGAATTTCTTTGATCGTGTCACCATGCGACATCCACACTACCGAACCAGGTGTGAGTTCTTTCATCAGGCGGTTGGCAGTGTGCAGCTCTGAAAGTCTGGCACGGCCATATTCGCGGATGGTGGAAGGAGTTACTTCGCCCTGGTGCTCGTGGGCGATCAGTTGCGCCCCGTAGCATACACCCAGCAATGGGAGCTTGCCCATGAATTGGTTCAGGTCAATGGTAGGGTGTTCTTGGTCACGCACCGAGCAGGGGCTGCCCGATAGAATAACGCCTTTGACATCTTCCGTTAGTTCCGGAACATTATTGTAAGGGTAAATCTCACAATACACATTTAGCTCGCGCACCCGTCTTGCGATCAACTGGGTGTACTGGGAGCCGAAGTCGAGAATCAGTATTTTTTCTGGCATGCGCAAAGGTAAGGCACTTTAGGCTTTTTTGCCAAAAATAGGGGAGATATGTTTTGATGTAGAGTTTTGCGCCTGACCGGCGAGGTAGTCGAGTATGGCGCGAGCGTTCACGCTCGGTTCTGGTGTAGTTGGACCTCTGGACCGGTGTTAGGTGTACCTATACCTATACCTATACCTATACCTGGCGTAGCAACCGCTTTTAGGTATAATACCTGTACTGCTCTGATACCTGTACTGCTCTGTAGCTTGCCCTGGCCGGGCGGGCCTCACTTTTTTCCTTGATGAAAAGAAAGAGGGCCCCTACCCCCAGTAAGCAAAAAAATCAAGACGATTTTGAATCGAGGGCCCCTACCCCCACTCGCTGACCGCTCAAACAAAAAATCGTCGGTGGCGCACCTGGCACAGCTGTTTGTTACATAGCTGGCTGATAGTTAGTCTTGCTATACCTGCCAGTGGTCATGTACTACGGAGCTTATACCTTTAAATGGCAATAGCCAAAAGTCCCGCTTCGAAGGGGGCAGGGGGATGACAATCGTGCATAGCTCCTTCCCCTGTTTTTAGGGGAAGGTTGGGATGGGGTTAAAATCATGCACCAAAATCCTGTAAATTCTTTAATCCTGAAAATCCTGATTCAGACTAACCATTCACTATGCCATCAAACACCGCGGCGCTCCGGCCCTCCAATCTTCCTCTTTCCATAGCCACAAGCATCCTCCTTTCAAAAATAAACCACCTGAGCAGTAACATCATCGGGGGCAAACAGCGAGGTTGAGAGATAAATCTTTAATAGATGCTTGCACTTCAGGATAATCTTCGTACTTTTGTAACGGCAAATCGGCACGGCCAGCTCCCGTCGAACTCCCCCAGGGCCGGAAGGCAGCAAGGGTAGATGGTTGAAGCGGCGCGATGTTGGTTTGCCACTTTTTTTTGCCCTTACTTTTCTGACCGGCTCCTGCGCCGGTCTTTTTGTTTTGGTGCTATAACTGTCCCATCTTGCAGTCCCTTCGCCTAATGGCGCTGGAAAATAGACTGTTCCCTTCGTTATTTGGCGCTATACCTAAATTGTGTCGCATCTTTTATTCAATGTCTTTTGACTTAGGGCATATTGCGTTAGATTTGTAAGCAAATCTACATCCCCAGCATTATGAAATTCTTTGTTGATACTGCAAACCTGCAGGAAATTCAGGAAGCGCACGACCTTGGTGTGCTCGACGGTGTAACCACCAACCCATCGCTGATGGCCAAAGAGGGTATCTTCGGGCACGACAACGTGATGGCGCACTACAAGCAGATTTGCGAAATTGTGGACGGTGACATCAGCGCCGAAGTGATCGCAACAGACTTCGACGGCATGGTGCGCGAAGGCGAACTGCTGGCCGAACTGCACCCGAACATCGTGGTGAAAGTTCCGATGATCCGCGACGGCGTGAAGGCGATTCGTCACTTTAGCGAGCGCGGCATCAAAACAAACTGTACGCTGGTTTTCTCTGCCGGTCAGGCTATCCTGGCTGCTAAGGCAGGTGCTACGTACGTGTCTCCGTTTGTAGGTCGTCTGGACGACGTGTCAACAGACGGTCTGCAGCTGATCGAGCAGATTGTACACATCTATGGCAACTATGGTTACCAGACACAGGTGCTGGCAGCTTCTGTGCGTCACGTGATGCACCTGGTGCAGTGCGCTGAGCTGGGTGCTGATGTGGTAACCTGCCCTCTTTCAGTGATCACCGGCCTGCTGAACCACCCGCTGACTGACATCGGTCTGCAGAAGTTCCTGGCCGACCACGCCAAAGGCAGCAAGTAAGACAATTAGGAATTAAGAATTAGGAATTAAGAATTGTAGAGGTATAAGCCAAAAACAATTTTAACCATTCCTAATTCTTAATTCTAAATTCTTAATTCATTCCGATGTACATCATCAAAGTAAAGGGCAAGGCCAAAATTCCGGATTATATTCAGCTGCGCGACGATAATTTCGTGCTCATCGCTTATTTTAGGGCTGATCGTCCGCTCAAGAACCTGGACCGTTATGGTCTGGAGGGAAAAGAGGAGGAGTTGGCTGCGCTGATTGAGTCCCTTGAGTTTGGTAAACTGCAGCAACTAGATATTTAATTTTCTTATGAGCTTTTCATCATCGACCCCCGTGGTCTCGCTACGCGACGTGGCTATTTATCAGGATGTAAACACCGTGCTGAGCAGTGTCAATTTCGACATTGACAAAGGGGAGTTCGTATACCTGGTGGGCCGTACCGGAAGCGGAAAAAGCTCGTTGCTTAAAACCCTTTACGGGGATTTGCCGCTTCAAACAGGAGTAGGTACCATCGCCGATTTCAAACTGACAAAGCTCCCACGCAAGCAGGTGCCATACCTGCGCCGTAAGATCGGCATTGTGTTTCAGGACTTTCAATTGCTTTTTGACCGCACAGTGGCAGAGAACTTAGCCTTTGTGCTGAAAGCCACAGGCTGGAATGACAAATCGAAGCGTAAGCAGCGCATCACGGAAGTGCTCATGCGTGTCGGACTGGATGCCGCCGCCAATAAACTGCCGCACCAACTGTCTGGTGGCGAGCAGCAGCGTATCGTAGTAGCCCGTGCCCTCCTTAACGAGCCGGTCATTCTGCTGGCCGACGAACCGACCGGTAACCTCGACCCGATTGTGGCCGACGGCATCATGCAGCTCTTCAACGAAATCAATAACAGTGGAACAGCCATCCTGATGGCTACGCACAACTACGAGATTATCAACCGCTATCCACACCGCGTGCTCAAGTGCGAAAACGGCAAAGTGCTCGATTCGAAAGTAGAGTCCTTTAACCTGACAACAGGCTACTAAATTTAATTTTCTTTTCTTGGTTTTAGAGTCGTGGAGTTTCACAGAAAGCTTCCCGGACAGGTATATCTTTACATATACTTGTCACAGTTTTCAGTTAATGAACCCTTCGACTTAATTAAGTCTGCGCCACTGTGCGAGCAGCCAATGGTTCATGTCCGGGTATACCTGCAAACTGATTATCAAGCCCATATAGATGGCGGTGATCAACAGGGAGCGGACCAGGATGTCCAGGTATAGATTGCCCAGGTATGGCACCAGGTATGAGGCCCCCAGCGCAACGGCGGCGATAGCCGTCACACCCAGAGAATTCCAGGCGAAAGGCTGCATTTTGTAGAGGTACTGCACAAAGAACAGGCGCAGCAGGTTGATCGTCACATACGAGATCATGGAGGCCAATGCAGCACCGTTTATGCCGTACAGCGGAATGAATACATAATTTGTCCAGATGGTTAGGCCGGCCAGCACCACATTAAAGAGCAGATCCCAACGGTATTTTTCGGAAGTGGCCAGGATGATGCCGTTTATACCTGTGGCCAGGTCGATGATGCGGGCCATGGACAGGAACAATACTACATACTTACCAGCCCGGTAAGTCTCCGGCATAAAGGAGAACAGGTTATCGATATTGGCCCAAATGCCAATAAAGAGCAGCAAACCCACGATCAGGTTGATCAGGGTGATCTGTTTGTAAAGCCGCTCCATACCTGCCATATCCCTGTCTTTCCAGTACTCGGCCACCTGCGGAAAAGCGATCTTGAAAATAGAGCGTGCCGGCACCATAATGGCGCTGGTGATGAAAAAAGCCGTAGTGTAGATACCGTTGTCGCCCAGGCTGTAAGAGCTGATCATGATCTGGTCGACGGTGGTGATGATGGTTACCGAGATATTGCCCAGGAAAGTAAAGAATCCGAAATACAACATCTCCCGCAAAGGCACAATACTCAGAGCAGCCAGACGCGGACGCAAAAACAACTGCTTCAGCCACAGCGCATACACTACCAGCGAAAGCGTGATCACTGCATTAATGACAATGTACAGCAGCACGAATTGCCTGAAGTCGATCCACTCAAACGCATAGAGCCCGATGAGGGCTGTGGTGAGGATGCGCAGCAGAAAGTCCTGGGCGAAAGACGAAATAATGGTCTTGAACAGCGAGCGCAGGTAGGCGGTGAGCAGGTTAAAGAGCAGCGTGAAAAAGGCCAGCGGGATGACAAAGTAATAGTAGTCGAGCAGGAGAGGAGAGTTCTCGATATAGTAGTCGATGACGACCGGCTTAAAGAGTAGGAAGAGCCCTGTAATGGCTCCAAAGCCCAGCACAGGTATAGCCAGCAGCAGAAACAGGAAGCCGTGGTGCTCCTTGCTCTTATCCCGGAAATAAGGGAAGTAGCGCACGCTCATGTTCACGAAACCGAGCGCCGAGAACTGCGCAAACATCACCGAAATCTGAATCAGCAGACGAGTCAGGCCCACTTCTTCCTCCTCCAGAAAGTTCGGAAAAAGCAGGATGGTGTTTACATAGCCGATGGCGATGCCGGCGTATGAGATCACGGTGTTCCAAATACCCTCGCGCTGGAGATGTTTGCTCATGTTTTTATTTCAGGCCACAAAGGTAGCCGATTCCTATAATTTGCTGCCCCCGGACAGCATCGCTTTTACAAAAGTGCTTGCCAGTTCGCCACTTCTGCCGTCATACTCGGTTCCTACTGTTGCGTGATAATAGCTTGCCCGCCGGTATACCTCGGGTTTGTGCGCTATACCTTGTGCTATCATCGGCCTGAGCGCGTCGTAGGAAATGGCTTCTTCAATCAGTCCCTGCGCTACAAAGCCATAATAGTCATGCAGCTCTTCTTTCGGGTTGAAATTGTAGTAGACCGACCACACATTCAGCAGCACCGCCTCCAGGTGGATGCCGGAGTTGCCGCTCACCAGCATGTCTATCCCTTGCAGGTACTCAAAAACGGATTGTTGCCGTGGGGTGGTAAGGGTAATGTTCGGACTAATGCCAGTGGCGAAGGTATAGCTGCGTTTGTCACGGGGATGGGGGCGGAGCAGGATGCGCAATTCCGGAAAATCACGACTGATGTTGCGAACAAGCTGTTGTACCTCTTCTGTCAGGTCCATCAGGTTACAGGCTATACCTAGTGTCTTTACCTGCTTACTCCTGTTGCGGTGCAGCACAAACTTGTCCGCTTTGGGCATACCGATAAACTCTACCCGCCCTGTAACCGGACCGCACAACTTATACTTGTCCAGCGAATCCTGCCCCTCCAATAGGCTCAGGTTAAATGCCAGTGGCGGAAATAAGTGGCTCACACTGGAGTGCTGCACATAGATGGTAGGTATACCTAGTTCTTTCGCTGCCAGCAGCAGGGCACGGGCATCCGCATTGTGGTCGTTGGCAAACACAATGGCCTGCGGACGGTATTTTTTCAGCTTCTGCAGGTATACCTCATAAAATCCAACGGCATCGTAAAGCAGGTCCACAAAGCGCAGGGTTCTGTGCTTGCGTTGTGCGAGAAACTGGAAGAACAGTGGCAGAAACTTGTAATAATAGAGTAGTTTTTTGCGCAGCGAGATCCGCGCAACTGCCTGGTTATACCTGCCAATGGCTTTGCTCTGACCAGCTACCATCACAGCATCAGGTATAGCTGCCTCTAAAAAGTGCAGACTATCGTAATTGTTCTGGCTCACCACATACAGCCATACCTTGTCCTGCAGTTGCTCCGGCTTCTCTACTGTTTTAAATAAGTTGCCCAATAGCCGCACTAGGGTATAGCCGGCCATGCGCAGCAGTCGCATCACCAGATTGCCGGGTGAGGCTGCGTTTTTGGCACTTTCAGGGAGATTGTAAAAACCTTCGGAAAAGTGCAGGTATAGGATGTTGCTGTACAGGGTATACCAGTCTTTCATGTGTTATACCATGTCCCAGCTAAGCGGTGTGCCTGCTTTGATGTCCTGCGTGGCACTTTTGCCCAGCAAGTTGTCGTAATGTTTCGGCGGTAGCCCCAGGCCCGGACGGATCACCCGGATGTTCTCTTTGGTGAAAGGTTCACCGGCTTTGATATCCTGTGCGGCATAAACCGAGCGCTTGAAAAGACGGCTCTTCTCCTCGGCACGCTGCACGCCGTATTGTACCTGTCCCAGCGCCAGCCAGGCCCTTTCCGATTCCACCACCAGCGAGCGCAACTCCACCGGTTCCAGCGAGAAAGCGGAGTCCACGCCGCCATCGGCACGGCTTAGCGTGAAGTGTTTTTCGATAACAGTGGCACCCAAGGCCACAGCGGCTACTGACGCTCCAACGCCCATGGTATGGTCCGACAGGCCGACCTGCACATCATACAGAGCGCTGAGATGGGGAATGGTGCGCAGGTTCGTGTTTTCTGGTGTGGCCGGGTAGGTGGAGGTGCACTTGAGCAGGATAAGCTCCAGGCAGCCTTCTTCGCGCAGCACATGCACGGCCTCGGCCACTTCCTGCACGGTGGCAGCGCCGGTGCTCATGATCACGGGCTTGCCAGTGGCCGCTACTTTTCGCAGCAGCGGGTGGTCCGTGTTCTCGAAAGAGGCGATCTTGTAGGCGGGCGCTCCCAGGCTCTCCAGGAAATCCACCGCCGATTCGTCGAAAGGGGAGGAGAAGGCGATGATGCCGCGCTCCCGTGCCCGCTCAAAAATAGGTTGGTGCCACTCCCATGGGGTGTAGGCCTCTTTGTAGAGGTCGTACAACTCACGGCCTTTCCACAGGGAACCCTCGTCCTCGATGGTGAAGGCGCCGGGCAGTGTCATGGTGTCGGCTGTGTAAGTCTGTAGCTTGATGGCATCGGCACCTGCATCGGCAGCGGCATCGACAATGGCCAGCGCCCGCTCCAGCGATTGGTTGTGGTTGCCCGACATCTCCGCGATGATGAAAGGCTTGTGGCTCGGGCCTATTAAACGGCCGGCAATAATGATATCGTTGATCATGATTTCTTTTTCTAAACTATCCCCTGGCCTTTGGCTGCCAGACAAAACGAAAAGCCTTCGGATGGGCCGGATCAGTATCACCGTAAGCAAAGCCGGCTTTTTCAAATGACCGCACCGAGGCTTTGTGATCCTGCTGCACCAGACCGTCCACCATAGTCACATCAGGCCGGTCCAGCAGCAGGTGCTGTATACCTTTGAGTAACACCGTATGTCCGAGTCCTTTGCCCCGAAAGTCCGCTCCGATCAGGTAGCTGATCGTGGCTTTACCGTCTTTCAGGTCGAACCGTATGTGCGCGGCTGGATTGCCGTCTGCTTCAGCAAGATAGAGCATGGCGTCGGGGTTGTCAAGTTTGGCCTGAAACCAGCGGGTATGGTCCTCGAGCGGAATCGGTTCCGGGTTGAACGAGTGCCGGCGCACCTCTGGGTCATTGGCCCAATCGAAAAGCAGGTGAAGATCTTCAGGTATAACGTGCCGGATTTTCAGATTAGTCGCCAGACTGAGACTTTGGAATATCTCCAACAGTCGCTCACCACTTTTTCCGTCAAAGAACTGCCGTTGAGTTGCAAGTTGTGTCTCAAAATCCTGCTGACTTATACCTTGCTGTAGTGCTTGCGAAAGGCTGCTGTAGTCACGGGCTATACCTTCTGTTGTCAGGAACTGGTGCATGCTTGTCTGGTTATCGGCGGTTTGCTTCACAAACAGCACACCACCCACGGCAGCATATTCATAAGAAATACCGCTGGCTGAGGTGATGGCAGCCTGGCATTTGGCCATCAGGCGGCGCAGACTTTCAGCGGAAAGATCCCGGTGCAGTTTAGCAAGTGGCTGGTCTTTCAGTTTCTGTTTCAGCTCGTGCAAGTGGGTATAAGCGCTACCCACCACTATTTCGATCTGCTTGACGGCAGGTATTGCCTGCAGCATTTTCAGCGCCTGCAAGGTATGGTTGTCGGGGTCGGCGCCTCCCATGGAAACCAGCACATGTAAGTCACCTTCAGGTATAGACCGCGCCGCTTTGGCAGCTCTCAAAAAGGCAGGGCGAAGCAGCGTATAGTGTGGACCGAGTAGCAGTCGGGTATAGGGAGCGACCTGGTAGAGCTCTGGAGACACTCCTCCAGCCTGATTGATCACCGCATCTGCCACAAAAGGATAGGCATGAATATCGTCGATGCAAACAACTGCCGCGCCGCGTGATTTGATGTTCTGTTGGTAATCCGTGCCAAAGGTATAGCCATCCAGCACTACGATCTCTTCATCAGAAACATAGGCATCCAGCTCGTGCACAAAGCGGTCGGCATCCGGTTCGGCGGGAGGAAGCACGATGATGCCGTCGCATACCTCCCATATCCGCTCCTGCAAAGCCTGGTCAGGCGACTGAATGGCAAACACGCATTCAAACTCCCGGCGCAGCATGTGCACCAGCGCAAGCGAGCGCGTGACGTGGCCCAGTCCGATGCGGCTGTTCCCGTCTGCCCTGAAAATGATGCGTGTCTTCCTGTTCATACGATTATAATTTTAGCAGCACTCTTACAGCTTTCGCAGCGCTCTGGTAAATCCTCCGGACTGCAGCAATTTTCTGGCGGCAGCCATTTCCTCTTCTTCAGAATTGAAAACCTGCCGCTGCGAATTGGCCGCGTTGATTTCCTGCAACCAAGGGTGCTCCTGCAGTAACGCAGCAATTAGCTCGTGTGTCACCGGTTGCCCCGTTTTCCAGAGCCGCTCTATAATCAGGGAGGCTAGTGCGTAGTCCGTTGGGTAGTCTACGGTCAGGCGCAGCGCTTCGATGGGGGAAGTGTATGGTAGCACTTGCCTCTTGAAACTGGCTGCTCTTCTGATATAAGGCGTCACGTGCTCGCGGTCGGCGGCTTCAGTAGCTTCTTTGGCAGCCGTTTCAAGAGCTTCTCGCGTAAACACTTCCACATTGGTGCCGAGCGGCAGGCCTGTGCTGATGATATAGTCTGATGCTGTTTCTAATAACCGGTTCACCGCCTGGTCGATCGTTTCCGGCATCACGAAAGGGTTATCTCCCGTGAGGCGTACGATCACGTCCAGCTCGTAGGTACGGGCTGTCTGCAGGAAACGCTCCAGCACATCATCGGCTGCGCCACGCAGGTAAGGAATAGCCTTCTCATTGCAGAAGGTTTCAATCACATCGTCAGTACTCCGGGTGGTGGTGGCTATAATTGTTTGCTGCAAAGAACTGGCAGACTGTGCATTGGCTACCACGTGCTCCAGCAGACTGGTATTTCCGCTGAACGGGAGCGGCAGCAGTGCCTTGCCGGGCAGTCGCTCCGAGCCCAGGCGCACCTGTATGATGGCGCCGACCTTTACCATGCCGTCCAGCCTCCGTCCAGCACCATGTTCTGGCCCGTCATAAAAGACGAGGCGTCTGAGGCCAGGTATACGAAGGCCCCTTTCAGGTCGTCCGGCTGCCCGATACGCCCCAGTGGGTTCTTGCGCTTAAGCTGCTCTACAAACACCTCATTCTGCTGCACCTGCTCGCTCGGGAAAGGACCCGGTGTAACGGCATTAACCGTAATGTTATGCTTGCCCAGGTAGCAGGCGAAGTAGCGCGTTAGCTGCAGTACGCCGGCTTTGGCGGCTCCATAGTGCGGCGGGTTCAGGAAAGCGGGACTCTCGTCGTAAATACTGAAATCGGGCGAGACCATGCCGTACATGGAGGACACGTTAATGATCCGACCGCCGTTTTGCTTCAGGTAGGGTATCACCTCCCGGATGCAGCGGTACACGCTGTTGAGATTACCGTCGATGCCGTAGGCCCATTCCTCATCCGTGAGCTGCTCGGGCTGCTGACCCTTAGAGTAAAAGGCATTGTTCACCAGCACGTCGATGCGGCCCGCTTCCTGCTGCACTTGCCTGAAAGCAGCAGCTACAGTGGCTGTGTCTGAAATGTCACAGTAGGCGAAGGTGATTTTCAGATCCGAATGTTCTCCGAAAGCCTCCCTGAACTTTTCCTCGCTACGGCCCAATACATAAACAGTGGCACCGGCTTCGGCCAGTCCGAGACTGATGGCAGTGCCCAGGTGTCCGTAACCACCCGTGACGAGGGCTACTTTGCCGGAAAGGGAAAATAAGTCAGTTATGCTTCTGCTCAATGTGCGGGCCACTTGTAGGGTAAGATTATGTTTTCGTTTTCTTCTTTCAGTTCCTGTAGCGCGGTATAGATTGCCGGGGGCAGTTCTGTGCTGCTGTAGCGGATGTTCTCCTGCAAGGTCTGCAGACTCTCCACACCGATCACCACCTGTGAAATATAGGGATTTGCCAGCGCAAAAGCCAGACATACCGCCCCAATTGGCAGTTGGTAGCTGTTGGCCAGCAGCTGTAGCTGCTCTAGTTTTGGAGTTACCCCCTGCAGGTATAGCGGCAGCCGATCAGGTTGCATAAAGAAAAGCCCCTGCAGGTATACAGACCGCACATGCGTTTCAATGCCCCGGTTCTGCAACTCAGGCAGTAGCTCCTCGAAGCGCCTGTCGAAGATGTTGTAGGGAAACTGCAAGATGTCGATCTGCGCCTCCTGCTTCAGCAGCGCCTCCGCTTCTGCAGGGTGGTAAAGCGAGAGCCCCACCCTCTCGGTTAGGCCAGAAGCTTTGAGCTCCTGCAGCTCGTCGAGCAGGGCAGGTTTGCTGCTGTAACTGGCGTAGCTGTGGAGCAGGTAGCCGTACAACTTCTCTACTCTCAGCCGCTTCAGCGACTCGCGGCATGCTTGTGCAATGCTTTTGTCAGGGCTGTTCGGCGGATACTTGCTGATGATACGGTAAGGTGCCGGCAAGTTATGCAGGACGTTGCCCAGGCACTGTTCACTGCTGCCATAGGCTGCTGCCGTGTCCAGGGTGTCTATACCTGCCTTCGCTGCTTCAGTTAGTATGGTGGCTATCTCGGCTTCAGGAATTTGCCCACGTTGGTTGCTGATGCCATAGGGGAGCCCGAACTGCGCCGTGCCCAGGATCAGCCTGTTTGTATATGTCTGACTCGTCAAACCTATTTCTTGCAAAACTCTTTCACTTTCTCGATCACGTAAGCTTGCTCTTCGTCCGTTAAACTTGGGAACATCGGCAGGCTCAGGCAAGCCTCGTAGTAGCGCTCTGCCTGCGGGAAGTCCCCTTTCTTATACTCCAAACTACGGTAATACGGCATGGTGTGGGCCGGGATGTAGTGCACCTGCGCAAAGATCTGATGCTCCCGCAGGAAATCATACAGCCCCTTACGGTCTGCCACTTTGATCACGTACAGGTGGTAGGCGTGGCCTGTCTCACCTGGTTCTGTCAGTGCGGAGGGGTTGGTGCCCAGCACCTCTATACCTTCAAAGCCCGCAAAAGCCTCGTCGTATATCCTGGCGATCTGTCTTCTTCTTACCATACCCTCATCGGCGCGACTCAACTGCGTGATGCCCAGGGCGCAGAGCATATCCGGAATGCGGTAGTTGTAGCCCAGTGCCTGCATCTCCATGTACCAGCCGCCGTGGTTCTCTTCCAGCAACTCAGGGTCGCGGGTGATGCCGTGGGTACGGTAGAGCAGGAGCTTCTTGTAGAGTTCCTCGTCGTTGGTGGTTACCATACCGCCCTCGCTCGTGGCGATGTGCTTGACGGGGTGGAAGGAGAAGATAGCCATGTCGGCATACCTGCCGTTGCCGCAGAACTGCCGCTCGCCTTTGCTGTCGACAAAGAAGCCACCGGGGGAGTGGGCCGCGTCCTCGATGATCCATAGTCCGTGCTCGTCCGCCAGCGTGCGCAGCTCCTCCAGATTCACTGGGTTGCCGGCAAAGTCAACAGGGATAATGCCGCTGTAGTAGCCCTTGGGTTTACTCTCCACCAGCTGCCGTACCTTGGCAATGTCGATCAAGGCCGTGGCCGGGTCAATGTCAGCAAACTCCACCGTGCCGCCGCAGTAGCGTACGCAGTTGGCAGAGGCCACAAAAGTGATCGGCGTGGTGATCACACAGGAGTTCT
The DNA here is from genome assembly GCF_002846395.1 of Pontibacter ramchanderi. Lineage (GTDB taxonomy): Bacteria > Bacteroidota > Bacteroidia > Cytophagales > Hymenobacteraceae > Pontibacter > Pontibacter ramchanderi. The sequence goes on from NZ_PJMU01000004.1 coordinate 115,152, forward strand.
CGTTCACCCCCAGCGCCATGGCGCAGAGGTGCAAAGCAGCCGTACCATTGCTCACCGCCACAGCGTATTTAGCGCCCACGTAAGCGGCAAAGGCCTGCTCAAACTCAACCACCTTCGGCCCCTGCGTCAAAAAATCAGATTGCAATGTTTCCACCACTGCCTGAATGTCGGCCTCGGTAATGTGCTGGCGACCGTAGGGTATAGGGCGCATGTGCTTTTGGTTTTGCATGAAAGGAGGGGGTTACTCAGTCACACTAAAATTAGGATCCACGTGCTTTCGGATCTGCTCACGGAGTTGCTCGACGCTGAGCCAGTCTGAGTTAGTGCCGGAGTTATACTTGAAACCAAGCTCGACCATCTTACCGTTGTGGGCTTTCATGAAGTCTTCCACTGTCCAAAGCGGGGTGGAAGGCACAATCACGTAGTATTTATCCAGTTCTACGGTATTCAGCGAGTCAGTCTCTGTGATCATCTCCTCATGAAGTTTCTCGCCCGGACGTATACCTACCACCTCCTGCTTGCAGTTCGGACCAATGGCCTCAGCCAGGTCGGTGATCACGTAAGACGGAATCTTCGGCACAAAGATCTCCCCACCCCAATGATGCTCCAGCGCATGGAAAACAAGCTCCACACCCTCTTCGAGAGAGATGTTAAAGCGGGTCATTTCCGGGTGCGTGATCGGCAGTATACCTTCTTCACGCTTCTTCAAAAAGAAAGGCACCACGGAGCCACGGGAGCCGATCACGTTGCCGTAACGCACTACCGAAAATTTGATATCGCGCTTGCCTTTCATGTTATTGGCAGCCACAAACAGCTTATCGGAGCAAAGCTTTGTAGCACCGTAGAGGTTGATCGGAGCAGCGGCTTTGTCAGTCGAAAGTGCTACCACATGCTTCACACCCGTGTCGAGCGCGGCGTTGATGATGTTCTCGGCACCCAGTACGTTGGTTTTGATGCACTCCATCGGGTTGTACTCGGCGGCTGGCACCTGTTTCATGGCGGCGGCATGCACAATGATGTCGATGCCTTCGCAGGCCCGCTTGAACCGCTCACCGTCACGCACGTCGCCAATGAAGTAGCGAACCGAGTTATACTTGCTGTGTGGAAAAACCTGCGACATCTCGAACTGCTTGAGTTCGTCGCGCGAGTAGATTACCACACGCTTCACGTCCGGAAAACGGGCGTATACCATCTCCACGAACTTCTTTCCGAACGAACCCGTGCCGCCCGTCACTAGTATAGCCTTATTGTTGAGGTCTAATGCCATGTTTCTTTTTTACTTAATAAGGGGGCTCCGTTTTCGTAACCCAAGCCAAGCTGCAAGTTAAATATTTAATTGCTGAATGTTAATTGCTAAATTGTTGAATGGTTAAATTGTTGATTGCTGCTTGTTAATTGTTGGTTGTTGTTGAGGGAAGTTGTTAATTGCTCGTTGTTGGGTGGCTGGATTGTTTAATTGCTGATGGTTGATTGTTGTCTAGACATGTTTACCCCCTGCCATCCTCGATAGCAAGGCCAGTTCATTCTACGCTTTTTGTCATCCTGCAAGGATCCTGGTAGCGAATAGTATAGACCTTAGCTCCCGGGGGTAGGGCCCCTCTATTTCAACTAGGTTTCTCTAGATAATGACATGAGGCACTGCGCATATTTTTTTAGAATGGGACGGCACTGCGCCCGAGAGGGGATTCCGGTTCGTGATTTGGCAAGTCGCGACCTGCGCCTTCAGAGCAATTGTGATTTTATAAATTTTAACCAACTCATGTAAGGCTAATACTGCTACAGTTCGACTTTCTAACTCTCAAACTCCTAAATTCCCAAACGCCACTGTTTCATGTTAAAGAAAGCTTTTTTCGGGGTGTTGCATGCGCTGGGATACTATTCCCGCTATACCTCGGTGCTGCATCATCCGGGTAAACAGACGCTTGCACCTGGTTTTGTGCAGCACTTTAATGAAGCAGAGAAAGCTTTTCTAGAAGATTCGGCCCGCAGCTTTAATTATGTCATTGACTACAGCCTGGGCTACAGGCAAAAGGAGCAGTTTCTGGTGCGTTTGCCGGAAGTAGAGGTACTAGGTAACACGGGTGCGGTGGTGCTGAACGGGAAAGTCGTAATGGAGTCGGTGGGGGAGGTAAGCCGGTTAGCCAAGTCAGATGCTTTCAAAGAGGTGTCGCTTCTGCTACCGAAGCGAAAAGCAGGTCGCTATACCTCCGTGTTGTTCCTGCCCTGGGCTGATAATAACAACTACCACTGGTTCTTTGATTGTCTGCCGCGGCTATACCTGGTGCTTGAAAATACGCAGGAGCCGATCCAGGTCATCATGCGCCGCGATATGGCCCCTTACCAACTCGAAACTCTGCATTTTGTGTTGAAGGGTTATTCACAGGCTAGTGTAGTATACATTGGCAAACATGAAAAATGGCAGGTAGATGAGTTCGTGCTGCCTTCCTTCGTAGCCAATGCGCAGAGTGGCTTTCTGCCCCGGGAGGTAGCCGATTGGCTGCGACAGAAGGTTTGGCAGGGGTATAATGTGCAATCACCAGCTCGCAAAAGACGTCTCTACATCAGTCGCGCACAAGCCAAAACCCGCCGTGTGTTGAATGAGACAGAGCTTCTACCGGTGCTGCAAAGGTATGGCTTTGAGATGGTGCGTGCCGAGGAACTGACTTACCAGCAGCAAGTACAGCTTTTCTTTGAAGCGGAGGCAGTCATGGCCCCACACGGCGCCGGGTTAACGAACCTGCTTTTCTCAGAGCAGTGTCAAGTGTTGGAGTTCCACCCCGCCAATTTAATCAAGACTCACTATTTCCTACTCTGCAAAGCACTTGGCTTCAAATATAGCGCTCTAGTCGGTACAACAGGGGATAAACTGGAGTGCTACCAAGTGCCTGTTCGGGAAGTGGAGGTGTGGTTGGAAAGTATAGGGAGTTAATTAATGAAACCAGTACCTACCAGATCCTGAAAGGATATGGAGTAAAAGCAGTTTTAATTCCCTATCAAGATGGCGGCTACAAAACAGTGGCGGGCTATACCTAGATACTATACCTGAGCACAGACCTCGAAAACTTTTATGAACGCAAGGGCTGGCTATACCTGGCTGATGGGTATAATGTGATGGGAGAGGCTATTAAGATCTATACCTGCAGCACTGAGAAGTAAGCTAAATCTTAGCAGCCTTCACTGTCAACCGCTTCACCACCTTGGCCAGCTTCTCCGTCAGGGCCCTTCTCGAAAACTGCGAATGGTTGATGTAGGGCAGGTCGAGGTTGGAGTTGATGGTCCAGGCTTTGCTCATCAGCATCATGTGGTCGAGCATCAGCTCGTAGGCGGTGTAGTGAAATAAACGGCCGGCGCCACATTCATCTATGATGCGGTCGGTGTCGGAGTGCACGGGCCCCAGGCAAACGATCGGCTTGTTCGACGCCAGGTACTCAAACAACTTACCCGGCACATTGGAGTAAACGGCGGGCACATCGGCTATAGCCATGAGCAGCATCGTGCTTTCCATCAGGTACTTGATCGCCTCCGTATGCGGCACATGCGGCACAAATTCCGTTAGCCCTTCCAACCCGGCCTTGCTGATGCGCTGCTTCACGCCCTCCGATACCTTCCCTACAAAGCGCAGCTTATAGCGGATGTCGGTGTTCACTGACCTCAGGTGCGCGATCACTTTCAGAAATACATCGATGTTGTAGTTCTCGGTGATGGTACCGGTATAGGTGATCAAAAACTCATCTTCGGGCGGTGTAGAGGGATATATGAAATCATCCTCGTCATAGCCGTTCGGAATAACATGAATCTTATTCGGGTCAATCTTAGCCGGTTTGTTCAGGAAAAGGCGCTTGGTGTCTTCACTAGTCACGATCACGGCATCAGCCCGCTCCAGCACCTGCAGCTCATAATTTTTATCGATGCGCTTGGCAATGGGTGTATGGTACAGCTGGTCGTAATAATGGATGTTCGTCCAGGGGTCGCGGAGGTCGGCTATCCAGGGCAGGCCATACTTTTCTTTCAGTTTCAGGCCGATTAGCTGCGTAGAGTGAGGCGGGCTGGTTGTCAGAATTGCCTGAAACCGATCGTTCTGCAACAGGGCTTCTGCCTTTTTGAGCGCATGCTTGTTCCAGCCCACGCGGGCATCGGGTATAAACAGGTTGCCGCGCAAGAACTTAAACACTTTACCCAGGAAGCCGGTTTTGGCGTCTTCGTTGGCAAAACCGCTGTAGGGGATTTCTTTCTTGCCGGAGAGCTTCTTGTAATACTCAAAAGGCTCGGAGGTGGCAGTACGGTACACGGCTATAGCTTCGGGCACTTCGCCCGCAAAGGTATGGTCCAGAACCGGATAAGAAGCTTGTTTCTCGTCAACGGTCAGCACGCTGGGCCGCACACCCGCCTGGGGCAGGTATTTGCAAAACTTCAGTCCACGCTGCACGCCCGGGCCACCGGACGGAGGCCAGTAGTAGGAGATATAAAGTAAATTGATCTGGTCCGTTTTTTCCAAAGCAATCAGTTTAAGAGCATCTTTCCCAAAGATAGAAAACAGTTGTCAGTTATCAGGTAATAATAAGCAGTTAACATCTCATTTCTATCTGACGAAGTATAGGAATCAATGATCCTTTTACTCAAAATCTGAAAATTGTTTACATTATTCTCCTGCCAGATCCCTGTTTCGTGATAACTGTTTAGTGTTAACTGTAAAATGTAGCAACTATTCCTGATATTGCTTAGTTTTGTAGGTAAATCCAGAATTAAAGAGATGTTTGATAACTTAAGTAACAAACTAGACCGCGCCTTTAAAACCCTTAAAGGCCAGGGAAGCATCACCGAGATCAACGTAGCCGCCACCATCAAAGAGGTACGCCGTGCCCTGGTGGACGCCGACGTGAACTATAAAGTAGCCAAAACGGTAACCGACAAGATAAAGGACGAGGCCATGGGCCGCGACGTGCTCATTGCTGTGTCTCCGGGACAGCTGATGGTGAAGATCGTGTACGAGGAACTGACAGCGCTGATGGGTGGTGAGAAGCAGGACATCAACCTGAAAGGTGAGCCGGCCATCATTCTGATTGCAGGTCTCCAGGGTTCTGGTAAAACCACTTTTACAGGCAAGCTGGCGAACTACCTCAAAAAACAAGGCCGTAGCGTCATGGTGGCTGCCTGCGACGTATACCGTCCGGCTGCGATCAACCAGCTGCAGGTGCTGGCCGAGCAGGTAGGCGTAGAGGCGTATACCGAATTGGAAAACAAAAATCCGGTTCAGATTGCCCTGAATGCCGTAGCGCACGCCAAAAAGACAAACAAGAAAGTAGTGATCATCGACACCGCCGGTCGTTTGGCCGTGGACGAGGCGATGATGAAAGAAATAGCCGAGATCAAGGCTGCCGTGAAACCAACCGAAACCCTGTTCGTTGTGGACTCCATGACCGGTCAGGATGCGGTGAACACAGCCAAAACCTTCAACGAGCGCATCAACTTCGATGGCGTAGTACTCACCAAGCTCGATGGTGACTCACGCGGTGGTGCGGCCCTTTCGATCCGCTCTGTAGTAGAGAAGCCGATCAAGTTTATCTCTACTGGCGAGAAGATGGAGGCCCTCGACCTGTTCTATCCGGATCGTATGGCCCAGCGTATTCTCGGCATGGGTGACGTGATCTCCCTGGTGGAGCGTGCGCAACAGGCTTTCGACGAGGACGAGGCAAAGCGCATCAACAAGAAGATCCGCAAGAACCAGTTCAACTTCGATGACTTCCTGACACAGCTCGAGCAGATCAAGAAGATGGGTGATATCAAAGACCTGGTAGGTATGATACCGGGTGTTGGCAAAGCCTTGAAGGATGTGGAGATCGACGAGAGCGCTTTCAAACCGATTGAGGCAATCATTAAGTCAATGACGCCGCAGGAGCGCGAGAACCCGGACATGATCAGCGGCAGCCGCCGCGCGCGTATTGCAAAGGGCTCCGGCACCGACATCACCCAAGTGAACAACCTGATGAAACAGTTCAACGACATGCGCAAAATGATGCGCTCGATGAACAAGATGGCCGGTACTAAAGGTGGCATGGCGAACCTGGCCAAAATGATGGGCGGACGTCGCTAGGCGATTCTGGAAATACAGCAAAAGGGCTGAGCTTCTAAAAGCTCAGCCCTTTTTATTTTAGGAAACAAGCGCCTGTATAGCGGCTCAGTATACCTGTTTGTTCTCCTTGCCTGCCCAACGTTTAAAGGCATCCTGCGCTTCTTCCCGCATCATCTGCTCCATAGGTATAGAGCGGTCCGGTGCGTCTTTCTCTATCTCGTTGTAAATGAACTGATCATCGAAACCTACTGCGGCGGCATCGTCTTTTGAATTGGCATAATATACCTTGCGCGGACGAGCCCAGTAGATGGCTCCCAGGCACATGGGGCAAGGCTCGCAGCTGGTATAGAGTTCACAGTCAGTAAGCTGAAAAGTGCCCAGCGCCTGGCAGGCCTTACGGATGGCATCCACCTCGGCATGGGCGGTTGGGTCGTTGGTGGCCAGCACATTGTTATACCCGCGGGCTATAATCTCGCCGTTGCGCACTACCACGGCACCAAAAGGGCCCCCAAAACCGGCCTCCATTTTCTCCACGGATAGCTTAATGGCTTCCCGCATAAAGTTTTTCTGGTCTTCTGTCATAAGATGAGGTTATCGGATGCACATACGTGATGACGCTCCAATCCGGCTGAAGATACGTTTAAAAAAGGGGGAGCTGTGTGTAATTTGTTAGCCGGAGCCTTGTCCGAATTTCCGCGAGATAAGTATATATTAAACACAGCAATAGCTTACACTACACTTGTGCCTTTTAACGCATACTCGTAGTGCAAGCTACTCAAGCTAAAGCTGCCCGATGGGTATGAGCAGCTGATGTGAATTCCATTAAGTATTTAACTATGGAAGTATATGATTTAATATTTGTGTTTTAACAACCTTTCGAAATTAAATACGAACCATTTATTGGATTAGTTTTGATTACGGCAACTACGTAATTATATTTTATTGTTGGAACGATCATAATTTGAACTGCCTGATAACAAATGATTAAGAATAAAATGACCCTAAACTTGCGCCAATTATTGTACCAGCCGCTCCGTTTTGTATACCTCCCCCTTCGGGTCAGTGCTTTTGCACTGTTGGTCTCCTTGTTACTCAGTGCGTGTACCGCTACCCGCGAACAGGAGATTGAGGGGGATGTGAACGAGTTTCGGTCGTGGGTGAACGCACAGACAAACAAACTGGAAGAACGGACAGAGGAGGACTGGAAACGAACCAAAGAGGACTTTAAGCAGCGCACCGCAGAGCTAGACCGAAAGCAGGAGAGTTTCTCCGAAAAGCTGCGGGCTGATTACCAACAAATTAAGGCAGACTTCAAAGCCCGTGAAGCCGCACGCGATAGTATGGCTAACAACGAGGAACTTCTAACGAAATGGGAGCGGGACCTCCTGGGGCAGTATGCCAATGGCACGGCCCTGAGTGCAGCCAATGTAGAGCAGGCCTACCAGAATTTTATGAGTAATGTGCGGGCCAGGAAGAAGAACTGGCGTGAGCAGGATTGGGAAATGGCAGCTGCTGTGCTGGAAGAGTTGAACCAGCGCAAGGCCGCCTTCGAAGAACTACCCGACGAAACCGAAGTACGTATAAAGACCCTCCAAATGGAGTTTGCTGCCTTGAAGGAAAGCGAAACCGCGAACTAGTATTACCCCCTTAATTGCATACACCCCATGGCCAACCCCGAGACCCTCATACCTGAGCTATACCTTGTTAAAGCCTTTACAGAACAACCAAACGGAGGCAACACAGCCGGCGTGGTGCTCTTCGCCGACAGACTCTCGCATGAGAGACGCCAGAAAATAGCAGCCATGCTGGGGTTGTCCGAGACGGCCTTTGTGTCTGCCTCCGAGGTAGGAGACGTGAAAGTTGAATTCTATACCCCTCTGAAGCAGATTCCGCATTGCGGCCACGCAACGGTCGCGGCTTTTAGCCTGCTCTGGCAAAAAGGGCTGCTGCTGAACGGTAGTGCTGTTAAGGAGTCGATAGACGGCACCAGGCAGATCAGTTTTGAAGAAGGCAAGGTATACCAGGCACAACTACCGCCGCAGTACACGCCAATTGCAGCGGCAGGCATCAAACCACACCTGATCAGTACGGCGCTGGGACTTCCGGCTGGTTTTAACTTTCCTGCTATGCCTCTCATTGCGAGCACCGGAGTGCCTTTTCTGCTGGTGCCTATACCTGATGAAGCTACGCTGCACCATCTGCAACCGGACCAGGAGCTTATACGGGCTGTTTCGGACAAAGCCGGCTTGGTAGGCTTCTATGCTTTTACCACAGCTACGCAAGGGGCCGATGCAAGCGCCCGGATGTTTGCCCCGAGCTATGGTATACCAGAGGAGTCCGCGACGGGCATGGCGGCAGGGCCACTAGCCTGCTACTTGCATGATCATTTGAAGCAACACAAGGCCTCTTTCCTGATACACCAAGGCTATCTCATGCGCCACCCGTCTCCGAGTCAGATCGAAGTGATGCTGCAACTGGACGGCGAGGGGAACATCATGGGGCTGCGTGCAGGAGGCAATGGGTTGGTGATCAGAAAAATGGAGCTGGGAGACTTTTAATTGGCGCTACTGCGCCTCACGCTATTGCAGCCATAGCTGCCGAAGTCGGGCTATCTGGCGGGCGTGGTGGCTGAAGTGGTCGTGCAGAAAGTCGAGCGTTTGGTAAATATTGAGCATACCCGCATAAGGATGCCGAAAAACGCACTTATCCAGCTGTTGCTGTGGCAGGGCAGTCAGTGTGTCCTCCAGTGCATAGCGGGTGGCGTCCCATTGAATGCGAAGCGAGTTGAGGTTTACATAAGGGGGCACTTTGGAGACAACGGCAGGAGCCTTGAATTTCATGCCCGAGTGCAGCGCGATGCGCAGCAGCAGCGAGCGAAGGCTATGGGCCAGCGTAGCCGATTCCAGTTCCTGTTCCTGCACTTTGCGCTGTATGTAGCTATTGGTCAGCTGCTCTACTTGAATCACATGAGCCACAATCTGGTTGATAGACCACTTGCCGGCAGCAGCCGAGCGGTTCAGCAATTCTTCCTCCAGTCCCTCTAACTCCCCGATCAGGCGGTTCCGCGACTCTTCCAGTTTCAGGTATCGGCTTTCAAGTAAAGGATTCATCAATTGAAGATGGCTATAGACGGTTGTGCTCATAGGTAAACGTAGGTATAGGTCGATTATTGATTGCCAATCTACATAAATTTCTGATTAATGCAACGGGAGGTGCTATTTTTTTGATGTTAATTAGCTGATAATAAGCCAAGTGGTAAAATATGGAGTAAAATATATAATTGGATAAGTTCAACTTTGGTGAAAGAGAGCAAGATATTCCCTTACTTTGTATAAAATAAACAGAGCGCATGAAAGTGACGAATGACCCAGTTGGGGCTGCTATACAGGATTTTAGGTCTGGAAACCAAGCGGCTAGCATTGTGGTGGAGAGCAACCTCACAGATGATGACGAGATACCGGTAGCCTACCTTTTCCGAACCGAAGAGGAAATGCCGGAGCTGGAACAGCTCGCCCTGGAACAGTGCCGGGGGAGTGTGCTCGATGTCGGTGCAGGGGCGGGCTGCCATAGCCTGGTGCTACAGGAGCGGGGAGTGGAGGTAACGGCGCTCGATCTTTCGGCCGGCGCAGTGCAGGCCATGCAGGAGCAAGGTATAAGGCAGGTCTTGCAGCAGGATATCTTTAAGTTAAGCGGCGTGCGCTACGATACCTTGCTGCTGCTCATGAACGGGATCGGTATTGCAGGCGACCTGGAAGGCCTCGAACGCTTCCTGGAGCACACCAAAACCCTGTTGGAGCCGGGAGGACAGATCCTGCTTGAGTCCTCGGATATCCTCTACATGTTTGAGGAGGAGGATGGCTCCGTGCTGCTCGACCTCAATGCAGGATACTACGGTGAAGTAGTGTACAACATGCGCTACAAGCAACACCAGACCGGTGCGTTCAAATGGCTTTTCATCGACCCGGCCATACTCCAGGACTATGCCACAGCCCATGGCTATACCTTTGAGCAGCTTTACGAAGGAGAATATGGCAACTACCTCGCCCGCCTGGCACTGCATCAGGCTTAGGTGCACTTTGCCCACCGGGCTATACCTTTCGTAGTCGCTTTGCCGTATGCGTGTAGGTATAGCAAAAAGGCAAACCACATGCAAAAAAGGCTTACGACAACCTGGCAACTCACCAAAAAGACCTTTCAGAAATTCATCGATGACAACCCGCTCGACTATGCGGCCATTATTGGGTTCTATACCATCTTCTCGCTGCCGGCCGTGCTCATTATCACCATCCGCATTGCAGGGGCCGCCTTTGGGCAGGAGGCTGTGCGCGGTGAGGTCGTGAAGCAGGTGGGCGGTATTGTGGGGCGAAGCAGTGCCACGCAGGTGCAAAGCATCATCGAAAATGCGAGTCAGTCGGAGGCCAGCACCATCGGCACGGTGGTAGGGGTGCTAGTGATGGCCTTTAGCGCGACCACCGTGTTTGTGGCGCTACAGGATTCTCTCAATGCCATGTGGAAAGTGAAGGCCAAAGTAGAGAAGGGCTTCATGAAACTCGTCATCGGTCGTTTGCTTTCGCTTGCGCTGGTGGTAAGTTTTGGGTTCTTGCTGCTCGTCTCGCTTTCGGTGGATGTGGTGCTGGGCCTTGTCTACGATTATCTCCGGCAGGAACTCTCTGGTGTGGCCGTATACCTGGTCACGATCGGCAACATTTTAGTTTCTATCGCCATCGCAACGGTTATTTTCGCTGCCATCTTTAAAGTACTGCCCGACGCCCGCATCCGCTGGGCCAATGTATGGGTAGGCGCTGTGGTTACGGCCATTCTGTTCACGCTCGGCAAGTACATCCTCAACATCTATTTCCAACACGACCCACTGGCCGATACCTACGGCGCTGCCGGTTCCCTTGTACTTATTCTGGTGTGGGTATACTATACCTCCATTATCTTTTTGCTGGGAGCTGAGTTTACACAAGTATATTCCGAAGCTCACGATCGCGGCGTTGAGCCCACTGACACCGCCGTGAAAGTAGAGAAGCAGGAAATAGAACAGGACCAGGACACCGGTCAGGTAGAAGTAAAGCGAAAGTCAGGTCTCAATTGATCGTTGGCACTCTTCCTAAAGGTTACAAGGTTTGGCGGTTCAATATACTCGGCCTTATACCTTACTGCCGGATCAAACTGAAATATAAATCCATCGATATAAGCAGGAATCGTATATTTTGTTTGCCTATTATATCTTACAAAACTTTGCTGCGTAACAGCATAAACCGAAATCATCAACTTAAATCCTATACCTTATGAAAAACCTGAAATCCTGGCTGGCCGTGTTCGCCATGCTGACCTTGTTTATGTATGGCTGCGACAGCGGCAGCACCGATGTAGTGGAATCTGGCACGTACCAGGGCACTGTGAAAAAAGCAGTTCCTGAAAAAACAGAGATTTACGTGGAGACTGAGGACAAGAAAACCCTGGAGCTCTATTTCACAGACGCCACTACCCTAACCCGAAATGGCGAAACGGTACCGTTTGACCAATTGCGCGAAGGCACTAGGGTAGAGGTGCAGGTAGAGAAAGTGGGCCAGCGCCTGGATCCGGTAGCCGTGCGCATTCTGGAATAAGCCTATGGAGGAACTGCTGAGTTGGCGTACCGAAGCCTGGCATCCACTCACGGTGCACTTCCCGGTAGCTTTGCTGCTCTTTGGTACACTTGCTAAACTCCTGGCTGTATTGGTGAAGCCGCAGCCTGCAGCCTTCTGGCACCGCATGGGCGCTTACCTGCTCTATGCTGGCACTGCTGGCGCTTGGCTGAGCATCTATACCGGTGATCTGGCAGATGGCATTGTATCCCGGAATCTTTGCGACCCAACCGTGCTAAAGCGCCACGAATTGGCGGCTTATAACCTGGCCTACCTTTTTACGGCGGCTTCGGTACTCGATCTGAGTTTCGCGCTGGCCTGGGTGCAAAAGTATAAGAAGCTGCTGGCTGTCGTTGTGGTGCTGCTTATGCTGGCAGGCAGTGCTTACCTGGCCTATACCGGTCACCTCGGCGCCAGGCTCGTGTATGAGCAGGCGGGAGGCGTACAGGTGCCACCCGCTGATTGTGCTGGGTTTTAAAGCAAAACGGCCCCTGGTTCCGAGAACCAGGGGCCGTTTTTTATCATCAGCTCAGCTTACGCTTTCTGATACATCACTTGTTTTACGGCAGCTATCGTACGCTCCACGTTTGGAAGGGATGCTTCGATCAACGTTGGGGCGTAAGGAAGTGGCACGTCGCGGCAGGTCACGCGCTTCACAGGGGCATCCATGTAGTCAAACGCGTTGCTCTGGATATGGTAAGCCAGCTCAGCGGAGATTGAGGCCAGTGGCCATGCTTCTTCCACTACCACCATGCGGTTGGTTTTCTTAACAGACTTGATCAAGGTCTTGTAATCGATCGGGCGCACGGTACGCAGGTCAATTACTTCGGCGTTCACGCCGTCTTTGGCCAGTTCCTCTGCGGCGGCCAAGGCTACTTTCATCATCTTGCCAAACGACACAATGGTAACGTCCGTACCTTCGCGCTTCACGTCGGCCACCCCGATCGGAATCAGGTATTCTTCTTCAGGTACCTCGCCTTTGTCGCCGTACATCTGCTCTGACTCCATGAAGATCACCGGATCGTTGTCACGAATTGCAGACTTCATTAAGCCTTTGGCATCGTATGGGTTAGATGGAACGACCACTTTGAGGCCTGGGGTGTTGGCATACCAGTTTTCGAAGTTCTGAGAGTGCTGCGACGAAAGCATGCCGGCGCTACCGGTTGGTCCACGGAACACAATAGGGCAAGAGTACTGACCGCCTGACATAGACATCATTTTGGCGGCAGAGTTGATCACCTGGTCGATGGCCACCAGCGAGAAGTTGAAGGTCATGAACTCCACGATAGGGCGCAGGCCGTTCATAGAAGCACCTACGCCAATACCGGCAAAGCCAAGCTCGGCAATAGGAGTGTCAATTACGCGCTCCGGACCAAATTCGTCCAGCATGCCCTGGCTCACTTTGTAGGCGCCATTGTATTCGGCTACTTCTTCACCCATCAGGAACACACTCTTATCGCGGCGCATTTCTTCCGACATGGCTTCACGAAGGGCCTCTCTAAACTGTATACTTCGCATAGTAATGTTAAAATCTCGGTTCAATGGGTAAAATTAAGATAAGTCTTTCAATTTGCAATGTATACCCGACAACTTATCGCACCATGCCTTCCCGAAAGCTCTGCTTTCCATGATAGGCAGCAAATTCGGGGTCGTCGAAGGCGCGCTCCATGTAGCTGCGGTCGCGCTGAATGGCCCGTCGCAGGTGGATGCGCACGGCAGCCTCGTTTTGCTCACGGGCACCCACCACCGCCAGGGAATAATGCGCCAGCGGATCTTCCGGCTTTAGTTCCAGGGCTTTCTCGTAGTACTGGCGGGCACCTTCGTAGTTTTCTTTCAGCAGATAGCTCAGGCCCAGGTTCATGTTCGTCTGGTAGTCGTCGCCAGAGTAAGTCAGGCTACGGATGGCTTCGTCGTACTGACCCATTTCCATTTCCAGCGCAGCTTTGTCTGTAAAGATGCGGTGCAGCATTTCTTGTTCTCCGCCCAGTTTGATGGCATAGTCGTATAGCTGTAGCGCTTTTTCACGGTTGCCGCGCAGGTGGTAGGCGCTGGCCAGGGCGTAGTTCACTTCTGCGGTCGGGTTGCGGAAGCCAGCGAAGTTCAGGTTATGAATGGCCTTGTCTAAGAGCGCTTCTTTTGCCTTCGGGCGATACTCTTTGCGGGCCATTTCGGTATACACCACACCCAGGTTGTAGTAGGCAGGCCACTTATCAGTTGTTTTTACAGCCGCTTCATAAAGCTTGCGGCGCTCGGCCAGTAGGGGAGTGAGCGTAGCGGCGTACTGCAGTTCCTCGGCTGTAAGTGCCTGTGCACTCAGGCTGTCTTCGGCAATGCGACGGGCCAGCAGGTATAGCTCGTAGTCCGACTTGCGCGCTCTGTTATAGTCGACTTCTACACGGGCAAAGCGCATAGTCGGGTAGATGTACTTGCGGATGTACTCAAAAGCTGCGCTCTGCTGTAGGGCGTCCGTTTTCTGCTTGTCAGAACCGGTGTTTTGCAGAATTGTACTAACCTCCTGCTTCTGCGCCTTCGGTAGTGCCGATTTGTTCACGCGCTCCAGCAGGGTTCCCCAGTTGGTGCCTTCGGTCTCGGTGCCGATTTCTACTTTTTTACCGGAGTAATCGAGCAGGCCTACTTTGGTTCGGTAATAGTCGGCCAGGGCCTTGGCGCGTTTCTGAGCCAAATCGGTTCCTTTCTCGTTCGGCGCCTGACTGCCGATCACTTTAATTGTTTGCTGTTTTACAGTGTCCATGGCATACTGGTCCAGCACGGGCAGGTTTTCGCCGAGATAATTCCTGGTGGCGAATTGGTTCTCGTCAAAGTAAAATAAGATGCTGGAAGGGCCTTCGGCGATGGTTTTGTAGTTATCGGGCACGTAGGTATAGTCATTGCTGCGCACCATCAGCAGGGCGGTGGTGTTCAGTCCGGTTGCCACCTGCTCCTCCGGGGTATAGGCTACCCGGTCGCGTTTGCGCTTATCGATAACGGTGCCCTGTACCAGCAGTTTTCCCTTGTTTTTGTGTGGGGCGTAGGGGAAAGCGAATTCTTGGGTGATTGTCGGGCGTTTGTTTTCGTAGAGGTAGTTGCCGATGTCGAAGTTAAGGGCGCCGAGGTGCTCGCGCTGCTGACCGGTGGCTTCGTATACTACATCGATCTTGTAGCGGTAGTTCTGGTTGTTGTTGAGCATTTTCTCCGGCAGGGTAGCTTTTAGCTCAAACACCACCTCTTCGCCATTGGCCACGAGGGGGTTTGGTGTAACTTCGATCTCCTGCTTCTCGGCCTGTTTTACCATGCGCTGTAAGGTACATCCTGTGGTTGACGAGAGCATCACCACGGTGAGTGGCAGCAACAATACGGCGCTTTTTTTGTTGTGTTTCATACCAGATTTGGGTAACCAACGTAAGATATAGCTGGTGGCAAGCGTTCTTTCAATACCTTGCCATAGTTTTTGTCGAATATTTTTGACGGAAATCTATTAATTTCCTACTTTTAAATTTAAATCAAACGAAAGTGAAAAGGCTACAATACTTTATCGAATCTCAGGCTTTTGGTGTCTGCGCCATGTTGGGAGAGAAGCTTGGAATAGCCTCTAGCAGCATTCGCCTGTCTTTTATATACATTTCGTTTTTCACACTCGGCTCCCCGATCATCCTGTACTTTATCATGGCCTTTTGGATGAACGTAAGCAAGCACCTGCGCCGCGAACGCAGCACCGTCTGGGACCTATAACTCCCGCACTGTGCGCCGCTGGCGCACAAAGTACTGCCACACAATGCTCCCCCTATAAACGCCTGACATAGCCGGAAAAGTACCTTTCAGGTGCTGTTCTTTTCTGCGCTTGCGCCAGTATTTGCTCTTGCGCAACAGGTCGGCGTGTGCATTCAGCACTGCTTTGGCATCGGCACGCTGTCCGGCCAGCAGCATCCGGAAAGCGGCTAACCAGTCTAGCAGAATGCGGATAACAACAGTTGAAAAAAGCTCTCCGGGCGGCAGGTTTTTGTACAGCAACGCCATGCCGTTGCGGAAGTTCAGGTATGTTTTGCGCGGATTGGACTTGTGCAGCGTGCCGCCCCCCACATGGTATACCTGGCTGTGGCCATTGTACATCACTTTATAACCTACATTCTTGGCGCGCCAACAGAAATCGATCTCTTCCATGTGCGCAAAAAAGGCTGGTTCCAGTCCGCCAAGTCCGTGAAACACGTTGGAACGTACGAACATGCAGGCCCCGGTCGCCCAAAAAACCTCCATCACATCGTTGTACTGCCCTTTGTCTTCCTCCAGTGTCTCAAACAATCGACCGCGGCAGTAAGGGTAACCGAGCGCATCCAGCATACCGCCGCCTGCACCCGCATACTCAAAAAAGTCGGGATGCTGCTGCGAAACGATCTTGGGCTGGCAGACGGCGATGTTCTCGTCCGACTCCATCAACTGGATGATCGGATCTGTCCAGTCCGGCGGAACGTGCACGTCGGAGTTGAGCAGCACATAGTACTTGGCCTCTACCTGACGCAGGGCAATATTATACCCTTCGCAAAAACCGTAGTTGTCGTCGTTTTGGATGATGCGCACTTGCGGGAAGTGCTCTCGTAAGAAAGGGATGGAGCCATCGGTAGAGGCGTTGTCGGCCACGATCACCTCGCAGCCTGTACTGTTTTCCACAACCGACGGCAGGAACTCCTGCAAATAGCGGAGTCCGTTCCAGTTAAGTATGACAATAGCCGTGAGGCTGGGATTAGAGACCAAAGTTTCCTAGATCTAAGCCGGGGATGTTAGGTAAAAGGCCTTCTGTGCTCTTTTTCAGTTCTTCCTGAGCACGCTCGCCTGCTGTTAGCATGGCATTATTCACGGCGGCTACCACCAGGTCATTCACCATGTCGCGGTCATTGGTGTTCAGAATGGAGTCGTCGATCTCGATCTTGAGGAGCTTACGCTGCCCGTTTACGGTTGCCTTCACAAGCCCCGCACCCGACTCGGCGGTAACCGTGATGTGCTGCAGGTTATCCTGCGCTTGTTTCATTTTGGCCTGGACTTCTTTCATCTTGCCCATCATGCCCATCATATCAAACATAGTCTATCTACTTTTTGGGGTTGTTAACGAATATAACGGCTAAGCAGCCTCTCGGCTTATACAAATATACAAGCATAATGTCAGAAAGGCGAGATTAGTTACGAGGTGATCGGCAACCACTAAATTTTAACTTTCGTCCGTTGCTATTGCTGTAAGTATAGAGTCATCTGATAAGCATGTATTCTCCTGGTCAGGAAAAAGATAACACTCACCCGAAAATATGATGCATTCACCCAAGTTTTAGTGTAACCAATTTTAATCCGAAATGGTACTGTTTAAAAGGTTTTGATACCTGGCCTCGTGGTTTTTAGCTGCTGTTTAACTACCACAGGCATTGCCACCCGTACCTGCCACCTGGGTCTGTAGCATTGACTGCATGATCCTTCCAATCATCCTTCCTTTTAGTGCCCTTATTACAATTATATTTTTTGCCTTTGAAAACAATTTAACACGACTAAACTATGATCAAACTTTTATCTCCTATGAGGGCGGCACTTGGCTGGCGCCTCTATCTTATCTTATTGGCTTTCTTTTCCTTAACGTTTACGACCTGGGCGCAGGGTGTGAGCGAAGAATGGTTGCGCAGTTTTGAGATACCGCCGAGCGGCTCAGGCGTTATGGGAACCTCCGCCACTGACGCCGATGGCAACATCTACATGACCGGTTACAGTGAAGTAGGGGAGCGAGCCAACAAACGAATTATAGCCGTGAAGTATAGCCCTGCCGGGGAACTGCTGTGGGCTTTCAGGAACAAGGAAGACATTCGCCGACATCTTTATAATGAAGAAGTCCAGGATATTGCCTTTGATAATGCCGGCAATGTATACGTGACGGGCACGTTAATCTGGCGGGATGTCTTCACCTCGGAGGAAACCCGGATGGCGACCGTGATTAAGTTGAATGCGGCTGACGGGAGCCAGGTATGGTCTGTAAGGTATGGCCAGGATGAAGACCTGACCGATGTGGCCGGCGTAGCAGTAGACAAGTCGGGCGGGGTATACCTGGCGTCAACTGTGAACGCAGACTACAGATTGGTCAAGCTCGACGCAACGACCGGAGCTTTGCAGTGGCAGCAGCAGTATGGTGGAAGCGCCGACCTGACAGACGGTATAGCCGATGTGAAAGTGGACGACAGAGGCGGTGTATACGTAACTGGTAGCACTTTTGAGAAATACAAACCTTTCCCTGATTCAGATGTAATTGTTGATGCCAACGCCATTACGACCATTAAATACAATACGGAGGACGGCTCCCAGGCTTGGATAGCCGGACGCATAGTTGGTAGGGAGCCTCAATATGGAGGACGCCGCCTAGAGTTAGACGAGACCGGAGTCTATATTGTTGGAAATAGCGATGAGATGATCATCCTGAAGTATGACTTGAATACCGGCCATCAAAGTTGGGTGACCAATTTTCGGGGAAACACAAGGGGAAGCACAGGGCGTGATATAGCCCTGGACGGGGCCGGAGGCGTCTATGTGACAGGCGTCAGTGAATCCGGCACGGCCTATATTTCGACGCTGAAGCTAAACGCAGCGAATGGCGAGATCATCTGGTCTAACACGTCTAGTAGTAGCGGTGCTGATTTCAGCCAGGCAACTTCGATAGCAGTAGACACACAGGGCGGGGTTTTTATATCAGGTAGCAGCTATTTCCAGGGAGGTAAGAAAAGCTATGTTGTCATTCGGTACGATGGTGCTTCAGGTGAACAAGCATGGGAAAAGCGCCTTATAGGCATGCATCCTTACTTGAAATCAATAATACTGGCCAGTAAAGACGGGGGCTTATACCTGACAGGTAGTGTTTACAATGACGTTGGGGACCAAACCCAAAGTATGATAGTCACCAAAATGAATGCCGCGAACGGGGACGATGCCTGGAGTCAGAGATACGGTTGGAATGGACCAGTTCAGTACACAGGGACAGATGTGGTGGTAGACGAGGCTGGAAATACCTATACTACTGGGATAATCAGCGTTGAATTTGGTGAGAAGTATGTGTATGCCGTTAAATATGCTGCTTCGGGAGAAATGCTATGGAGCAAGCATTACCGGGACAATCGAACAGCTACCAGCAGAAATTTCATCGGCCTCGATAAAAAAGGAGGCGTGTATTTGGTCACCTCCAAGGGGCTGCTACTGAAGCTGCAGGCTACGGATGGTGAGCTGCTATGGCGGTCGCAGGTTCGTGTAAATTACGAGGTGCCAGTTCAAATAAATGCCATGATGCTCGATGATGCAGGAAACGTATATGTGGCTGGCGCTGAGGAAAAACCAAGGGTGAGCTTTGAGATAATCAGCTCTTTCCTTACCGCAAAATTTGAAGCGGCTTCCGGAAGCATAATCTGGGAGAAAAAGTATGGCGGTAGTTCCGGGAGTGATCACGTCAAAGATCTTGTCCTCGACGAAAATGGCAACCTGTATGCCACCGGCTTGGTATTCGGCAGTGACAGAACGGTTAAAATGGCTACCATCAGGTATAGCAGCGCTAATGGCGAAGAACGCTGGATTGCCCTACACGATAATGGATATCCGACAGCAATTGCTGCTGATGGAGCTGGGGGCATCTATGTAACGGGAAACAAATCGTTAGTTAACAATTTTACAACAATCAGATACAATGCGGAGGATGGAAAAGAGGTATGGGTGTCAGAGTATGGTACAGATGGAAGGCGCGATGTACCAGAAGCGATAGCTGTTGACAAAGCGGGAGGTGTGTACGTGGCTGGTATCAACCAAAGTGATGCGAACGGCATGCAGATATCCATCCTCAAGTACAATTCGGCCGATGGATCAGAGGTATGGTCGCACCGGCATGAACAATGGATTCAGGGTGAAAGCGGCACCAGACTTATGCTGGACAACGAGGGGAGCGTTTACGTGGCTGGCAATATGAGGAGGACCTTCGTAGTAGCCAGGCATAATAGTGAAGACGGTGAGGTACTTTGGACGAAAGAGTCGGATAATGTACTGGGCTTGGGGTCGGATTTTGTGTATGACTTTATCTTAGACGCCCAGCATAACCTATACCTGATTGGCCTTAACTATGGAAACATCACGACCCGGAAAGCCTTTACCATCAAATATAGCCAGGATGCGCCATGTGTGCCGGTGGTGCAACAGGCGATAACTGGTCCGGACAAGATCCGGGCTGGTTCAGAAAATGTCACCTATACCTTAGAGGGCACGAAAGCTACCCCCTATACCTGGACCATTGACGGGCAGGTGCCTGTTACATTCGACGGACAGGGCACGGAGAAAATTGTTGCAGCCTGGCCGGTCACGACTGGCTTTTATGAAGTGAAAGCCAGCTATGGCAACGACTGCAGCTCGCAATCGGCCACGCACAAAGTAGCAGTTTACAACCCGGACGACCGCATTGTAGCTGCCGCCGGCTGGATTCACTCCCCTCAAAACGCGCAGCTGGACTATATGCAGCAGGAGGGAAAAGGCTACTTTGGCGTGGCGGTGCAATACCGCAACAATACCGAGCAGGTACAGGGGCAGGTAGCTTTTCATCTGAAGGAAAACGACCTCAGTTTTAAGAGTACTTCCTTTGAAGCTGAGCGTTTGATCGTGTTCGGGCAGGAGGCCAATTTTAAAGGGAAAGGGACGATCAATGGCAAGAGTGGCTATGGTTTCCTGGTAGCTATCGTGAACCATGCCCTGAATGTGAACAACCCGAACGACCGGCTGCGTCTGATGATCTGGGAAGAGGAGAGTGGCCGGATTGTGTATGACAACCAGGCAGGTGATGCAGAAGAGGCTTCGGCCATCAACCGCATCGGTATGGGTGCCATGGTACTCTACGATCCGAAAAACCCGGATTTACTGGCGAAAGCGCAACTGGAGGCGCTCGGATTACAATTCCCTGGAGCAGAAATCGCGTCGAAACTGGTAGCCTACCCGAATGCTTTTTCAGAAAGAACCACCATCTCATTTGCGCTGGAAAACGACGGCGCCTATACCCTGGAGGTATACGACCTGAACGGCCGACTTGTGAGGAAAGTAGGAGAGGGCACCGCCAAAGCAGCGCAACTATATGCCTATGAGCTCGAGGGGCAAACCCTGGCAGCCGGTATGTACGTTGCCCGACTAGTGACCGGCTCAGGTACGCAAAGCATCAAGCTGTTGCTAAGAAGATAATTTAGGTTGTTTGTTTATTAAAAGGAGCTGGCTTACCGGCTCCTTTTTTTATGACTCTTCAGCTGTGGTCTTCTATGGAAATGATCTTGTCATCTTGAAAGCCGAAGATCGTTTTTCCCTGCAGCTCCAGGGTGTTGCCTGCTTTCAGCTCTTCGGATAGGTCTGTGGCCAGCACGGCCCGGTATGCAATCGTGACCTCCACTGCATTTTCATGCTCCTGATACGTAAGTACCACCTGTTCACGCTCCTCGAACAGCTTTGCAGCTTGCTCGGCCTGTCCCCGAAAGGCCTCTATACCTAGCAGCGACAGGTTAACTTCGCCATTTGATATGTTTCTGAACACTACTTCTTCATGCAGGTATAGCAGCATACCCTGCACATCGAAGCGGTTATAAGCCCTGATGTAATGCTCGATGATTTCTTTTCTGGTCATAGACTGCCTATTATTTAGCGCAGCAAGGTAATAGTACCGATGCGCTGCTTTGTCTCCCCGGAGTTACTCACAATGTTCACCTCGTAGGCGTAAGCACCTGCAGGCATTGGTTTGCCCTGGTAGGTGCCGTCCCAGCTGGTGTTGCGGTCCTCGGAAGTAAACACAACCTGCCCCATGTGGCTGTATACCTTGATGCTGAAGGATTTAATAAAACGGCCTTTCACCTCCAACACATCGTTCAGGCCGTCGCCGTTGGGCGTGAAGGCATTCGGAATGTGCACCTGCACGGGTTGCTCAATCATCACGATATTGGAGAAAGAATGAGTACTGCCGTTACCCGAAGTCGCCCTAATGCGGTAGCGGAGCTGCTGCAATTCATCGCTCGGGTTGCGTTCTTGGAAAGTATTGCCCGAAACGGGTATACTGCTAATAACACGATTATCGGCATTTAAAAGCTCCAGGGTATACTGGCTTACCCCATCCGGGAAACCCACGTATCCTGTCCAGCCCAGGGTGATGAGCGGGGAATTCTCCTGAGGTAAGGCGATGAGGTATACCGGGCAGGTAGTATTGCTGAGAGGTGCACTCCGCTCGCATAGATTGGTATAGCTGGCGCGGTAACAAACAGGGTTCAGAGGTTGCAGCAGGTCTGTTTGGGCTGTCTGTGTGCCAACGGATAGGTCTGCAAAGGGAGCCCCGTCGATGCTGCGCTGGTATCGGACCTGCTGCGCCGTCTGCCCGTTAGGTAGAGTCAGCTGGAGCTGTACCTGATTGTCAAGGTCGTAGGTGCTATACAGGTAACCAGCCGGTGGGGTGGTGGTGGAAGTGGCCCGGATGCAGCGGGCAGCGGAGAGCGTGCGGCTAAGTCCATTATTTAAAGCGCCCGTAACCCGGTAGCAGTAGTTTTGGCCGCAGGTCAGGTTAGGGTCAGTATAGGTGGTCGTGTTGCCATTAAGCTCGATTAGCTGGTTGCCGTCGCGGTATACCTGGTAGCGCTGCATAGCGGCTCCTATACCTGACCACCTGAGGTTTGCCAACTCATTGCCCGGCTGCACGCCAAGCACCAGACTGGTGACAGGCTCTGAAAAAATAGTCAACTGATTGCCACAGTCATCAGCGGGCCGAATCCGGAACTGGATGGGCTGCCGGGTATCCACATTGCCCATTCTGAAGTCTGTCCACGTGGTTTGCGTGAGCTGCGTGCTGGTGTAAATGGTTTCGAAGTTGCCGGTAGCCGTTGTGCGTCGCTCCAATACGTAGCGGTAGCCTGGTTGCAGTCTCTCTAACGTAAACACTATTTCGCCATCTATAGCTTCCCGAAGTACTTCCAACTGCGTTATGACCGGTGTAGGGGGAGTTGGCAATAGCGTGACCGTATTTGTGCTGCTGCTCTCGCAAGTGCTACCTGTATACCTGCCGCTTACCCGGATGGTGTAGGAAGAAGCAGTGCCCTGGTAGGTATAGCGCGGCTGTTCCCCGGCGGAAACGCCCTGTACCACGGTATTGTCGCCGTAGTCGATGTCGTAGCGGTCGTAGCCTGTTTCGGCAATGGTCAGTTGAACCGATCGGCTGGCGCAGGCCTGTACTGTGAATGCGGGAACAGGGGTGGCCACCACTTCAAACTCCATGGGCTCGATGGTGGTGCTTTGACCGCCGCCCCGGTTGATGATCTGGGTGATGATGTATTTGCCCGGATTCGTGTAGGTATACTGAAAACGTCCGTCGGCGCCACGGCTCACCAATTTGCTCTCGTCGTAGTTTTTAGGATCAAAGGCTTTTGGGCCGGGGTCATAGAAGGTGGTATAGCGTGTACTTTGATCGGGACTGCAGTCTTCAAAGAAAACAGGTATACCTACACAAATCACTTTCACTTCCTGCCCATTCTGGATAGCCCGAAAACAGCCCTTCTGCCCCAGAACAGGTATAGCAGCTAACAGAAGCGATATGAAAAGCAGTAGTTTCAAGCTATAGGTATAGGGTGTGCTACGAATATAGGCAAGCGCCAGGTATGAGAAAAGCTTGTGTTTAATTTTCAGGTATACGCCGAAGCACTGCCTGTACGACAGTTAAGTCAGGTATAAAGTAAAAATCCGCAGTAGCATGCCAGGCTATCGCGGATTTCTTTTGAAAAGGATGATCTTTTAACCTATAGAAACTGGCAAACGGCAGGTTCTGAGGAAAGTCACGCTGCGCTCCATGTCGGGATGCATTACACGGTCGGTGCTCACAAATGGAATCTGCTCCCGGAATTCGGCCAGCAATTGCTCGAGTGGTGCTGAAGTGCGCTGTGGACGTCTGAATTCCATCGCCTGTGCCGCGTTCATCAGTTCAATGGCCAGCACGCGCTCCACATTCTGCACCACTTTATAAAGCTTGGTGGCCGCGTTTGATCCCATGCTCACATGGTCCTCCTGCCCGTTGGACGAAGGAATGGTGTCGATGGAAGCCGGGGTGCAAAGCTGCTTGGTCTGGCTCACGATAGAGGCGGCCGTGTACTGTGTGATCATGAAGCCAGAGTTCAGGCCGGGCTCCGCCACCAGAAAATCAGGAAGTCCGCGGCTTCCAGAGATTAACTGATAAATACGTCGCTCGGATATGCTGCCTAGCTCCGCCAAAGCAATTGACAGGAAGTCGAGCGCCAAGGCTAGCGGCTGTCCATGGAAGTTGCCGCCTGAAATGATCTCGTCCTCGTCCGGGAAGATGTTCGGATTGTCAGTCACCGCATTGATCTCAGTCAGGATAACGCCTTCCGCATAACGAATGGCATCTTTCGAGGCACCATGTACCTGCGGGATGCAGCGGAAGGAGTAAGGGTCCTGCACGTGCTGCTTGAACTGGCTGATCAACTCACTGCCCTGCAGCAGCTGCCGGAAAGTAGCGGCAGTTTCTACCTGTCCCGGATGCGGACGAGCTTGATGAATCAGGTGGTTGAAAGGCTCGATGCGTCCGTCAAAGGCATCCAACGACAGGGCACTCACCACATCGGCGGTGCGCGACAGGCGGCGTCCCTGCAGCAGGCAGTGCACCCCGTAGGCGCTCATAAACTGCGTACCGTTGAGCAAAGCGAGACCTTCTTTGGCCTGAAGCGCAATTGGCTTCCAACTGAACATCTCCAGCACATGGCGGCTCTCCAGGCGATAGCCCTGGTAGTATACCTCGCCTAAGCCAATCAGCGGCAGGCAAAGGTGCGCCAGCGGAGCCAGGTCACCACTCGCCCCGAGCGAGCCCTGCTGGTACACGATCGGGTAAATATCGCGGTTATAAAAGTCGATCAGGCGTTTTACGGTCTGTAACTGCACACCGCTGTTGCCATAAGCCAGTGACTGTATCTTGAGCAAAAGCATCAGTTTCACCACCTCAGCCGGCACTTCATCGCCCATCCCGCAGGCATGCGACATCATCAGGTTGCGCTGCAGTTGCTCCAGGTTATCGTGTGAGATCTGCTTCTTATACAGCGACCCAAAACCAGTGTTGATGCCGTAGATGCTTTTGTCGGTGCTGGCGATCTTGCGGTGCAGGTAGTTGTAGCAGTGCAAAATGCGCTCCTCCGCCTCTTGCGATAGGGCCAGGCTATACCTGCGGCTGATGATTTCTTCGATGCGCTCCAGGCTCAGGTGCTGACTGGAGATATGGTGAACGTCGCTCATGTGGTTGTTTAGTTCGCTTCAGATTTCAATTGGGAGATGATGTCGTCGATGTAAAGTTCGTCCTGCTCGCCGGTCTGCATGTCGCGCAGCTTCAGCTTGCCAGAGGCCATTTCTTCTGACCCCACTAGCAGCACAAACGGTATCTTTTTCTGGTCGGCATAGCCCATCTGCTTTTTCAGTTTGGCCGTTTCCGGGTATAACTCAGAGGCTATACCTGCATTGCGCAGTTTCTGGAGCAGGGGTAAGGCGTATCGCTCCGATTCCTTGTCGAATTGCACGATCAGCACCTTGGTACCCACCTCGCTGCTGGCCGGGAAAAGCTGTAACTCCTCCAATACATCGTAAATGCGGTCTACCCCGAACGAGAAGCCCACACCCGATACGCCCGGCATACCGAACATACCCGTCAGGTTATCGTAACGGCCACCGCCGCTGATGCTGCCCATGTTGGCATTGTTCACCTTCACCTCGAAGATGCAGCCGGTATAGTAGGAGAGGCCACGGGCCAGTGTTACGTCCAGTTGCAGACGTGGCTGGCCGGATGGATTTTGTGTGGTGAGGGCATCACTTCCCAAATCGTTCAGATACTCCCATACCTCCTGCAGGTCCTTCAGGCCGCGTTGGCCCTCTTCGGTGTTGCCGAGCAGGGTTTGCAGTTGGGCCAGTATTTCCTGGTTTGTGCCTTTCAGATCATAGAGCGGCTCGAGTTTATCCACGGCGCCTTCAGCTATACCTCGCTCCAGCAGTTCTTTGCGCACACCATCCGCCCCAATCTTGTCAAGCTTGTCGATGGCTACACAAATGTCACCTTCGCGGCCTTTTTCACCGATCGCCTCGGCTATACCTGCCAACACGCCGCGGTGGTTGATCTTAATAGTGAAATCGGTCATTCCTAAGGTGCTCAGCACCTCGTCAATCATCTGCACGATCTCGGCCTCGCACAGCAGGGAGTTGGTGCCCACTACGTCGGCGTCGCACTGGTAAAACTCGCGGTAGCGGCCACGCTGCGGACGGTCTGCACGCCAAACCGGCTGTATCTGGTAACGCTTGAAGGGGAAGCTGATCTCGTTGCGGTTCATCACCACGAAGCGGGCAAAAGGCACCGTCAGATCATAGCGAAGGGCTTTCTCGGAGATCTTGCGGGTCAGGTGCTTAGAGCCCTGCTCAATGTCAGCGGCCGTGGTTTTACTCAGGAAGTCGCCGGAGTTCAGAATTTTGAAGATCAGCTGGTCGCCCTCGTCGCCATACTTGCCCGTCAGCACCGAGAGCTGCTCCATGGCGGGCGTTTCGAGTGGCAGGTAGCCGAATTTTTCGAAGGTGCGCTTGATAACGCCGAATATATAGTTGCGCTTGACCACCACGGCGGGGCCAAAGTCACGGGTTCCTTTCGGTATAGATGGTTTTTCCTTGCTCATGTTTTCAACTTTGCTGGCGAAGTTACTAAAACAGGAGCAAATGCACGGACTGATTTTTAAAATGCATTGTCCTCGCCGCGCAGCATATTGTACACGGTATAGAACACGATTTTAAGGTCGAGGAAGAATGACCAGTTCTCGAGGTAGAAGATGTCGAGTTTTACACGGCCACGTATCTGGTAATCGGAACTGGTGTCGCCACGATATCCACGCACCTGCGAAAGGCCTGTTATACCTGGCTTGATAAAATGGCGCACCATGTATTTTTCGGCCACCATGGCATATTCCTCGTTCACGAACAAAGGGTGCGGACGGGGACCCACAATGGACATATGTCCCATAAAGACGTTGAAAAATTGCGGGAGTTCGTCCAGGCTTGTCTTTCGGATAAATGCCCCCATGCGCGTAATCCGCGAGTCACCCCGCTTTGCTAATTGTGACTCGCTGTTCACATACATAGAGCGAAACTTCCAGCAACGGAAAGTTTTATAGTTTATACCGGAGCGTTCCTGTCCGTAAAAGACGGGTCCTCTGGAGTCAATTTTAATCAGAATCGCAATGATTGGGATAAACCACGAAAGGAAAAAGACAATCACTATAGATGAGAACGCAATGTCGAAGGCTCTTTTTATGGCTTTGTTCACAATATCATCCAACGGAATGGAGCGCGAAACCAGCACTGGGAGCATGTCATAAAAGTCGATCTTGAGCTTGTTCTGGGGTAATGCGCTGGGCTCCGGCAAAAATTTCATCCGGATCAGGTGGTCATCTGCATAATTCATGATGCGGATCACCTGATTTCGGTTAAGTTCGAACGAGGAGCAGTAGATGTCGTCTATGTAGTTATGCTCCAGGTAGTTCTCCAGTTCATCTATGGTGCCTAGTTTGTCTGGGTCATTCACGGTGTTATCATCGAAGTATCCGATGAAGTGGTAACCATACTCCGGGTGGGTATTGAAGTACTTTCGGAGTTCCTTGCCTGCCTTACCCATCCCCACAATGATCACATAGCGCTTATTGTAACCCTTCTTCCGGAAATAGCGCAGCGAAGCCAACACGATGATGCGGTATAAAACAACGCAAACTGCCAGGATAGCATAATGGTACAGCAGGAAATCCCTGGTGACAGCTTCCAGTTCAATGACATTCGAAAGGGCTTCTATCAGTAGCAGGTATAACAACATAACCTTCAGAACACTGACGGCCACATTCTTGAAATGTACTATCCGGTAAAATTGGTACGTGCCGAGCAGATAGGTGCAGATATACCAGGCCAGTAAGGCATATAAAATAAATTGCGGAAGAAAGTAGCGAAACGAAACAGCTGTCAGGCCATGCGTAAGCTGAAAAGCCACTACGGAAGACAGCACGATAGAAACTGCATCGCCAAATGCATGCAGCGGTTTAATGTATTTATTGTAAAGACCTGGCATATCTACTAATTTGTTAACCCAAAAACCTCAAGTGTTTTCAGCATTTGAGGTTTTACCATAAAGAAATTGAGAGGCAAAAATTGAGTTAAAGAGCGCATATAACAATATACCTTTGTTCGAGGCAAGGATATTTTCAGTGATACCGCTAATCAATATCAAAATTAAGAAAAAGGTATATAAGTAATACTTGTATTTTATGCTTATATAAAGTGGATACAGCAAAGTGAGCAGGTATAGCGCCAGACCGAATATGCCAAAGGTGATCAGGAAATCAAGGTACTGGTTGTGCGTATTCAGATGAATGAGTTGATCCAACCCGTGTTCGATGTAACTGGCCTCCATCGCTTTTTCTGTATCGCTTGTCCCTACTCCCCACAGCCAATTGTCCTTTGCAACGCTGAAGCCTGCTACTAATGGGCCGACTCTATTGGAAGAGTAGTTATACTGGTCGTTTTCAACATTGTCGAAAGACAGGAATATGCGTTGCTTGTATCGGTTAAGGCTTGGATGGCCACTGTTAATAAGCAGCCCGGCAGCCCCAACTACTACCAGCAAGGCGATAACGATGTAGGTAAGCTTAAAGTGTTCATACAGAAAGTAACATACCAGCAAACCGGTAGACAGCACGAGCACAATAAAAGACATAAAGCTTCCTGAGGTGAAAACCAGGACATATAGGAAGCTCACCAATACACTAGTCAGAAGTTTCTGAAAGCGGGACTTCTCTTTTTGCTTTAAGAACAAAAAGATAAGCATGTAGATGGCTAATACCATGTATAAACCAAAATACACATGGCTCATAAACAGGTGCGGTATCTCAATATAAAAATTATTGAGCTCGAATTCAGATAGATTTTTTAAGATAAACCTTTTGTAAAGGGCATTGCCAATTCCTATAACAGCAGCCAGCAAAACTCCTGCAACAAACGCTTTTAACACATTGCCGAACTGTTTTTCGCTTAATCTGGGAGAGGAAAGGATGATAAGCGGAAATAGAAACAACGTTAGAATTTTCTCAATCTTAAAAAGCCCCCAAGCGAGATTGTCTGAGTAAAGTAAACCTATGCAGCTAACAAAGAATAATGAGAAGAACAGTATGCTTATCTTATGTTCTTTAAGAAGTGATATTTTTACAACGAAATTACTTCTTATAATCCAAATTAAGGTAAGAAGTATAATCAGGATGTTCGTTATAAGTATAGGGAATGGCAGGGAAAAGCTTAGAAGAAGCAGCGTGTAATAATAAGCATTCGCCTTTAAGTTCTGGAGCATGCAAATGTGTCTTAAATAGAGGTATAAAGTTTTAACAAGTTGGATGCATAATCCTCTATCCTGAATTGCTCATTGTAAAAATCAAAGCCATTCTTACCCAGCTCTTCTCTTAATTCTGGAGTGTTATGATATTTCAGAATTTTCTCTGCTAAGGCGTTATAGTCTCCCGGCTCGAATACTAAACCTGTGTGTTTATCCTGTACCAACTCTTTGGGGCCCTCCACATTGCTAACGACAACAGGCAATTTGGCTCTGAACGCTTCTAACAGTACGATACCCATTCCTTCAAATATTGATGGCAATACAAATACGTCGCAGCATGCAAAATACTTTTCAGGATTAGGAGTCGGTTTTCGAAATTCAACCAAGTGTTGGAGCCCAAGACTTTCACACAGTGTTTTCAACTCATTCTCCAGCTGTCCTTCACCAACTAAGTAAATCTTCAGGTTCTGAATCTTATTTTGAAGCAGGTTTGCAGCCAATAACAGCGTACTGACAGATTTTTGAGGGGCTAACCTGCCGACGAACAGTACATTAAAATGAGCTGGGTCGATTCCCATTTCCTTGAATAAATCGGGAGATGCTTGCTTTGGGTCGGTTTTTAGGGCAGGTATACCATTGTAGAGCAAGTGAGTCCGTTTGCTGGGAACCCGAAGCGTGTTCACTACGTGCGTTTGAACCACACGGGAGATATTAATGACATGTGTTCGCTTTACCCAAACGTTCAATAAAAACCGGTAGGCCAAAAAAATAAACTGGTCAACTTTATTCCACTTGAACCAGATGTTATGCATGGTGCAGAACAATTTGTAAGGCATGTTATAACTTACCCCCAGCCCCAGTAGGTCTGCATGGCCCAGGTGCGTATGTACCACGTCAGGTTTGATGTCAGCCAGGTATTTTTTTAGATTGTAGGCAGCATTCCATTTCAGTGGGATATACTTAAGTGTTATGGATGGGTCAAGCTCTGGTACAAGTGCCGTGAGTTCCTTTAAATAGACAATGTATACTTCGTGTTCTTTGGCATGAAGATTCGAGAAATTTACCAGCAGCCGCTCAGCTCCCCCAAAACCTAAACCTGTAATGATATGGCAAATTTTCAAACCGGTGAATATGCTTAGTTAGTTTTTTAGAATCTAAAAGATAGCTTTTGCTTAACAACTGAGGTTATTCGGGCTCGCTGCTGAAAGAGATCAAAAATCAAGCTATCGAGTGTGCTAAAAGCGAAATGCGTTGACAAGACCTTCTTGTATTCGTTGTAATGTTTTTGCCGATTGCTTTTATTTTGAGTTTTACTCTCCTGGTGCACTCGGAACTTCCCTAAAAACTGCGGGATTCTACCATAAGTAAAACCTTGCTTTAAGGCCTTGGCGTAGAAGTCCACATCCATGCAAAAGTATAAACTCTCGTCGAGTAAGCCAACCGCTTCACTAACGCGCCTTCTCCAGAACACCGTTGGCTGAACTGGGCAGAATCTGCCATGAATAAAAAGCCAGCTGTTCCATTCAATTGGCTGTACATCACAAAGCCAATCACCTTGTTCATCAATCATCTGGTAATAGCCATATACAATATCAACCTCTGGGTTTGCCGTGAAATAGTCGGTCACTATCTGGAACGCGTCTGGGGTATACAAGTCATCACCGTTCTGCCAGGCGAAAATGTCTCCGTCAATTAACCCAAAGCCCTTGTTAATGGCATTGGATTGTCCGCTATCTTTTTCCGAAATCACCTTTTTGATGTCGTAATTTTTGACAATCTCTAAGGTGTTATCCGTAGATAAGCCATCGATGACAACATGCTCAAAATTTCTGTAAGTCTGCTGATGTATGGAATCGAGGGTGTCTTTAATGTAAGCGGCCGAATTATAAGTAGGCGTTATGATGGATATCTTCATGCGGTATGAACTGTGATCTTTCGAAATGTAATTTTCCAATCAAAATAAGTAAAATCCAAAACGGAGCGTGGTAGAAGTCTCCCACAATTGCGAAATGGATAAAGGTTGCAACAAAGGCGATGCCCACATAAAACCTGACACGGAGTGGTAGCAGGAAGACTTTAATAGCTTTAGAAAACATGAATGTTCCGAAAGCAAGAATTGAAAGTATACCCAGATCCGCTAATATAGAAAAATATACGCTGTGGTAACCCGATCCGTAGAGCTGTACACCATGACCAGGGCCATTTCCTAGCAGCGGGCTCAGGCGCCAGTCTCGAAAAGCTTTGTACCAGGTTTCGGTGCGAATACTCGCAGATGCGTCCCGGGTATTGAGCGATAGTTTTTGACTTATTTCGTTTGTGATGCTAGCAATAACATGTTGATTATTAATGGCTATTATGATAATGGCAACAAGCCCCACAGTAATCAGTACAATCCTGTTCAAGCTTATCCTGATCTTTTTGGATTCAAGTAAATTATAGAGGTATAGCACACTAACGGCGAAGATCAGGTTAAAAAGCCCGGCAGTGGAGAACAGGCAGAAGAGGCCCACCCCATACATGGCAAGCAAAATGCTGTAGGCTTTAGAATTTTGGCGCTGTTCAAAATACAATAGGCCAAGCGGAGCTGTGATATTGAGCAGCAACGCCATACTCCCTGGTTCTTCAGCTACCCCACCGACAGAAAAGAAATAGGCTCTCTGGAAGTAAAGCATATTCGCCGTGTTGTTTTCAACGTTCACAAAGTAATCCCTTATACCTATACTGAAGAGGTTAACAAGTGTCCAGTCCAGAATAATGATTCCGCAACAAACAATACTTGTAATGGCAAAGTGCTTCAAAATGAAAGCTGAGTCGATTTGATTGTTGTTTACAATCATTCTGAATATAAAATAGTAGAATCCAATCGCGAAGGTATAAGCAATCGCATGATTTAAACTACGCCCTTCCCCAAAGCCAAAAAGCCAGGACATCCAGACAAGAAGCA
This sequence comes from Pontibacter ramchanderi, assembly GCF_002846395.1. GTDB lineage: Bacteria > Bacteroidota > Bacteroidia > Cytophagales > Hymenobacteraceae > Pontibacter > Pontibacter ramchanderi. Next base: position 147,197 of record NZ_PJMU01000004.1, read on the forward strand.
GAAAAATGAGCAGGAAGAAATCCTCTCTATCAATTTTTAAAACAGCTACGGCTATTTTCTGCCTGATGGCAACAGCCAGAATTGATATCGCCACCAAAATAAGCAGCACGATAACTGGTAGTCGAAGCCACGAGGATACAGCGAAGTAAGAAGTAAAGGGGGTTAAAACTATGAATATCCCAATTAATTTTCTGAGCATAGTACTTCAGCCATTGTGTAGCAGTGTGTATGGAATAGAACTGAAAAGTCAGGAGCCTTTGTGCTACATCAATTGCTCGTAAACAGTTTTGTATGCGTTACCTACATTTACCTCTAAACAGTCCTGCACAACTTCAAAAGGTGGTATGTAACTTTCACGTTGTGCTTTTAATTCCTGGAGACCGGCTTTTAGGCTGGTGACAGATCCCGGATCTACCTTTAAGGCATTTGCGTAATATTTTTGATAGGCATAGGCTCTGTCTGCAATCAGTAGAGGTTTTTGCATGGCGGCAGCCTCTAACAGCGAAATAGGTTGCTGTTCCTCAAAGCTTGGCAATGCAAATGCGCTACATGCCCTATATGCATCGATTAATTCATCAGAGCCGGGCTCCAGACCACGGATCCACTTAACATTAGAGCTCTTTTCAATTAATTGCTCAAGCTGCTGACTGTATTTTGTTTCGCCATCCAGTACCTTACCGATTATAACCAGCGGTGTACCTGTCTCGATACAGGCTTTGGCAAGGTTCAGTTGGTTCTTTCGTTGGCAGACATTACCGGTTGTCAATATAAAATCTGCCACGTTATACCTGGCAGTGAATTGGTTAGGACGGTCCGTTTTACCAGAGGCCGCGAAGAACTCGTTTTTGACTACATTGGGGGCAATCGATATTCTGGAGGGGGGAACCGAGAAGTAACGCTGGCAGACCTCAGCCTGCACATCGTTTACCACTATGACGTGATCAGCCAGGCGCGCCATTTCCCTCATCAATTTCACTTTGTAAATGGCAGCTGAAGCCAGGAATTTCGCTTTTTCAAACAGTGTCTCGTAGTAAGGAAAAAGGGCAGAAATAACCACTTTTTTGCCAGATCTGTTTGCCCAGTACACATTTTCATAATTCGCTATACCCAGTCCCCAGCAGTTCAGGATGTCATAGCTACTGTCTCTGTCCCAAACGTCCAGCTTTGAGGCGTTTATACCTGACTTTTGTACAGCCTGAAGCGTACTAAGTGTTTGTACCTCAAAACCCCCGAATGCAAAGCAGTGCGGTTGGTAAGGCAGAAATTTTACCTTCATATTTTAATTTGCTAATACTGCTCTGACATTGCGTGCAGAGAAATATTCTTCATAGATCGTTGCGTAGTCCCTGAGGATCTCCTCGTTGCGGCTATTTTGCGCAATTTCTAAAATAATATTCGATAAGTTATGAAGATTGTCCTCGTTTACGATAAAAGACGTATTCCGCTTGTGGAAAAAGTCAATAACAGAGCTGTACTTGGGACCCACGAATAGTATCGGGCGCCTGAGTTGAATAAGCTCGGCAACCTTTTGAGGAAACGAGGTGCTGACCAGATCCGCGTATACCTTGTCAAAAGAGTAAGGAACAATGAAACAATCTGCTTCTCTAAACGATGGGATGTTCGAGCTTCGTTCAGCTGATGTTCTGTACTCAACCACATTAGCTGGGAAATCCAGCCTGGCGAAGTCCTCGAAAGCCGAATAGGTCTGTATAATCAACCTGGAATTCAGTTCATTTCTCGATTTCAGCTCGCTCAGCTGTATTGCAAATTGCTTCAAGGTGTCGTTGTACAACATGCTGAGCCCTCCTGAGAAGACAAAAGTAAACGCCCTATTTCCAGGCATCATCCTGTTATTCTGCAACTGTACTTTATCAAAGCATGGAAGTAAAACCTGTGAATCGATTCCAAACTCCTGAAAGTATTTTTCTCGCAGTCCGTTGCTGATCACAATAAGCCGTTTGGTTGACCTGAGTACCCTTTTGAAAAAGAGATTCGAGATCAATTGTTCGAGCTTATTTCCATTCAGTTTATTTATTTTATGAAAATCATCAACGATATAGAGCCAAAGCTCATTTTTTAGGAATAAGCTCAAAAAATAGGCATATAGAACTGGCCTTGCCGAAGCGCCAACACAGACCATAATAGGTTCGGTAGGGTTTTTATGGGCAACTGTTCTGAGCCTAGGTAGAGCGGACAGGAACGAAATGATAAATTGGAATGCCTTGAAACTGCCAAGAACAGGTATCTTTCTAAGCTTCTCAGCGCCCGATATTAGCTCTACTTCCCACGAAGCATCATCAACGATGTCGGATTTGGTGATAGCACCTGAGTTGTGAAACGTGAAAACGCAATTTTTGCTGCTCCCCAGCGATTTGAGGATATTGAACATCAATACAGATAAACCATATCCTTTCTTTTTGAGAGGAGGATCTTCAGTGAGAATAAACATATTGTAGTTAGAAGGATTGGGTTTGATACAAACCAAACGGAGATATTGTAAGTTCGGAGGCTGCCCTTTCTTTGATTACCCGCGCAGGCACACCACCGGCAATCGTAAACGGCGGAATGGTACCGGTTACCACGGCGCCAGCGGCAATGATGGCGCCTCTACCGATTTTGGCACCACCCAGTATCGTAACGTTTGCCCCGATCCAGTTCCCGCCTTCAATTATTACCTCCTGATCTTCCTCCAAAGGGGCGAAGTTGTCGGTGCGGTGCCCACCAGATACAATAGTTACTCCCAAAGCGGTTTGAACGTAAGGACCAATAACTACTTTATTAAAGGCCCATATTTTGTTATGGTGTCCAAATGAACAATTCTCAGCGATCAGAATATTCCTGGGGTATAGGCATTTAAATCCCTTGTCAATAAAAACAGGAGAGCTGAGACGTATGCCAATCGTTTTAAGAAGCTTGCCCTTCAAACTGGAGAGTGGCAATGGGTAGCTAATCGTTAACAGGTTAGCAAGAGCCAGGACTAGCGGCTCAAGTAATCGCAGTGAAATCTCTCCTGCCAGCCTTCGAATTACTTTTACTATCATTACTATACTATAAACCCTGCACGCTACTTATTCTTCCTGATCCAGATTGAGCGGGGTTCTTTGTCAGGATTTTTAGCTAAAACAGGGCAGGCCTTGGCCAATGCGTCAAAATGATCATGCTTCAAGTAATTCACTGCGCTTATTATTTCAAAGCTATCATTCGCTGAAAGCAATGCTTCCAGCATATACTGCTCGTTAAGGAAAACGACATAGTTGTCGAAATTCTCATTTAAGTAGTCCCTTGGCGTAAAAATATCATGGATATGTATAATCACCCCTTTCTTAATAGTAGGCAACAACTCCAGGTATTCGTACAATACATCTCCCTGCGGACGTATAATATGCGAGGAGTCTATAAATAAGATATCGTTTTCCTCTAGTTCCTGAAAGAAGGAAAGGTCAATGTCCTGCACCATTTTCCTGATCACCTCTACACCTGACTCCTCTAGCCAGGGCACCTCATAGGGTTCTATGCATTTTATCGTGCAGTCGTAACTGTTATCAATTTGTTTGTTACGGTTAACTGCCTGAAGCATCATCAGGGTTGAATTTCCGCTTCCGATCTCAATAATTCTTTTCGGTTTAAAGAACCTGATCATGTTATACAGCACTTCGGCATCCCCAGCGAAGAACGAAGGATTATTATAGTAATAGTGCAGCTTGCCACTCTCTCTCTCAGCTGGAATTGCTGCTAACTCATCCTGGTAGCTAAACTCCGAGAGAAGACGAAGCTGCGTGTCTTCGTTTAAGTTGATACCTGGTAAGTTTCGCTTGTCCCTTGTTTTGAGATTCAAATGCTTAGGATTGAACAATGGTTCGTAGTAATGATCCCGGATGGGGAAAACACCGATCTTCCAAAAGGCACTTCTGCTGGCAGGCATTTTCTGTACACCATATTTTCTGATAAATAAAAACCAGAGGGCAGCGGCATAAGTAACCGGGTACAGGAGCACATCCAGAGCGGGAATGAACTTATGGGCAAGTTTCTTTAGCATAGCACAAGGGGTAGTATGAAAGGTTATATAGACAGAAAAATCATTGACTATTGAGTTCCATTCGTCTGACTAGCTGTCTGAATTGCAGGGGAATCAGAATGGCTGCAGGCAATATACAAACTATATTCGCCAATATTATGCCTTCGAGCCCCCACTCTAAGTTGCGGGCAAATATAAAAGATAATGGCACTAATAGTACTGCTGCAACAGAATATACCAATAACTGTATGTTAATTTTCCCCATTCCATTCAAAAGGTACCCAAAAACGTTATTCCACATCAGTAACACAGTATGCACCCCTATCAGAACAGTAACAGTATATGGTATGCTCACTTGATCCTTAATCCAAATGTCATATACAAAAGGTGAGGCGACTACCATCAATACAGCCAGGAAAAACAGGCCTAACCAAATGAACAGTAAGTTACTTGCCGCTTTTTTGAGCCAGAGGAAATTTTGTAATTGATAGGCTTCCGAAGCTGCAGACCAATAGGGGTTAAAGATAATAACCGACACCATCGTTAACGTATTCAGGTACTTGGCTGCAATATTATAGGTAGTTACCTGCTCAGGTCCTAAAATGGCTGTAATAATAAAGTTATTGCTGAAGAAGATTACCAGTACGGCAGCCTGCAGGAAAAAGAAGGTACCTCCTAGTTTGAGTAATTCTTTGGCATATTTAAATTGTATAAAGCCAATCCTTGGGGAAAACCTCCGATACCTGGTAAAGAAAAAATAGAAATTGGCTAAGACCGGTACCAGTGCAATGACAAGACTTAAGCCACCCCCGGCAAGTATAAGAGAGCTGCTTGTAAACCGGCTTAACAAATAAATGACAACTAAAGATACGATGTTAGTCAACAGTTCAAAAAAGCTAACCATGCCCACTTTCTGATCTGCTGCAAGCAAAGCGTAAATTAACCCTGCTGTCAGGCGCACAGTAAATGCAATCAGCACAAACAGCACAAGCTCGGACAGAACGGGTGTGCTGTAGTCTGTGAATCGAGAGAGCAACTCATTGGAAAAGAAAAAGTAAAGTATGAAATAGGCAAGGATTAGGATAATACCAATTATACCTATCGTGAAATAGGCAGTGCTGGTAAATACCCTGGCCAAGTACTCATCTTTTTTGACCAAAGCCTCCGCAAACTTGATACGTAAGCCGTTGCTGAGCCCGAAATCAAAGAATGTAACCCAGTGGAGCAGTGCACTTATGGTCAGCCAGATACCATAGTCTGTCGCCGAGAGATAGCCCAGCGTAAGCGGGACTATTAGCAGACTAACTGCTATTCCTAGGCCTTTAAAGGTAAACGATAGTGCAATATTCTTATATGCCTTAAGTGTTATTTCATCCTGTCGGTCAAGAAATTTGGATTTGGCTGCTTTGAAATAGCGAAGAGGCAATGGAACGGTGCTTTTGTATTATGGATAATTGCGAAAAGCAAAATTAGCGAAAACTGCTTAATTGTTAATACGAATGATGTTAGCTGTGAAATTAAAGTTCGAACTGGTAAACATTTGAGTGGAGTTACTATCTTTGAAAGATAATTAAGGCACGTGCCGATAGAATTGATGAAGGTTGTCCATGTTGTTGAATGCTTCTCAGGGGGCACTATAAACTTTATAAATTTAGCCACCAAATTGATTCCGGACTGCCAGCACATAGTGGTGCATGGTGAAAGACCCGATGAAATATGTCCTCAGAAAGTGAAGGCTACATTTGAGCAGGAGGTAAGCTTTATCAAATGGACATCGGTTCAAAGAGAAATTTCGGTTTGGAAGGATTTTAAAGCATTAATTTCCCTGTATAACATTCTGAAAGGTATAAAAGCCGATGTGATTCACCTTCACTCATCAAAGGCTGGCTTCCTTGGGCGGGTTGTCTGCAAGGCACTAGGTATTAAACCGGTGATCTATACGCCCCATGGGGCAGCATTTTTAAGGAAAGATATACCTGCTGGTAAAGTCAGGCTATTCAAGTTGCTCGAAAAAATTGGAGCTAACATTTCCGGTACCGTTATCTGTTGTTCCGAGTCTGAATGCAGAGCATTTACAGATGCTTCCATTCAAGCCTCTTTTATCAATAATGGTATAGCTGTAGGTAACCGGCATATCGAATTTAGGAAATCACCTGATTCGAGTCTGACAATCGTAAATTGCGGCAGGGTTACGGTTCAGAAAAACCCGCTTTTGTTCAATGAAATCGCCAGGGCTTTTGAAGGGAATGCCGGTCTCAGATTTATTTGGGTTGGAGAAGGCGAACTGCAGCATGAACTTGAAAGCAGTAATATCGAGGTAACGGGTTGGCTTCCGAAACAGGAAGTCTTAGCTTTGCTTCGGCAAGCCGATCTCTATTTATCTACTTCCTTATGGGAGGGACTCCCGTTTGCTGCGCTTGAGGCCATGAGTTTAGGCAAGCCTATGTTACTCAAGGATTGTGTAGGGAACGTTGATTTGGTACAGGATAACTATAACGGGTTTCTTTTCAGCGAAGCGGATGAAGCGGTGCAGAAAATCAAACTATTGCAGGCGAACAGAGAGATGCTCAACGAAATGGGAGCAAAGTCTATTCAATTATGCATCGACAGATTTAATATTCAGGACACATTTCAGCGCTATAAGGAACAGTATTCAAAAGTATCGCAGTTAAATGTTCAATAGACTGCATTTTCATCAGATAAATTTTTAGAACCAGAATTGTTAAATGTATAACGAGCGAGAGCAACAAAATCGGCTAACCCCGCCAAAACAGAATGATCAGATTGATCTGAGAGATGTTTTTAAAGCCATTGGAGAAGGGTTTCAAAAAATCAGCCGGTTCATATCATACCTCATTACATGCATTAAAAAGAGGATAGTGCCCGTGGTTGCTGTGCTGCTGCTAAGTATTGCGTTGGGCTATGCGGCTCATTACATTTCGAAGCCCTATTACAATTCTTCCATGACGCTTGTTCTAGCAAACATCAGGAACGAATTTATAGAAGATCAACTTAATAAGCTTTCGGAAATGATTGAGGATAACAACTTTGAAGCAGTAGCTGAAAGGCTTGATATCACCCCCGGGGCTGCCAGAGAGATCAGAGCAATGAAGTTCATTAACCTGGACCAAGATAGAATTGCCGAGGACAGCGTACTGACAGGCTCGCCGTTCAGAATCGAAATCTCCATTTACAATCCGCAGCTATTCGACATACTCGAGCCAGGTATCACCAATTATCTGGAGAATAACAGGTATTTTGCCCGACAGAAACAGATTAAGCAGCGACAGGTAGCCAGTATGATTTCGAAGTTGAAGGGAGAGATAACCTCTATTGATAGCTTAAAAACGACTGTAAGTGAACCAAGAGGACCTGTCAATGGATTTGTTTATGGACAGCCAATTGATCCGACCAACCTGTATCGCGAAAGCATTTCGATGTACAAAGAGCAGGTGGATTTAGAAGCCGATTTAGAAAAACTTGCTAACGTAGAAATTGTTACCGGCTTCATACCCCGACTTAAACCAACCGGCCCGAGGTTAAGGTATTTTCTGGCTGTAAGCGGATTGCTTGGATTGTTGCTCGGGACGATAGTGGCCGTAAATCTAGAAAAGAAAAAAATGAAGCGATCAGGTATAGCCTCATAATTATTAAATTGAGGAGCTACCCAATAAAAAAGCGGGCTGCCGATACCGGCAGCCCGCTTTTTTTAATGAGTATGGTATACTTACTCCTCCTGCCGCAACACCCAACTCAGATTATACAAATCCTTTCTGCGATCCTTCAGGTTCCTTACACTTCCAGCCGTATTCAGGTCCTTGAGCAGGTCCAGGTCCAGGTCGGCGATCAGGGTCATCTCGGTGTTCGGAGTCGCTTCGGCTACCACGGCGTCATGTGGGAAGGCGAAGTCGGAAGGGGAGAAGACGGCGGACTGGGAGTATTGGATGTCCATATTCTCCACTTTTGGCAAGTTGCCTACGCTACCCGTAATGGCCACGTAGCACTCGTTCTCGATGGCGCGGGCCTGGGCGCAAAGGCGCACCCGCAGGTAGGCGTTCTTCGTGTCTGTCCAGAATGGTACAAACAAAATTTTCATATCCATGTCAGAGAGCATACGGGCCAGTTCCGGGAACTCCACGTCGTAGCAGATCAGGATGCCGATCTTGCCGATGTCTGTGTCGAATATCTTCAGCTTATGGCCTCCGCGCATACCCCAGTAATGCGACTCATCCGGCGTTACGTGCAGCTTGTATTGCTTGTCGTAGGTGCCGTCGCGGCGACACAGGTAACTTACGTTGTAGAGCTTGTTGTCATAGTACTCCGGCATGCTGCCCGCAATGATATTGATATTGTAAGAGAGGGCCATGTGGATCATGCGCTCCCGGATCTCGTCCGTGTACTCCGCCATACTTCGGATGGCCTCCGAAGGCGACTCTTCGTTTGTAAGGGCCATGAGCGGTGCGTTAAAGAACTCGGGGAACACCACCATGTCAGACTTATAGGAACTCACGGTGTCCACGAAGAACTCCACCTGTTGCATGAAGTCGTCTATGTCTTTTACGGCACGCATCTGCCATTGTACAATGCCGATCCGGACCACCGTTTTCTTGCCACCCAGCAGCTTTTCCTTTTCCTCGTAGTACACGTTGATCCATTCCAGCAGTGTAGCATACGCCCTCGACTCGGTATCATCCGGCAGGTAGCCTTTCAGGATTTTGCGTACGTGGAAGTCGTTGCTGAGCTGGAAAGAAAGCACCGGATCTGATAATTCCTTGTTGCGCACCATCTCAATGTACTTGGCGGGGGTGAGCTTCTCTGCGTAATCCTTATAGCCAGGTATACGGCCGCCGGCAATGATGCCACGCAGGTTCAGGTTCTCGCAAATCTCTTTCCGGGCATCATACAGACGACGGCCTAAGCGCAGGTTGCGGTACTCCGGGTGCACAAACACGTCAATGCCGTACAAGGTGTCTCCCTCCGGGTCGTGTGATTTAAAGGTGCCTTTGTCAATGATCTGGTCGTAGGTATGCTTATCGCCATACACGCTGTAGTCTACAATCAGACTGAGGGCTACGGCCACTACTTTGCCTTTATCTTCGATACAGATTTGTCCTTCGGGGAATTTCTTGAGGAGGTTAGAAAACTCCTTGCGAGTCCAGGCACCGTCTATATTGGAATAGACCATGTCCATGATTTCCTTTACTTCTTTGTAATCTTTAAGTTCCAGCTGGCGCAATAACAGCCGGTGCTCAGAGTTTGCTTCTATTTTTTCACTCATATGTCAGGTTTGGGATTGCTTGCTACGGGTATACGTGAAGCAAGTATCGTTTTGATATGATATTTTAACCTAAAACGGGAATTACCGCTTTCAGGCAAATTTAAAAAGAAAAAGCGCAGCTTTGACACTGCGCTTTTTTCATACGATAGGTATAGCAGATTAAAGCTGCACCTCCGGAATGTCTCCTTCCACGATCAGGCGACCTTCAGTGGCGTTTTGAATCTCTTCCACTGTTACGCCAGGCGCACGCTCCAGCAATTTAAAACCATCCCCGGTCACTTCTATCACGGCAAGGTCAGTCACAATCTTTTTGATGCACTTTAGGCCTGTAATAGGCAGGGTGCATTCTTTTAGCAGTTTCGAGGAGCCGTCGCGGGCAGTGTGCTGCATGGCCACAATGATGTTTTTGGCGGAGGCTACCAGGTCCATGGCACCGCCCATACCTTTCACCATCTTGCCCGGTATTTTCCAGTTGGCAATATCGCCCTGCTCCGACACTTCCATGGCACCCAGGATGGTCAGGTCCACGTGCTCACCCCGGATCATGCCAAAGCTCTCCGCTGAACTGAAAATAGAGGAACCGGGCAGTGTCGTGATGGTTTGCTTGCCTGCATTGATCAGGTCAGCGTCCACTTTGTCTTCGGTAGGGAAGGGCCCCATGCCCAGCAGCCCGTTTTCTGACTGCAGCACCACTTCCACCCCCTCGGGTATGTAGTTGGCCACCAGCGTAGGTATACCGATGCCCAGGTTCACGTACATCCCGTTCTTTACTTCTTTTGCGATGCGTTTCGCTATTTGATTTTTATCTAAAGCCATTTCTTTGTCGGTTAAGCAGTTCTAACTGTACGCTGTTCGATGCGCTTCTCGTACTTCTCGCCCTGGAAAATGCGCTGCACGTAAATGCCTGGCGTATGGATCATGTTCGGGTCCAGCTCTCCGGCAGGAACCAGCTCCTCTACCTCCGCCACCGTTATCTTGCCGGCTGCTGCCATCATCGGGTTGAAGTTGCGGGCAGTGCCTTTGTAGATCAGGTTGCCGGCTGTGTCGCCCTTCCAGGCTTTTACAAAAGAAAAGTCAGCCTTCAGCCACTCTTCCATCAAATACATCTTCCCGTTGAACTCGCGGCTCTCTTTGCCTTCGCCCACCTCGGTGCCATAGCCGGCCGGGGTAAAGAAGGCAGGTATGCCGGCACCCCCGGCGCGTATGCGCTCGGCCAGCGTGCCCTGCGGAATCAGCTCTACTTCCAGTTCGCCGCTCAGCAGCTGCCGCTCAAACTCTGCGTTCTCACCCACATAACTGGAGATCATCTTTCTGACCTGGCGCTTTTGCAGGAGCAGGCCTATGCCAAAGTCGTCCACGCCGGCGTTGTTTGAGATACAGGTTAGGTCCTTCACTCCTAAACGTAGCAGTTCCTGAATGGCATTCTCAGGTATACCGCACAGACCAAAGCCTCCCAGCATCAGAGTCATGCCATCCTGCACACCCTGGAGGGCTTCCTGTGCGTTCTTTACAGTTTTATTTATCATAGTTTATGATGTGCTTAGGCCCTACAAGGTATAGCCATACCTGCCCGGGCAGCGGTTAAACAATTGATTAACTAGAAAAGGTAAGTTAGATAGAAAAAAAGCCATATACAATGTATGGCTTTTCGTTTTTGGGTGAAATAGGTTTTGGATCAGGTGAAATCAGTTACTGGTTTAACAGAAGTGCCGTGGCCTCCTTGTCTTTTGCCAGTTGGGCCTTCAGCGCCTCCAAACCGTCGAACTTCTTTTCGTCTCGTAGCATCTCTACAAACTCGACCGTGAGGGTGCGGCCATATAGATCCCCCTCGAAGTCGAGCAGGTGTACCTCCAGGGTAAGGTGGGAGCCGCCTACGGTTGGGCGCACGCCGATATTCATCATGCCAGGCAGCCGCTGACCGTTGTGCTTTGCCCAAACGGCATACACGCCATGGGCAGGTATAAGCTTGTTCGGAGAGGGAAGGGCCATGTTAGCGGTTGGGAAACCAATGGTGCGCCCCAGTTTGTTGCCCTCTTCCACAACAGAGGTCAGGCTGTAGGTATGGCCCAGGTAGCGGTTAGCCGTAGGTATATCACCAGACTCTATGGCCTTCCGTATTTTCGTGGAGCTCACACCAATGTCGTCCACATCCTGGCGCGGAATCTCTTCTACCTCAAAGCCATATTGCGCGGAGCGGGCCTTCAGGTGCTCAAAGCTGCCCTCGCGGTTCTTGCCGAAACGATGGTCGTAGCCAATCACCAAGACCTTGGTGTGGATGGCCTTTACCAGTACATCTTCAATAAAACTGCGCGAGCTCAGGCGGGAAAACGCTTTGGTGAAAGGGATGATCAGCAGGTAGTCGATGCCGAAGCTTCGCAATTGCTCGATGCGCTCTTCAATAGTAGAAAGGAGCTTCAGGTCGTTGTCTTCCGGAAAGAGCACCAGCCGCGGGTGTGGCCAGTAAGTGATGACCACACTCTGGCCATTGGCCAGGCGGGCGCGCTCCTTCACCCGCTGCAGTATTTTCTGATGGCCCACGTGCACTCCATCAAATGTGCCGCTGGTGACCACCGGAAAACTCAGCTTTGGGAAATCAGCTATATCACGAATTACTTCCATTCGCTTCAAGTTGAGCTCTTCTGATCTGCTGTATATCTTCTATCGTGAGGGCGTCTTCCAGTTTATACTCCCCAATGCGGATACGCACCAGCGACGAGAGGTGGGCACCCACGTGCAGTTTCTGCCCCAGGTCATGCGCCAGGCTGCGGATGTAAGTGCCTTTGCTGCAAATCACCTTGAATGAGATAATGGCACCTTCGATGTTAGTAATGTCGAAGGCCTTGATGGTAATGCTGCGGGGTTTCAGCTCGGCCTCCTTGCCTTTGCGGGCCAGGTCATAGGCGCGCTTGCCGTCGATCATCACCGCCGAGTAAATAGGAGGGATCTGCTCGATCGTGCCCACAAAACTGTTGGCGGCGCTTTGTATGTCTTCCGGTGTCAGGTGGCTGATGTCTTTGCTTTCGCTTACCGGAGTTTCCAGGTCGTAAGAGGGTGTGGTCTGGCCCAGTGTAATGGTGCCGGTATACTCTTTTTCCTGGGCCTGTATTTCGTCGATGCGCTTGGTGAACTTGCCTGTGCAGAGAATCAACAAACCGGAAGCCAGCGGATCAAGTGTGCCGGCATGACCGATCTTCTTGACGCGTAAGGTATTGCGCACTTTCTTCACCACGTCGAAAGAGGTCCAGGTAAGCGGTTTGTCCAGTAACAGGATCTCGCCTGCTTCGAAGTTGTAGTTCATGTTATACTCTTAAGTCAACTCCCATGGCCAGCAGGGCCAGTAACACGATACCCAGGGCGATGCGGTAGTAACCAAACATCTTGAAGCCATACTTGGTTAGGAAGTTGATGAAAAATCTGATCGCGATCATGGCCACGATAAAGGCCACGATGTTGCCGATTAACAGCAGCCTGAGGTCATCGCCTGTGATCACGTCAAAGCTGTTTCTGATTTTTACGAGGTCGAAGGTGATGATGTCCGAGATCTCCAGTTTCAGGAGGTCTTTGACAAGCTTGTAACCAGCCGCCGCCAGCATGGTAGGCACCGCCAGAAAAAACGAGAATTCAGCGGCCGCCTTGCGGTTGATGCCTTGCGTAAGTCCTCCGATAATAGAGGCTGCAGAGCGCGACACTCCCGGAATCATGGCGATACACTGGAAAAAACCAATGACAAGGGCATTTTTGTAAGTTATCTTGCTCTCCTGTGCATGGGCAAACCATTTGTCCACAAAAAGGAGCACCACACCACCAGCCACCAGCATCACAGCGGTAATGAATACACTACCCAGCATGGCGTCGATCACATCGTTGAGCAAAAAGCCAATGACAGCGGCAGGTATAAATGCCAGGAGCAGCTTCTGGTAAAACTCAAAGCTGTTCAAAAACCGCCTCCAATACAGCACCACCACCGACAGGATAGCCCCAAACTGAATATTTACGGCAAAGATCTTGGTGATCGGGAGCTCGTTAATGCCCATCAGGGCCGATGCGATGATCATGTGGCCTGTAGAGGATACAGGCAAAAATTCGGTAAGTCCTTCAACTATGGCTAAGATTATAGCCTGCCATTCACTCATCTAACTAATCTTGTGTGTTTTCGTGTGTTCTATCTTTCACCATGATCGCAAACAGCTCGATCACAAATCCGGCCATAACCACGATCGGACCCAGGGTGATGCCCATAAAGCCCAGGCCATACTGCTCGTTATCGAGCGTCATGATGATAAAACCAACGGCCAGTATGACTATACCTACCAGCATCAAGATGTAGTTTTTCCTGCCAAAGGCAAGCTTGTTCTTATTTTCCATATTAATATAGTTCGTCCAGTGAAAGGCGCAGGTACTTGCGCACGGCGCGGTAAGAGCTCAGGAAACCGATCACGGCACCCAAGACAATCAGGGTAATCATGAGCATATACATCTGTTCTTCATCTTTCAGCAGGCTCAGTTCTGTAATTTCGCGATAAGCATACTGCATCAGCGCAAAGAGCAGCACAGAGGCAATAATACCACTGATGATGCCCTGGAAGGCCGCACGATTCAGGAACGGGCGCTGTATGAAGAACGAGGTTGCCCCAACCAATTGCATGCTCCGGATCAGGAAACGTTGGGAGTACAGGGCCAGTTTGATGGTGTTGTTGATCAGAATGATTACCACCAGCACCAGTATACCTGCAAAAGCGATTAGTAAAATACTGATTTTCTGAATGTTGCTGTTTATAGACTCGATCAGGCTTTCAACATACTGCACCTCATATACGCCCTCTATACCTTCAATGTCGTTTTTTATACCTTTGAGTTGGGCAGAACTGGAGTTTTCCGCATTAATCCGGATTACATAGGTGTCGCGGAGGGGGTTGTCTCCCAGAAATGCGGTGAAATCTTCGCCGGTCTCTTCCAGAAAGGCCTTGGCTCCATCTTCTTTTGACAGGAAGCGCACTTGAGCAGTGTCGCCTTTGTACGCCACATACTCTTTCGCGGCAAGCGTCTTCTTCAGGCGGTCCAGCTGTACCTGAGTCAGGTTACGATCCAGGTATACCTGCATCTCAATGCTTTCCTTCACAATATCCGACAGTTTGCCAGCATGGATCAGGAGCATACCAAACAAACCGATCACAAACAGGGCCAGTGAAATGGAAAACACCACCATGGCATGCGGGTAGTTGCCGAGCTTCTTCTTCTTAACTGTCTTGGGGGTAGTTGTTGCCATACGATACGCTTCCGTGCAAAAATAGAAATATTATTTAAATATGAGATGCTTCCGGTCAGCTAATGCAAAAAGCCCGGCTGGCGCGCCGGGCTTTAAAGTTTCATGCGTGGGTCAGAGTCGAGTATAATAGGGTCGCCCTGCTGCTCCCGACGGCGTTCGCGGCGTCCTTCCCTGTCCCGGCCAAAGAGCTCGCGTAGGTTGTCGAAGTGCTTGGTGTGGAGCAGGCTGAGGCGCTGTGTATTGGTGATGCGGCCGTAGGTGGTCGGGAGCGTGTTGTACTCCAGTCGCCCGCGCAGCTCGCCGCTCTTGGTTATATAATACTCCACCGACCAGCTGCCCTGGTACGAATTGCGGTTGGTGCCACCCGCCTGTCCGGTCTGTGTCGTTGTGTTTCCTAAACCCGTCTGACTGCTCACACGCAGGCGACCCTGGAAGAATGAGTAGCTCAACCTCAGCTGCAGGGCAGAGAGGTCCGCCTGGCTGATGTCGCCCAGACCGATGTCGATCTCCAGGTTGCTGTCAATGGAGTTGAGGAATCCGCTCAGTTGGCCGGTGAGCAAGCTGCCCAAACTGCCGCCTACTGCAGCCGCTCCCGGGTTTTCGCCAAAGAAGGCACCTGGCGGCGCGAGCCTGCGCAGTACAAGCAAGCTGAATACCTGCCGGTTGAGTTCGTTTTCGTCGTTCCGTATACCTAGCAGGACGGGTTCAAGTCCTAGCCTTACACTGGCAGGGAGGTTCTCAAAATCCAGGTCAAGCCGGATGTCCGGCGTCAGGATAGGTCCCTTCAGGTCGACAATGGCTGTTACGGGGTAGCTTCCCTGCACGCTGCCTATCTGTCCGCTGCTCTGCATGAGGTTGTCGATGCGGGTGTTTTGCACATAGGTGGCCCTGATGTCCATGATTCCCTCCAGTGGGTCGCCGTTCCAGGAGAGCGTGCCCCCGGGAGTTACCCTAAATTCGCGCGATACCACCCCTTCAAGCAAATTAAGGTTGTAGGCGCCGTTAGCGATCACGAAGTTGCCAAACATATTAAACTCGCCCCGGGTGTCGATGGTCATCTGGATCTGTCCACTGCCCGAACCGCGTATCACGTCACCTGTCTGCCGGTCGATGATGATCTCAAAATAGGCGTCATCAGTCACATCCAGGTCAAAATTCATGTTGATGCCCGATAAGTCTACTTTTTGCTCTTCTACCGCCATGGCCACGCCGGTGGAGTCGCTGATGTTGCGGTTCACGAATCGGATAAAGTCTTTTCGGGCCAGGTCGGTCTGGTTGTCGAGCGGCACCACAATGCGGGTGTTGGCATCGCTGCGGGCATTCACGTCTATCTTCAGGTTGTCCACGGGGCCCAGCACACTGGCAGTGCCCGTGCCGAAGGCGGTGCCGTAGTAGAGTTCGTTCTGTTCATAAGTTGTGTTCAGGATCATCAGGTTCCGGAAACGGGCGTTCAGGTCAAGCACCATGTTCTGGAAGCCGTCATGCGCGATGCCGCCTGTCACGTAGCCCACATTGCCATAGAGGTCGCGCAACTGTGCATTGCGGAAACTGATGCTGTTGGCCCCGAAGTACACGCGGTCGGAGAAACGGTAGGTAGTGCCAAGGTAATCGAAGCGGAACTGGCCGCCCGTCACCATCACGGACCCGGTCAGTACCGGAGCCGACAATCTGCCAAGTACCCGGATCCGTCCTTCCATCGTCCCTTCCATCTCCGACATTATCGGTTTCAGGATCGGCTCCACGATCTTCAGTTGGGTTTCATCCAAAATGGCCAGCATGTCCAGCTGCTCTTCTTCGGCTCGTGGATAATAGTTGCCTGTTAGCGTCAGCACCTTTTTGTTGTTTCGGTCGATGTCCACATCAATGGCCATCTGCTGCTGGTCGTTGATCCAATTGCCTTTGCCCTGTATGTTGCCGATCAGCACATTGTCCAGGTAAAAAGAGTCGACACGCATGCCGGCGTTGAGGAGGGCATTGTTGTAAACATCCTGAGCCGTGAGTTCTGCATTGAGCGTGCCCCGGATCTGCTCCGGCATAAGCGGATTGAGATTGCGCAGGTCAAAGTTCTTGATGCTGGCGACGAGTGTACTGCCCGGGTCCTGCCCAATGGCCCCATCCACCCGGATGATCTGATTCTGGTTTGATAGGATCAAATCCTCAAAATCAAAGCGCTTACCGTTTTCGCTGATGTAGACCATGCTGCCTGGCTGAAAGGCCCAGGGTGTTTCGCGAAGCGTGATGTTTGATCTGCCGAAAACAACCTGTAGCCGGTCCTGCAGGAAGTTTACATCGCCCACTACGGTCGCCTGGTTGTTAAAGGCGGGTTGCAGCAGGTTGGTATAAAACCCGATGGTGCGCTCACTCCAGATCGCCTCGAGCAGGAGGCGCTCCGTTTCGCCGACAGAGGGCAGCAATTGTTTGTCTGACGTGAACTGGGCACTGGCCAGCACATCCGGGCTGTTCTGCAGCTTGGAGGTGCTCAGTTCGATGTCGTTGTGGTAGAGAGTGGCGTTGTCGTATAATATAGTATCGATGCGCGCATAGGAGGTCAGGATAACCGTGTTGCCATGCCGGAAAGTACCTTCCATTTTGGAGAAGTCGGAAATTGTGAGCTCCGGTACAAACAGCTGGAGCAAGGGGTTGACCTTTCGCAGGTATAGATCATAGTCCAGGCTATACTCAGGTCGGCCATTGGGACGTTTCCGGGCGTAGTAGGCTGTTGTTGCGGCATCGTTGCTTTCGAAATTCAGCTTGTACTCCTGCACCAGTTGCTTCAGATCATCAATCAGGGTCGAGTAATTGAAATCGCCGCTCACACGCAAGGCCAGCGGGGTGGAGCGAAGCGTCAGGCTGCGGATGCCCTCCCCAACGCGGGACTGTACCCGGATCGTGTCGAGTGCGACACGCTGGCCTTCGTAGGTAACAGAGGCGCTGTCAAAGAAAGCGGTTCCCTCAAAGTCGTCGAGCTTGAGGCCACGGAAATTGAGGTCGGCATTGGCCCGCACGATCACCGACTTGTCTGTCAGGCGCAGCGCTTTCAGGTCGGCTTTGTCCAGGTCGGCTCTCAGGTTAAAAGCCTGGTTGTTGTTTGCCAGGTTCACCTCCCCATTGGCCCTAAAGGCGAGGTTCGGGTCGGCTATGGCAAAGCGGCCTTCGTAGCGTTGTCTGCTCAGGGTGCCATCCGTGCGAATGTTGCGGTAGTTGTAGTCGAGCAGGTAAAGCTGGGCAATGTCGGCGTTGATTTCCAGGCGGGCATCTTGCAGCGTGAAACCTGAGCCGGCCACGCGCCCATCCATGGTGATCGTCTTGATAACATTTTCCTGCCCGATCAGGCGACCTATGTTGAAGTTCTGGGTCTTGAGGCGACCCCGGTATGAGGAGGTGTTGTTGCTCCTGTTGATCTTCATGTTAATGTCGGACTGCACATTGCCAAGCGCGGTGGCAAAACTGCCATTGGCCACAAAGTCGTTGTAGAAACCGAGGAAGCGACCGTCAATCTTTACGGTACCAAGCCGGGCGGCAATGGTATAGGCCTCAGCTGGCAGAAATTGCTTGATATCCTCGGCATTCAGTGTCGATGGCCTTAGGCGGATGTTGGCAAAGGTCTCGCCCCAGTTGGGCAGGCCGTCCACGTTCATGGTGCCTACAATGTGCGTGTTCTTCCCATACCTGACATCCAGGTTCGTCGCTATGAACTCCGCCACCCGGCCCTCTACCTCGGCAGACGCTACGTAGGCATTCTCATCGTAGTCTTTTAGAGGAGGGGCAAACAGGGCAATGTCACGGGAGTATACCTTGGAGTCTTTGATCCGGCCGGTAACGGTTACACTATCGATAAAGTCGGAGAAGTTGCCGAATCGGTTGTAGTCGAACCGCACATAGTTTTGCACATTGCTGTCGTTCACCCGCAGGTCCAGCTCGTCCCACTCCCAGAAAGTGGAAGCATAGGTCATCAGCACATCGAGGTTGTGCAGGCGTATACCTGATGGGCGCTCGTGGGCAGAGAGGTCCGTTACCCGTACCTTGAGCGTGTCACCGGGCTCAAACTCGGTGAAGCGAGCCGAGATGCTGTCGATGGCCAGGTGAAAGTAGTCGATGCCGTAGTCGGTGGGTGGGCGGTTGAAGTTGTCGTAGCTGAAGTGGCCGTTCCGGATCACTAACTCGTCAATGGAAAACTCGAAGGGTTGGCTCGCCTTGGTGGTGTCTTTGGTGATCAGCTCGCCAAGGGAAGTAATGAAGGTGGACAAGTTGAGGGTGTCGCTGCCCTCGTACTGGATCAGGTGCGCCCGAGGTTCCTGCAACTCCAGGGAGGCTATACCTAATGTGTTTGGTTTGAAGATGGAGAAGAGGCTGATGTCAGCCTCTGCCCGGCCTACGTAAAAAAGCTCCTCGCCCTTGTAATCGAGCACCTGCACTTTTTCCAGGATTACATTGCTGAAGAACTCAATGTCGACCCGTTGGATGGTTACCTCATGGTCGATGGTGCGGGAGATGTACTCGGCGGCTTTCTGGGCGACTTTTGTTTGCACGCCCGGGTAGCGAATAGCCACAAAAACAACCGCAAAAGTCACCAAAAGCAACAGGATTAGCGCCAAAACTATTTTTAGAATGGCTTTTCCTATAACTTTGAAGTAATTTATGGACTGTTCTTTTTCCAAAAGATGACCGAACCTACAATTTTAGCGATTGAATCTTCATGCGACGAAACATCTGCAGCGGTTATACGCGGCGGAAAAGTTTTATCGAATATTATTGCTACTCAGGCTGTTCACGAAAAATACGGCGGCGTAGTGCCGGAGCTTGCTTCGAGAGCACACCAACAGAACATTATTCCGGTGGTGGCGCAGGCCTTGCATACGGCAAATGTAAACAAAACTGACTTAAATGCAGTGGCTTTCACCCGTGGTCCCGGCTTGTTGGGCGCGCTGCTGGTGGGCAGCTCTTTTGCTAAGTCCTTTGCGCTGGGGCTCAACATTCCGCTAATCGACGTTAACCACATGCAGGCGCACATTCTGGCCCATTTTATCGACGATCCCAAGCCTAACTTTCCGTTCCTTTGCCTGACCGTAAGTGGCGGCCATACCCAGATCGTGCTTGTGAAGGACCACCTGGATATGGAGATCATCGGTCAGACCACGGACGATGCCGTAGGGGAGGCCTTCGACAAAACAGCTAAAATGCTCGGCCTGCCCTACCCGGGCGGACCGATGCTCGACAAGACGGCAGCACAGGGCAACCCCGCGGCTTTCTCATTCCCGGTAGGCAACATGCCCGGCTACGACTTTTCGTTCAGCGGCATCAAGACCTCAGTGCTCTATTTCCTTAAGGATAAAACGAAAGACAACCCGAACTTCGTACAGGAGAACCTGGCCGATATCTGCGCCAGCGTGCAGTATACCCTGATCAAAACCCTGCTCAAGAAAGTAGTGCAGGCAGCCAAGGACCTGGGCATAAAAGAAGTGGCGATTGCCGGAGGTGTATCGGCCAATTCGGGCCTTCGCCAGGCCCTGCAGGATTACGCCAAAAAGTACGACTGGAACGTGTATATACCTGCTTTCCAGTATTGTACCGATAATGCAGGTATGATCGCTATAACGGCTCATTACCAGTATCTTAAAGGCGACTTCGCTGACCAGTACGTAAGCCCGGAACCGAGGATGAAATTTTGATTGAGTGATTGAGTGAATGAGTGATTTTGAAATTTGGAGATTTGAAGAGTCTAGTGTAGGGACAGATCGCGACCTGTCTGAATCGTGCATAGGTATAATTTGTCTGAATCTTTCTATAGGGCCCCTTCCCCAAGGATTTTCAGGATTAATGGATTGACAGGATTCTCAAGATCGATTGTTCTTATATATCAAGCTTTAAAATCCTGATTATACAACATCAATCAACCATTTAACAATCACTTATTCACTAACTCACTCAATCACTAAATCAAAATGAAACACCTCTTCCAGGTCGGTGACACCAAGGTATACCGCAAGACGGTAACGGCGGCAGACTTTGCCCGTTTCGACGATGGGCTGGTACATGCGGTTTGCTCTACCTTTTCGTTGGCGCAGGCGGCAGAATGGGCGGGTCGCTTGTTTGTGCTGGAGATGAAAGAAGAAGATGAGGAAGGAATAGGTACATTTCTGACTATCAATCATAAAAGCCCTGCTTTTGAAGGCGAAGAGATGGAGATAAATGCCACCTTGAAAGAGGTGAATGGCAATAATGTAATTTGTACCTTTGAGGCCCGTGTGGGAGACAGAGTGGTGGCAGACGGCGAGACAGGGCAGAAGATATTAAAGAAAGACAAACTGGCCAGGGTGCTGGCCCCGAGATAAAGCATGGCGAAAGCAAAAGACAAAGACCGGATAAAGAAGCACGTGAACATCGTCAACAGAAGAGCTTCTTTTGAATACCAGTTCCTGGATAAGTATACGGCGGGCATTATGCTCAAAGGCACCGAGATCAAATCGATACGGGAGGGCAAGGTAAACATGCAGGATGGCTACTGCGTGCTGCACAACGGTGAGCTATACCTGTACAACGTCCATATCTCTACCTACACCGAGGGCACCCATTACAACCACGAGCCGATGCGGGTGCGCAAACTCCTTGTGAACAAGAGCGAGCTCAAGAAACTGGAGAAGGGCGTGCAGGAGCAGGGTGTCACGATTATTCCGATCCGGGTGTTCATCAGCGACCGGGGCTTTGCTAAAGTAGAGATTGCACTGGCACGCGGTAAGAAGCTGCACGACAAGCGGGAAGACATCAAAGCAAAGGACGTAAAACGCGAACTGGACAGAAGCGGATATTGATTGGATTGAGTGATTGAGTGAATATTTTAGATTTTTGATTTAGTGTTTGAGTGAATGAGTGATTGTTTATTTATTTTGATTCAAAAGACCTTTACTTAAGTTTTAATGTCATATGTAATCATCATAAAGCACTAAACATTTCATTCAAAAGCTACTCAGTCGCTAACCCACTCTTTCCCTCAATAAAAAAAATCACTAACTCACTCAACCACTCAATCACTAACTCAAAAATGGACTACGGAATATGCATGCTCAGTCTAGTGCCGATGCGCGCTGAGCCTTCAGATAAAGCGGAAATGGTGACACAGGTGCTCTTTGGGGAGTGTCTGGAAGTACTGAGCAAGCAGGGGAACTGGGTGCAGGTGCAGTTGGCATCAGATGGTTATACCGGTTGGGTCGACTATAAGCAGTATGTGCCTGTTTCGGTGGATTATTACCAGGAGTGGAAGGTGGCGCAGCACCCGCGTGCGCTGGACATTGTGCAGGTGGTAAGCAACGCTGAGATGCGTATACCGGTAGGTATAGGAGCCTATTTGCCTTTTTTTGACGGCATGACCCTGCGTATAGACGGGCAAAGCTACCAGTTTAGCGGCCGCGCCACTAACCCTGCCGTGCCTGTTAGCAAAGCCCAGTTGACAAAACTGGCCCAGGGCTTCCTGAAGGCGCCCTACCTGTGGGGTGGCAAGTCTATGTTCGGGATCGATTGCTCGGGGTTTACGCAGCAGGTATACGGCCTTTGTGGCTATCAATTGCCCCGCGACGCGAGTCAGCAGGTGACAGTGGGGGAGGAGGTGCACTTCGCAACCCAAACGCAACCGGGTGATCTGGCTTATTTTGCCAACGATGAGGGCCGGATCACGCATGTAGGCATCATGCTGGAGGGGCAGCAGATCATGCACGCCCATGGTGAGATTCGCATCGATACCTTGGATCACAATGGCATCTACAATGCCGAGCGCAAGCGCTATTCCCATAAACTACGGATCATCAAGCGTATTTTTTCCTGATTCTCAGCGCTTTTCTTTGAACATAGGCTATAACGAGTCGGTTAATTCTCGTAGAAGCTATAGCATAAGTTCAAAGCAAAGCCATGAGAGACAAGGTGCTGATATTAAACCAGGACTTCAGCGCGATCGCCGTCTGCACGGTGACCAAGGCTTTTTTGCTTGTATACCTGGAGAAGGCTGAGCTCATCTCCAAGGCTAATGGCGCAGTTCTGCGCACCATCTCTACGACTTATCCCGTTCCTTCTGTTATTCGGCTGCAGCGCTATGTCAAGGTGCCTTATTACGGCATTGCCTTGAGTAGGCACAATGTGTTGCGGCGCGACAACTTCCTCTGCCAGTACTGCGGCACCAACCGCAATCTTACTTTAGACCACCTTTTGCCTCGCTCCAGAGGAGGTGAAACCAGTTGGCAGAACATCGTGACGGCCTGTTCCAAGTGCAATTCCAGAAAGGGAGACCGCACCCCCGAAGAAGCGGGCCTCAAGCTATACCGTCACCCTTCCCGTCCGTCCCTCTATACCTTCCTGCAACAGCACCTGAACGACGCCAACGAGGACTGGCAAATCTACCTGAAGGTGGCTAAAAAATAGTATTATATAGTTGCTAACAAATTTAGTTGTACGCATTTAAACGGTTGTTCATCAGTGGTTAGCAGCTATTAAGCTTGAGTGTTGATGGATGATAGTATATTGAACCCTTGTTGAGACTCCGGCTTGAGTGAAATTCCACTTGCTTAGGTGTAAACTTTAGCGGAGCCGTACCTCTTATGCCCCATTTTATTTACACAGCCACACCTGCCTGGCTTTATTGGTGGCTTCACGATTTTATGCTATTCGCATTAAAGGACCATGCTGAGGCTATATAAAATATAAAGTGCTATACCTCTATATAAGGAGTAGCTATACCTGCCGGCTGGTCTTGCGCGATATGGAGAAGGTCAGTGGTATGTGCCTTATGAATCAGGTACTTAGGGCCGCCACTTCTTTTGCGAAATCTCCTCTATATACTAGCTTTATTTTAAAGTATTTCTTACTTTTGCCCCTTCATTCGAGTGAATGGCCCTGGCACAGTGCCACGGGAAATGTAAAACCAAACCAAACCGGCCCATTGCTCTAAGCCGGTGGCTTCTCCAGAGCAGTAAAACATTATGAGTAATTCTCCAGACAATTTCGATTGGGACAAGTTTGAGTCCCAAGGTTTCGGTGGCGGCTACAGCAAAGATGAGCGCGCTGAAATGGAAAAAATGTATGACGACACCCTGACTACTGTACAGGAGCAGGAGGTTGTTAAAGGAATCGTGGTAGGTATCACAGATCGTGACGTGATCCTGAACATCGGTTTCAAGTCTGACGGCCTGGTGCCGGTTTCTGAATTCAGAGACCTGCCTGAGCTGAAAGTTGGCGACGAGGTTGAGGTGTTCATCGAAGACCAGGAAGACCCGAATGGCCAGCTGATCCTTTCCCGCAAGAAAGCGAAAATCGTATCTGCCTGGGCTCGTATCTACGACGCACTGGAGAACGACAACGTGCTGGAAGGTGTAGTGAAGAGAAGAACCAAAGGTGGTCTGATCATGGACCTCTACGGTGTTGAAGCCTTCTTGCCAGGTTCTCAGATCGACGTGAAGCCGATCCGTGATTTCGACGTATTCGTTGGTAAGAAGATGGAAGTGAAAGTTGTGAAAATCAACGCCGCTTTCGACAACGTGGTAGTTTCTCACAAAGTACTGATCGAGAAAGACCTGGAGCAGCAGCGTGCCGCTATCCTGAACAACCTCGAAAAAGGTCAGGTTCTGGAAGGCGTTATCAAGAACATGACAAACTTCGGTGTGTTCATCGACCTTGGTGGCGTAGACGGTCTGCTTCACATCACAGATATCTCTTGGGGACGTATCAACCACCCAGAGGAAGTATTGCAGCTTGACCAGAAGGTGAACGTGGTAGTGCTTGACTTCGACGATGACAAGAAGCGTATCTCTCTTGGCATGAAGCAGCTTACTCCGCACCCATGGGATGCACTGCCAGCTGACATGGAAGTTGGTACAAGAGTTAAAGGTAAGATCGTTAACGTGGCTGACTACGGCGCATTCCTTGAGCTGATGCCAGGCGTGGAAGGTCTGATCCACGTTTCTGAAATGTCATGGTCACAGCACCTGCGCAACCCACAAGACTTCATTAAGCAAGGCGACGAGGTTGAGGCAGTTGTATTGACACTGGACCGCGAAGAGCGCAAAATGTCTCTGGGCATTAAGCAGCTGACTGAAGATCCATGGACAAAAGAAGATGTTATCACGAAATATGCAGTTGGCACCAAGCACACCGGCGTAGTTCGTAACCTGACAAACTTCGGTCTGTTCCTGGAGCTGGAAGAAGGTGTTGACGGTCTGGTACACGTATCTGACCTGTCTTGGACGAAGAAGATCAAGCACCCATCTGAGTTCGTGAAAGTTGGTGAGAACCTGGACGTAGTTGTTCTGGAGCTGGACGTAGCAAACAGAAGACTTGCTCTTGGTCACAAGCAGCTGGAGGAGAACCCTTGGGATACGTTCGAGTCTGTATTCAACATCGGTTCTGTACACAAAGCGACAGTACTTGAGAAGTCAGACAGAGGCGCTACACTGGAGCTGCCATACGGCATCGAAGGTTTCTCATTCCCGAAAGGTCTTGTGAAAGAGGACGGTTCTCAGGTTGAAGCAGGTGAAAGCCTTGACTTCCGTGTAACTGAATTCTCTAAAGACGATCGTAAGATCATCCTTTCGCACACAGCTACTTACTCTGAGGCTGACAACGCTCGCATCGCGAAAGCGACGAAAAAAGCTGCCCCAGCTGCTGGTGAGAAGAAGGAGAAAGCTCCAAAAGTTCAGAAAGAAGCTGAGAACAAGTCTACCCTTGGTGACCTGGACGCCCTTTCTGCCCTGAAAGAGCAAATGCTCGAGAACGAGAAAGAAGCTGGCGTGAAGAAATTAGAAGCTGCTGCCGCTAAAAAGGCAAAAGATTCTGACGATGCGTCTGCTGAAGAAGAGAACAACGCTTAGTACTAAGCTTGTCCTATAATAAAAGGCCCCGGAGCAGTCCGGGGCCTTTTTTGTTTTCGGGACCAGAAATTCGCTGTAGGCTTATTGAATAATTGGTAATAAACAATATATTAGCTTAATGCTATACCAGCTATGGTGAATTGCTTTGTAGCAACTTTCATCAAAGGTTCCCTTGAAAAACTACTTCTGCTATCTATTCTTTTCCTCTCTTCGGGAGAGAATGGGTAAGGGATTCTGTTTCGATGCTGGGTTGTAGTAAGAGTAAGACACACTGATCTGATGGAGGTGAGGCAAATTGCAACTGATCTCAAGAGGGGTTTCTGAACTAACTTAATTTTATAAATTTAAAATAATGGCGTTAAAACAAATAATTACATATTCCCTAATTTTCTTTCTCTCATTGGCCCTTCTAGGCTGTAACAAGCATGAGATAGAACCAGATACTCCCCAGAACACATCTGGTGTATATGCGGCAGGGTATGAAGAGAATATAAAAGGAATATCCGTAGCTAAATACTGGAAAGATGGCATAGCAACTGCGCTCACCGATGGAACGCATGGGGCTAACGCTACCTCCATTTTTGTGGTAGGCAACGATGTATATGTAGCAGGAAACGAAGCTACTGCCGAAAGAAAATATGTGGCTAAATATTGGAAGAATGGTAATGAGATTAACCTTACCGCAGGAGCCAATATGGCCTTTATTCATTCCATCTATGTAAAGCAATAGCTATAAGCCTAGTAATAGCGCTCGAAGCGGATGCGGTGGACAGTCTCTGGACGTAAAAGCAGGAATAGCCGTTTTCTACATTGACTCCAAAGGCGTTAATATCAACCATACTCCATTAGGCATCAAAATACCTTCCCGTACCCCATAAACAAACTCCTCATCCCATGCGAAAAGTAATCCTAGACCTGGCCGTAACCCTAGACGGATTCATTGAAGGCCCGAATGGTGAAATAGACTGGTGTATTCTGGACGATGACATGGACATTACAGGCTTTCTGGCAGGTATAGACACGATCCTCTACGGACGGGTGAGTTATGATATGTGGGGGAATTATGAGCCAGAGGAAAGCGCAAATGAATCAGAGAAGGCAATCTGGTCAGCTGTCCACTCGAAAGAGAAAATCGTTTTCTCAAGCCAGGTGCGAACTGGTACGGATGTCACTTTTATCGCCACAGCTATACCTGAAGCCATTGCCGAGTTGAAACAACGAGACGGAAAGGACATGTGGCTGTATGGCGGGGCAAAACTGATCACCACCTTCATCCAGCATGGGCTGATCGATGTGTTTCGGGTTTCCGTGCACCCGACTGTGTTAGGAGCCGGCAAACCGCTGTTTCAGGATTTGAAGGAGCGGATAAACCTTGACCTGAAGGAAGTGAACCGATTCAGATCCGGAGTAGTGCAACTCGTATACGAGCGTAAGAGCTAAATGCCAGAACGGGAGGCCCCACGAACCAGCATCAAAATAAGCAACCCCAAGGTATAGTGTAGAAGATATTCGCAGTAATAAATACCTTTCACCTGAACGCATGCAAAGGAAGTAGCATCACCCCATGAACCCATACCTGGAAATCCATCCTGAAGTACAGCAAGCCTTGGCAGCAGGCAAACCAGTCCTGGCGCTGGAATCGACGATCATTGCCCATGGCATGCCTTACCCGCAAAACGTGCAGACGGCCTTGGAGGTAGAAGCTGTTGTGCGGGAAGCAGGCGCTATACCTGCCACCATGGCTATCCTGAACGGTAAATGCTGTGTGGGGCTTTCACAGCAGCAGATTGAGCACCTGGGACAGGCCAAAGAGGTATGGAAGGTGAGCCTGGTGGATATGCCGTATGTCATCAGCCAGCAACTAGATGGGGCTACTACTGTGGCTGCTACGATGCGCCTGGCGGCCATGGCAGGTATACGGGTGTTTGTGACGGGAGAAATCGGTGGGGTGCACCGGGGCGCTCAGACCACTATGGATATTTCGGCTGATTTAACAGAGATGGGGCAAACCTCGGTAGCGGTGGTATCGGCAGGCGTGAAGTCGATCCTGGGTATCGGGCTGACACTGGAGTACCTCGAAACAAAGGGTATACCGGTGGTGACGTTTGGGCAGGACGAGTTCCCAAGCTTTTACTCCCGCCACAGTGGCTTCGGGTCGCCTCTGCGGCTGGACTCGGCGCACGACATTGCCAGCCTGCTGCATACCAAATGGCAGTTGGGATTGAACGGTGCCGTGTTGGTGGCTAATCCGATACCTGAGCCCTTCGAAGTGCCGGCTCCTCAAATGGAGTGGTACATCACGCAGGCCCTGCACGCCGCTGCACAGCAGCACATCAAGGGGAAAGCCGTTACGCCTTTTCTTTTAAAGTACATTGCAGAACATAGCAAGGGGGAAAGCCTCGAGGCCAACATTGCCCTGATCAAGCATAACGCGCGATTGGGTGCAGCGGTAGCCCTTGCTTATAGGCAGTTCTAATTTACATAAGCGGCTATACCTGCTCAGTGGGCACCGTTTCTGGTTTGGCAAACCCGCTGACAGGCACTTTCTTTTCTTGCGGTAAGGCATGGCCCGAACGCTGCTTATACCAGGTCTTCAGGCGGCTCACAGTAGGTTTCTCAATGTATGTTGTAATCAGCCAGGCAGCTGCGAGCGAAATAACCAGTGGCGGCACGATGACCAGCAGGCTGTCGCCGAACAGGTGCCGCGTCTCGTTGATGATCACGTAGCCAATGAACTGATGGATCAGGTAGAGTGCATAGGAGATGCTGCCTAAGAAGAGGAGTACCTTGTTCACCAGAAACTCCATCTTGCCCTGCAACCCAAGGTAGAAAACGGCAAAGAAGGAAATTACGACCAATGTATGGGGCAACCCCTCGGGCAGGTATAGGGCCACAATGCAGGCGATACAGAACAACAAGTGCCCGATGATAAGGTTTCGCTTTTCCGGCTCCTTCATGAGCAGGTAGAAGAGGATGCCCGCATAAAAGAACACACCGTGGTACAGATTGAGCAACGCACCGGCCGGCCCGAAGCTAAATGCATACTTGTGTACCAGACTCAGCAGCACCCAGACCGGACCAACCCACAGGATGCGCTTCAGGTTATTTGTCATAAACAGGCCGAGCATCATCAAATAGAACATCCACTCCGAGAATAGCGACCAGTACACGCCATCCACGTCCGGCACGCGGACCAGTTTCTGAAACATGGTCAGGTTCACGAGCATGTCGGTAAAAGTGGTCTCGAAGCCGGGCAGACCGAACGTTTGCACCACCACAAAGGTCGTGATCATGCTGAACCAATAGGTAGGGTAAAGGCGGATGCCCCGGTTAAAGAGGAATTCGCTACCGCTCTTAATGCGATCGAAACTGAAGAAGATCACAAAGCCTGAGATCATAAAGAAAAGCTCCACCCCAAACAAGCCATAGTCGACGTCGAAAGCAGGGGAGAAGCGGTGGCCATACAGGCTGCGGTACACGGAGGTATAGTGGAAAAGAGCCACGGAGAGCGCAGCAATGCCTCTTAATGCGTCAAGGAATAGAAGTCTGTTCATATCGGTAAACAAAGCCAGGCCCCGAAGGAATAAGGGTGCAACCAGTTTCCTTCTGCGCCACTGACTGGCTGATACGGCCAGTATGTATTGTGTGTTATTGTAAAGGGTAAATGCTATGCGTGAAGCTTTGACAAGTTCGGGTACGGCAGCTGAGTGGCTTGAGTTCCGGACTAATTACAGCGCATAGAAGTTTTTCTGGATATACCCTGAAAGGTGTCATAAAGTTATAGCAGGCAGAAATAGTTTTTGAGCTGGCTGGGGTAACTGTATGTCGGATGGATTTTGGTTTTGCGGCACCTTTTTGGTAGCTTGTCGGTTGTAACAAGAGCTCCCGGGCGCTGCCAAAAGGATGGCAGACGCAGATGGCTGCATATATTCTAACTCATTGCATGAAAACTATCGTTAACGTACTGCTGGCTGCTGCCCTGATCGGCTTTAGCGCTTGCTCAGAAGACAATAAGACAACCAGCACATCTGCCAGCCAGACTACAACTGCGCCAGGCCAGCGTGCCGCTACAGCTGCTCCTGCAGGCAATGTTGCTCTGAACCCGGCACATGGCCAGCCAGGCCACCGCTGCGACATTGAAGTTGGAGCACCACTCGATCTGCCTGCACAGCCCAGACTGACGGCACCACAGCCGGCGTTCCAGCCGCAAGTGTCTGGTTCGGTAGCAGCCGGCACCAATCCGCCGCACGGCCAGCCTGGTCACGATTGCGCTGTACCGGTAGGAGCGCCGCTTCCTAAATAGGGACTGTGGAAGTCTGCAAAAAATAAGGGGCTTATTCTTAGCGCTATACCTGTCGGCGTTTAAAAAATATGGCCTGATTGTTTGACAAGCATACTTCTCTGCTTATATTTGCACTCCATTCAGGGTAACGTGGCCGAGTGGCTAGGCTCAGCTCTGCAAAAGCTGCTACAGCGGTTCGAATCCGCTCGTTACCTCTTCATCGCCCGGTCAGTATTCCTGACCGGGCGTTTTTTTTGCCCTTCTCAGGTTAAAATTTTCCAATTAACGTAGTCGACCGTTGCCATGGCGCGAGCGTCCACGCTCGTGTCTGGTATAGTAGGGCCTCTGGCCAAGGTATAAGGTATAGCTGAGGTATACTTATGATCTGGCAAGGTATAGCACTCTAAGAGAAGGCTTCAAAAGCTTAGGCTCTTTCGGATTTCCAAATCCGAAAGCCCTCTGCTGGGGATGTCCACATCCCCGTGTGAAGGTATAGCGGTTCTTGTTCCATAGCTTTCGCTTAGCCAGCGGGGCAGCCGTTTCGCCTGTGCGGCGGGCACTCACTTTTTTCCTTGATGAAAAAAGTAAGCAAAAAAATCAAGACGATTTTAAACTCGCTGACCGCTCAAACACAAAATCGTCCTTAGTGCACCTGGCACTGCTTTCCGTTTCATAGCTGGCTGAGAGTATGTCTTGCTATACCTGCCAGGGGGCATGTACTACATCGCTTATACCTTTTGAATGACAATAGCAGAAAGTCCCCCTTTGAAGGGGGCAGGGGGATGTCAATCGTGCAAGGAATCCTGCTAATCCTCTAATCCTGCAAATCCTTGGGTTAGGGGCCCTATAGAAAGATTCAGACAAAAGGTAAACAGGTATACCAACCCCACCCTAAATCACCTTTCTATACCTAAGTAATTATCTCCCAATTACTTCAATCGGATCGTTCTGATTTTTCTACACTGCCTATATCCTTTGTCGACTTATAACGTATTGCAAGCAGGCAATTTTTAGGTTGCCGTTTCCTTCAACACCTACAACTTATCTGATCAGGCAATACAAGCTGCTTACCCATTCCCATGAAGATTACAGACTTGCGCATCATGCGCGGACCAAACTACTGGTCTGTTGAGCATCCTAAAATTATCGTACTGAAGCTGGACCTGGAAAAATTAGCCGATACCCTTACCCATGAGGTAACCGGCTTTGCTGACCGTCTCAAGCGACTTTTCCCTGACATGTATGCTCACCGCGCTAGCGAAGGCGTGGCTGGCGGCTTTTTTAAGTCCGTGGAAGAAGGCACCACCTTTGCCCATGTCGTGCAGCACATCGCCCTCGAACTGCAAACAATGGCAGGTATGGAGAGCGGCTATGGGCGCTGCTACATGGCCCACGAGCAAGGCACGCATTTCGTTATTTTCTCTTATCAGGAGGAGCGTGCCGGAGAGTATGCCGCGCATGCTGCCCTGCGCATCGCCGAAGCCCTCATCAAGGGAGAGAAATTCAAAATTGATGAAGATGTCGACCGCCTGCATCAGATACGGGAGGATGAGTATTTCGGACCGAGCACTTACTCCATTGTGTCGGAGGCCGAGAGCCGGGGTATACCTTACATCCGCCTCAACCGCCACTCCCTTATACAACTGGGTTACGGCGTGAACCAGAAGCGCATTCAGGCTACCATGACCTGCGGCACCGCCTGCTTCGCTGTAGAGATTGCCGGCGACAAGAATGCCACTAAAGAACTGCTGGAGGAAGCAGGTATACCTGTTCCAAAAGGAACCACTGTATACGACCAGGAAGAACTGAAACGCGCCATCGACCGCCTTGGCTACCCGCTGGTGCTGAAGCCGCTGGACGGCAACCATGGCAAAGGCGCCACCATCAACATCACCAACTGGAAAGACGCCCTCAAAGGCCTGGCTGCCGCACAGCAGTACTCCGGGGCGGTGATGGTGGAACGCTACATCCAAGGCTTCGATTTCCGCTTACTGGTGATCAATAAGAAGTTTGTGGCAGCCGCCAAGCGTACTCCCGCCATGGTGACCGGCGACGGGGCTTCTACTATAAAGCAACTGGTAGATCGGGCCAACAAAGACCCAAGAAGGGGTGTGGGGCACGAGAAAGCCCTGACACGCATAAAAATTGATCAACACACCAAAAATATTTTAAAGGCCAAAGAGCTTACTACTCAGTCGGTTCTGCCCGAAGGGGAAGTGCTATACCTAAAAAGTACGGCCAACATAAGTACTGGAGGCACTGCAACCGACGTTACTGACTTAGTAGATCCTTACAACATCCTGATGGCTGAGCGTATTGCCGGTCTGGTGGGGCTGGATATCTGCGGCATCGATGTGATGACAACCGATATTGCTATTCCGCTGAACGAGGCGGGTGGTGCTGTGCTGGAGGTGAATGCGGCGCCCGGTTTCCGGATGCACATTTCGCCGACCTACGGACTGCCGCGCAACGTGGCCGAGCCGGTGGTCGACATGCTCTTTCCGCACGGGAAGCCGGCCCGTATCCCGATTGTGGCTGTTACAGGTACCAACGGGAAAACCACAACCACGCGCCTGATCGCGCACATGGTCAAAAACAAGGGCTACCGGGTAGGGTATACGACCACCGAGGGGATCTACATACAGGATAAACTGCTCGAAAAAGGCGATACAACCGGGGCTTACAGTGCACAGTTTGTGCTTAAGGACCCTACCGTAGACTTTGCCGTGCTGGAGTGCGCCCGTGGCGGCTTGCTGCGCTCAGGTCTGGGCTTCGACCAATGCGACATCGGCATTGTGACCAACGTGAGTTCTGACCACCTAGGACTGCGAGACATCCATACCCTGGAGGACCTGGCCAATGTGAAGTCGGTGATCCCGAAGAGCGTGAGCAAGGACGGATACGCCATTCTGAACGCCGATGATGACCTGGTATATGCCATGGCAGAAGGCCTGAAGTGTAAGGTGGCTTTCTTCAGTATGGACGAGAATAACCCGCGCATCCTCAAGCACATTGCCAAGGGCGGTTTGGCTGCAGTTTTTGAGAACGGTTATATCTCGATCTTCAAAAACAGCTACAAGATCCGCATCGACCGGGTGGGGGACGTGCCGCTGACCTTTGGTGGTAAAGCGAAGTTTAACATTGAGAATATACTGGCGGCCGCGTTGGCTGGCTATGTTTCGCACTTTGACATAGAAGATATTAAGCGTGCCCTGCGCACCTTCATCCCTTCGCCGGATAAGACGCCGGGCCGTATGAACCTGTTCGAGTTCCCGAACTTTGAGGTGCTGGTGGACTACGCGCACAATGTGGGCGGACTGAAAGCCATCGGCGGCTTTATGGAAGACCTGGAGGTGTCGCGCAAGGTTGGCATCATAGCCGGCGTCGGCGACCGCAGAACGCAGGATTTCTACGAGATGGGTCAAGTTGCGGGGGAGATATTCGATGAGATCATCATCCGACTAGACAACGACCTGCGCGGAAAGACGCCTGAGGAGATCACGTTGCCGATGCTGCAAGGTATAGAGGACGTGGCCCCGCACAAGCAGGTAAAGGTGATACCGGAGGAGATGCGCGCCATCGCTTATGCACTGGAGAATGCCGAACCGGATTCCATTGTAGCGATTTTCACGGAAGACGTGCATGAGTCTGTGAAAATGGTGGAGAGCTTTAAAGTAATACAACACCGCAGCAATATGCTGGTGGAATAAAGATTTTCTTGTTGATTAAATTCTAATGCCTGCATTAGAGAATTTCATGTGAACGATGGACTAAAACCCTTTCCTCAGGATAGGGTTTTTTTTATGGGGTGAATTGTTGATTGTGGAATTGTTGATTGTTGAATTGATGATAGTTAAATTGTTGAAAGTTGTGCCGACTATAACTGATGATGGAGAAGGTGAGAAAATTACTTGTGAGCTGTATACCTCTACCTGCTGCATCAATTAAACCGGCTATACCTTAGGGCGTACAGGCGGGCATAAAAAAAGCCCCGTCCATTTGGACGGGGCTTTCAGACTTTAGGGTTTATGTTATTTCAGTACGAAGTTGGTCGTTCCGATCAGGAAGCCGTCGGCGTACAGCTCAACCGTGTGCTGGCCTTTCTTATACTCAGCGTTTTTGCTGTACACGAAGCTTACCTGCTGCTGCGTATTGTCGAACACGATGTCGCGCTTGGCTGTGTAGTACATGTCCGCCCCGTCGATCTCAAAAGAGCCTGAACCGGTAGACAGGTTATACAGCGCTGCGCCATCTGGCTCGATCAGGCGCATGTAGATCGTTTTTGGCTCGCGCGGAGCCACATCGTTTTTGCCCAGGTTAAAGGCCACGCGGATCTTCTCCACATTTTTTACCTTGAACTCGTTGTTCTTGTCATCCAGTTCTTTACCGCGTTTGTTCACCACCTGCACGTTCATGCGCTGTGCTTCGAGTCTGGAGGCCACTTTTACCTTTTCAGCCAGGTTCTCGTTTGTCGACTTCATGGTAGTGAGGCTGTCGCTCAGTCGGTTTTGGGTTGTTTTAAGCGAAGTGTTTTCTGTAAAGAGCACTTCGTTGTCCTGCTTTAGGGTAGCAATTTCCTGGTCTTTCTGTTTCAATTGCTGCTCAAACGCCTGTGCACGGTCGCGGAAACGGCGCTGGTCAGCCAGGCTGTAGCTGCTCTTACGGAAACCGCGCAACTCGTTCAGGTCAGACGTGATAGAGGCGATCTGGGCTTCCAGCGAGTCGTTTTCAAGGCCCATGGCCTGCAATTCCTGGCTCTGGCGCTCAAAATCGGCTTTGAGGGCTTCGTACACTTTTATCTGGTTCTCCAGTTCCTTATCTTTCACACGGATCACCTCGGCCTGTTCCTCGTTTTTCTCTTTTTTCTGATAGTTCATGTAAAGCAGGATGCCGTTGATGCTGATCAGGATGACAAGGAGACCGCTGATCAGGAGTTTGCGGTTGCTTCTTTTTTCAGAAGGGTTCATGGGCTGATGTTCGTTTTGGGTGTCTTTTTTTTCCAGCGTACTCATATTTTAAGCTTTTTGTGTCTGGAATGGTTCGTATGCAAGTTTCAAATTTAAGACTTTTGCTGTATTATCATACAAGATGAAACAAGAATTTAATGCCGACTACTGGCAAAACCGCTACCAACTGGGCCAGACGGGTTGGGATGTTGGGGCTATAACGACGCCACTCCGCGATTATTTTGATCAGATGCCTAACACGGGCCAGCGCATCCTGGTTCCGGGCTGCGGCAACGCCTACGAGGCGGAGTACCTATACCATAAGGGCTTTGTGCATACCTATGTAGCCGATGTTGCCGAGGCGCCCTTGCAGCTTTTCTCTGAGCGTGTGCCGGATTTTCCAAAGGATCAGTTGCTGCTCCAGGACTTTTTTGCGCTTGACAGCCAGTTCGACCTGATTGTGGAGCAAACCTTCTTTTGCGCCATCGACCCAAGCCTCCGGCCTAATTATGCCCGTAAATGTGCTGAGCTACTTACGCCAGGGGGGAAACTGGTCGGCCTCCTTTTCGACACCATTTTTGAGCAACCCGGCCCGCCCTTCGGCGGTAGCCGCGAAGAATACCGCACCTACTTCGAGCCCTATTTTGAGTTCCTGCACTTCGAAACCGCCTACAATTCCATCCCGCCACGGCAAGGGAGGGAGCTGTTTATAGAGTTGAGGAGGTTGGGAGTTTAAGATTTTAAGAGTTTGTGAGTTAGAAAGTTGGGACGTTAAAAAGTTAGAAAGGTATAGCTTGTAGGCACAGATCGCAATCTGTTCGAATTGTGCACACGTATTATTTGTCTGAATCTTTATATAGGGCCCCTAACCCAATGATTTACATGGTTTTAAGATTTTCAGGATGGCTTAATAGGAACAGTTGATATTGTGAATTCTGATGATCTGTGGATAGGAGCCCTCTTAAATTCTGTGAATCCTAAGATTACAAATATAGAATCCTGTTAATCCTTTAATCCTGAAAATCCTGATTCAGACAAACAACAAATTAGCAATCACTAAATCGCTCAATCACTAACTCACTAACTCACTCAACCACTCATTCACTAAATCGCTACATCACTAAATTTTTCCCGTAACTTTGCAGGCCGAAAGGTATAAACCAAGCAATTCATTATGTTCGAAATACCCAAACTGAAACACACCGGCTCCGGTAACTTCTTCTTGATGGCTGGTC
This sequence comes from Pontibacter ramchanderi, assembly GCF_002846395.1. Lineage (GTDB taxonomy): Bacteria > Bacteroidota > Bacteroidia > Cytophagales > Hymenobacteraceae > Pontibacter > Pontibacter ramchanderi. The sequence goes on from NZ_PJMU01000004.1 coordinate 183,066, forward strand.
CTTGCGCCATTGAAGGCGAAGAAATGGCCCTGCAGATCGCAGAGCGGCTGGTAGCCATTACCGATAAACTGGAGATTCCGCTGATCTTCAAAGGCTCTTACCGCAAAGCCAATCGCTCCCGCCTCGACTCCTTTACAGGTATAGGCGACCAGAAAGCGCTGCGCATTCTGCAGAAGGTGAGCCAGACTTTTGATATACCTACCGTTACCGACATTCACGAAAGCGAAGAAGCGGCTATGGCTGCTGAATATGTGGATGTGCTGCAGATACCGGCTTTCCTGTGCCGCCAAACCGACCTGCTGGTAGCAGCTGCTAAAACAGGTAAGGTAGTGAACATCAAAAAAGGACAGTTCCTGTCAGGCGAGGCCATGCGCTTTGCCGTGGACAAAGTGCGCGAGTCGGGCAATGAGAAAGTGATCCTGACTGACCGTGGCAATAGCTTCGGCTACTCCGACCTGGTGGTGGATTTCCGAAACCTGCCTGAAATGCAGACAAACGGTGTACCGGTGGTGATGGACGTGACGCACTCGCTGCAGCAGCCTAACCAAAGCTCCGGTGTGACCGGCGGCAAGCCAGCCCTGATCGAGACGATCGCCAAAGCGGCCATTGCGGTTGGAGCCGACGGACTGTTCATCGAAACGCACCCACAGCCATCCATCGCTAAGTCAGATGGCGCCAACATGCTGCCACTTGACCAGCTTGAAGGCCTGCTCACCAAACTGATCCGTATCCGCCAGGCTATTCGCTAGACAGCCGATTAACATATGAAAGGAGAGCATTGACTGTGGTTGATGCTCTCCTTATTTCATTTAGATGACACCTATGACCACACCTACCCATACCCCCGAGTGGGAAGTTTATTTCTGCGACATCAACGAGCGCCCTGCCTGCATCAGCGTCGATCTGGCTTATGAGCACATGGCGCCTATACCTGAAAAAGACCGTGCCTTTGAGCTAGTGGTAGCACTGCAACAGCCTGATGCGGATGGCTTTCCGGAAGATGAAGCCGAGTGGGAGCAGCTGGAGGCGATCGAAGAGGCATTGGTGGAAGCGTTGCAGAACTCGCTGCAAGCTGCCTTTGTAGGCAAACTGCTGCACGACGGCAAGCGCAGCTTCTACTTCTACAGTGCTCAGGAAGCCCTACCGGAAGTGATCGCCACAAACGTGATGCAGCAATTTCCCGCCTATACCTTTGCCACTAACAACCTGCACGACCCCGATTGGGGCCTATACCTGGATTTCCTGTTCCCGGAGCCAGCCGACATGCAAAGCATTCGCAACAGCCGTATTCTGCGCATGATGGAGGAACAGGGAGACGAACACCACATTCCCCGCCCTGTGTCGCACTTTATAAGTTTCGCAACGGAAGCTAACCGCGCGGACTTTAAGCGTGCAGCAGAAGCAGCCGGCTATACCTTGGTCCAGGAAGGCAAGAACCAAAATGAATCGGATGTTCCTTATAGCCTCGTGGTAGCGAAAGTGCTACCTGTTACGGAGGAGGAAATCCATACCATTACGGTGGAGTTATGGCAAATGGCGGAGGAGTTTGAGGGCGTGTATGGCGGCTGGCAGGCGCAGGTAGTGCGGGAGAATGATTAGTAAAGCAAGGTAAAATGTTCTTTCGGTTGGGTCTTGCGGAAGAACACCAGCCCGACATAGAACAAGTCAATGGTTTGGCATACCTGCGGATGTTGCTTGATTTCCCGCCAGGCCCGCTTCATCTCAGCTGACCAATACAGGTCATCCACTACAAACACACTATGCTCGTGGTGTTTGTCTAAGCAGGCCTCGAAATAACGCATGGTGGGTTCGTAGCGGTGATTTCCGTCAAAAAAAACGAAATCCAGTTGCTCCACTAGTCGCAGTTGCTGTCGCAGCGTATCATCCAGGTTACCAATGACCTGCTGCACGTTCTGTAGTCGCAGCTTTACAAAAGTAGCCTTAGCCTCTGCTGCAATGGAAGGACAACCTTCGAAGGTATAGACCTTAGCCTGCTTGTTTCCCATGGCCAGGTATGATGTGGTGAGGCCGAGAGATGTACCCAGATCGAAAATAGTTCGGGGCTTGAAATGGGCTATGAGCCGAAACAGCAGTTGCGCATATTTGGCGGGTTTGGCTGAGGTGCGGGCAATGTAGCTGATCTTGCGGTCTTTTCTTAGTCCGGCCTTCGGACCAGCCCCAAAATCAGTAACAGGGATGGTTCTGTCCTCCAACAGTAACGAAGCACGCAGTTCCTCAACTAACGGATAGGCGTAGTAATCGCCTTCATGCAAGATGACGTTCTGATACAGGTCGAATACAAAAGGGGAGTGGACTCCGTGCAGCTTAAAAGCCCTTAGGCGGTAGAGCAGGTAATTTGCCGCAAGGTGGAAGGGGAGCAACGTTTAAATTGTTAGATTGTTGATGGTTGAATTGTTGTTTTCTGGATGATGATCTCAGTGTGTAAATCAGATTAATCCTTCAGAATCTACAAATTTAAAGGTATAGCCGAATTAACAATGAAACAATTAATTCAAGTATCGATAAATCAACATTTAAACAAGAATACCCCTTTCAACAATCAGTCTGTTATAGCCGAAACAACAATCAGCAATAAACAATCAACAATTAACCAGGTATAGCCGAATCATAAATTCAGCAATTTAACTATCAATTCAACTTATACGGTACGATGAGCGAAAACTCGGGTATGGTAACATGAAACTGTTTGCCGTCGACCATGCGCTCCATCAGGTAAGTGCCGCGCATTTTGCCCATACCTGTCTTCAGGTTGCAACCGGACACATACTCGTGCGACTCGCCGGGCTCCAGCACAGGCTGCTGGCCCACCACGCCTTCGCCTTCCACCTCACGCACAGAGCCAGTGGCGTCGTGTATGTACCAATGGCGGCGCAATAGCTTCACCGTGAACTCGCTGTTATTCTCAATACTGATCTTATAGGCAAATACGAAGTGCTGCTGTACCGGACTGGAGTAATCGGGCAGGTAGTTGGTCGTGACCGTTACTTTTACTCCTTCTGTAGTTTTTGTATCCATGTTACAGAGTTTTTTGTATAATTAGCATCTGTTTCAGGTATAGCCATTCCAGGCCTGTTACCTGTGTCCAGGCAGACCTAAACCCCTACAGACGCTCATGAATGTAAAGATAGAAGAAAGCTGGCAAAAAATCCTGCAAGAAGAGTTTGAAAAGCCCTATTTCAAAAACCTCGTGTCTTTTGTTAAAGACGAGTACACCTCCCAAAAAGTTTACCCGCCTGGAAACCAGATTTTCAACGCTTTCGAGCACTGCCCTTTTGATAAGGTAAAAGTAGTTATTCTGGGCCAAGACCCTTACCATGGCCCTAATCAGGCCAATGGATTGGCTTTTTCGGTGAAGGATGGTGTGCGCATACCTCCCTCGCTGATCAATATTTTTAAGGAGATCAAAAACGATCTCGGAAAGGACCTTCCCGCCACCGGCAACCTGGAGCGTTGGGCAGATCAGGGCGTTTTGTTGCTCAACGCCACCCTCACCGTGCGTGCAGGCGATGCAGGTTCTCACCAGAAAAAAGGTTGGGAGGAGTTTACCGATGCCGTGGTTCGCAAAGTGAATGACCTGAAGGAAGGCGTGGTGTTTATGCTATGGGGCGCCTATGCCCAGAAGAAAGGGGCTTTTATTGACGTACGCAAACATTTGGTGCTCAAAGCAGCCCATCCGTCACCTTTCGCTGCCGACCGCGGCTTCTTCGGCACACACCATTTCAGCAAAGCTAACGAGTATCTGAAGGCGCAAGGCAAAGAGCCGATTGATTGGTAACCTCCCCCCAACCCCCTCCTAAAAACAGGAGGGGGAGCTAGCAGTTTGAGATTTTACTTCCAGTTCGTGGTTTTAAACTGCTTCGGGTCAAACCAGCTTTGCTCTACTTTTTCAGGGAAGGAGATATTGAAGTACTCCTCGTGCAGGAACAGCTGGCCGTTATTTTTAAAGACGATCTCCGTTGCGACCATATTCCCTTCAATCTCCTGGTAGTTGTTCATCTCCACATCGCGGGCCACGCCTTTGTTATTCGTTAAAATGCGCACCACATAGAGGTTCTCCTTGTCTACCCAAATCTGGCTGCGGCTTTGATCGTTCGGATCGGTTGTGCCGACTACATAGGCTTCGCGGCCCTGCCAGGTCGCTTCTGTCAGCTGGCTCAGGTCGAAGTTCAGTTCCTGTGCCTTGCGGATGGTGGTGGCTGGGTCGTAGAAGTACACATCAAAGCTCAGCAGCACCAGTGGGTGAATCGAGTATTGTTTGTTCGCCAATTGCCCTTCTTTGAAGGTATAGACCGTATCCTGGTTATAGATCACGCCGTTGCCGGTCTCAAAGCCATCGAAGCGGATGTGCAGATTGGCCGGGTAACTGTAGATTTCCTGCCAGATCTCCTCACGGCTCACCTGATCGTCCTTGTAGAAAATGGCCCGTTGGTCGAAGGCAAAGTTCGGGTACCACTTGTTTTCCCAGTGGCGGTACATGGCCTCGATCACTTGCTGACCATTTTGAGGCTTGCTGGCAGTTGTTGTCATCTTTTGGGTGCAGGCTAGGGTAAGGAAGGGGAGAAGCAGGTATAGGATGCTGGGTAACAGGTTTTTTTTCACGGTTTTATGTATAAGTATAGGTTTGCTTTTTTTCAGGCGCCTCTCAGAATTTTCTCCATCTTTTTACCCTTTGCCAACTCGTCTACCAACTTGTCTAAATACCGGACCTGCTTGGTCAAAGGGTTTTCAATGTCTTCTACCCGATAGCCACAGATCACGCCCGTTATCAGATGCGCATTTGGGTTTAAGTTCGCCCGCTCAAAAAAGTCAGTGAAGGTTGCTTTCTCTTCTATCAGTTTCAGCAGTTGCGCGTCATCAAAACCCGTTAGCCAGGTAATGACCTGGTGCAGTTCCTCTTTGGTTCTGCCTTTCTTTTCTACTTTGGTAACGTAGTGCGGGTATACAGAAGCAAAGGTCATGTTGGCCATGCGTGCGTCGTGCTCGGGGGTAGTTTTCATGTTTGGTGTTGTAATGTTTTTAGTCGGAGGTTAACGTACTTGGCCATAAGGCGGCGTAGCTGGCTTATGGGTGTGGTTAGCGTTTGTATTTCTTTGTTATTCTTTCTCCTTCTGATTCAATCTTCAGAATGATTTCTTTTGAAGTCACAGAATCTATTTCTACACAGTTCCTAAGTCCGCCAATTTGCTCTTTTACGCAGTTGGAATCCGAGAAATCCTTGACTACTATTTCCTTCTTATTCTTTAGGTCAAGGAGTTTTAGGTCTTCGTTTTCTTCATATATGTTTGTGATGTAAAGGATTACCTTTTCTGGTTGGTTCACATCCACCCAAACCCCATTCATCAATTCCTTGCCTGTCTTCTTGTCAATCAGCTGTATCTCGTGAGGATTCCCTGAACCGAATGACTGCACAAAAAGGAAAGTATCGCCAAAGTCTGCTCCGATGTAACCAAGGTTCTTATGAAGCATTGGATAGCTTGTCTCGCTCAACTGCTTAATATCCCTCTTCCCTTTTACAAGTGTAAGGCTCTGTAGTCCTTCGTCTGTTGCTGAGTCAAGATAGACTCTGTAAGAAAGGTGATAGCCTTGACTTAGAAGCGTGTCGTAACTATACTGCTCAATTTCTTTTTTATTCAATTCTATTCCTTTACCCTTTTTGTCCTGTGCGTTGGTAGCAAAAGCAAAGAGTAGAATTAGCAATATGATGTGTAGAGCTTTTATCATTTCATGTACACGCTAACGGTCTCGTGTATACCTTGTGCGAGGCAATCAGCCGAAGCATTGGGTATAAACCTTGTTGGCGGCTGGAGTTCTTATTCTTTCACAACCGTTT
>NZ_PJMU01000005.1 GCF_002846395.1 Pontibacter ramchanderi
GCCGCCCTGCCGGCTAGCCTTGTCCCTCTCCCCCGAACCGTATGTCCGGGTTGGGAGTGCAAAGGTCGCAAAAGTTTTCTTCTCCGCAAGGGGTAACCGACAACTTTCAGCTTCCCCGCCCCCGGGTTCCGCCTAACTGCCTGACCGGCACGCCGAATAGTTTTTAAATTTCTTGCGGGTTTTGTCGCCTCTTAGCGATACAAGCCTTTACTGCCTGCATTGCTAAGAGGCTGTTTGTTTTCAGAGCTTTTGATACTCTAAAGATTCAGGCTGTTTAATTGGCAACTTTCATAAGGAGATTGTCTGTACAATCTGTGGAGATTCCCTATGATACACGCTCCAGTTTCCCGTGCGCTAGAGTGTAACAGCCAATTTGCCTCTCTTAGTTCCAAGTGTTTTCACTTTTTAAAAATTTCTTTTCTGCCCTATGCCCATTTCTTCTGCTGATAGCTTATTAAACTCCTATAACCATTATAATACAAAAGGCCCTCTCTTTCGAAAGGGCCTTGTTTTATATTTATGCCAGCCTATTCTGCTTTTGGTCTTTTGTATAATGGGACCGTACTACATGGCTCACCATACATCAGGCTACTTACTACCGGAAGTAGCTTTCTCATGATTTCTACATAAGCATACGTTGGCACAGGTATGCTGCCACATCCTTTGATGACAACTTTACCGTCACGGTATTCTTCTGGATCTATTTTGGCTATGGCCTCCTGCATCAGCGCTTGTTCTAATGCATCTAAGTCTCCAAACACATAGTAGTTCGCATGAGCCTGTAGCTTTGTTGCGAGCAGCATGTAGGCCCAGGTTGGCACAATAGCATCTACTGAACAAGTAATGGCCACGTTCTTTCCTGCATACATCGACCAATCGTGCTCTTTAACAAAGGCCCTGAAATCTTTCTCGCGCAGGATCAATCCCTGGAACAAGTTCTCTTTTATATCATACACAACGCGCTCACCTGGATGGAGCAGTTCCTCCAGGTTTAGCGTTACGAGTGCACTCTGTGCAACTTTGTTTATTATATCCGACATTGCTATGGCTTATTTTATGTTATTCTTACTAGGGCTTGTTATATAAACATCCTTTAAATAGAAGGGTTCATAATATGCCACGTCTTCAAAGGCTTGTTGCTCGTACTTTGCTACTGCCAATTGGCCAATTGGTTTGGCAGATGGTTGTATGCTGTCCAGAAACAAAGCGTACGGATTTCCCTCTTGTAGCTTTTTGAACTTCGCAGACCCATTCCCAAAAAAGATGATGGACTGACTGGCTAGTTGCGCTTGCAGGCTTTGTTCGTCCAGCACGATTGGCGCTACCGGCAGTACCTCTTCCAGATTGGAGTTGAGCAAGCAGGTATACACCTCCATTCGGCGGGCATCGATCATGGGGCAGAACAGGTAGTCCTGTGCATTCGGTATACTGTCTATTGCCTGCTTAGCCAACCCGTATAAAGTAGACACCTCCAACAGTGGAATATCCAGCGCATAGCAAAGTCCTTTGGCTGTGGAGCTACCAATGCGCAAACCGGTATATGAGCCCGGTCCTCCTGAAACTGCTACTGCACTTAGGTCATGCAAGTTATAGCCACAGTTTTCGACAAGCTGGGAAATCATCACCGTGATATGGGACGAGTGGGACTTTTCGATCTGCAGCTCAGATGCCCCCAGCAAGTCCGCTCCTTTATATAAGGCAACAGAACATACGGTAGATGAGGTTTCGAGTGCGAGCAGTAGTGGCATGCTTAGTACTAATAATGAATGATAAGACAAAAGTACGCTTGAAAGTGCAAGAAACAAAAAGGGTGACGCCAGACCGACATCACCCTTTTGTATATAACCTGAGTATTTACTTTACCTTAAGATAAGAAGCATACTCTTGCTGATTGTCGAGAACACGCTTTGCCATCAGGATATCCGGGTCGTCGTCAAACGAAGATTCAATGTAGCCTTTCTGCAGATAGTAACGGGAAGCGATCTCAGCCTCCAGCATTTCCTGGATCTCGGTGCGGAAGCGCATCAGGTCGTTTGACTTGTTATGCGACACTTTCTTCTTGATGGCATCCAGCTCCAATTTGATGTCCTCAAGGTGTTTTCCACTTTTTGCCTGCTCTGTCAGCTCTTCCAGTTCACGCTCTACCTTAGTCGTATAATTTACGTCTTTGTTATCCAGGAAAGCGACAAACTTCTGGTAGTCGGCATCGGTTAACTTAAACTGTTTGGCTGAAGGTATGCTGGGGTTCTCGGCTCTGTACTTGTTGGCGTACTCAAAGAAGTAACCTTTTGAGGCGATTGTCCTGGCAATTTCAGAATAAGTTTTGCGGGTTACCTCCACATCCGGACTCACGCCACCGCCATCGTATACAATACGTCCACCGGCAGTTTTATGGGCCACTTTAAGTGAGTCCGGAATTTTACCGGCGCTGCCATCTTCGTTGCGGTGTTTGTAATCGATGGCCTGGATGCTGCGGCCGCTCGGGATGTAATATTTAGCTGTTGTTACCTTCAGTTGCGAATTATACGAGAGCGGACGCGTTGCCTGCACCAGGCCTTTTCCGAAAGTACGCTCCCCTACCAGCACGGCACGGTCATAGTCTTGCATCACACCAGCCACAATCTCTGAAGCCGAAGCACTGCGTGAGCTGGTCAGAATCACCATCGGAATGGTCTTGTCCAGTGGCTCGTCTAATGCTTTGTAGGTTTTGTTCCACTCCTTTACCTTACCTTTGGTGCTAACGATATCCCGGCCTTTGTCCACAAACAGGTTGGAGATGTTCACCGCTTCGTGCAGCAAGCCACCCGGATTGTCGCGCAAATCGAAAATGATCTTTTTAGCTCCCTGTTCTTTCAGTTTCTGAACGGCGGTTCGCACCTCCTTGGAAGCATCCACTGTAAAACCTGATAACTGGAAATAACCAACCTCGTTATCGATCATACCATAGTAAGGCACATTGTCTACCATGATGTTGGCGCGGGTAAGCTCTACTGTTCTGGGCTTCGTTTGGCCGTAGCTTTTCACTTCGAGTTTTACAACAGAGTTGGCTTGTCCCTTGAGCAGTTTGCTAACTTCTGAAGTGGTCTTGCTGGAAACGTTTACCCCATCGATCTTCAGAATTTCGTCGCCAATGACCAGGCCCGCCTTATGGGCAGGAGAATTTTCATAGGGCATTTGCACCACAATCTTGTTGTCGCGGCTGCCAATGAGTGCACCAATACCACCGTACTGGCCGGTCGTCATGGTGCGAAAATCTTCAATATCGTCTTCGGGGATGTAGTTAGTATAGGGGTCGAGCGACTTGAGCATCGCGTCTATACCTGTGCGCACCAGTTTGGAGGGCGGCACTTCGTCTACATAATAGGTGTTTACTTCTTTGAAAAGCGTGGCAAAAACGTCGAGGTTCTTGGCAATTTCGAAATAACGCTCGGACTCCGTCTTAAAAGAGAAGAGGGTCAGCGCTAAGCTGCCGGCGAGGATGCCAGCTATCCATTTCTTATACATAGAATTCCAGGTTTAGGGCGGGGTAAGACTATCTAGTCAAACAACGTTCCAAACCGGAAATTAGTTTTTTTTGGATTGTATCAAAGGATTTTTTTTCCTTGCCGATATAAATAATGGCAAGAAGGCCGGGAGCCTTCCCCTGATGTTGGGTAAGTAGGTGCTTGTTGAGGCGGTAAGCCTCACGTATCTGGCGCTTCAGGCGATTCCGGTCGACGGCGCGCTTAAAATGACGCTTCGATACGGAGATGACCAGCTTTGTGCTTTCGGAAAGAGGTGCTTCGGGCGAGTGGTATACAAACCGGAGCGGATACAAATTAAAAGAAGAACCCTTGCTAAACAGCAGCGAGATGAGGCGCTTACTGCACAAGCGTTCTTCTTTCGAATATGTATAGGAAATCGGCTGCTCTGCTGCTTGGTCTTTAGCTGGATCCATACGCATGACGGCTCCGGGCTGAGCAAAGCACAACCAGATTACTAAGCTTTGTGTCTTCTTTCGTCAGAAACAGTCAGTTTCTTTCTGCCTTTAGCTCTTCTGCTAGCTAGCACTCTTCTACCGTTAGCGGTCTCCATTCTAGATCTGAAACCGTGCTTATTTCTTCTTTTTCTCTGCGAAGGCTGGAATGTTCTTTTCATCGTCTGCCAATGGTTTTATTATGGCCTGCAAAATTAGGGAAGCTTTTCTAAAATAGCAATGCCACCTCCCATATTATTTCTAAAATTACAGAAAAAAGGCACAGCGCACCGTTTCAGGCTAATTTGTTGCGCTGCTATACCTTGGCTCGAGCGGCAACAAAGGCCTTTGTGCCGGAGTTAAATACAGATTATCTTAATTTTACAACCGACGCTATACCTGCAAACGCCATGATCCGACACCACCTCTCATATGCCAATCCGCTCACGCACGCTCTGGATATTACCCTTACCATACCTGACAACGAACAGCAAACGCTATACCTGCAGCTGCCCGCCTGGCGACCAGGCCGCTACGAACTCCAGCATTTCGCTCAGAAGTTGGGCGGTGTTACGGCCACGTCCAACGGCACGGCTATACCTGTGCGCAAAGTCACCAAAGACCGCTGGCTGGTAGAGGCAGGCAGTGCAGAGAACATAGAGGTAAGGTATAGCTTCTACGCCCGGCAGATGGACGGCGGCGGCTCCTGGCTAGATGAGGAGCAGCTATACCTGAACGGTATCAATTGCCTGATGGCCGTAGAAGGACGCGAGCACGAATCGCAGCAGCTGCAACTGGCTATACCTGCCGACTGGCAAATTGCCTGCGGCTTGCCGGAAACAGAACCCCATTCCCTACTGGCAAAGGACTACGACCAGCTGGTGGACAGTCCGCTTATTGCCAGCAACTCACTCAAAAAAGAAACCTACACCGTGGCCGGCATTCCTTTCCACATCTGGATACAGGGCGACTGCCGGCCGGGCTGGGAGCAGATTAAAAAAGACTTTGAGGCCTTCACAAAGGAGCAATTGGAGGTGTTCGGCGATTTCCCGGTGGCAGATTATCACTACCTCAACCAGATCCTCCCCTACCGCACTTACCATGGCGTAGAGCATGTTAACTCCACCGTGATCACGCTGGGTCCGGGCGAGTTGTTGATGACCCCGCCACTGTACAAGGAATTCCTGGGCGTGAGTTCGCACGAGCTCTTCCATGCCTGGAACGTGAAACAGATACGCCCTAAAGAGATGCTACCATATGATTTCACGGGCGAGAACTACTTCCGGACGGGCTATGTGGCAGAGGGCATCACCACCTATTACGGCGACTACATGCTGGCCCGCTCCGGTGTGTTTACAGCAGCGCAGTATTTCGAAGAACTCAACACCACACTGCAGCGCTACTTCACCAATCACAGCAGAAACAACATGTCTGTGGCCGACTCTTCTTTCGACCTCTGGCTCGATGGCTACAAGCCCGGCATACCGGACCGCAAAGTGTCCATTTACATCAAAGGCGCTTTAACTGCCTTGCTATTAGACCTGCAACTGCGCCGTGCCACAGGCAACCACCAAAACCTGGACACGGTGATGCAGCATCTTTGGAAGGAATTTGGAAAACGCGGGATTGGGTATACCGAAGTAGATTACAAACAACTGGTGCTGCGGGCCGGAGGCGAGACATTTGAGACTTATTTTGAGCGCTACATAGAAGGTACAGCTCCTATTGGGGGCGCATTGGATGAAGCGCTTGGCTTTGTCGGCTGCACCCTGAACTCTGAGAAAAGCGCGTTGCTGTATGAAAGTGTTTTTGGGTTTAAGGTGATTGCTGATGCGCAATCAACCAAAGTGACGGCCATTGCGCCCAACTCTCCTGCGAGCGAAGCCCTCAGCACGGATGACGAATTGATTGCCCTTAACGGACGCAAGATCGAGCAGAACCTGCAGGCTCTCCTTGCCGACATGGACCTAGCCCAAGGTATAGCGCTCACTCTTTTCAGGAATAAGCAGTTGCGGCGCGTTGAATTGCGACCAAGGCAGCAGACATACTACACCAGGTATAGCATTTCTAAAAAACCGGACGCCACAGACGCCGAGAAGCAAAATTTCAGGTTGTGGCTGAAGCAGGACTTTTAGTTGAACAGCAGCTTGAGATAAAACGATGGCTGCTTGAGGCGCTCGCGCAAGTCGAGGTCGGTGAACATGCAGGAAATAGTCTCGGCGAGGGCTTTGTTTTTGGAAGCTTTGCTGGCTACCTGGTTGAAAAGCCAGGGGTAGTCTAACAGGCGCTGCATGCGGCGGCTAAGCTTTAGCTCCTTCCAGAGCCGGTTGTACACGGCTTTGTCGTAGCCTTGCATGAAGTCGGCGGAAAAGTTCTGCTGCTGCAGGCACAGCCCGGCTTGCGCAGCTGCCCAACGGCCGCTGATCATGGCATTGCTGATGCCCTCGCCGGTAAAAGGATCGATGAGGGAAGCCGCATCGCCCACCAGCATGTAGTTATCGCCTGAAATCACCCGCTTCTTCGAGCCGAGCGGAAGGCCATACCCTTTGATGTCGCCCACCAGCTCGGCATTGGCAAAGCGCTCTTTGAATTCCGGGTGTGTTTCAATGATGCGAAGCATCTCCTTTTTAAGGTTCACCTTTTTCTGGCTCACCGTCTCGCTCAGCATCCCTACCCCTACATTGGCATAGCCATCGGGCAAGGGGAAGATCCAGAAATAGCCCGGCAGAAAATCTTTGAGAAAGTGCAGCTCGATGAAATTATCCTGATCCAGTCCTGCCACATTTCTGTAATAGGCCCTGAGGCCGGCACAGTAGTGCTCGGGCTCCTGTTTTATACCTGCGTGGTGCCGCGCAAAAGCCGAATGCGCTCCATTGGCCGCAATCAGCAAGCGGGTGTTGAAAAGCTGTTCGCCACTTTTGTCTGAAAGCGAAAAACCCTGCGCCGTCCTTTCAACAGTGGCAATGTCTATACCTTCGAGCAAGGAAATTTCCGGGCGCTTTTTCACTTCCTCAATCAGAAAGTTATCAAAATCAATGCGCTTGGAAATATAACCGGAAGGTACATCCCGCTCAGGATCATACTCATACCTGAAGGGCACGCTCAGTTTGTGGCCGGCCGGCGAGATAAAATGGATCCCCCATGAAGGCAGTTGCTCCTGTTGCTCTCCTAACAAAGCAGGCAAATTCGGCGAAATGCGCTTCAGCTCGTTTACCACCTTGCCGCTCAGGGCATCACCGCACACTTTGTCGCGCGGGAAAACAGCCTTGTCGATGAGCACACAGGGTATACCCTGGTTAGCCAGGTGCAGGGCTGCGGTGGCGCCGCCGGGTCCGGCGCCCAGGATGCAAATGTCGTGGTGTTGGAGCATAGGTATGATTGGGTAGCGGGAGCTAAAATAGAAAGCAAACCCGAGCCAATCGCTATACCTGTCCGAAAAAGCACATAAAAAAAGGAAAGCCCGTGGGCCTTCCTCTCCTTTTCCATAGTCTTATTTTGTATTCCTGGCGCACTTACTTGTTGTAAGGGGTGCTTTCGCTGCCTGCCGCCAGGTCAGGTTTAGTCGCGTTATAATTACTTCTTGTCGTACGGTGTGTTGTTTCCACCCTTCGCCAGGTTACGGTTTGGGTTCTGCACTTTTGTATCGCTTTCGTTCAATGCGTTTCGGTTCGGGCTCTTGTCGATGTTACCCATCGGCTTGTTTGTGTCCTCTCCTTTCGGGTTGTTTTTCTTCAACTCGTCCAGCGTCTTTTTATTTTCGTTTTTTAAGCTCATTTCAGTCAGTGTTTAGGTAATCGTATACCTTCCTTGTACCCCATGAACCCCCACTTTGTTACATTTCGGTGCAAATCAAGCGACCAGCTATACCTGCTCCAAAACAAAAAAGGGCAGCTTTCGCTGCCCTTTTCTACTATTTATAAGTTGCTTATACCTAAGATAATACCGTATCGAAAGCCACCAGGTTTACGAACTGCTGCACACGCTGGTCTATCTCCTGCTGGCCCAGGTTCTTCAATCTTTCAGTACCAAACTTCTCTACGCAGAAAGAAGCCATAGCCGAACCGTGAATAATGGCACGTTTCATACCATCAAAGCTGATATCGCCGGTTTTGGCGATGTAGCCGATAAAGCCGCCTGCGAAAGTATCGCCGGCTCCGGTTGGGTCAAATACTTCTTCCAGTGGAAGGGCCGGAGCAAAGAATACCTTGTCCTCGTGGAACAACAGGGCGCCGTGCTCGCCTTTCTTGATGATCAGGAATTTCGGACCCATCGCCATGATCTTGCGGGCAGCTTTCACCAGCGAGTACTCGCCGCTCAGTTGACGCGCCTCTTCGTCGTTGATCGACAGCACGTCTACCATCCCAATCGTTTTCTGCAGTTCGTCCATGGCAATGTCCATCCAGAAGTTCATCGTGTCCATCACGATCAGCTTCGGGCGGTTGTTCAGGCGCTCGAGCACCGTGCGCTGCACCTGTGGCGCCAGGTTACCCAGCATCAGGTACTCACAGTTCTGGTAGCTTTCCGGGATGATCGGATCGAAATCGCCCAGCACGTTCAGCTCGGTTACAAGCGTCTCGCGGCTGTTCATGTCGTTGAAGTAGCGGCCAGACCAGAAGAAAGACTTCTCGTTCTCCTTTACCTGCACGCCCTCGGTGCTGATGTTGCGCTGGTGCATCAGGTTGATGTGGTCCTGATCGAAATCGCCACCCACTACCGATACCACATTCACGGGCTTCACGAAGTAAGAAGCCGACAGCGAAATATAAGTGGCGGCACCGCCTACGATCTTATCTGTTTTTCCGAAGGGCGTCTCGAGTGCGTCAAACGCCATTGAACCTACTACTACTAAGCTCATATCTTTTTAATTGTTGATTGTTAACTTAATTGTTGATTGCTAAATTGTTTAAGCGTTAAAGTGTTGTTACACGAATGTGTTTATTACCAACAACCTAACAGCTAAACCATTTAGCAATGCAATATAAATGAAAAAAGCCCTTGAAGGTTTGCTTCAAGGGCTTCGGGTGGAAGATGGGTCTCGAACCCACGACCCCCAGAATCACAATCTGGTGCTCTAACCAACTGAGCTACAACCACCGTGTCTCGTTTGAGAATGCAAATATACGTGCCGTTTTCTTATTTACAATACGCAGAACGCATTTTTTTAGATAAAAATCGTATCTCGCTGTGTGTTTTACACTTACAATTTCACCCGCTTCAGGTATAGCGCCTACCTCCCCAGCTTTGTGCCACACCACGGGCAGTAGTTGATTACGACCATGGTAGCGCTGCCATTGTGCACCGGTATACCAAACAGCCCTTCGTCCCACCGGTTAATCACCACTTCCGGATCGTCATACCTGATTTCGCCGTCTTCATCCAGGCTCTCGTATACCTTATCCGCCATCATCAGGCAGCAGTAGCTTTTGTAGTCAAAGCCTCGGCTTTTTAGCTTATCAGTAATGGCCCAGTTGTAGCAGGCTTCGTTTTCGTGTATGGCTTCTTCGTAGGCTTCATACTCCTCCGATTGCAGCACCTCCTCCGACAGCTCCTTGCCGAAAAAGCGGGCATGCAGTTCTTTGAATTTCTCTAACTCCATATCTTCTGGTCTATACCTGCCGAACAGTTAACTTCTCCTACTCTCCATTTCTTAGCCACCTAACGCATGATATCGGTATCAATCGGAACATAGCCCAGGTGCCTGCTTAGCGATAGGATCTGGCCTTTGTGGTGATACTCGTGTGTAATGACGTGCGTGAACAGTTTGAGCGGGTTTGCTTTGGCATTTCTATCATTGATAGTCACCTCCAGGTTGGTGAGGTAGTTTCGGCCAAAACTCACTACAAATTCCTCTACCAGTTTGTCTAACTCCTGAAACAGGAGCCGGGCGTCTTTGACATTCTGAACAGCTTCGTAGGGCGTAAAGATCATCTCTTTTCGCAAAGCCTGCTCGCCCAGCCAGAGCTCATAGGTATTGGCAATGTGCACCAGCAGGTTTCGGATGCTTCCTCTCCCGAACGAGCTGTTTTCCTGGCAAAAGTCCGCTGCTGCTATGGTTTCGCAATACTGCAGGAGCACCTCCCGCGATCCTCTTACCCAACCATATTGCAGCGACATAATGCTTTCCATACCTGGCCCTTTCCGGTTATACCTTATACCTATCTGTCAAACAACAGGCGCTCCCCTTTCTTGCTCTCATCAAACTCTCCTTTGGCAAAGGCCAGGTGGCCTGACACCAGGGTATGGGTGATGGTGCTGCTGAAGGTATGGCCCTCGAAAGGCGACCAGTTGCATTTATAATAAGTATTGTCTTTAGTAACGGTATACGGTTTGTTCAAGTCCACCAGCACGAGGTCAGCCCAGTAGCCTTCGCGGATGTAGCCGCGCTCACGCACATTGAAGAGGATAGCCGGCGCATGGGCCATTTTCTCTACTACTTTCTCTATCGTCAGCTTACCCTGCTTCACAAACTCCAGCATCATCTGCACCGAGTGCTGCACCAGCGGCACTCCGCTTGGCGCCTGCTTATACTTGCCCTGCTTCTCTTCCCAGGTATGCGGGGCATGGTCGGTGGCGATCACGTCAAGCTTGTCTTCGAGCAGCCCCTGCAACAAGCCCTCTTTGTGGCGGTGCTCTTTTATGGCCGGGTTACACTTGATCTGGGCTCCCAGGGTGCCATAGTCTTCTTTGTCAAACCACAGGTGGTGCACGCATACCTCAGCCGTAATGCGCTTCTCAGCCAGCGGAATATCGTTTCGGAAAAGCTTCAACTCCTCTTCCGTGGAAATGTGCAGGATGTGCAGTCGGGTGTTGTGCTTCTCGGCCAGCTTCACAGCCAGGTACGACGATTTAAAACAAGCCGCTTCGTTGCGTATTTCGGGATGGCACTTAATCGGAATATCCTCCCCGTACTTCTCTTCATAGATGGCCATGTTGTCGCGGATGGTCTGCTCGTCTTCGCAGTGCACGGCAATCGGCAGCTTGGCTTTGGAGAAGATCTGCTCCAGCGTTTCGGCATTGTCCACGAGCATGTTCCCCGTGGAAGAGCCCATGAAAATCTTGATGCCGCAAACCGTGTTGGGGTTGGTGAGCAGCACCTCGGCCAGGTTATCGTTGGTGGCGCCCATGTAAAAAGAGTAGTTTGCCAGCGAGGTTTCGGCTGCGATCTTGTACTTATCCTCCAGCAATTCCTGCGTCACGGCGTTGGGCACCGTGTTGGGCATCTCCATAAAAGAAGTGGTTCCGCCCGCCACAGCTGCTCTCGCCTCTGTTTCGATATTGGCCTTGTGCGTCAGTCCCGGCTCGCGGAAGTGTACCTGGTCATCGATGGCGCCAGGGATCAGGTGCAGGCCGGTGGCATCAATGGTCTCGTCGGCTTCGGCGGCTATACCTTGACCGATCTGGGCAATGCGGCCGTCTTTTACCAATACATCGGCAGTGGTGGTGGTGCCCTCATTTACAAGCTGTGCGTTCTTTATCAGAATAGATTTCATGCTGCTAAGGTATGTGCTCAACAAAGTTAACACACATTAGCGGAGTTTTACGCACAAATGCGCCTGTTTGCTATACCTGAAAAAGCAAAAGCTATACCTGCCCCTATTCAGGCTGCATCAGTTTGCCGATGAAGAGGATGGCGCCTGAGGATTTCTCGCGGATCATAAACACGAAAGGACGATCGATGCGGAAAGCTGTTGGCATGGACGTAAGCTCTACACCGACAGAGGTAACGGCTGCGGCCTCTGTACCCTCCTCGTTTACTTCCACAAAGGTTTTGTGCTTCACCTTAGAAATTGCCAGGTTGCTTTGCCCCTCCAGCATGCGGCTGAAATTCGCACTGCCCGTAAAAGCTATACCCATACCCAGTTTGGACAGCATGGCATTTAGCTCCTCTTCATACTCCAGTTTAAATTTAGGCATCTGCAGCTCCTTGGTAAGCTTATTGCCTGCTGCAAGCCACTTTGCCAGGTTTTCAGGATTCAGCTGCGGCATAATGCTTTGCACGGTGTTCTCCCCGCTCGGCATTACGATTGTCATGCTATACTGTTCGTTCCCGTAAGGCAGGTCTACCATATTCACGACGTTATCACTGTATACCAGGTATTCGCCTTTTTTCATGGACATAAAATCGTGCGTAACGCTGCTGCCGTTCTCGAGATAAAACAGACCAGGCTTTGTGAGATTTTTATCGAAAGGGTAGGTCCAGGTGCCTTTAAAATAGATCGCATTGATCAGAAACAGCACTTCGTCACGGCCTATCTCATCCAGTATCTTGTCGATTTTGCCATTAGTGTTGTTGTTCACCCAATTGTTGATTTGCCCAATGGATGCTGGAGAAGCAAAGTCAAGCCCCTGCACAGTGGCGTTGAAATAGTCTTTATTAATTTGGATGAACGGAGCCTGCAGTCGCACCAAGTTGCTGTGCCAAAGGGAATTGGCCGATGTGAAGATCACCTTCTTGTCTATACCCTGCAGCAAGGCGACCAGGTCTTTGTAGGATTTATTAATGTCTTCATCAGAGGCAGCCTCAAAACCAAGCGTCTGCCCAATGGCCTGCTTCGTTTCACCATCGGCACCATTGTAGGCCATGGTGAGGGCCATGCTGATGCTGAGCGGCGAGATAAAAATATTCTCTGTCTCCTCGGCTTTGCTAAGCTCCGCAAAAGAGCGGAAAGCAAAATTGTTGGAGCTGTTTACAGTCTTCTGCTCCTGCACCGTCAACGGACGGGTATTCGGTGTATTGGGTCCATCCTCTACCATCTCTTTCTGGCAACCGGAAAACAAACTCATCGCCACAAGGGCTATACCTGACAGGAACATATTCTTACGCATGGGGAAAATCGGGTTATGGTCTATACTTGAAAGACCCTGATGGTAGGGAAAGGGTTGCATGGGATCAATCATGATACAGCTTGTTAAACCACTTCTATCCTCTTAAAAAGTACTTTAATTCTGATTAAATTTCTTCTTGCAACTTTGCCCGTCTTCTTTTATCGAATTTATCACTAAGAGCAATTGATGAATAATCTAAACAAATTAAATTTTCACCATCGGCTTGAAAATCTGCTCGACTTACAACTAATGTCACTTTATCACCAATCCACATTAACTTATTTTTATCAACCAATTGTGAAGGTGCCCCATAGATATCATCCATATTTTGAATGTATTTCTTTAAGTCATTAGACTGTATATAAACACTAACGGATGAGAGCTTGTAATCTAAATAGATACCAGATATCATCACAACTTTATCCCCATCTAATGGCGAATGTGGGGGTTCAAAATAACCTGTCATTAAACCAAGCGCTTCATCAGTTTTCAAGGAGACAAAATTTTTATTTTCTCCTAAAACAGAACCTAACTTAATATCTCGGAATCCATTCTTCTCATCTAACCTTTTAATATTTACATTTTTGGCTCTTATTGCATCCTCCGAACTTACTCCGTCGCAGCCAACCGTAATCAAAACAAATACAAACAGGATTGATAGAGTAATTTGAAACTTAATTAGTCGCATATAAAGGTGATTTATTGTGTTTAAAATAACTTCTACTTTTAAGATAACAATATACACACTTTCCCCTATGTTACCCCGCTCCCGCAAATTTCCCGTACCTTTGTACATTAATATCAAGCACAAGCACCACAACCATGGCAGAAGAAGCGGAGAAAGAGATAAGCACATTCGAGGATTTTAAGCTGAACCGACAGCTGCTCAACGCCATTGAGGAGGCCGGCTACGAAAAGCCAACTCCGATCCAGCTCAAGGCTATCCCTATCATCATGGGCGGGCACGATGTGATGGGCATCGCCCAAACCGGAACCGGCAAGACAGCCGCCTTTTTGCTGCCGATCCTGATGAAGGTAAAATATGCGCAGGGCACCAACCCGCGTGCCATCATACTGGCCCCTACTCGCGAACTGGCCATGCAGATCGAAGAGAACATCACACTGCTTGCCAAGTATACCGACCTGCGCCATACCGTAATCTACGGCGGACTAGGCCCCAAAACACAGATCGAGACCATCAACAAAGGCATTGACATACTGGTAGCCACGCCCAAGCGCCTGATGGAGCTGTACCTGAAAGGCGAGTTGATTCTGAAAGAAGTAAAGACGCTGGTGCTCGACGAGGCCGACAAGATGATGGACATGGGCTTTATGCCGCAGATCCGGCAGCTGTTGGAGGTATTGCCGCGCAAGCGCCAGAACCTGCTTTTCTCGGCTACCATGCACCCGAAGGTGGTGGAGCTGTCGGAGGAGTTTCTGGAGTTCCCGACCCGCATTGAGGTAACGCCGCAGGCCACACCGGTGGAGACTGTAAGCCAGTTGCTGTACCAGGTACCCAACCTGCGCACCAAAATTGCCATGCTGGAGTATTTAATTCAGGACAAGGAAACGTTTAACCGGGTAATCATCTTTACGCGCAGCAAGAAGAACGCTGAGAACGTGGCCAAGTTCCTGGACCGGCGCGAGTACGGTGAGGTACGTGCCATCCACGGCAATAAAGGGCAGAACACTCGCATCAATTCCATGGAGGCTTTCAAAGGTGGCGATGTACGCTTCCTGGTAGCAACCGATGTGGCCTCACGAGGTATAGACGTGAGCATGGTAAGCCATGTAATCAATTTTGATGTACCTTTTGTGTACGAGGACTATGTGCACCGCATTGGCCGCACCGGTCGTGCCGAAAACGTGGGTGCTGCTATCACTTTTGCCAACCCAGCCGAGATGTACCATATCCGCAAGATCGAAAAACTGATCAGGATGCAGATACCGGAGGAGCCGATGCCGGCAGAAGTGAAAATACACGACACCACTTTTGAAGAGCAGCAGGCCATTGCCCGCGACATCGACCATCAGAAACGCAGCGAGAACCCGGATTTTAAAGGCGCTTTCCACGAGAAAAAGGCTATACCTAAGAAGCGGCCCGAAAGTAAGCGTGACCCGAAAGCCTCATTCTGGCAAAAAACCAAGAAAAAGAAAAGATAGCGAAGGCACCCTGCCCGGAAAGGCAGGGTGTTTTTGTTTACAGGTACTCCAGGGCTACTTCCTGAAATCGGTATACCATACCTGTCAGAATAAAACCCCACAGTGTGCCGCTCCAAAGCATGTGCAGGATAATCTGCCGGCGGGGAACCCCGAAAACGGCGGCTACGATGGTACCGAACACAGGTGTGAGGAAGAGTGGTGTAAAGAAAGCGACGCCTATAACCCCAAAGTTACGCCAAATACGCACCACCCGGCGGCTACGGCGGCTAAAGACAGGCCGGCTGTAATTGCGTCGGTAACGGGCATACCAGCGGGCCGCCTCTCTCCCGATAAAAGAAAACACGAGCACACTGGTCATCATGCCAGCAACGGTCAGCAATACGGTTTCGAGGTAAGGCATGCCCAGCGACATACCTGCCAACGGCCCGCCAATGAACTTGACCATGCTGATCAGGTATACCGACATGTATTTAAGAAGTTCCTCCAATCCCCTTCTGAACGCTCATGCGAGTTTAAATAGTACAGGCCCTAAGCGCCCAGATTCATTTTCATTTGATACAGGTCGATCCCCTTTGCCCAAAAGTCCGGCTCCACCTGCTCCAGCTCAAATCCCAGCTTCTGGTAAAACGGGTATACCAGCTGGCTCGTCCGCACCTGCAGCCACTGCATAGTGGGCATTTCCTTTAGCTTGCTGATGCGAAACAGAGTCAGCTCCCGCCCGATGCCTTTACCTTGAAACGCAGGGTGCACCAAGTCCCAGGATAGTCGCGCCCAGGTATAGCCGTCGAAATAATTAATACCCCCTGCTCCTACTACCTGCCCCTCCTGCTCCACCACAAAGTAGTCTTCGCGACGCTCCTGCAGGTATAGCACCAGGTTGGCTTCCTCTTCAGGTGCAAAATATTGTGGCGTGTTGAGGCGAAGGATTTGCAAAAGCGCCTCCTGGTCAGTTGAGGTATAGGGCCTGATCATGAGCAAAGGGAAAACTATACCTTCGGACCGAAAGCCAGGTCGCCGGCATCGCCCAGCCCCGGCACGATGTAGAAGTTCTCGTTCAGGCTTTCGTCCATGGCGCCCAGCCAGATGTGCGCCTCCGGCACCTCCTGCTGCACATAGGCCACCCCTTCCGGCGAGGCAATGGCAGCGGCAAAGTGCACCTGCACCGGCTTGCCGTGGCGCAGCATGCCTTTATAAGACTTCACAAGCGAGCGACCGGTAGCCAGCATCGGGTCCGCCAGGATCAGAATTTTGTCGTGCAGGTCCGTCGAGGCCAGGTACTCCATGTTGATCTGCAGCTCGGTGTTCTGCTCCTCCACCCGGTAAGCCCCCACAAAGGTGCTGTAGGCCTTATCAAAATAGTTGAGCATGCCATTGTAAAGCGGCAATCCAGCCCGGAGAATGGTCGCCAGCACCGGCTGGGCCGTCAGCAGTTGGGTTTGTGTGGTTGCCAGTGGCGTTACGATGTCACGGGTTTCATAAGGCAGCGTTTTGGATATCTCGTAAGCCAGCAGCTCGCCCAGGCGCTCCAGGTTGCGGCGGAAGCGCAGGCTGTCGTGCTGCACCGAAACGTCGCGCAGCTCAGCTACAAAATGATTGACAAGCGACGGCGTTGCGGTGAGAATATGCAGGTTATCGTTTTGCATGGTATGGCTGATTTAGTAGGCTAAAGATACGGTCTTTCGGCAGGACGGCAATCTCTGGCCCTCAAAAACGTTAAACCGGTCAGGTGCTATACCTGTATAAGGCTGAGCTATACCTGCTTTCAGCGGGCGGCATCATGCAATTTCATGTGTTTTCGTTAATATTGTGAATTCTAATCAAATTCCTGACAAACCGCTTCCCTCTATTCTAGACTATTCTTCCTTTATGAGAAATATACTTGCCGCTGCGGCTCTTAGTCTGCTGGCTATACCTGCCGCGCAGGCCCAAGATGTGTACGTACCCTACGACCGCGACACTTATCACCTGATCGACCGCTACCAGATTAAACTGGGAACAAAAGTGCCGGAGATGCATACCAACGTGCGCCCGATCGGTCGTCGGGATGTCGCCGCGCTGGCTGAGTCCGCCATCGGTGAGCCTCGCTCTACGGCCGACATGTTCAACATCCAGTACCTGCTCAACGACAACTGGAACTATACCTCGCAGGCGAACGACAACAGCAGCGAGCGCCCGATCTTCAACACCTTCTTCCGTAACAAAACAGACCTCTACCATTACGAGTCAGAGGACTTTACTTTGCGCGTGAACCCGGTGCTGCACCTGGAACTGGGCAACGACAGCGAAAGTAATGGCATGCGCTACGTCAACACACGCGGGGTGCAGCTGGAGGGTAGCATCGACAACCGCTTCGGTTTCTATACCTTCATCGGCGAGAACCAGGCCAAGTTTGCCGATTATGTAGTCGACCGCATTAAGCGCGACGGCGTGGTGCCACACGAGGGGCTTTGGAAAGATTTTAAAGGTGATGGCTATGATTTTCTGACGGCACGTGGTTACATGAACTACTCCCTATCCAAGCATGTGGAGATACAACTGGGCCACGACCGCCACTTTATAGGCGACGGCTACCGCTCGCTCGTTTACTCCGACTATCCCCCACCGGCTTTTTTCCTTAAGCTGAACACCCGCGTCTGGAAACTGCACTACATGAACCTGTTCCAGGAACTCACGGCCGACTACCGCCGGCGTGGAGGTGGAGACAAAATTCTACCCAAAAAATACATGGCTTTCCACCGGCTGGGTGTGAACATTACTGATAACTTCAACCTGGGCTTGTTTGAGCAGGTTATTTTCGGACGCGAGAAAGGTAAATTTGAGCTGCAATACCTCAACCCGATCATCTTCTACCGCAGCGTGGAGCACAACCTGGGCAGTGAAGACAATGCCATGCTGGGCCTCGACTTCCGCTGGAATCTCTTCAACACGGCACAGCTTTATGGCCAACTGGTGCTCGACGAGTTTGTGCTGAACGAAGTTAAGTCAGGCGAAGGCTGGTGGGCAAATAAACACGCCGGTCAGATTGGCGCCAAGTACATCGACGCTTTCGGCCTTTCTAACCTCGACCTGCAGGGTGAGGTGAACATCATCCGCCCGTATACTTATCAGCACCGCGACGGCAGCTCTAACTATCAGCACAATCGCCAGCCACTGGCCCACCCCATGGGCGCCAACCTGTACGAGTTTGTAGGTATAGCCCGTTATCAGCCACTGCCACGCCTGCACCTGGTGGGCAAGGCCATTGCCACCCGCTTCGGGCAGGACGAGATCACAGCTGAGGGTGACACCATCAACTGGGGCAATAACGTAAACCTGGATTATAATAAGCGGCCTAAGAACTACGGCCATGAGATCGCCCAAGGTATACGCACCAACCAACTGCACCTCGACCTTACAGCTACCTACCAGTTCAAGCACAACCTGTTTGTAGACCTGAAAGGCATTATCCGCCGCACGGAAGCAGACGTGAGCACGCTGAGCAAAAACACCGTGTTTACCTCGGTAGCTTTGCGCTGGAACATTGCCCAGCGACTGCATGAGTTTTAAAAAACAGGTATAGCGCCATAACTTGAGCGGGGAGCCTTTATAAATGAAGGCTCCCCGCTTTCGTTTTAAAAGCCCGCTATACATACCTGTTCCATTTTAGTTATCTTTGCAGCGACTAAGCGTGCGATAGGTACTGCGCAGTCTGTAATATTATAATTCATTAATACTTAAAAACTTCCGGCAAGCAACCTGTGTGTTACAGGAAGCGATCGGAACCGCCGCCTATACCTGCAACAGCAAGGCTGGCCTCCACCAACATGAAGACTTATCTCCGGATACTGCAGTTTGCAAAGCCCTACAGTCGCTTTGTGCCGCTTTATACTATTTATACCGTGCTGGGCATCATTTTCGGCCTGCTCAATTTTACGCTTCTGATTCCACTGCTCAGCGTGCTTTTCGGAACGGTAGGAGCGGACGATGCCGCCGCGATGGTGACCACTAAACCCGAGTTCAGGCTTTCGCTTCAGTACTTCACAGATTATTTTAATTACCATTTCGGGCAGGTAATCCTGGAGAAAGGCCGTCAAGGTGCTTTGCTCTTTGTGTGTATTATCATTGTCTGCTCGGTTTTTCTCTCTAACCTCTTCAAATACCTAGCACTAAGAGTAGTGGGAGCACTACGGGCACATGTGGTGAAGAAGATTCGCCATGCTACCTACGAGCGTGTAACGCAGCTGCACCTAGGCTATTTCAGCAACGAGCGAAAAGGCGACCTGATGACCCGCATGACAGTGGATATTCAGGAAGTGGAGAACTCCGTGGTCAACACCATGACGGTTGTGATCCGCGAGCCCATTTCGATCATCGCCTTCTTTGTTGTGCTTTTCACCATGTCGGTTAAACTCACGCTTTTCTCCTTAATTTTGCTTCCGCTCTCCGGTATACTCATTGCAGGTATAGCCAAGCGCCTGAAGCGGGCCGCGCAGCAGGGGCAAGAATCGTTGAGCTTTATCCTGACGATCATTGACGAGACGCTGAGCGGTATTCGGGTGATCAAGGCCTTTAATGCGGAGCCTTACATCATGGACAAGTTCAACCAGCAGAACGACCGCTATGCCCAACTGCAGCGCTCCATCGCCAACAAGCGCGACCTGGCCTCTCCGTTCTCGGAGTTTATGGGCGTAACGGTAGTGGCGGGTCTGCTTTGGTTTGGCGGCAACCTGGTACTGAACCAGCAATCGGACCTGAAGGCCGAGGAATTTATCACCTACATTGTGCTCTTCTCGCAGGTGCTCGTGCCAGCGAAGGCCATGTCGGCGGCTTTCAGCAACATACAGCGCGGACTGGTGTCCGGCGACCGCATCCTGAAAGTGATCGACACCAAACCGCAAGTAATTGACAAACCAAATGCAAAAGTACTGCCGGAGTTCCGCCACGAGATCAAGTTCCGGGATGTGAGCTTCGGGTACGGCGACCACACGGTGCTGCAGGACATTAACTTCAGCATTCAGAAAGGGATGACAGTGGCCCTGGTAGGTCCGTCAGGCGGTGGCAAGTCCACGTTAGCCGACCTGATCCCGCGCTTCTACGACCCGACAAAAGGTGCTATCCTCATCGATGGCCACGACATTCGAGATTATACCGCGGAGTCGGTACGCGACAAGATCGGCGTGGTCACACAAGAGTCGATCCTTTTCAATGATACCATCTTCAACAACATCGCCTTCAACAAGACCGATGCGACGGAAGAGGAAGTAATTGCCGCCGCCAAGATTGCAAACGCGCATGAATTTATCGTGCAGACGCCGGAAGGCTACCAAACCCTGATCGGCGACCGTGGCAGCCGCTTGTCTGGCGGGCAGCGCCAACGCCTGAGCATTGCCAGGGCAATTCTGCAAAACCCACCCATCCTGATTCTGGATGAGGCCACATCGGCCCTGGACACCGAGTCGGAGAAACTGGTGCAGGAAGCGCTGACTAACCTAATGAAAAACAGAACATCAGTAGTGATTGCGCACCGCCTGAGCACCATACAGCACGCCGACGAGATTGTAGTATTACAACAAGGCCACATTGTGGAGCGTGGCAGTCACGAAGACCTGTTGCAGCAGGGCGGATTGTACGCAAAACTTACGCAAATGCAACTAGTACCTTAATTACAACTGGTGCTTTTGTGTTATAGACTATCGCTTTAAATTAAATTTTGGCCCTGACATTTCGGTATATTCACATTTTTTTATAGTTTAGCCCGAAACAGTTTTGCACCAAAATCCAACCTTAAAGCATGAAAGAACTTAAGACACTCTCTGATGTGGTCGTTTTTTGCTACGCTATGTTTATAGCACTTTTGCTAACAAACTTGCTGGACCATAAAGCCATATTTGAGATCACAACCGGAGAGCAGGCACTCACACTCTACAAAGCACTCGGAGCAGTTGGCGCCGGATTGATGCTGGTGAAGCTGCTCATCGGCAAACTATACATCACATCGCTCAAATACGACCGGCACATGGCTCAGGTGAAAATCAACGAGCTAAAAGCCGACCTGTACGAGCGCAAACAGGAATACAGAAGCAACAGCTACAAAGAATCTGTCCGGATGGAGATGACTGTAGCTGGCAATTAACAACATACATGACCCAGATCGTACTTCAGGAGCTGCAGGAAGCACAACAGACGCTCAACAACTTTATAGCCGACCCCAACAACCTGGCCGCTATCGAGCGGGCCGCCAACGCCATGGCCGATGCCGTGGAGGCCGGCGGCAAAATACTCTCGTGCGGCAACGGTGGCTCCATGTGCGATGCCATGCACTTTGCCGAAGAACTGACAGGCCGTTACCGCGACAACCGCCAGGCGATCCCTGCCATTTCCATTTCCGACGTGAGCCATATGAGCTGCGTGGGCAACGACTACGGGTACGATCACGTTTTTTCGCGCTACATAGAGGCACTCGGCAACAAAGGCGATGTTTTGCTGGCCATTAGTACCAGCGGCAACTCCGCCAACGTACTTAAGGCAGCCGCAGCCGCCAAAGCCAAAGGCATGACAGTAGTAGGCCTCACCGGCAAGGACGGCGGCAAACTGGCTGCCTTCTGCGATGTAGAGGTACGGGTACCGCACCAAGGCTACGCCGACCGCGTGCAGGAAATCCACATTAAGGTCATCCACATCCTGATCCTCCTGATCGAGAAGCGGCTTTGTGGGTAATGTATATTGGGCTGCCACTAGCTTGCACCAACGAAGGAGCACCAAGACCTTGCGGTGCCTAATGGTAGCCACGAAGATGTGGCCTTTTTGAATCGCTATATAGAGTCCCTACCTCACGGGTTTCCAGGATATTTGTACACGGTTGTCATCCCCCCGCCCCCTTCAAAGGGGGACTTTCCTGTCTTTACCATCTTATAGGTATAGCCCCGTAGCTAACGTGCTTACTCACTGCCTCTGATTTAGCACACCCCTACCCCCAGAGGGGATTTCGGTTAGTGGCTGTTCAAGGTATAGCTTCATCGTTAAAGCCGTTCCTTCGCTAGACCGGGTCCAACCACCCCTGCCCCTCCTTGTCCAAGGAGGGGAGCTTTAGGCGGCTGCCAGTTCACAAGTATAAGCGCTGTAGTTCTATAAACCTGTGCACGATTAACACACCCCTGCCCCTCTCAAGAGGGGAATCTCTGCCATTGCCCATTTCAGGTATAAGTTTTATTGTATCTGCTACATACCACTGGCAGGTATAGCAAGACTAACTTGCCCCGGAAGCTATGAAATAAATAGCTTGGGCCAGGTGCACTTTTCGGCGCTCCACTGTTCGAGCGTTCAGCGAGTTTGGAGCGTCTTGACTTTTTTGCCTACTTTTTTTGTCAAGAAAAAAAGAAGGTGCCCGCCGCACAGGCGGAAAGCCAATTATGCAATAGCGCAAGTAGCTATACCTCCAGCAGTAGCTACAAAACACCTATACCTGCGCCAGAGCCCCCACCATAGCAGACACGAGCACAGACACTCCCGCCATAATATATAACTCCACTGGCCACTCAAAGAACCCTCTCCACTATACCCACAACACTTCTATAGCATTACTACCCATCATCACTCCAATAAATTTATTTTTTCTACATTTACTACCACTCCCCGGAATCAATTACCAGCACGCTGTGTTGCGAATCTAACTTATAAAACCGCATTTATAGATCAACATCTAACCCATATGCTTATCAAGACGTTTGGCAGCGCCGTGCAGGGCGTGAACGCCTATACCGTAACCGTGGAAGTGAGTGTGAGCGCCGGCGCGAAGTACTTTCTGGTAGGTTTACCCGACAATGCCATTAAAGAGGGTGAGCAACGCATCGAATCGGCCTTGGCCCAGTACGGCTACAGGCTAAAACGCCAGAAAACCATCATCAACATGGCACCCGCCGACATCCGGAAAGAAGGCGCCGCCTACGACCTCACCATTGCGATGGGCATGCTGGCTGCCGGAGGCCAAATGGCTGCTGATAAGTTATCGCACTACATGATCATGGGGGAGCTCTCGCTTGATGGTTCGCTTCGCCCTATCAAAGGGGTGCTTCCTATTGCCATCCAGGCGCGCAAGGAAGGGTTCAAAGGCATTATTTTGCCAGCCCGCAATGCCAACGAAGCCGCTATCGTGAATAACCTGGAAGTGATCGGGGTGGAAAACATCAAAGAGGCGATCGATTTCCTGAACGATGAACTCGACATTCAGCCTGTTAAAGTAGATACCCGCGATGTGTTCCAAAGCACAGCTAACCAATACGCTGCCGACTTTTCGGATGTGCAGGGGCAGGAAAATATAAAGCGAGCCCTCGAAATAGCTGCGGCAGGCGGCCATAACGTGATTATGATCGGCCCACCGGGAGCGGGCAAGACCATGCTCGCCAAGCGCCTGCCTTCTATCCTTCCGCCGCTTTCGATGCACGAGGCGCTGGAAACAACCAAAATACATTCAGTGGCCGGCAAACTGGGCGAGGTGTCGTCGCTGCTTTCTACGCGGCCGTACCGGGCACCGCATCACACCATATCAGATGTAGCACTCGTTGGGGGTGGCGGCATACCGCAGCCGGGCGAGATCTCGCTGGCACATAATGGCGTCTTGTTTTTGGATGAATTGCCAGAGTTTAAGCGCACAGCACTGGAGGTGATGCGCCAGCCGCTGGAAGAGCGACGCGTGACCATCTCCAGAGCAAAAACGACACTGGATTTCCCGGCCAATTTTATGCTCATTGCCAGCATGAACCCATGCCCCTGCGGATTCTATAATCACCCTGAGAAAGAATGTGTTTGCGCCCCCGGCCTGGTGCAGCGCTACCTGAACAAGGTAAGCGGACCTTTACTTGATCGCATCGACCTGCACGTGGAGGTTACTCCCGTAACGTTCGATGAAATGACAGCCACCCGAAAGTCGGAGGATAGCGGGACTATACGTGAGCGTGTGGTGCGGGCGCGAGAGATACAGCGTGAACGGTTCAACAATTTTGACAACATTCACTCCAACGCCATGATGCCTTCACAGATGGTAAAGGAAATCTGTCAGATCTCAGATGCCGGCCGCACCCTGCTGAAGACCGCTATGGAGCGACTCGGCCTGTCGGCCCGCGCTTATGACCGTATCCTGAAAGTAAGCCGAACTATTGCCGATCTGGCTGATAACGAGGAAATTAAAATTGAACATTTAGCAGAAGCCATCCAGTACCGAAGCCTCGACAGAGACGGTTGGGCAGGCTAACATAAAGCTTATCACAAATAGCTATATACCAACATCTTACAAAGTTCAACATTAACAAAAGGTGTTGAACTTTTCTTTTTAACGCCATTTTAATCTGCTTTTTCAATTGCATCATCCTTTACTTAAAACCACTAGCTTTTTTAGACTTTTCTTGGGGGCCTGCGTAATATGGGACGTCAGGATCTTAAAATAGAAGAAGACTGGTTCTGGCGATCATACACTTAACCCTATAACCATTTACTACTATGAAGAAAAGAATTTTAATGTTCGTATTAGCCATGACCACAGTGGTTGCCGCACATGCGCAGGGCCCACGACTTGGCATTAGGGCTGGCGTGAACTATGCTGGCTTTGGTGGCTCCGATGCTGATAACTTTGATCGCATTTGGGGCGGGCATGCTGGCTTAACAGCTAACTTCCCACTGTCAGCTGATAACTTTTTTTCAATTCAGCCAGAATTGCTTTACTCGATGAAGGGTGCCGAGAATGACGGAAACACATGGAAAGTGAAAGTGAATTACCTGGACGTTCCTGTTTTAGGCCGGGTTAATGCTGGTCCGCTGTACTTTGAAGCTGGCCCGCAGCTATCAGTAAAGATCAGTGATGACAGAGAAGGAACTGCGCCACCGACTGATGATGTTAAGCGAACTGGTCTTGGTTACGCAGCAGGTGTGGGCTTGCAGGCCACTCCGCTCGGCCTGAGCGTAGGGGTACGTTACAACGGAGATATTTCCAAACTGTATGACAACTCTAATGCCCCTAATTATCGTAATGACGTATTCATGCTGACCCTGGGCTATATGTTCGGCAGCAGATAAACGTACCATTAGTACAGAATAAAACTATTATACCAAAGCCCCGGTCTATGCCGGGGCTTTTTCAGGTATAACCGCTATACCTGCTGTTCCCTTCCGCTGACTCTTGTAGCAAATCCAGCCGCCAGCTGTTCACAAAAAAGTATCGCCCGGCTGCTGTAAAAAAACAGCACAACTGTCAGTGTCAACATAACTGTTGCTTATTGTTACCAAAAAATATAGTGCAATTGATTAAAAATTATAAATCTGACTATCAACCAGATATAGTATTCTCAGTGAAAATACCAGGCTTATATACTCAATAAAAATATAGTTCTGCACGTATATTGCTCAGATCAAACCCAAACAACTATTACCTAATTATGAAAAAGCTATTATTTATGTTCGTGTTTGCAGTTGCTACTGCATTTGGTGCGCAGGCACAAAACGCCAGCTTCGGTATAAGAGGCGGTGCGAATATCTCTAACCTGTCAGGCGATCTGCGCGATGAAGACCGCTTCGAGAACAAAGTCGGATTTCATGCCGGCATCATGGCGAACTTCGGCATTGTAGATGATTTCTTCTCGATACAGCCTGAGTTGCTTTACTCTGTAAAGGGTTTTAAGAACGAAGACTCTGACTTTACGCTACTGGGCCAAAACTGGAGAAGAGAGGGCAAAGTAAATTATAATTACATCGACCTGCCGGTGCTTGCCAGAGTTAAAGCAGGACCTTTGTATTTTGAGGCTGGTCCCCAAGCATCTTACCTTGTTAGCATTAACAACGAGACCAAATCTTATCTGAACGGCCAGTTACAGAATACTTCTCGCGATGAGAATAGCAAAGATGGTCTGAAAGAGTTTGAGGTGGGGTATGCAGCTGGTATCGGTTTTACTTCTGCTAACAATGCCATCAGTTTCGGTGTGCGCTATAATGGTGCCTTCAGCGACTTTGTGAAAGAAGACTTAAATTTTGACGGTGACCTGACCAATGCCCGTCACTCCATCTTTATGGTGACAGTAGGTTTGGCTCTGCCAACGGGCCGTTAATCATATAACGTTATAAAAAAGCCGCCAGGTGCTTAGCGCCTGGCGGCTTTTTTTATTTCTGACCCTGCCCACTATACCTTGCGCTTAACTAAATGCAGCCGTCTGGAGTACAATGAAGCAAAGGCTTAGGCCTGCCTCGTGTAAAAACCTGCAATTATGAAAAAGATTATACCTCTTCTGGCGCTGCTGTTTGCCATCCAGTACGCAGCGGAAGCCCAGTATTACCGCTACGGCGTGAAAGTCGGTGGCGGCTTCTCCAAAGCTGCCGGCTCCGATGCACCCTCTGACCAGATCAACCACCTGGCAGGCATGCACGGTGGCTTTGTGTTTGCTTACGAGTTCGCCTCCCGCCTCTCGGTGCAACCGGAGTTGCACTACAGCCGCAAAGGCTTCACCTACGACAACTATACCTTGAATATGCCTCCTGAAACAGCCCTTGCAGGAGACCTTCGCCTCGATTACATTGAGCTCCCGCTTATGGTTAAACTACAAAAGGCTGCTTTGTTTGTTGAAGCAGGGCCTTATATGGGCTACCTTTTAAATGTCGGCAACAAGGTTAACATCATCGACCTGGACCCCAGGACAGACCCGCCACCCGTAATTGGACGAGAAGATATCGACAGAGATGATTTCAACAGCTTTGATGCTGGCTATGCGGTGGGCGCAGGTTTGATGCTCGAAAGCGGTTTCTTTCTGAACCTGCGACACACCGGCAGCCTTCGCCCTTTTCCTAAACAAGACTTGACCCAGCGCAACCTGGTCTGGCAGCTTTCCATTGGCTTCCTGATGCCCGCCCGCCGGCCCGGCAACTGGTAAGGCAAACGGCTATACCTTGGGGTGCTATACCTAAAACAAAGCAGCCCTGCTACTCCAGTTGAGTAACAGGGCTGCTCGCTTTTGGAGAAGATGCTTATTTGCTCATCTCAGCATAGTACTTATAAAACTGCGGGATCGTCTCTATACCTTTCATAAAGTTGAAGACACCGAAGTGTTCGTTCGGTGAGTGGATCGCATCGGTATCCAGGCCAAAGCCCATCAGCACCGAATCCAAACCGAGCTCTGACTTAAACATGGCTACAATTGGAATAGAGCCACCACTGCGCACCGGCACTGGCTTTACGCCAAAGGTCTCTTCGTAGGCTTTGGCAGCCGCCTGGTAGGCAATCGAGTCGGTTGGTGTTACCACTGGCTCACCGCCGTGGTGCGGCTTCACTACTACTTTCACGCTCTTCGGCGCAATGCTCTCAAAATAGTTCTTGAACTTCTCTGTGATCTCCTCGGAAGTCTGGTTCGGCACCAGGCGCATCGATATTTTAGCGAAGGCCTGCGATGGGATGACCGTTTTAGCTCCTTCGCCGGTATAGCCCCCCCAGATACCATTCACATCCAGCGTCGGGCGGATGGAATTGCGTTCCATGGTCACATAGCCTTCCTCACCGTGCACATCCGGCAGGTCGAGGGCCTGCTTATACTTGTCTAGGCTGAAAGGGGCGCGGGCCATCTCAGCGCGCTCCTCCTGGCTCAGCTCCTGCACGTTGTCGTAGAAGCCAGGTATGGTGATGTGGTTGTTCTCGTCGTGCATGGCAGCGATCATCTGGCACAGGATGTTGATTGGGTTTGCTACCGCACCACCGTACAAACCAGAGTGAAGGTCGCGGTTCGGGCCGGTCACCTCCACCTCCACGTAGCTCATGCCGCGCAAACCAGTCGTAATAGATGGCGTGTCGTTGCCCAGCATACCTGTGTCCGAGATCAGGATCACATCGGCCTGCAGTTTCTCTTTGTTGTTTTTCACGAAAGTGGCCAGGTTAGCAGAGCCTACTTCCTCTTCGCCCTCGATCATGAACTTCACGTTGCAGGTAAGCGCGTCGTTCTGCATCATCACTTCAAAGGCCTTCACGTGCATGTACATCTGGCCTTTGTCGTCGCAGGCACCGCGGGCGTATATCTTGCCGTCTTTTATCACGGGCTCAAACGGAGGCGAATGCCACAGTTCGTATGGGTCGGCGGGCTGCACATCGTAATGGCCGTACACCAGCACGGTAGGCAGGCTAGGGTCTACCACTTTCTCGCCGTATACAATCGGGTAGCCGGCGGTCTCGCAAAGCTCTACGTTATCGGCTCCGGCGTCGCGCAGCTTCTGGGCCACAAACTCGGCGGTGCGCAGTACATCCTGCTTAAACTTCGGGTCGGCGCTTACAGAAGGGATGCGCAGCATGTCCAGCAGCTCGTTTATAAATCGGTCTTTGTTGTCAGCAATATATTGGTTCATAGTCTAGATAAATGTCTTGCCTTAAAGGTACGAAAAAAGCCACCCTTCGGAAAGAGTGGCTTTTAGAATGCTAATACCTAGAAGTAGCTATACCTATTTCCGGAGCCCCAGCTTAATGTTGGCTTTGCTCTCTTCGCCATTTATGAGTCGGTTGATGTTCTTGCGGTGCGTCAGTACCACCACAGCGAACACGATGAATCCAAAGATGATCAGGATCGGGTTGTCCGGATGGAAGCGTGGCAGCAGCAGCAGGATCGGGAAGGCCAGCGCGGCTATCATAGAACCCAGCGACACATACTTGGAGGTAAAGAGCACGATCACAAAAATGATCATACACATCAGGGCTACTTCCAGGTGTATGGCCAGCATCATGCCTAGCAGCGTTGCCACGCCTTTTCCGCCCTTAAAGCGCTCGTATACCGGAAAAATATGCCCTACCACGGCCAGTGCACCCATTGCCAGTTGATAGAAGATCAGATCATCGGCGGGTATGGCATTAAAGATCACCAGCAAGGCTGCCAGCGAAGTGGCCACCCAGCCCTTAAAGATGTCGATCAGCATCACAATGGTGCCCGGCTTTTTGCCCAGCACCCGAAATGTATTGGTTGCGCCGGAGTTGCCACTGCCATGCTGGCGAATGTCAATTCCGTAGTAGGCTTTGCCGATCCAAACGGCGGTGCAGATAGAACCGATCAGGTATGCTACTAAAAATAAAGCGGCAATTAAAAGTATGTTCATGACGCGTGTGTCAGCTTTTGTTGCATTAACTGCACTTAACAAAATTAAGTGCAGTCAGCTTGTATATTTTTTGAAAAGAACCCAAATATAGGTACTAGTTAATTCAATATCCAAAAGAGAAATATCTTTCCCTATACGTCCGGGAGGCAGTTATCGGTTATTGCCAGCCTTCTTCCTCTTCGGTATTTCCTTTTTTCTTCTTCTTTTTCTTTTTCGTGTCCTCTTCTTCGTCCTCCGCAACATTAAAGCCACCCTGCTCTGCCACAGGTGGTTGAGTGGCTACTTTAAAGGCGTCTTTGCCGCCCAGGTAGTCGTGCTTAAACTGATCAACAAAACGGTTCTTGTCGATGCTCTCTCCCATGTACATACCGTACTTGCGGGAGCGCCCGCCGCTGGCTTTCGAGCGGATGGCCTTGTTCAGGTCAGCGTCTGAAGAAACGACTACCAGCCCATTTTCCATATAGTTCAGGAACACCCAGGTATACGGATCGGCCTGCAGGTATAGGTTCACCACCGGTTCGCCGTTCAGATCCTGCTTTATTTCCATAAAGCCGTCCATGTATGCCCCGATCTCCTCTTTCATCACATTCGATAAACCCAGCTTACCCACGCTGTACCAGGCATTGGTCTTGTTAGACCAGCGCAGGTCCACGTTATCGAACACCATGCTGCGCACCAGCTTGTTAGACAGTTTTGGTAATGTAATGGCACCCCCCTGGTAGCGCTGCGCGTCGCGGCTGCCGATGATGTTGGCCAGCTTATACGTCATTGCCTCATCACCGCCCTGGTCACCCCCTCCACGAATGGCTGTTTCGTTCAGCTTTTTTCCTAGCGCCGCTATAACAGAGCTGTGCATGTTCATGTCAAAGGCCATGAGGGCATCAATGGCATAGTAGCCGCTGTCGGTTTTGGCTATACCTGTACCGGCCGACTCTATCCCGAAGTCTTTCATGGAGTTCACCAGGTTTAGCTTGCCTTCGAAAGCCACTGTTTTAGAGCCCTCATTGTAGCGCAGCTCGTTGCCCTCATAAGACCCGGCGGCCGAACGGGCGGCATCTGTGATCTTGAATTCGCTCTTCTCTTTGTCGTAAGACAGGTCGCCGCTCACCGTAAAGATATCGAGGTCGTCTTCGTACTGCTTTTTCGAAACGAAGGTGTTGTAAGGCTTAAAGGTTCCGCGCGACAGGTGCAAGCCAGTGTATAGCTGGTTCCCATCGGGGGCTTTCTGCTTCATGATTGGGATGCGCACGTTGTCCGGGTTCAGCGAGTCGCGCTTGAACGGGAACCAGTCGGAGTCCTCTTCGTTTCCGGTGAAGTTCAGCTTTAGGTCACCGTCGAAATCCATGTGCGGACGATAAGAGTACATGGTCACGTTGCCTCTGTAGCGGATATGCGGGAAGATATAGAAGTTATCCGTCTCGCGCACCAAGGCCTGTGCATAGGTCGTGTTGATGCTGGATTTTTTCTTCAGTTGGTGCTGCTTGTACACAAAGTCCGCAAACTGCAGCTTAAACGAATCGGAGGCGGCATTCTGGTAATCGTGCATCGCGGTGCCACTGAAAGCGTTTCGTGAGAGCACATTGATATTACCGGCATACAGCTTGTGGAACTGCTGCAGGGAGTCGGCCATAACGCGGGCGTTGCGCAGGGTCGTGATGGTGGCGCCCGCCGCTACAGCCACCTTGCCGCTGTCAGGTACGATGTGTACATCGCCTACAGGTATAAAAGGCACACCGCCCGCCAGGATAGAATTTACTTTCAGATCGTACTCACCTGTAGCGGCACTGAAGTAGAGCCCCTCCTGCTCCGGATGCTGCGAGTAGAAGTAGTTCTTGCCAGCTGCATCGTCAGCGGCCAGGCTTACTTTCTGCTGCTTCATGTCCCAGGTGGCCCGGCTCATCGACGTTTTGTACTGCGCCTGCGGGAACTCGATGCTAGCTATACCTTTCTGCTCACTGCCGAACTCCACAAAGCGCTTGTCCAGGTCGTAACTGATGGCCATATCCGTTGCTTTCATGGCCGGTTTGCCCGCCACATCCGACTTCACGATCATCTGCGCATTGTTGCCCGACAAGTTACGCCCTCTGAACGAGAGCTTCTGCGATACAATGTTGGCATCGGGGTTGTCCAGTTCGCCTTCACCGTACAGGCCTCCCGGCGACAGTTTGGCCGTTCCCGTAAATTTAAACTCCTCTTTGTAGATCTTCATCGGGTTCTCAGCAGCCACCATTACATACATGGTATCCTGCTTTGGCGCCCAAACCATTTCATAGTGCCCTATGCTTGCTACCGGGAAGTTGGCAACGCCGCCTCCGGGCTCCATCTTCGCGCTGCTGCCTTTTTGGGTCACTACTTTATCGAGGTAGTAAGTATACTCGGGTGCCTCAAAAGTCGAGGTTAGGTATTTGAGCGTTCCCCGGCTCTGTATACCTTCGGAGCTCATCATAATGGTGTCGTAGGCTATACCTTTGCCTCCAAATGCCGGCAGACCGTTAGGCCCGGGTTGGTAATAGAAACCGAGCGTCTCGTCCGGCATCATGGTCAGCTTCGTTTTGATCGGCGGGAAAATGTTGCCGGAATGGAAAGTCCCACTAAAGCCGATCATGCTTTTGCCTTTGCTCAAACTGTCGAGCTTGTAAGACGGGATGTCGAAGTAAACGGTGCTGTCGTAGGCACCGGCCAGCACGTCGGGTCTGGCAAAGGCTACCTGCCCACCCATTGGCGAGTCGAATTTCGGATACTCCGGGTAGTGCTTGCGGCCCGACTTGTTGTTTGGCTTGTTAATGTAAAGTTTGCCCGACATTTTGCCTGAACGGCTGGTCATTACCTGTTCAAGCTCTTTCTTCTTACCGACTGCACGGCGCTTTTTCGTTACAAATGCCACCGTGTCCAGTTTCTGCATATCGATCATGAACTCGTTGTAATCGAATTTGAACTGTGAGCCCCTGAAATTGAGGCGGCCAGCGTACAGTCTGCCCCCAAACTCCATGTTGCGGTTATCGAGCAGGTGCACTATGTTGCTGTCGGGCACGGCATATACAGTAGAGGAGTCGTTGTTGAAGGCCATCTTCTCCACACCACGCACCGTCAGGCGGTTGCTGTTCAGGTTGAGGGTGGCGTTGCGGCCCGACGGCACCACCGACTTGATTACCAGGTGGTCATAATCGCTCAGGTTTTGCGCGGAGCCCACATAGTGCCAGGCTTTGGGCTTCAGGGAAATGAAGTTAGACTGACCGTCGTAGGTCAGGTATCCTTCGCGGGCGAGCCCGATGGCGGCTTCGCGTACCGCTTTTTCACTTAGTTTCGATGCTTTGGCTACATCAAAAGCGTAAAAGTCGTTGGTTTTGGTTTTGGCCGCATACGACACCAGCACTTGCAAAGGGTGGAAACTAGCCACACCAACCAACTGTTGAAAGCGCATGTTCGAGAAATACTGCGCCGACTCAAGCTGCACAGGTATAAGCGTCTTGGTGTTCAGGATCGAGAAGTTGATGTGCGGCGTGCCCAGGTTCCAGGCCAGTCGCTCGGCCGTGATCTCGAACTTGTGGTAGCTATCGTAAAATGGAGTTTTGCTGTATACGCCTTTGTCACGGGTCAGTACCAGTTCGCGGGTAGGCTTGGAGTAGCGTAAATGCATGGCCGGGTGCGTGAGCGAATCCCGACGCTGGTTCTGGTAAATGGCTACGTAAGCTCTATTGGCAAATATAATCGAGTCGTTGAGGTTATAGTTGTGTGCCATCGACCGGAACTTCTTCTTTCCGTCTTCCAGAACGGCCAGCGCCGATATGCTGCCATCAAGCGGCTTACTACCGATCAGGTTGCCGGCCAGCGTGAAGCCACCGGTATACACAATGTCCTTGCCCAGGCTTTTCACTTTGGCATCGTTGGTGTAAGACGCAAAACGCGGGTACGATTTTTCGCCGTTGGTGCCGGCTTTCGTGCTTCTGAACTCAAACACGCCCTCGATGGGAGCATCGAGTACCGCATTGTAGGTGATGGTGGCTTCCGGCACTTTAAAAGCAGCGGCCGTGATGTCGAAGTTATAGCCCTTGAATGTTGCCGAAACCGGCTTTCCGTCCGCCTCCCACGCAAATGATCCGCCTTCACCCACGAACAGATTGCTCGCCAGCATCAGGTGTCCGCTGGTTTTCATAATGGTCGTGGAGTCGTGTATGGTGGCAAAGCTCAGGCTCACGTTCTCCAGTTTCAGCACCGGGCCGTTTACTTGTGGCTGGGCAGGTATAAACATCTTTTTGAAGTCGTCGCGGCGCTTTTTCTCCGCCACCTTCGGGTCTACTTTTTTGGCTGCTGCTGGCTTGGGTGTATCCCAGGAATCACCCCAGTCGTCGGCGGTGGCCTCGCTGCTCTCGCCTGTCACCTCATCGTCCCACGAAAAACTATCCCAATCGCTTACCTCGGCTGACTTCTCCTTTTCTTTCGGAGCGGCCTTGCCCTCGTAGGCAAAACTCACGGTGCCTCCCACGGTGCGCAAGGTATACTGCTTGTTCTGGTACAGAACACCGGTGCTTAGGTAGCTGCTGCTGGTCTGGAAGAAGCGGTCAAGGGCCGCGCCTTCGTCCTGCTGCACTGCTTTGGCCACTACCTCCAGCATGTTGTCAATTTGGGCGCCACGCATGTTGTGGTGGTTCACAGCGCCTACCAGCATTTGGTAGAAGTTCTCGTAATGCGGATTGACGCGCATCTTTTTGCGGTACATCAGCTGCGAAATGTCGATCACCTGCTGCTTTTGCTTGTCGGACAGCCGTTGGTTGCCCCACACGCTCTCCAGTGCAGCGCCAAGCGCCTCGGCATCTTTGGCCTTGCCGGTTACCAGCATGTTTTTGGCATCGATGATGTACTGCGCCGGGTCGGTCGCCAGCTTGGTCTGGGCCTGCGCTGCAAACACCGCCAGAAAAAACAAAAAGGGTAGAAGTTTATATTTCATAGGTTGGGAGATTTTAGATTAGCTGTTCTTAAAAATAGCGGACACCCAGTTGTTCTTGGTGCGGTGCGACACGTAGGTAAGGCCCAGTTCAGTTGCCCGTTGCTGTAGCGCAGGCAGGTCCTCGGTATAGAAACCGCTCAGCAGCAGGGTGCCCTCCGGCTTCAGCACCGCCACGTAGGCAGGCATGTCGTCGAGCAGCACGTTGCGGTTGATGTTGGCCAGAATGATGTCATAAGGTTGGTCTCCGGCAATGGCCTCGGCGCCGCCAAGCCTTACATCTATACTTGGGTAGCCGTTTTCTATGGCGTTCTCGCGAGCATTCTCCACGGTCCAGTCCTCTATTTCTACGGCTACGATCTCCGCAGCGCCCAACTCTCCGGCCATTATTGCCAGTATACCTGTGCCGCAGCCCATGTCCAGCACGCGCTTGCCCTGGTGGTCCAGTGTTAGCTGGTTCTCGATCATGAGCGTGGTGGTCTCGTGGTGGCCCGTACCGAACGACATTTTCGGATTGATGACGATGTCGTACTTTGCCTCGGCTGGTTTCTCGTGGAACGAGGCCCGCACAGACACCTGCCCGCCAATGAAGAGCGGTTCGAAGTTGCGTTCCCACTCTTCATTCCAGTTTTGGCGCTCAATCTTCTTTACCTGGTACTCCACGGTCGTATACCCAGCGTAGCGGGCGATCATGTTATTCAGCTCGTGCTGGTCGAACTTGTCTTCGTCGATGTATGCGTTAAAGCCCACCTCGGTTTCTACAAAGGCGTCGAATCCCAACTCGCCCATTTCGGCTGTGAAGATGTCGGCAAAATCGGGGCTTACTTTCAGGGCTACTTCTATAAAATCCATGCGCGTATGTTAAGGGCGGCACGCTGCGTAGGAGCGCACGTTGGTAAAATGTACAGTAAAATCAGCAAAATTCCGGTTATCGGTCACGTACAGCACGTGGTCGGCGAAGGCTTTTTTGTTGGTAATGTGCCAGATGGCCGTGCCGTCGGCAAAGAGTTTGTTGTTCTCGCGGTACACCACCATCGAGGCAAAGGCTTCGTCATCGCCCAGGTATACCGTGTAGGCAGCGGTGTTCTTGTACTTGGGGTCGCGCTCCAGGTATACAGACCCGTAAATGCGACAAATATCGTTATTTGATACAGTTACAGGGGCGTTGGCTGCTGGCTGAGGCGCTGCCAGGTATGGGAGCATCGACAACCAAAAGGATATCATTAGAATCATAAAAGATAATTTAGCCAAATATAACTATATCTGCAATAAAAAAGGCTGCTCACTATATAGTGAACAGCCTTTTTTCCTGTGTTATTTGATTATCAGAATGATTTGATAATGTCGGTAAAGTCGCGTGATTTGAGTGAGGCCCCTCCGATCAGGCCACCGTCCACATCGGGTTGCGCGAACAATTCTTTTGCATTGCCCGGGTTGCAGCTGCCTCCGTACAGGATGGAGCAGTTGAATGCCGCCTCGGCATCAAACATGCGCGAAAGCTGCTCTCGGATGTAAGCGTGCATTTCCTGTGCCTGCTGGCTGCTGGCAGTGCGGCCCGTGCCAATGGCCCAGATCGGCTCGTAAGCGATCACCACCTTATCAAATTCCTCGTTGCTCAGGTATGAGAGGCTGTCGTGCAGTTGCTTGCCCACGTATTCGAAGTGGCGGTCGGCGTCGCGCTCCTCCAGGGGCTCACCGCAGCAGAAGATTGGGGTCATGCCCTGTGCAATCGTTGCTTTCAGTTTTTTATAAAGCGCCTGCGCGTCTTCGTGATGGTACATGCGGCGCTCGCTGTGGCCGATGATCACGTACTGCACTCCCACCGACTTGAGCATGCTGGCCGACACCTCACCGGTATAGGCGCCGCTGTCGTGCTCGCTCACGTTCTGGGCCGCCAGGTGCATCAGGTCGTTGCCTTGGGTTAATTTGCCCACGCTCTGCA
Source organism: Pontibacter ramchanderi (assembly GCF_002846395.1). Lineage (GTDB taxonomy): Bacteria > Bacteroidota > Bacteroidia > Cytophagales > Hymenobacteraceae > Pontibacter > Pontibacter ramchanderi. Next base: position 35,908 of record NZ_PJMU01000005.1, read on the forward strand.
GGAACGGAAAAGGTGGTGCCACAATCACGGTCACATCGCCGTTTACCTCGTCTTTCACCATGTTATCGATCTCCGATACCAGCGACAGCGCCTCCTCGTAGGTCTTGTTCATTTTCCAGTTGCCGGCAACAATTCGTTTTCTCATGTTTTATAGTAGCTATTGATTTATTTTGATTTACACCCGTACGGCAAGTTAGCAAAATAAGGTATACCCGCCTTGCTATACCTTAAAAACAAGCGCCGCGACAAAACCAATTGCCGCGGCGCTTATACATATACACTTTAGAGTCTATCCTTCAGGAACCTGGCCGTATGGTTATCTTCCAGTTTGGCCATTTCCTCCGGCGTACCTTCAAACAACAAGTGCCCGCCGTTAGTGCCTCCTTCCGGACCCAGGTCAATGATCCAGTCGGCGGATTTAATAATGTCCATGTTGTGCTCGATGATAACGACGGTGTTGCCATTCTCGATCAGGGCATTGATGGACTGCAGCAGCTTGTTGATGTCGTGGAAGTGCAGTCCGGTGCTCGGCTCGTCGAAGATGAACAGGATATCCTCCTGATGCGCCTGTACGCCTTTGGTCAGGAACGACGCCAGCTTCACGCGCTGCGCCTCGCCACCCGACAAGGTGTTGCTCGACTGCCCCAACCGGATATAACCCAGACCCACATCGTTCAACGGTTTCAGCTTCTCCACGATCTTCGACTGATCGGCAAAAAAGTCGATGCTGTCAGCGATGGTCATGTCCAGCACTTCGGAGATGCTCTTGTCTTTGTATTTGATGTCAAGCACGTCCTGTTTGAAGCGCTGGCCGTGGCAGCTCTCGCAGGTGAGGTAGATGTCGGCCATGAACTGCATCTCGATCTTCACCTGGCCCTCGCCCTGGCATACCTCGCAGCGCCCTCCCTCAATGTTGAAGGAGAAGTGCGATGGCTTGAACCCACGCGACTTGGCCAGTGGTTGGTCAGCATACAAGGTCCGGATGGCATCATAGGCCTTCACATAAGTTACCGGGTTAGAGCGTGACGACTTACCAATCGGGTTCTGGTCCACAAACTCCACGTGCCGGATCTTGTTGTAGTCGCCGGCCAGCTTATCAAATTTACCGGTCGCCTCTGCCGTGTTGCCGTGCAGCTTCATCATGGCCGGCGCAAGTATCTTCTTGATCAGGGTCGACTTGCCCGAGCCACTCACGCCGGTTACCACTGTCATCACACCCAGCGGCACTTTCACACTTAGGTTTTTAAGGTTGTTCTCACGGGCACCCTGTATCTCGATAGCGTTGCGCCATTTGCGGCGACGTGCCGGCACCGATACTTCCATTTTTCCGCTCAGGTATTTGGCGGTATAGGTATCGGCCGTTTGGGTCATCTCATCCAGCGTGCCCTGGAACATCAGGTTGCCGCCACCAGAGCCAGCCTCCGGCCCGATATCAATCAGTTGGTCAGCGGCACGCATCATCTCCTCTTCGTGCTCCACCACAATCACGGTGTTGCCTAGCTTTTGCAGGGAGCGCAGCACGCCGATAAGCTGCTCGGAGTCTTTGGGGTGCAGACCAATGCTTGGTTCGTCGAGGATATACATGGAACCTACGAGGGCGCTACCCAGCGAAGTCGCCAGGTTGATGCGCTGGCTTTCACCACCTGAGAGGGTATTGGAAAGTCGGTTAAGCGTCAGGTAACCCAGACCCACACGCACCAGGTAGCCCAGGCGGTTGGTCACTTCCGTAACCAGGCGCTCGGCCACGTTACGCTCGTGCTCGGTTAGTTGTATTTGCTCAAAAAACGGCAATGCCTGTGTGATCGGCATCAGTACCAGATCGGTGATGCTCTTGCCATTGATCTTCACGTAGCTGGCATCTTTGCGCAATCGCGAGCCTTTGCAGTCGGGGCAGGTGGTGCGGCCGCGGTAGCGCGACAGCATCACGCGGTACTGTATTTTGTGCGTCTGCGATTGCAGGTGCTTGAAGAAGTCGTTTAGTCCTTCGAAGTATTTGTTGCCTGTCCAAAGCAATTCCTGCTCTTTCTCAGAAAGTTCGTTGTAAGGACGGTGGATCGGGAAGTCAAAGCGGATGCCGTTCTTCACAAGCGGCTGCAGCCATTCGTTCATTTTCTCGGAACGCCAGGGCGCAACGGCTCCTTCGTATACCGTCAGGCTTTTGTCGGGTATAACCAGGTCCGGATCTATACCCAGCACACTGCCGAAACCCTCGCAGGTCTGACAGGCGCCGTAAGGGTTGTTGAAGCTGAAGAAGTTGACCGAAGGCTCCTCGAACACCATGCCGTCGAGCTCGAAGCGGTCGGAGAAAACACGCTCCTCGCCATCGCCATACTTCAAACGACACTCGCCGTGGCCTTCAAAGAAGGCCGTCTGCACCGAATCAGCAATGCGGAATTGCAGGTCTTCATCGGATTTGTAAATCACGGCACGGTCTACCAGAATATAAATCTCCTTACCCAGCTTCGGCTTCTTCTCCTCCAGCAGCTCTTCGATAAAGTATACCTGTCCGTCGGCATAGATTCTTGAATAGCCTTTCTGCAGCAGTAGATCCAGTTCCTTATGCAGGGTTCGGTCTTTGTGCAGCTTCAGCGGCGCCAGGATCATCACACGGGCCTCGTCCTCCAGCGAGAAGATGAAGTCCACGACATCAGCCACGCTGTCCTTCTGCACCACCTCACCCGAAACAGGCGAATACGTCTTGCCGATGCGAGCGTAAAGCAGTTTCAGGTAGTCGTAAATTTCGGTGCTGGTACCCACGGTGGAGCGGTTGTTCTTGATGCTCACCTTCTGCTCGATGGCGATGGCCGGGCTGATGCCTTTGATGTAATCCACGTCCGGCTTGTCCATGCGCCCTAAAAACTGGCGGGCATAGGAGCTCAGGCTTTCCACGTACATGCGCTGCCCCTCAGCATACAGCGTATCGAAGGCCAGCGACGACTTGCCGGAGCCGGAAAGGCCGGTAACGACGATGAATTTGTTGCGTGGCAGGGCCACACTGAGATTTTTAAGATTATGCACGCGAGCGCCTTTGATGATGATATGCTGGCGTGGGTCGAGTGCGTCGAGGTTATTTTCGGATGTGTTTGCCATAAAGTATAGCGCCGGCAGAAAAGCCCGCGCATGACGAACTGATTTATATACGATGTAAAGATACGAATACCCTGTCGCATTCTGAAGGCTTTTGACCCTGTACCTGACCTATGGCCTCGGCTTGCAACGTGGCATCCTTTTGAAACACCCTCAGCTCTAAAAAGGTTTAGCCTGCGTTCACTAATTGCCGGTCAAATGAGTCCCACTTTCACGTAAGATGACAGAACCAGGTATGGCACACATTGCCGCTAGTAAATCGCAGCATGTTTAAACTGCAACGGCCTGCTTCCGTATGTATGGGATGCTATCTACAACCACTAAAACCAATTGAACATGGGAAAAGGAGATAAAAAAACGAAGAAAGGCAAAATTGTGAAGGGCACATACGGCAACAGCCGCCCAAAACAGGCCACCAAGAGAAAAGCGGCTGAGAAAAAAGAAGCGGCTGCCAAGTAGCCCTACCCTGCCACATCAGCCATCCCATGCCGCGCCACGCGTAGCATGGGATGTTTTTTTTCAGACAGGTTCCAGCTCGGGCGTCAGGTCCAGCTTGCGCAGTTTGTCGGCTTTCAGGGCCGTTATGCCCACCACCAGCAGCGTGATCGCGCCGCCCAGCACCACCGACGGCACCGCTCCCATTACCTTGGCCATCGCGCCTGCCCGGAAGGCCCCGATCTCGTTAGACGAACCGATGAAGATGCTGTTGACCGAGGAGACGCGGCCCTTCATATACTCCGGCGTCAGGGTATGGAGGAGCGTGGACCGGATGATGACGCTGATGCTGTCGAATGCACCGCTCAGTACCAGCAGCACCAGCGAGAGCCAGAAGCTGGTAGATAACCCGAAGAAAATCAGACTCACCCCGAACCCTGCCACACACCAGAGCATGATCTTCCCGGCTTTCAGGGTAATGGGGTAATAGGCCATCCAGATGGCCATTGCCACCGAACCGACTGCGGGTGCCGCCCGCAGAAAGCCAAGCCCTTGCGGACCGACCAACAGTATATCGGAGGCAAAAACGGGCAACAGCGCCACCGCCCCCCCGAACAGCACAGCGAACATATCCAGGGAAATAGCGTTCATGATGACCTGGTTGCCAAACACGAATCGTATACCTGAGCGCAAGCTCTCCATCATGTTCTGCGGATTAATGTTCTCCGGAAGCGCCTTGCCACCGATCAGCGCGAAGGCAGTGAAGGACAGCAGCACCAGCAGGGCGTCAACAGCATAGGCCGCCGTGATGCCGTAAAAGCCGTACACCAGTCCGCCTAGGGCCGGGCCCACTAGCGAGGCAGCCTGCCAGGTAGTGCTGCTCCAGGTAATGGCATTGGCGTAAAGCTGCTTGTCGGCCACCAGTTGGGGCATAAACGAGAACACGGCCGGCCCCATAAAGCCACGCGCAATCCCGCTGATGAAGATAACCACATAAATCGGCAGCACGCCATACAGAGGCAGCACACGGCTCATATCCAGTGTGAAGTAAAGGAGCGCCAGCGAACAAAGCATTAGCACTGCCACCACCGTCACGATAATGCGCTTGCGGGGCACCGTATCAGCCACGTAGCCGGCATATAGCGACACGAAGATGGAAGGAATTGCCTCCGCCAGCCCAATCAGGCCCAAGGAGAACACATCATTTGTGATTGCATAGATCTGCCAGCCTACCACCACAGCCTGGATTTGCATGGCCAGCGTAATGCACAGTCGCGCCGATATGTACAGCCTGAACTCCGGTAGCCGAAGCACGGCATAGGGGTCGTGCCTGCGTGTTGGCTTAGCCTCCATTTTCCTTTCTCCTATATAAACAGTTTTTCATACCTGCAAAGCTACGCCATGGCAAGTATACCTGCAGAATGGAGCAAGGAATAAATCTGGACAAGCTGCCTGACCCGGAATACGCCAGGCTTGCAGGAAAGCTACCAGAAAGAATCAATTCTCTTCGCAGTGTTGCCTTCATCTCCAGGGCAAGGCAGGTAAGAGGCTCAACCCTACCCGAAAAGACCATTGCAGAAACGGGGCAGGTGCGCTAAAAGACTCTGCACCTATACCATATAAATTTATTTATAATTTCAAGTCGCAAACTGTAACACTCCGCCAGGTATAGAAGTATAATTTTTTACGGAGCGGCGCCACCTCAGCTACCAGCCGCCTCCTGCATGCAAGCCATTGCCAACCTGTGCCTACGCATGCTTTCGGTGCTAACAGCGCCATATTATTCTTTTATTAACAATCCTTTTAGGGGTTAACACAGTCAGCTCAGGTCCGTATCCTTGAGCCAAGGAGCTGTCTTCTTTACTGATTATCAATATTTAAAAATATCAACAACATGGAACAACTGGACATCCGCAAATTATTGGAGAACATCGAGAGAAAGGTGTACCAGCAGGAGATCACATCAAGCTCTGATGTAACGCAACTGATCAACACTGAAATTGCCAAGGCCATTAACCTAAACAGTAGCCTGGCAGGTGGCGAAGGCCTGCAATATCAGAATATCTCATGCACCACCGTGGAGTGCTACTTAGAGCACCTTAAGGCAGTAGAGGCCAAACTGCAAAGCCCTGCCGACATTACGGCGCAATGCAAACCGGTGGAGGAGCGCGAGATCAACCGTCGCCTGCTCTTGATTTTGAATCGATTGAAACGCTACAGCCGGGAATAGCCGGAAACAACAGATTAAAAGACTGATCCTTCGTACAGACGCTCCGTTTTGCGAAGGATTTTTTTATGCCCTTTGTATACCTTTAGTGACCAATGTCATTTTTCCCGCGCTGCTGTGTAAGTAATTTTGTAACCCTATTAGGTTTCAATTTGCAGCACATGAAGGAAGATATTAAAGATGAACAGGATATAAAACTGCTGGTTGACTCGTTTTACGCCAAGGTAAACGAAGACGACCTGTTGGGCCCGGTTTTCAACGGCTTTGCCAATGTGAACTGGGAGCATCACCTGCCTATAATGTACAGTTTCTGGAGCTCCGTGCTGTTTGGTACCATGGCCTACAAGGGCCAACCTTTCCCGAAGCACATGCGCCTGCCCATAGACCGCCAGCACTTTGCACGCTGGGTTACGCTGTTTACCGAAACAGCAGACGAGCTGTTTGAGGGCGAGAAGACAAAAGAGTTAAAGCAGAAAGCCAATAGTATTGCGCAGGTGTTTCAGATGAAAATGGGCCTGATCGGCATCATAGGAAAAGAAACAGTTCTATAAGGAGTAAGCCCTGATAAAAAAGCAGCCATTCCATGCACCTGGAATGGCTGCTTTTTCATTGCCCTACACCTAAGCCAATCACCAACTCCGTAGTAATCGCTTTTAAGCCAGCGATATATACGGAATCGCTATATGTTGAAAAATAAATTTAACTGAAAGCATATACGTTTATATTATCTTGCCGTATATTAGGGAATAGTAATTCTTAACTGATGCATAGCATCTTTAATATTTTTGTTAAAGACACCCGGCTATGTTTGTGCAGTCAAAATGCATTCCCTATATTTGATTTACATTTCTTAAAAATATTTGTTCTTACAGCCTAACGCAACAATATGGTATAAAGCTCTACGTTAAACTAATGTAGCTTTACGATGAATACAACTACCCAGCTGAGCGACTCCGCTTTGGTCTCGCTCTACATCGCAGGTAACGAAAATGCGTTTGAACAGCTAGTAAACAGACACAAGAACAAAGTATTCACTACGATCTTACTGATTGTTAAGGACACGTATACCGCTGAGGATCTCATGCAGGATGCCTTTATCAAGGCGATCCATACCATGAAGGGCGGCAGGTATAACGAAGAAGGCAAGTTCTCTTCCTGGATATGCCGTATTGCCCACAACCTGGCAATCGACTTTTTCCGTAAAGAGAAAAGAAGCCCGATGATCACCCTGGAGGATGGCAGTAATGTGTTCAATGCCCTGTCGTTTGCCGAAGACTCCGTGGAGTCGCAGCAGATAAAGGAGGACACTCATGCCCGCCTGCGCGAGCTGATCCAGACGCTGCCACAGGCGCAGCGGGAAGTACTTATGATGCGCCACTACGCCGACATGAGCTTCCAGGAAATAGCCGAGGCAACCGGAGTGAGCATCAACACAGCTTTAGGTCGTATGCGCTACGCATTGATCAACCTAAGAAAAAAGATGCTTAACAGCACGATTGCTTATGATAAAAACCTCTACTCAGAATGAGCTGATCCAGTACGTATACAATGAGTTGGCAGACCCTGCCCTCGAGCAACTGGAAACAGCATTGATGCACGACAACGAGCTGGCCGAGAGCTGCTCCGATCTCATGCTACTCCAGCGACTGCTCGACGGCGCGGCCAAAAGCCCTAGCCAGCGGTCTATCGACAACATTTTAAATTACTCAAAAAGCTTAAGTTTGCAGTCTTAACCGACTGCAAACTTTTTTTATGCGCAAAAGAGAACGCTACAAGCTGCTGATCGAGCACTTTACCCAGAACTTTCCAGACCCCGAGACCGAGCTGGCCTACTCTAATCCATACGAGCTGATACTGGCTGTCGTGCTCAGTGCCCAGTGCACCGATAAACGCGTGAACATGGTAACGCCTGCTTTGTTCGAGGCATTCCCGACACCGGAGCACCTGGCGGCAGCAACACCGGAAGAGATCTTCCCGATCATCCGAAGCATTTCATACCCTAACAACAAAGCAAAGCACCTGGCCGGACTGGGCAAAATGCTGGTGGAGCAGTTTAACGCAGAGGTGCCGAGCACCGTGGAAGAACTGGTGAAGCTGCCGGGTGTGGGACGCAAAACGGCCAACGTGATCGTTTCGGTGATCTGGAACCAACCGGCTATGGCCGTGGACACGCATGTGTTTCGGGTGAGCAAGCGCCTGGGCCTCGTTTCCAAAACAGCCAAAACACCGCTCGAAGTTGAAAAAGAGCTCGTAGCCAACCTGCCACAAGAGTTGATCGCCAAAGCACACCATTGGCTAATTCTGCACGGTCGCTACATCTGTTTGGCTCGTCGGCCTAAGTGTGAAGAGTGTCCGCTCACGCATTTCTGTGCGTTCTTTCAAAAATACTACCCTAACATACCTGACGACCCGGAAAACAAGGTGGGAGGTATAGTCTGATAAAAAAAGCGGGGGCAGACACTGTATGTGTTGCCCCCGCTATCACTATGGGATCTTATGAAAGGGTTTATTTCCCCTGTTCCTGCTTTTTGTATTCGCCTCTTTTTTTGTGCATGCCTGACTTTTTGTGCTCGCCTGATTTCATTCCTTTGCGGGCTTCGCTGCGCTTCTCTTTCATTTGCGCTTGATCGGCTTCGTACTTAGCATACTGCTCTGCCGAAAGGATGCTCTTCAGCTCAGCCTGCCATTTCTCGTAGTGTGCTTTTCGGACTTCCTGCATTTGGGTTCTCTGTTCCGCTGATTTCTCGCCGGTCGCTTTGTGACTCTCGTGCATGGCTTTCATCTCCTCCGCATGACGCTTGTTCAAAGCCTGCAACTGGTTCTTCTGCGAAGCATTCAATTCCAGCTTTTGAGCCAGTCTATCGGTTCTCATCTGGGCCATTTCTTCAGGGCTCTTTTGTGCTCTGTCCTTCATGGCTCCACGCATTTCGCTGCGAGGCTTCTGGTCCTGTGGCTTGGTTGTAGTCTGTGCATAAGCGCTTCCGCCTGCAACTAACATACCCAAGGACAGGGCTGCTATTATCTTCTTCATCTTTATATCTCCTTTAAAATTTCGGGTTGGTTCGATTAGTAACTAAACTCAGGCCTGAGTATTCTTTTGCTATACCTGCCTAATCAAAGGATGTGCCAAAAATAGAAAAAGCAATTTCATGACCCAGTAAGGGCCTGATTAACAACCATGTAATGCAGCTAATGGATAATAGCAGATCGGGCTATACCTTGTTTGCTACTCGCAACAAAATCTGCTCTACCTGAGCGGCGAGCTGCTGGCGGTCGAACTGTTGCCGCGCGATGGCCTGTCCACGTTGCCCAGCCTGTTGTCGCAAAATATTGTCTGAAAGGATTTCGCTGATTTTATGGGCCAATGCCTCGGGTTGGCCTGCAGGCGTATACCAGCCGCATGCATGCTGCTCCACAAATGCCTTGGTCCAGCCGGGGTTAGTCACGAGCACGGGCACACCGCAGGCCAGGCTATCGTAAAGTTTGGCGGGCGAATTGGATGCCAACACAGGCAGATCGTTGAAAGTAATGAGCGACAAATCCGCCAGTTTGAAGAGGGCGAAAACATCGGGCCGGGGCTGTGGCGGCAAAAGTATCAGGTTTGGCAGGCGCAACGATAGCTTTCGGAGTTCAGCATCGTAGTAGCCTCCCCCCGCCAGAACAAAAACGATATCCTGCTGATTGGCCATCAACTCGGCTGCTCGCATAATGGTGGGCATATCATTGGCCCGGCCGAAGGTACCCGCATAAAGCACCACCCGCTTCCCCTGAAGCTGATACTGTTTACGAAGCGCTTCTACCTTTTCAGGAGTTGCGGCATCGGCCATTTCAATATCTGTGCCGTTCAGGATGGTGGTTACCTTCTCGCGTGCTATACCTTGCCCAACAACATAGTCCTCCATGTCCGGAGAAAGTGTGATGATGTGGTTCGCGCTCTGGTAAAGGCTTTTTTCTAGTCTATACAAGCGCCGCTTTAACCACTCCCGTTTCACAGCACCCATCTCGATCGGAAAGCTGGGCCATAAGTCCTGCACCTCAAACACCCACGGAATGCCGCGCATCCGGGCAACGCGGGCTGCCATCCAGGGCGTTGTGAGTGGTGTAGAAACGCCCCAAACTACATCCGGCTTAGGTATGGAAAGGCCTTTGGCAAGACTGTAGGCAGCAAAACCTCCGTAGGAGACCAACCGCCTGCGAACGCCCATCTTGTTGCTGTAAGGCACCTCCTGCTCGTACAGGTCCACTCCCTCTGGCACCCACGTATACCTGTCCGTAATGCGAAGCTGCTTCCAGGCACTACTCGTTACCAGACTCACCTTGTGCCGCTTGGCCAGGTACTCCAGAAAGGTATAGTGCCTGCAGGTAGAAGGGCAGTCGGGGTTGTGGTGGTGCTGGTTGAAAATAGCTATGTGCATGCGCGCAGGTATAGAGGCGAAGTAGGATACTACCGCTTCTCAGGCTTGTATTTCGACTCGTTAAATATTTTCTGATGATCGTTATCGGCCATCAGTTCCTGCAGCGTTACCTTGGGGTTGCGCTCCATATACCTGCGCACGATCTGCCAGCCCACCCAGGTACCCAATCTTCCAGGCGAAGTGGGATCTATTTCTGGTGTGTTCGGTCGCTCACCAATGTATTTATTCACCACAAACGGACTCTTTTCATAAAGCAGTTTCTTCTCAACGAAGTGTGCCCAGATACGTCCCTCGTTATGCCGCACATCTGCCAATTGCTGCCCGCTATACCCAATGATGGTAGAGTCGGGTGCGCAGGGCATGATAGATTTAACGAAATAATAGGCCTTGCCTGTGTTCACCATTTCGGCCAGTAGGCTACGGTCCAGGAAATCGGTTTTATTGAAACGATTGGACAATAGCAGCATGGCGGCAGGCACCATGTTCGGGCGCTCGTACCGATTCAGGATGTAATCATAGGTATCGGGGCGGTAACTGGCATTTTTGCCGATGAAAAAGTCGATACCGAACACCAGCAGGCTATCGGATACCATCAGATCCTGGTTAAGGCCGGATACGAAAGTTTTTACCTGTGGCTGCCTGAACTCAGGATAGTAATATTTGATGTGCTTGAAGGCGGTTTCGAGCTGTTGGTTTTCGGTGGCCATGTCTCCAAAGGTGGTGTCGGCCTCCTGCGCTAACTTCTGGAGCTCTGGGTTAGTGGCAAGCGCATACATGGCGTTGATAACTGCCGAGTCGGAAGGATAATTTTTGCGCTGCAGGAACCGCTCCGCAAAAAAGGGATTATCGTCCAGGAATGAGGCCATATCCTGTTTGGAGCTTACCGCGAAAAAAGGCTTCTCGAGTCGCTCAATCTCTACCGATACGGGTATGCGTTCAATTTCCTCAGGTATGTCGCAACCCTCTTTCTTCTTGCAGCTAAAAAGCAATAGGATGGTTGCGAGTAATAATAATCTGTGATACATTGCCGAATATTTAATACAAAAATACAGGGTTATCCCGTATTAGAATAAATTAACGCGACAAAATAACATGCAATTCAAAAAACTAGCATTTCTGCTGCTCTTTTTGGGCTTCTCTTCCACAGCCATGGCCCAGATGGAAATCGGTATTCAGTTTTCACCTACTATTTCAGGTAACCGCTTTATAGCAGAGGACCGCCATAATTTTGAGAAGTCGAACAGCGCCCTGCGCTTAGGCGTAGGTGTGGTTGGCGACTACTTTTTCTCGAACAACTACGCTTTCAGCTCAGGGCTGATCTACCGCGGCAAAGGCTCTAAGATCAGCTATACCTATATGTCGGAGGGCGCGGATGGCACAGTTACCCCCGTAAAGGAAACTGATGAACTGACAGTGCAGTATCTTGAAATACCGGTTACGCTGAAGCTTTTCACAAATGAGATAGCGCCTGACGTTGTGTTGTACTTCCAGGTGGGCGGTGCGCTCGGCACCAAAGTATCTGGCCAGGTAGATCAGAAAAAGGTGATCAATGGTGATAAAACGGCCAAGCGCTTCAACGTCTTTGAAACGAGCGCAGTGCTGGGCACCGGCGCGGAGATGCAGCTAGGCCAAAGCACGAAACTGTTCGGTGGTGTTACCTACCTGCGTGGTCTGAGCAATATCGATAATTACTACAAAAAGCAGTTGAACGACAAGAATCTGGCCATTAAGAACAACGGCGTGTCAATTGATGTGGGCATTAAGTTCTAAGGTATAGGTATAGCAGAGTTCAAATCTCTATAACCAAAAAAGCCGCTCTGAATGAACAGAGCGGCTTTTTTGTTGCCAGTTGAATCTGATTAAAATTTTTTATTCCTGCACCTCGTTCACCTCCGTCAGGGCGGTGCGCAGTTCTATCTCTTCGCCTTTGTCGTCCATCACCTTAAAGTCGGTGATGCCGAGCGAAGTGTCTTTTACAAATTTTACCCACTTAAAGTAGTGGAAGAACCATTTCAGCTGTCTGGACACCAACCCTTTGGTATAATACGCATACAGGAAAGGGTGTACATACAGCGTGAGGCTCTTGTGGTTGTGCCGCGTAAGCAGGTCGTCTACCGCTACGTCAATTTCATCAGTAATCAGAATGCTGGCAGATATTTTACCGGTACCGTTGCATGTGGGGCAAACCTCACCGGTCACGATATTCTGCTCTGGCCTTACACGCTGACGCGTGATCTGCATCAGGCCAAATTTAGAGATAGGCAGAACTGTCGACTTGGATCGGTCCCGCTTCAGTTCCTCTTTGACTACCTCGTATACCTTCTGGCGGTTTTCAGGCGACTTCATGTCGATGAAGTCAATGACAATGATACCACCTATATCCCGGAGTCGCAGCTGACGGGCCACTTCTTTGGCAGCCATCATATTCACGTTCAGCGCGGTAGCCTCCTGATCGGTTTCGGTATTAGATTTATTCCCACTGTTCACATCGACTACGTGCAGGGCTTCGGTGTGCTCAATCACCAGGTATCCGCCGCCTGGTATGGTCACTGTTTTGCCGAAGGCAGCCTTTAGTTGCCGCTCAATGTTAAAGTGTTCGAAGGTTTTTGTCTTACCGGTATAGTGCTTCAGAATTTTAACTTTTTCTGGCGCAATGCTACCGATGTATGCTTTGATCTCGTCATAGAGCGACTCGTCGTCGACTACTATGTTGTCAAAGCTCTCGTTCATTAAGTCTCTCAGTATGGACGAAGAACGTCCCAATTCCCCGATGATCTTGTCATTGGGTTTGGCAATCTTCAGCGATTTAAAGCCTTCTTCCCAGCTATCCACCATGTTGCGCAGGTCTCTGTCGAGTTCTGCTACCTCACGGCCTTCTGCCACTGTGCGAATGATCACACCAAAGTTCTCCGGCTTGATCGAGGTGATCAGGCGCTTGAGCCGTGTACGTTCCTCTTTGCTAACGATCTTTTTGGATACGCTTACCGTGTTTGAAAACGGCACGAGCACCAGGTAGCGACCGGCAAGCGACAGCTCGCAGGAAAGACGCGGTCCTTTGGTGGATATCGGCTCTTTGACAATCTGCACTAAGACTTGTTGCCCCTTTTTGAGGACATCGGCAATCTTACCGAGCTTGTCAATTTCTGGCTCGAATTTGATCTGGTTAAGCTTTGCAGAAGCGTTCTTCTGTGTCTGTGCCGCCTTTACATACTTATTCAGCGTTTTGACATTGGCTCCCAGATCATGGTAGTGCAGAAATGCATCCTTGTGGTAGCCAATGTCAATAAAAGCGGCGTTTAGGCCTGGCATTACCTTTTTTACAGTTCCCAGAAAGATATCGCCTACAATGTAGTTCGTGTCTTTCTTTTCGTGGTGAAACTCTACGAGTCTCTTGTCCTGTAATAAGGCGATGCGCTCTCCATCCTGAGTAGAATTGATAATAAGCTCGTTACTCAATTTCTCTCAAAGATTAGTTGGATGTATAGACCAAAGCCCACAATTGCAGAAGCAATGTGGGCCTCAATAAACGCAGAAGAAATTACTTCTTCTTATGTCTGTTCTTTCTTAGACGCTTCTTTCTTTTGTGCGTAGCGATCTTATGTCTTTTTCTTTTCTTTCCGCAAGGCATAGTCTTGAAATTTTTATTAAATGATTATTTCTTTTATTACAGTTTAGCCAGGTATTCGTCAACAGAGGCTATCAGAGCAGGGTCGCTGCTCATCGTTTTCACTTTGTTGAAAGTCCTGATCGCTTCTTCTTTCTTTCCGGTCTCTGCCAGTGATACGGCCAGGTAGAAGGTACCCTCTACGTGGTCTGGATTAACGGTTACCAATTCCTGGAATCGCTCAGCAGCTTTGTCCCATTGCCCCGACTGCACCGACAGGATACCCAAATTAAACAACGCCTTCTGGTTCTTCGGGTCAGCCGAAATCACTTCACGCAGCAATGTTATACCCTGCATTGGGTTTTCGCTGGCGATGTAGGTCATGGCTACGTTTGTTTTCGCATCCATGTCCGAAGGGTTGTTCTTCAGTACCTGCTCGTACATTTTACGTGCTTTGCCACCCATTTCGCTGGCGCGCTGCTGCGTCGCAGCATACGTAAAGGCTTCGAAGTACTGGTCACCGGCTTTACGGTAGGTCTTCTCACCCGGACGGGCTTCGGCGGCCAACTCGTAATAGTAACCTGCACTGTCAAACTTACTTGCTGCAGCATAAGCGGCTGCCAGTTCATTGGCCAGCAGGCCACGCGTCTTGGCATCAGATGCTTTGTTGTAGCGGGCACGCACCGTGGCAAGCTCCATCAGCTGCTCTGGCGTCGCCATAGAATGCACTCCCTCAGCTGCAGCAGTGGCTGGGGCAGGCCCATGATCATGACCGTCATCTTCAGAGTGACCATCCGGCAAGGCAGAGGCTTGCTCGGCAGCTACAGTACTGTCATCCTTTGTTACAACCACCTTAGGCAGAAAGAACATACCCGCTGCCAAAGCGATTGCTATAACTAGAATCAGAATTTGAGCTCGTGACATGTGTTCCTGTTTTTGTAAGTGACTGTATTTTAAATGATAACCTAAAAGGCAACCGGCAAATATACGAAAGAATTAAGAATGAGCCAGTTCTTTGATCTTTTTGCTGTTCTTAATCTTGGCAATAAAGGTCTTAGACGGCTTGAAGCTTGGAATAAAGTGCTCATCAATAATGATGGAAGTGTTCTTCGAAATGTTACGAGCCACTTTCTTAGCGCGCTTCTTGTTTACAAAGCTTCCAAAACCTCTCACGTAGATGTTGTTGCCGTCAGCCATTGAGTCTTTCACTACTTTGAAAAACGCCTCGATGGTAGATTGCACATCAGCCTTATCAATCCCTGTTTTATCAGCAATTTCTGATATTACTTCTGCTTTAGTCACTTTCTTAGATTTTTATAAATTAATAATAAGTTAACTTTCTATATTTCAGGAGGAACCACAACGCTGCCGTTCTCCATTTTTCGGGGCACAAAGGTATACCTACTTTTCGACAAGTAAAAGCTTTAGCACTAAATTATTACAGATTGTGCTTCGCCTAAACCCATTGGGTTCAACCGCTTTTCGCCGAGCATCCTGCAGCAATACCCGTGCCACTATACCTCCCTCCTAACGCGAGCTATGTGCTTATATTTTAGGCAGATACCTTTATCTTACAAATTCAACACAAGTTCTTTCCAGAACAAAGCTTTATCTTTGTCTGTTTCCACTCCCTATACCAATCGCCCCATCACAGCTATGGAAAATAAACCCAGTCCTTTGTTTGCCGACACTATTATTGGCTGGTATCAGCGCCACAAAAGGGCCTTGCCCTGGCGCGAAACAACTGATCCATACCTGATCTGGTTATCGGAAGTAATCCTGCAGCAGACCCGCGTAGCCCAGGGACTTCCCTATTTTCAGCGCTTTGCCGAGGCCTACCCGACCGTGCAGCAACTGGCAGCCGCCCCTCAGGACGAGGTACTCCGCCTCTGGCAGGGGCTTGGCTACTACTCCAGGGCTCGCAACATGCACCATACCGCTCAGCAGATCGTGCAGGAGCATAGCGGCGTATTCCCAAGCAAGTATGAGGGGTTGCTGAAGCTGCGCGGGGTGGGCAGCTATACCGCGGCGGCCATTGCTTCTTTTGCTTTCAGAGAAAAAGTGGCCGTGCTCGATGGCAATGTTTTTCGGGTGTTGGCGCGGGTATTTGGCCTTTCAGAAGATATCGCAGCTCCTTCCTCACGCAAAGTGTTTCAGCAGCTGGCCAATGAGCTTATACCTGCCGAGGCGCCCGACACTTTCAACCAGGCCATTATGGAGTTTGGGGCCATCCAGTGCACACCTGTAATGCCCGACTGTCTGTTTTGTCCACTGCAGCAGTCCTGTTTTGCTTTTACACACGGCCTGGTGCAGGAGTTGCCCGTTAAGTCGAAAGCCAAAGCCGCCCGGCAGCGCTTTTTTCATTACTTGGTGTTTGCGCACGAGGGCGAGTATTACATGCGCAAGCGCATGAGTGGCGACATCTGGGAAGGACTGTACGATTTTTACCTGCACGAAAGCGACACAAAAGCACTAGACATCAACAGGCTATTGAAGGAATTGAACGAGGCAGGTATAGCGGTGCATGAAAATCACCTTTTACCGCCTCGCAAAGAGTACAAACACGTGCTGAGCCACCAGAAAATCACGGCTCGTTTTTACCTTGTCCGGCTCGATTCTCGTTTAAGTGAGGAGATTTTGCAGGAGGCGCGACTGGCACCTTATTCATCTGAAAAAATAGAGGCCCTACCGAAGCCAATTCTTATCAACAGCTATTTGAAAGATGAGAAGATTTTACTAAATTTATAAACTGAAACTTTTCTGTCTGCAAATGCATTCTAGAGGTTCAGTAGCCATAATTGCCTCCGGCTTGGTTGTCGGAGTAGCCCAAATCAATTTACTATTAAACAAAAAAAGACATGGCAAGTGTAAACAAAGTAATCCTTATCGGAAACCTTGGTAAGGACCCTGAAGTTCGTCACCTCGAAGGCGGCGTAGCTGTAGCGCGTTTCCCGATCGCTACTTCCGAAACATTCAAAGACAAAAACGGCGAACGCCAGGAGCGCACCGAGTGGCACAACATCGTGCTGTGGCGCGGTCTGGCCGAGGTAGCCGAAAAGTACCTGCGCAAAGGGCAGTCTGTCTTCATCGAAGGCAAGATCCGCACGAACAGCTACCAGGATAAAGAAGGCGTGCAGCGTTACAGCACCGAGATCGTGGCTGATAACATGACCATGCTCAGCGCACGCGAAGGCGGCAATGGTGGCACAGGAAGCTTCCAGGGCGGTGCTTCTTCACAACCTTCAGGACAGAGCAGCGCTGCCGCATCCGGCAAGGGCAATGCATCTGCCTTCCAGAACGACGAGCCAGACGACCTGCCGTTCTAACCTATGTTTAACCTAACTATCTAGTTTTGGACAGTTTAGATTCCGGAGACCCCCTAAGTTATAGCCTACTGCAACTTTTACAAAGCGCAACAGCTTTACTTAGAATTGAATATATCGCAGCCATCTCGGTTTGCTTTATCTTATTGCTGCTCTCTGCCCTCACTTCGGGGGCGGAGGCAGCTTTTTTCTCGCTCTCGCCGCAAGAGATCGAGAAAGCCAGAACGAGCAAGAACAAGAAACTCCAACTGGTGCACCACCTCCTGCAGAGTCCACGCCAGCTGCTGACCTCGCTCCTGATCATCAACAACGCTATTAATGTCAGCATCATTACGCTCTGCGCCTACATGGCGTGGCAGGTAACGAATGTTACTTCCTTGTCGGCTACCGCTATGTTGACTAGTGTGCTGGTGGTTACTTTCCTGATCGTTTTCTTTGGCGAAGTACTGCCTAAGGTATACGCCCGCAAGCACGGGACCGCTATTGCGGAACGCATGGCTCCTACTCTTTCGGCTCTGGCTCCCCTTCTGAAGCCCCTGGCCTGGTTGCTGACTCGCATTAGTGCGTATATCGACAAACGCTATCGGGTACGGTCTTATAACCAAACCCTCGAAGAGCTGCACCATAGCCTGGACGTGGCCCTCACCAACGAAGAAACCTCACCGGAAGAGCGCAAGATCCTGCGCGGCATTGTCAACTTCGGCTCGATTACGGTGAAGCAGATCATGCGACCTCGGATGGATATTGTGGCCTTTCCGCAGAGCGCCACGCTGCCGGAGTTGCTCCCACAGATCATCCAATGGGGCTATTCGCGTGTACCGGTCTACACCGAGAGCACCGACAGCATCGACGGTATCCTGTATGTGAAAGACCTGCTGCCTCATCTCGATAAGGGGGCCGACTTTAAGTGGCAGAACCTGATCAGAGTGCCTTTCTTTGTGCCGGAGACGAAGCACATCTCGAACCTGCTGCAGGATTTCCGGGAAAAGCATGTGCACATGGCCATCGTGGTGAACGAATACGGCACAACGGTAGGTCTGCTGACCATGGAGGATGTGATTGAGGAGATCGTAGGTGAAATTAACGACGAATTTGACGACGAGGACGAAATCATTTACTCTCAACTCGACGAAAATACCTTTATCTTTGACGGTAAAACATCCCTGCACGACTTTTGCAAGATCACCGAAGTTCCGTTTGATGCCTTTAACGAGGTGAAAAGTGAGCATGAGACGGTGGCTGGCCTGATGCTGGCACTATTTGGCCGTATACCTGATGTGGGCGAGGAAGTGTCTTATGGACGCTACCATTTTACGGTTGAGTCGGCGGACAATAAGCGTGTAAAACGAATCAAGATTAATGTCGCAAGTAAAAAAGAGCACTATCATAAAGTCAGCTAAATTGCAGCTGGCCCTGTGGGCAGGTATGGCCCTGGCCGTTGCCGGCTGCTCCGCCGAGTACACCCCGAAGCCAAAAGGCTATAACCGCATCGATCTGCCCGAAGCTGCCTACCAGCAATTGCAGGACGAGCACCCCTATACCTTTGAGTATTCGAAGTACGCCAAAATTCGCCCTGATTCCTCACTGATCGCACAACCGCACTGGATCAACATCATTTACCCGAGCCTGGGCGCTAATGTGCAGCTGACGTATAAGGCCATCAACAACGACCCGAAGATGCTGAACAACCTGATTGAGGACGCCCGCAAGCTGACCGGCAAACACCAGATAAAGGCTTACTCGATTGAGGAAACGGAGATCAGAACGCCGCAGGGTGATGTTGCTTCCGTGTTTGAGTTGGAAGGTGAGATTCCGAGCCAGTTTCAGTTCTATGTAACCGACACGACCACACATTTCTTCCGGGGGGCACTCTACTTCAGAACCGCCACACAGAATGACTCGCTGGCACCTGTGATCGAGTATGTGAAGAAAGATATTGTGCACTTGCTGAACACGCTGAGGTTTAAAGACAGGAAATAGGTTTTCTTTGACAAAAGAATTTGTGACAAAAGGCTGTAGGTATACCTGCGGTCTTTTTTTGTTTAAAGTATCCATACCCTGTTTTAAAATAGTCCTACAGGTATAGCGTAAAAAAGGAAGATCACCATAAGCATATTTATAATGATATAAGGTATATTTAATATGCATTTCAGTTCTGCCGCTATGAAGCAAATTCTCATACTTATCCTACTGCTTCTGTCACTGGTGTTTGCTGCCTGCAAGAAAGACGAGCTGAAACTGCTGCCCGATGCTACGCAAACAGGCGCCAACACCATGGGAGCTATTGTGAATGGTAAGGCTTGGGTGGCCGATGGTGGCACGGGCTTTAATCCTCCTGATCCTGTTGAGGGTGGTTATCATGGAACTTATTCTTATGATGCTACCCGTAACAATGTACTTATTAGAGCTTACAAGAAAGACAAAACAGGCTTTCAATTTTACCTTCGTAATGTATCTCAGCCCGGAGAGTATCCCTTAAATACTACCACTAACTTGTTCGGCGGTGAACTGAGTCAGCCCCAGAATTACGGAGCTTACTACATACCTGGTAAGCTGTATATGACCACCAGCAGGTACACGGGCAAGGTCATCATCACAAGGGCAGACACCGTTAACAAGATTGCGGCAGGCATCTTCGCTTTCAAGGCAGTTCATGGGAAAGATACAGTAGCGGTAACCAACGGCCGCTTTGACGTCAGTAACTTCTGAGGGGTAGCGCAGTACTACTTACGTTCCAGCGCTCACCGCATGAAACATAACAGTTGCTATCTATGAAAAACAAGCTCTACTTGCTGTTGCTTCTTGCTGGCCTATTTGCCTGTTCCAAAGACAGCTTTTGCGACGAATCATTTTGTGTCAGAATAAATGGTAAAAGATGGTGGCCGAGCAGTGGCTTTAAGACGAATTCTCTTTCATTTACACTGACGGATAATGGAAGTATATTCTGGTTCAGCGCTCAAAACGGCTCTACTTCCCTCTTAGTAAGTGTAAGAGATACAATAAGAGGAATCCAGGTAAGGGAGTATCAACTGGGAGAACATTTCAACGCAGGTTATTATACCGAAGATTCTAACGAGGATTTCCGCACGGATCAATCACATACAGGCTCTTTATCCATAGCATCGATAGATAGTTATAAAACAACAGTCTCCGGTACGTTTCGCTTTAAAGCCCGTAACGCCATGACGGGGGAAGTTGCTGAAATCTCCAATGGCAGTTTTAATGCAACGTACTACGAGTATTAACCCCAGTATTGGATTCGATCGACAAGGATTTTATAGACTTTCTTACATACCACTACCACTCACAAAGCATAAAGCCCTGCCAACGCTTACACCTGTCGGGGCTTTTGCTTATTTTTGTAAGGTATACCTGCTATACCTTATTTACCTAACCTGAGCGTAGACCCTTGAACAACTTCTTCCATACCAAGATCGAATTCCTGAAAGGCGTGGGGCCGCAGCGGGCTGAGCTGCTGCAGAAGGAGCTCAACATCTATACCTATGGCGACCTCATCCAGCACTACCCTTTCCGGTACCTCGACCGCACCCAATTCTACAAAATAGCGGAGCTGGACGAGAGCATGCCCTATGTGCAGGTGCGCGGGCGCGTGCGAGGCAAGGAAGTGCTCGGCGAAGGCAAGAAGCAACGCCTGGCCGCCACGTTGGTGGACGAAGACGGTAGCGAGATGGAGCTGGTCTGGTTCAAAGGGGTGAAGTGGATGCAGAAAACGCTGAAAAACCATACGGACTACATCGTATTTGGGAAACCTACATCCTTCAATGGCAAATGGAACATGGCCCACCCGGAGCTGGAGGAACTGGCAGAGGAAAAGCAAACGGCCGCTTTTCTGCAGCCGGTATACCATACCACCGAGAAACTGAAGGCATTCCGGGTTGAGAGCAAGACGATCTCCCGCATCATGGAAATGCTGCTAAAGGTAGCGGTACCGAATATAAACGAAACGCTTTCCCCGGATTTGATCGACCACTACCGCCTGATGAGCAAACGGGACGCGCTGATCAACATCCACTTTCCGCAGTCGGTCGAGAAGTACAATGCGGCCAAATTCCGACTTAAGTTTGAGGAGCTTTTTTACATACAGCTGCGCCTGCTGCGCCAGAAAACCGTACGCCGCGCCGATCTGGCTGGGCAGGTATTCAAGCAGGTGCCTACCGTAACGGAGTTCTACAAAAACCACATGACCTTCGACCTGACCAACGCACAGAAGCGGGTGATCAGGGAAATACACAAGGACCTGACGGCTGGCAAGCAGATGAACCGCCTGCTGCAGGGCGATGTGGGCTCAGGCAAGACCATCGTGGCTTTCATCACCATGCTCATCGCCGCCGACAATGGGGCTCAGTCGGTGCTGATGGCTCCTACCGAGATACTGGCCGACCAGCATTACACCGGGCTCAAAGAGTTTGCCGACCGGCTAGGTATAAACATTGGTAAACTGACAGGCTCTACCAAAACCAAAGACCGTAAGGTACTGCACGAGCAGCTGCGCTCCGGCGAGATGAAAATGATCGTGGGCACGCATGCCCTGCTGGAAGATGTGGTACAGTTCCATAACCTGGGCCTTTGCATTGTGGACGAGCAGCACCGCTTTGGGGTGGAGCAGCGCTCTAAGCTTTGGCGCAAGAACCCACGCATCATCCCGCACGTGCTCGTGATGACAGCCACGCCTATACCTCGCACCCTGGCCATGACGCTCTACGGCGATCTGGATGTGTCGGTGATCGACGAGATGCCGGCCGGCCGTAAAGAGATCGTGACGGTGCACCGCTTCGATTCGCACCGCCTGAAGGTGTTTCAGTTCGTGCGCGACCAGATCAAGTTGGGCAGGCAGGTATACATCGTGTACCCGCTCATAGAAGAGTCGGAAGGGATGGATTACAAGGATTTGATGGACGGTTACGAGAGCGTGCGACGCGCTTTTCCGGAGCACCAGGTGAGCATGGTGCATGGCAAGCTGAAGGCGCAGGACAAAGACTACGAAATGCAGCGCTTCGTGCGCAACGAAACCCAGATCATGGTAGCCACTACCGTGATCGAAGTAGGCGTGAACGTGCCGAATGCTTCCGTGATGATCATCGAGAGTGCCGAGCGCTTCGGTCTGTCGCAGTTGCACCAGTTACGGGGCCGTGTGGGGCGTGGTGCGGAGCAGAGCTACTGCATCCTGATGACAGGGTATAAGCTTAGCAAAGACAGTAAAACCCGCCTCGAAACGATGGTGCGCACCAACAACGGCTTTGAGATTGCCGACATCGACCTGAAGCTGCGCGGACCGGGTGACCTGATGGGGACGCAGCAGAGCGGCGTTCTCGACCTGCTCATTGCCGACCTGGCCAAGGATGCTCCCATCCTGCAGGAGGCACGGGCAGCGGCACAGCGTGTGCTGAACGAAGACCCGCAACTGGATCAACCACAGCACCAAAACATCATGCGCCACATCAAATCGCTCAGCGTAAACACGATCAACTGGAGCCGCATCAGTTAAAAATTCCTATCTTTACGGCGTTGGTGGTACCGCAGCCAGGTATAGGCTGGGGTTTAAAAAGGAACCGTGTGCAAATCACGGGCTGACGCGCAACTGTAAGTAATGATCAATTGCTGCTAAACAGTAGTCCATTGTCCGGGAACCGGATGAGAAGGACGGCAGCTATGTTACAAGCCAGGAGACTTGCCTCAACTATTATTCACGCATGCTTTCGCGCCTGAAGCCTGTGGTAGCATAGTAGTCATCTCCTGCGGCCTGAGTTGTCTTTGCCATGCAGGTACGCTCACTCCCTCTCCACATCCATACCTGCGCCGGCATGCCAAAATCACCCGTGTATGTCGCTGATCGATCACATCGCTATCCACCTTGTAACCACAGCTAAAGCTGTGCGACGCGGCATACCTGTATTTCAGCAACACCAACCCCATATAGCATGAATTTACAGAAACGTATTACCGATTCAGAAACGCGCATCTTCAAGGCAGTTTTCCCGAACACAACCAACCACTACGACACACTGTTTGGCGGCACCGCCATGCAGCTGATGGATGAGGTGGCTTTCATAACGGCTACCCGATTCTGCCGTAAAAGGGTAGTCACGGTATCGTCCGACAAAATAGACTTTACGCAGCCTATACCTGCCGGCACCATTGTGGAGCTGATCGGGCGGGTAAGCAGTGTTGGCAATACCAGCCTGAAAGTGCAGGTAGAGATCTTTGTCGAGGAAATGTACTCCAGCACACGGCTGAAGGCGGTACACGGCAGCTTTACCTTTGTAGCCATCGATGAGCACAAGCAGCCAGTATCTGTATTGGCCGAGGAGGTGCAACTGTAAACCTATACCTTTGATTTACGGCCTGTGACTAGCCTATACCTCGTTCCACGAGAAACAATTTTGATTATATTAGCTCCTGAATATCTATCAGAACAAACATGCAGTTACCTGTTAACCTTACTCCCTTAAGGGCATTGCGCCTGTTAGTGCTTCTGCTCCTGGCCACAAGCTATGCAGCCACACCGGTATCGGCCCAGGGCAAAAAAGCGGCTATACCTTTCAGCTACATACCTGACAATACCGAAGACCAGTACAACCAGACTATCCGCAGCAAAACGCTCCCTCTGGGCGCTGATGGCTTCGTGATACTGAGCCGCAGCAAACCTTCGGAGTATGCCATTGAACGCTACAATGCCGCCCTCAAGAAAGCCTGGTCTGCCAGCGTGCCCCTCGCCGCTGAGGAAACGGTAGAGGCTTTCACGAAGAACCAGGACGCGGTGCTGCTGATCACCCACCGCACCAACGAGCAGGGAAACCAGGTGCTGTATGCGCATCGGGTCGATTTACGGAGCGGGCAGAAAGATAAACCGGTCCTACTGCTCGAAGCGCCGGCTGACGTGCGCAAAGCAGGTATAGCCACTTCACCGGACGGCAACCGGCTGCTGGCCTATCGCTTTAATGTAACGGGAAACCAGGTGGTGCAAGGTATAAGCGGCAGCCTGTATGATAGCAAACTCCAGAAAACAAAGGACACCAAGTATAACCTGAGCGACCTGCGTGGCATTGTATCAGCAGAAGTGGCCCTAAACGACGCTGGCGACCAGTTCATCAGCCTGATCTCGGAGAACATGGAACGACTGACCGTGCGCCAGTATACCCTCAAGTCGCCGGAGGTAAAAGGGATGTCGGTGCTGGTGGGCGGCACTTTCGATGGCAAGAAGGTATACATTATGGATAGTAAGTATGCACTGCAGCCCAATGGCAACCTCTATGGCGTGGTGCTTACCGCCGACGAAAAAACCGGTGACTACTACAGCCTGAAGTCCGTAAAGTTCGATTTTGAAAACGAAGACATGGTGTTTGCCGAGGAATTCCGGTTTACACCCGAGTACCTGGCCAGCATAAATAAGCTGGACAAAAGCGGTGCAGCCAAAGCCAGCCGCCTGGAGGATATTTACCTGACCGACCTGATTCTGACGCCTGAGGAGAAGCTGATTGTGCTGGCTGAGAAAAAGTACATGGAAGGAGGCGAAAACTCACCCTACTATGCCAAGGAGATACACCTGTTTGCCTATGATCAGTTTATGGGTACTGCCTGGAGCTCTGTGCTGATGAAAAACCAGAAAGCACCGGCCGACGAGGCTTTCTCCGGTATATCGTACCGCTATAACTTGGCTGGCAACACGCTGCATTTACTCACGCTGGAAGAGCTGGAAGGCAAGCACGACCTATACCTGCGCCGCATTGATACCACCACCGGCAAAGCCGAATCCCCTAAAGCTGCCGGCTTAAACGTGGCCAAAGGCGAGGACACCGCCTACGTCAAAGACTTCACGGCGTGGCTAAGCGAAAAAGACCTCGTAGTGGTGGTGCGACCATCCAAAAAAGCGAACAGCCTGCAGCTCCGTCGCCTGCAGATCAAGTAAAAGCTATAGTTTTATACCTGCAAAAAAGCGCGGCCACTCTCTGGTCGCGTTTTTTTGCTTTTTGAGCCTTCGGGTAAAGGAGCCCAGTTGCACCAGCATGTGCACAAATCCCACATAATCCACAATCTCAATGTACATCTTAAGCTCCCGGCGAGACCCCTCCAACACGCCAAGCTTGTCTACCTTGTAAGTATTCATGGCCGACCAGGGCACCCAGCGCACTAATTTGTGATGCTTGATCATGTAGCGGTTAATGGCTACCTCCAACTGGTAACGCGCCACAGGTTGGACCAGCACCTGCTCCAGGTCATGGCGCAGCAATAGCCGCTCTCCGGATAACAGAATGTCGCTACGGTACCAGCGCACAAACCAAGGCGACCGAATACGACGCAAAATGAGCATATCGACTTGGGCTGTTTGCCCGAAAGCGCTGACGGCCTTTTCTAGCTCGACTCCATTTAACTCCTGCAGGTCGGCATCCATTAGCAATACCAGTTCGTGCTGCACAAACTGTAGCCCGTATTGTATGGCAGCTGCCTTGCCCCGGTTTTGGCTGAGCCGGATGACCTGCACCATAGGCCACTGGCGGCTTATCATGGTGGCAGTGTTGTCAGATGATCCATCGTCAATGCAAATAACCTGCTGTATACCCCGCACTTGCGTTACCACTTGCAGCACGTGTGCAATGCGGTCCTGCTCATTGTAACACGGAATCAGACAGGTCACTTCCATACCTTTAAACTTTCTTATCGATCCTCTCTACAAATAATACGTACCTCGCCACATGAAGTAATTTACCACACTACCTTGCAAACAAAAAGGCTGCCTCCTACGGAAGCAGCCTTTCCAAAACTATAGATTTGTCAGAATCTAGTATACAAACTCATTTGCCTCGATCATGGAAGCCGCAATACGACGACGGGCTTCTTTGGTATTGTAGAGGTCTTTTTTGGTGAAACGCTTCAGGCCCATGAACAACAGGCGTTGCTCATCACCCTCTACCATGGAGGCAATAGCGTCCTTCCCTGCCAGGTAAGCGGTATCCACGGCATCGTTCACGGTCACGCGCACAATGTCGATCTGGTTTGCTACGGCCTCCTCACCTTTCATACCTACCAGCTTCTCTACGCGCAGTAGCGTCGATTCAGCCACATAGGTTTTGATAGCCATGTCGGCGATGTTCATCAGGATCTCCTGCTCTTTAGCCAGCGAGTTCATGTATTTCTGCACAGCCGTGCCTGCTACCATCAGAATCGCTTTCTTCAGGTTACGGATGGCTTTGTGCTCGGCAGCGAACAGCCCCTCCTCTTCCGACCCAAAGTCAGGTATAGCCATCAGTTCGCTCTGTACCGCCTGGGCTGGGCCCATCAGGTCGAGTT
The DNA here is from genome assembly GCF_002846395.1 of Pontibacter ramchanderi. Taxonomy (GTDB): domain Bacteria; phylum Bacteroidota; class Bacteroidia; order Cytophagales; family Hymenobacteraceae; genus Pontibacter; species Pontibacter ramchanderi. Next base: position 62,305 of record NZ_PJMU01000005.1, read on the forward strand.
CGCCGTTCATGGCTTTCTTGAGGATCATGTCAACGGTAAGCATGCGGTTGATTTCGTTGGTACCCTCGAAGATGCGGTTGATACGGGAGTCGCGGTAGGCACGGTCCATTGGGTAGTCAGCTGAGAAGCCGTAGCCACCGTAAATCTGTACACCCTCGTCCACCACGTAGTCTAGTACTTCAGAGCCTTCTACTTTTAGCATGGCGCACTCCACGGCAAACTCGCGGGCGGCACCCAGCATGGCTTCGTTCTCGCCCTTGCCAGCTGTTAACAGTTCCTGCTCTTTGCGGTAGATGTCCATACCACAACGGTACAGCGCCGACTCCACCGCGTAGATGCGGATAGCCTGCTCCGCCAGTTTGTGGCGGATAGCGCCAAACTTCGAAATTGGCAGTTTGAACTGCTGACGCTCGTTGGCATACTTTACCGACAGGTCCACCACTTTCTTGGAGGCTCCCAGCGTAGCTGCACAAAGCTTGATGCGGCCGATGTTGAGGATGTTGAAGGCAATCAGGTGACCTTTGCCGATCTCACCCAGCACGTTTTCTTTCGGTACTTCGCAGTCCGACAAGAATACCTGGCGTGTAGACGAGCCTTTGATACCCATCTTATGCTCCTCGTTGCCAAGGCTCAGACCTGGGTAGCCTTTCTCCACAATAAAGCCCGTGAATTTATCGCCGTCCACCTGCGCGAACACGATAAACACATCTGCAAAGCCAGCGTTCGTGATCCACATTTTTTGTCCGTTGAGGATATAATGTGTACCAGATTCGTTCAGAACAGCTTTGGTTTTGGCCGCCAAGGCATCAGAACCAGAGCCTGGCTCGGTGAGGCAGTACGCCGCCGCCCACTCACCAGAAGTCAATGGTGGCAGATACTTAGCTTTCTGCTCATCGGTGCCGAAGTACAGGATAGGCAGCATGCCTATACCTGTGTGCGCCGCGAAAGCCACCGGGAACGAGTGTCCCCCGCCTACCGATTCCGTTACCAGCAGGGAGGTGTTAAAGTCCATGTTCAGGCCACCGTACTGCTCCGGCATTGATACCGCGAAAAGTCCCAGTTCACCGGCCTTCTTCATCAGGCCTTCCATCAGCCCTTCCTCGTGGTTATCGAGACGGTCGAGCAGCGGGTTCACTTCTTCACGCACAAAGTCCAGACAGGTCTGCGCCATCATGCGCTGCTCCTCACTGAACTCGGCAGGTATAAACACGTCCTGCGGATTTGTTTCTTTGATCAGGAATTCACCACCGCGGACAGTGGCTTTGTTTTTATCTGTTACATTTTCCATGGCAGATTATGATTAGTGTTTTAGGTACAGGTTAGTATTTACTTCAGTAATTCAAATATGCCAGCTACGCCTTGGCCACCGCCAACGCAGGCGGTCACGATGCCGTGCTTGCCGCCGGTGCGGCGCAGGTCGCTGAAGAGCTGCACGCTCAGCTTGGCGCCAGAGCAACCCAGTGGGTGACCGAGGGCAATAGCACCACCATTGATATTCAGCTTGGCTGGATCAAATTCCAAGTGACGCATCACGGCGATGGACTGGGCCGCGAAGGCTTCGTTCATCTCGATCAGGTCAATATCGTTGAGGGTCATGCCCGCTTGCTTCAGGGCTTTCGGAACGGCGGCGATCGGGCCCATACCCATGATGCGCGGATCCACGCCACCGGTGCCGTAGCTTACCAGGCGGGCAATTGGCTCCAGGTTCAGTTCTTTCACCATGCGCTCGCTCATCACAACCACAAAGGCAGCCCCGTCAGAAGTCTGGGAAGAGTTACCGGCTGTTACCGTACCACCAGCCGCAAACACGGGCTTCAGACGCGCCAAGGCCTCTATAGAAGTATCGGCACGAGGACCTTCGTCGGTATCTACCACGTAGTTGCGGGTTTTCTTCTTGCCATTCTCGTCGAGGTAGGTTTCCTCTACCGTTACCGGCACGATCTGGTCTTTGAAGTAACCGTTTTTGATGGCATTGATTGCCTTTTGGTGCGAATGGTAGGCAAATTCGTCCTGGTCTTCACGTGAAACCTTATAGTCTTGTGCCACGGCCTCAGCGGTAAGGCCCATGCTCAGGTACCAGTCCGGATTGTTTTTAGCGATCTTGTAGTTCGGCACAGTCTTCCAACCGGCAGTCGGCACCATCGACATCGATTCGGTACCACCTGCAATGATGCAGTCGGCCATACCTGCGGCAATGCGGTTGCAGGCAATGGCAATAGTCTCCACACCCGAGCCGCAGTAGCGGTTCACGGTCATACCTGAAACAGACATCGGCAGTGACAACAGGGCGATCATACGACCGATCTGCAGGCCCTGCTCCGCTTCCGGCACGGCGTTTCCTACGATCAGGTCGTCTACGCGCTCGGGGTCAAGGGCAGGCACAGAGGCCAGTAGGTGTTTGATGACATCAGCGGCCAGGTCATCGGGTCTGGTGAACCGGAAACCGCCACGGTTGGCCTTGCCCACTGCGCTACGAAATCCGGCTACGATATATGCGTTGTTCATATTTTCTAATTGCTAAATTGTTAAATGGCCGATTGTTGATTCTTCAGTATTGCGGATGAAGAGCACAATCATTACTCATTATTCATTAGTCATTAATTTCTTAGCGGCTTGCCTGTGGTCAGGATGCTCTGGATACGCTCCAGTGTCTTGCGCTCGCCGGTCAGTGACAGGAAGGCTTCGCGCTCCAGGTCCAACAGGTACTGTTCGCTCACCTCGGTTGGGGCCGACAGGTCGCCGCCGCACATCACGTAGGCCAGCTTTTGTGAGATCTTCAGGTCGTGTTCCGACATGTAGCGGCCAGTGAACATCGCGTTGGCACCCGTCAGGAACATACCCAGCGCGCCACGGCCCTGCACCTTGATGTTTGTGCGCTGGATCGGCTTGGTATAACCAGCCTCTGCCAGTCTTATGGCCTGTGCCTTGGCATCGGCTATCTGGCGGTTGCTGTTCACCGAAATGCCGTCTGACTTACGGATGTAGCCCAGATCAATTGCCTCTTTCGCTGAAGTGGAAACTTTGGCCATACCAATGTTGAGGAATACGTTTTTCAGGTCGTTCAGCTCGATGTCGCCATCAGCGTACATGTCGGCCGCGCGCAGCGTCATTTCTTTGGTACCGCCACCGCCAGGTATAAGGCCCACGCCAAACTCTACCAGACCCATATAAGTCTCGGCAGCCGCCTGAATATGGTCGCAGTGCAGGTTCAGTTCGCAGCCACCGCCCAGCGTAAGGCCGTGCGGCGCGCCTACCACAGGTATAGCCGAGTAGCGCATGCGCATCATCGTGTTCTGGAACTGGCGGATGATCATGTTCAGTTCATCGTAATCCTGGTCCAGCGCATACATATAGATTAGTCCCACGTTGGCACCGGCAGAGAAGTTGGTGCCCTGGTTGCCGACCACCATACCGCGGAAATCTTTCTCGGCAAGCTCAATGCCTTTGTTCAGCGCCATGATTACGTCGCCGCCCATGGTGTTCATCTTGGTGTGGAACTCCACGTTCAGGATGCCGTCACCCAGGTCGATGATGGAGGCACCGCTGTTTTTCCAGATCAGTTTATTACCGCGCAGGTTCTCCAGGATGATGAAGTTCTCCGCGCCAGGTATGGCCTTGTATTCTTTGCTGTTGATGTCGTAATAGCGGCGGTTGCCGTTCTCTACAACGTAGAAGGACTCTTTGCCATGCTCCAGCATCTCCTCTACCCAACGGGCCGGCTGGTAGCCGTTTTCGATCATGCGCTGCACCCCTTCACGGGCACCGATCGCATCCCAATACTCAAACGGACCCAACTCCCAGCCGAAGCCGGCACGCATGGCATCGTCGATGCGGTAGAGTTCGTCAGAGATTTCCGGTATGCGGTTGCTTACGTACTGGAACAGCCCATAAAGCGATTCGTTGAAGAATTTAGCAGCCTTGTCCTCTTGTTTGGAGAACGCCTTGATACGCTTTTTCAGATCTTCGATCGGCTTGAGCACTTCCAGGCTCTGGAACTTAGCACGCTGCTTCGGGCCGTACTCCATGGTGTTCAGGTCGAGCGTCAGGATCTCAGTTTTACCCTTCGCGTCTTTTGTCTTTTTGTAAAAGCCCTGACCTGTCTTATCACCCAGCCATTTGTTCTCTACCATCTTCTGCAGGTAGTCCGGCAGCTTAAACAACTCGCGCGACTCGTCCTGCTCACCCGTTTGGTACAGGCCATTGGCTACGTTCGCCAAGGTGTCCAGACCCACCACGTCCAGTGTTCTGAAAGTGGCTGACTTCGGACGACCGATCATCGGGCCCGAGATGCGGTCCACCTCGTCCACATTCAGGCCGAGCTTGTTCATCACCTGCAGGCCCTGCATGATGGCGTAGATGCCCACGCGGTTGGCGATAAAGGCTGGTGTGTCTTTGGCCAGTACCGTGGTCTTGCCCAGGTACAGATCGCCGTAGTGCATCAGGAAGTCGACAACATCCTGATCCGTATCTGGCGTAGGTATGATCTCTAATAACTTAAGATAACGAGGCGGGTTGAAGAAGTGCGTACCGCAGAAGTGTTTCTTGAAATCGTCGGAGCGACCTTCCAGCATCATGTGGATAGGTATACCGGAAGTGTTGGAGGTGATCAGGGTGCCCGGCTTACGGTGCTGCTCCACCTGATCGAACACTGTCTTCTTGATCTTCAGGTTCTCTACCACTACCTCAATGGTCCAGTCAGCCGTGGCAATCTCCTTCATGTTGTCCTCAAAGTTGCCGGTCTGGATCAGGCGGGCGTCGGACTTGCGGTAAAGCGGCGAAGGGTTGGAGTTGATGGCAGCCTGCAGTGCACTGTTCACAATGCGGTTGCGAACATGCTTACTTTCCAGCGTCAGCCCTTTTTTCTCTTCGTCGGGGGTAAGTTCGCGCGGTACGATGTCGAGCAACAACACCTGCACGCCGATATTGGCAAAGTGGCAGGCAATGCGGGAGCCCATGACACCAGAGCCCAGCACGGCTACTTTCTTAATAATTCTTTTCATAGAAAAAGCTTGATGGTCTACTATGGTTAGAAAATCTCTTTGTTTTCGATCATGTTGATGATGCGCTCCGACACACGGAAGAACGTATTCAGCTCTTCCTGCGGAATGGCATCCTGCACCTTGTGGTTAAAGTGCAGCACGGTGCGCCTCGACACTTCTTTCTTCTCCAGCCCCTTTTCGGTCAGGAAGATGCGCACCAGCCTTTTGTCTTTGTCGTCCGACACCTTATAGATCAGGCCTTTTTCTTCCATGCTCTTCAGGATGCGGGTCAGGCTGCGTGCCTCCAGGCCGAGCAGGGGAGCTATCTTGGTGGCCGGGGTGCCTGTTTCCTGGTTGATGTTGAGCAGGACGAACCCAATGGAAGTGGTAATGTCGTTTTTGGCTGCCTCGGTATTGTACATACGCGAAATGGCGTGCCAACATACCTTTACATTATAATCTACGGTCTCTTCAGGCTTCATGCATTATAGTGTTTATACCAAATATATAAAATAATGTTATGCAAGCATACTATTTTATATAAAAAAATTATTTCGCATCCCGCCCTATTTATCAAAAGCGGGTTATTCGTAATTATCCCTTTTTATATGGTTTATGTATAATCCGGAGAATGGTTACAAACAAAAAACCCTTTCCGGATCGGAAAGGGTTTTTTGTTTGTAAAAGTGCCTTGGTTAGAACATGGCATCTATTTCTTTCTGGTAATTGCTTGAGATGTTTTTGCGCTTCACCTTCAGGGTCGGAGTCAGCTCTCCGCTCTCCACTGTCCACATGTTAGGTATGAGCGTAAACTTCTTGATGGTCTCGTACTGCGCCAGGCCTTCGTTCGCCTTGTCTATCTCGCGCTTGTACTTCTCCAGAATCTCTGGCTTCTTGATCATCTCGGCATCGGAGGTATACGGTATACCTTTGTGCGCGCACCAGTCCTGCAGTCCCAGGAATGCAGGCACGATCAGGGCAGCGGCGTACTTCTGCCCGGCTCCCACTACCATGGCCTGCTCTATCACCACCGACTCTTTCAGCTTGTTCTCGATCGGCTGCGGTGCCACATACTTGCCGCCCGAGGTTTTGAACATCTCTTTTTTGCGGTCTGTGATCTTAAGGAACTTGCCCTCCACCAGTTCGCCAATGTCGCCCGTATGGAACCAGCCTTCGGCGTCGATCACCTCGGCGGTCAGGTCCGGCTTCTTATAATAGCCTTTCATCACGTGCGGCCCGCGGGTCAGGATCTCACCGTCTTCGGCTATTTTTACCTCCACCCCGTCGATCACCATACCTACCGTACCGATCACATTGTTCTCCGGCTCGTAGCGGTTCACGGTAATTACCGGCGATGTCTCTGTCAGGCCGTAGCCTTCCATCACGCGGATGTTAGCCGACCAGAACACACGGGCCAGGCGCGGTTGCAAAGCGGCGCCACCCGACACAATGGCGATCACGTTACCGCCCAGCGCCTCGCGCCACTTACTAAAGATGAGTTTATTGGCCAGTTCCAGTTGCTTGTTGTACCACCAGCCTTTGTCTTCGCGGGTATCGTAGTCCAGCCCGAGCTCCAGTGCCCAGAAGAACAGCTTGCGCTTGATGCCGGTCAGTTCCATGCCTTTGGCCACAATCTTGTCGTATACCTTCTCGAGCAGGCGCGGCACGGTGGTGAACACGTGCGGCTGCACCTCTTTCAGGTTGTCGGCCACTTTCTCGATGCTCTCGGCATAGTAGATCGACACGCCAACGCGCAGGTATAGGTATAGGAGCATGCGCTCGAAAATATGGCAGAGCGGCAGGAAACTGAGTGCGCGGTGCGAGGCATTTAAGGGCACATAAGGCAGCGCCCCCATAAAGTTGCTCACCAGGTTCGAGTTCGTCAGCATTACCCCTTTCGGGTTGCCAGTGGTACCAGAGGTATAGATGATCGTGAGTACGTCGTCCGGAGCAACGGCGGCTTTCATGGGCTCCAGTTGGGCCACATCCTCGCCCTGCCCCAGTGCAACCAGTTCCTTCCAGTTTTTGGCACCGTGTATCTCATCGAAGGTATAGATCTCTTTCACGCCCTCCATGCCTTCGGTAGCAGCTACTACTTTATTATAGAGTTCGCTGTCGGACACGAAAACCGCCTTTACCTCGGCATCATTAAAAATGTAGCGGTAGTCTTCTACCGTGATGGTGGGATACATGGGCACGCTGATCGCGCCGATCTGCTGTATACCGAAATCAGCAAAAACCCATTCCGGTCTGTTCAATGAAATTATGGCAACTTTGTCGCCTTTCCCTATACCTAGTTTCAGCAGCCCAAGGCTCACCTGGTTGGCCATGTCCTGCACGTCTTTCGTGCTGTATTTTACCCACTGTCCGTTTACTTTGGTGGCCAGGCAGTCTGGTTGGGGAGCGTTTTGCAGCTGAAAAGGCAGCAAATCAAGCGTACGCGTTACGTTCATGGTGATTGCTTAGGTTAGTGTCAGTCTTGTTATAAAGCGTGTGGCGAACAGCACAGCGTTGGCCATGCCTACGTTCGTTAGTGCATTTTAATTATTTTTTTCTGAAATTTCTATACCTGCCTGTACAAATATTTGTCAATTATTATATTGATAGCACTTTTTACATTAAAAAGTTAGACTTAACTAAAGGGCGCTCGCAAAAGCTGCATTTTCACTATATTTGACTTTCCTCTTACTGCTCTATGAACCTTTCTATCTTCTTCGAACCTCTGAACGAGGACATCTTTGCCCTGCTTGACAGGCCCCGCACGCTTGGTGCGTACATTGGCCGCTTCACGGGCAAGTTTCCGGACTGGCGCGCAGCCGACATTGCCCTGCTGGGTGTGAATGAAACCCGCGGACGAGGAGAAGAAGCGGTATCGGAGACGTTTCCGGCGCGGGCGGTACGCAAAAAACTGTACAACCTGCACAAAGGAGCCGGCCGCTGTAACATTGTGGATCTAGGCAACCTGCGCCCAGGTATAACACTCGACGACACGTACCTGCGCCTGAAGGAGATCGTGGAAATCCTTATCTCGCATAATACAATCCCTGTTATCATCGGCGGTTCGCACGACCTGGAGTATGGCCAGTACCTGGGCTACGAGCACCTGGAGCGCGCCGTGAACATGGTGACCGTGGACAGCAGCGTGGACATGACCGAGGACAGCGAGGTGCCGGCCAACAAAAAGCAACTGCGCCAGATCCTGATGCATGAGCCCAACTATCTTTTCAGCCTGGGCCAGATCGGCTTCCAGTCATACCTGGTGGATCCAGAGGTGATGGCTACTTTCGAGAAGCTCCATTTTGAGGCCTACCGTGTAGGCGAGGTGCACCGCCAGATACAGGAAATGGAGCCGGTCGTGCGCCAGGCCGATTTGCTCACCTTTGATATTTCCGCTATCCGGCACCAGGATGCCCCCGGCTATACCCCTGCCAACCCGTTTGGGCTTACCGGCGAGGAGGCTTGCCAGCTTTGCTGGTATGCTGGCATAAGCGACCAGATGACGTCACTGGGCATCTATGAGTATGAGCCGGAGCAGGATAACCAGGAGCTGACGGCCATGACCATCGCGACCATGATCTGGTACTTCATAGAGGGCTTCTACCACCGCAAGCACGAAACAGAGTTCAGCTCTGGCAAGTTTACCAAATACGCCGTGGCCTTCAACGACAACCCCGACCGTATGATCTTTTTCAAGAGCAAGGTGAGCGAAAAGTGGTGGATGGAGGTAGAGCCCCTGTCGGATGAGAAAAGCGCGCGCATTGTACCCTGCAGCTACGAGGACTACCTGCAGGCCATTAAAGGCGAAGTTCCCAACCGCTGGATCCTGACACAGGCCCGCATCGGCTAAGCCACGAGGCCCGAACAAAGAAACAAACTTGATTCTGCTTCGTTTGCCCCAATCACTAGGGTAGTATTATTATATTTGCAACCCGGGCTCTGCAGAGCCTGCCATTACATGGAACAAAATCTCCCGGAGTATACCCTGCAACAGCTCGCCCTGCGCAACGGCCAGGACCGCGACGAGGTATGGGTGGCCTACAAAGGGCTGATCTACGACGTGAAAAAATCGAGGCTGTGGCGAAGCGGCAACCATTACGAACACTGGGCAGGCCAGGACCTGACAGCGGAACTAAAAGACGCCCCGCATACCGAATATGTGTTTGACAAATTTGAGGTGATCGGACAAGTCAAAAACTCAGTATACCGAAAATAAAGCACAGGGAGTACCGCCGTAGCAGGCTGGCTCCTGATCAACTATAAATTACCACTACTATGATTCTGATAGCTGACAGCGGCTCTACCAAAACAGACTGGCGCATCATCGATGCCGAAAACCAATACGAGCAGGTAACTACCACTGGCATCAACCCACAGTACCTCGATACTGACAAGATCTACAGCATTTTTGAGACCGAGCTGCTGCCACAGCTGAAAGAACGGAACATCAGCGCCATTTACTATTACGGCGCCGGCTGCAGCTCTCCGGAGCGCAACAAGCGTGTGGAGGATGCCCTGACCCGCGCTTTCCCGAGCGTGCCGAATTACGTGGACCACGATCTGCTGGCGGCGGCGCGCGCCTTGTGCGGCCACAAGCCAGGTATAGCCTGCATTCTGGGCACGGGCTCCAACTCCTGCCTTTACGATGGCAAGAACATCATCGACAACGTAACCTCGCTCGGCTTCCTGATGGGGGACGAAGGAAGCGGCGCCTACCTGGGCAAGCTGCTGATCAAAGCCTATATGTACCGCGAACTGCCGGAAGAACTGGCCACTTCGCTCACTAACAGGTATAACCTAACCAAAAACGGCATACTCGACGCCGTGTACGGCTCCGACATACCTAGCCAGTACCTGGCTACTTTCGCCAAGTTTATGCACGATAAGCGCAAAAACCCGGTGATCAAAGAGATGATCTACGAGAATTTTGAGGAGTTTTTTGAGCGCCACGTGAGCAAGTACGAGGGCTTCGGTGAGCTTCCGGTAAACTTTGTGGGGTCTATCGCGTTTCATTTTGCAGATACACTGAAACTAGTGGCGAAGAAATACGGCTGCCATATCGGGGTAATCATCTCCAGCCCGAGCGAAGGCCTGATCAAGTACCACCAGGAGCTGCTCAAAATGCAGAATGCCTAAGCGCACGCACTTTATTTCCAGAATTAAATTTGACCGACCAACACCGTGTCCACTACCGAATCCGATTCCCTCTACGATAGATTAGAGCAAATGCCCGTGCACGAGCTGCTCACCTGCATCAACCAGGAAGACAAGAGCGTGCCCCTGGCCGTTGAGCGGGTCATACCGCAGATAGAAAGCCTCGTGAATGCCACAGTAGCTCGACTTCGCCAGGGAGGCCGGCTTTTTTACATCGGGGCTGGCACCAGTGGCCGCTTGGGTATAGTAGACGCCTCGGAATGCCCACCCACCTACGGGGTGCCCCACGGCATGGTCATCGGCATTATAGCAGGCGGCGATGGCGCCATCCGGAAAGCGGTAGAGTTTGCTGAGGATGACACTAAACAGGCCTGGAAGGACTTGCAGGAGCACAACATCAGCAATAAAGACATGGTGGTAGGTATAGCCGCCTCCGGCACTACGCCTTACGTGGTAGGAGGTCTTGAAGCCTGTCGCCGCCAAGGTATAGCTACGGGCTGTATCGTGTGCAATGCCAACAGCCCGGTAGCTGCCGTAGCCGATTATCCGGTAGAGGTGATTACCGGACCTGAATTTGTGACGGGCAGCACGCGCATGAAAGCCGGCACCGCCCAGAAACTGGTGCTCAACATGCTCACAACAGCTACCATGATCCAACTTGGCCACGTAAGAGGCAACAAAATGGTGGATATGCAGCTGTCGAACGTGAAGTTGGTGGAACGCGGCACACGCATGCTGATGGAGGAACTGCAACTGACAAAACCAGAGGCCGCCGCCCTGCTCAAGAAGTATGGCAGCGTGCGTGCCGCCATTGAAGCATACCGAAACGGGAACCGGCTTTCCTAAGCCAACAAGCTATACCTGATAAAGCAGCTCGGCCTGCCCGTAAGTGTCATACGGGCAGGCCGAGCTGCTTTATGCTATACCTGAAAGTGCTTAATCGAGTATGGCCATGCTCTCCACGAGCACCTTGGCGGCTTCTTTGCTTGGCACTTTGTAATTGGTTACCGCCCAGTCGTAGCCCAGCTTAAAGCGGTCGTCCTTTATGGCGTAGCGTACTTTTTCGCGGTAGTCTGCCACCGGCTCCAAACCGAGCGTCTGCCGTAGCTCGTTTGCTTTGGCCTCTTCCTCCTCGCTCATGCGCTGCACCAGGTAGCGGCTCGAAAGGTCTCCAAACTCCTCATCATCTTTGCAGTCTTCCGGCTTGTTACAGATCACACGGGCGAGCACTTTTGAGCGGTACACGTTTTTCCCCTGCTGTTGGTCCAGCAGATAGGCGGCTGCCTGTGGATCGAGCTTGCCGTCCTGCACGGCTTGCGTGAGCACATTATTAAAATCGAAGCCATTGCGGGCGGTGGTCTGCCGCTGAATCACGATGCTGAAGCGGGGCAATATCTCCAGTGTGTCAGGTAAACCGATCAGTACTTCGCCGGGGTAGCCGTGCTTGCTGATCCAGGCCAGCAGGGTTTTCACGTTGTCCGCTTCAATTTTTCTGATAGTGTCGGCGTGTACGCGCAGCCCTCCCTTCGCCTGACGGAAGTACTGATCGCGAGCCCAGAGTTCGTCCAGGTCGGCACGCAGGTCTATGTTGGTGTTCTCCCGGAAGGCTTTTCGGCGTTTCGGGTATTTCTTGGCGAACTTCTTCCAGGCTTTGTGTGCTCTTAGCGGCTCCAGCGCTTCTTGCTGCTCCAGGTATTCCAGGGAAATTCCCTTTGCGACGAGCTTTTCCAGGTAATCTATACCTTGTTTTTCGTGGCCTGTGAGGGCGGCGCATACGGCAGCGTTGTAATAGTCGCGGGCGAAGCCATGTGGCACGGCGGTAAAAGCTTGCTGGTAGGTTTTGAGCGCGCCTTCATAATCCTCGGCCATCACCTGTCGCTCGGCTTTGTTTATGTGTGGGTGGTAATCCTTTGTATAGTCTGCCTTGGCCCAGGCGCTGGTATTAAAACTCAGCAGGACCAGCAGAAAGAGTAAAACTGCTGCTGGTCTAAGTGAAGTGTGGCTGAATGTGAACTGCATAGACAATGGGTGATGTTTTCAGATGGAACGTGCTATGTTATAACGTAACCGGAACAGCCTTAGCATACCCGGTCGCGATTTTGTACGTGCTTATACCTGCATCGGCACACAGGAGTTGGCCAATGGCGCAATTTCTTCCTTAAATATAGCCAACTTTGTGTTTATTCCTTAAGTAGACAGACAAATGCCGCCCTCAGCTAGCGGCGGCACCAAAACCTGACTTATGCACACGATTGAACCCTTTTACAACTGGCTGGAGCTGTACTCGGCCACCGACGACCCCCGCTCGCCGCTCTATGGCGCCGAAAACAGCCTGACACACTATACCCATACCATTTACGGCTACTACATACACCCGCAGTGGGACGACATAGACTCTGAAACGCTGTTCCTCAAAATACTTTACGCCGACTACGACCTGGGCTTTGCCGTGATTGAGTTTATCGGGGAGTGGAACGATGCGCTCAACAACGACATCATGAAACTCAAGCGCAACATCATCGATCCGCTGGTGCAGGAGGGCATCAAGCACTTTATCCTGATCGGTGAGAATGTATTCAACTTCCACGGTTCGGAAGACGATTATTACGAAGAGTGGTTTGAGGATGTAGAAGAGGGCTGGATCGCCGCCATCAGCTTCCGGGACTTTGTGCTCAGCGAAATGCGCAGCTACAACATCGACTCGTACATCAACTCCGGAGGCACCCTGGACGACCTGCACTGGCGCACTTACACCCCCAAACGCCTTTTCGGGCTGGTCAACAGTTTAATTCAAAAACGACTTGGGGCTTAATATGCCAGCAAACAGGTATAAACAAAAACGGCAGACTCTAAATGAGCCTGCCGTTTTCTATGTCGCCTGACGCCTACTGTACGGCATCTTCTGCTTTATCTTCAGCTTCATCAGCAGCATCCTCTACGTCGTCGGCCGCATCCTCAGCTTTGTCTTCTATTCTTTCTTGTCTGTTCTCCTCCCGCGTATCGCAAGATGCAAAAGAGAAAGTGAATAATCCGGCTGCTAGTAACATTACAATTGGCTTTTTCATATTAAGTTGGTTATGGTGAGAAATAAGCTTCTTGCATTACGGGCATCTTAAGTATAGGTTTTGGTATATATAAAAAAAGCACTCCTGAGAGTGCTTTTTTCTTTTGCCCAGCTTGCGCCAGGTAGTACTGGTACCAGCGATTACTGAACAGTAGTGGTGTCTTCCATTACAGAAGTAGTGTCCATTTCTACGTCAGACTCAACTTCAACTGTCTCTACAGTTTCTGTTTCAGTAGTCTCCACTTCAGTTGCAGTCTCTTCTGCGTTGTTGCAAGATGCGAAAGCGAAAAGACCTGCAGCGAATAGTAAACCGAATACTTTTTTCATAATGTTTTGTGATTGGTTAAGGATGAAGCTTCAAATATAACACTATATCCGAATATATTGATACAGAAGCTTTTATTTTTTCTTAAACAACACCTTGATCGGCACACCCTCGAAACCAAAGTGCTTCCTGATCGCATTCTCGAGGTAGCGCGCATATGGCTCCTTTACATACTGCGGGAGGTTGCAGAAGAACGCGAACGTAGGATTGTGCGTCGGCAGCTGCGTCACATACTTGATCTTGATGAACTTGCCTTTCATGGATGGCGGCGGATAGCGCTCGATCTCCGGCAGGATTTTATCGTTCAGCTTGGAGGTAGAGATTTTCTGGGTTTTGTTCTCGTATACCTGCATAGCTGTTTCCACGGCCTTGTGCACGCGCTGCTTTGTCGCCACCGATGTAAAGATGATCGGCACATACTTGATCGGCGCAATCGCCTCCAGTATCTTCTCCTCAAACTCTTTGGTGGTGTGCGTGTCCTTCTCAACCAGGTCCCACTTGTTCACCAGTATCACGATGCCCTTGCGGTTCTTTTCGGCCAGCGAGATGATGTTCACGTCCTGCGACTCAATGCCTCTGGTAGCGTCCAGCATCACAATACACACATCGGAATCCTCCAGCGCACGCACAGAACGCATCACAGAGTAGAACTCGATGTCCTCGCTCACTTTGCTCTTGCGGCGCAGACCAGCCGTGTCCACAATAATAAACTCTTTGCCAAAGGCATTGTAACGTGAGTCGATGGCATCGCGGGTGGTGCCGGCAATGTCGGTTACGATATTACGCTCCACGCCCAGCAGCATGTTCACAAATGAGGACTTGCCCACGTTCGGGCGACCCAGCACGGCAAGCCTTGGTATACCTGCATCCGGGTCTTCTACGCCTTCTGTTTTAAAGTGCTTCACTACCTCGTCGAGCAGGTCGCCGGTGCCGGAGCCGCTCTGCGATGAGATCGGGAAAATGTCGATACCTATACCCAGCGCATAGAACTCGCCCATTTGGTGAGCACGGGCATTGGTATCGGCTTTGTTGGCCACTACGTAAATCGGCTTGTCGGTGCGGCGGAGCACGTTCGCAAACTCCTCGTCCAGGCTGGTCAATCCGGCCTCCACGTCCACCATAAACAGAATCACGTCGGCCTCTTTAATGGCCAGCTCTACCTGCTTGTTAATCTCCCCTTCAAAAATATCGTCGGAGCCGTGCACGTAACCGCCTGTGTCGATTACGGTAAAAAATTTGCCGGTCCAGTCGCCGTGGCCATAGCTACGGTCGCGGGTTACGCCGCTCTCGTTGTCCATAATGGCTTGACGGCGCCCTACCAGGCGGTTAAAAAGCGTAGACTTGCCCACGTTCGGGCGGCCTACGATTGCAATGATGTTGGTTGACATCTAATAAAAATAAAATAGTTAAAGTGCCCCCGGAGCACCTTGCCCCGAAGCTTTAAAAGTGCGCTACTCGCTGCTGTAGCCGAATCGGCGTAGCAGCTTCTGGTCGGTTCGCCAGTTCTCGTTCACGCGCACGTATAAATCAAGAAATATCTTTTTCTGGAAAAACTGCTCCATATCCACACGGGCCTGTGTGCCCACTTTTTTCAGCGCCTCGCCTTTGTGGCCGATCACAATGCCCTTCTGGCTCTTGCGCTCCACGCTGATCTCGGCCCGGATACGGATGATGTCCTCTTCTTCCTTAAACTCCTCTACCACCACCTCGCAGCTGTAGGGAATTTCCTTTTTGTAGTTGAGTAGAATTTTCTCGCGGATGATCTCAGACACAAAGAAACGCTCAGGCTTGTCCGTCAGTTCATCTTTCGGATAAAAAGCCGGGTGCTCGGGCAACAACGCCAGCAAACGGGCGAACAACTGCTCTACCCCGAAATTATGCAAAGCCGAAATCGGGTGGATCTCGGTCGGGTTCATCTTCTCCTGCCAGTAGGCCACTTTCTCGTTCACTTCCTCCTCGGTGGCCTGGTCAATCTTGTTGATGAGCAATAGGATCGGCACATTGGCGTGCTGCAGGCGTTTGATCACATCGTCCTCGTCGTGCTTTTCGTAAATGTCCGTCACAAACAGGATGATGTCGGCGTCCTCCAGCGAGGTGCGCACAAAACTCATCATCGACTCGTGCAAAGCATACTGCGGCTTGATGATGCCAGGCGTGTCGGAGTACACGATCTGGAAATCATCGCCGTTCAGGATACCCATGATGCGATGGCGGGTGGTCTGGGCCTTGGACGTGATAATGGATAGCTTCTCCCCCACCAGGGCGTTCATGAGCGTGGATTTACCCACGTTGGGCTTACCTACTATACTGACAAAACCAGCTTTGTGCGGATTTTCGGACATACACTAAAATTTAAGGACGCAAAATTACTTCTTTTTTTACGAAACCCGGTGAAAATGTGTGGATTTAGAAATGAGTGAGTGAATAAGCGATTTGGAGAATGAGTGAATTGTTAAATTTTTGAATGGTTGAATGGTTGAATTGCTGATTGTTTATTGTTGTTCGTGCACGATTCGGACAGGTATAGCCGGCAGCATTATTTGTTGCTGAACAAGATAGGTATACCCAGGAACATTACTGGTGCACCGTTCGGACAAGTCTTAACCTGTTCCTTACAGCTCATGCTATACCTGCTTCATAATTACATGCACATAGCAATAGCTTGCTTACCAGTTTGCGCCGCTGCATTTTCTGGCTTACCAGCCCTGGAATTCATTAGCGCACCTAGCTCTACATTTCCAAACCTTCCAAATTTCAAATCGCTGCCAAACATTTTCTGGCGTTCATTACTTTACAGTTCAGTCCCTTTATCAGGGTATAGAAACTATCGATCTTAACTAACCCGTTATACTTCGTATCTTTGTATAGCAAAAAGCACTATTGATCTAGATGAGCAAGAAAAAAACAGGCAAGATTGGCGTACTGCTGGTAAACCTTGGCACACCAGACACGCCCAGCACTCCTGATGTCAGAAAATACCTGCGCGAATTCCTCCTGGACCCACGCGTGATCGATATAAACCCTGTAGGCCGCTACGCGCTGGTAAACGGCATCATCGCGCCGTTCCGGGCTCCTAAGTCAGCCAAAGTGTACCAGCAGCTCTGGACCGACCGCGGCTCGCCGCTGATGTACCATGGACGCGACCTGCAGTCCAAACTGCAAACCGCCCTGGGCGACGACTTCCATGTAGCCTTCGGTATGCGTTACCAGAGCCCAAGCATCAAAAGCGCGCTGGAAGAACTCCGCGAAAAGAGTGTTTCCCGTATTATTGTCGTGCCACTGTTCCCTCAATATGCGGCTGCTACCACCGGCTCGGTGCAGGACAAAATAATGGAGATCGTGAAGGAGTGGTGGATCATTCCGAGCATCAACTTTATTTCGACTTACTGCGATGATCCGGGCTTTATCAATGCCTTTGCCGAGTTGGGCAAGAAGTACATGGCCGAAGACGATTACGACCATGTGGTGTTCAGCTACCACGGCGTGCCGGAACGCCAGATCCTGAAAGGGAGCGACCATGGCTACTGCAAACTGGGCTCATGCTGCAACAGCTACAACAAACGCAACCGCTACTGCTACCGCGCCTCCTGCTTCGAGACCTCTCGTTTGCTGGCTGCCGAACTGGGCTTAAAGCCGGACCAATATACTGTTGCTTTCCAGTCTCGGCTGGGCAAAGACCCGTGGCTACAGCCCTACACCGACGAAGTGCTGAAAACAATGCCGGCCAAAGGAATTAAAAAGGTGCTGGCCTTCAGCCCCGCCTTCGTAGCCGATTGCCTGGAGACAACTATTGAAGTAGGCGAAGAATTTAAGGAGGAGTTTGAGCACGCCGGCGGTGAGAAATGGGTGCTGGTAGAAAGCCTGAACTCCAGCGACACGTGGGTGGAAGCGCTCAAGAACATGGTGCTGGAGAATTAATTTTGAAAGTTTGGAGTTGTGGAGATTTGAAGATATCTCCACAGGTATACTAACACTTTAGGTATAACCAGAAGCGCCGCGGCAGTTTTTGCCGCGGCGCTTCTGGTTTATCATATAGCTGCACATCCAACGCTGCTATACCTGTGCAAGACCCGGACAAATTGCGATAAATTGCCTTCAAATAAATATTCCGAGTAGCTGATTCTGATAGCGCTATTCGGACCTGAAACCCTGCGGGTCAGGAGGTCTGCAGAAGCCGGCATGATGGAATGCGGTAATATCCTAAACGGTTTGCCTGAATTACGAGAAGTCCCACAGCGCACCTGCTGGAATGCTTTAACTTGACAACATGGGGTTGCGAACTGCCCTTACAAGCAACTCTGATTATCCATCAGCCATTTAACATTCAACGATTGGCAATTTAGATCCTCTTGAAATCAACCCAGTAGTCGGAAGTAGCATCGGCATAGGCTTTGATCTTCTGAAGCAGTACTTCCGGGTCGCTCTCTATGATCAGGTTTTCGCGCTGGTCACGCTTCACGAAACCTTCGCTCACCGTATGGTCGATCATCTCGAAGAACTTGTCCCAATAACCGTTGATGTTGTAAAAAGCCACAGGCTTCCGGATAATGCCGAGTTGGTTCCAGGTGATGATCTCACAGATCTCGTCGAAGGTACCGAAGCCGCCGGGCATGGCAATAAAGGCATCGGAGCGGGCTGCCATAATCGCTTTTCGCTCGTGCATGGTTTCTACCACCACCAGCTCCTGCAATCCACGATGCGCCACTTCCCGATCTACGAGGCTCTGTGGAATAACGCCTATACCTATCCCTCTGCTTGCCAGCACGGCATCCGCAATCACGCCCATCAAGCCCACGTTGCCGCCACCGTACACCAGCTTTATACCTTGCTCGGCCATCAGTTTGCCTAGTTTGGCAGCGTCCTCGCTATACCTGGCCTCTATACCTGTGTTGGCGCCACAAAATACACCTATACTTCTCATTGCTATACCTTAGTTATAATGTTAATCTTAAACAGTGCTCCCAGCTCATCGAAAAGAGGAAGGCAACAGGCCTATACTCGGCCAGTGTTACCATCTTTTAAAAAGCTTGTCACTTTTTTGAAGGGATAAAGAAAGGCTCCAGCATTGCTGCTGAAGCCTTATAGGTTGTAAAACCAGCTACTATACCTAGGCCAGCTCTTTTTTATACATTTTGGCGACCGTCTCAGCCACGTAATCAATTTCTTCCACAGTGTTATACTTGCTGAAAGAGAACCTAACCGAACCGCGGCTTGGATCAACGCCCAGTGCACGCAGCACATGCGAGCCTGCATTGGCACCGCTGCTGCAGGCACTTCCACCCGAGGCCGATATCTTGGCAATGTCCAGGCTGAAGAGCAGCATCTCGTTGATGTCAGAGGCTGGTAAGCTCACATTGAGTACCGTGTACAGGCTCTTGTTACCAAATTCCGACATGCCATTGAAGCTCACGTCCTCCATCTGCTCGCGCAGCTTGTAAATCATGCGGTCTTTCAGTCCCTGCATGTGCTTCTGGTGCTCGGCCATGTCGCGATAGGCAATCTCGAGCGCCTTGGCCAGACCGATAATGCCATATACGTTTTCGGTACCGCCACGCATGTTGCGCTCCTGCGCACCACCCTGGATGAGCGGCTGAATCTTGGTACTGGCATCGCAGTACAAAAAGCCAACTCCCTTGGGACCGTGGAACTTGTGCGCCGAGCCTACCAGGAAATTAGCCCCTATTTTCTGCACATCGTGCACGTAGTGGCCCATGGTCTGCACCGTGTCCGAGTGGAAAACGGCGTCATACTTTCTGCAGATTTCGCCAATCTTCTCAATATCGTTTATAGTACCTATCTCGTTATTGGCATGCATGATCGAAACGATGGTACGCGGCTGATTAGCCAATAGCTCCTCCAGGTGCTCCAGATCCAGGTTACCGCGTTCGTCGTGACGCAGGTAGCTCAGTTGAAAATCGCCCTGCTTCTCCAGCATCTCCATGGTGTGCAGCACGGCGTGATGCTCCAGTTTAGTAGTAATGGCATGCTTTATACCCAGCGAACGGCAGGAACAGACAATAGCCGCGTTGTCGGCCTCCGTACCGCCCGAGGTGAAGAACACCTCGGCAGGCGACGTGTTCAGCAATGTAGCTACCGTACGACGGGCTTTTTCTATGGCGGCCCTCACCTCGCGGCCGTGAGAGTGGATAGAAGAAGGGTTGCCAAAATGCTCCAGCATAAAAGGGGCCATTGCCTCAAAAACCTCTTTATCGAGCGGTGTGGTCGCTGCATTATCTAAATAAACACGCATGATATTTTGTATTGGATTCTCTTTAACGAACTACTAAAGTATAAAAAAAAGTTGCGCCAATGGAGAAAAAGCATTGTTTCTCCTTTGGCGCAACCTCAGATTGCTAAGTTGTAAATATGCTACAGCAACAACACATTAGGCTTTTGTCGAAATGATTTCTTTGATGTCAGCAATAATCTTATTGGCCAAATGCTCCGCTGTGGCATTGCTCTCCGACTCCGCATAAATGCGAATGATCGGCTCGGTATTGGACTTGCGCAGGTGAACCCACTCTTTGTCAAACTCAATCTTTACCCCGTCAATGGTATTGATCGGCTGCTTGGCGTAGCGCTCCTGCATCTGAATCAGCACCTGGTCTACATCCACCTCAGGCGTCAGCTCTATTTTGTTTTTAGAGATGTAATAGTTTGGGTAGCTGGCACGCAGACGTGTCATGCTCATACCTGACTTGGCCAGGTGCGTCAGGAACAGGGCTATACCTACCAGGGCATCGCGACCGTAGTGCAACTCTGGGTAAATGATGCCGCCATTGCCTTCACCACCGATAATGGCATTCTCAGCTTTCATCATGTTCACCACGTTCACTTCCCCTACTGCGGCGGCATAATAACTACCACCTGCCTTCTCGGTCACATCGCGCAGCGCTCTGGTTGAAGAGAGGTTGGAGACCGTATTGCCCATCTGGTTTTGGAGCACATAGTCAGAAACAGCCACCAGCGTATACTCCTCACCGAACATACTGCCGTCTTCGTTTATCAGCGCCAATCTATCTACATCCGGGTCTACCACAATGCCCAAGTCGAACTTGCCTTTCTCAATCACGCGTGAGATTTCGCGCAGGTTCTCTGGCAGCGGCTCCGGGTTATGCGGGAAGTTCCCGTCTGGCTCACAGAACAACTTTTCTACCTTATTTACTCCCAGCGCTTCCAGCAACATAGGTATAGCTATACCTCCCGAAGAGTTCACACAGTCGATGGCAACGCTGAAATCCTTTTCTTTGATTGCCTGAACATCTACAAGCGGCAGCGCCAGAATAGCGTCAATGTGTTTTTGCAGTGCTTCGTCATCACGCTGGTATTTACCCAGGTCGTTTACCTGCGCAAACTCAAAAGCCTCTTTATCGGCCAGCTCCAACACCAGCTTACCCTCTGCATCAGAGATGAACTCGCCTTTCTGGTTAAGCAACTTAAGGGCGTTCCACTGCTTCGGGTTATGGCTCGCGGTCAGGATGATACCACCACCAGCTTTATAGTCAGGCACAGCCATCTCCACTGTAGGGGTGGTAGATAAGCCCAAATCGACTACGTTTATACCAAGGCCCTGCAGGGTAGCACATACCAGTTTATTCACCATGTCGCCTGACAGGCGGGCGTCGCGTCCTACTATAATGGTATTGTTGCCGGTTGTCTGCAATACCCAGGTACCGAAAGCGGCGGCAAACTTCACCACATCCACAGGAGTAAGCGCTTCACCGGCCTGCCCCCCAATCGTACCTCTGATTCCTGAAATTGATTTTATTAATGCCACTACGAGAATATTTTTTTCAGCTGCAAAAGTAATAATTTAGAATTAACGTTTAGCAGTTTATGGAATTTAGCTCCTGTCTGCATCTTATATTTAAAGGGCATGCTGCGCAGGGGCTGCCCTGCTGTGGAGTACAACCTCGCCACAGATGATTTTATTATCTTTGCACGTATGAATAACACGCAAAAATTTGAGGATAGTCCGCGCGGGCGCCAGTTGCAGGCATTCGACCGACTGCTGGACGTAATGGACGAACTGCGCGAAAAGTGCCCCTGGGATAAAAAGCAGACAATTGAGAGCCTGCGCCATTTAACCATTGAGGAGACTTACGAGTTGTCTGACGCCATTATCCGACAGGATATGCAGGAGATCAAAAAGGAAATCGGAGACATCATGCTGCATATGGTGTTTTATGCCAAGATCGCCTCCGAGCAAAAAACTTTTGACATAGCGGACGTGCTGAACGCCCTTTGCGAAAAGCTCATTTTCCGGCACCCGCACATTTACGGCA
Source organism: Pontibacter ramchanderi (assembly GCF_002846395.1). Lineage (GTDB taxonomy): Bacteria > Bacteroidota > Bacteroidia > Cytophagales > Hymenobacteraceae > Pontibacter > Pontibacter ramchanderi. The sequence continues at coordinate 84,109 of NZ_PJMU01000005.1, forward strand.
ATACGACTGCTAACACAGAAGAGGAAGTAAAACAGAACTGGGAACGCCTGAAGCTGAAAGAGGGCAACAAATCAGTATTGGGCGGCGTACCAGCTTCACTGCCCGCGTTGGTGAAAGCCATGCGTATTCAGGAAAAAGCCAGGGGAGCTGGCTTTGACTGGGATGACAAAACCGAGGTATGGAAGAAGGTGCAGGAGGAATTGCATGAATTCGAAGCAGAGTTCAATACAGCCGACGTGCATGCCATCGATCATGTGAAAGCCACAGGAGAATTTGGAGACCTGCTGTTTTCACTCATTAATTTTGCACGTTTTATAAACATAAACCCGGAAGAAGCCCTTGAAAAAACCAATTTAAAATTCATCGATCGGTTCCAGTATATGGAGGAGGAGTCAGCTAAAGATGGCAAACGATTGCAGGACTTGTCCTTAAAAGAAATGGACAATTACTGGAATCAGGCAAAAAAAAGATAGGCATGCATAAAGTTTTAAAGAACATGCCTTATATTTAGGCTTCAATTTGTTCTTAAAACCTATCCAAACAGACTTACTTACGTTTAATTCTTCTGTTTAAAACTAGCTCGAATACTTTGCTCGTCTCATCAAAATTACCGGCCTGATTTATTACTATTACGGGAAGCTTCTTAACAGCTATTGTTAAGAATGCACTTATCCCGGGGCACATTGCCCGAAGTCAGCACACCAAACACCTGATTAGCAGACACTAACAAAGATATCAACCTATTTCAAAAAGCGAACACGGAGTTTAAACTTTGGATAAGAATTTAAAATAAAATATATTTGTAGAGTCGCCCAATTTGCTCTAAGTAAGAATACCGAAAAATCCATTTTGTACTTACTTTACAGTATTCTGGCGGGATTTTTCAAAATTAAAAGCGCTATATCGTTTGAAAATTGCGGAAAAAGCAGAAATTGCAAAACCAATAAAGAACTAAATCCAAAACAATTACATTTTATATTACACAAACAATTTTAATTACAACACAAACAGCTAAACTTTAAACTTTTAAACAAAATGGAAAAAAAGACTGCAGTAGTGAGCAAAGATGCTAATGTAGAGAAAAAGCCTAGCCCGATTGGTGGCGTGTTTGCAAGTATCGTTATTCCACTTGCACTGATAGCATGTGTGCTTATCTATATGTTCGTTTTTGGCAACCCTGCCAACTTCGAAGGCAATGACCCGAACAACCACCCACTTCCAGGCAACTACCTTGGCATTGTTTACAAAGGTGGATGGGTTGTACCTATGTTGTTAACACTTAACCTGCTGGTATTCATTTTCGCTATCGAGCGTGCGCTTACCATCAGCAAGGCAAAAGGCACAAAAGGTGTTGCTGAATTCGTTCGCACGATCTCTGCTAAACTGAAGCAAAACGACATCAACGGCGCTATCGCTGCCTGCGACGCTCAGAAAGGATCTGTTGCTAACGTGGTGAAGGCAGGTTTGCTGAAGTACAAGGAAATGCAAAACGAGCCAGAACTGCTGAAAGCAGAGAAGGTTGCCACTATCCAGAAAGAAATCGAAGAGTCTACTTCTCTTGAGCTGCCAATGCTGGAGAAAAACCTGGTAGTTATTTCAACTATCGCCTCTATCTCTACACTGGTTGGTCTGATCGGTACAGTACTTGGTATGATCAAGGCCTTCTCGGCACTTGCAACTTCAGGTGCTCCTGACTCAGTAGCACTTGCAAACGGTATCTCTGAGGCCCTTATCAACACGGCCCTGGGTATCACAGGTTCTACTATCGCGATCATCGCTTACAACTACTTTACAAGCAAAATCGACGAGCTTACTTACGGCATCGACGAAGCAGGCTTTAGCATGGTGTCTACTTTCACAGCTCAGCACGAAACACCAGCTGCAAGACCTCACACTGTATAAGTTAAACCGTATTTAACCAGATAAGATGCCTAAAGTAAAAGTAAAAAGAACAGCCCCCTCATTGGACATGACGCCAATGGTGGACTTATTCTTCTTGCTGGTTACTTTCTTTATGCTGACTGCAACAGCCCGTCCAGATGAGGCTGTTATAGTAGATACTCCTTCATCTGCTTCAGAAATCAAGATCCCGGACACTAACGTAATAACCATCACGGTAGATAAGAATGACCGTGTGTTCTTTGGGGTAGACGGGCAGCATACAAAGGAGGTATTGCTTGACAGAATTGCTAAGAACTACAATATTGGTTTTACCGAAGAGGAGCGAAAAACATTTTCTCTTCTAAGCAACTTCGGGGTGCCAATCAACCAATTGAAAGGTTACCTGGCAATGGAGTCAAATGCACGTAAAGAAGTGAACCAGCCGGGGATCCCAATTGATTCGACACGTAATGAACTTGGCGACTGGGTATTGCAGACACGCCTTAGTAACCCGCAGGTGGTAATTGCCATCAAAGGTGACCAGGACGTAAGCTACCCTACCGTTAAGCGTGTAATGGACATTCTACAGGAAAAGAAAGTAGACAGGTTCAACCTCATTACGGACATGGAGATGAAGCCAACTAACTAATAATTAGAAAGGAGATAAGATAATGGCAGAAATGCAACAACAGGCCGACTCTGGCGGCAAAGGCGGGAAAAAACGCGCCAAACGCCAGTCGACCAAAATTGACATGACACCGCTGGTAGACCTTGCCGCCCTTCTGATTACGTTCTTCATGCTTACCACTACCTTTAACAAGCCGCAGACGATGGAAATCAACATGCCGAAGAAGGTTGACAACCCGGAGGAGCAGATAGCATTGAAAGCCAGTAACGCCATGACCATTATACTTGGCGAGAACGACAAGCTGTACTACTACTTCGGTTTGGCAGAGGATAATCCGGAAATAATCGAGTCGAGCTACGCTGCTAACGGCATACGTTCAGTCCTCACTTCATCTAGAGTGAAATCGAACGATATGATGACCGTTATGGTAAAGCCAATGGAAGGATCACGCTACAAGAACATGGTGGACATCCTGGACGAGTTGAAAATTACGGATACCAAAAGGTTTGCGATGGTTGAAATCGCAGATTCAGACAAAAAATTGGTACAAGATCAAATTGGGAATTAAGATATGGAAGTAAGTCAGTTAGAAAAAGCATCGCTCGACGATATCGTCTTCGAAGGACGAAATAGGGCGTACGGTGCCTACCTACTTCGCAAAATCTACAATAAGCACATCACAATTGCCGCCACTGTAGCAATTTCATTGTTCTTCCTTTTCCTGAGCATTCCTTTGATTACTAAAATGATTAAGGGTGACCAGGAAGAAGAGCAAGTGGTAGACCGAATTGTAACCGAAGTAGACTTGGCTCCACCGCCACCACTGGATGAGGCAACGCCGCCACCGCCGCCGCCACCGCCACCAGATCTTCCGCCGCCGCCGCCGCCAGTACGTGCACAGGTAAAGTTCACGCCTCCGGTTGTGAAGCGTGACAACGAGGTACAGGAAGAAGAAAAAGTGCCAGATCAATCAGAGCTGGAGGACGTAGACATCGGAACCAAGACGGTAGAAGGTGTTAAAGGTGCTCCCCTGGATCTGGGTAATATCGACGGTACTAGTGACGTAGTTGCAGAAGTAGTAGAAGAAAAGCCATATACTTACGTTGAGCAGATGCCTGAATTCCCAGGTGGTGAAAGCGAAATGATGAAGTACCTTGGCAAGAACATCCGCTACCCAGCAGCCGCACAGCGTGCCGGTGTAGAAGGCCTGGTAGTTCTTTCGTTCGTAGTTAGCCGTACAGGCGAGATCTCAGAAATTGAGGTTGTAAAGAGCCTAGGCTCTGGTACAGACGAAGAAGCCGTTCGTGTTGTGAAAACAATGCCGAAATGGTCTCCAGGTAAGCAGAACGGTAGATCAGTACCTGTTCGTTACACATTGCCAGTACGATTTGCTATCAAGTAAGTTTTAATGCCTGAAAACAAAAAAGGCCCTCCCAGGAGGGCCTTTTTTGTTTTCAGGCAAGGCTCCATCATACCTATACCTTATAGCCTATCAATAGATAAAATAAAAAATAGCGCAAAGCTTATGGAATTGTAAACTGTGGTGCATCCAATAAGAAAATGCAGGACATACTGCTTCACCTCTAAAACACTTGCGCCATGAAAGAGAGCTATTTATTCGACACAACTTTCAACAACGTAGTATTCGCCACCCGAAACAAAGCCTACGGAGCTTATGAATTAAGGAAAGAATACGGCAAGCATATTCTGACTGCGGCGCTAATGGCGACAAGCCTGTTTGCGGCAGGATTAGGATGGCCCCTGCTGATGCCGGTTCAGGAAGCAAATGCTCCCAATGAAGAGAAGACTGGAATAAAAGAAAAAGTTATTCTGATCGACCAACCATTATTTCCTCCCCCGCCAACAAATCCTGAACCTAAGCAGGAAACAGTTGCGCCGGCTTCTGAAAAGCAGGTTAAAACCGTTAAAAGCACGACAATCAACGTTGTGCCCGACTCACATCCTGGTCCAGATGAAGCACCTCCCACTGACAAGGAAATGGCCGGAGCGATTATTGGTACTCAAAATCAAGATGGAGAATTGTCGAACAACCTAAACCTGGCAGGTATAGACGGCGATGAAAATAACGCGACAAGCGGTAACGGTAGCAGCGAAAGCAACGAAGTGTTTGAGTATGTAGAGGAAATGCCGCATTTCGAGGGAGGCGAGGCAGCACTGATGCGCCACATTAGTAAGAAGATTCGATACCCGAGACAAGCCGTTACAGAACAGGTTGAAGGTATAGTGATCGTGAGCTTTGTGGTAAGTAAAACCGGAAAAGTAACTGACGCAACTGTGCTGAAAGGCTTAGGTTATGGAACGGAGGAAGAGGCACTTCGCGTCATACAAAGTTTGCCGGCCTGGACGCCAGGAAGGCAAAATGGCAAACCGGTAGCAGTGCGCTATACCCTGCCAATACGCTTCAACCTGCAACGATAAGTTTGAATATAAAGTATAAAGCAGAGGCTAAACTACATATAGCGTGGCTTCTGCTTTAATTTTTAAAGTATAAACCTTAAATTTAAGCCTACATATATAGGCAAACCTGAACATGCTACGACCAAGAGGACAAGACGAAAGACCGTCTGTTACATTTTTCAACAAATTTGCACGCTACTTCGGCATGCTCATGACACTGGTTTATGTAGCATTGGGCCTCTTTATGATTTTCATGGATGAAGAGCAGTACAACCTAAGTATGTCAGACACGGCACGCACGATCTTTGGTGGAGTACTTATTCTTTATGGTCTCATTCGGTTTGTAAGAGCATATCAGATTAATTCCAAATCAAGGAGAGATAGATAAAATGATCAAAGCAGCCAAGGTGATTTTGGGGCTGGGGCTGATCGCTCTGGCAGCCTGCAACAGCAACCCCGAAACCAATCGTGACACCTCCACTACAGGTACTATCAGTATCAGCGTCGACGAAACCCTCCAGCCTATCATAGAAAGTCAGGTTAACACGTTCGAAGGTATTTATCGGTATGCCAATATCAATGCGAACTACAAGGCAGAAGGCAAGGTATTTCAGGATCTTCTTGACGATAGCACGCGCATTGGCATTGTATCGCGCACATTGACAGCAGATGAGAAAAAGGTCTTCGATCAGCGAAAAATCACCCCGCGGTATACCAGAATTGCTATTGATGCCGTTGCACTTATTGTAAACAACAAAAATCAGGACACGCTGCTGACCATGAGTGCGCTCCGGGACATCTTCTCAGGCAAAATCACGAACTGGAAGCAGCTAAACCCCGAGAGCAACTTACGTGATATCGCCCTGGTGTTCGACAACAACAATTCCAGCACCGCCAGGTATATGCGGGACACACTCATAGCCGGACAGCCATTGCCGCCATCAGCTACCGCCAGCAACTCTCACCCAGCCCTTATTGATTATGTGGCAAAGAACGAGAATGCAATTGGTGTAATTGGTGTGAACTGGATCAGTGACCGGGATGATACGACCTCTCTCAATTTCCTGAACCAAGTAAAAGTGGTAGGTATAAGCGCAGAAGAGAATCCAATAACAACGGACAGTTACTTTCAGCCGTATCAGGCATACATCGCTCAGGGTGATTATCCATTGCGTAGATTCTGGTATATCATTAGTACTGAGGGCCGTGTAGGTCTTGGCACAGGTTTTGCATCCTTTGTAGCAAGTGACCGCGGACAACGTATTATATTAAAGTCTGGCCTGGTGCCGGCCACTATGCCCGTACGGATAGTGGGCTTTAACAATAGGCCAAGCAAATTCAGACAAGACTAACGATTACAAACAATAATAACACAACCTAAATTAAACTAACAATGACAAATAACTGGAAATATGCTTTGCTGGTAGCTGCCATGTTCCCTACAGCAGCGGCATTTGCGCAGTCTGGTGATCAGGGTCGCAGAGCGACAGAACTCGGACGCTATCAGGAGGCTAAATCTATTTATAAATCTCAGTTAAACAGCAAAGACGCCGACAACGCTTATTTTGGGCTGGGTAATGTTTACCTGCGTTCAGAAAATGTTGACTCAGCTGCTTATTACTTCAACCAAGGCTTAGCAAAGAATTCTAAGTCTGCCATCAACATGGTGGGCCTGGGTAAAGTAGAGATGGCCAAGGGTAACCGTGCTGGTGCTGAGAAGCACTTTGCCGATGCCATGAAACGTGGTAAAAAAGACTCTAATGTGCTAGCCGGTATCGGCGAAGCTTACCTGATGGCTCCTGAAGCAACTGAGCAAGATTACAACAAGGCAATCGAGTACCTGAAGCAAGCTGTTGAGCGTGACAAAAACAATGCTGAAGCCTACCTGCTGATGGGTGATGCTTATTTGAAGCTGGGCAATGGCGGTCAGGCGATGACAAGCTATGATAACGCTATCCGTATCAACGACAAGTCTCCGAAGGCTCATTTGAGAAGAGGCCAGCTTTACACGAGCTCACGTAACTATAACGAAGCAGAAGAAGCTTATAAAAAAGCCATAGAGCTTGATCCAAACTACGCTCCTGCTTACAGCGACCTGGGTGAGCTTTACTACTTTGCCGGTCAGTACGACAGAGCACTGTCTACTTTCAAGCAGTTCGTAGACATGTCTGAAAACACACCTGCCACACGCGCCAAATATGCGTCTTTCTTGTTCTTAACGAAGGATTACGAAGGCACCATGCGCGAAGTACAGGAAGTACTAAAATCGGATCCTGAGAATAAGACCATGAACCGTCTGTTGGCCTACTCATACCTGGAGCTAGGTAAACCGGAGGAAGCGCTTAAGGCGATGGAAAACTACCTGAGCAAAGTAGACAAGAACAGCCTGATTGCAAGTGACTATGAGTACTATGGCAGAATACTAGCCAGAAACAACCAGCCTGCTAAAGCTGTAGAGAATCTGGAGAAGGCAATTGAACTGGATCCGAACAAACCAGAGCTTTACTATGACCTGGCTAACATGTACGCCCGTGAAAAGCAGTTCGACAAAGCTGTAGCGGTTTATAACAGAAAGCAGGAGAAGCTTGGCGCCTCTAACACGGACTACTTCCACCTGGGTAACGCCTACATGATGGCAGAGCAGTTTGAGAAGGCTGACGAGACTTACAAGAAGATTACAGACGCCAACCCTACTTATGCTTACGCTCACATCTGGAGAGCACGTGCCCAGGCGAACCTTGACCCTGAAACAGAGAAAGGTTTAGCAAAGCCTCACTACGAAGAGTTTATCAAACTTACGAATGGTGAGAAAGAGAAGTATAAGAAGGAGCTCATCGAGGCTAACACCTATCTGGGCTATTACTTCTACCTAAAAGGTGAGCGTGACAACGCCATCAAGTACTGGACAGAAGTGAAGACGTTGGACCCAACCAATACACAAGCTGAAACAGCTTTGGCTGAGATTAACAAGACCTCCACTGCTAAAAAGAAGCGTTAATTTTAATCAAGCGCTATAACAATGAAAAAGCCCGCTCCTCACAGAGCGGGCTTTTTCATTGTATACCTTATTGGTTTTTGCCCCAGGTTTATTGATTCTCATAAAGCGACCACTTCTCCAATGCTGCCTGAAAGTCGTCGGGGAGATCGGAATTGAATTGAATGAACTCCTTTGTAGTTGGATGCACAAAGCCCAATGATTTGGCATGCAGCGCCTGACGCGGCATCAGCTTGAAGGCATTCTCTACGAATGTCTTATAAGAGCCCGTTGGCATACCTTGTAGTATCTTGTCCCCTCCATAGGTTGCATCCGAGAAAAGCGGGTGGCCCAGGTACTTCATATGCGCTCTTATTTGGTGTGTTCTACCAGTCTCGAGGTTACACTGCACCAGCGACACATACTTAAACTTTTGGAGTACCTTGTAATGGGTAACTGCATGTTTACCAAACTCACCACCAGGGTACACGGTCATCACCCTTCTGTCTTTTACGCTACGCCCTACGTGGCCCACTATAGTACCTTCATCCTGTTTGGGCACTCCCCACACCAGGGCATAATACGTGCGCTCTATGGTATGCTTAAAGAACTGCTTGGCCAGAAAAGCCATGCTACACTCCGTCTTGGCTATAACCAGTAAGCCGGAGGTATCTTTATCGATGCGATGCACCAGCCCAGGTCGCCCCTCCCCGTTACGGGCGGTAGGAAGCTGCTGCAGATGATACGTAAGCGCATTAACCAAAGTGCCGGACCAATTATTAAATCCCGGATGCACCACCATACCTGGTTCTTTGTTAATGATCAGGAGCTCATCATCTTCATAAATAATGTTGATAGGTATAGCCTCCGGTATAATCTCGGTATCGCGAGGTGGGGTAGCCAGTGTGATAGTGATGACATCGAGTGGCTTTACCTTATAGCTTACCTTGACAGGCTTTTGGTTCACCTGCACCGATTCGGAGCGTATAGCGCCCTGTAGTTTGTTGCGGGTTACGTTGGGCAAACGGTCCATCAGGAACTTGTCGATGCGCAGCAGCGCCTGCCCCTTGTCCACCACAATGCGGTGGTGTTCGTACAATTCGTCCGAATCTTCTATACTGTCCTGCTCTTCTTCTTCAAAGTCAATCACGGTACTGGAGTTAGGTATAAACAAAAAGAAAGCCGAGGTATAAAACATCGGCTTTCCTGAACTCACAAAGGAGTGTTAATTACTTTTTCTTCTTGGCTGGAGTTGTAGTAGCTGGCTTAGCGGCAGCTGGTTGCTGCTGAGGTTGGGCCTGCTGAGCAGCGGCTGGCTGCTTGCTAGGATCTACGCCCAATTTTTTAAACACCAGGTTGTTGATGCTGCCGCTCTCAGGACCTTCTAGGATAGCCTGCTCGCTCAGGATGTACAGGTAGCCATTCTCTTTCGCTACTTCTTTGATCGCGTTCTCGATCTTCACCAAAACTGGCTGAATCAGCGACTGCTCTTTCTCACGGATAGACATCTGCGCATCATACTGGAACTTCTGGATTGACTGCTCCAGGTTTACCAGCTCACGCTCTTTGTCTTCGCGTACAACTTTGTCCATAGTGGAGGCACCTTTCTGGTAGGCCTGCAGCTTGGTGTTGTATTCGTTTTCTTTAGTTGCGAACTGCTCCTGCAGCTTCTGACCATATACTTCCAACTCCTTTTGCATAGAGGCTCTTTCCGGCATCTTGCTCAGAATCTCTTCTACGTTAGCATATCCTATCTTAGTCGCCTGCTCGTTAGTTTGGGCAAAAGAGGCAAAGCTGATAAAGAAAAACGCTACTACTAAAAATTTGATTTTGTTCATGATTGGATGGTTAATTGTTATTCTTGTTGTTTAGTTGTTTGACTTCTTTTTAGTTGGGGGAGTTTTCCTCTTGTCCTGTTGCTGTGTTTGGTTCTCCTCGTTCTGTATACCTGTTTCAGGCAGACTATCCGGATCATCCACTAATGCATCAGCCGGCTGTTTGCCAGGTACATTCTGCTTGTCAGTTGCAAGGCCCAGTTCCTCCAGCACATACTCCGTGTAGTCATGCACCGGGTTGGTATAGATCATGATCAGGTCGCCTGATTTATCAAATACCGTTTGCAGGCCTTTTGCCTTTGCCACTTTCTCAACAGCCGTAAATACCTCATCCTGTATTGGTCTGATCAGGTCCTGGCGACGCTTGAACATCATTCCCTCAAAACCGAAGACTTTGCGCTGGTATTCCCGCACTTCGTTTTCCTTGCGGGATATCTCTGCCTGGCGCTTCTTTTTCATTTCCTCGGTCAGAAGCACCTCTTCGGCCTTGTAGTCTTCTTTCATCTTCTCCACAGCCTGGTGCATCCCTTCGATCTCCTTCTGCCAGGCCGCGCTTTGCTTATCCAACTCCACCTGTGCTTTGGCGTATGCCGGCATTTTGCTCAGGATGAAGTTAGAATCAATATAGCCAAACTTCTGCGCCTGTGAAACAGTCGTCAGGAAAAATCCGGCTAAAAAGATGAACAAAAACTTTTTCATACTAATTCCTTATCGAATCTGCTGCCCGATCATGAAGTGGAACTGGCCACGCTTCATTTCCGGACGGCCAGGCACATCGTCAAATCTCCAACCGTAGTCAAAACCTAACAGACCGAAAGCTGCCATGAAGATACGCACACCCACGCCACCAGAGCGGTATAGCTTGAATGGATTGTATCGGTCATAAGAGCCAAAGCTGTTACCTGCCTCCAGGAAAGCCAAACCGTAAATAGTGGCACCCGGGTTAGGCGATATCAAATATCTTGCCTCCGTCACGAACTTGTTATAGGCAATGCCACCCGTGTTCAGGAGAGTCGGGTCCGGGTTGTTAATCACAGACTCGTCATCGTAACCACGCAGGCCAATATAGTCGGTTCCTACAAAGATGTTGGCACCACCTAGACCATTACCTCCTAGTCTAAAACGCTCAAATGGCCCAATGCTTGTCTTCGAGCTGTAGTTATTCAGGAAGCCGAAGTGGGCTCGGGTGTTCAATACCAAATTCCCTGCCAAATTCATGAAGAACGAGGCGTCGAGCATCCATTTGTTAAATTCTACAAACTCGAAGTTGTTGCGCTTGTCTGAGAACAGTGAGTAAGGTGGTGTCAGGTTCATGGCAAGCGATATATTGGAACCTCTTCTTGGGAAAGTAGGGTTGTCAATACTTACACGAGCCAGCGTGGTGTTGAACGAGATATTGTTAGACACGCCATTTTGGAAAGCTGTACCGAAAAGTGGGTAGTTTCTGAGGGTATAGCGGTTGTAGCTCAGGGTATGGCTCAACTGGAAGAAGTTATCCGGCCATTGCAGGGTACGGCCTAAACTTAGGGCACCACCATCCACATTCAGTCTTCTGTCGATATCTGCTCTCGGCTCGCGGCGCACTGTCTTGAACACACTCGCGGTAAGCGCGTTTCGCTTGCGCCCACCCAGCCAAGGCTCTGTGAACGAGAACGAGTAAGATTGGTAATAGCGACCGTTCGCCTGCACGTTAAGCGATAGGCGCTGGCCATCGCCGCTTGGCAGTGGTCTCCACTCCGACAGCTTCAGGAGCTTGCGGGTAGAGAAGTTGTTCAAGGTAAGACCTACAGTACCCACCGCACCGATCGGGCCACCCCAACCACCTGAAAGGCTGATCTGGTCATTCGGACGTTCTGATACAGTATAGTTGATATCCACAGTTCCCTCCTCCGGGTTTGGCATTGGGTTCAATCCTATCGTTTCCGGATCAAAATAGCCCAGGTTCGCCAATTCGTTTCTGGAACGGATCAGGTCTTCGCGGCTGTACTTCTGGCCAGGCAAAGTACGGATCTCGCGGAGCACCACGTGGTCACTTGTCTTGGTATTGCCTGTTACGGTTACTTTGCTGATCGTAGCCTGCGGGCCTTCCGATACACGCATTTCAATGTCTATCGAGTCGCCATCTACGGTTACCTCAACCGGGTCAATGTTAAAGAACAGGTAACCATCGTTCTGATAGAGAGCGGACACGTCTATACCTGTTGGGTTATAGTTGAGGCGCTTGTCCAGTTCCTGCTTGTTGTACACATCGCCTTTGTTGATACCCAATACACGAGTCAGGTAATCGTCTTCGTACAGGTAGTTGCCATTCCAGGTAATGTTTCGGTAATAGTAGCGGTTACCTTCGTCGAGCACGATGCGTACGCCCAAACGGTCAGGGCTCACGTTATACACGCTATCCGATACGATGATCGCATCACGGTATCCTTCGGAATTGTAGAAGTCAAGCAGGAGCTGCTTGTCGTTCTCGTACTCTGATCGCTGAAACTTCGATGAAGTAAAGATCTTATAGAAGCGCTTTTCTTTTGTCTTCTTGAGCTGCCGGCGAAGCTTCTTGTCAGAGAAAGCCTCATTGCCTTCAAAAATGATTTCGGATATTTTTACTTTGTCGCCTCTGTCAATGTCAATATTCAGCACTACACTGTTTGGCAGCAATGAGTCAGGGCGCTGCACAATATTGATTTTAGCATTGAGATAACTTTTCTCCGCGTAGTATTTACGAATGGCAGCGCGTGTCTGGTTAAGCACGGCATCTGTTACCACCTTGCCTCTGATCAGGTTGATCTTCTCGCGCAAGGCGTCCTGCTGCGATTTGTTTATACCTTTAAACTCAAAGCGAGACAGACGCGGGCGCTCTTTCAGGTCGAAGTTCAGGAAGATCTGGTTGCCCTCGATACGGGTCACGTACACATCCACATCGCCCAGAATACCCTGGTCCCACAGCTTCTGAACAGCGCGGCTGATATCCTCGCCAGGCACCGTAATTTCGTCACCAACTTTTAAGCCCGAGACTGCCGTAAGTGAAGTGGGGTCGAGGAATTTAACACCTGTAAACTCAATCCCGCCGATGCGGTACCGCTGGGGCTGGGCGTAGTCAATCGAATTGCTCTGTGCTTGATTATTCAGAACTTGTGAAGAAGCTGTGCCTGTCATTAGCAGAAACACAAGCACCCAGATGCATCTTGTCATTAATATGTTCACTTTGTTAGTTGTTCACTTGTCTTGCCAAAGCGGCGTTCTCTTCTTTGGAAGGCACAGATGGCTTCGTAAAGGTGTTCTTTTCGGAAATCAGGCCACAGCAGATCAGTAATAAACAGCTCGGTATAGGCTAGCTGCCAAAGCAGAAAATTGCTGATACGCTGCTCTCCGCTCGTACGAATCAATAATTCCGGATCGGGTATACCTGCCGTGGAGAGATACTGCGCGACAGTGGCCTCGTTAATGTCAGCCGGTGCTATAGTACCATGACCCACTTCAACAGCAATACGTTGCATGGCTTGCGCAATGTCCCAGCGACCGCTGTAGCTCAGCGCCAGCACCAGCGTCATGCGGCTGTTATCCTTTGTTATCTCGATTGCCTCAAGCAGCTCTTTCTGACAGGCTTTTGGAAGGCTATCCGTATCTCCTATTGTCTGAAGCCGAATGTTATTTTTGTTCAGCGTAGCGGTTTCTTTTCTGATAGTAGATACCAGCAGCTGCATTAAGGCGGAAACCTCTGTTGCCGGCCTCGACCAGTTTTCAGTGGAGAAGGCGTATAGGGTTAGGTATTCGACTCCCATCTCTGCTGCAGCCTCCACCGTTTCGCGAACAGCTGTGATAGCGTTCTGATGACCAAAAATCCGCAGGCCGCCTCGTTTCTTTGCCCAACGTCCATTTCCGTCCATGATAACGGCAATGTGTCTTGGCAAATTGTCTAAATCTACTTGTTCCCTGAAATTCATTAAACCACAATTTCCTTGCAAGTTACAAAAAGCAAGATAATTTAATGAAATTTTAGCGGGTTAATCTAGTATTCCGGCTTTGCGCTTGTAAACGGGCGGGCAGTTGAGTCGGTATAGCGTATAGGACAGGCTGATACCGTTATAGAAGTACATGTCCTTATCAAAAGGGTTGGCATATGCCTTGGATTTACTGGCACCCAGATCGGCCGCCAACAATGGAGAGCCATTTTCCTGCAGATAGTCCAGGTTATCGGTAAGCATAAAGCGGGGCCCAAACTCCAGGCCCAGGTTCCAGTGCTTGCTCAAGGCATATTTCACACCTACCCCCAAAGGTAAAGTAACGGTAAACTTGTTATCGAACGGTTCCATCACATCGCCCTGCCGGCTAAGCTGATGGTTGAAATTGAGCAATGCAGCCCCCAGGAAAAAGTAAGGCGACACGCGGTGTGGCTGTCGGATATTGGCATAGTAATCCAGGAAATTATACTCTATACCCAGTGAGAACTCGATCATACTCAACTTCAGCTCCGTATCGCGCCAATCGTGGTGTGGCAGGTTTTGCGACTCGTCTTTAAAAGTTTTGTCGTTGAATATACGGTGACTGCCCATTAAGGCAGCCTTGAGCGTAATGGGCGCAGAAATATCATGCCGGTAGAAGACCGTCATGGCAGGCTGGTTGCTTAAGAAACGGTAGTTAGGAGAGATTTCGCCAACGTAGTTCGCACCACCTATACCCACGCCAATCTCGCTGGTGGTGATTGGCTTAATCTGCTGCAGCTGGGCGTTCGCCGTATTGCATAAAAAGACGCTCCCAATTTGCAGTAGTACACAAATAAGGAGCGTCTGTCTGAATGTATTCAAAGTCATGTAAACTGATTTCGGAGTTTAGGAAAACAACGCACTACCCTCCGTTATATTATCTGAATTTAGGTCTTCTTATACGTGGGTTCAGGATATAGTTCAGACCCAGGCTTGTCTGAATGTACCAATCGTTGTCAGAACTGTTACCACGTGTACGGTTGTTGCTTGTGCCATACGGTCGCAGTCTGCTGAACCCGTTAGGCTCTGTGATCAGGTCGTTGGTAAAGCCAGACTCTGCACTTCTGTCAGAGAAAATAACAGAGGCGTTGCGGTTGTCTACGCGGTTGTTCTCGCTTAACAGAACGTCTTTGTCAACGTGGGCTGTACTTACATCATCTAGGTAATCGGTGAAGGTCGCTCTCCAACCTACCTCAAAGCTAAAGTCCCAGTTGCGGTCGAGCTTGTATCTTACACCAAGGCCAAACGGAATAGCAATCTGCACACGGCTGTAAGGATCGCTTACTGTACCCGGATGGTCTACAAACTGACCTTCCGTTCCAAGCGGTTGCAGGGCATACCAGCCAGAAGGGATGTCTTTATCTGCCGACAGGCCTGGATGTGACCCGTTCTCGTAATACGCTTTCGGGTTGTGGTGCAGTACCGCTACACCAACAAAGCCGTAAGGCACAAAATCAGGGCGGCGGCGGTAGTAGTTGCGGTTTTCGAAAAGGTCAATGATCGCTACGGCGCTTAGTTCTTTAATATCGTTGCGGAAAGAAAGGTTACGTCTGTAACGGCCTAAGTTCTCGCCTTCATCAGGCCCCGCTGCTTTGGCATCATCACCCGCAATGCGGTTCCAGTTGAAAGCTACACGTGAGGAAATGCGCGGGAAATGGCGGTGCGTATAGTTGATGCCTATACTTGGCCGGGTGGACTTTACACGCATACTCGTGAAGTTAGGCTGAGGTACCAGATCGCCAAAGTAGTTTGCAGCTCCTAGCTGAATACCCACTGTGGAGTACTCCTTCCGCTTTGTAAAGCGCTGTGCCTCAGCCTCAATGGCTACAGTTGTCAGCACGGCAGTAAGTAATAAAAACAGCGTAGTAATTTTCTTCATAGCAAACTAATTTCTTTTAAGCGTATTTCCGCAAGCTTATAATTCATCCAAATTAAACCTCTGTGACAAAAATAGAAATAATTTTCTGGTATAAAAATAGGTATATTAAATATCGAATATAATTTACCTAAAAATATTTGTTCTTTTATCAAGACCCCAGTTTAGCTTGCCTCGCAGGGTCGTCAGGAAGTTAACGTGGTGCAGTTTGACAAGCCGCGCCACGAAGCTCTCACGCCGCACCGCTATCTGGACCGACATGTCTACCGCAACGGACCTGGAGTCAAGGGAAGCCAAGTAAGTACTGCTGCGTCCCTCTACCTCAAACGAGATCACGGTCTTATCCGACACGATCATGGGCCTTACGTTCAGGTTGTGAGGGCATACGGGTGATATTACGAAATTGTTGGTCTGCGGCAGCACCAGCGGACCACCGCAGCTAAGCGAGTAGCCCGTCGATCCGGTTGGGGTAGCCACCACCAGTCCGTCGGCCCAGTAGGTGTTTAGATATTCACCATCTATATACGCATGCACGGCTATCATGGACGACGAATCGCGCTTAAGCAAACTAAACTCGTTCAGTCCAAAGTTAATGCCGTCGAATATCTCCAGATCGGAGTCAACCCGGATTAGTGCGCGGTCGTCGAAGGTATAGTGTCCTTTGAAAAGCGCGTCGAGCGCCAGGTTGATGCTATCGTGCGCGATGGTGGCCAGGAAACCAAGTCGCCCGGTGTTGATGCCCAGAATCGGGATTTGAAGCGCCCCGACATAGGTCACTGTGTCCAGCAGCGTGCCGTCGCCCCCCAGGCTCAGCACAAAGTCTACTCCCGCCAGGCTGTCGCCACGGTTAAAGGTAGCAATGCCCGACGGCAGGTGAATCCGGTTCTGCAGAAAAAGGCTGAAGTGCTCCACCACCAGCAACTCGGTATTTCGGCGCTGCAGCTCGTCAAACAGGTTTTGGATGAAAGGTCCGTATTCTTCGTCGAAGGGTTTTCCCAGTATAGCTATCTTCATATATCTTCTTTTACTTAAAAAGGGAAGCGGCCGCTCAGGTAAAAGCCGCCTGTCTTTTCACGGTTTACGGTGTACTCGGCCCGGAACACAAAGTCGTAGAAGGTGACAAGGTGCAGCCCCGCCCCTATACCTGCGAGCAGTCTGTTGGACAGGGGGTTGCCTTTCTCAAACATTTCATCTACGACATAGCCTGCATCTGTGAACACATTGGCGTAAAGCGCAAGTGGCACCTTGTTGAACTTGGGGCTTCTGATAAACTTCAGGTGCACGCCCTGGTGCTGAAAAAGCTCCCGCGTCAGGCCCTGCTTAAACAGGCCAAAATGCTGCCCCCCAACCACCTGCAGCTCGTATCCCCGCACCAGTGAACGAAAACCCAGGGCTACATTAT
Source organism: Pontibacter ramchanderi (assembly GCF_002846395.1). Taxonomy (GTDB): domain Bacteria; phylum Bacteroidota; class Bacteroidia; order Cytophagales; family Hymenobacteraceae; genus Pontibacter; species Pontibacter ramchanderi. The sequence continues at coordinate 101,103 of NZ_PJMU01000005.1, forward strand.
CGGCATAGGCATAGTGCTTCGAGAGCCGGGCCTGCGCCTCGCCACCCACAAAATAATAATATTTGCCGGATAAGTGTCTATAATCCACATACTTTGCACGCAACGTAGTGATGGGCGTTCCGTTACCGTTTACAAAGAAAGTCTGCGCGGCTATCGCTTCAAAATAACTGCCCGTAAGCGGGTAGATAAAGGAATTGCGCAGGTTCACTACTTTGGCCAGTTCCAGCCGCAGGTACCGCCGCTTATGCTCATGCTCGCTGTAGTATTGCGGGTTCAGCTCCAGCACCGTATCAGCCACCTGCTCCTGCACATAGGTTAGCCGGATCCCCTCCTGCCGCTGCACACTTTGCCGGTGGGTGAGCCCCGCTGTGAGCAGTGTACGCTGTATCGGCACGCCGCGATCCTGCACGTAAAACCGCTGCCGGTTGTTAAGCGTGCGGTAGTCGATGGCACGGCTGCGGTAATCTGCCACCCCGAAGTCCATCCCCAGTTTGTGTGCACGACTTATATAGGGCACCCGATAGGCAAACTCCAACCGTTTGTTAAATCCCTGCTGCAGCCTGACACGCACTTCTTCATTCCGGCCTCTGAAATTACGCCTGATCAGGTTAATGCCGTAGTCAACACGGCCCCAGTCGCGACGCTCAAGCCAGGCATTAAAGTTACGATCGGCAAAGTCGAAGATGGGAATAGGATACAGGTACCAGCGCTCCTGCATGGTATAGGTCACCGAAACAAGTCCTTCGTCGCAGGTATAGGTATAGCCCACCTCATGAAAAAGACGTAGGTTGAACAGCCGCTTGCGGTTTTCCTCCAGCTTCGCCTCCAATTCGCTTGTCGGCAGGGTATCGCCGGGAGCAATGTTGAGCTCAAAAAGAAGCATCCGGCTTTTGCTGACCTCGTTGCCCTTGAATTGGATACTATCGACTACAACTGATGCGGTATGGCAGGGCTGTGCCGCCAAGGTATGGCAGAGCAAACTAAAGCAAAGCAGCAGAAAAGCGCGTTGAATCACGGACAGGGCTATATGTCCAGGTATTTGAACAGCATGTCTAGGCGGTCCCGGCCCACATCGTACTTGGCGCCGTCCTGAAACTGGGCGGTCACACGGTACTCGAATCGCTCCAGCGTAGCGATGATGCGGGTAAGATCGGAGGTATTGAGTTTAAGCGTGAGCTTGATGTTGTAAGGGTCAATTTCGTCGGGAGACACATAGGCGCTAAGTATCTTGGTGTTTTCCTCCTCTATCAGCCGGCTGATCTGACTCAGCGAGTAGTCCCGCTCCGGCATGGTGAGCACCAGTATACTGCCCTGGCCCTGCAGTGCCGACATCTGCCCGAAGGCGGCCAGCGTGTCGTTGATCGTGATGATGCCCATGTAGTCCTCCTCTTCGTCGAGCACAGGCACCACCTGAATTTTGTTTTTGATGGCCGCCTCCATTACATCATAAAAATGCTGGTGGTGCATCACGAAAACATCCTGGTACTCCAGCTTGACATGCTCTAAAGTCTGGCCCCGGTCGGGGAGCTCGATCAGGTTGGTTTCGGTGGCAAGGCCCATGTACTTGCGGTTGCGCGACACGGGCAGTTCGTTTACGCGGAACTCATCCATCCATCGCAAAGCCTTCTCGACGGTGTCGTAAAGCTTGAGCGGCGGTATCATTTGGTTGATGAGTTCTTCTGCGATCATGTGGCTGTTTCCCTTGCTTCTGTTTTGGCCAAAAATTTATCTAAGATACTGTTAAACCGCTCCGGATGTTCCATCATCGGCGCGTGCCCGCACTTGTCTATAAAGTAGAGCTCTGAGTTTGGCATCAGCCTGTTAAACTCGTGCGCCACCAGCGGCGGCGTGATCGTGTCGTTCAGTCCCCATATCAACAACGTAGGCACGGTTATGTTTGTGATATCCTTGGCCATGTTGTGGCGCTGTGCCGACTTGGCAATGGCAATGATACGCAGGCACTTGGCATTGCTGTTGGTAATGTCGAACACTTCATCCACCAGCTCCTTGGTGGCTGTTTCAGGGCTGTAGAAGGTATAACCTACCCGCTCCTTCACATACTCGTAGTTGCCACGTTTCGGGAACGAGCCGCCCATGGAGTCTTCGAACAGGCCAGAGCTGCCGGTCAGCACGAGGCGTTTCACTTTGGCGGGGTTCTTTAAGGTATAGACCAGCGCCACATGTCCGCCCAGCGAATTGCCCAGCAGGGTCATGTCGCTCAGATTCTTAAATTTAACAAAATCTTCGATAAAAGAAACCAGCCCCGGCACGCCAGCCTTGTGAAGCGACATTTCGTAGATCGGCATAAGCGGAATAACCACACGGTAGCTTTTAGAGAAATGGTCTACTACACCGTTCCAGTTGCTGAGCGCCCCGAATAAGCCGTGCAGCAACAGCAATACGTCTCCTTCTCCTTCGTCTATGTACTGAAATTCGCCTTCGTGTTTGACCTGTAGATTCATCCCTGATATTCCTAAAAGTAATGTGTTGTAAAAAATCCGTCGGCTACCGACCTGCAATATTAGCAAAATCAAGCCAGTTTTTCAGCATGCCGAGCCCATAAGTCGTGAGCGCGGCCTCCGGGTGGAACTGCAGCGCGTGCAGCGGCAGCGTGCTGTGCCTGAATGCCATGAGCTCTCCTTCGGCTGTATACGCAAGCGGCAAAATACTGGCAGGCCATTGCGTCAGAACCAGCGAATGGTAACGCACAACCGGCATCCGGGCAGGCAGCCCATTGAACAGCGGGTCAGGTTCACAAATGATTTCGGAGATCTTGCCATGCATAGGCTTCATCCCTTTGGCCAGTGTGGCACCGAAAAACTCGCCCAGCGCCTGGTGCCCCAGGCAAATCCCCAGCATGGGCACTTTGTCGTGGTAGTGTCGGATCACCTCCATCATCACGCCTGCCTTCTGCGGCTCTCCTGGCCCTGGCGACAAGACAATGCCCTGTATAGGCAGCGCCTTGATCTCGTCCAGCCCCACATCGTTTCGCAGTACATGCATCTCAACTCCCAGCTGACCAAAATAATCGACCAGATTATAGGTAAAAGAGTCGAAGTTGTCGAGCAGGAGAAGCATGGGGCGTTTGGGAAGTAAGAGGTAAGAATTACGATTTCAGAGTTTCGGATTGAAAGCCATGCAGGGACAGCGACTTGACATTGATCAGTAAGCAGTTACCTCCTAATGGTTAGCAATTAACAGCCAGCCATCAGCAATTTAACCATTTAACAATTCAGTCTTTTAACTCCTCAACTCTCTAACCCTTAAACTCTCCAACTTCTAAAAGTGTTCTTTCAGCGAAAGCAGCAAGGATTTTACAAAAGGCAGTACATAGCTCATTACGCTGAGGGCATAGGGAGTTGTTTTGACCACGAAGGGGTATACCGTAGAACTTGCCGCAGTTTCGGGCGTGATGGCTATACCTGCCATTTCTGAGACGTAGAGCAGCAGGCTCAGGGCCAGCGTCCATTTCAAGGCTCCGAGGAGGGCGCCCAGTATGTTGTCGAACATACCAAAGGGCGTAAAATCAATTACTTTTTTGAGCAGAATACCCAACACACGCACGCCCAGGATAATGGCCACGAAGATGACCAGGAAGGTGACGAATGGCAGCAAGCCACCCGCGTCGCCAATGTACTCCTTCATGATGGGCAGGCCAGAATCGAGCAGTTTGAGGCCGAGCAGAATACCCAGCACCAGTGCAAACAACGAAATCAGTTCGAGCAGAAGGCCTTTGCGGAAACCCAGAAAAGCGCCGAACAGAATAGGTATAGCCAGAAAAATATCGAAGGTACTCACAGGATAGAAATATTAAAGGCAGAAACGAACACCTGTCGCCTCTGCCTTCAAATATAATGTAATTGGAGCACTCGCACCAGCGTGCGGGCTGATAAAAAAATCCGGTTCTTAGAAATCGGTGTTGTTCAGCAGATCGCTCACGGCTTTGGAAATAGCACGTCCGTCGGCTTGCCCGGCCAGTTCGCGGGAGGCAACGCCCATTACCTTGCCCAGGTCCGAAGGGCCGCTTGCGCCCACACGCTGAATGATCTCCAGCAGGCGAATGCGCAGATCGCCCTCGTCGAGCTGCTTGGGCAGGTACTCCTCTATTACGGCCAGCTCAGCCAACTCAATTTCCTCCAGGTCGGGGCGCTGCTGCTTGGCGTATATCTCGGCCGACTCGCGGCGCTGCTTGGCGGCTTTGGTGAGCAGTTTCATTTCGGCATCCTCACTGATCCCGTCGGTGCCGCCCTTTTCGGTTTCAGCCAGCAGTATAAGCGACTTTATACTGCGCAGCGCTTGCAGGCGGGCTTTCTCTTTGGCCAGCATGGCCTGCTTGATATCGGCTTCAATGCGTTGTTTTAAACTCATAGTTTTGTGTTTGTTTGATTGTGTGCGGCAAGCGGTCATGTTCCTGCCTATACTTTATACACTACTACAGCCAAGGCCGTAGGTTATCATCTTAAGCAAATTTCCATTAATTTAGTCTTTCCGTAAGCATACGTATCACCAGCCTGCGGGCTACAACACATATACCATGACCAAACTCAGTGTAAATATAAACAAAATAGCCACACTGCGGAACGCACGCGGCGGCGACAGACCCAACGTAGTGCAGGCCGCCAAAGACTGCGAGCGCTTCGGAGCCGAAGGTATAACCGTGCACCCACGCCCCGACGAGCGCCACATCCGCTACCGCGACGTGTACGACCTGAAAGAAGTCGTGACCACGGAGTTTAACATCGAAGGCAACCCAACGCCTGATTTTCTGAAGATTGTGCGCGACGTGCGTCCCACCCAGGCCACGCTAGTACCTGATGCGCCAGACGCCATCACCTCCAACGCTGGTTGGGACACACTGCAGCACAAGGATTTTCTGACGGATGTGATCGGAGAGTTGAAAGAGCTGGGTATACGTACCTCCATTTTTGTGGACCCGGATGTGCGCATGATCGAGGGAGCGTCCTTTATCGGCACAGACCGGGTTGAGCTATACACGGAGGCATATGCCAAACATTACCCTACAAGTCCCGAAGATGCCATCCGCTCATACCTGGTGGCCGCCCAGAAGGCGCAGGAACTGGGTATCGGTCTCAACGCCGGCCACGACCTCGACCTCGACAACCTGAAGTACCTGAAGGACACGCTGCCCGGCTTGCTGGAGGTAAGCATCGGGCACGCGCTGATCTGTGATGCGCTATACCTGGGGCTCGAAAATACGATCCAGCTATACCTGCGCCAACTCAAATAACGTGGTCCACCCCCTTACCATACAGGAGTTTCTGGCAAAAGCGAAGCAGCTGCCTGTGCTGGACGCCCGCGCTCCCAAAGAGTACGCGATCGGCCGCATTCCGCAGGCGCTGAGCTTTCCCATTTTTTCGGATGAGGAACGCGCCAGGGTGGGTACAGCCTACAAGCAGCAAGGGCACGATCCGGCCGTGCTGATAGGGCTCGACCTCTTCGGTCCCAAAATGGCCGGCTTTGTGCGGGAAGCTGAGAAGCTGGCCCCAACCAAAGAGCTGCTGGTGCATTGCTGGCGCGGTGGTATGCGCAGCGGGGCCATGTCCTGGCTCCTCGATTTTGCAGGCTTTCAGGTATACCTGTTGCAAGGCGGCTACAAGGCTTATCGGCACTACATGCATGAGCAGTTTGAGCGCGTACGACCGCTGCTCGTGATCAGTGGCAACACCGGCAGCGGCAAAACCGACCTGCTCCCCTACCTGCAGCAGCACGGCCAGCAGGTGATCGACCTTGAAAGACTGGCCAGTCACAAAGGCTCTTCGTTCGGGAGCATCGGCATGGCTCCACAGCCCAGCACCGAGCATTTCGAAAATCTGCTGGGTATGTCCATGCTTGAGCTGGATGGCCAACGTCCGTTGTGGCTGGAGGATGAGAGCATCAGCATCGGGAAGATTCAGTTGCCTCAGCCGCTTTTCCAGCGCATGCAGGAATCCCCGACCCTAGTGCTCGAAGTGCCCAAGGCGATCCGTATACAAAAGCTGGCTGAGGAGTATTGCCGCACCGACTGTGCTTTACTGGAGGCCGCCATCCTGAGAATAAAGAAGCGCCTGGGCGGCCTGGCCACAAAAGAAGCCCTTGAGGCGATCCAAACGGGCGACATGGAGAGAATGGTGGACATTGCCCTGACCTATTACGACAAAGCTTATACCTACGAACTGGCCAAAAAGCAAACCGTGCTGCGCCTGCCGTTGGAGACCCTGGACCCGGAGGAGAATGCCCTGCGCCTGATCGAATTTGCCAAACAGCACAAGCTGATTTAAGACCATGGAAGAAATCAACATAAAAGACATAAGACTCACCCAGTACAGCCACGGCGCTGGCTGCGGCTGCAAAATATCCCCGAAGGTGCTCGACAAGATCCTGCACACCGACATCCACTACCCCGAAAACGACATGCTGCTGGTCGGCAACAGCTCCCGCGACGATGCCGCCGTGTACGACATCGGCAACGGACGCGCCGTCATCAGCACCACCGACTTTTTCATGCCCATCGTGGACGATGCCTACGACTTTGGACGCATCGCCTCGGCCAACGCCATCTCCGACGTCTACGCCATGGGCGGCACTCCAACCATGGCTATCGCTGTGCTGGGCTGGCCCATCGACAAGCTGGCGCCCGAGGTAGCCAAACGCGTGATCGAGGGGAGCCGCAGCATCTGCCACGAGGCCGGCATACCCTTGGCCGGTGGCCACAGCATCGACAGCCCGGAGCCGATCTTTGGCCTGGCCGTAACCGGCATGCTCGACATCCCGAACCTGAAGCGCAACGACACCGCCACTGCCGGCTGCGAGCTATACCTGACCAAACCGCTGGGCGTGGGTATCCTGACAACAGCCCAGAAAAAAGCCATCCTCAAGCCGGAGCACGCCCACCTGGCACCGCAGCAGATGATGCAGCTCAACAAGATCGGAGCCGAACTGGGACAGCTGCCGCAGGTAAAGGCCATGACCGACGTAACAGGCTTTGGATTGCTGGGTCACCTATCCGAAATGTGCGAAGGCAGCAACCTGGCCGCTGAAGTGTGTTTCGACAACGTACCGGTCATACCCGAAGCGTTAGAGTACCTGGCACAAAAAGCCATACCGGGTGGCACGCACCGCAACTACGACAGCTACGGCCACAAAATAGCCGAACTCAGCCCAGACCAAAAGCACCTGCTCTGCGACCCTCAGACCAGCGGCGGCCTGCTGGTAGCCGTTGACCCATCCGGACGGGAAGAAGTGCTGCAGCTGTTCGAGCAGCATAACCTGCAACTCCAATCGCTAGGCACGCTTCAGGAACGTGGCAACGAGGAGAAGCTGATCCGGGTGGTATAGCGACCCTTTGCGTTTTGCTTTCGTAAGCCTACATTGATAACTGATAATTGACCCCTGTTCACTGATAAACATGAAACTACACTACAAGGAAATGGGCCACGGGCAGCCGTTGCTGATCTTGCACGGTTTGTTTGGCACCTTGGATAACTGGCAAACACTGGCCAAGCGGCTGGCCGAGCACTATAATGTATTTCTGGTAGACCTGCGCAACCACGGCCGCTCTCCGCACAGCGACCAGCACGATTACGACCTGATGGCGGAGGATGTGCTACGCCTGGTAGAGGAGCTTCAAATACCTACCCCGGCCATCATGGGCCACTCCATGGGCGGCAAAGTAGCCATGAACTATGCTCTGAAATACCCGACCCGTCTCACCAAACTGATCGTGGTAGACATTGCCCCGAAAGCCTACCCTCCGCACCACGACGAGATCATCGATGCCCTGCAGTCGGTGGACCTGAGCACCATAACCAGCCGTGGCGAAGTAGACAAGCAGCTGGCTAAAACCATATCGCAGGAGGAGGTGAGACTGTTTTTGATGAAGAACCTATACCGCAAAGAAGACAACACCTTTGGCTGGCGCATGAACCTCGACGTGATTGAGAAGAACTACGAAAAGATAGCAGCGCCCATCACGTCTGACACGCCATTCAAAAAGAACACGCTCTTTATAAAAGGCGGCAGGTCCAGGTATATTTTGCCGGAAGACGTCTATACCTGCATCGAGCATTTGTTTACGCTGGTGGAAGTAGAAACCATACCGAACGCCGGCCACTGGGTGCACGCAGAGGCACCGGACGAGGTATATGACCTGGTAACAAGGTTCCTGGATACGAACTAAGCAGCACTATTTGCATAACAAACACCGAAGCCGCGGCCCCAACTGCGGCTTCGGTGTTCCGATATAAGCCTATAACAGGTATAGCACCTTCAACAATTTAGCAGTTCAACATTCAACAATTAAAGCCATACCTTTGCAGCATGAAAAAGACCGGTACGCTATACCTTATCCCTACCATTCTGGCAGACGACACCGCCGACCAGGTGATATCGCCGCAGGTAAAGGATACCGTAAGCAGACTCACTTACTTTATTGTGGAGAACCTGCGCACCGCCCGTCGTTTTGTCAAAAGCATTTGCCCGGAGTTGGTAATCGAGCAGCTGAACTTTGTGCAGGTGGATAAAGATGCGACACCCGCACAGGTGCAGGCTTCGCTCAAGCCGTTGCTGGAGCAAGGTATAGACGGGGGCATTATCTCTGAAGCGGGCTGCCCAGGTATAGCTGACCCCGGAGCAGAGGTAGCAAAATACGCGCACCAGAAAGGTATACTGGTGGTACCATTTGCCGGCCCGTCGGCGATCCTGCTCAGCCTGATGGCTAGTGGTTTTAACGGGCAGCGCTTTGCGTTTCATGGTTACTTGCCAATCGAAAAAGGGCCACGCCTGCAGGCGCTGCGCAACCTGGAGAAGGAAATGCTCCAGCGGGACCAGACGCAAATCTTCATGGAAACGCCCTACCGCAACAACAAACTGCTCGAAGACCTGGTACAGACCCTGAGCGGCGGCACCCGCCTCTGCATTGCGGCCAATATCACCTCACCCGAGCACGAATTCATCCAGACCAAAACCGTTGCCGAATGGAAAGGCAAACTGCCCGATATACACAAACAGCCCGCGGTGTTTCTGATCTATAAATAATCTGCCTGTCGGCACTATATAGCGAGTCCTATATTCCGCTATGCTTATACCTGCAGCCTGACAGCAGCATTTACCAACCCTCAGGTATAGCCATGGTTGCATTTTTCATTACCCGGCAATCATCGGGGTAGCGGAACGGGGCAACGGGGTAGTCAATATCATTTCGCAAGATAACCACTTGCCTTGCGCTGACCCCTGAAACGTCAAAAAAACCGATTACCTGCTCATTTTCGTTGTTCACGCTGGTGATATTTCCCTTAACCTCAGCTGGTGGAGGATCAAACACGGTACCTGTGGCGAGCTTTTGCTGCTCCAGTATCCTGAAAAAGTTGTACGCCTCCTCGCTGATCGAATGCTGGTATACGGTCAGTTTGTTTTTCACCCCCAGGTATTTCTCAAAGGGCATGAAGAGTACATTCTGTCTGAGCACCTTCTTCCCGTTGGACAGGCGGTCATCGATCACTTTTAGCTGCTCCAGCCGCTCATCTAAAAAGCACTGAACGCAGCACTCTTTGGGTGCAGGTAGTCCGGTGAAGGGATGAATGTAGTCCCAGGGCTGCGTATTTACCTCGTACTGGGTATGGAAAGACCAACGCAGGAAGTTCTTCTCTTCTGCCGGGTCGGTATAATCCACGAGCACGTTGTACCCCGGAAGCAACTGCTTCTCGCGCTCTCCGGGGAAGGCAAAAGTTTGCTCAGCTACTTCAAACTGAACATCGTCTATCGCAATGGGCTCCCGCATCACAACCGGCTTCGATTGGTAAAGCTGATCGCCTACGGTAATGTTGAGCGTATAAATACGCCCGGGCGTGCCTATGGCCTGACTGCCGGGTGCCGGGAAATAGTACCCCTGCCTGTCGTACAAAAACATGTGCCACTCCCCTTCTTCGCTCGTCACTGTCACGACTGCCTTTTCCTCAAACTCGTTGTAGGGCGAGGAATGTGGCTGCGAGTAGCTAAGTCGCACATAGTTCAGACTGGCCTCATTCGTAAAATACCCTTCTACTACCAAGTGCTTTCTTTGGGTGCTCAGATCTGTATCAACCTGATCGATACAGCCCATGAGAAGCAGCAAGACGAACGGCAGCAACCTTCTTAGCATACGCATTAAAATTTGACATTGAAGTTGATGGAAGGTATAGGAGCCCCTATAACAGCGAGTTTATAGGCTGCCGGCGCCTCCCCGTAATAGTGCTGGTATAGCATGGAGTAGGCGTTTTTGCGGCCATACAAGTTATAAACAGAGAAGCTGCCGCTGTACTCGACGTTCCCTCGCTTGATGATCTCCCGGTTCAGAGACACATCCAGGCGGTGGTAATCAGGCATGCGCTCCTGGTTCCGGCCAGTGTAGTTGGCAAAAATCTGCCCCTGGTACCAGTACCAGGAATCGGCTACTGTAACAGGCCGCCCAGTGGTATAGGTAAAGTTCGCTGTCATTTTCCACTTCGGCCACAAGTGATAATCAGTGAAGATGTTCAGGTTGACCGGTTTGTCGTAGTTAGATGGATAGGCTTTTCCGCCATTGATGGTTTCTGCCGCAGTATTGCCGGCTATTGTTCTAAAAGACCTGGAGTAGGTGAGGCTCACCCACCCCGTCAGGCGCCCCTGGTTTTTCCGCAGCATCCACTCCGAGCCATAGGCATTTCCTTTGCCGAACAACAGATCCGATTCGAGCGTGGGGTTAAGCAGCAGCGTGGCCCCATCTTTATAATCGATTTGGTTATAGAGTTTCTTGTAGTATACCTCCCAGCTGAAGTCGTACCAACTCTCCGGGCTCGTGTAAAAATAGCCCAAGGCCACCTGGTCGGCTACCTGGGGCTCTATGTGTTTGTTCGAAAGCTTCCATACATCCACCGGGGTAATGGCAGCCGTGTTCGAAATAAGCTGAATGTACTGCCTGGTTCTGCTGTAACCCGCCTTCAATGAGGTATTGTCAGTTAATGAGTATTTAAAGGAAAAGCGTGGCTCGAACCCGTAATAAGTCTGCACGACCTCTCCTGCCCCATACGAAAGTGTATCTATGATATTGACATCGCCCCTGGGCTGCCCTTCAGCATAAACATAAGTATCTGAGGGACCGATTTTGGCAAACTGAGAGAAGCGCAACCCTGCCGACAGGGTCATCCTGTCTGTCAGTGTCATTTCATCGTTCACGTAGAGAGATGTTTCATAGCCTTTGTCGCTTTCCAGTCGGCGCCGGTTGAGGCTGGAACTGCCGTAGGGCACCAGCTCACCCGGATCGATCAGGTATACAGCTGCATCGCCACCGAAGTCGAGCTGATGCTTGTCAAGCCCGAAATAGCCAAAGTCCAGCTTCAGCTGTGTGAAATCTATACCTGAGTTAAGCGCAAACTCCTCTCCTATGGCAATGCCCTCGACCTTGTTTGCATAGTGGCTTTTAACCAGCGTGGCTATACCTGTAAAGTTGTTGCTGAAAAGATGGCTCCACTTAAGTGTGCCCAGGGTGTTTTTCCATTGGTAGGTTGTGTCGTTCGGGAACTTGAAGCCGTCGGCACTGTGGTAACCGGAGAAACTGATGGTGTTCTTTGGATTGAGCTTGTACTTGAATTTGACGTTGCCGTCGTAGAAATGGCCGGAGCTGTTTTTGATGTTCCGGTTGGGGAAGAGCTTCATGATGTAGCCCGGAAAGGCTCCTCTGAATGCCACCAGAAAGGTGAGCTTGTCCGACAGCGGGCCATCTGCACTAAACTTGCCGGATATAGGAGAAACACCGATCTCATATTTCATCCGCTCCTCATTCCCGTCCCGAAGGCTTACATCCAGAATAGAGGAGATTCTGCTCCCATACCTGGCCGATATGCCGCTTCGGTGCAACTCATAGCTTTTCAGGATATCGGGATTGTAGACCGAGTAGAAGCCGAACAGATGGTTGGCATTGAACAAGGGGGCATCATCCATCAGCACCAGGTTTTGGTCGGCACTGCCACCGCGCACAAAAAAGCCCGACGTGCCTTCGCCTGCATTCACCACGCCGGGCAGTGCTGAAACACTTCGCAGCACATCAGCCTCCCCTAGCAGCTTCGGCATGCGCGTCAGCATTTTCTGATCGATAAACGAGCTGCCCATGTGGGTGCTGTTGACGTCTGTAACAGGCCGGCTCGTAATCTCTACCTCCTTCAGCTTGAAATTGGTTCTTGTCAGCATCAACTCAACCTCCTTGTCATCCGCCACTGTAACGGACTCCTCAAGCGGCGCCATGCCTATGTACTGGCAGGTAATTTTGTAAGTACCCTTCTCTAAAAGCACCGAAAAGCGCCCCTGCTTATCTGTGAGCACGCCCTTATCGCCAGGTGTAATAACCAGAAAAGCACCTTCCAGTCTTTCGCCCCATGTTCCTCTTACTGTACCTGATAGTTTGTACTGTTTTGGCTTTGGAGTTTGGGCCCATGCGCCCAGTGCGAAGACCAGCAGTAAAAGGATAATGGCGACAGATTTTCGGGGCATACAAAGCCAGCTAATGTTCAGACAATCTTTAAATATACAAAGTTTAGACATTCAATTATCAACACAAGCAAAAGCTTTTTGATAAATATTTCATACCCTTAATATATCGGTTCTATTGGCTCTGAAGCCGCTCGCAGCGTCAACTGCTTCAACTAATATTCGGTTTATAAATTACCCTGTCTGGCAATTCAAAACGGTAAGTTCCTGTAAAAAGAAAAGGTCTCCGGATTCCGGAGACCTTTGCCAATGAAGAAGACTACTACCTAGTGTTCTTAAACTCAATATTCATTAATAAGTGTTTATCTATCGGATATCCCAGAATAGCTTAGTTGAGCTCTGGTCACCACCGATGGCTGACGCAGCAGCAGCATTGTTTCCTGGGTTAAGCGTTTGCTCGTTAACAGGATAGATCAAACGCTTAGGTACGATCAAACCATCTACCGGAGGAAGCAGGTTCGGAGCGTCTAATCTTCTCCAGGTTAACCATGCATCGTATCCGCGGTTGTAAAGTGCGATCCACTCCTGCGTACCGATCTTCTGTCTCCAGTCGCCAGGAGCCGTCAGGTAGTTTACGCTCGGCTGAGCCAGGTAAGCCAATGCCTGTGCTTCTGTGCCACCCCAGTAAGTGATAGATGCTGTCACTCCTTTGTTGTAGTGCTCGATGGCAGTACCACCTACGTTGTAACCTCTTTCCACGGCTTCGGCCAGCAGGAACTCAACTTCAGCATAATCGATCAGCAAAGCTTCGAAAGTAGGGGCTGCCACCTTCGCGCTTACAGTAGAGAAGCTGGTGAAGGTGTTAGGGAAACCATACTTACCGCCTACATACTGGCCGTTTACCTGTGTGAAGTAGAACTCTCTTCTTGGGTCGTTGCGCTGGTTCATGGCATCAACCAAAGTGTTGGCAGCCACATAGTCTTCACGAGTTGAAAGTGGACCTTTCACGTTAGAAGAGATTGGGTTGTTGTTCGGTGGAGCAGACAGGTATTCGAAGGCTGCATTCTCAGCGTTGCTGGAGATAACGCCACCTGCACCCGGTGCAGTTGCCGACTCGGCCAAGGCTTTTGCTCTGGCATTGTCAACATCGGCTACTACCATACCTAACTTCAGCTTCATGGAGTTACCGAACTTAAGCCAATTCGCCATGTTGCCGCCGTACAGGATGTCACCGCTACCACCAAATCCGGCAAAAGCAGGGTCAAGCTGGTCTACAGCTACCTCAAGGCGAGACAGGATATCGTTGTAAATAGTCTGCGCATTGTCGTATTTAGGTAGTGCATTCTGCGGATCGAGCGCCTCAGTATAAGGAACATCGCCAAATGTGTTTACCAATACAGACCAGGTATACACTTCCATGATCTCTAACTGAGCCAATTGGTTTTGTTTAACGCCAGCCGCAAGTGTCGCGTCATCGTTAATCAACCTCTTCGCTTCTTTCAGGTCATTAAGTACGTCACGATACAGCGTCGTCCACATGTTTTGTGGGATCAAACGCGAGGTCATGTTGTATCGTGGCTCATCCAGGTACTGGGTGGATGTCCAGTGCTGCACGTAAAAACGATAGTTGTTTGTGTTAACGTTTGGTGTTGTCAGCACATCCATCAGGTTCTTGGTGGCACCCGTGAACAGGGTCACAGCCGGAACAGTCGTTGCTCGCTTCTGGTCAATGTTATAATCTTCCAGATCATCTACGCATGATGCCAAAAACACCAGCGAGAATAAGCATATGATAAGTTTCTTCATTTTCTGATAATTTAGAAATTTAATTTAACGTTGAAGCCATAAGTTCTAACAGCTGGGTAAGCACCAGACTGGTAACCTCTGCCTGCATTGCCTGAGCTCAAACCTTCTTCCGGATCTGAGTACTCCATGTTTTTGTGGATGATCCACAAGTTACGACCAATCAGCTGAAGATCAACGCCTTTTACAAAGCCAAGGTTCCCAACAAGCGATTGAGGAAGTGCATAAGAAAGAGCTACTTCTCTCAGCTTCACAAAGCTACCGTCATACACGTACCAGGCTCTTGGAGCGCCTTCGTAGTTATTGGCAGCATAACCGTAAGGTGTCATACCGTCACCGTCCTGGTTTTCAGCATAGATGTCGTTCGGAGTACCGTCTTCTTTAACACCTGGCAGCAACACACCACCACCTTCGTCAACTGGCAGACGTGAAGGGTTACCTTTTGCGTTCAGGCCAGCCGTGTGAGCGTACAAGCCTGTCGCTTCGCCGTACCACTGGTCAAGCGAGAACACGTCGCCACCTTTGCGTACATCGATCAGGAAGCCAAGTGACACACCCTTGAATGTTACGGTGTTGTTGAAACCACCAGTCCAGTCTGGGTTTGGATTACCAATGATCACGTCAGATCTGTCAGACAGCAGGTAATAGCCGTTTGCTCCAACTGTTCTCTGACCATTTGTGTAAACGAAGTCGTTACCGCGGATTACACCGTAAGGCTGGCCGATAGCAGCGTTAAGAGAAACACCACCCTGGAAAGAAGCAAGTGTCAGGTTCTGCACGTCTTCGTACAGGCTGATAACTTTGTTTCTGTTACGGGCGAAGTTGAAGTTCATGGTCCAGGTGAAGTCACCAGTCTGGATAGGCGTTACGAAAGCAGCTACCTCGAAACCTTTGTTTTCTACCTCACCGGCGTTCACATAGCGGTTTGTGAAACCTGACGCAGCTGTCTGGCTAACCGGCATGATTTGGTCGATCTGGTTTTCTTTGTAAACCGTGAAGTCGAAACCGAACAGGTTGTTGAAGAACTCAGCCTCTATACCTGCTTCCATACTCTTCTTTCTTTCAGGCTTAAGGTTAGGGTTGTTCTTAGTGCTTGGCATCGAGAAGATCGGAGTAGAACCAAAGCCGGTTGGCTTGTCATATACGTCATAGATACTCAACGGAGGAGCGTCGTTACCTACCTCGGCATAGTTAATTCTTACTTTACCGTGTGATAACCAGGAAGTTTCTACCAGGTTAGAGAACAGTACGTTCACACCGGCAGCTGGGTAGAAGTAAGTATTATCGTCTACTGGCAGCGTAGTTGACTTATCCTGACGGGCAGAAAGCTCCATGAAGTAAGTGTCTCTGAAGCCGAAGCTCGCGTTAGCGAAGATACCGTCTACACCTCTGCGCCAGTATGTTTCTGTTGGAGGGTTAACCGGGCTGGCTGAGTTAGAGATTGAGTAAAGTCTTGGAACAACCAGACCACCGTTCGTTGCTGTGAAAATAGATTCAGCACGGTCTCTGCGAAGGTTCGTACCCAACAAACCATTGAATTTAAATTCTTCGGAGATGTCTTTGTTGAAGTTCAACATCAGGTCGAAGTTGGTCTCGTTGAAGTCTCTGTTGTATCTGGAGTAGCTGCTCAGACCAGCACTACCAACCGCTACACGCTCTTCCTGCATGTCAGAAGTAGTGTTGAAAGAGGCTCTACCCAATGCGCTCATCCAGTCAGTGATCTTGTAGTTTACAGTTGCATAACCGTAGATGTTATCTCTGCTGTCGTTTGAGTAGTTCTCGTACTGTGTCCAGTATGGGTTGTCAGAGTAGATCGGGCCTGTGTTGGAGCTGTTCCAGTTCCAGGTGATGTTCTGTCTGTTTCTGAAGTAAGCATCTTTCTGCTCTTCCAGGTCCACGTTGGTTTGCCACCACTGGCGGAACTGCTGGTTCGGATTGTTACCGCTATAGCCGGTACCATATCTACCCACACCCACCGTACGGGTATAGTTACCTGAAGCAGAAACTGTCAATCTTTCAGAAGCTTCGTAAGAAGCATTGAAGTTGAACATGTCTTTGTCTATGGTAGAGTTAGGCAGGTTACCTTTGATGTCGTTACGGGTATAACCCAGGTTAAAGGTAGTCTTGTCGCCACCGCCGCTTACTACAACGCTCTGGTTAGAGTTAAGGCCTCTACGGTAGAATGAAGTAGGGTCGTTCTCAGCCGCTACCCATGGTCTTGTCTTTCCGAAGTTAGGGTGCAGCGGATCGATCGCATCCCACTGGTATACCTGCAAGTTCGGATCGAATCTAGGACCGTAAGAGGCGTCATCCTGGAATCTTACCACCGGTGCTACACCACTGCCCAGGTCACGGGATGCACGGAAGCCCTGGAAATAACCACCACCGTACTCTTTCTGGTATTTCACATACGTGCTCTTGTCGATGCTGCTCCAGGTAACACCGCTGTTTACAGCAATGTTCAGGCTGTTCTTAGCACCTTTCTTGGTTGTGATCATGATAACACCGTTCGCTGCACGAGAACCGTAAAGCGCTGTTGCGGCCGCACCTTTCAGTACGTTCACAGACTCAATGTTATCAGGGTTAAGGTCGGCTGCAGCGTTACCAAAGTCAGCACCACCACGACCAGTAGCCTGGTTAGAGCCGTTGTTGTTGGCGTTACTTACAGGCACACCGTCAATTACGAAAAGAGCCTGGTTTTCACCAGTAAGCGAAGAGTAACCACGGATGATCACGTTTGTAGAACCGCCCATGGTGTTGTTGGTTCTGATGTCCAGACCAGCTACTTTACCTGAAAGGGAGTTTACTACGTTTTCGTTTCTGGCGCGGGTAATCTGGTCGCCGCTAACTTCCTGAGCTGAGTAGGCCAGCTCGTTGCGGTTACGCTCGATACCCAGGGCCGTTACCACTACCTCACCCAGCTGGCGTGTATCTGTTCCCATAGACACGTTCAGGGTAGTGTTGGTACCGATTGGGCGCTCAACTGTCTGATAGCCGATAAATCGGAAAACAAGGGTGTTGCTGCCTTCCGGCACATTAACAGTATAGGTACCGTCCGCTCCTGTGGCCGTACCCACCGATGTGCCCTTCACCAGGACTGTAACGCCTGGCAGCGGCTGATTTGTACTAGCATCTGTCACCGTACCGGTGATTGCTCTGACCTGCGCCATGGCCTCGTGGATCAAGGCCGACACAAGTAACAGGCATAGCATTAGAATTTTTTTCATTGCGCTGTTTGTTTAGGTAAGAATTAAATCAAAATAATTAAGGTGTTATTTTATCGCTGTGCTGTGTAGTAGCTACAGACCTTACATTTTGCATAAAACTGAGCAAAGGCTTACTCTTTCTTCGATCACCTCCTTCTTCTGGTAATTACCTCCGCCCTCACTGTTTGGCGCTGACCGCTCAAGCTGACTTGATGGATCGCTACTAAAGGCCTTGACCAGAATATTGGAACCAACATTTCATGGACCCGGAAATCCGGCCCAAATCAGCACTTCATCGTCAACAGATCACTGTATCAGACGCCAGGAAAGCTAAATTTTATTAAATTATTTATCGGAATAAGGATATAGCTGTAGCCAGAGCAGACGATAACGGCCTGAAATGAACAGTCTGATAACCTTAAAGCAGGCTATGTTTTTTCAAGAAATACTTAGGAGGCCGCTAGCTTATTAGAGATTGGTAAGCGGCAGTGGGGTAAAAACGACTCTGAGAGAAGTAGAAGTCTTTTCATTGTTTTATTTGTTTAAGGTGAGAGAAGCTCAATTTTAAAGAATGTTTTCGGTTTTCACAAATATTTTGTGCGTTTTTTGATCTCAAAAACAAATTCCAAGCATCTGTCCAGTTACTTTTAGCCGTTTATTCTAAGCGGTCTTTCAGCAGAACGGCAAAAGCTCCTCTTTATACGAGCATCTATGATAAAGGATAAATTAATTCAATACTATAGTAGAAAAATTAAATTCTTAAAACATAAGATGAACAAAATCAAGATTTTAACCAGGCGCTAAGGCAGGTATAGCACCGCTCCAGCACCAACGCTTAGCTGATTCCTATACCTCCTAAACGCCAAGAGCCCGCCTCTGAGTAGAAGCGGGCTCTTGGTATTTAGGAGTAAACCGTAGGGTTAGCTCATCAATTGGAAAACGGCAAAGGCGGAAACATAGGCCAGGCCGGTCATGTAAACCAGCTGCGCCAGTGGCCACGTCCAGCTCTTCGTTTCGCGGCGCACGATAGCCAGCGTACTGATGCACTGCATGGCAAAGGCGTAGAAAATCAGCAGCGAGAAGGCCCGGGCCGGCGTGAAGAACGGATTGCCGTCGGCATCCTTCTCCGACATCAGCTTGTCTTTTATCGTGCTCACGTTCTCTTCCTCGCCTATACTATATATGGTAGAAATGGTACCGACAAACACCTCGCGGGCAGCGAAGGAAGTGAGCAGGGCTATACCTATCTTCCAGTCGTAGCCGAGCGGGCTGATAGCCGGCTCAATGGCCTGACCGAATTTGCCCGCGTAGCTCGACTCCAGTTGGTAAGCAGAGATCAGGTTATCTGTCTGCATTTCATTAAAGCCCTTTACTTCGGCTTCGGCTACAGCGCGTTCCTCGGCTCGCTCAAAGCTATCGCCTGGTCCGTAAGAGGCCAGCACCCACAGGATAATGGAAACCGCCACGATGATCTTGCCCGCCTCGAGCACGAAGGTCCTGGACTTCTCAAAAATGGTGAGGCCCACGTTTTTCCAGCGCGGCATGCGGTATACCGGAAACTCCATGATAAAGTAGCTGCGCTCGCGGGCCTTGAGCACCACCTTGAGCAGCAGCGCCGAGAAGATAGCCGACACAAAGCCCAGCAGGTATAGCCCCATCAGTACAATGCCCTGCAGGTTGAGGAAGCCAAAGTAGTACACCTCCGGTACCACCAGCGCGATCAGTACGGTATAGACAGGTATGCGGGCTGAGCAGCTCATAAGCGGCGTCACGAAGATCGTGATCATGCGGTCTTTCCAGTTCTCGATGGTACGCGCCGACATCACAGCAGGCACCGCGCAGGCAACACCCGAAATCAGCGGCACCACACTCTTGCCGTTCAGACCAAACTTGCGCATAATCTTGTCCATCATAAACGTTACGCGGGCCATGTAGCCGGTTTCTTCCAAAATGGCGATAAAGGCAAAAAGGATGGCGATCTGAGGTATAAAAATCAGCACACCTCCCAAACCAGCGATCACGCCCTCGGTGAGCAGGTTAATGAGCGGGCCGCTGAAGTTCTCCTGGATCAAACCATTGAGCGCGGCGATACCTTCGTCGATGAGGTCCATAGGGTAGCTGGCCCAGGCAAACACCGCCTGGAACACAAGGAACAACAGGCCTAGGAAAATCAGGTAACCAAACACGCGGTGGGTCAGAATCTGGTCGAGCTTGTTGCTGAACTTCTCCTCCTCTTTTGCCTTGTTCACGCGCACGGCGTCCAGCAAAATCTCGTTGATGCGCACATAGCGGGCTACGGTCTCGTTGGCCTGCGCTGTGTTCGATTTAAATTCGGCCGCTTCCAGCAGCTGTGCGATCCATGCTTTGTCCTGCTCGGAGAGGAAGCGCAGGTTCTTGTATTGGTGCGCGTAATGCAGCGCCAGGTAATCGTTGCGAAGCGAAAAACGCTCTCTGATCTGAGCAACAAGCGGCTTCAGGTCTGCCGGCACATCAAAAAAAGGCGTGTTGGTAGGAGCCAGCTGCTGCGACATCACAATTTTGAGGGCGGCTATACCTACGCCTTTTCGGGCATTCATAGGTATAACGGGCACCCCGAGTTCGCGCTGCAATACCTCGATGTCGATCTTAACGCCTTCGGTCTCTGCCACGTCCATCATATTGAGGGCGAGCACCGCAGGTATGCGTAAGTCGGCCAGCTGCGTGAACAGCAGCAGGTTGCGCTTCAGGTTTGAGGCGTCGGCCGTTACAATAACGAGGTCTGGAGAGTGCTTGGAGGCCGGATCGTAGAGCAGGTCGATGATCACCCGCTCGTCGAGCGACTTGGGGTACAGGCTGTAGCTACCGGGCAAATCGATGATCTGTGCCTTGAGCTGCGGCGTCAGTTGGCTGAGGCCGGTCTTTTTGTCGACGGTAACACCCGGGAAGTTGCCAACCTTTTGGTTAAGGCCGGTAAGTTGGTTGAAAAGTGAGGTTTTGCCCGAGTTCGGGTTGCCAATCAGAGCGATTCTGGCCACCGGATGGTGAACGGATGCTTTTTTGGCTTCTGGCGCTTCCGCCTCTATAGTAACAGCCATGTTGGTAAAAAAATCTACTTCAGCAGAATGGTTTCAGCTTCGTCTAAACGCAGAGAGAGGGTATAGTCATTCACGATAATGGTAACAGGGTCTCCAAAAGGGGCTTTGCTGCTAAGCTTTACGGGGGTGCCGGGTATGCAACCCATCTCGAGCAGTTTAAGCGCCATCTCAGGGTCATTAAGGCTGGCGATCTCTCCGCTTTCCCCGATCTTCAGATCGCGCACACTCTTCTGCTGTTGTGATTCCTGTATCCTGTTACGCACGATTTCTCTTCTTTATTTAGACTGTTTATAAACAACTGCAAGATACAAGCTGTTCCCCGGTATTGCAAAAGAATAGGGTTCATGATTTGAAAATGTGAGGATTTGGGGACGGGAAAATTTGGAGATGTGGAAACTTGAAGATTTGGAAATAGATGTGCTAATGTGGCAATGTGTTAATGGATCAGTGTGCCAATGGTATAATGTACTGATGGCGAGTTCAGATGTTGGATCTCTTTGAATTTTAAAGGAGCAGTTGATTTGTGATCTGAGAGCGAATTTTCAGTACAGCGACGTCGTACTGGTGTGGGCTTGTTGTGGTTATATGCTGAATTGGTTTCAGGGCAGGTATAGGAAAGCGTCTGCTTATAGGTATAGCATATGTTTCAGGTATAGCATAGGCCCAAATATGATGACATTATGCCGTCGACTCAATTATTCTTCTGTCATTTCGACCTTTGGAAAAAAACGGAAGTAGTGCTAAGGCATTGAAATGTTCCAAATCTCTCCATGTTGCCGAGATGACAAGTTAGGTCTGTTATTCCTCAGGTTAACGGCAATGGTATAGGACAGGTATAGCCGCACCAGCCTCTACCGACAGCTAGCCTATTAACTTAGGTCACATCAACCCACCACCATTACTCCCATTCCCCCCATTAACCCACTTCCACATTGGCACATATCGTCCTACTCTGAGAAGAAGATGCGCTTGACGCGGGTGCTGACATTGGTGAGCAACTCGTAGGAGATGGTGCCGATGCGCTGTGCCAGCTCAACCAGCGTGAGCTGAGGACCGAACACGGTCACTTCGTCGCCTACTGCGGCCGGTATACCTGTTACGTCGACCATGCACATGTCCATGCACACGTTGCCGATAACGGGAGCCCTGCGGCCATGGATTAGGACCTCGCCTGCGCCGTTGCTGAAGCGGCGGTCATAGCCGTCAGCATAGCCGATGGCGATGGTGGCGATGGTCTTGTCGGTGTCGGCTATACCTTTGCGGCTATAGCCCACGGTTTCGCCCTGCCGGATGTGCTTGATTTGCGAAATGGTGGTTTTGAGCGTGCTCACCGGTTGCAGGGCCTCCTGCTCAGAACCCGTAGACTCCACCCCATACAAACCTATACCCAGCCGCACCATGTCCAGTTGGTGCTCCGGGAACCGTACAATGCCCGCTGAGTTGAGAATGTGCTTGAGCAAGGTATAGCCCAGGCGCTTTTCCACTTCGGCGGCCAACGCCCGGAAGTTCTGCAGCTGCATTTTTGAAAAGTCGTCGTGCAGGGCTTCGTCGGCACCGGCCAGGTGGCTGAACGTGCTCACCACACGCACCTGTGGGTGGCGGGCCAGCAAGTCAAACAGTTCGTCAAAATCCTCTTCTGTAAAACCGAGGCGGTGCATACCCGTGTCAAGCTTCAGGTGGATCTTGTAGCTGGTATCGGGCTGGGCAGTGGCCAGGAAATCGCGGAGCAGCTCCAGTGAGTAGATCTCCGGTTCCAGGCTGAACTGGTGCAACTTGGCCAGACTGTCCGGCGAGGGATTCATGACCATGATCGGCAGCGTGATGCCATGCTCGCGCAGGCTCACACCTTCGTCCACGTAGGCTACGGCCAGGTAATCTACCCGGTGGAACTGCAGCAGGTTAGCCACCTCGAAGCTGCCGCTGCCGTAGGCGAAGGCTTTCACCATCACCATCAGTTTAGTGCCCGATGCGAGTTTGGAGCGGTAGTGATTGAGGTTGTGTACCAGCGCATCCAGGTTCACTTCCAACACCGTGCCGTGCACCTTCTGCTGAAAGGCCTGCACGATCTTCTCGAAACCAAATACCCGCGCGCCCTTCACCAGGACCATCTCGTTTCGGAACTGCCCGGCATTGAACTGCTCCAGAAATTCGGCGGTACTGGCATAAAAAGCCGTATCGCCACCAAATTTCGACCCGTGGGCCTGTATAGTAGGGCCAATCCCGATCAGCCGCTCTACTTGGTGGGCTTTGGTGAGAGCAGCTACCTCGCTGTACAGTTTTTCCTCCGGCATACCTGACTCCAGCAAATCGGAAAGTATAAGTGTGCGCCGTCCCCGCTTCGGCTGACTGGCCAGCAGGTCGAGGGCGATGGAGAGACCGGCCAGGTCGTTGTTGTAGGTATCGTCGATGAGGTAGCAGCCGTTGATGGCTTCCTTCATTTCGAGGCGCATGGCCACAGGTTGTAGCCGGTCCATACGGTCTTGCAGGGCCGTCAGGTTGGTGCCGCGCTGCAGTAGGATCGCCAGGCTGTGCAGGGCATTCTCTACCGAGGCCTCGTCCGTGAAAGGGATGGCCAGACTGTGCTGCTCGCCCCGGAAGGTATAGTTTACGATGGTTTTATGACCGGAGACAGTGCTTCCCAACATGAGCAGATCGGCGCCAGGCAGATGCCGTGACCAGGTAAAAGCAGGTATGCCGCTGGCCTGCACCGCGTTATGTATCAGCTTATGATCGAGGCAATAGAAAAGCAGCTCTACCTCACCGAAGAGTTTCATTTTTTCGGCCACCTTCTGGTTTTGGTCTTTAAAGCCTTCGTCGTGGGCGCTGCCGATGTTGGTGAAAAGACCGAACGTGGGCCGGATGATCTGCTGCAGTTTTTGCATCTCGCCAAGCTGCGATATACCCGCCTCGAATATCCCGAAGGTATGGTTCGTGTCCAGTTGCCACACCGAAAGCGGCACCCCGATTTGGGAGTTGTAGCTGCGCGGGCTCTTCACCACCAACTCCTCCGGGCTCAGTAGCTGCGCCAGCCACTCCTTCACGATGGTTTTGCCGTTGCTTCCGGTAATGCCCAGCACAGGTACATGGAACTGCGCCCGGTGCCAGGCCGCCACTGCCTGCAGTGCCTCCAGGCTGCTTTGCACCTGCAGGATGCTGGCCTCCGGGTATAGCCCTGCCAAATCAGTTGGGTCCTCCACCAC
This sequence comes from Pontibacter ramchanderi, assembly GCF_002846395.1. Classification (GTDB taxonomy): domain Bacteria; phylum Bacteroidota; class Bacteroidia; order Cytophagales; family Hymenobacteraceae; genus Pontibacter; species Pontibacter ramchanderi. The sequence continues at coordinate 124,821 of NZ_PJMU01000005.1, forward strand.
AAATTGCCTCACACCTTGTTTGTAAAGCTGCTCCAGGTATAGGTGCCCATCGTTGTGGCGCCCCCGGATGGCAAAAAACAGCGTACCGGCCGGCTGCGAGAGCTTGCGGCTGTCGGTAAGCAGGTGTACCACAGGGCTGTCGGGTTGCAGCTGCACTAAAGTGCCTCCCGTGATGGCTTGAAGCTGGTGAAAGGTAAGCATACGCATCGCTATGAAAGCCCAAAGATAATGGATTCAGGTGATGGGATGTGGTGGGCTCCCGGAATTAAACTACGCTGCAGTTGAAGTTGAAACAAGAATACTACCTACTATATAGCAGCTTTTTAGAAAGCAAAACGATACCTTTGCCCTCTTTTTAACTTTTAATGGAAACAACGAACACCAAACCATACTACGCGGCAGGTATAGCAGCCTTCGTCATCTGGGGCTTTATTCCCTTCCCGCTCAAGGCGCTGGCCGACTACCCGAGCGGTCAGATCCTCTTCTTCCGGGTGGCCTTGTCTGTACTCCTGCTCTTGCTGATTACGGTGCTTTTCCGGCGCAAGAACCTGCTGCAAACCATTGCCCTGGTAAAAGCCTCCAAGCCGCGCGAGGCCCGCAGGTTCCTGCTCTTCACTTTTCTGGGCGGCTCGCTGCTTACCATCAACTGGCTCACGTTCATCTACGTTATCAACCACATCAACATCCAGACCGGCTCATTCTCATACCTGCTCTGCCCCATCCTGACGGCTATGCTGGGCTTTGCGCTGCTCAAAGAAGAGTTGCGAACAAACCAGTGGGTGGCCATTGGGCTGAGTGCACTGAGCTGTGTGCTGATCGGGACAGGTGAATTGACGAGTCTGCTGTTCAGTTTGCTGATTGCGCTGAGCTATGCCTTTTACCTGATCACGCAGCGCATCCTCAAGGTATACGACAAGATCGTGCTGCTCACGCTGCAACTGTTGCTCGCTTTTGTGTTCATAGCCCCGTTTTACAGCCAGCTCAAAGGCAGCTCGGAGGTGGCGCTGGACGGGCATTTCTTTTTGATGACAGGTATACTGAGTGCCGTCTTTACGGTGCTGCCGCTGTTTCTCAACCTCTATGCCCTCAAGGAATTGACCTCCGGCACCATCGGCATCCTGATGTACATCAACCCGATCCTCAACTTTGTGGTGGCTTTTGTGTACTTCAACGAAGAGACCACGGCGGTGAAAGTGGCGGCTTATGTACTGATCTTTATCTCAGTGATCATCTATAACATTAACCTGAAAGGACGCAAAAAGACGGGCGCCGGCCTGGTGATTCCGCCGGTTGGCACTACGGCGGTGGGTAAGTAGCTTAGCCCACAACAGCAAGAGGCCATACCTGCTATGCGTACAGGTATGGCCTCTTGCTTCTTATCAGCTATTGTCTGCTGTAGCCTGGCTACAATTTTAACGTTGCTTCTTGGGGTTTCTTTGCTGCTCTTGCTTTTCCATTTCTGCCCGCTGGCGCGCCACAGAATCTACGTTAGAGGGCAGGTTGCCAAAGCGGTCGGCCTGCTCGCCTGTTACAGCCGTGTCGCCGATGGGGGCAGGGCGCGGACGGGTCAGGTTTTGCGCGGACTCGCTTTTGTTTGTGATAGCTTCGGCTGTGCTGGTGTCATCTACCGGGTCTGACTGAGGTCTTTCGCCACAGCTGGTGCCCAGCACCGCCACCAGGGCCAGAGCCAATCCTGTTATAAAAATATCTTTTAGCTTTTTCATGTTCGTTTCTGAAATGGTTAGTTCATGTCCATTTTCTAACGTCCATCCGGTGCGTTTGGTTATGGTACCGCTTTCAGGCCAGATGAGTACCCTAAAAACCGAGCCCCACCCGCAGGCCGGAGTGCACTTTCTCCCGCTCCTGAAACGAGGTGAAGAAATCGACACGCAGCACTTTGAAGATATGCTCTATACCGAGCCCCAACTCCAGGTAGTTAGCCGATTCGCGGGTGTTGAGGTAGTGCAGGCTCACCACTTCCTGCCACTTCAGTTTGCGGAACAGCGGTATTTTGTTGAACAGGAAACCATTGAAGTGATGCTCGTAATGCCCCTCCAGGTAGCGGCTGCTGGTGCTGTACCTATAGTAGTCGAGGAGTTGGAAGCCGGTGTAGACGCCCGCGAAAATGGTGCGGTTGCCGTTGAAGTGGCGGTAGTCCATCAGGCGCATGTTCTCCTTGCCCCAGAAGGTACCCCCCGTAAAACTATACTCGCTGCTGCCGAGCAGGCCCAGACTGAAATCGTCGGAGATGCGTAAGGCCAGAGTCGCATACCTTACATCGCCGCCCAATGATTTGATGCCACCCCGATAGCCAAGCGAGAATGTAGGCCAGCGCGAGCCGATGTTGATCTTGCGGTCGGGCCGGGAGATGTAGTTCATGCCCGGCCGGAAGGCAACGGTAAAGGCAGCCGTAAGGGCCTGATGCGGATCAAAGGAGGCGTCGGCCAGTTCGGCGTTTTCGGGCACGTTGGAGGTAAAACCGACACTGCCGCTTTCCCGGAAGGTATGGGTTGCGGTGTTCTCCAACGGCATCCGGTGACTATAGTCGAGCGAGGCGAGGAGGGTGACGCCGTTCAGTATTTCGGAGCGATAGTTCACGCGGGCGTAGTCGCGCTGGTAGAGCTTGAGGTAATTGCGCTCCATCAGCAAGGTATAAACCGTGTTTACAAACGGCGAAATGGGGTTGGTAGAGTTGATCTGGTCTACGAAGCGGCCTCCCTCCAGCGACACATTGCTTCGCTTGATGGGGTCGTAGGTATAGCTGAGACGCAGCCTGGCATTGAGCTTTTCGTTTGAGAAGCCGTAGCGGATGGTGGGCTCTATTTCGTAAAAGCGACGGTCCTCGAAGTTTTGCCGAAACTCCATCCCCACATTGGCCACCACTCCCTCCACAGTGTTGTACTGCAGTATGCTGGCCCCTCCCCTCAGGCTCACCAGCGGGTCGAAGCGGTAGAACCTACGCGCATAGGTATTGGAGTAGGTATAGCTCCGCATGAACAAATTGCCAATACTTGGTTTATTCCGGATGCGGTCTACGGAGTCTTTGTACACTTTGGATTCGCGGATCACCTCCAGGCTGTCCTTGCGCTCGTAGTCCAGCTGCTCTTCCTGAGTAAGCGGCACAGGCCGTATTTCGGCCCAGTAAGCGGAGTCACGCTGATTGGCCTCTTTCTCCACAACCAGCACTTCGCGGCTGAAGAGTTTTTCATCGTGTATGGCTAGCTGCTCTTCGGGAGTGACTTCTTGCGGTTTCACGACACGGGCGCGCTGCCTTCGTGCTGGCTTCACTTCTACTGCCACGGCATCTTCCACCACCTCCGGCTCAGGCTCCACTACCGTTGGCGGACGGCTGTAGGCGGGTTGCACCCTGTAGTTAGAGTACACGCCGGTGGCATAGCCGCCTCCCTTAAAGCCAAGCCCCGACGCCTCGAACGTAAACCGCTGCGATACCGGCATCCATACGTGCTCCTGCACCGGCGCGTATACCTGCCGCACCCGAATGAAATCGACGAAATCAATGCCGGCGTTTTTTGTGAGCGTGAGGTCGGTGCTGTGGATGCGCCAGGAGCCGTCTACGATGTAGATGCTGCCCTGGAACACAGGATCGTTCTTCCGACGGGGAATAACTTTGATCTTGTTGATGGTGCGGCCGTTTTCCTCGAACGTACCCTGGTACTCGAAGCGGTAAAAGAAAAGCGCGTTGTTAGCCAGCGGCGACACAAATCCCCGTTCACTCAGCCCTTCTACCCGCAGCAGGTTATCATAAAAGCTGATGTTCATCTCCGAAGCCTGGTTGAAGCTGAAGCCCTGCTTCTTACCGCTCACTTTAGACGAGATCACCCGTTCGCTCACTTTGTTCGGTTTCTTGAAATGCAGCTCCGACACCGACTCCGACAGGTATACAATACCCGTATCGACATCGACCACCCGCACGCCCAGCACCTTGCCCGGCACTTTGTCCATACGGGCCACGCCTTTCATATACACGCGGGCGCTCCAGGCATTCACTTCGTCGCGGTGGTATTTGCGCAGCCGGATGGCGTTGCGCATGATGGCGTAGGCGGGGTCCTCGTCGGCGGCCTTCACCACCACCTCTTTCAGGTTGAGCACTTCGGGCAGCAGTTGCACGTTCAGCTCCTGCGTGTCGTCTCCTATAGTTACGGTTTCGATGCGAGCCCTGTAGCCAACGTACTTGAACTCCAGGGTATAGGTGCCGGCCGGCAGTTGGAGCTGGAAATGGCCCTGGTCGTTGGAGGCGGTGCCGCTGGCCGTCTCTTTGATGTAGATGCTGGCAAAGGGCAGGCCCTGATTGTTTTCGTCAATGATGCGTCCGCGCAAGGTACCCGCCGCAGCAATGACCGGCAACAGGTATAGCAGGAAGAGCAGGAAGGCAGGGCGCATGCTTTTGTTTCGGATGTTCGGTTTCACAATTTAACAAAAACGACAAAACCCTGCTTTTGTGTTTGGATTTTCGCGTTTTTTCAGCCCTTGGTATACCTGCCAGCCTGGCTATACCTGGGGCAGCTTTGTTTCGTGGGCCTCGATCTCGCGTTGCGACAGCCGGTTTTTGTAGCGCACATTCAGGATAACCCCCACCAGCACCAAGGCCATACCCAGGTAAGTGGCCAGCTCGAAGTGCTCGTCGAACAGGATGAAACCCAGCACCAGTGCGTAAATGATGCCGATGTAGTTCAGGTTCGCAACTTTGGATATCTCCTCGGCCTGGTACGACATGGTCATATAATATTGCCCGAGCTGTGTGAGGATGCCAACCATGAGCAGGATAGCCCAGTCCCAGCCCTGCGGCTGCACCCAGGTGAAGATGGAAAACAGACCTGCGATCGGGAGCGCCACCAACGGGAAGTAGAACACGATAACCAGCGGATGCTCCCGGGTGTTGAGCCGGCGTATGGAGCTGTACGCCAAGGCGGAGAATACGGCACTGAGTACGCCCATCCAGACGTAGAAGGAATCGGCACTGGTGTCAAGCCCCTCGATGATGATGATTCCCGCAAACGAAACCGCGAAGAACACCCATTGCCAGGGCTTTACTTTTTCCTTCACGATAAATACGCCCAGGATCGTGGTGAAAATTGGTGATAGGTACTGAATGGTGGCTGCGGTGGCCAGCGGAATATTTTGCAGGGTGGTGAAGAACAGCATGAGTGCAGCCGAGCCCGTGAGTCCGCGCGCAATCAGCAGGCCCTTGTTGTTCCCCCACACATTTACTTTTTTGCTGTGCAGGGCCACGTAGCTCATCGCCAGCGACACCAGCGAGCGAAACAAAATCACTTCGACGGCCGGTATATGCGGCACCAGTTTCACGCACACGTTCATGAGCGAGAAAAACAGCGTGGACAGCAGCATGTACCGGACTCCTTTTGAAAGCATAAACCAGATTTGTAGTTTGGATTTACAAAGGTGCGGCGAATTAAGTTTAGTTGCGCAGCCAAATTGTGGGATTGCTGTACTAAGCCGGATTGGGGTTTGTTCAGATAGCAAGGCCAACTTACCTTTTCCTGTTTAAGGCGTGAATCCTGTGGTAGCCTATTAACAGGTATAGTTTTCGGGTGTCTTTATACCTGTGCATGATTAATATCCCCCCACACTAAAGAAACCCACTTATCCCTATCTTTGACAAAGCAAACCCCCTTCCGCCGCAACTCTTAAGCGCCTATACTTGTTTTAAACAGGAGCAAAACGAACGATTTGGAACAGAAGAAGAAACAGAAAACCTATACCCCTAAAGAAGCCCTCATCAAGGCGGCAGCCTACTGTGCTTACCAGGAGCGCACGCAGCAGGAGGTGCGCACCAAGCTTTATACTTACGGACTGGAGCCGGATGATGTGGAAGAGATCATTGTGCGGTTGGGTCAGGAAAAGATGCTGGACGAAGAGCGTTATGCGCAGGCCTATGTGCGCGGCAAGTATGGGCTTAAGAAATGGGGCCGGCGCAAGATCGTGCAGGGACTGAAGGCAAAAGGCATCTCCGACTACTGCATCAAGCAGGGCCTAAAAGAGATCGACTATGACGTATACGAGGAGAATCTACAGCAGCTCCTTGAGAAAAAGAACGCCACTGAAAAAGAAAAGAACCCCTTTGCACGCCGCCAGAAACTAACCTACTACCTGATGAGCAAAGGCTACGAAAGCGATCTGGTGCAGGAAGCGATTAAAAGTTTAGGAGTTTAGGAGTTTGCGAGTTAAAGAGTTATTGGGGCTGTAGCGACATTATACCCTGCCTTCACTCGCCTCTGGCGAGTGTGCGCTATCTGGCTGCCCCTGGCCCCCTATCTTTATACCTTTATTGTCATCTCGACAGAATGGAGAGATCTGGATCATTTCAAAGCTTGAACAACATTTCATATTTCTCCCTTTAGTCGAATGAGAAAGATCTGCTTTTGTTGACTGCATTCAGCTGTGTCCTGCCCGAATCGTGCACCAGAATCTCCTCTTGGAAGCAGGGCTGGTTCATTTTAAGGAATTCTCCCCTTGAGGGGAGCGCAGCTCAATAGGGGTGTCAACCATTGGCTTTTTTGCGCTGAACTGACACCCCTATTGAGCTGCGCTCGCAAGTTTCGAACTCCCGTTCTCACTTGTCCTCAAGGGGATAGTTTTTGGCAAAACTTAACAGCCTTGCTCTTGGGAGGGGCAGGTTAATAGTGTTCCTACAACCATTTTACCATCAACAATTTAGCAATTGATACTACCTACTCTTCGGCATTTCCGGGTTCTGAATCTGATACTTTGGCACCAGCACCACTTTGCGGCCGGTAATCTCCTCCAGAATCGGCTTCAGCACTTTCTCGGCGTTTACCTTCGTCTGGCGCAGTATACCTGATTCCAGGGCTGCATCCTTCACATTGGCCTCGGCGTAGCGGTAGCTTTCCTGCACCAGGTCGGCATCCTGAAAATAGGTATTTTCCTTCGACAGCACTTTTGATTTGCTATGATCTATCTTATAATAGCAAAGCTCGGGCTCCGGCATGCTGATCTGCACCAGCGAATCGCCTTGGAAGCGGATGTCCTGCTCGGTGAGTTTGGTAAAATCCAGACAGCCAACTGCCTCACCCGACACCACCAGCACTACCTTCGAGTTAGGCACCCAGCGCGACACATCCTTTTCGTACTCCACCACATCCTTAAAATTGAAGCGCACCAGTTCCATTTTGCCGAGTTCTTCTACCGTGGTTAGGATGGTATTGTGATTCACGATGACTTCGGGCTGTTTTTCGCCGGGGCCGAACGTGTCTTTTACCTGACGCCAGACAAACCAGCCAACCAGTAGCAGCAAAACAAAGGGGAGCAGACGGAATAAAAGTCGGATAAGGGGCGTGAGCATTTTATGTTTTTGTGATCGCTATTGTCTACACAGCAATTATGGTGCTAAAGTTCCTTCTATACCTATACCACAATCCCTAACCGCTCCTTAAAACCGGCATTGCCCTGCAGCCCACCAGTATGTACGGCCACAATGCGACTGCCTCTTGGGAAGTAGCCCTGCCGGATGAGATCAACCAGTCCGAAGAACATTTTGCCGGTATAGACAGGCTCTAGTGGCAGTTGGTGCTCCTTCTGAAAATCGCGCATAAAGTCCAGCAGTTCCGGCTTCACTTTAGCATAGCCGCCGAAGTGGTAGTCAGTGATCAATTGCCAGTTGTGGTAGCGCTGGCCGTTGTATCTGTCGATCAGCTGCTCGATCTCTTCCTTCAGGAATTCGCCGCCTTTCAGCGCCAGGAAGCCCAGTACCTGTTTCTCTCCCTCCAGACCGGCAATGATACCGGAAATGGTGCCACCTGTACCGCTCGCGCAGCAGATGTAGTCGTAATCGATGGGAATGTCTGTCACAATTTCGGTACAACCTTTTACAGCCAGTGCATTGGTACCACCCTCCGGTATGATGTAAGGATTTCCAAACTGCTCTGCCAGTTGCACCAGGTATACGGGGTCGGACTTGTGCCGGTAGGCCTCCCGGGAAATGTAGTGCAGCTTCATACCTGCCGAGGAGGCAAAGCTGAGCGTGGGGTTGAGCGGCAGGTGCTCCTCGCCCCGGATGATGCCGATGGTGCGGAAGCCGAACTCCTCCCCTGCCGCCGCTACCGCCGCGATGTGGTTGGAGTAGGCGCCGCCAAAAGTCAGCAGCGTGCTGTGTTGCAGCCGTTTTGCCTGCTGCAGGTTATACTTCAGTTTGCGCCACTTATTGCCTGATATGGTGGGGTGTAGCAGGTCCTCCCGCTTCACCCAAAGCGTTATACCTTGCTCCTCCCAAAGCGGGCTGTGCAGCTGTTGCAGCGGTGCTTCCATACGTTTTAAAAACAAAGGCCCCGATTCTAAAACCGGGGCCTTGACTTATACAATCACTTCTTTCTCTACTTCCTCCGGCTTGCGGCGCAATCCGTAGAAGATGGCTCCCCCTATGACTACCAGTAGCAAAATCGACGAGATCAATGAAACGGTATTACCAATCGCGTAAGATTTCGGCTCAAACTTGAACTCGATGGTATGCTTGCCAGCTGGTACTTCCATGGCGCGCAGAATGTAGTTCACCCGGATGTGGTCCACCGGCTTCCCATCGAGGTAAGCTTGCCAGCCATCGGCATAGTATACCTCCGAGAACACCGCCAGACCGGCCTGCGCCGCATTCACGGCATAGGTCAGGGCGTTCGGCTGATAGTCAGTCAACTCGATGGTTGAGCCTTCGGCATTGTAGCTGGTGGCAGAAGTCTTGAATTTCGACACGTCCACCACAGCGGTCGTGCTGGCGTCCAGTCCGTTCAGCGCCTCTATCTCCTCATCCGGATTGTTCACCGTTTTTACTTCGCTCACAAACCAGGCGTTGCCCAGGGCACCCGGCACACGCTGCACCGGCTGCTGCGGATCGCCAGTGATCACGTAGCGGGTATTGAGCATGCGCAGCACCTCCAGGTTGTTCTGCACAATATGGCGGTCGATCACGTCCTGGTAGCGACGCAGCTTGGCGCCATGGTAACCGCCCACCGACTTGTGGAAGTAGGACGTACGGGCATCGTTAAACGGATTTGGCAGGTATAACACGCGGTAGTGCGGATCTTTGTCCTGCAGGATCATCTGGTCGGCTTTGGTCGGCTGGAAGTAGTTTTCCACTACACGTTTTTCAAAATCACCATCGTTGAGGTAGCGCTTGTTCACGCTCCACAGGTCTACCAGTATCAGCAGGCCTATACCTGCCATGGCCACCGTGGATGATAGCTTACCTTTCAGGTAGAAATACAGCAGCCCCAATGCAAGCGCGATAAATGCGAAAGAGCGCAGGGCATCGGATCGCATCATGCTTTCGCGATCGGCCCGGATGGCATCGAGCGGAAAGTAAGACTGCTGCAACTGCGGATCCACGGCACCCACAAAACTGGCCGAGCCGGCAAACAGCCACACCAGCAAACAGACACCTGCAGTTATACCTCCGGAAATCAGCAGTTTCTTATCGAGGTCTTTGATCAGGTCGCGGTCGCGTATCACTTTGTACAGTGCCAGTATTCCTAGCAGTGGTATCGTGATCTGCGCGATGATCAAGGCTGATGAAACCGCCCTGAACTTGTTATAGCCCGGAAAATAGTCGAACATGAAGTAGTTGAAGGCCGCAAAGTTGTTGCCCCAGGCCAGCACAATAGAAAGGATTGTGGCGCCCAGCAGCCAGATGCGGGTAGGCTTGTGCACAATGAAAAGTCCCAGCACGAACAGGAAAACCACGATAGCACCCACGTATACTGGTCCGCTCGTCATTGGCTGCGGCCCCCAGTAGGTTGGCAAGCCTTGTTTTAGCGCCTGCTCTGCCTGCACCGGCGGCATACCGAGCCCCAGTAAGGCTTGGTAGCTCTGCGAGTCTTTGTCGAGTCGGGTGTTGTTGCTGCTTCCGCCATAGAAGTCAGGTATAAGCAGCGTGATGGTTTCGCCTACGCCGTAGCTCCAGCTAAAGGCATAGTCGCGGTCGAGGCCGCTGGAGGTTTTGTCGCCGCTGTTGGCCACGCTCAGCTCCGATTTGCCCCGTATGCTGTGCTGGCTATACTCGGCCACGGTATAGAGTCTGCCGAAGTTGACGCCCACTGCCAGAATGGCCGCTACACCCAGCACCAGTCCGCGCTTGATGAGGTCGGCTATTCTACCTTCTTTGATGGCATAGATCAACTCTACCACCATCCACACCAGCACCATTAATAACATGTAATAGGTCATCTGAAGGTGGTTGAAATGCAGGTTGAGCGTAAGGCCCAGCGCAAAAATGGCAGCTCCTATCCAGACGTTACGCCGCAGGGCGTAAAACATACCGGCCAGCACCAGCGGAATGTAGGCAATGGTGAGCGACTTGGTGTTGTGGCCCGCCTCCAGGATGATAAAGTTGTAGGAAGTGAAGGCAATGGCAATGGCGCCGATAACGGACAACCAGGTATTGAGCCGCAGTGTGACCAGCAAAAAGTAGGCACAGAGCAGCGTGATAAAGATATTGCCCGCCATGGCCGGCATATTGAAAGTCAGAATGCTGTGGATATAGCCCGAAAGGTCGCCGGAGTAGCGGGTGTTGATCAGGTACGACGGCATGCCGCTGAACATGGAGTTTGTCCAGAGGGTCTCTTCGCCGGTGGCCTCGCGGTAGTCTTGTATCTCTTTGGCACCGCCCTTAAACTGCAGGATGTCGTGCTGCGCCATCGCCTTGTCCTCAAACAGAACAGGGGAGAAGTAAACGGCAGTAAGGGCAAGGAAAATAAGGACCGCGATGAGATGCGGGAGCACATCGCGCTTAAAGTCAATAGAAGCTGTCATATCTTTCAGGAAACCTTAGAGCATGTTTAAAATTCATCTTTTGCGCTGCAAACTGCTCATAAATGAACCTGACTTTATGTTTTTCTCGCCGCATAGCGCTGCTATGCAACTCTAAAATCATTGCGCCAGAACCCGTTCTGACCATTTTTCGCTTGCAAAAACGAAATTTAAATATGCTCTTTGAATAGAGCTGAAAGATAGGGCTTTTATTTTATTTCTTCATAATCGACATACTGGCCGCCATTGAAATCCTTGCGGTCCGGCTGCTCCGGTATGTAGTCGATCTTAACGCCTCCCTGCTGACGACCGTTGCTGCTGGCGCGCGGCTCTGGCTGGGGTTGGTTCATGTTGGAGTAAAAGAAAGTACCGTTTCGCAAACTCTTCTTCACAAAAAAAGCCAGCAACCAGCGAAACAGAACTGGAGCCACTAAGCGGATAAAAAAGATAAAAAGTAGGGTTATAAATATGAATTTGATCATGATAGTCGGTTAAGGTATAGCCAGCACCAAGTGGCTGCCTATTAGTTAACAAAAACAGTACCTGTTCAGATACAATTCCCCTGCCAAAAAGTTTTTGCCTGCCATTTCGGCGGGGCTTATGCAAAGATACAAATTTTGTGTTTTGCCTGAAAATGCAACTCGTAGTCCTAAAACACAAAAAGCCCTCTCCTTTTCAGGAGAGGGCTTTCATAAATCATCTCAAGCACTACACACTCAGGTATAGGTTACGCTCCGAGTACACTTTCACAAAGTAATCATCCTTCAGGTCGTCGATGAAGTAGATGGCTTCACCCGTTGACTTCATTTCCGGGCCGAGCTCCTTGTTCACTTCCGGGAACTTGCTGTGCGAGAACACCGGCACTTTGATTGCATACCCTTCTTTGTGCGGGTTGAACTTGAAGTCTTTGATCTTCTTCTCGCCTAGCATGATCTTGGTCGCGTAGTTGATGTAGGGCTCGCGGTAAGCCTTGGCAATGAACGGGAAAGTACGCGAAGCACGCGGGTTGGCCTCGATGATGTACACCACCTCGTTTTTGATCGCAAACTGGATGTTGATCACGCCGATCGTGTTCATGGCCAGGGCAATCTTTTTGGTATGCTCCTCAATCTGGCGGATCACGTTTTCAGACAAGTCGAACGGAGGAAGCACCGCGTAGGAGTCACCGGAGTGGATGCCGGCCGGCTCGATGTGCTCCATAATACCGCAGATGTACACGTCCTCGCCGTCGCAGATCGCGTCAGCCTCTGCCTCAATGGCGTGGTCGAGGAAGTGGTCGAGCAGCACCTTGTTGCCAGGGTGGTCCTTCAGCAAGTCGATTACGTGCGCTTCAAGTTCTTTCTCGTTGATCACGATCTTCATGCTCTGGCCACCGAGTACGTAGCTTGGGCGTACCAGCAGTGGGAACTTGAGCTCCTTGCACAGCTCCAGCGCTTCTTCAGCCGACTCGATCACACCGAACGGAGGGTATGGAATGCCCAAGTCACGTAGCAGAGAAGAGAAGGAACCACGATCTTCAGCCAGGTCAAGTGCTTTGTAGCTTGTTCCGATTACTTTAATGCCGTAGCGGTCGAGTTTCTCGGCCAGCTTCAGGGCAGTTTGCCCACCCAACTGCACGATCACGCCCTCAGGCTTTTCGTGCAGGATGATATCGTAAATGTGCTCCCAGAACACCGGCTCGAAGTACAGCTTATCCGAAATGTCGAAGTCTGTCGAAACCGTTTCCGGGTTACAGTTGATCATGATGGTCTCGTAGCCGCACTCTTTGGCCGCCAGCACCCCATGCACGCAGCTGTAGTCGAACTCTATACCTTGTCCGATGCGGTTCGGGCCGGAACCCAGCACCACGATCTTCTTTTTGTCGCTCACCACGCTTTCGTTCTCACCGTCGAAGGTGCTATAGTAGTATGGCGTCTTGGCTTCGAACTCGGCGGCGCAGGTGTCCACCATTTTGTACACGCGCTGTATACCCAGTTCCATGCGCACGGCATGCACCTCGCTTTCGAGGCAACGCAGGATGTGCGCAATCTGGCGGTCGGCGTAGCCTTTCACTTTGGCTTCGCGGAGCAGTTCGCCCGGCAGGGTTGCCAAGGTATATTTCTCCATCTCTTTCTCCAGCATGTCGAGCTCCTCAATCTGGGCCAGGAACCATGGGTCGATCTTAGTCAGTTTCTGGATGGTGCTGGTCGGGATACCGATGCGCATGGCATCTTTGATGCAGAACAGACGGTTCCAGCTAGGGTTTTTCAGGTTATGAACCAGCTCGTTGTAGTCGGTCATTTCCTTACCGTCGGCACCCAGGCCGTTGCGCTTGATCTCGAGGCTCTGGCAGGCTTTCTGCAGCGCCTCCTGGAAGGTACGGCCAATGCCCATTACCTCGCCCACAGACTTCATCTGCAGACCCAGCGTGCGGTTGGCACCCTTAAATTTATCGAAGTTCCAGCGCGGTATCTTCACGATCACATAGTCCAGCGCCGGCTCAAAGTAAGCCGAAGTGGTCTTGGTGATGGCGTTTTTCAGCTCGTCGAGGTTGTAGCCGATGGCCAGTTTGGCTGCGATCTTGGCGATCGGGTAACCGGTGGCTTTGGAGGCCAGCGCCGAAGAGCGGGACACGCGCGGGTTGATTTCAATGGCAATGATGGTGTCGTCTTCCGGGTTCACGGAGAACTGCACGTTACAGCCGCCGGCAAACTGCCCGATGCCGTTCATCATTTTAATGGCCAGGTCACGCATGTGCTGGTAGGTGGTGTCCGGCAGGGTCATGGCTGGTGCCACGGTAATGGAGTCGCCCGTGTGCACACCCATCGGGTCGAAGTTCTCGATCGAGCAAATGATGATCACGTTGCCCAGGTTGTCGCGGAGCAGTTCGAGCTCGTACTCTTTCCAGCCCATGATGCTTTGCTCCACCAGCACTTCGTGCACCGGTGAGGCATGCAGGCCGCGGGTAAGGGCTGCGTCGAACTCCTCAGGGGTATTAACAAAACCGCCCCCCGTACCACCAAGGGTAAACGAAGGGCGAATAACGAGTGGAAAACCGATTTCCTGCGCTATCTCTTTTCCTTCCAGGAACGAGGTAGCTGTTTCTCCCTTACAAACATTTACCCCGAGTTCGAGCATCTTCAAACGGAACTTCTCGCGGTCTTCGGTGGTCTCGATGGCGTTGATGTCCACCCCAATGATGCGTACGCCATACTTCTCCCAGATGCCGGCCTTGTCGCACTCGATGGCCAGGTTCAGGGCAGTCTGTCCGCCCATGGTCGGCAGCACGGCGTCAATTTTATGCTTCTCCAGGATTTCAATGATGTACTTTTTCTCAAGCGGCTTGAGGTACACATTATCCGCTGTTACACTATCGGTCATGATAGTGGCGGGGTTTGAATTGATGAGCGTCACTTCGATGCCTTCTTCGCGAAGGGAACGAGACGCTTGCGAACCGGAATAATCAAACTCGCAGGCCTGGCCGATAACGATAGGGCCAGAACCAATAATCAGAACGGATTTAATACTGGTGTCTTTAGGCATTTGCTTTGGTAGGTATAAATTGCCCAAAGTTAGCGCAAAATGTTGGGGCTCACAAACGAAAAGTGCACGCATTGGCTTACTTTTTTTAACACAGCCTGAATAACGCGCCTTCTCATTCCCTTTTTAACTATCTGTCAATCACTCTCTTCCAACACAAAAAGCTCGTTTACGGTCAGGCCAAACAGGTTCGACATTTTAAGGGCGAGCAGCGTGGAGGGCAGGTATTTATTTTTCTCGATGGCGTTGATGGTCTGGCGGCTCACGCCCAGGGCCTCGGCCAGTTGCTCCTGGGTCATGTCTTTTCTGGCCCGCTCTACCTTAATGTTATTCCGCATCAGTCTCGAGTGCTTTCCGGATTTGGTGAAGTTTATACCTGAACGATGCGTAGGTATAAAAGAGCAGCAGCACCAGAGCACCCCACATACCACCTACATCGGGCATACCAACAGCTCTGCCCTCCAGCAGCCTGACTACGTTTGTGAACAGTGGAAGCATGAGCAACCCGACGATCAGGTAGAACACGCCCAGCATAAACGACTGGTAGCGCAGGTGCTGCACCATCTCGTCTTCTTCTCTTTCCTCCGAAAAATTGAGCAAAGCCAACCCTATAATGATAGGGTAATAGATTATCGGTTTAGACCATTCATCAAAAAAGGCGTCGCTTTTAGGTATAAGCCCTACAGTTATCAACGCAAATGTAATCAGTGTCATAAAGGGTATACCTATTATGAGCACCCATAGGCCGTGGCGCTTATACCTGTAAGGGAGCAACTTCA
This sequence comes from Pontibacter ramchanderi, assembly GCF_002846395.1. Taxonomy (GTDB): domain Bacteria; phylum Bacteroidota; class Bacteroidia; order Cytophagales; family Hymenobacteraceae; genus Pontibacter; species Pontibacter ramchanderi. The sequence goes on from NZ_PJMU01000005.1 coordinate 139,910, forward strand.
TTTGTGGCATCACATCTTTCATAAGCTTTTTTATTTATGTACGATACTATTTACGAAAAGTAAAAAATATTTTACATTAAGCAAATTATTTTTTACTACAATTAGATTTATACCTGCTAATACAGCCTCTTGACGACACATTGATTCCGTAGGCGACCTGGTGATGGCAGCCTATACCTGAGCTCTACGCCTGTTGCTCCCGCAATAGACTATCCTTGCAAGTATCCTAAGGAAATGCAGGAACAGCATGCTTTACCATAGTCTACATAAAAACCTTGCGCCTGCTCTACGTACATAAGGTATAACCTAAATTGAAGAACCATGGAAACACCACGTGAAGACGATATCATTACAAACTCCGACGAAAGCGAGCGCCTGCCTGACGAAAACCCGGAACCGCTAGAGGGCGTGAAAAAAGAAGAGCGCGATATTTTAGACCCCGAACCGGAGGGTGTAGAAGAAGGGGGCAATGTAGCAGCCAAGAACGAGGAAGACACCCGTAAACTGGACGGCAGCAACGCCAACAACCTGAGAACAAAGTAAATTTTTTCTACATTGCAAAAGCCGCAGATAACAGCACCGGATGCTGCTGTCTGCGGCTTTTTCCTATAGCTACTGCCCTTTAAGTCTCCGCAAAAATACCTTTAAGTTAACAGCCTGCACAATAGCCGCATAAATCAGAAAAGGGAAGCAAAATATAGCATTACTACAATATTCTGATAGTTTTATTTTATTTCCCAAAAGATTGACTCTCCTATAATTTTTCAGTATCATTAGGCTGAGATTCACCGGTTTAACACCATAGGTTATGGTTTATTTCCAAACAGATTATCTGCTCTTAGAGTACCATGTCGCCAGCCACGTCTTGCTGAGTCAGTGGTATGGCAAGTGCAGCAGTCTGCAGTACAGGCAGGCGCTCATCAAACTGATCAGGCTGGCACGCGAGCTGGGGGTGCCCTACGCAATTACCGACAGCCGCCTGCTTGCCCCCCTCGACTCCGAGGACCTGACCTGGACCCGCGATGTTTATGTACAGGCATATAGGCAGCTCCCTCTCAAGCGCTCTGCCTCCCTCAACCCCTTCGACCCGGCCGCCTACCGCCAGTACCAGCAAATTTTCGTCAACAGCCCCTCCCCCCTCCCCTTCGAAACCCGGGAGTTCGATGACCTCACTTCTGCTTACGACTGGCTCATTTCTGAAGGGTGAATCGCTGAGTTCGCCTGAAGTACTGCCTCACTCCTGCTTGCTATACCTGCAAACTTTCCATTCGCTTCCTGCACTGCCCAGTGTGCGGCACTTGCGCGATATTGCTTATATTGTCAGGCTTAACACAGGCCAACCACCTGGCGAAGCTTTGCCTATACCTAAAAAGCGTACATGCTATATTTTATTTTAAAGCTCATTCTGCGGACAGGCCTTCGGGTGTTCTTTCGTCGCTTTGTGGTGCGCAACCGCCACCTGATGCCGGCGCGTGGCCCGCTGCTGGTTGTGGCCAACCATCCCAACACGTTCATGGACCCGATCGTGATCGCCTCGCTGCTTCCGCAACAGGTGTACTTCATTGCCAAGAGCACAGTGTTCAGCACACCAATGCACAGTTGGTTGCTCCACCGCATGAACCTGATCCCCATTCACCGCCAGGAAGACAAACCGGGTGTGCCGCTCGACAATGAAGCTACCTTTAAGGCCATTTACCAGGCACTGGCTACCCGAAAAACACTGCTTATATTCCCCGAAGGCACCAGCTTTAACGAAAGGCGCCTGCGCAAACTTAAAACAGGAACTGCCCGGATGGCGCTGGGTGCTGTGGCGCACTTGCCGGAGGTGGCTAACCTGCAGATACTGCCGGTGGGCCTTAACTACTCCGACCCAACCCGCTTTAGAAGTGATGTGTTCGTGAATGTGGGGAAACCCATCGCGGTCGCCTCATACCTGACCCAGTACCAGCAGGACGAAAAAGGCACTGTAACTGAACTCACTGACCACATGCGGCGGCAGTTGGAGAAGCTGATCGTGGTGACTCCCACTGACGACGAAGACGTGCTCGTACGGCAGATCGAACAGGTATACAAAGAGAAACTGGCGGCGCAAACTCCCATCGACGCGCCCCGCCACGTGCGCGACTTCCTGCTGACAAGGGCGATTATAAAAGGGCTGGCACATTATCTGGAAACGCAGCCAAAGCGGGTGGAGCAGTTTCGGAGCAAGATGCGCTCGTATAACCGGCAGCTTGAGGAGCTGGACCTGCAGCGCCTTCCCACCGTGGAGGAAAACAATGTGCTGCTACGGCAGACCCTCGCCCGCACCCTATTGCTGACACTCACCATGCCGCTGTACCTGTACGGGCTTTTCAATAATTACCTGGCGTATATCATACCCTCCAAAGTGGCCGATGCGCTTACCGAGGAGCAGGAGTTCCGGGCCCCGATCATGTTGTCGGTCGGCATTTTCTCGTTTCCTTTACTCTACGCATTGCAGGCGGCTGTTTTCTGGCATTTTTTGCCTGATCCGCTATACCTGCTGCTATACCTGGTTAGCTTGCCATTGTCTGGTTTTCTGGCGTTGCGCTATTGGGGCACACTGCTGCGCGTACGGGAACATTGGTTGTTGCTGCGCCTCTTCCTGAGTAAAAACACAGTGGCGGAGAGCCTGAAGCGGCAACGGCATGAGCTGATTGAGGAATTGGAGGGCGCCAGAAACGAATACCTGCGCCAGCAAGCCGACAGCCAAAGAATCGATTGAAGTGTGCTCCATTTAAATGCAGCTTTAATTACCGAACCGATCCGGAAGCACCACATTTGGCATAGAAGCAAGGTTTATCGTGTCTATTTCTACAAAAAAACTATCTAAATAGTACTAGTTCCGTAAACAGGATACTGAAATCTAATTTTTACAGTATTACAAACAACAAAGACTATGAAAAAGACATTTGTAAACATGCTCGCTCTCTCTTTTGTAGCGGCAACGGTCATGACTGGCTGCGCAGACACTACTACTACTGGCACTGACGCAACAGATACCGATATGGAAGGAACCACTACAACCGGTACCACCACTACAGGCACAACAACGGGCACTACGACCGGTACAACAACGGGCACGACTACTGGCACAACTACCGGTACTACAACGGGAACAACAACTGGTACCACCACGGGAACTACCACGGGAACTACCACGGGAACTACCACGGGAACTACCACAGGTACAACGACCGGCACAACAACGGGTACCACTACAGGAACAACTACAGGTACTACGACTGGAACAACCACGGGTACCACAACTGGTACTACCAGCGGCACTACGACTGGCACGACCACAATGGGCACATCTCCTAGATAGGAGTTTCCTGCAATACAGCTAAGCAAAAAGGCAAGCACCACCTCGGTCTTTGCCTTTTTGCTTTATAACCAAAACCCCTGATTACGCCATGCATCAACTGCAACAATACCTGCACCGTGTATTTACAGTTGACCTGCGAGCCCTTGCCGTTATGCGCATTTGGGTAGCCGGCATCATCCTAACCGACCTGGCGATACGGGCCACCGACCTCGAGGCACACTATTCTAATATGGGTGTGCTGCCGCTGCATGTGCTGCATCAGTTTGGCTGGCATCCTTACCATTTCTCTTTCCATACCTTAAGCGGACTCTGGCAGGTACAGGCAGTCCTGTTCCTGATAGCCGCAGTGGCGGCTGGTTGCCTGCTGGTGGGCTACAAAACACGAACGGCCACCATTGTCAGCTGGATCCTGCTGGTTTCGCTCCAAAACCGGAACACGTTTATTGCACAGGGCGGCGACGACCTGCTGCGTATGCTGCTCTTCTGGGGTATGTTCCTGCCCTGGGGAAAATGCTACAGCTATGACACAGCCAAGGCACCTAAACCTGATCTACTGCAGACCAGTTACTTCAGCGCGGCTACGGTCGCTTATGTTTTACAGATCTTCCTGGTGTACTTCTGCACCGCTTTGCTTAAAAACTCACCCGAGTGGCATACCGAAGGAACAGCTCTGTATTACGCCCTTAGCCTCGACCAGATTTTGATGCCGGTAGGCAAGCTCATATATCCTTATCCGGAGCTACTCCGGTTTCTGACGCTCACGACCTGGTACACCGAGCTGCTGCTCCCATTCCTGCTACTGATTCCGTTCTACAACCATGTTTGGCGGCTTGTTGTGGTCGGTGTTCTGTTTATGTTCCATATCGGCATCAGCCTGACCCTGTTCGTCGGCTTGTTCTACCTCATCAACATTGCCTCCATCTCGGGCCTTCTGCCGAAGCAGGCCATGGACTGGGCAGAGAAAAAACTTCTCGCATCGTTCAGGCGGCCGCTTACGGGACAGTTTCAGCGCCTGCTCAAAGACTTTAAAAGCCCTGCTCAGTTACGACTTGAGTTTAGCATGCAAAAACCACCGCTCAACAAGCGCCAACTGCGATACGCCCGGGAAGGCTTCGTGACGTTTGTGCTGCTCTACTGCATTTGGTGGAATTTATCAGGAGCTACTGCGCAGGTGCCTGCCATGCCCGACTCTACTACATGGTTCGGGAACCTGCTCCGCGTAGACCAGCGCTGGGGCATGTTCGCGCCGGCCGTTTTTAAAGACGACGGCTGGTATGTGTTGGAAGGCCGCGCGGCCAATGGCCAGCTCATCGACCTGAACCGGCAAGGGAAGGAAGCCGACTATGCCAAGCCAGCCTCGGTGGTGAGCATGTTCAAGAATGACCGCTGGCGGAAATATTCTGAGAACTATCTGTTTGTGCAATATGAGTTCCTGAGGCCTTACTACTGCAATTACCTGGTGCGGCGCTGGAACGAGGCGCACCCCAGCAACCCCGTGAAGGAACTGCAGGTGGTGTATATGAAAGAGTATACCTTACCCGATTACCAACTCGTCACCCCTCAAAGAGAAGTGCTCTGCATTTGCGCCAATCTACCCTAAGCAGAACAGCCCCAAAAACAGAGCACTACATTAATTGCCTGTTAGGGCAGATCAGCACTTTTTACCGTCGCAGGTGAGCGCACTAGCTACTGCAGCAGCTACCAGGCCGCCCAGCAGGTATAGCCCTACCGTCATGGCGCGGGTGGTGTTGGTGCGGTTGCTTGGGTCGGTTCCTAGCCCCATGGGCCCCGGCAGCAATACGGCCCCAGCCCCGGCTCCGGCTCCCAGCAGTCCGCCGCGCAACCAGGCCTCTTTACCACTGCCCACAAAGCTGTAGTAGATAGAGTTAGACACGATGTCACCTAACATGGCCCAGGCCCGCAGCTCGCTGCTTTCGGGTGGCTGTGCTCCTGCCTTCTTCATCGTTTTTGAAATAGCCCGCATTCCCAGCACATCCATGCGGGGCGCCTCCGGTACTAGTCTGCGCAGGGTTTCGTGTGCGATCGTAAGGGAAACGGCCCCTGCCAGCCCGCTTACCAATGCTTTGCTTACTTCCATAGTTTCTTCTTAGTTTTTGAGGGTCAGTTTTGTAGCTATACGCAGGGTTTGCCTGTTTGCTATACCTACGAGAAACAAAAAGCCGGGCTGATCACCCGGCTTTTTGCCATGTAGCTTCATAATGGGAACAACTATTTGTTTCTTCCCAGATTCTTATTCAGGTTTCTGTTCAGTTTGTTCTGGGAACTGGCGCCTTTAGAACCAATATTACCCGATTTGTTTTTGTTCATGGAGTTCATGGCAACCCAGCCTGCGCCCAGCGCCAATAATGAACCGCCCACCACTTTCTGTGTGGTGCTCAGGCCATTCACTTTGTTCATGGTGGTGTTACCAAACTCCTGAAGCTTGCCAGTCAGGTTGTTCAGGTTCTCTTTCTTGAATGTATCCATCCAGTTCGACTTGCCTGAGGCAGAAGACTGGCTGCTTGTGGATGCATTTCTGGAAGAGGACTGGTTCCCGCTGCTCATGCTTGATGAAGAAGACTGACTGGAACTCATATTCGGTGTATTGGATTGCGAGCTGCTCTGAGCTGTCGGATTCTGATTCGATTGCGAATTTTTATTCGTTCTGTTTTCCATAGTAGGTAAGTTTATTTTAATTAAACACATGCACAACCTGGCACACGTCTTAAATTGGACTTTATACACAGGGTGTCAGACTTATATGTATCGGTTTTTTTAGCGTAGGGTTTCATTCTGCTCACACATTCATCAGTGTGCACAAGTCCGGCCCGCTATAATTATATGCAGGGTGCTACATTTGCTACCTATTAAATCAACGCGCTTCAGAGCTCCGGAATTGGACTTCTATTTGCGTGAATTCAATAAAAAACGATGCTGTTCTCTCATTGCAATTGATGAGCCTGCAATTTCTCTAAAGCTTCTTTTAACTCAGAGCGCTCATCCGGCTCTACTTCCTGCATCGCTTTGCGGGGTTGGTAAAAGCGGAGGATGTCCTGGCGCAGCGCCTGGCTCGTGTGTTTGAAATCGGACTTAGCTAGTTTTTGCGTCAGCTCAGCGTAGGTTTCATCGGTAAGCTTATAGTCGCCGGGTTTTGTGGGCGATCCGGTATCGAGTTGTTTGTCTTCGAGTTGCAGCCTGCCTTGCTGCCCGAGCTGCTTAATGAGTATTGTGTAATTCTCGACGGTGGTGTTAAAGCTGTGGTAGAAAAGCTTCTCGGCTTCTGGCGTTGGGGGCTTGAAGGCCAGGGTCCGGAAAGGGCCTAACTTAGGGAGCACTTTGATAACCCATGCCGAAAAACGGGCCAGAAGGTTGGGTCGTTCGTAGTCCGTCCCCCAGGTATGGTTAAATTCAGCGCGCTTCATGTGATACTGAAACTGGCGGCGGGTCATACCGGGGCTGGCTTCCTGTATGTCGCTTTTCTTGGCCTGCCAGGCCGCCTTGGTAAGGTCAGGTATAAAGCCACGGATGGTATAGCGGTAGGTTCCGATTGCCAGCGGCACGTTTAAAAACACATCGTTCAGCTCAAGCCCATAGGTTTCCAGAAAAGCACGCTCGAGCAACTCTTTCGATACACTAAACCCAATAAAGGCCTGGTACTTCTCAGGTGCGTAGTTACCGCGTGCCACCTGCAGCACATCAAACCCAAACTCGGTCTTAATATGCGACACGGGGTCTTCGGCATAAGTCACTTCCTGCCCATGCTCAGCCCTGACCTTGGGGTACACCAGTGCTACGGCCTTGTTGGTGCCGAGCGGGTGCCCGTGTATATCAGCGTTGTAGTGCGACAGGGCGCCCAGCGCAAAGCCGTACTCCTCTATGGTAGCGGACGACTTGAGCAGGTTTTCGACAAAAGCGCCGCTCCGCACATAATGGGTCAGGTCTGTGAAGAACGTATTGCCGAAAGGGAAGTAGCCCATATCCTGCACAATAGATCCGCCATAGGCGTGCGCATGTGCTTTTAGCAGCTCTTCTTCTGTAGCTCCGGGGAAACGCTTGCGCAGCAGGGGCTCAATAGAGTCCTTCCAGGCAGCATCGATAATTGCCTGGTGCGTGAGCACACCATAGGCTCGGGCGCTGGTGGCCGTCAGTAACAGATATAGCAACAGGGCCAGGGCGCCTGGTTTTGCAAGGGTGCGGTAGTTCATAAGAGTAGGTATGCGTGGGGTGTTATACGCATGAACTGCTACAAGAGATAATGCCTGACCTATATTCTAAAGCGATGGATGCGGCTTTTTCCGGGCTCTGACGTAGCCCATTACCTCCACAATACTGATTCCTAAAAGCACCCACATGGCGCCCAGCAGAAAACCCGCCAGCACATCCGACAGAAAGTGCACGCCCAGGTATATTCTGCTGAAACCCACGAGCAAGATCAGCATACCTGCCGCAGCCACCACGGCGTTGCGCAAGCGTTTCCGGTACAGGTGGCGGTATCCGAAATAGGCCAGTATACCCCAGAGTGCCATGCTCGTGGTGGCATGTCCGCTTGGGAATGAGAAATTACGCTCCGGATAAAAAGCGACTTCTGTGGGCCGATCGCGGCTGATCACTTTTTTACCGTACTGCACCGACAACCCCACTCCTGCCATGGTGAGCCAGAAAGCCAGCACTGCTGTATAACGCCGGTTGTACAGGAACACGATCGTGGCCAGTCCCCCGACGGCAAAGGTGGCCTCGCGGGTACCCAGCTGGGTAAGAGCGTAAAAGGTTTGGCTCAACCACTCGCTGCGCATGCTGAAAAGAAACTGGGTAAAGGCTTTGTCCACATGCACTACGCCTTCCGACTCGATCACGTCTTCGGTAAGCTGTGAGAGCAGGGCCGCGTTGATTCCGATGACCAGCACCAAAATGGTGAGCGGCAACCCAATAAACGTAGTGGTGTCGAAGCGGCGGAGCAGAAAACGGAAAAGCACCGGGAAGCGCCGGTACAAGCGCTGCGCCAGCGGTTGCCTCGCCAACCAACTGCGCATGGAATGAAAGAGATGTGTCAGAAAGTGCTTCATACAGGAAAAATCCAACTCTTATACGCAATTCTCTCAAATTGATATAAGCACATTGGCGTTAACCCGCAAAAAAGAGCAGCTTACATAGCTAAAGGATTTATTAACAACTTATTGCCGCTATATAAAGTACATATTGAACATGAGAGGGTTTGAAAATATGTACGACAAACTCCTGCTCGGAGTAGGGGTCATATTGCTGGTGTTGCTGTGGGTGCAGTTTCCGGCTATGCCCGAGATGAACGCGGACGACCATGTTCGCTATACCTCGGACGAAGCCAGGACGGTTATGAACTCAAAAGCCCGCTTTCTAAAGCCCTCCAAAACACTTTCACCCCGCCAGGTCATCAAAATACAGCTTCACGCCTTGCAACGAAACGACATGACCGACAGTGGCATCATCACGGTTTTTAACTTCTCATCGCCAACCAGCCGGGTAAGTCTGGGACCCCTCAACCACTTCCGGATGATGGTACGCGACCCGGCCTATAGCCCCATGCTTAACTTCGTTTCATACAAAACCGGCAAAATAGTGATCACCGACGACACGGCCTACCAGCTTGTGGTGATAAAGGGAGCGGGTGGAGAGCAGGTACCATACTTATTTATACTGGCCAAGCAGCGCAAGGGCATGTACAAAGGCTGCTGGATGACTGTGGGTGTGGCCCGGCAGGACATAAACCGCCAGACCAACCTGATCTAGCAGCTATACCTCACAAAGGCAATTCCATTTTGATATCGGCGCGTTCGTAGATGCTCGGAGGCATCGGCACTTCCGCAAAACCCAGGCGGCGGTAAAGGTTCAGGGCAGTCTCCAGCCTTCGGTTTGATACAAGGTATACCATACGTGCACCGGCTTTACGAGCTTTGCGTATAGCCGCCTCCCCTAACAGTTTACCGATCTTCAGGCCTTGCGCCTTGGGGGTTACGGCCATCTTGGCTAGCTCGTATACGCCATCGCCGTCGTTGATCAGGGCGCAAGTACCCACGATCTCCCCCTGGTAGCTGGCCATCAGAATGTGACCGCCTTTGTCGATGATGTAGCTTTGCGGATTGCCCAGCGATTTGTGGTCCGCTTCTTCCATTACAAAATAGCGGGTGATCCACTCTTCGTTCAGTGTCCGGAAAGCACCTGCGTGCTGTGGTTCAAAGTCAAGTATCTGTACGGTAGCTTCAGTGGTAGCCAAGTGCATAGGGTATTCTGGTTTGCTACAAAGGTACGCCTATACCTGTCTCATTGTCAAACACACGCTCTCAAAAGGCAGCAGTCTGGTCTGGGTATGCTTAGTTCTCACCACGCAACAGTTGACCCCGCAGCTCGCCGTTTGGGTAAGTGCTGCTGTGAATGTTCAGGTACCACTTGCCGTCAAGCAACTGTTCTTCTTCGGACTGGGTTAGCGCCCGCGTTGTGCCTGTAACAGAACCGGTATGGCTTGTAGGGTGGTTTTCGATCGGTATCACCACTGGTGCGCTCTCCGTGGCCAAGGCCGGTCCATGCAAATGAATCCCAACAGTGTTATCAGTTGTGCTACCGAGCGTCCAGCTAAAATTATACGTCAGCATCCGGGTGCTCCGGTCGTAGGTAGCCGTCATCGAGCCCGACCCGCTTGTAGTAACAGCGGGCACCTCATTTTCTCCGGAGAGCGCTACATTGGTAAACTCGATCTCACTGCCAAGTAAATCCTCATCCTTTTCATCGTCGTCGCAGGCAAAGGCAACACCACTTAACAAAAGGGTAGCATAAAGCACTGCCCTTCTGACAATTGCATTTCTACATTTCATAATCCAACAATTAAAATTCTATCAATCAACTCCTTATATTGTTTTACTCTCTTCACCGCCAATTGTTAGCGAACCAGCACAATTCAACAGTCTGATCTTTTGTGTCTATCTTTTTGCAAGTAAGTAGAGTATAAAATGTTCGATTAAGTTGTGCTATGTTCATGTCCGGAACCATACCAGTTTGGTTGCCCATTGCCTATACCCTGTTTTTGCTGGTATTGGTGCCTGTGTATTGGAAGCAGTACGGTCCGGGTAATTTCCTGTGGTTCTCGGATGTGGCGCTGTTCTCGGTGGGCATCGTGCTCTGGACCGAAAACCACCTTTTGCTGAGCATGATGGCCGTGGGGGTGCTGGGACTGGAACTCGTCTGGAACGTGGACTACTTCGGCCGCCTGCTAACAGGCAGGGAACTGTTGGGTTTGAGCGACTACATGTTTCATCCGGATAAGAGCCTGTTTCTGCGCGGGCTTTCGCTGTTCCATGTATTCCTACCCGCCATCGTGATTTGGTTACTGACCGAATGGGGATATGATACCCGCGCCATCTGGTACCAGACGGCACTGGCGTGGATCGTGCTGCCGCTTACTTATTTCTTCACCGACCCGAAAGAGAATGTGAACTGGGTATATGGGTTTGGCAGTGAGCCCCAGAAGACTATACCTAAGCAAGTGTACTTTGGCCTGGCCATGCTGTTTTTCCCGATCTGCATTTACCTGCCTTCGCATTTTGTGCTAAAGTGGCTGTTCAATTGAAGTATACCAAAAAAAAAAGCGGGCATTGCCCGCTTCCTTCTCTCACCTTAAACAAACACTAAATATTCTGCGCGGCATTCGCATCCGGCACTTTCACTTTCTCCGAAGTTTTCAGCCCAGACACCACCTCAATGTTGATGCCGTCTGACAGGCCGGTTTTAACTTCGCGTTTCTCAAACACCTGCGGAGCGGTTTCCACTTCCACATACGACTTATCTTTCTCGAACTTGAGCAGGCTTTCTTTCACGGCCATTACCTTCTCGCGCTTGTCAAGCACGATGTCGGCGTTGGCGCTATATCCTGCCCGGATAAAGTCTTTCTCGTCGAGCAGCACCTTGGCACGGATCGGGAACTTGATAGAGCCCTCTTCGAGCACACCTTTCGGGGCGATGTACTCGAGCTCGGCGTTGAACACACGGCCTTCGATGGCGCCGATGGTCAGCAACAGGTCCATGCCTTCTTTCAGTTTGCCCACCTCTGACTCGTCGATCTTGCCCTCAAATATCAGGCTGCGCATGTCGGCCACCGAGGCGATGGTCGTGCCCTCGTTGAAGTTGTTGCGCTCGATGATGGAAGTACCCACTTTCACCGGCACATCCAGCAGCATGCCGTCGATGGTGGAGTAAACCAGGTTGGAAGCCTGACCGCTGCGCTTGGAAGCACCTTCGCGCACCAGTTGCAGGTTGTTTTCCGCCGACTGCAGGGCTTCGCGCTTCAGGTCGTAGTCGGACTTATACCTGCGAAACTCCTGCTCTGCAATAGCTTTTTGTTCATAAAGCTCCTGATAACGTGCCAGCTCGCGCTTGGCTTCATCAAAATTGATGCGGGCAGTTTCCAGGGTGTTCTGCGCATTGTTCACGTTCACAATGTTGGGTACGATCTTGATCTTGGCCAGCAACTGCCCCTGCTTCACGATCTGCCCGGCCTCCACGTACAGCTCCTCCACAATGCCCGACACCTGCGACTTCACCTCTACCTCTTTGCGCGGCACAATAGAGCCCGTGGCTACCGTCTTTTTCACGATATCGGCCTCAAAGGGCTCCTCCGTTTTGTACACGATCGGGTCGGTGTTGGCCTTGTTGTAGAAGTAGCGCCCCAGCCAAACAGACAAGGCCAGCATGACAATTACAAACAGTCCGATAAAAACCTTTTTCATAGGGATATGCTCAATTATGTTCTTGTTGATTCAATGCTAAAATTACTCTTCCTGCAGGGCCACCACAGGGTTCACGCGGGCCGCCTTGGTGGCAGGTATAAGCCCGGCCAGAGCGCCCGCCACTACCAGCACGATGGTGGCGGCAATGGCAACCCCCGGGTTCACCTCCGGCGGACCGAAAAAGCCTGCCTGCACGTTATTATCCACCATAAAGCCTTCGATGGTCGCGATAAGCCCGGTGCCGGCCAGCAAACCAATGTAACCTGCAAAACCCGTGATCACGATTGACTCCTGTATGATCAGGCTTACGATGGAGAAGGGCGTTGCACCAAGTGCTTTGCGTATACCTATTTCTTTTGTCCGCTCCTTCACCACAATCAGCATAATGTTGCCCACCCCGATGATGCCGGCGATGATGGTGCCGATACTCACCAGCCAGCTGAAGCCCGCTATACCTGCGAACAGCCCCTGCACATCCTGAAACTCCTTCTCCACGTTGGCCGAGCCGAAAGCCTTCAGATCAGTAGGGGCTACTTTGTGTCGCTTCATCAATAGGGCTTTCACTTTCTCCTCCACCACCGCGGCCGGTACGCCTGGCTTGGGCGTCATGGCGAAGAAGTTCACCTGATTGGGTTGGTTGAAGGCTTGTTGCAACGTCGTGTTCGGTATAAAGATGGTCTGGGCATCCTGCACTACGTCTTCGTCTTTACCAAGCGGCTTGAACGTGCCCACCACCTGAAAATAAATGCCTTTGATGCTGATGTACTTGCCAATCGGGTCTACTCCTTCGCCAAACAGCAACTCCAGGGTGCGCGGCCCCACCACCGCCACTTTGCGGCGCTCCCCAATGTCCTTCTGGTTGATAAAGCGACCACTGACAATGTTTGTGGGCTTTACCTGCAGCACCTCCGGTGTCTCACCATTCACAGTAAAAGATGAACTTTTGGTGCCGTATACCACCGAAAAACTACCGCGCAGCTGGTTGCTCGGCGCAATTACACCTACCTCCGGCACAAACGTCCGGATGGCCTCAATGTCGTCGTTGGTCATCTGGATGAAGCGACCCGCTTTCAAGCCCATGTAAGGCACACTGGTGCGCTGCGTCCACACAAACACCGCATTCTTGGCCACGTTAAACTCTGCCGTTATACCTTTCTCCAAACCACGCCCAGCCCCCAGCAACAGCACCAACATGAAAATGCCCCAGAAGACCCCAAAAGCCGTCAGCGCCGTACGCAGCTTATGCTTCTTTACGGTGTTATAAATCTCGGTCCATTTATCGATGTCGATCATAGTTGGATTTGCGATTGAGTGAGTTAGTGAATGAGTGAGTTTAATTTAGTGGTCGAGTGGTTGAGTGGTTAAGTGATTTTTTATTTTGATTGATAATTAAGTAAATCTCCAGTTAGAGATTTGTATGAATAACCAAGTGGTTGATATTTAAATTGAATGAAGAACTTATGAATAATTCGCACCTCTATTCATTCACTCAACCACTCAATCACTCATTCACAATTCTAACTAGCCCTCAGCGCCTCTATTGGTTTGATCCTTGCCGCCTTCAGAGCGGGCATCAAACCGGCCAGTGCACCCGAAACGACCAGTACCACAGTTGATGCCAGTGCCACGCCGGGGTCTACTTCGGGATTGGCGAAGAAGGGGGCTTCCGCTCCTGATGATTCCATCAAGTATTCCAGACCTGCGAGCACACCTGTGCCTGCCAGCAAGCCTAGGTAGCCCGAAAAGGCCGTGATTACCACCGACTCCTGCAGGATCAAACTCACGATGGAGAAGGGCGTTGCACCCAAGGCTTTGCGCACACCGATCTCGCGGGTACGCTCCTTCACGATGATCAGCATGATATTGCTCACGCCCACAATGCCGGCGATCAGAGTGCCGATCCCTACTATCCACACAAATATCCTGATGCCGTTGAAGAGGCCCATCACTTTTAAAAATTCAGCTTCTGTATTCTCCACCCCGATGGCCATTTTGTCTTCCGTCGAGAACTTGTGGCGCTCGGCCAGCAAATTGCGCAAACGGCCTTCCATGTCCTTGGCGCTCACGCCGGGCTCGGCAACCAGTGCCATCATCTGCACCTGATTGGGTTGGTTAAAAGCGGCCTGCAGCGTTGAGAAAGGGATGTAGGCCCGCTCTTCGCGGCGGCTACTGTTATTGCCGCGCATCTTAAAAGTACCCACCACCTTGAAGTGTATCCCTTTGATGTTGACATACTCACCTACCGGATCAGCCTCCCCGAACAGCACCTTGCTCACCTGATCACCGATCACGACTACCTTGCGCTTTTCGCGCTCGTCAATTTCGTTGAGCAAGCGGCCCTTGAACGGTATCTCGCCGTTGATTTTCAGGAAGCCCGGCTCTGCGCCAAACACCTGATATGAGCCGTTTTGGGTTTTATAGTTGATGGTATACTCGCCAAATACCCGGTTACGAGGCGAAAGTATCTGCACGTTATCCACGTCGCGGTGCACCGAGGCTATATCCTGATTGGTCAGTTTTATCTCGCGCCCCGGCGACATGCCTTTGTGGGCTAGCGCCGTTTTGCCGGTCCAGACGTAGATACTGTTCTTGGCTCCGGCCCCGAAGCGGTTGTACACGCCGTTCTCCAGCCCTTTGCCCGCGCCCAGCAACAGCACCAGCATAAAGATGCCCCAAAACACGCCAAAGGCGGTTAGGAACGTACGCAGCTTGTTCTTCTGCATCGTCCCGAGTATCTCCTGCCATTTGTCTAGGTCGAACATTTGATTGCGAGTTGTTAATTGTTGATTGTTGTTCGTATGACTTAGCCTTTTGCCGCTACTGCTTCCGCTGCGAGTATGGCCTCTTCTGCCACGTCGTCGTTGTGCACGATCAGGCCGTCTTTAAGGCGGATGACACGGTGCGTCTGGGCGGCAATGTCGTTTTCGTGCGTCACGATCACCACAGTCATGCCTTTGCTATTCACATCCTTGAAGATGTCCATCACGTCGTAGGAGGTCTGGGTGTCGAGAGCGCCCGTCGGTTCGTCGGCCAGGATCAGTTTGGGCTGCGAAATAAGCGCTCTGGCAATGGCCACCCGCTGCTTCTGCCCACCCGACATTTCGTTGGGGGAGTGCTCTGCCCAATCTTTCAGGCCCACCATGTCGAGGTACTCCAAAGCCAGTTTGTTGCGCTGTTTGCGCCCCACGTTCTGGTAGTAGAGCGGCAGGGCCACGTTCTCCATGGCGTTTTTGAAAGAAAGCAGGTTGAAGGACTGGAACACAAAGCCCAGAAACTTATTGCGGTAATAAGCCGCCTTTGCAGCCGAGAGGTTCCGGATGGGTGTGCCAGCCAAGGTATAGCTGCCGCTGTCGTAGTCGTCGAGGATGCCAAGGATATTGAGCAAGGTGGACTTGCCGGAACCGGAAGACCCCATGATCGAAACTAGTTCGCCTTCTTCGATAAGCATGTTAATCCCTTTGAGCACGTGCAGTTTGTTGTGCCCCACCGCATAGTATTTGTGTATATTTTCCAGCTGTATCATAGGCGGTCCACAAGAATGGTGGCAAATAATTTACAAGTATTAGCACTACAAGGTGCTCTATATAGTGCTGATATTTTCAAATCTTATACCTACAGAAGCATTTTATCGATCGACAGGTATAGTTTGTCTATCAATCGTATACACGATTCCAAAGAAGATTTTACTTGCCTCGCTCTTATTTAAATTAAAACGAAACTCAATACCAGACTATTTTGCTTTCGGTATGATAAAGATGGAATAGGGGAAGTGAAGGTTGCCTGAGTCGTTTCAAATAATTTGACTAGCCATACCTGCGCTGCGTAGAAGAGCTATGCACCATCCGGACTTGCCTCAGCCTATCCTTTTTCATCCGCTTAAGCATCATCTGGGGTATATCCGGGAGTTTATAGCGACGCAGGCGTGTGCCGAGGAAAGCGCAATTATCTCACAACTCAAGACGCTTGGCAGCTCTCAACTCGACCTATACCTGGGTGAACTTCAGGTTCAGCAAATCGCTCAAGAAACCATTGCCCACATTCGGGCGCAAGAAGCATCCACCCCAGCTACATATCGGCTATACCTATCAGGCAGTTCCTCCGATTACCGGCTATTCTCCTTGTCTGACGGAAGCCAGTGGGTGCTGCGCTGGGGCATTATAGAAGAAAGGCACGTGCACCTGCATCCGGCCAGGTATAGCCAGCACACGATCCGGGTGAAAGCAAATTCCTTGAAAACAGCCGTGGCAGTCAGTCTGGCAGTTCGCAGGTATAGGCGGGCGTTGAGTTTGGAGCTGGTTAATCAGGTACGAACCCAGTGGCTCGGGCTGACGCCTATACCTGCCTTTCCGCCTAACATAGCTATTGGTAGATTAGTGCAGTTATTACAATGCTAATTCACCAGATCTGCCCGGGATACTTTCTGGTTGTTGACTTGCGTGTACTTGAAGTCTTCGTTGCCTCTGAAGTCAGCTCGCTGGAGATGCATCTTGTTGGCTACTTTGGTATACTTGAAGTTGGCCAGCCCTCTGAAGTCTGCCGCTCTAAAATCTGCGTCCCCGCTAAACTTGGCATACTTAAAGTTTGCCTCTCTTTTGAAAGTAGCATTCCCGAAACTCGAGTTCTCAGGAAAGGTCACATACTTAAAATTGGCCTCTTCTGAAAACCGGGTGCGGGTAAAATCGGCTGATCTGGAGAACTTGCTGTACTTAAAGAGCGCCTCGTGCCAAAAGCTGCTGCCCGCAAACGACGCTTCGTCTTTGAACTTAGCGTATTTGAAAGCGCTAGCCCCTTCGAACACACAGTTCTCGAAACGCACAGCTTTATCGAAATTTGTGTTGAACACTTCGTTTTTCCTGTTAACAAGCTTTATGTCTTGGTTATCGGGGTTGTAGTAAGCCAGCACGTCAGCCTTAAAAGTACAGTTGACAAAAGTTAGCGGCACCTTCACTGTGCTGATGTATTCGTCGGTGCTGTTTTTATTGTCCGCTTTTTTCTCGAGGCGCATGTTATCCAGCTTAGTCAGATCCAGCACGCCCACTATCGTAGCGTCTTTGTAAATAACAGCTTCACCACGATTGATTTTAGCCACGATGTCGGCGGCGTTTACACTTGTTTGGGCCCAGGTAATAAAGGGCACAGCCAGCAGGAACAGGAATAGCAGCGTTTTTTTCATGGTTGTAAGGTATAAGTAGTGAATTGAATATCAGCTTATACCTCCTAGATGGAGCATCTTACAGAATAGTTGCCTGGCGCTAAAAATTATTCTTCGAGCAGTTGCCTAATTGTGTTGGCTACAATCCAGAAGATCAAGAAGACGAACAGGAAAATGGAGCCAAAGGAAAGTAGCCTTTCCACCAACTTGGAACAGAGCAGCTGACTAGTAAAGCTTGCAACCAGAAAAGGCAGGAGTACACCCAGTACCAGCAGCAATTTAACTCTTCTTATGGGTACTTGGCGCGACCTTTTCATGGTTAACATATGATTAAATTGCCATATCCAAATATAACGTAAACCTATTAGAGCAGTTGAATTCATTCACTAACAAAAAAATAGCGCCGGCCAAGAATGACCGACGCTATTACAAACCTTAGCGACTAAATTAGCTACAAATTAAATATGCAGGGCGCGATTCTCCGTCGCTGCCAAGCAGGCCTCTTTAATTGCCTCTGTATAGGTTGGGTGTGCATGGCTCATGCGGGAGATGTCCTCTGCCGAAGCACGGAACTCCATTGCCACCACTGCCTCCGCAATCAGGTCGGCGATACGCGGGCCAATCATGTGCATACCCAGAATCTCGTCGGTTTCCTTGTCAGCCAGCACTTTCACGAAACCGTCCGTATCCATCGACGCCTTGGCACGACCAGATGCTTTGAATGGGAACGACCCAGTTTTGTAAGCACGGCCCTGCTCTTTCAGTTGCTCTTCGGTAAAGCCTACGCCTGCCACTTCTGGCCAGGTATACACCACACCTGGTATCAGGTTGTAGTTGATGTGCGGCTTCTGACCCACGATGGTTTCGGCCACGAACACGCCCTCTTCTTCGGCTTTGTGGGCCAGCATGGCGCCACGCACTACGTCACCGATGGCATAGATGCCTGGCACGTTGGTCTCCAGGTGGTCGTTTACGGCAATCATACCGCGCTCGCCCATTTGCACGCCTGCATTCTCCAGGCCAAGGCCCTCGGTATACGGCTTGCGACCCACCGATACCAGCACGTAGTCGCCGTCAAAGGTCACTTCCTCGCCTTTCGGGTTCTGGGCAGTTACTTTCACGGTTTCGCCCTCGTTGGTAGCGCCCGTCACTTTGTGGTTGAAGAAAAACTCGAAGCCCAGTGTCTTCTTGAGCACACGCTGCAGCTCTTTGCCCAACGCACGGTCCATGGCCGGGATGATGGCGTCCATGTACTCAATCACCTGTACTTTCGTGCCCAGACGAGCATACACAGAACCCAACTCCAGACCAATCACGCCACCACCAATTACAATCATTTTCTTCGGCACCTCTTTCAGTTCCAAAGCCTCCGTAGAGGTGATGATGCGCTTCTTATCGATTGGCAGGAAAGGCAGGGTAGTCGGTTTAGAACCTGTTGCGATAATGGTCTTGTCCGTTTCAATCTCCTGCACGTTGCCATCGGCACCTGTTACTTTTATCTTGTTTTTGCTTACGAATGAGCCCAGACCGTAGTAGGTGTCAATTTTGTTTTTCTTCATCAGAAAGGCGATGCCGTCGTTATTCGACTTCACTACGCCCGCCTTGCGGTTAATCATCTGCTCGATGTTCACCTGCAAGTCGTTCAGCTCGATGCCATGCTCCTTAAAGGTATGCGCGGCGTTGTGGTAATGCTCCGAAGAGTCGAGCAGAGCTTTTGATGGGATACAGCCTACATTGAGGCAGGTACCGCCCAATACGTTATACTTCTCTATGATGGCGGTTTTCAAGCCCAGCTGTGCACAGCGTATCGCCGCCACGTAGCCACCAGGACCAGAACCGATTACAGTTACATCGTATTTCATCTTTTTATACTTTGGGAGAGGTATACTCTCGGTTTGTATTTGGTTTCTTTTTTAAGATTGACCCACCCTAGCCCCTCCGAGGAGGGGAATCAGCTTGTGCGATAATCCCCTCTTGGGAGGGGCAGGGGTAGGTTCTACTAATGCTGTAAATACAATAAAAAGGAGGAGCAAACTCTTATCGCTTACCCCTCCTCTTCTATCTCAATACATTAAACGCCTAACAGCAGTCTCATTGGGTCTTCAAGAAGCTCCTTCACACGCACCAGGAAGCTAACCGACTCGCGGCCGTCGATGATGCGGTGGTCGTAAGAAAGGGCCAGGTACATCATCGGGCGAATCTCAACCTGACCGTTGATGGCAACAGGGCGCTGCACGATGTTGTGCATACCCAGGATAGCCGACTGCGGCGCATTGATGATTGGCGTTGACATCATCGAACCGAACACACCACCGTTGGTGATGGTAAAGGTACCGCCTGTCATCTCGTCGATAGAAAGTTTTCCGTCGCGGGCTTTCTTGGCCAGACGAATCACTTCTTTCTCGATGCCATCCAGCGTCAATTGCTCGGCGTTGCGGATTACAGGTACTACCAGACCTTTCGGTGAAGACACCGCGATAGACACATCGCAGAAATCGTTGAACACGATGTCGTTGCCGTCAATCATGGCGTTCACGGCTGGCCACTCCTGCAGGGCTACGGTACAGGCTTTCGTGAAGAAAGACATGAAACCGAGACCTACCTCGTGCTTCTCCTTGAACTTGTCTTTGTACTTGTTGCGGATGTCCATGATTGGCTTCATGTCTACTTCGTTGAAAGTAGTGAGCATGGCCGTTTCGTTTTTCACCTGCACCAGGCGGCGGGCAACTGTTTTGCGCAGCGAGCTCATTTTCTCGCGACGCTGGTTGCGGTCGCCTGTAGCAGCAGGGGCGGCAGCGGCAGTCTCCTGCTTGGCAGCTGGCGCGGCGGCTGGCTGTGCGGCAGGTCTTGCCTGAGCGCCCATGGCGTCTTCTTTCGTAATGCGGCCATCGCGGCCTGTACCTTGCACATCGGCTGGGTTGATGCCTTTCTCAGAAAGGATTTTACCAGCTGCTGGCGATGGGGTGCCAGAAGCGTAAGTCTGCGAACCCGATGGAGCAGCGGCGGCTGGCTGAGCAGCTTGTGCAGTTGGGGCACTTGGCTGAGCGGCTGGCTTGGCAGCGCCTGCGCCAGCACCCTGCACGATGCGGCAAAGCAATCCGCCAATCTCTACGGTGTCGCCTTGCTGGGCTACAATCTGCAGTGTACCTGCGGCTTCGGCTGGCAACTCAAACGTAGCCTTATCCGACTCCAGTTCTGCAATTACCTCGTCCATCTCCACGTGGTCGCCGTCGTTTTTCAACCAGCTGGCAATTGTCACCTCCGTGATAGACTCGCCAACGGTTGGCACACGCATTTCTTTGGTCTCACCAGCACCCTGTGCGGCTGCAGGAGCAGACTCCTGTGCAGCTGGAGCCTCGGCAGTCGCGGTTGGGGCAGCGGTTTCATGTTTGGCGGCAGGGGCAGCAGGAGCGCTACCTGCCTCGCCATTTTGCTCGATGCGGCAGATGGTGGCGCCTACCTCAATGGTATCGCCCTCTTGTGCAACGATGCGTAAAATGCCTGCGGCTTCTGCGGGCAGTTCGAATGTGGCTTTGTCAGATTCCAACTCCGCAATCACCTCATCCATTTCCACACGGTCACCGTCTTTTTTCAGCCACTGGGCTATAGTCACCTCGGTGATGGACTCACCTACGGTAGGCACTTTAACTTCTAAGCTCATATTTTTTATCAATTATGAATTACGAATTATCAACTACGAGTGAGCAGGTATAAAGGACTAAACCTATTTCAGCTATCCATTTATACCTACTCCTCAATTAAATAGCAAACGCGCGTTCAATCAGGTCTACTTGCTCTTTGCCGTGTATTTTGTTGTAGCCAGTGGCAGGTGAAGCGCTTGGCTTGCGGGCTACTACGTCTTCCACGTTGTTACGCATGATGCGCAGCACGTACATCCAACCGCCCATGTTTTCTGGCTCTTCCTGTACCCAGTAAACCTTGGCATTTTTGTATTTCTTGAGCTCGGCCTCCAACTGCACTTTCGGGAATGGCGCCAGCTGCTCCATACGGATAATGGCTACATCCTTGCGCTTGTTCTTCTGCTGCTCTTCCAACAGGTCGAAGTATACTTTACCAGTGCAAAGCAATACTTTCTTCACTGACTTGGCTGAAGCGTAGCTGTCGCCGATTACCTCTCTGAAACTTCCTTTAGTGAACTCCTCAACTGGCGATACCACATTCGGGTGGCGCAGCAGCGACTTCGGCGCCATGTTGATGGCTGGCTTGCGGAATGGCAAGGCCAACTGACGACGCAGGAAGTGGAAGAAGTTGGCTGGCGTTGTGATGTTGGTCACGAACATGTTGTTTTCGGCTGCCAGCTGCAGGAAGCGCTCAGGGCGGGCATTGGAGTGCTCTGGCCCCTGGCCCTCATACCCGTGCGGCAACAGCATCACCACACCGTTCATGCGCTGCCACTTCGATTCGGTAGCCGCGATAAACTGGTCAATCATTACCTGGGCACCGTTGGCGAAGTCACCAAACTGAGCTTCCCAGATAACCAGTGCATTCGGGTTAGCCATCGCATAGCCAAACTCAAAGCCCAGCACACCATACTCAGACAGCAGCGAGTTGTAAATTTCTAACTGGCGCTGGTCGTCCTGAATGTGGTTCAGGCTATTGTAAGGAGCGCTGGTGTTTGCATCGCGGAGCACAGCATGACGGTGCGAGAACGTACCGCGCTGCACATCTTGTCCGCTTAAGCGCACAATTTTGCCCTCTGTCAGCAACGAGCCATAGGCCAGCAACTCGGCGGCAGCCCAGTTCAGTTGGCGGCTCTCAAAGAACATCTCTTTGCGGTCCTTCAGCAGCTTCTCGATTTGCTTCAGCGGCTTAAAGCCCTGCGGAACAGTCGAAAGGGCCTTACCTACACGCTCCACCACCTCTGGGGCTATACCTGTTTCAGGTGACTGGTTGAAGTCTTCGGCTGTTGAGCGACGAAGTTCTTTCCACTCTTTCTCCAGCGTCTGGTAGTTGTAAGGAAGCGGCTTCTGCTTCACCATGTCCAGGCGGTCCTGCAGCATCTGGCGGAATTCCTTGTCCATAGACTGCGCCAGTTCGGCATTGATGTCGCCGCGGCTAATCAATTCCTTATTATATACCTCGCGTGGATTCGGGTGCTTCGAAATCAGGTTGTACAGGTGTGGCTGCGTGAATTTCGGCTCATCTGCCTCGTTGTGACCATGACGGCGGTAGCACACCATGTCGATGAAGATGTCGTTACCGAACTTCTGACGGTACTCTGTTGCCAAACGCACGGCAAACACAACCGCTTCTGGGTCGTCGCCATTTACGTGCAGCACAGGCGCGTCGATAATTTTAGCTACATCCGTGCAGTAGATAGAAGAGCGGGCGTCTTCAAAATCCGTCGTGAAACCAACCTGGTTGTTGATTACAAAGTGAATCGTACCGCCCGTTTGGTAGCCTTTCAGCTTGGCCATCTGGGTTACCTCGTACACAATGCCCTGGCCAGCCACGGCGGCGTCGCCGTGAATCAGGATAGGCACAATCTGTTTCGGGTCGCGGTCGTACATGCAGTCAATCTTGGCACGCACGAAGCCCTCTACCACTGGGTTCACCGCCTCCAGGTGCGATGGGTTTGGCGCCAGCTTCAGGTTCACTTTGTTGCCCGATGGAGTATCTACTTCCGAAGAGAAGCCCATGTGGTACTTCACGTCACCATCGCCCATGGTCAGGTCTGGCGTGGCCGTTCCCTCAAACTCCGAGAAAATCTGCTCATAGGTCTTGCCCATGATGTTGGCCAGCACGTTCAGACGACCGCGGTGCGCCATACCTATCACGACTTCCTTGGCACCCAGTTCAGACGCCTTGTCAATGATGGCATCCAGGGCAGGTATAGTTGTTTCACCACCCTCGAGTGAGAAACGCTTCTGGCCTAAGAATTTTGTGTGCAGGAAGTTCTCGAATACTACCGCCTCGTTCAGTTTCGAAAGAATGCGCTTCTTGTACTCGATGCCCGGGTTAAAGGCCAGGGATTCCTTTTCTATTTTGTTCTGCAACCACGTGAGCATCTCAGGGTCGCGGATGTACATGTACTCGTAGCCAATCGGGCCTTCGTAAATTTTCTGCACTGCCGCCACAATGTCGCGCAGCTTGGCAGGTCCGATGCCGATGATATCGCCTACCTGAAACACGGTGTCCAGGTCAGCCTCCGACAGGCCAAAGTCTGCCAGGTCGAGCAAAGCCTTGCGGTCTTTGCGCTCACGCACTGGGTTGGTTTTGGAACGCAGGTGGCCGCGGCTGCGGTAAGCGTATATGAAATTGCGAACAGCTACTTCTTTTTCTGACTCGCCTGTTGCGGCGGCAGCTTTGGCAGGAGCACCCGCAGGGGCTTCTGCGGTGTCGTGGCCGTTCTCGTTGTAAGCTGTTGAGAACTCAAAACCTTCAAAGAATTTGCGCCAGCCAAAGTCTACTGACTCTGGATCCTGCTGATAAGCTTTGTAAAGCTCGTCGATGTAGGCACCGTGCGCATTGGCGATATAGGTATATTTATCCATAACTGATGTTTACGGCTGTGTGTAAAGGCAAAGTTAAGAGTATTTATAAGAAATCAAACTTTATACATTCGCATAAGCAAATATGATTAATTATCAAGAGCATACAAAGGTATATATTATTTATATATAGTGTTGGATTGAAGAATGACTATACCTGAAACGAGTAGTCACACCAGCAATTTATAGCGCCTAAAATTCCCCTGATTGAATCCTGCAATTACGCGGCACTTTCATAACTGCTAAACTGTTTAAGCCTAAAACAGCCCTAACTGAATTGACAGCCAAAAAGAAAGTCAGAAAATATAAAGCAAAAACTGGCCTGCTTACAGCCCAGGAAAAAGTAAGCAGGTATATGCGTGGCAACAAAAGCCGCAACACAAAACCAGAGCTAAAGCTTCGACGGCTGCTTTGGCACCATGATCTGCGCGGCTATCGGGTGCACTGGCCAAAGGCTCCAGGCAAGCCAGACATTTGCTTTCCGTCCCGTCGCCTGGCTATTTTTGTGCACGGCTGTTTCTGGCACCGCTGCCCTTACTGCCAACCGGCGCTCCCTAAGTCCAATCTACAATTCTGGAATGAAAAGTTTACGAATAATCGGTTGCGGGATGAACGCTATAAGAACCTATACCGGGAGGCGGGCTGGCAACGGGTGGTTATTTGGGAGTGTCAGTTATACCAGGCTCCAGCCGCCTGCCTGCAGCTTATCAAGTCACTTCATCAAGGCATTCCCGCCAGTTGGGAAATAGCCGCCTGACCAATAATTGGCTAGCTGCAACCAACGGTATGAATAAAAGTATTAACTTCAGTACTTTAACATACCTACATAGCCCTATGAAAAAAGATATGATCGGCCTCGCGCTTCTTAGCCTGCTGGCTTCTGGCTGCAACGAAAATGCCCGGGAGGTAGCAGACAGCGACGACCGCACCGCAGTGGCCAGCGATACAACAGGTCTGCTCAGCGCCCAGCAGAGCATCAACGCTAACGACCTCCTGCAGCACATCCGCGTGCTGGCATCTGATGAGTTTGAAGGGCGAAGCCCTGGTACCGCTGGAGAGGACTCTACGGTAAACTACCTTACCCGTGAGTTTCAGAAACTCGGCCTGCAGCCGGGCAACCCAAACGGCACTTTTGTGCAGAAGGTGCCTATGTTTGGCTTTACTGCGCAGCCCCAGGCAAACTTTACAGCAGGTGGCAAAACCATTAATCTTTCCTTCCCCAACGATTATGTGGCTGTTTCCCGCCGCTTTGTGCAGGATGTGAACGTCAATAACTCCGACCTGGTGTTTGTGGGGTATGGCATTGTGGCTCCTGAGTATGGCTGGGATGACTACAAAGGTGTGGATGTAAAGGGCAAGACGATTGTGATGCTCATAAACGATCCGCCTATACCTAGCCCCAATAACCCCGATCAGCTGGACAGCACCATGTTTGGCGGTAAGGCCATGACCTACTATGGCCGGTGGACTTACAAGTATGAGATCGCTGCCGAGAAGGGGGCCGCTGCCGCCATCATCATCCACGAAACAGAACCGGCAGGTTATCCTTATGAGGTGATATCAGGAAGTTGGAGCCGTGAGAACTTTGACATCAGCAACCCGGGCAAGAACATGGACCGCTTGGCTGTAGAGTCCTGGATAACCGATAGCAAAGCCCGTGAACTCTTCGCGGCTTCAGGCAACGACTTCGAGAAGCTAAAAAGCGCTGCTGCCCAAAAGGGATTCAAGCCTGTACCGCTCAATGCAAAGGCAAACTTCAAAATCAAAAACCAGTTGCGGGAAGTAGAGTCTCGCAATGTAATTGCCAAGCTGGAAGGCGCAGATCCGGAGCTGAAGAGTGAGTATGTGGTGTACACCGCTCACTGGGACCACCTGGGCAAGGACGAAAAACTGCAGGGAGACCAAATTTACAATGGCGCGATGGACAATGCCAGCGGCACAGCCGGACTCATTGAACTGGCAAAGGCCTTTACTCAGTTGCCAGAGAAGCCAAAGCGGTCTATCCTGTTTCTAGCCGTAACCGCAGAGGAGAAGGGCTTGCTGGGTTCTAAGTACTACGCCGCTAACCCGCTATACCCTCTCACCAAAACCCTTGCCAATATCAACATGGATGTACTCAATCCTTACCACCCAACCGAAGATGTAATTGTGATCGGGTATGGCAACTCTGATCTGGAAGACATATTGAAAGAGGAGGCAGGCACACAAAACCGCCGGATCGTTCCGGAGGCGTCTCCAGAAAAAGGCTCCTTTTACCGCTCTGATCATTTCGAGTTTGCCAAGCAAGGGGTGCCGGCTCTCTATGCCAAATCAGGTATAGTGGCCCGCAACCAACCTGCTGACTACATTACAAAAAAGCAGGAGCAATACACAGCTGAGCATTACCACAAAGTAAGCGATGAGGTATACGAAGACTGGAACCTGGATGGCGCTGTGGAAGACCTTCAACTTTATTTTAGAGTGGGTTTGCGCGTGGCCAATGGTGATACCTACCCCACGTGGCGTGAGAAATCCGAATTCAGGGCAAAGCGCGAAAAGTCGTTAGCCGAGATCCAATAGCTTTCAGGTATGCAATCTGGCTGTAAAGAAGCCTCTCCGCAGGTTCGGGGAGGCTTCTTTGCTTTTGGCTATCGCTTGAGACAGATTCATTTTCCTAATGCTATTTAAGAAGATCACAAGAGCACACCCCCAAATAAATAAAGTTATATTCCATAATCAACTACCTATAAAACTGATACTGCTCTGAGTAAGTTGCCCTACAACACTCACCCTGGCAAATACCTGTTTTACAATCAAATACAATCCATTCACAGAGATAAATGCAGAAAAAATAAATCCCAAGGGTTACCTTTCCGTATAACCCAAATAAATAAGTACAAATTTGCTTGTTTAACAAAATTTGAAAATCATGAAAAAGACAATAAAATTTGCATTCGCAGCATTCGCCTTCTTTGCTTTTACAGCTTGTGGTACTGACAATAACACAGCCACAGAAACTGATACTATTGACGAGGTAGAAACTTCAGATATTGATGTGGATGCAGATATGGATACTGACACCACTACAGTTATGGATACTACTGTGAATGATGGTGTGGCAGATGAAATTCCAGAAGAAAGACCTATCCAATAATATACATAATTGACTAATAAAGGTCCCCTTCCAGTTTTCTGGGAGGGGACCTTTTTTATGCGCTTTGGCCCAAAGAAAAATAATATGGGACGTATGGATATGGCTTAATACTTGATTAAATTTAGCCAATGGAAAAATTATCTTTAGAAGAAGACGGTGTGGCTATCGAGCTGGTAGCATCCGACGCAGAGTTGCGTCAGGCTGTGCAGCAGTTGGAGCAATGTGACGAACTTGCCGTCGACCTGGAATTTGATCAAAACCGCTATACCTATGGTTTCAACCTCTGCCTGATCCAGGTTGCTGACGGCAAAGGAAAGTGCTTTATTATCGACCCGTTCTATATCAACAACTTGGATTCCTTTTTCCAGTTAATGGGCAATCCGGCCGTTACAAAGATCATCCATCACTCCAACAACGACATCCTGCTGCTGGATAAGATGGGATGCTCTGTAAAAGGTATAGTAGATACTGATGTAGCTGCCAAAATCCTGAACTACGAGCGCTCTTCACTGGCAACTGTCCTTAAAGAGGAATTTGGGAAGGAGATCGATAAGTCGCAGCAATCCAGTAACTGGAACAAACGGCCACTTACAGAGGACCAGCTCCGTTACGCTGCCATAGATGTGATATACCTGCATCAGATTAAGGCCAAGCTGCTACAGGAGATTAAGCAACTCGGACGTATGCATTGGTTAGAAGAGGAAAACCTCTTGCTGGAACAGTTGAAATATACGGAGTCGGAGAACCCTCATCTGCGTTTAAAACACTCTTATCGTCTCAATTATTACCAACAATACCTCCTCAAATCACTCTATGCCTTCCGGGAGGACCTGGCGCAGCAGTTTAACAAGCCGGCCCATTTTGTTATACCCAACGAGGCGCTGGTGGAGTTAGCCAATAATCCGAACACCGACCTGCACGAGTGGTTAAACCATACAAGAGGTATACACGGCAATTTGAAGAAGCCGAAAAACGAACGGTTACTGGAAAATGCACTGCAGGGAGCCAAAGAAGCGGCCAAGACCAACAACATTAGCCACGACTATCCAGAGCATCGCTTCCAACGGCCTTTGCGCACACCCGAGACAGAGCGCCGCAAAGAACTGCTAACCATGGTACAGAAAGAGATCATGGCCAGGTATGGAGAGTATGCCTCAAAACTGATAATAAATCAAAGCCTGATCACAGACTATAGCCAAAGCGGCAAGCTGCGTTGCACAAAGAAATATGCGACCAGCATCGTTATGGAAGTAGCAAAAGATCTAGGTATAGCATTACACGTCTCTGCTGCTCCCCAACAGCTGGGAGAGTAAATAAATATGTCTTTAAGAATATAGCATGGAAAAAGTAAGGATAGAACACGACTTTTTGGGAGAAAGAGAAATACCCAATGAGGTCTACTATGGAATTCAAACAACACGCGCACTAGAAAACTTTCACATCACAGGTACGCCTATTTCGAAAGAGCCGCTATTTATTAAGGCGTTCGCTTATGTAAAAAAGGCTGCTGCGCTTGCCAACCACCAATGCGGCGTTTTAAGCAAAGAAGTAACCGACGCCATTGTGTATGCAAGTGACAAACTAATCGCGGGCGAACACCTCGATCAGTTTGTAACCGATATGATACAAGGGGGCGCTGGCACATCGGTGAACATGAACGTGAACGAGGTGATTGCCAATATCGGCCTGGAATACATGGGCCATGCCAAGGGCACTTACAACATCCTTCATCCGAACAACCATGTAAACTGCTCACAATCCACGAACGATGCTTACCCAACAGCCTTCAGGCTCGCACTTTACTGGAAGATACAGGCTTTTATAGAGAGTCTGGAAGCCTTGCAGCTATCTTTTGGTCGTAAGGCGGAGGAATTTAAAGAAGTGCTGAAAATGGGACGTACGCAGTTACAGGATGCTGTTCCTATGACATTGGGTGCTGAGTTCCATGGTTTTGCTACAACTATAAGAGAGGATATTCAGCGATTGCATGAGGTCAAGATGTTAATCTGCGAGATTAACATGGGGGCGACTGCTATTGGTACTTCCATCAACGCTCCGCAGGGCTATCCACAACTAGTAACAGACATACTAAAGGAAATTTCGGGAGTACCAGTAATTCTTGCTGAAGACCTGATTGAAGCAACCTGCGATACAGGGGCTTATGTGCAGGTATCAGGTGTGATGAAGCGCTGTGCCGTCAAGGTATCCAAAATCTGTAACGACTTACGTTTGCTTTCATCAGGCCCCCGTGCTGGCTTAAATGAAATTAATCTGCCACGCATGCAGCCTGGTTCTTCTATTATGCCGGGTAAGGTAAATCCTGTTATACCTGAAGTAGTCAATCAAACAGCTTATTATGTGATTGGTGCTGATATGACAGTTACCATGGCGGCAGAGGCTGGGCAGTTGCAACTTAACGTGATGGAGCCAGTTATTGCTTATAGTCTGTTCAACTCACTGACTTTCCTGGAAAACGCGTGCTATACGTTGCAGAGCAAGTGTGTGGATGGCATTACAGCAAATGAGGAGATTTGCCGCAATATGGTTATGAACAGCATTGGTATAGTTACGTCGCTTAACCCTATTCTTGGTTACGAAGAGTCGGCATCTATTGCCAAGGAGGCTCTAACCACAGGTAAATCCATTCACGAAATCACTGTGCTAGAGCGCAAATTAATTACACAGGCTAAGTGGGACGAGATATTCTCTATGGAAAACCTGATCCATCCTAAATTTATCAATGTGTAAGGTTAAACATACAACACCAACTAAAAGGGGCTGCAGGTTATACCTGTAGCCCCTTTTAGTTTTAACATACTCTTATGTTTAGGTACTCACATAAGGAAATCTGAGTATCTGTAAACTATTGAATTTTGCATAAACTAGTTAATCAAGAAATATACGCCTTAGTTTTCTTATCTAATCTAACCTAGTTTTATTAAGCTTAGTAATAAATGTTTGATAAATGGATCATAAGGTGTAGAACTATCATACTAGCTTACAAATAAAGTTAATAAGCTAAGTAGCTATAGTACGTTACTTCTTTTAGTTCTCTAATCTATACTCGAGACATAATATCTTAATTGGCCAAACTTAGGGTCCTTCACTTCAGTTACTACCTAACTGTTCTGTCTAAGGATATTTACAGGGCCAGTGTTGTATCTAACCAGGCCCCGTCCATTATCCAATGATAGTAGATATAAACGGAGTGGCATGCTATGCCAGAGTGAATACAGGCGGCGTATGATCCTTACTGTTCCAGCCGGCTGCTCCGCTTGCTCTGCCTGTTTCCTGGTTTCGACGGCGTGGCAGTCCCTCGGGGCGGTGGCAGCTGTTGTGGGGGCATGTCACGTGCTTGCCGGGCCTCACATGTTTGCCGGGGCGTGTCACGTGCTTGCCGGGGCGTGTCACGAGCTTGCCGCGGCTTGGCGGTGGGTGGTGGGTGTAAACGCAGGCAGCCCCTGACGCTTGGGGGCATCAGGGGCTGCTGTGGTGGGGTTGGCGGCCACCTACTCTCCCGG
>NZ_PJMU01000006.1 GCF_002846395.1 Pontibacter ramchanderi
TCCGATGAAAGACAACAGCATTAGAATAAGAAATATCTGCCAATGCTTTGCCTTTAGTATTGCTTTCATTTTTTTAATTAATCTTACCGCCAACGGTTTGTACAGGCTAAGGTGAGGCGATAGCCGAGAGTTAAGCCTGTGCTGGGTTAGCGGTTCGTTTTTCTATTTTATTGATTAGTTCAAGACCAAAATCCCACTTCCCAAATCCAGATTTACTTTCTATATGCCCTGCATTTTTTAATTCAACAAACTCACTTCCCCAGTTTTTGGCAAACAGCCTTGCTCTTTCAATCTCAACAACATGGTCATTCGAGCTTGCTACCACTATTGTAGGAAAGGGCAGCTTATTTTCAGGCATGGGATTGAAGCCTGTAATATACTCTGGATAGCCTGGTTTGTCCACGTCACTTGGTGCTACAAATAAGGCACCTTTCACTTTGTGACCGTATTTCTCAAACCATTTGATTATAGTAACACACCCAACACTGTGACCAATTAAAACAAGCTGTTCATAGTTGAATTTTTTAAGCTCTTCTTCAATTCTGTTAGTCCATTCGCTACAGTTAGGGTTTTCCCAGTCTGACTGCACAACCCTGAAAAACTCTTCTGGATTTTCATTCTCCCAGATAGTTTGCCAATGATTTTCGTCAGAGTTGCGTAAGCCAGGTATAATTATATTCATTATGTTCTTATATTTTGAATATCCGCTAACTAGAGTATAGCAGGAGTAGCTACTCCTACTATCTGCACTATGTATGGAGTTATATCTACTTAACAGTAAATCTCTACTGTTCTATACCAAATATACAATATTTCATTTACCAAATATCATTAACCCATAATGAAAAAACCGCCAGCTCCTTTCAGAACTGGCGGTTTCATTTCTATACCTGCTATACCTTACTCAATCGTTTTAAACAATCTACTCCATCGGATCTTGTCAAGGAAGCCGCCATAGGGGTCAGTGGACATCCAGATCATGACGGCCTTGCCTACAATGTGGTCGGCTGGTACGAAGCCCCAGTAGCGGGAGTCGAGGGAGTTGTGACGGTTGTCGCCCATCATAAAGTAGTAGTCCTGCTTGAAGGTATAGCTCGTGGCTTCGGCACCGTCCAGGTATAGCTTACCGTCACGCACCTCGGCGTTTTCGTTGTGCTCATAGCCCAGGATCACCTTTTCGTAAAAAGGAAGCGTCTCCGGCGTAATGGCCACAGTTGCGCCTTCTTTCGGGATGTAGAGCGGACCAAAGTTGTCTTTGTTCCACTCATACTTGCTCGGCACATGCGGGAACACTTCGGCATCGCCTTTTCCAGCCTGGTCCATTAGCAGGGTAGCCTCTTTAATAAAGTCAAGCTGTGCAAGCGCCTGAGCCTTTTCAGGGGAAGTGTCTACGATGTAACCGCCTTGCCACTGGATCACGTCGGTGATGTCACGCTCGAGGAAGAACTTCTCGGCCAGGCGCTGCTCCGTAGACAGGAAGTACTTGTACTGTATCTTCTCCGGGTTCTCTGCAGCCTGCCCGTTAATGTATACCTGCATGTCGCGGATCTCGATCGAGTCGCCGGCAATACCGATGCAACGCTTGATGTAGTTGGTGCGCAGGTCGGCTGGATGCTGCTCCTCCGGCGGGTAGTTGAACACCACCACATCGTTGCGCTTCACTTCAGAGAAACCAGGTAGTCGGTACGACTTCAGCTGGATGGCGTCGGAGTAGGAGGGGATGTTGGTGCCCCAGATGGTTTGGTGCGTGAGCGGTACCTGCAGCGGCGTGATGGGCGTGCGCGGACCGTAGTGTAGCTTGCTCACGAACAGGAAGTCACCTACCAGCAGCGACTTCTCCATAGAGGGCGTCGGGATGGTGTAGGCCTCAAAAGTAGCCCAGCGGATCAAACTGGCTGCCACAACAGCAAACAGAATGGCATCGCCCCACTCACGAGCAAAGCTCTTTTTCTTTTTTGGCGCCTTGCTAACGGGTTTCTTCTCCCAAAACTTTACTCTCATCTATCAAGCGTTTTGTAACTATAGGTTGAGCATGTCTTTCATGCCATATACTCCCTGTTTGCCCTGCAGCCACTCAGCCGCCATCAGGGCACCCTCGGCAAATCCGGCACGGCTGTGGGCAATGTGGCCCAGTTCTATTCTGTCTACTTCCGATTCGTAGGTCACAATGTGAGTACCCACTACATCGGGCTCACGCTCCGACACAATGTTCAGCTGCTTCTTGTCAGCATCATCATCGGCCGCCCAGCCAGTCAGGTGCGGGTAATTCGCCAATATACCTTCAGCGGCGGTTATACCTGTGCCGCTGGGCTTGTCTACCTTCTGGAGGTGATGAATCTCGCGCATGGAGACACTGTACTCCCGGTATGCCTGCATTTTACTGGCAATATATTCGTTAAAATGAAAAAACAAATTAACGCCCACACTATAATTGGAAGCATAGAAGAAAGCCCCCTTGTTTTCCTGGCACAGCTGCACGGCTTCGCTATACCTGTCAAGCCAGCCAGTAGAGCCAGAAACAACCGGTATACCTTGTTTCAGGCAGTAGGAAATATTGCCAAAGGCGGCTTCCGGATGCGTAAACTCAATGGCTACATCCGTGTTTTCAGGGGTATAGCTGCTCAGCGTTTCGGCGTTGGTATGGTCAATGGTACCAGCTATGCGATGGCCTTTGGCAAGGGCCATCTGCTCAATGGTTTTCCCCATTTTGCCATAGCCAATCAGTAGGATTCTCATTTGGTTCGGGTATATAAAGTAAGGGTGAGTCCGGGCGTTACGCCATTAGTGGCAGGTGTGCGAAACACATCGGGCTGAACGCGCATACTTAGGTTGTCGCTCACGTCAAACTCACGCAAATGACCGTGCACATAAGCTTCGGCAATCTGCATGCCATAGGCCAGCACGGACAGAATGATGGTCAGGTCGCGGTTACGGCGGTAAAAATCGCGGCTGTAGCGCAGGTTTTGTGTGCCACGCTGCGTATTGGCGCCATACACAGGATCATCATAATAAGCGTCCTGAATTTCGATAAACTGATCGCTCTGGCCTGTGCGTAGGTTCAGTGCCGCCCTGAAGTCCTGGTATTTGTTGTTGTTGTCGATGATAAAATAACCCAGCGCACCGCCTGCAGCATAAATGATGGGCACTTTCCACCAGGCGCCATTGTATACCTGGCCTGCTCCGGGAATAACAGCCGAAAAAAGAGCTGCCCGGCCGGGACGTCCCAGGTTTTTGAAACCGCTCAGGAAAAACTGCTTTTGCTGGGCGGTATCTGCTTCGGAGGTGAGCACCAGCACCGAATCAGGTCCGGATGTGACAACTTGCGCCCTGGCTTGCGTTGGAAGCAGTTGCGTAAAAAGCAATACTACAAATAAAGCTATACCGGGCGCTAACCTCATGCTGTTCTCTTAGTAGTTCAGAATCTCCAATATACGGTTCAGCTCGTCCACCGATACAAATGGGATCTTGATCTCGCCCTTGCCGTCGTTGTTAGCCTTTACCAGAATCTTGGTGCCAAATTGCGAAGAAAGCTTTTTCTCAACTCCTTTTAATTCTTCATCATACTTGTTGAACACCAGTTTTTGTTGCATATCCGGCTTCTTGCTGGCGTTCTGCACGTTGCGTACCAGCTCCTCTACCTTGCGCACCGACAGTTCTTCGGCTACCACCTTACGGAAGATCTCGAGTTGTTTGTCAATGGTGTCGATGTTGATGAGCGCACGGGCGTGGCCCATGCTGATCACGTTGTCGCGCAGGGCAATCTGAATATCGGGCGGTAACTTGAGCAGGCGCAGGTAGTTGGTCACCGTGGTGCGCTTCTTGCCCACGCGGTCGCCAAGCTCTTCCTGCTTCAGGCTGCACTCGGTGAGCAGGCGCTGGTAGGAGAGGGCAATCTCAATCGCATTCAGGTTTTCGCGCTGAATGTTCTCTATCAGGGCCATCTCCAGCATCTGCTGGTCGTCGGCCTTGCGGATGTAGGCAGGAATAGTGGTCAGGCCGGCCATTTTGGCTGCCTGGTAACGGCGCTCACCCGATATCAGCTGGTAGCTGCTCTGGTCGAGCTGACGAACCGTGATGGGCTGAATGATGCCCTGGATTTTGATAGACTCCGCCAGTTCTTCCAGCGCCGTCTGGTCAAAGTGCGTACGCGGCTGGAAGGGATTCGTCTGTATCTGGTCAATGGCTATATCTGCGATGGTATTGACTTCGTTAAGGGTGGTCGATTCGGCCGTTTTGCCGGTATACTTGTTCCCCTCCAGCAGCGAGCCCAGGCCCCGGCCAAGGCCGCCTTTGCGTAGGGGTGCTTGTTTCTTGTTATCAGACATGTAATGGTCAGGTTATTTCGCCAGCGCAACGCTGTTCTTCTCTGCTATCTCACGGGCGAGGTTCAGGTAGCTCATGGCGCCCTTGCTCTCTGCGTCGTGCAGCAGGGCAGGTATACCAAAGCTAGGCGACTCGCTCAACTTCACGTTTCTTGGGATAATGGTGTCGAACACCATCTGCTGAAAGTGGGTCTTTACCTCTTCCACCACCTGGTTGCTCAGGCGCAGGCGCACGTCGTACATCGTCAGCAAAATGCCCTCAATGGCCAGTTCCGTGTTCAGGCGCGACTGAATGATCTTGATCGTGTTGAGCAACTTGCCCAGGCCCTCCAGCGCGAAGTACTCGCACTGCACCGGTATGATCACTGAGTCAGCCGCCGTCAGCGAGTTCACCGTAATCAGACCCAGCGAAGGGGAGCAGTCGATGATGATGAAATCGTATACCTCCTTGAGCGGGGCCAGCGCCTCGCGCATTTTCTCCTCCCGGTTGGGTACGTTGATCATCTCCACCTCAGCGCCCACCAGGTCGATGTGCGATGGAATCAGATCCAGGTACTCGATGTTGGGCGAGGTCAGGATGATGTCCTGAATGGTGACGTCCTCCACCATGCACTCATAGATGCTGGTGGTGATGCTGGCCGGGTCGAAGCCGAGACCCGATGTGGCATTGGCCTGCGGGTCGGCATCGACGAGTAATGTCTTATATTCGAGGGCTGCCAGGCTAGCAGCCAGATTTATGGCTGTGGTGGTCTTGCCTACGCCACCCTTTTGGTTTGCAACCGCTATTATTTTTCCCATCTACAAATTATAGGTTTATAGTCTGACCTATCTCCATCAATATTAGTTCCTTGCCGGCCATCTGGGCTACTTCCTTCACTTCCTCATGGTCTATTTTAATATAAGGGAAGGTATCGTAGTGCATGCCGATCACCTTGTCTACCTGCACGAAGTCGGCCGCTACCAGGGCATCGTGGATGTCCATGGTAAAGTTGTCGCCGATCGGCAACAGGGCAAAATCCAGGTCAAACTGCTCCGGGATCAACTTCATGTCGTAGGTAAGGGCCGTATCACCGGCAAAATAAAATGTTTGGTTCTCTGTTTCCACCACAAATCCGCCGGCTATACCTGCGTAGGTGCCATCCGGCAAAGAGCTGGAGTGCACGGCGTTCACCATTTTCACGGTACCAAACGGCAGTGTTACTTTACCACCGGTGTTCATCGGGTGGGTCTTTTCTATACCTTTCTCCTGATACCAGCTCACGATCTCGAAATTGGCTACAATGGTCGCATTGTTGTTCTTGGCAATGCGCTCGGCATCGTGCACGTGGTCCTGGTGGCCGTGCGAAAGCAAAATGTAATCTGCCTTAATACTGTCTACGTCAATGGCCTTGGCCAGCTCGTTTGGCGAAATGAACGGATCGAAAAGAATGCGGTGCTCACCGATCGTAAAAAGAAAGCAGGACTGTCCGTAATACGTTATTTCCATAGTTTGCATTTTTTTATCTCTTAACCCATTCAGGGTATAGAACTTTTACAAAGATAATGTTTTTTGCACAGAACGCGTGATGTTCCACGCCCGAAGGCGTATATTTTTATCCACGATTTCAGGGGTTATCCACATTCCGGAGGGAGACGCCTAAAATGGGGTAGCTGAACAGATAAACGCCTTTTCAGCGACATAAAAGCACAAGGGCCCGACTGCCTGGTAAGCTGCCGGACCCCTGTGCTTTTATTGCTTTTCTGGTATATAACGCCCCGTGGAACTATATATTTTAAACCGTCATCGTTTTATGCAATCCATCCGATCAGCGCGGGCGCTCGTCTGGGTTGCTTCTCTTGCGCTCCACCCTTATTTCCTCCCGCAACAACTCCACGTGCTCTGTGTTAGGTTCGGCAGTGCGGCGTTTGGTTACGTGTATCTCTTCCACTACCAGCAGGCGCTTCTCTACGACAAGAACCTCTTTCAGCACAGGTATGATCATTTTGTCTCCTTCGTAACGCACGGGTGGGGGAGGTGTGTCCACGTACTGATTCACTTTCACCCGCTCTATCTCCGCTTCTTCATGTATGATCGGCAGATCCAGATCTACCTGATCCCGGTGCACCTCCTTGGCAACGCGCACATTACCCGTGTCTCTCACCTCTTTGTCAACGTGCAATTGCTCTTCAATGACAGGGATGGTTTTGCTATAAGCAATGTCAACATCCAGTTTTTCGCGCTCGTCACGGCCGTACTCATCTTGTATATCCCGCTCTTCCAGCGGACTGCTGGCATGGCCTTCGCGTAGTTTCTCGTCAAATTCTGATTTCAGTTTGTCTGTTTTCTTGCTCATGGTGTATGGGGCTTAGCTTCATCCATTTACTACGGTCGGGACCAGGTATAGTTCCGGGCCTTTGGCTGCGTCATGGGCGCATAATAGCCTAAAAAACAACAGGCAGCCAACCCTGACTGCCTGTTGCCTTAACTGCTTCATTTTCCCTTAAATGTTTCTGGGATTACCCGTGTCCTTACCAGGGTTTCGCAAGTCTCTGTCTCTGTCCAGTTTGTCAATGTCCACATCAGTTTTTCGCACGGTGCCACGTACGGTTTCATCGCGCTCCTCTGTGTGTTTGTTGATCTTTACCTCTTCCACCACGCGGGCTTCCTTGTTTACTACAGGTACCTCGGCGCGCTCCGTGATGTTGATTTCGCCTTCTTTGAAGTTCTGGAAATCGCGGTCGGTGGCAGGTCGGTTTACTTTATTGCGCTCAATGTCGATGTGCTCTTCCCTTAGGCGCAGATGCTCTTCCACGGGGCGTTCCACAATGCGGCTTCTCATGTGAACGCCGCCACGTTCCACTTCGCGTTTGCCAACGTTCATGCGCTCCTCCATAATCGGAATGGTCTGGCCGGCATCACCCGTATGGCCGGTTCTGGTGTGTGCGGTACCTTGTGGCGGCCTTTCCATACCTGCCTGAGGGGCGGAGGCTTGCTCATCCACGTCCACGGCGCCGCAAGAGTCCAGCACGGCTGCGGCCTGCTCAGCTTCTTTTCTGGAATCAGCATGCACGGTCACCACCCAGCCTTTACGGGCGGCCTGGGTGTGTTTGGTGGCCTCCTCGTTTTGGCCGAACAGCGAGCCGAAAAAGCCGCTTACATTGTCCTTGTCTGTTGTTGTGCTACTGCCCACATGCCTGTTCGATAGCGAGGCGGGGTTGGCTATATCTACTTTCTCACGGCCGATGTGATGGGTACTTTCCAGTTTCTGCACGGCGGCCTGTGCGTCTATACCTTCTTTAAAAATGCCTATTACGGTTTGTTTTTCCATAGTAATGAGTGTTAGATGCTTCATCGGAGTCTTTTTCACTTCAAAATCATTGGGGACTCCACTACCCAAACTTTTTTAGGTATGGGAAAGTACAAACTCTCCCTTTTTACTGAGTTCGGGGCAAAAAGACCCTTACTTTTTCAAAAGATCCTCAGCGACCCGAACTGTTTTAAGATCAAATCGACTTCGGTAGATAGTGTAAAATTATACAGCTATATAGTTCAGTCTGAATTAAAATTTATTATAGCCTTAAGCCTGGTTAAGGTATTAAACAGTATACCTGAATATTATTTTTTTGATATACTTCTTATGCTTGTCTCTCTTTTTTTACGACCGGACTTATGATTGGTTATTGATTTTTTACAAATGCAAGCCAGCTATTATTCTATATTTAAACCTAGTGTTGTTTAGATACAGGGTGTTATAGCGCCATGGAAGCAGGAAAGCAGACCAGGTGGGGAAGGGTATTACAAGACAGTTAGGCAAAGAAATAAATAGAGGAGAGTCGGTTGCGTCAATGCCTGGCTTACCTGATGGGAAGTCTCTTTTTGGCTTCCGCTTCAGCCAAAGACATAAGCAGGCCATGCACCCCATCCTGCAAATCTAGCAGGGCTTTGGGGCCACCTTCCTCTTGTTTTACCCGCTTTGCTTCCTTTCCGGATTTATAAAACGCCGTGATTGTGGCGGGCATGTCGCTCCAATTGGTCAGGTAGGTGTCGCGCAGAGAGCTAATGTCTACCTGCGCGATACCTTGCTGGAGCTCATTTAGTTGTTGCGCTGTAAGCGTGAAAGTGACTGTGTCTATCACAGGAACATGGCTATAACCGATGTAGCGAACACTGCCATCCTCCAAAAACGTGGCTTCGTAGGAGGGACAGGTGCCCAGGCAGGGTGTTTTTTGGAAATGCAACAAGGGTATAGCCGATGCCTGCACACTGCCTTTTTGCGTGGCGCTACAGCTGGCCATCAGGAGAAACCCCAGTCCCAGGCTAAGTTTCAGCAATATAGACAGTGTGTGCATACCGATTCGTTTTGCTATTGTCCCTGCGGTAGTTTACGAAATTTTCCTTGCTCCAGCACATAGGCGGCTGGCTCGCAATAAGGGCACTCTACATAGTTATGGGACGAATCCGGCGGATTTACGATAAAAATGCGGCTATCCGGACTGAACTGCGCGCCAGTGCTGCTCTGCAACTTGTCGAGCACTTTGCCATCCTGGCGGTCCACTACATAATGCTCCTGACAGGTGGTGCCGCAGCCAACGGTGACAACCGTATACCTGCCGGCAAAATTTATACCTTGTTTCAGACCTTCCTGCAAGGCTGAGCGGTACTGTGAGGCATCGGCATGGCTGGATTCATCGAGTGGTGCCAAACGCCCTTTGTAAGCCTCTTGCACCCGAAAAGCCTCGTCGCTCTGGTAGGCCTCCATGCGCAGGCGGTAGCGCTGGTAAAGTTCGGGGTTCTCGTCCGAGGTAATGGGTGTGCGTACCGAGTCGCGTTGCAGGTGCTCCTCCAGCTTGGGGTGTGTGCTGGCAATCGTTTTTTCTTCTTCTGCCTTTTGCTGGCAGGCTGCTCCCACTACCGCCATAAACGACAGAGGCAGCAGGAGGTAGGGTAGTGTATTCTTTCGCATGATTTTAATATAGGTACAGGGCTATACGCAAATCAGCAAATATGGTCAAACAAAAA
Organism: Pontibacter ramchanderi; assembly: GCF_002846395.1. Classification (GTDB taxonomy): domain Bacteria; phylum Bacteroidota; class Bacteroidia; order Cytophagales; family Hymenobacteraceae; genus Pontibacter; species Pontibacter ramchanderi. Next base: position 9,322 of record NZ_PJMU01000006.1, read on the forward strand.
AGCCCCGATCTGTGTCGGGGCTTTTTTCTCAGGTATGGGAAATTATTTCTTTTTCACTTTCGGGTTGTTGCGGCGCTCCTGCTCCTTTTCGGAAGCGGCACGCATGGCTTCCTGCATACGCTCCGTGAACGATGGACCACCTGTTTTCTTCTTCTCTTTGCGCTTGTCGCGGTTTTCCTCCAGCTTTCTTCTGATCTTGTCTTCATCCACGAACTTACGCATCAGCGACATCTGCCCAAAGGTCACCATGTTCGACACGAAATAATAGAAGGAAAGTCCGGCTGGGAATGAATTCAGCACAAACATGAAGATGATTGGCATCAGGTACATGTAGAACTTCATCGGGCCCTGCATCGACACGTTCATCTGGTTATTTGACCAGGTATAGAGGATCGTGGAGGCCGTCATCAGCAGCGTGAACATACTCACGTGGCTGCCATAGAAAGGTATCGTGAACGGCAGGTTCACAAACACGTCGTAGGTCGAGAGGTCATCCGCCCACAGGAAGGCCTCCTGGCGTAATTCAATGGAGTTCGGGAAGAAGTTGAACATCGCAAACAGGATCGGAAGCTGCAGGAGCATCGGGATACAGCCGCTCAGCGGGTTCACGCCCATTTCGCCGTACAGCTTCATGGTTTCCATCTGCGTTTTCTGCATGTCACCGTCGTTGCGCTCCTTAATGGCGTCGATCTCAGGCTTCAGCACCTTCATTTTCGCCATCGACATGTGCGACTTGTAGGTCAGTGGGAGGAGGATCAGCTTAATGTAAAGCACCAGCAGGATGATGATGATGCCGTAGCTGCCAATGTAATTCTCCAGGAAGTCGAAAGCCGGGATGATGATGAGTTTATTCACCCACGAGAAGATGCCCCAGCCCAGGTCAAGGTTCTTGTTGAACTCGTTGCCCATGTGCTTCAGGATCTTGTAGTCGTTCGGACCGAAGTAGTACGTAAACTCACCCTTGCCGCTTAACAGGTCAGCTGTCGGGATCAGGATCTCGGAGTTCAGGGTTTTCACAACGGCCGTATCTGCCGGGTTGGTCACGGCCTCCAGTTTGGCGCCTGAGAATGTGTTGGTAGCAATAATACCGGCTGTGAAGAAGTTCTGTTTGTTGGCTACCCACTTCATTGGCTCCGAAATGGTTTCAGCCTCAGTTCCTTCCGAAATAGACAGGTGATCAAAGCTCTCGTCGGCCGTGTAGTAATTGATAGTCGACTTGGCCCGGTTTTGCGGCATGTCTTTCTCCAGCTGCTTCAACTGGTCGTTCCAGACCATGGTCACGTTTTCGCCACTGATCTGGTTGTTCAAGCCTTTGAAATCCAGTTTATACCCAACCTGAAAGCTGTTGTCGAACAAGGTATAGGTCTGGTCGATGGACTGGCCATTGCCGAGGTCGGCACGGTACGTGATGGTTTGCGCAGGCACGTCACCTACCGTCACCGTCTGCACCTGCGAAGGTGAAAAATACAGATCGGAGAGACGGATGTTCTTGCCGTCGTTCGTGGTGAACTGCACGTCGGTGCGGCTGCTCTCACGGTCGAACAAAACCAGCGTATTGCCCTTGTAGTCTTTGTAGTTTTTCAGCACAACCTCTTCTACCTGACCGCCTTTGCTGTTGAAGCGCACGGTCATGTTTTGGTTTTCGAGGGTTGCTGTGCTGGCCTCGCCTGTGCCTGCAGCGCTAAAGGTGCCCAGTGTGGCGGCGCGTCGGACTTGTGCCAGCGAATCGTTTTCTGCTACAGGAGCGGGTCCCGTCTGCACCTGCTCTACCTTGGCTGTCTGGTCAAATGCAGTTGTGTTGGCTTCTTCGTTCGTTCCCGAGAAGAAGAAGGAGTAAGCCAGCAGGAGCACGGCAATCAATCCAAAGCCAATAGCTTGATTTCTATCCATTTAATGAGAAATAAATAATGTGTGTTGGTTTTACTTTTTTGATTTTGTGTAATTCATGGCCGCCTTCACAAACTTGACGAAAAGCGGATGCGGGTTGAGCACAGTGCTTTTCAGTTCGGGATGGTACTGCGCCGCCACAAACCACGGATGGTTCTGCAGCTCGATCACTTCCACCAGACCAGTTTCCGGATTGATGCCTGTGGCCATCATACCCGCTTTCTCGTAGTCGGCCAGGTACTTGTTGTTGAACTCGTAACGGTGGCGGTGGCGCTCCGAAATCTTGGACTTGCCGTATATGGAGAATGCTTTTGAGCCCTTCTTTAGTTCACAGGTATAGGCGCCCAGTCGCATGGTGCCCCCCATCTGGGTAATGTTCTTCTGGTCCTCCATCATGTCGATAACAGGGTAGGGCGTGTTCGGGTCCATCTCGGTAGAGGCGGCGCCTTCCAGCCCCAGCACGTTGCGGGCAAACTCCACGGCGGCGCACTGCATGCCCAGGCAAATGCCCAGGAACGGAATACCCGATTCTCTTACATAGCGGATAGCCTCCAGTTTGCCTTTGAAACCGCGCTCGCCAAAGCCAGGGGCCACCAACACACCGTCCATACCTTGCAGCAGACCGGCCACGTTCTCGTCGCTGATGTTCTCTGACTGGAACCACTTGATGTTCACTTTGCATTCGTTGGCAGCACCGGCGTGCACAAACGACTCCACAATGGATTTGTAAGCGTCCGGTAGCTCCACGTATTTACCCACCAGACCAATGTTCACCTCAGCTGTCGGGTTCTTCAGGCGTCCCAGGAATTCTTTCCAGGACTCCAGCTCCGGCTCGTTGCGCTGTGGCAATTTCAGTTTAGCGATCACACGTTCGTCAAGTTTTTCCTTGCGCATGAGCAGCGGCACATCATAGATTGTTTCCGCGTCAATCGACTCAATCACGGAATTTTGCTTTACGTTGCAGAACAGCGCGATCTTTTTGCGCAGGTCCGTTGGGATATGGTACTCAGAGCGGCACACCAGAATGTCGGGCTGCACGCCTGCCTCTGACAGGTCGCGCACCGAGTGCTGGGTCGGTTTGGTTTTCAATTCGCCCGCCGCTTTGAGGTAGGGCACCAGCGTTAAGTGGATCACGCAGGTTTCGTTCACGCCCAGTTCCCAGCGCAGCTGGCGCACCGCCTCAATAAACGGCAACGATTCGATGTCGCCCACACAACCGCCGATCTCTGTGATCACAATGTCAAACTCGCCGGACTCGCCCAAAAGCAGCATGCGGCGCTTGATCTCGTCGGTGATGTGGGGGATTACCTGCACCGTTTTGCCCAGGTAGGCACCTTCACGCTCCTGTGTGATCACATGGTGGTAGATGCGGCCTGTCGTCACGTTGTTGGCCTGCGAGGTAGGCACATTCAGGAAACGCTCGTAATGTCCCAGGTCCAGGTCGGTTTCGGCTCCGTCTTCGGTTACGAAACATTCGCCGTGCTCGTAAGGGTTGAGCGTGCCCGGGTCGATGTTGATGTAGGGGTCGAATTTCTGGATTGTTACAGAGAATCCTCTTGCCTGCAGCAACTTAGCAAGAGAAGCGGAGATGATACCTTTACCGAGTGAGGAGGTAACGCCTCCTGTAACAAAAATATATTTAGCAGCCATAAGTTAGGTTAAACATTATGGGCTGTAAAGTTACGGGAATTATTTGATTTTACCGTACGCACAGGTATTGTTCTACTTTTTGCATAGGATATCTTTCTTAATATTCAACCCCTGTTCTAAATAAAAAGCCCCAGCCAAAGTGGCCGGGGCTTTCTTCATCATAAAAACAGGAAAATTAGCTTTTCGGGTTCAGGATGTTGTCGATGCGCACCAATGCGTCCTGCAGGTGGTACTTGGTCATCGAGTCCGATGTCTTCGGCAGGGAAGCCCTGATCTGGTTGCGGAGCGCAGTCAGTTCGCCGCGTACCATCGGCCGGATATCCGATTGGGATACCTTCACGGTGGTAACGCCTGCAAATGCACGCACATTGGCAGGCACAGAGGGCTGCTCTTCTTTCATCAGGAACTCCATGCGGTCGAGGTAACCGCGCTGCAGGTTGCGGCGGTACATGTCCACGGTTTTGCCGCTTCCAATCTCGGACCAAACGCCGTTGCGCAGGTCGGCCATCATCTCAGGCAAAGTATAGGTTTTGCTGCCAAGCGCCGCCTGCGACTCGAGCAGGCGCTGCATACGGCCCGGATCCAGCACATTGTTCAGGATGTTCACCTGCGCCGTACGGATACGCTCCACGGCACCAGCCGATTCGATCTTGCGCAGGATGTTCTGGTCCAGCATCCAGGTTGGGGTGGCCAGGCCTTGCTCATTAAGGAACTTCATGGCACGCTGCTGCTTTTCCTTTGGCACGGCTGCGTACACGTCGCCTTTCTGGTCGTAGGTCTTGTAGTTTTCGTACACGCCGCCGATGTTCGCCGTTACGTGGCCCATGTAGCGGTTCCACTGGCCCAGCACCTGGCTGTACATCTCCTGCAGGTCGTCGTAGTTTTTATTCTCCTCTTTCGTCCACTCCATCAGGTTTGGCATGATGCGCTTCAGGTTGAGGATGCCGTAATGGCTGGCCAGCATGGCATCGTCGCCCAGGTCCTCTGTCTGAGAAGAGGGGTCAACCGGGTTGCCCTGCTGACGGCCGAAGCGGTACATCGGGTCGTCGCCTTTCTCCAGGATCCACTGCGACAGCTTGGCCACGTTGTCATATCCGTTCATCTCCGGGAAGTAGGTATAGCCCCACTTCACAGAGTGCTTGTCATATACACCGATGCCTGGCATCAGCGCCACACCCTTGTCCTCTGGCTGCGCCACGTAGTTGAAACGGGCATAGTCCATGATAGAGGGGGCGGTACCCATTTCTTTTGTGAATTTGGCGTCGCGCAGCTTCTCTACCGGGAAGGCGGCGCTGGAACCCATGTTGTGCGGCAGACCCAGGGTATGGCCTACTTCGTGCGCCGACACAAAGCGGATCAGTTCGCCCATCACTTCGTCTTTAAACTTCACGCCGCGTGCATCCGGGTTCACGGCAGCTGTCTGCACAAAGTACCAGTTGCGCAGCAGGTTCATCACGTTGTGGTACCAGCCGATATGGCTTTCCAGGATCTCACCGGAGCGCGGGTCGTGTACGTTCGGTCCGTAGGCGTTCTGCGTCTCCGATGAAAAGTAACGGATCACCGAGTAGCGCGCATCTTCGGTGCTGAACTCCGGATCCTCTTCTGGCGAAGGCGGATCCTTGGCAATGATGGCGTTCTTGAAGCCAGCCGCCTCAAAGGCTTTGTTCCAGTCCTCCACGCCTTGTTTCAGGTATGGGCGCCATTTCATTGGCGTAGCCGGGTCGATGTAGTATACGATCGGCTTGATCGGCTCTACCAGTTCGCCACGGGCATAGGCTTCTTTGTCTTTCGGCTCGAGTCTCCAGCGCACAATGTAGCGGCGCTTAGCGGCACGCTGCTCGTCGGTACCGTAATCGGTCTGCGACAGGGTGAAATAACCTACGCGCTCGTCGAACCGACGGGCCGGCATCGGCACTTTGGGAAGCAGGAGCATGGAGTGGTTCAGCTCAACCGTAATGGTGCCGGCGTTGGAGTTGGCAGGCGGATCAGTGGCCTCGTAGGTCATAAGCGAGCGGGCCTCGATGTTGATCGGGAAGCTCTTGATGCTTTCTACAAAGGAGCGCTTGTCGTCCAGACGCTTCACTTTATAGGTCTCGCGCTGGCGCTTGTTCAAACCAAGAGCCTGCACGTCTTTCGAGAAGAAGTCGGTTACTTCCACCACCGAGGCGCCGTTGTTGAAGGCTTTTACATCAAATGCCTGAATAACGGGGGCCAGGTTGGAATTCTGTACTGAATGGAAGATCTCGAGGGTGTCGCTGGCCACGTTCTGGTAAGAGATCAGGCGCAGCAAAATGCGGTTGCCTTTTTTCTCCCAGCGCAGCATCTGGCGATTCAGCTCCTCGCCACCGTAGCCTAAATTGGTCGCAGTTTTGGCGATGCGGCTCACCATGAGCATGTCGCGGTTCAGGAGCGTGTCCGGAATCTCGTAATAGTATTTATCGTCGATGCGGTGCACCTTGAACAGGCCCTCATCGGTTACAGCATTCGGGGTGATGACGCTGGCATAGGGTTTTACACCGTTGTCGTCTTTTTTAGCAGCTGGTGCAGCCTGTGTGGTAGTGGCTTCCTGCTTGGCTTTTTTCTTCTTCTTTTTTTCCTTGCTCTGGGCAAAGGCAGGTGGTGCTACAAGCGCACCAGCCAGAAGCAGAGTAGCCAGCCGGGCATAGCGTACATTTTTGCTCATAATGGGCGGAAGATTAGGTTAGGTTAAGATTCGTGTTTTACAATATACCTGTTTCGGGTATCAGATAAAAGACTATACATGAGAAGAATGGTTTAATGCCCTGACTAGCTAGCGTTTAATTTTTCTGTGTGCATTTATATAATGCTATTGGACATAAACATATCACAGAAAAACCAAGTACTTAATGAGGATGGGCTATACCTGACGCTATAGCCTGACTGGCTCCCTCTCATTAAGCAGCTCATGCTTAAATTTAGACGTGCTTCGTCCTTGCATTTGACACGCAAATCTTCAATTCTTACTCAGAACAGCATGCGAACATCACTTGTTATAGCCCTTGCCGTGTGCCTTGCCTTTGCTATTCCTGCCTACCAGGCAAACGCACAGGGGCACGCCACCAAGCACGGCACCGTGAATCTGACAACCTCCTGTAACGAACAGGCACAACAGCATTTTGATACCGGCCTGGCGCTCATGCACCACATGATGTATGAAGAGGCCGCTCAGGAGTTTACCGCCGCCGCGGAGGCTTCCCCTGATTGTGGCATGGCACTATGGGGCATCGCCATGAGCTATATCCACCCGCTTTGGGGGGAGCGCCCCTCAGATGACAACCTGCAGAAGGGAAAAGCGGCTGTAGAGAAGGCTCAGCAGCAAGCGCAAATGACCGAGAAAGAAAAAGCCTATGTGCAGGCTGTCACCCGGTTTTACGAGAATTGGGAGAACACCCCATATGCCGATCAGTTGAAGGCCTTTGAGCAAGGGTATAAAGAAGTGCACACTGCTTACCCGGACGAAGTGGAGGCGGCCGCTTTTTATGCCCTGGGCCAGTTGGCAACGGCACCCAAAACGGATAAGACCTTTTCGAAACAGCAGGAAGCCGGAGCGCTGCTGGAGCAGCTGCATGCCCAAAATCCGGATCATCCCGGCCTTTTTCATTATATCATCCATGCCTACGACAACCCCTTGCTGGCTAACAAAGCCGTAAAAGTATCACGTGAGTATGAGCGGATCGCTCCGGATGTGCCGCACGCCCTGCATATGCCGAGTCATATCTTTGTTCGCTTAGGCCAGTGGACCGATGCCGTGGACTGGAACATACGCTCTGCGGATGCGGCGCTTCGGCAGTCACCCAAAGAGACAGTGTCCATGCATTACCCACATGCCCTCGACTACATGGCTTATGGCTATCTGCAGCAGGGGCAGGACAAAAAAGCACAGGCAGTAGTTGACAAACTGGAGGCCGCCGCCGGCTATACGCCCACCTTTGCGACGGCTTATGCACTGGCCGCTATACCTGCACGCCATGCGCTGGAAAGAGGAAAATGGGCAGAAGCGGCTCAATTGCCGGTTCGTTCACCACAAAATTTCACCTGGTACAAATATCCTGGGGCGGAAGCCATTACCTATTTTGCCAAAGGTATAGGTGGCGCCCGATCCGGCAATACAGCAGTGGCAGAAGAGGCAATCGCCGCTCTTGACAAGCTGCGGACACAGCTGAAAGGGGCGGGCGAGACCTACTGGGCAGCACAGGTCGAGGCCCAGCAAATGACGGTGCAAGCCTGGCTGGCCTATCAAAAAGGGGATAAGGAAAAAGGATTGGCCCTGATGCGGGAGGCAGCTGACAAAGAAGATGCGCTGGATAAACACCCGGTTACGCCAGGCGCTGTGTTACCGGCCCGGGAGTTGCTCGGCGACATGCTTTTGCTCAGTAAGAAGCCAGCGGAAGCCCTGCAAGCCTACGAAACGAGCCTGAAGGTATCGCCGAAGCGTTATAACAGCCTGTACGGCGCAGCGCTCTCCGCTGAGCGGACAAAAGACAAAGAAAAGGCAAAACGCTATTATGCCGAGCTGCTCCAGATCAGTCCGGAAGCGGATGAAAGCCGCGAGAGCTGGGCACATGCCAAAAATTACGCTACTAAAAAGTAAGCAAAGCTAAAACTCGAGCGTGAGCTGGTAACCCTCCATTTTGTCGTGCTGGTAGAGCAGAGAGGAGGCCGTGATACCTAACAGTCGCACCGGGTAGGCTGGTAACTGGGGTGTGCGCAACAGGTCGCGGGCGATGGTGAAAATGGCATCGGCTGACTTGATTTCGCCCAGAAAGGTTTTGCTGCGGGTGGTCCGGTTGAAGTCGAAATACTTGATCTTGACCGTGATAGTCTTGGCTGTAGCCTGCAGTCGCTCCATGTCATGGGCCACTTCTTTGGCAAGCCTTTCCAACTCGATCAGCATCACTTCCTCTTCGGTCAGGTCCACCTCGTAGGTGCGCTCCGACCCAATGGATTTTCGGATGCGGTGCGGCTGTACCTCCCGGTCGTCCTGCGCGCGGGAGATGCGGTAATAATAGCGGCCTGTTTTGCCAAAGTGCCGCACCAACTCCTCCTCCGACTTTTCGCGCAAATCAGCGCCGGTCAGGATGCCCATGCTCTGCATTTTAGCCGCAGTTACCTTCCCGATGCCATAGAATTTCTCGATCGCCAGTTCGGCCACTATCTGCTCTGCCTTGTCAGGCGTGATCAGGGTAAAGCCATTGGGCTTGTTCATGTCTGAGGCGATCTTGGCCAGAAATTTATTGAAGGAAACCCCCGCCGAAGCCGTCAAACCAGTTTCCTCCAGAATCTTTGCCCTGATCTCGTTGGCGATGATGGTGGCGGAGGGCATCCCGATCTTGTTTTCGGTCACGTCCAGGTAAGCTTCGTCCAGTGAAAGCGGCTCCACCAGGTCGGTGTAGGAGTAGAAGATCTCACGGATCTGGCGCGACACAGCGCTGTATACCTCAAACCGGGGTTTCACGAAGATCAGCTGCGGACAGCGCTGTGCCGCGATTTTGGAGGCGAGGGCAGAATGCACGCCATACCTACGAGCCTCGTAACTGGCCGCAGCCACCACGCCCCTGGCCCGCGAGCCACCTACGGCCACAGGTTTTCCGCGCAGCTCGGGGTTGTCGCGCTGCTCCACGGAGGCAAAAAAAGCGTCCATGTCGATATGGATGATCTTGCGGATGGGCATGGTACAAAGATAAGAGTTTAGGAGTTGGAGAGTTTGAGAGTTGAGGAGTTAAAGTTTACAGCGGCGTGACATTGTTACGTTGTATACCTGATACATTATACTTTAATCACTTCAGCGATTCCATTCTGACAATTAGCACGTACTAGGTATACAAGTGCACAAAAAGAAAAACATGACAACACGGACGCTACTGGATTTTATTGGCAATACCCCTCTGGTGGAACTGCGCCGTATTTCTCCGAACCCGAGGGTGAAGCTGCTGGCCAAACTGGAGGGCAATAACCCCGGCGGCAGCGTGAAGGACCGGGCGGCATATGGTATGATCAAAGGAGCCTTAGATAGGGGTGAGCTGACAAAAGGTACGAAGCTGATTGAGGCCACCAGTGGCAACACAGGAATTGCACTGGCTATGATTGCAAAGTTGTTTGGGGTGGAGATAGAACTGGTGATGCCTGCCAGCGCTACGCCGGAAAGAGTAAAGACCATGGAAGCCTATGGTGCAAAAGTCACCCTGACCCCGGCTGAGGGCTCCATGGAGGCGGCCATTGACTATGTGCGGGAGAAAGAAGCGAAAGGTGGCTACCTGGTACTTAACCAGTTCGGCAACCCGGACAACTACGCCGCCCATTACCGCAGCACGGGCCCCGAGATCTGGCGCGACACCGAAGGTGCCGTCACGCATTTTGTGTCGGCCATGGGCACGACTGGTACTATCATGGGCGTGTCCCGTTATCTGAAAGAGCAAAACCCGGCAGTACAGATCATCGGCACCCAGCCCGTGGAGGGCTCTCAGATTCCCGGCATACGGCGCTGGCCTGAAGCCTACCTGCCCCAGATTTTCGAACGGGAGCGCGTTGACCGCATTGTAGATGTGTCGCAGCAGGAGGCCACCGCTATGACCCGCCGCCTGGCCCTCGAAGAAGGGGTGTTCGCAGGTATGAGCAGTGGGGGAGCTGTGGCAGCGGCCACCCGCCTAATTTCGGAGCTCCATGAGGGGGTGGTGGTTTGCATCATCTGCGATCGGGGTGACCGCTACTTGTCCTCCGAACTGTTTGGCTAAAACATTGCCCACTTGTTTCGGGTTAAAAGGATTGACTCAAAACCATCTAATAAGCATAAACTATGAAAGTACTATTTGTTTTGACTTCACACGACCAACTGGGGGACACCGGCAAGAAAACCGGATTTTGGGTAGAGGAGTTTGCGGCCCCTTATTACACACTCGCCGATGCCGGCGTGAAAGTGGACCTGGCTTCCCCAAAGGGAGGTCAGCCGCCTATCGACCCGAAAAGCACTGAGAAAGATGCTCAAACGGAGGCCACCCGTCGCTTTTACGAGGACGATGACCTGCAGCATAAACTCTCCCGCACCAAAAAACTCACAGAGGTGAAAGCCGAAGATTACGATGCCATCTTCTTCCCGGGTGGCCATGGCCCGCTGTGGGACCTCTCCAGTGACCAGAACTCCATCCGTTTGATCGAGGACTTTGCAAAACAGCAGAAGCCAGTGGCTGCCGTTTGCCACGGCCCCGCCGCTTTGATGCAGGCCAAAGGCCCGAATGGGGAGCCGCTCGTGAAAGGCAAGAAAGTAGCTGGCTTTACCAATACCGAAGAAGAGGCCGTGCAACTGACCGATGTGGTACCTTTTCTGGTAGAGGACCGTTACCAGGAACTGGGAGGCATTTACTCCAAAGCTGATGATTGGCAGCCCTATGTGGTGACAGACGGCTTATTGATTACCGGACAAAACCCCGCCTCTTCGGAACCTGCGGCAGAGGCCCTGCTTAAAATGCTGAAAAAGGAGACAGCAGCTTAATTTTTGCCGCTTCCGTATACCTGACTATCAGTGTAGCGTGAAAATCCCACCAGATGACGAATTGTTGTCGGTGGGATTTTTATGTTAAGCAGCATGTCGCGTTTCAGTTTTCGCTAAAATCTCGGGTTTAAATTCAGGTATAGTACTGCCTTTCCTGAAACAAAGAGTCAGGGGTTAGGGTAATTAATGTATATACATTAATTTGCAGACGATCTAGCGTTAACCTTATGCGAAAAATAAAAGATTTACATAAAGCGGTGTATGCCCCGGTGGATGACCTGGTGACCTACCGGGCCATCCCTACACGTGAAGTGGAATACATTGATCCTTTCCTTTTTCTTAACCACCACGGCCCGCAGGTGTACAAACCTGGCAACCGCGGGCTGCCTTTTGGCCCGCACCCGCACCGCGGCTTCGAAACCCTGACCTTTATTCTGGAAGGTGATATCATGCATCAGGACACAGGTGGCGGTAAAGACATTATCGAAGCCGGGGGTGTGCAGTGGATGACAGCCGGCAGCGGTTTGATCCATGCGGAGGTATCGTCCGAGAAATTCAAGCAGGAGGGAGGGCCGCTGGAGATTCTGCAGCTTTGGTTTAACCTGCCGGCCAGACACAAAATGGCCGCACCAAATTACATCGGGCTGCAGGAAGATAAGATTCCGGTGGTGGAGCTCGACAATGGCCGCGTGCACGTCAATGTGATCTCCGGTAGTTGGGGGGAGGTGCAGGCGCCTATCCAGAACCTGAGCGATATTCACATGGTGAGCATTGAGCTGCAGAATGGTGGCGAGTTTGTCTACAACGTCCCATCCGAACGCAACATCTTCTTCTATGTGGTACGCGGTGCCGTGAAGGTGAACGGCCAAATGGCTGAGAAACTTACGCTGGTGGAGTTCGCCAACGAAGGCAAGGAAGTGAAAGTAGAAGCCACGGAAGACGCCTACTTGCTCTTTGGGCATGCCCAGCCATTCAACGAACCTGTTGTATCGCACGGTCCGTTTGTCATGAACACCGAAGAGGAAATTCACCAGGCCTTCCGCGATTACCAAATGGGGAAAATGGGAACCTGGAGTTAGCGGGAGTTTTGGAATTTGAGCATTGGGGAGTTGAGGCGTTTCGCAAAGTCTGAACGCTTGCCTGTCTCCGAAAGCCATCATTAAAAAGGGCTCTCTTTCACTAGGAAGAGAGCCCTTTTTAGGTATTACATTGCTATTTTCTAATGGCTAAGTATTACCTGCCGCGTTTCTGGCCTTCTTTAGGGCCATCGCTGCGCTTGCCGCCGCTTTTTGGGGCAGAACTTCTGCCAGGAGCTGATTTTGGAGAACCTGTTAAGCTACCGCCACGGGAAGTTTTACCCGGGCTTCCGGCGCCTTGTCTGGAAGCGCTTGTTCTTTTGGCGCCATCATTTCCTTTAGCTGTTGTTGAACCAGGTCTGCTGCCTCTTGCCGGCCCCTGACCCACGCCACTTCTGGAAGGTGCTCCTGATGCGCCGCCTCTTGCAGAGCTAGCGCCTGCGCCGCCTCTTGCTCCGGACCGTTCTCCCCGGCCAGGTCTGCCATAGCTGCTTTCTGACGTTTTGCGGCTGCTTGTTACCTTTCCGCCAGGCACCATGCTGGTCAGGCTGCTCACTTCCTGCGGCGTGAGCACACGCCAATGGCCCGATGGCAGTTTTGACAAGGAAAAGTCACCGAAACGAACGCGCTGCAGGTGCATGACCTTATAGCCCAGGCTTTCGCACATGCGTTTCAGATAGTGGTCGGTGCCGGGCTTCAGGGTAATGCGGAAGCGGGTCTGCGTTTCTTTCGACACGGAGTTGTTTATCCGCTCTTCGCCAGGTATAGGCGCACCGCCACCGCTGATCTTTTGCAGAAAATCCGCCGTGATCAACTTGTCCACGGTCACGATGTACTCTTTCTCATACCTGTTGTCGGCACGCTTCACGCCACGTACAAAATCGCCGTCGTTGCTCAGGAAGATGATGCCCTCGGCCTCACGCTCGAGCATGGCAGTTGGCTCCAGCGTAGCCGGGAAATTAATGGCCCGCACCACGTTATCGCGCACCGCCATATCGGAGGTGGCCGACATGTTGGCCGGTTTGTTGAAGATCAGGTATACGGGCTGTTCCTGTTTCACGCGCAGCATCTCATCGTCAATGCGCACCTTGTCCTTGGGCGTCACTTTCATGCCCGGATCAGTTGGGATTTTCCCGTTCACGGTCACGCGGCCCTGTTCTATTAATTCGTCTGCATCGCGGCGCGAGCAGAAGCCCGAATCGCTGATGAATTTATTCAGTCTTTTTGGTTCCATGTTTTTCGTGGCGCAGGTATAGCTCAATCCTGTGCTACCCTCGTTTACGCCAATCCTTTAAGAAGAAGCAAAATTACGGGAAAATATAGTTTTACCTACTTCTTTAGGCGGATCCAGGCGTTTTAAGGCACCCAGTACCATTTAGCCTACTCGCTTTCGAGGGCATAGGAGGTCTGCCGCGTGGAGATCGCAAAGCCGATCGCCACGCCTACAAGTGCCGGTAACACCCAGCCCATACCGAGGCTGTACAGCGGCAGGTAAGTGGCGAACACCCCGCTGATGCCTAACTTAAAACCGGCTGCGCTCAGGCCTTCCACCACACTCACTATACCTGTCAATAGCACCGACCAGGTATAAATGGCGTTCCGCTTGCGGAGCATTGGGGCAAACAGCGTCAGGACAATCAGCACGATCACCATCGGATAGATTCCCACCAGTACAGGTATAGAGAAAGAGATGATCTGCGTCAGGCCAACATTTGAGATCAGGGCGCTCACCAGGGTCAGCCCCAATACATATTGCTTGTAAGAAATGGAAGGACGCAGTTTATTGAAGTAACTGGCACAGGCCACGATCAGGCCAATGCTGGTAGTAAGGCAGGCAAAAATAATGGCGACACTTAGGATCAGACTGCCAGCCACGCCAAACTGCAAATTGGAGATCTGGCTGATGATCATGCCTCCGTTTTCGAGGTGGCCGATGGCCTGCACGCTCGTTGCGCCTGAGTAGGCCAGTCCCACATAAACCAGGCCCAGACCGGCAGCCGCTATCAGGCCAGCCGTGGTGCACACTTTAGCAATTTGCTTCGGACTGTCAACCCCTTTGGAGCGGATGGCATTGATAACGATAAGGCCAAAAATAAAAGAACCAATGGTATCCATGGTCAGGTAGCCTTCCTGGAAGCCTTTGAAGAAAGGTGCTGCCTCGTAGGCCGCCAATGGCTCTGTGATAGCACCTAGTGGGGAAAAGAGGTTCATGGCCAGCAGCGCCGCCAGAATGATCAGCAGCACCGGCGTCAGGATCTTGCCGATGGTGTCCACCACTTTGCCAGGGTTCAGTGCCAGGAGGTAAGTAACGCCAAAGAAAATGATCGAGTAGAGTGCCATGCTCCAGGCAGATGCTTTCATTCCTTCCGAAAGAAAAGGCGCAATGCCGATCTCGTACGATACTGTTCCGGTACGGGGAACTGCGAACAGCGGCCCGATGGTAAGGTATATGATAACCGGAAACAGAAGCCCGAACACCGGGTGCACCTTCGAAGAGATGGACTGGACGTCTTCGTTCTTGGACATGCCGATTGCGATCACGCCGAGCAGCGGAAGACCAACGCCGGTCATCAGAAAGCCGACAATGGCAGGTATAAGTTCGGTGCCAGCCGCCTGGCCCAGTGATAATGGAAAAATAAGGTTGCCCGCGCCAAAGAAAATGGCGAAAAGCATAAGGCCAATGAAAAATGTTTCCTTAAAAGAGATGCTTCCTGATTTCACAATATGGTCTGCTCAGTGAGAGAATGTATTTAATTGTATTGCAATTAAATATCCAATCCGGCAAAATCCTACATTTATCTTGTGTTTAGTAAATCGAGCAGGTACTATCTATTTCAAAATAGCAGCACAGAAAGAGCCGGAAATTAAATATATTGCTCCTCCTGGATAAAATTGAGCATGAAGAACCCCTACCTGAGAAGCCTGCTATGGCATTCACTTTGCTTTCTGTTAAGCGAGGTTTTCCTATTTATTTTGATGGAATGGAATAGCCCGGTTGCGTCCCGAACTTCGGCTGAGGCCTCTGTTATGTACCTGGTTATTGTAATGCCTGTTCTGTATGGGCTATACGTTGCCTTGCACATGCTGTTTTTGCTGTTCACTCATTTTAAAAAGCGTTACAAGTTCCCATTCAACCCGGTGAGTGCCGCATTTCTATTCGATCTTGTCTTGCTCTCCTTCATCGGAACAGCCCTTGATCAGGATAGGGCTCTTACCAATCCCCTTCTTGCCATAGCAGCAGGTACCTTTATTTTTCTCCTCATCGAGATCTGCCATTCATTTTATGCGCCCGACAAGGCACTTGGTTAAGCTTTTTGGATCTTTTAATTCACTTATCCAGGAAAGCATTACAGCAGGTAGAATAGCGTAATTGGCATCGTTTGCTGCAAGCAAAATACGCGCAGCCAGCATAGAAAAAAGCAGCAGCTTGTTTCAGATAGATCAACCAGCTTTCAGCCATTGAAGTGCCATACCTGCGTCGTCGAAGTTTCTGAACGCAAAGCTGGGTTTCAATTCATCTATCAGCTGTTTTGCATGCTGTTTGGCCTTTTCTTCACGTAATTTGGTAAGCGAGCCCAATCGGGCTGTCATCGCCAGGCGGGTGCTGCGCAGGTTTCCATGCAATTCCCTGATCAGTTCAGAATATGCCTCCTCGTCTATGAGTACCTGATTAAAGCGCGAGTCGATCAGCAGTTTTTTGATGTCGTAGAATGCAATCACTTCCCGAAGTTTTGCGAAAGAGTAGGTGATTTGTGTTCTGGAGTAAATGTTGATATCGGGCCAGCTGACGGAGAGAATATCGGTAGCGGGATCGTAGTTGAGTTCGATTAATCCATCGCGGTGGAGGAGCATGCGGGTACTGTTTAGTATTTAAATCAAACTTACAATTATTTTTTTACAGTTTTGTTTAGTAATTTATTCATTGCACCAAGAACTGGTTGATAATGTGCTGCTTATTTTCTGTAATCGGGAACAGTTTGCCTAACCCGGTTTTGAATTGAAACCATTTTAGCCTGCCCAACCTTATATAAGCGATTACCCGAAGCGACCACTTACTATGCTGGAATACTCTATGTTCGAAAGGCTTCCTTATCGGAGCCAGCGAGAAGCCCTCAAAAAAGACGGCACCCTCATCGCCCGGCGGCAGGTAAACGGGTATACGATTCTGCTCTATACCTGGGGCCATACCTTTGTAGAGGTATGGACGGGCTCGGAGGCAGAGGTGGTGAGCACTTTCAGGCAAACAGCTGATGCGCTGGCTGTGCTCGAGCCATACGCCAACGAGGTGGATATCCGGCAACTGATCGAAACGCTCAACTAAGAGACGATAAAACAGAAACACCTGCCGGGGCTGGTTTATATGCCAGCCCCGGCAGGTGTTTCTGTTTACTAGTAATGGTCTAGTTGCTAAGCGAAAACTGTCGGAGCCATTGCTCGGCAGTATGCTTGTCCTCAAACACCTTGACTGAAAACGATTTCAATTTGCTGTAAAAACTGGAGGCTGTCGACTCCGCGAACGTCTCCGGGGTGGTGATCATGGCGAAGTGTTTCAGTCCTGCACGGGCCGCACGCGGTGCCCAGTCGTTCAGCACCCAACCCAGGGAGTGGTCCCAGCCCCCAATAATCAGGCGCGTGTCATTCAGCACGCTGTTATAGCCAGCCTCCGCCAAAGCATCTGTGTAGGCCTGGGCGCCTGTTTTAACGTTCTCCTCAGTCAGATACCCCATCCAGTTCACGTGCACCCATTTATTTTTATGATCTACATCAATGGTCAGGTATACACGCCCGAAAGGGTTTTTTAATTCCTGCTTCATATATTACCCAATACAAAATCACTGCAACAGTCAATAGCGGGTGCAATTTTGCGCTTTTTCAGTTTACTCGCACCCAAAAATGCCATCCCCGATCGGTGCACCTGGGGGTAGCTGAAGCGTTTTGGTTGGTTTCACTTCTTCAGGTTTATCCATACGAGCCAGTGCAAAATCAAGATGCGCTTTGTAGCCTGCATCGCGGGTACGTTTGGCCTGGCTGGTGGCATGCTGCCGGATGTCGGCAAGGGCACTGGTGGCCACAGCGCGCGCCTGATAGGAGGCGTTTTCGTCCTGAGCAAGGGCCATCAGGTGCGTGAGCACCAGCTGCTCGTTCTGCAATTGCACCTGCGCGGCAAGCCCATCCAGTCGTCTGCTTTTCCAGGTTTTATCAATCAGTTGGTTGGTGATATCCTGCAGACTTAGCGTGTTGTGGCGACTTCCGAATTCAACTAAACGACTGGCGCGCTCGGGGTGCAGCAGAAAAGAAAGCGTGAAGTCGGCGGAGGATTGTGCAGCCGCCAGTGGGTCGAAGGTGAGACCCGTACGCTTCGGGAACAGCTCGCGGCTGTTACCCAGACCCGGGGCACGCGGAGGTATGAGGGCAATGATGTTTTCGGGCAAGGTAAGCACTTCCGGCGATATGGTCTGCAACATCGCATCGAGGGCCTTTTGCTGCTCCCGTTTGTCGAGAACCTCTGTTACCAATTGCTTGTCGCCGCGCAGGGCGTAGGTATAGCGCATGCCCCCGATCAGCTTGGCAGCCGCCTCGGCCTGGTAGCGGTGGAAATTGTAGATCGGAACCAGCACATCCTCCAGTGTGCTCATCGGCGCATTGGGTTTTATGTTCTTCTCCGAGAAGTTCTGCAACGCTTTTTTGCGGACCTCCAGCACACGCAGCAGCTCATCGGTCGCGTTGGTGCCGTTGTCCCATAGGTGGGCCGTGGGGTGCGCGCCACCCGGAGCGCGTGCATCGGTGTCCGATATAAAAGTCAGGCCACGTGCACGGCCTTGCGCCAGCAGCTCGTCAAGCGCCTTCTTCTCATCAGTGCCTTTCGGGAAGTGCTGATAACCATAAGCCACGGCCAGTTTATCCCACTCGCCAATGCTGGTACCATAGGCTTTGCTGATGTCGATGTTGCCGGCCCTGTCCAGCTGTACCTGCGGGTGCGGGTAGTCCATTACCGAGGCATTGTTGTTGGCGTCGTAGTTGTGCATGATACCCAGCGTATGCCCCAGTTCGTGTGCCGACAACTGCCTGATGCGGGCCAGTGCCATGTCCATCATGGCCTTGTTCTCCGGCTTGCCGTCTTCATAGGGTGCCAGCAGCCCTTCAGCGATCAGATAATCCTGGCGCACGCGCAACGAGCCCAGCGACACATGCCCTTTGATGATCTCGCCGGTCCGCGGGTCCATGACAGAAGCGCCGTAAGACCAGCCGCGTGTGCTGCGGTGCACCCACTGAATCATGTTATAGCGCACGTCCATTGGGTCCGCTGAATCAGGCAGCACCTCTACCCGGAAGGCGTTTTGATAACCGGCCGCTTCAAAGGCCTGGTTCCACCAGCGGGCGCCGTCCAGCAGGGCAGAGCGGATCGGCTCCGGGGCTCCGTTGTCAACATAGTACACGATCGGCTTTACGGCTTCCGATACCTTGGCCGAAGGGTTTTTCTTGTGCAGGCGATGGCGGGCGATGTAGCGTTTTTCAATGTTCTCGTTCACCGGAGTGGCGTAGTCGAAGTAGGATATGCCGAAATAACCGGCTCTTGGATCAGCCTCGCGCGGGGTATAGCCGCTATCGGGAAGCTCGATGAAAGAATGGTGCTGGCGCAGCGTAACGGCCTGTGTGTTGGGTGCTACACTGCGCACGATATTTCCCCCATTGTCGCTGGTGAAGGTAAGGGTAGACTCGAATTCGGTGTTTTTAGGGAAGTTTTTGGTGCGCGGCAAATAGATCGCCGAGCGGCTGGCATCGAGTCGGTAAGTACCCTGGTTTGCCCGCCGGATGCTCCCGATGGCATCATGCGCATCCTGCAATAGAAAATCAGTCGCATCTACCAGCACGGTATTGCCGCTGGCCGCCTCTGCCTTAAAACCCCAGAGCACCGACTGCGCAAACGACTCTTCCACGGCGCGGGCTTCGTTCTGGTTGTCGGTAATGGCCCTGTAACGCAGGTTGGGCTGCACGAGCAGTATTTTGGGTCCCACTTTTTTGAAGGATACGATGCGCTGGCCGCCCAACTGCCCCCGGTCCAGACCGATGTCGTTGGAGCCAAGTCCGCCCGGGAGGGAACTCACATACAGGAAATCGTGGTCGAGCTTATCTACCTCCAGCCATACCTTGCCCGTTTGCTCATCCCAGTAAAAGGGGAAAAAGCCGTTGAATTTTTTCATACCGGCGGTCTTGGAGGCAATGCTGGGCAGCGCCTGTGCTGCGGCACCGCCCAGCGCTATAAGTGGCAGGAGCAAAAGAAGCAGTAGTTTTTTACAAGTCAAGGTCATAGAATCAGGTATAGGGTGTATTGTTGTGAGCAGCTTAAGTTAAGCATTTCATCAATAGAATCCCCAAAATATAGTCATGGTCGCATAGATAGCCTGCCAGGTCGGAAACATAAAACTTTAAGTGCTCAGGTCAGTACATACTTTCTGAGTGCTCTCCGAGCAAAAACAGAACAAACAAAAAAATATCACTATGAAAAAGATTCTGATGGCCATCTCAGCCTTCGCGCTTCTGTCAGCCTGCGGCAACGAACAGAAGTCAGAGTATGAACGCTATTACGATAGTGACTACCAGCCCGACACAACCGCCGTAGCCTCTCGTCCGCAACCGCCGCGTCCGGCCACAACGCCACCTGCTGGAGGCGCTACGCAAGGAGCCCAGACAACTCCGGCCGGCACACCGACCGGACCGGAAACCACCGCGACAGCTGAACAGCCAAAAGAGGCACTTGCCGGACAGTATGCGAAAGGCGAAAAACTGATTGCCGGATCGGACTGCCTGGCCTGCCACAAAGTAGACCAGAAAGTAGTGGGTCCTTCGTATGAAGAAGTGGCGCAGAAGTATGAGGCCAACGACAAGAACATCACCTATCTGGCTGGCAAGATCATCAAGGGTGGAGCCGGCGTGTGGGGACAGATCCCAATGCCTCCGCACCCGAACCTGAGCGAAGGTGATGCCAAGGAAATGTCCCGCTACATCCTCTCACTCCGCAAATAAGTTGATTGAACGAAGCTGTCCCGGTACCTGTGCAGGTATAGGGACAGCTTTTTTTATACCTATACCTAAGCAAACCGACACGCCATGAGCAAAGCCAAAAATTACAGTGAACTGGAAGCAGAGTTGGTGCTCGACGCGAAGGCGACGCTGGGCGAGGGATCGATCTGGCATCCGGCTGAGAGACGCCTTTACTGGGTGGATATAGAAGGCCGTGAACTGCACCTGTTCGACCCCACTACCGACGAAGATACCACCTGGCCCGTTGGGGAGCGGGTGGGCACGGTGGTGCCTGTAGTGAATGGCGGAGCCCTGGTGGCCTTGCAGAATGGGGTACACTTCATCAACACCGAAACCGGCGAGCTATCATTTGTAAGCAATCCGCTTGAGCGGGATGATATCCGGTTCAACGACGGAAAATGTGACCCGGCCGGCAGGTTTTGGGTAGGCACCATAGCCCTCGACTCGCAGGAAGGTGCCGCAGCGCTCTACCGCATGGAGCACAACGGGCAGATGACACAGGTGCTCGACAACCTGAGCAATTCCAATGGCCTGGTCTGGACTGCTGACAAGCAGCGCATGTATTTCATAGACACCCCAACCCGTAAAGTACAGGCCTTTGCCTACGATCATGACACGGGAACCATCCGGAAAGAGCGAGACGTAATTACTATGCCTGAGCAGGAGGGCAAGCCCGACGGAATGACCATTGACGAAACAGGACGGCTCTGGATCGCGCTCTACGGTGGCGGTGGCGTGGGCTGCTGGGACCCGGAAACCGGGGAGATGCTGCTGAAAGTTACGGTACCCGCTCCGCACACCACCTCCTGCGCCTTTGGCGGTGCGCGGCTTGACACCCTCTACATCACCACCGCCCGCGACGGCCTGGACAAAGACCAGCTGCAACAATACCCGCAAAGCGGAGGCATTTTTGCCATAAAGCCCGGGGCAAAAGGCGTACCGGCAAACTTTTTCCTGAGTCGTTTGTAAGGTATAGGATGTCTTGGGGAAGTATTGGCGATGACAGTCTGGCTTAAGGTTGTGCTGCTGCTGTGAAGATCGGCAATAGCTATACCTATTAGGTATACCTGTACAATGTCACGCTACGCCGACCGGCCTGCAGACCTTTTAACTTTTAACTTGTAACTTTTAACTAAAAACTATGATTCAAGCAAAAGCATTTGCCGCATTCGACCCGACCAGTCCGCTCGGTCCCTTCAGCCTGGAGCGCCGCGAAGTAGGGGAGTATGACGTGCTCATTGATATTAAATACTGTGGCGTGTGCCACTCTGACCTGCACCAGGTGCGCGACGAGTGGGGCGGTGCCATGTACCCATTGGTGCCCGGCCACGAAATTGTGGGTGTGGTGACGAAAGTGGGTGCAGGCGTTAA
Organism: Pontibacter ramchanderi; assembly: GCF_002846395.1. Lineage (GTDB taxonomy): Bacteria > Bacteroidota > Bacteroidia > Cytophagales > Hymenobacteraceae > Pontibacter > Pontibacter ramchanderi. The sequence goes on from NZ_PJMU01000006.1 coordinate 30,856, forward strand.
GAAATTCAAGGAAGGAGACTTAGCTGGTGTGGGCTGCTTTGTAGATTCATGCCGCACCTGCGACAGCTGCAGGGAAGGCCTGGAGCAGTATTGTGAGGTGCAGAACGTGGGTACCTACAACAGCTACGAGCGCGACGGTAAAACCATTACCTACGGCGGCTACTCCAACCAGATTGTGGTAGATGAGAACTATACCCTGAAGGTGCCTGAGAGCCTGGACCTGGCCCGCACGGCGCCTTTACTTTGCGCTGGCATCACCACCTATTCGCCTATCATGCAATGGCAGATCGGGGAGGGACACCGCGTCGGCATTGTGGGCCTCGGCGGACTGGGCCATATGGCCGTGAAGATCGCTGCTGCCAAAGGCGCTGATGTAACAGTACTGAGTACCTCGCCCAATAAAAAACAGGACGCACTGGACCTGGGAGCCCACAACTTTGCCGTAACAAAAGACGAGGCCACACTCAGGCAGCTGCGCAATTCCTTCGACTTCATCATCGACACCGTTTCGGCCCCGCACGACTACAACCTATACCTGTCCATGCTGAAACGGGATGGCACCATGATCCTGCTGGGAGCGCCACCGGAGCCTTCTACCGTAGCCGGCTTCAGCCTGATTGCCCGCCGCAAACGACTGGTGGGTTCCATGATCGGAGGTATACCGGAAACCCAGGAAATGCTGGACTTCTGTGCCGAGCATAACATCGAAGCTGACATTGAGCTGATCAAAATGGAAGATATCAACGAAGCCTACGAACGCATGCTGCGCAGCGATGTCAAGTACCGTTTTGTGATCGATATGGAAAGCTTGAAATAGATGAACTAAACAAACTAAAAGGGCTCCTGCTGCATAAGTGGGAGCCCTTTTAGTTAATTAAGCTTTGCCAGTTCACGTTTTAAATTCGCTCTCGCGTTACTTTCAAATTCCTCCTGAAAGGCAGCTGTTTTGTATATCTGCTTTTGTGTTAAGAAATGCTTCAACACCTTTCTTCTTCCTGGTTTGTAGATAAGGTCAGGGTACATGCTGTATTCTTTTCGCACTCCCTGGCTATACCTGTCATAGCGTGTTTCGTCTGCACCGAGTATAGCCAGGTCCAGATCGAGGAGCAGGTTAGTTAGCTTATCCTCACTTGCCTGATGTGTCTTGGTGGCGATTATCAAGTCTTTAACTTGTAGAATATCGGCTTCTGGTATACCTAGGCGATGGAGTCGGTCCTGTGCCAGTGCGGCGCTCTGCTCTTCGTTGTCAGAACGTGTGGCCTTGTACACGATGTCGTGGTAGAAGATGGAGAAGAGTAGTAAGTAAACTTGATCGTTTGCTACGTTATACCGATGCGCTAGCTCCAGCATGTAAGAGATGTGCGTTAGGTTGTGGTAGTGCCGGTCTTTGGCGGTGTAGGCTTTCACCAGTTCTACCCACAGCTGCCCGATCAAGGCCTCGTCGGCGCTATACCTGCGGCAAAGCGCCTCCCATTCTGATCTTATGAAGTCTTCCATTTATTCTGATTTTTCAGGTCTGAAGCGCACAACGATCCTGACTTGCTGCTCCACCTTGTGGCCATTTTGCATAGCTGGTTGCCATTTCGGACCCTGTGCTACCAGGCGCATGGCTTCGTCGTCACAAGGCTCGCAAAGGCTGCGGATAACTTCCAGATTTTCAAGCGAACCGTCTGTCATAACAGTTGCCCGAATCACAACACGGCCTTTGGTCATGCCTGGTGTGTAGCGCAGGTTATCTGCTAAATACTGACGGTATGTCTTGAGATTGGGAGCAGGCTTGGCTGCCACGATAGGAGCGGAGGTAGTGTTGTACTGTCGTGTAACGACCACTTCGCTCAAAGACTTTGTGTCCAGGGCCAGATCTAGGGTGATCGGGTCCGCACCGGCATTCACCCCTTTTTCCTTGGTTTGGTAGCCAATATAACGGAAGACCAGCGTCGCCTTTTCATCCGGCAAAGTCAGCTCAAAATTACCCTGCGCATCGGTGGCTGCGCCCTGGCTGGTGCCTTTTACGACAACCGACACACCGGGCAGCGGTGTCCCGTCCTGGTCCACTACCTGACCCTGCACCTGATTGTGCCCAAGCGCTTTGTCGCGCTGCACGTGCACACCAGCTACACGCCCCTGCAGGGCTTTGGCCACGGACGTACTTTCTGGCTGCAGGCTGAGGCGCTGTGGCGGAGTGGCAACGACAACTTCAGCCAGTTTGTTGGTTTGTGCTGTGACGGCTTTTTCAGGTATAGCTTCGGTCAGATCAGCCACCTCCATTTCAACTTCTACTTCTTCTATATCATCAGCAAACACAATAGCTTGTTCCCCTAAAGCAGGGCTTTTGCGGGCTCGTGGTGTGGGGATCTTTCGGGACTTAGAGATTGCCGCTACCTGGCCAGGTCGCACCGTGTCTGGCTTCGCCTCAGCTACAGTTTCAGGTAAAGCTGCTGGCTTTTCGCCCAGGTCCATTGCTTCCTGAATGGCCTGATCCTGCTGGGCGGCTATACCTTGCTGTTCGCGCACTTGCTCGTAATTGTAGTAGAAGACCGCCACCGAAGAGAGCAACACCAGCATGACGGCTGCGACTACTTTCCAATCTGTGAGGTATAGGTTCCTGCGCTGCTGACTTTTGGCCGCGATGTGGCGATTAATGTCCCGCAGGTCACGATCAGTTGTAGCGGCATCAGACACTTCGAGCCCCTCCAGTGCATCCGAGCACAGGTCGCAGTCCAGCAGGTGGCGCTCCAGTTGGTGATGCAGGGCTTCGGGCAATGTGCCTCCATGGTACTGCTCCAGCAGTTCCTCGGAAGGGTGGTCGCCCCCGTCCCATAGGATATGTCGGCTATCTGACTGCATGGTTTTTCTCCATGATGATTTTCAGGTTTCGCTTTCCGTTTTGGATGTAGCTTTTCACTTGGTTCAGGTCGCAACCCGTCTGGGCGCTTATCTCTTTGTAACTCTTTTGCTGCAGGTAAAAGAGCTCGACACACTCCCGCTGCTGTAGTGGCAGCTCTTTCAGAGCCGCGTGCAAAGCCTGTTCTATTTTCTCGGATTCCTCTGCGTCGGTAGGATGCAGGGGCTCCGCACTTTCCATAAAAGGCGGGGCATTATCTGAGAGCGGTACCTTTGTTTTGTGTTTGTTGGCCCGCAGTTGCATCAGGCAGTAGTTGCGGGTGGTCACGTGCAGCCAGCTCTTGAAATTATTCACCTCATGCTGCAGCAGCGCTTTTGAAACATGCTCGAACAGCTGCATGGTGGCGTCTTTGCTTTCCTCGGCATCTTGCAGGTATTTCTGGCAGACCAGGTATACGAGTTTGGCGTGTCGCTGAAACAATTCCCCCACATGCTCCAGATCGCCCGTCTCTTTGTACAAGCGCACCAGCTCCGCGTCGTCGGGTGGCGGCTTGGCGTTCGTGAAGAGCTTGATGAAGAATGGGAGCATGTGCCGGGATTGATTTTCTAAAGAAAAGAAAAATATTCTGAAAATTTTATGGAAAGCCTGTGGAGGTGGCATCATGTCGGAAACCAAAACATAATAGCCATGAAAAAGAACCTCTTCCTGCTGCTGGCCCTGCTACTGTTCGGGCTGACTGCATCCGCTCAAAGCCGCACCATCACCGGCACCGTTACCGACTCCAACGACGGCAGTCCGCTGCCCGGCGTGAGCATCCTGATCAAAGGTACCTCCACAGGGGCCGCCACTGACCAGCACGGCAAGTATAGCCTGGCTATACCGGATGACAAGGCCACGCTTGTCTTTCGCTACATCGGTTATAAGACCCAGGAAATTAAGGTGGGCAAGCGGGATGTAGTGGACGTGAAATTACAGCTGGATACCCAGACACTCCATGAAGTGGTTGTAGTGGAGCAAAGCATGTCCCGGGCGCTGGCAGGTAAGGTGGCTGGTGTCTTCTCCGGAAGGAACAGGGCAGAAAATATGACCTATGTCGCAAGCCCAGTATTCGATGCTGCTCCCATGGTGCACAACACCGAGAATTATGATTTCATCAAAGAGAGTTCTTTTCTGGATGCACAGAATAACCCGCTCTCCACTTTCTCCATCGACGTCGACAATGCTTCCTACAGCAATGTGCGCCGCTTCCTGAACCAGGGCCAGCGGCCGCCTGCCGATGCCGTTCGCATTGAAGAAATGGTTAATTACTTCAATTACGACTACCCACAACCCACCGGCGATGCACCTTTTTCTGTCACGACCGAACTTTCTGCTTGCCCCTGGAACAAGAATAATCAGTTGCTGCATATCGGGCTGCAGGGCAAGCGTGTGCCCACCGATCAGTTACCACCTTCCAACCTGGTGTTTCTGATCGACGTGTCCGGCTCGATGTTCTCGCCTGACAAACTGCCGCTTGTGAAAGCCGGATTGAAACTGCTGGTGGAGGAGCTTCGTCCGCAGGACCAGGTGTCGATGGTGGTGTATGCGGGTGCGGCTGGATTGGTGCTGCCCTCCACTTCCGGGAAAGAAAAGAAGAAGATTATTACGGCGCTGGACCAACTGGAGGCAGGTGGCTCTACGGCAGGTGGCGCTGGCATCAACCTGGCCTATAAGGTTGCCGAAGATAACTTTATGAAAGGCGGTAACAACCGCGTGATCCTGGCTTCGGACGGGGACTTCAACGTAGGTGTGAGCAGCGACAGCGAACTGCAGCGCCTGATCGAGAAGAAGCGGGAGACCGGTGTGTTCCTGACCGTGCTGGGCTTCGGAACCGGCAACCTGAAAGACTCCCGCATGGAGCAGCTCGCCAACAAAGGCAACGGCAACTACGCCTACATCGACAACATCCGGGAAGCGCAGAAAGTGTTTGTGAACGAGTTCGGCGGCACGCTCTTCACCATCGCCAAAGACGTGAAGCTGCAGCTCGAGTTTAACCCGGCCAAGGTGAAAGCCTACCGCCTGATCGGCTACGAAAACCGCGCCCTGGCCAACGAAGAGTTCAACGACGACAAAAAAGACGCCGGCGACATGGGTTCGGGCCATACTGTCACGGCCCTCTATGAAATTGTGCCAGTAGGCGCTTCGTCTCAAACGCAGGCAGGAACTGTAGATGCGTTGAAATACCAGAAAACAAGTCTCGACCCAAAAGCAAAGAGTTCTGACGAGATGCTCACCATGAAACTGCGTTACAAAGAACCTGACGGCGAGACGAGCAGGCTAATGACAAAGACAGTGAGCAGTCAGGCAATATCTGCCACCCAAACCTCCGACAGCTTCCGTTTCTCAGCTGCTGTGGCGGCCTGCGGCATGCTGCTCCGCGACTCGGAACACAAAGGCAATGCCTCGTTCCCCATGGTGCTGGAGCTAGCCAAGAATGCGCGTGGGAAAGATGAAGAGGGGTATCGGATTGAGTTTATCAATTTGGTGAAGTCGATGGGTTTGGTGAGTGAAAAATGACCTCCCCCCAGCCCCCTCCTAAAAACAGGAGGGGGTTAAACCAACTCGTCCCGAACGATTTCGGGATATATGAATCCAGCGGACTCTGGATATTAGTTTAGGTTGTTTGGTACAGTTGGCGGGACGCCACAAAATGATCCAATCTAGCGAGACGCGAATGAGGGTAAAAAAATAAATACTTTCAACTCCCCCTCCTGTTTTTAGGAGGGGGCTGGGGGAGGTCACTTCCGCACCACCCACGTCGTCATCGTCCTTTCCTGCTCCACCAATACCGTCTTCAACGACTCCAGCCTTACCATCCCTAACTCTCTTTCCAACTCCATGATCATCACTTCATCCGCCAGAAACCAAACGGGTCCGTGCGACATCCGGTAAAACCGGCCCTCCAATTGTTGCAGCTTTTCCTCAAGTCCGATGGTGGTACTGAAGCGGGCAAAGAGCATACCGCCCGGCTTGAGTACCCGCCACAACTCCCTAACAATCTTTTTGAAATGTTCTTCGCTTCGGGCGAAGTGAAGCACGGCACTGCAGAGCACGACGTCGAACCGGGTATCTTCGAATGGTAGTGCGTCCAGGTCAGCTACTACAAAGTTCTTGGCATGTAAGGTGGGAGCGAGTTGCGAGGCTAATTCCCTCGTTCTCTTGATCGCCTCCGCTGAAATATCAGCTCCGTATACCTGTACCCCTGCTTGCATCAGGTAGGCAATGTTTCGGCCTGCTCCACAGCCAGCATCTAACAAAGTCATACCTTTTTGTATCCTACCTTTCAACAATTGGTCGAAGAGGTAGATGTCGATGTCGCCGAACTGGGCGTGGAGGGAAGCGAGCGGGATGTGAAACATGGCACTGGTGTTCAGACAATAATGCAAGTATAGCTGTGTGGCTGAAATTAAGCATGATTTTCCTATCCTTTTTCCTTTATTTTTAAGAATATTGAACAGGATTTTACGAGACAATCAACTATGAATAACGCTACTGCCACCGAAACTGTGAAGCGCTCCGGACTCTCTGTGAGCGAGTTTATCCAGAAATACGCCAACCACCCAACTTATATTCCGCCAACCGGTCCGGAACTAAACGCCAAAAACTGGCAATCCGAAGCAGCCCTGCGCATGTTCCTCAACAACCTGACCGACGAAGTAGCCGAAGACCCGAGCCGCTTAGTGGTATACGGAGGGATAGGCCAGGCGGCACGAACAGTAAAAGATGCGCAAAAGATCATCGAGGTGTTGCTGAACCTGGAGGAGGATGAGAGCTTGCTCGTGCAGTCGGGCAAGCCGGTAGGCAAGGTGCGCACGCATGCTGAGGCACCGCGTGTGCTCATCGCCAATTCCAACCTGGTACCGCATTGGGCCACCTGGGAGCACTTCAACGAACTCCGTGCCCGCGGCCTGATGATGTACGGCCAGATGACGGCGGGCAGCTGGATCTACATCGGGACGCAAGGTATCCTGCAAGGTACTTACGAGACTTTTGCCGCCTGCGGTAGAATCCACTTCAACGACGACCTGCGCCACAAACTGCTCGTAACAGGCGGACTAGGCGGTATGGGCGGAGCGCAACCGCTAGCGGCAACCATTGCCGGTGCCACCTTCCTGGGTGTAGATGTGGATCCGGAGCGCATCAAAAAGCGCCTCGAAACCCGCTACATCGATAAAATGACCTACGACTACGAGGAGGCGAAAAGCTGGGCACTCGAAGCCAAAGAAAAGGGGGAGGCCATCTCCATAGGTCTCGTAGGCGACATCGGCGATGTGTTGGATAAACTGATCCAGGATAACATTACCCCAGAGATTCTCACTGACCAAACCTCGGCCCACGATCCGATCAACGGCTACGTGCCAAACGGACTGACGCTGGAGCAAGCCAAGGAGCTGCGTGAGCGCGATCCAAAGGAATATAAAGCCCGCTCCCTTAAAAGTATGGCCCGCCATGTGGGCTTTATGCTGGAACTGCAGCGCCGTGGCAGCCGCACCTTCGACTATGGCAATAACCTCCGCGAGTTTGCCCAGCAGGGTGGTGAGCCGAATGCCTTCAACATACCGGGCTTTGTACCGGAGTACATGCGTCCGCTTTTCTGCGAAGGCAAAGGCCCTTTCCGTTGGGCGGCCCTTTCCGGTGATCCGGAGGATATCCGTGTGACAGACGAGGCACTGAAAGAGCTTTTCCCCGACAACACGCACATGATCAAATGGCTGGACGAAGCCGAAGAGAAAGTGGCCTTTCAGGGACTGCCTTGCCGCATCTGCTGGCTGGGGATGGGCGAGCGTGAAAAAGCTGGGCTGATGTTCAATCAACTCGTGCGCGATGGCAAAGTAAAGGCCCCGATCGTGATTGGTCGCGACCACCTCGACTGCGGCTCCGTGGCATCGCCCTACCGCGAAACCGAAGGTATGCTCGATGGTTCTGACGCCGTATCGGATTGGCCGCTGCTCAACCTGATGTCGAACACGGCCGGTGGTGCTACCTGGGTGTCGTTCCACCATGGGGGCGGCGTAGGGATTGGCTACTCGCAACACGCAGGTATGGTGATTCTGGCCGACGGCACCGAGCGTGCCGACCGATGCCTGAGCCGCGTGCTGCACAACGATCCGGCCATGGGCATCTTCCGTCACGCCGACGCGGGTTACGAAACCGCGCAGCAAAATGCGGAGGAATTTGGCTTAAACTTGTAACGAAAACACAAACCCTCCCCAAAAACAGGGAGGGCTTTTTCAATGTATTATCCCCTACCTGATAGCTCCGATTTATTTGATAGTTATCAGCTATACTTTTTTCAGTCTCAGTTTCGGAGTTCGTAACTGAAATTTGAAAAGAGGTATAGCAGGCAAACGCAAACACTATGAAAGAAGAAAACACACATATACTGATTGGACCATTCAGCCAGGTGCTCACGATGGCTGAGTTGCCGGAGACAGGACCGATCGCTGACGAGCAATTGCAGGTGCTGGAAAACGTGGGCGTGTTGGTTTACGAAGGTCGCATCATGCAGGTAGGCAACTACGACAAACTGCTGCAGCATGCCACCGACAGCAATTACATATTTCATAAGATCGACCAGCCGATGGTGCTGCTGCCTGGCCTGATCGATGCCCACACGCACATCTGTTTTGCCGGTTCGCGTGCCAACGACTACGCCATGCGCGTTGCCGGCAAATCATACCTGGAAATAGCCCGTAGTGGCGGTGGCATTTTGGACAGCGTACGCAAAACCCGTGAAGCTACGCTGGTGGAGCTGGTCGATTTACTCAAAAAGCGCTGCGACCGCCACTTGTCTGAAGGCGTGACGACCTGCGAAGTGAAGAGTGGCTACGGACTGACCACCGAAGAGGAACTCAAGATGCTGGAGGCTATTCAACTCGTAAACAAGCACCATGCGTTAGAGCTGATCCCTACTTGCCTGGCTGCGCACATGCGTCCGCCTGAGCACACCGACTCGCGGCTCTACCTTCAGGAAGTGGTGACGCAACTATTGCCCCAGGTGAAGGAGCAGGGCTTAGCTAACCGGGTGGATATTTTTATTGAGGAAACGGCCTTCAGCGAGGAAGAATCGTTGGAGTATTTGGCTGCTGCCAAAGAGCTGGGTTTCGAGATTACGGTGCATGCCGATCAGTTCAGTACCGGTGGTAGCCGTATTGCTGCCGAAGCCGGGGCCGTTAGCGCCGACCATCTGGAGGCCAGCGGTGAGGAAGAGTTTGCGCTGATGCGGGAAGCGGGTGTGGTAGCCACCGTGTTACCGGGCGCCTCGCTGGGACTAGGCATGCACTATGCCCCGGCCCGCCGGATGCTTGATGGTGGTCTTTGTGTGGCCATCGCCACAGACTGGAATCCGGGTTCTGCCCCAATGGGTGATCTGCTTTTACAAGCCGCTCTGCTCGGAGCCTCCGAAAAACTTACCATTGCCGAGACCCTGGCGGGTATAACCGTTCGTGCTGCCAAAGCTCTCAACCTCACAGATCGTGGTATTGTCGCGAAGGGTATGCAAGCCGACCTGATCGCTTTCCCAACAGATAATTATAAGGAAATCTTCTACCAGCAAGGTAAGCTTAAACCAATGCAGGTATGGAAGAGAGGCCGGGAGGTATAAGGGCTATTTGCATTGCAATTGTCCATTGCACCAGCCATTTTCTTCCACTAGAATGTATTCGCCTGCTCCTAACATAGGCGGGACCTTTTAATTCTAATAAAACAGACTAATAAACTTACTTTCATTTTGTTAAGAGACTTATTTGAACTAGAAATCCCTGCTCATGAGAGGTTAAGCCGAAGCGAATGGCTACCATGATCCTTACAGGATGACAAAAGAAGTAAATTGAACTCACCAACATTCAACATATGTATAAACCTACAGCACCCGGCACCTGGAAGGGCAGAGTAGACGCCGCAGACGGCGATGAAGGCAAGCGTTGGCACCAAGGTATAAAGCTGCTCGATTTGAGTGCGGAAACTGAGCCCGCGACGGCGGAGCAAGCAGTTGCTTTTCTGGGTTTCTGCTGCGATGAGGGGGTGCGCCGGAACCAGGGCAGGGAAGGGGCTGTGCAGGGACCTTCGGCCTTACGCCAGGCCATGGCCTCGTTTGCCTGGCATTTGGAAGATGACACAGCCCTTTTTGATGCTGGGGATGTATTTTGCACTAACCAGAACCTGGAGGAGGCACAGAAACAGCTCGGCAAGAAGGTGCATACGCTCTTGTCCAACACGTATAAAACGATCATCCTCGGTGGCGGACATGAAACTGCCTATGGCCACTACCTGGGTATAAAGCAGGCGCTGCCAGCCGATAAGCAGCTTGGTATCATCAACTTCGATGCCCATTTTGACCTGCGCAGTTACGAGAAACAGCCAAGCTCCGGCACGCCGTTTCTGCAGATCGCGGACGACATGATAGACAACAATCAGGAATTTAACTACCTGTGCCTGGGTATACAGCAGTATGGTAATACACAAAAGCTCTTCAACACGGCAGCTTCTTACGGGGCTGACTACGTGCTGGCACCGGCCATGCAGGTATACAACTTTGAAGCACTACGCGAAAAGTTACAGCAGTTTATGGCGCTGGTGGATGTACTGTATGTCAGTATTGATCTGGACGTATTCACAGCGGCCTATGCGCCGGGCGTCAGCGCGCCGGCTGCATTAGGTATACACCCGGAAATCGCCCTCATTTTGTTACAGGAAATTATAAGCAGTGGCAAGCTTCTTACCCTGGATGTGGTGGAACTTAACCCGGCACTGGATGTGGACAACCGCACCGCCAGACTTGCCGCGACGCTCCTGTACCACGTAGTGCAGCAATGGAGCCAGGTGTGATGGAGTTTGGGAGTTGGAGAGTTTAGGAAGTAAGAATTAAAAAGTGAGAAGGCTTCTAGAGCAAGTTTAGAATTGAAAAAAGATTAAGCTTCCACTATCTTTTCCCATTACTTCATAAACTCCTAAACTCTCCAACTCCCAAACTTGCCTTATCTTCCAACCTTGAACTTCGTCCAGTAGGTTGTATCGGGGGTAATGACCTCTATTTGGTAGGTGTCGGGTCGCAGTTTACCCAGGTCGAAGCGCCAGGCGGTTTCTTTTTTGGCCACGCTCACAGGTTTTTTATATACCAGTTTACCTGCTCTGTTTTTCACCTCCAGCCGCGCATTTTCGGTGAGCACCTGGTTGAAGTCTAACACAAAAGTGCCTTTCTTGGTAGGGTTCAGAAATATACCCGATAAGGTTTCCATGCGGGTTGTGGTATCCGGTTTAACAGGGCCAAGCTGTTTCTGCTCCACGGGCGGAAGCTGGGTAGAGCTTTCCTGGGCCCTGGCGCTAAAACCAGCCAGCAACAGGGCGCCGGCCAGCAAGTATGTTTGTTTCATCTCCATTTGATATCTCCAGTACGTTAAAGTATACCAGAGGCATTGCATAATTTAAGCCAGATTTTTGGGAGTCAGTAAAATTCCAGAAAAAACAGTGCAATTTTTCTAGAAATTCAGCCGGTAGGCCACCACGCGGTTGTCGAAGAAGGTGGGCACATAAAGCAGACCCTGTTCTTCGGAATAGAAGATGTCGGCTGCGTTGACCTTCTTGTTTTTGGTGTCGAGCACTTTCCAGTTCTTGCCGGCATTGTTCACATAGTAGATCTCCCCGTTCCAGTTCGAGACCAAATAGCCTTCGGCCCCAACGCGCACTATACCGTCCGCCGAAGGGATTTTCTCGGTCCAGTCAGTGAACTCCTTTCGCTCGGTATCCAGAAATCGGACATTGCCCGTGTTGATAGAGGCCACGATCAGGCGGTTGTTATCATAGAGCAGGCCATTCGGGCGCTCGCGTTTTGTGTCGAGCCAGTGGCTAACGCGGCCGTTACGGAACAGGTAGATGGCGCCTCGCTGCGAATCAGATACATACACATTGCCGGCATCGTCCACGGTCACGTCGTTTAGCATCTGGGCTTTATCCGTTTTGTGACGCGCCAGTATAGCGCCCGTCTGGGTGGCAATGGCGATAATCTCGTCCATGTCGGCTACATAAAGCACGTTGTTATGCAGGGCTATGCCCTTGGGGTCGTTCAGCCCTGAAACCCAGTATAGCTGGTCTACATCGCCATTGGGGTTGAGGCGTGAGATGAAGCCGTCGCCGTCTTTGCGGTCCTTGCTGGTCTGGTTGATGTTGGAGACGTAGAGGACGTTGCGCTCGCGGTCAAACACCACCGATTCAGGGGTGCGCAGGGTGTTATCGGTAGCCCAGGCTTCGGATAGCGTAACCGGGCCCTTGGAAGAAAAGAGTCCACCACTGCAGCCTTGCAGACAGAGGGCAGCCAGCAAAATCAGGCTAGGGAAGGATAATGGTCGCATAGGAATAAGGTGTTTTGTTTTACCCTACTACGCGATAGCGCCATACCTGTTTTAATCTGTTTCGAGCCCCAGCTTCTGCATGGTGCGCAAACGCGATACCTTGCCGGTAGCAGTCTCGGAAAATGCCGGACTGTAGTAGATGTCTTTCGGCATCTCGAACTTACGCAGCAGGGTTCTCATTTTCTCCATTATCTGCTGTTCCGTTTCCTCTGCCAGTGGTTCACCCTCCAGCACCAGAATCACCTTCTCGCCCAGCAGTTCGTCGGGTTGTGAGGCTACAAAAAAGCGCGGGGCCTGCTCTAACTCAGCCACTGCCTCCGACACGGCAACCTCTACTACCTCGGTTTGCACCTTCACGCCGCCGGTGTTGATGGTGTTGTCGGCACGGCCAATCCAGCGGAAGCGGGTAGGGGTGAGTATCTCAACGATGTCGTTGGTGATCAGTGTTTCGTTTTCGGTGATGTCTGCAGTAATAGTGAGGCATCCACGGTTATCCTGCCCAATGGTGACGCCTGCGATGGTCTCGTAATAATCGGCAGCGGAAGGGCCGTTGAGCAGGCGCAGGGCGATGTGCGAGGAGGTTTCGGTCATGCCATAGGTATGGTATACCGGCGCCTGCAGCTGCTGCAGTTCGCGCTGCAACGAAAAGCTGACCGGCGCACCACCCACTAATATTGCCTTCATGCTGTTCAGTCGCGCCACGTAGGTCTCGTTCTCCTGCAAAATGGTCTGCAGCTGCATTGGTACGAAGGACGAGAAATGATACACTTCGTCAGCGGGCGCAAGCGTGAGCGGATTTCCGACAGGGTCCACCACGGTCATGTGCATATCACCCAGTAGGCCGCGCACGAGCATCATCATACCGGCAATATATTCTGTGTTGAGGCAGACCAGCATATGTTCACCTGCCTGCAAACCAAGAAGATTAAGCGTACGGCGCGCGCTAGTTTCCATTTGTTTACGCGTGAGCGTGATCAGCTTGGGTGTGCCGGTGGAACCGGAGGTATGGATCGGAAATTCCTGCACCCCGTTCAGCCAGTCGCGGCAAAATTCCAGGGTTTTAGCTTCGTAGCCGTTGAGCGGCACGCTATTGCGGAAAGAATATGCCGCTATTTCGTCGTAATAGAACTTCTTACCGTTTAGGGTCAGGAAATTTTGCGTCATGGGGTGTCTGTATAAATGTGACGGCAGAGCAGGTACACTGCCGGGCCGCCTGTTTATTCTTTTTTTCCGGTGCTCTGCAGGTTTAGCTTCAGTCCTTTTGCATTGTTGGTTACATACGCAGCTTGTGCACTGCCTGTCTATACCTTGGTCAAAGCACATAGGTATAGGCACCGTAAATTTTGCTCAAAATTACGACAAAGAGGTATAAGACCTAAATAAGGGCAGGTATAATTTTGGTGATTGACACTTTGCAGAAGGGGCGCTCTGAACTGTACTTAAGCTTTTCCGCTCGAACATAGGCATAGCCAGGTAACAATGGAGCAATCGCACTTCGCCTTGCCTTCTCGTTAACTGGAGAAAGTTGCTGATGCCCCGGCAATTGCGTGCTTAAGGGCTGTACCAGTTGCTCGGGCTCAGTATAGGACGTCCCGCTCAGGTCTTCTGATCAGATTGTCGACCGATAAACGTCCAGAGCCGAGTATCAAAAAGACAATCAGCAGGATCAGGACAATGATGGAAGACCAAAGCTCTGTGTTCTCAGAGTAGAATCCCCGCTGCGGGTTGATGAAGAACACAGCACCGAGCAGTATCGGGATCTGGAACAGGATTGCGATGCGCGTTACCAGCCCCATGGCGATCAATAGTCCGCCCACCAGGTGCGCAAATGCCACGTAATGCGCCATCCCGAACGACACCCATTGAAACTGGCTGTTTCGCATAATGCTTTGCAGCGCCTCAGTATCCTGAATAAACATGACGCCTTTCACAAATAGAAAGATACCCAGCGCCATACGCACAAAGTCTACCCAAACCGGATGGTGTGTATCAGCCCAGTGCTCGATCCAGTGCATGTCTTGCGTTAAGTTCATGGCTGTAAGATTTTAGGTTTAAGAAATTGATGTACAATTATTTAAACGAATTATGCTGTTAAATGGCTATGGAATTAATGGATATGTCTTGACAGGTGTCTGGCTCAGTTACACCTAGCAGGTATAGCTATACCTGGCGTAGCTGCTGTTTAGCTATACCTTAAATTGTTTTGTTTTATAGCTTCGCCTGTGCGGCGGGCACTTCCTTTTTGTCTTGACACAAAAAGGAAGCAAAAAAAGTCAAGACCCTCCAAACTCGCTGACCGCTCGAACAGTGGAGTGTCATTTGGTGCACCTGGCACAGCTTTTTGTTGCATAGGTTAAGGGGCAAGTTAGCCTTTCGATGCGTGCCCGTGGTGCGAGGCACACTAAATGACTTATACCGGGAACTGGTAATGCCTCATACCCCTCTCTTGAGAGGGGCGGGGGTGTGTTGAATTAGTAGGAGCCTAAACCCCAAAAACTACGGAGCTATACCTGTAGAGTAAGCATCAGCAGAAAAGTACCCCGTGGGCATAGGGACCCTCGATAAAAAAAGGGACGAGGGGATGTAATCATGAATAGGTATACAGCAAACTCAGCGCTTAATCTGAGCATCAGTAATTACAGATTCCCTGCCTGGGAGTAGGGGCCTCTTTCGACAAGATCCTTTCTGGATGATAAATAAAAGAAAGAGTGAGTATCTTAGTTACTGAAATAAAGTGCAGGCTCAGACAAATGCAAACGCTATACCTTACAAGGCTTTCAAAAGTGTCTGCTTATAGGCGGCGAACTCGGCGGCGTTGGCTTTGCTGTCAGTGAAGATTTCCAGTATTCCTGCGCCGGCATCGGGGGCAAAAAAAGCTGGGAGCACCTGCTCCAGTTCGGTTAAGGACTGGCAGGAAGTATAGTTCAGTCCGAAGTCTAAGGCTGTGTGGCGGGCATCGAGCTGCTGCCTTGTTTCGAAGAACTCATCTAATTCCGGTTGCCGTTTCGGGCCGTCGATAAGTCTGAAAATGCCACCCGCGTGGTTGTTAATGATCACGATGCGCAGGTTGGCGGGCAGGTAATTGTGCCATAGGCCGTTGCGGTCGTAGAAAAAGGCCATGTCGCCGGTCAGGAGCGTAGTGATGCGCTTGCTACTGAGGGCGCAGCCGACCGTGGTGCTGGTACTGCCATCGATGCCGCTTGTGCCACGGTTGGCGTATACCTGCACCTCCTGCTCGGGCCGTAGGGCCAGAATATTGGCATAGCGCACGGCCATGCTATTGGCCAGGTGCAGGTTGCTTTGCTGCGGCAGCGTGTTGAGCAGGCGGCTAATGGCAGTCAACTCGCTGTAGGGGGCTTTGGTGGTGAAGTCTTTCAGGAAACTTCCCGCTTTCTGCTCTATACTTGTCCATGCCTGGATGTAACCCGAATCTTCGCGGGTGCTGCCGGCCATGCTCCGGAAGAAGCTGACAGGCGTGCAGCGGATGATGCGTGTGAGCGACTGAAAGGTGTCAGCCACTTGCCCGGCGGGTTGAATGTGCCAGTGTGCCTTCGGCTTGTACTGGCGCAGGTATAGCTTCAGGCTTTTAGAGATGACTGATTTGCCAAAAGTGATCAGCAGGTCGGGTTGGAGAGAGGCCATCTTCTCCGGATCAGGGCAGGCCAGGATGGCATCCTGGTGGCGAACAACACCGGCCAGTTGTTGTGTGTTGCTGATGATATCGCCTATCGCCACAGCACCAGTCGAACCCATGAATGTCTGGAGTGCCAGTAACAGTTTTGGATCATGGTATCCTTGACCAGCCACAATAAGCACGCGCTTAAAAAAAAGCATTTCCTGCTCCAGTTTCAGGGACTGCATCGGGTTCAGGTCAAACGCGCTGTGGTCTTCTTCAATCACTTTCACCTCTGCATCGAACTGCAGTTCTTCGTCCTGCGCCGGGTAAAATGGCTCGCGAAGGGGCACGTTGATGTGCACCGGTCCGGCAGGGGAGGCCACCGCTTCGTTCAGCGCCTCCGATACCAATCGCTCGGTCTGCCACACCGCATCGGGGTGCTCCAATGACACCGGAAAGTCGAAGCTGCGTTTGATATGCTGCCCATATACCTGCTGCTGCCGGATGGTTTGCCCATCAAGCTGGTCGATCCACTCCGGCGGGCGGTCGGCGGTGAGCACAAGCAAGGGCACCTGTGCGAAGAAGGCCTCTGCCACAGCCGGCGCATAATTCAAGGATGCCGTTCCTGAGGTGCACACCAGCACAGTTGGCCTGCCGGTTGTCTGCGCCATGCCCAGTGCTATGAAAGCGGCGGCCCGTTCGTCACTCACTGTGCGTACCGTCAGTTTGGGGTGGCGGGCAAAAGCGATCGTCAGGGGTGCACAGCGCGAACCTGGCGAAAGCACCACATTTTCCACCCCCTTGCGGGCGCATATCTCAGCAATATTGACAACGGGCTGTAGGAGCATATTGAGTGATTTTAGATTGAGTGATTGAGTGAGTTAGTGGTTGAGTGAATTGTTAAATTGTTGATGGTTGAATTGTTAGATCAATCATTGAGTTCAAGGGGATATTCAGTCGAATGTGGACTTAGTTAGGCTATATTATTTTTATCTAAACTACTCGTTTAAAATAATCAAACACTCACCTCTCCATTCACTAATTCAAAAACCACTCAACCACTCAATCACTCATTCACTCAATGCTTAAAACTCCGATAGGATTTTAAGCATTGTTTGGAGTTTGTGCTTTGTTTCCTGCCATTCCTTTTCAGGGGAGGAGTCGCCGGTGATGCCCGCACCTGCGTATAGTACGGCTTCGTGCTGCAATAGCTGCATACAGCGCAGGTTCACAAACTGGTATGAGCCATCCGAGCTGTTAACCGGGCCTAAAAAACCGCTGTAGTAGCTGCGGTTGTAGCCTTCGTGGTTGAGGATGAAGCGCAGAGCAGGTTCTTTGGGAAGTCCGCAAACGGCCGAGGTGGGGTGCAGGAGCCGGAGCATGTCGGTGCCCAGGGTCGGGAAGTCCACTTCCTTCAGGTCTACCTTAAAATCAGTGCGCAGGTGCATCAGGTTGCCGGCAATGACGGTGCGCGGACCCACCTCGGAGTACTCGCGCAGGCGGAGTTTTTTGAAACAACTAAGCACATAGCGCTCCACCATCCCTTGTTCCTCTATTTCCTTCTGTCGCCAGATGGCATTGGCCGTGGAGCCGTCTTCGCAGAGGGGCTGGGTGCCGGCCAGCGCTACGGTCTTGAAGATCTGTTGCTGGTCCACGCTCACCAGTATCTCCGGCGATGCGCCCATCCAGGTGCCTATTCCAGGTATAGCCACCAACGACACAAACGCGTTGGGGTAGGCCTGGAGCATTTTCTCGAAGGCATTGATCAGGCTAAACGCTGATGGCAGTGGCGTGGTGTTGATACGCGAAAGTACGACCTTCTCCATCGCCTCGGCCCGTATCGCATCCACAGCCAGGCTCACTGCGGCGGTAAAGGTCTCTTCGTTCCGACCCTTGAAATGATCGGTGTGGACAGGTATAGGCCAGGCTGCAGAGGTTCGGGTTTCAGGCTGGTCCAGCGCCGCGGTAAAGGAATTCACTAAAGCTTCCGGAGCATCGGCAGCAGGGAGTAACTGTTTGGTGTGCGAACTGTAGTGCAGGTCGGCTTTGAGGAATATATGCGGCTCGTCGCCATCGGTAACAAAGGGGCAGAACAAAAAACCGGCCGGGCTCGTCTCCAGCGCAGGTATAGCCGACATTTTTTGGGGCGCAAAAGAGATACAGGCCTGCACCTCGGTCTGCAAGGGCAGGCGCCAAAGGGCAATAGCCTGCTGCTGATGCAGGGCTGTCGTCAAGATTTGTTCCAGGGTATAGCTTTTCGCGCTTTCTCCTCCCATACCGGCTGCCTCATGTCCCATACCTTATTTCTTATCAATTACAGCCACGGTCATGCGGCTCAGGCACACAACATCGCCCGTTTCGGACGTAATTCTGATTTCCCATACCTGCGTGCTGCGGCCCTGGTGCAGGGCGCGGGCCTCGCCGTATACCCAGCCTTCGCGCACGCTCCGGATGTGGTTGGCGTTGATCTCCAGGCCCACGCAAGCTTTCTGGTTCAGATCTACGGAAAGGGCGGCGCCTATGCTGCCGAGTGTTTCGGCCAGGGCTACGGAAGCACCACCGTGCAGCAGGCCCATCGGCTGGTGCGTACGCTTGTCAACGGGCATTCTGGCGGCCAAAACGCCATCCTTGAAAGAGGTTATTTCGATGCCAAGGTGCTCCACCATCGTGTTTTTGCTCCACTCCTGCAGCTTTTCTAACGTAGAATCCATTTTGTATAGGCTTTGAATGCTAACTTCGCATTCTAGTATTTGTAAAGAGGCAAAAGTAAGTCAATTTTGAGTATTAAGAAAATATACCTGATCCGCCACGGGCAAACCGATTTTAACCTGCAGGGCATTGTGCAGGGCAGCGGTGTGGATGCGCCGCTCAACGAACTGGGCCGCAGACAGGCCGACGCATTTTTCCAGAAATACCAGCACATCCCTTTCGACAAGGTATATACCTCTACCCTGCAACGGGCCATGCAGTCGGTTCAGGGTTTTACCGACAAAGGTATACCGCACGAACGCCACGCCGGGCTAAACGAGATCAACTGGGGAACAAGGGAAGGCACCCGTATCACGCCGGAAGAAGACGCCTACTACCACCGTATGCTACAATCGTGGACCGAGGGTGAAACCAGCCTATGCATAGAAGGAGGGGAGAGCCCGGAATTGGTGGCTGCCCGGCAGAAACCCGTGATCGATTTGATCCTGAGCCGGCCCGAGGAGGAAAACGTGCTCATTTGCATGCATGGCCGCGCCATGCGCATCCTGTTGAGCCAGCTGCTGCGGTACCCGCTGCGCTGCATGGACCAGTTCGAGCACCAGAACCTTTGCCTTTACCAGCTCGACTACACAGGCACTATGTTCAGTGTGAAGAAGTACTGCGACGTGGCCCATTTGCAGGAGGTGCAGGTATAATTTGGGCTTCAGAACAAATTAGGGAGTATAGTTTGAATAAAATATTTTTAGGTCTAATTTTGGGCTTTATCCAATAGACGAAACAGGCGAACAAACAAGACGATAAATTATGGCTGAAGTGATACGAATGCCGAAGATGAGCGACACGATGACGGAGGGGGTGATTGCATCTTGGCTTAAGAAAGTAGGTGACAAGGTAAGCGCCGGCGATATTCTGGCCGAGGTGGAAACCGACAAGGCTACCATGGAGCTGGAATCATACGAAGATGGCACGCTGCTGCACATTGGTCCTAAAAAAGGCGATTCGGTACCTATTGATGCTGTAATAGCGATCATCGGCAAAGAAGGCGAGGACATTTCCGGTTTGCTGGGCGATGCAGGCGCAAAGCCAGCCGCTAAAGCTGAGCCGAAAGAGGAGGTAAAGGAAGCCCCTAAACAGGAAGAGAAGAAGGAAGCGGCGCCTGCCAAAGCGGATACCCCTGCTGCCAAAACTACTGTGGATACATCCAACATCAAGGCCAGCGTGATCCGGATGCCGAAGATGAGCGATACCATGACCGAAGGCGTGCTGGTGTCGTGGTTGAAGAAAGTGGGCGACAAAGTGAGCTCTGGCGACGTGCTGGCCGAAGTGGAGACCGATAAGGCAACCATGGAACTGGAGTCGTACGAAGACGGCACGTTGCTTTACACGGGCGTAAACGCAGGCGATTCTGTTGCCATTGATGCCATCATTGCCATCATCGGCGACAAAGATGCTGACTACAAAGCCCTGCTAGATGCAGAGGGTGGGGTGGAAAGCCGCTCACGCGAAGAGAACGCACAGTCTGATGAAAACGTAGAAGCCCGCACCGAGGAAACGACAGAAGAGAAAGTACAGGATACAAAAGTACCGGCCGGCGAAACCGAGCAGGTGGCCGCCGAAGGAAACGGACGCATCAAGGCTTCTCCGCTTGCCAAAAAAGTAGCCAAAGAAAAAGGCATCAAGCTTAACCAGCTCAAAGGATCGGGCGAGGGTGGACGTATTGTGCTGCGCGACGTGGAGAACTTCACACCGTCTGCCGCTGCACCGCAAAAAGCAGCTGCCCCTGCAACTGCTCCAGCTTCAGCGCCAGCTGCAACTCCTGCACCACAAGCTGCACCAGCTGCTACTACAGACGCCTACGAAGAAGTAACCGTGTCGCAAATGCGCAAAGTGATTGCCCGCCGTCTGGCAGAAAGCAAATTCTCCGCTCCGCACTTCTACCTGACCATGGAAATCGACATGGACAAGGCGATCGAGTCCCGTACTTCGATCAACGAGGTGTCTCCGGTGAAGGTGTCGTTCAACGACCTGGTGATCAAGGCGGCCGCTGCGGCACTTCGTCAGCACCCTGCCGTGAACTCTTCCTGGCTGGGCGACAAGATCCGTTACAACAAGCAGATCAACATCGGCGTGGCTGTGGCAGTAGAAGAAGGCCTCCTGGTACCAGTAGTACGCAACGCAGACAGCAAGTCGCTCTCTGCGATTGCCTCTGAGGTGAAAGACCTGGGCGGCAAAGCCAAGAACAAGAAGCTGCAGCCGTCTGACTGGGAAGGCAACACCTTCACGATCTCTAACCTGGGCATGTTCGGCATCGAAGAATTCACTGCCATCATCAATCCACCAGATGCCTGCATCATGGCCGTAGGTGCTATCAAGCAGACGCCAGTGGTGAAGAATGGCAATATCCAGATCGGTAACGTGATGAAAGTAACGCTTTCCTGCGACCACCGCGTAGTAGACGGTGCTGTTGGTTCTGCTTTCCTGCAGACCTTCAAGAGCATGCTGGAAAACCCGCTGCGCATCCTGGTATAGGTTTTTGACAAAAGAGCTTTTGACAAAGGACAAAAGCACCTGGAAGTATAAAAATGACAAAGGGCCTCTTCGGAAACGGAGAGGCCCTTTTGTTATGTCAGGTATAGCAGCGTTGAAGTTACTCCACCGGCTGCGCTACCTGTTGCCGCTGTGCAGGCGCAGTAGCGGGGTGTGCAGCACCTTGTTGCTTCAGCACTCTGCTGGCTGCATCAGAAGCCACGACTAGCCCACCAGCCATCATGATGATGTCTTTGAGCACGAGTCGGCCAGCGCCGGACAGGTATGGGAAGCCATGATCGGGACCGCCCAGGTCGGGCACATATACTTCGGGCGTCGTGATGAGGAAAGAGAGGGTTACGACCGACATACCGACCGTAAGCAAGCCGCCCAGCAGCCCGATCTTGGCGTTGTAGATGCCGAGCAGCGTGAGCAGGCCAATGGAGATGATGACGGCGCCCAGGGCATAGGAGAAAATGTAGGTGCCGTTTTCCTGGTGCCAGGCAATGTTTTTTGGGACAACCTCACCCTCTTTGTTCTTGTACTGCTGGTATTCGGGCGCATCCTTGGTGTAGAAGAAGCTCATGAACGGGCTGTTGACTACAAAGGGCACAATGCCATCCGCTTCGTACTGGAAAGCTTTCAGGCCGCCGATCCAGGCCATGACAATGAAAATGGAGATTCGGATAAAATGCACAAAATAGCGTTGCGCGTTCGCCAAGGCTTCGAGTAGTTGCTGTACGTTGTCGTTCATTCGTTCTGTATCGTATTGGTGACGATACAAAACTAAAGCCTTCTAAAGCGCGGGAAAATGGACGGATCGGGCTATCTCATGGACAAATCCGCCACTACCGAGATGCCAACTTTCTCTCTGAAATGGGTAGGAGAGATGCCGGTGTGCTTCTTGAAGTATCGGCTGAAATAATGCTCGTCCTCAAAATAGAGCGCGGCCGCCACTTCTTTGATGCTCTTATGTGTGAGGTGCAGCTGCTTCTTGGCTTCCAGTATGACGCGGTCCTGTATCAGTTGGGAGGGTGACTTGCCAAAATGCTTTTTAACTTTCCGGGCGAAAACACTTTGAGAGAAGGCCATCTGCTCTGCGTAGAAAGGTGTGTTGCGCTGCGTCAGGTAATGCTGCTCTACCAGCTCCCGGAACTGCTCTATGGGATGAAGTGTGCTGTCAGCTTCCAGCTGTTGCTCCCGCTTCTTGATTCTGCTCGCAATAGCCAAAATCAGCTGCAGGTAGCTCCGCAGGACCGGCTCCGAATGTGGTTCCTTTTGACTTAGCTCCATCCGAATCTTCTCAAAGATCGAGGCGATCTCATCATCTGCCAATCTGATAAAAGGCTGCTTGTAAATGTTGTTGAACAGCAGGCCGTTGCAGGCGACTTCATTCTTGTGGTACTCGATGCAGTAAAAATCTCCATGGAAGATCAGCTGGTCTACCTCAAAGTCTGTGTCGGCGCTGATGCTCAGATGCTGATAGGGGGAGGTGAAGAGCGCGATTTTCCCATCAAAAGCATAGTCGGTGAAGTCAACGCTGAGCGTGCCGCTGCCCTCCAGCAACAGAATGTTGTAAAACTCGGAGGAGTAAGACCGGGCAAATGCACTGCTGGGGTACTTCTGCAACTGAAACATGTCCTGATAAGCTTCCATATGCAATCGGGTAACAGAAGCTAAAGATAGCACCACCGGCGCTACTTGTCCAAATGCCGGATCACATGGCAAGGATTGCCCGCGGCAAATACATCGGACGGAATGTCTTTAGTAACCACACTGCCGGCCCCGATCACACTGCGGTCGCCAATGGTGACGCCAGGGCAGATCACCGCGCTGCCGCCTATCCAGACGTCCTCGCCAATGCTGATCGGCTTGGCGTACTCCACACCGGAGGCCCGTACTTTGTGATCCATCGGGTGGGTGGCGGTGTATACCTGCACATTAGGCCCAAACAGGGTGCGGCTGCCGATGCGGACCTCCATCACGTCGAGCACCACGCAGTTGAAATTAAAAAATACTTTTTCCCCTAGGATCATGTTGTAGCCGTAGTCGCAGTAGAAAGGGGGCTGCAGCCAGAGTTCTTCCCCTGCATTCGGGATCAGGGCTTTCAGGATACGGCTGCGTTCCTCCACCTGGTCTTCGCGGCTGTCGTTGAGTTCTTTCAGAAGCAGGCGTGTCTGCAGGCGCTCGTCGCTCAGTTGCTTGTCCAGTGGGTTGTACAGTTCGCCAGCCAGCATTTTCTCTTTCTCGCTCATCATAGGCAGGTATACGACGGTAGCTGCTTTTGGCTATACCGAAGCCGCTTTGAACCAATCGCTCAAAAGCTCCCGATCTATTTCCAGCACGTTTTTGATTTTGATGTGGCGCATGTCCTTGCCGGTGCCCTCCAGTAAGCCTTTTGGGTCGTTGAGTTTATCGAACTGGAAGAAGCCCAGGGTAACATAAGCCTTGGCAGTTTTGAGGTAGGCAAAGTCTTTGTTGGCGCGGAACACCGGACGGCCCCATTTAAATTCTTCGGTTAAGCCAGACACGGTGTCATGCACGAGCTGCCTCAGGGCTTCCAGAGTCTCTTTGTGCTTCCCGGATGTGTTGATGTAGTCGGTTACTTGTGGGTGCATGTGGTGGTATTTAAATTTCAGGACTGTGACCAGGTGGGAAATATGCCTTTCCCCTTTGATGGTTCTGCTTATCTGACTCTAAAGTAGATAAAAATTTACTATTCCTTCCATAGGCCTTCCACAGTTGTCGCAGGGAAATCAGGTGTGCAAAATAGGCAATGGGCACGACCACAGCAGGCAACCAGATAAATGGAAAAAGCAGCACTGCCACATTCGGTTGCTCAAAAGCAAACTGCTGCACAGGGGAGGGAGCCGAGAGGATGCCGTTGCTCACCGTAAAGAGCAGTATACCGAACGTGATCACATTCCATAGGAACAGCAATTTCGAGCGCCACTTGTTACGCACAAATACGATGTAGTATACCAGCGGTGCCGTTATACCTGACAGGATATCAAAATTCCTGCCCTGAAAGGTCATCAACTCAGGCGTAAGCTGGTGCAGGAACAGCCCATACAAAACAAGCTCTACCGGTATGCGCAAGGTCTGCAATAGGGTGAGCGTTTTCAGATCGAAGGCGTCGAGCCATGCTCTGCCTTGCTTAGTGCTGAACAGTGCTACGAGGCAGAGCAGCGGGGGCAGTACTGCCACCAGAAAGCGGGGAGGCAGTGCGTCCGGTGCCTCAAAGAAGCCCGTCCATGCCAGTGTGCCTGTTAGCGCCAGCCAAGCAAACATGATAAATAAGAGCCTTCGTGAAGAGGAGGCCTTTACAAAAAGATAAATGGCAGCGAGTACGGTGAGTACAAAGGTGCTGTGAATGTACAGTGGTAATGTTTCCATGGCTTATCGTTTTTTACAATAAAATAAACGCATGGCTCCATCAATCTACTTGCCATATGACAAGAAGTGGGGGAGGAGGAAAAATTACTTGTGCTGCTTGCTGAGTTCGCGCCTGATCCGGCTTAAGGAGGTGTCGGTGATGCCCAGGTAAGAGGCAATGTGTTTCAGCGGGGCCTGCAGCAGGATCTCGGGGTTCGACTGCAGGAGCATCGCGTAACGGGCCTCAGCCGTTTCCTTGATCATGGACTGCATACGAAGTTTGAGCGCAGCAAAGCCTTTCACTAAAATCCCCCTGCCAACTTCTCTAAATTCAGGTATGCTGTGAAACAGGATGTTCAGGTCGTTGAATGAAATGACCCAGCCCTTGCAGGGGGAAAGCACCTGAATGCTCTCTTTCGAAGGCGTGTGCATGAAGAAGGAGGCCACATCAAACACAGGCTGCCCGGCATCATAAAAAGCGGTGGTAACTTCGTTGCCTGCCGTATCGAGGGAATAAGCGCGCATGAAACCGCTTTCCAGCAGCATGTATTCCTGACTGGTCTTTCCTTCGAGCAGGAAGTAATCGTATTTGTCGATCAGCTTTTCATGAAAATGACTGGCAATCATGTCCAGCTTTTCAGGCTGGGTAACACCCACCTGAAAAAAACGCCTCACAAATGCCTTTTCGTTATCCATAGGGGAGCTAGTGGAGTTGCTTTTACGGAGTTTTAACGGTTCTGCTATGGCGCGTTTATGTACTATAGCTGGTGTTGTGCTTAAGAGTTTCTACCTTATTCTCCAGCACTTCCATTAATCGCTTGTTTAGGTAAAGTTTTTCCTTACCTACCTTAGTCGCTTTTAAAAAGCCTTCCTGCTCAAGCGCTATTAGGTAATTGCCGACTGTCTTTGGTGTTCCCATATTCGCGTCGATCAGAAACTGGCGTTTCGTATACGGTAGCCTGAATAATATTTCTATTAACTCTTTCGAGTATACTTTGGGGAGTTTCTCTCTTATTTCTTCCGAAGTGGCCTCCATGACAGCCATGATCTCCTCCAACTTCATTAATCCGCTAATGGCTGTTTTTTCTACCATGTCCAGCATGTAGAGAATCCAGCCCTCCCAGTCTCCTGCTTCTGTGACATCTTTTAGCTTCTGGTAATAAGCCGACTTGTTCCGGATAATATACTCACTCAAGTATAATGCAGGCACATCTAACAGTTTCTCCATTTTCAGGTAGAGTAGAAGCAGGATTCTCCCTGTACGTCCGTTGCCATCTATGAACGGGTGTATAGCCTCGAACTGGTAGTGCATTATGGCCATTTTAATGAGCGGGTCCAAGGTACTTTCCTCGTTAATAAAGCGCTCCAGGTTAGCCAGTTTCTCGCGTATTACTGCTTCGCCCGACGGCGGCGTATAGATCACTTCGCCCTCCGTGTTGGATAAAGTTGTACCTGGAGTAGTCCTGATACCCGATGTGTTCTGCTTGATGCATTGCATGATCTCTACACAAAGGTTCGTTGTGATGAATGGCCGCCCTTCGAGCTTTTCCAAGCCGTACCACAACGCCTCCTTATAGCTTATCACCTCTTTTGCTGCCGTGGATTCATGCCTCTTTTCAGCCACGGCTGATTTATAGAGGTCATCATTGGTGGTAATGATGTTCTCTATTTCAGAGCTTGCCTTGGCTTCCTGCAGATGAATCGTGTCCAGGAAAAGACTTGGATTTGGCAGGTTGATGATAGCGCCGTTCAACTGCGCTAAAGCCCTGCTTGCCTTAACGGTCTTTCGCATGACTTCCTTTGTTTCCAGGTCTATTTCCGGAGGAAGCAGGGGTAAATCATTGTAAGGTTTTTCTCTGTGAAATGGAGCCATAACGAGGATAACAGTTACGCTTGTTTTAAAAACAAAGGTAAAAATAGTAATTTATTACACTTGTTTTCTATTCAGAGGTAATTATTACTCTTGTAGGTTCATTTCATACATTGCATGAAGTACAACGGTACTCGTGCAGCCGAAGCCCTAGCGGAGCGAGGGTTAAGGATGCACTGGGTTATGAGCGGTTTTGCTTCTTTCTTCCAGGACTATAATTTGATTGAAAGCTCTAGATGTCCTCCTAAACCCAGCTCGATGATTTTTTTTAAGGTCGATAAACGCACTTCTTTGATATTATTTTCAATTTTGGAGATATAGGATTTAGAAGTTCCAATTTTTGCCGCTAACTCTTCTTGAGTTAAACCTTTCTCTATTCTGGCTTCATGAATTAAAGCGCCAATTTTGAAGTTTTCGTATCCTTCTTCCAATTCGTCGCGCTTCTTAGTTCCTACTTTACCGTAGTGCTTATCTTTAAACTGGTCGAGTGTCAAGGTGTTATTATTTCTCGCTTTCATATTCTCTTTTGATTTTTAATGCTCTTTCAATTTCTTTCTTCGGCGTCTTTTGGGTTTTCTTCTGGAAGCCATTTGCCAGAACGACTAATTTACCTTCATCGAAAAAACAGAAAATCCGAAAAATATCACTTCCATGTTGTACCCGGACCTCAAAGAGCCCGTCAGTATTTTCTATATGCTTGAGATAGGTTTCAGGCACCCTTTCAAGTTCTTCGATTAAGTCAAGAGTCCAGATAATTTTATCTTTCACCTTATCCCTTTGCTTTAAAAAGAACTCTTGAAAGTAGTCTTTGTAGAAAATTATACTCCGATGATTTCTTTTATTATTCACGAAGCAAAGATACAGAAAGTTGCCCTAAAGTGAAACTTTATTAAAACAACAATACATAATTTGAAATCACATATAACGGATTTGTGCAGCCGAAGCCCTAAGCATAGCGAAGGGTTACGGCTGCACCGTGTTACCTATGGTGGTTTTTTTATTAGTCCACAAAAGTTTCTTTTATCACACTTTTGCAGGAAGCTACTTCTGAGGGGTTCAGGTTTCCTAACACTTTAACAATGCGGACTTTATCAATAGTCCGTATCTGGTCAATCACTACCCACCCCACTTGGTTGTTGTGCTTCACTTTCACACGGGTAGGATAGTTACGGCTCTTGGTGGTCATCGGCGCGATGACCACTGTTCTTAGGTTATGATTAATCTCATCAGGGGATATCACGACACATGGCCTTGTTTTCTGAATTTCACTTCCTACAGTAGGGTCCAGATTCACCAGGACTATTTCATATTGACTTATTTCCATTCGTCAAAGCTTTCATCGCCAAACACATCATCGAGTAAAAGCTGGTCATCACCGTTCTCGTGCATTTTCCTGAAAGCCTTGTCCCAGCCTTTCCTTGGCTGCTCAACTGGCTTTAGGATAATCTGCCCCTTTTCCAGTATTAGCTCAACTTTATCCTTGATGTTATACCTGTCTAGAATAGACTTAGTCAACCGTAGTCCCTTGGAATTTCCTATTTGAATGATTGATACTTCCATAGCACTTTTTTATTTAATGTAATTACAAAGTTATTACATTAACGCTTATTTACAAGACAAAGTTCTATAGATTACTATGATAGGTAACGGATTAGTACAGGCAATGAGTGAGGCTGAGCCGAACATTCTGCCTGTGCTATGTTGGGTTCAGACGTTTTCCTACACTCAACTTATTGCGC
>NZ_PJMU01000007.1:0-2500 GCF_002846395.1 Pontibacter ramchanderi
TGGCGGTGGGTGGTGGGTGTAAACGCAGGCAGCCCCTGACGCTTGGGGGCATCAGGGGCTGCTGTGGTGGGGTTGGCGGCCACCTACTCTCCCGGGTGTGACCCCAGTACCATCGGCGCAGCCGGGCTTAACTTCTCTGTTCGGGATGGGAAGAGGTGCTCACCGGCGCCATAGCCGCCATTCTCTTCGCGTGGTTTCTGCGCACGCATTGATGGCTATGTAAAAGTTTGGTTTGACTAGTTGGGAAAGAGTTCAACTCGGACATCAGGGCCAAGGGGCGGGCCGGCACGTGGCCGGTCGCACTGTGCGTGCTTGAGAACGCGCTCGGGCAATTAGTACCGCTCGGCTTTGCCATCTCTGACTTTACACCTGCGGCCTATCAACGTCATCGTCTCTGACGGCCCTTAAGGGAGATCTCATCTTGGGGCGGGTTTCGCACTTAGATGCTTTCAGCGCTTATCCCGTCCGAGCGTAGCTACCCTGCGCTGCGGCTGGCGCCACAACAGGTCCACCAGAGGCTCGTCCATCCCGGTCCTCTCGTACTAAGGACAGAACCCCTCAAATCTCCGACGCCCACAACAGATAGGGACCGAACTGTCTCACGACGTTCTGAACCCAGCTCGCGTGCCACTTTAATCGGCGAACAGCCGAACCCTTGGGACCTTCTCCAGCCCCAGGACGTGACGAGCCGACATCGAGGTGCCAAACCTCCCCGTCGATATGAGCTCTTGGGGGAGATCAGCCTGTTATCCCCAGAGTACCTTTTATCCTTTGAGCGATGGCCCTTCCATGCGGAACCACCGGATCACTATATCCGCCTTTCGGCCCTGCTCGGCTTGTGGGCCTCACAGTCAAGCTCCCTTCTGCTATTGCGCTCTGCGCACGGTTACCAAGCGTGCTGAGGGAACCTTTGAAAGCCTCCGTTATTGTTTTGGAGGCGACCACCCCAGTCAAACTACCCACCAAGCACGGTCCCCGACTCTGTCGGGTTAGGCGCCAAGCAACTCAAGGGCCGTATTTCAAGGAAGAATCCGCGACGCCTGGCGACGCCGCTTCGCATTCTCCGGCCTATCCTACACATGAGTTACCCAGCGTCAATGCTAAGCTATAGTAAAGGTTCATGGGGTCTTTCCGTCCCGTTGCGGGTACTCGGCATCTTCACCGAGACTACAATTTCACCGAGCTCACGGCTGAGACAGCGCCCAGATCGTTACACCATTCGTGCAGGTCGGAACTTACCCGACAAGGAATTTCGCTACCTTAGGACCGTTATAGTTACGGCCGCCGTTTACCGGGGCTTCGATTCAGAGCTTCGCCTTGCGGCTAACCCCCCCTCTTAACCTTCCGGCACCGGGCAGGTGTCAGGCCTTATACGTCATCTCTCGATTTGGCAAAGCCATGTGTTTTTGTTAAACAGTCGCCTGGGCCTTTTCACTGCGGCTTCTCCAATTGCTTGGAGGAAGCGCCCCTTCTCCCGAAGTTACAGGGCCATTTTGCCGAGTTCCTTGGCCGTGATTCACTCGAGCACCTTAGGATTCTCTCCTCGACCACCTGTGTCGGTTTGCGGTACGGGCGGCCATGCATTTAAACGCTTAGCGGGTTTTCTAGGGAGCCTGCTTAGGGACGCTATCCCCGCGCCCGGGGGCTTGGGGTACTATCGGCTTTCAGCTAGCCCGGCGTACTTCACTACCGGGCCACTACCTACGGCCTTCAACGCACTATTCCGTCAGTGCGCGGTCCTTTCACTTCTCCGTCACCGCATCGCTATGCATAGCCGGTGCTGGAATATTAACCAGCTGTCCATCGACCTGCGCTTTCGCCTCGGCCTTAGGTCCCGACTAACCCTGATCCGATTAGCGTTGATCAGGAAACCTGGGTCTTTCGGTGTGCGGGTTTCTCGCCCGCATTATCGTTACTTATGCCTACATTTGCTTTTCCAAGCGCTCCAGCACATCTTGCCGATATGCCTTCTCCGCCCTTGGAATGCTCCCCTACCAGTGTATATAATACAATCCGCAGCTTCGGTGCCACGCTTGATGCCCGATTATTATCGATGCCCTGTCGCTCGACCAGTGAGCTGTTACGCACTCTTTAAAGGAATGGCTGCTTCCAAGCCAACCTCCTGGCTGTCTAGGCAACTGGACCCCCTTTGTTCAACTTAGCGTGGACTTGGGGACCTTAGCTGGCGGTCTGGGTTCTTTCCCTCTCGGCGCGGGACCTTAGCACCCCGCGCCTCACTGCCGCGTATGTCTAGTGGCATTCGGAGTTCGTCAGGATTCGGTAGGATTTGACTCCCCCTAGTCCTATCGGTAGCTCTACCTCCACAAGACTCGACCGCGACGCTGCCCCTAAAGGCATTTCGGGGAGTACGAGCTATTTCTCAGTTTGATTGGCCTTTCACCCCTACCCACAGGTCATCCAAATACTTTTCAACGTAAACTGGTTCGGACCTCCAGTTGGTTTTACCCAACCTTCATCCTGCCCATGGGTAGATCACAAA
>NZ_PJMU01000008.1 GCF_002846395.1 Pontibacter ramchanderi
CTATGCTTAGTGTTTTCATATACCATCATGTTTTAGTGGCGAAGGATAACATTGATTACAAAAGTTCTAGTCTATACATTCGTTTAAACCCAACGTGTTCGTGCTATAATGTGGGAAGGCGTAGCCGAACCTAAATTATGCACTTTGTTGGCAGAAGTTATTTTCTGATTTCTTCTGTACTTTCTAAAAAAATACTGAGGTAAAAGAAGGAATATACTCGATAGTTAGAGCATGCCCTTTCATTGTTATTTTTTTTTCATGAGCCAAAAAGAACCTGCTTTACGGCTGGTGATCTCTTGAGCAGGCTGACCGTTAAAATGAACCGACTTAAAATTTCTCTTTTTATCTACATCCACATAAAGCGTATCTATATCGCTTCCAACTTTCAGGTAGAACGTTTTGATACCATTCATACTGACAGAGGTAATATTTATACATTCTAGCTTGGTGGTGTCACCTTGTAAGAAAATGATTGGGTGTACGTCAGTCTTTTCATCATCCTTATTCTCCCCGTCATAATACAGGTCGATTGGCTTTCCAGCATTTGAGGTAAGATAATCAGTACCTTCACTTGTGCGAATTACTGCAAAAAAATTAGGTGGCCCAGGATCACAGCATACAGGTGTATCACATCCTGAAACTATGACAGCTAACAAAGAAAAAATTAACAAGTACTTCATAGAAATAGAATTGAATATGTTTAAATCATTTTATCTTCAGAAATGGTCCTGTTATTATTGTTAGCTGCAATAAAAATTATCTTTTCTTTTTAAATATATTACTGCCAACGGTTAGTACAGGCTGTGAACGAGGCGTAGCCGAGTATGGAGCCTGTACCGGGTTAGGGTGCGCAATTTCTACAGGAAGGTCAAACCAATTTTCTTATTTAGCCCCTTTTCAAATATCCTGATCAAGGTGGAAAGCTGTATATCGCCTCTCGCGTTTTCGATTCTTGAGATATAGCTCTTCTTGGTCCCTGCTTTTTCAGCCAACTGCTCCTGTGTTAGTTTCGCCTCTTTTCTGGCTTCTTTTAACATCTCGCTCACGATAAACATCTGGGCACTTTCTTCATATTTGTTGCGGCTCTCTGTCCCAATTTTGCCGTGCTCTCTTTCAATCAGCTCGTCAAATGTTTTGATTCCTTTATAATCGGTCATGGCTATTTTCCTTTAAATTTAAAATACTCGCTTTTCAGTCGCATTGCCTTCTCTAATTCTTCCTTGGGTGTTTTCTGTGTCTTCTTCTGAAAACCATTGAAGAGCACTACCAGCCTTCCTTCGTCGAAGCAACAGAAAATTCTATAAATGTTAGACTGATACTCCACCCTTACTTCGTAAAGCCCTTCGTACCCGCTCATCGGGGCAAGGAACTTTACCGGCACCCTTTCAACCTGCTTGATCAATTCTAACACGTACTGAATTTTGGTCTTTACTTTAGCGTCAAGGCTTTGGTAAAAGTCAAGGAAGTAATCCCCATGAAAGATGATTTGTCTTGTCATACGACAAAGTTATCTTAAAAGATAACTTATGCAAAGAATTTTATACTTGCGGGAGAGAAATTTTATAGTGGTTTTGCACCCTAACGGTTGGTACAGGCTATGGTGAGGCATAGCCGAGACTAAAGCCTGTGCAGGGTTAGAGGAAGGAGTTCTTATAGGTTTTCAAATTTTTCTTCCACATTGGCAAGAACTTCACAATCGCAATAACCACCGTTTTCTTCAAGCCATGCAATTACATTTTCATGCTTAATTCCTTGTTCATCCAAGTATGATTCTGTTAGAGATAGTGTATCGTCACATCCTTCCTGTTCAAGCTGTTCGTCAAGGTAATCAAAGAGTTCATTAAACTGTTCAGTAGACATAGGGAGGCTGCTCAAGAAGTTTTCTTTCTCCTTCCTTTTAAGTTCTGCCTTCAACTGTTTTTGTCTGTCTTTCTCTTCGTTCGTTTTCATTCTATACTTTCTCTTACCGCTAACGGACTGGGCTTTGCGGTGGCGCAGCTACCGTAAAGGCAGTGTTAGCGTTTAGGGCTTTTTAAAGTTCTATCTCAAACATATTGTTGATGATATTCTCGACAGCAGCTTTTGTCCTAGGCACTCTATCATTTTGAAGGTAATCTTGGAGCCTTTTAGCAACTGTCTCTGGTTTTGGGTTATCTACTAACTTCGGTTGAAGATTTCGCAACCATAACGACTGATTCAACCTCTCACCAGTTGTCGTACAAAATATTAAAGCGTCAAGCGCCACTAAACTTAAAGGTCGCCCTATTGCCAACCATTTGTTTGCTCTGTCCCAACTGAACTGTGAACTTGCTGCAAGTTGCCCCCAAGCAGAAGATACATTTTTGATTCGGCTGCTGACTCCCTCAATCCAGTCAAGGGTCTTGTCACTTTGAAAGTATAGAAGTGCGGAAACATTTTCAGAAAGAAATCTATCGTCTCCATTTTCTAACTCTCTCGATATTATTTCAAACGCTTTGTCGAACTCAATACACTTTGCGATAGGTTCAGCAAATAGATAGAGTTCATTTTCTTGTCGGTTTGCCCATTCTTCTTTTATCCATTCTTCTGCTGCACGACCAACTACTCTTCCTGCAACTATATAAGCTTTGTAATTAATCGCTCGGTTGTATCTTACCCTTTCTTGTAAACTTGCCAGCACTTCATGCTTGTCAAACTGTTTAAGCTGACTTATCACATAGTCTTCAGTAAAATGCTGTACGAATGAAAAATCAATTAATCTGTTTAAGTCATTTTTGATTCGTTCAAAGTCTGGAAATGTAAATTTGTCAGCGTCTATTACTTCAATGTGCGGTTGGGTCGCCTCTCCTGTTTGATAATCATAAAAGTCATCGTGCAAATAGTGGCTATGTCCATGAGTAGCAACTATATTAAACAATTCCAATGGTCGCAAGGCGAAATTTATCAGACGATTATAACATTCAGCACATACTCGGTAAGGATTGTAAACAGGATAAGTGTCCCATATACTGCCTCCTAAATCTTCATTCGGAGACACTTCTACTTCAACTTCTCTAAGTATACAAGCTTCACATTTCATTTTCCTATTTCTTCTTGTAGCCTTTCCGCTAACGGACTGGGCTATGCGGTGGCGTAGCTGCCGTATAGGTGTGGTTAGGGAATAGGTATTTTAGTTTTTCTTCCCGAGTTTTACTAAGTATTCATTTGTTAAAGTGAAGTATTTACTTAGGGCAATTGTCTCCTTAGGCACGTGGTGCTTTCTATACTTTTCATCACCAGATTGTATGAGAGCGACATAATTATCTAGCAAGTACTTTTTACTTTCAGGAGCGATAATATAAAGGTCAGCGTCCACCAGCTTCTTTCTCCCTGTTATGTATTTAACCAATCCAGCAAAGTTCTCTATTTCCTTTTCAGCATTCCCTGTACCTAGTGCAGGGTTTGGAATATAGAACTGCATGCTGTATTTGCTTAAGCCCTTCTGCTTCTTCAAAAGTGACATTAAATCATGCTTATGCTTCTCGTCAGTTGGTATGATGATTATAAAAGTCGCTACTCCAAAGTCAGTGAAAGAAAGTATATCATAACCGATTTCCTTTTTATCAGGGGTGGTGAACGAGTCTTTCTCCATTCTTTGCCCGAAAGTTGGAAGCGAAAGGAATAGACCTAACAATACAGTAAAATAAGATAGCTTTTTCATTTTATTCCTTTTTTTACTTTACCCTAACGTGCTGGTATAGCAGATGGCGAGGCGTCAGCCGAGGTATAACTGCTATATTTTGTTGTATGTTGTTATTCTTTTAACAGCTTTTGCCGTTCGTGTTTTATACTGTGGCGCCATAGCTGTCCATGCAGTTTTGCCAAATGCTGATACACCACTTCATTGTACACCTGCCACAGCTTGACTTGCACAATCTCTTCCCTTGTCAGCTCTCTTACGCAGCTCATCATTTCATACTCATAGCCATACTTCTTCTTCACCTTGGGATTGAGTTTCGCAAATGGATCTTTAGTGATAGACCACGGTGTCCACTCATAGATTTTTGCGGTTCCATGAATAATGTCTGCGATAGCCTGCTGCCTATATTTTTCAACAGAATCAACAGGAGCTGGTCTGTAAACTCTGTCAACACAGAACGTAACGGTGTGCAGGTTTTGATCAACAACAACAATTGTGGTGTCATTGTCGAATAAACCTAGAAAAGAAGCTGCAAGTATGTAGTTTCCAGCGGGCAAATTGCCAATAGAGAAGTTTCTTTCACTGTCCACAGTAGTAGAGTACTCCTCCTTATTATCTATAGAGCGCAGAGTTATCCTGACGGACATATCTGAGACAGCCGCTTTGTAGTTCTTGTTATAACAGGCATTCACAGTTCCAGACAACCGATACAACTCTTGTGCCTTAGAAGGGATGGCTAAGAATAGCAGGAAGTATAGTATGAGACTGCTTGTTTTCATAATTTTTTATTGCATACAACGTACTGGCCTAAACTGTGGCGTAGCTAAAGTTTAGGTGTGGTTCTGTGAAGTTTTTCTTCCTTTTACTAATTCGACTAATCTTTCTAACGCTGTATTATCCGTTGGAGGCCAATCATGCGTATCATGTTTATGGTCAGCAAACTTCTTGATTGCACGATAAACTGGCAAAATCAGAGATTCATAACTTCCATTTACCTTAAGTACCAATTCCCTCTTAGAGCTTTCTGACTTCGCAAAAGATATGCTCAAAGTGTATTCATCACTTAACTTTTCAAGCTCGAAATAGTAACCTTCAGGCTCTAAATGCCACCACACATCTGCTTTCATTCCTTTGATTACACTTCTCAAAGACGAAATCAACTGGTCAATCGGATTAGCTGGAACGTCAGAAGCTTCAAATTCTAACCTGAAGTCATTGAAAGCTATTTTTACAGGAAGCCAACCATGTTCTGGTGTTCCAAGTTCTATCTTTAGCTTATCATTTTTCATACTTGAAATTACACAGAACGAATTAGTACATAAAGCGAGCAAGGCGTAGCCGAAGCTTGGCTTATGTGCCGTGTTCTCAGAAGTTATTCTTTCAGGTATATTTCCATCAATCCATTCTTTGCCCGATAACCATAATAGTCGGGATTTGCAGCTTCATAGAAAGATATATACTCCACTTTATTTACTTTTAGTCTGCTCAAGAACTGCTTGCTCTCAAGTTCTCCTAACAATTTACCATTAACCACAACTGCCATACAACTATCACACTTGAAGTCTCTGATAATCAATTCAGGCACATGAGCATTGAGGTTAGCTTTGAGTGAATTGAGCAACTCCTTTTTTTCTTTGTGCTTTTGGGTAACTTCGCTCCCCAACAAAAGAATCCAATCGCATACTTTGTGATGAAAAAGTACTTCCTGTTCTATGAGCTTAAAGAGTTTAAGGTCTTTAGAAGTCAGCTGCTTTTTCCCATTTACTATGTCTGCTGTTTCATATGGTATACCATCAATAATCAAATTGGGACATATATCTAAGGTGTCTGGCTTTATACTATACTTCGCTTCAATGAATTTCTTCAAATCTTCCATTGTGTAACTCTGTGCTTTACAGCCCAATGCCATTAACATTACAAAGACACAGGTGAAGAAGAGAAATTTCATACTTATGATTACTGAGAACGGTCTCGGACAGGCAACGGGTGAGGCATAAGCCGAACATGATGCCTGTGTTGTGTTGTAGCCAGTTTTTATACTATGTCCTCCGTAAACTCA
>NZ_PJMU01000009.1 GCF_002846395.1 Pontibacter ramchanderi
TCGAAGGACTTGGAGCCAGCCACGCCGCCGGTGAAGTGGCTGTCCGAGGACCAGGTCCTGGACTGGCCGTCGGTGTACTGGCCACCTCCAGCATTGATCAGACCGCTGTTTGTTGAAGGGGATGAAGCAGGCTTGTCTGCTTTTAGTAATGTGATTCTTGGTTGACCGCTTCCGTTGCCATCAAAGTATTCAGAAATGTAGAGGTTGCCAGTGACAACGTCTTCTATGATATCTAGAGGGTTAGAAAACGGACGACGAAGTCCTGGAATCAGGTTGCCTTCTACTGCACGTATAATGTCTTTATTTGTTCCGCCAGGCTCTAGGAGCATGATATCGTCACCACCACTGAAGCGGCAGACTAGTAACTTACCAGTTAATTTACCATCAAATGCATTGCTTTTATATTCAATAACTCCGTTAGGTGACATGTTTGTACCAAAGTCATAAGCCCACCATTTATATTTCGGTTCGGTGGGAGTTCCTACAGGGTAACCGTAGTTCGTGCCGTTGATAGTCCAAACAACCTCGCCCGGATCTTCTTTGGAGGTAGGGTTACCTCCATTTAAAATGTATTCGTTTCGCAGAACGTTAGGATGGCCGTAATAACCTCCTTTGACCACACGGAATAAGTAATCACTTTGCGTGTCCCGGACATCTGTCATAGCAGGTATATTAGGGCCTGTATAAGTACTTCCATTAGACCATGTTGTGCCTGACTTAAGAGCGGGCGTGTTGCCACCCGCGGCAGAGCCGTTCGTGGGCACATACAGTTGACCATTAGAGTGCCACACAAGGTCATATGCATTTCTTAAACCAGTAGCGTAGAGCGTCAAAGGGGCATTGGTAGCGTAAGGATTATAATTTCCGCCACCATCCTTCGTCCTGGCATCTATTGGGAGTGACTGTTGATTTGCTTTCATAACGTCGAGCCGGAGCACTGCCGCTGTTAACAACCTCTCCGGTCTATTGCCCCAGGCAGGGTCGGGTGCTCCCATTGCTGTATTACTTCCAAGTACAATATACAATGCACCATCAGGACCTATATCGATCGAGTTGATTGAATGGTCCTTTATTGAACGCGGAAGATTGATGACATAATCTTTAATAGTTGGACTGGCTGGGTTATTTAATACAACTCTGGAAATCTTGCTAGTCCAATCCGGAACATTGCTAAACTCGGGGGAAGAATGACTGATCCAGGCTACCAAGTTATCTTTTGTCGCATCTTGAGTGAAACGAATACCTATCAACAATCTTCGGTTTGAGCCAAACGGAGATATTGTTACGTTATTTGTTACAGTTCCATCCG
Source organism: Pontibacter ramchanderi (assembly GCF_002846395.1). Lineage (GTDB taxonomy): Bacteria > Bacteroidota > Bacteroidia > Cytophagales > Hymenobacteraceae > Pontibacter > Pontibacter ramchanderi. Next base: position 1,310 of record NZ_PJMU01000009.1, read on the forward strand.
CTCTTATATCCCAACGCTCTATTTTGCCACCAGACGTTGTAGCATAGAGGCGACGGTCCGGTCCGATAACCAAAGATGTGAAACCGTCGCTTCCAAAGGAATTGTCAATTAAAACCTTTTCAGTAAAAGATACTCCCACCAAGTCAGGAGGGGTGGTAGAGGAACTGCTTGTGGTGGTAAAGGTAGATCTAAAAGGCACTATAGAATAGCCATTAAGGTCTTTCACCTGCTCTGTTATTTCAAACTCATAAGTAGTGCTGGTCTTTAACGTGGCCGTCAATGTAATGGCATCCCCGGCGGCGGTGGCATTAACAGCAGTTCCAGACACTTGGCTTCGAGCTCCATTTATAACTGTATAAAGTCTTACTGTATTTGGGTTAACTGTGCCACCATCCAAAGATTTACCGCTAGGAAAAGCTAAATCGACAGAGATCGATTGATCCACGGGGACATTTGTTGCTCCATTTTGCGGACGTACTGCTGTAACATAAGGGCGCAACGAATCTGAAGAAGTAAGTTTCTGCAGCGAGAAGTCGTCGAAGGTGTAGGTGACGGGGCTGGTGGCGTTGCGGTGGCTGGCGAAGATGCCGGCGTAGGCCGTGGAGCTGGTCAGGCCCATGCCGGCGATGCTCAGGGCCGCCCCTACGCTCTGCTCGGCCCCGCCATTGAGGGAGTAGAAGCCCCTGACGGTGCTGGCGGCCGGGTCCAGCTCCAGCCGCAGGCGCACCGCGGCGGTGTTGATGCCGGAGACGGATGGCGTCATGCGCTGGTCGGAGGAGGAGGAGGCGTCGTTGACTTCACGGCGCAGCTCCACCTTGTTGCCCACCACCACCAGCTTGACGTAGGTCTTGTCCCCGAGGCCGACCCACAGGCCGGCCTGCTGGGAGGCCGTGCCGTTGTAGGGGCTGACCAGCGTCACCTGCGCCTGCAGGGCGCTGCGCGAGTCCACGCGCACGCCCAGCGAGTTGAGCTGGTTGTTGTTGTCGAGCCAGGCGATGCCCTTGTTGGTGACCAGCTGCAGCCTGCCCGAGGCCACCGTCAGCTTGGAGGGCTCGTAACCGGGGAGGCTGGGGTTGGAGGGGCTGCCGTCGGCCGAGTGGCGGGAGCCGGAGTAGGCGTCGATCATGGTGAAGCCGGTGCCGGCCCCGCTTTTGTCGGGCACGGTGCCCGAGACGGCGCCGCTGAAGGTCAGGCTGTAGGGCAGGGCCACCTGCACCTGGTCGCAGGGCAGCTGGCTGATGGGAGAGCAGCCAGATGGGGTACTATCTAAGTTTTGCAGCGAGAAGTCGTCGAAGGTGTAGGTGACGGGGCTGGTGGCGTTGCGGTGGCTGGCGAAGATGCCGGCGTAGGCCGTGGAGCTGGTCAGGCCCATGCCGGCGATGCTCAGGGCCGCCCCTACGCTCTGCTCGGCCCCGCCATTGAGGGAGTAGAAGCCCCTGACGGTGCTGGCGGCCGGGTCCAGCTCCAGCCGCAGGCGCACCGCGGCGGTGTTGATGCCGGAGACGGATGGCGTCATGCGCTGGTCGGAGGAGGAGGAGGCGTCGTTGACTTCACGGCGCAGCTCCACCTTGTTGCCCACCACCACCAGCTTGACGTAGGTCTTGTCCCCGAGGCCGACCCACAGGCCGGCCTGCTGGGAGGCCGTGCCGTTGTAGGGGCTGACCAGCGTCACCTGCGCCTGCAGGGCGCTGCGCGAGTCCACGCGCACGCCCAGCGAGTTGAGCTGGTTGTTGTTGTCGAGCCAGGCGATGCCCTTGTTGGTGACCAGCTGCAGCCTGCCCGAGGCCACCGTCAGCTTGGAGGGCTCGTAACCGGGGAGGCTGGGGTTGGAGGGGCTGCCGTCGGCCGAGTGGCGGGAGCCGGAGTAGGCGTCGATCATGGTGAAGCCGGTGCCGGCCCCGCTTTTGTCGGGCACGGTGCCCGAGACGGCGCCGCTGAAGGTCAGGCTGTAGGGCAGGGCCACCTGCACCTGGTCGCAGGGCAGCTGGCTGATGGGAGAGCAGTTTTGTGAAAAAGCATCATCAGGTACTGCAAAAAGCAAAATTAACAACAATGTCAAATGTTGAAATTTGCCAATCTGTTGTTGGATTACCATAGTAATAGGAGAAGTAATAGTTTGTTTCATTTGTCAGAGTGTTGAATAAAATGAATTAGTAAAGAGTTAAAAGGATTTGATTACTTCTTATATGAGTAGGTGTGTTGTGCTTTCTAAATGCTCTGGAATGACCGTGCTGAAGATGTAAGCGATAATGTATTTAAAAGACGGTCTTGTATAGACGCTGTCGATCAATACTGTTAAGCGCTACTGTCTTACTGACTACAAATGGGTATTTGATGAAACATAACTTCATTCAATAACGATTTTAGATTGTAGTTGCATAGAGTCTGAGCTCACCCTAAGGATATATAAACCCTTGTCAAGACGATTTTTAAAGTACATATCCACTTCTTTTAGTGGATTTACTTCCATATAATCTGACTGTACAAGTCTTCCTGCCATGTCATATAACAGAACCTTAACACTTTCCTGATGGCTCAAACCGGTGAGCCTAAAGGATATTTTTTCTCCCAGGCTTGGATTAGGATAAACCTGAAGATGCAGGGCTTCCGTTGTAATCGCATGCGAGCTGTCATCACTTGAATTCATTTGTCCACTCGCCGAGATGACTTCGATGGCCGATATGATGGCGTTGTTAGCCACGGAAGTGAAGCTGATGGTGAGGGCCCCGTCGCTGACGGAGACGTT
>NZ_PJMU01000010.1 GCF_002846395.1 Pontibacter ramchanderi
GGGAAACTACCTGAAAGAAAAAATCTCTTGACCTAACAACACCTAAACGTCAGCCTTCGGCCTACGGCCTCGCCCGTCGTTTAGCTTAGTACGTTGGGCAGTATTAAAACTATCTTTATAAGTCAACTGTCAATCATACCTTATGTCTGATGTCAAGGAAAGAATCGTTAAACAGGGCTTCTGGTTCTATGGTGGAAGTATCAAAAAAGGCGTAATGATTAAGGCAATTAATTATGACTTTTGGTATGAGACAGAAAAGGAAGAAGGTCTTGATATGGAAGGTGAAGTGCCTAAATTGAATGAAAATGGAGAAATGTATATGATTACATGGACTGATGCCACATTCAATGAAAATGAAAGTTTCAAAGTTGGTAATCTTGACCTTGAATCTACAGTTAACTTAGCAGAATCCGTTGTAGGAAAGATTAACTGGATAAAATAAAAAATAACAATGCCCAACCAAGTTCAGCCTTAACCCTCACTATGCTTCGGGCTTCGGCTGCACAATTCCGTTAGCAGGTATTGAAAGCATAGAATTTAAGAAGTACACTTGACCATTTACTCATTCAAGATAGATGATACCAATAAGCTTATCTCAAAAAAGAATAGAATGGGCTGTGACTTTTGCAACAGGGCTTTTAGTTATCTTGACCCTTTCAACATATATTCTTGACCAACATAAATCAAATTGGGTATGTGGACCTTCGCTATTGATATTGGAAACAATAGCACTAGGGTTACAACTACTCCTAAATGTCCTGACATGGAAATCCAGTACCAAAAGAATTAAAGTAGTAATGCTTTATGTAAGCTTAGGATTAGTAGCTTTAGTTATTTTGGGCTTTGTCAATTTTAACCTTAACTGTAGCTGATCAAAAAGGAAAAACAAAATCTGCTAACCAAACCTATAGTGCATTGAAAACGCACCATAGCAAAGCCGTTGGGTGGTACTATAAATCATAAAAATTGAAAGTCACTAAAGTAATAAACCAGTCAGGTCAGATAACTTATAAGTGTGCATGCTGCGGTATGGAGCTTGGCAATTTGCCGTTAACCTTTGGCAGTGACTACCCTGAATATTATTTTACTATTCCAGAAGAGGAAAGAGAAACAAGGATTGAAGAAACTAAAAGCCTATGTGTAGTTGACGAAGAATACTTCTTTATCCGTGGCAGGTTGACTATACCTATAATCGACTATGAAGAAGATCTAATATTCGATGTATGGACTACTTTAAGCGAAAAAAACTTCATCAGAACGAATGAATTGTGGAATGACCCAGACAGAGTAAACGAGCCTCCATACTTTGGTTGGCTGCAAACATACGTTCCCACCTATGGCAATACCCTGAACATAAAAACTGAAGTCATCACACAAGAAGTTGGAGTCATACCTAAAGTAGTAGTGATAGAAGAAGACCACTCTCTTGCTCTCGACCAAACAAACGGGATAACTCTGGAAAAGGCATTAGCAATTATAACTGAAATCATACCTGACTTGCATCAGGAAACGAACAAAGAATAGCAACACCCAACAAGGTTTATACCTTATGCTTCGGCTGATGGCCTTGCACAAGGTATACACAAGACGTTAGCCAAAAATTATAAGTATGAATTTAGAAGAAGACGATTACGCAAGGATACAGTTAGTAAGCTTTGACTATCCAGCAGCAGGAAAGGAAAGATACTACTTCCTTGAAATGTCTTCTCTTCAAGCGACTACACTTTTGGAACCCGCCCTCAAAATTAAACGATTAGAAATAGTTGCATATGATAGTAATGACAACTATCTATCTACAGCTGAAACAAATAACTTTAAAACGCTATCCGACTTTAATACATATTTCTTAAAGAATCCTGATTTCTATATTCATAACCTGGAAATGGAATTGGAAAATGGAAGCAAAATAAATAGCCATGATGATGGTGAAGTTTCTATCACCATAGCAAAAGACTCTGAACAAATTGAAATTATAAAAAGGGTTTTAAAGAATTATAAAATTCAGGAAGACCTAATCACCGAAATGAAAAGAAGTCCAGAACATTACCTAGCTATTGATTCTGTCGGAAAGGTAGTTGCTGACTATTCAAGTTTTGATGAATATGTTGAGAAAGGAAGAAAGCAAATCTTTGGCTAACACAGCACAGGCAGCATGCTCGGCTAACGCCTCACCCGTTGCCTGTACGAAACCGTTGGCAGTGAAAGAAACTATGAAAAACTCTCTACAACTTATGTTCCTGTTACTTCTAATCTCTTGTGGGAGTAGTGAAGAGAATGTAAATAAAAGCACTGTCGAGAAAGCTACTGAACCTATTTCAAAAACAAAGCAAAAAGTTCGTTTCGAATGCATAAGCTTTTCTATATTCCCAGGTATGGGGACTGAAAGGTATAGCAAGGACGTAGAGATCAATAATGATAGTACCGTCTACTACCGTTTGAGAGAAAGGCATGGCGAAACCGTCGTTGAAAACTATATAGCAAAGCTTGATTCACAGAGTATGGGAAAAGTGTATGGATTAATGGACTCTATTGATTTCAATAGCTTGAAAGAAGGCTTTTATTTTGAAGATGATGGTGCATTTCACTCTTTGCAATTCGTGTTCGACAATGGAGAAGCAAGAATGGTTGGGACTATGCAAGGTGAGTTGGAAGAGACGCTTTATGGATTACTGGATATTGTTGAAAAACAAAATCTAATCAAGGGCGAGAATAGGAATTTTACTACTACCGCAGACGTATTGGTTCCTCCCCCACCAGCCGCGATCAGTATACCCTATGACAGTTTAAAGAGAAAATGAAAAACTACCTCTGCCAACACAACCTATAAGGTAGCTACGCCACCTCATAGCAAAGCACGTTGGCCGTGATTGAGATTATTTTCGAATTTTGAAAGTGGCGTGTCTTTCAGGCTTTTCAGGGGCTGGGCGGCATCAAAGGCCACTAAAGCCTGGACAACCGGTTGAAAAAGAGCCAAAGGAAGAAACGGGGTTTCTGACCCGAAGTCTTGCTCGGCGAAGCCGGGAGAAAGCGCGTGCTTTCGGACGGGGGCGTCCAGGCAAGACTTTGGAGGGGCGAAGTTAGCGTCGGGAATTGACAAAGTCAAGGGGCTAGCTTCGGCTGAGTGGCTCTTTTTCAACCGGTTGCCGGCAATAGAGAGGCCAATGATAAGTTAGTCTTTCTTTGGATGGTGGCCAGCCCCGAGCCTGAGGCCTTTGGCAACATTGCTAATACCTCACTATTAACAGTATTGCCAAAGGGCTAAAGCGCCACTTAGAAGGAAATCTAAAAGGAGAAAATAACCCAACCAGAAAGGTTGTTTTCCCTAAATAAAAAACACGCAGAACCGGGAGGAAAAAGGGAAAACAACCTCGACCAACACTGTCCAGATGCCATTGGAGGAAATTTGCTGAGCACAGCGAACCTCCAACGAAACACCATCTGGACTAATCGTTGTAGCAAATTTGAGTTAAGAAATGGAACACCCAGAAGAATATGAATTAATGGCTGTGTTTGAGAGTGAGCCTGATATGCTTGACTCTGTAG
>NZ_PJMU01000011.1 GCF_002846395.1 Pontibacter ramchanderi
TGAGTTTACGGAGGACATAGTATAAAAACTGGCTACAACACAACACAGGCATCATGTTCGGCTTATGCCTCACCCGTTGCCTGTCCGAGACCGTTGGCACATATTTGAAAGTATGAAACCAGTAGTTTTTATAGTCTTAATCTTCATACTATCTTCCTGTGAGAACAGAGAAGTAAAATACTCAGGCTTAAATGATTTAGCGGTAGGAACTCAACAAGTCGTACTCTATGATAATAATGAATTTTACTTAGAGCTTAGTCTTGGGGGAGCGAAAGGAACCTATGAAATCAAGAATGACACCGTGCATCTTACCTATAATGATAAACCTAAAAACTGGCCAGAAAAACTACTGATTACTGACAGCTACTTTATAACCTTAAACAAGGACAGTTCAATAGAACCAATAAGAATCAAAAGGTAAACTACAAAAGAAAAACAGGTGCCAACAAGGCATATAAGCCATACCTCGGCTTCGCCTCGTTCGCCTTCTACACTAGACGTTAGCGTTAATTCAACAAATAAAGCCTCAACTTAGCATAAAGAAGAAAGAATGGGTCTTTTTTACGAAGCAACAACTAAGGAATTACTCGAAGCTAGAAATCAACTTATTCTTGAGATAGGAATTCCTTTATTGGAGAAAAAAGGCTTTAAGAAGACACCATTTTCAACGTCATGGTTTGGCAGGGACAATTTGCATGGTTACATCTATGAATTATGTAGATTAACACCTGAATCTGAGTTACAGGTAATTGAGATACAGATAGTCAGAGGTGACAAATGGATAAAGTTTATTTTAAATATCTTTAAGCTGAATCCGAACCCTGAATCATTAGACCAACTGATTGGTGTGGATGGACTTCAGTATAAGCTTCCACCTAATAGTATGACAGAAATGCATCTGGGGATTGATAATATTAAAGGCCCTCCTTTGTTTGATTATAATTTTATGTTTAGAAAGCATAAAATAGGAAGTTTTTATACGAAGAGTGGTTTAGACAAAAGGATAAAGCAATTAAGAAAAATCATAGAGAAAGATTTAGATAATATTGAACACTTTGTCGATAGGTGGCATGAAATGCATGAACCTTTAGTAACTACATGGGAAGGACACCTAATTGAAGGCAAATAATTAAAATCATTAATTCATAAAAAGAACTTGCGCTAACCACACCTTTACGGAAGCTACGCCACCGTAAAGCCAAGTCCGTTATATGCCACTTAAAGTATAGAAAAACATCAGAACTGATTTAGAAATAGGGCGTCAAGTTTGTACAAGCCTTCCTGATAAAATGAAACTAGGATGGGCAGGACTTATACTGTCTTGCTTTAACAACTACATCAAAGATTTGCCGACTGTCATTCGTGACTTATACCTAATTATCGATAATGAAGACAGGTGGGCAGAAGCGCACGAACAATTCACTAAGATTCGGCAGTTCGGGTTAAGCAATAAGGATTTTCAGCCAGAGTCATACCTACAGTTAGCTGAGAAAGTAGCTAAAGTGACTTACAATGCATCTGGCGAACCAGCACCATTTGATAGTGACAGCTGTTGGCATATACCAAGTTTAGCTCTTCAGTTGGCAAGGCAGTTTGGAGATAAGCGGCTAGAAGAGGAAGTGGACGTGACTGTTTACCTCTTTAGCCGAAATAAAAGATTTAAAGAAAACATCAAGGCTGCAAGTGACTTCTTGCTCTACAAAAGAATAGATGAAATACTTTGGTATGACTGGGACCCGATAGCTATAAACAATGTAGCTCCGAGAGATGAATATCAAGCTTATGTCCCTGAAGTTTATAACCTGAGAAAGTCAGGTGCTACCAGAGGCGAAATCGCTCAACACCTTCACGAATTGGAGAACAAAAAAATGGGCATGGATGGGGATTTAGAGAGGTGCTTAGAGATTGCTGATAAAATACTTCAAGCATAGGAATAAAAAGAAAAGCAGCATATAACAAGGTGCAGCTCTTATGCTCGGCTACGCCTCGCCCATCAGCTGCACAAGACGTTGGGAGGTATAAGAATTAAGAAATGAAGAAAATATACACCGTGTTCTTTGTGTTGCTTTTGATAAGCTGTAGTGTAAAAGAAACCGAGAAAGAACCTGTTGTGCAGCATCAAGATAACACATCTTCTCCAGCAGTTGAATCACAGCAATCAGGTGCACAATCTTTATTGACTAAAGAAGATATAAAAGGTATATGGACTTCAGGAGAATCTGAGAATGCAAGCTTTAATATTGAAGAAGACTCGATATTGTTTGTAGACACATTTGAATACTTAAAATACGAATTCAGAAATGATACTCTGATATACCTTGATGATAATATTCCCTTTTTTAAAATAAGGGTAATAAAAGCGGACAAAGATTCTTTAGTGCTTTCCAACGAAGATGGAATTCGTAGATTGTGGAGATTTAAAGATTAGAAGTTGATACAAAATTGCATCTCCCAACAACACCTATAAAGTAGCTGCGCCACTTCATAGCCCAGCACGTTAAGTCAAATGATAAAATATTAAATGAAATACAGCTTCCAAACCAGACTTAGCCGATTAGAACTTCATGATTCTTCTATTGAAAAGCTAGAG
>NZ_PJMU01000012.1 GCF_002846395.1 Pontibacter ramchanderi
TCCGATGAAAGACAACAGCATTAGAATAAGAAATATCTGCCAATGCTTTGCCTTTAGTATTGCTTTCATTTTTTTAATTAATCTTACCGCCAACGTACTGGTGTAGACGGTGTGCGAGGCTTACAGCCGTAGCATAAAGTATACACGTGGTTGGGCATTGCATTTCTTAAACTAACAAATCAAGGTGCACAATCATGCTGCCTTAAATGAGAAGCTTTTCAATATATCAAGCATACTGCTTTCATACTCTGCCATTTTTGAGGCTGGCACGAAGAAGTAGATGTTAATCAAAGTATCACCGCGTTTAAGAAAGAACAAGTTTAAATAATCATTTGAGTCATTGTTTAACAGCACAACAGACTGCGCCTTCACATCACCAATCATCATTTCTTCCCTGCTAACTTCTTTTAGGTTGTTTGCGCCTACTGCCTCTTTCATTTGCTTGCTCAATTCAGTGCTTAATGGCTGAGAGCTTGCGTTTGCACCCATAATCAGAAAAATACCTGCCTCTTTGTTCTTGAATGAAGTAAATGTGTTTGAGCTAATTGAGTCCAACTTAAAGCTGGGGGGCAGGGTCACTTTGAAACCTGCTGGGAAACTAATATACTCTTGCTCCCCGTCTGAATACCTTATTAATGCGTAGCGGTCGCCCGAGTCATAATAACCCCTTGCCGCTACTTGCCCCCTGTTGTTGTAGGAGACGACTTCACCTTCCAACCTGTCATTTTGGTAAATTCCTTCTTCCTTCTTCTTACTGTTTTCAAAGTAATAAACATAGTTACCATGTTTTTTACCGTCTCTGATTGAAAAGGCTGTCTCCACGTCACCGTCGTTATAGAAAGTCAGAAGCGTGTCCTGCTGAACACCATTTTCAAAATAGGTTTTCTTACGCATTGTCCCATTCTTGTGGAAGAATTGTGACCAACCATGCTGCTTTCCATCTTTGAAGTCAACCAGAGAAGAAATGCTTCCTCCTTCAAAGTACTCGGTTAATCTACCGTCTGCTACACCCTCACTATTCACATAGTACTCTTGCTTGATTTCTCCTGACGAGTAGTATTTAGTCCTTTTGTCCTTCTCATATACCTTATTAAGAAAAAAGAGAATCGCTACAGCAATGAATATCACAGGAATAAATCTTTTATAGCTTCTCTTTTTTATCATTGCTTCAATTTTCGATGCCTGCACCGCTGCATGGTTTGTACTGTTGGATTGAATGGTAACGGAATTCAATGTTTTATTTGCTTTATTTATTGCCCAACGGACTTGGCCATAAGGCGGCGTAGCTGCCTTATGGGTGTGGTTAGCATAATGTTTTATTCCTTTCTAATTTTCCTGAAGATTTTCAGCCTGTCTTCATTCGTTCTACTGAAATTTCCAGAACATACGTCTGTTGCAAACTCACCTTTGTTATTTACATAACCAAAGATGATGTAAGTGTCACCTGTTTTAAAGTACTGACTGCAATTAGACCATCTCGGAGTTATCTCTATTATATCGGTTTTGATTTCTCCCTTATATACTTTGTTCACTTTCAAGACAGCATTATACCCACCTTGCCGCCAGTACGTTGGGTCAGTTGACATTACATAGTCACCTTTTGTTAAGCTGTCTTTTACAAATTCAACTTTTGCAGAAATCACGAAATCGGATGCCACAAATCTTTCTTTCATAAATGTTTCAAGCGAAGCATACATGTCACATCTACATGCATAAGAATTAGTCGCTACAATTATTAGGAATAATAAGAGGGTAAATCTTTTCATATTTTCAACTTAATGCTAACGTACTAAGCTAAACGACGGGCGAGGCCGTAGGCCGAAGGCTGACGTTTAGGTGTTGTTAGGTCAAGAGATTTTTTCTTTCAGGTAGTTTCCC
>NZ_PJMU01000013.1 GCF_002846395.1 Pontibacter ramchanderi
AATTTTTAAATTTTAAGCAGTTAATGAAAATCAAGCAACTTTTAGCCATCGCTTTATTGTCATCGCTTACCACTGCCTGCCAGAAGGAGGAAGTGCTGCCCGATGACCTCGCCGCCGCCAACTCCGTGAGCGCCCTGACCTCCGTCGACTCCCAGCGGCGCAACCTGCTGATCGAGGAGCGATTCGAAAAATCTCTCTCCGACGCATTTAGAAAACACACCAATACTGAATTTGATTTTTACGGCGACTTCTACCGCGTGTTCGCCAAGACCTCGCACGGCTTCACCATCTCCAGCGCCCAGGTGCGCGGCGGCCGCACCGCCGCCCGCTTCGAGCTGCGCAAGGGCGACTCGGGCGTCGTGCGCGCCGAGATCGCCGGCAACAAGGCCGAGAGCAGCTCCCACCGCTGGTACGGCTTCAGCCTGTACCTGCCCAGCGGCGACTGGGGCACCGACTCGAGCTGGGACATCATCTCCCAGGCCAACGGCGTGCCCGACCCGGGCGAGCCGGCCCGCAACCCGCCCATCTCCCTCTACGCCTCCAACGGGCGCATGAAGCTCAAGGTGATCTGGGCCTCGGCGCAGATCAGCTCCGACACCAACCGCGACGGGGAGAAGGTCTACGACCTGGGCGCCGTCGAGAAGGGCCGCTGGCTGGACCAGTGGCAGGACATGGTCTTCCACATCAAGTACTCCTACAAGTCCGACGGCATCCTGGAGGTGTGGAAGAACGGCACCAAGCTCGTCGACCACCGCGGCCCCAACAGCTACAACGACGCCGTGGTGCCCTACTTCAAGGTGGGCCTCTACAAAAGACAGTGGCCTAGCGTGTCCAAGCGCGTGATGTACGCCGACGAGGTGCGCGTGGGCAACGAAAACGCCACCTACAACGACGTGGCCCCATCAGCCAGCTCCACCACCACGGCTACCACTGGGGCAACCACCCTGCTCTACAACTCAGGCGGCTCAAGCTACCAGGACAGCCAGTCCAGAACCTGGGCGGCGGACGCGGCCTTCTCGGGCGGGGTGTCCGGCTCGCAGTCCATCAGCGTGAGCGGCACCACCAGTGACGCGCTCTACCAGCGCTACCGCTACGCCAGCAACGGGGCCCCCTTCAGCTACAACATCCCTGTGGCCTCGGGCCGCTACACCGTCAAG
>NZ_PJMU01000014.1 GCF_002846395.1 Pontibacter ramchanderi
CACTTCCTCCTTCTGGCAGGCAGTGGTAAGCGATGACAATAAAGCGATGGCTAAAAGTTGCTTGATTTTCATTAACTGCTTAAAATTTAAAAATTGGTAATTGATTATCTTTCTGTTTCTTCTGTGGGAATGATGTTTTTAAGTGATAAGTGATTTCTGATTATTGCCTTAAAATATAATGAAACAAATTTTGTTAAGGGGGTGTGAATAAGTGATTGCTCATGTTTTCGAGTAGAGATTTATAATTCGTTTATATGTCTGGCAAACTTAAAGTATAATTTTAGAAGCACAATGGTGTTAGCTAAAATGTTATAACTTTATAGGTATACCTTAATTTGTTTATATTAAATTTATTGATTTTGCTTAATAAAACAGCTTAATTATGACCATTTAATTAAGGTGGTCGCTAATCTATGCACTATTTAAATTGTTGCATAGTGATTTAGGAAATTGTACTTTATGTTATTTTATGCATGTTGATTGGTAGATATCACATGGTTTGGTGCAATTTTGTGTTATTTTTTTTAAGATTGGTAATTTGTACTTTGTTAATTTAGGAGGTTTTTGATTGTTTATGTGTGGCTCCTTTAGTTTCATTATGGTAGAATTCAGACATTTGCTGTAGCTGTAAAGGTGGGGATTGGTATAAGCGTGTAGTTTATACCTGCTGTTATAGGACCGGTAAAGCTGGCGAAAGGATATAAAAGCTCTGCGTCGCCGTATGCCCGCCAAATAATTTGCAATTAAAACAGGGGGTATACTTAGAACAGGTTATCAGTTAGTGTTACCGTCCTAAGGTAGGATACAAAAAGGTTTTAAGTTTTTTTGATTGGAGAGGAGTATCTAAAAATACAAGATAACTACAAATGGTTAGTGCTGATTTGTATTGCTGATTAATCTACTGTAAGATGTTCAAATTAAATATTGCGTTGATTTCGTTCCTAACAAAAAGGGCCAGGGGAAATATTTCCCCTGGCCCTTTTTGTTAGGAACGAAACTATAATTTCAGTTATTCTTTCACTATCTCTACTGCAGAGACGATGGCGTTGTTTGTCATCGAGGAGAACCCAATTGTCAGCTTGCCGTCGGTCACCGACACGCCGGTGAAGGTCTTGACCACGGCCCTGGCGTAACCGGCCTCGGCGTGGATGT